>NZ_CP089985.1:755000-3155000 GCF_021390155.1 Pseudomonas sp. HN11
GGATAACAGGCTGATACCGCCCAAGAGTTCATATCGACGGCGGTGTTTGGCACCTCGATGTCGGCTCATCACATCCTGGGGCTGAAGCCGGTCCCAAGGGTATGGCTGTTCGCCATTTAAAGTGGTACGCGAGCTGGGTTTAGAACGTCGTGAGACAGTTCGGTCCCTATCTGCCGTGGACGTTTGAGATTTGAGAGGGGCTGCTCCTAGTACGAGAGGACCGGAGTGGACGAACCTCTGGTGTTCCGGTTGTCACGCCAGTGGCATTGCCGGGTAGCTATGTTCGGAATAGATAACCGCTGAAAGCATCTAAGCGGGAAACTAGCCTCAAGATGAGATCTCACTGGAACCTTGAGTTCCCTGAAGGGCCGTCGAAGACTACGACGTTGATAGGTTGGGTGTGTAAGCGCTGTGAGGCGTTGAGCTAACCAATACTAATTGCCCGTGAGGCTTGACCATATAACACCCAAGCAATTTGACTACTCTAACGAGCATCAGATTGCGGTGTGTGAAGACGAAATGAACCGAAAGTTCGAACCTCACAAAACACCGAATGCTGTCACATACCCAATTTGCTGAAGCGAGGCCAACAGGTCGCGACTCAGTACCCGAATTTCTTGACGACCATAGAGCATTGGAACCACCTGATCCCATCCCGAACTCAGCAGTGAAACGATGCATCGCCGATGGTAGTGTGGGGTTTCCCCATGTGAGAGTAGGTCATCGTCAAGATTAAATTCCGAAACCCCATTTGCGAAAGCAGATGGGGTTTTGTTTTGGGCGGCGAAAACTCAACTACCGCAAACGCCCCGACAAATTTGCACAGTTATTTCTGAACCAGACTACTAGAATAGGCACCTAACCTTTTTTAGAGTCCGAGCCCTATTTATGCCCGAGCCGGTTGATGCCCATGAGGTATCGGATTTACCACTGGACGACCTGGTGGCATGCCATGAGTGCGACTTGCTGATGCGCAAACCAGTACTCGCCCTTGGCGAAAAAGCCCAATGCCCGCGTTGCGGTTACGAGCTGTACGCTCACCGCCACAACGTCGTTGAGCGAAGCCTGGCCTTGGTGCTGGCGGCGTTGCTGTTGTACATACCCGCGAACTTTTTGCCGATCATGCAGCTCAATCTACTGGGGCAGTCCTCTGAAGACACCGTATGGAGTGGCGTCGTCGGCTTGTTCGATACCGGCATGCAAGGCGTTGCCGCCGTTGTATTCCTATGCAGCATGGGCATCCCCTTGCTCAAACTGCTTTGCCAACTGGCAGTGTTGCTCAGCATCCGTTGGAACATCGGCCGCAGTTATGGACTGCTGTTGTACCGCATCTATCATCACATGAAAGACTGGGGGATGTTGGAGGTCTATCTGATGGGCGTACTGGTGGCGATCGTTAAACTCGCCGACATGGCCGCCATCACGGTAGGCCTTGGGCTTGTCTGTTTTGTCAGCTTATTAATGGTTCAGGTGCTGCTCGAGGTGGTGATGTCGCCCCACCAGATCTGGCAAGCGTTGTCAGGAGAGGACGATCATGCGGGCGATTGATGCAGGTATTCTGATTTGTACCGAATGCCATGAGTTGAACAAGCAAGACCCGGATAGCGACGAGCAACTCTGCACGCGCTGCGGTGCGCTGATCCATGCCCGGCGGCCTAATAGCCTCACTCGTACCTGGGCACTGTTGATCACGGCGGCAATTTTGTACATCCCCGCTAATCTGCTCCCCATTATGACGATCAATTCCCTGGGGCAGGGGGATCCCAGTACCATCATGGCCGGTGTGATCCAACTCGTTCAACATGGCATGTTCCCTATCGCCGCCGTGGTGTTTATCGCCAGTATCCTGGTGCCGACGTTCAAGCTGGTCGGCATAGGTCTGCTACTGTTCTCGGTGCAGCGTCGCCAACCGCTGTCCGCGCAACAACGCATTGTGATGTACCGCTTTATCGAATTCATTGGCCGCTGGTCCATGCTGGATATCTTCGTGATCGCCATTCTGGTGGCGGTTGTAAACTTTGGGCGACTTGCCAGCGTCGAGGCCAATCTCGGCGCGGCAGCGTTCGCCAGTGTGGTGATCTTGACGATGCTTGCCGCAGTAACTTTCGATCCCCGACTGATTTGGGATAACACGGAGTCGGACGACGACCATGAGTGATTTGCCTAAAGCTAAAACCCGCCCAGCCTCCAACTGGTCGGCCATTTGGGTGTTGCCCCTGATTGCCCTGATCATTGGTGGTTGGTTGGGGTGGCGTGCCTATTCCCAACAGGGCATCGATATCCAAGTGCGCTTTGAAAGCGGTGAAGGCATCCAGGTCAACAAGACCGAAGTGGTCTACAAAGGCATGCCGGTGGGCAAGGTCAAAGCGCTGGCCTTGGACGACGAGGGTAACAATCGCGGGGTGATCGCCACCATCGAGATGGACAAGGACGTCGACCAGTACCTCAAGACCAACACGCGTTTCTGGCTGGTCAAACCGAGCGTCAGCCTTGCCGGTATCACCGGCCTGGAAACCCTGGTGTCAGGCAACTACATCGCTGCAAGCCCGGGTGACGGGGAACCCACGCGCAAGTTCAAGGCGCTTTCCGAAGAGCCGCCTTTGTCCGACGCCAAACCGGGCCTGCACTTGACGGTCAAAGCCGACCGTCTTGGCTCGCTCAACCGTGGCAGTCCGGTGTTCTACAAACAGATCCAGGTCGGTCAGGTCAAAAGCTACCTGCTTTCTGAAGACCAGAGCACCGTTGAGATCAAGGTCTACATCGAACCTACCTACGCTAGCCTGGTGCGTAAACACACACGGTTCTGGAACGCCAGCGGCATCAGCATCGACGCCAATCTCTCCGGTGTAAAAGTGCGCAGCGAATCCCTTTCCAGCATCGTCGCCGGCGGCATCGCCTTCGCGACACCGGAAAATCGCAAGGACAGCCCACCGACCGATCCGAGCCTGCCCTTCCGTTTGTACGAAGATTTTGACGCGGCCGCAGCCGGTATCCGGGTCAAGGTCAAGCTCACCGACTTCGAAGGCCTGCAAGCTGGCCGCACGCCAGTGATGTACAAAGGCATTCAAGTCGGCAGCCTGAAAACCTTGAAGATCGACCCAGACCTATCCAGCGCCAACGCAGAACTGACCCTTGACCCACTGGCCGAGGATTATCTGGTGCAAGACACCCAGTTCTGGGTGGTCAAGCCCTCGATTTCGCTGGCCGGCATCACGGGGCTTGAAGCCTTGGTCAAAGGCAACTACATCGCCATCCGCCCCGGTGACAAAGGCAGCGCCCCACAGCGCGAATTCGTGGCTCGCGCCAAGGCACCACCATTGGACCTGCGCTCGCCCGGCCTGCACATGGTGCTGTTCACCGACAACCTCGGCTCCCTGGATGTCGGTAGCCCGATCCTCTACAAGCAGGTAAAAGTCGGCTCGGTGCAGAGCTACCAGTTCTCGCGCAAGAACAAACAGTTGGTGATCGGCGTCCACATCGAGAAGGAATACGAAAACCTGGTCAACGGCTCCACGCGTTTCTGGAATGCCAGCGGCGTCACCCTCACCGGTGGTCTCACCGGTGGCATCCAGGTCAAGAGTGAATCCCTGGCCAGCCTGATGGCCGGCGGCATCGCCTTCGAAACCCCCGAGCCGAACGTACCGCTGAAAAAGCGCATCCCGCGTTTTCGTCTGTTTGCCGACCGCGAGGCTGCCAACCAACACGGCACCTTGGTGACCATCAAGGTTGACCGCGCCGACGGCATGCGCCCTGGCACGCCAGTGCGTTTCAAGGGCCTGGACGTCGGAAAGATCGAAAGTGTCGACCTCAGTGCCGACATGCAATCGGTGCTGCTCAGCGCACGTATTACTCAGGTAGCGGACCGCATTGCGCGCGTTGGCAGCCAGTTCTGGGTGGTCAAGCCTGAGCTGGGTCTGATGAAGACCTCCAATCTGGAAACCCTGGTCACCGGGCAATACATCGAAGTGCAACCTGCGGCGAAAAATGCCGGCCCGCAAAAGAGCTTCGTTGCGCTGGACCAACCTCCTGAGGCCATCCACCAGGAAGCTGGCCTGAGCCTGACACTTAGCGCCGCACGTCGTGGTTCACTGAAGGAAGGCGTACCAGTCACCTACCGCGAAGTCACCGTGGGCAAAGTGACCGGCTACGAATTGGGCCAGACCGCAGACCGCGTATTGATCCATATTTTGATCGAGCCTAAATATGCACCACTGGTGCGCAGCGGCAGCCGCTTCTGGAACACCAGCGGCTTTGGCCTCGACTTCGGCCTGTTCAAAGGCGCCACCGTACGCACTGAGTCCCTGGAAACCCTGGTCGCCGGCGGTATCGCCTTCGCCACACCAGACGGTGAACGCATGGGCAACGCCGCCCGCCCACAGCAAACCTTTCCGTTGTTCGACAAATTCGAAGATGAATGGCTGACCTGGGCGCCTAAAATCCCACTCGGCAAATAGACCGAGGCGCGGCCTTCGCGAGCAAGCCCACTCCCACACTCGACCGCTTTCCAAAGGATGTACTCGGTCAAATGTGGGAGCGGGCTTGCCTGTGAAGAGGCCAGTACAGTGTCTAGTCCTGAAATAGGTTTACACCTGTTTCAGTCTCAAAACGCTCGATGCACCGCATCGGGCGTTTTGTATTTCAGGGACATGTGTGGCCTTTCCCCGTTGTAGATCAGCACCGACTCACCCACCATCTTCACTGCATCCGCCAGATTTTTAGGGCGATACAGCAGAAACTCGGTCTTCAAAATGCCGTTTATCCGTTCCGCCAGAGCATTCTGGTAGCAGTCATAGCCGTCGGTCATCGAGCATCTGATGCCATGACTGGCGTGCAAGCGCTGATAAAGCTCAGAGCAGTATTGGGCTCCGCGGTCTGAATGATGGATTAGTGGAAGCGTGGTTTGGCGTTCACCAACTGCCTTTTCCATCGCTTTGATCACCGACTCGGTATGCAAACTCGCATGCACATGATGGCCTACGATCTTGCGCGAGTAAGCGTCTGTCACCAGGCTCACATAAGCCACGCTTTCCTGTGTCGGCAGGTAGGTTATGTCTGCAACCCACACCTGCTCTGGCCTGTTGGGTACGATCTGCTTCTGGCCCGCTTTGAGCAGGTTAGGATGGCGGCGAAAGCGGTGATGGCTGTCCGTCGTTTTGTGGTAAGCCCGTTTGCGCACAACCAGTTCTCGAGCGTTGCGCAGGATGCTGAACAGGCGGTCTCTGCCGACCTGCACTGATGCGCCAAATTCGACGCTCATCAGGTAATGCAGCTTGCGCGTGCCGATCCGTGGCTGGCGTCGGCGCTTTTCAAGAACAAAGTCCATCACCTCTTGATCTTGGCGAGCCCTCGCGTCGAAAGCCCGATTTCGTTGGTAATATGCTTGGCGCGAAATGCCCATGAACAGGCAAGCCCTGGTGATGCTCAGGTCTTGGATTTGCCCTTGCGAGAGGACTTGCCGGGTCGCTTTTTTACGACAGAAACACCGTAGTCATTCTTCAGAACATTCACGACGGCTTCGAAGAACTGCGCTTTCTGGTTGCTTAGCGCCAACTGCTCTTCGAGCTCTTTGATCCGCTGCTCGGGTGTTAGCGGGAGGGGTGGCTCAGTCATGGACCTGCTCCTCGGTTCTCGAATTGAGGCGCCCTGACTCCAGTCCTGCCGGCCGTGCTTGCGCAGCCAGACCAGTACCGTGGACCGGCCCTGAATGCCGTAGCGCCGTTGAGCCTCTTTATAACTCAACTCGCCCTTTTCGACCTGGTCTACGACCGATAATTTAAAGGCTAGCGTGTAGTCACGCTGGCTTCGCCTTTTGCCCGCATCCATTGGCTCCTCCTGAAGATAGGTCAGAAGGTGTAAACCTTATTCAGGACGGGACACAGACAACAAAAAGGCCCCTGGATTCTCATCCAGGGGCCTTTTGCATTTCAGCTGAACAAACTAGACCTCATCCAGCTCCGGCTCATCCGCCTGCACATTCATCGTCGCCTTCACCACATCGTGTCGGCGGATGTACTTCCAGTCCGCTTCGTCGATGTAGATCCCGTTCGGCCCGCTGCCACCTTCCAAGTCGATCGCCACCTGCGCCGACACCTGCGGCTTCACGCTCGCCAGAATCGGCACAAAGCCCAGTTGCAAACTGGTCTCCAGCAATGCCGCCTGGTTTTTCTCATCGATGTCCGCTGCCTCATCGAGGTAGTACGGCAAGCGCACACGCCCGGCCTGGTCGCGGTCCATCAAGTGCAGCAACAAATACATGTTGGTCAACGCCTTGATGGTCATGGTGGTGCCGTTGGACGCCGCGCCATCGATATCGGTGTGAATCACCGGTTGACCATGCACCTTGGTGATCTCGAACGCCAGCTCGAACAAGTCCTTGAGGCCCAACTGGTTATGGTTGGCGGCCACCAGGCGCGCCAGGTATTCCTTGGCCTCTTCGTTCTTGTTGTCTTGTTCGGCGCTCTGGCTCAGGTCGAACACCGACAGGGTCTCGCCTTCTTCATACTGGCCGGCACTGTGGATGATCTGGTCGATATGCTTGAGGGCTTCCTTGTTCGGAGCCAGCACGATGCGGAAGCTTTGCAGGTTGGAGACCTGGCGCTTGTTGATCTCGCGGTTAAACAATGCCAACTGGTGCTCAAGGCTGTCGTAGTCGCTGCGAATGTTGCGCAAGGTGCGCGCAATGTCGGTGACCGCCGCACGCCGTGCCTTGCCCAACGTCAGGGCTTCATCGGTACGGTGTGCATAGGCGTTGATCAGCAACTGCAGGCGACGCTCAACATCATCCTCGCTGTCGAACTTGGCCACGCCCTTAAGACGCACCTGCGCATACAGCGCCTCGATCTGACCATCGGCGCGCAGCAAACCTTGCCAGCTGTCCTGGTAGTCATTGAGCAGTGGCAGCAGGTTGTCCATGGAATCGTCGACCGGGTCCATGAACGGTGTGCCGAACGGCAAGTCCGCCGGCAACAGTTGACGGCGGCGCAATGCGTCATCCAGCGTACGTTGCTTGGCTTCCATATCGCCGATCTGACGGCCCACCAGTTGCAGCTTGGCCGACAGTTGCTGGACGCGCTCGGTGAACGCATCACTGGAGCGTTTCAACTCATCCTGCGCCGCTTCCATCTGCGCCAGGTTTTCCAGTTTTTCGTCTTCTTCTGCGCTCAGGGTCTGTGCGCGGCGGAAGTCTTCCAGGGCCTTTTGCGCATCCAGCACCTGCTGGTACAGCGCTTCGGTCCGAGTCTTGCTCGCGGCACGGTCAGACGCTACAGCCTGCTGGGTTTTCAGCTGCTTGAGTTCTTTTTCCAGGCGTTCTTTCTGGTCACGCAATGCGGCGCGGTCCGCCAAGGCTTGCAGCGCCGGCGGTTCGATGTGGGAAATGTCGATTGACAGTCCCGGCACTTCAAAGCGCTCGCCCTTGAAACCATCGAGGATCTGCTCCAGGGATTTGACCCACTGGCCGTCCTCGTCCAGCGTGATGCCATGCTCGCCCAACGGCAGGCTGAACAACGAACTGTTGAACAGGCGCATCAGGCGCTCGACATCTTGCTGTGAGAATTCTTCCCGCAGCTTGGCATAGCTGTTGTTGTCGGCGTGATCGAGCTGCTGTTTGACCGATTTCAAGCGTTTTTCCAGGTCGCGCAGACGCTCGTCCAAGTCCTCGGCGCTGAACTGTCGCGACTGCGCCAACGCGCCGGCGAGTTCATCGTGAGCATCCTTGGCCGCCAGCAGCTGTTGCTCCAGCACTTTCACGTCATCGACCAGGGCAAAGCGATGCTTGAGCACCGACAGCTCGCCCAGCCAACGCTGGATCCCGCTGATTTCCCGTTCCAGACGCATCAGCTCCTGGGTGCCGCCGCGCTGATCGTTCTGCAGCGCGTCCTGTTCGTTGCGGTAGTGCTCGGCCTGGATGGTCAGCTCTTCCTTGCGCGCACTGGCGTAGTCCGACCAGGTGCCCAGTAACGAATCGAGCAATGGCGATAGGCGATGCAACTTGCCGCGCAACACGTCGCGCTGACGAACGCCATTGGACAAGGCCTCCACTAACGGCCCAGCGGCCACCAGCGAGTTGTAATCCTGTTCCATACGTCTTACATCGCGGAAGGCTTCTTCGCACGCCGCGATGTAATCCACGCTGCCGGAACGCAGGCTGTGTTCAAACGCATCGAGGAACAACTGCTTGAGCTTGGCCGCGGTGATTTCGCGCATGTGCAGCAGGTTGATAAACAGCGCACGGAAAGTCTTCAGGCTTTGCTCGCTGGTGGAGCGCAGCGGGATCAGCGTGAGGTCCAGCGGGATCGACGTGTGGCCACCTACCAGCAAACGACGCAGTTCATCCGGCTTGAGTTCGTAGGCTTTCAAGCCTTCGCGTTCAAGGTTGGTGAACAGCTCTTTCTGACGCAGGCAGGTGTCGTTTTTCTGGTAGTGAGCCAGATCCAGCTTACCGGCATAGGCAAAGAACTGGTGACCGAAACCACCGCCCGGGCCGCGCCCGACCACGCCGATTACGTGCGGGCCGTGGGGCAGCGAGACCTCCACGAGGATGTAGCTGGTGTCGGTGGCAAAGTAGAAGCGCCGCGATTGCTCCAGGGTGTACTTGCCGAAACTCATGTCCGACATGCGCGCCAGGATCGGGAACTGCAAGGCGTTGATCGAGGCGGATTTACCCAGGTTGTTCGCGCCATACACCGACAGCGGCTCTTCCAGCGGGAACAGGCCCAGGCTGTAACCGGCGGTGTTCAATAGGGCGAAGCGGCGGATGCCGTAGCGTTCCTTACTCATGCGTCGGTCTCCTGTTCTTCGGCAATGGCACGGGCCAGGGCGTCTTCTTCGCTTTCGTCCGCAAAGTCACTCAAGTCCAGTGGGTCATCGGTTTTCAGCAGTTTCTCATCGCTGTCTTCGTCGATGATCACCGGCGCCGGCAGTGGCAACACGCTGTGTACGCTGGCAGCCAAGTCACGGTCTTGCTGCACCGACAGACACACATCCAGAAAACGGTGCATCGGCGGCAGGAAGCGATAGATACCGTTGTCCTCGCTGGCAAAGCCGAGTTGAGTCATACGGCGCATGATTTTTTCTTCGAGTTCTTCCTGGGTCTGCACCTCGGCCTGGATAAACAGGTCGCGGTATTTCTCCAGTAGCGACGGCAGTTCATCGCGGCCAAGGCTGCCACCGTCCAACACCGCAATCGGGTCGCGGCCCTGGTCGGCCAGGTGCTCGACGATGATGAAGGTGAACAACGCCAGACGTTGCGCGGTCTTGTTCACCTGCGCGGCGGCCACGGCGGTATCCGGTACGAAGTAGTAGAAGCCGCGGGTATCGCAGACCAGCTCAAAACCCAGGGCCTTGAACAGCGTGCGGTACTGGTCCTGGAAGTTCGATAGCTGCGCGTACAGCTCCGGGTCACGGCGGCTGACGTGGTAACCCTTGAACAGCTCGCGAAAGATCGGCGCCAGCTGGGACAGTTCGGATAGATCAAGATGCATAAGGAGTGCTCGCAGAATTCTCGGCGGAGTCGGTGCTGGCCGGGAGCAGGGCGAATGAGCGCAGGCTGACCTGGTGCTCGGTTGTGTGGTAATCGCGGCGTTCCAGGCGTTCACGCTTGAAGCGTTTTTCACGGGACAGACGCGAGAACCAGTACAGCAATTCGTCAGTAGCGCCGTCCGGCTCCTGCTCCAGCAGCCAGGTCATCAAGTCCGGCATCGGCAGTGCGTCTTCGCAGCGTTCGAGCATCTCCTTGACCGTGCGCGGTGCGCGCTGGGCGTCGCCCTTGTGGGACTTGTGCGCCTTGGGGAAACGCGCCGGTTTCGGTTCGAAATTCGCCAGAGCGTACACATAGGCTTCGACCTGGCTGGCACTGCCGAGGAAAGTGCTTTGCGGCCGAGTGAACATCGGCATCGCCGCTTGCGGCACCGCGTCCAGGCCCTTGCGGCGAATCGCCGACAACGCCAGCGCCGCGCCACGGGTCACAGCGTTGTGCCGGCGCGCTTCTTCACGCAGCGGCAGCAGCAGTTCCCGCGCATGACGCAAGGTCAGCTGGGCGCTGGTCTGCATTTCGAGGATGCGTGCGTGGGTGCGCAGCAGCATGTCGTCGTCCACCAAGTGGCCGAGACGCTGCTGCTCGGTGAGCATGCGCAGCAGCACATTCTCCACCTTGCGCACGCCTTGTTCGAAGGCGCCGTCGGCGTTCACCAGCTGGATCATCGGTTCGACGTATTCGTCCCAGGTCGCCAGGACCTCGGCGTACCGCTGACGCAACGGGATCTGCCGGTCGCTGGTCTTGGCCCGGTCGGCCACGGCGGCGAGGGCCTGTTCGTCATTGGCGAGTTTTTTCAGCACGTCCCGTACGCGCATGTCGAGCAGGCGCAGCTGGCGGGCCAGGTCGTGGCCATCACGAATGTCGAACGCGTCCTGGATATAACCGGCCAGGCGCTCGAGGTGGCGCAGGTAGGCTTCGATTTCCAGGCACAGGCCAAGCCGGTGCTCCTTGCGAAGATAGGCCAGGAAGTCGTGGATCTGTGCGTTGAGCTCGAAACGGTTCGGGCTTTTGGCGACAGGCACCAGGATATCCAGGCGAATCCATACGTCCAGCAGGCTGGTGATGTCCTGGGGTGTGCTGTCCAGTTGTTGGGCCGCCAGCTGCGCGCGCAACTCGCCCAGGCTCAAAGTGCCTTGGTCGAAGTGTTCGCACAGTGGCTCAAGCAGGGCCCAGTGTTCGGCGAGGGCGCGCAAGACGCGCTTGGGTTCGATCATCGGAATGGCCGGCTGGTTTGCGATTAAAAGTCGCGATTGTACTGCATCGGACGCGGGATTTATCCACAGCCGGTCAGTGCGCAGTGGGCGATTGTTGCCGAACAGCGGTAGAATCCCCGCTCTTTAGTTATCCACAAGTGGCCGAGCTGTGCTTATCGAGTCCCGACGTCGCGCTTACTTGACCGCCATGCAGGTGGTCAACTGGCTGCCCCGCACCGAACTGCCGTTTGCCGCGCCGTCGCGGCCCGAGCTGTTGCAGACGCTTGAGCCCTATGAGGCGTTTGAGTCGTCGGGCGAGGAGGCGGCCGCGCCGGTGGCGGTGGTCAAGCCTGTGCGTGAAGCACGCCCGGTTGTTGAACGGGCGAAGGTCGACGTACCGCGTCCGTCGCCGGTGGTCAAAGCGGCCAAGGTGGTGGAAGAGGCCGCCCCGGTGGTCAAGGCCCCGGTGGTTCCACCACCGCGCTTCGCCCTGCAATTACTGCGGGCTGGGCGCTGCCTGCTGCTGGTGGAATTGCCCACCGGCGAACCTTTCCAGACCCGCGACCCTGCTTACATGCTGCTCAAGGACATGCTACGCGCCGCCGGCCTCCCCGACAGCCCGCAAATCGTCGGCGACCCGGTGCGCTGGCCGCTCTTGGTGCGCGGCAACATGGACCAGGGCCCGGAGGCTGCACGGGATTTTGTGCAGGGTTTTGTTTCGGCGCGCCTGGAAGACGAACCCTGCGTGTGCCTGTGGCTGATCGGCCTGCCCGCTGTGCGTTTTGCCGGCGAAGCCAATGCCGAAGCCTGGTACCGAGAACTGCAGGTCGAAGGCCTGGGCTCGGTATGGGCCCTGCCGGGCCTGGAATTATTAATGGAAGAGCCACAGCGTAAGGCTGATGTCTGGCAAGCCATGCGCCGGCTGATGGCGCGTTGGAAAACAACCGATGAGTGAGGCTTTATCCTTCCGCCCGATGACCGAGGCCGACCTCGACGCGGTGCTGAAAATCGAATACGCGGCATTCAGCCACCCCTGGACCCGTGGAATCTTTCTCGACGGGCTGGGCAAATACCAGATCTGGCTGATGTTCGAAGGTGAGCAGCAGGTGGGGCACGGCGTGGTGCAGATCATCCTCGACGAGGCGCATCTGCTGAACATTACCGTCAAGCCGGAAAGCCAGGGCCGCGGCCTTGGCCTGGCACTGCTTGAGCACCTGATGTCCCGCGCTTATGCCGCCAGTGCGCGTGAGTGCTTCCTGGAGGTACGCGACAGCAATACCGGCGCGTTCCGCCTGTATGAACGTTATGGTTTCAACGAAATCGGCCGTCGGCGGGATTATTACCCCGCCGTGGGTGGGCGCGAAGATGCGGTCGTCATGGCCTGCACCTTAGTGGATTAACTGCAACTCCAAATGGGGGAGCGGGCCTGCTCTGGAAAAATGGTTTGAAGAAAACCATCAAGACAGTTGCTCCCACATTTTGAATCGCGCTTTTTCAGCGGTTGCCGTCAACGGGATCAAAGTCGGCCAATTCGGCCTCATCCAACCCATTTCCGCCGCCAATCTCATCCTCGTCCACGATACTCAAGTCGTAATCCGCCGGTTGGTCTTCACCTTCCTCCCGAGCATCCCGCGCGCCATCTTCATGTATCAGCGTTTCCGGGCTCATATCATCATCCGTCGACTCATGATCTGCCGTCGAAGCCCCGGTCAGTCCGGCTTCGCGCACCCGTTCGTCGGGCATCAGGTGTTCACGTTCACGACGCGCAATCTCGTCACCAATCTCCGCCGTAGGCTCTTTCTCGTCAAAATCCAGCTCGCGCATCGAACCCATGCGATCTTCGTTATCATCAATGGGTTCAGGCTGTGTAGCGCCGTAGGGACGTCGTGATTCAGTCATGGCCAATCCTCATACTGTGGGGCTTATAGTGTGTGGACAGGCTCGGCTCCCCAAAGATTCAAGCTAATTTGCGCGTCGCGTGACCTGGACGAAGGGTTGTCAGTCACAAAACTGCGCATCATTCCTGAGGCTTTCCCTGATGAACGAACTACAAGACCTGCTTGATAACAACGAACGCTGGGCGGACGCGATCAAACAGGAAGATCCCGAATTCTTCGCCAAGCTCGCCCGCCAGCAAACCCCGGAATACCTGTGGATCGGCTGTTCCGACGCCCGCGTGCCGGCCAACGAGATCGTCGGCATGCTGCCGGGTGATCTGTTCGTGCACCGTAACGTGGCCAACGTAGTGTTGCACACCGACCTCAACTGCCTGTCGGTGATCCAGTACGCAGTGGACGTGCTCAAGGTCAAACACATCCTTGTCACCGGCCACTATGGCTGCGGCGGCGTCCGTGCTTCGATGCAGGATCGGCAGTTCGGCCTGATCGACGGCTGGCTGCGCACCATTCGTGATCTTTATTACGAAAACCGTGACGTGCTGGCCCAATTGCCGACCGAAGAAGAGCGCGTTGACCGCATGTGCGAGTTGAATGTGATCCAGCAAGTGGCCAACGTCGGTCACACCAGCATTGTGCAAAACGCCTGGCACCGTGGGCAAAGCCTGTCTATCCATGGCTGCATCTATGGCATCAAGGATGGTCGCTGGAAGAGCTTGAACACCACCATCAGTGGCTTTGAGCAGTTGCCACCGCAGTATCGTCTGCGGCCGTTGGGCGAAGCCTAAGCGCCGCCGGGGCTGCACTTCTGTTCCAGGAAGCGCAGCCCCTCTGTGTTGATCTGTTCCTTTCTGCCTTTGATCCACCCCCTGCAATTGGCCGCGCCGCAATGGCAGGGAAATTGGCAGTGCAAGCAGTCGAAGGTCAAGGCGAGGTCGAGCGTGATCCAGGTACCGGCGGTGATTGCTACCACCGTCCAAAGCTCTAAATAGTCAGTGTCGGCGCAAGTGTTTGGAGCGCACGAGTGACGGATCAGGCCCATGAACCATCGGTCATACAGGTAAATGCGCGAAGAAATTTGAAACGCATGTTGACCCGGTTCACTCAGCGCATAGCCGGATAACTTGGCAATACACGTTCGGCTTTCAAAGTTGACGCGAGCCTTGATGCCTATGGAATCACCTTCTCGGTTGCGAACCACTTGAAACTCACGGTTCGAGGGGTAACCGCGTGCAAAGGATTGGCTCGCGAAAGGGTAAAAACAGTCATTCACAGGGGTCTTAGCCTTATCCTTGGCTTGAGTTTTCATAACTCTCCTTGGCTAGGCTGCATCGACCTGCGAGTGGTGTCTGACTACCAGTCTTGCAGCGGGTGGTCGAGGCTCAAGACTCGCTGAACATGGGGCCGATTTCTACTGTGAATGTTGACAGTAGAAATCGGTCTTTTTTTGTGCGATCTACAGCGCCGGGGCCAGGATTGTTGGCGCAGGGGGAGCGGTTTTCAGCTGTTTCAACTGGGCCTTGATGGCGGGTGTGGCGCATTTCGCGTTTGCTTCCTCCGGGGACAGATTCCGTACCGAGGTATAGAACAACTCACAGGTCTGCTCCTTGCGCGTGACCTGCCAGGTGTTCATGCACGCCTTGAGTAACACGTTTGTGTCGCTCGCCGGTTTCTGCCCCATTCCGGCCTGCCAGCAGGCGGCGCTCAGGTCCTGACCCATCACTTTCAAGCCGGCCTCGTCGGCTTTCTGCTCGTTGCCGTCATAGGTGTCGGGACTTGCGGCATACCAGATGTAACTCGGGTGGTTGGCGCCCAGCACCGACACGGTCTGGCCCGCGCTCGGGCTGATCTGCACCAGGCCCAGTACACCCACGGTCTGCCCGTATTGCTGCTTGATCCAGCTGCGCACCGGCGCGCCGAAGGCCACTATCGGTAAAGCACCTTTGGCGGACAGGCTCAGTTCCTGGACCATGCGCGTCTGGTAATCGGTGAAGTAGCTGTAGACGGTTTCCAGGTCTTTGCCCGCGTTGGAAGGCGCGGCGATGGGCGCAATATCGATGATGGTCTGGTAAGCCGGCGTCTCGGTGGCCGGGATGCCATTATCGGTGAGCAGTGTGGCCCAGCGGTCGGTGGTGGCTGACTCCAGGTAATCCTGGGCTTGAGTCAGCGAGTAATCCGGCGGGAAGTGCAGCAGCTCGATGCTTTTGCGGTTTTCCAGGGCCATGCCCAGCGGCAGGAACAGGTACCAGTTATAGGCCCATTTGCCGTCGCTGTTGAGTTTGCTGGCGCCTTGATAGGCCAGGTCGGCGGTATTGAGCAACGTCGTCAGGGGCTGGCCATAACTGTCAGGTACACCGCTGAAGGTCGCGGAGACCTGCCCGTCATGGGTCTTGACGCTGACTTTTGCGCGGCTGTAGCCATCCCGCTGCAGGCTTTGGTTCAGGTAATGCTCGGCGGTCTGCTCCAGCGTCCATGGCCGAAAGCAGATCACAGTGCAATTGTTGGGGAAGGCAAACAGTTGGGTCACACGCTGCGTGCTCCCCAGCGGTACCTCGATGTCGGCCTGTACGACCGCACTGGCCATCAGTGCGGCCAGGGTGAAGGACAGCCTGGTCGGTTTAAACATTGTTGTTTCCTTGTCAGCGAAAGCCCGTCTGCGCGGGGTGAAAGCCCACCTCCACACAGTAGCGGCTGACCAGGAAAACCGCGTGCTAAATCGCCCGACATGTCGCTATTGGATAAGAAAACCTACAGGTTGAACTGTAATGCGTTACTCAAATCGCCCATCGGCTTCTGGCCGCGGGCGATCATCGCGTCATCTCGCTGCTTGAGGCCGTCCAAGGTCTCCAACTGGAATACGCGGGTGATCAAGCGCAGGATCGACGCAGTGTCGTACACCGTATGGTCCACCGTGCCTTTGCGCGCGAACGGCGACACCACGATCGCCGGGACACGCGTGCCAGGGCCCCAGCGGTCGCCCTTGGGCGGCGCCACGTGGTCCCACCAGCCGCCGTTTTCATCAACGGTGACCACCACCACCATGTTTTTCCACTGCGGGCTCTCTTGCAGCACTTTCAGGGCCCGTGCGATGTGGCGGTCGCCCGAGGCCACGTCGGCGTAGCCTGCGTGCATATTCAGGTTGCCCTGGGGCTTGTAGAACGTCACGGCAGGGAGCTTGCCCGCCTGGGCATCGGCGAAGAACTTGTTGGTGCTGGACTCATCCCCCAGACCGCCATCGCGCAGGCGCTTGTCACGTTCCGTCCGGTTCTGCGGGCCCTGCTGCTTGAAGTAGTTGAACGGCTGGTGGTGATACTGGAAGTTGGGGATCTTCGGGATACCGCCTGAATCCTTGAACTGGTCCAAGGTGGCTTGCCACGCGCCGGCGTACCACGCCCAGTCGACATTCTTTTTCGACAGCTTGTCGCCGATGTGTTCGTGGGTTTGCGGCACCAGCACATTGGGTAGGTCGGGTTTGGAGTAATCCGGGTTTTCCGGGTCGCGGATCCAGGTCGGCCAGTAAGGCGGCGCCAGGGTGTTCACGGCGTAACCGTCCGGGGTCAAAGCGCTGGGGCCGAACTGGGGCGGGCCGGTCATGGCACTGGCTGGGGACTTGTCCAACGGCTTGAGGCGCGGATCGGTGGGGTCGTCGCTTTGCAGCGTGGCGATCTGCGCCTTGGCCACCGATTGCGCGGCATTCGGGTAAAACGGCGCGGTGGCGCTGATCAGGTACTGGTGGTTGAGGAACGAGCCACCGAATGCGCCCTGGAAGAAGTTATCGCACAGCACGAACTCTTTGGCGACGTCCCACAGGCGCAGGGCATAACGGGACTGGGCGTAATGGCCCATCACCAGGCCCCCCGAGTCGGCCCAGGCGACGAAGTTGTCGTTCTTGCCACCGTTGATCTGCATCTGGTTCTGATAGAACACGTGCCACAAGTCGCGGGTGACCAGGCTCAGGGGCAGGTCTTCGGCGTTCGGACCCTTGAGGGCGAAGGGGGCGTTGGGCAGCTTTTCCTGGAATTGCACTTCGCTCGGGTAGGTCACCCCGTCCACCGTTTGCGGGCCGACTTGCAGCACGCCCCCCCAAGTCGGAGGCAGGGTGCTTAGCAGGCTGCCGTCACGGTCACGTTGCTGGGTGTCGGCGGCGGACAGTGCCGACAGCGGTTTCTCCACGCCAGGGAAATCCGCAAACAGGTTGTTGAAACTACGGTTCTCGGCATAGATCACCACCACGGTTTTCACTTGGTCGTGCAACGCGTTGTCGAGTTCTTGCGGCGTGAGTGGCCGCTCCGCCGGTTTGCCGGGTGCTTCGCTGGTGTTGCCGCAGGCACTCAGGGTCGCACCGACCCCCAGCACCGCCGCGCCTCCCAGGAAGCGACGGCGGCTGGTATCGACCGGCGAGTAGGTTACGGAATCGGGGGTAGGGCGGCCTTCGTGATCGTCGCTCATTGCGGGGGGAGTCCTGGCGAGATGTTGCAAGATATTTCGCAGGACGGTAGCAATGCAATGTGACGGAACGAAGACAGTGATTTGGATCAGCGGATCACAGCAGGCGCAGAGCCAGTTGGCTCCCCGCGCGCAAGTACTCCACTTGGGCCATCACTGCATCCTTGACGATGGCCTCGCCCGTGTCGGTCAACTTGCCCTTCTTTGCGTCAACGACACTGGTCTGTAACAGCTGCATCGCCACGTCGATGGCTTTCTGGAAGGCGGTCACGTTGTTATGCAGGCCGAACTCCTTGATAACCGCCGCCATACGGCGGTCGGCGTCGTCGCGCAAGGTCCTGTATTCAGTGACCGACACGTTGTCGTCCTTGTAGATATCAGTGATCAGTTCTTCCAGTGATTTGGAGAGGGGCGTCATCGGATTTTCCTTGATGTCAGGTGAGGAGGAATCCGAGACAGGTTAATGAAAGGCGTTGATGGGAGGAGTCAGGGGTTGCCGTTGTCTGGAGTAAGACAACCCCACGCGATCAATCGGAAGGTGCGTTCAAGGCATGACGGGCGGCAAATACTTCAACGTCGTCCCCAACGCCCACAGCAAGAACAACACCAGCGGTGTGTGCACCAGCAACTGCACGAACGAAAACCCGATCAAATCCCGTGCCTTCAACCCCAACACCCCCAGCAACGGCAGCATATAGAACGGGTTGATCAGGTTCGGCAGCGCTTCGGCGGCGTTGTAGATCTGTACCGCCCAGCCCAGGTGGTATTGCAGGTCATTGGCCACTTGCATCACGTACGGCGCTTCGATGATCCACTTGCCCCCGCCCGACGGAATAAAGAAGCCGAGCACCGCCGAGTACACACCCATCAGCAATGCGTAGGTGTCGTGGGAGGCGATGGAGGTGAAGAAGGTCGAGATGTGGTGTGCCAGGGTCTGGCCGTCGCTGCCCTTGACCACGGTCATCAGCGCGGCAATCGAGCCGTACAGCGGGAACTGGATCAGCACGCCGGTGGTAGTCGGCACCGCACGGGCCACTGCATCGAGGAAGCTGCGCGGACGCCAGTGCAGCAGCGCGCCGGTCATGATGAACAGGAAGTTGTAGGTGTTCAGCCCAGAGATCGCGCTGATTGCCGGCTTGGTCGAGAACTCATGGAACAGCCAACCCGCCGCCAGCAACGCCAGCAGGATGGTCAGCAACGGGCTGTGCTCCAGCCACTCACCTGGGCGAGTCGGCGCTTGTATCTTGGGCAGATTGAATGCCGGGTCGACCCCGCAGGCCTTGGCATCGCGGGCACTGTTCGGGCCGGGCGCAGTGGCGTAGGCGATGATCAGCGAGACTACGATCAACGCCAGCAACATCACGCCGGATTGCCACAGGAAAATGGTGTCGGTAAACGGAATCACCCCCGTGATCGACAAAATCGACGGCGGCAGGCTGGCCGGGTTGGCCTGCAACTGCGCGGCGGACGACGACAACCCCAGCGCCCATACGGCGCCAAGCCCCAGATACGCCGCAGCACCCGCCGCGCGGTAATCCATGCGCAGATCCGTACGACGCGCCAGCGCCCGTACCAGCAAACCGCCGAATACCAGGGACAGGCCCCAGTTCAGCAAGGAGGCGACCATCGAGATCAACGCCACCCAAGCCACAGCCGAGCGACCGTTCTTCGGGATGTGTGCCAGACGGTCGATCAGTTTCACCGCCGGCGGCGAGCTGGCCACCACATAACCGCCGATGACCACAAAGGCCATCTGCATGGTGAAGGGGATCAAGCTCCAGAACCCGTCGCCAAACGCTTTGGCGGCTTCGGTCGGCGCGGCGCCCATGCCTAGGGTTGCCACGGCGACGATGATCACGGCGAGGGCGGCAAACACCCAAGAGTCGGGGAACCAGCGTTCGGCGAAGTTGGAACAGCGCAGGGCAAAGCGGGCATAGCGGCTTTCTTCGATAGCGTCGGCCACGAGTCTTTCCTCTTATAGTTATTAGGGGCAGGCAATTTCCCGGCATGTTCCGCTACGGACATTGATATGGGAATGCAGATATCTTCATCGATCCATGAGGAAAACAAATATATCTGTCGCGATTGCCATCATTGGGCTCAGCTCATAACCTGCACGCCATTTTGTTTGTCTGCCGAGCCATCACATGACTGCCACCTTTTCCTCACAGGCGCAGCGTTTTTCCCGCTCCGACTACAAAACCCTGGGCCTGGCCGCCCTGGGCGGTGCCCTGGAAATCTACGACTTCATTATCTTCGTGTTTTTCGCGCTGACCTTGAGTCAACTGTTCTTCCCGCCGGAAATGCCCGAGTGGCTGCGCCTGCTACAAAGCTTCGGCATTTTCGTGACTGGCTATCTGGCGCGCCCGTTGGGCGGCATCCTGATGGCACACTTTGCGGACCACCTGGGACGTAAGCGCGTGTTCAGCCTGAGCATCCTGATGATGGCCTTGCCTTGCCTGCTGATCGGGATCATGCCCACCTATGCGCAAATCGGGTATTTCGCCCCACTGATCCTGTTGGCGCTGCGTGTGCTGCAAGGCGCGGCGGTGGGCGGTGAAGTGCCCAGTGCCTGGACCTTCGTCGCCGAACACGCGCCGGCCAATCATCGCGGTTACGCCCTGGGCTTTCTGCAAGCCGGCCTGACCTTCGGCTACCTGCTTGGTGCACTCACTGCCACATTGCTGGCTCAAATCTTCACCCCGACCGAGATCCTCGACTACGCCTGGCGCTTGCCCTTCCTGCTTGGTGGCGTATTCGGCGTGATCGGCGTGTGGCTACGCCGCTGGCTCAGCGAAACCCCGGTGTTCCTGGAAATGCAGGCGCGCCGCCAGGCCGCTGCCGAACTGCCTTTGCGCACTGTGTTGCGTGACCATCGCGCTGTGTTGCTGCCGGCGATGATCCTCACCTGCGTGCTCACTTCCGCCGTGGTCGTGCTGGTGGTCATCACCCCGACCATGATGCAGAAAACCTTCGGCATGAGCCCCAGTCACACGTTCGCCTTGAGCGCTTTGGGTATCGTGTTTCTGAATATAGGCTGTGTGCTGGCCGGTTTGCTGGTCGACCGCATCGGCGCCTGGCGCGCGGTGCTGGTCTATAGCCTGTTGCTGCCGTTGGGGATTGCGGTACTGTACGCCAGCCTGATCAGCGGCGGTATCTGGCTGGGGGCGGCATACGCCGTAGCGGGCTTGAGTTGCGGCGTCGTGGGTGCGGTGCCGTCGGTGATGGTCGGTTTGTTTCCGGCGCAGGTTCGGGTGTCGGGGATTTCGTTTACCTACAACATTGCCTACGCATTGTGGGCGAGCACCACGCCGTTGTTGCTGATTGCATTGATGCCCACCAGTCCGTGGATTTGCGTGGGGTATTGCGTGGTGATGGGCGCGGTGGGGGTGGGGAGTGTGGCGCTGTTTGGCGAGCGCCACACCTTGGCTGCCTAGACGTTAAGTCAAGAAGTGCCAGAGCAGCAGCGTACCGATCAACCCAACTACTGAAACAATCGTCTGCAACACCGACCACACCCAGATCGTCTGCTTCAACTGCAAGCCGAAGTACTCGCGCACCATCCAGAACCCGGCATCGTTGACGTGGCAGAAGAACACCGAGCCGGCGCCAATCGCCAGTGCGACCAATGAACTCTGTGTCGCCGCGAGGCCGGCCATCATGGGTGCAAGGATGCCGGCGGTGGTGGTCGTGGCGACGGTGGCCGAGCCGGTTGCCTGGCGCAATGCTACGGCGATCAACCAGGCCAGTAGCAGGTACGGCATGTGTGCGCCTTCGGCGACCTTGCTGATGGTCTGGCTCACGCCTGCATCCAACAGGGTTTGCTTGAGGCCACCACCGGCGCCGATGGTCAGCAGCAATACGGCGATGGGGGCGAGGGCCTTGCGCAGGGTATTGCCGACTTCGGCGCGTGGCATGCCGGCTGCCCAGCCCAGGCAGATCACGGCGGCGATCACCGCCAGGCCGAGGGCGACCAATGGTTCGCCGAGGAATTTCAGGGTCAGGCCGACGGTGCTTTCTGCCGGCAATGTGACCTTGGCCAGTGTGCTGCCCAACATCAAAATCACCGGCAACAGAATGATCAGCAACGAAACGCCGAAGCTCGGCTGGCGCGGCGCCTTGGGCGGTGCGCTGAATAACGCGCCGATGTCGGCCGGTTCATCCACGCGCAGGCGCTTGGACAGCCAGTTGCCGTAGATCGGACCAGCAAGAATCACAGCCGGCACCGCCAGGCAGAAACCCAGCAACATGGTCAGGCCCAAATCGGCATGCAACGCGCTCACCGCAATCAACGGTCCTGGATGAGGTGGCATCAGGGCATGCAGGGTGGTCATACCCGCCAATGCCGGAATGGCGATTTTCAGCAACGGCTGATTCGAACGCTTGGCCATCACAAAGATGATCGGCACCATCATCACCAGGCCCACTTCGAAGAACAGCGGCAGGCCGATCACCATGGCGATCAGCGCCATTACCCAAGGCAATGACTTGCCCTTGCCCAGCCCGAGCAAGGTGGTGGCGATGCGGTCTGCTGCACCGGATTCGGCCATCAGCGCGCCGAGCATCGCGCCCAGGGCGATGATGATCCCGGCTTCACCGAGGATCGCCCCCGCGCCTTTACTGAATGCTTTTGCCACTTCTTCAGGCGGCAGGCCCGCGCCGACTCCGGCAATGAAGGTGCCGATCAGGATCGACAGGAACGGCGGCAATTTGGTCGCACTGATCAGCACGATGATGCTGGCGATGGCCAGCAATACACAGAACATAAGGCGGGTGTCGTGAACCATCCACGCGGCAGTCGATAACTCCAAAACGGGACTCCTTATCGAACAGGTTGAGAAAATTGTTTCTTTTTGTTTCCTGTTCGAAAAGCATACCCGATACGACGATGGCCAAGTGCTTATGTGCTGTTTTGGTGCGATCAGTTGTAAAGCGCCGTGGTGCCCACCGCAGAGTCGTTAGTGAATCCAAAACGGGGCTAAAGCTCTCTTCAGAAAACAGCGGCATTGCCGAGCAGACCAACCTGCTGGCGCTCAACGCGCCCATTGAAGCGGCGCGTGCAGACGAGCAGGGGCGTGGTTTTGCGGTGGTGGCCGATAAAGTGCGGCAACTGGCCTCGCGCACCAGCCGAGTGATGGGCGCCAGCTTTAAGCCTGATCAGCGCCCGAGCATCTTCACCCAGCGTGACGGTGGCATGCCGTAGGTGCTGCGAAACTGCCGCGTCATATGGCTCTGGTCGGTGAAGCCGGCGGTCATTGCCGCGTCCACCAGCGATTGGCCCTGGGCCAGCAGGCTGCGCACCAGATCCAACCGGCGCATGGTCAGGTAGCGGTAGGGGCTGGTGCCGAACAGCAAGCGAAAATCCCGCGACAAGGCCCAGCGATCGCGGCCGGCATGGTCGGCCATTTCATCCAGGGTGATGCTGCGGCCCAGGGCGCTGTGGATGAATTCACGCGCGCGCTCGGCGGCGACGTAATCGAAGGTCTTGCGGCTGATGATCCCGCCCGAAACGTTATTCAGCGCGTGGGCCAAGTCAAACAGGGCGTCCTGTTCCTGCAACGGGTCGATGGGGTTTTCCAGGTTCTGCAGCAGCACTTCGCTGGCACGGAACAGCCTGGGATCCGTGGATAAACCGGTAGGGATAAAAGGCAACGGCTTGCCGCCGAGAATCTGCTGGATCAGCGACGGTTCGACATAAATCATCCGGTACTTGAAACCCTCGTCGCTGCCGGCGTGGCCGTCGTGGGTCTCATCGGGGTGAAGGACCATGGTGGTGCCTGGCAGGCTGTGGACCATGTCGCCGCGGTAGTGAAAACTTTGTACGCCAGTCAAGGTGCGCCCGATGGCGTAGGTGTCATGGCGATGCGGGTCGAAGGCGAAGCCGGCAAAGTACGCCTCGATGCGATCCAGGCCGCTGGCATGCGGGGCGCGGTGCAGCCAGTCGAGGGTAACGGTGGGTTTGCCCATGGTGGTGTGTCACAGAAAAAGAGAGGGAAGTACGTTAACCCAGTCTGGCGCGGGTTGTCTGCCGAGGTCTTGTACGATTGTGCAGGGCGGGGTCGAGGCCTATGATCGCTGTTTGTGCCTTGCGCTGATGGAGCGGCCTCCCATGGACATTTTCAACCCCATCTACGTGGCGCATCTGGTTTCGCTGGCCCTGCTATGGACGGTGGCGGTGGTGACACCAGGCCCCAATTTTTTCAATACGGCGCAATTAGCCGCCAGTTGCTCGCGCCGCCATGGCGTTGTGGCGTCGGCCGGTGTAGCTACGGGTACCATTATGTGGGGACTGGCCGGTGGCCTGGGCATCAAGTCGTTGTTTACGGCGGCACCGATGTTGTACCAGGCGTTCAAGATCATCGGCGGCTGCCGCTCGCGCAAGTGGCTCGACCGCTTTGCCGGTGGCTGCTACGTGCTGTTTGGCGCACATCTGGTGGCGAATCGCTGATCGCTCGTGGTAAGAAGCCTTACTTTCAACAGTGAGGCCGGGTCATGAGCAAGGTGCGGGTAGGGATTATTTTTGGAGGCCGTTCGGCTGAGCATGAGGTCTCGCTGCAATCGGCGCGCAACATCGTCGACGCCCTCGACCGTTCGCGCTTTGAGCCCGTGCTGATCGGTATCGACAAGGCCGGTCACTGGCACCTCAACGACACTTCGAACTTCCTCACAAACCAGGAAAACCCGGCGCTGATCGCCCTCAACCAGTCCAACCGCGAATTGGCCGTGGTGCCCGGCAAGGCCAGCCAGCAATTGGTGGAAACTTCGGGCTCTGGGCTGCTGGAGCACGTCGATGTGATTTTCCCCATCGTCCACGGCACCCTCGGCGAAGACGGTTGCCTGCAAGGTTTGCTGCGTATGGCCGACTTGCCCTTCGTTGGCTCCGACGTGCTTGGCTCGGCGGTGTGCATGGACAAAGACATCAGCAAGCGCCTGCTGCGTGACGCCGGTATTGCTGTGACCCCGTTCATTACCCTGACCCGTGCCAACGCCGCGCGTATATCTTTCGACACGACAGTGAGCAAGCTCGGCCTGCCGATGTTCGTCAAACCCGCCAACCAAGGCTCCTCGGTGGGGGTGAGCAAAGTCGGTGATGAGGCCGAGTATCACGCAGCTGTCGAGCTGGCCCTGGGCTTTGATGAAAAGGTGTTGGTGGAGTCCGCGGTAAAGGGCCGTGAAATAGAATGTGCCGTGCTGGGCAACGAAAACCCCATCGCCAGCGGTTGTGGCGAGATCGTGGTGAGCAGCGGTTTCTATTCCTACGATAGCAAATACATCGACGCCCAGGCCGCCCAAGTGGTGGTGCCGGCGGACATCAGCCAGGAAGCCAGCGAGCGCATTCGCCGCCTGGCCATCGAAGCGTTTGAGGTGTTGGGCTGCGCAGGGCTGGCGCGGGTGGATGTGTTCCTGACGCCGGACGGCGAAGTCCTGATCAACGAGATCAACTCACTGCCCGGTTTTACCCGCATCAGCATGTACCCCAAGCTGTGGCAGGCGGCCGGCATGAGCTACAGCGAGCTGGTGAGCCGGTTGATTGAGTTGGCGCTGGAGCGACATGCGGGGCGCAAGGGGTTGAAGGTCAGTCGGTGATTGCTGGTGGCCCTCTCTACAAAAGTACGGCCTGTTCATCAGGTCGTACGAGCAATCCACGAATAGATCAACGTCCTGTTCTCCGCCGGGTGATGCGTCCTCCTGCGATAGCTGGCAAACATCGGCGAGGTGCAGTAGGTGCACACGTCACTCACCTCGATATGCTCGCGCTTGACCCCCGCCGCGTGCAACAACAGCAGCCCATACCTGCTCAAATCAAACCAGGCACTTCCCGTTTGCCTGGCGTGGGGCGCTGGAATGTGCGGGGGCTGTAGAGGCGCCGGTTGCTCAACGTTCCAGGGCGTCAGGCCGTGCTGCCACAGGTGGCCTTGATCGGCCTGGATCTCGGCAATAAACGCTGCGCTCACCTCATAGCAGCACGGTTTGATCGACGGCCCGATCGCCACCCGCATTTGGTCCAAGGTAATGCCTTCATCTATGAAGCGCTGCACGGCATTGCCGATGATGCCTCGCTGCAAACCCTTCCAGCCGCCATGAATGGCCGCTACCCACTCACCGCCTGCGATCAGAATGGGCAAGCAATCTGCCGTGATGACCGCAATCGGTTGCCCGCTCCGGGTGAACACCCCATCGGCCTCAATCGTATTGGCCAACTGACCCGGCTGCCACTCGATCATCGCCGCGCTGTGCACTTGTTTGCAAATGAATACGTCCTCGGGTCGCAGCGGATCATCAATCGAGCAAAAACCGTGATCGACGCCGGGGAGGGCATTGAGGTTATGGGCTTTGTGCACCGTGCATTCTCCTTTGATCAAAACACCTTAATCACCCAGCGCCTCACCTTCACGCCGTGGGTCAGCACCGCCGCTCAGTGTCACCTTGCCCTGGGCATCCCGTGTGCGGACGATGGCCTGCACACCGCTGGTCATATCGATCTCGCTCAGGGCATGGCCCTTGTCCTTGAGCGCTTGTTTGAGTGCAGGGCTGAACAGGCCGGTTTCCAACTCAGTGGCGCCATTGCGGCTGCCGAAATTCGGCAGGCTGATGGCCGCTTGCGGGTCGAGCTTCCAGTCGAGCATGGCCACCAGGGATTTGCTCACGTATTCGATGATCTGCGAGCCGCCCGGGGAGCCCACGGTGGCCAGCAATTCACCACTGTTGCGGTCGAACACCAGGGTCGGAGCCATGGCCGAACGCGGGCGCTTGCCGGGTTGTACGCGGTTGGCCACAGGCTGACCGTTTTCTTCGGGGATGAACGAGAAGTCGGTCATCTGGTTGTTGAGCAAAAAGCCCTGGACCATCACGTGGGAGCCGAACGCTGCTTCCACTGTGGTGGTCATCGACACCGCGCCACCCTGGTCGTCCACCGCCACCACTTGCGAGGTGGAGATGCGCAGCGGCGAGCGATCCGGTGCATACGCCACTTGAACGCCCGTCGGCTGGCCAGGCTTGGCGATCCCCATGCTGCGCTCGCCGATCAGCGTGGCGCGCTGGGCCAGGTAGTTGGGTGCGACAAGGCCGGCAACCGGCACGGGGGTGAAGTCTGCATCGGCCACATACAGGGCGCGATCGGCAAAGGCCAGGCGCCCGGCTTCGGCGATCAGGTGTACGGCCTCGGGCGTCGGTTCAAGCCCGGCCGGCGAAGTACTCTTGTTCGGGGTCATCGGCGTGATCGCCAGGCGCGGGTCGCGGGTCTGGAGCGCCTGCAAGGTGCCAAGGATCTGCGCCACGGCAATCCCGCCAGAGGAGGGCGGCGGCATCCCGCAGATTTTCCATTGTTTGTAGTCGGTGCACAGGGGAGCGCGTTCCTTGGCGCTGTAGCCCTTGAGGTCGGCTGCGGACAAGCTGCCGGCATTGTGATTGCCCTGCACCTTGCGTGCGATCTCATCGGCAATCGACCCGTGGTACAACGCATCCGGCCCTTCCTTGGCGATGCGTTTGAACACCGCAGCCAGCGCCGGGTTTTTCAACAGCGTGCCGGTGGCTTTGGGCGAGCCATCGGCATTCAGGAAGTACGCCGCCATCTCGGGCGATTGCGCGATAAAGCGATCCGCCGCGATCAAGCTGTGCAAGCGCGGTGAAATGGCAAAGCCCTGCTCCGACAGGCGGATCGCCGGCTCGAACAGCTTGGCCCATTGCAGATGGCCGCTCTTCTTGTGCGCCATCTCCAAGGCGCGCAATACGCCGGGCGTGCCCACGGAGCGCCCACCCATCTGCGCATCGGTGAACGCCATAGGCGTGCCGTCGGCCTTCAGGAACAAGCGCTCGGTCGCCCCCGCCGGTGCAGTCTCGCGGCCATCGTAGGCCTGCACGTTTTTGCCATCCCACAGCATGATGAACGCACCGCCACCAATGCCGGAAGACTGTGGCTCCACCAGAGTCAGCACCGCTTGCATCGCAATCGCCGCGTCGATGGCCGAGCCGCCTTGGCGCAACATCTCGCGTCCGGCTTCGGCAGCCAGCGGATTGGCGGCGGCGGCCATATGGCGCTCGGCGTGGCGGGTACTCAGGTCAGTGCGATAGCCCGAACCCAGCTCCGGTGCCGGTGGTTGTTCGGTGACAGACGTGTGGCAGGCCGCAAGGGCCAGGGCTGCTGTGATGGCCGTCAACTGACGGCGGGAAGTCAAAAACACGCGCTGAACTCCGTTCATTTTGAGAATGATCTGTTGTCCTTCGGGAATTGCGTTTTACAGATAAATCGTGCCTTGCATGTACAGCACCGCCTTGCCGGAGATAATCACGCGGTCGCCCTTGAGTTCACAGCGCAACTGGCCCTTGCGCTGGCCGCCTTGCTCGGCGGTCAGTTGCAACTTGCCCAGGCGCTCGGCCCAGAACGGTGCCAGCGAGGTGTGCGCCGAGCCGGTGACCGGGTCTTCATTGACCCCCACATTCGGGCCGAACCAGCGTGAGACAAAATCAAACTGTGTGCTTTTGGCAGTGACTGCAATCCCACGTTTGGGCAGGCCCTTGAGCCGTGCGAAATCCGGTGTCAGTGCCGCCACCTGCGCTTCATTTTCCACCAGCACGATGTAGTCATCGGTGCCAAACACCTCAGCAGTTTCAATGCCCAGTGCGCTCAACATTCCAGCCGATGGCTCGCAGCGTTGGGGCTGTTTGGCCGGGAAATCCATCGCCAACTCATCGCCATTGCGCGTCACCCGCAACTCGCCGCTACGCGTGGCAACGCGCAGCACTTGTGGCGCATCGGCCAGCATATGAATCAATACCCAGGCCGCCGCCAACGTGGCATGGCCGCACAGGTCCACCTCAACTTCGGGGGTGAGCCAGCGCAGCTCGTAGAACTCGCCACGGGGTACAAAAAACGCGGTTTCCGAGAGGTTGTTTTCAGCCGCGATACTCTGCAGTTGCTCGTCGGGCAACCATTCGATGAGCGGGCACACCGCCGCTGGGTTGCCGCCGAAGGGGTGTTGGCTGAAAGCGTCGACTTGGTAGATGTCCAGTTTCATCGGGGCACTCCGCATTTTAGGGAGGCTGGACACTAACAGTGGGGGTGAGGGGCGTCAAAATACAGTTGGGGAGTTTTTAAGCGCATAAAAAAACGGCCTACCTCTCGGTAAGCCGTTTTTAATACTTGGTGGCTACACAGGGACTTGAACCCCGGACCCCAGCATTATGAATGCTATGCTCTAACCAACTGAGCTATGTAGCCAAGTGGCGCGCATTATTCGCTCGGAACGGCAATGCGTCAAGTCTTTTTGTTGAGTTTTTTCTACGCTTTCAACCGTTTAACCGAAAACGCTGCTTTGGGTGACAGGCGGCAGGAAGGGGCGCTCGCGGATGCGCTCTGTAGCGGTGGGCAGATGCAGAGTATTGGCGTCTTTCAGGCCAAGTCTGACAGTGTTGGGCAGATATCCCTGTCGCCCAACGCTTGCCCGGCTAATTCAGCTTACCGATGCTGAGGAGGGTGGGTCACGCGCTTAAGCTGTTCGCGTGCCCGTGAAAGGCGCGAGCGCACGGTGCCGATAGGGATGTCCAGTACGTCGGCGGTGTCCTGATAGCTACCGTCGGTTTCCAGTGAGGCGTACAGCGTCTTGCGCATTTCGGTCGGCAAGTGATCGATAGCGCTCAGGGTATTTTCCAGGCGCCGGTTGATCTCAAACTCCCAATCCAGACTGTGGGTTTCTTCCTGCCCATGCCACAGCGACTCATCGAATTCGCAATGTGCGGGTTTGGCATACAGGCGCCGAAAGTGATTGCGGATCAGGTTCTGCGCAATGCCGCACATCCAGGTGCTGAGCGTTGCGGTGCCGCTGAAACGTTCGCGATTACGCCAGGCTTCCAGGTAGGTCAGTTGCAAAAGATCATCCGCATCTTCCGGGTTAAGCACGCGTTTATGAATAAAGCGACGAAGTTTTTTCTGTTGATCGTCTGTCAGGTGAAGCATGAATTGAGGCGAATTGCCACCAAGGTGAACTAAGGCTTCAATAGGAATATTCATGATTTTTTCCTTAAGGTAGACGCAGTCGAAACGTATCGACAGGAACCCGATTGCACTGCTTGTGCCAAATGGAAAAAATCATGTAACTGCTTAATTTATATATATAAATATCTTGAATTGATGCTTTTCTACGCAGGCTTTTGCACATGAGGATTAGAAGCCCGTGCAAGTATTTTCAAAAGTGGCGTCGTCTCGAATTTCAATGGAACCGTTTGGGTAGTCTTTGCCACACAGAGACACACTCTTCCTGAACTGGCCTGTCCATGAAAGTCGAATCGCACAACGATGTGCCAACGGTCCAACGCCTGGATCAACCTGTTATCAGCAATACTGCCGAGCCTGCGCCTGCGAAGGGTGTTGATGAAAAACTGGCCCAACTGTTCAATCAGGAAGTAGAGCTCAATAAACTCCCGCTGGCCCAGCGGCAGATGGGCTTGCACGTGCCTGCTGCGGAACAACTGGTGCAGCTTTATGAACAGTTGGGTCATCCGGCCCAGGCGAGCATGGCCTCGGTTTCTCGCCGCATCAGGATGCAGTTACTGCGAAACGCCAGCGTCGATAAATTGCTTGACCTCACAGGCGGCGACCCGGCGCGTGCGTTCGTGGTCCTCAAGCACATGGCAAGCCAGGCGGACGCTGAACTGCGTAAATCCGAGGCTGCCTTGGCCCGCGCAGCCATTGCCAAATTCGAGGCGCGTTTCAAAAGAGAAATCCAGGCTGGCCTGAACATTGCCGTAGCATTGCAAGCAGCTGGCGCGGACCCGCAGGAACGCCAGGCGCTCCGTGCGCTCTACTATGCCAGCGTGGTCACGCGCCAATCGCTGGCGACCATGATGCAGGCCCTGCTGGGCGTATACGGCGGCGAGCGCTTCTATGAAGGGCTCAATGTGATGCGTAAAGCCTTGGCAGACGATATCGCGGCCCGGGTGTCATCGATGCCCACCCCACTGTTGCGCTCTTTGCTGCTGGGCCTGCGAAGTTGTGGGCAGTTAGGTACGGTGTTGGCCGATTGCATGGCGTTCAACCTGCGACTGGGCATCGATCAGGACGCCGTTTCCTTGCTGCAGCGCCTGCTCGGATACGCCGACAGCGGTATCGACGCCGAGGAAATCCTGCGGTTGGGGAATGAGATGGGGAGTGGTTCGCCCTCCAGGCAACTGGCAGCTCTCAACGCGCTTTACCCTCTTATCCGGCAGTTACCGTTGGCCTTATGGGCTGACAATAGAGCCCGTGAGGAAACCTTGTTCAGCTTTGTAGTGGTGATGGACGAGCTGAACCGGATCGACGGTGGTACCCAACGTTTTCCTGAGTTGGCCGGGGCTATGACGTGATCCTGCTGTCGACCATCAACGGCTTGCTGCTCAAAGTGGCACAGCGCGCCGAAGTGCTGGGCGCCGTAGTGGTCATGGCCATTGTCTTTATCTTTATCGTGCCACTGCCGACCTGGCTGGTAGATATCCTCATTGCTCTCAATATCTGCATATCTTGCCTGTTGATCGTACTGGCGCTTTATCTACCAGGCCCTCTGGCGTTTTCGTCGTTCCCATCGATCCTGTTGCTGACCACCATGTTTCGTTTGGCGCTGTCGATTGCGACCACGCGCTTGATCCTGCTGGAACAGGACGCCGGTGACATCGTCGAGGCTTTCGGCAATTTTGTGGTGGGGGGAAACCTGGCGGTAGGGATGGTGATCTTTCTGATCCTGACCCTGGTCAACTTCCTGGTGATCACCAAGGGCTCGGAGCGGGTCGCCGAGGTGGCGGCGCGGTTCAGCCTGGATGCGATGCCGGGCAAACAGATGTCTATCGATAGTGATCTGCGTGCGGGGCTGATTGACGGCATGCAAGCGAGGGACAAACGTGAGCAGTTGTCGCGTGAGAGCCAACTGTTCGGGGCCATGGATGGGGCCATGAAGTTCGTCAAGGGCGACGCCATCGCCGGCTTGATCATCGTCGTGGTCAACCTGTTGGGCGGCTTCTCCACAGGAATGTTCCAGCACGGCTTGAGCGCGGGCGATTCGATGGCGTTGTATTCGGTACTGACGATCGGCGATGGCCTGATTGCACAGATTCCGGCGCTGCTGATCTCTTTGACTGCGGGCATGATCATCACCCGTGTTGCGCCGGATGGACGCAAAGGCGTCAGTAACATGGGCGTCGAAATTGCCCGGCAAATGACCAGCGAGCCCAAGAGCTGGGTGATTGCCTCGGTGGGAATGCTTGCGTTTGCCGCTGTCCCTGGTATGCCTACCCTGGTATTTATCCTGATCGCGCTGATCACCGGCAGCGTGGGTTACTACCTGGTGCGGCAGCGTCAACACCAGGCAGAGCCTTCCAGGGAGGCCGCCGAAGTCGTTCGCCCTGAAGAGAACGGTAAAGAGGACTTGCGCGGCTTTGACCCGTCGCGCCCTTACCTGTTGCAGTTTTCCCCTGTTCTGCGTGGTACGCCTGAAGTGACGAATCTGATTCACGGGATTCGCCAGGCGCGAAATTCGCTGGTCGCCAATATTGGCCTGACATTGCCGCCGTTCGAAGTCGAGCTCGATGACTCCCTGGCCCCCGATGAGATGCGCTTTTGTGTGCATGAAGTCCCCATGGTGAGGGCGTCAGTGGTCAACTATGTGGCCGTTGAGCGCATGGCGTTTGAGGTTGAACCTGAGCACGCCATCGCCGGGTTGGTTGAGCGCGATGAACAGGATTGGCTCTGGTTGGCCCCTGACGATCCGCTGCTTGATGATCCGCAACTGGAGCGCTTCACCGCCACGAGCCTTATCCTGGAGCGTATGAGGAAGGCGATGATGCTCAGCGGGCCACAGTTCCTGGGCATTCAGGAGAGCAAGTCGATCCTGAGTTGGCTTGAGCATAATCAGCCGGAACTGGTGCAGGAACTGCAGCGCATCATGCCGCTGTCGCGTTTTTCTGCGGTGTTGCAACGCCTGGCCAGTGAAGGTGTCCCCCTGCGGGCGGTGCGCCTGATTGTCGAATCGCTGATCGAGTACGGACAGCATGAGCGTGAGCCGGAAGCCCTGGCCGACTATGCACGCATTGCTCTCAAGGCGCAGATCTATCACCAGTACAGCGAGGCCGACGGCCTGCATGCCTGGCTGTTGTCTGCGCAAAGCGAAAACATCCTGCGCGAAGCCCTGCGCCAGACCCAGACCGGGGTGTTCTTCGCGTTGGACCAGGAACACAGCGCGGCGTTTATCAGCCTGCTCAATCAGGCCTTTACCTTGAGGGCCAAGAGCAAAAGCGTGATGTTGGTGGCGCAGGACTTGCGCAGCCCCTTGCGGACTTTATTGCTCGAAGAATTCAACCATGTACCAGTGCTGTCTTTCGCTGAGTTGGGAAGCACGTCCAAGGTCAAGGTATTGGGGCGCATTGACCTCGGTCAGGAAGCATTGATGCGTGGCGCAGCGGCATGATTTCGCAGCTATGGACAGTACGAAGGAGGGCTCGATGATGTATGAGTTACGCGTGCTTGATGGGCTGCGCCAGGGCGCTGCGTTGCCGTTGTTCGGCGAACGATGGAGCATCGGTGCCCAGGCGGACGCTGACCTGGTGCTGAGCGATCCTGGGGTCGCCGAGCATCATGCCCTGCTGCAATTTTCCGACGCTAATTGGTCGGTGCAGGCCCAGGCGCAGCTGGTGTACGGGGCTGATGGCCAGGCCCTGGCGCAGATCCCGAGCCTGGCGTTGAACACGACCTTTCTGGTGGGCAGCGTGAGATTGTGCGTCACCTTGGCAGATCATCCATGGCCTGAGCCTGAGGCCCCGGTATCTGCAGCATTCCCATCACCGGAACGACCTGTGCAGACACTGCGGTTATCGTCCATCTCACACTCGCAGCAGAAGCGGTTGATCAGCCTGATGCTGGTGGTGGCGGTAGTCATCGCAGTGGTGGGCATGGTTTCGACAGGGGAACATGACGCGCAGGCTTCCCTGATGCCACCGGTGATTGGCAAACACGAATTGGCCTCACCGTTTGATGTGCGTCAGCAGTTGTTGAAAATGCTCGGCGAGCGTGAGCTGAGCCAACGGATCGACTTGCAAGTCATCAACGGTCAAGTCGTGCTCAACGGCGATGTTTCCCAGGACGACGTGGAGCTGGTGTCGCGGATGCTCAGCCGCTTTGGTGAGCAATTCGAAAGTATGGTGCCGGTGATCAGTCGTGTACGTGTGCGAGATGACGCCTTGCCGTTCAGGATCGTGCAGATTGTCGGCGGACCTAACGGTCATGTGGTTCTGGAAGAGGGTAGCCGACTCTTTTTGGGGGATCAGGTGGACGGGTTGCGCCTGGTGCTGATCGACAACAGCAAAGTGGTTTTTGATGGCACACGGCGTTATGAGGTGCGCTGGTGAGTTCATCCGTGCAAGCGCGTCTGGACGCCTGGCAGCAACGCCAGGCCCAGGCGCTTGGCAGCTTTGCGCCGGTGGCCATGCGCGGGCGAATCCAGCGCGTCAACGGCATGCTGCTGCAGTGCCGGCTGCCTCAGGCGCGTATCGGTGACTTGTGCCAGGTGGAAAAAGGTCCGGGTGACTGCATGCTCGCTGAAATCATCGGTTTTGATCAGCAGGACGCGGTGCTCAGTGCCCTTGGGAACCTGGAAGGCGTGCGCGTGGGTGCGCCGGTTGAGCGCCTGGGCGTGTCGCATAGGGTGCAGGTCAGCGACGCGCTCTTGGGTCAGGTTCTGGATGGTTTCGGGAGGCCGATTACGGGCCAGGGTGCCAGCGCATTTGTCGAATCCGAACTGCCGGATACCAGCCCGGTGTTATGTGAAGCGCCCTTGCCCACCGAGCGGCCGCGTATCAACCGTGCGCTGGCCACCGGGGTACGGTCCATCGACGGATTGATGACGCTCGGTGAAGGCCAGCGCGTCGGTCTGTTCGCCGGGGCCGGTTGTGGCAAAACCACCTTGTTGGCCGAGATCGCCCGTAATGTCGAGTGCGATGTCATCGTGTTCGGTTTGATCGGTGAGCGGGGGCGCGAGCTGCGTGAGTTTCTCGACCATGAGCTTGATGAGCAACTGCGCTCTAAAGCGGTACTGGTGTGTGCCACATCTGATCGCTCCAGCATGGAACGTGCCCGCGCCGCCTTTACCGCCACAGCACTGGCTGAAGGTTTTCGGCGCAAGGGCCAACGGGTGTTGCTGCTGATTGATTCCCTGACCCGTTTCGCCAGGGCCCAGCGTGAAATCGGCCTGGCTGCCGGCGAACCCCTGGGGCGCGGAGGCCTGCCGCCTTCGGTGTACAGCTTGCTGCCGCGCTTGGTGGAGCGCGCCGGGTTGACCCGTGACGGGGTGATCACAGCGATCTACACAGTGCTGATTGAGCAGGACTCCATGAACGACCCCGTGGCCGATGAAGTACGTTCATTGCTCGACGGCCATATCGTGCTGTCGCGCAAATTGGCTGAGCGTGGGCACTATCCGGCGGTGGATGTGTTGGCGAGCCTTTCACGAATATTGAGCAACGTCGCGGCGCCTGAGGATATTCAAGCGGGCACGGCGTTGCGACGGTTGTTATCGGCGTACCAGCAGATCGAGTTGATGCTCAAACTGGGCGAGTACCAGCCTGGCAGCGATGAGTTGACGGACCTGGCCGTGAACAGTCGCCAAGCGGTGGATGGGTTCCTGCGCCAGGATTTGCGTGAGCCTACCCCGATGGCCGTCACGCTGGAGCAACTCAAGGAGCTGACCACCCATGTCCCATTCTGATGTGCTGCTCGGTGAAGTGCAGATGCTGCGACGCCTGCGCAGGCACAGGGCTGATCGGGCCGAGCGTGCCCTGCGTGAGGCCAAGCGTGCGCAGCAGGCCCTGCTTGCGCATATCCAGCAGGCCCAGGCTGCGCTTGAACACACTCGGCAGGAGGAAGCCCGGCAATGTGCTCAGTTGCTCAGTCAGCATCAGGGCCAGGTATTGACCTTGAAAGGCTTGAAATCCTGGAGTGCACAGGAGCGCAGTTTATCCGCCAGCACCCAGCGCGAAGAGGGCCAGCTTGAGGCGCTGCGCAACCAACGGCAAGAAAAGGAAAACCACGTTGGTAGTGCCCAGAGGCACGCCACCGAATGCCTGCGACAGGTGGAAAAGCTGCAGGAGTTGTCACTGTTGCTGGCACAGGAGCCGATATGACCAAAGTTGTAAATAAACCCACTGAGCGTCCACGCCTGCGTGAGCCACGGGAGGAGCGTGAACCAGGAGCTGCAGGCGTAGTGCCCTGGGAGCAAGGACGACTGTTTGCGCAGTTGTTTGCCAATGATGGCGACGGCGTCGGGACGGGGGCCTCCTTGCCGGGGAAAAAAACAGCGACCGGTATCGCCATGATCGAGGCGCTGGCCGAACAGATCACCCCTCGTGTGCTGGCCGGCTCTCAGTGGCCGTTGCAGGCAGTGTTGTACTTGCCACGCCTGGGACGGATCAACGCCAGCGTGCGCCGAGAGCAGAGCGGTTGGGCCATTGAACTGGAAGCGGAACATGACGCCACGGCCCGCTGGCTCAGTGGCGTACGGCAACAGTGTGAGGACCGTTTTACGCAAGCGCTGGGGCTGCCGGTCAGCCTGCTTCTGCCAAGCGTCGGCAACCCATGATCGTACCGCTATTGACATTACCTTCGATCAAGAACGACGAGGTTGCCGCACGCCGCCAGCTGGGCCGCGGCCTGTACCTGCCGTTCCATGTTGCGGGTCAGGCCGGTGAGTTGCGGCTTGAGCCTGGACGTCCGCCAGTTGGCGGTGACGTGGTGTGTTTCGACACGCAGTGCGGCGTGCTGGCGCTCGCCAAGGCGGGGCCGTTGCTTAGCCTGCTGGGCGAATGTCCGGTGACCCTTGGAGCCGACAACGAACCGGACTCCTGGTTCTGGACGTTGTTCCAGTATTACCTGAGCTCCGAAGTGCGAGCGCTGTTGGGCTATGTGCGATTGCTACACACCGGGCGACCAAAGGGCTTTGGCTGTCGCCTCACCGTGACCCTGGGGGCATCGTGGGTTGAGGGATATGTGTGGTTGAGCACCGAAAGCTTTTTGGCGTTGTACGAGGCGGGGGCTTGGCGGGCCACGGCTGCGCCGCTGCCGTTGTCGTTTCAACTGGCAATTGCCGTGACCCTTGGGCGGTTGCGGTTACCGATTGTACAGGCCGGCAGTCTGCGAGCTGGTGATGTGCTGGTGCTTGAACAGACCTTTTTCCAGGCCCGGGGCAGCGGCTATGTGTCGGTCGGCAGAGAGCGCCTGCATGGCGACATTGACGATGACACTGGGTGGTTACGTTTCACTCTTACTTCTATCGAGGACATGTCTGTGGACGAAGATTTAGCTGTACCTCATCACTCGGGGCATGAAGACGATGAACCCGTAATGGACGTATTCGGTCACGAGCCGTTCGATGAATTGAGCATGACGCTGAGCGTACGCTGCGGAACACTGAACCTGACCCTGGGGGAGTTGCGTAACCTCGTGCCCGGCTCGGTACTGGGCATTACCGGTTTTACCCCAGGCATGGCGGGTCTGTTTTATGGCGATCGGCCCATCGGCCAGGGGCAGTTGGTGGAAGTTGACGGGCGCCTGGGGTTGCAGTTGTCCCGAGTGGTGTTCGGTCGATGATACTTCAAGGGCTGGACCCGATAGTCCTGGCGATATTTCTGGGCGCGCTGTCGTTGATGCCCATGCTGTTGGTGGTCTGCACAGCCTACTTGAAAATCGTGATTGTGCTGATGATTACCCGCAATGCCATCGGCGTACAGCAGGTACCTCCGAGCATGGCCATCAACGGAATCGCTCTGGCGGCCTCCTTGTTCATCATGGCGCCGGTGGGGTATGAAATCGCCGAGAATATCAAGGCTTCGCCTCTGGACATGAGCAACGTGCAAACGTTTCTGAATACCGGCAATGAGGCCATCAACCCCTTGCGTGCATTCATGCTGCGTAATGTGGACCCGGATGTGCTGACCCATCTGCTGGACAACACCGCACGTCTGTGGCCTGCGAAAATGGCTCAGGAGGTACAGCGTGAAGATCTTATCCTGCTGATCCCGGCGTTTGTGCTTTCGCAATTGCAGGCGGGGTTCGAGATCGGTTTCTTGATCTACATCCCTTTCATTGTGATCGACCTTATTGTTTCCAACCTGTTGCTGGCGCTGGGTATGCAGATGGTCTCGCCGATGACCATTTCCCTACCGCTCAAGCTGCTGCTGTTCGTGCTGGTGTCTGGCTGGTCGCGGTTGCTCGACAGCCTGTTCCTTTCCTATCTCTGAGTGGCGTATGGAACCTATCGTGCTGTTCAAGCAGGGCATGTTGCTGGTAGTTGTGCTGTCGGCACCGCCGCTGATCGTGGCGGTGGTGGTGGGGGTGCTGACCTCTTTGGTACAAGCGCTGATGCAGATCCAGGACCAGACATTACCCTTTGGTATCAAACTAGTAGCGGTGGGTGTCACATTGATCCTGACGGGCCGCTGGATTGGCGTGGAGTTGATCCAGCTGATCAACCTGACGTTTGAAATGATCGGCCGTTCGGCCCTGAACTAAGGCGTTGCCTGTGCTGCTTTATCTTGAGTATCTCCCCAGCCTGATGATCGGCATGGCGCGTATCTATCCCTGTGGCATCCTGGTGGCGGCGTTTTGTTTTCAACAGGTGCGCGGCCTGCCCCGGCACACCATCGTGATGGTCATGGCGTTGTTGCCCGCTCCGGGTATTCATGCTGCTTTGGCGGGGCAGGACTATTCAGCATTGATGCTCGGTGCGCTGATGCTCAAGGAGTTAGCATTGGGGTTGCTGCTGGGGGTGTTGTTGGCCATGCCGTTCTGGATGTTCGAGTCGGTGGGGGCGCTGCTGGACAACCAGCGTGGAGCCTTGGCCGGTGGCCAACTTAACCCGTCACTGGGGCCGGACGCGACGCCGATCGGGCACATGTTCAAGCAACTGGCGATTTACTTGCTGATGGCCATCCTGGGGTTGGGCGCGCTCACCCAGGTGATCTGGGACAGTTACCTGATCTGGCCACCCACCGTGTGGTTTCCGCTTCCAGCAGCTAATGGCATGAGCGTATTTGTCGGGCTGCTCAGTGACACATTCATGCACATGATGCTTTATGCCGCGCCCTTTATTGCCGTGCTATTGCTGTTGGAGTTCGGTATCGCGTTGCTGGGGGTCTACAGCCAGCAATTGCAAGTGAGTACCGTGGCGCCGCCGGTCAAGTGCCTGGCGGGAATCGGTATTTTGTTGCTGTACTTTGCACTGTTGCAGGATCTTATTATCGGGCGTATGAGCCAGTTGGGTGACCTCAAGCACTACCTGGGACTTTTGCTCAAGGTCTCGATGCCGTGAGTGATTCGGGAGAAAAAAAGCACCCGGCGTCCGCCAAGAAACTGCGTGACCAACGTAAGAAAGGTCAGGTCGCGCAAAGCCAGGATGTGAGCAAGCTGCTGGCGCTGACGGCTATCAGTGAGGTCGCCTTGTTCACTGCCGAAACCAGCTTGCAGCGCTTTCAGCAATTGCTGGTGTTGCCGATGTCACGCTTGGGCCAGCCGTTTGCGCGGGTGCTGGAAGAAGTGCTGGCGGAGGGCCTGGTGATGTTTTTCTCGTTCTCTCTGTTGATGGCCGGGCTTGCGATTGCCGCGAAGCTGATTGCCAGTTGGATGCAGTTCGGCCTGCTGTTCGCACCGGACACGCTGAAGATGGATTTCAATCGCCTCAACCCTATCAGCCAGATCAAGCAGATGTTCTCTGCCCAGTCGTTAATGAACCTGCTGATGAGCATCGCCAAGGCGTTCCTACTGGGCCTGATTGTGTACGTGGTGGTCTGGCCCGCTCTGGGGGCGTTGATAAACCTTGCCAGCAGCGACCTGCAGAGTTATCTGCTGGCGCTGATCGCGTTGTTCCGTCACTTGCTGCATGCCTGCCTGGGGCTGTTGCTGGTGTTGGCACTGATCGATCTGACCTTGCAAAAGCACTTCTTCGCCAAGCGTATGCGCATGACACAGGTTGAGGTCGTCAAAGAGTACAAGGACATGGAGGGCGACCCCCATGTGAAAGGCCAGCGCCGCCAGTTGGCGCAGGAATTGGCGCAAGAGGAGCCGAAGGTCAAGCTGCCCAAGCTGGAAGAAGCCGACATGTTGGTGGTCAACCCGACGCACTTTGCAGTCGCGCTGTACTACCGCCCAGGCAAGACGCCTTTACCCCTGCTGATCAGCAAGGGCACGGACGACGAAGCGCGAAACCTGATCGCGCGAGCAAAGGTCGCCGAGGTCCCGGTGATTCAATGTGTGTGGCTGGCCCGCACGATCTATACCAAACAGCTGGGTGCAAGCATTCCTCGCGAGACCTTGCAGGCCGTAGCGCTGATCTACCGCACCTTGCGTGAGATGGATGACGAAGCCAAGCGCGAAACGCTGGAACTGCCTGAGCTTGATCAGCGCTGATCAGCGGCTGGAACCTGGGTCCAGCGCGCTGAGATTGGCCAGTGAGAGCATCCTGCTGAGGATCCTGCCCGGATTGCCGTGAGAGGGGGGCAGTGCGTGCCAGATCACCAAGGCACCCTGGGTATCGAGATAGATAAAGCAGCCATCAAACACCTGTGCCTGCTCAAAGCGGCGCTGCAATACGCGTTGTAGTTGCCCGGCTTGCAACGTTTCGCGAGTGATATGCAGGGCCAGTCCAGGGTGATTACCCGCGTGGAGCGCGCGCACCTCGATGCCGCAAGTGAGAACGTGGTGAGTGGCAGCGCCGCTCACCAGGTTCTCCAGAAATACCTGGCATGGTTCGTCGGGTATTTCCTTGATGCTCATCGTTCCAGCGATATCGTCTGGTAATCGGCTCGCTCTCCGGAAGGGCCGGGCTCGACGCGCATGTGAGATGGCCACCAGATCACCATCTTTTGTGCGGTAGATTGCGGGCGTGAGCAGGAGTCGCCTTTGCACGTGGGGGTGCAAGCGCTGACAAGCAGCGCCGCACCGATCAGAGTTGAGTACAACAATTGATGTTTCATGGGCGGACCTTACGTAATGGCGTAATCAAGGTGGGGCGCGGTACGCTGAGATGTTCATCCTTCACCACCGGACGCATGGCAATAAATACCTCGGCTTCCTCTCCCGGTTTCAACCAGGCGTGTGGCCACACGGTGACGGCAAGCGTTTGCGAGTTGCTGCATTCTTTCTCATCGATGCGCACATTGCGGTTGAACTGGTTGCGTAGCACCACGACTGCAACGTTGTACTCAGGGCCTGCATACCATTGGCTGCGCTCGGTACTCAGTGCGAGCAGGTCGCGGGTGCTGCACAGCGTGTTCAACCCCACAGGTATTGGCGCCAACTTGAAGGCCTTGGGCACTTGCCCAGTCACCAGGTGCGCCAGGGTACTGATCACGTCGCTACGCTTGATCACAGGCTGGTGAGGGGCGTTACGCCTGGCCAGCGGAGTCAGCGCCGCCTGCAATTGGGCCTGATCTGCCTGGGGCAAATAGCGAGACGGATCGGCCTGGTCGCCGATGACGCGCGGCGTGATGATAAACAAGCGTTCACGCCGATTGTTCTGCCTTTCGCTGGAAGAGAACAACGCCTTGCCCAGCAGCGGGATATCGCCCAGCAGCGGCACCTTGTTTTGCTTGTCGGTACTTTCCGTGACGTGGAACCCACCCACCACCATCGAACGCTTCTCAGCCATGACGGCCTGGGTGCTGACGTTACCGCGGCGAACATCAAGCTCTTTGAGGCTACGGTTGGGGTTGGATTCGTCGAACCTGCCGTCCTCTATATCCACGACCAAATGGATCTGATGGCTTCCCCGACTAGTGATGACGCGCGGCACGACCTGAACGCTGGTGCCCACGGTGACCGGCAAGATGGTTGCGTTCTCACGCCCGGGGGTCAGGTATTGAGTGCGATTGAAGTCGATCACCGCCGGCTGGTTTTCCAGGGTGAGCACGGACGGGTTGGAAACCATGGTCGCCAGCCCCTTGGCTTCCAGTGCGCGTACGTCGGCATAGAAACGGTCGCGATTTTCAATCGACAACTGCTGCGATGTGCCCGGCGCCAAATTTGCGCCGCCACGGAAGCGGCTGTTCTGAAACCCCCAGTTCACTCCGAACTCACGCAATTGCGTGCGCTCGATATCAAGAATGATCGTATCGATTTCCACCAGTTTGCGTGCCACATCGAGTTGAGCGATCAACTCCCGGTACATGGCCTGGCGCTCTGGCAGGTCATAGATCAGCACCGCGTTATTGCGAATGTCGGCTTCGACGCGAATCCGGCTGGTGGGCGTCGGCGCACGCGGAGTGAGTGTGGCGCCGCTGTCCAACGGCATGATGTTGCTGTTTGAACCGAGCATCTGCCCCAGCAAGGGGTTGCTCAAGCGAGGAACGTTCGGCAAGAGAGGGGCCGGCTGTGAGGACGGGCGCTGGCCCAGCGTCGAGGAGATCGGATCGGAACGTGGCTCCAGTAACCCTCGCACGATGCTGGAAACGCCCGGAATGGTGAGCTTCTGTCCACGATAATCCACGTGGCGATCCGCCGCATTGGCGAACTTCAGCGGGAAACTCAGTACGCTCTGCTTCTCATCCACGGTGCGGCGTTGGCTGCTGAACTGCTTGATCTGTTCGATATAGCGCCGAGGTCCGGAGACCAGCACGACGCCATCCTCGGCCAACTCACCCCAACCGAAGCGACTATCGAGCAGGCCAATATCAGTGAGCGCCTGCTTGAGGTCGGCAATGGACTCAGAGGAAACCTCCAGGCGCGCGGACTCCTGCTGGTCCAGGCTGCTGATGTAGAGCGTGTTGTTGTACAGATACCATTGGAAGCGATGTTCTACGCCCAGCCGGTCGAGCAAGGATTGTGGGGTATTGGCGCGTATCTTGCCGTTGACGGTGCCCTCCAGCAGGCCCTCGATTTGCAGTTGGGTACCGAAGGTTTGGGCGAAGTCGTCGAGCACGTCTCGAACTGGCTTATGCTCGGCTTCATAAGCGTAGGCGGTGTTCTTCCATTCGGCGGGAATTGCCGCCAATGCGCTTTGGGTTGAAACCAGCAGCCAGGAAAACAGGAACACATTCCGCCAATGGGCTCTTTTGAATGAAGCATCAGGCGAGTCAAGGCACAAGCGGCTGCCCTTATGGGTCTTGTTAGGCATAGACAGTTCTCTGATTAGTACGAGCGTGAACGTAGCGGGGTGGGTTTGAGGTTTTGGGCTGGACGAGCAAGACGCGCAACGATGGCGCGCCATGTGTCGCGTTGGTTCAGCAGGGTCTCGAGGCAACTCAGTACGTAGGTTTCGCCACGGTCGGTGCGCAGACTTTGAATCAGCCATAGCGCACCTGTGTCAGCTTTTTGAGCCAATGCCCCCTGAAAATGATTCAAGCTGGCCGCGCCCAGGCGCAGCCAGCCTTGCAAGGCTGAGTTATCTGGCACCGCTGAGGTCAGTTGAACACCCAATAAAACGGCGTCGCCCTGACGTCGCAAGGCGACTTCGTCGTCGCCTTCAAATATGACGATTTTTTCCTCCCTGCCGCTCAACCAGTCACCCACGAGCGATTTCATTTACTGAAAACTGTCAAAGGTTGTTGTGAGCATCTGCTTGATCGTTTTACCGTGCTCATTGAAAAGCGCATGGGTGACGTCTCTGCGCATTAACATGTTGATAAACCACTCGCCGTCTTGGGCCGCCAGGCTTTCCAAGAAACCGGACTCGTACTCTTTGTATGCAGATCTTTTATTTCTGGCAGTCGAATCAGTCATCTCTTTGAAAAAATCCATGATTTCTCTCTGATAGTTATGTTGAAGGGCGAATTTAAACAGTCAGTTCTAAGTGGTGAATATAAATAAAGTCTCTGTGCTCGTAGGATTAGATCTCGATCGAGTACTCTTTGCCCTGGTTGAAAAAAGTGTCGAGCATGGCATTCCAGCTGATACGGAAGTCCCCCTCATCTGTTTTCAATACGAGTGTTTGAGGATTAATCGTGTCGTCGGCGTTTAACTTCCAGAATCTGCTCTTGTGACGGGCAAGGCCCTGCCTTATCTCCTCAAGATCATGGGGATGACAGAGCAATGTCGCACTGACTTCCTGAACTTGGCTATCCAGCAATTGTTTCAACAGCGCTGCGAGCCGTTGCGGGGCAGTTGTCTCGTCGAGCAGACTGCGAATAGCCTGGTTGGTGATGGAGGTCGCGTAGTGTTCAAGGTCGTCGCACATCGATTGACGGTCGCGTTCCCATTGCTTGAGTTGAGCGTCGGCGCGTTGCCAGATTTCCAATGAGGCTTGTTCAAGCATGGACTCGCATTTTTTTTCGGCCATACGTATCAATTCGTCGGCCTGGGCTTTGGCATGGCTCAAGAGATGGTTGGCCTGTTCCCAATTGGCTAGCTCTTCGCGCGGGATAAGGTTGGTTCGCGTGCCGGATGCATCCTTGCGTAACTCAATAGTATGTCGGCATAACATCGCTGCTTTCCTCATCCTTGCGAGGCCGGGGCATGTTGTCGCTCGCCATGCTTGCGACGCGCCAAACGACGGCCTGCCAGAGAGTGTTCAATCGGCTGCTCGCGTTTTCGAGTGGGGCGTCTGCTGTTTCAGCCTCGCTCACACGTGTGCGGGGGAAACGCAATCGAAGGCGCTGCCAGGTAGCAGGCTCAACCCAGCTATGAAGTAGTCGCAGCGGATCGGAGTGTGGGGGCAGCATGGAAGGGTGCAGCGCCATGGAGAGGCGCATACACCACTTATGATGATCTTCACTCAAGGGTGATGCTGCTTGGGGATTGAACGTGTGGTTAGCCAATGCCAACACCAGGTTGAGTTGGTCCGTGGAGGCCAGGGCCAACCGAAGCACAGTGGCATGAGGTGCAGCCGGCAAGCAGGCGACAAAACCCGTAAGGTCGTCTGGTGCTGACCGACCGCTATAAAAAAGCCTTTCAATCGCACGATACTTGTCGCCTCTCCAGTCTTCGTGGGCCTGCTTCCAGGGAAAAGCCCACCATTGAGCCCAGGCCAGTTGCTCACGCATCAGATGATCAGGTCTAGGTGCCATGCGTTGACCCCGTTGCGTTTCCTGTAGGTGCGGGCTCCTGATGGGGACGCTTGCGCCGCGCTTGCAGGAAGATCATGGCTGCCACCGTCGAAGCCAGACCGAGCAGCAAGATCATTATGCTGGCTCGCCAGAATCCGAGATCGTCGCCGGGCACCAGGAAGGGGCCGAAATACACCAGGCGTTGTTGTTCCTGATAAGTGGAGGCCGGTACAAACACCACGGTGAGTTTTTGCGGGTTGTCCACTGCGGTGGTCATCCCCGGGATACTGCTCGCCACCATTCTGCGGACCCGTGCGCGGATGTTGTCGGGATCCAGGCGTGGATCATGCTTGATGAATACGGAAGCAGATGCGGGTTGGACCGGCTCTCCTGGCGCTATGCGTTCAGGCAACACCACATGCACACGTGCGACAATGACGCCGTCGATCTTGGACAACGTGGTTTCAAGCTCTTGAGATAAGGCATAGATGTAGCGGGCACGTTCTTCCAGGGGAGTGGAAATTACCCCTTCCTTGCGAAAGGTATCCCCCATAGTGGTCCGGGCGAGTCGGGGAAGGCCGGCGGCTTCCAAGGTACGTACGGCGCGCCCGATGTCGCTTGTATTAACCGTTACGACGACCCCGTCTTTGGCCGGTACCTTTTGTGCGCGAATATGTTTATCTGCCAATTCGGCTACGACCTCATTGGCTTCTTGTTCGGACAGTTGGCGATGCAGTTCTACCCGGTCACCACATCCGCTCAATATAAAAGTCATACTCAAAACTAAAGCGACAAGCAGAGAGTTATTCATGCTCAAGACTGCATGTTGCAGAGCTTGTCAATGCACTGGATTGTCTTGGCAAGAGTTTTCACCATCAGTTGTGTTGTAAGTTGTGCATTATGTAACTCTCGTGGGAAGTTTCCGATGATCTCAACATCGATCCCTTTTTTAGTTGAGCGGATTATTTTTGCGAAGCCATTTCTTGAGTTGCTCAGGTGCTTTGATGCCTTTGTCAAAAGAAGTGAGACTTCAGGCTTGGCAAAGACTGTGCCTGTGGGATGGGGGCCTTCGAACAGTGACGTGAAAAAACTGGCGTCCGTACCGCCTGTCGATTGTTCCGATGGCGTGCGGTCGTGTTCGGTATTGCTGCTTTTTTGTAAAAAAAGGTCGTCTACTATTGGCATGGAGTGTCTACTCATTCAGGGTGGACAGCGGCTCTGGAGCACTAAAATGGCCTGTCGGGCTGGTTGGATGATTACCTTTCGGGCTGGAAAGCCTGAAAGGTAATCGATCACCTCGTAATTAGTTAGCTCTGCTCGCCTGGATGCATTGTTTAATATAGGAAACTTTATTATACATCTTGGCAGTTTCTATTGAATTACCCACCTGTTCACCGATGATACCCAGGGCTTCGCTTTGGGCACCCGCTAGGCTCCCAGGTTGCGAAGGCGATTGAAACAGAGAGTTAAGACCACTTGGTGCGTCAATCATATACAAATCCTTCTATAGTTTTTTGGGGTTCTTTGTTCGCCATCATTAAAATCATGGTAATGCAGAAGTGTGACCAGAGATTTGCTTCTGGCTACCACTGTGTGGTCTGCACAGGTAATGCGTTCCAGATGTTTCTAACTCAAAATATTGCTAAATGTTTTCTTGAGTGGCTGCTAAAATATGCCCTCGTGGATACGGTTCTTTATGGCCATCTTGCTAACTGTTAGAAGACCGATTGAGCTTATGCCAGTGATATGTCTAATTGTTTCATCCTGTAATACAGTGTGCGCTTAGCAACCCCCAGCTCAATTGACACGGTATCCACACAGTGGTCGTGGCGGTACATCGATTCTTCAATCAATGCTTTTTCAATTTGTCGAAGGCGGGTCTTCAGGTCCGTCTGCGGTGGTTGCTGCCTGCATACGGGAGTTGAGAGCGGCGGGAGGCCCAAGACGAACCGTTTCGCCGTCGAACGTAGTTCGCGCACATTACCCAACCAAGAGTGACAGAGCAGTTGATGCAGCAGGCTGTCAGGAGGCGATGGGGCACTGCATTTGAACTGCTCCGCTTCTTCCTGAACCATTTCCAGAAACAACGGGATGATACGTTCGCGCCGATCTCGCAGGGCGGGGAGTTCGATATGGACCACATTCAGACGAAAGTACAGATCACGCCTGAAGGCGCCCTGTTCGACCATGATATGCAGAGACTGTTGGGCCGACGCAATAACGCGCATGTCCACGGAAATGAACCGAGTCGAGCCAAGGCGCTCCACTCCACGACACTCCAGCACGCGCAGCAGCTTGGCTTGCAGGCTCAAGGGCATACTGTCGATCTCATCAAGGTACAGCGTACCCAGGTGAGCAGCCTCGACGAATCCAGCCCTTGATTGCATTGCCCCGGTATAGGCGCCGCTGTTGACACCGAACAGCTGACTTTCCGCGAGGCTTTCCGGGATCGCCGCACAGTTTACGGCAACAAAATTACCTTGTCGGCCCGATAAACCATGAATCCGTTGTGCCAACGTATCTTTGCCGGTGCCGGTTTCTCCCAGTAACAGGATGTCCACGTTAAGAGCGGCAGTGGTGTGAAGCGTGGTTTCAATGTCCTGCCCCACGATAAGTGAAACGTCTGTTTTGTTGTCCGTGTGGAAGTAGGCCGACATCGATTGATACTCCATGTTTGCTATTACTTCACTGTTGGAAGGGGGCAGCTCAGTAGAACGCAGGATATAAAATTTGTCGCGCAGTGTAGAGGTGTTTATATGACGAGGTCATGTAGGAAAAAGCCTGTAAGTTAAAATTGAACATGCTCGTGTTTTTGTTGAATTAATGTGGCGTTATGTAAATAGGAAATTTCTGATGGGGGGTGAGTGTTTGGATGTAAGTCTTAAGTTTTTATTGAAGTGTGGGGCACAAAAAAACCGATGCAATGCATCGGCTTTTATTTGTTCGTAAAAATTACCGTGGATGGTACTTACACGTTAAAGCGGAAGTGCATCACATCGCCATCTTTGACAACGTATTCCTTACCTTCCAAACGCCATTTACCCGCTTCTTTGGCGCCTGCCTCGCCCTTGAACTGAATGAAGTCGTTGTAGGCGATCACTTCGGCGCGGATGAAGCCTTTTTCGAAGTCGGTGTGGATTACACCTGCAGCCTGTGGTGCGGTAGCACCGACCTTGACGGTCCAGGCGCGGACTTCTTCGACACCGGCGGTGAAGTAGGTCTGCAGGTTGAGCATCTCGTAGCCGGCACGGATCACGCGGTTCAGGCCAGGCTCTTCCAGGCCCAGAGCCTCGAGGAACATGTCTTTTTCTTCGCCGTCATCCAGTTCGGCGATTTCCGCTTCGATCTTGTTGCACACCGGCACTACGATCGCGCCTTCTTCGTCGGCGATGGCCTTGACCACGTCCAGCAGTGGGTTGTTCTCGAAGCCGTCTTCAGCGACGTTGGCGATGTACATCACCGGCTTGGTGGTCAGCAGGTGAAAGCCTTTGATCACAGCCTTCTCGTCGGTGCCCATGTTCTTCATCAGGCTGCGTGCCGGCTTGCCTTCGGTGAAGTGAGCGATCAACTGCTCCAGCAGGCCTTTCTGGACCACGGCGTCCTTGTCACCCCCCTTGGCGTTTCGCGCGACTTTCTGCAGTTGTTTCTCGCAGCTGTCGAGGTCGGCGAAGATCAGTTCCAGGTCGATGATCTCAATGTCACGCTTCGGGTCAACGCTGTTGGAGACGTGAATCACGTTCTCGTCTTCAAAGCAGCGAACCACGTGGGCGATGGCATCGGTCTCGCGGATGTTGGCCAGGAATTTGTTGCCCAGGCCTTCACCTTTCGAGGCGCCGGCTACCAGACCGGCGATGTCGACGAATTCCATGGTGGTCGGCAGGATGCGCTTTGGATTGACGATGGCTGCCAGAGCTTCCAGACGCGGATCCGGCATCGGCACGATGCCGCTGTTGGGCTCGATGGTGCAGAAGGGGAAGTTCTCCGCTGCAATACCGGACTTGGTCAGGGCGTTGAACAGGGTGGATTTGCCGACGTTGGGCAGGCCGACGATGCCGCAATTGAATCCCATGGTGTTTCCCCTCGGTAAGAGTCAGGCCTTCTGGCTGTGCAGGTTTTTCATCGCGCGGTTCCATTCACCGGCGAAGATATCCGGCAGCACGCCGAGGGCAAAGTCGATGCTGGCATCGAGTTTTTCCTGTTCGGCGCGTGGCGCACGACCCAGGACGAAATTTGAAACCATACTGGCAACGCCTGGGTGGCCAATGCCAAGCCGCAGGCGGTAGAAATTATTCTGATTGCCCATCTGCGCAATGATGTCGCGCAGGCCGTTGTGCCCACCGTGCCCGCCGCCCAGCTTGAGTTTGGCAACGCCGGGTGGCAGGTCCAGTTCGTCATGGGCCACCAGGATTTCCTCGGGTTTGATCCGGAAGAAACCCGCAAGCGCCGCGACAGCCTGGCCGCTGCGGTTCATGTAGGTGGTGGGTATCAGCAGACGAACATCCTGACCCTGGTGCGAGAAGCGCCCGGTCAGGCCAAAATATTTGCGATCGGCCGCAAGGGCAACACCTTGGGCGTGGGCGATGCGCTCAACAAAAAGGGCCCCCGCGTTATGCCGGGTCTGTTCGTATTCGGCGCCTGGATTTCCCAGGCCAACGATCAGTTTAATGGCAGTCACGACAGGGGCCCTTCCTTTGGAGTTGTGGATAACATCGCCAGACCTGAGTGCGGCGAAAGTGGACAACACTACATCATTTACTCAAGAGTAAACGCCGCGTTATCGCCCGCTTTCTCGCTACGTTCCGGTCCGCGATGTTTCCTCAAGCTCCGGCATTACAGAGTGAATTACTCTGCAGCGCCTTCTTCAGCTTCTGGAGCAACGCGTGGAGCGTGAACGTTGGCAACTGCTTTGTCATCACCGTGAGCCAGTGCGACAAACTCAACGCCTTTAGGGGCTTTGAGGTCGGACAGGTGAACGATCGCGCCGACTTCCAGAGCCGACAGGTCGACTTCGATGAACTCAGGCAGGTCTTTCGGCAGGCAGGTCACTTCGATTTCGTTCAGGACGTGCGAGATCTCGCCGCCTTTCTTGACCGGAGCTTCTTCACCAACAAAGTGCACAGGCACGATGGCGGTCAGTTTCTGGCCAGCTACAACGCGAACGAAGTCGGCGTGCATGATGAACTGCTTGGACGGGTGACGCTGCATCGCTTTAACGATGACGTTCTGCTTGGTGCCGTCGACGTTCAGTTCGATAACGTGGCTGTAGGCAGCTTCGTTTTCGAACAGCTTGGCGATTTCCTTGGCCAGGATGGTCACGGATTCAGCAGGCTTGTTACCACCGTATACAACGGCTGGGATGTTGGCGGCGTGACGCAGGCGGCGGCTCGCACCTTTCCCCAGGTCAGTGCGCGCTTGGGCGTTCAGAGTAAAGTCGTTCATGTTGTATCTCCAAAATAGCCATCATCGAGCGGCGTTTGCGACCAGCGCCGGCCTCGACATGGGCAAAAAAGCCCCGCCCCAACAGAATGTCGGGGCGGGGCGCTTTTCGTCAGTGGGATGTGCCGAAGGTTTGACCCTTAGCGGAACATCGCGCTGATCGATTCTTCATTGCTGATACGGCGGACCGCCTCGGCAACAACCGGTGCGATATCCAGTTGACGGATACGCGCACAGGCTTGAGCGGCGGCGGACAACGGGATGGTGTTAGTCACCACCAGTTCGTCCAGCACGGAATTCTCGATGTTCTCGATCGCTCGGCCCGACAGCACAGGGTGTGTGCAGTAGGCGAAGACTTTAGCCGCACCGTGCTCTTTCAAGGCTTTGGCCGCGTGGCACAGGGTGCCGGCGGTGTCGACCATGTCATCAACCAGAATACAGGTACGCCCTTCGACATCACCGATGATATGCATCACTTCAGAGTGATTGGCTTTCTCACGGCGTTTGTCGATGATCCCGAGGTCCACGCCCAGGGATTTGGCAACGGCCCGTGCACGCACGACGCCACCAATGTCCGGGGACACGATCATCAGGTTTTCAAAGCGCTGGTCTTCAATGTCATCCACCAAGACCGGGGAGCCGTAGATGTTATCTACCGGAATATCGAAGAATCCCTGGATTTGGTCGGCGTGCAGGTCAACCGTGAGAACACGGTCGATACCTACCACGGTCAGCATGTCAGCAACGACTTTCGCGCTGATGGCCACGCGTGCGGAACGCGGACGGCGATCCTGACGGGCATAACCAAAGTAAGGGATTACAGCTGTGATTCGAGTCGCTGAGGAGCGGCGGAAGGCATCAGCCATCACGACGAGTTCCATCAGGTTATCGTTGGTCGGAGCGCAAGTCGGCTGAATAATGAAGACGTCTTTACCGCGAACGTTTTCATTGATCTCGGCAGTAATTTCGCCGTCGGAGAATTTACCGACAGAGATGTCACCGAGAGGGATATGCAGCTGACGTACAACACGCCGAGCCAGATCGGGGTTAGCATTCCCCGTAAAGACCATCATCTTGGACACGCGCAGTACCTAGAGGCTGAGGGTAACCTGGATGAGTATGGAAAATGGCAGGGGCGGCTGGATTCGAACCAACGCATGGCAGGATCAAAACCTGCTGCCTTACCGCTTGGCGACGCCCCTGTATCTGTTGCAACGAGTGCCTGACACTCGATTCCTTTAGAGCAGACTTTGCAGCTTGCGATGCAACATCGAAACGTTGCTTCCCTTTGCTACAAACCCTGTAAGGGTCTCTGTAAGAAGGGCCGAGACTTTATCAGCTTCAGCTTTGCTTGGGAAGCCCCCAAACACACAACTTCCAGTTCCGGTTAATTTTGCTTCGGTAAATTTACCTAACAAATTCAAAGCGTTACGTACCTCTGGATAACGCCTTGCTACAACCGGTAAGCAGTCATTTCGACTGTTTCCCTTGGGAACGGGGCGCACTTTAATGGGAGAAGAGTTACGTGTCAACAACGGATCTGAAAAAATTTCTGCTGTACTTACAGATACTTGCGGCACAAGCACGACATACCACGGCTCCTCCGGGTATTCCGGGCTGAGTTTCTCCCCCACGCCCTCGGCGAAAGCCGCGTGCCCACGCACGAAAACCGGGACGTCGGCGCCTAGCGTCAGGCCCAGTGCAGCCAGGCGATCATCGTCCCAGCCCAGTTGCCACAAGTGGTTCAGGCCAAGCAAGGTGGTCGCCGCATTCGAGCTGCCGCCACCGATTCCACCGCCCATGGGCAAGATTTTATCGATCCAGATATCGATGCCGAGTCGGCAACCGGATTGCGCCTGAAGTTTTTTTGCCGCCTTCACGATCAGGTTGCTGTCGTGAGGGACGCCTTCGAATTCGGTATGCAGCTTGATCACGCCATCGTCGCGCACGCTGAAGGTCAGTTCGTCGCCGTAGTCGAGAAATTGAAACAGCGTCTGCAGTTCGTGGTAACCGTCTTCACGCCGACCCAGAATGTGCAGCATCAGATTGAGTTTGGCCGGGGAGGGCAGGGTCAATGTTTGTACCGTCACGTTATTGCCCCAGCTTGCGCGGTTGCCAGTCCTTGATCACCAGTGTGACGTCAAGGTCGGGACCGTGCAGCTTGATGCGTTCAGGCAGCGAATAACCGCCTTGCTCCACATAGCTCAAATACTCCACCTGCCAGCCATCCTGTTCCAGCGTAGCCAGGCGGCTGTCGCCATTGAGGCTCAGACGACTTTTGCTGTCAGGCGCGGGCAGGCCGCGTACCCACCAGACCAAGTGAGACACCGGCAGCTTCCAGCCAATCTGCTCTTCCAGCAGCGCCTCCGGCGAGGTCGCTTCATAGCGTCCCTGATTGGCCACTTCGAGGCTGACTTGCCCCGGTCGACCGGTCAGGCGTGCCGCGCCACGACCCAGCGGGCCGGACAGGCGAATATCGTAGTAATCCTGGCGTTGCAGCCAGAACAAGGTGCCGCTGCCGGAATCCTTCGGCGCGCGAACCCCGACTTTGCCTTCGATCTGCCAACCGTCGATGCTGCTGAGCTGATCCTTGTGCTGCTTCCATTGCGCCGGGTTGCCCTGGCCTTCAACGGATTCACGGGCGCCGAAACCCGCGCAACCGGCGAGCAGGGCGATGAAGCTGAAAACGATAATGTGGCGCAAGAACATAAGCTTAAAGGGTCTCGGATCCGGTCAGGCGCTTGATGGTGCCGCGCAGGATGGGGCTTTCGGGTTGTTCCTTGAGGAATTTTTCCCAGATCTGGCGTGCTTCGCGCTGTTTGCCATTGGCCCACAGCACTTCGCCGAGGTGAGCGGCGACTTCTTGGTCGGGGAAGCGCTCCAGTGCCTGGCGCAACAAACGCTCGGCTTCGTCGAGGTTGCCCAGGCGGTAATTCACCCAGCCCAGGCTGTCGAGTACGGCCGGATCTTCCGGATTGAGCATATGCGCTTGTTCGATCAGCACCTTGGCTTCGGCGTAACGCGTGGTACGGTCGGACAAGGTGTAGCCCAGGGCGTTGAGGGCCATGGCATTGTCCGGGTCGCGCTTGATGATCAGGCGCAGGTCTTTCTCCATCTGCGCCAGGTCATTGCGTTTTTCCGCCTGCATGGCCCGGGTGTACAGCAGGTTCAAATCGTCCGGGAATTGCAACAGGGCCTGTTGCAGCAGTTTCCAGGCGCGTTCCCCCTGATTGTTGGCCGACAAAGTCTCGGCCTGGATCAGGTACAACTGGATCGCATAGTCCGGCTCGGCGTCGCGCGCAGCGGCCAGACGTTTTTCCGCCTCGTCGGTACGGCCGTTGCTCATCAGGATATCGGCCTGGCGCAACTGAGCCGGCAGGTAGTCATTGCCGGGGCCGACCTGGGCGTATTCGAGCAGAGCGGCTTGTGGATCGTTGCGTTCCTCGGCGATACGGCCGAGGTTCAGGTGCGCCGAATCCACATGGCTCTCGCGCTGGATCAGCTCTTCCAGATAACCCTTGGCCTCGTCCCAGGCCTTGGCTTCCAGGCACACTAATGCCAGGGAATAGCGCAATTCGTCATCGTCCGGGTATTGCTGGACCAGGCTGGCGAACTGCACTTTGGCGTCTTCCATGCGGTCCTGCTCTACCAGCATGCGCGCGTAGGTCAGGCGCAGGCGCTTGTCTTCCGGATACTTCTTGATGCTTTTTTCCAGCAGCGGAATCGCTTCCTTGCCGCGATTGAGGTTCTGCAAGAGGCGCGCACGCAACAGGATCGGCGCGATTTCGCCTTCTTCCGGCGGATTCTGCTCCAGCAGCTTCAGCGCCGCGTCGGCTTCGTCATCCTGTTGCAGCAGCAAGGCTTTGCCGAAAATCAGCTGGCTGTTCTTCGGGTGTTTTTGTAGCAGGCGGTCGAAGCTCTTCATCAGACCATTGCGCGTGTCCTGGTCTGTGTCGGCCGCCGACAGCGCGAGGAAATCGAAATGGGTGTCACCCTTGCCCTGCAGGACTTTCTCCATAAAGACCATGGAGTCGTCATAGCGCCCGGCACGTGCCAACTGAACCGCTGCCGCCCGCTGCGCTTCCAGGTCGTCCGGCGCGTTTTTCGCCCATATCAGCGACGTGTCCAGCGCAGCCTGGTCGGCGCCAAGGTACTCGGCAATGCGGAATGCGCGCTCGGAAATCCCCGGGTCCTGGGTGTTGATGGCCTGGGTCACGTAGTTATCCAGCGCAATATCGAAACGATTGCGCTGGCCGGCAAGCTCCGCGCTCAGCAGGCTGAACACCGTTTCTTCAGTGAACGATGAATAAACCTTGGGCTTTTCAGGGGCGGGGGTGCTGTCTTCTACCGGCGGCGTACCGTCCGGCGACACGGGTGCCATAGCCTGGCAGCCGCTGAGGAAGACAAAAGCAAGGAGCAACGCGGAAGATCTATTCATATAGGAAGAGGACGACTAACCTGCGGTCGGATCATCATGACACAAGCCTTCGGCCAAACATAACCGAGTCTCAATGGGGGCCTTTATAGACACAAGGCATTAGGACAATAGCTTACGGTGGTTGTTCTGAATCTTTCGAAGTAGGACAATTGTCGGCTTCCCGACATCATCAGCGATATTGAATGGCCTTCCTCGCACTCGGTATTAACCACAAGACTGCCTCCGTAGACGTGCGCGAGCGCGTGGCGTTTACGCCAGAGCAGTTGGTTGAGGCCTTGCAGCAGCTCTGCCGGCTCACCGACAGTCGCGAAGCTGCGATCCTTTCGACCTGCAATCGCAGCGAGCTTTATATAGAGCAGGAACATCTTTCAGCGGATGTCGTGCTGCGCTGGCTGGCCGATTACCACCATTTGGACCTCGACGACCTGCGCGCGAGCGCTTATGTGCATGAAGAGGATGCGGCAGTTCGTCACATGATGCGTGTGGCCGCCGGGCTCGATTCGCTGGTGTTGGGCGAGCCGCAGATCCTCGGCCAGATGAAGTCCGCCTACGCCGTGGCGCGTGAGGCCGGCACCGTTGGCCCGCTGCTGGGCCGGCTGTTCCAGGCCACGTTCAATTCCGCCAAGCAAGTGCGCACCGATACCGCCATTGGCGAAAACCCGGTGTCCGTGGCATTTGCCGCGGTCAGCCTGGCCAAACAGATTTTCAGCGACTTGCAACGTAGCCAGGCCCTGCTGATCGGCGCCGGTGAGACCATTACCCTGGTCGCCCGTCACCTGCATGACTTGGGCGTGAAGCGCATTGTGGTCGCCAACCGTACGCTGGAGCGCGCGAGTATCCTCGCCGAGCAGTTCGGTGCGCATGCCGTGTTGTTGTCGGATATCCCGGCCGAGCTGGTGCGCAGCGATATCGTCATCAGCTCAACCGCCAGCCAGTTGCCGATCTTGGGCAAGGGCGCGGTCGAGAGTGCGTTGAAGCTACGCAAGCACAAACCGATCTTTATGGTGGATATTGCCGTTCCCCGGGATATCGAACCCGAAGTCGGCGAGTTGGACGACGTTTATCTCTATAGCGTCGACGATCTGCACGAAGTGGTCGCTGAAAACCTCAAGAGCCGCCAGGGCGCCGCCCAGGCCGCTGAAGAGATGGTCAGCACCGGCGCCGAAGATTTCATGGTGCGCCTGCGCGAATTGGCGGCGGTGGATGTGCTCAAGGCGTATCGTCAGCAGGGCGAACGGCTGCGCGACGAGGAGCTGATCAAGGCCCAACGCTTGCTGGCCAACGGCAGCAGCGCCGAAGAAGTGCTGATGCAATTGGCGCGCGGTCTCACCAACAAGCTGCTCCACGCGCCCAGCGTACAATTAAAAAAGCTTACCGCCGAAGGCCGCCTCGATGCGCTGGCCATGGCCCAGGAACTCTTTGCCCTCGGTGAGGGCGCGTCAGACAGCTCTTCGGATAAAAAACCGCAATGAAAGCGTCACTGCTCAATAAACTGGACGTGCTCCAGGACCGTTTTGAAGAACTGACCGCATTGCTCGGCGATGGCGAAGTCATCTCCGATCAAACCAAGTTCCGCGCGTATTCCAAGGAGTACGCCGAGGTTGAACCTGTGGTAGCGACCTACAAGAACCTGCTGAAAGTGCAGGCCGACCTTGAGGGCGCCCAGGCACTGCTTAAGGACAGCGACCCGGACATGCGCGAAATGGCCGTGGAAGAAGTCCGCGAGGCCAAGGAAAAGCTGGCGGCACTGGAAGGCGATCTGCAACGCATGCTGTTGCCCAAGGACCCGAATGACGGGCGCAACGTCTTCCTCGAAATCCGTGCTGGTACTGGTGGCGACGAGGCGGCGATCTTCTCCGGCGACCTGTTCCGCATGTATTCGCGTTACGCCGAGCGTCGCGGCTGGCGCGTAGAGATCCTTTCCGAGAACGAAGGCGAGCACGGCGGCTATAAAGAAGTCATCGCGCGGGTCGAAGGCGACAATGTCTACGGCAAGCTCAAGTTCGAGTCCGGCGCGCACCGTGTACAACGCGTGCCGGCGACCGAATCCCAGGGCCGTATCCACACTTCGGCGTGCACTGTCGCGGTGCTGCCCGAGCCGGACGAGCAGGAAGCCATCGAGATCAACCCGGCGGACTTGCGCATCGACACCTACCGTTCGTCGGGCGCGGGTGGTCAGCACGTCAACAAGACCGACTCCGCCATCCGCATCACTCACTTGCCCTCGGGCATCGTAGTGGAGTGTCAGGAAGAGCGTTCCCAGCACAAGAACCGGGCGCGGGCGATGTCCTGGTTGTCGGCCAAGCTCAACGACCAGCAGACCAGCGCCGCCGCCAACGCGATTGCCAGCGAGCGCAAGTTGCTGGTGGGTTCGGGTGACCGTTCCGAGCGCATTCGTACCTACAACTTTGCCCAGGGCCGTGTCACCGACCACCGGGTCAACCTCACGCTTTACTCCCTGGACGAGATTCTCGCCGGCGGCGTAGACGCCGTGATCGAGCCGTTGCTCGCCGAATACCAGGCGGATCAACTCGCGGCGATAGGTGAATAAATGACCATCATCGCCAGCCTGCTGCGCGCCGCCGACCTGCCGGACTCGCCCACTGCGCGGCTGGATGCCGAATTGCTGCTGGCGGCTGCCCTGGGCAAATCCCGTAGCTACCTGCATACCTGGCCCGAGAAAATCGTCAGCAGCCAAGAGGCACTGACCTTTGCCGGTTACCTGCAACGCCGTCGTGGTGGTGAGCCGGTGGCCTATATCCTGGGCCAGCAAGGCTTCTGGAAGCTGGACCTGGAGGTCGCGCCCCATACGCTGATCCCGCGCCCGGACACCGAATTGCTGGTGGAAGCCGCCCTGGAATTGTTACCGGCCACGCCTGCCAAGGTTCTCGACCTGGGCACCGGCAGCGGCGCCATCGCCTTGGCCCTGGCCAGCGAACGTCCGGTTTGGCAGGTTACCGCTGTCGACCGTGTGCTGGAGGCCGTCGCCCTGGCGGAACGCAATCGTCAACGGCTGCACCTCACTAACGCCACAGTGCTCAACAGCCATTGGTTCAGCGCGCTGCAAGGTCATACCTATGACCTGATCATTAGCAACCCGCCTTACATCGCCGCTAATGATCCGCACCTGGTGGCGGGCGATGTGCGCTTTGAGCCGGCCAGCGCACTGGTGGCTGGCCATGATGGTTTGGACGACTTGCGCCTGATCATCAAACACGCCCCCGCTCACCTGAATGCCGGTGGGCGATTGCTGCTGGAGCACGGTTACGATCAGGCGCCGGCCGTGCGCGACCTGCTGTTGAGTGAAGGTTTCGAAGAGGTGCACAGCCGCATCGACCTGGGCGGTCACGAGCGTATTACCCTGGGACGCCGTCCGTGCTGACCGACCAGGAGCTGTTGCGCTATAGCCGGCAGATTCTGTTGCAGCATGTCGACATCGACGGCCAATTGCGCCTGAAAAACAGCCGGGCGCTGATCGTCGGCCTCGGTGGCCTGGGCGCACCCGTTGCGCTGTACCTGGCGGCGGCGGGCGTGGGCGAGCTGCATCTGGCGGACTTCGACACTGTCGACCTGACCAACCTGCAACGCCAGATCATCCATGACACCGACAGCGTCGGGCAGACCAAGGTCGACTCGGCCTTGCGCCGCCTGACGGCCATCAACCCCGAGATCAAGCTGATCGCCCACCGCACCGCCCTGGATGCCGATTCACTGGCAACAGCGGTCGAAGCGGTCGACGTGGTACTCGATTGCAGCGACAACTTCTCCACCCGCGAAGCGGTCAATGCGGCTTGCGTGGCGGCGGGCAAACCCTTGATCAGCGGTGCGGCCATTCGTCTTGAAGGGCAACTGTCGGTGTTCGACCCGCGTCGCGCCGAAAGCCCGTGCTACCACTGTTTATATGGGCACGGCAGCGATACCGAACTGACCTGCAGCGAAGCCGGCGTGGCCGGCCCGCTGGTGGGGCTGGTCGGCAGTCTGCAAGCCCTGGAAGCTTTGAAACTGCTCGCCGGTTTCGGTGAGCCTTTGGTGGGTCGCCTGTTGCTCATCGATGCATTGACCACGCGTTTTCGCGAATTGCGCGTCAAACGTGACCCTGGCTGCAGCGTCTGCGGGACTCAGCATGGTTAAGGGCGCGCCTATCGGTGTGTTCGACTCCGGTGTTGGCGGTTTGTCGGTATTGGACGAAATCCAGCAATTGTTGCCCCATGAATCGCTGCTGTACGTGGCCGACTGCGGGCATATCCCCTATGGCGAGAAAACGCCCGCGTTCATTCGCGAGCGTTCGCGGTTGGTTGCCGAGTTTTTCCGCGAAAAGGGCGCCAAGGCTTTTGTGATCGCTTGCAATACCGCAACGGTCGCGGCGGTTGCTGACTTGCGCCAGGACTATCCCGATTGGCCACTGGTGGGCATGGAGCCCGCCGTCAAACCAGCCGCTGCAGCCACCCGCAGTGGCGTGGTCGGCGTGCTTGCCACCACCGGGACCCTGCAGAGCGCCAAGTTCGCGGCCTTACTGGACCGTTTCGCGACGGATGTACGGGTCATCACCCAACCCTGCCCAGGGCTGGTGGAACTGATTGAAACCGGCGACCTGAACAGCCCGACCCTGCGCCAGATGCTGCAGGGTTACATCGAACCGCTGCTCAGCGCCGGTTGCGACACCATCATCCTCGGCTGCACCCACTATCCCTTCCTCAAGCCACTCCTGACGCAGATGCTGCCCCCCAGCATCATCCTCATCGACACCGGCGCCGCCGTGGCTCGCCAGCTCAAGCGTTTGCTGGGCGAGCGCGAGCTACTGGCCGGCGGCAAGCCTGAGCCTGCTCAGTTCTGGACCAGTGGCGATCTGCAACATTTCAGAAACATCCTACCGGCACTATGGAAATTTCCCGGAAATGTGCGTAATTTCGGCATGTGAAAAAAACGTGAAAAAATCACGGTTTTCGACTGAACTTCTGCATTAATGGCGGCTTCTATAGCTCGTTAGCCTGTACATAAAATCTTACAACGTCGTTTAAAGGGATGTTTCATATGAAGCGTTTTCTCTGTTTGGCTGCGCTTGCGGCCGCGGTAATGGGACACTCTTTTTCGGCGCAAGCCGCCGGGTTGGAGTTTGGTCTGGGGGCGACCAGTGATTCAACGCTGACCTATCGGTTCGGGTTGACGTCGGATTGGGACAAGAGCTGGATGCAGAGCGATACGGGTCGTCTGACGGGCTATTGGAGCGGTGCTTACACTTATTGGGAAGGCGACGATCGTGCCGGCGCCAGCAGCCTGTCGTTCTCGCCCGTGTTTGTGTATGAGTTTGCCGGGCAGTCCGTCAAACCCTACATCGAAGCCGGGATCGGCGTAGCGGTATTTTCTCGTACCAAGCTGGAAGACAACAACATCGGCCAGGCCTTCCAGTTCGAAGACCGCCTGGGCTTTGGCCTGCGCTTCGCGGGTGGGCATGAGGTGGGCATTCGTGCAACGCATTATTCCAATGCGGGCATCAGCAGCAACAACGATGGGGTAGAGAGCTACTCGTTGCACTACACCTTGCCGTTGTAACACTGGAGAACCCTGTGGGAGCGAGCAAGCCCGCTCCCACATTTAGCTCTCCACTCACCTGAAGATCAGCGATAAGCCGTCGCAATCCCCTGCCTTTCTTCCAGGCACTCCGGTGCCCCCATTTCGAATTCCCGGCAGATCAGTGGCCGTCGCTCATAGATCGTGCACATCATCGTGTCCCGATCCAGCGCCGCGCACCAGCCGTCGTCCAGGCGCAGCATCACTTCGCCGCCCCAATCGTCGGTGTCGATATAGCGCTCCGGCACGCCGGTGTCGGTGATCAGCATCACTTCCAGTTGACAGCAACAGGCCGCGCAGGTCGAGCAGGTGACCGCAGGTTCGGTGATTTGAGTGTGAGGGATGTTGGACATGGCCGCAGCTTCAAGCTTTGAGCGGCAAGCTGCAAGTAAAAGCCGACCGGCTTCAGTTTTTTGTGGCAGCGCTGGCGAGCAGGATAAAGAGCAAAGCCCACAGCAGTGCCAATGCGGACAGGCTCGCCTCCAATGAATAACCAAAGCTCACCCCGGCGAGTTGACTGCCCGCGTAGTAAGACGTCGGGCCGCCCACTGCGCCCAATAAGGCGGCACGCCACCGAGGCTGGGTACTCCAGGCCAGGCAATGACGCAGTGTGGTTGCCAATAACGCCCAGAGCATTATCAACCACAGAGGAATCAACGGCCCAGGCTCACTGAACTGGAAAAACCCCACGGTGCGTAACAACGTATCTATCAACGTGCCGAACAACGTCACGCCCAGAATCAGCCTGCCGTCTTCAGCCCACGAACTTATCCACAGCAGATGAATACCCAGCGCGGCTAGCCCAATGAGTAACCACAGGCTGTCGCCACCCAGCACGCAAGCAAACCAGCCGCATTGAAACAGCACGGCATTGGCCAGCGTCTTAAGCACTGAAACGCCCGAGCAGCGGCGGGTTGATCGCCGACGGTTTGGCCAGCAGCAATTGCGCGGTACCGATGGTGCGTTCCATAAAGCCACCTTCGCAGTAGCACAGGTAGAACTCCCACAGCCGCAGGAAGTACTCGTCGTAGCCCAACTCCGCAAGGCGGCCATGTGCGCGGCGAAAATTCTCATGCCACAGGCGCAAGGTTCGCGCGTAGTGCAGGCCGAAATCCTCCATGTGCAGCAGGTTCATGTCGGTATCGCGGCTGACGATCTGCATCATCTTTTGCACGCAAGGCAGGGCGCCGCCCGGGAAGATGTAGCGCTGGATAAAGTCGACGTTGGTTTTGGCCTGCTCGTAGCGTTGGTCACGAATGGTGATGGCTTGCAGCAACATCAGTCCATCGCTCTTGAGCAGGTGCGCGCACTGTTTGAAGTAGGTCGGCAGAAACCGATGGCCCACTGCCTCGATCATCTCGATCGACACCAGCTTGTCATACTGGCCGGTAAGGTCGCGGTAATCCTGCAACAGCAGCGTGACCTGATCTTGCAAGCCAAGCGCCGCGATGCGTTTTTCGGTGTAGGCGAACTGCTCCTTGGACAAGGTCGTGGTGGTGACTTTGCAGCCATAATGCTGCGCCGCATACAGCGCCATGCTGCCCCAGCCGGTGCCGATTTCCAGCAGGTGGTCGCCGGGCTTGAGCGCCAACTTCTGGCAGATGCGCTCCAGCTTGTTCAGTTGCGCCTGTTCCAAGGTGTCGTCGGGGCTCAGGAATTGCGCCGCCGAGTACATCATGGTCGGGTCGAGGAATTCTTCGAACAGGTCGTTGCCCAGGTCGTAATGGGCGGCAATGTTTTTCCGCGAGCCTTTGCGCGTATTACGGTTGAGCCAGTGCAGGCCCTGGGTGAACGGACGGGCCAGACGTGCCAGGCCGCCCTCCATCGCGTCGAGCACATCCAGGTTGCTGACCATCACGCGAACCACCGCCGTAAGGTCCGGGCTGCTCCAGTAGCCGTGGATAAACGCTTCGCCGGCACCGATGGAACCGTTGGCCGCCACCAGGCCCCACACGGCGGAATCGAGAATCTGGATCTCCCCCAGCAAATGCGCTTCCCGTGCGCCGAATACCTGCCGCTCGCCGTCCTCGATCACCACCAACTGGCCATGGCGCAGTAGGCTGAGCTGACGCAGCACGGCTTTGCGCAATAGCACGGCGGTCATGCCGTTGACGTTCAGGCGATTAGTCTTGACCGATAAGCTAGGGGATTTCATGGCGGCGATCCTTGGTATACCCGACTGCGGTGCTTGAGGCGCCATCGGCGGCCTGATGGGAGAAAATCGGTGTGCGTTTGAGCAACAGGCGCAGGGCCTGCCAGTAAATCGCGAGACAGGTCTTGGCGCTCATCCACGGAAAGAGCCATAGGTAGCGGTGCAGGCTGGCGCGGGTGAGCGCTTCCTTGTGCAGGCTCAAGGTGGCGTCGAAGACTTTCAATTCGCCCTGCCAATCGGCCATATGTACGCCGAGCTTGGCGGCGGGTGGGCTGAAACTCATGCGGTATTCCATGTCGCGCGGCAAGAACGGCGACACATGGAAGGCCTTGGCCACGGCAAAGTGCTGGTGCTCATCCGCACCCGGAGACTGCGCCGGCAGCACGTAGTGGTAGCGTTCTCGCCATGGGGTGTTCGTCACTTCACACAGAATCGCGGCCAGACGTCCGTCAGCCTCGAAGCAATAGAAGAAACTCACAGGGTTAAAAGCCAGGCCCCAACTGCGGGCCTGGGTCAGTAGGCAGATAACGCCCTGGGGGGTACGCCCCAGCGCCTTGCCGACTTCCTGGCGCACGGCATCGCTCAAACTGATGCCGGTGCGCGTCCATTCACGCAGGTAGTCCTGCTGGCGAAAACCGAAGGGCGCCAGACGGCTGCGCCCGGCCAGGGGCGAGAGCCCGAGCACGTCGTGTTCTTCGCTCAAATCCAGGTACAGCAGGCCGATGCGGTAGCGAAAGGCATGGGCCTTGGGCGCAAACCGGCGATGGGCAATCCAGCCGCTGTACAGGGCGCTGTTCACAGGGTTTCCCCAAAGGCTCGGGCCACGCGCAACGCGCTGACCACGCCGTCTTCGTGAAAACCATTGGCCCAGTAGGCGCCGCAATAAAAGGTATTGCGCACGCCAGACACTTCATCCCAGCGCGCTTGGGCTGCCACCGCCGCCAGACTGTATTGCGGGTGGGCGTAGGTGTAGCGGGCGAGAATCTTCAACGGGTTGATCATTTGCGTCTGATTGAGGCTGACGCAAAACGTGGTGTCGCTGTCGATACCTTGCAGGATGTTCATGTCATAGGTGACCGCCGCCTGCGTCTGCCGGTTGGCAGTGAGCCGGTAGTTCCAGCTGGCCCAGGCCAGTTTGCGGTCGGGTAACAGGCGCGTGTCGGTGTGCAGCACCACATCATTGTCGGCGTAGGGCAGTGCGCTCAATATTTGCTGTTCGGCCTGGCTGGGGTCACCGAGCAACGCCAGCGCCTGGTCGCTGTGGCAGGCAAACACCACCTTGTCGAACGCTTCGGTGCCGACGGCACTGTGGACCACCACGCCCTCTGCATCCCGCTCTACCAGGTGTACCGGGCAGTCGAGGCGGATGTGTTCGCGAAAGGTGCGGGTCAGGGGTTCGATATAGCTGCTTGAGCCGCCCTCGATCACACACCACTGTGGCCGGTTGTTTACTGAGAGCAACCCGTGGTTCTTGAAAAAACGCACGAAGAACTGCAGCGGAAATTTCAGCATGTCCACCAGCGACATCGACCAGATCGCGGCACCCATCGGCACGATGTAATGCAGGATAAACCGCGGACCATATCCTTTCGCTTCGAGGTAATCCCCCAGGGTCATGTCGGCGCTGATGCGTTGCTCATGCAGGTCCAGCGGTGCCTGGCGATTGAAGCGCAGGATGTCACGCAGCATGCCCCAGAACCCGGGCGACAGGATGTTGCGCCGCTGGGCAAACAGGCTGTTGAGGTTGTTGCCGTTGTACTCGAACCGAGTGTTTTCGTCGCACACCGAAAAGCTCATTTCAGTCGGTTTGAACCTGACCCCGATCTGTCTCAGCAGACGAATGAAATGGGGATAGGTCCAGTCGTTGAACACGATAAAACCCGTGTCGACCGCGTAGCTTTTACCCTCGACGGTCACGTTGACCGTGTGGGTATGTCCGCCAATGCGGTCGCCCGCTTCGAACAGCGTGATCTCATGCTGACGGCTGAGCAGGTAAGCACTGGTCAGCCCCGCGATGCCGCTGCCGATGATGGCGATCTTCACAGGTCATCCTTCTTCGGCGGCGGGCTGCGCAACATGCGTTTGCCGATGATCAACTGCGCGCGGTTCGGCAGTTTCGACAGCGGCCAGAGGGTCGCGATGAACAGCGCGGGGAAGGCAATTTCCAGTGGGCGTTTTTCCAGCTTGGCGAAGATATGTTTCGCGGCTTTGTCCGCCGACCAACTGAGGGGCATGGGGAAGTCGTTGCGCTCAGTCAGTGGCGTGTCGACAAAGCCCGGACTGATTACCGTGACATCGATATTTTCCGGCGACAGGCTGATGCGCAAGGACTCGAACAGGTAGCGCAAGCCGGCTTTTGACGCGCCATAGGCTTCGGCACGCGGCATCGGCAGGTACGTCACGGCGCTGGCGACGCCCACCAGGTACGGCGTGTGGCCGGCACGCAGCAGCGGCAAGGCTGCTTCAATGCAATAACTGCTTGCCAGCAGGTTGGTACGCACTACGTGTTCGATGATCGATGAGTCGAACTGCCGCGCATCCACGTATTCGCAGGTGCCGGCGTTGAGGATCACGGTGTCCAGCGACCCCCAGACGACGCCGATGTGTTCGCCGATCTCGCGCACGGTCTGGCTGTCGGTCAGGTCGCCGGCCACCACCAGCACTTGGCCGGGATACCGGTGGGCGAGCGCTTCCAAAGGCCCTCTGGTGCGCGAGCTGAGGGCCACATGGGCGCCGCTGTTGAGCAACTCCACAGCCAGCGCCGCACCGATGCCACTGCTGGCGCCGGTCAGCCAATAACGACGAGGCGGTTTCAGGCTCATCCCATTCTCCTTTTCAGCCAACGGATGACGTTGCCCAGCACAGGCAAGTGTTCGTACAGCATGGCGCCAGCATCAAAATAATCGCGGTGGCGGTACACCTTGTCACGCCACATCAAGTGCGAGCAGCCTTCCACTCGGATGACCTTGCCGCTCGCCAGGCGCGGGTGGCAAAAACTCATTTTCCAGCGCAGGTAGCCTTCGCCTTCGGCCACCTGGTCGAAACCATGGAAGTCGAAGCGCAGTTGGCTGACGTTGCTGTACAGCTCGGCGAAGTAGCGGTGCATGGCCGGTAGACCGTGGACTTCATGTAGCGGGTCGGCAAAGCGGATGTCCGGGCTGTACAGGTTGTCGAGCAAATGCAGGTTGTGCTTGTCCAGCGTGGTGAAGCCCTGGGCGAAACGGCGCAGGAAGTCACTCATGTTCGCCCCCTGCCGCTTGGCGCGAAGGCAGGCTGCGGAAGGCGGCCAAGGCGCGTTCGCGGGACTTCTTCAGGTCCACAATCGAACGTGGGTAATCGGCCACGCCGAATAAACCGCCGGCGGCTTCAGGGTTGTGCACTTCCTTTTTATTCAGCGCGGCCAGCTCCGGCAGCCAGCGCTTGATGAAAATGCCTTCGCTGTCGAATTTCTCCGACTGACTCAACGGGCTGAAAATCCGGAAATACGGCGCCGAGTCGGTGCCGGTGGATGAGCTCCACTGCCAGCCGCCGTTGTTGGCCGCCAGGTCACCATCGATCAGGTGACGCATAAAGAAGCGCTCGCCTTCGCGCCAATCGATCAGCAGGTTCTTGGTCAGGAACATTGCCACCACCATGCGCAGGCGATTATGCATCCAGCCGGTTTCGAGCAGTTGGCGCATGGCGGCGTCAATGATTGGCAGGCCGGTTCGCGCTTCCTGCCAGGCGGCGAGATCTTTGGGTGCGTTGCGCCACGCGACCGCTTCGGTTTCGGGGCGGAAGGCACGGTGACGGGAGACCCGCGGGTAGCCCACCAGGATGTGTTTGTAGAACTCCCGCCAGAGCAATTCGTTGATCCAGGTGATAGCGCCCATGTCGCCACTTTCGAACTCACCGCCGTTGGTTTGCAGCGCGGCATGCAGGCACTGGCGTGGCGAAACCACGCCCGCGGCAAGGTAGGCGGAGAGCTGGCTGGTGCCGGGTTTGGCGGGGAAGTCGCGCTCGTCTTTGTAGTCGCTGATCTGCTGGTCGACAAAGGCGTCGAGGCGGCGCCGGGCTTCGTCTTCGCCGGCTGGCCAGAGGGCACGCAGGGATGCGCTGGGGGGGGCAAAACCTTCGACGGTTGTCGGGATGGGATCGCTTCTCAGCTTGATCGCGGCTTGAGCCTTGGGTGCCGCGACCAATCGTGGCAAGGCGCCGTGCAAGCGGGTGTAGCAGACCTTTCGGAACTGGCTGAACACCTGGAAGTAGCTGCCGGTCTTGGTCAATACGCTGCCGGGCTGGAAGAACAGTTGGTCCAGATAGCTGTGGAAGGTGATGCCTTCTTTTTCCAAGGCTTTGCCCACGGCCGCATCTCGGCGGCTTTCGTGGATGCCGTATTCCTGGTTGACATGCACTGACTCCACCGACAGCTCGCGGCACAGCTTGCTGAGTACACCGGGTGCCTGGTCCCAGGTGGCTGCGGTGCGGATCAGCAGGGGAATGTTCAACTCACCCAGCGTCTTGCTCAGGTCTTGCAGGTTGCGCAGCCAGAAATCCACTTTGCACGGCGCATCATCATGGTCCAGCCATTGCTGCGGTGTGATCAGGTACACCGCCGCAATCGGTCCACGCTGGCTCGCGGCGGCCAGGGCGGTGTTGTCGTGTAGGCGCAGGTCGGTGCGTAGCCAGATCAAATGCATTTAAACGAGTCCACGCTGGATCAACAGTTGGTGGGCCGACAACGGATCTTCGGCGACGAACAATTCAGGGATGTCATGGGTTAATACGGACAGCTCGGCCTGATGGATACATACCGTTGGTCCGACGATCAACTTGGGGCAACTGACGCCAGCCAAAAGTTTTACGACGGCCGGCAAATGCAATGCTTTGCTGGAATACAGCAGCACCGCGCGCGGTTGCAGGTGTTCCACCGCCAGGGCCAGTTCACCGGCGGGCAACGGCCAGTCGAACACTTCCACCGGGCAGTCGGCGCTACTGACGAGCCAGGCGCTGAGCCACAGGTGCGGCTCCAGGGGCAGGTCGGACTGGTTGACCAGCAGCAACGGCGCGCCGTGCAACTGACGATTGTTGTGGTAGATACGCGCACCAAACTTGCTGCGCAGCCAGGACAGAAAAAACACCCGCTCCATCTGCGCACCAAACTGGCCCTGCCAACGTTGTTCCAGCTCTTGCAACAGCGGCAATAGCAGTTGCTCGCACAGGGTGCGCGGCGGGTACAGCGCCATGGCCTGGTTGAAGGCGTCATCCACTCGGCGCTCGATCAGTTCGCTGATGGCTTGCACCAGGTTCTGACGCAGAGAGTGCCATTCGTTTTGCACGGCATCGGGTACGGTGAGAGCGGAGTCGATCAGGCCTTTGACCTGGCTGACGGGCACGCCGCGATTGAGCCAAGTGAGGATGGTGTGGATGCGTTGTACATGCTCGGCGCTGAACAGCCGATGACCCTTGGGCGTGCGCTGAGGCACGATCAAGCCATAGCGGCGTTCCCAGGCGCGCAGGGTCACGGCGTTGACGCCGGTCTGGCGTGCCACTTCGCGGATCGGCAGCCACCCATTTTCAAGGGCTTGCGCGATGTCTTCGCCGGGTTCGTCGTGCAGGGCAGCTTTCATGGTCTAGATCGCATTTCGCAGACTGAGATTTTCCGGATGCGGTTGCAGGTACGCCTGTTGCGCGATGTAGCGGTCCGGGTGTTGGCGAAAGTGGTGCTTTAGCAGGGTCAGCGGCACCACCAGCGGCACGACACCGTGACGGTATTGGCCAATAACGGTCTGCATTTCCTGTTTGTCGTCGGCGCTGATGACTTGTTTGAGATAACCGCTGATGTGTTGCAGCACGTTGGTGTGGGTGCCACGGGTGGCGCAGCGTGTGAGGCCGGTCATCAGGTCGCTGAAATAGCAACTGGCCAATTCGTCAAGGTTGGCATCCTTGGTCATGCTGCCCAGCAGCTGCCCGAGACGTTTGTAATGCGCGGGGCTGTGGGCCATCAACAAGTATTTGTAACGTGAATGGAAGGCCAACAAGCGGTGGCGGGTCAGTCCTTCGACCAGCAGCTGTTGCCAGTCGGCGTAGACGAACACGCGGGTCAGGAAGTTTTCCCGCAACACCGGATCATTCAGCCGACCGTCTTCTTCAACTGGCAGGTTAGGGTGGCGTGCGCAAAATGCCTGGGCGTAGATACCGCGCCCGCCGCCGTCGACCGGGGTGCCGTTGTCGCGGTAGACCTTGACCCGCTCCAAGCCGCATGACGGTGACTTCTGCATGAAGATGTAGCCGCACAGGTCGGTATGTTCCGATGCCATCTGCTGGCCGTAGTTGTTCAGTGGCTGAGTGACGTTCAGCTCGCGGTGCAGCGTGCCAACGGCTTGCGGGTGAGCAGGGTCGCCCACCAGGCGGATCGGCTCGCGTGGTATGCCGAGCCCGATAGCCACCTCGGGGCACAACGGCACGAAGTCGAAATAGTCGGCGAGGGTCTGGCTGCACAGCAGGGATTGTTTATGGCCGCCGTTGAAACGCACATTCTCGCCCAGCAGGCAGGCGCTGATGGCGATCTTCGGTTTGGTGGTGCTGGACATAAACGAACCTCTGCAATATTCCTGTACAAAATAGAAATTTTGTACAACTAAATCTCATCATAGATTCAGTGCTGTACAAGTCAATTTTTTTGTACAAGTTTTTTGCAGGTGAGTTATTTCCAGCCCATTTTCCAGGTGTCGGCGTCTTGCAGCGACTGCCAGGCGAAGCGCGCGGCGCGTCGGGTCATGACGGCTTGAAGTTCGATTTCCAGCACGATGCCTTCTTCGTCCCGAAACAGCTCGGTGACCAAAAAGTGTTTTTCTTTGTTGCGAGGATGAGCTGCTGTCCACTTCGACAGCAGCAATTTTGCGGGATTGATGCGGTTCATTGCAGGTGTTCGATCAAGCGTCGCGCGGCTTCCTGGCCACTGAGCCATGCACCTTCAACTCGGCCCGACAGGCACCAGTCGCCACACACGTACAGGCCCAGATCAGCGTCAGCGAGCACGCCGAATTCATGGCTGCTGGATGGGCGCGCATAAAGCCAGCGGTGCGCCAGGCTGAACGATGGCGCGGGCATGGCGCTGTGCAGCAGTTCGGCGAAGGCGCCGTGCAGATGCTCGATTACCGCTTCTTTGGACAGGTCCAGATGGGCCCTGCTCCATGCGCTGGTGGCGTGCAGCACCCAGGTGTCGAGGGCGGTGTCACGTCCCGGTTTGCTGCGGTTGCGCGCCAGCCAATCGAGGGGGCTGTCTTGGACGAAACAGCCCTCCATCGGCGTATCCAGGGGCTTGTCGAACGCCAGGGCAATGGCCCAGGTCGGGTCCATTTTCACGCCAGCGGCGGCACTGGCCAGCTTTGGCGCGGCCGCCAACAGGGCGGTGGCCTGGGGCGCTGGCGTGGCGATGATCACGTGGCTGAACGGGCCGTGGTTTTCGCCGTCGGCATCCAGCAGGTTCCAGTGTTGCTTCCCTTGGAATACATCGGTGATGCGGCAACCGAACTCCACCGGCAGGTCATCAAGCAGGGCGCGGGTGATCGCGCTCATGCGTGGCGTGCCGACCCAGCGGATCTGTTCATCGGGGGAGGGTGTGAGCTGGCCGGACTTGAAATTGTACAGCTGGGGCTTCCATTGTTCGGCCCAGCCATTGCTTTGCCAGCGCTGCACTTCGTTGACGAAGCGCCGGTCGCGGGCGGTGAAATATTGCGCGCCCATGTCCAGAGAGCCGGCATCGCTGCGCTTGCTGGACATGCGGCCGCCACTGCCGCGGCTTTTATCGAAGAGTAGTACAACGTGCCCCGCGTCTCGTAACGCTCGGGCGGCGGAGAGACCGGCGATGCCGGTGCCGATGATCGCGATGGGAACAGTCATGGGAGGCCTCGTTTTACCGTTGGGTACAGACTACGCCGACACTAATATCTGTACAATATTGTTTTTTGGTATAAGTTTTGGCTTACCTGTTCTTACGGCGTGACCTATGGTTAAAGCGAAGGCTTGAACCAATGTTCCGTCCGATTAAATTGATCCCTGCTTATAAAATAGACCAGTGATCGGCGGCGAACGTTACATGAGGAGCGTCCCATGCATATTTTGCTGACCGGTGGTACTGGTTTGATCGGCCGCCAACTCTGCCGGAATTGGCTTGCGCAGGGCCATCGCCTGACCGTATGGAGTCGTCATCCGGATCAGGTTACCAGGCTGTGCGGCGCGCAGGTGTCAGGCGTCGACCACCTGCAACAGGTTGTCGGCCCGGTGGATGCGGTCATTAATCTTGCTGGTGCACCTATCGCGGATCGTCCCTGGACCCACAAGCGCAAGGCATTGTTGTGGAGCAGCCGCATCGGTCTGACTGAAACCTTGCTGACATGGCTTGAGGGCCTTGCGCAAAAACCGGCGGTGTTGATTTCCGGTTCGGCCGTGGGCTGGTATGGCGATGGCGGCGAGCGCGAACTGACCGAGGCCAGCGGCCCGGTGCAAGACGATTTTCCCAGCCAGTTGTGTATCGCCTGGGAGGAAACCGCTCAGCGCGCCGAGGCCCTGGGTATTCGCGTTGTATTGGTGCGTACCGGCCTGGTGCTGGCAGCCGAAGGCGGCTTTTTGTCGCGGCTGTTGCTGCCGTTCAAACTGGCGCTGGGCGGGCCTATCGGCAATGGTCGCCAGTGGATGCCGTGGGTGCATATCAAGGATCAAATCGCCGTGATTGATTTTCTTCTACAGCAGCCTGACACCAGCGGTCCTTATAATGCCTGCGCACCGCACCCGGTACGCAATCGCGAGTTTGCGAAAACCCTGGGCCAGGTGTTGCACCGTCCGGCGTTTATGCCGATGCCGGCCTTTGCGTTGAAGGTGGGCCTGGGCGAGTTGTCCGGCCTGTTGCTGGGGGGGCAGAAAGCGGTGCCCGAACGGCTGCTGGCCGCCGGTTTCACTTTCCAGTTCACTGAGTTGCGCGCGGCTCTGGACGACTTGTCCAGCCGCCTCTAGAGATAGGATGTTGCATGACGGATCACGCGTTGTTACTGGTCAACCTTGGCTCACCAGCGTCCACTTCGGTGGCCGATGTGCGCAGCTACCTCAATCAGTTCCTGATGGACCCTTATGTGATCGACTTGCCGTGGCCGGTGCGACGCTTGTTGGTTTCGCTGATCCTGATCAAGCGCCCCGAGCAGTCGGCCCACGCCTACGCCTCGATCTGGTGGGACGAGGGTTCGCCGTTGGTGGTGCTCAGCCGCCGTTTACAGCAGCAGATGACCTCACAGTGGACTCAAGGCCCGGTGGAGTTGGCGATGCGCTACGGCGAGCCGTCCATTGAAAACGTGCTGACCCGCCTCGCCGCCCAGGGCATTCGCAAAGTCACCCTGGCGCCGTTGTATCCGCAGTTCGCCGACAGCACCGTGACCACGGTGATTGAAGAGGCCAAGCGGGTCGTGCGCGATAAGAAGCTGAGCGTGCAATTCTCGATCTTGCAGCCGTTCTACGACCAGCCGGAATACCTTGATGCCCTCGCGGCGAGTGTCCGCTCTTATGTGGAGCAGGATTACGACCACCTGTTGCTGAGTTTCCACGGCTTGCCTGAGCGCCACCTGACCAAACTCGACCCGACAGGCCAGCATTGCTTCAAGGATGCCGACTGCTGCAAGAACGCGTCCGCCGAAGTGCTTAAGACCTGCTATCGCGCGCAATGCTTCAGCGTCGCCCGTGATCTTGCTGCACGCCTGGGCTTGCCGGAAGATAAATGGTCGGTGGCGTTCCAGTCGCGCCTGGGCCGCGCCAAATGGATCGAACCCTACACCGAAGCGCGCCTGGAGGCGTTGGCCCAGCAAGGCGTGAAAAAGCTGCTGGTGATGTGCCCGGCGTTTGTTGCCGATTGCATCGAGACGTTGGAGGAGATCGGCGATCGCGGCCTGGAGCAGTTCCGCGAGGCCGGGGGAGAGGAATTGGTACTGGTGCCGTGCCTGAATGATGATCTGCAGTGGGCGAAGGCGTTGAACACTCTGTGCGAAAGGGCACCTGTCGTTTTAACTTGAATGTGCTTGGTCGCGAGGGTTATTTATCCGTGATGAGGATGTCGAATCCGTCTGAATACCAACCCTTCTCAGAATCAATGGTGGCTATTGGTTTTGACCTTACGTCAGGTCACATGCAGCCTAGCCCAAAGCCCATTACGACTCATTGGCTCGACCAACGGCCTCTGCCAGGTAGCCTCGATACTGCAGTTTAGGTTCTGAACCATCGATCTTTTGATAAACCAGATCCTCTTTATCGAGGCCATCCAGGCCTTGGATTCCGCCAATCAGAGCAGGCCAGTCCTTGCGGCTCACAGCGTTGACCACGTGAGGTTTAAGGTAGGCATCAAGTAGCTGTTTCCTAGGGTCAAGAATCTCAGCACTTAGCGCAGCAAGATAGTCATCCTTGGTGGTATGACCCCAGTTAATGCTGAAGCCTGCTCGGTGGCAAAGCTCTGTATAAATGAGAAGAATAGTTCTGCCATTGCCATCGAGGAAGGGGTGCGCCAGGGCGAGGGCGCCCATGACCTCGCCTGGTCGATCCCGAAAGCGAGCATATTTACCGGCTAGACCTATTGCGTACTCAGCCGCTAGCCGGATGTCTTCCGCGTCAGCGAACTCGGTATAGCCTGGCTCGCCTTTGCGGCCCTTCGTGATGCGAAGCTCAGGTGTAACGACCATTCGATCTTGGCCGGCCCAAGGGTAGATGCTCATGAAGAGCATTTGATGGACCGTCAGGATGGATGTGTAATCGATGGTTTCGGCGTCTGCCAATCTGCCAAGTAGGCAAGAGCTTGCTCGATATTGGATTCGAACGAGGAGTGTTCGAGTCGCTTCACGATATTGAGATCAGTGAGCTGATAGATATTTCGCAGATAACCTGCGGTCTCAAAGTCGCCGAAGGGGTCGAATCTCACGCGTGAAGCTTCTTCTTCGCCCTGCGCTCGCCCGCGCTCTTCTCTGTCAGGTAGCGCACCTGCATGGCGAGTAGATCAGAAGTGCTCATTACGCCTTTGCGCTTCAAATTAACCAGGAGCTGCTCAACCGAATCAAGAACGACCGTATCCCCTGATAGAGAGGTGATACACGCGGCCATGCGGCTGACACTATCTCGCTCAGAGGTCACTTTGTGAGTTCTGGCTAGCTGGCGGACTTCACTGGCGACGCTTTTAGTGGCTGGTTTGGTCATTGGCGGCCCTCCTACGGTGTACAGTCTTATTGTACCGTACTACAAAAAAAATTGTACGTTGATAGGCGTACATGCCGACGGGACGATCAAGTCGTGTTTTCCATCGGCATGAGTGGACGATACACGCAGGTATACGCCAGCTTCTGCATTTTTACCGTGTTACAGATTTAGGGTCAGGCTGACCGTGAGATTGCGCGGCTCACCCGGATTGATCCAATAGTTACTGTAGGACCGCTCGTAGTACTTCTCATCAAACAGGTTGTTGAGGTTCAGGCCCACGGTGACGTTTTCCGTTGCCTTGTAATGGGCCAGCAGATCAACGGTGTGGTAGGCCGGCAGCTCGAATTGCGTGCCGGCTTCACCGGAACGATCGCCCACATAGGTGAACGCCGCGCCAAGGTCTGAGCCGCGCAACGCACCCTCCCGAAACTCATACACCCCCAACAAACTGCCGCTGCGCTTGGCCACGCCAAGGATGCGGCTGCCCGCGGGAATGGCTTTATCGCCTTTGGTCACTTCGGCGTCGATGTAGGCAAATGCGCCAATCACCCGTACGGCATCGGTCACTTGCCCGGTCAGTTGCAGGTCGAAACCCTGGCTGCGTGCTTTGCCCACGGCGCGGTTGAGGTTGGTGGCCGGATCCAGCGTCAGCACGTTTTCCTTTTCTATATGGAAGGCGGCGAGGGTGGCGCTGAGGCGGTCGTCGAACAGCTCGCTCTTGATCCCCACTTCATAGCCCACGCCTTCTTCGGGCTTGAAGGATTTGTTGTTGGCGTCCAGACCGCTGTTGGGTTTGAACGAGGTGGAGGCGTTGGCGAATACGCCGACTTCGGGCGTTAGCTGGTAGAGCAGGCCGGCGCGTTGGGTAAAGGCGTCATGGGTCTGCTTGCTCTTGGCCTGGCTGCGGGTGAAGTCGTCGATGTTCTGCTCGAAATGCTCGAAGCGTGCACCGACCATGCCGCGCAGGCGGTCGGTGAAGATGATCTGGTCTTGCAGGTTCAGCGCGTGACTCTTGGTCTGTTCGAAGAAATCGGTGCCGGAGCGCGTGCCGTTGGGTTTGGGCTGGCCGTAGACCGGGTTGTAGATATCGATGGCGTAGGGGCTGCCGTCGATAGCAGTCACGCGTTCCTTCTTTCGGTAATCTTCGTATTCGGTGCCGATCAGCAATTCGTGCTGCCAGCTGCCGATGTCGAACAGGCCGCGCAGTTCTAGCTGGGTGATGCTGTCGTGCCAACCCATTGAGCGTTCGCGGTAGCGGCGGTTGATCGTCTGGCCGTCGGCGTTCAATGCGCGGTTTTCCGAGGCGTCGCCCCACAAGCTGCCTTGTTTGTAGTGGCTGGCCAGGCGCAGTTTCCAGGCGTCGTTGAGGTGGTGTTCGAGGGTGGCCTGGATACGGTTGTTGTGGTTGTCGATATCGCCGTCGTTGGGTTCGCCGAGGAAGGTGGAGCGCGATACGCCGGGGGCGTCGACGATGCCTCGGTCGAAGGTGGAGCTGTGGCGGACGAATTCGCTTTCCAACAGCAGGCTGGTGTCTGGGTCCAGCTGCCAACTGAACGAGGGCGCGACAAATACTCGCTTGCTCTGCACGTGATCGCGGAAGCTGTGGTTGTCTTCCACCGCCAGGTTGACCCGAGTCAGCACCTTGCCTTCACTGTCCAGCGGGGTGTTGACGTCCACGGCGGTGCGATAGCGGTCCCAACTGCCGGCGCTGGTTTGCAGGGTGGTGAAGGCTTCGGGTTGGGGCTTCTTGGTGACGATGTTCACCGTGCCGCCGGGATCGCCACGGCCGTACAGGCTGGCGGCGGGCCCCTTGAGTACTTCAATGCGTTCGATATTGGCCGTGTCCGGTGTGCTCGGGTAGCCACGGTTGGCGCTGAAACCGTCCTGATAGAACTCCGACGTGGTGAAGCCGCGCACACTGTATTCGTAAAGTGTCAGGCCGCCAAAGTTGTTTTGCTTGGACACGCCGCCGGCAAATTCCAGGGCGCGCTCCACGTTGGTGCTGCCCAGGTCCTTGAGCACCGTGGCAGGAATTACGCTGATGGATTGTGGGATGTCACGAATCGCAGTGTCGGTTTTTGTCGCGCTGGCCGAACGGGTGGCGCGGTAGCCTTCGACTGGCCCGGTAGCGGATTCATAGGCGTCGGTGGTGACACTGATGGTGTCGAGTTCCAGGGTGTTTTCTTCGGCGTAGGCGGGGTCGAGCAGCAAACCCAAGGCCAGGCCAGCCAAGGGGGCAATTTTTCGAGACGGCATGATAGAGCGTTCCAATAGCGATATTGAAACAATATAACATGACTGATGAGAATGAATTGCTTTGAAATATCAGCTTACAGGTGCCCGCGAACGGGCACCTGCATGACGCGACTTATTCCTCTTCTTTGATCGGCGCTGGCGGTGGACGCAGTCCGATTTCCGCCAGCAGCTTGATCTCCTTGCCGTTGCGCATCACCTGGATCGCCACCTTGTCGGTCGGCTTGATACGCGCCACCTGGTTCATCGACTTGCGGCCATCACCCGCCGGTTCGCCATTGATGCTAAGGATCACATCGCCCAATTGGAGGCCGGCTTTCTGCGCCGGGCCATCGCGGAATATTCCGGCGACCACGATGCCTGGGCGTCCGGTCAAGCCAAACGATTCGGCCAACTCTTTGGTCAACGGCTGTACTTCAATCCCCAGCCAACCACGAATCACCTGGCCGTGCTCGATGATCGATTTCATCACCTCCATCGCCAGCTTCACCGGGATCGCAAAACCGATGCCTTGTGAGCCGCCGGACTTGGAGAAAATCGCCGTGTTGATACCGGTCAGGTTGCCGTTTGCATCCACCAGCGCACCGCCTGAGTTACCCGGGTTGATCGCCGCGTCGGTCTGGATGAAGTCTTCGTAGCTGTTGAGGCCTAATTGATTACGCCCGGTGGCGCTGATGATGCCCATGGTCACCGTCTGACCCACGCCGAACGGGTTGCCGATAGCGAGTGCTACGTCACCTACGCGCAAACCATCGGAACGGCCGAGGGTAATGGAAGGCAGGCTCTTCAAATCGATCTTGAGTACCGCGAGGTCGGTTTCCGGGTCGCTGCCCACCACACGGGCCAGGGTTTCACGGCCGTCACGCAGGGCCACCACGATCTGGTCGGCACCGGTGGTCACGTGGTTGTTGGTGAGAATGTAACCTTCGGGGCTCATGATCACGCCCGAACCCAGGCTGGACTCCATGCGCCGCTGCTTGGGCCCGTTGTCGCCGAAATAGCGGCGAAACTGCGGGTCTTCAAACAACGGGTGCGCCGGTTTGTTGATGACCTTGGTGGTATACAGGTTGACCACCGCAGGGGCGGCGATGGTGACTGCGTCGGCATAAGTTACCGGGCCTTGCACCACCGCGCTCGTCTGCGGCGCCTGTTGCAGGTTCACATCCAGGCTGGGTAGGCCCACCAGCTCGGGATAACGCTGAATAATCAGCATCGCGATCAGCACGCCAGCCAGCAATGGCCATCCAAAAAAACGCAGCGCCTTGAGCATCAAGTAAGTCCTGACAGGTTGCAGGGGGCGAGAGAGCGCCCATAATGTCGCGCATTATACGAGGCTGTGACGCCTGCGAACGGGATATTTAGGAGTCTTTTATGGCCGTCCCCCTTACCACCCTCGTCGAGGAAGCGGACCGCTACCTCGGCAGCGCAAAAATTGCCGATTATTGCCCCAATGGCCTGCAGGTCGAGGGGCGCCCGCAGGTGATGCGCATCGTCAGCGGCGTGACCGCCAGCCAGGCTCTGCTGGACGCGGCCGTCGAAGCCCAGGCCGATCTGATCCTGGTGCACCACGGCTATTTCTGGAAGGGCGAAAACCCTTGCATTACCGGCATGAAACAGCGCCGTCTCAAGACCTTGCTCAAGCACGACATCAGCCTGCTCGCCTACCATCTACCGCTGGATCTGCACCCCGACGTCGGCAATAACGCGCAGCTCGCCCGTCAGCTGGATATTACGGTCGAAGGCCCGCTGGACCCGAGCAACCCCAAGATCGTCGGCTTGGTCGGCTCCCTTGCCGAGCCCCTGTCACCCCGTGATTTTGCCCGCCGTGTGCAGGAAGTCATGGGCCGCGAACCGCTGCTGATCGAAGGCAGCGAGATGATTCGCCGCGTCGGCTGGTGCACTGGCGGTGGCCAGGGCTACATCGACCAGGCGATTGCCGCCGGCGTCGACCTGTACCTGAGCGGCGAAGCCTCCGAGCAAACCTTCCACAGCGCCCGCGAAAACGACATCAGCTTCATCGCCGCCGGCCACCACGCCACCGAGCGTTATGGCGTACAGGCCTTGGGCGATTACTTGGCGCGACGTTTCGCCCTGGAGCATCTGTTCATCGATTGCCCCAACCCTATTTGAGGGCCAAACCTGGGGGTATATTCATATACCGTTTCGATCTAGATGGCTTCCTGAATAGAAGCAGATGCTGTGCTAGCATGCCCCGCTCGAACACGGCCCGCTGGCCGTCCATAAGATCGTTTTTCCGTGAGTAACCATGGTCGACAAACTGACGCATCTGAAACAGCTGGAGGCGGAAAGCATCCACATCATCCGCGAGGTCGTCGCCGAGTTCGACAACCCGGTGATGCTCTACTCGATCGGTAAAGACTCCGCCGTGATGCTGCATCTGGCACGCAAGGCCTTCTTCCCGGGCAAACTGCCGTTCCCGGTGATGCACGTCGACACCCGCTGGAAATTCCAGGAGATGTACAAGTTCCGCGACAAGATGGTCGAAGAGCTTGGTCTGGACCTGATCACCCACGTCAACCCGGACGGTGTGGCGCAGGGCATCAACCCGTTCACCCACGGCAGCGCCAAGCACACCGACATCATGAAGACCGAAGGCCTCAAACAGGCCCTGGACAAGCATGGTTTCGACGCGGCCTTTGGCGGCGCCCGTCGCGATGAAGAGAAATCCCGCGCCAAAGAGCGCGTGTACTCATTCCGCGACAGCAAGCACCGCTGGGACCCGAAAAACCAGCGTCCCGAGCTGTGGAACGTCTACAACGGCAACGTCAACAAGGGTGAGTCCATCCGCGTGTTCCCGCTGTCCAACTGGACCGAGCTGGACATCTGGCAGTACATCTACCTCGAAGGCATCCCGATCGTGCCGCTGTACTTCGCCGCCGAACGCAAAGTGATCGAGAAGAACGGCACGTTGATCATGATCGACGACGACCGCATCCTCGAGCACTTGTCCGACGAAGACAAAGCCCGAATCGTCAAAAAGAAAGTACGTTTCCGTACCCTTGGCTGCTACCCGTTGACGGGCGCGGTGGAGTCCGAAGCCGAGACGCTGACGGACATCATTCAGGAAATGCTCCTGACGCGAACTTCCGAGCGCCAGGGCCGTGTCATCGACCACGATGGTGCAGGCTCGATGGAAGATAAAAAACGTCAAGGCTATTTCTAAGGGGCTGTCATGTCGCATCAATCTGATTTGATCAGCGAGGACATCCTCGCCTACCTGGGCCAGCACGAGCGCAAGGAAATGTTGCGCTTCCTGACCTGCGGCAACGTCGACGACGGCAAGAGCACCCTGATCGGGCGCCTGCTGCACGACTCCAAGATGATCTATGAAGATCACCTGGAAGCCATCACCCGCGATTCGAAGAAGTCCGGTACTACCGGCGACGATATCGACCTGGCCTTGCTGGTCGACGGCCTGCAGGCCGAGCGTGAGCAGGGCATTACCATCGATGTGGCCTACCGCTACTTCTCCACCGCCAAACGCAAATTCATCATCGCCGATACCCCCGGCCATGAGCAGTACACCCGCAACATGGCCACCGGTGCGTCCACCTGTGACCTGGCGATTATCCTGATCGACGCACGCTATGGCGTGCAGACCCAGACCCGTCGCCACAGCTTCATCGCCTCGTTGCTGGGCATCAAGCACATCGTGGTGGCCGTCAACAAGATGGACATCAATGGCTTCGACCAGAGCGTATTCGAGCAGATCAAGGCCGATTACCTGAAGTTCGCCGATGGTATCGCCTTCAAGCCAAGCACCTTGGCCTTTGTGCCGATGTCGGCGCTCAAGGGCGACAACGTGGTGAACAAGAGCGAGCGTTCGGCCTGGTACACCGGGCAGTCGCTGATGGAAATCCTGGAAACGGTCGAGATCGCCAACGACCGCAACTACACCGACCTGCGTTTCCCGGTGCAGTATGTCAACCGTCCGAACCTGAACTTCCGTGGTTTCGCCGGCACCCTGGCCAGCGGCATCGTGCACAAGGGCGACGAAGTCGTGGTGTTGCCGTCGGGCAAGAGCAGCCGCGTCAAATCCATCGTCACCTTTGAAGGTGAACTGGAGCACGCCGGCCCAGGCCAGGCCGTGACCCTGACCATGGAAGACGAGATCGACATCTCCCGTGGTGACCTGCTGGTACACGCCGACAACGTGCCGCAAGTGACCGACGCGTTCGACGCCATGCTGGTGTGGATGGCCGAAGAACCGATGCTGCCGGGCAAGAAATACGACATCAAGCGTGCCACCAGCTACGTGCCGGGTTCCATCACCAGCATCGTGCACCGCGTGGACGTGAACACCCTGGACGAAGGTCCGGCGAGTTCGCTGCAACTGAACGAGATTGGTCGGGTCAAGGTCAGCCTCGACGCCGCCATCGCCCTGGACGGTTACGACAGTAACCGCACCATCGGTGCATTTATCGTTATCGATCGTTTGACCAACGGTACTGTGGCTGCGGGCATGATCATCGCGCCGCCGCTCACCCACGGCAGCTCGGCACAGCACGGCAAGCTGGCTCATGTTGCTACCGAAGAGCGCGCGCTGCGCTTCGGCCAGCAACCGGCCACCGTGTTGTTCAGCGGCTTGTCTGGCGCTGGCAAGAGCACCTTGGCCTATGCAGTCGAGCGCAAGCTGTTCGACATGGGCCGTGCGGTGTTCGTGCTGGATGGCCAGAACCTGCGTCACGACCTGAACAAGGGCCTGCCGCAGGACCGTGCCGGCCGCACCGAGAACTGGCGTCGTGCCGCGCATGTGGCGCGTCAATTCAACGAAGCGGGCCTGCTGACCCTGGCTGCATTTGTTGCGCCGGATGCCGAAGGCCGCGAACAGGCCAAGGCGCTGATCGGTGCCGACCGTCTGCTGACGGTGTACGTGCAGGCGTCGCCGCTGGTGTGCGCCGAGCGTGATCCGCAAGGCTTGTACGCTGCCGGTGGGGATAACATCCCGGGCGAGTCCTTCCCGTATGACGTGCCGTTGAATGCCGACCTGGTCATCGACACCCAGGCTCTGTCGTTGGAAGAAAGCGTCAAGCAAGTGCTGGAGCTGTTGCGTCAGCGCGGCGCGATCTAAGGGGATGCAGCAATAAGCTTTTAGCTGCAAGCTGCAAGAAAAAGCCCGCCATCGAGTGATGATGGCGGGCTTTTTCATGCCTTATCCTGGGTGCTGGGTATGCAGCTTTTCCAGTAATACATCCTTGTCTTCCCACAACCGGTTGATCCAACCCTGGAACGCTGTCCGGTACTCCCCATCCTGCTCATAATTCTTGCCAATGAACTCAGTCGGGATCTGCACTTCTTCGAACTGCACGACCACATCCTGCACATTCCCGCACAGCAGGTCCCAGTATCCAGGGCGGCCGGCAGGGTAGTAAATGGTCACATTGACCAGCGACTTCAACTGCTCACCCATGGCATCCAGCACAAACGCGATACCGCCAGCCTTGGGCTTGAGCAGGTAGCGAAAAGGCGACTTCTGCTGTGCATGTTTGCCTGGGGTAAATCGCGTGCCTTCGGCAAAGTTGAAAATCCCCACTGGGTTGTCGCGAAATTTCGCACAGGTCTTGCGGGTGGTTTCCAGGTCCTTGCCTTTCTTCTCCGGGTGTTTTTCCAGGTAGGCCTTGGTGTAGCGCTTCATGAACGGGAAGCCCAGTGCCCACCACGCCAGACCAATCACCGGCACCCAGATCAGCTCCTGTTTGAGGAAGAACTTCAGTGGACGGATCCGACGGTTCAACACGTATTGCAGCACCATGATGTCAACCCAGCTCTGGTGGTTGCTGGTCACCAGGTATGAGTGCTGATAGTCCAGCCCTTCAAGGCCGGTGATGTGCCAGCGCGTACGTCGCACCAGGTTCATCCAGCCCTTGTTGTTGGTGACCCAGGCCTCATGAGTGTGGTTCATCAGCCATTCGCTGAAGCGCTTGGCAAAGGGCAATGCCTTGAACAGTGCGACGATAAACAGGAACGAACACAACAGGATCGTGTTCAGCGCCAACAGCAGTGATGCAATCACCCCGCGCACGGCGGCAGGTAGAAAATCCAGCATTTAGATATCCATTGGTCGGTTGGCGGCTTGAATCGCGGTGAGCGCGATGGTGTACACGATGTCGTCTACCTGGGCACCGCGCGGCAGGTCGTTGACCGGTTTACGCAGGCCCTGGAGCATCGGCCCCAGGCTCACGCAGTCGGCGCTGCGCTGCACGGCCTTGTGCGTGGTGTTGCCGGTATTGAGGTCAGGGAATACGAACACCGTGGCCTTGCCGGCGACCTGGCTGTTGGGCGCCAACTGTCGCGCTACGTTTTCATTGGCGGCGGCGTCGTATTGCAACGGCCCGTCGATCAGCAACGAACTTTGCTGTTCATGGGCGAGCAGGGTGGCTTCACGGACTTTTTCCACTTCCTCACCGCTGGCCGAGTCGCCGCTGGAATAGCTGATCATCGCCACGCGCGGCGTGATACCGAATGCAGCCGCCGAGTCAGCGCTTTGCAGGGCAATCTCTGCCAGTTCAGCAGCACTTGGGTGCGGATTCATCACGCAGTCGCCGTACACCAGCACCTGCTCGGGGAACAGCATGAAAAACACCGACGACACCAGCGTGCAGCCCGGTGCGGTCTTGATCAACTGCAGGGCAGGGCGGATGGTGTTGGCGGTGGAGTGAATAACCCCGGAAACCAGGCCGTCCACTTCATCCAGCGCGAGCATCATGGTGGCGATCACCACCGTGTCTTCCAGTTGCTGCTCGGCCATCGGCGCGTTGAGGCTTTTGCTCTTGCGCAGTGCGACCATCGGCTCGACATAGCGTTGGCGAATCAGGTCCGGGTCGAGAATCTCCAGGCCTTCGGGCAATTCGATGCCTTGGGCGCGGGCGACCGCTTCCACGTCCGCCGGCTTGGCCAGCAGCACGCAGCGGGCAATACCCCGCGCCTGGCAGATTGCGGCGGCTTGCACGGTCAGTGGCTCGCTGCCTTCGGGCAGTACGATGCGTTTGTTGGCCGCCTGGGCGCGCTGGATCAACTGATAGCGGAATACTGCCGGTGACAGGCGCATTTCCCGTGGCGTGCCGCAGCGTTGGTGCAGCCAGCGCGCATCGAGATGGCTGGCGACGAAGTCGGTGATGATCTCCGCACGTTCGCGGTCATCAATTGGAATTTCCTTGTTGAGGCTATTGAGCTGGTTGGCGGTATCGTAGGAGCCGGTGCTCACCGACAGCACCGGCAGCCCGGCCTGAAACGCGCCACGGCACAACTCCATGATGCGCGGGTCGGGCAGGGTGTCGCTGGTCAGCAACAGGCCGGCCAGGGGCACGCCATTGATCGCCGCCAGGCTGACGGCGAGGATGATGTCGTCGCGGTCGCCGGGCGTCACCACCAGTACGCCGGGCTTGAGCAGCTCCACGGTGTTGCGCATGGTGCGGGCGCAGATGATGATCTTGGTCATGCGCCGGGTTTCGTAGTCGCCGGCGTTGAGGATCTGCGCGCCCATCAGGTCGGCCACGTCGCGGGTACGCGGCGCGTTGAGTTCAGGCTGATAAGGAATGCAGCCGAGCAGGCGGAAATCACCGCTGCGCAACAGTGGCGAATGCTCCTTGAGACGTGCCGAAAAAGCTTCCATGCTTTCGTCGGTGCGCACCTTGTTGAGGATCACGCCGAGCACTTTCGGGTCTTTCGGCCCGCCGAACAGTTGGGCCTGCAATTCCACGCGGCCGGAGAGCTCGGTGAGCACCTCATTTTCCGGGGCGGACACCAGGATCACTTCCGCATCCAGGCTCTTGGCCAGGTGCAGGTTGACCCGTGCCGCATAGCTGGCGCTACGGGTGGGCACCATGCCTTCGACGATCAATACGTCCTTGCCCACGGCGGCTTGCTGGTACAGCGTGATGATTTCTTCCAGCAGCTCGTCGAGCTGGCCGTCGCCCAGCATCCGCTCTACATGGGTCAGGCCCAGGGGCTGTGGCGGCTTGAGACCGTGTGTGCGCGCCACCAGCTCAGTGGAACGCTCTGGACCGGTATCGCCGGGGTGCGGTTGGGCAATCGGCTTGAAGAAGCCGACTTTCAGTCCAGCCCGCTCCAGCGTACGCACCAGCCCGAGGCTGATGGAGGTCAGACCCACACCAAAATCGGTGGGCGCGATAAAAAAAGTCTGCATGCGAATTCTCTGAAGGTGCATGGCTTCGGTGAGGTTCTATGGTTGAACATCTACCGGGAATCAGGCGCCAAGGTTATCGTTATTCGTGTGCTTGCGCACACCAGCCGCAGGCAAAGGGCTGGCCTATTTTTTCAAGGCGTTGCGCAGGGTCGAGTACCCAGGCGCGAGACTGCCAGGGTGGCTGGTGGCGCAGGTGCTGGGTGTGGCCGCAGGACAGCTCGGCGACCCAGTGCTGGTCGTCGTCCTGGTGGAACCCGATGATGAAGGATGCCGTCGATCGGTCCCGTCTGTCCGGGTTCTGTTCGCTTTCGGGCAAATCCTTGTTTAGACTTGTCCGTTCTTCATTCTTATGCAAAAGGTCTCGCCCCATGACGATCGCCGCTAACAAGGCTGTCTCCATCGACTATACCCTGACCAACGACGCTGGTGAGGTCATCGACAGCTCCGCCGGCGGCGCGCCGCTGGTCTACCTGCAAGGCGCAGGTAATATCATCCCAGGCCTGGAGAGGGCACTGGAAGGCAAGAACGTCGGTGATGAGCTGGCCGTTGCCGTAGAACCTGAAGATGCCTACGGCGAGTACTCGGCCGAACTGGTCAGCACCCTCAGCCGCAGCATGTTCGAAGGCGTTGACGAGCTGGAAGTGGGCATGCAGTTCCACGCTTCCGCGCCGGACGGCCAAATGCAGATCGTGACTATCCGTGACCTGGACGGCGACGACGTGACCGTCGACGGCAACCACCCACTGGCTGGCCAGCGCCTGAACTTCAAAGTGAAGATCGTTGCCATTCGCGACGCTTCCCAGGAAGAAGTGGCTCACGGCCACGTCCACGGTGAAGGCGGTCATCACCATTGATTGCGGTTTGATCAATAGGTAGCAAAAACGCCCCGACTGGTTCGGGGCGTTTTTTTGTGTGCAAAAATGCACTGCGATCCCACACACAAACAAAAATGCCCCGGACCTTTCGGTGCGGGGCATTTCTTAACTGTTTCGCAACCTGGGTTGCGTTGCAGTTGTTACCACTTAGGCGGCAGCAGGAACGCTCAAAGCCTTGATGTGGCCATTCAGGCGGCTCTTATGACGAGCGGCCTTGTTCTTGTGGATGATGCCTTTATCGGCCATGCGGTCGATAACTGGCACAGCCAGAACGTAAGCAGCTTGGGCTTTTTCAGCGTCTTTGGTGTCGATGGCTTTAACTACATTCTTGATGTAGGTACGAACCATGGAACGCAGGCTGGCGTTGTGGCTGCGACGCTTCTCAGCCTGTTTTGCACGTTTTTTGGCGGAAGGTGTGTTGGCCACCGTCGAGCTCCTCGAAAGACTTTTTAGGAAATAGCAAACAAAATAGGCCGCGAATCATGCCGATGACTTGATGGGTTGTCAAGGGCGGCTGATGCGAACTGCTGAGTGGTCGATCTGAAGAGGCGGGTGATTTATTTCCGGCGCTTGACCTGTAAACTCGCGAGCTTTGGCTCTGTGCTGTTGCAGGCGCGCAGTATCGCATAAGTAGGCGCGTTGTTCGCCTGCTCTTTATCTAAAGGCGCAAACTCTTTCAATGAATCTGCTCAAATCGTTGGCCGCCGTCAGCTCTATCACCATGATTTCCCGCGTACTGGGGTTTGTACGCGATACCCTGCTGGCGCGCATTTTCGGCGCCAGCATGGCCACGGATGCCTTCTTTATTGCGTTTAAACTCCCCAACCTGCTGCGGCGAATTTTCGCCGAAGGCGCGTTTTCCCAGGCCTTCGTGCCGATCCTGGCCGAATACAAGACCCAGCAGGGCGAGGAAGCCACCCGCACCTTTATTGCTTATGTCTCGGGCCTGTTGACCCTGGTACTGATGCTGGTGACCGTCCTTGGCATGCTCGCTGCCCCCTGGGTGATCTGGGCCACGGCCCCCGGTTTTGCCAATACCCCGGAAAAGTTCGCGCTGACCACTGATCTGCTGCGAGTGACCTTTCCTTATATATTGCTGATCTCCCTGTCATCCCTGGCCGGGGCGATCCTCAATACCTGGAACCGTTTCTCGGTGCCGGCTTTCGTGCCGACCCTGCTGAACGTCAGCATGATCATCTTCGCGCTGTTCCTTACCCCGTACTTCGATCCACCGGTGATGGCCCTGGGTTGGGCCGTACTGGCCGGCGGCCTGGCGCAATTGCTCTACCAACTGCCGCACCTGAAAAAAATTGGCATGCTTGTGCTGCCGCGCCTGAACCTCAGGGACACGGGCGTGTGGCGCGTGATGCGCAATATGCTGCCGGCGATCCTGGGTGTTTCCGTCAGCCAGATTTCCCTGATCATCAACACGGCGTTCGCCTCGCTGCTGGTGTCCGGCTCGGTGTCGTGGATGTACTACGCCGACCGCCTGATGGAATTGCCGTCCGGCGTGCTGGGCGTGGCGCTGGGCACGATTCTGCTGCCGACGCTGGCGCGCACCTACGCCAGCAAGGACCGGCAGGAATACTCGCGCATCCTCGACTGGGGCCTTCGCTTGTGCTTTGTACTGGTGCTGCCGTGCGCCCTGGCGCTGGGGATCCTGGCCGAACCGTTGACGGTGTCGCTGTTTCAATACGGCCAATTCGATGCCCATGACGCGTTGATGACCCAGCACGCGCTGGTCGCTTATTCCGTCGGTCTGCTCGGTATTATCGTGATCAAAGTGCTGGCCCCCGGCTTCTATGCCCAGCAAAACATCCGTACGCCGGTCAAAATCGCGATTTTCACGTTGATCGTCACGCAATTGCTCAACCTGGTATTTATTGGCCCGCTGGCTCACGCCGGCCTGGCCCTGGCCATCAGTGCCGGCGCATGTATCAATGCCGGTCTGTTGTTTTACCAACTGCGCAAACAGCAGATGTTCCAGCCGCAGCCAGGTTGGGGCCTGTTTGCCCTCAAGCTGCTGGTGGCGGTGGCCATGATGTCTGCCGTATTGCTCGGCCTGATGCACTTTATGCCCGCCTGGGACGAAGGCCATATGCTGGAGCGCTTCATGCGTCTTGGTGTACTGGTCGCCGCCGGTGTGGTGGTGTACTTCGGGATGTTGCTGCTGCAGGGCTTCCGCCTGCGGGATTTCAATCGCAAGTCGCTGGGTTAGAGAGTTTGCCGCGATAAATCGGTTGTTTTATCGATTCGATCCATTTGGCCTGTGCTGTTGCCTGTCGTCCGGGGCCGGGTGTGGTTATAATCGACCACTTTATGAGCAAGAAGCGCGTTATGCAGCTGGTTCGAGGTCTCCACAACCTGCGCCCCGAGCATCGGGGTTGCGTCGCCACCATTGGCAACTTTGACGGTGTTCACCGTGGCCACCAGGCTATCCTGGGCCGGCTGCGCGAACGCGCGGTCGAGTTGGGCGTGCCCAGCTGCGTGGTGATTTTCGAGCCACAGCCGCGGGAATATTTTACTCCCGAGACCGCGCCGGCTCGCTTGGCCCGCCTGCGTGACAAGTTGCAATTGCTGGCTGAGGAGGGTGTGGATCGTGTTCTCTGCCTGGCCTTCAACCAGCGTTTGCAAAGCCTGAGCGCCGCCGAATTCGTCGACCGTATCTTGGTCGATGGCCTGGGCGTGCAGCATTTGGAGGTCGGTGACGACTTCCGCTTTGGTTGCGACCGCGTCGGGGATTTCGATTTCCTGCAGCACGCGGGCGTCAACCAGGGTTTTACCGTCGAAGCCGCGCAAACCGTCGAACTGGACGGCCTGCGCGTGAGCAGTACCCAGGTACGTAACGCCCTGGCTGCTGCCGACTTCGCCTTGGCCGAGCGTTTGCTCGGTCGCCCGTTCCGCATTGCCGGGCGGGTCCTGCACGGCCAGAAGCTGGCGCGCCAATTGGGCACGCCAACCGCCAACGTGCAACTCAAGCGCCGTCGTGTGCCGCTGACCGGGGTTTACCTGGTGAGCGTCGACGTTGATGGCCAATCGTGGCCGGGAGTCGCCAACATAGGCGTCAGGCCTACGGTTGCAGGTGATGGCAAGGCCCACCTGGAAGTTCACCTTTTGGATTTTGCCGGTGATTTGTATGACCGGCGTTTGACGGTGGTTTTCCACCAGAAGCTGCGTGAAGAGCAGCGTTTCGCCTCCCTTGAGGCGTTGAAAACGGCGATCAATGCGGATGTCGCCGCCGCCCGTGCACTAGCCGCACCTAGCGCCCATCGCTAACCGAAGAGCCTTAAATGACCGACTATAAAGCCACGCTAAACCTTCCGGACACCGCCTTCCCAATGAAGGCCGGCCTGCCACAGCGCGAACCGCAGATCCTGCAGCGCTGGGACAGTATTGGCCTGTACGGAAAGTTGCGCGAGATTGGCAAGGATCGTCCGAAATTCGTCCTGCACGACGGCCCTCCTTATGCCAACGGCACGATTCACATCGGTCATGCGCTGAACAAGATTCTCAAGGACATGATCCTGCGCTCGAAAACCCTGTCGGGCTTCGACGCGCCGTACGTGCCGGGTTGGGACTGCCACGGCCTGCCGATCGAACACAAAGTCGAAGTGACCTACGGCAAGAACCTGGGCGCGGATAAAACCCGCGAATTGTGCCGTGCCTACGCCACCGAGCAGATCGAAGGGCAGAAGTCCGAATTCATCCGCCTGGGCGTGCTCGGCGAGTGGGACAACCCGTACAAGACCATGAGCTTCAAGAACGAGGCCGGGGAAATCCGCGCCTTGGCCGAGATCGTCAAGGGCGGTTTCGTGTTCAAGGGCCTCAAGCCCGTGAACTGGTGCTTCGACTGCGGTTCGGCCCTGGCTGAAGCGGAAGTCGAGTACGAAGACAAGAAGTCCTCGACCATCGACGTGGCCTTCCCGATCGCCGACGAGGCCAAGCTGGCCGAGGCCTTTGGCCTGTCTTCGCTGACCAAGCCGGCCGCCATCGTGATCTGGACCACCACCCCATGGACCATCCCGGCCAACCAGGCGCTGAACGTGCACCCGGAATTCACCTATGCCCTGGTGGATGTCGGTGATCGCCTGCTGGTGCTTGCTGAAGAAATGGTCGAGGCCTGCCTGGCCCGTTACGAACTGCAAGGTTCGGTCATCGCGACCACCACCGGCGCCGCATTGGAGCTGATCAATTTCCGCCACCCGTTCTATGACCGTCTGTCGCCGGTGTACCTGGCTGACTACGTCGAACTGGGTTCGGGCACGGGCATTGTTCACTGTTCGCCGGCCTATGGCGTGGACGACTTTGTCATCTGCAAAAAATATGGCTTGGTCAACGACGACATCATCAACCCAGTGCAAAGCAACGGCGTTTACGTGCCTTCGCTGGAGTTCTTCGGCGGCCAATTCATCTTCAAGGCCGACCCTGCGATCATCGAAAAGCTGCGTGAAGTCGGTGCGCTGATGCAAACCGCCACCATCCAGCACAGCTACATGCACTGCTGGCGCCACAAGACCCCGCTGATCTACCGCGCCACCGCGCAGTGGTTCATCGGCATGGACAAAGAACCGGTCAGTGGCGACACCCTGCGTGTCCGTTCGCTCAAGGCCATCGAAGATACTAAGTTCGTCCCGGCCTGGGGCCAGGCGCGCCTGCACTCGATGATCGCCAACCGTCCGGACTGGTGCATCTCCCGCCAGCGTAACTGGGGCGTTCCGATTCCGTTCTTCCTGAACAAGGAAAGCGGCGAGCTGCACCCACGTACCGTCGAACTGATGGAGCAAGTGGCCCAACGCGTTGAACAGGAAGGCATCGAAGCCTGGTTCAAGCTGGACGCCGCCGAACTGCTGGGCGATGAAGCGTCTCAGTACGACAAGATCAGCGATACCCTCGACGTGTGGTTCGACTCCGGCACCACTCACTGGCACGTGCTGCGCGGCTCGCACCCGATGGGCCACGAGACCGGTCCGCGTGCCGACCTGTACCTGGAAGGCTCCGACCAACACCGTGGCTGGTTCCACTCGTCGTTGCTGACGGGTTGCGCCATCGACAACCACGCGCCGTACCGCGAACTGCTGACTCACGGTTTTACCGTCGACGAGACGGGCCGCAAGATGTCCAAGTCGCTGAAGAACGTGATCGAGCCGAAAAAGATCAACGACACCCTGGGCGCCGACATCATGCGTCTGTGGGTTGCGTCGACCGACTATTCGGGCGAAATCGCCGTGTCGGACCAGATCCTGGCCCGCAGCGCCGATGCCTACCGCCGTATCCGCAATACCGCACGTTTCCTGCTGTCGAACCTGACCGGTTTCAACCCGGCCACCGACATCCTGGCGGCTGAGGACATGCTCGCCCTAGACCGTTGGGCCGTGGACCGTACCCTGTTGCTGCAACGTGAGTTGCAGGAAAACTACGGCGAATACCGCTTCTGGAACGTGTACTCGAAGATCCACAACTTCTGCGTGCAGGAGCTGGGTGGTTTCTACCTCGACATCATCAAGGACCGCCAGTACACCACCGGCGCCAACAGCAAGGCGCGCCGCTCGGCGCAGACCGCGCTGTTCCATATCTCCGAAGCGCTGGTGCGCTGGATCGCGCCGATCCTTGCCTTTACCGCCGACGAGCTGTGGGAATACCTGCCGGGCGAGCGTAACGAGTCCGTGATGCTCAACACCTGGTACGAAGGCCTGACCGAACTACCGGCCGACTTCGAACTGGGCCGCGAGTACTGGGAAGGCGTGATGGCCGTGAAGGTTGCGGTGAACAAGGAGCTGGAAGTGCAACGCGCGGCCAAGGCTGTCGGTGGCAACCTGCAAGCCGAAGTCACCCTGTTTGCCGAGGAAGGCCTGACCGCCGACCTGGCCAAGCTGAGCAACGAACTGCGCTTCGTGCTGATCACCTCCACCGCGAGCCTGGCGCCATTCGCCCAGGCCCCGGCGGACGCGGTCGCTACCGAAGTGCCGGGCCTCAAGCTCAAAGTGGTCAAGTCGGCCTTCTCTAAGTGCGCCCGCTGCTGGCACTGCCGTGAAGACGTCGGCGTGAACCCTGAGCACCCGGAAATCTGTGGTCGTTGTGTCGACAACATCTCGGGCGCTGGTGAGGTTCGCCACTATGCCTAATACTTCCAGCCGTTTCGGACGTCTGGGCTGGCTCGTATTGAGTCTGCTGGTCCTGGTCATCGACCAGGTCAGCAAGGCTCATTTCGAAGGCTCCCTGCAGATGTTCCAGCAGATCGTGGTGATCCCGGATTACTTCAGCTGGACCCTGGCCTACAACACCGGCGCCGCTTTCAGCTTTTTGGCGGATAGCGGCGGCTGGCAGCGCTGGCTGTTCGCCCTGATCGCCGTGGTGGTCAGTGCGGTGCTGGTGGTGTGGCTCAAGCGTCTTGGCCGCGATGACACCTGGCTGGCTATTGCCTTGGCCCTGGTATTGGGCGGCGCGCTGGGCAACCTGTACGACCGCATTGCCCTCGGCCATGTGATCGACTTTATCCTGGTGCATTGGCAGAACCGCCACTACTTCCCGGCGTTCAACTTCGCCGACAGCGCCATCACCGTCGGTGCGATCATGCTGGCGTTGGACATGTTCAAAAGCAAGAAAACCGGAGAGACCGTCAATGACTGATCAGGTATTGGCTGAGCAACGCATCGGCCAGAATACGGAAGTCACCTTGCATTTCGCACTGCGCCTGGAGAATGGCGATACGGTCGACAGCACCTTCGACAAAGCCCCAGCCACCTTCAAGGTCGGCGATGGCAACCTGCTGCCCGGTTTTGAAGCGGCCCTATTCGGTTTCAAGGCCGGCGACAAGCGCACCCTGCAGATCCTGCCGGAAAACGCCTTTGGCCAGCCCAACCCGCAAAACGTGCAGATCATCCCGCGTTCGCAGTTCCAGGACATGGACCTGTCGGAAGGCTTGTTGGTGATCTTCAATGATGCGGCGAATACCGAGCTGCCAGGTGTGGTGAAAACCTTCGATGACGCGCAAGTAACCATCGACTTCAACCACCCGTTGGCTGGTAAAACCTTGACCTTTGATGTTGAAATCATCGACGTTAAAGCGATCTGATCAACGACGCGGTTAAAAATGTCGAATCGTCGCACCGTCGCTCACATCTTTGATCTCTACTGTCAGGTGGGTTAGCGTCTAGCTTGAACCCAAGTGGCTGCAAGACACGAGGCACAGCATGCAAATCAAACTCGCCAACCCCCGTGGCTTCTGCGCCGGCGTGGACCGGGCGATCGAAATCGTCAACCGCGCCCTGGAAGTCTTCGGGCCGCCGATTTATGTGCGCCATGAAGTCGTTCACAACAAATTCGTGGTCGAAGACCTGCGTGCGCGTGGCGCCATCTTTGTCGAAGAACTGGACCAGGTGCCGGACGACGTCATCGTCATCTTCAGCGCCCACGGTGTTTCCCAGGCCGTGCGTACCGAAGCGGCAGGCCGTGGCCTCAAAGTCTTCGATGCCACCTGCCCACTGGTCACCAAGGTACACATCGAAGTCGCCCGCTACAGCCGTGACGGACGAGAGTGCATCCTGATCGGCCATGCCGGTCACCCGGAAGTCGAAGGCACCATGGGTCAATACGACGCCAGCAATGGCGGGGCCATTTACCTGGTGGAAGACGAAAAAGACGTCGCCAACCTGCAGGTACAGAACCCCGAGCGACTGGCGTTCGTGACCCAGACCACCTTGTCCATGGATGACACCAGCCGCGTCATCGATGCGTTGCGCGGCCGCTTCCCGGCCATTGGCGGGCCACGTAAGGACGACATCTGCTACGCCACCCAAAACCGGCAGGACGCCGTCAAGCAATTGGCCGATGAATGCGATGTGGTCCTGGTTGTCGGCAGCCCTAACAGCTCCAACTCCAACCGTCTGCGTGAGTTGGCGGAACGCATGGCGACCCCGGCGTACCTGATCGATGGCGCCGAAGACATGCAGCGCAGCTGGTTCGATGGCGTCGAGCGGATTGGCATCACGGCCGGCGCTTCGGCCCCGGAAGTGCTGGTGCGCGGCGTTATCCAGCAATTGCATGCCTGGGGTGCCACCGGTGCTGATGAACTAGCTGGCCGTGAAGAGAACATCACCTTCTCCATGCCCAAGGAGCTGCGGGTTCGCTCGCTGCTCTGAGCGTCCGTGTGCCGGAGTAGCTCCGGCACAACGCTTGCTCGGCACGGTCGCTGCGCAGGCTGATGCGCCCGCTGGGCGCCAGTACGACCTGATACAGGCTCTGCGCCTGATCCGTGGCGCACACATGTACGGTGCCGGCACGAAAACCACCCCCTGAAAACACCGGCTCACCCAGCCCGCTGAAGCGCACCTGGCTCTTGACCGGCCCGTTGCCGACTACCGGCACGCGACCATTATCCTGGTGCTCCAGTAGCACGGGGTTATCGTCGTCCAGGTAGCCGCGTCCGCTTACATCCAGAATGACCCGCCAGCCTTGGCTCCAATCGTCTTCCCGCGCATGAATCACCACGGCCTGGTTGCGTGCGATGGCTTCGGTGCGTGCGTAGCGCAGCCCTCCGGCTAAGGATTGCGCTGCGCTGTGACGCTGCTGTGATTCCAGTAAACCCTTGAAGCTGGGGGTTGCCAAGTTAGCCAGGATGCCGCTCACGATCAGCCCGAGCAGCAGTTCTATCAGGGTGAAACCTTGTTGGCGCATGTGTCCTCCCTCCTTGGAATTAGGTGCAGCCTTAGTTATAGCGTCCAGTGCGTTGCGCTGAATGATGGCCTTCATGTCCAAAGTATTTCCCTTTGTTCCGGAAGCAGCGCAGGCGAAAAACCGGCGCTAGTCTTGGGCCGCACAGCAGGTTTCTCCTGCTTTTTTGGACCTCGACACGGATGACGACGGTAATGCTTGCCTGCCCCTGCACTGGTTTCCCCAAGGATTCGCCTCGGCACCAAATTGGAATGACGCTGATCGAGGTGCTCGTCGCCGTACTGATCCTCGCCATTGGCCTGCTGGGTGCGGCGGTCATCCAGCTCAATGCGCTCAAATACACCGACAGCTCCAGGATGACTAGCCAGGCCAGTTTCATTGCCTACGACATGCTCGACCGAATCCGCGCCAATTCTGCTGTCGACTATTCCTGGGGCCGGGCCGAGCGTGCCTCGGCCAGCGATGCATCTGCCAGCGTGCGCGATCTGGACCTGCATGATTTCGAGGCCAATATCCTCGGCTTTGCCGGGACGAGCGCCAAAGGCTCGGTGTTGGTCAGTGCTGGCGAGGTGACTGTCAGCATCAGTTGGGATGACAGCCGGGGCGCGAACAGGCCGGGCGCCCGGGAAACATTCACCCTGACCAGCCGCATCGGTGATGAATTGAGGAACGCGCAATGAGGCCTCTTGTTCGCGGATTCAGCCTGGTGGAGTTGCTGCTGGCGTTGGCTATGGGGTTGGTCTTGGTGCTTGGGGTCAGCCAGGTAGTGATCAGTTCCAGAGTGACCCATGCCAGTCAGCAGGCTGCGATGTTGCTGCAGGATGACGCACGGTTCTTGCTGGGCAAGATGACCCAGGATATTCGCCAGGTGGGCATGTTTGGCTGTTTGGCCACGGCGTTTATCGACAATGCCCCACCCGCGTTTGATCAGCCTTTCAGTTGGAGGGCCGAGGCGGGGGCGAAGTCGTTGTCGCTGGTGACGGCGGATGTCGGTCTTGAGGGTGGCAAGCCCGACTGGACGGTATTGTCCGACTGCACAGGAACCGCCCAGGCGCACGCCGGCAGTGCGCCTGCACCAGCGCCCGGACAAATCCGCATTGCACTGCGCCAGATCACCTACACCTTCGAAGCGGGCCAATTGAAAGTCAGCACGCCTGCGGCCCCTGCCAAGGCCGTGCTGGTGGATAACGTGCAGGCCTTCGATATCAGCTTTGGCGTGGCCGCCAAACCTTCGTCGACGGAGGTGGCGCGTTACGACGCGAGTCCGGCGGACCTGGCCTTGATACGCAGCGTACGCATCCGGATGACGCTGCGAGACCCGACCGGTCACGTGAAGGATCAAACCTACAGCGTCGTGGCGGCGCTGCGAAACCGTCTGGGGTAGGGCCGCCATGATACTTAAAGAGTCTATTCGTCTACGGCAGGCCGGCATGGTGTTGCTGATCAGCCTGGTGGTGTTGTTGCTGTTGTCGCTGATAGGTCTGTCATCCATGCAGAGTGCGGTGAGCCAACAAAAGGTCAGCGGTAGTCTCTGGCACCGTAATCAGTCGCTGCAAAGCGCCGAGAGTGGCTTGCGGCGTGGGGAGTCGGTCGTACAGCGGTTATTTGCAGCGCTGCCCAAGTGCCGTTCGATTGTCAGCTGTGCGCCGCCGGCATCTGCCTATTCGGTGGTTGGGGCTGGGGTAGATCCTGTTTCGGGTATCACTTGGGTCGCACTGGAGGGGGGTCTATACGGCATTCAATCCCTGGGCCTCGCGGTTGGGCTGGCGCATTTACCACCGCAAACAACGGCCGACGTATATCGAGTGACGGCCGTCGGTTTAAGCGGCCAATTGCGCACGTTGCTGGAGAGCGTCTATGCACGGGTAGAAGAGGAGGGCGGCTCGCGTTTCCGGCGGGTGGCCTGGCGGCAACTTCAATAAGGAGCGTTGAAATGAGCACGGACAGCCAGGGCTTTACCCTGATTGAGTTACTGATCGCCGTGGTGATCATTGCGGTACTGGCCGGGATTGCTTACCCCGGCTACACCAGTCATATGAAAAAGGCCTATCGCGCGGAAATTGTCGCGTTATTGACCGATCAGGCTCAGCATCTGGAGCGTTTTTATACGAGGACCGGCACTTTTATTGATGCAAGCGGCGTCAGCGAGGGCAATGATCGCTATAGAATCACCGCAGCATTGAACCCTCAGGATTTTCAGCTCGTGGCTACGCCTGGCGTCGGCTCGATGATGGCCGGCGACCTTTGCGGTGACTTCAGCCTGACCAGCACCGGTATGCGGACCAATCCGGGCGCGGCACCTGAAATGTCGCGCAAGCAGTGTTGGGGCCAATGACGAGGGTGCTGGACGACTGGGCGCCGTGCGCGCAGGTTCCTATTTATCGGCTGGATCAAATGATGGCAGAGCAACAGCAGGTAGTGATTGTCGGTGGCGGAGTCATCGGTTTGTTGACGGCGTTCAACCTGGCGACCCAAGGGCAAACGGTGGTGCTGCTGGAGCGCGCGGGGTTGGGGCAGGAGTCCTCCTGGGCGGGCGGTGGCATTGTTTCGCCGCTGTATCCGTGGCGCTACAGCCCGGCCGTCACCGCGCTGGCCCATTGGTCCCAGGACTTTTATCCACAGCTGGCGCAGCGCCTGTTTGCCCAGACGGGGGTCGACCCGGAGGTGCATACCACGGGCCTGTACTGGCTGGACCTGGACGATGAAGCCCAAGCCCTGGCCTGGGCTGCGCGCGAAGGCCGCCCATTGAGCAAAGTCGACGTATCGGCCGCCCATGACGCCGTTCCGGTGCTGGGTGGCGGGTACTCCCAGGCGATCTACATGGCCAACGTCGCCAATGTGCGCAACCCGCGCCTGGTCAAATCCCTCAAGGCAGCGCTGCTGGCGCTGCCCGGCGTGACCATTCACGAACAGTGTGAAGTGACTGGTTTCGTTCTGGGTGCGGGCAATGTCGTGGGCGTGAACACAACTGATGGCTTGATCTTCGGCGACCAGGTCGTACTGGCGGCCGGCGCCTGGAGCGGTGAGCTGCTGGGTACGTTGGGTTTGTCGCTGCCGGTCGAGCCGGTCAAAGGCCAGATGATCCTGTACAAATGCGCTTCGGATTTCCTGTCGAGCATGGTCCTGGCCAAGGGGCGTTATGCGATCCCACGGCGTGACGGGCACATCCTGATCGGCAGTACCCTGGAACATGAAGGCTTCGACAAGACCCCCACCAACACCGCATTGGAAAGCCTCAAGGCATCAGCGGTGGAGCTGATTCCCGCCCTGGCGGACGCCGAGGTGGTTGGGCATTGGGCCGGATTGCGCCCAGGTTCGCCGGAAGGTATTCCTTACATCGGCCAAGTGCCGGGCTTCGACGGCTTGTGGCTCAATTGCGGCCATTACCGCAATGGCCTGGTGCTCGCGCCAGCGTCCTGCCAGCTGTTTACCGACCTGCTGCTGGCGCGTGCGCCGATTATCGACCCCGCGCCTTATGCGCCAGAAGGTCGGATCAATGCTGGATAGACTTCGGCCCTTGCTCCAGATGCGCCTGGGTGCAATACCATTCCTGGCGCGAGCTCAAGGCGCGATCCTGCGGCAAGTGCACGCCGCAGTGGGCGCAGCGCACCATCAGGGCCGCGTTGGGCTCGCTGTCACGATGCTGCTTGGCGGCCGGGCTTTTGAGTTTGCGCCAAAACCATACTGCGGCGGCAATGACGGCAATCCAGAACAGTAGACGAAGCATGATGGGCAGTTTCTCGACAAGGAATGCGCCAGTTTAGCCAAGGACGTGCGTAGCGCACAGCGCAATAATACCACCCACAAAAAAGGAGCCTCGAAAGGCTCCTTCTTGATGACGCCGGTGCAATCAGTCGAACACACCGAAAGTCATGTAGCTGAACCACGAACGGTCCTGGTTGTTGCCCAGGGCCTGTGGCTCTTCCTCTTCGATCACGTCGCCGTTCTCATCGTGGGGCTTGAGCTCTGAAGGAATGGCGTCCTTGGCGTCCTGGTACTGCTTGATCACGTCCTGGTTGGCGCGGGTTTCGCCCGGCGGCAGCGGTGGACGGGACTCGATCAGGCCCAGGGTGTACTTGCTCAGCCACGAACGGTTGTCGGCTTCGGCAACCTGAGGCACGAACTGGCCGTCTTTCAGGCTAGGGTGATCCGGGTAGTTGAGCTTCAGGGTTTCCAGGCTGGTGCTGGCCAGGTCGTCCAGGTGCAGACGCTGGTAGGCCTCGGTCATCACGGCCAGGCCGTCACCCACGGAAGGGGTTTCCTGGAAGTTCTCTACTACATAACGACCACGGTTGGCGGCGGCTACGTAAGCCTGACGGGTCAGGTAGTAGTGGGCCACGTGGATTTCGTAGGAAGCCAGCAGGTTGCGCAGGTAGATCATGCGCTGCTTGGCGTCCGGCGCGTAGCGGCTGTTGGGGTAGCGGCTGGTCAGCTGGGCGAACTCGTTGTAGGAGTCGCGGGCAGCGCCCGGGTCGCGCTTGGTCATGTCCAGCGGCAGGAAGCGCGCCAGCAGGCCGACGTCCTGGTCGAACGAAGTCAGGCCCTTCATGTAGTAGGCGTAGTCGACGTTCGGGTGCTGTGGATGCAGGCGGATGAAACGCTCGGCAGCGGACTTGGCAGCTTCCGGCTCGGCGTTCTTGTAGTTGGCGTAGATCAGCTCGAGTTGGGCCTGGTCGGCGTAGCGCCCGAACGGATAGCGCGACTCCAGTGCCTTCAGCTTCGCTGTGGCGCTGGTGTAGCTATTATTGTCCAAGTCTTTCTGAGCCAGTTGGTACAACTCGACTTCGCTCAGGTTTTCGTCGACGACTTCCTTTGTTGACGAGCAAGCAGCAGTCATGGCGAGGATGGCGATCAGCAGCAGGTGTTTCACTTGCATGGCGGCTTGCGTCCCTATGACGGCCGCTGTCTTGGGCGGGGCCGTCCTGTTATGATGAGCGCCCCGTTGAAAGCCTCGGGGCAAAAGACGCCGTATTTAACCACAAGCGCGCAGCCGAAACCAAAGGCTGTGCCACGCCTAGTCTGAGCATGTCCGATAAAATTGAACTTCGCGCAGAGGTGCCGTCCGAATTGGGCGGCCAACGCCTCGATCAAGTCGCCGCACAATTATTCGCTGAGCACTCGCGCTCGCGCCTTTCCGCCTGGATCAAAGACGGCCGCCTGACTGTGGATGGAGCGGTTATCCGCCCGCGAGACACAGTCCATGGCGGTGCGATTCTTGAGCTGACTGCCGAGCAGGAAGCCCAGGGAGAATGGGTCGCCCAGGACATCGAGCTGGATATCGTCTATGAAGACGACGACATCCTGGTCATCAACAAACCCGCAGGCCTGGTGGTTCACCCGGCAGCCGGGCACGCTGATGGCACCTTGCTCAATGCCCTGCTGCACCACGTGCCGGACATCATCAACGTCCCGCGCTGCGGCATCGTGCACCGCCTGGACAAGGACACCACCGGCTTGATGGTGGTGGCCAAGACCATTCAGGCGCAGACGCAGTTGGTCACACAATTGCAAAGCCGCAGCGTCAGCCGGATCTACGAGTGCATCGTGATCGGCGTCGTGGTGGCGGGTGGCAAGATCAACGCCCCGATCGGTCGCCACGGCCAGCAGCGCCAGCGTATGGCGGTGATGGAAGGCGGCAAGCAGGCCGTCAGCCACTACCGCGTGCTGGAGCGTTTCCGTTCCCACACCCACGTGCGGGTCAAGCTGGAAACTGGCCGTACCCACCAGATTCGCGTGCACATGGCGCACATCAACTTCCCGTTGGTCGGTGATCCGGCCTACGGTGGCCGCTTCCGGATTCCGCCGGCGGCCAGTGCAACTATGGTTGATTCGCTGAAAAACTTCCCGCGCCAGGCCCTGCATGCACGTTTCCTGGAGCTGGATCATCCGACGAGCGGTAAGCGGATGAGCTGGGAATCGCCTCTGCCGGACGACCTGGTCTGGTTGTTGTCGCTGCTCAAGCAGGATCGCGAGGCGTTTGTCGGGTGAGTGACTGGCTGATTCCTGACTGGCCCGCGCCGCCTCAGGTGAAAGCCTGCGTCACCACCCGTGCGGGCGGTGTCAGCCTGGCGCCGTTCGACAGCCTCAACCTCGGCGATCATGTCGAGGACAGCCTCGAAGCCGTCCTTGAGAATCGCCGAAGTCTCAGCGATGCGTTCAATATTCAGCCAGCCTGGCTGCGTCAGGTTCACGGGGTAACTGTGGTCGAAGCCGACCCCGGTTGTACCGCTGAAGCGGACGGCAGTTGGACCAGCACCCCAGGCATTGCCTGCACCTCCATGACCGCCGATTGCCTGCCTGCGTTGTTCTGCAACAGCGCCGGCACCCGTGTAGCGGCGGCCCATGCCGGTTGGCGTGGTCTGGCGGCGGGTGTGTTGGAAGCGGCATTCGAAAGCCTGGATGCCGAACCCAGCGAAGTACTGGTGTGGCTCGGCCCTGCAATTGGCCCGCAAGCCTTTGAAGTCGGCCCGGAAGTGCGTGAAGCCTTCATGCAGCAATTGCCGATCACCGCCGAAGCCTTCGTGCCCAGCCGCAACCCCGGCAAGTTCATGGCTGACATCTATAAGCTGGCCCGTTTGCGCCTGGCCGCACATGGCGTCACTGCTGTTTATGGTGGCGGGTTCTGCACCGTGACCGACCCACGCTTCTTTTCCTACCGGCGCAGCCCTCGCACCGGTCGATTTGCCTCCCTTATCTGGCTGGAACGCTAGACTCATCTGATCTGCGTCAACTGTCTGTTGCTTGAAACTCCCAGAATCCACCCCATCTATAGGGGTATCTGGCAGGTTTCTTCATTCAGGATGTTTTATAGCTCCGGCCTGCTCAAAAGGAAGGTGACTAATGCGTATTGATCGTTTAACCAGCAAATTGCAGTTGGCCTTATCTGACTCTCAATCCCTGGCGGTGGGCCTCGACCATCCGGCTATCGAGCCTGCACACTTGATGCAGGCGCTCCTGGAACAGCAAGGTGGTTCTATCAAGCCCTTGCTGATGCAGGTGGGCTTTGACGTCAACAGCCTGCGCAAGGAGTTGAGCAAAGAGCTCGACCAACTGCCGAAAATCCAAAATCCAACTGGGGACGTGAATATGTCCCAGGACTTGGCGCGCCTGCTCAACCAGGCAGACCGCTTGGCCCAGCAGAAGGGTGACCAGTTCATCTCCAGCGAATTGGTGCTGCTCGCCGCCATGGACGAAAACAGCAAGCTCGGCAAGTTGCTGCTGGGCCAGGGCGTGAGCAAGAAAGCCTTGGAAAACGCCATCAACAACCTGCGCGGCGGCGACGCGGTGAACGATCCCAACCATGAGGAGTCGCGCCAGGCCCTGGATAAATACACCGTCGACCTGACCAAGCGCGCCGAAGAAGGCAAGCTTGATCCGGTGATCGGCCGTGACGATGAGATCCGTCGCACCATCCAGGTCCTGCAACGTCGCACCAAGAACAATCCGGTGCTGATCGGCGAGCCTGGCGTGGGTAAAACCGCGATTGCCGAAGGCTTGGCCCAGCGCATCATCAATGGTGAAGTGCCGGACGGCCTCAAAGGCAAGCGCTTGCTGTCCCTGGACATGGGGTCGCTGATTGCCGGTGCCAAGTTCCGTGGCGAGTTCGAAGAGCGCCTGAAATCCCTGCTTAATGAGCTGTCGAAGCAGGAAGGGCAGATCATTCTGTTTATCGATGAACTGCACACCATGGTCGGTGCCGGTAAAGGCGAAGGCTCCATGGATGCCGGCAACATGCTCAAGCCCGCTTTGGCGCGGGGCGAGTTGCACTGCGTCGGTGCCACGACGCTCAACGAATATCGCCAGTACATTGAAAAGGACGCTGCCCTTGAGCGTCGTTTCCAGAAAGTGCTGGTGGAAGAGCCGAGCGAAGAAGACACCATCGCGATCCTGCGTGGCCTGAAAGAACGCTATGAGGTTCACCACAAGGTGGCGATCACCGACGGCGCGATCATTGCGGCGGCCAAATTGAGCCACCGCTATATCACTGACCGTCAGTTGCCCGACAAGGCCATCGACCTGATCGACGAAGCGGCCAGCCGTATCCGCATGGAAATCGACTCCAAGCCGGAAGTGCTCGACCGTCTGGATCGGCGCCTGATTCAACTGAAAGTTGAGTCCCAGGCCCTGAAGAAAGAAGAGGACGACGCGGCGAAGAAACGCCTGGAAAAACTCCAGGAAGAAATCGTCCGTCTGGAGCGCGAGTATTCGGACCTGGAAGAAATCTGGACCTCGGAAAAAGCCGAAGTGCAGGGCTCTGCGCAGATCCAGCAAAAGATCGAGCAGTCCCGCCAGGAGCTGGAAGCCGCGCGCCGTAAAGGCGACCTGAACCGTATGGCCGAGTTGCAGTACGGGGTGATCCCGGACCTGGAGCGCAGCCTGCAGATGGTCGATCAACACGGCAAGCCTGAGAACCAGCTGCTGCGCAGCAAGGTGACCGAGGAAGAAATCGCTGAAGTCGTCTCGAAGTGGACCGGCATTCCGGTATCGAAAATGCTCGAAGGCGAGCGCGACAAACTGCTGAAAATGGAAAGCCTGTTGCACCAGCGCGTGATTGGCCAGGAAGAGGCCGTGGTGGCGGTGTCCAATGCGGTACGGCGTTCGCGGGCCGGGTTGTCCGATCCGAACCGTCCGAGTGGCTCGTTCATGTTCCTCGGCCCGACCGGTGTGGGTAAGACCGAGCTGTGCAAGGCTTTGGCCGAGTTCCTCTTTGATACTGAAGAGGCCATGGTGCGGATTGATATGTCCGAATTCATGGAGAAACATTCGGTGGCTCGCTTGATCGGTGCGCCACCAGGCTATGTGGGCTACGAAGAGGGCGGTTATCTGACCGAAGCCGTGCGGCGTAAGCCTTACTCGGTGATCCTTCTGGATGAGGTCGAGAAGGCGCACCCGGATGTGTTCAACATCCTGCTGCAAGTGCTGGAAGATGGCCGCCTGACTGACAGCCACGGCCGTACGGTGGACTTCCGCAATACGGTGATCGTGATGACCTCCAACCTGGGCTCGGCGCAGATCCAGGAGTTGGTGGGGGATCGTGAAGCACAGCGTGCGGCGGTGATGGATGCGCTGACCTCGCATTTCCGCCCGGAATTCATCAACCGGGTCGACGAAGTGGTGATCTTCGAGCCGTTGGCACGGGATCAGATCGCGGGCATCACCGAGATCCAGTTGGGCCGCCTGCGTGCCCGTCTTGCAGAGCGCGAGTTGTCGCTTGAGCTGAGCCGCGAGGCGTTGGACAAGCTGATCGCTGTGGGTTACGACCCGGTGTATGGCGCACGGCCGTTGAAGCGTGCGATCCAGCGCTGGATCGAGAACCCGCTGGCGCAGTTGATCCTGTCGGGCCGCTTCATGCCCGGTACCAGCGTCGAGGCGACCGTGGAAAACGACGAAATCGTCTTTCACTAAGCCCGGTTTATTGGGTAATAAGAGAAGGCCCCGCATTGCGGTAATGCTGTTCACTTAAGCGGAGCAGCCTTACGGTCCACTGGAAACCGGGTCTTTGAGATCTTCACCGTCCTTGGCCTCGCAGGTCTGGGGCGGTGATCCAGAAACAATCCGCCAATACCTTTCCTCAATTCCGCCAAGCGTCTTCCTGTAGCTGAAACCGGATTGGCTGCTGCCATCACGATCAACTGCACGGCAATGTATTGGCAGACCGGCTTAAAGCGTATATCCGACGGTGCACGACCAAACGCTACTGCTGCTTGACCAGCCTCCCGCCGAATCACGTTGTAAGCCAGCAAAAGCCCCCACACTTCCTGATAGACCAAGTCGACTCTCTTACTACGCAAGGTCACAGCATTCTGCTGCATGGAGCTTTTGATATCCCTGAAGCCCAACTCGATTTCCCAGCGCTCCTGATAGAGTTTGGCAACGACCTTGGTGCTGTAGGTGTTGGCTGGCAACGATGTCATGACCGTTTTTACTCTGCCTTGGATTTCATAGCTGACTTCACGGGCTTCCCAATGGGTACCAAGAGCCGGATTTCTCTTTCTGGCTTGCGGTGAGACCTTCATGCGCACCAAGCGGTCGTGCTCGCCGTAACGGATCACTTCTTCACAGACCATGCCTTTTTTGGCGGGAATCAACCAATGACGATGGGTTCCGGTGTTACTCAGGCTCAACAGCATTTCTGCGCCCCAAAATCCTTTATCGAATAGCGTCACGGAGTGATCGGGGACTTGCTGCAAAAACTCGTCGGCCAAGCGCATTTCACTGCGCCGGTAAGGCCCTAATTGTGCATCCAGGATTAAGTGCGAACGCACATTCATTAGCGCTACCAAGCGCATCATGGGGAAGGGAGTCTGACGATCACTGGGCGTATTTCCTGACCCGAAATGATCTCGAAGCTCGGGTGTGTCCGGTGTGCGCAAGAGCACACCGTCCACCGCGAAGACCTGCAAACCGTGCCAGTCGTCCTCGTTGTAGCGCTCCGAGCCCCATTGAGTGCCGGTTTTACGGAATAACCACTCAACTGGATCGGCCCCTAGTCGCTTGCGGGCTTCAGTGACACCGCTTCGGGCCAACAAGTGGTCGCAAGCGAGGCCTTGAGCGCAAATGTTCAACCGTCTAGCGACCTCATGAACAGGCTCATTACGAAACGACGCCATGCCAAGCACCAACCAAAGTACCTGATCGGCGGGCAAGCGACGCCGACGAATAGTGGCCTGACTGGATAGATCCAGCGCAGACGCAACCCATTCTATGGGGATGTTCTGGGTGAAAGTGCTTAGGTCGCAGAAGTTGAAAAGGTCGCCGAGGTCGAGCAGGTCCTGTTGAACAGACATAAAAAATCCGATGCCAGAGGTCTGGCATCGGATTTTCCAGGAAGCCTCGCTTTAGCTCAAATGCTTAAGTGAACAGCATTACCCGCATTGCGGGGCCTTTTTTTTCGATAGGGCGTTGAACTGTAAGGCAAAGGCTTGTAAAGTGCGCCCCGCAGCAACGTCAGCCCACGGGTTTCTTCTCCCCAAGAAGAAATCAGAAACAAGCGCAAATCATTGTCTTAAAAGCAATTTAAAGGGTTGACAGGGGTTTTTAAGATTGTAGAATAGCGCGCCTCAGAGACATGAACGTAGCGATACGGACAAGTCGAAGAGAAGGTAGTAAGCAACAACGTAGTACTTTGAAATATGTAGTTCCGTGATAGCTCAGTCGGTAGAGCAAATGACTGTTAATCATTGGGTCCCAGGTTCGAGTCCTGGTCACGGAGCCAATTTCAATATCGGGGTATAGCGCAGTCCGGTAGCGCGCCTGCTTTGGGAGCAGGATGTCGGGAGTTCGAATCCCCCTACCCCGACCATATTTGGGTCGTTAGCTCAGTTGGTAGAGCAGTTGGCTTTTAACCAATTGGTCGTAGGTTCGAATCCCACACGACCCACCATTTTTGAGACCAGTTAACGCTGGAATCGAATCTTAAGATCAGAGGCCAAAAGCGCTGATCGAAGAAGGCGACTGAAAGGTCGCCTTTTTTTTACCGGGGTATAGCGCAGTCCGGTAGCGCGCCTGCTTTGGGAGCAGGATGTCAGGAGTTCGAATCCCCTTACCCCGACCATATTAAAAATCCTCGTATCGAAAGATACGGGGATTTTTTGTGCGCGCGAATCCTGCCTCAGCGCAAAACAAATGTGGGAGCGAGCAAGCCCGTTCCCACATTTACCTGGTCGCATCCGAGACCGTGTTGTTAATGCAATTTAAGGCGTGGCTCGGTGCCGCGCCCAATCTTGCTCCCCAGCATCAACATCGCCGTACGGAAGAACCCATACAGCGCCATCTGGTGCATGCGGTACAGCGACACATAGAACATCCGCGCCAGCCAACCTTCCAGCATCACGCTGCCGGTGAGGTTACCCATCAAGTTACCCACAGCCGAAAAGCGCGACAGCGAGATCAGCGAGCCGTAGTCAGTATATTTGTAGCTCGGCAGGTCCTTGCCTTCGATGCGCTGCTTCAGCGACCTGGCCAGCAACGATGCCTGTTGGTGAGCCGCCTGGGCCCTTGGCGGTACGTTGCGGTCGGTGCCCGGTTGCGGGCAGGCGGCGCAGTCGCCAAAGGCGAAGATGTTTTCGTCGCGGGTGGTTTGCAGTGTCGGCAACACCTGCAGTTGATTGATGCGGTTGGTTTCCAGGCCATCGATGTCCTTGAGGAAACCTGGCGCGCGAATCCCCGCAGCCCATACCTTGAGGCTGGCGGGAATCACCTGGCCGCTGCTGGTGATCAGCGCATCGGCCGTCACCTCGCTGACCGCCGAGTTGGTCAGTACGGTCACCCCAAGCTTCTCCAGGGTTTTATGCACAGGCCCGCCGATACGCTCCGGCAGGGCAGGCAGCACCCGTGGGCCGGCTTCGATCAGGGTAATGTGCATGTTTTCCGGCTTGATGCGGTCCAGGCCATAGGCGGCCAGCTCGTGAGCGGCGTTATGCAGTTCGGCGGCCAGCTCGACCCCGGTTGCACCGGCGCCGACGATGGCGACACTGATCTTTTCCACCACATCGGTCTGCCCGGCATGGGCGCGCAGGTAGTGGTTGAGCAATTGCTGATGGAACCGCTCGGCCTGCTTGCGGGTGTCGAGGAACAGACAGTGTTGCGCCGCGCCCTCGGTGCCAAAGTCATTGGTAGTGCTGCCTACCGCGATGACCAGGCTGTCATAACCCAGTACGCGCGCGGGCACCAACTCACGGCCTTCTTCATCGAGGGTGGCGGCCAGCTGGATTTTCTTCTGTTCACGATCAAGCCCGCTCATACGCCCCAACTGGAACTCGAAGTGGTTCCATTTGGCCTGGGCGACATAATTGAGCTCGTCTTCCGAAGAGTTCAGCGAGCCGGCGGCCACTTCGTGCAGCAAGGGCTTCCAGATATGGGTCAGGTTGGCGTCCACCAGCGCGATGCTGGCGGTGCCGCGCTTGCCCAGAGTCTTACCCAGGCGGGTAGCCAACTCCAGGCCGCCGGCGCCGCCGCCGACGATAATAATACGATGGGTCATGGGGATATCTCGCAAGGCTAAAAGAAATCGGAGCAGTTACCCCCGCGAGCGCCACGCAGCTCATAGCGTCAGGTAACTCAAAAGTCGGCTCAGCAGGCCCAGGCCGATCACCACAACAAGCACCACACTCAGGAGCAGCCACGGCCGGAATGGCTTGCGCTCGACTCGGTTCTGGGAGAGTTGCAGGTACTCTTCGACATGTCGTTGGTCATCGGGGTTCAGGCGGCTGGTCATAAAGGCCTCGTCAGGTAGACGTTGCAAAAGGGCGCCACGTTACAGTCCGGGGGGCTCAGAGGCTGATGCCCACGTCGAATACTATGCTGCGGCCCAGGTTGTTGCGCAAGAAATCCGGTGCGTCGGGGTGGGCAAACAACACCCGTGCAAAGGTCGGCCCCACCAGCGACAGCGAGCGCCAGCCCTGGCGCAGGTATTCGGTCGGCGGCGGAAAATGACTGTTGAGGTCGAGCACTTCGCGCTTGAGGCTGGTGAAGGCGACGATATCCAGCTCCCCCAGGTCCATCCCGCGCTCTTTATAGTTATGCGCCTTCTTGCGCAGTGTAGGCGCCAGGCGCAACAAGAATTCATGGGCGGGGATACGCCGCGGCTTGGCTTCGCGCCGCACCAGCTGGCTCAGGGAGAAGGCGCTGCGGCGGCGCAGCAACTCGTCGCGCCATTCGTCGTTCAGGCGGCGGCCTTCATCCAGTACGAAAAATACCTCGAAGCTGGCGTCGCGAAACAGCACGTCCGGCGGCTCTTGCCCGGCGGCGTGGAATTCTTCGGCGCGGTAGGGCACGTTCAAGCCTTGCAACAGGCGCTGGCAGACCCAACGCTCACGCTCCCACTTGCGGGCATTGGACAGGAAGGCGTTGGCTTGTTCTGCCGCTACAGTGAGCAGGCGCAAGTAATCTGAGTCATCCATAACTAGCAGCTTAGCGCCCAAATGATGACCGCAGGAAGTCCCGCTATAAAACGTCGGTGTAGACTGACGATCCGACTGATTTTCCAACATGGAGAGTGCCGCCGTGATCAGTGCCGCAATGCTGGCGCCGACGACTTTGGGCGTCGGCTGGCTGTTGTATGCGCCCGTCGTGCTATGGGCGGTCATACGGTCACCTTGGGTCGAATTGTTTGCTGACCGTCGACGCCAACATTTGCTGTTCGGCACTGTGTTCGCGTTGTTCATGCTATGGCTGGTACGGCGGGATTTTGATACCGGCGTGTCCTACCACTTCATCGGTATGACCGCCGTGACCCTGCTGCTGGATTGGCCCCTTGCAATCGTCGGCGGCTTTGCCGCCCAGCTGGGCTTGATGGTGTTGGGGCGCCAGGACCTTGCAGCACTCGGCGTCAACGGCCTATTGCTTATTGCGCTGCCGGTGCTGGTCACCGAAGTCTGCGCGCTGCTGGTCGAGCGTGCGCAACCGCGCAATCCCTTTGTGTATATCTTTTGTTCCGGTTTTTTCGCTGCTGCTCTGTCGGCGCTGCTGTGCCTGTTGTTTGGGCTGGGGCTTCTGTGGTTCGACGGGCGTTTTGCTATGCCGGAATGGCTGGAAGACTTCATCGGCTACCTGTGGCTGATCATCTTTCCCGAAGCGTTTATCAACGGCATGGTCATCAGCGCCCTGGTGGTGTTCTGCCCGGAATGGCTGGAGACCTTCAACCGCACGCGTTACTTGTCGGCACCCTGGAAGGACGACGATTCACTGCGTTGACCCAGATCAAATCTCACACACCCTGGCAGGCCCATGCTCTGCAAAATTTCTCCAGGAGCACGGATCATGAGTGTGTACGAGTGGGCACGGCAGGAGTTGCGCAGAAGCCAGGATGCGGCACAGGAAATCGGTTTTGACCCAGGCTTGACCTTACGCGCCATGCTCAGCGCGGTGGTGCAGCAGAGCAAGGGCGTGCGCAGTTTCGAAGACTTGGCCGACGAGTTGCAATACCTTGCAGAAAACCTCGACGACCAGCAGGAGTACGCCTTTATGCGCCCTTAGTGGCGCGGCGGCAGGTCTTCGGAAAACAGCTCGTCTTCGGCATCCGGAGCGACGGGGATCTTGTGTTCTTCTGCGGCCCAGGCGCCCAGATCGATGAGTTTGCAGCGGTCCGAGCAGAACGGCCGGTTGAGGTTGGTCGCTTTCCATTCCACGGGGGCGCCGCAGGTTGGGCAGTCGACGGTCAAGGGTTGGCTCATGATCGGCCTCCACGCAAAGTAAGGTAAAAGTGGTGCAGTCGCTCGACCTCGCTGTGTAGCCAAGCGAGGTTCTGGTCATTGACCAGTACGTCATCGGCATGGTTCAGGCGGTCTTCACGGCTGGATTGGGCCTTGAGGATCGCCTGCACCTGTTGTTCGCTGATGCCATCGCGCTGCAGGGTACGCTGAATCTGCAGCGATTGCGGCACGTCGATCACCAGGATGCGCTGGGTCATGCTGTATTGGCCGGATTCGATCAGCAGTGGCGACACCAATATCGCGTAAGGCGACTTCGCGCGCGCCAGGTGGCTGCGAATCTCTTCGCCAATCAACGGGTGAAGCAGAGCTTCCAGCCAAAGGCGTTCTTCGGGTACCTCAAAGATCAGCTTGCGCAAGGCGCCTCGGTCCAATTGGCCATCTGGCTGCAGCACGCCAGCACCGAAGTGCTCGGCGATACGTGTCAGCGCAGGTCGGCCGGGCTCGACCACCCAGCGCGCGGCGTGGTCGGCGTCCACCAAGTCGATACCCAAGTCGGTAAAGTGCTGTGCCGCAGCGCTTTTACCGCTGCCGATGCCGCCCGTGAGGCCAAGAATCCAGGGTGTTGCAACAGAAGTGGTCATCTGAAACCGACAGACTGCAAATAGAAGTCGGTTATTTGACCACCCCAGAGCAATGCAATCCAGCCGGCAATCGCCAGATACGGACCAAACGGCATCGGTGCCGACGCTTGGGCTTTGTGCAGACGCATCAAGATCAGACCCACGAACACGCCGACCAGCGACGACATCAACAGTGTCATCGGCAGGATCTGCCAGCCGCCCCAGGCACCAAGCAGCGCCAGTAACTTGAAGTCGCCGTGGCCCATGCCGTCCTTACCGGTGACCAGCTTGAACAGCCAGAACACACTCCACAGGCTCAGGTACCCGATCACGGCGCCCCAAAGGGCATCAGGCAGTGTGGTCAGCAAGCCGAAGCCGTTGACGATCAGTCCCAACCACAGCAACGGCATCACCAGCACATCCGGCAGCAATTGATGGTCCGCGTCGATCAGGCTCATCGCCAGCAACCCCCAGGTCAGCACCAGCACTGCGCCCGCCTGCCAGCCAACGCCGAAATGCCAGGCCACCCAGGCCGAGAGCAACCCGCACGCCAGTTCAGTCAGTGGATAGCGGGCGCTGATCGCCCCTTGGCAATAGGCGCAGCGACCTCTGAGAAACAGGTAACTCAGCAGTGGGATATTTTCCCAGGGACGTATGGGATGGTTGCAGTGCGGGCAGCAAGAGTTGGGGTGCATCAGGTTGTAGGTTGGGCCGCAGGGTTCAGCGGGTATGCCGAGCACTTCATGGGCCTGGGCGCGCCAATCCCGTTCGAGCATTTTCGGCAGGCGCCACGCCAGCACGTTTATAAAACTGCCGACGATCAGCCCCAGCACGCCTGCCATCAAGGCGAAGGCCCCTGGGCAGTCACCCAGCAGCAGGCTCAAAACGCGCTCCCCAACTGGAAGACCGGCAAGTACATGGCGATCACCAGCGCGCCGACAATACTCCCCAGTATCACCATGATCAGCGGCTCCATCAGGGTGGTTAGATTGTCGACGAGGTTGTCCACATCGGCTTCGTAATGGCTGGCGACCTTTTCCAGCATGCGATCCAGTGTGCCCGACTCTTCGCCGATGGCTGTCATCTGTATCGCCATACTGGGAAACAGGCCGCTGGCAACCATGGATTGGTTCAATTGAATGCCAGTGGATACATCATGTCGCATATGTTCGATTGCCTGTTTGAACGGCCCGGAGCCGACGGCACCCGCCACAGAATCCAGGGCTTGTACCAGCGGAACACCGGCGGCGAAGGTGGTGGAAAGCGTACGGGCGTAGCGGGCCACTGCTGACTTTCTCAGCAGTTTGCCTGCCAGCGGCGCTTTCAACAAACGGGCGTCCAGCCAGAGGCGCAAAGAGGCCTGGGTACGATAGGCGTAGCGCAACCCCGCGCCTCCCGCACCTATGCCCAGCGCTACGAGCCACCAGGCTTGCTGCATGTACTCGGACAGTGCAATCACCCGTAACGTGAACGCCGGCAGCTTGCCATCGACCCCGGCAAACAGGTTCTGGAACTGCGGCACGACATGAATCAACAGAACCCCGGTGACCAGGCTGGCTACTACCAATACTGCGATCGGATAGGTCATGGCTTTTTTGATCCTGGCCCTCAACTGCTCGCTCTTTTCACGGTGGATCGCCACGCGCTCCAGCAGCGTCTCAAGTGCCCCGGCTTGTTCGCCGGCGGCCACCAGGTTGCAATACAGTCCATCGAAGTGGCGAGGTTGTTTGCGCAGCGCTTCGGCCAGGCTGGAGCCGGCAGCGATCGCCTGTTTCAAACTTTGCACCAACTGACGTACGGCGCGGTTGTCGAAGCCTTCGCCGATGATGTCGAAGGCTTGCAGAAGAGGAATTCCGGCTTTCAGCAGCGTGGCCAATTGCCGAGTGAGCAGGGTGATGTCCGTTGATTTGATCGAGGGGGCGAGGCTCGATAGCACAGTAGATTTCTTGCGCACATGACATGGGCTGATGCCCTGTTGACGTAACTGAGTCTTGACCAGAGCAAGGGTGTGCCCCGTGGTCTGACCGGACACCCTGCGTCCTTTGCGGTTGATGCCTTCCCAGGCGTAGATCGTTGAAGCGTTGTCCATGTCACGGTTCCGCACAGAGGTCGTCGAAGATTTATAGCTTAGTCAGGTGACGGATTCGGACAGGCCGGGAAGGAGGATAAAATGTCAGAATGTGCGTCTTGTATGCGATTGACCGTCTGCGGATGAGTACACTGGCGCCGCAGCACAAAGCGGGGCGCAGGACGCGCCTTGTCATGAGTTCTATCCTGGAGAGTGAATGTGATACGTCAAAAAGGTTTTACCCTGATCGAGCTGTTGATCGTCGTGGCAATCATCGGCATTTTGGCCACCATTGGCCTGCCCATGTACACCACCCACCAGGCCAAGGCCAAGTTCACCGCCGGCCTGGCTGAGATTGCTGCGTTGAAGGCCGGCTATGAAGACACCCTCAACCAGGGCACCGTACCCACCCTGGCCTTGATCGGTGGCACCAGCCCGACAGCCAATTGCACGATCGAGGTGACTGGGGATGTTGCCACGGGCGCGGGCTCCATCCGTTGCGAAATACTCGATGCTCCGGCGCCGGTGCTGGGCAAGACCATCAGCCTGACACGCAATGCCACCACGGGTTGGAAGTGCAGCACTACCGCTGATGCAAAATATGTCGCCAAGGGCTGCGGCGCCGATGGGGCGTAGCGGTTGAACCATCCACAGGGAAGTTGAGGTTGGCCGATGGCGTTATCCATAGAGCCGCGTGGCAGTGTTTTCCTGGTGGCAGTGGTGTGTCTGCTGGTTGTCGGGGTTTGTGCGCCCTTCAGTGGGCATGACTTGCAACGGGCGGTGCAGATTGCCGTCGGGGCATGCGCGGTGCTGTATGGATTGTCGGCCGCCCCGGTCGAGCAACTGGTGGACCGGCCAACCGCCCTGGGGCTGGCACTGATTATCGCGCTGGGGCTGGTGTCATCGATGTTGGCCCATCAACCGCTCTGGGCACTTGCCGAAGTGGCTTTGTTTGTCAGCTGTGGCGCGATCGCAGTGGGTTTTGCCTGGCTGCGTCGCCAGGGTGGTGAGCCTCTGGATCGTATCTTGATCATGGTGGTAGTGCTGATATGCGTGATCAAGTCGATTCAATATATGCAGGCGGGTGTGCTGGCATTTGCCAGCGCCGAGCAGGTGCTGGACCCTGACTTGCTGCTAACGGGCTTTTCCAACAAGCGGTTCTATGGTCAGTTCCAGACGCTCACCCTGCCGCTGCTGGCCCTTCCCTTATTGACCCCTGCGCTCAACCGCTCACTCAAAGCGGCAGTGTTTACGTTGCTGTGCGTGTGGTGGTTGATCGCGATTAGTGGCGGCACGCGGGGCACCTGGCTTGGCATGGCCGCGGCGGGCGTGGTATTGGCGGTGCTGGGGCCGTGGGCGCGGCGCTGGCTGGGTTGGCAGTTCGGCGCAGTATTGGGCGGGCTATTGCTGTACTGGCTGATGTTCACGGTGTTGGCGGGTTACCTGGGGATCGAAGTCGCCAATGGCGCCGGTGACCGTCTGACCACTCATTTGTCTGGGCGTGGGCCTATTTGGTGGCAGGCTTGGCAGATGCTCGTGGAGCGTCCGTGGTTGGGGTTCGGGCCGATGCATTTTGCCGATATCGCCAATAAGGTTGCCGCTCACCCCCATCAGGCCATTCTGCAATGGGCCAGTGAGTGGGGAGTGCCATCGGCTTTGTGCGTGGCGTTGCTGGCCTGGCGCGGGGGGTGGGCCACTTTCGGTGTACTGCGCGAACGCACGCGGAGCGTCGAGCGAGTGGACCTGCTACGAATATGTCTGTTTGCAGCAGTGGTCGGTGCGTTGGTGCAGTCCATGGTCGATGGCGTGATTGTAATGCCCAACTCCCAGGTCTGGCTGGCGCTGGTGGTCGGTTGGCTGATGGGGCTGCATGTGTGGCGAACGCCGGTGACCGCTGAATTGCCATTGGCCAGGGGCGCGTGGAAAATCCTGAGCGTGTTGGCCGTTGGTCTGTTGATCTTTATTGCGGTGCGCGATGTGCCTCATCTCAAGCAGTCCCAGCAACAGTACCTGGACGCCCATCAAGACTTTCTCCAACCGCGCTTCTGGGCCCAGGGTGTGATTGCCCGTTGACGGCGGCAAGTTGCCGGACTCCCAATGCGGTGCTAGCTTTAGCCCACCGCCCGTGTAGCTCAGCCGGTAGAGCAGCGCACTCGTAACGCGAAGGTCGCAGGTTCGATTCCTGTCTCGGGCAAAAAGGCAACAAAGCAGCACTGTTTTCAGTTGATCCCAGAATGGTTCTGAAGGCCAGACGAGCCGGCATTTGCGCCCGCTCTTTTGTATCTGCGCAACCTTGATGACCCAGATGCATCCCCATTCCTCGATCTAAGAGAACAACATGACCACGACTGAAATGACCCAGGAAGTTCGGCATCAGGCAGCCCTTGAGAAATACCTCGAGGAATCGCCGCAGCTTAAAGAAGAGATCAAGGACCTGAGCGCCGATGATCAGCGCGACCAGATTCAGTGGGCATTCGAGGACGAGGCCGAGAGCCAGGGCTATCAGCCCTGGGAGTTGACCCTCAAGTACACCTCGACACCGGAAGAATTCGAAGCGGCACGGCTGGCCTTGCACAAAGAGGCGGCCGAGGTGCTGGGTGTCGAATGGGAAGAGTATTGCGAGATGAATGACCTGGTGGTTTAAAAGCAGCTACATGTTTCAAGCTGCAAGCTGCAAGCTGCAAGTCGCGCAGTTGCTTGCAGCTTGAAGCTTACGGCTTGCAACTCTTCAGATACTGAGGCGCATCGACAAATCCACTGCCTTCACATCCTTGGTCAGGGCGCCAATGGAAATGTAATCCACCCCCGTTTCAGCAATCGGCAGCAGGGTGCTTTCATTGATTGCGCCGCTGGCTTCCAGCTTGGCTTTGCCGCCGTTCAGGCGCACGGCCTCACGCATGTCATCCAGGCTCAACTCGTCGAGCATAATGATATCCGCGCCCGCCGCCAGGGCTTCGCGCAGTTCATCCAGACTTTCCACCTCGATTTCCACTGGCTTGCCGGGAGCGATCTTGTGCGCGGCCGTGATTGCCTGGGCGATACCACCGCAGGCAGCGATATGGTTTTCCTTGATCAGGAACGCGTCGTACAAACCGATACGGTGGTTGTGGCAGCCGCCGCAGGTTACGGCGTACTTCTGCGCAAGGCGCAGGCCCGGTAGGGTTTTACGCGTGTCCAGTAGTTTGACTTGGGTGCTGGCGACAAAATCCGCCAGGAATTGGGCGCGGGTGGCGACTCCGGACAGCAGCTGCAGGAAATTCAACGCACAGCGTTCACCGCTGAGCAGCGAACGTGCCGGGCCTTCAAGGTGAAACAGCGCTTGATTGGGGCTGACGCGTTCACCGTCGGCCACCTGCCAATGTACGGCGACCCGTGGGTCCAACTGGCGGAACACCGCATCCACCCAGGCTGTACCGGCGATCACCGCGGCGTCGCGGGTAATGATAGTGGCCGTGGCCAGCCGCTCGGCCGGGATCAACTGCGCAGTGATGTCGCCGTTGCCGATATCTTCCAGCAGTGCGCGGCGCACGTTGGCTTCGATTTCGGCGGTGAGGTCGGCAAGACGGAGATTCGGCATAACAGGCTCCACATACAAAGTGCCCCGATTATAGGGGCAGTGTGCGTTCGAACCCAGGCTCACCACTCATTTACCGCGCAATGGCAGAGTTTGCTGGCGCAACCCCCCTCATTTGCAAGATAATCTTGCGCCTTGCAATTGGCGTCATAGCTTTGACGTTCAGAACCATACCGCCGTTTCAGGAGGCCAGGATGCACAATGACGGAAAGGTGGTGCCGATCAATAAGGCACCCGCCACGCCATCGCCGCTCGCCCGACTGCCGGTGGTGCTGCAGCAGGTCCGCGACAAGGCGGCGCAACAATTGCAGCAAGGGCTGCAGGATCTGTTCGATAACGCCGATGACACGCTGTTCGAAATGGCTGACAAGGCGCGCAACAACCTCGATCACCATATTTTCTTTGAAGCCATGCGCGACCTGCGCCTCAAACGCAAGAATTTCGAGCGCGTGTTCATGGAGCGCCTGTTCGAAGCCTTTGCCGGCCTTGGCCAGGCGGGGCGGGGCGAGCCGCAGTTGGTGCCGGTGGTTTCCTACGACGCGGTACCGGGCTCCTCCAGGGATGACTTGGAAAAAGCCGTGGCACTTGAAGCGATGCTCGGTCGGGTACGGCATCGTGACGGCCTGGCCCTCGGGCAGCTCACCGCGCGTTTGAGCGCCTTGCTGGGCAAGCGTCTGGATGATCGTGAGAACCCGCTGGGGCCTGCGCTGCTGTGTGAGTTCTTCCTGCGGGCGGGGCGCAGCCTCGGCGTGGAGATCCGCGTCAAACTGATCATGCTCAAGCTTTTTGAAAAATACGTGCTCAGTGACGCCGACCAACTGTACGGCGAAGCCAATCAATTGCTGCTCGCGACAGGCGTATTGCCTGAGCTGAAGGCCGTACCGTCGCGCCGACTTGAGGGGCGAGCGGGCGTTGAACTCCCGCGTGAAGAAATCTCGCCTGCCGCCGACCTGTGCGCCGACGAAAACGGCCAGGAAGCCTTCGCCGCGCTCCAGCAATTGCTCAGCACGGTACGCGGCAGCGTGGCGCCAACGCTTGAAGCCAGCGCCGAAACTTTGCCCATTGCCACCCGTGACCTGTTGCGCCTGCTCTCTCACTTGCAGCAGTACGTGCCGGAGCCTGGGGCGGAAGACGATTTCGACCTGCGTGGTCAGCTTGAACAGTTGCTCACCCGCGTCAGCGTCAAGAGTGGTAAGTCGCGGGTGGTGGAGGATGCGGACGAAGACGTGATCAACCTGGTTGCACTGCTGTTCGAGTTCATTCTCAATGACCGCGCCGTGCCCGATGTCTTCAAGGCCCTGATCGGTCGCTTGCAGATCCCACTGCTGAAAGTAGCGTTGCTGGACAAGAGCTTTTTCAGTCGTTCCAGCCATCCGGCGCGATGCCTGCTCAATGAAATTGCGGCGGCCGCCATGGGCTGCTGCCAGCGCGATCACCTCTACCTGCGCATCGAACGGGTGATACAGCGCCTGCTCAACGAGTTTGTCGAAGACCCGACGATTTTTTCCCAGTTACTCGCAGAGTTCAGCGCGTTTGCCGCCGATGAGCGGCGGCGCAGTGACGTGCTTGAACAGCACACCCGTGATGCCGAGGCTGGCCGCGTGCGGACCGAAGCCGCCCGCCAGCGTGTGGCCGATGTGCTGAATAAACGGCTGCTGGGCAAAGTCCTGCCGCGCCCGGTCGTGCAGTTCCTGCAGCAGGCGTGGAGCCAGGTACTGTTGCTGGCCAGCCTCAAGCATGGCGAGCAGTCGGTGCAGTGGCAAGCGGGGTTGCGTGCCATGGACGAACTGATCTGGAGCGTCAGTCTGCAGCAGGACACCGAGGCCGGGCGACATTTGCTGGAGCAACTGCCGGGTTTGCTCAAAGCCTTGCGCGATGGTTTGACCAGTGCCGCGTTTGACCCTTTCAGCACCCGCGAATTTTTTGTGCGCTTGCAGGCCCTGCACATCCAGGCACCTGAAAGCGCCGAAGAGTTAATCGAAGTGCGTGAGCCGTTCGTGCTGAGTGCGGCATCACCCGACACGGGCAGCGACCTGTCGGGCAATGACCCTGACCTGCTCAAGGCTCATCAATTGCACGTGGGTAGCTGGGTGGTGTTCCAGGAAGATGAGGCCAATACGCTGCGGTGTAAGCTGACGGCGATCATGGCACCGGCGCATACCTACATTTTTACCAGTCGCACCGGACTCAAGGTGCTGGAGAAGACTGCCGGCCAATTGGCGTTGGCGTTCAAGCGCGGCGCGCTGCATACCCTGGACGACGATCCCCTGTTCGAGCGCGCGCTGGCGGCGGTGGTGGCCAAGCTGCGTCAACTCAATCGCGGCAAGTGATCGCAACCGGAGGGTTGAACGCGGCATACTGGTCACACGTTGTCTCGTTCAAGGAACCTGTATGCAGTTGGACCCCACCAGCGGTTGGTGCGAGGGCATCCGTCATTGCCCCTCACCCAACTTCAACGAGCGCCCCGCAGGCGAAATCTCACTGTTGGTGGTGCATAACATCAGCCTGCCACCGGCACAGTTCGGCACCGGCAAGGTGCAGGAATTTTTCCAGAACCGCCTGGATGTCACGGAACATCCCTACTTTGAAGGGATTGCCGACCTACGGGTATCTGCGCATTTTCTGATTGAGCGTGATGGCGTGGTGACGCAATTTGTGTCCTGCCTCGACCGGGCCTGGCATGCCGGGGTTTCGCAGTTCGAGGGGCGGGAAACCTGCAATGATTTTTCCCTGGGAGTGGAGCTGGAAGGCACGGATGAGCAACCGTTCACTGATGCCCAATACACATCGCTGATTGACCTGACACGCCAGTTGCTGGCGGCTTATCCTGGCATCACCTCCCAGCGTATTTGTGGTCACAGCGATATTGCTCCGGGACGCAAGACCGACCCCGGCCCCGCTTTTGATTGGACGCGCTTTCGTAGCGCCCTGCAGGATGGAGGACACGTACGATGAGTTTTCTGGTGTTGGTGCTGGCGGTGTGGATCGAGAAATTCTCGGCGCTGCGCCAGCGGTTGCAGCGCGATGGCGGCTGGTTGCGTGAACTGGCCAAGCTGGAATCGAGCCCGCGCATGGGTAAGCGACCCTGGTTGATTCTGACGTTGCTGGCGCTGTTGCCGGTGGCGCTGCTAGCGTTGTTGCTGCTGGTGCTGGAGCCGGTGGCCTACGGATTGTTGGCGCTGCCGGTGCACCTGCTGGTGGTGATCTACAGCCTGGGCCGTGGTGATCTGCTTGCCGGGCTGGGGCCCTTTCGTGATGCCTGGCGTCGTGGCGACCTGCAAGCCGCCGAACACGTGGCCGAGCGCGACTTGAACCTCAGCGCCGACAGTGGCGAACAATTGCTCGAGCGCGTTCAGGGCCATCTGTTGTGGCAGGCGTACCAGAGCTTTTTCGCAGTGATCTTCTGGTACTTCCTGCTAGGGCCAGTTGCTGCCTTGGCTTATCGTCTGCTCGCACTGGCCGCTGAGCACAGCAAGAACCCCTTGGTGGCAGAGCGTGCGTGGCAACTGCGCCATGCGTTTGACTGGCTGCCGGTGCGCCTGCTGGCGGCCAGCTTCGCCCTGGTGGGTAACTTCGTCGCGGTCGGTCGCGTGATGCTGCACGAACTGTTGAGCTGGGACATCAGCGCCGCTCAGCTGGTGGAAAAGGTTGGCCTGGTCGCCGCCGAAATTCCGCCACCGGTGGTAGGCCCCGATGGCGTCAACAGCCTCGACCGGCTCTGGGAGCTGCTGTTGCGCGCGGCGGTGCTGTGGTATGCCGGGTTTGCGATCTGGACGGTGTTGCCTTAACCCCCCCCATTAACCTTAAGTTACAAAACTCCCTTTCAAATTGAGCTATACAGATGCTGGCTAACTGCCGCCCTGCGCCTCAATAACAATAAAAGAAAGGGAGTTCACTTGTGAAGAGCTTGCTCTATCCCGCCGTCGCGCTGATGAATCACCTGAACTTCGGTATGAAGTTCAGCTTGATCAGCGTGTTGTTCCTGCTGCCGATGCTGGCGACCAACTATTACCTGGTGCGTGATTCGTGGCGTGAATTCCAGGGTACGCGCATCGAGCTGCAAAGCCTCGACTTGCTCGGCAGCAGCTTGGCCTTGCGCCGCGACCTGGAAACCCTTAACAACCAAGTGCAGATCAACGCCACACTTGGCCAGGCCGGCAAGGCCGGTGACCTTGAGGGCAAGATCGGTGCGCTGGAGCAAAGCGTGCTGATTCGCCTGCAAAGCCTTCAGACCATGGCCAGCGAGCCTGAGCAAGTCGCCGTATTTGAGGGCAAGCGCGAGGAGTTGATCGCGGCCTTCAAGGCCCAGCAACAGGAAACGTCTCTTCTGAGCAAAAGCGCCCTGATCGGCAAGCTGCTCAACAAGGCGCAGATGCTCAGCCAGATCATCGCCAGCCAAGCAGGCTTGAGCCGCGATACCCAAAGTGATTTGCGCCAGCTCAGCGAGCTGGTGACCAGTGTCACCCCGCAAGTCACCCAGACCCTTGGCGAAGGAAGGGCGATGGGCGCGTATTCCCTGGGGCAGGGTTTTCTCAACTCGTCCTCCAGCACGCGGTTTGACGAACTGCTGCAACAACTGGAAAAACTCCAGTCTGAGTATGGCTTGAAGTTGCAGGACGCCTTGGGCTCCAGCAAAGCTGCGCACAGCGCGCTCGACAGCTTGGCCAAAGCCAGCAGCGCCAGCCTCAAGCAAGGCAGTGAGTTGTTTGAAGAGCAGGTGGTGATGGCTGAGACCCTCGAGGCGCCGTGGCAGGATTTCTACGACAGCGTCAGCCAGTTGATGGCCCGGACCTACCAACTTGATGAAGCCACCCTGACATTCCTCGGGCAGCAATTGGAGCAGCGACTGGCGCAGAACCGCACGCATATGGTGGTGCTGATCTCGGCCCTGACAGCCGTGTTCTTGCTGATCTTCTACTTGTACGCCGGCTTCTACGCCTCAACGCGTACCACGCTGCGACGTCTGGCGGCGATGATGGACAAGGTGGCGGCCGGCGATATGACCGTCACTTTTGTTGCTCACAGTTGCGATGAGTTGGGTGACTTGGGCAAGGTGTTCAACGGCACTGTAGCTAAGATCCATGACCTGATCGAGCGCGTCGGGCACACCGTCAGCCAGGTCGAACTCCAGGCCGGTCAGGTGGAAACTGTTTCTGCCCGGAGTAACCAGGCGGTTTCCGGGCAGCTCACCCAGATCGAGCAAGTCGCGACGGCGATGAACCAGATGTCCTCTACTGCCCAGGAAGTTGCGCGCAGCGCGGCGGCAGCGGTCAGCAGTGCCCACAGCGTCAACGACGAAACCGTCAGTGGCCGTGGCCTGGTGCAGTCCCAGCAGGGCAGCATTGCGCGGCTGGCCTCGGAAATCGACCAGTCAGTGAAGGTCATTAACCAGTTGGCCACCGATAGCCAGTCCATCAGCAGCGTATTGGAAGTGATCAAGAGCATTGCCGAACAAACCAACCTGCTGGCTCTCAACGCGGCCATTGAGGCCGCGCGCGCTGGCGAGCAGGGGCGGGGTTTTGCCGTGGTGGCCGACGAGGTGCGCACCCTGGCTCGGCGCACTCAGCACTCCACCGAGGAAATCGAACAGATGATCGGCCGCCTGCACAGCGGCGTGGCAGCAGCAGTGAGGGCCATGGGCAGCAGCCATGAAATGGCGAGTGGTACCGTTGGGCAGTCGGAAAAGGTTCAGCAGGCCCTGGAAAACATCCTCGGGGCTGTGGGGATGATCGTCGATCAGAACCAGCAGATCGCTGCCGCGGTGGAGCAGCAAACGGCCGTCGCCCACGATATCGATCAGAACATCGTTGAAATCAATCGAGCGGGCGAACATGCCGCTGAGGGTGCGCATCAGACCGAAGCGGCGAGTCGACAGCTGTCAATGCAGGTTATTGAGCTGAAGCAATTGATCGGCGCGTTTCGCGTGTGAGATTGGGGTGTAGGATTTACCGTTTGCTGGCGTGGTGCTTGTCCTGATTTCTCTGCGTCTCTTTTCTGAGCCTCTGAATGGGTGAAAATTGTTTCGCTCGATTTCAAGCTTAGGGGAGGCACAGCGATGACTGCTGCAATCGGCATCAAAGGGCATTGCGCCCATTGTGACATCACCTTTACGCTCAAGCCTTGGCAACTGAATGCCATCGCCATCGAAGAGCCGTTCGATTGCCCCTACTGCCAGTGGATCGTGCAGTTGAACTGCCCTCGGCAATTACGCCAGTTCAGGTCCCTGGACCATTGGATATTGGTACGCCCGAGCATGGTCGTGTTGACCTGCATGGTGCTGATCATGGCACTGGTGGCGGAGTGGGTGGGGCTGATCAGTGTGGTCGGCCAATTCAACATCTCTCTGGTGGTGCTGCTGTTGCATTTTCTGGTATTGCGATACGCCCGTTACCGCCAGCGAATGACCTTGGATCTGCAACGGGTCACGCCTGCTCTACCAATTGAACAGCTGGCACGCATTGCGTGTGCTCGCCTCAGCCAGTAACCGGGCGCTGGTGCCCATGCGCTCGGCCAGGGCGCTGCAAATGGCCGGCAGGTGCTCGGGGCTGTTGCGCTGGCCGGGGTACATGGCGGGCGCCATATCCGGTGAATCGGTTTCCAGCACCACCGCGTCCAGCGGCAGTTGTGCCAGCACCTTGTGCATGCGCAGCGCCTGAGGCCAGGTGGCGGCGCCGCCCAACCCCAGTTTGAAACCGAGCTTGATGTACTCATGGGCTTCTTCGCGGCTGCCGGCAAACGCATGGATGATGCCGCCGCGGGGCAAGCGGATCCGCTTGAGGGTGGCAATCACTGCGGCGTGGCTGCGACGTACATGCAGCAACGCCGGCAATTGGAAGTCCACTGCCAGCTGGAGTTGGGCTTCAAACAGGCTTTGCTGGCGTTCGCGGTCCAGTTGTTCAAGGAAGTAATCCAGGCCGATCTCACCCACTGCGCACAGTTGACGGTGGCCGTGCAGGCGAGTCAGCCAGTCGCCTAACGCCGACAGGTCAGCAGGGCGATGCTCATCGAGGTATACCGGGTGCAGGCCGAAGGCAGCGAACAAACCTTCATCCGCTTGCACCAGATCCCACAGTCGCTGCCAATTCTGCTGATACACCCCCAGCACCACCATGCGCCGAACGCCCAATGCCCGGCCGTGCGCTAGGACTTCCCGGCGATCGTTGTCGAAATCCGGGAAGTCCAGGTGGGTATGGGTGTCGATCAACTCCACGCTCAGGCCTCGTGAATGCGCTGCTTGAACGTCCGGCCGATGGCATGCACGCCGGGTTGGTACTGTTCTTCTTCGATCGCGGCCAGGGCCAGTCGCAGGGCAGTCTCTGCAATCAGTTGATGCTGCTGGGCCATGGCATTGACCGGCAGCGGCAGAAAGTCCAGCAACTGCGTATCACCAAAGGTACCCAGGCGCAGCGGCCGCGACTTGAGTGGGAAGTCATGCAGCGCGTCGAACACCCCTTGCAGCAGCACGTAGGAAGTGGTTACCAGTGCGTCAGGCAAATGCCCCAGTTGCTGCAGCAGTTGCTCCATCAGTTGTCGGCCGCACTCGCGACTGAAGGCCTCAGCGTGTTCGACGATCACCTCGCCCTTGAAACCGTCGAGCGCTTCACGGAAGCCGGCGGCACGTTCCTGGCTGATGCTCAGCTCGGGGCGTGCGCCGATCAGTACGATTTGCTTGGGCAACGGTTGCAACAGGCTGCTGGTCAGTTGCTGGCACGCCTGACGGTCGTCGCTGACCACCGAGCAGAACTCATCCGAGCCCATCACCCGGTCGATGGCAATCACCGGCAGCCCCTTGGCCTGCAGCTCGCGATAACTGTCATCGCTGGCCGGCAGGCAGCTGGCAACAAACAGTGCGTCACAACGCCGGGCACGGAACAGTTGCAGCAGTTGGCGTTCGCTGTCGGCGTCATCGTCGGAGCTGGCGATCAGCAGTTGATAGCCGCGCGCCCGTGCGCCTTGCTCCAAGAGCTTGGCGATGCGTGCGTAACTGGGGTTTTCCAGGTCAGGCAGGATAAAACCCAAGGTGCGCGTGTGCCGACTGCGCAGCCCGGCGGCCTGTGGGTTTGGGGTAAAGCCATGGGCTTCGACCACGGCACGCACCCGTTCGACGGTGGCGCTGCTGATGCGTTGCTGTTCGGCTTTGCCATTGATGACGTAGCTGGCGGTGGTCACGGACACACCGGCGAGACGCGCGATATCACTGAGTTTCAAACCGGGATTTCCTTGTTTTCTGAAGCGTGCCCCGACATTTTCTCCAATCGTAACCGATTCCTGTACACGACCAATGTCCTGGCTCAAGCGCCGAGTGGTTCTTCAAGGATGCGCAATTAACGCGTAGTCTTCCATAAGATCTAGATTAAACGTTTCAGCCGGCGTATTTTTACGACGTTCGCGCCTGAGTGGCTACTGCCAATTGACTGCTCAGTCAGTAAATCTTGAACACCCTTACACTGTTTGTTTAAAACAATACCTAGTGCGCCACCGCACTAACTAGGAGAACGGCATGCTTGAGCTCACTGTAGAGCAGATTTCCATGGGCCAGGTGGCCGTGGACAAATCTGCTGCCTTGCACCTGCTCGCTGAAAAACTGGTGGCCGACGGCCTGGTTGCCGAGGGTTACCTCAGCGGTTTGCAATCCCGTGAAGCCCAAGGCTCGACTTTCCTCGGCCAAGGTATTGCGATCCCCCACGGCACGCCCGAAACCCGTGATCAGGTGTTCTCTACCGGCGTACGGCTGCTGCAGTTCCCCGAAGGGGTAGACTGGGGTGACGGCCAGATCGTGTACCTGGCTATCGGCATTGCCGCCAAATCCGACGAACACCTGCGCCTGTTGCAACTGCTCACTCGCGCCCTCGGTGAAACCGACCTGGGCCAGGCGCTGCGCCGTGCGGGAACCGCCGAAGCCCTGCTGAAACTGCTGCAAGGCGCGCCACAGGAACTGGCGCTGGATGCGCAGATGATCAGCCTGGGGGTGTCTGCCGATGACTTTGAAGAGTTGGTTTGGCGCGGCGCGCGGTTGTTGCGTCAGGCCGACTGTGTAAGCAACGGTTTCGCCGCCGTTTTGCAGCAGGTGGATGCGCTGCCCTTGGGCGATGGCCTGTGGTGGTTGCACAGCGAACAGACCGTCAAGCGCCCAGGCCTGGCGTTTGTCACCCCGGACAAACCCATGCGCTATCTCGGCCAGCCGCTCAATGGCCTGTTCTGCCTGGCCAGCCTCGGTGAGGCCCACCAGACGCTGCTTGAGCGCCTATGCGCCTTGCTGATCGAAGGTCGCGGCCAGGAACTCGGCCGCGCCACCAGCAGCCGCGCCGTGCTCGAAGTCCTCGGCGGCGAACTGCCCCCGGACTGGCCCAGCGCACGCATCACCCTGGCCAATGCCCACGGTTTACACGCCCGCCCGGCGAAGATTCTTGCGCAACTGGCAAAAAGTTTTGACGGCGATATTCGCGTGCGCATCGTCGATGGCCCGGTGGGCGCCGTGTCGGTAAAAAGCCTGAGCAAACTGCTGAGCCTCGGCGCGCGCCGCGGCCAAGTGCTGGAGTTTGTCGCCGAGCCGACCATTGCCGGCGACGCGCTGCCCGCGCTATTGGCGGCGGTGGAAGAAGGCCTGGGTGAAGACGTCGAGCCGCTGCCGACCGTAAATATCCAGCCTGAAATCGTCGATATCGAGCCGGTGCTCAGCGCACCTTTGGCCGGTAGCCAGATCCAGGCCATCGCTGCCGCGCCGGGCATCGCCATCGGCCCTGCGCACATCCAGGTTCAGCAGGTCTTCGATTACCCGCTGCGTGGCGAGTCCTCGGCCATTGAGCGCCAGCGCCTGCACAGCGCCCTGGCCGAAGTGCGCCGTGATATCCAGGGCCTGATCGAACGCAGCCAATCCAAAGCGATCCGCGAGATTTTCATCACCCACCAGGAAATGCTCGACGACCCGGAACTCACCGACGAGGTCGACACCCGCCTCAAGCAGGGCGAGAGCGCTGAAGCGGCGTGGATGAGCGTGATCGAAGGCGCCGCCAAGCAGCAGGAATCGCTGCAGGACGCATTGCTCGCCGAGCGTGCCGCCGACCTGCGTGACATTGGCCGCCGAGTGCTGGCACAACTCTGTGGCGTCGAAACCGTCCAGGAACCGATCGAACCCTACATTCTGGTGATGGACGAAGTCGGTCCGTCCGATGTGGCCCGACTGGACCCGACGCGCGTCGCCGGCATCCTCACCGCCCGTGGTGGCGCGACGGCCCACAGCGCCATTGTCGCCCGCGCCCTCGGGATTCCCGCGCTGGTGGGCGCCGGGCCGGCGGTGTTGCTGTTGGCCGCCGGTACGCCGTTGTTGCTGGATGGCCAGCGCGGTCGCCTGCATGTGGACGCCGACGCTGCTACCCTGCAGCGTGCGACTGTCGAGCGCGACACCCGCGAACAACGTCTGCAAGCCGCCTCGGCGCAGCGCCATGAACCGGCACTGACCCGCGACGGGCATGCCGTTGAAGTGTTCGCCAACATCGGCGAAAGCGCCGGCGTCGCCAGCGCAGTGGAGCAGGGCGCCGAAGGCATCGGTTTGCTGCGCACCGAACTGATCTTTATGGCCCACCCGCAAGCACCGGATGAGGCCACCCAGGAAGCCGAATACCGTCGGGTTCTCGATGGCCTCGCCGGTCGCCCATTGGTGGTGCGCACCCTCGATGTGGGCGGCGACAAACCACTGCCTTATTGGCCGATCGCCCAGGAAGAAAACCCTTTCCTTGGCGTGCGCGGCATTCGTCTGACCTTGCAACGTCCGCAGATCATGGAAGCGCAACTTCGGGCACTGCTGCGCTCGGCGGACAACCGCCCGCTGCGCATCATGTTCCCCATGGTCGGCAGCGTCGATGAATGGCGTGCGGCCCGCGACATGACCGAGCGCCTGCGCCTGGAAATCCCGGTGGCGGACCTGCAACTGGGCATCATGATCGAAGTGCCGTCGGCCGCTTTGCTCGCACCGGTATTGGCCAAGGAGGTTGACTTCTTCAGCGTCGGCACCAACGACCTGACCCAGTACACCCTGGCCATCGACCGTGGCCACCCGACGCTGTCCGCCCAGGCCGATGGCCTGCACCCGGCGGTGTTGCAATTGATCGACATCACCGTGCGCGCTGCCCATGCCCATGGCAAGTGGGTCGGCGTGTGCGGCGAGTTGGCGGCGGACCCGCTGGCGGTGCCGGTGCTGGTTGGCCTGGGTGTTGATGAGCTGAGTGTGTCGGCCCGCAGTATTCCCGAAGTGAAGGCGCGCGTGCGCGAATTCAGTCTGAGCGAGGCCCAGGGCCTGGCGCAACAAGCACTGGCGGTGGGCTCGCCCGCCGAAGTGCGAGCCCTAGTGGAGGCCGTGTAGATGGCAAGGATTCTGACCCTGACGCTGAACCCGGCGTTGGACCTGACGGTACGCCTGGCGCGCCTGGAGCCGGGTGAAGTCAACCGCAGTGAAACCCTGCTGACCCATGCGGCCGGCAAGGGTGTGAATGTGGCGCAGGTATTGGCCGATCTGGGCCATTTTGTGAGCGTGGGTGGTTTTCTCGGTGCGGCAAACCCGCAGGCGTTCGACGTGCTGATCGCCAGCCGTGAGTTTGGCGACGCGTTTATTCGCGTGCCGGGCGAGACACGCAGCAACATCAAGATTGCCGAGCAGGATGGCCGGGTCACCGACATCAATGCGCCTGGGCCGCTGGTCAGTGAGGAGGCGCAAAAAGAGCTGCTCAAACTCATCGCCATCGTCGGTCCTGAATTCGATGCGGTGGTAGTGGCGGGCAGCTTGCCGCTGGGTGTCAGCCCTGAGTGGTTCCAGAGCATGCTGGAAAAAATCAAGGGCCTGGGTTTGAAAGTCGCCTTGGACACCAGCGGCGAAGCGCTGCGCGCCGGTCTGAAGGCAGGGCCGTGGATGGTCAAACCCAATTCCGAAGAGCTGGCCGATGCCCTGGGCCATTCTCCGGATGCAATCAGCCAGCTTCACCAGCAAGGCGTTGAACATGTGGTGGTTTCCGACGGCGCCGCGGGCGTGACCTGGTACAGCCCAGGCGCGTCGATGCACGCCACGCCGCCCAAGGTCGCGGTTGCCAGCACCGTGGGCGCGGGCGACTCGTTGCTGGCCGGGATGCTGCACGGTCTGCTCAGTGGCGATACACCGGAGCAGACTCTGCGCCGGGCTACGGCGATTGCCGCGATGGCAGTGACGCAGATCGGCTTCGGTATCAGCGATCACGCGCAGTTGGCGCGTCTCGAAAGCGGCGTTCAAGTGCGCGCGCTGACAGAACAATAAGAGGGTTTGTGATGAAGTTAGCCATTGTTACCGCCTGCCCGAACGGTATGGTCACCAGTGTGCTGTGCGCCCGCTTGTTGGACGCCGCCGCGCAACGTCAAGGCTGGAGCACCAGCGTGGAAGTGGTGGATGTGCAGCGCCCGGAGCGCCAGTTGTCCCAGGCCACGATCGACGACGCCGAATGGGTGTTGTTGGTCAGCAGTACCCCGGTTGAAATGCAGCGGTTTGTCGGTAAGCGCGTGTTCCAGAGCACGCCGGCCCAGGCGCTGGCGGATGTCGACGCCGTATTGCGTCGCGGCGCCGAAGAGGCGCAGGTGTATGTTGCTACGCAGCAGGCTACCAAAAATGCGCCACGCATCGTTGCCATTACCGCATGCCCTACCGGCGTCGCCCACACGTTCATGGCTGCCGAAGCCTTGCAGCAGACGGCCAAGCGTTTGGGCTATGACTTGCAGGTCGAGACCCAAGGCTCGGTGGGTGCGCGTACACCGCTGAGCCCCCAAGCCATCGCCGATGCTGACGTGGTGTTGCTGGCTGCTGATATCGAGGTCGCCACCGAGCGCTTTGCCGGCAAGAAGATCTACCGTTGCGGCACCGGCATCGCCCTCAAGCAGTCCGAAGCCACGCTCAACAAGGCCCTGACCGAAGGTGCGGTAGAAAACGCGGCCAGCGGTGCAGTCGCCAAGAAAGAAAAAACCGGCATCTATAAGCATCTGCTGACCGGTGTGTCGTTCATGTTGCCGATGGTGGTGGCGGGCGGGTTGTTGATCGCTTTGTCGTTCGTGTTCGGCATTCACGCGTTTGAACAGGAAGGCACACTGGCCGCCGCATTAAAAACCGTGGGTGACCGCGCCTTCATGTTGATGGTGCCGTTGCTGGCGGGTTACATCGCCTACTCGATTGCCGACCGCCCCGGCATTGCCCCCGGCATGATTGGCGGTTTGTTGGCGGGCACTTTGGGCGCGGGTTTCATCGGCGGCATCCTCGCCGGTTTTCTCGCCGGCTACTGTGTCAAATTCATCTCCCGTGCGGTGCAATTGCCGCAGAGCCTGGAAGCACTCAAGCCGATTTTGATCATCCCGTTGCTGGCGAGCCTGTTTACCGGCCTGGCGATGATCTACCTGGTTGGCCCGCCGGTGGCGCGTCTGCTCACGGGCCTCACTGACTTTCTCAGCACCATGGGCACCACCAACGCGGTGCTGCTGGGCATTTTGTTGGGCGGCATGATGTGTGTCGATCTGGGTGGGCCGATCAATAAAGCGGCGTATGCGTTTTCCGTCGGATTGCTGGCGGCGTCCAGTGGTGCGCCCATGGCGGCGACCATGGCGGCGGGTATGGTGCCGCCGATTGGCATGGGCATCGCCACCTTCCTGGCCCGTCGCAAGTTCGCCCAGACCGAACGCGAGGCCGGCAAGGCAGCGATGATTCTCGGCCTGTGCTTTATCTCGGAGGGCGCGATTCCATTTGCTGCCAAGGACCCGTTGCGCGTAATCCCGGCCAGCATTGCCGGCGGCGCGCTGACCGGAGCACTGTCGATGTACTTTGGCTGCAAACTGGCTGCGCCCCATGGCGGCCTGTTTGTATTGGTGATTCCGAATGCGATGAACCACGCGCTGCTGTATTTGCTGGCAATCGTTGCCGGTAGCCTGTTGACGGGGATGGTGTACGCGTTGATCAAACGTCCGGAAGCTGTCGAACTGGCTGTCGCGCCAACCTGATGGCACGCGCCGGCAATAGGGGCACTGCGCTGTAGCTACGCCCGGGTGGTCGCGGTTGCACATCGGCATGGAACGGCGACCTCTGGGTCGCCGGGTGCCTCAAGGGTGTCACGTTCGTCTAAGCCCCCCTAATATGCCACCCACTGGTGTCAGGCTGGCGGTCAATGCGTCCAGCAAGGCACTGACCTTTGGCAGCGACTGACGGCTTTTGACCCAGGCAAGGTTGATCGGGATGCCCTCGGTGGCCAGATGGGGCAATACTTCCACCAATGTTCCTTCTTCCAACTGCTGATTAATCAGCCACGATGGCAATTGCGCGATACCACAGCCCGCCAGTACCGCCATCAACAAACCTTCGCCATTGCCGATCACCAACCGGGCGGGTACCGGCTGGCGTTTAATGGCGCCAGGATGGTCCCCTGCAAAACTCCACGGGGTGATATTGCCATCCACCCAGCCATAGGCGATGCACTGGTGATGCTCCAGGTCCTGCTCCGTGAGTGGCATGCCGTGCTTGGCCAAATAGCTTGGGGATGCACAGAAGGTATGCCACTCACTGGCCAGGTAACGGTGGCCCACTCTTTCGGGCCAGACATCGGCGCCGCCAATGCGCACGACCACGTCCACGCCCTCCTGGAACGGGTCGATCAACCCGTCGGAGAACGTGATATGCGGTATCAGCAGCGGATGATCCTGCATGAACCGCAGGAGCGTCGGTAGCACTTGTGCGCGGCCGAATGCGCCGGGAAGGTCGATTCGAATACGGCCACGTGGCTCGATATTGTCGACTTGCAGTGACAACTCTGCCTCTTCAAGGTCGGCGAGCACACCGATGCAGGTGCGATAGAACGCGATCCCCGCATCGGTCAGCGCCAGGCGTCGGGTAGTGCGTTGAAAAAGCCGAGTGCCCAATCGGGTCTCCAGCCGGGCGACACTTTTACTGATAGCGGAGCCTGTCAAATTCATTCTCTCGGCAGCGGCCTTGAAGCTGCCGGTTTCCGAGACGCAAACGAACACATCAATCCCTTTCAAGCGCTCCGAGGAAAACATACGCACCCTGTATCCATGAATTCAGTTCCACCTATCTGGTAAAAATTATCATAAATCAGAACGTGGCACGGCGGTAAGCTAGACGCACGAATACCTGTCAGTGATTCGCTATTAGCAATGTCATAAAAATGACCTATTGATCGACGAGGCGAGAATGCTGGTCACCTTTAAAAGAAACCTGACGACGTTAAGTGCTCTTTCTCGGCACTTCGCCTATCGACCCCTTTACGAGCAATTACCGGGTCTCCTGTTTATGGCGTGGTATTGCTTCACCTCCCCGAGCATTCTCATGCAGCAGGAATAGGGCAAAACTCCTTTCAAGTGACCGATGGCATCTCCCCTGTAGGGCGCTATTGCGTGGAAGAAATCGGTCGCAAACACCGAAACCAGGTGTGCTTTTTTATCGGTAAGCGGTTTGTGCGCAAACTATTGTCATCAAGGAGGAATAAATGCTTTCCAAGGAAGTTTATACACTGGCATGTGCAGGGTTGAAAAAGTTGGCACTTAACCAGGAGTGTCGTGACGCGTTCGATAAAAACTCTTTGTTTTTCAGGTTGTTCGAGCGCGCTGCGCATCGCTACATTATCGCGTCGGACGCACAGGAACTGAGCCGCAAGTTGCAGGTGCTCGCCTTAAAAGGCTATCAACTGGGTGTTGAATATGTGGGTGAAGAAAATCATGATCCCCAGGTTGTAAAAAGTTTCGTCAGCGAGTACCTGAATGCCATCCAAGGGTTTGCCCGCGCTGGTTTAAAACCGCAGTTGGGGTTTGATCTAAGTGCTGTGGGCATGCTCATTTCCCAGGAAACGGCTTATCACAATGCTGCCACTATTTTGTCGGCGGCGGCTGAACACGACATCCCCGTCATGATCAGCATGGAGCACTCTTCGGCCGTCGATAAGATTTTTGAAGTATATGCCGAACTTGCCCCGGCTCATCATAATGTCGGTATTACCGTGCAGGCGCATTTGCATAGAACTGTCGAGGATTTGCCGCGCATCATCAGCTATGGACGTAAAGTCAGATTGGTCAAAGGCGTTTACAACGAGTCACCCGAAGTTGCGCTGCCCCGTGGTGAAGAACTGGATAAACGCTACCTGACGTTACTTGATGACTTACTGGCCGCCCATGTGTCGGTAAGTTGCGCGACGCAAGATCCAAACTTGATCAAGCGTCTTTTCGACGGTGCTTATCACTCGAAGATCGATGAACTGGAAATGCTCCACGGCGTGCAACCGGAGGTGTTGCGCCGCGCCAAGGACGAAGGCCTGACCTGCCGGATTGCCGCCGTGTATGGCGATAGCTGGTACCTGCATTTCCTGCATCGCCTGGCGGAATCGCCAGACAACGTCCTTGAGGCACTCGCCGACTTCTACGACCCCTCTCGTATCACCTTTGGCGCTGGTTATTAACGGAGCAGTTATGTTTATCGATCTCAGAAGCGATACGGTCACCAAGCCAACGGAAGGCATGCGCAAAGCTATTTACCAGGCGGAAGTCGGGGATGAATGTTTCGGCGAAGACCCGAGTGTGCGTGCACTTGAAGAGTTCTGTGCCCATTACTTTCAGAAGGAAGCGGCGCTCTTCACCACGGGTGGCACACTGAGTAACCAGTTGGCAATCAAGTCCCTTACCCAGCCGGGTGATGAAATTTTTCTGGATGCCTCATACCACATCAACTATTACGAGGCCGCCGCTACCTCGGCGTTTTCCGGGGTCAACTTCTCATTGTCGTCCCACGACAACGGGTTGTTTGATGTCAGTGATCTGCAAAAGCTGTATGCCTCGCGCTGCCGTTGGAATCAGAATTACGCCTTGCCGCGCGTGGTGGTGATTGAAAACACCCTTGGATGCAAAGGCGGGGCGATTTTTCCTCTGGCGCAGATGAACGAAGTTTTCGGTTATGCCAAGACTATCGACGCCTATCGTTACCTGGATGGTGCCCGCATCCTGCATGCCTCTATCGCTTCGGGCATTGATGTGACGTCCTATACGGAAAACGCCGACCTCATGTCCATGTGTTTGTCCAAGGCCCTTGGCGCACCCGTCGGTTCGATCATGGTGGGTTCCAAAGAGCTGATACAACGCGCCAAGAAGTACCGTAAATGGTTTGGCGGCGATCTTCATCAGGCCGGCATGATGGCCGCTGCCGGGCTCTATGCGATGCACAATAATATTGAACGCCTGGCCGAAGATCATGAGCATGCGGCCCTGCTGCACCGTTTGCTCAGCGATATCGAAGAGACGCCTGCGTACTACAAGGGGACCAATATGGTGACCCTGGATATTTCTGCGCTGGGTATCACACCGATGCAATTCGGTACGCACCTGAGCCAACAAGGTGTCGGCGGCCTGCCCTATAACGCGAGGGAAATGCGTTTTATGCCGCATATCAATATCAGCCGCGCCGACGTCCTCAAGGCGGCGGGGATAATCAAAGCCGCCGTGCGTGAATTGAGTTCAACACGGGAGGCCGTCAAATGATCTACAAGAAAAATATAGTATTGATTGTCGACGCCTATTCAATTGGCAGTTTGATCGCGCCTGCGTTCATGTCACGAGGGTATGAATGTGTGCATGTGCGTTCGACCGCCGACGTGAATGCGTTTTATGAAACCTGGTTCCGCACCGGGGATTTCATCAACGACCTGCTTTATCGCTCGGATGCAGCGTTGCAGGAGGCACTGTCCGAATATTGCGTGCAGTTCGTCTTGGCCGGTTGTGAGTTCGGCGTCGAGTTGGCTGCTCATCTGGCTGCGTTGTTCAACGTCCCGCGCCATAACAATCCTGCGCACGCAGTGCGCTGGCGCGACAAGTACCAGATGCACGAGGCGTTGTCGCGTGCGGGTGTACGTTCGATCAAGCACTTCAAGTCAGCCGCGTTGCCGGGCATTCTGGACTGGGTCAAGGAAAACGACATGCTGCCGGTGGTATTGAAGCCGGTTAAAAGCGCGGGCTCCGACAACATCCACATTTGCACTGACGTCAGCCAGATTGAACATGCTTTCCAGGTCATAAAATCCAGCCGCAATATCTTTCTGGAAAGTAATGAAGAGATTTTGGTGCAGCAATATCTGGATAACTCGGATTTCAAATCCGAGTTATTGCTCAGCAAATCCAAGGACGTAGACATCGAATACTGCGTGAATACCGTGAGTGTCGATGGCCTGCACTATGTCAGCGAAATTATCCGTGTTTTCCGCACCCGTATTGGTGCCTCGCCGGTGCATGACTACAATCAGTTGATGTGCCCGGTGGACAATGCCGACGTCTACAGTCGACTCTCGGGTTACATATTCGCCGTACTCGACGCGCTGGGCATCCGCAACGGCGTAGGGCATAGCGAATTGATGATCGTCGATGACGAACCCGTGCTGCTCGAGACGGCTGCGCGCATGCCGGGCGGTATCGATCTTTCGGCCTATACCCGAGCCTTGGGGCATAACCAGTTGAGCCTGTGGATCGACTCGCTGATCAATCCTGAGGCCTTTCTCGACTACCGCCAACGGCCGCGAAAAAAACTCTACTTCCATTCCAGTTGCGTATTTTTGATCTCGCGCCATGCGGGGCCGATCACGCGTACGCCGGACATCACGGCGTGGAAGGCGATCCCTGGCGTGCACAGCATAAAAATCCAGGATGAAGGCGTCCTCAAACCGACCATTTCCCTGGAAAACAGCCCAGGTCATGTATTTATCCTCGATAGCAATCGCGCGAACATCCAGCACAGCATCGAATTGCTGCGCGAGCATGAGCCAAGCGTCTACAGGGAAATGCTGACATGAAGCACGTCTCGGAGGGGCTGGTAGGCCAGAGTCAAGCCAAAGTCTATGACAGACCTGTGATCCTGCTGCTGTCGGCGACCTTTATCCTGACGGTTGCCAGGGCGTTGGCGTTGCCCTATCTGGTTATTTACTTCTCCGAGGCGTTTGGGCTGGGAGTCGCAGATATCGGTCTTGCGGTCGGCGGGGCGTTGATCGTCAGTTCAATCCTCGGGGTGTATGGCGGGTTTTTGGTGGACAAGTTCTCCAACTACCGGGTCATGCTCGCTGCTGCGACGGTGTTCTCGCTCGCGTTCGCGGTGGCTTTTCAAGTCACCAGCCTGGTGCCGTTCATCATCGCAATTGTGGTGGTGAACCTGGCCTATGCGGTGGTGGATATCGCGGTCAAATCCGGCATAGGTTTTTTGGTGGCGCCAGACAAGCGCGGGGGCGTGTTTTCGCTGAAGTACACCTTGACCAACGTGGGCTATGCCGTTGGCCCTTTTCTGGGGGTGATCTTTGCCAAGGTCAGTCCAGGGCTGCCGTTTGCAGTGGCGGCGTTGATCGGGGTGCTTTTTGTCGTGCTGTATGCGCTGGTGGGCGGTCGGATTCCTCGGGCGTCCGGCAGTGCGAGTGACGGTAGCGGAACGAGTTTCGCCAACGTATTGGTGCATCTGGTGAGGAACTACCGGCTGGTGTGTTTCACGATCGGCGGCATTCTCAGCGCCATTGTGTTCGGGCAGTTCACGGCCTACTTGTCGCAATACCTGATCGTGACCAGCGACCCGCAGAACGCGTACCGGATTATCAATTACCTGGTCACCACCAACGCCTGTGTGGTTATCGGTCTCCAATACCTGATCGGCTCCCGGATCAACCAGCACAACCTGTTTCGCATGTTGATGTTGGGCATGCTGTTCTTTGTAGTCGGGCTGATGGGGTTTGCCTATGCGCAGCTACCGATTATCTGGGTACTTGCGATGATTGTTTTTACCGTGGGCGAAATTATCATTATTCCGGCGGAATACTTGTTTATTGATTACATAGCACCGGAGGACATGCGCGGTGTTTACTACGGCGCGCAGAACTTGTCGAACTTGGGGGCTGCCCTGGGGCCGGTGTTATGCGGCGTTGCGTTATCGTTCTATGCGCCCCAGGCGATGTTCTATGTCTTGTCCATGTGCATCGTGGTCGCGAGCGGTTTCTATTTTATGGGCTCCCGGCACAGGGCTGATTGATGATTCACTTTAATACTGCAGGGGCGGGCCGCGTCTCCGCTGAAACGTTGGGTTTGATGCAGGCTTACCTGCAAGAAGAACATGAAGTCGGCGCTTATGAAACCGAGCTGTCCCATGCCGAAACGCTGGACGGTGAAGTCTATGAAAACATTGCTCGGTTACTCGGCGCCAATGCCCGCAATATTGCACTTTTCGATGGCGCTACAAAGGCTTGGGTAACGGCATTGAACGCCTTGCCCTGGGCCAAGGGCGCGCGCGCCGTGGTCACCCCCTATGAGTACGCTGGCAACCTGATTGCACTCTCCGAGTTGCAACGCCGGTACGGTATCAAGGTTGACGTGATGCCGCTGCTGGCAAATGGCGATCTGGATCTGCAATGGCTGGCGCAACACATGAGTGCGCAAGTCATGTTGGTCTCGGTGGTGCATGTGCCGTCGTGCTGCGGCATCGTGAATGATGTCGAGGCGGTGGGTAATATCTTGCGTGATTACCCTTGCTTCTACTTTGTCGATGCCTGTCAATCGGCGGGCATGCTGCCCCTGGAGGTGCAGGCGATGGGCGCCGATGTGCTGACCGCGGCGGGCAGAAAGTTTCTCTGCGGGCCCAGGGGCACGGGCTTTGCCTACCTGTCCGACGATTTTATGGCGGCTGCACAACCGCGCTTCACGGATTTGAGCAGGGCCAATGTTGATGTGCGCGGGGTGGTGAGCCTGGAGACCGACGATGCCCGACGTTATGAATATGCCGAGCGCAACAATGCGGCGGTGGTTGGGTTGAACCAGGCGATCAAAGAACGTCTATCCGTTGCACATAACATTGAGCGCGGGACCTACCGGTTTCTTTATCAGCAACTGGTACAGGCGCCGCACATCAGTGTCATTGCTCCAGGCACACAACAAGCGGGAATTGTCGCCTTTACCCATGCTCGTTATTCGGCAACCGAACTGGTTGCTTATATGCGCAAGCAGGGTGTGAACGGCTGGCCGGGATATGCCGCGCACACGCCGTATTATATGTTGGGGCAGGGGTACGATCGCTTCGTGCGCCTTTCGATTAATAATAAAAACAGTCTTGAAGATGTGCAGGTGTTCATGGAGCTGTTGGCGAAACTGTAATAATGAAGTTATATAAAAGACGTGAAAGAGTGAGGGTAATGATCGTTGATGATCTGTTGCTGTTCGGTCGGTTATTGAGCAGTTATCCACTATAAAGTGGCTTCGCCGATTCGAGGGGTGACAATAAAACTCGCGTCGCGTGGCGCGCTTTTATAATCTTGCGTATCAGGATTAACGATACTGAACGCCTTGAACTGAGGAAAAGGAATTCTGATGAGTAACGTAACCAAGTTCAATCCTGCCAATGAAGTGAAACAGCGATTGCGTGCACTTTACAAAAAGGACAATTGGCATTGGATATTGGCGGTGCTTGCCGATTTGGCCGTTATCGCACTGGCGGTTTTTTTTGCGGATCGCTACAACTATTTGTACCCACTGGCGCTGCTGTTCATAGGCTCCCGACAACGGGCATTAGCTTCGCTTCTGCACGAAGCAGCACACATGACGCTGACCCAGAGCAAAAAGCTCAACAAAATCATCGGAGAGTATTTACTCGGCTACCCGATCTTTCAAAATTATGAGGCTTACCGTCGCTCCCATGTGCAGCTTCACCACCACAACCTCGGTGACCCCCATAAGGACCCGGACCATCGCTATTACATCGAGTCGGGCCTGTATAACGCGACCGACCGCTTCGACTTCCTGATCGGGCATTTACTCAAAAGCCTGACGCTGGCCAATACCTATCGTTACTTCCTCTACCTGGTGAAGAACCGTGCCGGGGATATCCTGGCCAACCCGTCGCAGGGGCTGAAATTGCTGGCTGTTCACACAGTGCTGCTGCTGGTGTTCAGCTACTTCATCGGCCCATGGGCTTATGTGCTGTTTTGGCTGGTGCCCTATTTCACGGTGTTCCAGGTGATTGGCTGGTTGTCCGAAGTCTCTGAGCACTTCGGTATGTTTGGCCTCTACCACGAAGAGGTGCAACTGACCCGCAATCGCTTCCCCACGCTGATTGAGCGCTCGATCATCGGCATGCATGGCGATAACTACCACCTGACCCATCACCTGTTTGCCGGCATCCCGTTCTGGAACTTGAAGAAAGCGCACCAGGTGTTGATGGACGACGAGCGTTACGCCGCCGCCAACCAAGGTTGCGGTGGGATTTTCACGGCGAAGGGCGACGCGAAATCCAGCATCGATCAAATTTTCGAGGCCTATCGCAGCGGAAAGATCAGCGCAGTCGCCATCGCCCAGTAACGTGTTGATAGCGCAGCCTCGGCTGCGCTGTCATCGCCGTTTCATCCGGCCATGTTTAAGTTTTCCCTTTGATAGTCAGAGGGCACCTGCATGAGCCATTTCGATCTCGGCCGCCGCCGCGTGATGCAAGCGGTCGGCGCTGGTCTGTTGTTGCCGGGCCTGGCCCCGGCAGTGATCGCTTCAGTGAAGGACCGGCCGCAACTCACCGACGGTGTGCAGTCCGGTGATCTGCTTGGCGACCGCGCCATGATCTGGAGTCGCAGCGACCGCCCGGCACGCATGGTGGTGGAGTGGGACACACGCAGCGTATTCAGCAACCCGCGTAAGTTCGTCTCGCCCCTGGCCGACAACCGCACCGACTTCACCGCCCGCGTCGAGCTCACCGGGTTGCCCGCTGACCAGGCGATTTTCTACCGCGTGCATTTTGAAGACGCCCAGACCGGCGTCGCCAGTGAGCCCTGGTTCGGCCACCTGCGCAGCGTGCCGCAACAGCGTCGCGACATCCGTTTTGTGTGGAGCGGCGACACCGTGGGCCAAGGCTTCGGCATCAATCCAGACATAGGCGGCATGCGCATTTACGAAGCCATGCGCCTGCGGCTGCCGGACTTCTTCATCCACAGTGGCGACACCATCTACGCCGACGGCCCGGTGCCGGCGCAACTGACCACCGAGAACGGGCGCATCTGGCGCAACATCACCACCGAAGCCAAGAGCAAAGTCGCCGAAACCCTGGATGAATATCGCGGCAACTACCGCTACAACCTGATGGATGAAAACGTCCGCCGCTTCAACGCCGAGGTGCCGCAAATCTGGCAGTGGGACGATCATGAAGTGGTGAACAACTGGTCGCCGAGCAAACAATTGGATGAGCGTTATCAGGTCAAGGACATCAACAGCTTGGTTGGCCGTGCACGTCAGGCCTGGCTCGAATATTCACCGATGCGTCGGCAGAGCGCCGATGGCGGCGGGCGGATTTATCGCAAGCTCAGCTATGGCCCCTTACTGGATGTGTTCGTACTGGACATGCGCAGCTATCGCGGGCCGAACGATGACAATCTGGGCGGTGAAAAGCCCTTCCTCGGCCGTGAGCAACTTGACTGGCTCAAGCGTGAACTCAAGGGCTCGCCGGCGCAGTGGAAAGTCATTGCAGCGGATATGCCCATTGGTCTGGGTGTGCCTGATGGCGAAGTAAGCCCGGGCGTGCCGCGCTGGGAAGCGATTGCCAACAACGATCCAGGCGCTCCACAAGGTCGTGAGGTAGAAATTGCTGAACTGCTGGCCTTTTTGAGGGCGCAGAAGGTACGCAACCACGTGTGGCTGACGGCGGATGTGCATTACTGCGCCGCGCACCACTATCACCCGGATCGTGCGGCGTTCCAGGATTTCGAACCCTTCTGGGAGTTTGTTGCCGGGCCGTTGAACGCGGGGAGTTTCGGGCCCAATCCATTGGATAAAACCTTTGGGCCTGAGGTGGTGTTCGAAAAGGCACCGCCCGCGCAAAACACCTCACCGTTTGCCGGGTTTCAGTTTTTTGGCGAAGTGCAGATTGATGGGCAGACGGCGGAGTTGACGGTGATTCTGCGCGACCTGGACGGCGTCTCGGTATTTGAACAAAAACTGCAACCCGCCTGACTTGGAACGCAATCAAACCTGTGGAGCGGCGGTGTGCCAGTCACACACTAGCTGACGAATCAACCGTATTCGCGAGCAAGCCCGCTCCCACATGGGTTCTTTAGCGTCTGTAAGATCTCAGTAAACGTCGCGCCGGTAGCGGCCTTGCTCGATCAACCGCTCCACAGCCTCACTGCCGACGACGTCCACCAACGCCTGATCCACCCCGGCCGCCATCCCTTGCAAGCTGCCGCACACATAAATCGCCGCGCCTTGGTTCAGCCACTTACGCAGCACCTCAGCCGATTCACGCAGGCGATCCTGCACGTAGATTTTTTCCTCCTGGTCGCGGGAAAACGCCAGGTCCAACAGCGCCAGATCCCCACTGGCCAGCCAGCCTTGCAGTTCGTTTTGACAGAGGAAGTCATGCTTGATATTGCGTTCACCGAACAGCAGCCAGTTACGTTGCTGGCCGTCGGCAATGCGCGCCTTGAGCAAGCTGCGCAGGCCGGCCAGGCCGGTGCCGTTGCCCACCAGGATCAGTGGCACGGGCACGTCCGGTAGATGGAAACCACTGTTACGGCGCAGGCGCAGGCTGATGCTGGAACCGAGGGCGGCGTGCTCAGTGAGCCAGCCACTTGCCAGCCCCAGGCTGCCATCGACGTGGCGCTCCTGACGCACGATCAGCTCCAGCACGCCATCGCTGGCGATCGAGGCGATCGAGTACTCGCGCATGCCCAAGGGCACCAGCGCGTTTGCCAGCGCCTGGGCATGCAGGCCGACCAGATGAGCGCGGTTGTCCGGCAGTTGGCGGGTGGCCAGGGCCTGGCTGAGGGACTGCGCCAAACCCTCGATCAATACGCCTTCGCTGCCCGCCAGGCCCAGGCCTTCGAGGAAGTGCTCGATGGCCCAGGGGCAATTGCGTGGCAGCACTTCCACCAGGTCGCCGGCTTGCCAGCTTTGTGGCGACGGCGACGTGAGGCCCAGCAGATATACGTCCGAGCCGCTGCTGTCGTGATTCAACCGGGTGCGTTGGCTGAGCGTCCAGTTTTCATATTGGGCGGTTGGCCAAGCGGCCACCGGGGCGTGGCCAGTCAGTTGCCCAAGCTGTTGTTGCCAATTGAGCAGGGCAGTGGTGTCACCACTGTCGACTTCCACGGGAGCAAACAACGGGTTGCCCCCCTGGTTCGTCAACCAGAAATGCAGGCGTCGCGCAAAACCGCAGAAGTGTTCGTACTGGCGATCACCCAGGGCCAGCACCGAGTAGTTCAGGCCCTTGAGGGACACGTCCTGGCCGAGCACGCTGCGCTCGAAACCACGAGCACTGTCGGGTGCTTCGCCGTCGCCGAAGGTACTTACCACGAACAGCGCATTTTCTGACTGACGCAAGTCATCCTGGCTGACGCTACCCAACGACTGCACCTTCACCGGCAACCCGGCGGCCTGCAATTGGCCGGCCGTCTGCCAGGCCAGTTGTTCGGCAAATCCGCTCTGGCTGGCAAAGCCGATCAGCCAGGCCGGCGCGTCGCTGCGGTTGGCCGTAAGGCCTTTACGCGCATCACGCACTTGGCGTTTTTTGCGGCGTCGGTCGAGGTACAGCAACCAGCCGGTGATAAAGAACAGCGGCATCAGCACCGAGCTGACGGTGAGGACGATCCGCCCCGCCAGGCCGAAGTAGCTGCCGGTGTGCAGCGCGTAGACGCTGGTCAGCAGTCGCGAGCCGAAGGACTTGCTAGCATAGCGGTCATGGGATTTGACCTCGCCGGTGGCCGGATCCAGGTTGATCTGGTTCAGCGCCCGGTCATGGGGCGACTTTTCCAGCAGGTAGTAGACGATCGCCGGTTGCCCGGCAACGGCTGGCATACGGATGTTGTAGGCACTCAAGCCAGGGCCGGCGTTGCTGTAGATACTGCTCCAGATCGCATCGTAATTGGCCACCGGCGCCGGACCTTCAGGAGCCGGCCCCCGCTTGCGCACCCGTTCATTTTGCGGGGCGTCGGACAGCAGTTTGGTCAACCCCTGGCTGTACCAGTCGTAGGACCAATACAGCCCAGTCACTGCCGAGAGTAAGTACGCCAGTAGACACCAAGTGCCGAATACCGAGTGTAGGTCCCAATTGAACGCACGACCCTTTTTACGCCAGTCCAAGATCAGCCAGGCACGCCAGCTCGCCACCTGGCGCGGCCAGCGCAGGTACAGACCGGAGAGGCAAAAGAACACCAGGATCAATGTGCACGCGCCGGTGATGTTGCGTCCGGTATCGCCCATCGTCAGGAAACGGTGGAGTTGCAGCAGGAAGCCGAAGACATCCTGGCCGACCACGTCGCCCATGTAGTCACCGGTGTAGGGATCGAAATAGCGCAACTGGCCACGGCGCTCGCCGGGGGGCGGCGTGAAGAATACGCGAGCGGCGTTGCCGCTCTCGCTCTCCACGAACAGCATGGCCACGGTCTTGCCTTCGGTGGTTTCCAGTTTACGCACCAGTTCGGCGGGGGGTAGTACGCCGGCCTCACGCTTTTCCACGGTCAATACGCTGGGGTTGATTGCCCGCAGAATTTCATCCTGAAACGAGACCGCAGCCCCGGTGACCCCCATCAAGGCCAGCACCAGCCCGGCGGTAATGCCGAAGAACCAGTGCAACTGGAACAGGGTTTTCTTCAACACGTCTAACCGCCTCGTCTATCCGGATATGTAGGACACGGCGCGCATTATGCCGTGGCTTGTCGAGAAACATTCTGTTTTACACGCAAAAGCTCCACGCATCCGATGCGTGAGTCGGCGGACAGTGGATTACCGTCCGAACCTTTACCGACCGGGCCACCGGCAGGCATCACCTGCAGATCGGGTTGGCAGTGGGGCTGATGGTGTAGCTGCTCGCGCGGGTTTCTTCGCCGATTGCGGCGAAGGGCGGGATCTGAAGTTCTTGCGCCTTTCTTAACGCGTAAAAAAAACCCATGACTTGTCATGGGTTTTTTATATGCAGCCGTTTTACACGTAGAAGGATTTCAGTGGCGGAAAGCCATTGAACTCAACCGCGCTGTAGCTGGTGGTGTAGGCGCCGGTCGACAGCCAGTACAAGCGGTCACCAATCGCCAGGTTCAGCGGCAGGCCGTACTTGTAGTTCTCGTACATAATGTCGGCGCTGTCGCAGGTCGGGCCGGCGATGACCACTTCTTCCATCTCGCCTTTTTTCTCGGTCCAGATCGGGAACTTGATGGCTTCGTCCATGGTTTCGATCAGGCCGGAGAACTTGCCCACATCCGTGTACACCCAACGCTCGACGGCGGTACGGGATTTACGCGCCACCAGCACCACTTCACTGACCAGGATGCCGGCGTTGGCGATCAACGAACGGCCCGGCTCCAGGATGATTTCCGGCAGGTCGTCGCCGAAATCTTCCTTGAGGAAGCGGATGATTTCTTCGGCGTAGGTTTCCAGGCTGTTGGTACGGGTGATGTAGTTGGCCGGGAAGCCACCGCCCATGTTGATCAGCTTGAGGTGGATGCCGTCTTCTTCCTTCAGGCGTTCGAAGATCACTTTGACCTTGGCGATTGCCGCGTCCCACACGCTGATGTCGCGCTGCTGCGAGCCCACGTGGAACGAGATGCCGTAAGGCACCAGGCCCAGGTCGCGGGCGAGGATCAGCAGGTCCATCGCCATGTCGGTCTGGCAACCGAATTTGCGCGACAACGGCCAATCAGCCGTGGTCGAGCCTTCGGTGAGGATACGCACATACACTTTAGAGCCCGGCGCGGCCTTGGCGATGTTGCGCAGGTCGGCTTCGGAGTCGGTAGAGAACAGGCGCACGCCCTTCTCATAGAAGTAGCGGATGTCCTTGGATTTCTTGATGGTATTGCCGTAGCTGATACGGTCGGCGCTGACGCCACGGTCCATCACTTTGTCCAGCTCGTAGATCGAAGCGATGTCGAAGCTCGAGCCTTTGTCCTTGAGCAGGTCGATGATCTCGACAGCCGGGTTGGCCTTGACCGCGTAATAGACCTTGGCGAATTCGAAACCGGCGCGCAGGTCATCGTAGGCCTGGCTGATCATCGCGGTATCGATCACCACGAATGGGGTTTCTTGCTTGTCGGCGAACGCCTTCATTTTGTCAAAAGTGGCGCGCGCGAAATAATCTTCGACGTTGATCGACATGCTGGGAACTCCTAAGGGCAAACTGTAGTAATCAATGGGTGCAACTGAACGTCCTCCGTATCCCCACTTTGGTTCGCCTACTTCCCAAGGCATGTCGCCGAAAGCAAAAAGGCCATGGGAATAACCGCTTCCCTTGGCCTTGCTGTCTCGTCGTCAGTACTTGAGCCGGATGGATCGTTTCCAGCATGGACGTTCGGCGCGAACTTTAGGACGTGAGGGGCCATAGATCAACTAAAAATGTCGCGTTTTTGCACGCGTTCGTCGCGGTGCGTGGCTGAGGTACGTTTTAACCGACCCTTATGACAGGCAGATGTTCCCGTTTTCAGGTCTGGGTCTGCGAAATGATCCTTGCGCGGCGTGCATTGTTGGTGCCGTAGGCATAGTCACTGACGCAATGGAGGATGCTTCGGATATCCAGAAAAGATATAAGTAATGACGATGACCTGTTAGGTATGACAGTAGCCAAATTTGCATGCCTTGTGAATACTGAGTTTGCAATGAGTTGACTGTAAAAAAAATAGCCGGTCCTAAAGCAGGTTTTTTATAAATCGTGGTTGTGTGCGTGGATGAATTTGTTCGCGCGCTAGTATTGTTTTGTATGTTTTAAGGCTGGTATCTCAACCTATAAGCGGCGAGGTATTAGCCATGAGCAATAAAGGAAAAAGAACCACTGGAACGTTGTTGCTGGTCTGTGTTTTGGCAATGAGTTCGACTTGTGTGAATGCGAGTCCGGGCACTGATGCGGCGACAATGATGAGGTATTTGTATAACTTTACCGCCCGCGATTGTGGTAACGGCAGATTGGCATCGGAATGTTCTGGCCTCATGTTGCGAGGAATCGCCAGCAAGCAAAGTTATCTTCCATGGGATCCAAGCCCTTACTCCCACAGTCTCGAGGTCGGCGGCTTTGGGCCGCCCAACCTCTCCAACAGGGGGGTATCGGTTTCCTATCTGAGGACGGATACCAGCTATGACGGCCTCGGCCTTAACAAATTCAACGGCTTTGCCTTAAAGCCGAATGATTTTGTCGACCCTAAGACTGAGTTCAAACTAAAAGTGTTATGTGCCTTTCCAATTGACTCGTGGACGGGCAATCGGACTGACGCGGGTTGTGGGGACTATCAGGAAAACCTTAATACGCTGGAGGCTGTCGAAGACTATTGCCAAAAATTGGGCGTTAGTAATGCCAGTGCATGGTTGGAGCATTTTCACCGGCAGCCCACTCAGCCGAGTCTTAAGTCGCATAAGTATCAGTGTGGCTTTGATACGGTGAATAACTATTTTGGTACTTATAATAAGGCGGATGCTTTTAATACATTTGTCGAGGCGAGAAAATTGTTGGCCAATGATGCTGCTGACAAGGTTGATGCACAAGTGACTCAAACTGAATTGCGCCTGTTGACCTGGCCCGACAACAAGTATTGGAACCGCGATTGGGGGGCTACCCGACCTCAGTTCGATGCGCCTCTTGATCCATCGCTGGAGGTCAATAAAACCTATAAGCAGCTGCCGATCATTGCCTTTATCTACGTCAGTAGGGTGGGGGTCATTCATTCCGATGGTAGGGTGTTTGAGGCTCGGGAGCTTGCCCGGGATGATCAGCGCAGGTGGCTAGAGCAAGGGAATGCCTGGAAGCCGATCGTACATCTGGAAATGCCTAAAAACAGTGGAGAGGACGCCAGGTTTACCTACATCAGCGCTGACCAGTCTCCAGTGGCCCCTGAGCCGGTCGACCCACGGTCATGTGATAAGTACATTGAAAGCGTCGAATGGACGGATAATTACGTCGAGCCCGTCATGGGCATCATTGCCTCACTTAAAGTCACCCCCACTGAGTGCGGCAGGAAAGCCGGTGTGGGTAAAACGGATGTGGTGTATGCGGAGTTGGCCAACCTGGCCGCCAATGACATGAGCAAGCCCTGGAACTTCGACCACTTGGGCAGCAGCATGCGCCGTCAACTGGGTTGCCATTTGGACTCGCCGTTCATCGCCGCTAACAAGGAGAGCTGGAGCCTGGAGCCGGCGCGTCCCTATGTGCCCCATGATGTGATCATGAAGCTGGAAGGGAACAGCCTGTGCAACCCCAACAGTGTCAATACGAAGGCGTAGACCCTGCGCCGGTCGTCGCCTGGGGCTAGGCGGCGACCGTTTTCGTCAGGCCAACGCAGTCTCAGCAGGCGAGACGATACTGGTCTTGCCCCCACGCGACTTACCAGAACTCAGATACTCGGCAATCGATTCCTGCGTCACCTCGCCCAGGAACACCCGCTCCGCATCCATCACCGGCAGCCACGAGCGGTTGAACTCATACATGCGCGACAGCAGGATGCGCAAATGCTCGTCATATGCCGCCGTGGCATTGAACTCGCGCAGGTACTGGCCGCAGGTGCCGGTCTGACGGTGCAGGTCGCGGCGTCGTACATAGCCCAGCGCCTTGTTCTCGGCACAGGTGACCACCACGTAGCGGCGGTCATGCTCGTCCATCAACTCCAATGCCTCGGCCACTGGCGTCTCAGGGCTCACCGACGGTGCGTTATCCGCCGCGTCTTCGGCCTTCACCAGCAACAGGCGCTTGAGGGTGCTGTCCTGGCCCACGAAGTTGCTGACGAACTCGTCGGCAGGGTGCGCCAGCAGCGTGTCCGGATGGTCGATCTGCAGGAGCTTGCCGGCACGGAAGATGGCGATCTTGTCACCCAGCTTGATAGCCTCGTCGATGTCGTGGCTGACCATGATCACGGTCTTGTTCAGTGCGCGCTGCATCTCGAAGAATTCGTTCTGGATCATCTCGCGGTTGATCGGGTCGACCGCGCCGAACGGTTCATCCATCAGCAACAACGGCGCATCGGCCGCCAACGCGCGGATCACGCCGATGCGCTGTTGCTGGCCGCCAGACAATTCACGCGGGTAGCGATGCAGGTACTGTTTGGGCTCCAGCTTGATCATGCTCATCAACTCGCGGGCGCGGTCGTGGCATTTCTGCTTGTCCCAGCCGAGCAGCTTGGGCACGACCACGATGTTTTCCTCGATGGTCATATTCGGGAACAGGCCGATCTGCTGGATCACATAGCCGATGTTGCGACGCAGGGTCACTTCATCGAGGTCGGTGGTGTCTTCGCCGTTGATCAGGATCTTGCCCGACGTAGGCTTGATCAGGCGGTTGATCATCTTCAGCGTGGTGCTCTTGCCGCAGCCCGAGGGACCGAGGAATACGCAAATTTCGCCTTCATTGACGGTCAGGCTTACATCGTTAACGGCCGTTACAGTCTTGCCGTTGCTTTGGAAGGTCTTGGACAGGTTTTGAAGTTCGATCATTTGAGCAATCCTTTTGGAGTCAGCGAGCGTTGCAGCCATTGCAAGAGCAGGTCGGCGAAGATGGCCAGGAGACTGACCAGTACGGCGCCGACGATCAGCATCGACATGTCGCTGCGGCTGATGGAAGCCAGAATAAGTACACCCAGGCCACCGGCGCCGATGGTGGCGGCGATGGTCATCACACCGATATTCATCACCACGGCAGTGCGCACACCGGCGAGGATCACCGGCACGGCGATGGGCAGTTCGACCATGCGTAGACGCTGGCCAAAGGTCATGCCGATGCCGCGTGCGGCTTCGCGAATGCCTGGTTCCACGCCGGTCAGGGCGAGGTAGGTGTTACGCATGATCGGCAACAGGGAGTAGAGGAACACGGCGGTGATCGCCGGCATCGGCCCCAGGCCCTGGCCGAACTTGGAATAGAACGGCAGCAGCAGGCCGAACAGCGCGATGGACGGCACGGTGAGCAGCACCGTGGCGCTGGCTTGCAGCGGGCCCGCGAGCGTCGGGAAGCGCGTCATCAGGATGCCCAGGGGCACGCCGATCAGGATCGCGAGGATCACGGCGATGCCGACCAGGGTGATGTGTTGCCCGGTCAGTTGCAGGACTTGGGCCCAATCAAGATGGGAAAAGGCGTTCAGGAATTCCATGTCTTCTCCTCTTATTGATTGATCGGGTGTTGGCGCAGGAAATCGGCGGCAACAGCGGAGGGGCTTTCATGGTCGACGTCGACCCGTGCGTTCAACTGGCGCATGGTTGCGTCATCGAACAGGGCGGCCAATGGCTTGAGGTCCGCGGCCAATTCCGGGTGTGCGTCGAGATACACCTGACGCACCACGGGGGCGGCGGTGTAGTCCGGGAAGTAGTGCTTGTCGTCTTCGAGCAGCTTCAATTTGAAGGCGTTGAGGCGACCGTCGGTGGTGTAGACCAGACCGGCAAACACCTGGCCATTACGCAGCGCGGTGTAGACCAGGCCGGCGTCCATCTGCCGGGTGTTCTTGCGGGTCAGGTTCATATCGTACAGCTTGACCATGCCGGCCAGGCCGTCGGAACGGTTGGCGAACTCGGTGTCCAGGGCCACCAGGCGATTTTCCTTGGTGTTCTCCGCCATGGCCTTGGTCAGGTCGCTGATGCTGTTGATTTCGGGATGCCCAGCGGCAACCTTCTCCGGCAGTGCCAGGGCGTAGGTGTTGCTGAAGCGCGAAGGCGAGAGCCAGACCAAGCCTTTTTTTGCGTCGAGTTCCTTCACCCGAGCGTAGGACTGTTCGCTGTCGAGTTTCTCGTCAACGTGGTTGTAGGCCACCAGCGACACGCCGGTGTATTCCCAGATGAGATCCAGTTGCCCGCTTTCCTGGGCACTGCGCGCCAGGTTGCTGCCCAGGCCGCCGGTCACACGGGCGTCATAGCCCTTGGTGCGCAGGTACTGGGAGGTGATTTCGGCCAACAGGGTCTGTTCGGTGAACACCCGGGCGCCGATGCGGATTACCGGTTTTTCAGCGGCTTGCGCAATACCTGCCAACAGCAGGACGCAGCTCAATATCAAGGTCAGTTTTTTCATGTGAATTCCTTTGCCAAGCCTTAAGACGGACGCAACCCGCGTTCCAGCCAGAGGCGGCTGGCCATGGTCACCAGACCGTCAAGCAGCAATGCCAGCAACGCGGTGCACGCGGCGCCGAGTAGCAATTGCGGCTGATTGTTCAGGGCGATGCCGGGGAAGATCAGGCTGCCAAGGCTGTTGGCGCCGATCAGGAACGCCAGCGGCGCGGTGCCGACGTTGATCGCCAGGGCCACGCGCACTCCGCCGATGATGATCGGCACGGCGTTGGGCAGTTCCACGCGAAACAGCACCTGGCGCGGCGTCATACCGATGCCGGTGGCGGCTTCCTTCAGCGAACCTTGAACGTTTTTCAGGCCTTCGTAGGTGTTGCGCACGATGGGCAGGAGGGAGGCAAGGAACAGCGCGAAGATGGCCGGGCCGCTGCCGATGCCGAGGACGCCGAGGGCGATGGCCAGTACGGCCAGGGGAGGAACGGTGTTGCCGATGTTGAAGATCTGCATGAAGCGTTCTGCGCGCCCGACCATGTTCGGTCGGCTGAGCAGGATACCGGCGGGGATGCCCACAATCAGGGCGGCCAGCATGGAGACTAGAACGAGGATCAAATGTGCTTGCAGGTAAAACAACAAATCGTCGCGGTACAGTTCGATCGTGTTGATGCCGATCCAGTGGACCAGCAGGGCCAAGAGGGCGACGACAACCGCTCCTCCTATCAGCCCTTTGCCATAGCGAATAGCCACAGGCGGACTCCTTTTTTCTTTTGTCGGCGAACACATTCTCCGGCGGCAATGCCATTCCTGGCTGCCTCTGAATGAGTTCGCGAAAAGCAGCTCGTCCATACCGGCAACGCGGTATCAATCCGAGCCATGAGCGCAGCCTCGTCAGGCTAACTTGCTGATTTATCAGCCCCTGTTACGAGTGCGGTAGCAGGGGAGTGGACGTCTCGACCATTTAAAGGTTCCACACTTGGCAGCATTTAGCCACCCCCAATCGGGTGAACGGTGGTCCGGTCCCTGGGGTTTGCGCTATACTCGCCGCCCTTTTTTGACTCACCTGCCAGGCGATTTCCCATGACCCACCAGGCCGCCGAAGTCGCGAAACGCCGCACTTTCGCCATTATTTCCCACCCCGATGCCGGTAAAACCACCATCACCGAGAAGCTCCTGCTGATGGGCAAGGCAATCGCGGTGGCCGGCACGGTGAAATCCCGCAAGTCCGACCGCCATGCCACCTCCGACTGGATGGAAATGGAAAAACAACGGGGTATTTCCATTACCACGTCGGTCATGCAGTTTCCGTATCGCGACCACATGGTCAACCTGCTCGACACCCCGGGGCACGAAGACTTCTCTGAAGACACCTACCGCACCCTGACCGCGGTCGACTCGGCTTTGATGGTCCTCGACGGCGGTAAAGGCGTCGAGCCACGGACCATCGCGCTGATGGACGTATGCCGTTTGCGTGACACGCCGATCGTCAGTTTTATCAACAAACTCGACCGCGACATCCGCGACCCGATCGAGCTGCTGGATGAAATCGAAGCCGTCCTGAAGATCAAGGCGGCTCCGATCACTTGGCCGATCGGTTGCTACCGTGACTTCAAGGGCGTGTACCACCTGGCTGACGACTACATCATTGTCTACACCGCTGGTCACGGTCACGAGCGCACCGAAACCAAGATCATCGAGAAACTCGACTCCGACGAAGCCCGCGCCCACCTGGGTGACGAGTACGACCGCTTTGTCGATCAGCTGGAGCTGGTGCAGGGTGCCTGCCATGAGTTCAACCAGCAGGAATTTCTCGACGGCCAGTTGACCCCGGTGTTCTTCGGTACCGCCCTGGGCAACTTCGGTGTCGACCACGTGCTCGACGCCGTGGTGGATTGGGCGCCAAAACCCCTGGCCCGCGTTGCCAACGAACGCACCGTCGAGCCTGTGGAAGAGAAATTCACCGGTTTCGTGTTCAAGATCCAGGCGAACATGGACCCAAAACACCGCGACCGTATCGCCTTCATGCGTATCTGTTCCGGCAAATACGAAAAAGGCATGAAGATGCGCCACGTGCGTACCGGCAAGGACGTACGCATCGGCGACGCCCTGACGTTCTTCTCCTCCGAGCGTGAACAGCTCGAAGAAGCCTACGCCGGCGACATCATCGGCCTGCACAACCACGGCACCATCCAGATCGGCGACACCTTCACTGAAGGCGAAGCCCTGGGCTTCACCGGTATCCCGCACTTCGCCCCGGAACTGTTCCGCCGCGTACGCCTGCGCGATCCGCTCAAATCCAAGCAACTGCGCCAAGGCTTGCAGCAACTGGCGGAAGAGGGCGCCACCCAGGTGTTCTTCCCCGAGCGCAGCAATGACATCATCCTTGGCGCCGTGGGTGTGCTGCAGTTCGATGTGGTGGCCAGCCGCTTGAAAGAGGAATACAAGGTTGAATGCTCCTACGAGGCGATCACCGTGTATTCGGCGCGCTGGATCGAGTGCAGCGATAAGAAAAAACTGGAAGAGTTTTCCAACAAGGCCGTGGAAAACCTGGCGGTGGATGGCGGTGGTCACCTGACCTACCTGGCGCCGACCCGGGTGAACCTGGCGCTGATGGAAGAGCGCTGGCCGGATGTGAAGTTCAGGGCGACGCGCGAGCACCATTAATTTAGCCTCTAATTTTGAACAACTAACTGAAAACCCTAAAGATTTTATCTTTAGGGTTTTTTTTGACTTTGTAAGCGGCTAAAAGTCAACTGTGAAGTTTGACAGTGGATTTTTATATTGATCAGCCGTTAGATAGGTAAGAAGGTCGTGAGGCCTACCGCCAATGCTTATAAGTAGACGTTCAATGGCATGTTCTTGGCTCGGGGGGGTTAAAGTACAGAGCTTTATATCAGGTTACCTAGCATGGAGATTGGATCATGGTCAGTCATGAGGAAGAGCAGGTACAGAATGCTACCGGGTATTTTGAATATCGTTTTGAAGGCGGGGGGCTTGTAACCCCGCAGTATAAGTACGTATATCTTGAAGAGGGGCCGCCACCGATCCTACCGATATTTAAAGGTCGGGATACTCAAAACGGTATTCGTGAAACGGGCTTTACCTTTAGATTCGACTCGTATGACTTTTGGGGTGTCAATATTCCTGTCGGTCAGGGATTCCGTGTGGATCATTATTTAGTAGGGGGCCGTACTGAGGTTACGTCCGGTTCTATTACTGGAATGATAAATTCCTCAGAGAAAGCCGGATTTTTTAAGTTTGATCTCAATGTGGATGTTTCGGGCTCGACGACACGCGTCGAAGGGTTCTTTATATTGAAGCAAAACGTTACTGCATTATAATCTCGAAAGGTTCTCTCGCCTGGCTCTGCATTGGGCAACCTGGTGATAATGGAAGGTGAGCATCATTAAGATCTTTGCGGTTGAGAGAAGGGCGATGCTGTAATGGCTTCGCCCTTTTTTCGGCATTTGAAATGCAATCAACTGTGGGAGGGGCAAGCCCTCCCACGTTCTCATCTCTCTAAGGCTGGGAGTTGGCGAAAACCCTGCATCGGGTCTAGCTTTCACACATTGACTGTGAAGGAGACCACCGTGCGAAATGTTCGATACGTTATTTGTCTGATGCTATTGGCAGGGCCAGTGCTGACAACGCTCCCGGCACTGGCTGGCGATGGCACCCCCCAGTGGAAAGATACCGGCCCTGTCACCAAGAAAAAGGCCAACGAGGTCAATTCCGGTAGTTGGAAACCGCAGCCCCAACCCACAGATGTCAGGGATCCGGAAAACCCGATCAACGAAGGAGAGGATAGTGAGACTTTTGATGACGGCGAAACCTGAGATGCAGCGCCAACCCAAAAAGAAGCCCCTCCCGCAAGGTTGATGCGCAACCTGACGGGAAGGGCTGTAGAACGCTGTATCACTGATCGTTCCCACGCAGCATGGGAGCGATCTCACAAGGCTCAGGCCACGAACTGCTCCGCATAATGGCAAGCCACCTGCCGGTTATCCAACGGCCGCAACTGCGGCTCCTCGGTGCTGCACCGCGCCGTCGCATACGGGCAACGCTTATGGAACGCGCAGCCTGGTGGCGGGTTCAACGGGTTAGGCAACTCGCCGACAATCTTGATCTTCGGCTTGTTCGGGTCTGGGTGGATGGTCGGGGTGGCCGACAGCAGTGCCTGGGTGTACGGGTGCAGCGGGCGTGCGTAGATGTCTTCCTTGGGACCGACTTCCACCGGGCGGCCGAGGTACATCACCATCACGTCATCGGCGACGTGCTGCACCACGGCCAGGTTGTGGGAAATGAACACGTAGGCCGTGTTGAATTCCTGCTGCAGGTCCATGAACAGATTGAGCACCTGAGCCTGGATCGATACGTCCAGTGCGGAGGTCGGTTCATCCGCCACCAGCACCTTAGGTTGCAGCATCATGGCGCGAGCCAATGCGATTCGCTGGCGCTGACCACCGGAGAACATATGCGGGTAGCGCTGATAATGCTCGGGACGCAGGCCCACTTGCTTCATCATTGCCTGCACTTTTTCACGGCGTTCGGTGGCGGACAGGTGGGTGTTGATCAGCAGCGGCTCGCCGAGTTGATCACCGACTTTCTGGCGCGGATTCAGCGAGGCGTACGGGCTCTGGAACACCATCTGCACATCTTTGCGCAGTTGCCTGCGCTGGGCCTTGTCGGCACCGGCGACTTCCTGACCGGCGATTTTCAAGGAGCCCGAAGACGGCTCTTCAATCAGCGTGAGGGCACGGGCCAGGGTGGATTTGCCGCAACCCGACTCGCCTACGACGGCGAGGGTCTTGCCGGCTTCCAGCTCGAAGGACACGCCATTGAGGGCACGCACAGTGGCGTGGCCCTTGAACAGGCCACGTGACACTTCGTAATGACGGGTGAGGTCGCGGGCGGTAAGAACGACGGCCATTACGCCACCTCCTGGTTCAAGGGGTAGAAGCAGCGCGCGAGGCTGTTGGTTTTCGGATCAAGCCCTGGACGCTGCGCACGGCAGGATTCCTGCACATACGGGCAGCGCGGCGACAGCAGGCAGCCCTGCGGACGGTCGTAGCGACCTGGAACGATGCCCGGCAGCGTGGCCAGGCGCGTGGCGCCCAAGCTGTGCTCGGGGATTGCCTTGAGCAGTGCTTCGCTGTACGGGTGCGCCGGAATGTCGAACAACTGAGGCACCTGGCCGACTTCCACGGCTTGGCCTGCGTACATCACGCACACGCGCTGGGCGGTTTCCGCCACGACCGCGAGGTCATGGGTGATCAGCACCAGGCCCATGTTCTGTTCTTTCTGCAGGGCCAGCAGCAGCTCCATGATCTGCGCCTGGATGGTCACGTCCAACGCAGTGGTCGGCTCGTCCGCGATCAGCAGTTTCGGCTCGCCGGCAATCGCCATGGCGATGGCTACACGCTGGCTCATACCACCGGACAGTTGGTGCGGGTAGGCATCCATACGGCTGGCAGCGCCTGGGATTTCCACTTTTTCCAACAGCTCGATGGCACGCTTGCGCGCTTGTTTTCCTGACATTTTCAGGTGCAGGCGCAGCACTTCTTCAATCTGGAAACCCACCGTGTAACTGGGGTTCAGCGCGGTCATCGGGTCCTGGAACACCATCGCCAGGTCTTTGCCGACGATCTGGCGGCGCTGACGGTTGCTCAACTTGAGCATGTCCTTGCCGTCGAAGTTCAGGGCGTCGGCGGTGACGATGCCGGGGTGCTCGATCAGGCCCATCAGCGCCATCATGGTCACGGATTTGCCCGAGCCCGACTCGCCAACGATCGCCAGTACCTCGCCTTTGTCGACCTTGAGGTCGAGGCCATCGACCACCGGCACGGCGGTCTTGTCGCCGAAGCGCACGTTGAGATTCTTGATTTCTAACAGTGACATGGGAATCTCCTCAGGCGGCGTTCTTGAGTTTCGGGTCCAGCGCGTCGCGCAAGCCGTCACCCATCAAGTTGATTGCCAGCACGCTGAGCAAAATGGTCAAACCAGGCAAGCTCACCACCCACCAGGCGCGTTCGATGTAGTCACGGGCCGAAGCCAGCATGGTGCCCCACTCCGGGGTTGGCGGTTGTACGCCAAGACCAAGGAAGCCGAGGGCCGCAGCATCGAGGATTGCCGACGAGAAGCTCAAGGTGGCCTGAACGATCAGCGGCGCCATGCAGTTGGGCAGCACGGTGATGAACATCAGGCGTGGCAGGCCGGCGCCGGCGAGGCGGGCGGCGGTCACGTAGTCACGGTTCAGTTCGCCCATCACCGCCGCGCGGGTCAGACGGACGTAGGACGGCAGCGACACGATGGCGATGGCGATCACGGTGTTGATCAGGCCAGGGCCGAGGATCGCGACAATGGCAACAGCCAGCAGCAGCGAGGGCAGGGCCAGCATGATGTCCATCAGACGCATGATGGTCGGACCGAGCAAGCGCGGGAAAAAGCCGGCGAACAGGCCCAGCAGGATGCCCGGGATCAGCGACATCACCACCGACGACAAGCCTATCAGCAACGACAGGCGCGAGCCCTGGATCAGGCGCGACAGCAGGTCACGGCCCAGCTCGTCGGTGCCGAGCAGGAACTGCATCTGGCCACCTTCCAGCCAGGCTGGCGGGGTCAGCAGGAAATCGCGGTATTGCTCGCTCGGATTATGCGGCGCAACCCAGGGTGCGAAGATCGCGCAGAACACGATCAGCAACATGAACAGCAGGCCGGCAACGGCGCCTTTGTTCTTGGAGAAGGCTTGCCAGAATTCTTTGTACGGGGACGGGTACAGCAGGCTTTGATCGACTGCTGACACTGGAGTAGGTGTGGTCATGGTCATGATCTCAGCGCTGGTGACGGATGCGTGGGTTGGCGAAGCCGTAGAGGATATCCACCACGAAGTTCACCAGGATAACCAGGCAGGCGATCAGCAGGATGCCGTTCTGCACCACCGGGTAGTCCCGCGCGCCAATGGCTTCAATCAGCCATTTGCCGATGCCGGGCCAGGAGAAGATGGTTTCGGTCAAAACCGCACCGGCCAGCAGGGTGCCGACTTGCAGGCCGACCACGGTCAGTACCGGGATCAGCGCGTTACGCAGGCCGTGCACAAACACCACGCGCGCCGGCGACAGGCCTTTGGCCTTGGCGGTGCGGATGTAGTCTTCACGCAATACTTCGAGCATCGACGAACGGGTCATCCGCGCAATCACCGCCAGCGGGATGGTACCCAGCACGATGGCCGGCAGGATCAGGTGGTGCAGGGCGTCCCAGAACGCGTCCGGCTCGTCGGCCAGCAGGGTGTCGATCAGCATGAAGCCGGTGCGCGGCTCGATGTCGTAGAGCAGGTCGATACGCCCGGAAACCGGAGTCCAGCCCAGGCTGACCGAGAAGAACATGATCAGGATCAGGCCCCACCAGAAGATCGGCATCGAGTATCCCGCCAGGGAGATGCCCATCACCCCATGGTCGAACAGGGATCCTCGCTTCAAGGCCGCGATCACCCCGGCCAACAGGCCCAGGATACCGGCGAACAGCAGGGCGGCCATGGACAGTTCCAGGGTCGCCGGGAAGAGTGCGGTGAATTCGGTCCACACGCTGGTGCGAGTACGCAGCGATTCGCCAAGGTCACCCTGGGCGAGTTTGCCGACGTAATCCAGGTATTGCGCATACAGCGGCTTGTTAAGGCCGAGGCGTTCCATTGCCTGTGCGTGCATCTCGGGGTCGACGCGCCGCTCGCCCATCATGACTTCGACGGGGTCGCCAGGGATCATGCGAATCAACGCAAACGTGAGCAACGTTATGCCGAAAAACGTGGGGATCAGTAACCCCAGTCGGCGGGCAATAAAACTAAACATCTTGTTGTTTACCTCAATCAGCCGGTTAGGCAGGTCCGGCACCACCCGGGTGGGCGGTGCCGAGCGTTTCTCTTATTTACTTCACCTGGGTAGTGGCGAAGTTATTTGTCGTCAGTGGGCTTTGGGTATAACCCTCTACGTTCTTGCGCATGGCGGTGAACATTTTCGGGTAAGCCATGGGAATCCACGGTTGGTCCTTGTCGAAAACGTCCAATGCTTGTTCATAGAGTGCCGCGCGCTGGGTCGGTTCAGCATCAGCACGGGCCTTGTCGATCAAGTCTTGAAACTCTTTGTTACACCAGCGGGCGTAGTTTTCGCCGTTTTTCGCTGCATCGCAACTCAGGTTCGGCGTGAGGAAGTTATCCGGGTCGCCGTTATCCCCCGCCCAACCGGCGGAAACCATGTCGTGCTCACCGTTTTTAGCACGTTTGAGCATTTCGCCCCATTCCATGACTTTGATATTCACCTTCAGGCCGATCTGCGCCAGATCCGCCTGCATGCGCTGGGCGCCGAGCATCGGGTTAGGGTTGGTCGGGCCGCCGCCGTTACGGGTGAACAGAGTGAACTCTGTGCCTTCCGGCACACCGGCTTCCTTGAGCAGGGCGCGGGCCTTGTCGAGGTCACGTGGCGGGTTTTTCAGCTTGTCGCTGAAGCCCAGCAGGGTGTTTGGATAAGGGGCGGTGGCATCCACTGCATTGCCTTTGCCGTACAGGGATTCGTTATAGCCTTTCTTGTCGAACGCGATGTTGATTGCGTGGCGTACCCGTGCGTCGCTCATGTACTTGTGGGTGGTGTTCAGCGCGGTGTAGGCGGTGGTCATCGCCGCCAGTTCCGCCACCTTCAGGTTCGGGTCGGCCTTCATGCTCGGCACGTCATCCGGTTTCGGATACAGCGCGATCTGGCACTCGTTGGCCTTGAGCTTTTGCAGACGCACGTTGTTGTCGGTGGTAATCGCCAGGATCAGCGGATCAGCCGGCGGCTTGCCACGGAAGTAATCCGGGTTGGCCTTGAAGCGCACCTGGGCGTCCTTGGCATAGCGGGTGAAGATGAACGGCCCGGTGCCGATCGGCTTGGCATTCAGGTCATCGGTCTTGCCGGACTTGAGCAACTGGTCAGCATACTCGGCGGAGTGAATCGAGGAGAACGCCATGGCCAGGTCGGCCAAAAACGGTGCTTCAGGGCGGGTCAGGGTAAAGACGACAGTGTGATCGTCGATCTTTTCTACGCTCTTGAGCAGTTCCTTGAAGCCCATGCTTTCGAAGTAGGGGTAGCCCACGTTGGACTTTTTATGCCACGGGTGATTCGGGTCCAGCTGGCGCTGGAAACTCCAAAGCACGTCGTCGGCGTTCATGTTGCGCGTGGGCTTGAAGTAGTCGGTGGTGTGGAACTTGATGTCGTCACGCAGGTGAAAGGTGTAGGTCAGGCCATCGGCGCTGATCTCGGGCAGGTCTTTGGCCAGCGCGGGGATCACTTCGGTGGTGCCGGGCTTGAAGTCTACCAGGCGGTTGAACATGGTTTCAGCCGCGGCGTCAGCGGTCACGGCGGTGGTGTATAGCACCGGGTCGAAACCTTCCGGACTGGCTTCGGTGCAGACCACCAGTGGTTTGGCCGAAACGCCGATCGCCACGCTCAACAGCGCGGCAGCCATGGCGGCTTGTAGTGGGAGCAATTTCATTCGGAGCCCTCTGCAATCGATGGGACCAGACAAACGTAGACGGCGGGCTCGTCCTGAGCCCGCCGCTTACTTGGCGCTGATTAAAGAATGTTGAACGGGATGGTGGTGACCAGGCGGAACTCTTTGATGTTGCCGTCAGCTTGTTGCGCGCTGGCGCGGTGAGTCACGTAGGTGCCACGGATGGTCGTGGCCTTGAGCGGGCCGCTCTGAATTGCGTAGGAAGTACCAACGCCGTATTCCTGGTGTTTCTCACCGTCCATGAGGCGCAGGTCGCTGCGCGATACGCCGGCTTCGCCGTAGGCGGTGCCGTTGTAGTGAGTACCGTCGATGCCCCAACCGCGAGCCGAGTAGACGTTGAACTTCAGGCCTGGTACGCCGTATTCGGCCATGTTGATGGCGTAGGCGATCTGGAAAGACTTCTCGTTCGGGCTGTTGAAGTCCGAAGTCAGGGAGTTGGCCAGGTAGATGCCGTTGGTCTCGTGCAGGTAGTCGAAGTACTCGTCACCGTTCACTTCCTGGTACGAGAAGGTCAGGCTGTGGGCCTGGTGGGTCAAGCCCAGGGACAACGAGTAGGTATCGTTGTCGATGTTGCCCATCTTCTTGCTGCCGGTGTCGGTGGTCTTGTAGTAGTTCAGGCCGGTGGTCAGTGCCAGCGTCTGAGCATCACCCAGTTCGTGGGTAGCGCCGAAGTAGTACTGGTTCCAGAAGTCTTCGACGTTGGCGGCGAACACGCTGGTTTTCAGGCTCTTGAACGGCTGGTAGTTGAAGCCCAGGGTTTTGACCTTGTCGGTTTCCTGGCCATTGCCGTATTCGGAACGGAATTTCGACAGGCTCTGCTCGGTACGCGGCGAAACGCGATCGAAGATACCGCCCTGGAACGATAGGTTGCTGAACTCTTCGCTGTTGAAGCTCACGCCTTCAAAGCTCGAAGGCAGGGCACGGTTGCCGATGGTGTCGACGATACCGGTGCTGAAGTTCTGGCGACCGGCGGTCAAGGTGGTGTTGGAGACACGGAACTTGACGTTGGCCAGGCCCAGCTTGCTCCACTGGCCTACAGCGTCGCCGCCGGAATCCGCCAGGGTACGGTTGGAGCCGCCGGCGATATCTTTGCGATCGCGGTCGAGGGCGATGAAGTTGTAGGCAGCGACTTCAGTGCTGACCCCGACAGTGCCTTGGGTGAAGCCCGAGGTGTAGTTGAGGATGGTGCCCTGGGCCCAGTTGATACGGCGGGAGATCGGCGTCTTCACACCGTCTTTGCGGTAGCTGAAGCGGTCGTTGCGAAACTTCATTTCGTTCGCATACCAGTTGCGAGTGGTACCGCCCAGGCTTTGACCGTCGATAAAGCCTTTGGCCTCGCTTTGCGCGCTGGTGCCGGCCAGGGTGGTCGGAACGAAGTCCTGGCTGGCGGGTTCCGCGTAGGCGGTGGCCGTGATGCTGCTGATGGCCAGGGCCAGAAGCGCTTTGCTGCTCAGTTTCATTGATGAAGCTCCTTTGGTTCTCTTTTTAATGCCGGTCTTTTTTGGTGATCCGGCTATTGGGTGTGTAACTCTTTTCAAGCCTTGCAAACGTTTGCCGTAGGAAAAATCCTAATAAATGGCTGCACGTTTGCTGGAGAGCCACATCGCTCTCCTGCAATCCGGTTATTTTCTTATGGGGTAATGCTGACGCCCGAGAACACGTTGCGGCCGAAGGGGCTGACTTTGAAACCTTCGACCTTGGCGCTTAACGGCTGGTTGACCGTCGAGTGGGCGACTGGCGTGATCGGCACCTGCTGCTTGAGCAGTTGCTGCGCCTGTTTGTACAGAACAGTCCTTTGTTCGCGGTCGGTGACGACCTTGGCTTGCTTGATCAGCTTGTCGTACGCCGGGTCACACCACATGGAGTAGTTGTTCCCGCCGATGGCGTCGCAGCTGTAGAGGGTGCCCAGCCAGTTGTCCGGGTCACCGTTGTCGCCGGTCCAGCCGATCAGGCTCACATCGTGCTCACCGTTCTTGGTGCGCTTGATGTATTCGCCCCACTCATAGCTGACGATCTTGACCTTGAGGCCGATCTTGGCCCAGTCGCTTTGCAGCATCTCGGCCATCAGCTTGGCGTTGGGGTTGTACGGACGTTGTACCGGCATCGCCCACAGGGTGATCTCGGTGCCTTCTTTCACGCCGGCGGCCTTGAGCAGTTCCTTGGCTTTTTCCGGGTTGTAGGCGGCGTCCTTGATGCTGTCGTCGTAGGACCACTGCGTTGGCGGCATGGCGTTGACCGCCAATTGCCCCGCGCCCTGGTAGACGGCGTTCAGGATGCTCTGCTTGTTCACCGCCATGTCCAGCGCCTGGCGCACTTCGAGCTGGTCAAACGGCTTGTGGCGCACGTTGTAAGAGATGTAGCCCAGGTTGAAACCCGGCTTGGTCAGCAGTTGCAGGTTCGGATCGGCCTTGAGGGCATCGACGTCAGCCGGGCGCGGATGCAGGGTGACCTGGCATTCGCCGGCCTTGAGCTTTTGCACCCGCACCGAAGCGTCGGTGTTGATGGCGAAAATCAGCTGGTCCAGCTTGACCCGACTCGGGTCCCAGTACTGTTTGTTGCCCACGTAACGGATTTGCGAATCTTTCTGGTAGCGCTGGAACACGAACGGGCCAGTGCCGATCGGCTTTTGGTTGATATCACTCGGCTTGCCATCCTTGAGCAACTGCTCGGCGTATTCGGCCGAGAGTATCGCGGCGAAGCTCATGGCGATGTTCTGGATAAACGCGGCGTCGACCGTGTTCAGGGTCATCACCACGGTGTGCGAGTCGGTTTTGGCGACTTTGGCAATGTTCTTGTTCAGGCTCATCCCGTTGAAATACGGAAACTCGGTAGGGTAGGCCTTGCGAAATGGATGGTCGGGGTCAAGCATGCGGTTGAAGGTGAACACCACGTCGTCGGCGTTGAAGTCTCGCGTCGGCTTGAATTCCTTATTGCTGTGGAATTTCACCCCTTCACGCAGGTGAAAGGTATAGGTCAGGCCGTCTTCGGAAATATCCCAGCTGGTTGCCAAGCCAGGCACCACATTGGTCGCACCTTTTTCAAACTCGACCAAACGGTTGTACAGCGGCTCGGCCGCGTCGTTATCGGTGGCAGTGGTGTATTGCGCGGTATCAAAACCGGCGGGGCTGCCTTCCGAGCAGAACACCAGGCTCTTCTTGTCGGCGGCTTGGCCCATCGTGGCCACAGCCAGCAGGCTGGTGCCAAAAATTGCGGATAGAACGGTGGTATGGCGCATGACGATCCCGATCCTTGTTTGTAGTTGTCATCAGCGAGCAATCATCCGGGCGTTCGGCCAGGGTGACATCACTGATCCCACACGCAGCAAGTGCCTTTCCGAGTTGGGAACCTCTGCTGTCCTACGACGTTATGGGTCGTGGACCTGGCAGTAAATGCGCCAAATCGGATTGACCTTGTAGGTAACGGCGTCACGCATCGCGGTTCATTGCTGTAGGACGCAATGATCGTGAGCGTGGTCTATTCCTACGGTCCAGGCGGATGCAATAACGGCGACGCTAGGAAGCGTCGCCGTCAGTGATCCTTACTTGCCGCTGACGCCCACGCCGTAGAAGGAGTTCAAGCCAAACGGGCTGATCTTGAAGTCCTGCACGGTGTTGCGCATGGGTTGATACACCGTCGAGTGCGCGATAGGTGTCATCGGGACTGCATCTTTGAGGATATGTTGCGCCTGCTTGTACAGCTCGGTGCGTTTGGCGACATCCGATGTAGCCTTGGCTTCTTTCACGACGCCGTCGAATTTCTTGTCACACCATTTGGAGAAGTTGTTGCCAGACAGCGAGTCGCAGCCGAACAGCACGTTCAGCCAGTTGTCCGGGTCACCATTGTCACCGCTCCAACCAATGATCATGGCCTGGTTCTCGCCACCTTTGGAGCGCTTGATGTACTCGCCCCACTCGTAGCTGGTGATCCTCACGTTCAGACCGATCTTCTTCCAGTCGTTCTGCAGCATTTCAGCCATGAGCTTGGCGTTCGGGTTGTACGGACGCTGAACCGGCATGGCCCACAGAACGATTTCGGTACCTTCCTTGACGCCCGCTTCCTTGAGCAGCGACTTGGCTTTCTCAGGGTCGTACCGGGTGTCCTTGATGGTGGTGTCATACGACCATTGGGTCGGAGGCATGGCGTTGACGGCCAGTTGGCCGGCGCCCTGGTAGACGGAGTCGATGATCTGCTGCTTGTTCACCGACATGTCCAGCGCCTGGCGAACGCGCAGGTCAGCCAGCGGGTTTGGCTGGTCGCTGCCCTTGACCTTGTCCATGACGTTGTAAGCGATGTAGCCCAGGTTGAAACCAGCCTGGTTCGGCATTTTCAGGTCCTTGTCTTCGCTCAGGGCCTTCAGGTCGGCCGGACGTGGGAACAAGGTGATCTGGCATTCGTTTTTCTTGAGCTTCTGGATACGCACCGATGGGTCGGTGGTGATGGCGAAGATCAGGTTGTCGATCTTGACGTCTTCTGGTTTCCAGTAGTCTTTGTTACCGGTGTAACGGATGTTCGAGTCTTTCTGGTAGCTCTTGAACACGAACGGGCCGGTGCCGATCGGCTTCTGGTTGATATCCGTGGCCTTGCCTTCTTTCAACAGCTGGGCGGCGTATTCCGCCGACTGGATCGACGCGAAGCTCATGGCCATGTTCTGGATGAAGGCAGCGTCCACGGTGCCAAGGGTGAACTTGACAGTGTGATCATCGATTTTTTCGATGTTCTTGATGTTGGTGTCCATCCCCATGTCCGTGAAGTACGGGAACTCGGTGGGGGCGGCTTTACGGAACGGATCGTCCTTGTTGATCATGCGGTTGAACGTGAACAGCACGTCATCGGCATTGAAGGTACGGGTCGGCTTGAAGTACGAGGTGGTGTGGAACTTGACGCCATCACGCAGGTGAAAGGTGTAGGTCAAGCCATCCGGGGAGACATCCCAGCTGGTGGCCAACCCAGGAACCACAGCGGTGCCGCCGCGTTCGAACTGGGCCAGGCGGTTGAACATGGTTTCGGCCGAGGCATCGAAGTCTGTTCCGGTGGTGTACTGGGCTGGGTCAAAACCGGCCGGGCTCCCTTCGGAGCAGAACACCAGGTTAGTCGCCGCGTGGGCGAAAGGGGCTGCGGCCATAAGGCCAGCGCTAACAATTAACGGAATGACTGCGTGTTTAAGCATGTTGGCCTCATGATTTGTTGTCATTTTTGGTGGTGAGGGCGACCTCGTGAGTCGGCCTGCGGATACTTATGCAGGCGCCATACCCATTGCAAGATGCTGAACCGTCACGGGGGTGAAACAGTGGTACGAACGTACAGGAATGTCGCAATTATGAAAGTTTGTACATATTTGCGCATATTTTGAGGTTTTTTTCGGTGCAGGACGCGCACCAAAAAAGACCAACCGAGGCGTCTGGCGCACTCGGTTGGGGCGTTGCTGTTACTTATCCAGACTCACGCCGTAGAAGGGCGTCAGCCCGAAGGGACTGATCTTGAAGCCCTTGACTTCCTTGCGCAGCGGCTGGAAAACCGTCGAGTTCGCAATGGGTGTTATAGGCACTTGTTCCTTAAGGATTTTTTGCGCCTTTTGATACCACTTGATGCGCTGCTCACGGTCGTTGCTGACCTTGGCTTGTTGCACAAGCTTGTCATAGTCCGGGTTACACCATTTAGCGTAGTTGCTGCCCTTGACGGCGGCACAACTGTAGAGCACACCCAGCCAGTTATCGGGGTCACCGTTGTCGCCGGTCCAGCCGTAAATCATTGCGTCATGCTCGCCGTTTTTGGCGCGTTTGATGTACTCGCCCCACTCATAGCTGACGATATTGGCTTTGATCCCGATTTTTTCCCAATCCTGTTGGATCATTTGTGCCGACATCCGCGCGTTCGGGTTGGACGCGCGTTGCACGGTCATTGCCCATAGATTGATGGTGCTGCCTGGTGCAACCCCTGCTTCCTTTAGTAGCGCCTTGGCCTTGGTTGGGTCGTAGGGCGCGTCCTTGATGGTCGGGTCATAAGACCACTGCGCCGGAGGCAGCGCGTTCTGCGCCAATTGTCCGGCACTCTGGTAAACGGCCTTGATAATCGCTGGCTTATCGATGGCCATATCCAGGGCCTGGCGTACCTTGAGCTGATCCAGCGGTGGGTGCGTCACGTTGTAGGCCAGAAAGCCCAGGTTGAAACCGGCTTGCTGCAGCACCCGCAAATTCGGGTCCTGCTTCATCACCTCAATGTCCGAAGGGCGCGGGTAACCGCTGACCTGGCATTCGCCGGCCTTGAGCTTTTGCAGGCGCGACGCGGCATCCGGGGTGATGGCGAACACCAGGTTGTCGAGCTTCACATCCTCAGGTTTCCAATACTGTTTATTGGCCACGTAGCGAATCTGGGAGTCCTTCTGATAGCGCTTGAACACGAACGGGCCGGTGCCCACCGGTTTCTGGTTGATGTCTTCGGCCTTGCCTTGCTTGAGCAGTTGCGCGGCATATTCGGCGGATTGCACCGAGGCGAAACTCATGGCCAGGTTCTGCACGAACGACGCATCGACGTTATTCAGATTGAAGCGCACCGTGTGGTCGTCGAGTTTGTCGACGCGCTTGATCGTGGTGTTCAAGCCCATGTCGGTGAAGTACGGCGACTCGGAGGGATAAGCCTTGCGAAATGGACTGTCGGCATCCAGCAGGCGGTTGAAGGTAAACAGCACATCATCCGCGTTGAAATCGCGGGCAGGGGTGAAGAAATCGGTGGTGTGGAATTTGACGCCATCGCGCAGGTGGAAGGTATACGTCAGGCCGTCTTTGGAAACATCCCAGCTCGTCGCCAGGCCAGGTTCGACTTCGGTGCCGCCGCGCTTGAACTGGGTCAGGCGGTTGAACACGGTTTCGGCGGACGCATCAAAATCGGTGCCGCTGGTGTACTGGCTGGGGTCGAAACCGGCGGGGCTGGCTTCGGAGCAGTAGACGAGGGTGCTCGCGGCTTGGGCCAGCGGCGTAAACGCCAGCAGGCCTGCGGTGAGGAGGAGCGGTTTTAAGGCGATTCTTTCCATGGAGACCCCTGAAGTGGCAGGCATACAAACGTTGCCCAAACAAAAAACGGCGGTCACCGAGGTTACCGCCGTTTTGGCGCATCAGGTAAGGGGCGATTCGCCGGTTTTATGAATCGACTGTGGCGCCAACCTCGACCGTGGAGGGCGCGTTCTTGTCGATCTCATATAGACTGTCCAACTCGTTACCTTCCCTTATCGTGAATGTCCTTTTGATTGTTACCTGCACACCTGGAATAGGGGCCTCGCCTTTTTCCGGGTAAGTGAGGACGCCTGTTGAAATGACGTGGACCTTGGCCGAATTATCAGACGGATTGTAATCAATTTTAAACTCGGTATTCTCAGCACCGTAGAAGTAGCCATCTTTCACTTTGCCTCCGTTAAGCAAATCTGCGTAAGCGTCGACGGTTGCGCCTTGGTGGGCCACCTCGGAAATACGGGCTCTCATGTCGGCATCGGGAATTGCCGCCTCGAACATTTCCAGTCCTAGTCGCTTTCCTTCCTCCCCTGGCAGTTTTCTGAGATCTATCACCTTGGTCACTGAAACACCGTTTTCTGTCGTGGTGACGCTGTAAGGGTTGCGATGGATATCTTTGACAAAGCTGGATGAGTACTGGCTCGAGCTGTATTCCGTAGGTTCTGCTTTCTCGCCTGGTGTGGGGGCAAACTCCGTTTCGTCGACGGTCCAGGACACGTTAAGTTGTTTTTTAATGCTCCCGTCTGGTTGCGCGATGTTCCTCGTGAAGAATTCGTAGTGGGTTCCCTCTTTGACATTCAAGACTTCGTCCAGCTTTTCGGCACCGGCCATTGGTTTGCCGTCAAGTTCTCGGAACTCAGCGGCAAAGGTGGCAGGGGCCTTCAGATCATCACTGGGGGTCGGTGAAGCCGGGCGTTGCCATGGCCACTTGACTCCACCCTCTGCGCTGACAGCGTTCCACTTCCCATCACCCGCACCCTCAACCGTCAGCACAGGCTTTCGCGTGGTGGGGTTAATGATCTGAACGTAATTGTTACTGAGTTTAAAATCGCTTCTGATCTCGTACACTTTGCTGGAGCCGGTATTGTCGGTATACCGGATCAACCACCGGTCTTGGCCTGTGGTCCCATCCTTTATCTGGTAAATCCCCTGCGCGTTGGGCGTGGTATTTCCAATAAGCTGATCGCCGTTCGGTATTGCATGTTCACTGATATTGCCGGCCTGACTTGGACGTAGTCGGTTGACCGGAGGAAGTGCGGAGGGGCTTTCAATTGCGGGTTTTTCACCTGTGGCGGGGACAGTTGGATCGGCACCCCGTCGAGTCCATATCCCGGCGTCATCAGGGCGGGCAATAATTCCGCTATTGACTAATTGAGTGGGATCATTGGGGTGCGGCACGCGTAACACGTAATGTACCCCGTCTTTAGCATCAGGGGTCTCTGCCACGAAGTATGTCTTTCCGTTGAGCTCTATTTCTCGCATTCCCGGAAAGGTCGTAGCCTTTGACGTGGATGTCCCTTGCAGTGGCTGTTTGGGTGCGATTGAAGGCACATCAGCGTTGCTTGTCGACGTTGGAGCTCGCGCGAACTCCAATTCGCTGGACTGCGCGTTGTATCGCCAATTGTAGTTTCCGGTATTGGAGGCGTTGAAATTCAAGGCCGGCTCACCCAGACCTGCCTCTACCCCAGCCGGAATGACTTCGTGCGCCAGCAGCAGGCCTGATATCACGGCGCCCGCCACCCCTCCCACGCGATCGTTGGCCGTCATGCCATGCTCGGCGTCATGCTGGCCAAAAACAATATTGCCCGCGTTGCCAAGGAGGGGGACGTAGCCAAAGGTATTGCCCCATAGTTCTTTTCCGGCCTTCCAATCTCTCTCCACGCTGCCAAAAACCTGGGTTTGATCGGCCCATACTGCATTCTTGGCATTCACGTCCTGATAGTGTTTAGCAATACCTTTGTTCAGATCGCCAAACTTCAGTTGATAATCATCGCCTCGCGATTCGGTATAATTAAACAATTCACGAACGGGTACGGACTTATCGGATAGCAGTGTATTGCGCCCGGGGAAGTGGGAACGGTTATCTTGGATTAGACTGTCGAGTACATACGCGGCCGATGGCCAATGTGCATCCTTGCCGCCTTGCAGATCGCGGGCGTTGAATCGAGTTATCAGCTCGTTGCGATTGTTTTTGGCCCACTTCGCGAAGTCGTCATCGTTCTTTATCTCGCGGGCAGTTCCGCTCTTCAAATCAATCATGATTCCCTGGTTGGGCCTGTTTTTGGCATCGCCGTCATAGGGCGTATAGGGAATGAATGCGTACCCACTCAGGGGGTAACCGTAGATATTGGGAATAATCACTTGCCCATTCTTATCCAACGTTCGGCTAACCGCTTCTTGTCCCGCTGGGCTTAATTTTTCAAAAGCTTCCTTATCGTTACGAAGGCTCTGCATAGCGCCCTTTGCTACATAGGCGTCTGCTTTTCCCGAGCGCTCAGGTATTTTTGTCGATATTTTCGCTTCGGGGATGAATAGATCTACGAATCCGGCAAACTTGGTAATATCATGAACGCTATTGAGCGCAGCGCTACCACGCATTGGCGTGGCTATATCGTGCTCCCAATGTTTTTGAAGTTGCTTGCCCAGCGATTGCAGATCTTTAATCTTACTGCTATCTTTTGGTTTAATTACCATGCTATGGAAGTTGAGAACACCGCCTCGTGCTGGTTTGTCATGGTCAAGCATGCCCGCTGCGATTTCCCAGGCGGAGTAGGTACGGGTCTCGCTACTGGACTTGTTTTCTGCGACCCCCTTGCCGACGTAAGAGTTGAACGTAACGGTGAATTTTTCATGCGGGTTGGTCCCTGCCGCTAATAAACCCGCGCTGAAGTAACCGGCGGGCTCCATGAAAAGGCGCACGTTCTGAAACTTAACATTTCGCTCGCCTTCAGTGCCGTTTTCGATATTTCCGATCTGCGTTCTTAGACGAGAGGCATAGTTATCAATGCTAGTTTTGCGTTCATTAAGCGTTTCGCTGCCTCCGAACGGTTTAACAGTATTTGATCCATAGATGGTTGTCTTGAAAGTATCGGACTGTTTGTCAGTAGCAGAGGCAGTGTTGTCCGTTTTATAGGCTTCGTAGTTAGTCAGTTGTGTGGGGGACTTTCGTTCTTGTGCCTGCGTTTGTTCTTCTTTAGTCGTTCCAGGGGCTGGTGGCGTATAGCGAACAATATTGAAATTATTTATATTTGTCACTTTCGGTTTTCCCAGTGAGAGTGGTCTTGATGGGGTTTGAAAGTGTGTGGTTGTTTGCGTAGGAAACGTTCCGAGTTAAAGTAGGAATGGTGTGGCTTATATGGTTTCTATTTATTTCGGTTGTGGAGAGGGCGTTGCGCAAACGACAGAAGTTGGGGCGCGAAACAACGTTCAAGCAATGGCGCAGTTGGTTAATGCTGCACCATTGAGTTCTATTAATGGTTAATGCTGGACTTCAATTAAGCCATCGGCGCTCATGTTGACCTGGCTGGTGCCGGCCTCAACGTCTGGCGTCGGTGCCGAGTCCATTGCTGCGGCTTTCATCATCATCCCGCCGCGCGCATAGGGTTGTGGGTAACCGTTGGTATTGAAGTTCAGGTTGACGATCTTGTAGCCCTTGCCACCCAGGGCATCTGTGGCCAGTTGGGCGCGTGCCTTGAAGGCCGCGACGGCGTCCTTGAGCAACGCATCTTCGCTGGCCTTGCGCGTGGTGTCGGCGATGGCGAAGTCCATGCTGTCCATCTTCAAGGTGTTAAGCAATTCTCCGGTGAGCTTGGACAGTGCGGGGAAGTCCGCGCTTTCCAGGCGCAGTTCGGCGCGTTCACGCCAGCCGGTGATCTTCTGGTTCTTGTTGTCGTAGATCGGGTAGCTGTTGCGGCTGCCTTGGCGCAGGGTCACGCCGTTGACTTCTCGGGCCTGGCCCAGGGCCTTGTTCATGGTGGTGGTGATTTCAGCGGCGAGCTTGGCCGGGTCGCTGTTCTGGGACTCGGTGTACAGGGTCACGATCATCTTGTCGCGAGCCACCTCCTGGCTGACCTCGGCACGCAGTGAAATCTGGTTGTAATGCAGCTCATCGGCGGCCAGGGTTGGAAGGCTGACCAGGGTTCCGACGCTGAGGGTGATGACGGCGGCACTGCGAGTGAAACGAGACATGGAAACTCCTTGGGATAGTCGTGTTCGGTATGACTGTAGACGGTGGCGTCGGGTTCTTCGGGTTTAGGAATTAGAAAAAAAAGTTTCAAGCTGCAAGCTGCAAGCGAAAGCGGGGCGATCTTGCAGCTTTCAACTTGCGGCTTGCAGCTGCGGCGCCCGGTGCGTCAAAGAGCCACATACCAATGCCCAAGGCGCTGCTTCGTTTATACTCCTGCCGATCCGCCTGCAGCGCTCACCGGGAGAGCACATGCTCGCCGCCGTAAAACTGACTTCCGCCACTCGCCAGAACCTCTGGCGCCTGACGTTCATCCGTACCCTGGTATTGGCCGCACAGGCCGGCTCCGTCGGGCTCGCCTATTGGTTCGACCTGCTGCCGCTGCCCTGGCTGCAACTGGGCGTGACCCTCGGTTTCTCCACCGTACTCTGTGCGTTTACGGCGGTCCGCTTGCGCACCACTTGGCCGGTGACCGAGTTGGAATACGCCCTGCAGTTGGCCTGCGACCTGTTTATCCACAGTGTGTTGCTTTATTTCTCCGGCGGTTCCACCAATCCGTTTGTGTCGTATTACCTGGTGCCATTGACCATCGCCGCCGTGACCTTGCCGTGGCGCTACTCGGTAGTGCTGTCGGGCATCGCCTTGACCCTTTACACCCTGCTTCTGGCGCAGTTCTACCCGCTGCAAACCTTCCCGATCGCACGAGAGAATCTGCAGATCTACGGAATGTGGCTGAGTTTTGCACTGTCCGCAGCGGTGATCACTTTCTTCGCCGCCCGCATGGCTGAAGAACTGCGCCGCCAGGAAGAACTGCGCGCCATTCGCCGGGAAGAAGGCCTGCGCGACCAGCAGTTGCTGGCGGTTGCTACTCAGGCCGCTGGCGCCGCCCATGAACTGGGCACACCCTTGGCCACCATGAGCGTGCTGCTCAACGAAATGACCCAGGACCATCACGATCCGGCGCTGCAAGAAGATCTCGGCGTGCTGCGTGAACAGGTCAAGCAGTGCAAGCAGACCTTGCAGCAACTGGTGCGCGCCGCCGAAGCCAATCGCCGCCTCGCAGTGGAAATGCAGGACGTGACCCAGTGGCTCGACGACGCGCTGAACCGCTGGCATCTGATGCGCCCTGAAGCCAGTTACCGGTTCCACCTGCTGGGACAGGGCAGCGTGCCGCGCATGGCGCCGCCGCCGGACCTGACCCAGGCGCTGCTCAACCTGCTGAACAACGCCGCCGACGCCTGCCCCGAAGGCCTGGGCGTACAGCTGGACTGGGATGCGGAAGACGTGACCATCAGCATTCGTGACCACGGCGCGGGCGTGCCCCTGGCCATTGCCGAACAGATCGGCAAACCCTTCTTTACCACCAAGGGCAAAGGCTTCGGCTTGGGCCTGTTTTTGAGCAAGGCCAGCGTGACCCGCGCGGGCGGCTCAGTGAAGCTCTATAGTCATGAGGAAGGTGGCACGCTCACCGAGCTGCGCCTGCCCCGTGTCGCACGAGGAGATATCGATGAGTGACGAGATCCAAGTCGAAGGCGAAGAACTGCCGCACCTGTTGCTGGTAGATGATGACGCCACCTTTACCCGCGTGATGGCGCGCGCCATGAGCCGCCGCGGTTTCCGTGTCAGCACCGCAGGATCGGCCGAAGAAGGCCTGACCATCGCCCACGCCGACCTGCCGGACTACGCCGCGCTCGACCTGAAGATGGACGGTGACTCAGGCCTGGTGCTGTTGCCCAAGCTGCTGGAACTCGACCCTGAAATGCGCGTGGTGATCCTCACCGGTTATTCCAGCATCGCCACGGCCGTCGAGGCGATCAAGCGCGGCGCCTGCAACTACCTGTGCAAGCCGGCGGACGCCGATGACGTACTGGCCGCCTTGCTCTCCGAACATGCCGACCTCGACACCCTGGTGCCGGAAAACCCGATGTCGGTGGACCGCCTGCAGTGGGAGCACATCCAGCGTGTGCTGACCGAGCACGAAGGCAACATCTCCGCCACCGCCCGCGCCCTGGGCATGCACCGTCGTACCTTGCAGCGCAAGTTGCAGAAGCGTCCGGTGCGTCGCTGAGCCTGATCTGAACAACAGCTGAACAATCTGCTTCAGGCCGCACGGAGCCCCGAACCGATCAACTATGATCGGTTCGAACGCCTGTCACCTTTTCCCTACCGAGCCTGAACGATGAATCAGAACGCTGAGTATTCCGCGGTCAACGATGCGGTGCGTGGGCAATTCTTTCGCCGCACCTGGGCGATGATCACACCCTATTGGCGCAGTGAAGAGAAGAGCAGGGCCTGGTTGTTGCTGGCAGTGGTAATCGGCTTGACGCTGTTCAGCGTGGCGATTTCCGTGTGGCTCAACCATTGGTACAAGGACTTTTACAACGCTCTGGAGAACAAGGACACCGCCGCCTTCTGGCAACAGATCGGCTATTTCTGCGGCATCGCCATCGTGGCGATTCTCGGCGCGGTGTACCGTCTCTATTTGACCCAGATGCTGACGATTCGCTGGCGGGCGTGGCTGACCGAAAAGTATTTCGCACGGTGGCTTGGCCACAAGAATTACTACCAACTGGAGCAGGGCGGCTACACCGATAACCCGGACCAGCGGATTTCCGAAGACCTCAACAGCTTTACCTCGAATACCTTGAGCCTTGGCCTTGGCCTGCTGCGCAATGTGGTGAGCCTGGTGTCGTTCTCGATCATCCTGTGGGGCGTGTCGGGCAGCATCGAAGTATTCGGTATCACTGTCCCGGGCTACATGTTCTGGTGCGCCCTGGTTTACGCGGCCGTCGGCAGCTGGTTGACCCATCTGATCGGTCGCCGTCTGATCGGCTTGAGCAACCAACAACAACGTTTCGAAGCGGACCTGCGTTTCTCTATGGTGCGGGTACGGGAGAATGCCGAGAGTATCGCCCTGTACAACGGCGAGCCCAATGAGAATCAGCGGTTAAGCGCGCGGTTCGGGAAGGTCTGGCACAACTACTGGGAGATCATGAAGGTGTCCAAACGCCTGACGTTCTTCACCGCCGGCTACGAACAGATTGCCACCGTGTTTGCGTTTATCGTGGCCGCGCCGCGCTATTTCTCCGGCAAGATCGAGCTGGGTGAACTGATGCAAATCAACTCGGCGTTCGGCAACGTGCAGGGTAACTTCAGCTGGTTTATCAGCGCGTACTCGGACCTGGCGGGCTGGCGCGCGACCAGTGATCGTCTACTGAGCTTTCAGCAGGCGATGCGTGACAACGAGCAACGCCCAGCGGCTATCGATGTAAGTGTCGAGGGCGGACGCCTGGTGGTGCAAGGGTTGGGCATGGACCTGGCTGAGGGGCGCCACCTGCTGGCCGACGCCGATATGGTCGTTGAGCCGGGCCAACGTGTCATGCTCAGCGGCCGTTCCGGCAGCGGCAAAAGTACCTTGCTGCGTGCGATGGGGCAGCTCTGGCCTGCTGGGCACGGTAGTATCCGCCTGCCGGCCGAACGTTATCTATTCCTGCCGCAAAAACCTTACCTGCCGATTGGCACGCTGAAGGCGGTGTTGAGTTATCCACAGGGCGACAGCACCTACCCGGCAGAACGTTATGCACAGGTCCTGGAAACCTGCCGCCTGCCGCATCTGGTTGGCCGGCTGGAAGAAGCCAACCACTGGCAACGCATGCTCTCGCCGGGCGAGCAGCAACGCCTGGCCTTTGCTCGCGCGTTGCTGTTTGCGCCGCAATGGCTGTACATGGACGAAGCCACGTCCGCCATGGATGAAGAGGACGAGGCGACGCTGTATCAGGCGTTGATCGATGAGCTGCCGGGGTTGAGCATTGTCAGCGTCGGCCATCGCAGTAGCCTCAAGCGCTTCCATGGGCGGCATGTGCGGATCGAGGGTGGGCTGTTGCAGGAACAACAACTGGCTTAAGGTCGCACCTCCCACAGTGGATCTAGAGTGTTCTGAAGAATGAGCACTCAACAAAAAGCCCGGCTGATCATCGATCAGCCGGGCTTTTTAGTGTTTGAAGATTAAGTTACTTCTTCAAACCGTAATGCTCATCCAGCATGCCTGGGGCGTTCGGCGTCTTTGGCGCGTAGTCCCGTGGTGGCTCCTGGTTTTCCCGTGGCGGGGTCAGGCGTTCCCGTGGGGGTTGCGGTGCATCGGAATGCAACGCGGCCAGCAGGCGCTGGCGGGTGATGTCGTCGAGGGCCAGGCGGTTGGCGCCATCGGCGAGGTGATCCTGTACTTCCTGGTAGCTCTGGGTGAGCTTCTTGACCAGGGTCGCGGTGCTGTTGAAGTGGGTAACAACCTCGTTCTGATAACTGTCAAAACGTTCCTGAATGTCATCCAGCTGACGCTGCGTGCGGTTAGGCGCGGCATTCGGCAGCAAGCGAGCAACCAGGAAACCAATGGCGACACCGGCAACCAGGGCAAGAGTCGGCAACAACCAAACTAAGAGCGAGTGTTCCACGAGTCCTTCCTCTATAAACGGCTTTGCTTTACGTTAACGGCTCAAACCTGCGCTGTATACCGCGATTAAGCTCGCAATGATGCCATGCACAGACTTTTAGCTAGACGAGTCGACCCTTTGTGAGGTCACGGAGTTCATCTCTTGCTCATGCGTGAAACCCCCGTTTTGATCGATGGCCCGGTAGGCCAATTGGAAGCCCTGTACCTGGATCACCCCGAGCCACGTGGCCTGGCGCTGATCTGCCACCCCAACCCGGTGCAGGGCGGGACCATGCTCAATAAAGTGGTATCGACCCTGCAACGCACCGCCCGCGATGCTGGTTTGATTACTTTACGTTTCAATTATCGTGGTGTCGGCGCGAGTGCCGGCACGCACGATATGAGCACCGGTGAAGTGGATGACGCCGAAGCGGCCGCCACCTGGCTGCGGGACAAACACCCGGACCTGCCGATCACCTTGCTCGGTTTTTCCTTCGGTGGCTATGTCGCTGCCAGCCTCGGCGGCCGTCTGGAAGCCAAGGGCGAAGAACTGTCTCATCTGTTCATGGTTGCCGCTGCGGTGATGCGCCTGAGCGATAACGACCTGTTGCCCCAAGACTGCCCACTGACTGTGATCCAGCCTGAAACCGACGAAGTGGTCGACCCGCAACTCGTCTACGACTGGTCCGCCGCCTTGAATCGCCCCCATGAGCTGCTGAAAGTGGCAGAATGCGGACACTTTTTTCACGGCAAGCTCACCGATCTGAAGGATCTGGTGCTGCCGCGTCTCTCGAATTGATAGCAGTCTGATAAGCGATTACCCATGACGACTCGTACCCGTATCCTCACCGGCATCACCACCACCGGCACGCCGCACCTGGGCAACTACGCCGGTGCGATCCGCCCGGCGATCCTCGCCAGCCAGGATGCCAATGCCGACTCCTTCTACTTCCTGGCCGACTACCACGCCCTGATCAAGTGCGATGACCCGCAGCGCATCCAGCGCTCGCGCATGGAAATCGCCGCAACCTGGCTGGCCGGTGGCCTGGATGTGAACCGGGTGACCTTCTACCGCCAGTCCGACATCCCGGAAATCCCCGAGCTGACCTGGCTGCTGACCTGCGTTGCCGCCAAGGGCCTGCTCAACCGCGCCCACGCCTACAAGGCGTCGGTGGACAAAAACGTGGAAGCCGGCGAAGACCCGGATGCGGGCATCAGCATGGGCCTGTACAGCTACCCGGTGCTGATGGCGGCGGACATCCTGATGTTCAACGCGCACAAGGTGCCGGTCGGTCGCGACCAGATCCAACACGTGGAAATGGCTCGTGATATCGGCCAGCGCTTCAACCACCTGTTCGGCAACGGTAAAGAATTCTTCACCATGCCCGAGGCATTGATTGAAGAAAGCGTCGCCACCTTGCCGGGCCTGGATGGCCGCAAGATGTCCAAAAGCTACGACAACACCATCCCGTTGTTCACCAGCGCCAAGGACATGAAGGACGCAATCTCGCGGATCGTCACCGACTCCCGCGCCCCTGGCGAAGCCAAGGACCCGGACAATTCGCACCTGTTCACCCTGTATCAGGCGTTTGCCAGCAAGGCCCAGGAAGAAGAGTTCCGCGCCGAACTGCTGCAAGGTCTGGGCTGGGGCGAGGCTAAGAATCGTCTGTTCCAACTGCTGGACGGCCAGCTGGGCGAAGCCCGCGAGCGTTACCATCAACTGATGTCGCGCCCGTCGGACATGGAAGACCTGCTGCTGGTCGGCGCCAACAAAGCCCGTGCCGTGGCGGCACCCTTCCTGGCCGAGCTGCGTGAGGCGGTGGGCCTGCGTTCGTTCGTCAATCAGGCTGCAGCGCCAGTTGCGACCAAGAAGAAAGCTGCTAAAGCCGCGCGCTTCGTGAGCTTTCGCGAAGACGACGGTAGCTTCCGCTTCCGCCTGCTGGCGGCCGATGGTGAACAACTGCTGTTGTCGCGCAACTTTGCCGATGGCAAAGCAGCGGGCGCAGTGACCAAGCAACTGCAAAGCGGCGACGCGCTGGACCTGCGCACCGAGGCCCTGGGCTTCAGCGTATGGCTGGACGGTGCCGCAGTGGCCGACAGCGCCGAGTTCGCTGACGCCGCTTCCCGCGATGCCGCCATCGAAGCCTTGCGCGTTGCGTTGACCCCCCTCGAGGATTAACCCGACCAAGGGTTGATTGCCATTATCCAGGGCCGTCGTTACAGTGACGGCCCGTTTTTGTTGCCTTGCTAACGAAATTATGACGCCCCTAGAACGATATCAAGCTGATCTGAAACGCCCTGAATTCTTCCATGACGCGGCCCAGGAAAATGCGGTGCGTCATTTGCAGCGCCTGTACGACGACCTCGTCGCGGCGTCGCAGAACAAGCCCGGGATGTTCAGCAAGCTGTTTGGCAAGAAAGACCACACGCCGGTCAAGGGCCTGTACTTCTGGGGCGGCGTCGGCCGAGGCAAGACTTACCTGGTCGACACTTTCTTCGAGGCGCTGCCGTTCAAGGAAAAGGTCCGGACGCACTTCCACCGCTTCATGAAGCGCGTGCACGAAGAGATGAAGACGCTGCCGGGCGAGAAAAACCCGCTGACCATCATCGCCAAGCGGTTCTCCGAAGAAGCCCGGGTGATCTGCTTCGATGAGTTCTTCGTCTCCGACATCACCGACGCCATGATCCTCGGCACCCTGATGGAAGAGCTGTTCAAGAACGGCGTGACCCTGGTCGCTACCTCGAACATCGTGCCCGACGGTTTGTACAAGGACGGCCTGCAGCGTGCGCGCTTCCTGCCGGCCATCGCGCTGATCAAACAGAACACCGAAATCGTCAACGTCGACAGCGGCGTCGACTATCGCCTGCGTCACCTGGAGCAAGCGGAGCTGTTCCACTTCCCGCTGAACGAAGCGGCCCACGAAAGCCTGAAAAAGAGTTTCCGCGCCCTCACGCCGGAATGCACCCAGGCGGTGGAAAACGACAAGTTGATGATCGAGAACCGCGAAATCATCGCGCTGCGCACCTGTGATGACGTGGCCTGGTTCGAATTCCGCCAGCTGTGCGATGGCCCGCGTAGCCAGAACGACTACATCGAGCTGGGCAAGATCTTTCACGCGGTGATCTTGAGTGGGGTTGAGCAGATGAGCGTCACCACCGACGACATCGCGCGCCGTTTCATCAACATGGTCGACGAGTTTTACGACCGGAACGTGAAGCTGATCATCTCGGCGGAAGTTGAGTTGAAGGATCTGTATACCGGCGGTCGCCTGAACTTCGAATTCCAGCGCACGCTGAGCCGCTTGCTGGAAATGCAGTCCCACGAATTCCTGTCGCGTGGGCACAAGCCGTAAGCAAATCTCCAGAACAATGGAGATCAACTGTGGGAGCGGGCTTGCTGGCGAATGCGGAATGTCAGTCACTGAATGTATTGACTGATCCACCGCTTTCGCGAGCAGGCCCGCTCCCACATTTTTACTGCGTTCAACCGGGGTTATGCAGCCTGCTGGAACTGTTGCCGATACTGATTCGGCGATAATTCCGTGTGCTGCCTGAACAACCGCGCAAAGAAACTCGCATCGTCATACCCCACCTCATAGCTGATGGTCTTGATGCTCTTGCGGCTGCCCGACAGCAGTCCCTTGGCCGTCTCGATACGCAGCCGTTGTAGATAATGCAGTGGCTTGTCACCAGTGGCTGTCTGGAAGCGGCGCATGAAATTGCGGATGCTCATCCCGTGTTCCCGGGCCACATCTTCGAAGCGGAACTTGTCGGCGAAGTGCTCCTCCAGCCAGTGCTGGATCTGCAGGATGATCACGTCCTGGTGCAGCTTCTGCCCGCCAAACCCAATGCGTCCCGGTGAATAGCTGCGCTGCACTTCGTAGAGAATGTCGCGAGCCACAGCCTGGGCAATATTGGCGCCGCAGAAGCGTTCGATCAGGTAGATATAGAGGTCGCACGCCGAGGTGGTGCCGCCGGCGCAGTACAGATTGTCGGCGTCGGTGAGGTGCTTGTCCTGGTTGAGTTGTACCTTGGGGAAGCGTTCGCTGAAGGCATTGAAGAAGCGCCAATAGGTGGTCGCTTCCTTCCCATCGAGCAGGCCAGCTTCGGCCAGCCAGAACACCCCAGTGGCTTCGCCGCACAATACCGCGCCGCGTGCGTGTTGTTCACGCAACCATGGCAGCACTTGAGGGTAGCGTGTGCACAGGGCGTCGAAGTCATCCCAGAAGGCCGGTAGCACGATGATGTCGGCGTCTTCCAGTCCTCCGTCCACCGGCATGATCACATCACTGAAACTGCGCACCGATTGCCCGTCAGGGCTGACCAGGCGCGTTTCAAACGCCGGGGTCAGGCCCTGGCCGAGTTGCTTGCCGTAACGCAGGCTGGCGAGGTGGAAGAAATCCTTGGCTTGCATGAGGGTTGAAGCGAATACCCGATCAATGGCCAAAATGCTGACGCGCCGCAAAGGCGTGGAGATTTGGTTAGGCATAATTTCATTTATTCTTATAGGGGAAAGTGGTCACCAGACGGCTGGATCGTCTTATTTTTTGTCGCATGTGTCCAGTGTCCCGTATGGCCTTCACGGCATAGTCTCTGTGGCTTGGTCTTTGTCCGACAATCCACGCAGGTGCCCCATGATTCCCAGAACCTTGTTCAGCCCGGAACACGAACTCTTCCGCGAGAGCGTGCGCACCTTCCTCGAAAAAGACGCCGCGCCGTTCCATGGGCAATGGGAGAAACAGGGTTACATCGACCGCAGCTTATGGAGCAAGGCGGGGGAGGCGGGGATGCTGTGTTCGCACTTGCCGGAGGAATATGGCGGGCTGGGCGCCGACTTCCTTTACAGCGCGGTGGTGATCGAAGAGATCAGCCGGCTGGGCCTGACCGGCATCGGTTTTTCCCTGCACTCGGACATTGTTGCACCGTACATCCTGCATTACGGCAGTGAGGCGCTGAAGCACAAATATCTGCCCAAATTGATCTCCGGCGAGATGGTCACGGCCATTGCGATGACCGAGCCGGGCGCCGGTTCCGACCTGCAAGGGGTGAAAACCACGGCCGTGCTGGACGGCGATGACTACGTGATCAATGGCTCCAAGACCTTTATCACCAACGGCTACCTCGCCGAGTTGGTGATTGTAGTGGCCAAGACCGATCCCAAGGCCGGCGCCAAGGGTACCAGCCTGTTCCTGGTGGAAGCCGATACGCCAGGCTTCGACAAGGGCAAGCGCCTGGAGAAGGTCGGCATGAAGGCCCAGGACACGTCGGAGCTGTTCTTCCAGGATGTGCGGGTGCCCAAGGAAAACCTGCTGGGCCAGGCCGGCATGGGCTTCGCGTACTTGATGCAGGAGCTGCCTCAGGAGCGACTGACGGTTGCGATTGGCGCGCTGTCATCCGCCGAGGCGGCGCTGGCGTGGACCCTGGAATACACCCGCGAGCGCAAGGCCTTTGGCAAGGCGATCGCCGACTTCCAGAATACCCGGTTCAAGCTGGCGGAGATGGCCACCGAGATTCAGATCGGCCGCGTATTCGTCGACAAATGCATGGCGCTGCACCTGGAAGGCAAGCTGGACGTGCCCACGGCAGCGATGGCCAAGTACTGGGCCACGGACCTGCAATGCAAGGTGCTCGATGAGTGCGTGCAGTTGCACGGCGGCTATGGCTTCATGTGGGAGTACCCGATTGCGCGGGCCTGGGCGGATGCGCGGGTGCAGCGGATTTATGCGGGGACCAACGAGATCATGAAAGAGATTATTGCTAGGGCGCTGTAATCTGCGGTGCTGCTGATGGCCGCTTTCGCGAGCAAGCCCGCTCCCACATTCGACCGCATTCTCATGCTGGAACTCGGTCAACTGTGGGAGCGGGCTTGCTTGCGAAAGCGGCTTGAAGATCAATCAAGGCGCTGGGTTCGGATGATCCTTCTGAATCGCCTCAATCCCGTCCAACACCTCTTTCGACAATTTCAGCTCGGCACTGGCAATGTTGCTGTCCAGCTGCTCCAGGCTCGTCGCTCCAATAATATTGCTGGTCACAAACGGCTGTTGCGTCACAAACGCCAACGCCATCTGCGCCGGGTCCAGGCCGTGGTCCCGCGCCAGCGCCACATAACGGCTGCATGCCGCTTGCGATTGTGGGTTGAAGTAACGGCTGAAGCGGCTGTACTCGGTCAATCGCGCCTTGGCCGGACGCGCCCCGTTTTCATATTTGCCGCTGAGCATGCCGAACGCCAGTGGCGAATACGCCAGCAAACCGCATTGCTCACGGATGGCGACTTCCGCCAGGCCCACTTCAAAGCTGCGGTTGAGCAGGTTGTAGGGATTCTGGATCGACACCGCACGGGACCAGCCGCGGGCTTCGGCCAGGGCCAGGAATTTCATGGTGCCCCACGGCGTTTCGTTGGACAGGCCGATGTGACGGATCTTGCCGGCCTTCACTTGCTCATCCAAGGCTTCGAGGGTTTCTTCCAATGGGGTGAGGTCGTCTTCGTCCTTGTGCTTGTAGCTCAGTTGGCCGAAGAAGTTGGTGCTGCGTTCCGGCCAGTGCAACTGGTAGAGGTCGATCCAGTCGGTCTGCAGGCGTTTGAGGCTGGCATCCAGGGCTTCGACGATGTGCTTGCGGTTGTGGCGCAGGTGACAATCACGGATGTAGTCGATGGTGTTGCCCGGGCCGGCGATCTTGCTGGCCAGGATCCAGTCGGCACGGTCGCCACGGCTTTTGAAGTAATTGCCGATGTAGCGCTCGGTGGCGGCATAGGTGTCGGCCTTGGGCGGCACCGGGTACATTTCGGCTGTATCAAGAAAGTTGATGCCCTCGGCCTTGGCCCGCTCGATCTGCGCGAAGGCCTCTGCCTCGCTGTTCTGTTCGCCCCAGGTCATGGTGCCCAAGGCTATCGCGCTCACGTTCAGATCCGTACGGCCCAGCTGTCGATAATCCATCGGGTACTCCTTCAGGGAAAACAATCATAAAAGCAGGTTGAATTTTTTTTCGCAATCTGCATAATTGCCCACCTCTTTCTGCAGTGGAAGTGATGCGCCGCCTGCCGAAGAATCTTGCCGTTGAACGGACGCGCCGACCCGAGCCCCCGATAGCGTCTGTATCCGGCTGCCTTTGACTTGTCAAAGTACGCACTATTCAGTAAGATCCGCCGTCTAATTTACAGGGCGGCCCCTGAGGCTATTAAAGAATGACAACTTTTACTGCAAAACCGGAAACAGTTCAGCGCGACTGGTTTGTCGTCGACGCCGCTGGTCAGACCCTGGGTCGTCTGGCCACTGAAGTCGCCAGCCGTCTGCGTGGCAAGCACAAGCCTGAGTACACCCCTCACGTTGACACCGGTGACTACATTGTCATCATCAACGCCGAGCAGGTTCGTGTAACCGGCAACAAAGCAAGCGACAAAATGTACTACCGTCACTCCGGTTTCCCAGGCGGTATCAAGTCTTCCAACTTCGAAGGCCTGATTGCCAAGAAGCCTGAAGCCCCGATCGAAATCGCGGTCAAAGGCATGCTGCCTAAGGGCCCACTGGGTCGCGATATGTTTCGCAAGCTGAAAGTCTATGCGGGCGCTGTACACCCTCATGCTGCTCAGCAGCCCCAAGAACTGAAGTTTTAACGGAATAGTTCATTATGTCGGCGACTCAAAATTACGGCACTGGCCGTCGCAAAACCGCAACCGCACGCGTTTTCCTGCGTCCGGGCACTGGTAACATCTCGATCAACAACCGCTCCCTGGACAACTTCTTCGGCCGCGAAACTGCCCGCATGGTAGTTCGTCAGCCGCTGGAACTGACCGAGACCGTTGAAAAGTTCGACATCTACGTCACCGTTATCGGTGGCGGTGTAAGTGGTCAAGCTGGCGCAATCCGCCACGGTATCACTCGCGCTCTGATGCAGTACGACGAAACCCTGCGTGGCGCTCTGCGCAAAGCTGGCTTCGTGACTCGCGATGCCCGTGAAGTTGAACGTAAGAAAGTCGGTCTGCGTAAAGCGCGTAAGCGTCCGCAGTACTCGAAGCGTTAATTCGCTTTACGTTCCACAAAAACGCCCAGCCTCCTCACGGAGCTGGGCGTTTTTTATTGCCTGTGATTTATGCATAAATTTGTGCGTGACAACTTGCCACATCCGTAGACCCCCTATACTACAAGGCCTGGGGGCGGAGGCCCGGGCAATTCCCTTGTCATACGTGGGGCTTTTCATTACCATCCGTCAAAATTTTTATAAGTAAAGTTTCAACACTTAGTAGACGCCTGATTTAACAGGCCAAAAAGCTGATGGGAGAGGACTGAATGAGCAATGACGGCGTGAATGCAGGCCGGCGTCGCTTCTTGGTAGCAGCCACATCCGTGGTGGGTGCTGCAGGAGCGGTGGGGGCTGCGGTCCCGTTCGTGGGGTCATGGTTTCCCAGTGCCAAGGCGAAAGCCGCAGGTGCACCGGTGAAGGTGAATATCAGCAAGATCGAACCAGGGCAGCAGATGATTGCTGAATGGCGCGGCCAGCCGGTCTTCATTGTTCGTCGTACCGAGGAAATCCTGGGGAATCTCAAAAAGATCGAAGGCCAGTTGTCTGACCCCAAATCCGAGAATTCCGATCAACCCGCCTACGCCAAGAATGAAGTGCGTTCGATCAAGCCAGAGATCCTGCTGCTGGTCGGTCTCTGTACCCATTTGGGTTGCTCGCCTACCTTCCGCCCGGAAGTGGCCCCTGTCGATCTGGGCAAGGACTGGGTTGGCGGCTATTTCTGCCCCTGCCACGGCTCCCACTACGACCTCGCCGGCCGCGTCTACAAGTCCCAGCCTGCTCCCTTGAACCTGCCGGTTCCTCCGCACACTTACGAAACTGACGACCTCATTGTCATTGGCCTCGATAAGGAGAACGCGTGATGAGCAAGTTCATGGATTGGGTGGATGCGCGCTTCCCCGCCACTAAAATGTGGGAAGACCATCTCAGCAAATATTACGCGCCAAAAAACTTCAACTTCTTCTACTTCTTCGGCTCCCTGGCACTGCTGGTGCTGGTCAACCAGATCGTTACGGGCGTGTGGCTGACCATGAGCTACACCCCGTCGGCGGAAGAGGCGTTCGCCTCCGTCGAGTACATCATGCGTGACGTCGAGTACGGCTCGATCCTGCGCCTGCTGCACTCCACCGGCGCGTCTGCATTCTTTATCGTCGTCTACCTGCACATGTTCCGTGGCCTGCTCTATGGGTCGTACCAGAAGCCTCGCGAGCTGGTGTGGGTGTTCGGTATGCTGATCTACCTGGCGCTGATGGCCGAAGCGTTCATGGGCTACCTGCTGCCGTGGGGCCAGATGTCGTACTGGGGCGCCCAGGTGATCATCTCGCTGTTCGGTGCGATTCCCGTGATCGGCAACGACCTGACCCAATGGATCCGTGGTGACTACCTGATCTCCGGTATCACCCTGAACCGCTTCTTCGCCTTGCACGTGGTGGCCTTGCCGATCGTGATCCTGGGCCTGGTGGTACTGCACATCCTGGCGCTGCACGAAGTGGGTTCCAATAACCCGGATGGCGTGGACATCAAGAAGCACAAGGACGAAAACGGCATCCCGCTGGATGGTATTCCATTCCACCCTTACTACACCGTAAAAGACATCGTCGGCGTGGTGGTCTTCCTGTTCGTGTTCTGCTCGATCGTGTTCTTTTTCCCGGAGATGGGCGGTTATTTCCTGGAGAAGCCTAACTTCGAACAGGCCAATGCCTTCAAGACACCTGAGCACATTGCCCCGGTCTGGTATTTCACGCCGTTCTACGCGATCTTGCGAGCGATTCCCGACAAGCTCATGGGCGTGATCGCCATGGGCGCGGCCATTGCGGTGCTGTTTGTGTTGCCTTGGCTCGACCGAAGCCCGGTCAAGTCCATGCGCTACAAGGGCTGGTTGAGCAAGATCTGGCTGTGGGTGTTCTGCATTGCCTTTGTGATCCTGGGTGTACTGGGCGTGTTGGCGCCAACCCCTGAGCGCACGCTGCTGTCGCAGGTCTGCACCTTCCTGTACTTCGCCTACTTCATTCTGATGCCGTTCTACACCCGGCTCGAGAAGACCAAACCGGTTCCGGAAAGGGTGACTGGCTGATGAAAAAATTATTCGCTGCTTTGATGCTTGCGGCCCTGCCGCTACTGTCCTTCGCTGCCGAACACGGCGGCCCGGAATTGGAAAAAGTCGATATCGACGTGTCTGACAAGGCCGCCATGCAAGACGGCGCACGCACGTTCGCCAACTACTGCATGGGCTGCCACAGCGCCAAGTTCCAGCGTTACGAGCGGGTGGCCGATGACCTTGGTATCCCGCATGAAACGATGCTGGAGAAGCTGGTGTTCACCGGCGCCAAGATCGGCGACCACATGACCATCGGTATGAAGCCTGCGGACGCCAAGACCTGGTTCGGCGCAGCCCCGCCTGACTTGACCCTGGTCGCTCGTGTACGCGGCACCGACTGGCTCTACGGTTACCTGAAATCCTTCTACGAAGACCCGGCACGTCCGTATGGCGTGAACAACCGTGTGTTCCCGAACGTCGGCATGCCTAACGTTCTGGTCGGCCTGCAAGGCAAGCAAGTGGTAGGATGCAAGCAGATCCAGGTCGTCGAAGACGGCAAGAAGCAATACGATCCGTTGACGGGCACACCTTTGACTCATGAAGCGTGCGATCAACTGAAGATAGAAACCCCAGGTGCGCAGACCGAGGAGCAGTTCGACCAGACGGTCAAGAACCTCGTGACCTTCCTGGCCTACTCGGCCAACCCGGTCAAACTGCAGCATCAGCGCATCGGTACCTATGTGTTGCTGTACCTGGCCTTCTTCTTCGTATTCGCCTATCTGCTCAAACGCGAATACTGGAAGGATGTGCATTGATCCAACCGTAAGCAATTGCTGTTAATCTTGCGCGCCCAGCGGCATCTCTGAACACGTAGCGGTCTGGTTGTACCAGGCGTTACAGAGATGCTTTCTGGGCGCGCTCGTTTTTGAGCTTTCGATAATTTCAACAAGCGAGGAGGACCGCCATGGGCGTGACCAACCGGTTGGCCTGTTACTCCGACCCCGCCGACCACTATTCCCACCGAGTGCGCATCGTGCTCGCAGAGAAGGGTGTCAGCGCCGAGATCATCAGTGTGGAGGCGGGTCGTCAGCCGCCGAAGCTGATCGAAGTGAACCCTTACGGCAGCTTGCCCACCCTGGTCGATCGTGACCTGGCGTTGTGGGAGTCGACCGTGGTGATGGAATACCTGGATGAGCGTTACCCGCATCCACCTTTGCTGCCGGTGTACCCGGTGGCGCGTGCCAACAGCCGCCTGCTGATCCATCGGATCCAGCGTGACTGGTGCGGGCTGGTGGATGTGATACTGGATACACGCAGCAAAGAGGCGGCACGAGTGCAGGCGCGTAAGGAGTTGCGCGAAAGCCTGACCGGCGTTTCGCCATTGTTCGCCGATAAACCTTTTTTCCTCAGTGAGGAACAAAGCTTGGTGGATTGCTGCCTATTACCGATACTCTGGCGTTTGCCGATTCTCGGTATTGAACTGCCGCGGCCTGCCAAGCCGCTGCTTGATTACATGGAGCGCCAGTTTGCGCGTGAGGCTTTCCAGGCGAGTCTGTCTGGTGTCGAACGCGATATGCGCTAAGGCTTAAGGAGCCGCTGATGAACTCCAGTCGACCCTACCTGGTCCGCGCGCTCTATGAGTGGATTGTGGACAACGATTGCACCCCGCACATGCTGGTCAATTCTGAATTTGCTGCGGTTCAGGTGCCGCAGGGTTTTGCCAGTGACGGACAGATTGTGCTGAATGTATCGCCCAGTGCCGTGCGCCACCTGCACATGGACAATGAAGCCGTCAGCTTCGAAGGGCGTTTCGGTGGTGTGCCGCATACGCTGTACGTGCCGATTGGCGCCATCCTCGGCATCTATGCCCGGGAGAATGGCCAGGGCATGGTGTTTGATCTGGAGTCGCCTTTCGAGGATGACGAAACGATCGGAAGCGAAGACGGCGATGACCTGCCGCCACCCGATTCAGAGCCACCGCGTCCTAGCGGCCGGCCGAGTCTGAAAGTGGTGAAATAACCGGCTTTTACCTTAGGGTGAGCCTCAAAAATGCCTCGACCTGTGTCGGGGTATTTTTTTGCGCGCAGGATATGGATGAAAGTCGCGGCCAGACGGTGATCGTACAACCACCATGGGCTATGATGCGTGCTCAAGTTCGCCGAGAAAAATGGATCATCATGGATAACGCCGCCACCGCCCCTCGTCTTCCCCGCAAGCGCCGCAGCCTTGCCCAGGAATTGGTCACGGTGTTGTCCGAGCAGATCCGCGACGGCCAACTCAAGCGGGGCGACAAGTTGCCCACCGAGTCGGCGATCATGGAGGCCCATGGCGTCAGCCGCACGGTGGTGCGTGAGGCGATCTCGCGCTTGCAGGCGGCGGGGCAGGTGGAAACCCGGCATGGTATCGGCACCTTTGTGCTGGATACGCCAAGCCCGAGTGGCTTTCGTATCGACCCGGCCACCGTGGTGACGTTGCGTGATGTGCTGGCGATTCTGGAGTTGCGGATCAGCCTGGAAGTGGAATCCGCTGGCCTGGCCGCATTGCGCCGCAGCGACGAACAACTGGCGGCCATGCGCGCGGCGCTTGATGCCTTGAATGAAAGCGCGGCTCACGCTGGCGATGCGGTGGCATCCGATTTTGCATTTCACCTGGAAATTGCGTTGTCCACCGGCAACCGCTATTTCACCGACATCATGACTCACCTGGGCACCAGCATCATTCCACGCACCCGCCTGAATTCGGCACGCCTGGCCCATGATGACCAGCAGCACTACATGGGGCGCCTGAGTCGTGAGCACGAAGAGATCTACGAGGCGATTGCCCGCCAGGATTCGGATGCGGCGCGGGCGGCGATGCGCTTGCACCTGACCAACAGCCGTGAGCGGCTGCGCCATGCCCATGAAGAGGCAGAAGCGCAACGCGGCTAGATACTTACACCTGAACGCTTCACTTGATGAATATCCTATGCGTTCCGGATTTGAGTTCGCCCCCTGATTCAGTGTCCATCCTGTAGCTGATCTCTGCCGACTTGCCTTTGAGTGTTGCGAGTTGCTCTTTAGGTATGACCCCTCCCAGGTCTGGTTTGATGAACTCCTCTCCGGTGTTGAAATTGAAGTCGCCTGTCTGGGTACCACTGCTTTGCCAGAGAGGTTGCATTTCGCCGGCTTTGGTCAGGAGTACGTACAGGGTGTATGTGGGTGCGATTGGCTGACCGCTTGGAACTGAAACTTTCAGGTCTTTGGCAGCATCGACGATTGTTTCGCCCGCCGCGGTTTTTGCCTGGGATTCAAGGACGGGAGGGTTATATTCTGTTGCCATGGTAAGTCTCCTCAATTAACGAGAGACGCCACTGCACACTTCGGCGCAAGCCTGAACGGGCTCTAGAGTCTAGTTAGCGCCTGCAGCAACTGTGATGGATACTGTTAGAAATAACAGTCCCGATGAGCGGTCCCATGCCCAAAAATGCAGGTAAAGGGCAAACCGCGCTAATGCAGGCGCCGGCTTGCCGGCGATAGCGTTCGTGAAATCGCCATGGCCGGCAAGCCGGCTCCTACAGTTCAACGCTATTAGCTCGCGGGTTGGTTTGGCTTGTAGTCCTTGAGCAGCAGGTACGTGCTCCACCCCCACCAATCGTTGGTCCAGTGCTTGTCGTTGAGGTCATTCACATCCATGCGGCGCAATACCTTATCCCCCTCCATCTTGAACAGCGGCGAAAAGTTATTCGCCGGGTTCTGGGCTGCATTCAGGTCCGGCACGTACAGCGGCGCCTTGAAGTTGGCCGGGGAGGGCGCGACACCGCTGATGAAGGTTTCGAAAATTTCATCTGCTGAAGCCTGTACCGCACGTTTGACCTGCACCCGATTGTCCGCGTCGATGTCGTCGAAGTAGCGTTTATCCCCGTACGCGTGCCATTGATCGCCCATGGCATTGCGCACCTTGAGCCCGAACTTGCTATCTTCGTCGTGCATGAAACGGCTGATCAGCGAGCCCAGCTCTCCCGGCGTCACCACCGCCGCCAACTGCTTGCGCGGGACTCGCAGATGGCCGGCGGAAAACAGGTCGGTCAAAAAGTGATCAGCAAAACTGTTCATGGCATACGCCAGTTCCAGCGCCTGGTCGGTGCCGGTCTGGTGCGCCACGACAGCTTGTTGCAGCGCCGCTGTATGCCCCGCCAGATAGGCAGACAGCGCCCATTCACCGAAGTGGTCGGCGTTGTCCGCTGCCAGCTTCAGATAACGCCCCAACGGGATGAAAGCTGAAACCGCGCTGCCGCCACCGGTGATGCGGTTCCATTCCTCGGACAACGTATCACCCAGTGCGTCGTAGGCTTCATGGGCTTGGTTGCCGTCCTTGATCGCCTGCTTGACCGCATTGATTTCCTTTTGCATCACCGCGAGGATCTTGTGTGCTTCTTCCCGCGAGGCGGGCAGTACCGCAAGGCTGTTGAAGGCGGCGGTAAAGCGCTGAACGCGCTCGGCGGGGGAGGCGCCATCGCTGATCGCTTGACCGGGGATGCCATAGAAGTCGCCGCCCAGGGCAATCACTTGGCCATAGGTCAGCGCCAGCCCATTGGGCAGGTGCAGCTCCACTTGGCGTGCGGGAATCGCCTGGGCATCTTTGACGAAACGCAACAGCGTGTCATCGCCGATAGCCGTGTGCTCACCCCCTTCGAAGCGCAGGGTAGGCGAGTTCTTTTCCGGTGCTACGAGTTCTAGACCTGACATGTTAGCTCCTTGCTATGTCGTAGGAATCTTCCGTGATAACTGTATGTATATACAGCTAATGCGAGCATAGAGGAAAAACTTCCTACGTCAAGAACGCCCATCTAAACGCGACTCAGGATGAAGTCTGATGAATTGCTGTTGACGAATCTTTTTATAGTTGTACGATGACGTACGACATCATCAAAACCAACAACAACCTTTCGATAGAAAGTCTTCGCCCAGGGTGTTCGAATAATGAATCCACAAGAACTGAAGTCCATCCTTTCCCACGGTCTGCTGTCTTTCCCGGTGACCGATTTCAATGCCCAGGGTGACTTCCACCAGGCGGGCTACATCAAGCGCCTGGAATGGCTGGCCCCGTACGGCGCCACCGCCTTGTTCGCGGCCGGTGGCACCGGTGAGTTTTTCTCCCTCGCTGCCAGCGAATATTCCCAGGTGGTGAAAACCGCCGTTGATACCTGCGCCACCAGCGTGCCGATCCTGGCCGGTGTCGGTGGTTCGACCCGTCAAGCCATCGAATACGCCCAGGAAGCCGAACGCCTCGGCGCCAAAGGCCTGTTGCTGTTGCCGCATTACCTCACCGAAGCCAGCCAGGACGGGGTTGCCGCCCACGTGGAAGCGGTGTGCAAGTCAGTCAAGATTGGCGTGGTGGTGTACAACCGCAACGTCTGCCGCCTGACCGCGCCGCTGCTGGAACGCCTGGCCGAGCGCTGCCCGAACCTGATCGGCTACAAGGATGGCCTGGGTGACATCGAGTTGATGGTGTCGATCCGCCATCGCCTCGGTGATCGTTTCAGCTACCTCGGTGGCCTGCCGACTGCAGAGGTCTACGCCGCTGCCTACAAGGCCCTGGGTGTGCCGGTGTACTCCTCGGCGGTGTTCAACTTCATTCCGAAAACCGCGATGGACTTCTACAACGCCATCGCCCGCGAGGATCACGCCACCGTCGGCAAGATCATCGACGACTTCTTCCTGCCGTACCTGGACATCCGTAACCGCAAGGCCGGGTATGCCGTGAGCATCGTCAAGGCCGGTGCAAAAATTGCCGGCTACGACGCAGGCCCGGTGCGCACGCCGCTGACCGACCTGTTGCCGGAAGAATATGAAGCCCTGGCCGCGCTGATCGATAAGCAAGGTCCGCAATAAATTATCCACAAGGCCGCTGAGAGATCAGCGGCCTTTTGCGTCAGGAGAAGATTCGTGTCTCAAGTCCAACGTTTTGATAACTACATCAATGGCCAGTGGGTGGCCGGCGCTGATTACTGCGTCAACCTCAACCCGTCGGAGTTGTCCGATGTCATTGGCGAATACGCCAAGGCGGATGTGGCCCAGGTCAACGTCGCCATCGACGCAGCTCGCGCGGCATTCCCGGCCTGGTCCACGTCCGGGATCCAGGCGCGCCATGACGCTCTGGATAAAGTCGGTAGCGAAATCCTCGCGCGCCGTGAAGAACTCGGTACTCTGCTGGCCCGTGAAGAGGGCAAGACCCTGCCCGAAGCCATCGGCGAAGTGACGCGCGCCGGTAATATTTTCAAGTTCTTTGCCGGTGAGTGCCTGCGCCTGTCCGGCGACTACGTGCCGTCGGTACGCCCGGGCGTCAACGTCGAGGTCACCCGTGAAGCTCTGGGTGTGGTCGGCTTGATCACGCCGTGGAATTTCCCGATCGCCATCCCCGCCTGGAAAATCGCCCCGGCCCTGGCCTACGGCAACTGCGTGGTGATCAAACCGGCTGAACTGGTGCCGGGCTGCGCCTGGGCCCTGGCCGAAATCATTTCCCGCGCCGGTTTCCCGGCCGGCGTGTTCAACCTGGTGATGGGCAGCGGTCGCGTGGTTGGCGACATGCTGGTTAACAGCCCGAAAGTCGATGGCATCAGCTTCACGGGTTCTGTTGGCGTGGGGCGGCAGATCGCCGTCAGCTGCGTGTCGCGCCAAGCCAAAGTGCAGTTGGAAATGGGCGGCAAGAACCCGCAGATCATCCTTGACGACGCCGACCTCAAACAGGCCGTCGAGCTGTCGGTACAGAGCGCGTTCTACTCCACCGGCCAGCGTTGCACCGCCTCCAGCCGCTTGATTGTCACCGCCGGTATCCACGACCAGTTCGTCGCGGCCATGGCCGAGCGCATGAAGTCGATCAAGGTCGGCCACGCGCTGAAAAGCGGCACCGACATCGGCCCCGTGGTTTCCCAGGCTCAATTGGACCAGGACCTCAAGTACATCGACATCGGCCAGAGCGAAGGTGCGCGGTTGGTCAGCGGTGGCGGCCTGGTGACCTGCGACACCGAAGGTTACTACCTGGCGCCGACGCTGTTTGCCGACAGTGAAGCGGCCATGCGTATCAGCCGTGAAGAGATCTTCGGCCCAGTCGCCAACGTTGTGCGCGTGGCGGATTACGAGGCGGCGCTGGCCATGGCCAACGACACCGAGTTCGGGCTGTCGGCGGGTATTGCCACCACGTCGCTCAAGTACGCCAACCACTTCAAGCGCCACTCCCAGGCCGGGATGGTGATGGTCAACTTGCCGACCGCCGGTGTGGACTATCACGTTCCGTTTGGTGGCCGTAAGGGCTCATCCTATGGTTCGCGTGAGCAAGGTCGCTATGCGCAAGAGTTCTACACGGTGGTGAAGACCAGCTACATCGGTTCGTAACTCGCCGCGCCTTGTGGGGGCCGGATGCCTGGCGGCCCCCCACACTAAAAACAGAAAACCATTACCCGCAAAAAAAATAATTAGTGGGAGTACTTCTTCATGCAAGCGACCAAGCCGACCCATGTCCGCTATTTGATCCTGCTCATGCTGTTCCTGGTGACTACGATCAACTACGCCGACCGGGCCACCATCGCAATCGCCGGCTCCAGCCTGCAAAAAGACCTCGGCATCGACGCGGTCACCCTCGGTTACATCTTCTCCGCATTCGGTTGGGCCTACGTGGCCGGGCAAATTCCCGGTGGCTGGCTGCTGGACCGGTTCGGCTCGAAAAAAGTCTATGCCCTGAGCATCTTCGCCTGGTCACTGTTCACCGTATTGCAAGGCTATGTCGGTGAGTTCGGTGTCTCTACCGCTGTTGTCGCGCTGTTTATGCTGCGCTTTCTGGTAGGCCTGGCTGAAGCGCCATCCTTCCCCGGTAACGCGCGTATTGTGGCGGCCTGGTTCCCCACCGCGGAGCGCGGCACGGCTTCGGCGATTTTCAACTCGGCGCAGTATTTCGCCACCGTGCTGTTCGCACCGTTGATGGGCTGGATCGTCTACAGCTTTGGCTGGCAGCACGTGTTTATCGTGATGGGCGCTATTGGCATCGTGTTCTCGCTGATCTGGCTGAAAGTGATCCACAGCCCGCGCCAGCACCCGATGATCAACGAAGCCGAGTTCAACCATATCGCCGCCAATGGCGCGATGGTCGATATGGATCAAGATAAAGGCAAGGGTAAGAAAACCGACGGTCCGAAGTGGGACTACATCCGCCAACTGTTGACCAACCGCATGATGCTCGGCGTATACCTGGGCCAGTACTGCATCAACGGCATCACGTATTTCTTCCTCACCTGGTTCCCGGTGTATCTGGTTCAGGACCGTGGCATGACCATCCTCAAGGCTGGTTTCATCGCTTCGTTGCCGGCGATCTGCGGCTTTATCGGCGGTGTGCTCGGTGGTGTGATTTCTGACTACCTGCTGCGCAAAGGGCACTCCCTGACCTTCGCCCGCAAGGCGCCAATCATTGGTGGCCTGCTGATCTCCAGCAGCATAGTGGCCTGTAACTACGTGGATATCGAATGGATGGTGGTGGGCTTCATGGCCTTGGCCTTCTTCGGCAAAGGCGTTGGCGCGCTGGGTTGGGCGGTAGTGTCCGACACCTCGCCGAAACAAATCGCCGGCCTCAGTGGCGGCTTGTTCAACACCTTCGGTAACCTGGCGTCGATTACTACGCCGATCGTGATCGGCTACATCATCAGCACCACCGGTTCGTTCAAGTGGGCCCTGGTGTTCGTCGGCGCCAACGCGCTGGTGGCGGTGTTCAGTTACCTGGTCATCGTTGGCCCGATCAAACGTGTAGTCCTCAAAGAGCCGCCTACCAAGGGGCCTGAGTTGACCAACCTAACCGAAGCGCATTCCTGAGGGGCCGTGTGATGCAGTTGATTGAACATGCCGACTCGCCGCGCTCGATTCGTTTGCACGAGCGCGACAACGTGGTGATCGTGGTCAATGACCAAGGCGTACCGGCCGGGACCGAGTTCCCGGACGGCCTGGTAACCGTGGATTTCATTCCCCAGAGCCATAAAGTGACCCTGGAAGATATCCCCGAAGGTGGTCAGATTATTCGCTACGGCCAGACCATCGGTTACGCCCTGGCGCCCATCCCACGCGGCAGTTGGGTGCAGGAAGATCAACTGCGCATGCCCACCGCGCCGCCGTTGGACAGCTTGCCGCTGTCCACTGAGGTGCCTGAGGCCCAGGCGCCGCTGGAAGGGTTTACCTTTGAGGGTTACCGCAACGCGGATGGCACCGTGGGTACGCGCAATATCCTTGGCATCACGACCACGGTGCAGTGCGTGACCGGTGTGCTGGACCATGCGGTCAAGCGCATCAAGGATGAGTTGCTGCCCAAGTACCCGCACGTCGACGACGTGGTGGCGCTGACCCACAGCTACGGCTGCGGCGTGGCGATCACCGCGACCGATGCCTATATTCCGATCCGCACGGTGCGCAACCTGGCGCGCAACCCGAACCTGGGCGGCGAAGCCTTGGTGATCAGCTTGGGCTGCGAGAAATTGCAGGCCGGGCAGGTGATGCACGACAACGACAGCTCGGTCGACCTGAGCGAGCCCTGGCTGTATCGGCTGCAGGATTCCAGCCACGGCTTTACCGAGATGATCGAGCAGATCATGGCGTTGGCCGAAACGCGTCTGAAGAAACTCGACCAGCGCCGCCGCGAAACTGTGCCGGCGTCGGAGCTGATCCTGGGCATGCAATGCGGCGGCAGCGATGCGTTTTCCGGTATCACCGCTAACCCGGCGTTGGGTTATGCCTCGGATCTGCTGCTACGGGCCGGGGCAACGGTGATGTTTTCCGAAGTGACGGAAGTCCGCGACGCCATCTACCTGCTGACTTCTCGGGCTGAAAGCCAAGCAGTTGCTCAGGAACTGGTCCGGGAAATGGACTGGTACGACCGTTACCTGGCCAAGGGCGAGGCGGATCGCAGCGCCAACACCACGCCGGGCAACAAGAAGGGCGGGTTGTCGAACATTGTCGAGAAGTCCTTGGGCTCTATCGTCAAGTCCGGCAGCAGCGCGATCAATGGCGTGCTTGGCCCTGGCGAGCGTTTCAAGGGCAAGGGTCTGATCTTTTGCGCCACCCCGGCCAGTGACTTTGTGTGCGGCACCTTGCAGCTCGCAGCGGGCATGAACCTGCATGTGTTCACCACCGGGCGTGGCACGCCATATGGGCTGGCGATGGCGCCGGTGGTGAAGGTGTCGACGCGTACGGAACTGGCGCAGCGCTGGCCGGACCTGATCGACATTGACGCAGGGCGTATCGCGACTGGGCGGGCGAGCATCGAGGAGCTGGGTTGGGAGCTGTTTCACTTCTACCTGGATGTGGCCAGCGGCAAGAAGCAGACGTGGGCGGAGCATCACAAGCTGCACAACGACATCACGTTATTCAACCCTGCCCCCATTACCTGAGACCGAGTCGCCTGCTTCGCGAGCAACCCCGCTCCCACACTTGACCGCATTCTCCTGTTGGAAATCGGTCGAATGTGGGAGCGGCGGTGCGACGATTCGACTTGCTCGCGAAGGCGTCCTACCAGACGCCGCAGGGCTGCATGGCTTATCATTAGCCACCTGACGACGCTCACCAAGGTTCTCCCCGGCATGCTGGCAATCTTCCTCACCACCCTCACCATCACCGCGCCGGTGTTTGCCATGCTGTTCCTGGGTGTGCTGCTCAAGCGCATCAACTGGATCAACGACAACTTTATCCACACAGCCTCGTCCCTGGTGTTCAACGTCACCATGCCGGCGTTGCTGTTCCTTGGCATTCTGCATGCCGACCTGCACTCGGCGCTCAAGCCGGGCCTGCTGATCTACTTTGCCGTCGCCACCTTGCTCAGCTTCGCCCTGGCCTGGGGCTGGGCGATTTTTCGGTGCAGGCGTGAAGACCGGGGTATCTACACCCAAGGCGCATTTCGCGGCAATAACGGGGTAATCGGACTGGCACTGGCGGCCAGTATGTACGGCGACTCCGGCATCTCCCTCGGCGCGATCCTCGCGGCGTTGGTGATCCTGTTCTACAACACCCTGTCGACCATCGTGTTGGCGGTGTACAGCCCGGTGATCAAGTCCGATCCGTGGAGCATCTGCAAGAGTGTGGTGGCCAATCCGCTGATCATCAGTGTGATCGTAGCGGCACCGTTCGCTTATTTTCAGATTGGCCTGCCAGGCTGGCTGGAAAAATCCATGCAGTATCTGGCGGATACCACCTTGCCGTTGGCCTTGATCTGCATTGGCGGCACCTTGTCCCTGGCAGCGTTGCGCAAGAGCGGCAATATGGCGCTGAGCGCGAGTTTGATGAAGATGGTCTGGCTGCCGGTGGCTGCGACCTTAGGCGCGTGGTTGCTGGGCTTTCGCGGACCAGAACTGGGGATTTTGTTCCTGTACTTCGGTGCGCCGACCGCAGCCGCCAGTTTTGTGATGGCCAGGGCGGCCGAGGGCAATCATGAGCTGGCTGCAGCGATTATCGTAATCACCACCTTGATGGCGGCGGTAACCACGAATATCGGGATCTTCGTGTTGCAGGCGGGCGGCTGGATCTAGCCTTCTTTCTGATAGGTATCGATCACTTCCTGGGCGGCACGGAACGCATCAATCGCCGCCGGCACACCGGCATACACCGCACAATGCAGCAAGGCCTCGCGGATCTCTTCCACGGTGCAACCATTATTCAGCGCGCCGCGCACATGGCCCTTGAGTTCCTGCGGGCACTTGAGCGCGGTGAGGGCAGCGAGGGTGATCAGGCTGCGGGTCTTCAATGGCAACCCTTTGCGGTTCCACACGCTGCCCCAGGCATGCTCGTTGACGAAGTCCTGCAGCGGCTGGGTGAACTCGGTGGCATTGCCCAGGGCGCGGTCGACAAATGCATCGCCCATGACCTTGCGACGCATCTCAACCCCGGGCTTTTTCTGATCGGTCATTGCGAATCCCTCTTGTGTTGGCGGCGCCAGGCTCGCAGCGTGCTGAACAACAGAAAAGCCACCAGCACTGGCAGGACGTAATACAGCATCAGGTGTTCAAGCTTGGTGGCCAGGGGCATGCCGGTCGTAAACGCCATCACGTGCAAGCCGTACGCCAGGTACAGGCCCAGCAACACCAGGCCTTCGGAGCGGGTCACGCGGTAACCGGTGTAAAACACCGGCAGGCACAGCACCACCACGCCAAGCATTACCGGTAGGTCGAAGTCCAGCGCATTGGGTGATACCGACAGCGGCGAGGGCGCGAGCAGGGCGGTCAGGCCCAATACGCCCAGCAGGTTGAACAGGTTGCTGCCGATCACGTTGCCCACGGCGATTTCCCGCTCGCCGCGCAGGGCGGCAATCAACGAGGTGGCCAGGCACGGCAGAGAGGTGCCGACGCCGATCAAGGTCAGGCCGATTACACGTTCCGACAGGCCCAGGTCGCCCGCCACATCCACGGCTGCGCCCAACAGCAAATGGCCGGCCAGCACCAGAATCAGCAGGCCGCCAAGCATCAGCAGTACGCTGCTCAGCCAAGGCGCGCGGGCCACGGTGTCCAGCGTGCGTGGACGGCGGGAATGACGGGTCTGGTAGTGCAGCACGCCGAGGTAGGCGACCAGGGCAACCAGCAACAGCAGGCCGTCGACGGCCGTGAGTGCTTCATTGGCGGCGAGGGTGAACACCAGCAGTGCGGCAAGGATCATCACCGGAATGTCCAGGCGTACCAGCTGGCGCGAGACCCGCAGCGGAATGATCAGCGCCGACAGGCCCAGGGTCACCAGGGTGTTGAAGATGCTGCTGCCGATCACACTACCCACGGCGATATCGGTGTTGCCGGCCAGTGTGGCTTGCAGGCTGACGGTCATCTGCGGCGCGCTGCTGCCAAAGGCGACGATCGTCAGGCCGATGATCAGCGGCCGCACCTTGAGGCTCGCGGCCAGGCGCACGGCGGCGCGCACCAGGATTTCGGCGCCGATGACCAGCAGCACCAGGCCGCTGACCAATTCCAGCAGGCTCCAGGGCGAGAGGGCGGTTAATCCGAAAATGGCCAGGGCTCCGTCTCTAGTTGCTCAGCGCTTGTACGCGCACACGCGCCGTACCGCTGCTGATCATACCCAACTGCTGGGCAGCCTTGCGTGAAAGGTCGATCAAACGCCCACGGGTGTGCGGGCCGCGATCATTGATGCGAACAACCACGGATCTGTCGTTGTCGAGATTGGTGACCTTGACCTGGGTGCCGAACGGCAATCGTCGGTGGGCAGCGGTCAGGGCGTTCTGGTTGAAGGGTTCACCGCTGGCGGTCTTTTTGCCATGGTGCCGGGCGCCGTAATAGGAGGCGGTGCCGGTTTCATCGTAGCCATTGGGGTTGATGACGCCGCTGGCACAGCCGGCCAACAGGGAGAACAGGGCCAGGAGGCCTAAAAGACGCTTCATTTTCAAGGTGCCCCACTCCCACAGGGGGTCCGAGTCGAGCATGAAATCTCACTCGGACCCTTCATCGCTGTCAGCCTTCGAGCTTGCTTTTCAGCAATTCGTTCACCTGCTGCGGGTTGGCCTTGCCTTTGGAGGCTTTCATCGCCTGGCCCACAAAGAAACCGAACATCTTGCCGCGCTTGGCTTCGTCTGCCGCACGGTACTGCTCGACTTGCTCGGCGTTGGCCGCGAGCATTTCATCCAGCACGGCCGAAATCGCGCCGCTATCGGTGACTTGCTTGAGGCCGCGCTTCTCGATGATCTCGTCGGCGCTGCCTTCACCGGCGGCCATGGCTTCGAACACGGTCTTGGCGATTTTGCCGGAGATGGTGTTGTCCTTGATGCGCAGCAGCATGCCGCCCAGTTGCTCGGCGGTGACCGGGGCTTCGTCGATTTCCAGGCCCTGTTTGTTCAACAGGCTGCCCAGCTCAACCATCACCCAGTTCGCCGCCAGCTTGGCGTCGCCGGCAATGCTCACGACTTTTTCGAAGTAGTTGGCTTGCTCACGGCTGGAGGCCAGCACGCTGGCGTCGTAGACCGACAGGCCGAACTGCGCCTGGAAGCGCTCGCGTTTCTGCTGCGGCAGTTCCGGCAGAGTGGCGCGGATGTCATTGAGGAACGAGTCCTCCAGCACCACCGGCAACAGGTCCGGATCGGGGAAGTAACGGTAGTCGTTGGCTTCCTCTTTGCTGCGCATGGCGCGGGTTTCGTCTTTGTTCGGGTCGTACAGGCGGGTCTGCTGGATGACCTTGCCGCCGTCTTCGATCAGCTCGATCTGGCGACGCACTTCGCTGTTGATCGCCTTCTCGATGAAGCGGAACGAGTTGACGTTCTTGATCTCGCAGCGGGTGCCGAACTCGACCTGGCCCTTGGGACGGATCGACACGTTGCAGTCGCAACGCAGCGAGCCTTCGGCCATGTTGCCGTCGCAGATGCCCAGGTAACGCACCAGCGCGTGGATGGTCTTGACGTAGGCCACGGCTTCCTTGGCGCTGCGCATGTCCGGCTCGGAGACGATCTCCAGCAACGGCGTACCGGCGCGGTTCAGATCGATACCGGTGGCGCCCGGGAATTCTTCGTGCAGGCTCTTGCCGGCATCTTCTTCCAGGTGGGCGCGGGTCACGCCGACGCGCTTGATGGTGCCGTCTTCCAGCGGGATGTCCAGGTGGCCCTTGCCGACGATCGGCAGCTCCATCTGGCTGATCTGGTAGCCCTTGGGCAGGTCCGGGTAGAAGTAGTTCTTGCGCGCGAACACGTTGTGCTGGCCGATCTCGGCGTCAATTGCCAGGCCGAACATCACCGCCATGCGTACCGCTTCCTGGTTCAGCACCGGCAAAACGCCGGGCATGCCCAGGTCGACCAGGCTGGCCTGGGTGTTGGGCTCGGAGCCGAACGTAGTGGCGCTACCGGAGAAAATCTTCGATTGGGTGGCGAGCTGGGTATGAATCTCCAGCCCGATCACAACTTCCCATTGCATAGTGTTCTCCTCAGAAGCCGGTAGGGGTGCGAGTGTGCCAGTCGGTGTTCAACTGGTACTGGTGCGCCACATTGAGCAGGCGGCCTTCCTGGAAATACGGGGCGAGCAATTGCACGCCGACCGGCAGGCCATCGACGAAACCGGCAGGCATGGACAAGCCCGGCAGGCCGGCGAGGTTGGCGGTGATGGTGTACAGGTCTTCGAGGTACGCAGCCACCGGGTCGCCGTTCTTGGCGCCAAGTTTCCAGGCCGGGTTCGGCGTGGTTGGACCAAGGATCACGTCCACTTGCTCAAAGGCGGCCATGAAATCGTTTTTCACCAGGCGACGGATTTTCTGCGCCTTGAGGTAGTAGGCGTCGTAGTAACCGGCCGACAGGGCGTAGGCACCGACCATGATCCGGCGTTGTACTTCGGCACCGAAGCCTTCGCCACGGGAGCGCTTATAAAGGTCGGTGAGGTCTTTCGGGTTTTCGCAGCGGTAGCCGAAACGCACGCCGTCGAAACGCGACAGGTTGGAGGATGCCTCTGCCGGTGCGATCACGTAGTACGCCGGAATCGCGTGCCCGTTATTCGGCAGGCTGATTTCCTTGATCACCGCGCCGAGGCTTTCCAGCGTCTTGACGCTGTTGTGCACCAGCTCAGCAATGCGAGGGTCAAGACCGGCGCTGAAGTACTCCTTCGGCACGCCGATGCGCAGGCCCTTGAGCGAGGTGTTCAGGCTGGCGCTGTAGTCCGGCACCGGCTCGTCGATGCTCGTGGAGTCCTGTTTATCGAAGCCTGCCATGCCTTGTAACAAAATTGCGCAGTCTTCAGCGGTGCGCGCCAAAGGGCCGCCCTGATCCAGGCTGGACGCGTAGGCAATCATGCCCCAACGGGAAACGCGACCGTAGGTCGGCTTCAGGCCGGTGAGGTTGGTGAAGGCAGCGGGCTGGCGGATCGAACCGCCAGTGTCGGTGGCCGTGGCGGCTGGCAGGAAGCGTGCGGCAACTGCGGCGGCCGAACCACCCGACGAACCGCCGGGCACGTGCTCCAGGTTCCACGGGTTTTTCACCGCGCCGTAGTAGCTCGATTCGTTGGCCGAACCCATGGCGAATTCGTCCATGTTGGTCTTGCCCAGGGTCACGGCCCCGGCGGCAGCCAGCTTGGACACCACGGTGGCATCGTAGGGCGCTTTAAAGTTGTCGAGCATTTTCGAGCCGCAACTGGTGCGAATGCCCTGGGTGCAGAACAGGTCTTTGTGGGCGATCGGTGCGCCCAGCAGCGGGCCGTTTTCACCGTTGGCGCGACGTGCGTCGGCGGCCTTGGCCTGGCTCAAGGCCAGCTCTTCGGTGAGGCTGATGAAGCTGTTGACCTTCGGATCGTGCTCGGCGATGCGCGCCAGCAGGGTCTTGGTCAGCTCTTCGGAAGAAAACTTTTTGTCGGCGAGACCGCGGGCGATCTCGGCCAGAGTCATGTGATGCATTGCAGGCTCTTTCCCTTTAGTCGATGACTTTCGGAACCAGGTACAGGCCGTTTTCGACCGCTGGCGCGATGGACTGGTAGGCCTCGCGACTATTACTCTCGGTCACGACATCTGCGCGCAGGCGCTGGCTGGCTTCCAGCGGGTGAGCCAGGGGCTCGATACCGTCGGTATTCACGGCCTGCATTTGGTCGACCAGCCCGAGGATGCTGTTCAGGGCTGCGGTGGTCTGTGGAAGATCGGCATCATTGAGGCCAAGCGAGGCCAAGTGCGCGATTTTTTCCACGTCGGAGCGTTCAAGCGTCATGGGAATCTCCAGTGGAAAACAGAACGGAGGCTGTCCGTGTGTTAGATTGTCGGAACACTACCGCATTTCTACGGTCTTACGGCCGCGATTGTGGGGTTAGGTGCACAGAAAGTCGGCCAATTTAGCACATTGGCGCCTTGCCCAAAATCCCTGTCGTTGTTAGAGTTTGCCGCACTTTTTTACCCACGCGTTGCCTAGGGTCCCTTTCCCATGTTCAAGAAACTGCGTGGCATGTTTTCCAGCGATCTTTCCATTGACCTGGGCACTGCCAACACCCTTATTTACGTGCGCGAGCGCGGTATCGTCCTGAATGAGCCATCGGTTGTGGCCATTCGGACCCATGGTAATCAGAAAAGTGTCGTTGCCGTCGGCACCGAGGCCAAGCGCATGCTCGGCCGTACACCCGGCAATATTGCTGCCATTCGTCCGATGAAGGACGGCGTGATTGCCGACTTCAGTGTCTGCGAGAAGATGCTGCAGTACTTTATCAACAAGGTTCACGAAAACAGTTTCCTGCAGCCCAGCCCTCGTGTGCTGATCTGCGTTCCGTGCAAGTCCACCCAGGTTGAGCGTCGTGCCATCCGTGAATCGGCCCTTGGCGCCGGTGCCCGTGAAGTATTCCTGATCGAAGAGCCAATGGCGGCTGCGATCGGTGCCGGCCTGCCGGTTGAAGAAGCGCGCGGTTCGATGGTGGTGGATATCGGTGGTGGTACCACTGAAATCGCCCTGATCTCCCTGAACGGTGTGGTGTATGCCGAATCCGTGCGCGTAGGCGGCGATCGTTTCGACGAAGCGATCATCACCTATGTCCGTCGTAACTACGGCAGCCTGATCGGCGAGTCCACCGCCGAGCGCATCAAGCAGGAAATCGGCACCGCCTACCCGGGCGGCGAAGTGCGCGAAGTCGATGTGCGCGGTCGCAACCTGGCCGAAGGTGTTCCACGTGCCTTCACCCTGAACTCCAATGAAGTGCTGGAAGCTCTGCAAGAGTCCCTGGCCACCATCGTTCAGGCGGTGAAAAGCGCCCTGGAGCAATCGCCGCCGGAATTGGCTTCCGACATCGCCGAGCGTGGCCTGGTGCTGACCGGTGGTGGCGCCTTGCTGCGCGACCTCGACAAACTGCTGGCCCAGGAAACCGGCCTGCCAGTGATCGTCGCCGAAGACCCGCTAACCTGCGTCGCCCGTGGCGGTGGCCGTGCACTGGAAATGATGGATAAACACACCATGGACCTGCTTTCCAGCGAATAAGCCTTTGCTGATTAGCCCATGTTTCGCCCACAGGCAGCACTTTGCAGTGCTGCCTGTGGGCGTTTATCTTCTTCAATCTGCATCCAGGCCGGTTAGATGCCGTATGAATAAAGAGAACATTTGCCTGGGAGGAGCGGCTTATTAAACCGCTTTTCGCCAAAGGCCCCTCATTGGGCGTGCGCCTATTGGTGCTGGTCGTGCTTTCGGTCGCGCTGATGGTGGTCGATGCCCGCTTTGCACTGCTCAAGCCCGTGCGTAGCCAGATGTCGCTGGTGTTGATGCAGACTTACTGGATCACTGACCTGCCGCAACGTCTGTACCAGGGCGTGGCCAGCCAATTCGGCAGCCGCACCGAACTGGTCGCCGAGAACGAAAAACTCAAGACCGAAAACCTGCTGTTGCAGGGGCGCATGCAGAAGCTTGCGGCCCTCACCGAGCAGAACGTTCGGCTGCGCGAGTTGCTCAACTCTTCCGCATTGGTCAACGAAAAGGTCGAAGTGGCCGAGTTGATCGGCATGGACCCCAACCCCTTCACCCATCGCATCATCATCAATAAGGGTGAGCGCGACGGTGTGGTCCTGGGCCAGCCGGTGCTCGACGCCCGCGGCTTGATGGGCCAGGTGGTTGAGCTGATGCCCTACACCTCGCGGGTGTTGTTGCTGACGGACACCACCCACAGCATTCCGGTGCAGGTGAACCGCAACGGTCTGCGCGCGATCGCCAGCGGCACCGGTAACCCGGAGCGCCTGGAGTTGCGCCATGTCGCGGACACCGCTGACATCAAGGAAGGTGACCTGCTGGTCAGCTCCGGCCTGGGTCAGCGTTTCCCGGCGGGTTACCCGGTGGCGACGGTGAAGGAAGTGATCCACGATTCCGGTCAGCCGTTCGCCATTGTGCGTGCCGTGCCGACCGCCGCCCTGAACCGCAGCCGTTACCTGCTGCTGGTGTTCAGCGACAACCGTACTCCGGAAGAACGTGCCAACGATGCCGCGCAGGCCCAGGAAGCGGAAGACAAGCAAAACGGCACAGCGCCGATCGTTCCGGCGACCGTGCCCAAGCCGGCATTCGTAGGACCACCGGCACCGACGGTAGCACCGGCAACGCCTGTAGCCACCCCGGTCAAGCCTGCAGCTCACAGCACGCGTGCAGCCAAGCCGACAGTGACTAAACCTGCGGCCGTGACACCGGCTGCCAAGCCTCCGGCAACTGCCCCGGCAACCACGCGGCAGAGGGAGGAATAATGGCCAGTACTCATTCGCGCAACGGCTGGATCGTCTGGCTGACCTTTGCTGTCGGTATGCTGCTTAGCGTTTCGCCATTGCCGCAATTCATGGAAATCCTGCGTCCGCTCTGGCTGGCGCTGCTGCTCGCTTTCTGGTCGCTGAACCTGCCGCATAAGGTCGGCATGGTCACCGCCATGTTCCTAGGGTTGGCGGAGGATGTGCTCTATGGCACCTTGCTGGGCCAGAACGCCTTGATCCTGACCCTGATCACTTTTCTCGTATTGTCGTTGCAGCAGCGCCTGCGCATGTTTCCGATGTGGCAACAGTGCCTGGTGATCCTGGTGATCTTCGGCCTGGCGCAGTTGGTTCAGCTATGGCTCAGCGCCCTGACCGGCAACCGCCAGCCAACCCTGGCGCTGGTGCTGCCGGCCCTGGTCAGTGCATTGCTGTGGCCGTGGATCAGTTTCGGCCTGCGTGGGTTGCGTCGTCGCTATAAAATCAATTGAATGGATTGCGAGGCTCTGCCTGGTTATCGAACCCTACAGGGAGAGTCTGCAATGAATTCGCTTTACCTGGCCTCGGGCTCCCCGAGGCGGCGTGAACTGCTGACCCAGATCGGTGTGCCTTTTACCGTGGTCAGCGCCGCTATTGATGAAACCCCTCTTACAAACGAATCCGCCGTTTCCTACGTCGAGCGTCTTGCGCGCGGCAAGGCAGCGGCAGGTTTTGCTGTGCTCGAAATCACTAGCAACGCTTGCGTGTTGGGTGCTGATACTGCCGTGATCGTCGATGGCAAGATCCTCGGCAAGCCCGTAGATCAGGCCGATGCCCTGGCAATGTTGATGGCTCTGGCGGGGCGTGAACATGAAGTGCTGACCGCCATTGCCCTCACCGACGGCCAACGCTGTGAGACAGTTTGTGTAGGCAGTCATGTACGGTTTCGCGGGATTTCTGTCGAGGAAGCGACCACCTACTGGCACAGTGGCGAACCTCAGGACAAGGCGGGCGGCTATGCTATCCAAGGGTTGGGCTCGGTGTTTGTCGCCGGTCTCAACGGCAGTTATTCCGCCGTGGTAGGCCTGCCGGTGTGCGAAACCGCGCAACTGCTCGGCCAATTCGGCATACCCTGTTGGCAAAACCTTACCGCGCGCTGAACGCCGTACCCAGCGCCCAGCCTTAAGCGATCGGTCACTATTGTGAAAACGCCTGAACGAGACCCAGCCATGAGTGAAGAGATTCTGATCAATATCACGCCGATGGAATCGCGCGTGGCGGTGGTAGAGAACGGTGTTCTGCAAGAAGTGCACGTTGAGCGCACCCAGAAGCGCGGGATCGTCGGCAATATCTACAAAGGCAAGGTAGTGCGTGTATTGCCGGGGATGCAGGCTGCATTCGTTGATATCGGCCTGGACCGCGCCGCGTTTATCCATGCTTCGGAAATTTCCCTGCGCGAAGGCCCTGCGGTGGAAAGCATCAGCGCCCTGGTGCACGAAGGGCAGAGCCTGGTGGTGCAGGTCACCAAGGACCCCATCGGCTCCAAAGGCGCGCGGCTGACTACTCAACTGTCGATTCCGTCGCGTTACCTGGTGTACATGCCACGCACCGCCCATGTCGGCATTTCCCTGAAAATCGAAGACGAAGCCGAGCGCGAACGCCTGAAAAAGGTGGTCAGCGACTGCGTGGCGGCCGAAGGCATCAAGGAAGCGGGCGGTTTCATTCTGCGCACCGCCGCAGAAGGCGCCGGTGCCGATGAGATCCTCATGGACATCCGCTACCTGCGGCGCCTGTGGGACCAGATCGGCGCGCAGATCAAGACCATCGGCGCGCCCAGCGTTATCTATGAAGACCTCGGCCTGGCCCTGCGTACCCTACGCGACCTAGTCAGCCCGAAGATCGAGAAAATTCGCATCGACTCGCGGGAAACCTTCCAACGCACTACGCAATTTGTCGCCGAGCTTATGCCGGAAATTGCCGATCGCCTGGAACACTACCCCGGCGAGCGGCCGATCTTCGACCTGTATGGCGTCGAAGACGAAATCCAGAAAGCCCTGGAGCGCAAGGTGCCGCTCAAGTCCGGCGGCTACCTGGTGGTGGACCCGGCGGAAGCCATGACCACCATCGACGTCAACACCGGCGCGTTCGTGGGCCATCGCAACCTCGAGGAAACCATCTTCAAGACCAACCTCGAAGCGGCCACCGCGATCGCGCGCCAACTGCGCCTGCGTAACCTGGGCGGCATCATCATCATCGACTTCATCGACATGGAAGACGAAGAGCACCAGCGTCAAGTCCTGCGTACCCTGGAGAAACAGCTGGAGCGCGATCACGCCAAGACCAACATCATCGGCATCACCGAGCTGGGCCTGGTGCAGATGACGCGCAAACGCACCCGCGAAAGCTTGGAGCAGGTGCTGTGCGAGCCGTGCAGCAGTTGCCAGGGCCGCGGTAAATTGAAGACCCCGGAAACCGTTTGCTACGAGATTTTCCGCGAAATCCTGCGAGAGGCGCGGGCCTACCAGGCCGAGGGTTACAGAGTGCTCGCCAACCAGAAAGTGGTCGACCGGCTGCTGGACGAAGAATCCGGTAACGTTGCCGAGCTGGAGGGGTTTATCGGGCGCACGATACGATTCCAGGTCGAAACCATGTATTCCCAGGAACAATACGACGTGGTGCTGCTCTGATCCCCAATCGCTTTTTCTTTTTACGAGACTGGCGGACCTTGATCTGCCGTCCGACTACTGCCTTGAGGGTCGCCTGACATGGAGCGTCTGATACGCTTTTTTGCCGCTATGACCCGGTGGGGCCTGGGCCTCTGTGCCTTGCTCTTGGTGTTGGCTGCGGTGTATGTGAGCCTGGGGCGGGAGTTGACACCGCTGGTGGCCGAGTACCGCGCTGAGGTCGAAGCCAAGGCCCAGGCGGCGGTGGAGATGCCTTTGCACATTGGCAGCCTTGAAGGCCGTTGGAGCGGCTTCGCGCCTGTGTTGCTGGCTCACGATGTGATGGTGGGCGAAGGCAGTCGTGCCTTGCGCCTGGACCAGGTCGAAGTGGTGCCGGATATGTGGGCCAGCCTGATGGCCCGCGAAGTGCGCATTGCCCATCTGCAAGTCAGTGGCTTGCAGCTCAGTGTCAAGGAAGACAAGGACGGTAAATGGGCGTTACAGGGCCTGCCGGTGCGGGACGACCAGCCTGTTGACCCTGAGCAATTGCTCAAGAACATGCAAAAGGTCAAGCGCGTGTCGCTGCTCGACAGCCAAGTGACGTTGCAACCGTTTGATCACGCACCCGTGACCTTGACGTATGTTGGCCTCAGCCTGCATACCGGCATCACCCGCCAACGCCTGGACGCTCGCCTGACGCTGCCCGACGGCCAGCCCTTGGCGGTGAGCCTGCGCACCCGCATTCGTGCCAGCCAATGGAAGGACGGCGAAGTCCAGGCCTACTTGAGCCTGCCGCAAAGCGACTGGGCCAAGTGGATTCCGGCCAAGCTGACCCAGCAATGGAAGCTCACCCAATTCAAGGCCGGTGGTGAATTCTGGCTGACCTGGGCTAAGAGCACCGTGCAGAGCGCGGTGGCACGCCTCAACTCGCCACAGGTAACGGGCAGCTACGCCGACCGCAAACCTGTGCATATCGAGAATCTGGCGCTCACCGCTTACCTGCAACGCAGCAATACCGGTCTCAAGGTGCTGTTCGACTCGCTGGCGATGAACCTGGGGGAAACCCGCTGGGAATCGCGCCTGCAACTTCAGCAAACCCTGGCCACCGACAAGGACCAGGAAGTGTGGAAACTCCAGGCCGACCGCCTGGATCTGACGCCGATTACGCCGCTGCTCAATGCCTTGGCGCCGCTGCCGGAAGGTTTTGCCAAGACCGTCCAGCATCTCAAGGCCACGGGCCTGCTGCGTAATGTGCTGGTGGATTTTCGCCCTCAAGACACGACCGATCAAAAAGTCAGCTTCGCCGCCAACCTCGAACGCATCGGATTTGATGCCTATTTTGGCGCACCGGCTGCGCGGAACGTGTCTGGCAGCATCAGCGGCGACCTGGGCCATGGCGAGTTGCGCATGGACAGCAAGGACTTTTCCCTGCATCTCGATCCGATCTTTGCCAAGCCGTGGCAGTATATTCAGGCCAACGCGCGCCTCACGTGGAAGCTCGACAAGGAAGGCTTCACCCTGATTGCCCCGTATATCAAAGTGCTGGGCGAGGAGGGCAAGGTCGCTGCGGACTTCCTGATTCGCCTGCATTTCGACCACAGCCAGGAAGACTACATGGACCTGCGGGTCGGCATGGTCGATGGCGACGGGCGATTCACCCCCAAGTACCTGCCAGCGGTGTTGAGCCCGGCGTTGGATGAGTGGCTGCGTACGGCGATTCTCAAGGGCGCGGTCGACCAGGGTTTCTTCCAGTATCAGGGGTCGCTGAACCACGACGCACTGCCGGCCTCACGCAATATCAGCCTGTTCTTCAAGGTGCATGACGCCGAACTGGCATTCCAACCCGGCTGGCCGCATGTGAGCAAGGTCGATGGCGAAGTGTTTGTCGAGGAGAGCGGCGTACGCATCCTGGCCAGCAAGGGCCAGTTGCTCGACACCAAGGTCAAGGACGTCTACGTCAATATTCCCCACGCGCCTGTGGGCAAGGACAGTCATCTTTTGCTTACCGGTGGTTTTTCCGGTGGTTTAGGCGATGGTTTGAAAATCCTTCAGGAAGCGCCGATTGGCACTGCATCAACGTTTGCCGGTTGGAAAGGTGAGGGCGACCTGCAAGGCAGCCTTGATCTGGATATTCCCTTGGCTAAGGGAACCGAGCCGAAAATCGTGGTGGACTTCAAAACCGACAAGGCGCGCCTGCAACTGGCGGAGCCTACCCTGGACCTGACCCAGCTCAAGGGCGATTTCCGTTTTGACAGCACCAAGGGCCTCAGTGGCCAGAACATCACGGCCCAGGCGTTCGACCGACCTGTCAGCGCGCAGATTTTTGCCGATGGCAAACCAGGCGACATCAGCACGCGTGTGATTGCCAAGGGCCAGGTGACGGTCAAACGGCTGACGGATTGGTTGAAAATCAGCCAGCCGTTGCCGGTGTCTGGCGATATTCCCTATCAGTTGCAAGTGACCCTGGATGGCGCCGACAGCCAGCTGATGGTCAGCTCCAGTCTCAAGGGCGTGGCCGTGGATTTACCCGCGCCGTTTGGCATGCCGGCGAGCCAGGGGCGTGACAGCGTGTTCCGCATGACTTTGCAAGGTGCAGAGCGTCGTTACTGGTTCGACTACGGCGAACTGGCCAATTTCACGTTTGCAGCACCGCCGGACAACTTCAATGAGGGGCGTGGCGAGCTGTTCCTCGGTGATGGCGATGCCGTGCTGCCGGGCGCGAAGGGCCTGCGTATCCGTGGAGTGCTGTCGGAACTCGATATCGACCCGTGGAAGAAGCTGGTGGATCGCTACGCGGGCAACGATCCGGGCGGCAGCGCCAAGCAATTGCTCAGCGGCGCAGACTTCAAGGTGGGCAAGCTGACCGGTTTTGGTACCCAGTTTGACCAGGTCGATTTGCAACTGAACCGCAAACAGGCGGCCTGGGGCTTGCAACTGGACAGCCAGCAGGCGAAGGGCACGGCCAACCTGCCGGACGCCAAGGGCGCGCCGATTGCGATCAACCTGCAATACGTGAAGCTGCCGGCGGTGGACCCGAAGGCGCAGGCTGACGAAAACGCGCCAGACCCGTTGGCCGATGTCGATCCAAAAAATATCCCCGCACTGGATATCGCCATTGATCAGTTGTTCCAGGGGCCAGACCTTGTCGGCGCCTGGTCTCTGAAAATCCGTCCAACCGCTAAAGGCTTGGCCTTCAACAACCTGGACCTGGGCCTCAAGGGCATGCAACTCAAGGGTGCCGGTGGTTGGGAAGGTACGGCAGGTGACAGCAGCAGTTGGTACAAGGGCCGCTTGGACGGCAAGAACATTGGTGATGTGCTCAAGGGCTGGGGTTATGCACCTACGGTCACCAGCCAGGATTTCCACTTGGATGTGGATGGGCGTTGGCCTGGCTCGCCGGCTTACGTAGGGCCCAAACGGTTCTCCGGCAGCCTGGATGCGGCGTTTCGTAACGGCCAGTTCGTGGAAGTGGAAGGCGGCGCACAGGCGCTGCGGGTGTTTGGCCTGCTGAACTTCAACTCTATTGGGCGCCGTCTGCGCTTGGACTTCTCGGACTTGCTCGGCAAAGGCCTGAGCTATGACCGGGTCAAAGGTTTGTTGGCGGCGAGCAACGGGGTCTTCGTGACCCGTGAGCCGATCACCATGACCGGGCCGTCGACCAACCTGGAGCTCAACGGCACCCTGGACCTGGTCGCAGACCGTGTCGACGCCAAGTTGTTGGTCACTCTGCCGGTGACCAACAACCTGCCGATAGCTGCGCTGATCGTCGGAGCGCCCGCCATTGGTGGCGCGTTGTTCTTGATCGACAAGCTGATCGGTGACCGCGTGGCGCGCTTCGCCAGCGTGCAATACAAAGTTGAAGGCCCGTGGAAGGACCCGAAAATCACCTTCGACAAGCCATTTGAAAAGCCAAACTGAGAGCCTGTGGAGTAGCATGGCCGCATGTCCATTATGGAGAGACGGCCCATGTCCTTTGCGGTAATTCAAATGGTCAGCCAGAGCGATGTTCTGGCCAACCTGGTCCAGGCCCGGCGTTTGTTGGAGCAAGCAGCGGTGGGTGGGGCGAAGCTGGCGGTATTGCCGGAAAACTTCGCCGCCATGGGCCGCCGCGACGTGGCCGATATCGGTCGCGCCGAAGCACTGGGCGAAGGCCCGATCCTGCCGTGGTTGAAGCAGACCGCCCGCGACCTCACCTTATGGATAGTGGCAGGTACTTTGCCACTGCCGCCAAAGGATCAGCCGAACGCCAAGTCCAATGCCTGCTCGCTGCTGGTCGATGATCAGGGTGAAATCGTGGCCCGTTACGACAAGCTGCACCTGTTCGATGTGGATGTCGCCGATGCCCGCGGTCGTTATCGCGAATCCGACGACTATGCTTTCGGGGGTAATGTGGTGGTGGCGGACACACCGGTCGGCCGTTTGGGCCTGACGGTGTGTTACGACCTGCGCTTCCCCGAGCTGTACAGTGAGTTGCGCGCGGCAGGGGCCGAATTGATTACCGCCCCTTCGGCGTTTACGGCGGTGACCGGCGCGGCGCATTGGGATGTGCTGATCCGCGCACGCGCCATCGAGACCCAGTGCTACCTGCTGGCGGCGGCTCAAGGTGGCGAGCATCCTGGGCCACGGGAAACCTACGGCCACGCGGCGATTGTCGACCCCTGGGGGCGTGTGTTGGCGCAACGGGATCAAGGCGAAGCGGTGTTGCTGGCCGAACGCGATAGCAGTGAACAGGCGTCGATACGGGCGCGCATGCCGGTGGTCAACCATCGGCGCTTTTTCTCGCAGGGCGCACAGCGACCTGCTTCGGAACGATGAATTTAAGGCCATACCTATGAGCGCGTTGTTGTCCTCAGTCAGTGATCACCTCCTGGCCCCCGGTGGCGTGACCATCGAAAGTCTGCAAACCGTGCTCGGTGATCTGGCCGGGCCGGGTATTGATGCGGCCGACCTGTATTTCCAGGGCCAAATCTCGGAGTCCTGGACCCTTGAAGATGGCATCGTCAAGGAAGGCAGTTTCAACCTCGACCAAGGTGTCGGCGTACGCGCTCAGTCCGGTGAAAAAACCGGTTTTGCCTACAGTAACGCGATCACCCTGGAAGCCTTGGACCTGGCTGCGCGTGCTGCGCGCTCAATCTCTCGTGCCGGCCAGAACGGCACCGTTCAAGCATTCAGCACCCAGGATGTGGCGCAGTTGTATGCGCCGGACAACCCCCTGGAAGTGATCAGCCGTGCGGAAAAAGTCGAGTTGCTCAAGCGTATCGACGCCGCCACCCGTGCCCTCGACCCGCGTATCCAGCAGGTCACTGTGAGCATGGTCGGTGTGTGGGAGCGCATCCTGGTGGCGTCTACCGATGGCGGTTTGGCGGCAGATGTACGGCCGCTGGTACGCTTCAACGTCAGTGTGATCGTCGAACAGAACGGTCGTCGCGAACGCGGTGGCCATGGCGGCGGCGGGCGTACCGACTACCGTTATTTCCTCACCGACGACCGTGCCATGGGCTATGCCCGTGAAGCGTTGCGCCAGGCGCTGGTCAACCTGGAAGCCATTCCGGCGCCGGCGGGTACGTTGCCGGTGGTGCTGGGGTCGGGCTGGTCCGGAGTGCTGCTGCACGAAGCGGTCGGCCACGGTCTTGAAGGTGACTTCAACCGCAAGGGCAGTTCGGCCTACAGTGGTCGCATGGGCGAGATGGTTGCGTCCAAGCTCTGCACCATCGTCGATGACGGCACCCTGGCCGGTCGCCGTGGCTCGCTGAGCGTCGACGACGAAGGCACCCCGACCGAGTGCACCACCCTGATCGAAAACGGTGTGCTCAAGGGTTACATGCAAGACAAGCTCAACGCTCGCCTGATGGGCGTGGCGCGCACCGGTAACGGTCGCCGCGAGTCCTACGCGCATTTGCCGATGCCACGTATGACCAATACCTACATGCTCGGTGGCGAAAGCGACCCGGCGGAAATCATCGCGTCGGTGAAGCGCGGTATCTACTGCGCCAACCTCGGTGGCGGGCAGGTGGATATCACCAGCGGCAAATTCGTGTTCTCCACCAGTGAGGCGTACCTGATCGAAGACGGCAAGATTACCGCGCCGGTCAAAGGCGCAACGTTGATCGGTAACGGTCCGGAAGCCATGAGCAAGGTGTCGATGGTCGGTAACGACCTGTCGCTGGACAGCGGCGTGGGCACTTGCGGGAAGGACGGGCAGTCGGTGCCGGTGGGTGTCGGCCAGCCAACGCTGAAGATTGATGCGATTACCGTAGGTGGCACGGGTTCGTAAGCGGTGGAGCTTCGGGTGGCGAAGACCGCCACCCGGGGAAGAGGATCAGCGCAGGCCGCGTTGAGTCTCGTCCAGCTCACGGATGTACTTGAAGATTTTACGGCTGGTAGCCGGCGCCTTGTTATGCGCCAGTTCGTGCTGGGCCTGACGGATCAGGGAGCGCAATTGCTGGCGGTCCGCGTCCGGGTAGTCCGCCACGAATTTCTCCAGCACCGCGTCATCGCCAGAGATCAGGCGGTCACGCCAACGTTCCAGGTTATGGAAGCGTTCGTTGTACTGGCGAGTGGAGGCATCGGTTTGATCGAGCAACGTCAGAATGGCGTCAATGTCCTGATCGCGCATGAGTTTGCCGATAAACGAGATGTGCCGTTTGCGCGCGATATTCGCGGTGTGCTTGGGCGCATCCGCCAAGGCCCGGCGCATTTCGTCGGTCAATGGCAGTTTTGCAATCAAATCCTTCTTGAGCGTTGTAAGACGCTCGCCAAGGTCAACCAGAGCATGCAGCTCGCGTTTGACCTGGGTTTTGCTTTTCTCCCCATCGAGGGAGTCGTCGTAAGAATCAACCATGGTGGCAGTCCGCAAAGAAACGCCGTCATGATAACCAGTCGGGGGCCGCTTGTCCGGCCCGGTCGCTCGATGGCCTTAACCGAAAGCAGAATTTGAGTGGAGAAAACCATGAGTGCAGCCCAAAGCGTCGGTCCGCAAGCGTTACCGGCACTGCAGGAACAAGTCGAGCAGATCCTTGCCGAGGCCAAGCGCCAGGGGGCCAGCGCTTGTGAAGTCGCCGTGTCGCTGGAGCAGGGGCTGTCGACGTCGGTACGTCAGCGTGAAGTGGAAACCGTTGAGTTCAACCGAGACCAGGGTTTTGGTATCACCTTGTATGTCGGGCAGCGCAAAGGTTCGGCCAGTACCTCGGCCAGCGGTCCGGAAGCCATTCGCGAGGCGGTTGCGGCTGCGCTGGCAATCGCCAAGCACACCTCCGAAGACGAAAGCTCAGGCCTGGCCGACAAAGCGCTGATGGCCAAGGACCTGCAGGATTTCGATCTGTTCCACGCCTGGGAGATCACGCCAGAACAGGCCATTGAAAAGGCGCTGATCTGTGAAGCTGCCGCGTTCGACGCCGATGCTCGCATCAAGAACGCCGATGGCACCACGTTGAGCACGCATCAGGGTTGCCGTGTGTACGGCAACAGCCATGGTTTTATCGGTGGTTATGCGTCCACCCGCCATAGCTTGAGCTGCGTGATGATCGCCGAAGCCGATGGCCAGATGCAGCGTGATTACTGGTATGACGTGAACCGTCAGGGCGAGTTGCTGGCGGACGCGATCAGCATTGGTCAGCGCGCGGCGCAGCGTGCGGCGAGCCGTCTGGGTGCGCGCCCGGTGCCAACCTGTGAAGTGCCGGTGCTGTTTTCGGCTGAACTGGCCGGTGGCTTGTTTAGCAGTTTCCTGGGTGCGATTTCCGGTGGCAACTTGTACCGCAAGTCCTCGTTCCTGGAAGGGGCGATTGGCCAGAAGCTGTTTCCGGAGTGGCTGACCATCGATGAGCGCCCGCACCTGATGCGCGCCCTGGGCAGTACGTCGTTCGACGGTGATGGCCTGGCGACTTATGCCAAGCCGTTTGTCGAGAAGGGCGAGCTGGTGTCTTACGTATTGGGCACATATGCCGGTCGCAAGCTGGGTCTGCCAAGCACCGCCAACGCTGGTGGCGTGCACAACCTGTTCGTTACCCATGGTGATGAAGACCAGGCGGCGCTGCTGCGGCGCATGGGGCGTGGCCTGCTGGTGACTGAATTGATGGGCCATGGCCTGAACATGGTCACCGGTGATTATTCCCGTGGTGCGGCGGGTTTCTGGGTGGAAAATGGCGAGATCCAGTTTGCCGTCCAGGAAGTGACTATCGCCGGAAACATGCGCGATATGTTCAAGCAGATCGTCGCAGTGGGTAATGATCTGGAACTGCGCAGCAACATTCGTACGGGCTCAGTGTTGATCGAGCGGATGACTGTCGCCGGAAGCTGATCCTCTCGAGGCTTTACCCAAAGGCGCGCCATCTATCAGATGGTGCGCCTTTTTTTTGTGGACGTTTTACAGGCAGATTGTTCTGTTGCTATTGTTTTGATTCTTAATATCATTTAATAATAAATATCATTACCGAGTGAGTGTGGATCATGAGTCCTGTCCTGCATGAGGATCCTTACCTGGAGAGCTGGCGCTGGATGAGTCGCCAGATTCGCTGCGGCCTCGACCCAAACGAGCCGCGCCTGATCGAACATTACCTCAATGAGGGTCGATACCTGGCGTGCTGCACCGCGACCCATCCTTGGACGATCGCCGAAACCTCATTCCGCCTGCTGCTCGATACCGCCAGCGACATCGCGCTGCCCTGGCATTGGCGCTCCATGTGCCTGGATCAGGCCTGGCGCCCACTGCGCGACCTGGAAAAACTCTCTCATTGCGCCTGCCGACTCAAGCGTTGGCAGACCTTTGCTTGGCGATTGGCGACCTGCGAATTGCTGCCGTCTATTTCTCACTCCGACCTGGTGCAAGGATCTAACGATGAGTAACACCCGTATCGAACGCGACAGCATGGGCGAACTGCAAGTGCCTGCCGAGGCCCTGTATGGTGCGCAAACCCAGCGTGCGGTGAATAACTTCCCGATCAGCCACCAACGCATGCCGGCGCAATTCATTCGCGCCCTCATCCTGGCCAAGGCCGCCGCCGCCAAGGTCAACGTCGACCTCAAGCAAATCAGCGAAGGGCAGGGCAAGGCCATCGTCGATGCCGCCCAAGGCTTGCTGGAAGGCGATTACATGCAGCACTTCCCGGTTGATATCTTCCAGACCGGCTCCGGCACCAGCTCCAACATGAACGCCAACGAAGTGATTGCCACCCTCGCCACCCGTTTGCTGGGCGAGGCGATCAACCCCAACGATCACGTGAACTGCGGTCAGAGCAGTAACGACATCATCCCGACCACGATCCACGTCAGCGCCGCGCTGGTGCTGCATGAGCGAACACTGCCGGCCCTGCTGCATTTGGTGCAAGTGATCGAGCAGAAAGCCGAAGAGGTTCACCCGTTCATCAAGACTGGCCGCACGCACTTGATGGACGCCATGCCGGTGCGCATGAGCCAGGTGCTCAATGGCTGGGCGCAGCAGCTCAAGGCCAATATCGGCCACCTGCAGGATCTATTGCCGAGCCTGCAAGCCCTTGCCCAAGGTGGTACGGCGGTCGGCACCGGGATCAACGCACACCCGGAGTTCGCCGTGCGTTTCAGCCAGCAACTGAGCAGCTTGTCCGGCGTGCAATTCACCCCCGGCAAGAACCTGTTCGCGTTGATTGGCTCTCAGGACACCGCCGTCGCCGTCTCCGGCCAATTAAAAGCCACTGCCGTGTCGCTGATGAAAATCGCCAACGACCTGCGTTGGATGAACTCCGGTCCGCTTGCCGGTCTGGGTGAGATTGAGTTGGAAGGCCTGCAGCCGGGTTCTTCGATCATGCCCGGCAAGGTCAACCCGGTTATTCCGGAAGCCACGGCCATGGTCGCCGCGCAGGTCATCGGTAATGACACGGTGATCACCGTCGCCGGCCAGTCGGGCAACTTCGAACTCAACGTGATGCTGCCTATCATCGCGCAGAGTTTGCTTAGCAGCCTCGAATTGCTGGCCAATTCCAGCCGTTTGCTGGCGGACAAAGCCATCGCCAGCTTCAAGGTCAATGAAGCCAAGCTCAAGGAAGCCCTGTCGCGCAACCCGATCCTGGTGACCGCACTCAACCCGATCATCGGTTACCAAAAGGCCGCCGAAATCGCCAAGAAGGCCTATCAACAGGGCCGTCCGGTGATTGACGTCGCCCTTGAATACACCGACTTGCCGCGCAGCCAACTGGAAATCCTGCTGGATCCGGAAAAGCTCACGGCTGGCGGTGTGTAATCACCGACCCTGCTTTGGAGGCTCACCATGGAGCACTGGAAACGCACGATCGAACGGGCCAATCGCTGCTTTATGGCGGGCGAGTTGGTTGACGCTCGCGAGGCCTATTTGCAAGCCCTGGCCCTGGCCCAAGTGTTGTTTGAACGCTGGGCGGATGCCGACGAGGCAGTGGCGGCCTGCGTCATTTCCCATCACAACCTGGCGGACCTGCACCTGCGCCTGAACCAACCGGAGGAAAGCGCGGAATACCTCTGCGCCATCCATCAGCGTCTGCTGCAGACCATGCAGGACGCGCGCCTGAGCCCGCAATTGCGGGAAGCGGCGCTGCGCCAGAGCAGCAAAACCTACGTCGAGCTATTGAATTTCATCAGCGATCACGGCGAGTACCCTCGCACTCATCGCCTATTGGGTGGTGCTACCGCGCGTCCCACAACTCCTCAATACGGAGCACATTGATATGACCTATACCTTGCCTGCCTTGCCTTATGCCTACGACGCTCTGGAACCGCATATCGATGCGCAAACCATGGAGATCCACTACACCAAGCACCATCAGACCTACATCAACAACCTCAATGCTGCAGTCGAAGGTACTGAGTTTGCGGGTTGGCCGGTGGAGAAGCTGGTCTCCAGCGTGCAGCAACTGCCGGAAAAACTCCGCGCAGCGGTGATCAATCAAGGTGGCGGCCATGCCAACCATTCATTGTTCTGGTCAGTGATGTCACCCAAAGGTGGCGGTAAACCCGAAGGCCCGCTGGGCAAGGCTATCGAGGAACAACTGGGCGGTTTCGACAGCTTCAAGGAGGCTTTCACCAAGGCTGCACTGACCCGTTTTGGCAGCGGTTGGGCCTGGCTGAGCGTTACCCCACAAAAGACCCTGGTGGTGGAAAGCAGCGGTAACCAGGACAGCCCGCTGATGAACGGCAATACGCCGATCCTCGGTCTGGACGTCTGGGAGCACGCCTACTACCTGCGGTACCAGAACCGCCGCCCGGAATACATCAATGCCTTCTACAGTGTTATCAACTGGCCAGAAGTTGCCGCCCGCTATCAGGCCGCCGTGGCCTGACATTCACCTTCATAACAAGATTTAAGGCCGACTATGGGCACTGAAACACTGGCGATCAGCAGCGGGCGAATGTTTCGTTATGCGTTTGGCTCGCTGTTGCTGTTGGCAGGTACTGCATTGCTGGTGGCCCACGGGCTGGCCTGGCTCAACCTGGACCCACGCATGCTGCGCGCCCTGCAGGGCGGATCCCTCTGTGCGCTCGGCACGGCGCTCGGCGCGGTGCCGGTGCTGGTCATTCGACGGATGCCGGTGGCTTTAAGCGATACGTTGTTGGGCTTTGGGGCTGGGGTCATGCTGGCAGCGACGGCGTTTTCGCTGATCGTGCCGGGCATCGCTGCGGCTGAAGGCCTGGGACTTTCGCCCTGGGGGGCCAGTGGATTGATCAGTTTTGGCATTATGTTGGGTGCTTTCGGGCTGTATCTGGTTGACCGCAAGGTCTCCGGCGCCAGCCCGGAAATGCTGGTGGGCACGCCGGACAAACCGGTGATCCCGCCGCGTATCTGGTTGTTTGTGTTTGCCATCATCGCTCACAACATCCCGGAAGGCATGGCGGTCGGCGTCTCCGCCGGTGGAGGCATGCCGGATGCCGACAGCCTGGCCATGGGCATTGCGCTGCAGGACGTGCCGGAAGGGCTGGTGATTGCGTTGGTATTGGCCGGGGCAGGAATGTCGCGGGTCAAGGCGTTCCTGATCGGTGCTGCATCAGGTCTGGTGGAGCCGGTCTTTGCCATGCTGTGTGCCTGGCTGGTCAGCCTGGCCGAGATGCTGTTGCCGTTGGGGCTGGCCCTCGCCGCTGGCGCGATGTTGTTGGTGGTGACTCATGAAGTCATTCCCGAGTCGCGACGCAATGGTCACGAAAAGCTCGCCAGTTTGGGGCTGTGCATCGGCTTTTGCGTGATGATGGTGATGGATACTGCTTTAGGGTGAAGTCGTTGCGACCTCACGCCCGTCTTAAAAGGGTGTGTTTACTCACCCTCATCAAAGTAGTTATTGATCAGCGCCACGAGTGCGTCCATTGCTTCTTGTTCCTGCTCGCCTTCCGTCTTCAAATGAATTTTGGTGCCCTTGCCCGCCGCCAGCATCATCATTGCCATGATGCTTTTGCCATCGACCATGGACTCCGGCGTGCGACCCGCCCGGATCTGGCAGGGAAACTGCCCGGCGACACCCACGAATTTCGCCGAGGCGCGGGCGTGCAGGCCCAGTTTGTTGATGATTTCAATTTCCAGAGCGGGCATCGCGCAGGTGTTCCTTTCAGCTAAGGTCGCGGTGGCGGACCTGGACATTCTTGAGGGTTTGTTGCAAGACCTGGCCCAGACGCTCGGTCAGGTAAACGGAGCGGTGATGCCCGCCGGTGCAGCCGATGGCAATGGTGACATAGGCGCGATTGCTTGCGGCGAAACGCGGCAGCCACTTGAGCAGGTAGCTGGAAATGTCCTGGAACATCTCCTCCACATCCGGTTGCGCGGCCAAATAGTCAGCCACAGGCTGATCCAGCCCCGATTGCTCACGCAACTCCGGCTTCCAGTACGGATTGGGCAGGCAACGCACGTCGAACACCAGGTCGGCGTCCACTGGCATGCCGCGCTTGAACCCGAATGACTCGACCAGAAACGCTGTGCCGGGCTCCGGCTGGTTCAGCAGGCGTAGCTTGATGGCATCCCGCAGCTGGTACAGATTGAGGCTGGTGGTGTTGATCTTGAGGTCGGCAAGGTCAATGATCGGCCCCAGCAGCTTGGTTTCGTCTTCAATGGCTTCGGCAAGCGAGCGGTGGGGGCTGCTGAGGGGGTGACGCCGACGGGTTTCAGAGAAGCGCTTTAACAGGGTCTCCTCGTCAGCATCCAGATAAAGCACATCGCAATGGATGTGCTTGGCCCGTACTTCCTCGAGCAATTGCGGGAATCGCTCCAAGTGGCTGGGCAGGTTGCGGGCATCGATCGAAACGGCGACCAGGGGCTGTGCCAGCTCGGTGTGGATCAACGCGCGTTCAGCCAACTCCGGCAGCAGGCCAGCGGGCAAATTGTCGATGCAATAGAAGCCGTTATCCTCAAGAACATTGAGGGCGGTGCTTTTACCCGAGCCGGAGCGGCCGCTGACGATGATCAAACGCATGATTACTGCCCGTTCTGTTCATCCAGGACAACCTGGTACAGCGCCTCATTGCTACTGGCGCTACGCAGTTTGTCGCGTACTTCCTTGCGGTCAAGCATGCTGGCGATCTGCCTGAGCAGTTCCAGGTGTGCATCGGTGGCGGCTTGTGGGACCAGCAGAACGAACAGCAGGTCGACCGGGGCGCCGTCGATAGCGTCGAAATCGATGGGGGCTTCCAGGTGGAGCAGGGCGCTGACGGGTGTTTCGCAGCCTTTGAGGCGGCAATGAGGAATGGCGATGCCGTTACCAAAACCGGTAGAGCCGAGTTTTTCACGGGCAATCAGCGCATCGAACACATCTTGCATCTCCAGATCCGGCACTTCGCGCGCGATCAGGTTGGCAATTTGTTCGAGGGCTTTTTTCTTGCTGCCTCCCGGCACATTCACGAGGGAACGGCCGGGGGTCAGGATGGTTTCAAGTCGGATCATGGGGGGAGAGTTAACGACCTGTACCTTGCATCAGGTGCAGATTCTTTTCCTTATGCTTTATGAGTTGGCGGTCCAGCTTGTCGTAGAGCGAGTCGATCGCCGCGTACATGTCTTCATGTTCCGCATTGGCGACGAGCTTTGCATTCGGTACGTGCAGGGTGGCCTCGATTTTCTGCTTGAGCTTATCGACCTCCATGATGACCTGCACATTGGTGATCTTGTCAAAATGCCCCGCCAGCTTGTTCAGCTTGCTTTCGGTGTATTCACGCAGGGGTTTGGTGACTTCCAGCTGGTGTCCACTGATGTTGACTTGCATACAGCTTCTCCTTCGTTGCCAGTGCATAAAGCGGCAGGTAGGAATACCTGCCACTGGAACGCTGTGGCCCGCCCGTCACATCAAACGCTTACGCTCGCTGGAAGGCGCGATCCCGAGGGACTCGCGGTACTTGGCGACGGTTCGACGGGCGACCTGAATGCCTTGTGCCTCCAGTAAACCAGCGATCTTACTGTCACTCAATGGCTTTTTCTGATTTTCCGCCGCAACCAGTTTTTTGATGATCGCGCGGATCGCCGTGGACGAGCATTCACCGCCTTCGGAGGTGCTGACGTGGCTGGAGAAAAAGTATTTCAGCTCATATATACCCCGTGGGGTATGCATGAATTTTTGCGTGGTCACCCGCGAAATCGTCGACTCATGCATGCCTACCGCTTCAGCGATATCATGCAGTACCAGCGGTTTCATTGCTTCGTCGCCGTATTCCAGGAAACCGCGCTGGTGCTCGACGATCTGGGTGGCCACTTTCATCAGGGTTTCGTTGCGGCTTTGCAGGCTTTTGATGAACCAGCGGGCTTCCTGCAACTGGTTGCGCATGAAGGTGTTGTCGGCGCTGGTGTCGGCGCGACGCACGAAACCGGCGTATTGCGGGTTGACCCGCAGGCGTGGCACCGATTCCTGGTTCAGCTCCACCAGCCAACGCTCGTTGTCCTTGCGCACGATCACGTCGGGAACCACGTATTCGGCTTCGCTGGACTCGATTTGCGAGCCAGGGCGAGGGTTGAGGCTCTGTACCAGCTCGATGACCTGGCGCAGGTCGTCTTCCTTGAGCTTCATGCGGCGCATCAATTGACTGTAGTCGCGGCTGCCCAGCAGGTCGATGTAATCAGTGACCAGGCGCTGGGCTTCGGTGAGCCAGGGCGTCTTGGCCGGCAGCTGGCGCAATTGCAGCAGCAGGCATTCGCTGAGGGTGCGCGCGCCAATACCGGCGGGCTCGAACTGTTGAATGCGGTGCAGGACGGCTTCGATTTCGTCCAGCTCGATATCCAGCTCCGGATCGAACGCCTCAAGAATCTCTTCGAGCGTCTCGTCCAGATAACCCTGGTTGTTGATGCAGTCGATCAGCGTCACGGCGATCAGGCGATCGGTGTCCGACATCGGCGCCAGGTTCAGTTGCCACAGTAGATGGCTCTGCAAGCTCTCGCCAGCGGAGGTGCGGGTGGTGAAGTCCCACTCGTCATCGTCATTGCTGGGCAAGCTGCTGGCGCTGGTCTGGTAGACGTCCTCCCAGGCGGTATCTACCGGAAGCTCGTTGGGGATGCGTTCGTTCCATTCGCCTTCCTCAAGGTTATCCACCGTAGGGGCGGTTTCCTGATAGGAGGGTTCCTGCACGTCGGAATTGGGTTTTTGCTCGATGTTATCGGCCAGCGGGTCTGCGTTATCGAAGTCGTCGCCTTCTTCCTGGCGTTCGAGCATCGGATTGGACTCCAGGGCCTCCTGGATTTCCTGTTGCAGGTCCAGGGTCGACAATTGGAGCAGGCGGATGGCCTGTTGCAGCTGCGGTGTCATCGTCAGCTGCTGGCCCATTCTCAGGACTAGCGATGGTTTCATGGCAGGGGCTTAACACCTTATTCGCCGGCGCAGTGCGCCATCCACGACAGGGCGCGTTAGCGCCAAACATAAGCAAATTATATGCCTGATGTCGGGGGCTTTGCCTAGAGCGCGGTAACAATAAAAATCCGGAGGTTTTTATTGACTCCCGCGCATCGTGGCATCGGCCGTGACACCACGGTGTTTACAGGCGGAACTCGTGACCCAGGTACACTTCCTTGACCAGTTCGTTGGCCAGGATGGTGGCGGAATCACCTTCGGCGATCAGTTGGCCATCGTTGACGATATACGCGGTTTCGCAGATATCGAGTGTCTCACGGACGTTGTGGTCAGTGATCAGCACGCCAATGCCCTTGGCCTTGAGGTGATGGATGATCTGCTTGATGTCACCGACCGAGATCGGGTCGACGCCGGCAAACGGTTCGTCCAGCAGGATGAACTTGGGCGCGGTGGCCAGGGCGCGGGCGATTTCCACACGGCGGCGCTCACCACCGGAAAGGCTCATGCCGAGGTTGTCGCGAATGTGGTTGATGTGGAATTCCTGCAGCAGGCTTTCCAATTCCTTGCGACGGTCGTCACGGTCGAGTTCCTTGCGGGTCTCGAGGATGGCCATGATGTTATCGGCGACCGACAGTTTGCGGAAGATCGACGCCTCTTGCGGGAGATAGCCGATACCGGCGCGCGCACGGCCATGCATTGGCTGGTGGCTCACGTCCAGGTCGTCGATCAGAACACGACCCTGGTCCGCCTGGACCAGGCCAACGATCATGTAGAAGCAGGTGGTCTTGCCGGCGCCGTTGGGGCCGAGCAAGCCGACGATCTGGCCGCTGTCGATCGACAGGCTGACATCGCGCACGACCTGACGGCTTTTATAGGCCTTGGCCAGATGCTGGGCTTTCAGGGTTGCCATTACTCGGCCTTCTTCTTCGGCTGGATAACCATGTCGATGCGTGGACGAGGTGCGGTGACCTTACTGCCATTGGCACGACCGGCGTTAGCGATCTGTTTCACGGTGTCGTAGGTGATTTTCTCACCTTCCGTGGAGTTGCCATCGGGGCTGAGTACCTTGGCCTGGTCGATCAGCACGATGCGGTTCTGCTGGGCGTGGTACTGGATGGTCTTGCCATAGCCTTTCATCGGGCCGGTGTCGGTAGGCGCCTGCTTCTGTTCGAAGTAAGCCAGGTTGCCCACCGAAGTGACCACGTCAATGTCGCCGGACTGGGTACGAGTCAGGGTCACCGTATTGCCGGTGATCTTCATCGAGCCCTGGGTGATGATCACACCGCCGGTGTAGGTGGCGACGCCTTGCTTGTCATCCAGCTGCGCATCGTCAGCCGAAATGTGGATCGGCTGCTGGCTATCGTTCGGCAGAGCCCAGGCGCTCACGCTTCCCAGTGCTGCGCCCAGACCGAGCAAAATAGGGAGAGTTTTAACGAGCCTCATACTGTCCTCTTACGTTCGATAGCAGGTGTATCCTGCTTTCTTTCAAATACGCTTTCATTCCCTTGCCAGTCGATACACCGCCAGCGCCGTCGATTCTAACGTCTTGCTCGGTCTGCGCATATTGCTTCTGCGGGAATACGGTCATGCGACTGCTGGTAATCACGGTCTCACGCTTTTTATCGTCGGTACGCGCGACGCGCACCGAGTCGATCAGTTCCACCTCGGTACCGTCCGGGTTGACCTCACCACGCTTGCTGGTGACGTGCCATGGGAACTCGGTGCCGCGGTAAATGTTCATGTCCGGGTTGGTCAGCAAGGTGATTTCGCTGGCCTTAACGTGCTCGACTTTGTCTGACGTCATCTCGTACTGCACCTTGCCATCAGGCAGGAACTGCACACTTTTGGCGTTGATGGCGTAATAGTCGATAGCGCCTTCATCAACCTGCGCAGCAGGCTGATCGAGAAAGCGTTCCGGGCTGATATTCCAGTAGCCCACCGCCAGGAACAGCGCGGCGATGACCCCGAACAGCAGGAAGTTGCGAATCTTTTTGCTCAGCATAAAACGCTCTATAAGTAGGCGGCGTGGGCCGCTTCAAGGCTGCCCTGGGCACGCAGGATCAGCTCGCAGAACTCGCGGGCGGCACCTTCGCCGCCACGGGCGGTGGTGATGCCATGGGCGTGCTCGCGAACAAACGCCGCCGCATTGGCGACAGCCATGCCCAAGCCCACTCGACGAATCACCGGCAGGTCTGGCAGGTCATCGCCCAGGTAGGCGACCTGCTCATAGCTTAGGTTGAGTTGGCCAAGAAGCTCGTCCAGAACCACCAGTTTATCCTCACGCCCCTGATACAGGTGAGGAATCCCCAGGTTTTGTGCGCGGCGTTCCACAACCGGGGTCTTCCGGCCGCTGATAATCGCCGTTTGCACGCCCGCCGCCATCAGCATCTTGATGCCTTGGCCGTCGAGGGTGTTAAAGGTCTTGAATTCGCTGCCGTCTTCGAGAAAGTACAGGCGGCCATCGGTCAGCACGCCGTCAACGTCGAAAATCGCCAACTTGATGTTTTTACCGCGTTGCAACAGGTCGCTGGACATTTACATCACTCCCGCACGCAGCAAGTCGTGCATGTTCAGGGCGCCGATAGGCTGGTCGTTGCTATCGACTACGACCAGCGCGCCGATCTTGTGATCTTCCATGATTTTCAAGGCTTCGGCTGCCAGCATCTCGGGGCGTGCGGTCTTGCCATGGGGTGTCATGACCGCATCGATGGTTGCGGTGTGGATATCGATGGTGCGGTCCAGAGTGCGGCGCAAGTCGCCGTCAGTGAAGACACCGGCCAGACGGCCGTCGGCTTCCAGGATCACGGTCATGCCCAGGCCCTTGCGGGTCATTTCCATCAACGCGTCCTTCAGCAGGGTGCCACGCGGGACGTGGGGCAGTTCGTCGCCCGAGTGCATGACATTTTCCACCTTCAGCAGCAGACGGCGGCCGAGGGCGCCACCTGGGTGGGAAAACGCGAAGTCTTCAGCAGTAAACCCACGGGCTTCCAGCAACGCCACGGCCAGGGCGTCGCCCATGACCAGCGCGGCGGTGGTGGAGGAGGTCGGTGCCAGGTTCAGCGGGCAGGCTTCGTGCGCTACGTGAACATTCAGGTTCACTTCGGCGGCCTTGGCCAGCGTCGACTCCGGGTTGCCGGTGAGGCTGATCATCTGGATGCCCAGGCGCTTGATCAGCGGCAACAGGGTCACGATTTCGTTGGTGGTGCCGGAGTTGGACAGCGCCAGGATGATGTCATCCTTGGTGATCATGCCCATATCGCCGTGACTGGCTTCGGCCGGGTGCACGAAAAACGCGGTGGTCCCGGTGCTTGCCAGGGTGGCGGCGATCTTGTTGCCGACGTGGCCCGACTTGCCCATGCCGACCACGACAACGCGGCCCTTGCTGGCCAGAATCATCTCGCACGCGCGTACGAAATCTGCGTCGATATGCGCCAGCAAGCCTTCGACGGCTTCAAGCTCGAGGCGGATGGTGCGTTGCGCGGATTGAATAAGGTCGCTGGATTGGCTCATGTCTGAAATCGTATAGCCTGACGAAAAGTCGGCGATTATAGCGGTAATGATCATTTCCCTCACGCTAGTTCGTCAGGCTTTGTTCGCAATGCGCTTGATATTCATCCTAAGCAACGATTTTTCCCTGTCCCCAATCTGAACAAGCGCTGTTCCGGCCTTGGGCGCCTTGTACCAGCAGTGATATAGTTCGCCGCCAGTTCGGTCCGCACAGCCCATGTGCCAACTATTGCACAACGGTTGCAAACGTTTGTCACAAGCGTGGTGTCTGAGTGAGAGGCTGCATCCCAAGGAGTTTAGATGAGTGCCGATAACGCCTACGCGGTCGAGCTGAAGGGACTGACCTTCAAGCGCGGGACGCGCAGCATCTTCAATAACGTCGATATCCGCATTCCCCGCGGCAAGGTCACGGGCATCATGGGGCCTTCCGGTTGCGGCAAGACTACCCTGTTGCGCCTGATGGGCATGCAATTGCGCCCCAGCGCCGGCGAAGTGTGGGTCAACGGCCAGAACCTGCCGACGCTGTCGCGCAGCGATCTGTTCGATGCACGCAAGCACATGGGGGTATTGTTCCAGAGTGGTGCGCTGTTCACGGATCTCGATGTTTTCGAGAACGTCGCCTTTCCGCTGCGCGTGCATACCCAGCTGTCCGATGAAATGATTCGTGACATTGTGTTGCTGAAATTGCAGGCCGTGGGCCTTCGCGGTGCCATCGACCTGATGCCCGACGAACTGTCCGGCGGTATGAAGCGTCGTGTGGCGCTGGCCCGGGCCATTGCTCTCGACCCGCAGATCCTCATGTATGACGAGCCCTTCGTCGGCCAGGATCCCATCGCCATGGGCGTGCTGGTGCGCTTGATCCGCTTGCTCAATGATGCGCTGGGCATTACCAGCATCGTGGTCTCCCACGATCTGGCAGAAACCGCGAGCATCGCCGATTACCTCTATGTAGTGGGTGATGGTCAGGTGCTGGGGCAGGGCACGCCCGAAGAGTTGATGAACGCCGATAACCCACGTATTCGCCAGTTCATGACCGGCGATCCCGATGGCCCTGTGCCTTTTCACTTTCCGGCAGCGGACTACCGCTCAGATCTTCTGGGGAAGCGCTGATGCGCAAGACATCTCTTATCGAAAAGGTTCGCCTTTTCGGCCGCTCAGGCATCGACATTGTCGAAGTGCTGGGCCGTTCGACGATTTTCCTGTTTCACGCCCTGCTTGGACGCGGTGGCATAGGCGGCGGTTTTGGCCTGTTGGTCAAACAGCTGCATTCGGTCGGTGTGATGTCCCTCGTGATCATCGTGGTGTCCGGTGTTTTCATCGGCATGGTGCTGGCCTTGCAGGGCTTCAATATCCTTTCCAGCTACGGTTCGGAGCAGGCGGTGGGGCAGATGGTCGCCCTGACGCTGCTGCGTGAACTGGGGCCGGTGGTGACCGCGCTGCTGTTCGCTGGGCGCGCGGGGTCTGCGTTGACCGCCGAAATCGGCAACATGAAGTCCACTGAACAGCTGTCCAGCCTGGAAATGATCGGCGTGGACCCGCTCAAGTACATTGTTGCCCCGCGTTTGTGGGCCGGCTTCATTTCCCTGCCTCTGCTGGCGATGATTTTCAGCGTGGTCGGTATCTGGGGTGGTTCGTGGGTGGCGGTGGACTGGCTGGGCGTCTACGACGGCTCCTACTGGGCCAACATGCAAAACAGCGTGACCTTCACGGGTGATGTGCTCAACGGCATCATCAAGAGCATCGTCTTCGCCTTTGTAGTGACCTGGATCGCCGTATTCCAAGGCTACGACTGTGAGCCCACTTCAGAAGGGATCAGTCGCGCCACCACCAAGACCGTAGTGTACGCCTCGCTGGCGGTACTGGGCCTTGACTTCATTTTGACCGCCTTGATGTTTGGAGATTTCTGATGCAAAACCGCACTGTGGAAATCGGTGTCGGCCTTTTCTTGCTGGCTGGCATCCTGGCTTTACTGTTGTTGGCCCTGCGAGTCAGCGGCCTGTCGGCCAGCCCTACCGCCGATACTTATAAACTTTACGCTTACTTCGACAATATCGCCGGTTTGACTGTCAGAGCTAAGGTGACCATGGCCGGTGTGACCATCGGCAAGGTCACGGCAATCGATCTGGACCGCGACAGCTTCACCGGGCGAGTGACCATGCAACTGGACAAGAAGGTAGATAATCTGCCGACCGACTCCACTGCATCTATCCTCACTGCGGGTCTGCTGGGCGAAAAATACATCGGTGTCAGCGTGGGTGGGGAGACAGCCCTGCTCAAGGATGGCTCGACAATCCACGACACACAGTCGTCGCTGGTGCTTGAAGACCTGATCGGTAAATTCCTGCTTAATACGGTCAATAAAGACGCCAAATGAGGAATTCGTACATGATCTCTACCTTGCGACGTGGCCTTCTGGTACTGCTTGCAGCGCTGCCGTTGATGGCCAACGCAGCAGGTTCTGCGCACGATCTGGTGCAGGACACGACTAACAAGATGTTGGCTGACCTGTCGGCCAACAAGGAAAAGTACAAGCAGGACCCGAGTCAGTTCTACAACGCGCTCAATACCATTGTCGGTCCGGTGGTGGATGCTGAAGGCATTTCCCGCAGCATCATGACGGTCAAATATTCGCGCAAGGCTACCCCCGCGCAGATGCAGACCTTCCAGGAAAACTTCAAGAAAGGCTTGTTCCAGTTCTACGGTAACGCGCTGCTCGAGTACAACAACCAAGGCATTACGGTTGCTCCCGCCGCCGATGAGTCGGGTGATCGCACCAGCGTCAACATGAGCGTCAAGGGCAACAACGGTGCCGTCTACCCTGTGCAGTACACGCTGGAGAAGGTCAACGGCGAGTGGAAGCTGCGTAACGTGATCATCAACGGCATCAACATCGGCAAGCTGTTCCGTGACCAGTTCGCCGACGCCATGCAGCGCAATGGCAACGACCTGGACAAAACCATCAATGGTTGGGCCGGTGAAGTCGCCAAGGCCAAGGAAGAAACCGATAAAGCTGCCGGGAAGTCCGCGCAATGACTGAGGCGGCTGTTCGGCTAGGCGATGCCGGCGAGCTGTTCATCAGCGGCGTGCTGGATTACCGCACCGGGCCTGATCTGCGCAAGCAGGGGCAGGCTCTGATCAAAACCAGCACTGCGCCTGCGCTGGTGCTGGATTGCTCGGCTGTGACCAAGTCCAGCAGCGTTGGCTTATCGTTGTTGCTGTGCTTCATGCGTGATGCCGAAGCGGCCAAAAAGCCCGTCAGCATCCGTGCAATACCCGAAGACATGCGTGAAATTGCCGAAGTTTCCGGTCTGACCGAGCTGTTGGCGCATCCTTAATACACATTATTAAAGAGGCCCCCCGTCAGAGTCCTGCTATGCGGGGTTCGCAGGCGCGGGGCTTTTTTGTATGATGTGCGACCCGTGCGCACTGGGCGCCGATAGAGGTTGAGCATGCAGGCCCTAGAAGTTAAGAGCTTTCTTGAAGGAAAGCTGCCGGAAACGACCGTTGAAGTTGAAGGCGAAGGCTGCAACTTCCAGCTGAACGTGATTAGCGATGAACTGGCGGCACTCAGCCCAGTCAAGCGTCAGCAGCAGATCTATGCCCATTTGAACCCGTGGATCACCGATGGCAGCATCCATGCGGTCACTATGAAATTTTTCAGCCGCGCGGCCTGGGCCGAGCGTACCTGAGCCCCCAAGGCGTCGAGATTCTTATGGATAAATTGATTATTACCGGCGGTGCCCGCCTTGATGGCGAGATTCGCATTTCCGGTGCAAAAAACTCCGCCTTGCCGATTCTGGCAGCGACCCTGCTGTGCGATGGCCCGGTCACCGTGGCCAACCTGCCGCACCTGCACGACATCACCACCATGATCGAGCTGTTCGGTCGCATGGGCATCGAGCCCGTGATCGACGAGAAACTGGCTGTCGAAATCGACCCACGCACCATCAAGACCTTGATCGCCCCGTACGAGCTGGTGAAGACCATGCGTGCGTCGATCCTGGTGCTGGGCCCGATGGTTGCCCGTTTCGGTGAAGCAGAAGTCGCCTTGCCTGGCGGCTGCGCGATCGGTTCGCGTCCGGTGGACCTGCACATCCGCGGCCTTGAAGCCATGGGCGCAGTCATCGACGTCGAAGGCGGTTACATCAAGGCCAAGGCGCCTGAAGGCGGCCTGCGTGGCGCGAACTTCTTCTTTGATACCGTCAGCGTGACCGGTACCGAGAACATCATGATGGCCGCTGCCCTGGCCAAAGGCCGCAGCGTGCTGCAAAACGCCGCGCGCGAGCCGGAAGTGGTCGACCTGGCTAACTTCCTGAACGCCATGGGTGCCAAGGTTTCCGGTGCAGGCACCGACACCATCACCATTGATGGTGTAGAGCGCCTGCATACGGCAACCTACAAGGTCATGCCAGACCGTATCGAGACCGGCACCTACCTGGTTGCCGCCGCCGTGACCGGTGGCCGCGTCAAGGTCAAGGACACCGATCCGACCATCCTGGAAGCGGTCCTGGAAAAACTGCGCGAAGCCGGTGCCGAGATCACCACCGGTGAAGACTGGATCGAGCTGAACATGCACGGAAAGCGCCCTAAAGCCGTCAACGTGCGCACCGCTCCGTACCCGGCGTTCCCAACCGACATGCAAGCGCAGTTCATCTCCTTGAACGCCATTGCTGAAGGTACCGGTGCCGTGATCGAAACCATCTTCGAAAACCGCTTCATGCATGTGTATGAACTGCACCGTATGGGTGCGAAGATTCAGGTCGAGGGCAATACTGCCATCGTCACCGGCACCGAGAAACTCAAAGGCGCGCCAGTGATGGCCACCGACTTGCGGGCTTCGGCCAGCCTGGTGATTTCGGCGCTGATCGCCGAAGGTGACACCTTGATCGACCGCATCTACCACATAGACCGTGGCTACGAGTGCATCGAAGAAAAACTGCAGATGCTCGGCGCGAAAATCCGCCGCGTACCGGGCTAGTTGCTGTTTTATAGTGAGCGGGGCAAGCCCGCTCGCTATAAATTAAAGAAGCAGTATGCTGAATTTGTTCCAAATCGAGGCTGTAATGGCCTCGATCTGTGTCCGGCGTCGTTTGCGACCGGACAGCAATAGCCTGATGAAGGACTGACGTTTCCCATGTTGACCATCGCACTGTCCAAGGGCCGCATCCTTGACGACACTTTGCCGCTTCTGGCTGAAGCGGGCATCGTGCCGACCGAGAATCCGGATAAGAGTCGCAAGCTGATCATCCCCACGACCCAGGACGACGTTCGCCTGTTGATCGTGCGGGCTACCGACGTGCCGACCTACGTTGAGCATGGCGCGGCCGACCTGGGTGTCGCCGGTAAAGACGTGTTGATGGAATACGGCGGCCAGGGCCTGTATGAGCCGTTGGACCTGCGTATCGCCCTGTGCAAGCTGATGACTGCAGGCCGTGTCGGCGACGTCGAGCCGAAAGGCCGCCTGCGTGTGGCGACCAAGTTCGTCAACGTCGCCAAGCGTTATTACGCCGAACAAGGCCGTCAGGTCGACATCATCAAGCTCTACGGTTCGATGGAACTGGCGCCGCTGATCGGCCTGGCCGACAAGATCATCGACGTGGTCGACACCGGCAACACGCTGCGTGCCAACGGTCTTGAGCCACAGGATTTCATTGCCGACATCAGCTCCCGCCTGATCGTCAACAAAGCGTCGATGAAAATGCAGCACGCCCGGATCCAGGCGTTGATCGACACCCTGCGCAAGGCAGTAGAGTCGCGACACCGCGGTTGACTTACCCGCGCGGCCCTGGGTCGCGCCCGTCTATCCGCCTCATAGCCAGAATTCTCAGGTGCCCAAGCGGATCGACTGCTAACTTTCGGCGCCTGAGCATTTTTGCCAATCCTATGAGGCCCTCGCTATGACCACGTCCACTGCAATTGCCCGACTCAACGCTGCCGACCCGGATTTCGCCCATCATCTGGATCATCTGCTGAGCTGGGAAAGCGTGTCCGACGACTCGGTCAACGGGCGAGTGCTCGACATCATCAAGGCTGTGCGCGAGCGCGGTGACGCGGCGCTGGTGGATTTCACCCGCCAGTTCGATGGCCTGGACGTCGCATCGATGTCCGACCTGATCCTGCCGCGCGAACGCCTGGAGCTGGCCCTGACGCGTATCACTGCACCTCAGCGCGAAGCTCTGGAAGTGGCGGCGGCGCGGGTGCGCAGCTACCACGAAAAACAGAAACAGGACTCCTGGAGCTACACCGAAGCCGACGGCACCGTGCTGGGCCAGAAGGTCACGCCGCTGGACCGTGCCGGCCTGTACGTGCCGGGCGGCAAGGCTTCGTACCCGTCTTCGGTGCTGATGAACGCAATTCCTGCAAAGGTGGCGGGCGTGACCGAAGTGGTCATGGTGGTGCCGACCCCACGCGGTGAAATCAACGAGCTGGTGCTCGCCGCCGCCTGCATCGCCGGTGTTGACCGCGTGTTCACCATCGGTGGCGCCCAAGCCGTCGCGGCCTTGGCTTATGGCACCGAAAGCGTGCCGAAAGTGGACAAGGTGGTCGGCCCTGGCAACATCTACGTCGCCACCGCCAAGCGCCACGTGTTCGGCCAGGTCGGTATCGACATGATCGCCGGCCCTTCGGAAATCCTCGTGGTGTGCGACGGCCAGACCGATCCGGACTGGATCGCCATGGACCTGTTCTCCCAGGCCGAGCACGATGAGGACGCCCAGGCGATCCTGGTCAGCCCCGACGCCGCGTTTCTCGACCAGGTCGCGGCCAGCATCGATAAGCTGCTGCCGACCATGGACCGCGCCGAAATCATCGAGAAGTCGATCAATGGCCGTGGCGCGCTGATCCTGGTACGCGACATGGAGCAGGCCATCGAAGTGGCCAACCGCATCGCGCCGGAGCACTTGGAGCTGTCTGTCGCTGATCCACAAGCCTGGCTGCCGTCGATTCGTCACGCCGGTGCGATCTTCATGGGCCGCCACACCAGCGAGGCCCTGGGTGACTACTGCGCGGGCCCGAACCACGTGCTACCGACTTCCGGCACCGCGCGTTTCTCGTCGCCGCTGGGGGTATATGACTTCCAGAAGCGTTCATCGATCATCTTCTGCTCACCGCAGGGCGCCTCCGAGCTGGGCAAGACGGCCTCGGTGCTGGCCCGTGGTGAATCCCTGAGTGCCCACGCCCGCAGCGCCGAATACCGCATCCTTGAAGAGAAGGGGAACTGAGACATGAGTAAATTCTGGAGCCCTTTCGTCAAGGACCTCGTGCCTTACGTGCCCGGCGAACAACCCAAGCTGACCAAACTGGTCAAGCTCAACACCAATGAAAACCCTTACGGCCCATCGCCCAAAGCGTTGGCCGCCATGCAGGCCGAGTTGAACGACAACCTGCGCCTGTACCCGGACCCGAACAGCGACTTGCTCAAGCAGGCAGTCGCCAAGTATTACGGGATCGACGCTGGCAAGGTATTCCTCGGCAACGGTTCCGACGAAGTCTTGGCGCACATCTTCCACGGCCTGTTCCAGCACGACCTGCCGCTGCTGTTCCCGGATATCAGCTACAGCTTCTATCCGGTTTACTGCGGCCTTTATGGCATCAAGTCCGCCCCGGTGCCGCTGGACGAACAATTCCAGCTCCGCGTGGCGGACTATGCCAAGCCCAACGGCGGGATCATCTTCCCCAACCCGAACGCGCCCACCGGCTGCGTGCTGGCGCTGGACGCGGTGGAGCAGATCCTCAAGGCAAGCCCGGATTCGGTGGTGGTGGTCGATGAAGCTTATATCGACTTCGGCGGTGAAACCGCGATCAGCCTGGTGGACCGTTATCCGAACTTGCTGGTGACCCAGACCCTGTCCAAATCGCGCTCACTGGCCGGCTTGCGCGTGGGCCTGGCCGTGGGCCACCCGGACCTGATCGAAGCGCTGGAGAGGGTCAAGAACAGCTTCAATTCCTACCCGCTGGATCGCCTGGCGATTGTCGGCGCGGCGGCGGCATTCGAGGACCGTGAGTACTTCGAGAAGACCTGCCGATTGATTGTCGATAGCCGTAACAAGCTAGTCGCTCAATTGGAGGAGAAGGGTTTTGAGGTGTTGCCGTCGGCAGCCAACTTCATCTTTGCCCGTCATCCCAAGCACGACGCTGCCGGCCTGGCGGCCAAGTTGCGTGAGCAAGGGGTGATTGTTCGTCACTTCAAGCAGGAACGGATTGCCCAATTCCTGCGAATCAGCATCGGCACGCCTGAGCAGAACCAGGCGCTGATCGATGGGCTAGGCCAGCTCTAACATCCGCTGAAAATCAAGTGTGGGAGTGGGCTTGCTCGCGAAGACGGTGTATCAGTCACATAGTTATCGACTGACACTCCGCCTTCGCGAGCAAGCCCGCTCCCACTTTGGTTTCGCCGTTAATTACAGCAGCGGTTCGTCAGGCTTCTTGTTCTTCCAGCCATCATTGCCCGGCAGCAACAGGTTCAATCCAATCGCCACCACCGCACACAGGGCAATGCCCTTGAGGCCGAAGTCATCCGGGCCAGTGCCGGTACCGACCAGCACGCCACCGATGCCGAACACCAGGGTCACCGACACGATCACCAGGTTACGCGCTTCCCCCAGGTCGATCTTGTGGCGGATCAGTGTGTTCATCCCCACCGCGGCAATCGAGCCGAACAGCAGGCACAGAATCCCGCCCATTACCGGTACCGGGATGCTCTGCAGCAATGCGCCGAACTTGCCGATAAACGCCAGGCTGATAGCAAACACCGCCGCCCAGGTCATGATCTTCGGGTTGTAGTTCTTGGTCAGCATGACCGCGCCGGTCACTTCGGCGTAGGTGGTGTTCGGCGGGCCGCCAAACAGGCCGGCAGCCGTGGTGGCGATGCCGTCACCCAACAGGGTGCGATGCAGGCCAGGCTTCTTCAGGTAGTCGCGACCGGTCACGCTGCCCACCGCAATCACGCCACCGATATGCTCGATCGCCGGGGCCAAGGCCACCGGTACGATGAACAGAATCGCCTGCCAGTTGAATTCCGGCGCGGTGAAGTGGGGCAGGGCGAACCAGGGCGCGGCGGCGATCTTCGCCGTGTCGACCACACCAAAGTAGAATGACATGGCAAAACCCACCAATACGCCGGAGATGATCGGCACCAGGCGGAAAATGCCTTTGCCGAACACTGCCACGATCAACGTGGTCAGCAGCGCGGGCATCGAAATCATCATCGCCGTCTGGTAATGGATCAGCTCGGCACCATCGCCGGCTTTACCCATTGCCATATTGGCGGCGATTGGCGCCATGGCCAGGCCGATGGAAATAATCACCGGCCCGATCACCACCGGCGGCAACAGCCGATCGATGAAACCGGTGCCTTTGATCTTCACCGCAAGGCCGAGGAAGGTATAAACGAAACCCGCCGCCATTACCCCGCCCATGGTCGCCGCGAGGCCGAATTGGCCCTTGGCAAGAATGATCGGGGTAATGAAGGCAAAGCTCGACGCCAGGAAAACCGGCACCTGCCGCCCTGTCACTACCTGGAACAGCAATGTGCCCAGGCCCGCGGTGAACAGCGCGACGTTTGGATCAAGACCTGTGATCAGCGGCATCAACACCAGCGCGCCAAATGCTACGAAGAGCATTTGTGCCCCAGACAGGATCTGGCGCCAAAGCGGGTCGTTGAATTCATCCTGCATGCTCACGCGTCCTTCTGCTTGGTACCGAAGATCTTGTCACCGGCATCGCCCAGGCCTGGGATGATGTAGCCGTGTTCATTCAGGCGCTCATCAATGGACGCGGTGTAGATCTGCACGTCCGGGTGGGCCTTCTCGACGGCAGCGATGCCTTCGGGCGCAGCGACCAGCACCATGGCACGGATGTCCCGGCAACCGGCTTTTTTCAGCAGATCGATAGTGGCAACCATGGAACTGCCGGTGGCCAGCATCGGGTCGATGATCATCGCCAGTCGCTCGTTGATTTCCGGAACGAGTTTTTCCAGGTAAGTGTGGGCCTCCAGCGTCTCTTCATTGCGGGCTACGCCGACGGCGCTGACCTTGGCGCCCGGGATCAGGCTGAGCACGCCTTCGAGCATGCCGATACCGGCGCGCAGGATCGGGACCACGGTGATTTTCTTACCAGCGATTTTCTCCACCTGGACGGGACCGGCCCAACCGGGGATCTCGTAGGTTTCCAGGGGCAAATCCTTGGTGGCTTCGTAAGTGAGCAACGCTCCGACTTCCTGAGCAAGCTCACGGAAGTTCTTCGTGCTAATGTCGGCGCGGCGCATAAGGCCGAGCTTGTGTCGGATCAGCGGATGGCGGATCTCGCGAGTGGGCATGGGAAAGGCTCCGGCGGCGGGCAAAAAAACCGGCCTAGATTAATCTATCCGAGGGTGTTGTCCTATAGACATCTAGTACGTTAGTCCATTAAGGCTTGCCCGGAGCGCGCGAGAAGCGTACCTTCGCCCGCTTTTCTTGCCACAGCACCCCCTTGGAGAGCGCCATGTCTGCTGATCTCGAGCATATCCGTCAAATCATGCGCGAGGCTGACTGCCTGTACACCGAAGCGCAAGTCGAAGAGGCGATCGCCAAGGTGGGCGCGCACATCACCCGCGAAATGGCCGACACCAACCCGGTGGTGTTCTGCGTGATGAACGGTGGCCTGATCTTTGCCGGCAAGTTGCTGACTCATCTGCAATTTCCTCTGGAAGCGTCCTACCTGCACGCCACCCGTTACCGCAACGAAACCAGCGGCGGCGACCTGTTCTGGAAAGCCAAGCCGGAAGTCTCGTTCATCGACCGCGACGTGCTTATCATCGATGACATCCTTGATGAAGGTCACACCCTCGGTGCGATCATCGACTTCTGCAAACACGCCGGCGCGCGTAAGGTGCACACCGCCGTGCTGATCGATAAAGACCATGACCGCAAGGCCCGCCCGGACCTGAAAGCTGATTACGTCGGCCTGCCGTGCATCGACCGCTACATCTTCGGTTACGGCATGGACTACAAGGGCTATTGGCGTAATGCCAATGGTATTTACGCCGTTAAGGGGATGTAAGCCATGGTCCGTTTTCTTGATCAGACGCTGTTTGCCGAACTGGCCGAGAAAGCGGGCGCAAGCCCTCGTGGCCGGCATCATCACAACTTCCATCAGATGGAAGAACCTTGCCATCGTCTGGCCGTAGGTCTGCAACCCAGTACTTATGTGCCGCCACATCGGCACCTGAGCGCGGACAAGGCCGAAACCTTGCTTGTGCTGCAAGGCAGTCTGGGTTTGCTGGTGTTCAGCGAAACTGGCGAAGTGCTCGCCAAACGCGTGATGCAGGCCGGCGGGGACTGCGCCGGCGTCGATCTTCCGCCCGGTGTATTCCACGGCCTGGTGGTGCTGGAGCCCGACACGGTGATGTTCGAGTGCAAGGCCGGGCCGTATCGCCCCGTAAGCGAAGGTGAACTGGCCAACTGGGCGCCGCGCGAAGGCGATGTCGGCGTGGCCGAGTATCAGCGCTGGATGCTTGCCCAGTTCGATTGAGCTACAGTGCTGGGCCCATCTTGCCGGAGCGGCCCATGAGCCTGTTGATACGCACTTGCGCCGCCCTGGCGCTGACCCTCAGCCTGCCGTTGGCCGCCGCGCCGGCTCCCATGCACAGCCAGTTCCTGCCCTCGGACGACCTGACCCTGCGCGCCGAAGCGCCGGATCAGCAGCAATTGCTGCAAGTCACTGAGTACGCGGTGGTAGTGGGCAACCAGCGCCAGTCCAGCCAACAGCCGATCCCGGTAACCTCACCGTTGATGATCCGTCTCAAGGGCAAATCCCTGAACAAGGGCGCGACTATCACCCAGGTAGTGCTCAATTTCGACGGCGAAAGCAAAAGCCTCAAAAAACCGGCCTACGATGACAAGAGCAAAACCCTGACCTTGTCCTATCCGGTGGCCCAATACCGCGTGATTGTCGACCTGTTGCGCAATGACACTGTTTATGTGCAGTTTCTCAGTTATGCCAATGGGCATATCTGGGCGGATTTGCACACTGGGGCTGTGAAAGCCAAGTAGGCCCCGCCTACACAAGGCTGCGCCCCACAGGTAGACTTCAAGCCCCGTGTAAATGTCTGCAGGCTGGAGTCGGTAATGCGTAAAGATAAGAAGCAGGTGATTGGTGACGAGATCGGCGACGATCAGATCAAGTTGTTCCTGGACTTTGAGCCGGTCGACGCGACTTCACCGTCCCTGCACAAACTCATCAAGGCTTATCGTGGCCTGCGTATCGACGATTTCGAGCGCTTCCTGGGCTTTTTCAAGGAAGCGGGCCTGGACCTCGACGGCAAGGATCAGCATGGCCAGACCTTCGTCGACCTGATCAAGGACCAGCGCAACGCCGACGAGTACATCGAACTGATCGAAAAAGCTCGCGGCTGAATATCCGAAACACAAAAAACGCCCCGTCCTCAGGTTGAGAGCGGGGCGTTTTTTATGGCGCCTCACGCGTAGCTTTCAGTCTCGACGGCAGGTTCAACCAGTCCCAGGCTGATGTTGTTCTGCGTGTTGACCTTGCGGTACAGCTCGGCGTCCGTTTCCAGGACCTTTTCCCGCGCCGGGAAGATTTCCTGCAACTTGGCGGCCCATTCACCGGCCGCTTTGCCTGGGAAGCACTTCTCGATCAGCTCCAGCATGATCGAAACGGTCACCGAAGCGCCCGGGGACGCACCCAGCAGGGCGGCCAGAGAGCCGTCTTTGGCCGCGACCAGCTCGGTGCCGAATTGCAGCACACCGCCTTTTTTCGGATCTTTCTTGATGATCTGCACGCGTTGGCCAGCCACTTCCAGGCGCCAGTCTTCAGCTTTCGCTTCCGGGTAGAAGCGACGCAGGGATTCCAGGCGCTGCTCCATGGATTGGCGCACTTCGCTGACCAGGTACTTGGTCAGGTCCATGTTGTCGCGGGCCACGGCCAGCATCGGGCCGATGTTGCCGGCGCGAATCGACATCGGCAGGTCAAGGAATGAGCCATGTTTGAGGAACTTGGTGGTAAAACCGGCGTATGGCCCGAACAGCAGGGATTTCTTGCCATCCACCACGCGGGTGTCCAAATGCGGCACGGACATCGGCGGCGAACCCACGGCGGCCTGGCTGTAGACCTTGGCCTGGTGGTGCTTGACCACTTCCGGGTTGTCGCAACGCAACCATTGGCCGCTGACCGGGAAGCCGCCAAAACCTTTGCTTTCTTCGATGCCCGAGGCTTGCAGCAGCGGCAGCGCTGCGCCACCGGCGCCGAGGAACACGAACTTGGCGTCCACTTCACGGCTGTTGCCGCTATTGACGTCCTTGATGCTCACGGTCCAGCCCGCGCCGTTGCGCTTGAGGCCGGTCACGCGTTTGCTGTACTTGACCTGGGCATCGGCCGAGCTGGTCAGGTGACCGAGCAATTGGTTAGTCAGCGCGCCGAAGTTGACGTCGGTGCCATTCATGACGCGGGTGGCTGCGATTTTTTCGTCGAGCGGGCGGCCCGGCATCATCAGCGGCATCCACTCGGCCATTTCGCTACGATCTTCGGTGTAGTGCATGTCCGAAAACGCGTGGTGCTGGCTGAGGGTCTCAAAGCGCGTCTTGAGGAAGTCCACGCCTTTTTCGCCCTGCACGAAGCTCAGGTGTGGCACCGGGCTGATAAAGGACTTTGGCGAGCCAAAGGTACCTTTTTGGGTCAGGTAGGCCCAGAACTGCTTCGACACCTCAAACTGGGTGTTGATGTGCACGGCTTTCTTGATGTCGATGGAGCCGTCGGCGGCCTGCGGTGTGTAGTTCAGCTCACACAGCCCGGCGTGGCCGGTACCGGCGTTGTTCCAGGGGTTGGAACTTTCCGCGGCACCCGAATCCATCAGCTCAACGACTTCCAGCCTGAGGCCGGGGTCGAGCTCTTTGAGCAGTACGGCCAGGGTGGCACTCATGATGCCGGCCCCTACCAGTACTACGTCGACTGCTTCGTTATGCGCCATTTAACGCGTCTCCAAAATCTGCAGCACCAAATTGACGGCATGGCTGCCAGGAGTGACGGGGCGATTCACGTGTTGCCCCAGATTACCCATGGCCAGGATCGCCATGTCCGATTCGCAATTCTTGCATGTTCAGCGCACGCTTCCTGCCGGGCTAATCTGCCTATGAACGCATTCATGGGCGCCTGTGGCAATTCGACTTATGGTCAAAGCGTGCGTTTCGTGCAACCAATCCGTAGCGGACAGGCTCAAGCTCCGGTTTTTAAGACGTGCTCGGTCCTGTGTGGTTGGGCTGTTCCAGACGCTGATGGTGCTTGTACAAACGCCAAACTATTCATTTGCTCGCCACACTCTTGTGAAGTTGTGAAAACCCGTTTTTTCACGCTCTTTTGAAGACGTGAACCTCAAAAAAGGGCTGCCCCAGCCTGGCACCTGGCCCCTAGCCGACACGCGGCAAAACGGGCAAACAACTCAAGTGGCCGAGCGCAATGGCAGCTCTGGCAGATTCGGTAAAGGCGGGTGGTTTGCAAAGAAAACAGCAAGCGCGCCAGCTTCACTCGATCTGTGTGGGCGGCTCTCTGTGGGCGATTTTGGGGGTTAGTGCCGAGGCATTAACGATGCTGCGAGGCCCGATCAGGAGACGTCCTTATAATCGGGGGGAGATTGTAGCGAAGAACGCCAGGGAAATGGGCGTGTTTTATGACTTTTATTAGGTGTTCGGTCAGGCGGCCAACGGCTGGTGGCGGGACGACCGCGCAGGACGCGGGCTGACGCGGGCCCGGGCAGGCAACGGGTGGTGCATCCAGCTCAGGCGGATTTCATCGATTTCCACCCAGCCGTCGCCTACAGGTGGCTGGTTGCATTCTTTGAAGGCCTGGCAACGACCTTGCGCGTCGAGCAGGGCGAACTGGCGAAGGGCGGGCTTGCGCGTGAACAGCGACCAGAGAAAATGCATGGTGATCAACCTCCTAGGATTGAGGCCAAGCATGCCTGGCCGGGATGACGGGCCTATGTAACAGGTGTGACATATCGGTGACATCGAACCGCTGTCCAGCCAACGGGTCTCAGGTTGTAACTGATGCTAGTTCCCCGCAGTAGCGCACCGCTATACTGGCGGCCTGTCGGTACCTGATTTCTGGAGAGAAGCACATGTTGCAACGCCTGTTGTTCGGTTTGATCACTGTGACCAGTTTGACCCTGGTTGGCTGCGCCAACAGCCCGCAACAACTGACCCCGGAACCTAAAATCACCACGCAGCTGGCGCCTGTGGGCCACGGCCAGCCGGTGTCGGTGCGTGTGGTTGATGGTCGTCCGTCGCCGACCCTCGGCTCGCGCGGCGGGCTGTACCCGGAAACCGCCCTGGTCTCGGTGAATGCCCAGGACGTGCTGCCCAAGCTGCAGGCCCAGGCCGAAGCCGCCGTGCGCCTGCTGGGTTTCACCCCGAGCGCCAATGCGCCGGGTGCGCCGCAGCTGACCGTCACCCTGGCGGAATTGAAGTACCAGTCGCCTAAAGACGGCCTGTACGTGACCGAAGCGTCCATCGGCGCGACCTTCAAGTCCGACGTCAGCGCCGGCACCCGTCGCTACAGCGGTCGCTACGGTGCGTCCCTGAACCAGCGTTTCGGCATGTCGCCGAACCAGGAAACCAACACCAAACTGGTCAGCGATGTCCTCAGTGATGCCCTGACCCGCCTGTTCAAGGACCCGAGTGTCGGTTCGTTGCTCAGCTCGCAATAAGTGATTCAGCAAAAAGCCGGGCTCAGCGGTGAGCCCGGCTTTTTTTCGCCTTCAGTTTCACGCCGCGGTGTTGATACAGAAATCCAGCAGGCTCACCCCTGTCAGCAGGTCGGTCTCCGGCAGGTCCGCATGCTGGTGCCCGCCGAGGGCGCAATACACCAGCCAGTGACGATCCTGGACGTTGAACGCCAAGGCGCCGATCAGCGCTTCCTGCTCATCGCTTTGGGCGACCAGATACAGCCGATCCTGGTTTTGCGCGTGCAACATGACAAGCTCCTGAGGCGTCAAAGGGCAACAGAGTGGACTGTTAAGGTGACGTTCAGGTGACGGCGTAAATTACTGGATACATTAGCCGTCAATGGTGGAGGGAGCATTTTCGGCGCGGGAGGCCACTACCGTTCAGGTTTGTATCTGAATTGATACCAAGACATTGTTTAACCGAGGTTTGCGATGGCGCTGCCGTCATTATTGCTCAACGTTGTTGCTTTAGCAGTGGCCTGCCCAGGTGCAGCGCTGTTGTTTATTACCCGGCTGCTCGAACAGCGCGCAATGGCCGACCTGACCACGCAAAGCGAGGACCGCGCAATCGACCAACCGATGTTGTTTCTGGATGTGCGCACCGAGCGGGCGCATCGTTTGGCTTACCGCGTCGGATTTGCCTGCCTGGGGCTGGCGCTGGCCATCTCCTGGCTCAGCACCCGCCTCTAAGCCCTACAGGGCAATCCCGGCCTTGACCCGATACTGATTACGCACCGGCGTCGCATATTGCACCACCAAAAACGGACGGTGCTCGGCCGGGCATTCGCTCAAGCGCCGCTCCCACTCCGTCTTCGCCTTGGCTAGTTCATCCGCCGGGAACACTTCGGCCGCCGTCGGCACCTGCAATTGCGGGTCGGCATCGCTCCACTGGGCGTAGGCCAGGTAATGCACCGGAAACAACCGGTAACCGCCGAGAATCTGCCGGTCCATTTCTGCGGCCAGCAGCTTGGTGTCTTCGAAACGCTCGGTAATCGGTGGCGCGAAGTTGATGTGCACCCGACCCTTGTAGCCGGTGATGCCCAGCGCGATGCTTACGTCATCCTCACCCGGCGCTTTGCTGTAGGTGCCGGTGGTTGCGCGAATGTACAACTCGCGAGCCTTGGCCGTATCGCACGGGTCGTATTCGTAGCTGATGGACACCGGCGTCAGGTTCAACGACTGGATCACCTCGGCAAACGGCTCATCCTTGCGGCTGACGTGGAACATCTTGAGAATCGCCGACTCGGTGCGATCATCCCCATCCTTTGCGCGCCCTTCGGCCTGGGCGATCCAGATCGATGCACCGTCGTTGCGGATCGAATGGTTGATGTAGGCCGACAGCAGGTTATAGGCCGCCATCTTCTCCTTTCGCCCGGTGATCGAGCGATGCACGATGAAGCTTTTGTTCAGGCGCATCAGGTCGCTGACGAATGGCTTTTGCAGCAGGTTGTCGCCGATGGCGATGCGTGGCGTCGGCAAGCCGGCGTGGTACACGGCATAGTTGACGAAGGCGGGGTCCATCACGATATCGCGGTGGTTGGCCAGGAACAGGTAAGCCGTGCCCGACTTGAGCTGCTCGACGCCGGTGTAGGTCACGCCGTCGGTCGCCCGGTCGATGGTGTGGTCGACGTAGTACTCGACTTTGTCCTGCAGCGTGGCCACGGTAGTGACGCCGGCGAACTCACGGCGCAATTTGCGGGCGATCATCGGCTTGAGCAGCCAGCCCAAGGCGCCGGCAAAGCGCGGGAAGCGAAAGTGGGTCAGGATGTCCAGAAAGGCCTTGTCACTGAACAGACGTGCCAGCACTGCCGGGACTTCGCTGTCGTTGTAAGGTCGGATGGTATCGAATTCGCCCATCATGCTCTCTTGTTAGAAACGGCTAGGGTAAGTAAAGGAAACACCAGGGTGCGGCACGAGTAATGGGCCCGGCCGAAAATAGCCCTGTCAATAGACCGGCGATTATACGCACAAGTCACCTTGGAGGCTGCGATGCTGGAAAACGCGACGTACGATTGTCCTTATTGTGGTGAAGTGGTCGAGACAACGGTGGATTTGTCCGGAGGGGATCAGACTTATATAGAGGACTGCCAGGTGTGTTGCCGGCCGATCATTTTCGATCTGCAGGTCCATGGGGAAGAGTGGATGCTCGAAACCCGTAGCGAAAACGAATAACGGGTACGCCCATGCAACGAATTTATGAGCCGGAAAACCTGATGGAGGGCGAGCTGCTACAACAGATGCTCGCCAGTGAAGGCATCGAGGCGCACCTGGTGGGCCGTCATCTGCTCGGCGGCACCGGCGAATTACCCATTTTCGGCCTGCTGGGCCTGGAGGTGGACAACGACCGGGCCATGGACGCCCGCGAGCTGATTACCGCCTATATCGGCGCGCAACCGCTGCCCGGTGACGAACCCGACAGCTTCCCTGATGTGCTGGTCTGTTAGGCTGTCGGTCGGTTTACCCAAGAGTCGTGTTGCCCCATGTGTGGACGTTATGCCCTGTTTCGCTGGAATCCCGCTTTCGCTGCCTTGCCGGGCTTCCCGGCCGACCAGCAGGCTCAGTGGAACATCTCCCCGAGTGATTCGGTGCTGATCCAGCGCGCCACCGATGGCCAGCGCACCCTGGCCCGCGCCCGCTGGGGCCTGACGCCGCCCTGGTTGACCGATCTGTCCCGCACGCCCGCCCATGCCCGCGCCGAAACCCTGGCCGAACAACCGATGTTCCGCGAAGCGTTCCGCCAGCGCCGTTGCCTGCTGCCCGCCAATGGGTTTTACGAGTGGCGTGGCACCCAGCGCAAACGGCCGTACTGGCTGACGCCGGGGGAGGGTTCCACGTTGTTTTTTGCGGCGATCTGGGAAGCGTATCCGGTGCAGGAGCAAGTGTGGCTGAGTACGGCGGTGGTGACCCAGGCTGCCCAGGCTCAGCGACGGCCGCTGATTCTGGATGAGGCCGGGCAGGAAGCCTGGCTCAATCTCGAGACGCCGCTGCATGTGTTGCAAGGCCTATTGGCCAGTGAACCCGTCGTGTTGCGCGAGCGGGTCCTGGCCAACATGGTCAACGATCCGAAGCTCAATGGGCCGGAGTGCCTGACGCCGGCGTGAGTCAGTAAGTGTTGGGTTAGGTTGACTGGCCCCTTCGCGAGCAAGCCCCACATTTGGATGTGTGAGCACAGTCAAAATGTGGGGATTGCTCGCGAAGACGGCCTCAAACCACCGAAAATCCCTAGACCTTGAACTGATTGATCAAGCGCCGCTGCTGCTCCGCCAGCTTGGTCAAGTCCGCACTGGCCGCGCTGGATTCATCCGCGCCACCCGCCACTTCATTGGCCACCTGGCCGATATTGATCACGTTGCGGTTGATGTCCTCGGCCACCGCGCTCTGTTCTTCGGCGGCACTGGCGATTTGGGTGTTCATGTCGTTGATCACCGATACTGCCTGGGTGATCGTCTCCAGCGCTTCGGCCGCCTTGGCCGCGTGTTGCACGCTTTCATCGGTGCGAGTCTGGCTGTCCTCCATCACCCGCACCACGTCCCGCGTGCCTTGTTGCAACTGCTGGATCATGGTCTGGATTTCTTCGGTGGCCTTTTGCGTTTTTTGCGCCAGGTTGCGCACCTCGTCGGCGACCACGGCAAAACCACGACCTTGCTCGCCGGCCCGTGCGGCCTCGATGGCGGCGTTGAGCGCCAGCAGGTTGGTCTGCTCGGCAATCCCGCGGATAGCGGTGAGGATGGCGTTGATGTTTTCGCTGTCCTTGGCCAGGGTTTGCACCACGCCCACTGCCTTGCCGATTTCCTCGGCGAGCGCGCCGATGGAGGTGGAGGTGTCACGCACGATGCGCATGCCTTGGCTCGCGGCCTGGTCGGCATGGCTGGCGGCCTGCGCAGCCTGGGTGGCGTTGCGTGCAACGTCTTGCGCAGTGGCGGTCATCTCATGCACGGCGGTGGCCACCTGATCGATTTCCACCATTTGTTTATGCACGCCCTGATTGGTGCGAATCGCGATGTCGGCCGTGTGCTCCGACGAGTCGCTGACCTTCTGCACCGAACTCACCACCTGGGTGATCATGCCTTGCAGCTTGATCAGGAAGGTGTTGAAACCGGCGGCAATCGCGCCCAGTTCATCGGCGCGATCACTGGTCAGGCGCCGGGTGAGGTCGCCTTCGCCCTGGGCGATATCATTGAGCATGGCGACCATTTGCTTGAGTGGCCGGGCGATGCCGTGGCCCACCAGCCAGATCACCAGCAGGCCGATACCGGCAATCAACAGTCCGGCGATGGTCATGCCGAAAATGTCGGTCTTGCGCTGGGCTTCCAGGTCGCTTTGCAGTTTCTGCGAGTCAGCCATTACCGCACTCAGCGGCAGTTGCATCATCAAGGTCCAGCGCGCATCGGTCTGGCCGATGTTGAACGGCAGGAACAACTCGATATGCCCGTGCTCCTTGTCGATGTCGTAGCGGACCTCGCCGATTTTCAGCTGGCCGAGGTTGGCCAGTTCGTTGCTGTCGAGCAGGTCGCTGACCTTCTCGCCAAGCTTGCCGGCGTCCTTGGTGTAGGCCACCAGGCGGCCGTTGCTGGAGATCAGCGCCAGTTCACCGGCACCGTTGTAGAGTTTTTGATCGGCGCTGGTGAGCATGTCCTGGATGAAGTTCACCGAAAGGTCGGCACCGACGATGCCTTGGAAGGTGCCGTCGATCATGATCGGCTCGATGAACGAAGCCAGCATCACCATCGCGTTGCCCACCTTATAAGGGGCGGGATCGATGGCGCAGGCCTTTTGGGTTTCTTTGGAGCACAGGTAGTACTCACTGGCGCGCACGCCGGTGGAGAGGATGTTCTGGTCTTTGACGTCGGCGAGCTTGTCCAGGCCCAGGCTGCCATCGGCGTTGCGATACCACCATGGCAGGAAGCGACCGTCTGCGGCCATGCCGACAATGGGACTGTTTACATAAGCGGCGTCATTGTGATCGATCGCGTTGGGCTCCCAGCCAATGTAGGCGCCGAGGATCTTCGGGTTGCGCACCACGGTCTCGTGCAGCAGGTTGATCAGCTGCTCGCGGCTGACTTGCAGGGCCGGTTCGCCCTTGCCGTTTTTCATGCCGAGCAGGGCGTTGGCGGTGGCCAGGCTCTTGGCGGTCACCAGCGGCGCTTCAAGCTCGCGCTGGATCAAGGTGGCCTGGGTTTGCGCCAGGGCGGTCAGGCGTTGCTCGATAATTTGTTCGAACTGCACCTGGGTGCGATCCTGCACCATCTCTTGGGTCCGCGCCCCGGCAAACAAGGCATACAGCACCAGCACTGCAACCACGCTCAGGACAATGGCCCCGGCCAGTGCCGCGACAGAAAATTGGATCGACTTGAATTTCATGAAAGCTCCGGGCACAGGAGAGGAGGCCTGTTTTGTGTATCGGCCAGGGGCAGGATGGGCATGAGGGAGGAGCCGGCAAAAATAGTGTCATGTGTCGTAAACGGAATGTTCGATGCCGCTGGCGGGGTGTGAGATGTATCGGAAAATCAGCGGTTACACGTCTGGTGTATCTGGCGCCGTTACAAATGTGCGCCTACGATACGCGCCATGTTTTCAGGGCGTGCCTTTTCAGGGAGAGTGTTGATGAAAAAATCATTGGTAATAAGTGGTTTGGTTGCGGCGATGCTGCTGGCCGGTTGTCAGTCGGTCAACACCACCAGCGGCGGCGCCGTTGGGGTTGAGCGCAAGCAGTACATGTTCAGCATGCTGTCGAGCCAGGAAGTCGACCAGATGTATGCTCAGTCGTACCAGCAAACGCTGGGCGAAGCCAATAGCAAGGGCCAGGTAGACAAGACCAGTGCCAACGCCAAGCGCGTGCAGGCCATCGCTAACCGCTTGATCGCCCAGGCGCCGACGTTCCGTGCGGATGCGGCGCAGTGGAAGTGGGAAGTGAACCTGATCAAGAGCGACGAGATGAACGCCAATTGCGGGCCTGGCGGCAAGATCTTCGTGTACAGCGCCTTGATCGACAACCTCAAGCTCACCGATGACGAGTTGGCCGCCGTGATGGGCCATGAAATTGCCCACGCCTTGCGTGAACACGGCCGTGAAGCCATGTCCAAGGCCTACGGAATCGAGATGGCCAAGCAGGGCGCCGGTGCGTTGTTCGGTCTCGGCCAGGACAGTCTGGCACTGGCCGATACCGTGGCCAACTACGGCATGACCTTGCCCAACAGCCGCAGCAATGAAAACGAAGCCGACCTGATCGGCCTGGAACTGTCGGCCCGCGCCGGCTACAACCCGAACGCCGCCATTACGCTGTGGAACAAGATGGCCAAGGCTTCGGAAGGCGCGCCGCCGGAGTTCATGAGCACTCACCCAGCGTCCGACAGTCGAATCGCCTCGTTGCAGGCGGCGATTCCGAAGGTGATGCCGCTGTACCAGCAGGCCAAAAAGTCCTGAAGGGTTGAGGGTTTCCATGCCAGGCATGGGAACCCTCATCGATTTAGATCCACCCGCTGCTCTGCATGGCCTTGTACACCGCCACAATCGCCAGGATAAAAAACGCCGAAGCCGCCAGTCGACGAATCAAGGTCAACGGCAGTTTCTCCGCCGCAAAATTCCCCGCCAACACCACCGGCACGTTGGCAATCAGCATGCCTAGGGTCGTCCCGATAATCACCAGCCACAACTCCGGGTACTGGGCCGCCAGCATCACCGTGGCGATCTGTGTCTTGTCACCGATTTCCGCCAGGAAGAACGCGATCAGCGTGGTCAGGAACGGGCCGAATTTACGTGTGGTGCTGGCTTCGTCATCGTCGAGTTTGTCCGGCACCAGGGTCCACAACGCCGTGGCGCAGAAGCTCGCCGCGAGGATCCAGTGCAACACCGCATCCGAGAAGAAACTGCCGAACCAGGCCCCTACGGCACCGGCGGCCGCATGGTTGGCCAGGGTCGCGGCGACGATGCCGGCGATGATTGGCCAGGGTTTGCGAAAGCGTGCGGCAAGTATGAGCGCGAGCAGCTGCGTCTTGTCGCCGATTTCGGCCAAGGCAACGATTGCGGTAGGAACGAGTAATGAATCCAGCATCAGGTAGGTTTCCAGGGGCGGGTCGACACGGCTATGACACGTACAGCCTTCCCGCCCCGGGTAAGGTGTGCGTGTCATAGGTCTTGTCAAACCCCGGTCCGTCTGTGCGGACTCCTGGGTCGCATACGCCATGGTCTGCTGACCAAGTATGTTGACGTATGCCGGACGAGCGTGGCGCTCGTGGGAGACTACTCCCCTAGGACGGAGCGGATTTTGCCTAGGCAAAATCCATTCGGCAAGCCTTCTTTTTCAAACGCCCGTCAGCCGCGCTTTGCACGGTAGATGCGAAAACCATTGCCCTCGGCCTTGATCGCGCACACGCCCAGGTGCTCTTCGATCAGCGGTTGGTACTTCAGGAAGCTGTTGGCAACCAAACGGAGTTCGCCGCCTTTTGCCAGGTGTTTCGCCGCTTTTCGCAGCAGATTCTCGGTGGCGAAATAATCGGTATGCACGCCGACATGGAACGGTGGGTTGCTCAAAATCGCGTTCAAACCCAGCGGTGCTGCATCGATGCCATCACCGGTCAACACCTCGGCCTCCAGACCATTGGCGGCCAGGGTCAAGCGACTGCTGGCGGCGGCAAATGCATCCACGTCCAACAGGGTCACAGTGTTATGCGGATAGCGACGTTTGACCGCAGCCCCCAACACGCCGGCGCCACAACCGAAGTCCAGCAGATGGCCGCTCGGCAGCTTGTCCAGGTGCTCCAGCAGCAGCTCGGTGCCACGATCCAGACGCCCGTGGCTGAACACGCCCGGCAAACTCACCACTTTAAGCGGACCCTCGGCCAGCGGCACGTCGAAGACCTGCGCAAGGCTCTCCAGTTCGACCGTTTGGGGGGCATTGGCCACGGTGATCTGCCATAGCTGGCAATGCCGCGCGCTGTCGAGCTTGCGTGGTTTGCCGAAGGGGATCAGCTGTTTGGCGGCGCTTTCGATCCCGGCTTTCTTCTCGCCGACCAAAAACAGCTCGGCGCCGGGCAAGCGCGAAGCTACGGCGTTGAGCAGGTAGTCGGTGAGGTCCTTGGACTTGGGCAGAAAGATCACTGCCGCATCAAATGCCCGCTCGGGCACGTTCACGCCGAATTGGCTGCGCTCGGGGAAGCGTGCATCGAGTGCCGCCTGATCGCCGGCATGCCAGCACCAACCGTGGGCGCTGGGCAGGCGACCCAGCAGGTCGTCGGCAGGCAAGCCCACCAACAGCAGGTTGCCTTGAAAAAGTTCGGCCTGACGAAGCAGTACTTCACTGCGCGGATCCATGGTCTGCTCCTTGAAAAGGGGCGCAGTTTATCAACTGACGACGCGCAGCGGGGCGCCGTCGAAAAAGCCACGGGCGTTTTCCGCCAGTTGGCCGACGATGCGCTGGCGGGCTTCACGACTGCCCCAGGCGTTATGCGGGGTAACGATCAGCCGCGGGATATCGCCGGCCAGCAGTGGGTTGCCGTTGACCGGCGGTTCCACGCTCAGTACATCGGTGGCCGCGCCGCCCAGATGGCCGCTGCGCAAGGCGTCCGCCAGGGCCTGTTCGTTGATCAAACCACCGCGCGCCGTGTTGACCACAAACGCCCCAGGCTTGAGCAGCGCCAGCTCGCGGGCGCCGATAAAGTCGCGGGTGTGTTCGTTGAGCGGGCAGTGCAGGGTGAGTGCGTCCACCTGGGCCAGCAGTTCATCCAGCGGCACGCGGTCAGCGCGGGCCGGGCGGCCAGGGATAGCGCCGAGCAGGACACGCATGCCGAACGCTTCAGCCAGTCGCGCGACTGCGCCGCCCAATTCACCGTGGCCGAGCAGGCCGAGGGTCTTACCTTCCAGCTCGACAATCGGGTGGTCCAGCAGGCAGAACTGTTTGGCCTCCTGCCACTTGCCGGCGCTGACATCCCGTTGATAATCCTTAAAGCGCGTCGCCAGGTTGAGCAACAGCATGATCGTGTGCTGCGCCACCGACGGCGTGCCATAGCCCTGGCAGTTGCTCACGGTGATGCCACGGGCGCGGGCGGCTTGCAGGTCGACATTGTTGGTGCCGGTGGCCGAGACCAGGATCAGCTTGAGTTCCGCGCAGGTCGCCAGGGTTTCGGCGCTGAGGGCGATCTTGTTGCTGATGACCACGTGGGCGCCTTGCACGCGTTCGATCACGTTCTGCGCCGTGGTGTCGGTAAACAACTGCAGCTCGCTGAAGCTGCCTCGCAGCTCACTGAGGTCGAGGTCCCCCAGGTCCAGGGACGGGTGATCAAGGAAGACGGCGCGGCGATTGTTCGTCATCAACTGTACCTTTTGCGACAGGGTTCGAAGGCGTAATCTTTCGAGCCTATCAGATGAAATAATCAGTTACTTAATTGGAGTGAGCATGTACGCCGCCGAATTTTTGACCGTAGCCCTGATTCACTTGTTGGCGGTGGCCAGCCCCGGCCCGGATTTCGCGGTGGTGGTGCGTGAGAGTGTCACTCACGGCCGCCGCGCCGGGACCTGGACTGCACTGGGCGTCGGCTCGGCGATTTTCCTGCACGTGGGGTATTCGTTGCTCGGTATCGGCTTGATCGTGTCCCAGTCCATCGTGCTGTTTAACGCGCTCAAGTGGGCGGCGGCGGCCTACCTGTTGTACATCGGTTTCAAAGCCCTGCGCGCGCAACCGGCCAAGCCTGCCGCCGAAGGCGAGTTGCATCGCGAAGCCGGCGAGCGCACCCCGCGTGGCGCCTTCACTGCCGGTTTCGTAACCAATGGCTTGAACCCCAAGGCCACGCTGTTCTTCCTGTCGTTGTTCACCGTGGTGATCAACCCGGACACGCCCCTGGCGATCCAGGCCGGTTACGGCGTGTACCTGGCGGTGGCGACGGCGCTGTGGTTCTGCCTGGTGGCGATGCTGTTCAGCCAGCAGCGCGTGCGCGCCGGGTTTGCGCGGATGGGGCACTGGTTCGATCGGACCATGGGCGCGGTGTTGATTGCCATTGGCGTGAAACTGGCCTTCACCAGCATGAAATAGGCCGGATGCTGGCGCAAAGCTAGCATTCATTGGGGTCTGCAAATCATTCCTTTGGCTGATTTGGCTGAAACATTAGCGCTCTACAGTGCAGTTCTTTCAGCCAAGACCGTGCAGTCATTAAAGGGATTCGTATGTTGCAGACCCGCGTCATTCCACCCGCCGAAGGTGCGTACCAATACCCGCTGTTGATCAAACGCCTGTTGATGTCCGGCACCCGTTACGAGAAGACCCGGGAAATCGTCTACCGCGACAAACTGCGCTACACCTACCCGACCCTGATCGAGCGGGTCGCACGGCTGGCCAATGTGCTGACTGAGGCGGGTGTCAAGGCCGGTGATACCGTCGCCGTGATGGACTGGGACAGCCATCGCTACCTGGAATGCATGTTCGCCATCCCGATGATTGGCGCGGTGATCCACACCATCAACGTGCGCCTGTCGCCGGAACAGATCCTCTACACCATGAACCACGCCGAGGACCGCTTTGTGCTGGTCAACAGCGAGTTCGTGGGGCTTTACCAGGCCATTGCCGGGCAACTGACCACCGTTGACAAGACCCTGCTGCTCACCGATGGCGAATCCAAGACCGCCGAGCTGCCCAATCTGGTGGGCGAGTACGAAACCCTGCTCGCCGCCGCCAGCCCAAAGTATGACTTCCAGGATTTCGACGAACACTCCGTCGCCACCACCTTCTACACCACCGGCACCACCGGCAACCCCAAGGGGGTGTATTTCACCCACCGCCAATTGGTGCTGCACACCATCAGCGTGGCGACCATCATGGGCAGCGTCGACAGCGTACGGTTGCTGGGCACCAACGATGTGTACATGCCGATCACGCCCATGTTCCACGTGCACGCCTGGGGCTTGCCGTATGTGGCGACCATGCTGGGCTTGAAGCAGGTTTACCCCGGCCGCTATGACCCGGAATACCTGGTGGAGCTGTGGCGCAAGGAAAAGGTTACCTTCTCCCACTGCGTGCCGACCATCCTGCAGATGGTGCTCAACGCCAAGGCTGCCCAGGATGTGGATTTCGGTGGCTGGAAAATCGTCATCGGCGGCAGTGCGCTCAACCGTTCGCTCTACGAAGCGTCCAAGGCCCGTGGCATTCAGTTGACTGCCGCCTACGGCATGTCCGAGACCGGGCCGCTGGTGTCCTGCGCCCACCTCAACGAAGAGCTGATGGCCGGCACCGAGGATGAGCGCACCACGTACCGCATCAAGGCCGGTGTGCCCGGGCCTTTGGTGGAAGCGGCGATCATCGACGGCGACGGCAACTTCCTGCCTGCCGATGGCGAGTCTCAGGGCGAGTTGGTGCTGCGCGCGCCGTGGCTCAGCGAAGGCTATTTCAATGAGCCGCAGAAGGGCGCCGAGCTGTGGGAAGGCGGCTGGATGCACACCGGCGACGTCGCCACGCTGGACGCCTTCGGGGTGATCGACATCCGCGACCGTATCAAGGATGTGATCAAGACCGGCGGCGAGTGGATCTCCTCCCTGGCTCTTGAAGACCTGGTCAGCCGTCACCCGGCGGTACGCGAAGTAGCGGTGGTGGGCATCGCTGATCCGCAATGGGGCGAGCGCCCGTTTGCCTTGCTGGTGGTGCGTGATGGCCATGTGATAGGGGCTCGCGAGCTCAAGGAACACCTCAAGCCGTTCGTGGAGCTGGGCCACTTGAGCAAGTGGGCGATTCCAAGCCAGATCGCCGTTGTTACGGAAATTCCCAAGACGAGCGTAGGAAAACTCGATAAAAAACGTATCCGTATCGACATCATCGAATGGCAGGCCAACAACAGCACCTTCCTGTCCACTCTCTGAGCCGGTTTGCCGTGGCCATGTGGCACGGCAATGCTCTATCTCGCGCCTTCACTTGTGATTTGCCGATTTTCAGCCATCCTTGCCGCGTCGGCCTTCGCCGACGTGGCGAAAGGGTCGTGGCAGACGGGTCGGTGATGCAAATCACACTTTAGAGGGATCAAGCACTACCCCCTGCTGGCTATAGTCCCTTCCAGAGTTTTTCACGGATGTTCCGCTACGGGCCATGGGGGCTCGACTGCCGAGCGGCATTGGAATCGTTGTATTCCGGCCGTTACATGCATCACAGAAAGAACTCACTGCCATAACAATAAAATGCACATGGAGTAGCGTCGATGACCTCAGTAAACCAGTTCTGGCGCCGGGCAAGACTGCCCCTGGCCGTCAGTCTCGCTTCTACGCTCGCCGGGCCCGCATTCGGCGTCAGTTTCAATATCGGTGAAATCGAAGGGAGTTTTGACTCGTCGCTTTCCGTGGGTGCGAGCTGGTCGACGGCCAAGCCCAACAAAGACCTGATTGGTGCAAATAACGGTGGTCGTGGCCTGTCCCAGACTTCCGATGACGGTCACCTAAACTTCAAGCGCGGTGAGACCTTCTCGAAGATCTTCAAAGGCATTCATGATCTGGAGCTGAAGTACGGCGATACCGGTGTATTTGTACGTGGCAAGTACTGGTATGACTTTGAGTTGAAAGACGAAAGCCGTGAGTTCAAAGACATCAGCGACAGCAATCGCAAGGAAGGTGCCAAGTCATCCGGTGGGCAGATTCTCGATGCCTTCATCTACCACAACTACAACATTGCCGATTTGCCGGGTAACGTGCGCTTCGGCAAGCAGGTGGTGAGCTGGGGTGAAAGTACCTTCATCGGCGGCGGTATCAACTCCATCAACCCGATCGACGTGTCAGCGTTCCGGCGTCCGGGGGCTGAAATCAAGGAGGGCTTGATTCCGGTCAACATGTTCTATGTGTCACAGACGCTGACGGATAACTTGTCGGCTGAAGCTTTTTACCAATTGGAGTGGGACCAGACCGTTACGGACAACTGCGGGACGTTTTTCTCGCAGCCGGACGTGATCTCAGACGGTTGCGACAATAACCTGCGAGTTCTCAACAAGCGCTCAACCATTCCGGGCGCTGCGTTCCCGACCTTGAATGCCCTGGGTGTAGACGTCAATAACGAAGGCGTACTGGTGCGTCGTGGCCCTGACCGTGATGCGCGGGACAGTGGCCAGTTCGGCGTGGCCATGCATTACAACTTCGAACCGCTGGATACCGAGTTCGGCGCGTACTTCATGAATTACCACAGCCGTGCGCCGATCTTCAGTGCGCAAGGTGCACCGTCCTCGGCTTATACCCGTCCGTTGGGGCCGCTGGCTGCGCTGCGTCCGCTGATCGTGGCCGGTAGCTCGAACTACTTCGTCGAGTACCCGGAAGATATCCGCCTCTACGGTCTGAGCTTCTCCACCACGCTACCTACGGGCACGGCCTGGAGCGGTGAGTTGAGCTACCGGCCGAATGCGCCGGTGCAACTGAGCACGACTGACATCCTGTATGCCGGTGTCACGCCCATTCCGGGCTTTGGCAATGCGTCCGTGCTGAAAGGGACGCCTGGCCAGGACCTGCATGGCTATAACCGCAAGGAAGTGACTCAGTTCCAGACAACCTTCACGCATTTCTTCGATCAGGTGATGGGCGCCAGCCGCTTGACCACCGTCGGTGAGATTGGTGTGACCCATGTGGGCGGCCTGGAAAGCAAGTCCGAGGCCCGTTACGGTCGTGATCCGGTGTTTGGTCCAGGTAGCCTGCCAGGCGGGTTCTGCAACGCCCTCAACAACTCGACGGCCACCGGCGCCGGTCTGCCCAATGCGGCAGGTCTGAACACCAACTGCAACAACGACGGTTACACCACCGCCACCTCCTGGGGCTACCGCGCTCGCGCCATCTGGGAATACCCGGATGTGTTCGCCGGCGTCAACCTCAAGCCAAACGTGGCGTGGTCCCATGACGTCAAAGGTTACTCGCCAGGCCCAGGCGGTAACTTCGAAGAAGGTCGCAAGGCGGTCAGCCTGGGCCTGGATGCCGAGTATCAAAACACCTACACCGCCAGCCTGGCCTACACCAACTTCTTTGGTGGCAAGTTCAGTACGGTGGATGACCGCGACTTCGTCGCGTTGAGCTTCGGCGCCAACTTCTAAGCACACGCATTTCAGGAAGACCAGAACATGAAAATAACCAAAAGTCTGTTGCACGTGGGTGTGCTTGGGCTGTCGATCCTGGCGAGCAACGTCATGGCGGCAGTGTCGGCGGATGAAGCCGCCAAGCTGGGCACGACCCTGACGCCGATGGGCGCGGAAATGGCCGGTAACGCGGCGGGCACCATTCCAAAATGGTCGCCGCTGCCAACCAACGCCGGCGCTGTTGACGCCCGTGGGTTCCTGGCCAACCCTTACGCCAGTGAGCAACCGCAATTCACCATCACTGCGGCGAATGTCGAGCAGTACAAAGACAAGCTGGCGCCGGGGCAGTACGCGATGTTCAAGCGTTACCCGGAAACCTTCAGGATGCCGGTCTACCCGACCCATCGCGGTGCCACGGTGCCAGCGGATGTGTTTGCCTCCATCAAGAAGAACGCCACCAACACCAACCTGGTGTCTGGCGGTAACGGCCTGGAAAATTTCGAAACCGCCGTGCCGTTCCCGATCCCGAAAAGCGGCGTGGAAGTGATCTGGAACCACATCACCCGCTATCGCGGTGGCAGCGTGACCCGCCTGGTGACCCAGGCTACGCCGCAGACCAACGGTTCCTACAGCCTGGTGTACTTCCGCGACCAGTTCGTGTTCCGCGACAAGATGAAAGACTTCGACCCGAAAAACCCGGGCAACGTGCTGTTCTACTTCAAGCAGCAAGTGACGGCGCCGGCCCGTCTGGCCGGTGGTGTACTGCTGGTGCACGAAACCCTGGACCAGGTGAAGGAACCGCGTTCTGCGTGGGTCTACAACGCCGGCCAGCGCCGCGTGCGTCGGGCGCCGCAAGTGTCCTATGACGGCCCGGGCACCGCCGCCGACGGCCTGCGGACCTCCGACAACCTCGACATGTACAACGGTGCACCGGATCGCTACGACTGGAAGCTGGAAGGCAAGAAAGAGATCTACATCGCCTCCAACAGCTACAAGATCGACGATCCGAAGCTCAAATACGCCGACATCATCAAGGCCGGCCACATCAACCAGGACCTGACTCGCTACGAGCTGCGCCGCGTCTGGCACGTCGTCGCCACCTTGAAGGAGGGCCAGCGCCACATCTACGCCAAACGTGACTTCTACATCGACGAAGACACCTGGCAGGCAGCGGTGATCGACCACTACGACGGTCGTGGCCAACTGTGGCGCGTCGCCGAAGCCCATGCCGAGAACTACTACGACAAGCAAGTGCCGTGGTACGCCCTGGAAACCCTCTACGACCTGCAGTCTGGCCGCTACCTGGCGCTGGGCATGAAGAACGAAGAGAAGCAGGCGTATGACTTCGGCTTCACCGCCAGCACCAGCGACTTCACGCCGGCGGCCCTGCGCCAGGACGGCGTTCGCTAACCCGCGTTGACCGAGGCCGCATCCTCGCAAAGAAGCCCCGACCGGTTCGGGGCTTTTTTGTATGCGTATTTTTTTGTCGCAGTTCTTTTTCAGGCAAATGTCGCAAAGATCTACAAACCCGCCGTTTTTACCGCTAGTCTGCGCAGATCTGCAATGCCGACCACAGCCTTCTACAAGAGCCCGGCGATGACTGATCTGTCCCGAATCCAAGGGCCTGCTAGTACGGTAATCCCGACGCTGGAAGGTCGCTTCTACAGGCCACCTCTGCCTGATGGTTATGTGCTGCGCCCGCGCCTGTGCGAGCGCCTGAGCGCAGGTCTGGAAGGGCGGTTGCTGCTGGTCAGCGCACCGGCTGGGTTCGGCAAGAGTTCGTTGGCGGTGGAGTTCTGCCAGAGCCTGCCGGCCCATTGGCAAAGCCTGTGGCTGGGCCTGAGCCCTCGGGACAACGACCCAGGGCGTTTCCTCGAGCGCCTGCTCGACGGTTTGCAGCAATTCTTCCCGCAACTCGGCGCCCAATCCCTGGGCCTGCTGAAAATGCGCCAACGTCACCAACCTTTTGCTTTTGAAGAATGGCTGGATGGCCTGCTTGACGAGTTAGCTGTGCACCTGTCCACCCGCGCACCCTTGCTGTTGGTGCTGGATGATTACCATCTGACCCAGGGGCCGGTGCTTGACCGTTGCCTGCAATTTTTTCTCAATCATTTGCCTGATGGTTTGGTGGTATTGGTGACCAGCCGCCAGCGGCCGGACTGGCATCTGGCACGGCTGCGGTTGTCGCGTCATCTGCTGGAACTGCATGAACAGGACCTGCGACTGACGCACGACGAATCACTGGCGGTGCTGGATCGCCATAGCAGTTCTTTGCGCGGCGAGGCCCTGGATAACCTGATCCGTCGCAGCGAAGGCTGGGTTGCCGGCTTGCGTTTCTGGCTGCTGGCCGCTTCTGAAGCGGGCAGCGACGGCGCCCTGCCGCAGAGCCTGCACGGCGGTGAGGGGCTGATCCGCGATTACCTGCTGGAAGAAGTCATCGACTGCCTGCCGGCAGACGTGCAGGCGTTTTTGTACGACACCGCCCCTCAGGACCGTTTCTGCAGCGAACTCTGCGACGCGGTGCGTGAAGCACACGACAGTGGCGAAATCCTGCGTTACCTGCAGGCACACCAAGTGTTCCTGGTGCCGCTGGACGAGCAGGGGCATTGGTACCGTTATCACCATCTTTTTTCTGATTTGCTGCGCACGCGGCGCGCCAGCAGCAACGTGCTGCCGGCGGCCAGCCTGCACTTGCGCGCGTGTCGTTGGTTCAATGCCCAGGGCTTGATCGATGAGGCGGTGGAGCAGGCGTTGCGCGCCGGTCATCTGGATGTGGCGGCCAACCTGGTGCAGAACCTGTCCGAAGAACAATTGCTGGCCGAGCAGAACGTGGGCATGTTGCTGCGCTGGAAAATGGACTTGCCCGACAGCCTGCTGATCAGCACGCCGCGCTTGATCGTGCTCTACAGCTGGGCCTTGGGCCTGGCCTGCCAGTTGGATGCGGCGGAAGAACTGTCCAGTTATCTCAGCCGCTTCCTGCCGGCGCCGTCGGCAACTGCGCAGAAATCGATGTTGGCGCAGTGGCTGGCGCTGAGCGGGATCATTGCCCGTGGCCGGGGCGATCGCGAGTTGACCCAACGCTACTGCGGCGAGGCCTTGGAAAGCTTGCCGCAACGGCGTTACGGCCAGCGGCTGATGTGTTTGTCGACCCTGTCCAACCTGGCCATCGTCGATGCCGACCTGTGGCGTGCGCGTGGCTTGAACCGCGAATCCCTTGAGCTGGCGCAGCGCGTCGGCAACCCCTTGTTCGAAGCCCTGGCCCATTATGACCGTGCGCGGGTTTTGCAGGCGCGCGGCGAGATCCTGCGGTCCTTGGATGAGGTGCGCCAGGGCCTGCAACGCTTGCACGGCCTGGCACCGCAGCGGCTGTACGCGGTGCGCGCGCGCTTGTCACTCTATGAAGGTTATTTGCTGCTGGTGCGGTTCCAGCCCGAGGCCGGGCTGGCACGCCTGCGCGCCGGCCTTGCCGAAGCCCGCGCTTGCCGCGATATCAGCGTGTTGATCGGCCATTGTGTGATCGCTAGTTTCGAAGGGCGCCGCGGTGACTTCGCCAAAGCCTTTGCCGAACTCGCCGAGGCCGAACGCCTGATGCATATCTGGGACGTGCCACCGATCTACTACCTGGCGATGATCACCCTGATCAAATGCGAGCTGTGGTTGGCCCAGGGCCGCACCGACCTGGCCGACGCCTGGCTGACCCGCCTGGGGCAAACCTACAATGGCGAACACGCCGCTGCCGCGCCGGAGTTCCACCCACACCTGCCGCAGCACATCGGGCTTCAACAGGCTGCGTTGGACGCGACTCGCCACCAGCCGGCGGCGGCGTTGCAACGTCTCGAAGAGTTGGCAATACAGGCTCATAACAGTGGGCGTCAGATGATCGCGCTGATGGCCCTGACCCAGCGGGTGCAACTGTTGCTGGGGGAGGGGCGGGAGGCAAAGGCGCGTCCAGTGTTTGCCCAAGCCCTTGAGGCCGGGGCAGGTGGCGCGTTGCAACCCTTCGACCGATTGCTGGAAACCCACCCGGACTGGATGCGCGAGCAGCTTGCCAAAGATCCCCATGGGCCGCTGAGCCAGAGCCTGCTGGCGCTGTTACCGGCGGTTGCAGTGGTGGAGGCAGCTTCGACTCATGAGACATTGAGCGCCCGAGAGCTGGCGGTGCTGCAATTGATCGCTCAGGGTTGCTCCAATCAGGAGATCAGCAACCGGTTGTTTATCTCACTGCACACGGTCAAGACTCACGCGAGCCACATCAACAGCAAGCTGGGTGTGGAGCGTCGTACGCAAGCGGTGGCTCGGGCACAGGAAATGGGGTTGTTAGGGTGAGAGGGCAGATGTTGTCGAGCAGTAAAACAGTCCACTCATGCCTATGCTTGCAAAAAATGCCTGATGGTCGTGGCGTAGGGGTGCCAGCGCGTGGCCTCAATCTCTCCATGTAAATAGGCGACTCGATCAGCTTCGTCCCACGATGCAAGTTCTGCCAAATCACCGTCGTTGATCTTGCGGTAGCTTCGCACCGCATTCGCTCGTGCGCCTTCAAGTGCGTTGTTGTCTAGACCAAACACACGAATTGTTTCAGATGCGCAGTGTGCCTCTTCTTCACTCAGCTTGCTCCTCGCGCGTACTTCTCCAGTCGAATGGAAGTAGAGGAAGTATTCTGGGTCATGCTCGTCAGGTTTGATGAGCATGTCAGGGTCGTATAGGGGCGCGTCACGGCGGTCCTTGTAATGGCCGCAATGATGAGTAGAACCGCAAGCGAGAAAAAAATTATTCCATTCAAATGTCAGCTCCGGGTAACCGTTAGGGTGTTTTCGATTTTTTCGTCGAAAGTGTTCGATATGTCCTTTGTGGTAGATAGCACTTTCGCAATAAGCGCATCGTAATCCATATTCCTTGGCCTCCTCCGATGTGACTCCGGGGATACCTTGTAATTGAAATAAGGCGTGCCGTAATTGTCTTTTGCATGGGCGGCGGAAGTCATCCCATGTTTGCTGGTTATAGTCATACTCTGCGAGGCATGCTGGGGCGATCACAGCAGCGCGATCCAGTTTTAGCATGGCGATCAATCCTTGATGTTTGATTGCTTTTTCAACTTGAAGGTTTGAAAACGTATCAATCTGTCGGCATCCAAAACGACCGAATGGTTGGAACCATAGAAATTAACGAGACGGTCGCGTAATTCCGCTCCTCTAACACTTTCGTGGTTGCCCGCTTCAATTTCAGCGATGTAGTCCGCCAACCAGCGAGCTTCAGTGACCGGTGGAATGGGGTTGACGCCCATGATGTCGTTTAGTGCGACTGCGCTTTCTATACCTTTGACTTCCTGCGACGGACTGATGGCTTTCCACTGCCCTGCCATGTCTTGGAAAACCACGCGGATATTCTTGCGCTCAACGGTGGAGAGCACCTGGGGGCTATGCGTACTCACTACGAACTGTATCTCTGGAAAGGCGTTACGCAGGTTAGCCATGACCCGTTGTTGCCATGCGGGGTGAAGGTGCAGATCGATCTCGTCTATGAGCACAATGCCCCTGGTCTCAAGTGGCGCTCTGTGTTTGAGGTGTCCATTCAAGCGTGCGCATCTTAATGCGAGGTCGGCTACCAGTGTGATCATGGCGCGTACGCCATCACTGAGTAAGCTTAATGGAAGGGCGCCGTGATCCGGGTGAGACATGGCGAGCTCTTCAAAAACGACACTGTAGTGAAACCCGCTCCAACCCTCGTCGACCAGAATTTTATCGACAGCATCTCTAATACCTTGCAACCGTGGTTCCAGATCGGACTTTTCGTAACCTGACTGTTCCTTCTGTTGGATGGAGGCGAGTGTGGCTTTTTTCATCCATTCCTGCAGTTGAACAAACGTCGAAAAAACCGATAGGCAATCTTCGTATCCTGCCGTACGACTCTCGGTCAGGATTGCTTTGCCAGACACATTTTTGTGGCTAACCCAAAGGCGTCTCGAGCTGTAATAGCGCACGACAGGTAATGAAACATCCGAGCTTTTACGTACCAGGGACTGAAACTCTTTACCCCAGAAAGCTAAGGGTTCTGCCTCCTTGTTTGTTGTACGATTTTTAGGGCCATTCAAAGCCCGCTGCCATTCCACGTCCGGCTTCGCCATTTTGGCACTGACGACAACGGGGAACTGCGGGACGTTTTCAAATCCCTCTCCAACCCTTGCATAACGAGCGTCAGTACGTTCGATATGCTTGGACACACCGTGGTCGAATGCCCCGACAAACGGTCCCAGGGCTGTCGCAATCGCTTCAAGAATCGAGGTTTTTCCTTGGCCGTTGCGAGCGGCAATTACCGTCAGCTTCTGGTCGAAATCTATCTCTAGCTCAGCAAAGCGTCGGAAGTTTTCAAGGCGTAGCTTTGTGAGATTCATAAGCTCTCTTCTGGCAGAGTGGCACGACCCAGTGGCTCTGACAGTGCGCAATTGCTCACTGCATTAAGAGGGCGTGTGTTCAAGTGGATATACTAACAGCGCTTCAACCATTACGTTGCCGCGCTGTTATTAGCAGGCATTAAGCGTTTTCACAGTACTTCAGGCGTTTCGTCAACATTACCGGAGCATTCATGGGGTCTCAAGATAACAGCCTCATCCGCGAAACCTTTCCCGTAGGCCCCCTACAGTGCAACTGCACCATTATCGGCGACCCGATCAGCAAGAAAGCCATCGTGGTCGATCCGGGCGGCAACCATGAATTGATCCTGGCACGCCTCGATGCCCTAGGTCTCAAGGTGGTCAGCATCATTCATACCCATGCTCACCTGGATCACTTCCTGGCGTCGGGCCAGTTGAAGGAGAAGACCGGCGCCACCTTGCACTTGCACAAAGAGGATCAATTCCTTTGGGACAATCTGGAAATGCAATGCCAGATGTTTCGCGTGCCCTATACCCCAGTGCCTTCGCCGGATCGCTGGCTGGAACATGATGAGGAGTTGGCCTGCGGCTGTGGCGTGGCGTTGCACACACCCGGCCACACGCCGGGGTCGATGAGTTTCTGGTTTGCCGATGCCAAGCTGCTGATTGCCGGTGACACACTGTTCCGTCGCGGTATCGGGCGCACTGATTTATGGGGCGGCGACCAGGCCACCATCGTGCGTTCGATCAAGCAACGCCTGTACACCCTGGACGAGGGCGCAACGGTGGTCACCGGTCATGGGCCGGATACCCGATTGGGTGATGAAATGCGCGAAAACCCTTTTGTGCGTGCGTGAAGGAATAATTGCCGGGCAGAGCGCGTTCTATAACAGGCAAACCTTGTAGCAAAAACTCAGGTCGTGTTCAGCGTGCGTCTGCTACGGTTTGCGCAGTCACGGAATTTTTACCGTTTGTCGCGTTCCAAACTCGGCACAGGTCCATTGCCAATGTCCTTTGCACCATAGAATGCAAAAGTAGGAGCTCCCTTCATGTTCACTTCGCGTCGTCTGCTTGTTGTCGCTACCGCCGTAGCCTTGTTGTCCGGCTGCGCATCACCTAACCCTTATGACGGCAGCAGCCAGGGACAGGCGAGTAATGAGTCTGGCGGGATGAGCAAGACCGCCAAATACGGTGGCCTTGGTGCCCTGGCCGGTGCATTGGCCGGTGCGGCGATTGACCATAACAACCGTGGCAAGGGTGCGCTGATCGGTGCCGTCGTTGCGGGTGCCGGCGCTGCGGGTTACGGCTACTACGCCGACCAGCAGGAAAAGAAACTGCGTGAAAGCATGGCCAATACCGGGGTTGAAGTTCAGCGCCAGGGTGACCAGATCAAGCTGATCATGCCGGGCAACATTACCTTCGCGACCAACTCGGACGCGATCTCCAGCAGCTTCTACCAGCCGCTGAACAACCTGGCCAACTCGCTAAAGCAGTTCAACCAGAACACCATCCAAATCGTGGGTTACACCGACAGCACGGGTAGCCGCCAGTTGAACATGGACCTGTCACAGCGCCGTGCTCAGAGCGTGGCGAACTACCTGACGTCTCAGGGTGTGAATGGCGCTAATCTGACTGCGCGCGGTGCCGGCCCCGATAACCCGATTGCCAGCAATGCCGATGTCAATGGCCGGGCCCAGAACCGTCGCGTTGAAGTGAACCTCGGCCCGATTCCAGGCCAGCAGTACGGTCAGCCAGGTGCCCAGCAACAGACGCCACAACAGAACAACCAGTTCCAGGGCAATCCGTACTCGCAGTACCAGTAAACATTCGCTAATAAAAAGGGCGCCTGTATGAGGCGCCCTTTTTTGTGGCTTGGTTACATCAATCGATGTACTCGAAGACTTTAACGATTTTCTGCACGCCGGACACACCCTGCACCAGGTTGGCGGCGCGAGTGGCTTCGGCCTGGGTGAGCAGGCCCATCAGGTAGACGATGCCGTTGTCGGTAACGACCTTGATGCGCGAACCGGGGATCGCGTTATCGGTGAGCATCTGCGCCTTGATCTTGGTGGTCAGCAGGGCGTCATTGCTGATGGCCAGCAGGGTGATCGGGTCCATCACCTGCAACTCGTTATGCACTTTCTTCACGCGCTGCACGGCGGCGGCTGCTTGCTCGGCCTGGGCCTTGAGGTCTGCGCGTGGTGTTTGGCCGGCGAGCAGTACGACGCCGTTGAAGCTGGTCACGACGATGCGCGAAGCACCATTGCCCAGGTCTGGAGCGGCCTTGGCGACGTTGACCTCGACCTTGGTTTCGATCAGCGAGTCATCGATCTTGCTGCCGAATGTGCGGGTGCCCTTGTCATCCTGAATAGGGGTGTCACGTGTCGCGGTGATGGCCGTGCTGCAGCCGCTGATAGCGAGGCACAGGGTGATGGCCAAAAGGCTCAGGCGGTTAACGGTCATTCTTCACTCCCAAACAGTTGGCTGTCGATCAGATCGCACAGGCAATGGATCGCCAGCAGGTGGACTTCCTGGATACGTGCGGTGACATTGGCCGGGACGCGAATCTCCACGTCTTCAGGCAGCAGCAGCGAGGCCATGCCGCCGCCGTCGCGTCCGGTCAATGCTACGACAATCATTTCGCGATCATGTGCGGCCTGGATCGCTTGAATAATATTCGCCGAGTTGCCGCTGGTGGAAATCGCCAGCAGCACGTCACCGGATTGGCCAAGGGCGCGAATCTGCTTGGAGAAGACTTCGTTGTAGCTGTAGTCGTTGGCGATCGAGGTGATTGTCGACGAATCGGTGGTCAGCGCGATGGCCGGCAGGCTTGGACGCTCTCGCTCAAAGCGGTTGAGCAGCTCGGACGAGAAATGCTGGGCATCGCCGGCCGAACCGCCGTTGCCACACGAAAGCATTTTGCCCTCGTTGAGCAAGGCATTGACCATGACCTGACTGGCTTGCTCGATGTGCGGTGCAAGTACGTCCATCGCCTGTTGCTTGGTGTCGATGCTGGCCTGGAAAAGCTGGCGAATTCGGGATTGCATGTCCATCTGTGTGACCTTAAGTAGCGCGGCTGTTTGGCACAGGAGTGTGCAGCCCGCAAAGCAAAGAGCAAAAGTGTGTGGTGAAGATGTCCGGCGAATCAGCTGTCGAAGGCATTTTTGAGCCAGTTCAGATCAGCCTGACCAGACGGTGTGCTTTCTATGGCAACCACATCGAAACGGCAGGGGGCGTCGGCCCAGCGATGCTCGGTTTGCAGAAAAAACTGCGCGGCGAGTATCAGCTTTTGACGCTTGCGCCCGTCAATACTGGCGAGCGCGCCACCCCATTGTGCGTGTTTTCTGTAGCGGACTTCGACGAATACTACTGTATCGCCGTCAAGCATGACCAGATCAAGCTCGCCGCGTTTACACAACCAGTTCTGCGCCAGCAGACGCAGACCCTGTTGTTGCAAGTGTTTCAACGCTTGTAGTTCGGCATCCTTGCCGCTTTGTGCGCTGGACCGCTCGGGCATCAGCGCGGGGTGTCCGGCAGACGCTGGATCTCGCCGCCGACAAACTTGGCCCATGGCATCTGGCGATCAACGCGCTGGTTGGCGCTGATGCCCAGGTTGCCCGACAGACCGTCAACACGGGTATCCGGCAGTGCCTTGAGTTGCCCCAGGCGCGGCGCCAGGCGGTAGGCATCGACACCCATCGCGTACAGGCGGCCGAGGCTGCCATTGGCTTGCGGCCATTGTGCGGCAACCTGGTTGCGCAGCGGGTCGGTGGTGTTGAGCAGCCAAGGAGTTTCACAGAACATCACGTTGGTCATGTCCAGGTACTGATTTTTGTCGCCGCTGGCGCTGAACACATGGGACGTGGCATACACCGGCACATCGCCGGCGTATTGGAAGTTCAGGGTTGGCTTGATCTGCTGGGCCAGTTGCGGGGGCACGGCCAGGAAGATGAACTCGATATCCTGACGACGCGAAGGTTGCGCGGCCACGTCAGTGCCTACAGTGCTCTGCAGGCTTTTGGCGCGACCTTCGCTTTTGCGCAGTTGGAACAGATCGGCAATTTGCTGGGCGAGGGCGACGGGCTGATCGACATACTCAACCCCCATGACTTGGCCGCCATTGGCTTCCCAGTCCTGGCGGAAGGCTTTGTAGACACGCTCGCCCCATTCGCCACGGGGCACCATCGCGGCCGCACGGTGCAGGCCGTCGGCACGGGCCCGGCGCGATACTTCGCGGGCTTCGTCTTCGGCGGCCAGGCCGAACTGGAACAGTTGCGCCGGGCTGCGATCAGTCTCGCTGTAGTTCAGCGCCAGGGTGGTGATTGGCAGTTGTGGACGCGCACTGAGCTGTTTGACCAGAGGCTTCTCCAGCGGCCCCACCACCAATTGCACACCGGCGGCCTGGGCGTTGGCGTAGAACTCATCGATGGAGGTCAGACGCGAACTGTCATAAAACTCGATGACCGGCGGCTTCTGCCCGGCTTGTTCAGCCTGGTAGTGAGCTGCCATGAAGCCTTCACGCAGCGCCTTGCCGACGGACGCCAGCGGGCCGTCCTGTGGCAGCAGCAGGGCGATTTTGGTCAGGGGCTGGCTGGCCAGCTCCTTGAGCTTGGTCAGCGGCGTCGGCAATTGCACGGCGGCCGGATGGCCCGGGTTCTGTGCACGCCAGGTGTCGATGGCAGCCTGTTGTTGCTCCAGTGTACCGGCGCCCTTGACCGCCTGGGCCAGGGTAATCCAACCGTCGAGTGTCGGGTTGCCGGTGGCTTGCAACTGTTCGGCCGGCAGGGCGGCAATCAATGCCCAGATAGCGTCGTGGTTGCTATTGGCGGCATCGCCAGTGAGCAGCGGGGCCATGGCCACACGTTCGCGGGCGGCAGCCATGGTTTGGCCATCGGCTTCATAAGCACGGGCGTGCACGCTGCCGGTGCGGATCTGCTGTTCAGGCGGCAGGTCCTTCAGGCTTTGCAGGCTTGGGTGGTTCAGTGCGCTCAACGCGGCCTTGGGCTGGTTGCGCGCCATCGCCAGTTCGGCGGCCAGTGTGCTGGCAAAGATTTGCGCGGCCGGCTTGAGGACATCCAGGGGCACCTGCGCAAGAATCTGCGACGAGCGGCCAGGGTTGTTCTGTTTGTAGGCCATGTCTGCCGCACTCAGGCGCAGCAATGCGGCCTTTTCTGGCGTCTTGGCGGTGGTGGCCTGTTCGAGCAGTTGCTCGATACTGGCGTCCGGGGTCCGTGGAAGGTCGCCAAGGCTGGACGAGGGCGAGCTGGCACACGCGGCCAGCAAGGCAGCGAGGCAGAGGGCGGAGAGCAGCCGCAGGCAAGCGATCATGTAAGTGTTCCTGATACCGATCAAATTAGCGTGGAATTGTACCCAAGCACTGGCCCAGGCGCGATGTTACTGGCGTGAAACCGTCGATTTAGGTCGTGCAAATGTTGCTGTTGGCTTTGAATGGCTGAAAAGGCATCTGCCGTGATGGCATATTTCCAAGGTGCCTACGCGCTACAATGTGGTTTTTGCCAACCATCGAGGTGTGCGTTTTGACTGCTCCAGGTCCTTTGAATTCCACTGCAGGCTCGCTTTTTGTCGTGGCGACGCCCATTGGCAACCTGGACGACATCAGTGCCCGGGCATTGAAAGTGTTGCGCGAGGTTAAATTGATCGCGGCTGAAGACACCCGTCACTCCCAGCGGTTGATGCAACATTTTGGTATCAGCACGCCATTAGCGGCCTGCCATGAACACAACGAGCGCGAGGAAGGCAGTCGCTTTATCGTGCGCCTGCTGGCCGGCGACGATGTAGCGCTGATCTCCGACGCGGGCACGCCGCTGATCTCCGATCCCGGCTACCACCTGGTGCGCCAGGCCCGGGCCGCTGGTATCAATGTAGTGCCTGTTCCGGGGGCGTGCGCGCTGATCGCTGCATTGTCGGCGGCTGGCCTGCCTTCCGACCGCTTCATCTTCGAAGGTTTTCTGCCGGCTAAAGCCGTAGGCCGGCGTGCACGCCTACAAGCCCTGAAGGAAGAACCGCGCACCTTGATCTTCTATGAAGCCCCGCATCGCATCCTTGAGTGCCTGCAGGACATGGAGCTTGTATTCGGCGGTGAACGCCTGGCCTTGCTTGCCCGTGAGCTGACCAAGACCTTTGAAACCCTTAAGGGGCTGCCTTTGGAAGAACTGCGTGCGTTCGTCGAGAGTGATAGCAATCAGCAGCGCGGCGAGTGCGTGGTGCTGGTGGCGGGCTGGACGGCACCAACGGATGAAGACGCCGTGGGCAGCGAGGCCATGCGTATTCTGGATCTGCTGCTCAAAGAGATGCCACTCAAGCGAGCAGCCGCCCTGGCGGCGGAAATTACCGGGGTGCGCAAGAACCTCTTGTATCAAGCTGCGCTGGATAAGCAGAATGCCGAATAGTTCCGGCGTTAAACCTGTATTGCGTCTGAGCGTGATGGCAATTCTGAACTTTTATTACTTGTCCTAAGTCCGCCGTGCCGTTAACCTGCGCGGCGGAGAGTCGATTGGACAGTCGCTGCCCTCTATGAAAATTAGGGGGGGGAGGAAAGTCCGGGCTCCATAGGGCGAAGTGCCAGGTAATGCCTGGGAGGCGTGAGCCTACGGAAAGTGCCACAGAAAATAACCGCCTAAGCACTTCGGTGCCGGTAAGGGTGAAAAGGTGCGGTAAGAGCGCACCGCACGACTGGCAACAGTTCGTGGCTAGGTAAACCCCACTTGGAGCAAGACCAAATAGGGTCCCAAGGCGTGGCCCGCGCTGGGACCGGGTAGGTTGCTAAAGATGTCCAGTGATGGCCATCGTAGACGAATGACTGTTCAAGACAGAACCCGGCTTATAGATCGACTCTCCACCTTTTTCCTTCTGACCGGGTCTCGGGCAGAAAACCGGTAGTGACGCAAGAATCCCTCCCTGCCAAATCATTGGCAGATGCATCTTCGTAATACCAAAAAAATCTTACTCTTAATAAATCACTTTAACTTCGAGCTATAGCTCTTTGAGCTGTCTGCGCTTGTTTAGCCAAAAACATCGTCGAACTCTGGTTTCTCCTCCTTTTGCGCTCCTAAATCTCCGTTCTGTAAGGCTTTTCCTTGAATCCGCGCCTTGACGGTGTGGTGGGCGCATTCCTATAGTGTGCGCAAGTGGCGGAAAGTGGCACAAAGTGGGTTTTTTGAACGTAAAACGCTAAAATTTGGAGAAACGCATCTGTGTTTCGCGGAGCTAACGCTATCAGTCTCGATGCAAAAGGCCGTCTCGCCATGCCGAGCCGGTATCGTGACGAGCTCATTTCGCGAAGTTCCGGACAATTGATCATCACGATCGACGCCGTTGACCCTTGTTTATGCGTGTACCCGCTCGATGAGTGGGAGTTGATCGAAACCAAGTTGCGCGCCCTGCCTTCATTGCGTGAAGAAAACCGTCGCCTGCAGCGTTTGCTGATTGGTAATGCCGTCGACCTCGAGTTGGATGGCAGCGGTCGTTTCCTGGTGCCTCCGCGTCTGCGCGAGTACGCCAGGCTGGACAAGCGCGCAATGCTGGTTGGCCAACTGAACAAGTTCCAATTGTGGGACGAAGATGCCTGGGATGCTGTTTCTGCAGCTGACCTGGCTGCTATTCAACAACCGGGCGCCATGCCTGATGAACTGCGTGATTTGATCCTGTGACTATTGATAGCGGCTTTAACCACATCACCGTACTGCTTGACGAAGCCGTTGAGGCTCTCGCCGTACGCGCGGATGGCTGCTATCTGGATGGCACCTTCGGCAGAGGCGGGCATAGCCGGTTGATACTCAGCCAGCTCGGGCCCGACGGCAAACTTCTCGGGTTCGACAAGGACCCTCAAGCGATTGCCACCGGGCAAGCGCTAGCGGCCGAAGACGGCCGCTTTGTCGTTGTGCAGCGCAGCTTTGCCGAACTGGGTGCCGAAGTCGCCGAGCGCGGCATGGCGGGCAAGGTGGCCGGGGTTTTGCTCGACCTGGGCGTGTCTTCGCCACAGCTCGACGACCCGGAGCGCGGCTTCAGTTTCATGAATGATGGCCCGCTCGATATGCGCATGGACCCGACGCGGGGCATCAGCGCAGCGGAGTTCATCGCCACCGCGCCGGTGGAAGAAATTGCCCGTGTGTTCAAGGAATACGGTGAAGAACGCTTCGCCGGCCGCATGGCCCGCGCCGTGGTCGAGCGCCGTGAAATCCAGCCGTTCGAGCGCACTGCCGATCTGGCCGAAGTACTGAAAGTCGCCAACCCTGCCTGGGAAAAGGGCAAGAACCCGGCGACCCGTGCATTTCAGGGCCTGCGTATTCACGTCAACAACGAATTGGGCGACCTGGAGGCCGGCCTTGAGGCTGCCCTTGAGGCGTTGGAAGTGGGCGGTCGCCTGGTGGTGATCAGCTTCCACTCCCTGGAAGATCGTATCGTCAAGCTGTTCATGCGTCGCCTGGTCAAGGGCGAGTCCGACAACCTGCCGCGCAACCTGCCGGTACGTTTCGAAGCTTTTGTGCCGAAAATCAAAATCCATGGCAAAGCGCAGTTCGCTTCCGAAACCGAACTCAAGGCCAACCCACGTTCCCGTAGCGCCGTCATGCGCGTCGCGGAGAAGTTGCGGTGAGCAAGCTTTTCGCCAAGCCCCTCCCGGGCGGCAGCTTCTTTATGTTGCTGCTGTTTGTCGGCGTGCTGGTTTCCGCGATTGCGGTGTCTTACAGCGCGCACTACAACCGTCAACTGCTCAATACCCTGTATGGGGAATTGAGTGTGCGTGACAAAGCGCAAGCGGAGTGGGGCCGGCTGATCCTGGAACAAAGCACCTGGACGGCCCATAGCCGTATCGAAGTGCTGGCCACCGAACAGCTGAAAATGCACATTCCTGGCGCGGCTGAAGTTCGCATGGTGGCGCCATGATGAAACTCGAGGGCGCACTCTACCCATGGCGCTTCCGCCTGATGCTCGGCTTGCTGGCATTGATGGTCGGTGCGATCGCCTGGCGGATCATCGATCTGCAAGTGGTCGACCGTGACTTCCTGATCGGCCAAGGCGATGCCCGCAGCCTGCGGCATATCCCGATTCCTGCGCACCGTGGTCTGATTACCGACCGTAATGGCGAGCCCCTGGCCGTCAGTACGCCGGTGACCACCCTGTGGGCCAACGCCAAGGAATTGCAGGTCGCCAAAGACAAGTGGCCGGAACTGGCGGCCGCCCTGGGCCAGGACCCGAAAGCCTTGGCCGAGCGCCTGGAAGCCCAGGCCAACAAAGAATTCATCTACCTGGTTCGCGGGCTTACCCCGGAACAAGGCCAGCAAGTGCTCGACCTTAAGATTCCCGGTGTCTATGGCATCGAGGAATTTCGTCGTTTCTACCCCGCCGGTGAAACCACCGCGCATATGGTCGGCTTTACCGACATTGATGACCATGGTCGTGAGGGCGTGGAACTCGCCTACGATGAATGGCTCGCCGGGGTCCCCGGCAAACGACAAGTCATCAAGGATCGGCGCGGCAGACTGATCAAGGATGTCCAAGTCACCAAAAACGCCAAGGCCGGTAAGCCCTTGGCGTTGTCGATTGACCTGCGCCTGCAATACCTGGCCAACCGCGAGCTGCGTAACGCGATCATCGAGAACGGCGCCAAAGCTGGCAGCCTGGTGATCATGGACGTGAAGACCGGCGAGATCCTCGCCATGGTCAACCAGCCGACCTACAACCCGAACAACCGTCGCAACCTGCAACCGGCAATGATGCGTAACCGCGCCATGATCGACGTGTTCGAGCCGGGTTCGACCATGAAAGCCATCTCGATGAGCGCCGCCCTCGAAACCGGACGCTGGAAGCCCAGCGACAAGGTCGAGGTGTATCCAGGCACTTTGCAGTTGGGCAAGTACACCATTCGTGACGTGTCTCGTACCGAAGGTCCAGTGTTGGATCTGACAGGTATCCTGATCAACTCCAGTAACGTGGGCATGAGTAAGGTCGCCTTCGATATCGGCGGCGAAACCATCTACCACCTGGCGCAAAAAATCGGCCTTGGGCAACCTACCGGCCTGGACTTCCCAGGCGAGCGCGTGGGCAACCTGCCGAACTATCGCGACTGGAAAAAAGCCGAGACCGCCACGCTTTCCTACGGTTACGGCCTGTCGGTGACGGCGATCCAACTGGCCCACGCTTTCTCTGTATTGGCGAATAATGGCCGGATGGTTCCGCTGAGTCTGATCCACGTCGACGAAGCCCCGAAAGCCACACAGGTGATCCCGGAAAACGTCGCCAAGACCATGCAAGGCATGCTGCAACAAGTGATCGAAGCACCGCGCGGCGTATTCCGTGCCCAGGTGCCGGCGTATCACGTGGCCGGCAAGTCGGGTACTGCGCGTAAAACCTCGGTGGGTACCAAGGGCTACGCCGAAAACTCCTACCGTTCGCTCTTCGCCGGTTTCGGCCCGATGAGTGATCCACGCTACGCCATCGTCGTGGTGATCGACGAGCCGAGCAAAGCCGGTTACTTCGGTGGCCTGGTCTCGGCCCCGGTGTTCAGCAAAGTGATGTCCGGCACCCTGCGTCTGATGAACATCACGCCGGACAATCTGCCGCCGACCCAACAAGCGAATGCCGGACCACCAACCGCTGCGGTAAAAGCCAATGGAGGGCGCGGCTGATGTCTCTTAGCCTGAACAAGATTTTTGCCCATGCCGGTCGCGATCTGCTGATTCGCGAGTTGAGCCTGGACAGCCGTAATGTGCGCGCCGGTGACCTGTTCCTGGCAGTGCCTGGCGGCAAATTCGATGGGCGTGCACACATCGCCGATGCGTTGCAGCGCGGTGCGGCCGCCGTGGCTTACGAAGTGGAAGGCGCCACCGTGCTGCCGATCACTGACGTGCCATTGATTCCGGTCAAAGGTTTGGCCAAGCAACTTTCTGACATCGCTGGGCGTTTTTACGGCGAGCCAAGTCGACACGTCAATCTGGTCGGCGTCACCGGCACCAACGGCAAGACCAGCGTGACCCAATTGATCGCCCAGGCACTTGACCTGCTGGGTCAACATTGCGGCATCGTCGGCACCTTGGGCACCGGTTTTTATGGCGCGCTGCAAAGCGGCCTGCACACCACACCGAACCCTATCGCCGTGCAAGCGACCCTGGCCGACCTGAAAAAGGCCGGCGCCAAGGCGGTTGCCATGGAAGTGTCGTCCCACGGTTTACACCAAGGCCGCGTTGCTGCGCTGGCGTTTGATGTGGTGGTGATGACCAACCTGTCCCGCGATCACCTCGACTACCACGGCACCATGGAAGCCTACGCTGCCGAGAAGGCCAAGCTGTTTGCCTGGAACGACCTCAAGTGCCGCGTGGTAAACCTGGATGACGCCTTCGGCCGCCAACTGGCTGCCGAAGACCGCGAGTCGCGCCTGATCAGCTACAGCCTGGAAGACGCCAGCGCGTACCTGTATTGCCGCGAAGCCCAATTCAATGACGAAGGTGTGCGCGCCACACTGGTGACGCCGCAGGGTGAACATCATTTGCGCAGCAGCCTGCTCGGCCGTTTCAACCTGAGCAACACCCTGGCCGCCATCGGCGCATTGCTCGGCCTGGATTACGCCCTCGACGAAATCCTGCGCGTACTGCCAAAGCTGGAAGGCCCGGTCGGGCGCATGCAGCGCCTGGGTGGCGGCAAGCAGCCGTTGGTAGTGGTCGATTACGCCCACACGCCGGATGCCCTGGAAAAAGTGCTGGTCGCCCTGCGACCGCATGCCAAGGGCAAACTGCTGTGCTTGTTCGGGTGTGGTGGTGATCGCGATCGCGGCAAACGTCCGCTGATGGCCGAGATTGTCGAGCGTCTGGCCGATGGCGTGCTCGTCACCGACGACAACCCTCGCAGCGAAGACCCGAGCCAGATTTTCGACGACATCCGTGTCGGCTTCAAAGACGCGTCCAAGGCCACTTTTGTTGCCGGTCGCGGTGCAGCCATCGCCCAATTGATCGCCAGCGCCGGTGCTGACGATGTGGTGGTGCTGGCCGGTAAAGGTCACGAGGACTATCAGGAAATCAACGGCGAGCGGCATGCCTTCTCCGATCTGGTCGAGGCTGACCATGCCTTGACTGCCTGGGAGGTCGCCCATGCTTAAAGCGATGACATTCAGCGAACTGATCCAGGCCCTGGCGGCCCGTGTGCTGTCGAGCGATTGCAGTTTCGACGGCGTGAGTATCGACAGCCGTGCCATCAAGCCGGGGCAATTGTTTGTCGCCCTGGCTGGCCCGCGCTTCGATGGTCACGACTACCTGAATGACGTCGCCGCCAAAGGTGCCGTGGGTGCCTTGGTGCAGCGCGAAGTGCCTGATTCAACGTTGCCGCAATTGCTGGTCGCCGACACCCGTGTGGCGCTGGGCCAACTGGGTGCGCTGAACCGTGCTGCCTTCGATAAGCCTGTTGCAGCCGTCACCGGCTCCAGCGGCAAGACCACGGTCAAGGAACTGCTGGCCGGTGTGCTGCGCACGCGCGGCCCGGTCCTCGCCACCCGTGGCAACCTGAACAATGATTTCGGCGCGCCGCTGACCCTGCTTGAACTGACCCCGGAACACACGGCGGCCGTGATCGAACTGGGCGCGTCCCGCGTCGGCGAAATCGCCTACACCGTGGCGCTGACCAAGCCCCACGTGGCGATCATCAATAACGCCGGTACCGCCCACGTCGGCGAGTTCGGCGGCCCGGAAAAAATCGTCGAAGCCAAGGGTGAAATCCTCGAAGGCCTGGATGCATCGGGCACCGCTGTACTGAATCTTGACGACAAGGCCTTCGAAACCTGGCGTGTACGTGCCGCCGGTCGCAAGGTCCTGACGTTTGCCGTGCTCAATGCCGCGGCTGATTTCCATGCCTCCAACATTACCGTTGATGCGCGTGGTTGCCCGTCCTTTACCTTGCACACCCCGCAAGGCAGCGAACACGTGCAACTGAATCTGCTGGGCAACCATAACGTCGCCAATGCCCTGGCCGCCGCTGCAGCCGCCTACGCACTGGGCGTGTCGCTGTTCGGTATCGCTACAGGTTTGGGCGCGGTGCAGCCGGTCAAAGGGCGCACCGTGGCGCAGCTGGCCAGCAATGGCATGCGCGTGATCGACGACACCTATAACGCCAACCAGTCCTCCATCTGCGCTGCCATCGACCTGCTCAAAAGCTTCGACGGCCGCAAGGTGCTGGTGCTGGGTGATATCGCAGAACTGGGCGAATGGGCCGAACAGTCCCACCGTGAAGTCGGCGCTTATGCTGCCGGCAAAGTCGACGCGTTTTACGCCGTCGGCCCGCACATGGCACACGCCGTCAGCGTGTTCGGCCCTGGTGCGCGCCATTTCGCGACCCAGGCCGAGCTGATTCAAGCGCTGGCCGCCACTGAACATGACAAACACACAACCATTTTGATCAAGGGATCGCGCAGCGCGGTGATGGAAAACGTCGTCGCGGCCTTGTGTGGCTCAAGTACGGAGAAACATTAATGCTGCTGCTGCTGGCTGAGTATCTGCAACAGTTCCACAAAGGCTTCGCGGTCTTTCAGTACCTGACCCTGCGCGGGATTTTGGGTGTGCTGACCGCGTTGTGTTTGTCGCTGTTCCTGGGGCCGTGGATGATCCGCACCCTGCAGAACCTGCAAATTGGTCAATCGGTTCGTAATGACGGCCCGCAGTCGCACCTGTCCAAATCCGGCACCCCGACCATGGGCGGCGCACTGATCCTGTCGTCCATCGGCATCAGCACCTTGCTGTGGGCTGATCTGCACAACCGCTACGTGTGGACGGTGTTGTTGGTGACCTTGCTCTTCGGCGCCATCGGCTGGGTAGACGATTACCGCAAAGTGATCGAAAAGAACTCCAAAGGGTTGCCAAGCCGCTGGAAGTATTTCTGGCAGTCGGTGTTTGGCCTGGGCGCAGCGGTGTTCCTGTTCATGACCGCGCCAAGTGCGGTCGAAACCACCCTGATCATTCCGATGCTCAAGGATGCCAGCATTCCCCTGGGCGTCGGTTTCGTGGTGCTGACCTACTTTGTGATCGTTGGCTCCAGCAACGCGGTCAACCTCACTGACGGCCTCGATGGCCTGGCGATCATGCCGACAGTGATGGTGGGCGGGGCGCTCGGCATCTTCTGCTATCTGTCGGGTAACGTGAAATTCGCTGAATACCTGCTGATCCCATATGTACCGGGCGCGGGTGAACTGATTGTGTTCTGCGGCGCCCTGATCGGTGCCGGCCTGGGCTTCCTGTGGTTCAACACCTACCCCGCACAAGTCTTTATGGGCGACGTCGGCGCACTGGCGCTGGGCGCAGCCCTCGGCACCATCGCCGTGATTGTCCGCCAGGAAATCGTGCTGTTCATCATGGGCGGTGTGTTCGTGATGGAAACCCTGTCGGTGGTCATCCAGGTGGCGTCCTTCAAGTTGACCGGGCGTCGTGTGTTCCGCATGGCGCCGATTCACCACCACTTTGAACTCAAGGGCTGGCCCGAGCCACGTGTGATCGTCCGCTTCTGGATCATCACCGTGATTCTGGTGCTGATCGGCCTTGCCACCCTGAAACTGAGGTAGAAACGAGTGTCCCTGATCGCTTCAGACCACTTCCGCATCGTTGTCGGCCTCGGCAAGAGCGGCATGTCCCTGGTTCGCTTCCTGGCGAACCGGGGCAAGCCGTTTGCCGTGGCCGACACGCGGGAAAATCCACCGGAGCTGGTCACGCTGCGCCGTGACTACCCGCACGTGGAAGTGCGTTGTGGCGAGTTGGATGTCGAGTTTCTGTGCCGTGCCGACGAGCTCTACGTGAGCCCCGGCCTGGCTATCGCGACACCTGCCCTGCAAGCCGCCGCTGCCCGTGGCGTGAAGCTGTCCGGCGATATCGACCTGTTCGCGCGCAACGCGCAGGCGCCGATCGTGGCCATCAGCGGTTCCAATGCGAAAAGCACCGTGACCACCCTGGTCGGCGAGATGGCCGCTGCGGCCGGCAAGCGCGTGGCCGTGGGCGGCAACCTCGGCACTCCGGCGCTGGACCTGCTCAGCGACGACGTCGAGTTGTACGTGATGGAGCTGTCGAGCTTCCAGCTGGAAACCACCCACGACCTCGGGGCCGAAGTGGCCACCGTGTTGAACGTCAGTGAAGACCACATGGACCGCTACAGCGGCCTGCCGGCTTACCATTTGGCCAAGCACCGGATCTTCCGTGGCGCCAAGCAAGTGGTGGTCAACCGTCAGGATGCTTTGAGCCGTCCACTGATGGGCGAAGGTCTGCCGTGCTGGACCTTTGGCCTGGGCAAACCCGACTTCAAAGCTTTCGGCATTCGCGAAGAGAACGGCGAGAAATACTTGGCCTTCGAATTCCAGAACCTGATGCCGGTGCGCGAACTGAAAATCCGTGGCGCCCATAACCAGTCCAACGCACTGGCGGCCTTGGCGCTGGGGCATGCCGTTGGCCTGCCGTTCGATGCCATGTTGTCGGCCCTGCGTACCTTTGGCGGCCTCGAACATCGCTGCCAGTGGGTGCGCGACCTCGATGGCGTCAGCTATTACAACGATTCCAAGGCTACCAACGTTGGTGCGGCCCTGGCGGCCATCGAGGGCCTTGGTGCCGATATCGAAGGCAAGCTGGTGCTGATCGCCGGCGGCGACGGCAAAGGTGCCGACTTCAAGGACCTCAAGGGCCCGGTCGCCGAGCATTGCCGCGCCGTGGTGTTGATGGGCCGCGACTCCGATTTGATCGCCGCCGCCCTGGGTGATGCGGTGCCGCAAGTGCGCGCCACCTCCCTGGACGATGCCATCGCTCACTGCAAAGCCCTGGCCCAGCCGAGCGACGCAGTACTGCTGTCGCCGGCGTGTGCCAGTTTCGACATGTTCAAGAACTACGAAGAGCGCGGCCAGCTGTTCGCCCGCGCCGTGGAGGCCTTGGCATGAGTATCAACTTCCGGAACATCATCAAGCCGTACCCGTCGCCGATCATTACCGGGCGCGGTATCGACCTCGATTTCCCGATGCTCGCCGGTTGTCTGGCACTGTTGGGCCTGGGTCTGGTGATGATCACCTCGGCTTCGTCCGAAGTGGCCGCCGTGCAGTCGGGCAACACCCTGTACATGATGATCCGTCACTTGGTGTACCTGGTGATCGGCCTCGGCGCGTGCATCGTCACCATGATGATCCCTATCGCCACTTGGCAACGCCTGGGTTGGCTGATGCTGATCGGTGCGTTCGGCTTGCTGATCATGGTGATCCTGCCCGGCATCGGCCGCGAGGTGAACGGTTCGATGCGCTGGATCGGCTTCGGTGCGTTTAACGTGCAGCCTTCGGAAATCGCCAAGGTGTTCGTGGTGATCTACCTCGCCGGCTACCTGGTGCGTCGTCAGAAAGAAGTGCGCGAAAGCTGGATGGGCTTCTTCAAGCCGTTCATCGTGCTGCTGCCGATGGCTGGCCTGTTGCTGATGGAACCTGACTTCGGTGCCACCGTTGTAATGATGGGCGCGGCGGCGGCGATGCTGTTCCTCGGCGGTGTGGGTTTGTTCCGCTTCACCTTGATGGTGGTGCTGGCCGTGGCGGCCGTGACCGTCCTGGTACAGGCGCAACCCTACCGGATGGCGCGTCTGATCACCTTTACCGACCCCTGGTCCGATCAGTTTGGTTCCGGTTACCAGTTGACCCAGGCGCTGATTGCCTTCGGTCGCGGCGAGTGGCTGGGCGTGGGCCTGGGCAACAGTGTGCAGAAACAATTCTACCTGCCGGAAGCGCACACCGACTTCGTGTTCTCGGTACTCGCCGAAGAGCTCGGCGTGGTGGGTTCGTTGTGCACTGTCGCGCTGTTCGTGTTCGTGTGTGTGCGCGGCATGTACATCGGCTTGTGGGCCGAGAAGGCCAAACAGTATTTCGCCGCTTATGTGGCGTACGGCTTGTCGTTCCTGTGGATCGGCCAGTTTCTGATCAACATCGGTGTAAACGTCGGCCTGCTGCCGACCAAGGGCCTGACCTTACCGTTCCTCAGCTATGGCGGCAGTTCGCTGGTAATTTGCTGTGCGTGCCTGGGGTTGTTGCTGCGCATCGAGTGGGAGAGTCGAACCCACCTGGGCAGCGAAGAGATGGAGTTCAGCGAAAGCGACTTCGCCGAGGAGCCGACCCATGGGCGCTAACGTGCTGATCATGGCGGGCGGCACCGGGGGCCATGTGTTCCCGGCCCTGGCGTGCGCGCGGGAATTCCAGAACCGTGGCTACACCGTGCACTGGCTGGGTACGCCGCGCGGCATTGAAAACGAACTGGTGCCGAATGCCGGTTTGCCTTTGCACCTGATCAACGTTACGGGTTTGCGTGGCAAGAGCAAGTTGTCCTTGCTCAAGGCGCCGTTCGTGTTGCTCAAGGCGGTATGGCAGGCGCGCAAGGTTATTCGCGAATTGAAGCCGGTGTGTGTACTCGGTTTTGGCGGGTATGTGACCGGTCCTGGTGGCGTCGCCGCCAAACTTGCCGGTGTGCCGGTGATCGTGCACGAGCAGAACGCCGTCGCTGGCACCGCCAACCGTCTGTTGGTGCCGTTGGCGGCGCGGGTGTGCGAGGCCTTCCCGAAGACTTTTGGCGTCTCGGACAAGCTGCGCACTACCGGCAACCCGGTGCGCACCGAACTGTTCATGGACATCGCCCGTGAAGCATTGGAAGGGCGCAAGCCGCACTTGCTGGTCATGGGCGGGAGCCTGGGCTCCGAGCCGTTGAACAAACTGCTGCCGGAAGCCCTGGCGCAACTCCCCGTGGAATTACGCCCGGAGGTCTTCCATCAGGCCGGCAAACATCACGGTGAAGTCACCGCCACGCGTTATCGCGAAGCCGGTGTTGAGGCGAACGTACAGCCCTTCATCAAAGACATGGCCCACGCCTATGGCTGGGCCGACCTGGTGGTCTGCCGCTCCGGTGCGCTGACCGTCAGTGAACTGGCTGCCGCCGGTCTGCCGTCCTTGCTGGTGCCTTTGCCCCACGCGATCGACGATCACCAGACCCGCAATGCCGAATATTTGGCCGGGGAGGGCGCTGCCTTCCTGCTGCCGCAAAGAACGACTGGCGCCGCCGACTTGGCCGCACGCCTGACCGAGGTTTTGATGCAACCGGAACGACTCAATAGCATGGCGAGCACCGCAAGCCGCCTGGCCAAACCTGACGCAACCCGCACCGTGGTCGATATCTGCCTGGAGGTGGCCCATGGTTGAAAATCAGAAAGCCATGCCGCAACCCGAGATGCGCCGCATCCGTCGCATTCATTTCGTCGGTATCGGCGGCGTGGGCATGTGCGGCATCGCCGAAGTGTTGCTGAACCTGGGCTACCAGGTGTCCGGCTCAGACTTGAAAGAGTCGCCGGTCACCGAGCGCCTGAAGTCCTTCGGTGCGCAGATCTTTATCGGCCACCGTGCCGAGAACGCCGCCGAGGCCGATGTGCTGGTGGTGTCCAGCGCCGTGAACACCTCCAACCCGGAAGTGGCCACTGCCCTTGAGCGCCGTATTCCCGTGGTCCCGCGCGCCGAGATGCTGGCCGAGCTGATGCGCTACCGCCACGGCATCGCTGTCGCCGGTACCCATGGCAAGACCACCACCACCAGCCTGATCGCTTCGGTGTTCGCCGCCGGTGGCCTGGACCCTACCTTCGTCATCGGTGGCCGCCTGAATGCAGCCGGCACCAATGCCCAGCTCGGCACCAGCCGCTACCTGATCGCCGAAGCCGATGAAAGCGATGCAAGCTTCCTGCACTTGCAACCGCTGGTCGCCGTCGTCACCAACATCGACGAAGACCACATGGCCACCTACGACGGTGACTTCAACAAACTGAAGAAAACCTTCGTCGACTTCCTGCACAACCTGCCGTTCTACGGTCTGGCGGTGGTGTGCCTGGACGATCCTGTGGTGCGTGAAATCCTGCCGCAGGTCAAGCGTCCGACCGTGACTTACGGCTTCAGCGAAGACGCCGACGTGCGTGCGATCAATGTGCGCCAGGAAGGCATGCAAACCTTTTTCACCGTGCTGCGTCCCGACCGCGAGCCACTGGATGTCTCGGTAAACATGCCGGGCAACCACAACGTACTCAACTCCCTGGCGACCATCTGCATCGCCACCGACGAGGGCGTCAGCGATGAAGCCATCGTCGAAGGCCTGTCGCGCTTTGCCGGCGTAGGCCGTCGCTTCCAGGTCTACGGCCAGTTGCCGGTAGAAGGCGGTGACGTGATGCTGGTGGACGACTACGGTCACCACCCGACTGAAGTCGCGGCCGTGATCAAAGCCGTGCGCGGTGGCTGGCCGGAGCGCCGACTGGTGATGGTGTACCAGCCGCACCGCTACAGCCGTACCCGGGACCTCTATGACGATTTCGTCAATGTATTGGCCGATGCCAACGTGCTGTTGCTGATGGAGGTGTACCCGGCCGGTGAAGAACCGATCCCTGGGGCCGACAGCCGCAAGCTGTGCAACAGCATCCGTCAGCGTGGCCAGTTGGACCCGATCTACATCGAACGCGGTGTGGACCTGGCCCCTATCGTCAAGCCGCTGCTGCGTGCCGGCGACATTTTGCTGTGCCAGGGGGCCGGTGATATCGGTGGTCTTGCGCCTAAGTTGCTGGCGAGCCCGCTGTTTGCCGCCGCGAAGGGGAAGTCGAAATGATCAACGACTACGGCTCCCTCTTTTCCAAAATCGCACCGGCTGACTTCGGCCGTGTAGCCGTACTGTTCGGCGGCAAAAGCGCTGAACGCGAAGTGTCGCTCAAGTCCGGCAACGCCGTGCTCGAAGCCCTGCAAAGCGCTGGTGTGAACGCCTTCGGCATCGACGTGGGCGACGATTTCCTCGCCCGCCTGCTGGCCGAAAAAATCGACCGTGCCTTCGTTATCCTTCACGGCCGTGGCGGTGAAGATGGCAGCATGCAAGGCCTGCTCGAATGCGCCGGCATCCCCTACACCGGCAGCGGCATCCTCGCGTCGGCACTGGCGATGGACAAATTGCGCACCAAGCAGGTGTGGCACAGCCTGGGCATTCCAACCCCGCGTCACACTGTGCTGTGCAGCGAAGACGATTGTATTTCTGCTGCCAAGGAACTGGGCCTGCCTTTGATCGTCAAACCTGCCCATGAAGGCTCCAGTATCGGCATGGCTAAAGTGAACTCGGCCGCCGAATTGATCGACGCATGGAAAGCGGCAAGTACCTACGATTCGCAAGTGTTGGTGGAACAGTGGATCCAGGGTCCCGAGTACACCATCGCCACCCTGCGTGGCCAGGTATTGCCGCCTATCGCATTGGGCACGCCCCACACCTTTTACGACTACGACGCCAAGTATCTGGCTTCCGATACCCAGTACCGGATCCCGTGTGGCCTTGACGCAAGCAAAGAACAGGAATTGATGGACCTCACGGCAAAAGCCTGTGAGGCGCTGGGTATCGCCGGTTGGGCACGGGCAGACGTGATGCAGGACGACCAAGGGAATTTCTGGTTCCTGGAAGTCAACACCGCTCCGGGCATGACCGACCACAGCCTGGTACCTATGGCAGCCCGTGCGGCAGGTCTGGACTTCCAGCAGTTGGTGCTGGCGATCCTGGCCGACAGCATTGAGCCAAGAGGCTAAGGACATGAAAGGCGCATCGCTTCGTCATCAGCCCCCACAAGTACCGAGCCGCAAGCCGGTGCCCCGGGGTGCCAGCCGAATGGTGGCTAAAGAGCCGATGTCGGCGCGCCTGCCGAAAGCCAACTTTGGTTTCCTCAAGGCGCTGTACTGGCCGGTGTTGCTGGTGGTGCTGGGCTTCGGAACCTACGAGGGCGCACAGCGTCTGTTGCCGTATGCCGACCGGCCGATCACCAGGATCAGCGTGCAGGGCGACTTGAGCTACATCAGCCAGCAAGCGGTACAGCAGCGCATCAGCCCTTACCTGGCGGCGAGCTTCTTTACCATCGACCTGGCCGGTATGCGCTCGGAGCTGGAACAGATGCCGTGGATCGCCCACGCCGAAGTCCGCCGCGTATGGCCGGACCAGGTGACGATCCGTCTGGAAGAACAGCTGCCCGTGGCCCGTTGGGGCGACGAAGCGCTGTTGAATAACCAGGGCCAGGCGTTTACCCCGCGTGAGCTGGCGAACTACGAGCACCTGCCGCAGCTGTTCGGGCCGCAGCGGGCACAGCAACAAGTGATGCAGCAGTACCAGGCCTTGAGCCAGATGCTGCGTCCCATGGGCTTCTCCATTGCACGCCTGGAACTGCGTGAACGGGGCAGCTGGTTTTTGACGACCGGGGCAGGCAGTTCCGGCCCGGGCATCCAGTTGTTGCTGGGACGCGACCGCTTGGTGGAAAAGATGCGCCGCTTCATTGCCATCTATGACAAGACCTTGAAAGAACAGATTACGAACATTGCGAGCGTCGACCTGCGTTACGCCAACGGCCTTGCCGTCGGCTGGCGTGAACCGGCTGCGCCCACGGCAGCGCAACCCGCTGTCGCGAAGAATTAAGAAGAGGCAGGACCCATGGCAAACGTGCAAAGCGGCAAAATGATCGTCGGTCTCGATATCGGCACCTCCAAAGTGGTGGCGCTGGTGGGCGAGGTCGGGGAAGACGGCGTCATCGAAATCGTCGGTATTGGCACGCATCCGTCCCGGGGCCTGAAGAAGGGCGTGGTGGTGAACATCGAGTCCACCGTGCAATCGATCCAGCGCGCCATCGAAGAAGCGCAGCTGATGGCCGGTTGCCGGATCCACTCGGCTTTCGTCGGCGTGGCGGGCAACCATATCCGCAGCCTGAACTCCCACGGCATCGTGGCGATCCGCGACCGCGAAGTCAGCTCCGCCGACCTTGAGCGCGTCCTCGACGCCGCCCAGGCCGTGGCGATCCCTGCTGACCAGCGCGTGCTGCACACGCTGCCGCAGGACTACGTGATCGACAACCAGGAAGGCGTTCGCGAGCCGCTGGGCATGTCCGGCGTACGTCTGGAAGCCAAGGTTCACGTAGTGACCTGCGCCGTCAACGCCGCACAGAACATTGAAAAATGCGTGCGCCGCTGCGGCCTGGAAATCGACGACATCATTCTTGAGCAGTTGGCCTCGGCCTACTCGGTACTGACCGACGACGAAAAAGAACTGGGCGTGTGCCTGGTCGACATCGGCGGCGGCACCACTGACATCGCGATCTTCACCGAGGGTGCGATCCGTCACACCGCCGTGATCCCGATTGCCGGTGACCAGGTGACCAACGACATCGCCATGGCGCTGCGTACGCCGACCCAGTACGCCGAAGAAATCAAGATCCGCTACGCCTGTGCCCTGGCCAAGCTGGCGGGCGCCGGCGAGACCATCAAGGTGCCGAGCGTGGGCGATCGTCCACCGCGTGAACTGTCGCGTCAGGCCTTGGCCGAAGTGGTCGAGCCGCGCTACGACGAACTGTTCACCCTGATCCAGGCTGAACTGCGTCGCAGCGGTTACGAAGATCTGATCCCGGCCGGCATCGTGCTGACCGGTGGCACCTCGAAGATGGAAGGCGCGGTCGAGTTGGCCGAGGAAATCTTTCACATGCCGGTCCGCCTGGGCGTGCCCCATGGCGTCAAAGGCCTGGGCGACGTAGTGCGCAACCCTATTTACTCCACCGGTGTGGGCTTGCTGTTGTACGGGCTGCAAAAGCAGACCGATGGCATTTCCCTGTCGGGCCCGAGCAACCGTGACAGCTACCGCAGCGACGACGAGGTGAAAGCGCCGTTGTTCGAGCGGTTGCAGGCATGGGTAAAAGGGAACTTCTAACGAAGTTAGCTTCAAGCGACAAGTTAAAGCTTCAAGTAACACGCTCCAAGCTTGCAGCTCTTAGCTTGCAACTTGGAGCTGCTCCAAAGCAGTAGGCGAAAAAACTAGAGAAAATGAAAGGAGAGGGAACATGTTCGAACTCGTAGACAACATCCCCGCAAGCCCGGTCATCAAAGTGATCGGTGTCGGCGGTGGCGGCGGCAACGCTGTCAACCATATGGTCAAGAGCAACATTGAAGGCGTTGAATTCATCTGCGCCAACACTGATGCCCAGGCGCTGAAAAGCATCGGCGCGCGGACCATCCTGCAATTGGGCACCGCGGTGACCAAGGGCCTCGGCGCTGGCGCCAATCCGGAAGTCGGTCGTCAAGCCGCACTGGAAGACCGCGAGCGTATTGCCGAAGTGCTGCAAGGCACCAACATGGTGTTCATCACCACCGGCATGGGCGGTGGTACCGGTACCGGTGCTGCGCCGATCATTGCCGAAGTGGCCAAGGAAATGGGCATTCTGACGGTCGCAGTCGTGACCCGTCCGTTCCCGTTCGAAGGCCGCAAGCGTATGCAGATCGCCGACGAAGGTATCCGCCTGCTGTCTGAAAGCGTCGACTCGTTGATCACTATTCCCAACGAGAAGCTGCTGACCATCCTGGGCAAGGACGCAAGCCTGCTGTCCGCATTCGCCAAGGCTGACGATGTACTGGCCGGTGCCGTTCGCGGTATCTCCGACATCATCAAGCGCCCAGGCATGATCAACGTCGACTTTGCCGACGTGCGCACCGTGATGAGCGAAATGGGCATGGCGATGATGGGCACTGGCTGCGCCAGCGGTCCGAACCGTGCGCGTGAAGCCACTGAAGCGGCCATCCGCAACCCGTTGCTCGAAGACGTGAACCTGCAAGGTGCACGCGGCATCCTGGTGAACATCACCGCCGGTCCTGACCTGTCCCTGGGTGAGTACTCCGACGTGGGTAGCATCATCGAAGCCTTCGCATCCGAGCACGCGATGGTCAAAGTCGGCACCGTGATCGATCCGGACATGCGCGACGAGCTGCATGTAACCGTGGTTGCCACCGGCCTGGGTGCAAAAATCGAGAAGCCTGTGAAGGTGATCGACAACACCCTGCACAACGCCCAAGCCAGCCACGCGAGCCAAGCGGCTGCTGCTCCAGCGCCTTCGCGCCAGGAACTGCCGTCGGTGAACTACCGTGATCTGGACCGTCCGACCGTGATGCGCAACCAGGCCCAGGCCGGTGCTGCGGCGTCCCGTAGCCCGAATCCGCAAGATGATCTGGACTACCTGGACATCCCGGCATTCCTGCGTCGTCAGGCCGATTGATGGAATGTATCAGGGCTATGAAGGTGATTGGTGTTCAGCAAAGGTCTGGTCTGCTATTATCGCCAGCCTTTGTTGATACCAGTTCGCAATTTGCGCTCAAGCGGTCCAAGCCATGATTAAACAACGCACCCTGAAGAATATTATCCGTGCCACAGGTGTAGGTCTGCACTCCGGGGAGAAGGTGTACCTGACCCTCAAACCTGCACCTGTCGACACCGGCATCGTGTTTGTTCGTGCCGACCTGGACCCTGTGGTGCAGATTCCTGCTCGCGCGGAAAACGTTGGCGAAACCACGATGTCGACCACATTGGTCAACGGTGACGTCAAGGTGGACACGGTGGAGCACTTGCTCTCGGCCATGGCCGGTTTGGGCATCGATAACGCCTACGTCGAGCTCTCCGCGTCCGAAGTCCCGATCATGGATGGCAGCGCTGGACCCTTCGTATTCTTGATTCAATCTGCCGGCCTGGAAGAACAGGACGCAGCCAAGAAGTTCATTCGTATTCTGCGGGAAGTGACAGTAGAAGACGGCGACAAGCGCGCCACCTTCGTCCCGTTTGAAGGCTTTAAAGTGAGCTTTGAGATCGATTTCGATCACCCGGTATTCCGTGACCGCACCCAAAGTGCAAGCGTGGATTTTTCCAGCACTTCGTTCGTAAAAGAAGTCAGCCGCGCCCGTACCTTTGGTTTCATGAGTGACATCGAGTACCTGCGCAAGCATAACCTCGCACTCGGCGGTAGCGTTGAAAACGCCATCGTGGTCGACGCGGATGGTGTACTGAACGAAGATGGCCTTCGCTATGAAGACGAATTCGTGAAGCACAAGATCCTCGATGCAATCGGTGACCTCTACCTGCTGGGCAATAGCCTGATAGGCGAGTTCAAAGGCTTCAAGTCGGGCCACGCCCTTAACAACCAGCTGCTGCGCAAGTTGATTGAGCAGACAGACGCCTGGGAAGTCGTGACCTTCGAAGATGCCAGCACCGCACCGATCTCTTACATGCGTCCCGTTGCGGCGGTGTAAGTAACAACTCTCTTTTCTTTAGTTTTGAAAGGCTGCCTTCGGGTGGCCTTTTTTTATGCCTGGTTCCTGGCATCCACAATCCGATTACGCCCCGTATGCTTGGCCTCATACAACGCCTGATCGGCGCTCAACAGCAGCGCCTCCAGCGACTGGCGGCTGCGCTTGTCCCATGTGCTCATGCCAATGCTCACCGTAATCGGCTGGTCATCGCCCGCCACCTTGGGCAAGTGCTCGATACCGCTGCGGATATGCTCGGCAATCACCCAGGCGCCCTTGGCGTCGGTCATCGGCAGCACCACCGCGAATTCTTCACCGCCATACCTCGCCGCCAGGTCGGCAGGGCGGCGGATGTTGCTGCTGATCACCTGAGCCACGGTGCGCAATGCCTCATCCCCGCCTTGATGGCCGTGACGGTCGTTAAAGGCCTTGAAGTGGTCCACGTCGATCATCAATACCGTCATGGGGTCGGTGGAGCGCTGAGCGCGGTCCCACTCCAGGCGCAGGCGTTCATCCAGAACGCGTCGGTTCGCCAGGCCTGTCAACGCATCGGTGGCCGCCAGTTCTGACAGTACCCGTTCGGCGCGACGCCGTCGCCGCAGTTCCCGGCGCAGCATCCAAGTCAGCCACAACAAACCGATACAGAGCACGCCGGTGGCGCTTCCGGTCAGCAGTGCCGCACGTTTCCAAGGGGCAAATACGTCGTCGCTGGACAGCGCCACCACTACGATCAGTGGCAGTTCACCCACATTGGTAAAGGTATACAGACGTTCCTTGCCGCTGATAGCAGAGATTGCCTGAAAGCTGCCGCTTCCGTCGTGCAGTATTCGCTTGAAGTTGGGTCGATCACTCAGGTCCTTATCGATCATGTCGCTTTCAAGCAGGGGCTGCTGGGCCAGGAGAATGCCTTTCTTGTTCAGCAGGTTCACGCTGCTGCTGTTGCCGATCGTCAAGGTGCTGAAGAGCTGGTCGAAATATGCCAGGCGCATGGTGGCGACAGCCACGCCGGCAAACTCACCCTTGGGCCCCGACATACGCCGACTGAATGCCATGCGCCAGACCTGATCGCACTCGCAATGGATCTTGAACGGTCGACTGATAAACAAGCCGGCATTGGCGTCCTTGGCATGCACTTGGAAATAATCGCGGTTGGCAAAATTGCGTGATGTGGGGCGTAACGTGGACGAATCCGCCACGACTGCACCTTTGGCATCCAGAAGCAGCACTTCGCCTTTGAACGGAGCGGCCGTGGATAAATCAAACCGCACCAAATGCTGGATATTTTCTGCAACCTGGGACAGGTCTTCGCGTTGCGTGGCCGCAATCAATCCATTGAGTGCCAGGTCGTACAGCTCGACGTTGCGCAGTACATCGGCATTGATCAGTTGGGCAATGTTGGTTGTAGACCGCTTGGCCGCCTCGAGCGTGCTGGCGTGTTCGCGGATCAACAGCGCCGCCACGATGATCACAATCAGGGCAACGGTGAGTCCACTGCCCAGGATAAGTAATAACTCAGGATGTGCAGGGGAAGTACGAACGGGGCGTGGACTCATCGGGCAGACTTCAGCGGTGAGGATGCTGGCAGTTTAGTTCTACCCGATGAAAATTAAATACCGGGTTAAAAAGAAAGATCGCTGCTTAAAACACGTTGATCGGATAGTCGACGATCACCCGGTACTCATCCACGTCCCGATCCACCGCCGAGTAGCCTTTGCTGCCACGGTTGACCGCCCATTGCAGGCGCACCGCCAGGTCTTTGGCTTTGCCGCCCTGTACCACGTATTTCAGGTCAATGTCCCGTTCCCAGTGCTTGGCGTCCTTGCCGTCGGCGCTGTACCAGGCGCTGTAGCCTCGGCTTTGCGGGTCGACTTTGGTCAGGTCGGTTTTGCCGCTGATGTAGGACACGGCCGAGGTCAGGCCAGGCAGGCCCAGGCCGCCGAAGTCATAGGCGTACTTGAGTTTCCACGAACGCTCGTTGGGGCCGTTGAAGTCCGAATATTGCTGGGAGTTATCCAGGTACACGCTATCGCCTTGGGCGATGTAGTCGAACGGTGTGTTGCCGTTGACCCGCTGGTACGCGGCGGTGACGCTGTGATGGCCAACGTCCACGGTGAAGTGCAGGCTGTAGGTGTTGTTGTCGATATCGCCGAGCAGCGATTGCCCAGTGTCCTGGGTGTGGTAGTAGTGCAGACCGGGGTTGAGACTGACGCTCTCGTTCACCACATAGGTGTAGTCCAGGTCGTAGTAGTACTGGTTCCACACATCCTTGAGCTCGGAGGCGTAGAGGTTACTGGTCAGCCCATCAATGCCGCTGAGCGACGCACCGACCCAGTTCATGTGCCGGCTGTCCGCGTTATTCGGCAGAGCGCCGTAGCTGGTGCCAATGCGCCGATTGCCACTCTGGTTGTAGAGCTTGGTGAAGCTGGCCTGGCCGCCTTCGAACATCCAGCCGTCGAGACTGTGGTTGGCCAGGCTCACACCGCGGAAAGTCTGCGGCAGCATGCGAGTCGCGCCGCCGGCGATCACCGGGTTATTGAGGAACAGGTCGCCGGCTTTGAGTTCGGTATCGAATGCGCGCACCTTCACGGTGCCACCCGCCGTCGAGAACGAGCCCGGCGCTTTGCCGTTGCCACTGCCGTACGGAAGGATGCTGGAGCCATCGGTGCCGCCACCGCCATCCAGTTTCAGGCCGAGCATGGCGTGGGCGTCCAGGCCGAAACCGACGGTGCCCTGGGTGTAGCCGGACTCGAAGGTGCCGATGAAACCCTGGCCCCATTCCTTGCTGTCATCAGTGTGAAGGTCGCGACGGTCGCGGTTCATGTAGTAGTTGCGGGTGTTGATATTGAGGTGGGCACCTTCGACGAAACCGTCGGCGGAGGTGGAGTCTGCCGCTTGGGCAAGAGGGGTAATCGTTGCGGTAATCGCGAGGAATAACGGGGTGAACGTCAGCGAGTTCTTCACCGGTGGAGCTCCTTTGGGCAAACGGAAACGGGCCAATGTCGTTGAGTGTGCCTGGCCTTTTTTATGGCAAAAAAAAGCCGCTGAAGTCAGCGGCTTTAAGACAGATTCCCAGTGTAGAGCCCTGGAAATAAGTCGAGGGAAATTCGGGTAAGCGGAGACTGCCTTTGCCGTCGCGCTCATCGATGCGTCAAATTAACGCAGGCGAGCGGTACGGTACAGAGTGTAACAAGATAATGACTGTTACCCAAATCGCAACAGTCGTGCCTTAGACCGGTAAGGTAATGCCAAAGGTGTTATCACCGCCCTCGCTGCGCACGAAGACGTCGCCGCCGTGCATCAGGGCTATCGCCTTGACGATGGCCAGCCCCAGGCCGTGGTTGGCCCCACTGTTGCTGCGCGAAGCGTCTACCCGATAGAAGCGTTCGAACAGGCGCGGCAGATGTTTGCTGGCAATCGCGTCACCCGGGTTGGTTACGCCGATTGTCACCTGGTGGTCCAGCAGCTCGATGCTCACAACGATGACCTGACCCGGCGCTGTGTGTTGTACCGCGTTGCTCAGCAGATTGATCAGTGCGCGGCGCAGATGGGCTTTTTCGATCTGCACCGTGGCATCGCCCCGTACCTGCACCTCGACTTGTGCGTCTTCAAGGATGAAGTCCAGGTAGTCGAGGGTGGTTGCCACTTCATCGGCCAGGGAACTTTCGATCAACTTGGTGGCCTTGCTGCCCTGGTCGGCGCTGGCGAGGAACAGCATGTCGTTGATGATCGAACGCAGGCGCTCCAGTTCTTCAAGATTCGATTGCAGCACCTCGAAGTAATGCTCGGCGGAGCGTCCGCGGGTCAAGGCGACTTGGGTCTGGCCGATCAGGTTGGTCAAGGGCGAGCGCAGTTCATGGGCCACGTCTGCGTTGAACGACTCCAAGCGAGAATAGGCCTGTTCGACGCGGTCCAGCGTGGCGTTGAACGAGTTGACGAATTGGCTCAACTCCGGCGGCAGCGGCGACAGTTGCAGGCGTCCGGAGAGCTTGGGTGGTGCAAGTTTCTGCGCTTCATCCGAGAGCTTGCCCAACGGTTTTAGACCGATACGTGCGACCCAGAAACCCAGTAACGAAGCAAGTACCACACCGACCAATGCGAGACTGACCAGCGCAACCAGCAGGTGGTGCTGGGTGGCCCGGAAGTTTTCGGTGTCGATGGCGATCATGAAGCGCAGCGGCGGGCGTTGATCCTTGGCCGGGAACTGACTCACCAGCACCTTGAGCGGGTACTCGCGCCCCGGCAGACGCAGGTCGCGCTTGCCCGTCGGCCCTTCGGCGAAGGCGCGGATCTGCGCATCGGGGTTGCCGTATTCGTAGTTCGGATCACTGCTCACTACCCAGAAGCGGATGCGTTTGTCCTCCTCGCCCAACAACTTGAGCTTGGCCTGCATCTTCACCCAATGGTCCGGCGTGCCGAAGCGGTTCACCGAAGACTCCAACACGCTGTAACGCGCATCCAGCTCGGCACCCGGCAACAAGCCCAGGCTGCGGTCCACCTGCTGATACAACGCGCCACCGATCAACACGAAGATCAGCAGCGCCACCAACGTGAACATGCCGCTCAGGCGTAGGGCGATGGAGTTAGCTGACACTTCGGCTCTCCAGCACATACCCCATGCCACGGATGGTGTGCAGCAGTTTCTGTTCGAACGGCCCATCGAGCTTGGCGCGCAGGCGCTTGATGGCCACTTCCACCACATTGGCGTCGCTGTCGAAATTGATGTCCCAGACCATTTCCGCTATCGCGGTCTTGGACAGGATTTCGCCCTGGCGCCGCGCCAACACGCTCAGCAGCGAGAACTCCTTGGCGGTCAGGTCCAGGCGCAGGCCGTTGCGACTGGCCTTGCGGCTGATCAGGTCGATCCACAAGTCGGCGACTGTGACCTGCACCGGCTCGTGCCCGCCACTGCGGCGAGTCAGCGCTTGCAGGCGCGCCACCAGTTCCAGGAAGGAAAACGGCTTGCCCAGGTAATCATCGGCGCCTTCGCGCAGACCGCGAATGCGGTCTTCCACGCGTTCGCGAGCGGTGAGCATGATCACCGGCGTCTGTTTGCGCGCACGCAAGGCGCGCAATACGCCAAAGCCGTCGAGGCCGGGCAGCATCACGTCGAGCACGATCACTGCGTAGTCATTCTCCAGCGACAGGTGCAAGCCTTCTACCCCTTCGCGGGCCACATCGACGGTGTAGCCCTGTTCCGTCAGACCGCGGTGCAGGTAGTCCGCGGTTTTTTCTTCATCTTCAATAATCAGGACGCGCATGAGCCTTTTTGCTCCAGGGCCGGGCCTCAATCTGTGGTCGCCAACGCAGGCGTTGGTGTGGGCCGGTGGAAAAACTTCTCGAGGTACAAGTATATGACCGGCGTGGTGAACAGCGTCAGTGCCTGGCTCACCAGCAAGCCGCCGACCACCGCGATACCCAGCGGCTGGCGCATTTCCGCGCCGGGGCCGGCGCCGAGCATCAGCGGCACCGCGCCGAGCAGGGCGGCCAGGGTGGTCATGATGATCGGGCGGAACCGCGTGACGCAGGCCTCGTAGATCGCATCCTCCGGCGATAGGCCCTTCACGCGCTGAGCCTCCAGGGCAAAGTCGATCATCAGGATGCCGTTCTTCTTCACGATGCCGATCAACAGCACCAGGCCGATCAACGCCATGATCGAAAAATCCTGGCCCATCAGCGACAGCATGATCAGTGCACCCAGCCCCGCTGACGGCAACGTGGAGATGATCGTCAGCGGGTGCACGAAACTCTCATACAGCACACCGAGGATAATGTAGACCGCCACTAGCGCCGCCAGGATCAGCCACGGCTGGCTGGCCAGCGAGCTCTGAAAGGCCTGGGCCGCGCCCTGGAAGTTGCCGATGATGGTGGTGGGCATACCGATTTCATTCTTGGCCTGGTTGAGCATGATCACCGCATCACCCAAGGCCACCCCCGGCGCCAGGTTGAATGACAGGTTGGCGGCCGGGAACATGCCGTCATGGCTGATGGAAAGCGGGCCCACCGTGGGCGGGTCGACTTTGGCCAGCGCCGACAGCGGCACCATCTCGTTGGTGAGCGGCGAGCGCAGGTAGAAGTAGTTGAGGCTTTCGGTCTTGCCGCGTTGCTGGGTGTCCAGCTCCAGCACCACCTGGTACTGGTTGATCTCGGTCTGGAACTCGTTGATCTGGCGTTGGCCAAAGGCGTCGTAGAGCGCTTGGTCGACATCGGTGGCGGTCAGGCCGAAGCGCGCGGCGGCCTGGCGGTCGATGCTGATGTGGGTGATGCTGCCGCCCAATTGCAGGTCGTTGGACAGATCGCGGAACGCCGGGTTGGCGCGCAGTTTTTCGGTGAGGCGTTGGGTCCAGGTGTTGAGCGTCGGGCCGTCGTTGCTCTTGAGCACGTACTGGTACTGAGCGCGGCTGGGGCCGGAGCTGAGGTTGATGTCTTGCCCGGCGCGCAGGTACAACACAATGCCCGGCACCTTCGCCAGTTTAGGGCGGATACGGTCGATGAACTGGCTGGCGGACACATCACGGTCGCCACGGTCTTTCAAGGCGATCCAGAAGCGGCCGTTTGCGATGGTCTGGTTACTGCCGGTCACGCCGACCGAGTGCGAGAACGCTTCCACCGCCGGGTCGGCCTTGACGATCTCGGCCAGGGCCTTGTGCTTGGCGACCATTTCCGGGTACGACACATCGGCCGCCGCTTCGCTGGTGCCTAGAACAAAACCGGTGTCCTGCACGGGGAAGAAACCCTTGGGGATAAACACATAACCCACCACCGCCAGGGCCAGAGTCACGACGAAGATCGCCGCCATCGTGCGTTGATGGGCGAGCGCTCGGCGCAGGTTGCGTGCATAGCCGGCCAGCAGTCGCTCGCTGAAACCGGGCTTGTCGTGGGCATGATGGGTGGGCGCGCGCATGAACAGCGCGGCCAGGGTGGGTGCCAACGTCAGCGAGACCACCACCGAAATCAGGATGGTCGAGGTGGCCGTCAAGGCGAACTCCTTGAACAGCCGCCCGACCACGCCGCCCATGAACAGCAGCGGAATAAACGCCGCCACCAGCGAGAAGCTGATGGATACCACGGTAAAGCCGATTTCACCGGCGCCCTTGATCGCCGCTTCGCGTTTGTCGAGCCCGGCTTCCAAGTGGCGATGAATGTTCTCTACCACCACGATGGCATCGTCCACCACAAACCCCACGGCGATCACGATCGCCACCAGTGTGAGGTTGTTCAAGCTGAAGCCCATCAGGTACATCAACGCAAAACTGGCCACCAGCGACACACCGAGGACGCTGGACACAATCATCGTCGCCGACAACTGGCGCAGGAACAGCGCCATCACCGCCACTACCAGCAGTATCGCGATCAGCAGCGTGACTTCCACTTCGTGCAGGGACGCGCGGATGGTCTTGGTGCGGTCGGTCAATACGCTGACCTGCACCGACGCCGGCAGCATGGCTTGCAGGCGCGGCAACTCGGCTTGAATGCGGTCAACGGTCTCGACGATATTCGCGCCGGGCTGACGCGAAATCACCAGGTTGACCCCCGGCGTGTCGCCAGACCAGGCCTGCACGTAGGCGTTTTCCGAACCGTTGATGACTTTGGCGATATCCCGCAGTTGAACCGGTGCACCGTCCTTGTAGGACACGATCAACTGGGCATAGTCCTCCGGATGGAATAACTGGTCGTTGGTCGACAGGGTCGACACGCTGTTCTCGCCGTAGATCGCGCCTTTGGCCAGGTTGAGACTCGATTGCTGGATGGCCAGGCGGATGTCGGCCAGGGTCAGGCCGATGGCGGCGAGCTTGTCCGGCGACGCTTGCACGCGGATCGCCGGGCGCTGCTGACCGGTGATATTGATCTGGCCCACGCCGTCGATCTGGCTGATCTGGCGGGCCAGCAAGGTTTCCACGTAATCGCTCAGCTCGGTGCTGGGCATGCTGTTGGAACTGACGCTGAGGATCAGCACCGGGCTGTCCGCCGGGTTGACCTTTTTCCAGGTCGGCAGGCTGGGCATATCGCTGGGCAGCTTGCCGGATGCGGTGTTGATCGCCGCCTGCACTTCCTGGGCGGCGGTGTCGATGCTCTTGGTCAGGGTGAATTGCAGCGTCAGCAGGCTTGAGCCCAAGGCACTGCTGGAGGTCATCTGGGTCATGCCGGGGATGGCGCTGAATTGCACCTCCAACGGCGTGGCCACGGACGAGGCCATCGTGTCCGGGCTGGCGCCGGGCAAAGTAGCGCTGACCTGGATTGTCGGAAATTCCGCTTCCGGCAGTGGGGCGATAGCCAGACGTGGGAATGCAATCAGCCCGAGCAGCACCAGGGCAAAGGTCAGCAGCAGGGTGGCAACCGGGTGGTCGACGCACCAGGCTGACGGTGAACGACTCATGGCCGCACCTTGGCATCAACCGTCTGGATCACCTGCGGCGACTCCTTGAGCACCTCAACCTGCGCGCCGGCCTTGAGTCGCGACTGGCCGTCACTGACCAGCACATCGCCAGCCTGCACGCCTTTGATGATGTTCACGTCGCTGTCCTGGTAGGTGACCTGCACCGGTACCACGTCAACCTTGTCACCCTTGACCCGGTACACGAAGTGGGAATCCAGGCCACGTTGCACCACGGTCGGCGGCACTACCAGGGCGTTTTTGTCGAGGGCGGTCTGGATCTTGATGGTCACCAGTTGCCCCGGCCACAGGCGTTGCGAGGCATTGTTGAACTCGGCTTTGGCGCGCAGGGTGCCGGTAGTGGAACTGATCTGGTTATCGATCAGGCTCAAGTGGCCTTCGCCCAGCAAGTCACCGGTCTGACCGTCGGTGTCGGCGCCCATATAGGCATCGACACTGGCTTGTGTGGGCGCAGCGATCAGGCCCTGCAGAGTCGGCAGCATTTGCTGTGGCAGGGAGAACTCGACGGCAATCGGGTCGATCTGGGTCACGGAGAACAGGCCCTGGGTATCGGCTGTACGCAGGAAGTTGCCTTCATCCACGGTGCGAATACCCACGCGGCCGCTGACCGGCGAGCGAATCTGGGTGTAGGAAAGTTGTACCTGGGCTGAATCGATAGCGGCTTGGTTGCCTTGGGCCGTGGCCTTGAGCTGGTTGACCAGGGCTTGCTGTTGGTCATAGGTCTGTCTGGATACGCCGTCGTCGACGCTCAATGCCTTGTAGCGCTTGAGGTTGACCAGCGCCACCTGCAACTGCGCCTGGCTTTCGCCCAGTTGTGCCTTGGCCTGGTCGAGGTTTGCACGGATCGAGCGGTCATCGATGGTCGCCAAAAGGTCACCGGCCTTGACCAACTGGCCTTCCTTCACCAGCAGTTTAGTCAGGATGCCGTCCACTTGCGGGCGGATCACCACACTGTGCAACGACAGTACCGAACCGATCCCGCTGACAAAGCGCGGGATATCCTGCTGCGCCACGCTCACCACCCGCACCGGAATCGCAGTGGGCGCCGCCAGCTTGGTCTTTGCCGGGCGGGTGAGTGCCCAGGCTGCAACGGCCAACACCACGAGGACACCCGCGATCAGGGCGGTTTTTCGTTGAATGTGCATAGAAGGACGCCAGAGGCGCAGTTGCAAGTTTCAAGCTGCAAGCTGCAAATTGAAGTTCGGATGAAGCCTTTATAGCGCTGCGACCCGGTCAGGATCGTGACGTCAAACTGACAGCCGTGACAGCCAGCGCTCTTAACTTGCCGCTTGAAGCTTACCGCTTGACTCTCCGGCCCCGCTATACTCGCGCTTTTACACCAATAGCCGCGCCGGAGCCCCTATGACTTCCCCGACACAAACCCCTGTTGATGCGGCCGACCTCGTCGATCCGGCCAGCGCCGAAGGCGTTGAAAAAGCCGAGATCCCGGCGTTCAAGTTTCCGTTCAAGCCGGGTGAACTGGCCGGGGCCAAGAATGCCGCCCAGCCCTGGTACAAAAACGGCGCCAAGAACGGCCATACCAAGAGCCCGGGCATGGCTCCGCCGGGGACTCGTCGTTCCATGGGGAAACGTTAAGATTAATCAACTGTATTATTTGGCGGATGTTGCCTACAGCCTCAGCTGATATTTCCGCTTGTAGCCTCGCGACCGTTTCTTGAAAGCTTGCACTGCTTGCGCTTCACCCCGGTTTTTTCAATGGGTGCAGCGCAGGGTGCGTTTTCTGGAAAAGGACGTTTCCTGTGCTTCTGATACACCTCTGTATAGCGCTTGCCCTGTTACTCGCCGTGGATGCCGTTGCAGGCATTGATCAACCACGGCGGGAAATCCGTTTCGGCGTGGCCGCCCTGTTCCCTCCCTTCCAGAGTCGTAACCCGCAAGGGCAATTGGTCGGTCTGAACATCGAGCTCGGCAACGCGCTGTGTCAGCAATTGAATGTGCGCTGTACCTGGGTCGATCAGGTGTTGGTCGAAAATTTCCAAGACCTTGAAGCTCGACACTTCGATGCCATCATCGGTATCGCACCCACACCCGGTCGACGGCGCTGGGTGAGCTTCACCGATAACCTCTATCCCTTCACCACGCGCCTGGTTGCACGCCGAGACTCAGGCCTGATGCCGACGACAAAGTCACTCAAGGGCAAGCGAGTCGGCGTTTTACTGGGGAGCAATCGTGAAGCCTTTGCCAGGTCGCAATGGGCGCAAAAGGGCGTGATCATCAAGAGCTTCTGGCTCAACGACGAACTGGTCCGCAGCCTGATAGCCGGCGATATTGATGCCACCCTGCAGGGCACAGTAGAAATCCGCAACGCGCTGCTCGACACTGCCGCTGGCGAGGATTTCGCCTTTCTGGGCCCCGCCGTTCTCGCCGAGCGGCTGGGCGACGGTGTGGCGATCGCGTTGCGCAATACTGACACGGCGTTACGTGTTGAACTCAATCGCGCCCTCGAACAGCTTAAGCACAGTGGCGAATACCAGCGGATCCTGGCGCCTTATCGTCTGGACGTGCCGTGATGGCTAATTAATTGCGTGGAGCATGAGCTGGATCAGTATTGCTCCCCCGGTGCGCTTAGAGTCGACGCCCTGCCGACTCCTCCAACTACCGAGAGAGTTCTGGTCTAAGCCGCGCGTAGTGGGATAAACGCATAATTGCTTGGCACCTCGGTCGCAATCTGCGCCCCGGCATCCAGCACCTGTTCGGCGATGTCCAGCCCCGACACATGGAACACCCACTCATTGGCCACGGCCGGCTGATCTACCGCCAACTCAATCGCCTGGGCGAATGCGCCCATGTCCGGCAGGTAGGCGGTAAATCCATCGCCCTTGAGCGCTGTGGTGCGAATGCCCAGCAGAGCGCACACCGCCTCCTTGGTCTGTACATCGTCACGATCGGCCTGGCGCGAGAGGCGGATCAATTCGGCCAGTTCCCGATCCATCAACTCCCCTCCGACGATCAACGCCGGCCCCTGTTCCCAGGACTCTGGTGGGCAATCCTTGGCCGCGGGGTTCAGCGGGATATGCGGGTTTATTTCCATCGGGTAGATGCGGCATACCAACGGGCGGCGCTCATAGATGCGGCACCGATTGTCTTCGTCAAGATTCCGGCAGCGCCCGGCGTTGTAGGCGGCAAAGGTGATTGCCACAAACGCCTCGGTATTGCCGCTGGGCACCACCACCGAACGGCGCTCGGCGTGCTCGCGTTGTTGCTGGGGCAGGCCGAGGCCATTGCCCAGGAAACCTTCCACCAGAACGATGACGTTACCGCCGTCCGCCGCCCACATCCGGGCTTCTTCGAGGGTCAGGGGCACATGGTGGTCGGAGCAGCATTTGCCGCAACCGACGCAGGAAAATTGAGTATTCATGGCGGATCTGTCACCAGGCTAGGTCAGAGGGCACGCAAGAACGGTGACGGGTTTTTACCTCTGTTCACCGATTGGGCTCTGTGGAAGCAAGTTACACGCCAGTGCGTGTTAGTCCTGTGGGACGACATCGCGTAGGACAAATTTCATGCCCGCGCTTTCATACAGCTGGCGAGCGCGCACATTGCTCTCCAGCACCTTGAGGTCCACATAGGGTTCGCCGCGTTGCTTGAATGCATGGAAGCTGTGCAGCAACAACGCACGCCCCAGCCCTTGGCCTTGGGCGCAAGGGTGAACGGAGAGGTTCTTGATAAAGGCGCTGGTCCAGCACTGCGCCACGCCGAGAATGCCTTCGTCGTTGCTGACTACCAAGCACAGGGTGGGATCGAACTCGGCATCGGTGGTGAACTGGTGTCGCCAGGTTTCCAGATTGGGCACGCGGCCGCCGCCCTGTTCCTGGGTCAGGCACAGCACGGCATGAATTGCCGGGGCCAGTTCGTCGCGGTAGTGGTCCAGCTGCGTACCGGCGGGCCATTGCGGGGCGGGCAGGCTGCCGCTGAGGTCGCGACGCAACAGTTGGAAATAGTCGCTCACAGACCTTTTTGCGCCACCGTTTGCGCGGCCACCACCAGGCACTTGGTCAGCTCCGGCGAGGAGAATTTGGTGAGCACCGCGTCGGCGCCGGCCAGCCGGGCTTTTTCGCTGTTCATCGCGCTGTCCAGGGAGGTGTGCAACAGCACATAGAGGTGCTGGAAGTCCGGGGTTTCGCGCAGGGTGCGGGTGAGGGCGTAGCCATCCATTTCTGACATCTCGATGTCCGAGACCACCACATTGATCTGCTCGACCGTGCCTTGCAGCTCCAGCAGCACATCGATGGCTTCCTTGGCACTGCGCGCGGTGTGGCAGGTGAGGCCGAGGTTGCGCAAGGTGTGCACCGATTGCTGCAGGGCGACCTGACTGTCGTCCACCACCAGGATGCGTGCGTTGCCCAGCACTTCAGCCTCTTCCATGGTCAGGTCGGTCGGCGCCGCTTCGATCGGTGCCGGCGCGATGCCATGGATGACTTTCTCGATATCCAGCACCTGCACCAAGCCACCTTCCACCTGGGTGACCCCAGTGATGAACGCACGGTTACCGCCGGAGCCATAGGGCGGTGGACGGATGTCGGTGGTCAGGCAGTGCACGATCTTGCTCACCGCCTGCACATGCAGGCCCTGTTTGGAACGGCTTACGTCGGTGACGATCAGGCAGCCGCCGTCTGGGTCCGCCAGGGGCATTTCGCCGAGGGCGCGGCTCAGGTCGATCACCGCCAGCGAATTGCCGCGCAGGGTGGCGATGCCTTTGACGTGAGGGTGGGACTCTGGCAGCTTGGTCAGCGGCGGGCAGGGAATGATTTCGCTGACTTTCAGCAGGTTGATCGCCATCAGCTTGCCGCTGCGCAAGGTAAAGAGCAGAAGCGACAGTGAGTCTGCGCGGGCTTTGGTGGTGGACATAAAAACCTTCTGTGGATCAGGGATGACGATCTATGGAAGGTTATCGACTTGGGGGAGCCAGGCTTTAACCATTTTGTGCGGTACATGACCCCCACAGGGGATTTGTGTCAACCCTTCCAGACTTGCGGGTTCACCAGGTCCTGCGGACGTTGGCCCAGCAGAGCGCTGCGCAGGTTGTCCAGGGCGCGGTTGGCCATGGCTTCGCGGGTTTCATGGGTGGCGGAGCCGATGTGCGGCAGGGTCACGGCATTACTCAGTTGGAACAGCGGCGACTCGGCCAGCGGCTCCTGTTCATACACATCCAGCCCGGCGCCACGGATGCGCTGGCTTTGCAGGGCTTCTATCAGCGCGGGCTCATCCACCACCGGGCCACGGGAGATGTTGATCAGGATCGCGCTGGACTTCATCAACCCCAGCTCGCGGGTGCTGATCAGGTGACGGGTCTTGTCGCTCAACGGCACCACCAGGCACACGAAATCCGCTTCGGCCAGCAGCTCATCCAGGCTGCGAAATTGCGCGCCCAGTTCCTGCTCCAGTGCCGGCTTGCGGCTGTTGCCGCTGTACAGGATCGGCATGTTGAAACCCAGGCGCCCACGCCGGGCCACGGCCGCGCCGATATTGCCCATGCCGACGATGCCCAGGGTCTTGCCATGCACGTCGCAACCGAATAAGGGCGCGCCGACGCTGGCTTTCCACTGGCCGGCCTTGGTCCAGGCGTCCAGTTCGGCCACACGGCGGGCACTGCTCATGAGCAGGGCGAAGGCCAGGTCGGCGGTGCTTTCGGTGAGCACGTCGGGGGTGTTGGTGAGCATGATCCCGCGTTCATTGAAGTACGCCACGTCATAGTTGTCGTAGCCCACTGACACGCTGGACACTACTTCCAGTTTGCTCGCGCCCTGCAACTGCTCACGTCCCAGCTTGCGGCCCACGCCGATCAGGCCGTGGGCGTGGGGCAGGGCTTCATTGAATTGCGCGTTGATGTCGCCCAGCTTGGGGTTGGGCGCGATCACCTCGAAGTCCTGTTGCAGGCGTTCGATCATTGCCGGGGTGACGCGGCTGAAGGCGAGGACAGTCTTTTTCATTGCAGGCGGGCTCATCGACTACGGAAGAATGCCAAGCACGCTAACATTCCTGCTGCCGCTTGTCAGTTGGCCATCCGCGCGCCGCTGAGGCTGCCACTCAACTCATATGCCACCAGTTCCGCTTGATGCGTCGCCAGAATCTCCGGCAATGAACCGCGCAGGTATTCCACCCAGGTCTTGATCTTCGCATCCAGGTATTGGCGCGACGGGTAGATGGCGTACAGGTTCAGTTCCTGGGAACGATAGTTGGGCATCACGCGCACCAGGGTGCCGTTGCGCAGGCCTTCGATGGCCGCGTACACAGGCAACAGGCCGACGCCCATGCCGCTGGTGATCGCGGTTTTCATCGCGTCGGCCGAGTTCACCAGGAACGGCGAGGTGTTGATCGCCACGCTTTCCTGGCCTTCAGGGCCGTTGAAGGTCCATTTATCCAACTGGATCACCGGGCTGACCAGGCGCAGGCAGGCGTGGTTGAGCAAGTCCTGTGGGCGCTGCGCGCAACCTTTGGCCTTGACGTAATCCGGCGAGGCGCACGCGATGCTGTAGGTGATGCCCAGGCGCTGGGACACGAAACCCGAGTCCGGCAGCTCGCTGGCTAGCACGATGGAGACGTCGTAGCCCTCATCGAGCAGGTCCGGCACGCGGTTGGCCAGGGTCAGGTCGAAGGTCACGTCCGGATGGGTACGGCGGTAGCGGGCAATGGCATCGATGACGAAGTGCTGGCCGATACCGGTCATGGTGTGCACTTTCAACTGCCCGGCAGGGCGCGCGTGGGCGTCACTGGCTTCGGCCTCGGCTTCCTCGACGTAGGCCAGGATCTGTTCACAGCGCAGCAAATAGCGTTTGCCGGCTTCGGTCAGCGCGATGCGGCGGGTGGTGCGGTTGAGCAAGCGGGTTTGCAGATGGGCCTCAAGGTTGGAGACCGCGCGCGACACATTGGCCGTGGTGGTATCCAGTTGCACGGCGGCGGCGGTGAAGCTGCCGGCTTCGGCCACGCAACTGAAGGCGCGCATGTTTTGCAAAGTGTCCATGGAGTGTTCTCAGGGGAGATAACAAATTGTGACAGAAAGTTACGCCGTCCAGTGATCCCTACCAACGGATTATCGCCTGAACGGTAACAAAGATTCACAGGAATACCAGCTTATCGTCGTTCATGCCGCCGCCTAGAATTGCGCCACCTTTCCCGCTCCACCCTCTCAGGAATACGCTTGCCGTGCCGCGTCGCATCAGCAGAGAGCTTAAGACTCTCAGTGTTTGGGCTTTATCGTTAGCAATCAGCGGCTGCATCGGAACCGGAGGAGTCGCCCCACAAGGCCAGTCTCTCGACGCCAACCACCTGGCTACCGACGAAGCCATCCAGAGCGCCGCCCAGGACGCCCGCTGGCCCACCGAGCAATGGTGGCAAACCTACGGCGATACGCAACTGAACCGCTGGGTCGAACTGGCCACGCAACATAGCCCGAGCATGGCCATGGCCGCCGCGCGAGTGCGTGAAGCGCGGGCCATGGCCGGGATTTCCAAGTCTGCCGAGTCGTTACAGATCAACAGCGACACCACCCTCAAACGCCACAACTGGCCGAAGGATCAGTTCTATGGTCCCGGCGAGCTGAGCGGTGCCAACACCTGGGACAACAATGCGTCCCTGGGCCTGAGCTACGCCCTCGACCTGTGGGGCCGCGAAAGCAGTGCCACCGAGCGTGCCGTCGACCTGGCGCACATGAGCGCCGCCGAGGCACGCCAGGCCCAACTCGAATTACAGAACAACGTGGTGCGCGCCTATATCCAGTTGTCGTTGCATTACGCCAACCGCGATATCGTCGCGGCGACCCTGGCGCAGCAGCAACAGATCCTCGACTTGGCCAACAAACGCCTGAACGCCGGGATCGGCACCCACTTCGACGTCAGCCAGGCCGAAACCCCGTTGCCGGAAACCCATCGCCAACTGGACGCGCTGGACGAAGAGATCGCCCTTAGCCGTAACCAGTTGGCGGCCCTGGCGGGCAAAGGTCCGGGGGAGGGTGCGCAACTGCAGCGGCCGAGCCTGTCCCTGGCCGCGCCGTTGACGTTGCCGTCGAGCCTGCCCGCGCAATTGCTCGGCCAACGCCCGGACGTGGTTGCCAGCCGCTGGCAAGTCGCGGCCCAGGCCCGTGGCATCGATGTGGCCCACGCCGGCTTCTACCCCAATGTCGATCTGGTCGGCAGCCTCGGCTACATGGCCACCGGTGGCGGCATGCTGGAATTCCTGGCGGGCAAGAAATTCAACTATAGCGTGGGGCCTGCGATCACCTTGCCGATCTTCGACGGCGGCCGCCTGCGTGCGGAACTGGGTGAAGCCAGCGCCGGCTATGACATCGCCGTCGCCCAGTACAACCAGACCCTGGTCGATGCCCTCAAGGGCATCAGCGACCAATTGATCCGCCGCGAATCGATGGACAAGCAAGCCGCCTTCGCCGCGCAGTCGGTGGCTTCGGCGCAGAAGACCTACGACATTGCGATGATCGCCTATCAACGCGGCCTCACCGACTACCTGAATGTACTGAATGCGCAAACCTTGCTGTTTCATCAGCAACAGATCGAGCAGCAGGTACAGGCCGCTCGCCTGAGCGCTCACGCCGAACTGGTAACGGCCTTGGGCGGCGGCCTCGGCGCCGGCAACGATGCGCCACAAAACGCCGAGACCCTCCCGGGCAAAACCTCTGCGGCGCTCGCCGTGTTTGATCACTGAGTAGGACTCGATGACTCCCTTGCCTGCACCGCTGCGCTGGCTGCATTCCCTGGAGTGGCGCCGTGGCTTTTTTGATTGGGCACGCAGCGACGGCGTGACCTGGGTGTATATCTTCAAGGTGTTGATCGCGGCGTTCCTCACGCTGTGGTTGGCCATGCGCCTGGAACTGCCACAATCACGTACGGCGATGATCACCGTGTTCATCGTGATGCAGCCGCAGAGCGGCCAGGTGTTCGCCAAGAGTTTCTATCGCTTCCTCGGCACCCTGGCGGGGTCGGCGGTGATGGTGGTGTTGATTGCCTTGTTTGCGCAGAACACCGAGTTGTTTCTCGGCGCGCTGGCGATCTGGGTGGGCATCTGCACCGCTGGTGCGACGCGCAATCGCAACTTTCGCGCCTATGGGTTCGTACTTGCCGGTTATACGGCGGCGATGGTCGGGCTGCCGGCGCTGGCGCATCCGGATGGTGCCTTCATGGCAGCGGTGTGGCGGGTGCTGGAAATCTCCCTGGGGATTCTGTGCTCCACCCTGATCAGCGCCGCAATCTTGCCGCAAACCTCCAGCGCCGCCATGCGCAATGCCTTGTACCAGCGCTTCGGCGTGTTTGCGCTGTTCGTCACCGATGGCCTGCGCGGGCGCAGCCAGCGTGAAGGTTTCGAGGCCAGCAACGTGCGTTTTATCGCCGAAGCCGTGGGCCTGGAAGGGCTGCGCAGCATCACGGTGTTCGAAGACCCGCACATGCGTCGGCGCAACGGCCGGCTCAGTCGCCTCAACAGCGAATTCATGAGCATCACCACACGCTTCAATGCCTTGCATCAGTTGTTGGAGCGGCTGCGCACCGACGAGGCGGATCACGTGGTGGCCGCCATCAAACCCGGCCTGCAAGACCTTGCCGAAGTGCTCGATGGCTTCTCCGGCCGCGCGCTCACCAGCCCGGATGCGGCGCGCCTGGTCAACCAACTGAGCGTCTACAAGGATGGCCTGCCTGCCAAGGTCCGCAGCCTGCGCGGGGCCTTTCAGGAACAGAACCCAAGCGAAGCCGAACAGCTGGATTTTCATACCGCCTACGAGCTGCTCTATCGTTTCGTCGATGATCTGCACAACTACACGCAAACTCACGCGTCCCTGGCGGAGCACAGACATGAACGGGAGCAGTGGGATGAAACCTTTATCCCCAAGACCAATTGGCTGGCTTGTGCCGCCTCGGGAATTCGCGCGTCATTCATCCTGATCGTGCTCGGCAGTTATTGGGTGGCGACTGCCTGGCCCAGCGGCGCGACCATGACCTTGATCGCCGCCGCCACCGTCGGGCTGTCCGCCGCCACACCCAACCCGAAACGCATGGCGTTCCAAATGGCCTGCGGCACCTTGATCGGTGCACTGGTGGGCTTTGTCGAAATGTTCTTCGTGTTTCCCTGGATCGACGGTTTCCCGCTGCTGTGCGTGATGCTCGCCCCAGTGATCATCTTTGGCGCGTTCCTCGCTTCACGCCCGCAATACGCGGGTGTCGGCGTGGGGCTGCTGATCTTTTTCAGCACCGGCTCGGTGCCGGACAACCTGACGATCTACAACCCTTACACCTTCATCAACGACTACATCGCCATGATCATCGGCATGCTGGTGTGCGCAGCGGCGGGGGCGATCATCCTGCCGCCCAACAGCCGCTGGTTGTGGCGCCGCCTCGAACAGGACCTGCGGGAACAGGTGGTGTACGCCATCAGCGGCAAGCTCAAGGGGCTGGCGTCGAGCTTTGAAAGCCGCACGCGTGACCTGCTGCACCAGGCCTATGGTCTCGCCGTCGGCCAACCGCAGGTACAGCGCGATCTGCTGCGCTGGATGTTCGTGGTGCTGGAGGTTGGCCACGCGATTATCGAATTGCGCAAGGAACAGGCAATTCTTCCGGTGCATCCGGCGTACGCCCAATCCCAGCCTTGGCGCCAGGCGATCCGCGTGATGGGCCGCTCGCTGGTGCGGCTGTTCCTGCAACCCAGCGCGAGCAACCTGGAGCGTGGCCTCATTGCGGTCGACCATGCGATCAGCCGCGTGCAGGCCACCGACGAACCCTTCGCCCCGCACTTTGACACCTCGGCCCTACGCCGGGTGAAAAGCTACCTGCACTTTATCCGCACCTCGCTTTTGGACCCGCAATCGCCGCTGGCGGCTCTGAAAAGTGCCACGCAAGGATCCCCGCATGCCCCGTGAAATCGCCTTCCACGGCGTGTACATGCCGACCATGACCCTGATGTTTTTGATCGCAGCCGCGCTGGCCTGGGCGCTGGATCGCTTCCTGGCCGGGTTCGACCTTTACCGTTTTTTCTGGCACCCGGCGCTGCTGCGCCTGAGCCTGTTCGTTTGCCTGTTCGGCGCCCTGGCGCTGACCGTCTACCGTTGAGAATGCTCCGATGAAAAAGTTTTTCAGCCTGCTCGCGACCTTGCTGGTCCTGGCCTTGGCCATCTGGATTGGCCGCACGTTGTGGGTGCACTACATGGAAACCCCGTGGACCCGCGACGGCCGTGTGCGTGCCGACATCATCAACGTCGCCGCCGACGTCACCGGCGAAGTGGTCGATGTGCCGGTGCGTGATAACCAGTTGGTGAAAAAGGGCGACCTGCTGATGCAAATCGACCCCGAGCACTACCGCATTGCGGTCAAACAGGCGCAATCGCTGGTGGCGTCGCGCAAAGCCACCTGGGAAATGCGCAAGGTCAACGCCCATCGCCGTGCCGACCTTGATGCGCTGGTGATCTCCAAGGAAAACCGGGACGACGCCAGCAATATCGCCGACTCGGCACTCGCGGACTACCAACACGCGTTGGCGCAACTGGAAGCGGCCGAACTCAACCTTAAACGCACGCAAGTGGTGGCGGCGGTCGATGGTTATGTCACCAACCTGAATGTGCATCGCGGCGACTATGCCCGTATCGGCGAAGCCAAGATGGCCTTGGTGGATGTGAACTCGTTCTGGGTCTATGGCTTCTTTGAAGAGACCAAGCTTCCCCACGTCAAGGTCGGTGATAAAGCCGATATGCAATTGATGAGTGGCGAGACCTTGAAGGGGCATGTGGAAAGCATCTCGCGAGGTATCTACGACCGCGACAACCCCGAAAGCCGCGAACTGATTGCCGATGTGAACCCGACCTTCAACTGGGTGCGCCTGGCCCAGCGGGTGCCGGTACGGATTCATATCGATGAGGTACCGGAAGGGGTGTTGTTGGCGGCGGGGATTACCTGCACGGTGATCGTGCGGGAGTTATCTGCAGATTGAGGTCGGTTATTCCCAGAGCATTTTGGCTCTGACTTTGCGACGGCGTTTGACCCTCAACATACTGACGTATCGACGGTGGTTTCTTGTGTTGAGCATCAGCAGGCAAACCAGTGATTGAAACAACGGAAATACTGCAAACAGACTAATGGGATGATTCCCTAAGTAGCCAGTTGACAGTAACGCGTTCAATGTTGCGACGCCCACCAGTAGTGGAGGCCCTGAACGTAAGCCCGCCGCGACAAGGGCTGACCCGATGCACATTGCCAATATCAGTGAAAAGCACGCCGCTATCGCATATTCGCTGGGCAGGTAGTTGATTCGGGCGTAGTAGGACAGGCTATGTGACAGGTTGCCTGAACTGCTGGCCAAGATCATGGCCACCGCAGTCCCTACGGTGAAAGCAAAACGCCTGGTGTAACTGCTCAATGTTCCCTGTGCTGGCATCGGGCCGCTTTTAGTGCTCATGGCTGTCGAATTCCTCATAGAGGGCGATGACGAGGTGGTTGATGTTTCCTGATAGAACGCTGCCGGCTACAGCAAAAGCGCCGGCCAACTGATCGGCAATTTGAATGAGGATGTCCTGACGTAATTGGGCATTGCTGAAACGTTTGGGAAGTTTCCCGGCCAACTGCTTTAAGCGGATCATTTCACGAGGATGACGAGGGTTCTGTAGGCGCAGCACTTCGTTTGTCAGCTTTGCACGTTCCTGGCGGCTCATTCGCCTCAAAATGTCAGTCAGATTGCGGCCCGTTGTGCTTTTGACCATCATGACTGTCTTTATCGTGACAAATGTCGTGCTACCTGCGCCCACCAATGAGATGCCGTCCAGAGCTAAGGTCATTGTCTGATACCAACTCAGGCTGTCGTAATAATCGTTTTCTGCCGGGTTAGTGAGCTCTTTGTAGGTTCGTCATAAGCCATTGGCACATTGCACACCACTGGCAGCGGCGGCTGTGTAAGCAATATAGGAGATGGCCAGGCTGGAACCTGCACTGAGTGGAGCCGTCGCGATGCCTGCCTTTGCCACCACGATTCCAATCGCAGCTCCGCCGCAGGATAGAGCCATCCCCGACGCCTCCCGCCATAGCTGAGACTCATGCGGCGACACCGCCGCCAACTGCGCATGCTCCTGCGCAGTCATCACAGGCCCCGGCACCTCCCGCAAAATCACACGTTTGGGCCTGATGCTGCACAACGGCACAAACTCACGCAGCAACGTCACTTGATAGTCACTACCGATATGCACCACGCCGGCCCCGACGATGCCCGGGTCGGCGTCGATTGTTCGGTAGAGTTTGGGGAGGTTCAGCAGGCTGGTCAGCCTCTGGCGAGTGGTGGTGTGTGCTTGCGGCACACCACTTTGCAGAAAATCCCTAGGCATCCTTTCACCTGTGAGCCGACAGAGGTGAAAGAGCCTGGGGATTGATTCCTTTAAATGATGTCAGGCCGTTCGCTGTTTTTTGTAGGATCCGGCCTGATAGCTATGTCATTGCGCGATAAACGTTTCATGCAAATGGCGCCACAGCAGCGCGCCACTGGCCTGCTTCTCGAACACCACCGTGGCACGGCGGTCCGTCTGTGTACCGCTGTCATCGACCTGATGCTCGCGATAGGTCACCGTGGCGCCACGTGCATGGCGATCGATGCCGGCCATCTCGCTCAAGGTGATTTTCAATCCCGGGCGCATGCCGCCCAAGCGCGTGAACAGGGCATTGACTCCGGCCGCATTCACCCGTGCACCGGTCGCCGGGGCAACCATGCTGAATTCCGGGGAGAAGCGCGCGAGCAGGTTCTGCAAGGTGCCTTCGGGCGCAACGCCGGCAAACCATTGTTCGATCTCGACATGGGTCTGGATCACTTCGTCAAAAAAATCGCTGTAATCGATCATCGGTGAGGCTCGCTGGCAGGGTGAAGCAGTGCGCGTATTCGGGACGTATCCAGACGCAGCACCGCAAAAAGAGGCAGCAGGGTCAGGGCTGCCGCCATCGTGAAGGTTATAGCGAAGGAATCCAAGGCCGACAGTAATGTACTTAGCGCCGCTGCGCCCAGGCAGAAGCTCAGTTGTCGGTTGATGTTCCACAGGGCGCTGGCGTGGCCCATGCGTTCGGCGGGAATATCGAGAAAGGCCAGGGTCTGCGCGGTACTGCTGCACAGGCTGCCTCCCAACCCCATCAACAAATAGGCTGGAATGATTAGTGCAGGACCATTCAGCAACAGGATGCCCAGGCATTGCAGCAGCATGCCCGCCAACAACAATGGCTTCGGACCACAGCGGTTGAACAGTTTTTTGCTGAGCAAAATCGCCAGTGCCGACGCCAGTGCCCACGGCAGCATCAAGGCGCCGGTCTGTGTGGCGTCGTACCCGAGGCCGCGAAGATAGAGTATGGCGATGAGGCTGGTACCGATGAACACGCCGGGGATGCACAGGTAGATCAGCATCGCGGTGCGCAGCATTGGGCTGCGTATCTGTTGGAAAATACTGCCCACGTCCAGTGGCACACGACGGCTCGACGGCCTGTCAGGTTTTATCCACAGCACGGTCAGCAGCAGGGTCATCAACGCCAGTGGCAGATTGGCGTAGAAGATCCAGCGCCACGACACGTTGTCGACAATCAAACCACCCAGCGCCGGCGACAGCGCCGGTACCAGCAATGCCACCGACATCACTCGCGCTGTCAGTTGGCTGCGTTCAGCCGCCGGGAAATGCCGGTAAGCCATGGCCTGCCCGCCGGGAATCAGCAAGCCACCGCCCAGCCCTTGCAGGGCACGCCAGCCGATCAGTGTTTCAATCGAACTCGCCTGGCCCACCATCACCGACGCCCCGGCGAACAGCAACAGGCTTGCCGCGATCAGAGTTCGCTCCCCCATCACCGCAGCCAACCAGGCACTGAGCGGAATGATCACGGTCAGGCCGAGCAGGTAGGCGTTGCTGATCCATGCCAGTTGCGTGACCGAGGCATGCAGTTCGTGGGCGATATCCGGGTAGGCGACCGTGGCGACAAACATGTTCACCAGGTCCAGGGCAAAACCCAATAAAAAGATCCAGGCGACTTTCGAACGGTAGGTCATGAGTGCGATCCAGCGAGTGAAGCGGGCAGGGTAGGCGGGTCGTGCTGTTTGGGATACGTCGGTTTGCCTGTTACTTTGTCAAAAATATTTTGACAAAGGAGGGCGCCGCCGATGGTCAGCCTGGACCGATTCGACACCTTCAAGGCCGTGGTCGAGGCCGGCTCTCTCACCGCTGCCGCTGACCTGCTGGGCCAGACTCGCGCCGTGGTCAGCTTCAACCTCAAGCGTCTGGAAGCAGAACTGGGCGTCACTCTGCTGACCCGCAACACCCGTCAACTGGCGCTGACCGATGCCGGCGAGCGCTTCTACCTGCGCTGCACACGCATGCTCGAAGAGGCGCGATTGGCGGTGGAGGAGGCGCGCTCGGAGCATGCCCAACTCAAAGGCACGTTGCGCATCACTACCACCGTGGAATACGCATTGGCCGTGGTTGCCCCGGCGGTCGAAGCCTTCCGCCGCCTGCACCCGGACCTGGACATACACTTATCCACATCCTCCACTCACGCGGACCTGATCTCCGAGCGTTTCGACGTGGCGATTCGGTTGGGACGCTTGCTGGACTCCAATCACCGCGCGGTGCAGTTGTCGACTTTCGAGGTGTTCGCCGTGGCGGCACCACAGTTTGGAGGGGTTGATACGCTGGATGACTTGGAACAGTTGCCCAAGCTGGAACATAGCCGATTGACGGAGTTGAGCGTGACCGATCCACAAGCCGGCGAACATTCTTATCGCCCCGGCCATGCGTCGCTAGTCGCCGACAGCGCAGCCGTTCTCCAAGCCTTCGCCGTGCGTGGGCACGGTGTGGCGGTGTTGCCGCAATGGCTGGTGCAGGATGACCTGGACGCCGGACGATTAGTGCGCCTGTTGCCGGACCATCGCTTTGCCCCGCAAGGGATCTACGCGATGTATCCGGACACCCGACATTTGCCCCTGAAGGTGCGGGCGTTCATTGACTTTATGAAGGGTTAGAGCGAACCGGCCAGCCCGAAGCGTTTCTTCAACACCTTCTCCAGCAACCCTTTGGGCAACAACGCCGCCATCAACGGTAACGCGCGGCTCCCATTGCCCGAGCGCAGCAGGCGGGGCGGTTGTGGTTGTTGCACAGCTTTCAATACATCCGCCGCAAACACATTGGCTGGCGTCGGCTTGTCCTGGGAAGCCTGGCTGCGCGCACGGATTCCGTCGCGCAACGGCCACCATGGCGATTGTTCATTGATCAACAGTTCGGCCTGGGCGCCGGCGTTTTTCGCAAAACGGGTGTTGATGGCGCCGGGTTGCACTTCCATGACCTGCACGCCAAACGGCGCCAGTTCCATGCGCAGCGCGTCGCTCAAGGCATGCACGGCGGCTTTTGACGCGCAATAGGCCCCCGCAAACGGCGTTACCAGCACACCGGAAACACTGCCGATATTCACCACCAATCCCTTGCTGCGCCGCAGAGCCGGGAACAGCGCCTGGGTCACACCGACGATGGAAAACACATTGGTCTCGAATTGGCGTTGCATCGCCTCGGTGCCGCCGTCGAGCAACGGCCCCATGGCGCCATAACCGGCGTTGTTGAGCAGTACATCCAATTCGCCCAGTTGTTCGGCCAGCTGTTGCAAAGCGGCGCTGTCGTTGACGTCCAGTTCGACGGCATTAAAGCCGGCAGCGTCGAGGGCGGCGACGTCTTCCGGGCGGCGGGCGCTGGCCCACACCGTGTAGCCGGCGGCTTTGAATGCGTCCGCCAGGGCACGGCCGATGCCGCTGGAACAACCGGTGATCAGTACGTTGGGCATGGATCAATCCTTTGTCAGTCCGAAAAACTGCCTTGCAGGTGCTCGGCGCGAAATTCCAGGGTTTGCGGGCGGTAGCCGGGGCGCAGAGGCGGAGTGGGCAGGCAGTCGTCCCACGTGGCGCCGGCTTGCAACTCACCGGGCCCGCGATAGCGTGGGGCGGCATAGACGTTGTCCGCGAGGTTCACCGTATCGCCCGGTGCGTAGGCGGCGACGCGCCAACGCAGTTCGGTGAGCGGCACATCGTTGCCATTGTTCAGCGTCAGTTTGAGCGGTCGGTCGGTGGGGCATTCGTCGGCAGCATAGGTGATGCGCAGCTCCAGGCGGGCCAGTTGCGAGGCTTCCTGGCTGTCCAGCCACACCACCCAGATCGCGACGAAACCCAAGCCCACGGCGGCCGCGAGGGATACGGGCAGTGCCTTGGCGGGGTAGCGCAGCAACAGGATCAGCCAGGTGATGATCAGTAGAACGCCGAAAAACATGGAGACCACCTCAAGTAGGGAATGAGCATCCTAACTTAAGCGTAGGTGGGATTGATCACTACGGCCCCAAAGAAAAAGCCCCCGCCCAACCGGCTGCGGATAGGGGACGCAGTCGGCTGGACGGGGGCTTCTTGTACGACTGTTTTACTGCGCGATAGTTTTCACCGACACGCCGCGTTCAACCGGCGTCGAGCGACCGTAGATATCTTCAAAGCGCTCGATATCGTCTTCGCCCAAATAGCTGCCCGATTGCACTTCGATGATCTCCAACGGGATCTTGCCCGGGTTGCGCAGGCGGTGCACCGAGGCGATCGGAATATACGTGGACTGGTTCTCGGTGAGCAGGAACACGTTCTCGTCACAGGTCACTTCGGCGGTGCCGCTGACCACGATCCAGTGTTCGGCACGGTGGTGGTGCATCTGCAGCGACAGGCACGCGCCCGGCTTGACCGAGATGTGCTTGACCTGGAAACGCCCGCCCATGTCCACCGAGTCGTAGGAGCCCCACGGACGATAGACTTCGCAGTGGTTCTGGGTTTCGCTGCGGCCCTGGTCGTTCAGGGTGTTGACCATCTGCTTGACGCCCTGGACCTTGTCCTTGTGGGCAATCATCATCGCGTCCTTGGTTTCCACCACCACGATGTTGTCCAGGCCGATCACCGACACCAGTTTGCCGTTGCCATGAATCATGCAGTTGCGGCTGTCCTGGATGACCACGTCGCCTTTGCTCACGTTACCGTGGACATCTTTGTCGTTGACGGCCCACAGCGAGGCCCAGCAACCCACGTCGCTCCAACCGGCGCTCAACGGCACCACGCAGGCACGCTGGGTTTTTTCCATCACGGCATAGTCGATGGAGTTGTCCGGGCAGCAGGCGAAGGTGGCTTCGTCGAAGGACACGGTATCGGGGGTCTGTTCGCTGCGTTCAAGGGTCAGCAGGCAGGTGTCGTAGATGTCCGGGTCGTGCTTTTTCAGCTCTTCGAGGAAGCGGCTGGCACGGAACAGGAACATGCCGCTGTTCCAGAAATAACCGCCGCTTTTGACGAACTCGACGGCGCGTTTTTCATTGGGCTTTTCCACGAACTGCTCGACGCGGCTCACACCTTCCGGCAGCAGCGAATCGGCGGTGGACTTGATATAGCCATAACCGGTTTCCGGACGAGTCGCCGGTACGCCGAACAGCACCATCTCACCCCGTTCGGCCGCCACGGTGGCCAGGGCCAGGGCACGTTGCAGGGCTTTCTGGTCGTCGATCACGTGGTCGGCCGGCAGCACCAGCATCAGCTCGTCGCGGCCTTCGTTGACCAGCATCATCGCGGTGAGGGCCACGGCCGGCGCGGTGTTGCGACCGAACGGCTCCATCAGGATGCGCTGGCTTTCCAGCTTACGCGCGGCCAGTTGCTCGTTGACGATAAAGCGGTGGTCTTTGTTGCAGACCACGATCGGGGAGTCCATGCCTTCGAACACCAGGCGTTCCAGGGTTTGCTGGAACAACGTGTGCTCGCCGGTCAGGGCCAGGAATTGCTTAGGGAACTGTTTACGGGAAAGCGGCCAAAGACGTGAGCCACTACCACCGGAAAGGACTACTGGAATCATGGGGGTTTCTCCTTGAATCGATTTGGGTCAGAGCTACGAAGGTTTGTCGTTTCACTCTTGTTTTTGTCTCGGTCCGGGTTGGCCTCAACCAACCCGGAAAAATGGTTTAACGGGTCGATACGGGGCGTTTCACCCACACTGGCGACAGGCTCGAACCGGAACCGGTGACGTACAGTACCGCCGCTTCACCGCGCTCCAGGGCCACTGGCTTCACGTCGCCGACTTTTTTGTCACCGTCATACAGCGCCAGGCTGACCTTTACCGGGTTGATTTCGCGCTCGCCACGGCCTTTGGCAGCCACGGACTTGACCACGTCGGTCTTGCCGTCAGCTGTCTTCAGGGTCAGGGCCTTGTCGCTGAGGTTCTGCACGCGCACCAGGGATTTCTGCTTGTTCTTGAACGGTGGCTCTTCGATCAGTTGTGGCTGGCCGCTGCCGCTGTTGACCAGGGTGTAGTAGTGGTCCGGTGCGAGTTTGACCGGCACGGTCTGGCTGCCGACCTTGGCGCTGTAGTCACCACCGGGCATGAAGCTGAAATCGCTGCTGGCCAGTGGTGCGACCTCGCTCAGGTTGGTCGCGCCGACGGTGGCGCTGACTTCCTGGTTGCTGGCGTTGTAGATCCGCACGAAGCTTGAGCCTTTTGGCGCGGTTGGGCCGTAGAGGGCGGCGTCGCCACCGGCGAAGGCGGACATCGATACGAAGCTCAGGCCGGCCGCGATAGCCAGGGTTTTAGCGAGACGACGAGGAGTTGTAGTGAAAGTCATGTGAGTTACCTCTCTTTCAGTTTTGCGCCCGGTCGGGCGTCTCGGATTTAGTGTTGATAGCCATGTTCTGTTGGCGCGAACCGGCTTGTTTAAGCTGCGCAACCCAGGATGGGTCGGCATCACCGATTTCGTTGTTCACGGGCAGATAACGTTCAGGAAACTCCCAGATCAGCACCTGGGGCGGGCTGTTCTTGAAGTCATCGCTTTTCAGGTAGCTGAGCATCGGCAGGATCGGGCCGTGGCCGTCTTCGGCGTAGCTGACCACGTCGCTGCCCAGGGCTTGCTTGAGGGCACCGACGAAGTTCCAGTTGGGGTTGGCGCTGTAGCTGGTGCCCACCAGGGCCACTGGGGTTTCGCTGTCGCTGAACAGCGCGTCGTCGCCTTGGGTTTCGGCCAGGTGCGTCACGCGTTTTTCCAGCGGTTCTTTAGGCGGCATCAGGTTTTCGAACAGTGGGTCCAGCGGCAGGAACAGACGCAGGTCGCCTTTGTGCGGCTCGGTTTTTTCCGCCTCGGTGACGAAGCGTTGTGGCTCGCCACTCAGCGGGGTCTTGTCGGCGATGGTCTTGGCCAACTGTTTGGCGGCGATTTCAGCACCGTCCGGGGTCCAGTGAGTGTCGGTGCGCAGGAACACCTGTTTGCCGGCGAGTTTGGCCTGTTGCAGTGGGCCGAGCAGGTCGGGGGCAGGGATGTTGTCCGCTGCTACACGTGCGTGAAAGTCCTGATACAGGTTGGCGTGGATGCTGGCCGGTTTCACGTCACCCAGGTGTTCCGGGTAGAGGCGCACCTTGGCTGGCACGATTGCCATGACCAGTTGAATGCCTTGGGCCTTGAGCTTCTGGCGTACGCCTTCGACCAGCGCGTAATTGCCTTGCAGGTTCTGGTCTTCGTTGACGGCGGGGTTGAACTCCTCGTCGCTGTACAGCCAGTGATCACGGCCCAGCACCACGCCAGGACGGCCTTCATTGAACAGCTTGTAATCCAGCGCCGCCCACAGGTTGGTGCCGATGCGCTTGATCGGGAACTCGTCGTCGTAGTGGGTCTCGACGGCTTTGGTCCAGCGACCGTTGAGCACGGTCGCGTCGGCATTGGTGCTGAAACCGAAGAAACTGCGCAGCGACCAGGCGCCCAGGGCCAGCAGCAACACCAGGAACAGGCCGATATAGAGGACGCGTAATGAACGGGTCATGGTCGGCTCCCTCAGAATTGGAAGTAAAGGAACGGCGAGAAACTCTGCGCCGACAGTTTGAGAATCGACGCCACGAACAGCAGCAGCACCGCAGCGCGCATGGCGTAGCGTGGCCAGTCAGCGGTCCAGTAGGCCGGTTGTACGGCGGCATCTTTGCCCACGGTGAAACCGGGTTCGTGGATGCTGCCTGGGTTGTCGCCCGGCACAGCCTTGATCAGACTCGGGTCGGCCGGCTTGGTCTTCTCGGCAGGGCGATTGGTGTAGAAATCGCGCAGGCCAAAGAACGCCAGGGTTGCGTACGCCACCACCAGGGTTGCCACTTGCAGGCCGGTGAGGTTGGCGCGGTTGAGTTCCGATAGCGACCACTCGCCAAAGCTGAACATCGCACCGTACATACGGCCGGCAACGTGCAGGTTCTCGGCGCGGAAGATCACCCAACCCATCACCACCAGCAGGAAGGTGAAAGCCCAACGCACCGGGTTGAAGCTGCGCGGCGAAGTGTTGAGGCCGATGGCTTTTTCAATCGCCAGCCACATGCCGTGCCACGCACCCCACACGATGTAGGTGATGTTCGCACCGTGCCACAGGCCACCGAGCAGCATGGTCAGGAACAGGTTGCGATAGGTGGTCAGCGTGCCTTTACGGTTGCCGCCCAGGGTGATGTACAGGTAGTCACGCAGCCAGGTGGACAGGCTGATGTGCCAGCGCCGCCAGAACTCGGTGATCGACTGGCTGATGTACGGCTGCTTGAAGTTCTCCATGAAGCGGAAGCCCATCATCAAGCCCAGGCCGATGGCCATGTCGCTGTAGCCGGAGAAGTCGAAGTACAGCTGTGCGGTATAGGCCAGCGCGCCGAGCCAGGCATCGCCCGTCGTCGGATTTTGCAGGGCGAAGCAATGGTCGGCCACCACCGCCAGGGTGTCGGCGATGAAGACCTTCTTGATGAAACCCTGCATGAACCGCGTGCAGCCCTCGGAGAACTTGTCGAGGGTGTGGGTGCGGTTGTTGAACTGGTCGGCCAGGTCGCGAAAGCGCAACACCGGGCCGGCAATCAGGTGCGGGAAGATCGCCACGAACGCTGCGAAGTCGATCAGGTTGCGCGTTGCAGGGGTATCACCACGGTAGACGTCGATGATGTAGCTGATGGACTCGAAAATATAGAACGAGATACCGATCGGCAGCAGCACGTGGGTGAGGATGAACGGCTCCAGGCCGGCCGACTTCATCATCACGTTAATGCTGTCGACGCCGAAGTTGGCGTACTTGAAGTAGCCGAGGATGCACAGGTCAACCGCCACGCCCAGCAACAGCCAACGCTGGGCCGGCTTGGTGCGCACACCGGCCGCACCGACCTTGAGGCCGATCCAGTAATTCCACAGTGTCACGGCGGCGAACAGCGCCAGGAAGTCCACTCGCCACCAGGCGTAGAACACGTAGCTGGCAATCAGCAGCAGCAGATTGCGATAGCGTTGCCCGCTCAAGTAGTACAAGCCGAGAAAGATCGGCAAGAACAGAAACAGGAACACATTGGACGAGAAAACCATCCCGATCTCTCCATGTTTAACCAACAGTCAAGGGCCAGAGCCCCCCCAAACCCCCCCACGATTACGGGGGAGGTTGTATTGCGTTCAATCAGCTGCCTTTGTTGCCTTTTTCATGCGTCGGGTCGTAGACCTTGGTCAGGTCACCCCCCAGGCGGAACGTCTTGAACGGCTGCATCCCGTGCTTGCGCTCGAGCACATCCGGCGCGCAGGTGTAGAGGGTGCAGAAGGGTTCGAGCCAGGCGAATTTCATGTCCTGCTTCAAGTCCTTCATGTCCTGCTCTTTGCCGTTCTTCTGTTCGAAGATCTCCGGGTCTTTCACCCCGGCCAGCACTTTGTCGCCCAGGCGTTTGAGTGCGCTGTTGTTTTCCTGGCGCAGGTCCACACCGTTAACCAACGCAAAACTGGCGATCATCGACAGCGGCGGCAGGGCGTAGTTGTGGTACGACAAGGCCCGCTGCTGGCGCTTCAATTCGTTGGGCAGGAAGCCCTGGTCGTCGACTTGGTTCACGCCGACCTTGTATTCCTTGACGGCCCAATCAAACAGGTCGCGTCGATTGGTGGCGACAGACGTCGCCATCACCGACCAGGCGGCCCAGTAGGAGTGGTTGTTGGTTTTTTCCAGCGGCAGGTTGTCCCAGTCGCTTACCACCTGATCGGCCAGTTTGTTGAACCAGGCTTCGATCAGCTGCGACTCCTGCTGGTGGTTGGCCAGTGGGTGCGAGTCAGAGAACTTCAGGCGTACATAGGCCGAGGCCATGCTGCCCAACGCCCATTTGCGCATGGACTTGCCGGTGTGGTTGAAGTCCTTGGACATCAACGCATCCGCCTTGGCCCAGCTGGTCAGCCAGTTCAAGGTGCATTCGAGCTGTTCTGGACGACCGTCGCGCATAAACTGCATCACGCGTTTGCTGGTATCTTTTTCCAGCTTGGTGATGTCGGCGGTACTGTCACGAAAGGCTTTTTCGGATTGCACATTCAGCGTGGAACGCGCCTTGTCCGAGCCTTCGTACTTGCTGCGAAACTGCAGAGGGCCGGTGTACGGCGTCGGCATGGTGTCGCAGTTTTCCTTGAAGTCGCCGGTCTTGAACGCTTCGATCGGCGCGGTGTAGCCCTGTGGCGGACGCAGTGGCGCTGCGGCGTTGACTGAACCGGCGAAGATCGCCAGGCCCAGCAACGATGGAATCAATAACTTCTGCATAGGTAACCTCATTGCCCAGTTGAAGCGGTCTGCTGACCGCCGGCTGGGAATACGTTGCGTGTGCAAATTTTCGCTTCGACTTTCTGCGTGGCAGCGCCTGCTTCGGGCCCCTGTACTTCCACGGCCAGCAAGTTCTGCGAGGCCCAGTCTTCATCGGTGCGCAGTTCAAAGGCGAAACGCCCGTCTGTATCGGATGTTTCGGGTTTTTCGATCTTGATGTCCTCGTGGCGACCGTTCATGTACCAGAGGGTGGCTTGCAGGGTTTTCACCGACGGGTCGGCGAAGCGGATATCAACCTGGTGATTGGCATTACGCAGGTCTTTGTTCGAACTGTTCACCAGCAATTCGTTCTTGCCGGGTTTCAAAGAAGTGCTGGCCGTCATCTGCGCGGTCTTGCCTTCGCAGCCGTTGTCCAGCAGCGCCATCATTTGGCGGTAGATGGTTTCCTGGTCGAGGCGGTACAGCGGCGAGAACTCCCAGATCAGGATCTTCGGCGGGTTTTTCTGGAATTCTTCGCTGCCCAGATACTGGATCATCGACCCTTCCAAGCCACCACCGGGGAAGGCGACGTTGAGGATGTCGGCACCGATCTCTTCTTGCAGGAAGCCGGCGAAGTTGTAGTTCTTGCCGCTGTGGCTGGTGCCCACCAACGTGATCTGTGGGTCGCCGGAGTCGCCGAACAGGTCGCCGTCGCCCGCTTCGCCCTTGGGCTCGGTGGTGAACTGATCCATGTACTGGATCGCATAGCTGGTGCCGCACAGTTGCCCGGCCATATTGTGCAGGGTGCCGGTCTTGCCCATGCGCCCGGAGCGCTTGGTTTCGAATTCGCGCTTTGGAATATCCGCGAATTCAGGCATTGCACGCACTTTGGCGCCGACGATTTTCGCGGTGCGCTGGGCGCCATATGGGGTCCAGTGTTGGTCACCACGGAAGTAGAAATCGTGAGCCGGCAGCTCATCCGGCAGTTGTTCGTTGGTCAGCGGCGACAGGTCCGGCACCACATAGCCCATCTTGGCGAAACGGCCGAGCATGGTCTTGTAGTTGCCCAGCGCCTTGTCGAAATCGAACTTGGCTTTTTCCTCGGGATTGAGCTTGTTGCGGTTCACCAGGCCGCGAGTCGGCTGGTAGACGATCACCAGTTCCACGCCTTTGGCCTTGAACGCATCGTGCAACTGTTGCATGCGCTTGTAGCCGGATGGCGTGGTGTCGAACTCGGTACGCAGGTCTTCCTGGGTACGGAACAGCCAGTCTCCTTGGGCTTGCACCAGGGTGGTGAAGTTCTGCTGGTAGCGTGTGGTGTAGTTCTTTGCATCGTGGGCGGCCGGGCACAGGCTGCAGCACGGTTCGGCGGTGAAGGTCGGCGCCTTGATTTCGTCGGCGCGTACGCCCTGGCTGGCCGCGAGCAGGCCGAGGGTCAGACCCGAGAGGCTCAACAGTTTGATCATGTGTGGGTGCATAAGGGTCATCCTCAGTCCTGCAATTCGGTCTGGCGTTCGACAGGGTCGATCAGCACGGCTTTCTGCTGGCGCACCAGCAGGTCGAGAATCTCTTCCTGGCGATCGCCCAGCACGCCGTTGAAGCTGATGCCGCTGGATTTGGTCGGCGCCAGCATCGACACGCGGTACAGCTCCACGCTCAACGGCGAGTCGATAGACAGCGGCCCGCTGCCGTTACCCGCCAGTTCACCGCCGACCACGATCAGCGAGACCTTGGCGTCGAACGGGTCGAGGGCAATGTCACGGTCGGTGTCGGTCAAATCCTTGATGTGGCCGTATAGACCGGTCAGGCCGTTGGCCATCGAGGTGTTCTCGTACAACTTGATGTTCACGCTGTTACGCACGCGGATACCGTGGCGACGGTTGGCGATCACCTTGTTGCCCCACAACAGGTTGTCGCCGCTCTCATAGAGCGTGATGCCGTCGGTGTGGTTACGGTAGAACTCGTTGTCGGCCACGATGTTGTTGACGCTGTTACGGTCGAGCACCAGGCCCGAGAGCTTGTTGTCGTAGCTGCGGTTGTTGAAGATGAAGCTGTCGTTCACCTCCCGGGAAATGATGATGCCGTGCTTCTTCTTGGTGCCGTAGACGGTGTTGTCCGCGATGATCAGGCCATGGGAACGGTCATGGGGGTCAATGCCGTAGACGATGTTGTCTTTGTAGGTATTGCCCTTGATCACGAAATTCGTGGTCTCGTAACAGTAGAAGCCGTACCACATGTCCGAGAACTCGGAATCGATGATCCAGCCGGTCGGCTCGGGACGCTTGAGCACCTTGGCCATGTTCGGCGTGTACTGGGAAATACTCACCCCGTACGACTTACTGTTGGCGTAGCCGAAGCTGGCCATCTTGGTCTTGGAGATGTAGGTCTCGGTGCCACCCCAGGCCAGCAGAAACGGCCGGAATTCCTTGGGCGACTTGAACAGCGCCGGGCCGTTGGCCTTTTCGCTCCAGCCGGTGACCTTGGTGTCACGCACGAACAGCTGGCCGTCGTTGATCAGGAACGAACCGGCTTCCTGGGACAGGCGCAGCTCTTGGGTTTTCTTGTCGATTTCCAGGATGCCCTTGCGGCCGACCACGATCGGCAGCTTGGCGAGGAACACGCCCGGCGAGGTTTCGCTCAGGTACTGCTTGGGCACCTTGCCCAGCAGGTCCTTGAGGTTCATGTAGCCGTCGTCGACAAAGATCGCCTGGGGAATGCCGTGCTGGCGTACCACCCATTCAGCCATCTTGTTGTCACCGCCGATGAAGTCCTTGAGGGCGTCTTCCTGCATCATGCGGCGGATGCTGATCTTGCCCGGCTTGCTTCTGACAATCTTCTTTTCCATCGCCGCATCGGTGTAGCCCGACAGATCCGGCAGGGGCGGCTTGGCCATTTCCAGCGGCGCGGTCGGCGGGCTGGAGATGGTGTAGGTCTTGGCCTGTTGCAGCTCTTTGGCGATGGTCGGCGCTTTAGCCTGCGGCGCGACATCGGCCATGGCAGCGCCGCTGGCCAGCAGCATCGCTGCCGCCAACATGGCCGAGCCTTTGAGGGCGTGAGGGTTCATTGCGCAGGCTCCCATCAGAACTTCCAGATCACGTCGACAAAGGCGCGATGCATGTACGAATCGACCTGGCTGCCATAGGCGTCACCCGGCTTGAACACACCGGCACGCAAGCGCACCAGGGCCGAGGGTTCGTCGATCGACTGGCTCAGCGCAGCCGGCAATAGGCCGGTCTTGAAGTACTTGGTGACCACCAGGTCCATCTCCTGGCCCAGGTCTTTCTTGCCGTCTTCGAGCGGCAGGGAAGTGCTGGACAGGATCGCGCCGGTCACGTCGTCGGTGTTGTTCTGCACGGCATCGATGCCGTTGCTGCCGACTGGCTTGTTGCCGTCGACACGCCAGAACTTGTGGTACACCAGGCTGGCGTCGTAGTCCTCACGCAGTTGCCAGGAACCGAACAGGCTCATGGACTGCATGTTGTTCATCTCGCCACGGAAAGCTTCGCCGAAGCGGTGCACGCGGGACTGGGTGCCGGTCCAGTTCGAACGGTTGCTCTGCAGGCCGTTCTGTTCGTACTCGGCGCTGGCGCGGGAGTAGGCCGCACCGACTTGCCACTGCGGGTCGAGACGCAGGCGGATACCCAGGTCGGTGGCCCAGCCGCTCACGTCATCACTGCGCTTGGCGTTGGTTGGGCGGGTGCCGTCGGCGTTCAGGGCGTTGACCGAATCACGGTCGCCACGCATGCCGGTGATGCTGGCCCAGTAGTTGACGGTGTTGGTGTTGCGCCAGTTGTAGGCGTCACTGTTGGCTTCGATGCCAAGCCAGCTCAGGTCGCCGTTTTCGCGCTTATCCAACGAGTCGGTCGGCACACCGGGTTCCGGGTAGTCGAGCTTGCCGTTGTCATGGGTGTGGTGACCGCGCAGGCCGATCCACTGGCCGGGCGTCCACTGATAGGCGGCGTCGGCGTACAGGTGCTGACGGTCCTTGTCCTTGGGCGACAGTTCCTTGAGGTCGGTGCGGTACTCGCTGAAACGTTCGGCGACGCCGACATTGGCCTTGAGCAGGGTGGTGTCGAAGGTCCAGTTCAGCGCTTCGATGTTGGTGTCGCGCCATTGGCCGTCGTCGTTGCGCAGGCGTTGGCGGCCCAACTTGAGGATCTCGCCAGGGTAGGGCGTGAAGCCGCTGTAGCCGACCCAGAATTCACGCATGGCCAGGTAGTTTTTCTTGGCTTTGCGGTCGTTGTTGGTGGTCTGCTGGTTTTCGTCATCTGCCGACTGTTGCAGAGTGTCGGTCTCGATGATGTCGCTGGACACTACGGCCTGGCCCATGGCGTAAGCGCTCCACGCGCCGCTTTCACCATAGATCCACGGGCGCAGGTCGAGGCCGATGCCGTTGACGTCGCCGCCTTTCTGCGTGCCGAGATCGCGGTCATCTTCGGACTGCGCGGTGGCTTTGACTTCCAGGCCGAAATTCTTGGCTTCGGTCAGCGCGGCCAGGGTCGGGCAAGACCACAGCAAGGCGAAAGTCAGGCCGATGCCGGCCTTGACGAATGGATTGAGCTTCATAGGGATTCCTCGCCGTCTTCTTCTTCCAGGGCGTGCAGTTGCAGCGTGCTCTGGGCCAGGGTGCCGCGGGCGGCCAGTTCCTGTTGCACCAGGCGTTGACCTTGAGCGCGTTGCTCAGGCGTCAGCGGTGCTTCGAGCTGCGTGGCCAAGTCATTGGCCTCTGGCGTGTCCTGGGCTTTAGCCAACTGGCTGAAGACATAGGCATTCAATGGGTCGGGCTTGGTGCCCTTGCCTTGGGAAAACAATTGGGCGATGGCGAAATCGGCACTGTTCTGGCCGTTGCGCGCAGCGGTCAGCAAGTGGTCCAGGGCTTTTTGCGGGTAGACCTTGCCCAGGTAGCCACGGCGGTAGATCTGGCCGAGGTAGTAATCGGCGGCCACTTCCTTGCCCACGGCTTTTTCGAAGTGCGCTTCGGCGGCCTTGGCGTCAGCCGGCACCCACTTGCCTTCGTAGTAGAGCTTGCCCAGCAACAACTCGGCGCGCGGTTGGTCGGCGGCACGGCCGTTGTCCAGGTACTTCATCATCTGGTCGACGTCGCCGAGTTCCGGAAAGTCGTAGAGCAGTTGCGCCAGGCTGACCCACGAAGCCGGGTAGCCAGGGGCGATTTTTTCCAGCAGGGCCTGGGCGGTTTTTTCGTCAGTCTTGCCCAGCGATGCATCACCCAATACTCGGGCTACGCTGTCGACGCGCTGCGCAGTGACGGTGCCACGGCTGTAGCCGGCTTCCATCTGCTTGAGCAACTCGGCCTGTTTTTCCGGCTCGGCTTTTTTCTGGTAGACCGTGGCCAGCTCGACGTAGCAGATATCGGTGGTGTTCAGCGCGGCTTTACAGATGCGCTCCACATCATCCAGATGCTGGTCGTAGGTGTCCTGGGTGCGGTACAGCAGCACCTGGGCCAGGCCGGCCTCCGGGTAACCGGCGGCCTGCCATTTGCTGATCTGCTGCTGGGCATTCACATTCGGGAAGCTGTGCGGGTATTGCAGGTACAGCATCGCCAGCGGGATCAGGGTGTTGCCTTCGCCATTGGCAAAGGCTTTTTTCAGCAGGCCTTCGGCTTCATGGTGTTCGGCTTCGGTGCTGCCAGGCTTGGCCACCAGGAGGCGACCGAGACGGGCCTGGGCGCGGGGCGAGGTGTCCGCCGCCGCACGGTAGGTGGCTTCGGCCTGCTTGATTTGCGCCGGATCGCGGGTGCCTACCTGGATATCTGCCAGGCCCACTTGGGCCTCGCTGTAGCCCAGGTCTGCCAGTTGCTGGTAATTCTGCTGCGCGGTGACGGTGTCGCCACGCTTGAGCGCTTCATTGGCCAGGCGTTGGTCGGGCAGGCCGGCGCAACCGGCGCAACCGGCGAGGGCGATGGCCAGCGCCAGGGGCACCGGCAGGTTTCGAAGGGCGCTCATGATTAAAGACCCGCAGCCATGGCTTTATCGATCAGCCAGTTCAGCGATGGGCCACGGTCGCTGGTGACTTCCACCGGGCGCCCGGCGTAAGTGCTGTCCAGCGGTGCGTCAGGTTTGATCTGCACGCGGATGTCGGAGGACAGGTCGGCGCTGTTCAGGCTGGTGCTGCTGACGATGATGCCGGTGCGAACTTGTTCTTCGTCGGCCACCTGGAAGCTCACTGGCGTACCTGGGCGAACGTCGCCGAACTGGCGATAGGTGAAGCGTGCTTCAACGTTGGCCGGGGCGCCGCGGGGTACCAGTTGGAAGATCACGTCGCCCTTGCTGGCGTACTGACCGTCGGCAACCATTTGCTGGGCAACGATGCAGTCGCAAGGCGAGGTCAGGGTGCCGGTCATTTGCTTGCCGAACAGCTCCTCGACCTTGGCCGGTTGCAGTTGGTCTTCGTCCAGATGGCCTTTGAGCACATCCAGCATGCTGGTGCTGAACGTCGCCAGTGGCGCGCCTTTGGCGGCGATACCGTCACCTTTGAGCAGGCTTTGCACCGTACCGTCGCGCGGCATGGTCACGTTCATGCCTGGCACGCTGACGAGCCCTGCCTGGGCGTGGCTGACGAAGTACATGCCGTACACCGACTTGAAGACAAAACCGAATGCCGCGAGGCCGACCAGGAAGATCGCCAGGCTGAACGTCACGGCGCGCAGTCGGCCGAAGGCGCTCATGTTGCTGCCGCTGTCCTTGACCTTGCGCGCTTTGGTGAAGTTGTCGCGTTGCAGGGTCGCCAGCACGTCGCCCATGGTCACGATGTCACCGGACAAGTGCGAGGTGATCAGGTGGCGCAGAGTGGAAATATCCTGGGCGTCGAGGTTCTGGAACTGGCAACCGGTGCGGCCGGTCTGGCGGTCATAGGAGCGGATCTGCAGCTCTACGTCCATGGCCAGGCCGAGGTTATCGATCACGAATTGCAGACGGCCCTTGTGCACTTCGCCGACGGTCAGCGGCTGGGTGGCGGTGAACGCCAGGCCACCGGCGGAGAGGTCGATCACCCGTGCTTCGGTCTGCGTGCGGTCGGTATTGAAGAAGCGCAGCTTGGCCGGGATTTTGACCCGGGCATGTTGGCGCTGGGCTTCGGATTCGTGGACTACGTTGGCGTTTACTTGGCTGTTCATCAGGGCAATTTCCTAGAGTTAATTCAGGCTTGGCAGGGTCAGACCATCATCAGCAACACGGCGACGAAAATGCTGCCGGCGGAGAAGGTCATGGTCCGAGACGACCAGGTGTTGAACCAACGTTGAAAGCTGGCCAAATCGCGGGTCAGTTTGGTGTCCTGGCGGGTCCAGGACTGTTGATCAAGGCGGAAGAACACATAGATCTTCACCAGCGCGCCCATGATCTGGTTGTAATAGAGGATCATCGGGTAGGCCGGGCCGATCTTGTGGCCGGAGCACGACAGCAGCAGGGTCAGAATCAGGCGGGTGATGCCGATCCACAGCAGGTACGCGAGGATGAACGCGCCGCCGTACTTGAAGGTGGCGATGATCGCCACGGTCAGGCCGAGCAGGGAAGTCCACATCGACACGCGCTGGTCGAACAACACAATGCTGGTGAACAAGCCCAACCGGCGCACACCCAGGCCCAGGGCGCGGGAGTTCTGGCGCAGGTTGTTGCCGTACCAGCGGAACATCAGTTTACGGCTGGCCTTGATAAAGCTCTTTTCCGGCGGGTGTTCCACGGTGTGGATCGCCGCGTCCGGCACGTAAAAGGTGTCGTAACCCAGGCGCATCAGGCTGAACCAACTGGACTTGTCATCACCGGTAAGGAACTTGAAGCGACCCAGGCGCCAGTGTTGCAGCGAGTCACTTTCCACGTCGGCGATAAAGCCCGGGTCGGTCACCACGTTGGCACGGAACACCGACATACGACCGGTCATGGTCAGTACGCGTTTGGACAGGGCCATGGAGCACATGTTGATGTGGCGTTGGGCGAAGCGCAGTTTGTGCCATTCGCTCATGATGTAGCCGCCGCGCACTTCGCAGAATTCGTTGGTGGTCAAGCCGCCTACATTGTCGAACAGTTGGAACCACGGCACGGTCTTGCGCACGACGCCTTCGGCGAGCACGGTGTCGCCGTCGATCACGGCCACCACGGCGCGTTCATCTGGCAGGTGGCGGGAGATGGCGCGGAAACCGAAGGCCAGGCCGTCGCGCTTGCCAGTACCGGCAATACGCACGAAGTCGAGCTTCACGTGTTCCGGCGGGTTCATGCGTTCCCACAGGCTTTTCACCAGCAGCTCATCGGACATTTCCACCAGCGAGCAGACCACGGTAGTGGGAAAGCCGCATTCGATGGCTTCACGGATCACCGAGCTGTAGACCTGCGCGGTGGTCAGCGCATCGATACGGAAACTGGTGACCATCAGGAACACATGGGACGGGTCGGCCGCTTTGCCCAGCTTGCGCACTTTGCGGCGCAGGTGCGGGTAGACCACGTACAGGAACAGCATGCCGCGAAAGAAATGCGTAGCACCCATCGAGTAGCGCCAGATACCGACGGCGCCAATCAGGAAAATAAAATTCTTCGACTCGGAGTCGAACGTACTCGCCGGCAGCAGCGTGGCGAGTCCCATCAGCAGGCTGAGAAAGAACAGCCAGCCGGCGGATTGCATCAGTACATGTTTTAACTTGGACATAAGCGTCATCCGAAGGTGATGAAAGCGGCGAGCTGCAAGCCGCAAGCTGCAAGTGGAGGTGTCTTTAATTGCAGCTTGCGGCTCGAAACTTGCCGCTGCTCTTCCGTTACCAGCAAATGCCTTCGGTACGACCGGTCGCACTGGTGGCCTTGGACATGAAGCCCACCAGGTCGATCACTTGCTTGCCGTGCGGTGCGTTCTGCGCCAGGGCACGGAATTTCTCATCGCGGTTGCCCAGGATGATCACGTCGGAGTTATTGATCACGTCGTCGAAGTCCGAGTTGAGCAGGGACGACACGTGCGGGATCTTGCCTTCGATGTAGTCCTTGTTCGCGCCGTGGACACGAGCGTACTCGACGTTGCTGTCGTAGATGCTCAGGTCGAAACCCTTGCCGATCAGCATTTCGGCCAGCTCGACCAGTGGGCTTTCGCGCAAGTCATCGGTACCCGCCTTGAAGCTCAGGCCCAACAGGGCGACTTTGCGCTTGTCGTGGCTGGAAACGATGTCGAAGGCGTTCTGTACCTGGGACTCGTTGCTGCGCATCAGCGAGTTCAGCAGCGGCGCTTCCACGTCCAGGGAGCTGGCGCGGTAGGTGAGGGCGCGCACGTCCTTAGGCAGGCACGAACCACCGAAGGCGAAGCCTGGGCGCATGTAGTACTGGGACAGGTTGAGGGTCTTGTCCTGGCAAACCACTTCCATCACTTCGCGACCGTCGACGCCGACAGCCTTGGCAATGTTGCCGATCTCGTTGGCGAAGGTCACTTTGGTGGCGTGCCACACATTGCAGGTGTACTTGATCATCTCGGCAACGGCGATGTCCTTGCGGATGATCGGTGCGTCGAGTTCCTCGTACAGCGATTGCAGGACATCGCCGGAGGCTTTGTCGAACTCGCCGATGACGGTCATTGGTGGCAAGTCGTAGTCAGCGATGGCGGTGGATTCACGCAGGAATTCCGGGTTGACCGCGACACCGAAGTCGACGCCGGCTTTTTTGCCGGAGCAGTCTTCAAGGATCGGGATGACCACGTTGGCCACGGTGCCTGGCAGCACGGTGCTGCGTACGACTACGGTGTGGCGGGTGGCTTTGTCACGCAGGACCAGACCGATTTCGCGGCATACGGCTTCGATGTAATCGAGTTCCAGGTCGCCGTTTTTCTTGCTCGGTGTACCGACGCAAATCATCGACAGGTCGGTATCGCGGATGGCTTCGGCGAAGTTGGTTGTACCGCGCAGTCGGCCTGTTTGAATACCCTGGCTCAACAGCTCGCCCAAGCCCGGTTCAACGATTGGCGATTTGCCGGCATTGATCAGGTCAATCTTGTCCTTGGAGATGTCTACGCCAACCACTTCGTGGCCACGGGCAGACAGGCAACCGGCACATACTGCGCCAACGTAACCGAGACCAAATATGCTGATGCGCATCGCATTTACCTCTTTGTCATTGAAGACTGTATTAATCATGCCAATAATTGGCCGGAGTTCATGTTTGCAAGCGTCACTGAATGCCGCGAAAGTTGGGCGAATAGACGCCGACTTACCGCGTACAGGCATGTTAAATAGTGAGTGACTAACTATTGCACTCAAGTTGTGCGCAACTTGGCCTTGTTATTGGGGCTTGCCCTAAAATGCAGCCGGCCTTCTTGGGGAAGATACCGACGCCAGTGCCACAGGGTGCAGATAGAGGCGAATAGCCCTTAAGTATCAACACCTTGGGTGTCATCACTGACACATTTGGGTAAGCGCTGCCTTGGCCTATAGGGGTTAGCAATTCATCCTTATCGCCGCCCTCAACTCATATCAGTTGATGATATGACCCATGAGTCAAAGTTGATGGGACAACTTCGCTACTTCCTTGGTCGCCATGTAAGTCATCTCTTACAGAAACAGAGAATTTCGTTACCGGTGGTATGAGCCGTGCGTTTAGACGAAGTTCCGGGCCGCTCATCCTGTTTCCGGAAATTTCTTGAAATATTAGGAGAGATGGCACTGGTATTATATTGATAGCACTTGCTATTTGGGCCAGTAGTTATAGGGAGTTGGCGCGCTGGGATAGTTTTGTGCCACTAGTGTTTTAAAAAAGTGGTGCCACTACGAAAAAAATCGACGAATGTCGAGTGAAAGAATTGTTAGAGATGCGTCAGGATATTTTTTGACGCCAAAATAATGACGATTCAGGGGGTGAAACGCGACTAAAAATGTGGGGGCGGGCTTGCTCGCTGATGCTGGGTGTCAGTTGATACATTCATCACTGATGCACCGCTTTCGCGAGCAAGCCCGCTCCCACATTTGATCATCAGCGTCTGTGAGAACGGGGCAGAGCTTTATTCCGGTGCGTGATCGCGCAGGAACACCAGATTGTCCGGCTTCGACTGCTCGGCATTGAAGCGATACCCCTGCACGTCAAACTGCTTGAGCTTCGCCGGGTCGTTGATGCGCTCTTCGATCACAAAGCGGCTCATCATGCCCCGTGCCTTCTTGGCGTAGAAACTGATGATCTTGTACTGGCCGTTCTTCAGGTCCTTGAACTCGGTGTTGATGATCCGCGCGTTCAGGGCGGTGCGCTTGACCGCCGAGAAGTACTCGTTGGAGGCCAGGTTGAGCAACACGTCATCGCCTTGTTCAGTCAGCGCTTCGTTCAGCCATTCGCTGATGCGCGTGCCCCAGAAAGCATACAGGTCCTTGCCACGGGCGTTAGGCAGCTTGGTGCCCATCTCCAGGCGATACGGCATCATCAGGTCCAGCGGGCGCAACAGGCCGTAAAGGCCCGAGAGCATGCGCAGGTGGTCCTGGGCGTAGGTGAAGTCGGCATCACTGAAGGTCTCGGCATTCAGGCCGGTGTACACATCGCCCTTGAATGCCAGCAGCGCTTGTTTGGCGTTGGCCGGGGTGAACGCCGGGGTCCAGCTGCCGAAACGGGCGGCGTTGAGACCGCCGATCTTGTCGGACACGTGCATCAATTCGCTGATCTGTGCCGGGCTGAACTCGCGCAGTTGCTCGATCAGTTCCTGAGAATGGTCCAGGTACTGCGGCTGGGTAAAGCGCTGGGTCGCGGGTGCGGTCTCGAAATCGAGGGTTTTGGCGGGTGAAATCACCATCAGCATGAAGTCGTCTCCTGTAATCGGGGCTCGTAGCGTGGGCAGGATTCTAGGGGGTTGGGCAGTTCGACTCCACCTATGATGGCGATAGGCATGATCCGCTATGATGGTCGACGACTCTGGAAAGGGAGACCCCGTGTGCGAATAGCGCTTTTGTTGTCGGCATTTTTGTTATGCCTGAATGCCCAGGCGGCGCCCGTGGATGTGGCCAGCCTGGACCGTGGCACCTGGCCCGAAAAACTCGGCAGCCCGGCGCTGTTCGACGTGGCCTCGCGCGCGGAGATTCTGATGTTCGCCCACAGCCTGCTGGCCAGCGAGAATCAGGATGAAGCCGCGCTTAAACAGCGCCTGGGCCTGAAAATCATCAACCTGGCCTCCATCGACGACCTGCGCCGGCAGCTCTGGCAGCGCCTGCTGGAGAACTACACCTTTGCCCAGCAGAGCTGCGAGGTAGATGCCTCGTTCTGCTACTTGGTGGAGAGCATGGACGATCTACGCGAGCAGGCCGGCAAGTTCGAGGTCAGTGAAAACTCCTTCTATATAGGCTGGGCCGGCCCGAGTCATGTTTTCCATGAGCGTTATCTGGACGAGTTACTGCGCAAGGCCGCGCTGTTCCCGCAGATCAGCAGTGAAATCGCACGTTTCGGCGACCATGAGCGCAATGGCGATGAATTCAACGACCGCCTGTTCCTGCTCACCTTTGACGGCGGCCCCGCGCCAGTCAGCGGCAATACCGACTGGCTCACCGACTACTTGCGCAAGCAAAAGATGACGGCCACGTTCTTCGCCCTCGGCAGCAGCCTGCAAGCCCGTGTCGAGCGCAGTTCCGTGGCTGATGTGCAGGCGCTGTATCAAGGGCAATGTGTGGGCACCCAGGGTTGGCAGTACCGTGCTCACAGCCATTGGGTCGAGTGGCAGAGTTCAATCACCCGCAGCGCGTCACTGGCGCAAAACCTGATGCCGGAAAACTACGTGCCGTTGTTCCGTCCGCCCTATGGGCAGCGTCGCGCAGACAGTCAAGGCTTTTTCCAGGCCCAAGGCTTGCAGGTGGCATTGTGGGACATCGACTCCCAGGACGAACCGGGCAAGCTCAAGGCCGATGAGTCGGCGCAACGGGTGCTGACCTTGATGCTGCTGTGGCGCAAAGGCGTGATTGTGTTTCATGACACCCAGGACAAGGCACGGGTCGCTTTGCCCATGCTGTTACAGGCGACGGCGCAGAGTGGTCTGGGTTGGCAGGACTGCCGAGAGGCGTTTCGCTGAAAATGCCCGGCCCTGTTGGGGTTTATGCATTTTTGGGGTGATTTTGTGCGACGTTTCGATGCAGGCGGACTTCCGACTTTAGCGGGGTACGGGGTACTCGGCTAGTGCTATTCGTCATCCTGAAAAATAAACTTCAAAAAAGCGTCAAAGTGCTTTTTCCTGTCATGGGTTTTGCGGTATTACGAAGTCAGATCGCCGAACCCTGCAGCACAGGTGGCGTCTTCCAAGACTCCTCATGTGGGCACTGCGCTTGACGTCACTCAGGTGCAGTCGGTGGTCGAATCGAGGCGCAGCACCGCCCAGGTATTGCGTCGAATGGCTCCCACAAAAGGTGACCGAGTATGGATGATCATGGACGTAACCCTTCTTCCGACCAGCCAATCCTTTATGTGCTTGATACCAACGTACTGATCCACGATCCAAACGCACTGCTCAACTTCGAAGAACACCACGTCGCCATCCCGATGATCGTGCTTGAGGAGCTCGACAAACTCAAAAGCGGGCACCACAGCGTTGCCGCCGAATGTCGCCAGGCTATCCGCCTGATCGACAAGACATTGGGCGAAGCGTCGCCGGAGGACGTCGAAGTCGGCGTACCGATCCAGCGTGGTAAAAGCGGACCCAAGGGCTTGCTGTCGATTCTGATGAGCAAGCGCAGCGAGCCCAACAGCCTGCTGCCGGAGAATCTGAACGACAACAAAATCATCAACCAATTGATCGACCTGCACGCGCGCCACAAGGACCTGCGTCTGGTGCTGGTGACCAAAGACATCAATATGCGCCTCAAGGCACGAGCGTGTGGGATCGCTGCCGAGGACTACAGTACCGACCAACTGGTCGACGATGTGTCGATGCTCTCCCGTGGGTATCACACGGTGACGGGTTCTTTCTGGGACCTGGTCAGCAAGGTCGAAACCCGTCAGGACCATGGCCGCACCTGGCACCAGGTGCAGCTGATCGACAACCTGCCGGCCGTGCACATCAACGAGTTCATCATTGACGAACAGGGCTTTGTGGGTTGGATCAAAGAGATCCAGGTCGACAAGTTGCTGATTCTCGACCTGCATCAGGAACCCCTGTTGCACCAGGAAGCCTGGGGCCTGAAACCGCGTGACATCTACCAGAGCCTGGCGCTGTATGCGCTGCTCGACCCGGATATCCACCTGGTCAACCTGACCGGTGCTGCCGGTTCCGGTAAAACCATTCTCGCCCTGGCTGCCGCCATCGAGCAGACCATGGTGACCAAGCGCTATCGCCGCATCATCGCCACCCGCAGTGTGCAGGGCCTGGACCAGGAAATCGGCTTCCTGCCCGGCACCGAAGCGGAAAAAATGGAGCCGTGGCTGGGGGCGATCACCGACAACCTCGAAGCCTTGCACATGGATGACGAAAACACCCATGGCAGCGTCGACTACATCCTCAGCAAAGTGCCGTTGCAGTTCAAATCCCTCAACTACATCCGAGGCCGCAGCTTCCAGCAAAGTCTGATCTTGATCGATGAATGCCAGAACCTTACCCCGCACCAGATGAAAACCATCATCACCCGTGCCGGTGCTGGCTCAAAAGTGGTGTGCCTGGGCAACCTGGCACAGATCGACACCCCTTACCTGTCCGCGACCAGCTCCGGGCTGACCTACCTGACGGAACGCTTCAAAGACTTCCCGAACGGCGTGCACATTGCGCTTCAGGGCGTCCCACGTTCGATTCTGGCTGAATACGCAGAGTCGCATCTCTGAGTCGCAAGCTTTAAGCTACAAGCTGCAAGCGGACCGAGTGAGCTTTTCACTTGCCGCTTGCAGCTTGTAGCTTTTTTGCTGCCTCAAGGAGGCCCCGTGCTGACTCACCTCGATTCCCAAGGTCGCGCCCATATGGTCGACGTCACCGACAAGTCCGTGACGTTCCGTGAGGCGGTGGCCGAAGCGCGTGTGCGCATGCTGCCCGAGACCCTGCAAATGATTGTCGACGGCGTCCATCCCAAGGGCGACGTATTTGCCGTGGCCCGCATCGCCGGGATCCAGGCGGCGAAAAAAACCAGTGACTTGATCCCTCTCTGTCACCCGTTGATGTTGACGGGCGTCAAGGTTGAACTGAGTGCCGATGGCGCAGACTCGGTGCATATCCTGGCGCGCTGCAAACTCTCAGGCCAGACCGGCGTGGAAATGGAGGCGTTGACCGCCGCCAGCGTCGCTGCATTGACCATCTACGACATGTGCAAGGCTGTGGATCGCGGTATGACCATCGAAAACATTCGCCTGCTGGAAAAGCTCGGCGGTAAGAGCGGGCACTTCAAGGCGGACCAGGCATGAGCATCAACGTATTGTTTTTTGCGCGTTACGCCGAGGCGGTGGGTTTTGACTCGCTGGAGATGGAAGGTGATTTCGCCACCGTTGATGCGGTGCGCCTCGCGCTGGCCAGTGATCCGGAATTCGCAGTACTCAATGAATCCAGCCTGATGTGCGCCCGTAACGAAGAAATGTGCAGCCTCGACGAGCCGCTGCAACCTGGCGACGAAGTGGCGTTCTTCCCTCCTGTGACCGGAGGCTGATCATGGCCATTCGTGTCCAGGTTCAGGCGTTTGATCCCGGTGCTGAAGTCAACGCCATGCATGCGGCCAATGTCGGCGTGGGCGCGGTGGTAAGTTTTGTTGGCTACGTGCGCGACTTCAATGACGGCCTGGATGTCGCGGGGATGTTTCTGGAGCACTACCCCGGTATGACCGAAAAGGCCCTGGCCAAGATAGCCGTGGAGGCTGAACAGCGCTGGCCTTTGCTCAAGTTGGAAGTGCTGCACCGCATCGGCGCGCTGGAGCCGGGTGAGCCGATTGTGTTTGTTGCGGCCGCCAGCGCACACCGGCAGGCGGCGTTTGATGCCTGTGCGTTTGTGATGGATTACCTGAAGACGCGGGCGCCGTTCTGGAAGAAGGAAAGTACCAGTGAGGGGCCACGCTGGGTGGAAGGGCGGCACAGCGATCAAGCTGCAGCAGACCGCTGGAAATAAACAGACCCCTGTAGGATCCGGCAAGCCGGCTCCTACAGGAGTTAGCAGCGCATTCAGCTAGGGCGCTTACGCTCCACAGCCCGCAGCAAATGCGTCGGCGGCGTCTCACAACTGATCTTGCGCCCCAGCAACGCCTCGATTGACGGCAACTGGTACGAGTCATCCTCACCGGCGAAGCTGATCGACACACCCGCCGCCCCGGCCCGCCCGGTGCGGCCAATGCGGTGCACGTAGTCGTCCGGCACTTCCGGCAGGGTGAAGTTGATCACGTGGCTGATGCCATCAATGTGAATCCCGCGACCTGCCACGTCAGTGGCCACCAATACACGGATCTTGCCTTCGCGGAAGCCTTCCAGCGTCTTGATACGCTTGTGCTGTGGCACATCGCCGGACAGTTGCGCGGCGTTCACACCATCACGCACCAGTCGTTCCTCGATGCGGCGCACTTCGTCCTTGCGGTTGGCGAACACCATCACGCGCTCCCAACCGTTGTCGTTGACCAGGTTGTAAAGCAGCTTGTACTTGTCGGCACCGGCCACGGCATAGATGTGTTGCTCGACGTTTTCGCTGGCGACGTTTTCCGCCTCGATCTCGACGATGGACGGGTCGGTGGTCCACTGCTTGGCGAGGTTCATCACGTCTTCGGTGAAGGTCGCGGAGAACAGCAGGGTCTGACGCTCGGATTTCGGTGGGGTCTGGCGAATGATCTGGCGCACTTGTGGGATGAAACCCATGTCGAGCATGCGGTCGGCTTCGTCCAGCACCATTACTTCGACCATGTCCAAGTGCACGTCGCCGCGCTGGTTGAAGTCCAGCAGGCGGCCCGGCGTGGCGACCAGAATGTCGCAGTGACGGGCTTCAAGGTGCTTGAGCTGCTTGTCGAAGTCCATGCCACCGACGAAGGTCATCACGTTGAGGCCGGTGTACTTGGTCAGGTCGGCGGCGTCCTTGGCGATCTGTACCACCAGCTCCCGGGTCGGGGCGATGATCAGTGCGCGCGGCTCACCCATGTAGCGTTCTTTCGGCGGCGGCGTTTGCAGCAGTTGGGTGATGATCGAGATCAGGAACGCGGCGGTCTTGCCGGTGCCGGTCTGGGCGCGGCCGATGGCGTCTTTGCCGGCCAGGGTGAAGCCCAGCACCTGCGCCTGGATCGGCGTGCAGTAAGGGAAACCCAGGTCCTGGATGGCATGCATCAGTTCCGGGGCCAGCTTGAAGTCGTGGAAGCGGGTCTTGCCTTCCTGGGGCTCGACGACGAAGTCTTCAAGTTTCCAAGGGATCACGGGCGGTTTTGGCGCACGCTCACGGCGCGGCTTGGGCGCCGGTGCGGCTTCTTTAATCGTTTCAGGCGGTGTCACCTTAGGCGTCCTGGGCTGGGCGGCAGGCGCAGTCGGCTCGGGCTGTTTACTGCCATTGCGGCTGCCGGTTGCCGGGGCAGGAGCACTGGGAACAGGCGCGAGCGGCTCGGCCTCGCTTTTGCCGAACATCTTCTTGAGTGCTTCGAGCACGGTGATCTCATTAATTGGTTAAGGAATATACGCCGGCCAGTGTAATGCAAGAATCGGGCGCGGCGTAGTGCGTCTGTCATACGGCTACATAAACGGTGGGTTTCAGCCCAGGCGAGCGGTCAACCAGGCACCGATATCGCGGATCTCCTCGGGTAACACTTCGTGGCCCATTGGGTATTCCTGCCATGTCACGGTGACACCACGGGTTTTCAAATGCTCGTAGGCGCTGCGGCCCATGGCGTTCTGCACCACATCATCGTACTGGCCGTGCAGGCACAGCGCGGGAATGCGCTGTTGGCTGGCGGATAATTCCAGTTCATCACTGAAGGTCGGCGCATAAGTGGAGAGGGCGATCACGCCACCCAATGGGCCTTCCCAATTCAGGAATGCGGTGTGAAAAACCACGGCGCCGCCTTGGGAAAAACCCGCGAGGAAAATCCGCGACGCGTCTATTCCGGTTCTCTTCTGCGACTCGATCAAATCCGTGACCATCTTGGCCGAGACTTCCAACTCTTCCAGGCTGATAGACCGCGCCGGGCTCATGGCCTTGATGTCGTACCAACTGGGCATTTCATAGCCGCCATTGATGGTCACCGGCCGAGTCGGCGCCTGAGGCAAAACGAAGCGGGTGGTCAGCAAGCTTTCCTGCAGCGCTTCGGCCACTGGCAGGAAGTCGTAGCGATCGGCACCCAGGCCATGCAACCAGATTACGCAGGCGTCTGCGGGCTTGGCGGGCTGAAGAATCAAGGGTTCGCTCATGTCTGCTCCATTAATGTGCGTGCGCTCCGATTAAGTGCGACGGAACGGTGCGCGACAAGTTGATCTGTTAAGAAGATGTCGCAAGGTTGAATCTTTTTCTATTGACCCAGGGCTGAATCGACTCGACCGGCACTCTGGTACGGGCCTTGCTATGTGTTGAACGATGTCAGCGCTATCTCAGAACGGTAACACTATCAGTGACTGCCGCTTGGGGGATAGCAACTGGAATTACTGCGACAACTTCATGCCGCTTGACCCTAAAAAAAGCCAACACGGGTCGATATCGCCTCATAAGGGTGCGCTGAGGTTCGAGCTCCGACACAACAAGAGCAAACTGGAGGTTTGAATGAAGGTATTGAAATCCACCCTGGCCATCGTTTCTGCGGCGGCCGTACTGGGTGTCAGTGGTTTCGCCCAAGCTGGCGCCACTCTGGACGCCGTGCAGAAGAAAGGCTTTGTGCAATGTGGCGTGAGTGACGGTCTGCCGGGTTTCTCGGTTCCGGATGCCAGCGGCAAGATCCTCGGGATCGACGCTGACGTGTGCCGCGCCGTGGCCGCTGCCGTTTTCGGCGACGCTACCAAGGTCAAATTCAGCCAGTTGAATGCCAAGGAGCGTTTCACCGCGCTTCAGTCCGGCGAAGTCGACATTCTCTCCCGTAACACCACCATGACCAGCTCCCGCGACGCCGGCATGGGCCTGAAATTCCCAGGCTTCATCACCTACTACGACGGCATCGGCTTCCTGGTAAACAACAAGCTGGGCGTGAAAAGTGCCAAGGAACTGGACGGTGCAACCATCTGCATCCAGGCCGGTACCACCACTGAGCTGAACGTTTCCGACTACTTCCGTGGCAACGGCCTCAAATACACCCCGATCACCTTCGACACCTCCGACGAAAGCGCCAAGTCGCTGGAATCCGGTCGTTGCGACGTACTGACCTCCGACAAGTCCCAACTGTTCGCCCAGCGCAGCAAGCTGGCCGCGCCTAAGGACTACGTGGTTCTGCCGGAAACCATTTCCAAAGAACCGTTGGGCCCGGTCGTGCGTAACGGCGACGACGAGTGGCTGGCCATCGTGCGCTGGGTAGGCTATGCCATGCTCAACGCTGAAGAAGCCGGTATCACCTCGAAAAACGTTGAAGCGGAAGCCAAGTCCACCAAAAACCCGGACGTTGCGCGTCTGCTCGGTGCTGACGGCGAATACGGCAAAGACCTGAAAGTGAAGAAAGATTGGGTCGTGCAGATCGTCAAGCAAGTCGGTAACTACGGTGAAGTGTTCGAGCGCAACCTCGGTAAAAGCACCCCGCTGGAAATCGACCGTGGCCTGAACGCGCTGTGGAACAACGGCGGCATTCAATACGCACCTCCTGTGCGCTGATCGCTGATGGTTCTGTCACCCGGTGGGCCAACCGCCGGGTGATGTTCTGTTCCATTATTTGCGGGGCACTTCATGCAAAATCAAATCGGCGCACCAAAGCAGAAGCTCAGCTTCAGCGACCCCAAAGTGCGTGCGTGGCTCTTCCAGATCATCACGATTGTGGCGGTGGTCTCGCTGGGCTGGTACCTCTTCAACAATACCCAGACCAACCTTCAGCACCGGGGCATTACCTCGGGTTTCGACTTTCTTGAACGCAGTGCCGGCTTCGGCATCGCGCAGCATTTGATCGATTACACCGAATCGGACAGCTATGCCCGGGTCTTCGTAATCGGTTTGCTCAATACCTTACTGGTGACCTTTATCGGCGTGATCCTGGCGACCCTGCTCGGGTTTGTCATTGGCGTGGCGCGGTTGTCGCCGAACTGGATGATCAACAAGCTGGCCACCGTGTATGTGGAAGTGTTCCGCAACATCCCGCCACTGCTGCAAATCCTGTTCTGGTACTTCGCGGTGTTCCTGACCATGCCGGGGCCGCGTAACAGCCATAACTTCGGCGATACCTTTTTCGTCAGCAGCCGTGGCCTGAACATGCCGGCAGCGATTGCCGCTGACGGGTTCTGGCCGTTTGTGGTCAGCGTTGTGGTGGCCATTGTCGCGATCGTGCTGATGGCGCGTTGGGCCAACAAGCGTTTTGAAGCGACCGGCGTCCCGTTCCATAAATTCTGGGCGGGCCTGGCGCTGTTCATCGTGATCCCGGCGTTGTGCGCCTTGATTTTTGGCGCGCCGCTGCACTGGGAAATGCCCAAGCTGCAAGGCTTCAACTTTGTCGGTGGCTGGGTACTCATCCCTGAACTGCTGGCACTGACCCTGGCGCTTACCGTGTATACGGCAGCGTTTATCGCCGAGATCGTGCGTTCGGGGATCAAGTCCGTCAGCCATGGCCAGACCGAAGCCGCGCGCTCCCTGGGCCTGCGCCCTGGGCCGACGCTGCGCAAGGTCATCATTCCGCAGGCCCTGCGAGTGATCATCCCGCCGCTGACCAGCCAATACCTGAACCTGGCGAAAAACTCGTCGCTGGCCGCCGGTATCGGTTACCCGGAAATGGTTTCGCTATTTGCCGGCACGGTGCTCAACCAGACCGGCCAGGCCATCGAAGTCATTGCCATCACCATGAGCGTGTACCTGGCGATCAGCATCAGTATTTCCCTGCTGATGAACTGGTACAACAAGCGCATTGCGCTGATCGAGCGGTGAGGAAACGCCCATGAGTTCACATACTTTCAAACCGGATATGCCGCCGCCGAACAAAGTGTTCGGGCCGATGGCATGGATGCGCGCCAATCTGTTTTCCAGCTGGCTCAATACCCTGCTGACGCTGTTGGCGTTCTACCTGATCTACCTGGTGGTGCCGCCGATTCTGAGCTGGGCGATCATCGACGCCAACTGGGTCGGCACCACCCGCGCCGATTGCACCAAAGAGGGCGCTTGCTGGGTGTTTATCCAACAACGCTTCGGGCAGTTCATGTATGGCTACTACCCCGGCGACCTGCGCTGGCGCGTGGACCTGACCGTGTGGCTGGCCATCGTCGGTGTGGCGCCGTTGTTTATCTCGCGCTTCCAGCGCAAGGCGGTCTACGGCCTGAGCTTTCTGGTACTGTACCCGATCATCGCATTCTTCCTGCTGCACGGTGGGGCTTTTGGCCTGACCAACGTGGCGACCAGCCAATGGGGCGGCCTGATGCTGACCCTGGTAATTGCCACTGTCGGCATCGCTGGTGCCTTGCCGCTAGGCATCATGCTCGCGTTGGGGCGGCGCTCAAACATGCCGGCGATTCGGGTGGTCTGCGTGACCTTCATCGAATTCTGGCGCGGCGTGCCGTTGATCACCGTGCTCTTCATGTCCTCGGTGATGCTGCCGTTGTTCCTGCCGGAAGGCATGGGCATCGACAAACTGCTGCGGGCGCTGATCGGCGTGATCCTGTTCCAGTCGGCCTACGTGGCTGAAGTGGTGCGCGGTGGCTTGCAGGCGATTCCCAAAGGTCAATACGAAGCCGCCGCCGCGATGGGGTTGGGTTACTGGCGCAGCATGGGCCTGGTGATTCTGCCGCAAGCCCTGAAGATGGTTATCCCCGGCATCGTTAACACCTTTATCGCGTTGTTCAAGGACACCAGCCTTGTGATCATCATCGGCCTGTTCGACCTGCTCAACAGCGTCAAGCAAGCCGCCGCCGACCCTAAATGGTTGGGCATGGCCACCGAAGGCTACGTGTTCGCGGCCCTGGTGTTCTGGATTTTCTGTTTTGGTATGTCGCGCTATTCCATTCATTTGGAACACAAGCTCGACACTGGCCACAAGCGTTAGGAGTTGTTGTTATGAGCGAAGCGATCAAACAGCCTGTGAGCCCTGAAGGCATTATCCAGATGCAGGGCGTCAACAAGTGGTACGGCCAGTTCCACGTGTTGAAAGACATCAACCTCAACGTCAAGCAGGGTGAGCGTATCGTGCTGTGCGGCCCGTCGGGTTCGGGCAAGTCCACCACCATCCGCTGCCTCAACCGCCTGGAAGAACACCAGCAGGGCCGCATTGTGGTGGATGGCGTGGAACTGACCAACGACCTCAAGCAGATCGAAGCGATCCGCCGTGAAGTCGGCATGGTGTTCCAGCACTTCAACCTGTTCCCGCACCTGACCATCCTGCAGAACTGCACGCTGGCGCCGATGTGGGTGCGCAAGATGCCCAAGCGCAAGGCCGAAGAAATCGCCATGCATTATCTCGAGCGTGTGCGTATCCCGGAGCAGGCTCACAAGTTTCCGGGGCAACTGTCCGGTGGCCAGCAACAGCGTGTGGCGATTGCCCGCGCGCTGTGCATGAAGCCGAAAATCATGCTGTTCGACGAGCCGACGTCGGCACTCGATCCGGAAATGGTGAAAGAGGTACTGGACACCATGATCGGTCTGGCCGAAGACGGCATGACCATGTTGTGCGTGACCCACGAAATGGGCTTTGCGCGCACCGTGGCCAACCGCGTGATCTTCATGGACAAGGGCGAGATCGTGGAACAGGCGGCGCCGAATGACTTCTTCGACAACCCGCAGAATGACCGGACCAAGTTGTTCTTGAGCCAGATTTTGCATTGATCGATGGTTGAACAAATAAACCCGGCCTGGTGCCGGGTTTATTTTTGCCACTTGGTTTTTGTCAGGAGGCTTGTGTTGCTCCTTTACCCGCCCAATAACCCTAGTGCGTTGCCTTTGTAGACAGCTCCGAATAGGCTGTAGGAAAATTCATCCTATGATTGGACGAAAGTGCAAACCCTATGACAGATATCGCCCCCCTTATCAAACGCTCCCTGGTGGACCAGGCTCTGGAGCAACTGCGCCTGCGCATCAGCCAGGGTGTGTGGGCCATCGGAGAGCGCCTGCCGACGGAGCCCGAGCTCTGCGCTGAGCTGGGCATCAGCCGCAATACCGTGCGTGAAGCCATGCGTGTGCTGGCGTTCTCCGGGTTGATAGAGATCCGTCAGGGCGACGGCAGCTATCTGCGTTCGATGACCGACCCGTTGGGCACGATGCGCGCCCTGTCCCATTGCACCTTGGAACAGGCGCAGGAGACGCGGCAGATCCTGGAAGTGGAGGCGATCAGCCTGGCAGCAATGCGCCGCACCGACGATGACCTCACAAAACTGCACGAAGCCCTCGACGTCAGCGCCGCGCTGTACCACGGTGACCTTGAGGCCTACATCAGCGCGGACCTGATCTTCCACAAACGCCTGGTAGACGCGGCTCACAACCCAGCATTGAGTGAGCTGTACCAATATTTCTCCGCCATCGTCGGCGCTCAGTTGCGCCAGACCCTCAATATTTCGCCCCGGCGCCAGGCGGTGTTTGACCTGCATACAGCCTTGCTGGATGCCGTTGAACATCAGGACCCGGAACGCGCCAAATCCCTCTGCCGGCAGTTGATCAATGAACCCTGAAAACAAACTCGAAGAGCTGTTGATCGACGCTGAAGCCGACGACGACGTGGTCCAGCACAGCCACCCGGTGGTGAGTCGCCCATGGCTGTTGCTGCTGGGCTTGGTACTGGTGGCGATGAACCTGCGCCCGGCGTTGTCGAGCCTGTCGCCGCTGCTCAGTGACGTCTCGCGCAGCCTGGGATTATCGGCAGCCAAGGCCGGCTTGCTGACCACCTTGCCTGTGTTGTGCCTGGGTTTGTTCGCGCCGCTGGCGCCGATCCTGGCCAGGCGCTTTGGTGCCGAGCGCGTTGTGTTGGGGATTCTGCTGACGCTGGCCGGCGGCATCAGCCTGCGCAGTTCGTTTGGCGAAACCGGGCTGTTCGTCGGCAGCCTGATTGCCGGTGCCAGTATCGGCATCATCGGGGTGTTGCTACCCGGCATCGTCAAGCGCGACTTCGCCAAGCAAGCTGGCACCATGACCGGCGTCTACACCATGGCGCTGTGCCTGGGCGCGGCGCTGGCGGCGGGAGCCACGGTGCCGTTGAGTCATTATTTCAATGACAGTTGGTCCCTCGGCCTGGGCTTCTGGATTGTGCCAGCGCTGCTGGCGGCGCTGTTCTGGTTGCCACAAGTCGGGCAGAAACATGGCGCCCATCAAGTCGCCTATCGGGTAAAGGGTCTGCTGCGTGACCCGCTGGCCTGGCAAGTCACCCTGTACATGGGGTTGCAATCGTCCCTGGCCTATATCGTATTTGGTTGGGTGCCTTCAATACTGATCAGCCGTGGTTTGAGTGCCACCGAAGCGGGCCTGGCGCTGTCTGGTTCGATCATTGTGCAACTGTTCAGCGCCCTTACCGCACCGTGGTTGGCGACCCGTGGCAAGGACCAGCGTCTGGCCATCGTAGTCGTGATGCTGCTGACCCTCGGCGGGCTGTTTGGCTGCCTGTTTGCACCGCTTGATGGGTTGTGGGGCTGGGCGATTTTGCTTGGCCTGGGCCAGGGCGGCACCTTCAGCCTGGCGCTGACATTGATCGTGCTGCGCTCGCGGAATTCTCATGTTGCGGCCAACCTGTCGAGCATGGCCCAGGGCATCGGCTACACCCTGGCCTCGATGGGACCACTGGCGGTGGGCGTACTGCATGACTGGACCGGCGGCTGGGGGGCCACCGGTTGGGTATTCGGCGTGATCGGCCTGGGTGCGATCATCACCGGGTACGGCGCCGGTCGTGCGTTGTACGTCAACGTCAGCAGCGAAAAAGTCTGAGGGCTACAGGTACACCACTTCCAGCGTGGCCGACCCATCCATCGCTGTCTCCACGCTCAGGTCCAGGTTCTGCTTGGCGTTGATCACCGCCTCCAGGGTCAGGGTGCTCGCCAGGTTTTGGATCGCCGAAGGCCCTGCGGTGCTGCCGGCCACATCGGTAAAGCCCAGCAGGCTGCGTGAACCGATGTCGATGGGATTAAGATTGGAGGTGCGCCAGGCCAGACCGCCGGTGGTGGACTCGGTGCCATAGGTCACGGGTAGGTCGTCGGCCACGGTTTGCTTGGGGTCGAACTTCACCGAGTACACCCCAATCTTATTGCCGGCGCTATCGAGGCCCAGGCCATAGTAGATCTCGCTGTTGACGTGGGCGGTGCCGTCGCGGTTATCGCGCATGCGCAGTGCGTAGCGACCGGGGGCATTGCAGTTAACAGTCAGGCTTAACGATTTGAGCGGTAGCCGGGTGCCCGTGGCCTGGTTTAGATCTTGTTGGGAGATCTTGCCAAAGTCGATCAAGCCGCCACCGGACAGCACCGGTGTGCAGGCCATGGGGGTGATCAAACCGCCGACGGTCAGTTCGACGGTGGAGGCGGCTTGGGCGGCTCCGATGTAGGCCAGCCACGCACAGGTCGCCAAAGGCATCAATAACGTTTTCATGATCAAGTTCCTACAGGTAGTGCATGGATAGGGTCACGGAACCGTCGATAGGGACTGCTTCAGTCAAAGGCAGCGTTTCACTTGGGGCGATAGTGGGTGTGATCAGCACGCCTGCTGTCACTTGCTGCACCGGTGCCGGGACTGTCGGATTTGGGGTCAGTGAAAATGCGGAGAGAAAATAATGGGACAGCACGCTCGTGGGCGCCCAGGTTGAAGGACCGCTGGAGCCTATGGGGTACATACTGACGCCGTCGGCCACGATCGAGTTGAGGTTCAGCCGCATGTAGCCCAACGGTATGCTTTCGTTGATCAGCCCCAGGCCGAAACGTACCGATCCCACCTCACCGCCGGAACCGAGGCGGTTATCCCTGGGCTCCAAGGCCAATAATGTCGGCGCATCGCAGGTGATCGACAATTGCAGGGTGTGCGTCGGCAACTGGGTGGGCTGATCGACGTTCAAGTCTCTGGCCGCAATTTTGCCCAAGTCGTATACGCCACCGCTGGACAGGCTGGGTTCGCACGCACTGGGAGTGATCAGCCCGGTGACGGTAAGGTCAATGCCGGAGGCTGCCTGGGCAACGTTGATCCAGGTAAAGACCGCGAGAGAGAGCAGCAAGGGTTTCATGAGGGGACCTATAAGTAGATGATTTCGAGGGTGCCTGAGCCGTCCAGCCGCACTTCATTGCCCAGGTCCAGCGAGTTCAGGGGCGCGACGACGGCCTCCAGGCTCAGCGTGGCGTTGAGGCTCTGAATCGCGTTGGGACCGCTGCTACTGCCGGAGGTGGCGCTGAAGCCCAGGTAGCGGTTGGCACCGACTGCCGCGATGCGCGCGCTGGCATTACTCCAGGGCAGGCCGCCGGTCGTGGAGTCTGTGGAAAAAACCTGGCCGAAGCTGTCGGCCGTGATCCGGGTCGGATCGAACAGCAGCCGGTAGCGACCAATTTTCTGCTGGCGGGCATCCAGGCCCAGCCCGTAGGTACTTTCATCGGCGACACCGGTGGCCGAGCCCTGGCGGTTGTCCTGCATGCGCACGGCGAATGCGGTCGGCCCATCGCAGGTGACACTGAGGGAGAGCGGCCTTGGCGTCAGGGCGGTGTCCTTGTCCAGGTTCAAGTCGCTGACCGACAGCTTGCCCAGTTCCACATGGCCGCCATTGGACAGGGTGGGCGTACAGGCAGCAGGCGCAAACCGTGCTTCTAGACGTAGCTCCCGCGAGCGCCCGGCGGCTAAGGCGTCGAATAACCCGGCGGTGTCCCAGGTTACGGCGTCGCGCACCTGTGTGGCCGCTTCGCTGGCCCAGGCGCTGGCGTCTATCTGCAATGACAAGTTGCGCCCTGTCACCACGACACCACCACGCATCGGCACGATGCCATGGTCCGGTCGCCAGAGCAGTTGCGCGCCGCTGGTGGAGGGCGCCTGGCCCTGGCCCGCAATCTGGCCGAGCTCCACTGCCTGGCCGTCCAGCACCGCATCGTTGACCCGTAAACTGTACGTGCCGTGCTCGGTAAAGCGGAACCGCTCGGGCCCCGCGCCAGGCCCGCGATAGAACAGGCTCAGGTCGGTGGGGTGCGGGCAGTTCAGTGTGAGGCTGATCCGCCGCTCTCCCAGCAATCGCTCCGCCGCCGGGATCACGGCCGTGGCGCGGTTCATCAGGCCGAAGTCCAGCTGTGTCTGGCTGAGGTTGAGCTGGCATTCGTCTGCGCCCCAGGCACCGGCACACAGCAGAACGCCCAAGGGATACAGCAGGTATTGGAAACCCATGGTGAAAGACCTCATGACGGGCGGCACCGGGCGGGTGCGGTTTCGAAATACACCTCGGGGTCGGCGTCTTCCGGTAGCTGGAACTCCAGGCGGCAGCGGGGTTGTCCAGGCGCCTTGACCCAGAGCGGACGCGGGTCAAGCACATCGGGCAGGAACACCTGGCTGCCTTCCTGCACCAAGGTGACGAATTCACCCTCGGCGGTACTGACGGTGGCGCCCCGTGGCAACGGCTGGCCGTTGTCGGTGGTGACATTGAGCAACGCACGGCGGGTGAGTGCCACGCCAAATTGCACCTTGTCCACCGCCCCTCGCCCGGCGGCGATGACGGCCAGGCCGTTATGGATATCGGCATTGCGCGGTAGCGAGCGGGTCTGCACTTCCACCGGGCTGCGGCCATAGGCGCTGACCTGCGGCACCACGGCCTGGCCTTGCCAATCGGTCCAGACCGGACCGCTGGGGGTGCTGACCTTGACGCCGGCCATCTGGCCCACCGACATCACGGCGAAGGTGTCTCGCACCGGGTAGGGTGAAAAGGTCACGCCGTCGCCATGCACCACCACACCGCCACGGACGCCGCCTTGGTAGCTGGAGCGTTCGTCGTCGGATCGGGTGTAGTTGAAGTCCAACTGGCTGTACCAGGGCAACGCCGATACGCCTACCGACGATTCCACCTCGCGGTTACGGCTGTCGCGCTCCACGCCCACCCGATAACTGAGTTGGTCGTTGAGTTGTTCACTCACCCCCACGCCAAGGCGATGCTCACCGCCGGTGCGGCGAGCCCAGGCACGACCCCTACGGCTTTCGCCCAACGGCACACTCAGGTTCAGGTAGACACTGTTGTCGTTCTGCTGGCGACCGCCCACCTGCCATTCGGCGCTGGCCGACACGGACACCCGGCCAAAGCTGGTACCCCAGGAGGCCAGCGCACGGCTGCTGCTCTCTGCGTTGTACGACGCGGTCCGCGAGACACCTGCACTGAACGCTCCCAAGGTCGGATGCGCCCAGGACGCGGTAAAGCTTTGCTGATCACGGTAACGTGAGCGCTGCTGGTCACGGTTGTTGCCGACGTAGGTGGAGTCTTCCAGGTCGCGATAGCCCTGGGAGCGCCAGGAGGCGGCGGTACTCACCGACCAACTGTCGCTCAGGCGCTGAGACCAGGACAGGTCGCTCTGCACCCCGCGGTCACGCCCTTCACGGCTGGCCTCGGCGGCCTGGGTGGTGAACTGCAATTGGCTGTCCTGCCAGGGAAGCCAACCCAGATTCACGCCAATGGCACGATACGCATCGGCCATTAGCACGCCACCGCCCACGCTGACTTGCGGGTGCACCGTGCCGCTCCAGCCGGCACTGACCACCCAGGGTTCCTTGCCGCCGCTGTCGCCGATCTGGCGTACACGGCCGGCTGCCACCGAATAGCCCGACGCCGGCAAGCCCAGGCCGAGCATGCCGGCGGGCACGATGAAGCGGCGCTCCTCGCCGGTCGTTTCCTTGACCGTGACTTCCACGTCGGAGCGGCTGTTCAAGCGTCGCACATCGGTCAGGGCGAATGGGCCGGCGGGTACCACGGTCGAGTGGATCAGTGCGCCGTTCTGGCGTACCTCTACCTGCGCTGGGCTGTTGGCGATACCGGTGATGGTTGCCCCCTGGTTCTGGTCCTGCAGCGCCGTTTCGGTCAGTACCTGGGCGCCGGTGATCTGCGTACCTGCCAGCACCGGGTTGTAGAGGCTGATCTGACCCGCCTGCAACACCGCCTGCTGCTCGGCGAAAGTGCGTTGGGCGTAAGCGTCCAGGTGAGTGGTGCGCGATCGGCTGTCCTGCCAGGTCTTCACCTGGCGGCTGCGCACGATCCAATCCCCGGCGTTGAAACCCACTTCGGTGTTGGCCGAGCCGAAGCGGCTGGTGTCGTCGCCGAACTCGTTGTACAGCCCCGTCAGGTCATAATTGAGCAGGCCGGCGAAGCCACCGGTCTGGTAGCCGGAAATATCCTGTTGCGCGGGGCGCAGGGCGTCGGTCGGTACCACCAGCGCCAGGCTCAGGCTGGCGGTGTCTTGCTCGATCACGGTCTGTGGAAAACGCTCGGTGAAGCGATGGCAGGCAGGGTTGCCGTCGTCATCGGGCACGATCAGGTTGGCGGCATCCAGCAGTACCCGGTTGAAACACAGCCCACCTTGTTGCTCGAACGTCACATCCACCCGGCCACGCCGCTGGCCATTGACGCTCAGATTGACGGCGTGCCGGCCTGCGGCAAAACGCGGCGCCTCCAGCAGCAGGTTGGCCAGTTCCGGATCGATACCGCGCCGGGACAGGGTTTGGGGGTCGAATGAACCGGCGATCAGGTCGCCGTTGGCCAGCGCCTGTCCCGTGGGCAGCGCACTGCCCAACGCCAGGGCCAATCCCGCCAGAATAAAAGGTGTCGGGCGTGGTGAAACGCCAGGCACGGCGCCGCCGTCGCGGTCAGTCATTGCTGTGCTCACAAGGTCATACTCAACTGTTGGCGGCCCGCTGAATCTGTCGTTCAGTCGAGCCTTTTGGCAGCCTTGGCAGGCCGCTCTTTTTTATAGGCTGATCGGTGCTTCGTAGGGCGCCACGGCAAAGCCGTACACCGTGGCCGGCTGTAGCTGCACACGGCTTGCACCGCCGCCGCTGGCGGTCACCTTCAGGGTTTCACCGGGCAGTACGTAGGTGCGAGGCAGCAACGCCGAACCGCCACTCGGCAATAGCTTCAATTCCTGGGCCAGGCGGACTACGTAGGGCGTCGGATTGCTCACGCTCAGTTGGTCGCTGCTCAAGCGCCACTGCAGTCCGGTCCAGGGCGTGCGGTTGGGGGCCAAGCCTTTGGGGTGCAGAATCACAGGCAGGTTCTGGCGCACGGTGACGCCCACCCGCGCATGTCCGGCCTGGGCGGCGGAGCGCCCTTGGGGCATGCCTTCGAAGATCACCCGTTTCAAGCGCTGGGTGGTCAGAGGCTCGGACGATTGCAAGATGAAACGGATCAATTGGCTCTTGGCCGGCTCGACCCGTGCCAAAGGAGGCGTGACGAACAGCAGCGAGGCCTTGTCCTCGGGAATATCTTCCAGGGTGACGTGCAGCAAGGCCAGTTTTCCGTCGGTGTTGGTGACCGTCACCGAGGCTTCGCCATCGGCCTCGTTAACGATCACCACCGAGGTGTCGGGTACCATGCCATCGGCGAGTACCAACGCAGGCGTGCCTGATGCCAGGGCGAGTGCGCCGAGATAAAGGCCGGCATAACGCAGGTACGTGAACAGTCGTGTAAAAAAGGGCAGGGGAGTCATGGCTACAGATACCTCAGGTCAAGCACGATGGAGCCGTCCAGAGGCACCTCCTGCTTGAGGGTCAGATAGGCGGCGGCGTTGATGGACGTGTTGACTTGCAATGTGGCGGTGAGCAGCCGGTGTGGCTCCGGCACCAGCGTGCCGGGGGGAGCAAAGCCCATGTAATTGTTCGGGTAGGCGTTGGTTTCCGGAAACCAGGTCAGGCCCTGGTTGCTGGACGCCAGCACCAGCACGCGCTCGCCATCCCCCATCACCTCGCGAAACGTCAGGGACACCGTGCCCAGTCGTTCGGTGGGGGCATGGATGTTGGTGCCAAGGCCGTAGTAGAAACCCGGCCCCAGCGATGAGTCTGCGCGGTTGTCTATGCCGACCAGCACGAACAGCACCGGCTCGTTGCAACTCACTGACAGGTCCAGAACCTGGGTTGGTAGGGCGCTGTACTCGTATTGATTGAGACTGCGCGCCGGCACCATGCCGTGGTCGACAATGCCATCGGCCGACAAACTGGGGGAACAAGCACTGGGCGTGATCATCCCCGTGACGTTCAGTTCGGTACTGGAGGCGGCCAGTACCGACGAGCCGACACCGAGCAGATAAAACAGGGCAAGAAGGCGTGAAGGGACGTACTTCATGGAGGAGGTTCACCGGTTGCCTGGTTCAGAGGGCAGGGCGCCGCAACGGCAGGAGGGGGACCGTCGCGCGCTTCAGGAGTTACAGGTAACGCACGGTGACGGTCACCGAGCCGTCGATGGCAGCTTCGTTGGTCAGGGTCAAGCCACTGGCTGGGGCGATCTTGGCGCCTACACGCATTTGCGAGGTAAGCACCTGAACCGGAATCGGTGCATCGGCACTGGTATCGGCGACCGAGATCAGGTTTTCGGGCATCAGGTAGCGCTCAGTGAACCAGGTGACACCGCCGTCCTCGGAACCAATGGCCTTGACCGCCACGCCATCGGCCACTGGTGAGAGCAATCGCAAGGTCATGGCGCCGAGTTTTTCGCTGTCGTTGATCAAGCCCAGGCCGAACTCCATCATGTCGTTGCCGTGGTTCGATCCTGCCCGGTTGTCGTCGGCGTCAAGGGCAATCAGGGTTGCCGCGTCGCACGTGACGGTGAGTTGCAGGGACTGTTCGGCAAGATAGGTTACCTGGTCGAGGTTCAGGTCCTTGGCCGAGATCTTGCCGTAGTCCACAGTCCCGCCGTTGGACAGGGCCGGTGTGCAGGCGCTTGGGGTGATCAGGCCCTTGACCGTCAGGTCGACGCTGGAGGCGGCAAACGCAGGGGCACTACTGGCGACCAGCAGGGCGACGGCGATGGATTTGAGTGCGGTGTTCATAATGAGGCTCCAAGTAGAGATTAAGAAAAAGGGTTACCAGTACTTGATTTGCAGCGTGGCCTGGCCATCAATGGGCACTTCGTCGAGCAAGGTCAGATCGCTGGCGGGCACGATCACGGTGAAGGCTCGCAGACGTGCGCTGAGGGTTTGCAGGGCCATCGGTGTGTTGGGGCCTGCGGGCGGGGCAAACGAGGTCAAGGCCGCGTGTCCCAGGTACGAAGACGGCTGCCAGCTGGCGCCGCCGTCCCGGGACTGGATGGTCTGGACTGGCGCGCTGTCGGCCACCGGATCGAACACGCCGAAGGCCACGCTGCCGAGTTTCTGGTCATCGTTGACCATGCCCAGGCCATGGTGCGCAGGGTTGATCGCCGAGCTGCCGGCGCGGTTGTCCACGGTGGTCAAGGTGAAAAAGGTAGCGCCCTCACACTGCACCTGCAGTTGCATTTCCCCGGCTTGCAGGCTGGTAGGGAACTCCGGGTGCAGGTCCTTGGCCGTCAACTTGCCGTGGTCGATCACGCCCCCGTCGGAGAGCGCGGGCGTGCACGAGGCCGGCGTGATAATCCCGGTGACGCTCAAATCCGTATTGCTCGCGGCAAAGGCGCCCGTTGTGGAGGCCGCCATCAGGATGGCAAAGGTGGCTGAGGTGGTTCTTTGCATGTGCACGAATCCTTGTGAAAGTGTCGAAGCGCAGAGGGTCAGAGGTACAGCACTTCCAATGTGGCGCTGCCATCCAGAGGCACTTCTTCGATCAGTGTCAGGCCGCTGGTGGGGGCGATACTTGCGGTGATCGGCAGGTCGGCCGTTACGCTGAGCAGAGCCTTTGGCATAAAGGGGGCCCCGCTGGACGGATCCCCGAACGCAACCCAGGCGCCCGGTTCGAAGTAGGTACCGGTGGGGTTGCTGATCCACGTCGCGCCTTTATCCGCGGAGAACAGGGGCGAGACCGTCGTGTCGGCGACCGGGTTGAACACATCAATCTGATAGCTCCCCAGTTTCTGGTCGCCATTGATCAGGCCCAGGCCATAGTTGCGTGGATGAACGTAGTTGGACGAACCCTGGCGGTTGTCTTGAGTATGCAAGGCGAACAGGGTCGGGGCGTCACAGTTCACATTGAGCTGAAGGGTGACAGTGGGTAGCTCGGTGGGGTTGTCGACGTTCAGGTCTGTTGCTGCGATTTTTCCGTAGTCCACTGCTCCGCCCTGGGACAGACTGGGTGTGCACGCACTGGGTGTGATGCTGCCTGTGACGCTCAAGTCCACGCTGCTGGCGGCCAGTACGCAAGACGTGGTACCGAGCAGTGTAAAAGCCACCAGGGTGGCGATCGACGCTTTCATTGAATGGGGCTCCTAGGCATAGAACAAGGGATACGGGGGACGCTCTGGCAGTGCGCTGACGGGGCGGGCAGTTGTTGCAGGACCTCTTCGCGCCTTCTTGGGCTGAGCGACGGCGACTTTAGCGACAGCGCCTGTGCGGGTGAATGCAACAATTACGATAGTGTTCGTCGCGCTGTTAAGACCCAGAAAGTCGCTCTGTGCTTGTAGGAAAACCTGCTTTGTCGTAGTTGTTGTATCGCTCCTTAAAACGCATTCGGATACTTTTCGCGCCTTTCAATCACCGCTATGCAGTTATTTGGCTGGCAGTGCAGGCCCTTGCGCGAAAAAATCGAGTGAGGTCGACCGACAGGTCGGCAATCGTTGTCCCGGCTGGGTTGACGCGCTGATCATTCAGCACGAGGTAGCTATGCAGGACTCCACTGCAGGCTGTAGTCCACGACGCTCGCACCCGGCGCCGTCCGTACCCTTCCACTGGCAGCAGGTTCGTGTGTTGCTGGCAGATGACCATCGCGCCTATCGCTTGTTGATAGGTTCGTTCCTGCGCACGCTGGGGCTGGCGCACGAGTCCGTCAACGATGGGCAAGCGGCGCTTGAAGCCATGGCGGCCAAGCCTTTTCATCTGGTGATCAGTGACTGTCGCATGCCCAGGATGGACGGCTACGCCATGACGCGCGAACTGCGTCGGCGCGAAACCGAGGCGGGAAGCGCGCGGATACCGGTTATCGCCCTGACGGCGGGTCTGGACCTTGCGCAAATACAGCGTTGCGTGGCGTGTGGCATGGATGACTGGATGCTTAAACCCATCACCCTGGAGCAGTTGCGCGACGTGCTGCTGTATTGGTTGCCTGGGGCTGCCTCTGGTACGCGGCAGGCACGACCCCCTACGAATGTCACACGCATGCATAGCCGATTTCCCACACGCGCCAGTCTTATCGCCACGTTTGGTTTTTGGGAGGCGGTCGAGCCGCTGTTGTTCAGCCTGATCCAGGAAGCCCACGATGACCTGATGGCACTTGAACAGGCGCGCAACGGCCTGGACGTGCGCTCGACCTGTGAGCGTTTGCACCGGTTGGTCGGTAGCGTGGCGTTTTTGGGAGATACGGGATTGGAGCAGCGCGCTATAGAGCTCATCACGCGCGTCCAGCATACCGGGATTGCCGCGAACAAATCATTGCTCGATCAACTTGTGAAAGAGATTGAGCGGTATTTGTCGTACTTGTCCTCACTATAATTTCTTACATGAAGCTGCAAGAAGTTTCCCCTCTGTAATGTAAGACATTTCTGTAGGTCTGATCTTTTTATCGTGTGGGTATAAATCCTCCTTGCATAAATAAAGGCGCAGGGCGCCAAACCGCGCCATGAACACCGGTTGTTGTAGCAGGCCTGCCGATGTATTTTGCAAATACTCAAATTGCCATCATGGAAAATACAATGTTTCGGATAATTATTGCCGACGATCACCCCATTGTTCGTGTTGGACAAAAGGTAGTCATTGAAGCCAGTGGTACATGCAAAGTCGTGGGGGAAGCCAATGGTCCCGATCAACTTCTGACATTGGTGGCGACTACGCCGTGCGACGTGATCGTTACCGATTTCGCTATGCCCGGTGACCAGCAGGCCGACGGTTATGGTTTGCTCGGACTGTTGCAGCGCCAGTACCCGACACTGCCGGTCATCCTGGTGACCATGTTTGCCAACGTGGCAACGCTGCGGTCCGCGTTCAGCCATGGCGCCAAGGCGATTGTGGCCAAGAGCGCATCGGCGCGGGAGTTGCCATTGGCGTTGAAGGCGGTGGTCAATGGGCGAACCTTTGTCAGTGAATGCCTGCGCACGCAAATGGATATGGCTGGAAACAGCCGTAGCGAAGAGACGCCGCAATTGTCCGGCAAGGAGCGTGAAGTGGTACGTATGTTGGCCAGCGGCATGACCGTCAGCCAAATTGCCGCTCAGGTCAATCGCAGTATTTCCACCATCAGTAAACAGAAGAGCACGGCAATGTTGCGTCTGTGTATTTCCACTGACGTTGATTTATATGCCTATGCTCGGGAAAGCGGCATGGTGCCCTAAGTGCGACACGCTATTCATTGAGTTGAGAGTAGTCGGCGCGATGATTCGTATAATTTGTATTTAGTGATTGTCATAACAGCATTAGTTTAATCGAATGCAGTGACCTTGAGTGTCGGCTGCATAATGCGTTGTTTCCGATAATAACGAGACGCTCGTGACTGAGCGCCTTGCGCTGCCTATCGTTTTCCCATTCCAGAGTGAGTATTACTGATGAAGCACTTATTGAGCGCGCTGGCCGCGATGGTTTTGGTCGGCATTTCCAACGGGCAGGCCGCCTCCAGCGTCGATTTAAGCGTGCGGGGTGTTATCACCCCTGCCGCTTGTACGCCGACCCTGTCCGGGGGCGGTCTGGTGGACTACGGGAAAATATCGGCGGGGGATCTGGCGGCCACAGGCAGCACCCGATTGCCGCCGGCCAGGCTACAACTTACGGTGAACTGTGAGGCCGTGACGATCATGGCGGTCAATGTGTTGGATAACCGTGCCGGAACTTCCTTGGCGTCGGTTTTCGGTTTGGGTCTTGCGCCAGGTGGCAAGCGAATCGGCTCGTACTACCTGTTGACGGAGAACGCCACTGGCGATGGGATTGCCCGTGCCATGATCGAATCCTCCGCACATTCAAATGGCTGGATGCCGGCGGACGGGATGCAGTGGCAGGCAAACTGGATGCGAACGCTCAATGGCGGTTCGGATTCGTCACCATTCCCGTTACCCGTTCAGGTTTTGCAGACCGAAGTCGTCGTCATGGCATCGATCAATGACAAAAGTACATTGCCGATTACCCAAGAAATTCAACTGGACGGCAATGCGACGTTGGATATTGTTTATTTGTGACAAGGCGCCCTCAACACCGAACGGTAGATGGAATTTAAACTTTACATGACACTTTTATTGCGAACTAATTTGCTGATTCGTAATACTTGTATTTAATGGGGTGGGTGGGCGTCTTATAATTAGTTAATACTTCGGTATTCCCCGGCTGAAGTATTGCACTCTAGTCCTTATAATCGAGTTGGCCGGCAATCAGCCGTTTCGCGTCACCGTACGCGCGCCGCTTTAGTTTCGGTCCTGCTCTCAGCGTGAGTTTTATAATGAAGTATTCTCTGACTGTCCTGGCAGCTGCCCTGACACTGTCTGGCGTTTCTACAACGTTTGCGGCGTCCAGTGTTGATCTGACTGTAAAAGGTCTTATAACGCCCTCTGCCTGTACACCTACGTTGTCTGGCGGAGGAATCGTGGACCATGGCAAGATTGCGGTCCAAGACCTTCATCCGAGCCTGGAGACAAAACTGCCCGATGTCACCGTACAGCTGACCATCGATTGCGAAGCGTCGACCCTTGTCGCCATTAAGAGCACGGACAATCGTGCGGGCACTTCTTCGCAATGGGGAGGAGGTAGCTCTACGTTTGGCCTGGGTCTGGCCGCTGGCAAGAAAGTCGGCTGGTATGCCCTGACCATGATCAATGCAACGGCGGACGATACGCCGCGTACGGTGATTGAGTCCGTTGATGGCAGCACGTGGTTCGATGCGCCTGCCGGGACGATTTGGCAGCCGGACTGGATGCGCAGCCTGGCGTCCGGCGCGGAGCTCAATCCGGTGCCGATGCAACGTTTCAGATCCGATGTCGTGATTTCAACCGTGCTGAACTACAAGCGCGAGCTACCCCTCACCGAGGAGTTCGCGATCGACGGTAACGCCACCCTGGATGTGGTCTACCTGTAACCCGCTGCGCGTGAGCATCACTTATTCGGCAGGCGAATGACCATGGCTTTCCCCGTGCAGGCGGATTATTGTGCTGCACACCTGCCGATTCCGATGGAACCTCGCCTATGAGTGATGCCCACACCGCCCTGATCACCGGATTCTACCAAGCATTCCAACGCCTGGACGCCGAAGCCATGGCCGCCTGTTATACCGATGACGTGGTGTTCAGCGACTCGGCCTTCGGCGAACTGCGGGGGCGCGATGCCGGTGATATGTGGCGCATGCTCACCACCCGCGCCAAAGACTTTTCCCTCACCTTCGACAATGTACGCAGTGATGATCGCAACGGCAGTGCGCATTGGGTGGCGACTTACCTGTTCAGCGCCACCGGCAATACCGTGATCAACGATATCCAGGCACGCTTTGTGTTTCGCGATGGCAAGATCTGCGAGCATTACGACAGCTTTGACCTATGGCGTTGGTCACGGCAGGCGCTGGGTCTCAAAGGCCTGCTGCTGGGTTGGACGCCGTTGGTGAAAAACGCCGTGCGTGCCCAAGCGTTGCGCGGTTTGAAGGCATTTCAAGCCGGGCGCTGATAAGCTGGGTGCTCTTCTGGTTTTGCCGACGCTTCCCGTGACTGATCTTTCTGAACCCAAACCCTGGTTCGTCTACCTGGTGCGCGCAGCCAATGGTTCGCTGTATTGCGGCATCAGCAATGATCCGGTGCGCCGGTTTGCCACTCACCAGCGTGGCAAGGGCGCACGGTTTTTCCTTTCCAGCCCGGCGGTGGCACTGGTGTACACCGAGCAATGCGCGAGCAAAGGCGAGGCCCTGCGCCAGGAGCGGCTGATCAAGAAGCTCAAAAAGCGCGCGAAAGAGTGTCTGGCGGCGAGTGGTTCAACATTATTTCTCAAAGAAGGATGAGGTAAAACCACTGCTCATCCGTGTAATGCTTGAAACTGCGATCAATTCGCATTAACAGCGTTTTTTACACGGGTTCTCACAGCATGAAGTCGACGGCGGGCGGTTGGATTAAACAGTGGCTGGGAGCCTCGGTATGGATGGTGTCTGGGCTGGCGTTTCTGCCCTTGAGCGTGGTCAAGGCGCAAGAGCAGCAGAGCGCCCAGTTCAACTTCGCCCTGGCGGCCAAACCGCTGCCCCAGGCCTTGAGCGACTTCAGCCGGGTCACCGGGATCAGTGTGATCTACACCGACGAAGCGCCTTACGGTCTCAAGGCCCCAGTCGTCAGCGGGCAAATGAGTGCGACTCAGGCACTGCAACGCTTGCTGAGCAACACCGGCTTCACCTTCCGTCAGATTGACGCACGCACCTTGGTCCTGGAACCGACGCCGACCGAAGGCGCGGTCAACCTCGGCACCACCACCATCAGTGGCATTGGCCAGCAAGTCCAAGACAGTACCAGCTACCAGCCGCCGCCCGTCAGTTCGGTGACGCGCTCCCACGCGTTGCTGCTGGAAACCCCGCAAACCGTCAATGTTGTTCCCGCCCAAGTACTGCGCGATCAGACCCCCCGTAATCTGGATGACGCCCTGGCCAACATCAGCGGCATCACCCAGGCCAATACACTGGCCAGCACCCAGGACGCCGTGATGCTGCGCGGTTTCGGCGACAACCGTAACGGTTCGATCATGCGCGACGGCATGCCTATCGTGCAGGGGCGCGCTTTGAATGCCACGGCCGAGCGCGTCGAAGTGCTCAAGGGCCCGTCGTCTCTGCTGTACGGCATTCAGGATCCGGGCGGCGTGGTGAACATCGTCAGCAAAAAGCCTGAGTGGGTGCAGTCCACCGCCCTGACCGTACGCGGCTCCACCTTCGGCGACGGCAAGAACGGCAGCGGCGGCAGCCTCGACACCACCGGCCCGATTGGCGACAGCGGCTTGGCCTACCGGCTGATCGTCGACCATGAAGACGAAGACTACTGGCGTAACTTCGGTACTCACCGTGAGAGCCTGATCGCACCGTCCCTGGCCTGGTATGGCGACAGTACCCAATTGCTGTTTGCCTACGAACACCGCGAATTTCTCACGCCTTTCGATCGTGGTACGGCCATCGACCCCCAAACCAATCATCCGCTGGATATCCCCGCAACGCGGCGTCTGGACGAACCCTTCAACAACATGGAGGGCCGTTCCGACCTGTACCGCTTCGAAGCCGATCATGACCTGAACGATGACTGGAAAGCCCATTTCGGCTACAGCTGGAACCGCGAGACCTACGACGCCAGCCAGGTGCGCGTCAGCGCGGTGAACACCAACGGCACCCTGACCCGCAAGATGGATGGCACCAAAGGCGCGATCACCACGGATCGCTTCGCCACGGCGAGCCTGGAAGGCAAGGTCAATGTGTTCGGCTTGCAGCATGATCTGGTGTTCGGCCTGGATGACGAATACCGCAAGATCTACCGCGCCGACCTGATCCGCCAGAACTCGCGTGGCACCTTCAACTACAACAATCCGGTGTACGGCAACGAAGTGGCGGGCACTACCGTCAGCCCTGCCGACAGTGCCCAGACCGACTTGCTGCGCAGCGATTCGTTGTTCTTCCAGGACGCCATCCACCTGAACGAACAGTGGATTTTTGTCGCCGGCGCGCGCTACCAGATGTATGACCAATACGCCGGCAAAGGCGTACCGTTCAAGGCCAATACCAATGGCAACGGCCAGGCCTGGGTGCCGCGTGCGGGCCTGGTGTATCGTTACACCGATGAATTGTCGTTCTACGGCAGCTACACCGAATCGTTCAAGCCCAACTCCACCATCGCCGCCTTGGCCGATGGCAGCACCTTGACCGGCGACCTCACGCCCGAAGAAGCCAAGTCCTGGGAACTGGGGGCCAAGCTCGACATTCCGGGACGCATCACCGCCAGCGCGGCGCTGTTCACTATCGACAAGCGCAACGTGCTGGTCTCCGTCGGCTCCGGCGCGAATACCGTCTACAGCATTGCCGGCCAGGTGCGCTCCCGTGGCCTGGAACTCGACGCCACCGGACAGCTGACCGACAAGGTCAGCCTGATCGGCAGCTATGCCTACACCGATGCGCTGGACATCAAGGACAAGGACCCGACCCTCGAAGGCAACCGTCTGCAAAACGTCGCCAAGCACACCGGCTCGCTGGCGGTGGCCTATGATTTCGGCAATATTTTTGGTGGTGACCAGTTGCGAGTGGGCACTGGTGCACGTTATGTCGGTGAACGCGCAGGCGATGCGGCCAACGATTTCACCTTGCCGGGTTACACCGTGGCGGATGCGTTCGCCACCTACGACACCAAGATCGACGGGCAAAAGGTCAAGTTCCAGCTCAACGTGAAGAACCTGTTCGACCGCGTCTACTACACCTCGGCGGCCAGCCGCTTGTTTGTGTCCATGGGCGATGCGCGCCAGGTGTCGGTGTCCAGTACCCTGGAGTTCTAAAGGGTTTGTGGTAGCGTTGCCGCCATTGATGTCTTGGCGGAAAAGATACTGATGCATTTTGGACGATGGCTACATCTGCTGTGCTTGAGCTTTTTGCTGGGTGGTTGCGCGAGTGTCTCACCGACTTCCACCCCGGCAAGCCTGGAGCAACTCCTGGCTGATCCGGCCCTCAACGGCGCCACTGTTTCCCTGATGGTGCGTGATGCCCGTAGTGGTAACACGCTCTATCAACACAACCCGCGAACCCGCCTGATTCCCGCCTCCAATCTCAAGTTGCTCACCACCGCAGCGGCGATGGATGTACTGGGGCCGCAATACCGCTTCTCCACGCAACTGCTGAGCAACGGCACGCAGCAAGGTGAGCGCCTCGCCGGCAATCTGTACCTCAAAGGCCTGGGCGATCCGACCACGCAATTCGCTGATTACCAGACATTGGCGGCACAGCTTGCGGGCCAGGGCGTGCGCCTGATCCAGGGCGACTTGGTATTTGACGATACCTTTTTTGACGCCGAGCGCCTGGGCGTGGACTGGGCCCACGATGATGAAAGTACCTATTACGGCGCGCAGATTTCAGCGTTGACCGTGTCACCCAATACGGATTTTGACGCGGGCACGTTGCTGGTGACGGCGAAAGCGCCGATAACGATGGGTCAGCCGGTGAGTGTGGTGGTGAGCCCCTCCACCGACTATGTGCAACTGAGTAATCGCGCTGTCAGCGGCCCCGGCAATAGCTACGGCATTACCCGCCAGCACGGCACCAACCTGTTGCAACTGATCGGCGCGCTGGCGCCGGGCAAGCAAAGTCGACAGTGGGTGAGTGTGTGGGAGCCGACGCAACTGGTGGCCAATCTGTTCGAGCAGGCGTTGGCGCAGCAGGGCATCCAGGTTCTTGGGCGACGCGTGATCGGCGGCGCAAGCCCTGCAACGGCCAAGGTGCTGGCCGAGCATCAATCGGCGCCGCTGCAGGACCTGATCACGCCGCTGCTCAAACTGTCGAATAACAATATGTCCGAAGCCTTGCTCAAGGCCATGGGTCGCAAGGCGTCCAATGCGGGGACGGCGCAGGCCGGTGTCGCGGCCGTGGCGGACTTCATGCGCCGCCAGGGTTTGGACCCGATGACGCTGAGCCAGGTGGATGGTTCGGGCTTGTCACGGCGCAATCTGGTGTCGTCGCAGAACCTCACCGATCTGCTGCTCGCGACGGCCAGACAACCTTGGTTCGAGGCCTGGTACAACGCTTTGCCGATCGCTGGTAACGCCGATCGCATGAGCGGCGGTAGCCTGCGTTATCGCCTGCGCGGGACGGCGGCGGAAAACAACCTGCACGCCAAGACCGGCTCCATGGCGGGCGTGTCGTCGTTGAGCGGCTACATTACTGACGCCAAGGACCGGCGCTTGGTGTTTTCAATGATCAGCAACAACTACCTGAGCCCCGCCGCACCGATCCGCGCCCTGGAAAACCGCGTGGCACTGGCCCTGGTGCAGTGGCACGACTAGTTCAGGGCTGATAGCCCATGCGCCAACTCACGGCCCGGGTCGCCGACAGCAAGTGCTGTGCCGCCGGGCCATCCTCATCGGCATGGAACAACGAGGTGGGGCCGACCACCGTCATCACTGCCGCCACTTGGCCGATGGCGTTGAAGACCGGCGCGGATAATGCATCGACGCCGGGCATCAGCAAACCATGCACAAAATGCAGGCCACGGCTGCGGATCTGCTCGCAGGTGGTGGCGTAGGCCTGGTCATCTGCCAGGGCATGGGCGATGCCCGCCTGGATCTCGCGTTGACGCAGTTCCACGGTTTCCCGCGACGGCAGGTAGGCGCTGAACACCAGCCCGGTGGACGAGCTGAGCAACGGCAGCACCGAACCCAGTTGCGTCACCACCGTGACGGCGCGCACGGCGGGTTCGATCTGCACCACGGTCGCGCCCTGGTTGCCCCATACCGCCAGGAAGCAGGTTTCATTCAGCTCATCGCGCAGTTCCGCCAAGGGCATCGCGCCGACTTTCAATACATCCATGCTGCCCAGCGCCGCCAGGCCCACGCGCAACGCTTCGCGGCCCAGCCCATAGTGGTTGGTGGCGGTATTCTGTTCGGCGAAACCCGAGGCGATCAGCGCCTGCAGGTAGCGGTGCACCTTGCTGGCCGGCATCTGCACGTGTTCGGCCAGGCGCGACAGTGAAGTGGCCGGGGACAGTTCGGCCAGGGCCTTGAGGATATCGGTGCCCACTTCGGCCGAGCGGACTTTCTGTTTACCGGTGTCGCGGGGCTTTTCCATGGAGGAGCGAGAATCCAAGAGATGAATGGGCGTCTTTATAGCTTGACGGTCGATAGTGATCAAATTACGTTATGCGTAACTTGATTACGATAAAAATAACTGACCTACAGAGGACGATCCATGAACCTCGAATACCTGTCGGGCTTCGGCAATGAATTTGCCAGCGAAGCCCTGCCCGGCGCACTGCCGGTCGGCCAGAACTCCCCGCAAAAAGCGCCCTACGGGCTGTACACCGAACTGTTCTCCGGCACCGCGTTTACCATGGTGCGCAGTGAAGCCCGGCGCACCTGGCTGTACCGCATTCAGCCGTCGGCTAATCACCCCGCATTTATCAAGCTAGAGCGGCAGTTGGCAGGTGGGCCGTTGGGGGCGGTGACCCCCAATCGCTTGCGGTGGAGCCCGTTGGATATACCAAGCGAACCGACGGACTTCATCGATGGGCTGGTCGGCATGGTCGCTAACTCTGCGACGGAAAACCCCGCTGGTATCAGCATTTACAACTACCGCGCCAACCGTTCCATGGAGCGGGTGTTCTTCAACGCGGATGGCGAGTTGTTGATCGTCCCCGAGCAAGGTCGCCTGCGCATCGCCACCGAATTGGGCGTGCTGGAAGTGGAGCCGCTGGACATCGTCGTGTTGCCACGTGGCCTGAAATTCCGCGTCGAACTGCTGGATGCGCAAGCGCGCGGTTACGTCGCCGAGAACCATGGCGCGCCGTTGCGCCTGCCGGACCTGGGCCCCATCGGCAGCAACGGCCTGGCCAATCCGCGTGATTTCCTGACGCCGGTTGCGCACTACGAAGATGTGAAGAAACCTACAACGCTGGTGCAGAAATTCCTCGGCGAACTCTGGGCGTGTGAGCTGGGCTATTCGCCACTGAACGTAGTCGCCTGGCACGGCAACAACGTGCCGTACAAATACGACCTGCGCCGGTTCAATACCCTCGGCACCGTGAGTTTCGATCACCCGGACCCGTCGATCTTCACCGTATTGACCTCGCCCACCAGTACCCACGGCCTGGCCAATCTCGACTTCGTGATCTTCCCGCCGCGCTGGATGGTGGCGGAGAACACCTTCCGCCCGCCGTGGTTCCACCGCAACCTGATGAACGAATACATGGGCCTGATCCAGGGCGCCTACGACGCCAAGGCCGAAGGCTTCCTGCCCGGTGGCGCATCGCTGCACAGCTGCATGAGTGCCCACGGCCCGGACGGCGAGACCTGCACCAAGGCTATCAACGTGGACCTGGCGCCGCACAAGATCGACAACACCATGGCCTTCATGTTCGAGACCAGCCAAGTGCTGCGTCCTACACAGTTCGCTTTGGATTGCCCGCAACTGCAAGACACTTACGACGCGTGCTGGGCCTCGCTGCCCGCCACCTTCAACCCGAACCGGAGATAACCCATGACTCAGTCCACACTTACCCGCAGTTGGGTGGCCTCCGCCAATGGTCACACCGATTTTCCCCTGCAGAACCTGCCGCTTGGCGTGTTCAGCGTCAACGGCTCGGCACCACGCGCTGGCGTGGCGATTGGCGACTCGATCCTGGATCTGCACGCCGCCATCGATGAATTCGACGGTGAAGCCCGTCGCGCCGTCGAAGCGACCGCCGGTGGCCAACTGAACGCGTTTTTTGAACTGGGCCGCGGCCCGCGCGTGGCGTTGCGCGAGCGTCTATTAGAGTTGCTGGCCGAAGGCAGCAAGCTGCACACCCGTGAAGCGCAAGTGTTGCACCGCGCTGCCGATTGCCAGATGCACGTTCCGGCGCGGATCAATGACTACACCGACTTCTATGTCGGCATCGAGCACGCGCAAAACGTTGGCAAACTCTTCCGCCCTGATAACCCTCTGCTGCCCAACTATAAGTACGTGCCGATTGGTTACCACGGCCGTGCTTCGACCATTCGTACCTCGGGCGCTGACGTGCGCCGCCCCAAAGGCCAGACCCTGCCGGCCGGGCAGACCGAACCGACCTTCGGACCTTGCGCACGCCTGGACTACGAACTGGAGTTGGGCATCTGGATCGGCCAGGGCAATGAGATGGGTGACTCGATTGCCATTGGTGATGCGGCCGATCACATCGCCGGTTTCTGTCTGCTCAATGACTGGTCTGCGCGGGATATCCAGGCTTGGGAATACCAGCCGTTGGGGCCGTTCCTGTCGAAAAGCTTCATCACCACCATTTCACCCTGGGTGGTGACGGCTGAGGCTCTGGAACCATTCCGCAAAGCGCAACCGGCACGCCCCGAAGGCGATCCGCAGCCGCTGTCGTACCTGCTGGATGAACATGACCAGGCCGCAGGTGCCCTGGATATCGAGCTGGAAGTGCTGCTCACCACCGCCACTATGCGCGAGCAGAACCTGCCGGCCCATCGCCTGGCCCTGAGCAACAGCCTGCACATGTACTGGACTGTCGCGCAATTGGTGGCGCACCACAGCGTCAACGGTTGCCAGTTGCAGGCGGGCGATCTGTTTGGTTCGGGCACTTTGTCCGGCCCGCAAGCCGGTCAGTTCGGGAGCCTGCTGGAAATGACCGAAGGCGGCAAAAAGGCTGTCGAATTACCGTCCGGAGAAGTACGCAAGTTCCTTGAAGACGGTGATGAAATCATTCTGCGTGCGCGCTGCAACCGTGAAGGCTTTGCCTCCATCGGCTTCGGCGAATGCCGTGGCACCGTGATCGCGGCGCGCTAGGAGGGCAGGGCGATGGAACTCTACACCTACTACCGTTCCACCGCGTCGTATCGGGTACGCATCGCATTGGCGCTCAAGGGCCTGAATTTCACCGCCGTGCCGGTCAACCTGCTGGTGCCGGCGGGTGGCGCCAACCGTCAGCCCGAATACCTGGCGATCAACCCGCAGGGTCGCGTCCCGGCCGTGCGTACCGACGAGGGCGAGCTGTTGATTCAGTCGCTGGCGATTATCGAATACCTGAATGAACGTTATCCACAGGCGCCGTTGCTTTCCAAGGACCTGGCCACCCGCGCCCATGAGCGTGCGGTGGCCTCGATCATCGGCTGCGATATCCATCCGTTGCATAACTCCAGTACCCAGAATCTGCTGCGCCAATGGGGGCATGACGAGGCAAAGGTGCTGGAGTGGATCGGGCATTGGATCAGCCAAGGCTTGAGCGCGGTAGAACAGCTGATCGGCGACCATGGCTTTTGCTTCGGCGAGCAGCCGGGATTGGCCGATACGTTCCTGGTCCCGCAACTGTATGCGGCCGAGCGTTTCAAGGTGCCGTTGGCCGCTTACCCTCGTATTGGGCGGGTGGCGGCGTTGGCGGCGCAGCACCCGGCATTTGTGCAGGCACACCCGGCCAACCAGCCGGATACACCCGCCGCTTGATGCTTGCTGTTCCATAACAATAAAAATAGGTACTTGCGATGCACAATCAGATTGCCAGCTTTCGCGCGGCACTCGACGCCCGTCCGGTGTCGCGTTATCAGTGGTTGATTCTCCTGTTGCTGGCACTGCTGCTGGTGACCGACGGCTATGACGCGCAGGTGTTGGGTTACGTGGTGCCGGCGCTGGCCCAGGATTGGGGCTTGGAGAAGGCCGCATTTGGCCCGGTGTTCAGCGCCAACTTGCTAGGGCTGACGCTCGGGTCGTTGTTGGTCACGCCGTTGGCGGATCGATTCGGCGTGCGGCGCATCCTGCTTGGCTGTGTGCTGATCTACGCCACGCTTACCGTACTGATGGTGTTCGCCAACTCGCTGACCACGCTGATGGCCGCGCGTTTTATCTGCGGCATCGGTATGGGCGGCGCGATGCCGAGTGCGATGGCATTGATGTCGGAATACTCCCCCCCACGCCTGCGCACGTTGATGGTGACCTTGGCGGCCTGTGGCTTTTCGTTCGGTGGGGCAGCGGGTGGGTTTGTGGCGGCAGGGTTTATCGAAGGCTTCGGGTGGCAGGCGGTTTTTTTGGCGGGAGGCGTGACGCCGCTGCTGTTGTTCCCGTTTCTGGTGCGGCTGTTGCCGGAATCCTTGCCGCGTTTGCTGCGTGATACACCGCCCTATGTGCGGTTGCAGAAAGTGACGTCACGCATGCTGCCGGGCTGGCAACCGCCGCTGGCGAGCGAGGCCGAAAGCCAACAGGAGCAGGGCAGCAAACTGACGGTGGTGGAGCTGTTCCGTAACGGCTACGCGCGGCCGACGCTGCTGATTTGGGCGACCTTTTTTGTGAGCCTGATCCTGCTGTATTTCATGATCAGCTGGTTGCCGTCGCTGTTGCTGGACAGTGGCTTGGCGTTGAAAGAGGCCAACCTGGTGACTTCGATGTTCCTGTTCGCCGGCACCTTGGGTGCCATCGGCATGGCCTGGTTCGCCGACCGCCTGAAAAGCAAAGTGCGACTGTTGTCCGGCGTGCTGGCGGCGGCTGCGGTGTGCACCCTTCTGCTCGGCCTGAACCATGACAACCCACGCTACCTGGTGGTCTGCGTGTTTGCCGCCGGGTTTTGCATCATTGGTGGTCAACTGACCCTCAACGCCTTTGCCAGTAACTTCTACCCGGCACATGTGCGCGCCACCGGTACGGGGTGGGCATTGGGCGTGGGGCGTTTTGGTTCAATCCTCGGGCCGTTGTTTGGCAGCCTGTTGCTGGCGATGCATATCCCGGTGGAGCAGATTTTCTTCTTCTGCGCGATACCGGCGGTGACTGCGGCGCTGTTGATCATTCAGGTGCGTTCGCCTGGCGCTGAAGGACCGAAGAGCTCGCAGCCTAGGAATGTCCTCAAGGCGCCGCAGGCTTAATGCACCACTGAATTGGGCGGCAGGTGCCCCAGGCGTTCGGTCAGGCGCAGGCGCTGGATCGGGTCTTCGCTGAGCATCAGCGCGTGTTCCAGGTCGAAGCGTTCGGCGTTGGGGCAGTCCAGGCGTTGATACAAGCTGGCCCGCGCCAGGTAGTCGGCGGCGCTGGCGTTGCCCAGTTCCAGCACGCGTTCGGCATCGATCAAGGCCTGGAGCGGGACGTCGTTGGAAAGATGCAGTTGCCGAAGGTTGCGGGACAACCGTTGCAGGATTGAACGCGGGTCGGCGGTGTGCAAGTGATCGGCCTGCAACTTAAGGTTGGGGCCGTATTGGCGTTGTAGCAGGTCGCGGCAATCGTTGGGGTACAAGCGCCGGCCACCGCAGGGGTCGAGCAGGTGATCGGCGCCGGGAACCCGCAACAGGAAATGGCCGGGGAAGTTCACGCCGACCATGGGGATCTCCAGGCGGCGCGCCAGCTCAAGTGCAATCAGGCCCATGGCCAGGGGTTGTCCACGTTTGCGCTGCAAGACCTTGTCCAGCAGGGCGGCGGCGGGGCGCAAAGGGGTAAATTCATCCTGGGCAAACCCCAGGTCATTCAGGCGCCGCAATAGCGGCTGACCCAATTCGTCCGCCGGCAGCATCGGCATGCCCAGGCTCACCTGTTGTTGCAGCACGCTCAACTCCTGCAGGATCAACAACGGCTGAACGGCTGGGTCATGCTCGGCAGCAATCCACAGCGCCGCTTCAAACAGCGCGGGTGGAGAGCGTTCCAGGCAGGCGAAAAAGGCTTTGCGGGGATTCATTGCATTCTCCGGCGGATGCCCCCGTTTTAGCCTTGCTGGGAATTTTCGTCCAGTGGCTTAGAAAATATCCTGCGCGCTTATGTCGCAAGTCCTGCAAAAACGGGTGTCTTATTCCAGCGTAGTCCGGCAGTTTTCTGCCGCAAGCCTATACTTGGCCCACTACCAGATGTGATTCGGGAGCTTGACGATGTTTGCTCTCATGCACAGCACCCGCCTTGAATCGCTGCACTTGAGCGTCGACCCGGCCACCGGGCTGAAGGCGGTCATCGCCATCCATAACAGCCGCCTGGGGCCTGCCCTCGGTGGCTGTCGCTACCTTTCCTACCCCGACGACGAAAGTGCCGTGGCGGATGCCGCGCGCCTGGCCCAAGGCATGAGCTACAAGGCCGCCCTGGCCGGTTTGCCGGTGGGCGGTGGCACCGCAGTGATCCTGCGTCCCGGACACGTGGAAAACCGCGCGGCTTTGTTTGAAGCCTTCGGCCGTTGCATCGAACAACTCGACGGGCGCTACATTACCGCCACCGACAGCGGTACCTCGGTGGCCGACATGGATTGCATCGCCCAGCACACCCGCTACGTCACCAGTACCACCGCCGCGGGCGACCCTTCGCCCCATGCGGCGATGGGCGTGTTTGCCGGCATCCGCACCACCGCGATGGCGCGCCTGGGCAGTGATAACCTCGAAGGTCTGCGCGTGGCGATCCAAGGCCTGGGCAACGTCGGCTTCGCCCTGGCCGAACAACTGCACGCCGCCGGTGCTGAGCTGCTGGTCAGCGATATCGACCACGGCAAGGTACAACTGGCCATGGAACAACTGGGCGCGCACCCCATCGCCAACGATGCCTTGCTGAGCACGCCGTGCGACATCCTCGCGCCTTGCGGCCTCGGCGCCGTGCTCAACCGCCAGAGCGTCGGCCAACTGCGCTGCGCCGCTGTGGCCGGCTCCGCCAGTGCGCAATTGACCAACTTGCAGGTCGCCGACCAACTGGAGGGGCGCGGCATCCTCTACGCGCCCGACTACGTGATCAACTCCGGTGGTTTGATCTACGTTGCACTCAAGCACAGTGGAGCGCAACTGCCGACCATCACCGCGCACCTGTCCAACATCGGCACGCGCCTCACCGAAATCTTCGCTCACGCCCAGGCGGAAAAACGCTCACCCGCACGGGTGGCGGATGAGCTGGCCGAGCGCTTGCTGTACCGCTGATAGACCGGTCAGAGCTGATATTTCTCACGCACCAGTGAGCCGACGCCCATACGATCTAGAATGTGCATCGGGCACAGGATCGTGACGCGAACGGTTCCCGGCAACCGGCTGATGTCAATCGAACCGTTGAGGGTTGCGCGGTTGCGCACCTCATCCATAGACAGTCCCGTGACCGCCGCCGCGCGCTCCAGGCCATTTTCCGTCGCAAGGTTGAGGTCGGCGCCACTGCCGATAAAGGTAATAGGGCCGTTGTCTTCAATCTCGAACTGCCCCCAGCGCTCGCCCAGTGCTTTGACTCGCAGCCGTTGTTCGGCCGTCATCGGGCGAGCCATGGGCGGCAGGTCATCAAGGTTTTGCAGCAGGATCGGGCCGTCAAGGGTCAGCCCCTTGATCACGTGGGCAGTGAGTTCGGTTTCACCCGACACATCGGTGGCATGCCCGGCAATTTCACCATTGCCTTGCTGAGCGTGCATATCGCCCATGTAAACCCCGGCGCCGGGGACTCTCACTGGGCAAATCAGGATGCAACCTTCGCGGACAGAGTTAGTGTCCATGTGCCCGTCGGTTTTCGCGGCGTGCAGTTGCTCATGGGTCATGCCGTAGCGGTGGGGCGCGCCGACCAGGTACTGGCCGAAGTCGGCGCAGTTGTGGGAATCCGGCAGATCCCTTGAAGGGGTGGTGCCGATATTGCCCAGGAACGGCCGCATATGAGCCGCAAGGCCAGGGATGTCAGCGCGGGCCAGGGAGAGAATGGAATGCTGGGCGGACAACTCTGGCAACGCCGCCATCTCCGGCGCCTGGCCGGCGAGACGGTCGGCTACCGATTGGTTGACGGTCAGGCTCACCTGATGCTCTGCGTCGAACACAATGACGTAGCCATGGCTGAAACGAAACGCGCTGACTTCTGCACCGCAGGCATTGCAGCGAATAGCGTCTGCGCCGATGCCGTCGACATGGCTGGCGGGATGCTCCTGCCCACAGTTGGAACAGAACTTGGCGACAAAGGGATCGCCATGATAACGCCCCTCAACAAAACGCATGACACCTGACGAAGTGGCCAGTGACGTCACGCGCATGCGTTTGATCTTCAGGGCCACGGCGTCACCGACCTCTGCGCCGGCGATGAATACGGGTTGAGTCACCTCATGGCCACCCTCAAATGCGGGCGTGATCATTGGGCCCCAACACCCCGGCGGCGTACCGGTGATGAGCGTGCCGCCATCGGCGAGCGGGCCGAGCATCTTCTGGCTGGGGCCGATGAGGCCGTTGGTATAGGTGTTGACGCTCAGGCGATCAACCGGTGTTGAGTTGTGCATTTTTATTCTCCGGGTCCTATGTGATTGAACCTTCGGTCACGGCGTATTGCTCAGGGAAGGTTCAGGCAGGCCCAGTAGACCGGTGTTTTGTATCCCGAATATGTCGCGCGGGTGCGCTAATACACAGTGGTACATAACGATGGGAGAGGAAGGTTTGTAACTGCAAAAATCCTGATAGGGTTCTGTGGACTGGCGCTTTGAGGTGCTTGCTCAGCTATCGTTTTCCTACTTGCCGCGGAGAATATTCATGTCCAATCAAGCAACAGCGCATTACGTAACGTTCAAGCGTCCAGACGGCGCCGAGGTCAATGGTTACCTGGCCAGCCCGGCTGTGCTGGAAGGGGCGCCGGCCATCGTATTGATTCAAGAGTGGTGGGGGCTTAACGAGCAGATCAAGGGCGTGGCCATTCGCCTTGCCGCCTGCGGTTACCGGGTGCTGGTGCCGGACCTTTATCGCGGCGCCTCGACCGTGGAAGAGGAAGAAGCCCATCACCTGATGGACAGCCTGGATTTTGGCGATGCAGTGTCCCAAGACATCAAGGGCGCAGTGCGCTATCTGCAGACCGACTCGAAAAAAGTGGGCGTGACCGGCTACTGCATGGGCGGGGCATTGACACTGTTGGCGCTTAACGCGATTCCGGAGCTGGCCGCAGGTGTGGTCTGGTATGGCTTTCCACCGCTTGAATATCTGGATGCGGCAAAAATCAAAGCACCGCTGATTGGCCATTGGGGCACACAGGATGCTTTTTTCAATATCGAAACCGTCGCGGAGCTGGAGTCAACGCTGCACGCGGCAGGTGTGGACGCGACCTTCTACCGTTACCTGGCGCGCCATGCCTTTGCCAACGAAACAGCGATCGGCAACGGCCGCATACCCGACACGCAATACGACGCCGCAAGGTCGCAATTGGCGTGGGACCGCACGTTGACCTTCTTCGGCAAAACCCTGTGGCAGGCGTAAGGCGCAAATAGCCTTCGGTAAAACGATGAGTTGCCGGTCTGCCTGAACCTGTTGGTTCACCCTGAATCAACGGAGGCGGGCCGGCCTCCTTACTCTGCCTCTGGCTGCCCGATCTCGGCCAGGGCGCTGGCGTTGTTCTTGAACGCTGCTGCAAAGGCGGCGCGGTTCTTGGCCATGAAAATACCGGCGTCTTCTGCCTGCTTTTCAGTCAAGCCTTCCACGTTTTTCAACAGGACATCCATCAGAGACTCTGCCAGTTCAAGCATCTGGTCGTGTGCGTCGGCAAGTTTGCGATCCACGAATGTAGTCTCCAAGTCGCGGGTACTGCGATACAGGGTTTCAACAGCCATTTTTTGGCCTCGTCATCAGGGTGCAGTAGTGAAGGGGAGTAGCCCTTGTGTTCGGGTGTTACTGAGATGCTGTATTTATATACAGTAAAAAGGGTAAGCCAAACCGTCGGTTTTGGGTAGCAGTTTTTCAATGTAGCCCGTAAATACAGGTTTTGAGTGCCTCATGTCACCCCGCCATCATCTTATACCTGCCCCTGGCCTTTTTTCTGCATGCAGAACAACCGTCACGTCCAACCCGCATTATCCGGTCGAGTCGACCTAAGGAAGCATCATCGTGAAGATCAATTGGGCCGAAAGGCTACGCCAGCAAGTGCACGGGCTGGCCGAGTCCCTGGGGAATCTGTTCGTCGAGTCGTTCCACTACCTGGCGCTGTTTGCCATTGGCGCGGTGACGGCCTGGGCGGCGGTGATGGAGTTTCTGGGGATGTTGGAGAACGGACACATCAAGATCGATGACATCTTGCTGCTGTTCATTTACTTGGAATTAGGCGCAATGGTCGGGATTTACTTCAAGACCAACCACATGCCGGTGCGGTTCCTGATCTACGTGGCGATCACCGCTCTGACGCGCCTATTGATCTCCAACGTGTCGCACCACAACCCGCCGGACGTGGGAATCATCTACCTGTGTGGTGGGATTCTGCTGTTGGCGTTCGCGATTCTGGTGGTGCGTTATGCCTCCTCGGCGTTCCCCTCGGTGAAGGTCGAAGGCCCGCGTCGCAAGGGCGAGGCGAGCCTGGAAACCGAGAAGGGCGAACTTTAAAGCCCGACGCTGAACGGCAGGGCGCGGGTGGGCGGTCGCTGCAGGACCTTGTGATCGCCATCCGTCATCACCGCCAGGATCTCCATGGCGCTGTGGCCCTGCTCGATGGCAATACCGAACTGGATACTTTGCACCAGGCGTTTGAGGCGCTCTGGATCATTGCGCTGTTCGGCGCTGATCATGCGCTTGGCCACTACGCCTTGTTCGTTGGAGAGGGTCAGCATGATGCTGCCGTCCAGCCGTTGTATGCTCAAGTTGACGCGGTATTCAGGGGTGAACGTGTCGGTGATGATCTGAAAAGGATTGTCCATGGTGCGTACCGCCTGATAAGAACATGCAGTCATTGACGACCGGTGTCGGGATTAGTTCGCGTCTCCTGACCATCGGCCACTCCGTCGCTGAGGTTTTCACAAGGTCCGTTTCCCTCCCTGGCTGTACAGCAAAGGCCGTGCCGCATAAGGCGCCGAGCCGTTATTGCAGGCAAAAAAAAGGCGAACCGGGGTTCGCCTTTTTGCTGGGTGATCTATTTCAGGGCAGTACGGAGAAAACGATCGCAGACAGCGCAATCAGTCCAACCACCACCACAAACACATTCGACACCTGGCCCGAATACTGGCGCAGAGATGGCACGCGGCGAATCCCATACATCGGCATCAGGAACAGCAGGCACGCGATGATCGGCCCGCCCATGGTTTCGATCATGCGCAAAATGCTCGGGTTGAAGGTGGCCACTGCCCAGCAGGTCAGCACCATGAATAGCGCGGTGCAACGTTCCAGCCATTTAACCGACATCGAGCGGTTACGCCCACGCAGGGATTTGACGATCAAACCCTGGAACCCTTCGCTGGCGCCAATGTAGTGGCCGAGGAAGGACTTGGTGATGGCCACCAGCGCGATCAACGGCGCCGCGTAGGCGATCACCGGGGTCTGGAAGTGGTTGGCCAGGTACGACAGGATCGAGATGTTCTGCGCCTTGGCCGCTGCCAGGTCGGCTGGCGACAGTGCCAGTACGCAGCTGAAGCAGAAGAACATCACGGTCAGCACCATCATGCCGTGGGCGGTGGCCAGGATGCCGCTGCTTTTGCGCTCGGCCTGCGCGCCGTACACGCGTTTCTGGTCGACGGCGAAGGCGGAGATGATCGGCGAGTGGTTGAAGGAAAACACCATCACCGGAATCGCCAGCCATAGGGTTTTGAAGAACAGCGGCATGGGCATGCCATCACCGGCGGAGGCGAAGAACGCGCCGTTCCAGTTGGGGATCAGGCTGACGGCCAGCAACAGCAGGGCCGCGACGAAGGGATACACCAGCACGCTCATGGCCTTGACGATCACGCCCTGGCCGCAGCGCACGATGGCCATCAGGCCAAGAATCAGCACCAGCGACAGAATCGCCCGAGGCGGTGGGGTCATGTGCAGTTGGTGTTCCATGAAACTGCCCAGGGTGTTGGTCAGCGCCACGCTGTACACCAGCAGGATCGGGAAGATGGCGAAGAAATACAGCAGGGTGATCAGCTTGCCCGCACCGACGCCAAAGTGCTCTTCGACCACTTCGGTGATGTCGCCAGATCTGCCTGACAGCACAAAGCGCGTCAGCCCACGGTGGGCGAAGAAGGTCATCGGGAAGGCCAGCAGAGCCAGTACGATCAACGGCCAGAAGCCGCCGACGCCGGCGTTGATCGGCAGAAACAACGTGCCGGCACCGATGGCGGTGCCGTAGAGGCCCAGCATCCAGGTGGTGTCGTGTCTGGTCCAGCCGGTGGTCACGGTTGTTGCTGTAGCAGCAGGATTTTCAGCAGCAGGTGTACGTACATCGATCATCGGTATTGCCTCGTTATTATTTTTGCGCGGGCTCACGTAGGGGACGGGTAGCAGTGCTCCGGTCAGCACTCCACCCAGCTGACCGCCAGGCCGCCCCTTGAAGTTTCTTTGTATTTGTCATGCATATCGGCGCCGGTATCACGCATGGTGCGGATCACCCGGTCGAGCGAGATGAAGTGCTTGCCATCACCGCGCAGGGCCATCTGCGTGGCGTTGATCGCCTTGACGGCGGCGATGGCATTGCGCTCGATGCATGGCACCTGAACCAGGCCGCCGACCGGGTCGCAGGTCAGGCCGAGGTTGTGTTCCAGGCCGATTTCGGCGGCGTTTTCCAGTTGCTCGGGGGTGGCGCCAAGGATGTCGGCCAAGCCCGCGGCGGCCATGGCGCACGCCGAACCGACTTCGCCCTGGCAGCCGACTTCGGCACCGGAGATGGAGGCGTTTTTCTTGCAGAGGATGCCGACGGCGGCAGCGGCCAAAAAGAAATTGACCACGTCATCGTCAGACGCGTCCGCGTTGAATTTCATGTAGTAATGCAGCACCGCCGGGATGATCCCCGCCGCACCGTTGGTCGGTGCGGTGACCATGCGCCCACCGGCCGCGTTTTCTTCGTTGACGGCCAGCGCGAACAGGTTGACCCATTCCATGGCCGACAAGGTCGAGGTGATGACATTCGGTTTGCCGATTTCCAACAGGCTGCGGTGCAATTTCGCCGCGCGACGGGGCACGTCCAGGCCGCCCGGCAAGGTGCCTTCATCGCGCAGACCTTGTTCCACGCATTCGCGCATCACCGACCAGATATGCAACAGGCCACTGCGGATGTCGGCGTCGCTGCGCCAGGCGCGTTCGTTGGCCATCATCAGCTCGGAAACCCGCAGGCCATGCTTGTTGCACAAGGCCAGCAGTTCCACGGCGCTGGAAAAGTCGTAGGGCAACTCAACATCGCTGGTCGGCGCAATACCCGAGGCCGCTTCCGCCGCTTCGATGATGAAACCGCCGCCCACCGAGTAGTAGGTCTGCTCGTTCAACAAACCGTTTTCGCCGTAGGCGTGCAGGGACATGGCGTTGGGGTGGTAGGGCAGGCTTTCGTCCAGCAGTAGGAGATCCTGTTGCCAGTTGAAGGCAATGTCTTGCTGGCCTGCGAGCAGCAGTCGGCCGGATTCGCGCAATTGCTGGATGCGGGCGTTGATCGAGGTGGGGTCGACCTGGTCCGGCCATTCGCCCATCAGCCCCATCACGCAGGCACGGTCGGTGGCGTGGCCGACGCCGGTGGCGGACAGCGAGCCATACAGGCGCACCTCCACGCGGCGGGTCTGGCTGAGTAATTGTTGGTCGGTCAGGGCTCGGGCAAAGGTCGCTGCTGCCCGCATGGGGCCGACGGTATGGGAGCTGGAGGGGCCAATACCCACCTTGAATAGATCGAAAACACTGATAGCCATGCTAAAGCCTTACAAGCAATGGAGTAGAAGTCGCTGCCATGTTTTGTAGAGCGAGCGGAATTGGCGCGATACTGAGCCTCTGGATCGGCACTGACCAACGAATTATCCTAAGACACCCTTTAGCAGGACTAAACACTATGGCCCGGCCCCTTCATGGCCAGACGTATGTCTGGCTGCACGTTTTTTCCTGTGCTGCGCGGCATTTGTCGTTCACCCGCTGCGCCGAGGAACTGCACATCACGCCGGGCGCAGTGAGCCAGCAGATCCGCCAGTTGGAGGAACGATTGGGTTTCCGCTTGTTTCATCGGCGCGCGCGTGGGGTGGAGCTGAGTGCCGAGGGCCAGCGATTGGCGACAACGGTGGGTGAGGCCTACGGCAGCATCGACGCGGAGTTGCAGCGCCTGGATGCAGGGATGATCAGCGGGACTTTGCGCCTGCGCTCGATCCCCTCGTTTCTCGGCAAGTGGCTGACCCCTCGGTTACCGCGTTTGCAGCAGCGCTTTCCGGATATCCAACTGCGCATGGTTGCCGAAGACAGCAACATCGCCCTGCATGAGGGCGACTTCGACCTGGCCATCGACTTGAACGACGGCAGCTATCCTGGCCTGTTATCCACAGCCCTGCTGGACGAACAGATTTTCCCCGTCTGTGCCCCGAGCCTGCTGCGCGGCCGGCCTCCGCTGCATGGTCCTGCCGACCTGGTGCATTTCCCACTGCTGCACGACATCACCGCCTGGCGTGGGAGTTATGAGTATGCCGAGTGGGAGTTTTACCTGAATGCTATCGGCTATCACGGTGCCGATGTGCGCCGTGGCCACACCTTCAACCGCAACCACCTGACCATCGAAGCCGCCATCGCCGGTATGGGGGTGGCCATTGCGCGGCGCACGTTGCTCAACGATGAGCTGGAGCGAGGCACCTTGATCGTACCTTTCGGCATGGCCGTGCCTAACCACAAGCGTTACGTGTTGTTGTATGCGCCAGGCGCACTGAGCCATCCGGGCGTACGCGCGGTGCATGATTGGTTGGTTGAAGAAGCGGGGATTTTCCGCGGACTGCACCCGTTGGGAGAGGGGCAATTGTGAGATCTGTTGGAGGTAAGAATATGTAACCAACTCCCCACCCTAACAGCGTTTTTGCTCGTCGTCAGGCTTAATTTGTAATGTGGGATTTATCTTTGCAAAGGGGTTGAAATGTTCTTCTGACTGCTCAATTGTGTAAGCAAGAGGTCATGGTTTCACCGCCCCGGTGCCGCAGTTGTGACCTCTCGCGAGCTAGCTGAAATAAGGGAAGAACTATGCAAATCCAAGTCAATAGCGATAACCATATTGAAAGCAGCATCCGACTGGAGGAGTGGGTACGTACTACCATTGAGAGCACGCTCGAACGTTACGAAGAAGACCTGACCCGAGTGGAGGTCTACCTGCGGGATGAGAACGGCGACAAGCCCGGTCCCCATGATTTGAGTTGCCGCCTGGAAGCGCGGCCAAAAGGTCATCAACCGCTGTCCGTGCTGCACAAGGCCGATACACTGGAACAGGCGATCGACGGTGCGGCCACCAAGCTGGACCATGCGTTGGAACATCTGTTCGGCAAACTGCAAGGCAAGCCGCGCGCTGCCGGGAAAAACCAGCCGACCACCAAAGTCAACGAAGATGAGCTTGAGCAGGAGTTTCTGGAAAAAGAACGCGCCGTGTTCAACGGCTGAAAGTTTTCTCACGCTCCACTAAAAACGGGCCTGCAATCGCAGGCCCGTTTTCGTTTACTGGCTGCGTCGGAAGAAATACCTGCTCAACCACGCCAACCCACCTGCACCCAGGCCCGCGAAAAGCATCGCCCAACCGATGCCATGTCGCAGGGCCGCCTGCGCATCGGTGAATGCCAGCCCCACCGATGACCCCAGCTTGCCCGCCGCGATGTTCTGGCTGATGGTCGGCCACTCCAGCACGGAGTTGTCGGGCAGTACAGCCGCCAACTGATGGCTGATCCCCAGCAGCAGCACAAACCCCATCAACGCGATGTTGAGTGCGAGGGTAATCAACCGTGCGCTGAGGTCGATGCCCGACGCCATGCCCGCCCGGTCGGCCGAGACTGCGCCGGTGGTGGTATTGGTGGTGGGGGAGTTGGTCAGCGCCAATCCCACCCCTGCAATGATGCAACTGATCAGCACCAGCACGATGCTCGGTTGCGCCACCGCATTGGCTGCGGCCATGCTCAGGAAGCCTGCGCCCATCAAGCCCAGTCCACACGGGATGACGCGCTCGGCACCGTAACGCAGGGCCAGGCGCTCGGCCAAGGGAGGAACCAGCAAAGTGGGCAAGGTGTAGGCGAGCAAGGCGCCACCAGTGGTCACGGTGTCGTACCCCAGCCCGGCTTGGAAATACAGGGGCAAGTAGATCATGAACGGCCAAAAACTGAAGTTCATGCCGATCGAACCCATCAGTGCGCCGTTGAAGCGCTGGATGCGGAACACCGAGAAATCGAACATGGGGTGGGCACTACGCCGCTCGACAACAATGAACAGCAGCAGCCCGGCTACCGCCAAGCCCGCGCAGCCGAGCATGGCCGGTGTGCCAAAGCCTTTTTCAGTACCCTGGGTGATGAAATAGACCAGTGCAAACACTGACAGCGTCAGGGTTAGCATGCCCGCGATATCGAGGCGATGGGCAGCGGGATCCCGCGATTCCTGCACACTGATCCGCAGCAGCACCAGCGTGAACAGGGTCAGCGGTACATGTACCAGGAACACCCAGCGCCAGTCTGCGACCGCCAGGATCAACGCCCCCACGATTGGCCCAAAGCCCAGGCCCACGCCGGCGATCACACCCCATATCGCGAACGCCCGCGCCCGCGCCGCCGGGTCGCGAAACAGGTGCGACAGAATCGCGAACTGGCAGATCATCATCGCCCCGGCGCCGATGCCTTGGACGAAGCGCGCCGCGATCAGTGTGATGGCATTGTCCGCCAGCCCACAGGCCAGGGAGGCCAACCCGAACACCCACAGGCATAGCACCAGCATGCGGCGGCGGCCGAAGCGATCGGCCAATGTGCCGGCAGCCATCAGTACGCTGGTGCAAGCCAGGGTGTAGGCATTCATGATCCATTGGGCGTCCTGGAATCCTGTGCCCAATTGCTGTTCAAGTGTCGGCAGGATGACCGGCACGCTGGAAATTTCCAGGCCGAACATCAGGGCGACAAGGCACACAGCGGTCAGCGCAAGGCCGTTTCTGGCAGTGCGCCGGGTATTGGCGACCGATAACGTGACGGCGGGTGGCATGGGACTCTCCAGTCGATAGGGTATCGGACTATTTTCAGGGGAATGCGGTTCTTTATTCGTGATAAGTTTTCCACTCATAAGGGAACCAGGGGCGACAATTTGCGCCATGACCACACCACGTTTTGACGGTATCGAACTCTTTCTGCAGATCGTCGAAAGCGGCAACCTTACCGAAGCCGCCGAACGGCTTAACCTGACGCGCTCCGCCGTAGGCAAGGGCCTGGCGCGACTCGAGGCGCGCTTGGGCACCTGCCTGTTGCAGCGTTCTACCCGGCGCCAGCGGTTGACCGAGGACGGCCAGGCTTACTACGAACATTGCCTTCGCGCACTGGCTGAGTTGGAGGCCGCCGAATCGGTACTGGAAAGCGGCCGACAACTGCCTCGCGGACGTTTGCGGGCAAGCCTGCCGCTGGCTTTCGGGCACCATTATGCGGCGCCCGCGTTGTGGGGCTTGATGGCGCGTTATCCGGAGTTGGAGATCGAAATCAGCTTTGCCGACCGGTTGGTGGACCTGGCCCAGGAGGGCTTCGATATCGCCGTGCGGATCGGCCCGTTACCCGATACCGACCGCCTCAGCGCACGGCGCCTGGGCGAGCAGTCGGTAGGGCTGGCGGCGTCACCGGCGTACTTGCAGCGCGTCGGGCCGATTGCATGCATCGAAGACCTTGCCGGCCATCGCGGCATCGCCTACCGCAACAACACCCCGCATCGCAATCGAGTGGCTTCACCACTGATGATGGATGACCTGCAGGCCGTGGCCGATGCCGCCATCGCGGGCGTGGGCCTGGCCTGGTTGCCGAGTTGGTTGATTGCCCACTATGTGCTGCGCGGGCAATTGCAGGCAGTGCTGCCTGACTATCGTGAGCAACCTGCACCGATCCACGTCATCTGGCCGACGGCCACGCACATGCCGGCCAAGACGCGGTGTGCAATCGACGCGTTGGTCGCCGGCACCCCGTCGTGCCTGGCGGGCAGTTGATCAGAACGCGATGGACGTCTGTACATACAGCGTGCGCGGCTCGCCCACGTATTTGCCCTTGTTGTTATCGTCGAACGAGCGGGTGAAGTACTGGGTGTTAAAGATGTTTTTCACACCTACTGCCACGTTCAAGTCCGACAGCTGTGGGCCGAAGTCATAGGCCGCGCGACTGCTGAACAGCATGTAGCCGGGGATGCGTCCGTTGGCCCCGTTGGCCGTTTCTTTCTTGGTGTTGGCGTTGTCGGCGAACTGGCTGCTCTGGTAGCTGCTGTCCAGATTGAGTTTCCAACGGCCTTCGGTGTAACCCATGCCCAGGGTGCCCTTATGCTTGGACGAGAAGGGCACGCGGTTGCCTTTGTTCGGGCCGTCTTCGCGGATGGTGGCGTCGACATAGGCGTAGCTGGCGTACACATCGAACCCCGCCAGCGCCGGGCTCAAACCGTCGAGCGCGTAATTGATGCTGGTCTCGATACCCTGGTGGCGAGTTTCGCCACGGGCAATCACCGAGTCATTGGTCTGGTTGCTTTCGTATTGGTTGTCGAAGTTGATCAGAAACGCGCCGATTTCCGCACGCAAGGTGCCGTCGTCGTAGCGGGTACCCAATTCCCAGGTGCGGGCTTTTTCCGGTTTCACTTCGCCGCTGGTCACGCGATTCGGCATTTGGCTGTACTGCACGCTGCCGAACGAACCTTCGGTGTTGGCGTAGAGGTTCCAGCTGTCGGTGAGGTGGTAAAGCACGTTCAGCGCCGGCAGCGCGGTGTTGTAGTCGCCCTTATATGTGACGTTGGTCAGGTTGTTGGTCTGCTGCGACTCGATCATCTCGTAGCGAATGCCCGGGGTGATGGTCCACTTGCCGATATCAATCCGGTCATCGATGAAGAACGCATTGGCTTGGGTGCCGCCGCGGGTGTCGCGGTCGTTGCGGCTGTCGGTGGTGGGGATCTGCTGGTTGGCGGCAATCGGTGTGCGGTAACGCAGTTCATGGCCGGCTTCGTTGATGTAGCGGTAACCGACGCCCACTTCATGGCTGGTCGGGCCCAGGTCAAAGCCTTGGGCAAAGCGGGTCTCGATGCCTCGTACCCAGTATTCACGCGGGGACAACGAGAGGAACGTGCCCTGGTCCAGGTAACCGCTGCGCAAGGTCTTGGTAAAGAAGCTGTTCACGGTGAATTCGCGGCGGTCTTGTTCATAGCGATAGCCGACGTTGAACATCGTCCGGCGGCCCCAGAATTTGTCGTAGGGGCGAGTGGACTGGTAGGGATCTGCCTTGTAGTCCGCGACGTTCAAACCACCCGGCATATCGGCCTGGCCTTCGTAGTACTGCGCCATGGCGTTGAAGCTGTTGGCGTCATCCAGTTGGTATTTACCTTTGAGGATCAGGTCGTCGATGCGCGTGTCGCTGTTTTCGCGCCAATCGCCGCCACGGGTGCCGGAGTACAGAATCGCGCCACCCAGGCCATTGTCGGCGGTGCCGCCGGCGAGCAGGTTGCCGGTGGTCTTGAAGCCGTCGTGGCTGGAGGATGGGCTGGTTTCGGTCTGCAAGCCGCCTTTGACTGTGGGTGCATCCGGGATCGCGCGTGTTACGAAGTTGACCACGCCGCCGACGTTCTGCGGGCCGTAGCGCACCGCGCCGCCGCCGCGAACGACATCGACTGCGTCCATGTTGCCCATGCTGATCGGCGCAAATGAAAGCTGTGGCTGGCCGTAAGGTGCGAACGGCACCGGGATGCCATCCATCAGCACCGTGGAGCGCGATGCCAGGCGCGGGTTGAGGCCACGAATGCCGAAGTTCAGCGCCATGTCGTGGCTGCCAGTGCCGTTGTTGTCCGGAGCGTTGACGCCAGGAATGCGGTTGAGCACGTCCTTGGCCTGGGTGGCGCCCTGACGTTCGAATTCTTCGCGACGGATCACATCACGGGCGCCGGGGTGTTCGAATACATTGGTCTGCGCCGCGTCGCCGAGCCAGTCACCGACCACGCTTGAGGTGCCCAGCTCGATGCTGGCCGGTGCAGTGGCCAGTTGCAGGCTGTAGGCATTGTCGCCTTCGGCGCGGGCTTGCAGGCCGGTGCCTTCCAGCAGTTTTTGCAAGCCGTCCGCCGCACCATGGCTGCCGGACAACCCACGGCTCTGCATGCCAGCCGTGACTTCGGAACCGAAAGAGATCAACACCCCGGCTTCACGGCCAAACTGATTCAGTGCAGCTTCCAGCGACGTTGGGGCGATGTGATAAGGCTTGGCGTCGGCCGCCATCACCGGGGGCAGCATTGTCAGACTGAGGCTGGCGCCGAGTAGGAGTTGGCGCAAGGTGCGCGCGAGAAGCGTCGGTTGCTGGGGCATGAAGAGCGGTCCTGAGAAGGAAGGATCAAGGTGGCTTTCCTGCTCTGTCACGCGAGGGGTGGAAAACGGCTCACCGTTTTTTGAGTTAATTTCAGACGCGCGCCTGTACGGTCACCCAATAGCGGGTAAAGCGCCGAACTTTCACCGGCAGGCTCACTTCCAGCAGGTCGAGAATGCGTTCGCTGTTATCCAGTGGGTAGCTGCCGGAGATCAGCAGATTGGCCACCTGCGGGTCGCAGTTGACCTGGCCACGACGATAACGGCTGAGTTCACCGAGGAAGTCGTCCAGGCGCATGTGTGCCGCGACCAGCATGCCGTCGGCCCAGGCGCCGCTGTTGGCGTCGGTGGGGCGTGGGGTGTCCCAGCCTTTGCGGGTGAAATTGACTTGGTGCGCGGCCTGGACGCTCAGCGGCAGGCCGGTATAGGTGTTGGGCATGACGTCGACGTGACCGTCGAGCACCGCCAGTTGGGTGTGATCATTGAACTGCCGCACATTCAGGCGCGCCGCTTGGCTGGTGAGCAGACCCTGGCCTGTCAGCACTTGCAGTGGTGTGTTGCCTGCGATACCGGTCAACAGAATCTCGCCTTCAAGCAGGTGGATCAGCCGCTGCCGGCCATCAAAATGCACATCCACCGCGCTGCCGGTATTGAGCTGCATCTGGCTGCCGTCGGCCAATTGCACGTTGTGTCGCTGACCAACGGGGCTGCGGTAGTCGGCGGTCAGCGGCGGCAGGATATGTTGCTGGCGCAGGCTCCAGGCGGCAGCGGAACCGGCGCCGAGGATCAACAGCAACTTCAACGCCTGGCGACGGCTGGTGGAGGTTGGCGCATTCAGCGCCGCATGGACCAGCGGCGAGGGCATGCCGCGCAGGCGCTGGTTGACGCGCTGCATATGGTCCCAGGCGCGCTGGTGTTCGCTGTGGGCGTTCAACCAGTGTTGCCAGGCGGCTTGCTGGCGTGGGTTGAGGGCGCCTTGCTGCATTTCCATCAGCCAATGCACGGCTTGTTCGGCGACTTGGGTGGAGAAGTTCATAGGGTGAAATAGCAGCGCATGGCCGCCTTGCTCAGGTGGCGTTTGACGGTGGCGATGGAAATGCCCAGTTCAGCGCCGATTTGCGCGTAGGTCAGGCCATCGAGTTGGGCCAGCAGGAATGCACGCTTGACCTGAATAGGCAGGCCGTCGAGCAACTGGTCCAGTTCAATCAGGGTTTGCAGGATGATTGCGCGTTCTTCTTCCGACGGTGCCACGTGCTCGGGCATCTGCGCCAAGGCGTCGAGATAGGCGCGTTCCAGGTCCTGGCGGCGGTAGAAGTTGAACAGCACACGCTTGGCGACGGTGGTGAGGAACGCGCGCGGCTCGATCAGCGTGGGTGTTTCCCGTGCGGTGAGCACACGAATGAAGGTGTCCTGGGCCAGGTCGGCGGCACTCTCCGGGCAGCCGAGCTTGCGTCGCAACCAGCCGGTGAGCCAGTGGTGATGGTCGTTGTACAACACTTCGACGGTATTGGACGGGCTCAACGCGGACACTCCACAAGCATCGCCATGCTTTAGAGAACAAGAATTGTTCGCATTGTAGGGCCCGTGACTGGCTTCGGCAATCGGTCAGCCCGGTTCTTTCATCCGTTCTGTTTTGCTTATGAGAATATTTATCATTAATATTGCGGCCTGATGAACCTGGCGCCTCCCGCATGAAAAGCAAAACCTCGCTGCCTGTCTCCTATCGTCTCGCCGTCACCTCGCGCGTGCTGGCTGCCGTGGTAGGCGGTTATCTGATGGCTTCCCTGGCCAGTATCTGCCTGGCGCTGTGGATGCCGACGTCGCGCGCCGACGCGGTGATCACCGGGATGATGAGTTCATTCGTGTTCTATCTGCTGGCCGTGCTCTGGTGTTTCGCCTGTCGCAGCGCCGCACGCGCCTGGTTTGGTGTGATGTTGCCGTGCGCGGCATTTGCCACCTTGGCGGGTGTGGGCTTTTGGATGGCACGCACATGAAAGAGGGTTTCCGCCAGGCCATGGCCTGGCTGCACACGTGGGCCGGGCTGATCTTTGGCTGGTTGCTGTTTGCGATTTTCCTGACAGGCACCTTGGCGTATTTCAAAGATGAGATCAGCCATTGGATGCAGCCTGAAGTACAGGCCCGGCCCCTGGACGACGCGCGCAGCCTGACGGTGGCCCAGACCTACCTGCAGCAAGTCGCGCCGACCGCCGCGCGCTGGTTTATCACCCTGCCGGACAGCCGCGACCCCGGCCTGTCGGTGATGTGGCAAGACAAGGTCGACCCCGGAAAACGCGGCAACTTCATCCAGAAAACCCTCGATCCCGTCACCGGCCAGGCTGTGGAAGCCCGCGAAAGCATGGGCGGCGAATTCTTCTATCGCTTCCATTTCCAGCTGCAAATGCCCCATCCCTGGGGCCGCTGGCTGTCGACCATCGCCGCGATGGTGATGTTCGTCGCCTTGATCACCGGCATCATCACCCACAAGAAAATCTTCAAGGACTTCTTCACCTTCCGCCCCCGCAAGGGTCAGCGTTCGTGGCTCGATGGGCACAACGCGGTGGGTGTGCTGGTGTTGCCGTTTCATCTGATGATTACCTACAGCAGTCTGGTGATCTTCATGAGCATGGTGATGCCGGCACCGATCCTTGCTTCCTACGGCAATGACACCCGAGCCTTCTTCAGCGATGTGTTCCCGAATACCAACAACGCACCGGCACTGGGCCAGCCCGGCACATTGCTGCCGCTGATGCCGTTGTACGAGCAGGCACGGGCGCAATGGGACGGTGGCCATGTAGGGCGCATCGCCGTGAACAACCCCGGCGATGTGAACGCCTCGGTCAACGTATTCCGCGCGGGTGCCGACAGCGTGGTGCATGATTTTGGCAGCACCGTTTCCTTCAACGGCAGCACTGGTGAGCTGTTGCGGGTCAGTAGCGGGCAATCGCTGCCGGCGGCCGTCGGCGGCACTTTCTACGGCCTGCACATGGGCCATTTCGCCGGGCCGGTGCTGCGCTGGCTGTACTTTATCTGCGGCCTGGCGGGCACGGCGATGATCGGCACCGGGCTGGTGATCTGGCTCGGCAAGCGCCAGCTCAAGCACGCTAAAGCTGCCGTGATGCCCTTTGAGTTGCGCTTGGTGGAAGTGTTGAACATCGCCAGCATGTCCGGGCTGATGATCGCCATCGCGGCGTTTTTCTGGGCCAACCGTTTGTTGCCGCTGAGCTTCGCCGAGCGTTCCGACTGGGAGGTGCAGACCTTCTTCATCGCCTGGGGGCTGAGCCTGTTGCACGCGATCCTGCGTCGCGGCCGCCAGGGCTGGGTCGAACAACTGAGCGTTGGCGCGCTGCTGTTTGTCGCCATCCCGCTGCTTAATGCGCTGACCACATCGCACCACCTCGGCATTTCGCTGGCAACCGGCGACTGGGCCATGGCCGGCTTCGATCTGACCTGCCTGGCCGGCGGTGTATTCCTTGGCTGGGTCGCCTGGAAGATGCAGCGTCGCGCCGCGCCTGCACCGAAGGCTGAACGCGCACGCTCGTTGACGCTAAAGCAGGAGGCGAACTGAATGCTGCTCGCGTTGCTGATGTGCTACGTCGGGTTCACCTCACTCTGCCTGTCCACTGACCGTCACCACGGCGAGTTGCTGCACAGCAAACCCTCGCCCCGTCGACGCCTGGGTTTACGGGGGATCGGCTGGTTGTTGCTGGTGGTATCGATCTGGCCTGCGGTGTACGTCGCCGGTTGGGGAAAAGGCCTGGTGGAGTGGTGCGCCGTGCTGATGCTCAGCGCATTGCTGCTGGTGCTGTTGTTGCCGTACCGGCCAAGGCTGGCCCTGATCCTGGCGGGCGTCGGCCTGCTCGCCAGCCCTGTTGCAGCCTTCGCCACCCTCTGAGCCCGCCCATGATGATCAGCACGCCACCCGAATCCCAGGACAGCCAGCCCGCTGACGCGGCGGGTGGACGTGCGCATTTCCTGCAGGTGTTTTTGTCCCAGCGTTCACAGATGGAAGCCTTGGTGAGTCGCCGCGTGGGCTGTCGCGCCACGGCCGCCGACCTGGTGCAGGACCTGTTCCTGCGTTTCTGGCGCCGGCCGTTGGTGCAGGTCGAAGAACTCAGCACCTACCTGCTGCGCTGCGCCGGCAACATTGCCATCGACCACCTGCGCAGCGAAGGCGCGCGGGTACGTAGCAGTGAAGGCTGGCTGCCCGGACAGCAAGACAATCAAGGCTCCGAACTCCAGGCGGCACTGGAAGCCGGAAACGATCTGCGTCACGTCGAGGCCGCCTTGCGCAGCCTGCCCGAGCGCACGCGGCAGATTTTCCTGCTTAACCGTATCCACGGGCGCAAGTACGCGGAAATCGCCAAGGCCATGGGCCTGTCCCAAAGTGCCGTGGAAAAACATATGATGCGTGCCCTCCAAGCCTGCAAAGCCAGCCTTCGCGAGCCCTCATCCCCACGCACGCCAGGGAAAGCACCGTGAACGTCACGCCCACGCCCGCCCAGCAACAAGCCGCACTGGCCTGGTTGAGCCTGCTGCACGACCAGCCCAGCAGTGGCGACCAGGCCACGTTCAGCCAGTGGCTGCGGGCCGACCCTGCACACGTCGAGGCCTATTCCCAGGCCCAGGTGCTGTGGGAGTTGAGCGAAGTGCCGGCGCGCAAGCTCGCAGACGAAGAGGCGCTCACACTGCAGGGCTACCTCAACGCTATGAACACCTCGAAACGTTCGCGGGTGATGCGTTGGTCCGGAGCGCTGGCCATGGCCGCATGCCTGGTGGTGATGGTGTCCATGGGCGCCGGCTGGCAGCCGTCGCGCTGGGTCAATGACTTTGGCGCTGACTACGTGACGGCGCCCGGCGAAATCAAAACCGTCACCCTGACCGACAAATCCCAAGTCACCCTCGATGCCGACAGCGCCATTGCCGTGGATTTCAACCATGGCGAGCGGCACATCCAACTGCGTCGAGGGGCCGCTTTTTTCAGCGTGACCCACACCGGTGAATCGTTCGTCGTGGAGGCGGGCAGTGGGGAAGCACGGGTGCTGGGCACGCAGTTCGAGGTGCGCCTGCAACCGGCAGGCGCCCAGGTGACCGTGTTGTCCGGGCGGGTCGGCGTAACGCCGTACAAACAGGGCCTGCAGCAGATTCTGACGGCAGGCCAGCAAGTGGCCTACACCGATGGCATTGCCGATCAGATGCAGGGGGTCGACAGCGAATCACGCCTGGCCTGGCGCGACGGCTGGCTCAACTACTACAAGGCGCCGTTGGCGGACGTGGTCAAAGACCTCGAGCGTTACTACCCAGGTCGTATTCTGTTGCTCAATAAAGAAATGGGCGCCAGGCGCGTCAGCGGCAGTTTCCCGAGCAAGGACCCGCAGGCGGTGCTGAATGCCCTGCAAGCCGTGCTTGGTTTTGAACAGCACACGGTATTGGGACGGATGATCGTGGTGCGCTGACTATTTCAGCGCCGCCATGATCTTTTCAGGGCTGTATTCGCGAATCAGCGTGCCGTTCACGTCCACGAACGGAATCCCGCCGCCCCCCAACGCCTCATACGCCTTGCGCGCCTGTGCGTCCTTCTCGATATCGAACGCCTGGTAGGGAATACCTTTCTGGTCCAGAAAGCGGCGAATCTGCTTGCAGTACCCGCACCACTCTGTGGCGTAGAGCACCACGCGCGCATTGGCGCGTGTCTGCTGCGAAACCACTTCGGACGGGTTGAACACCCGCTCGATCTTGCCCCAGTTCTGGATCACCACGACGACCAGCAACACCAGCAGGACTTTCTTGAAAACCCCGCCAAGCATCAGTTACGGCGCTTGAGCTGATCGGTCAGTTGGGTCGGCAGGCCCTTGATGATCAAGGTGCCGGCGGCTTCGTCGTACTCGATCTTGTCGCCCAGCAGGTGCGCTTCAAAGCTAATGGACAAGCCCTCGGCACGACCAGTGAAGCGGCGGAACTGGTTGAGGGTGCGCTTATCCGCCGGGATTTCCGGCGACAGGCCGTAGTCCTTGTTGCGGATATGGTCGTAGAACGCTTTTGGTCGATCTTCATCGATCAATCCGGAGAGTTCTTCCAGGCCCATCGGCTCGCCGAGCTTGGCCTGGCTGCTGGCGTAATCCACCAGGGTCTTGGTTTTCTCGCGGGCTGATTCGTCCGGCAGGTCTTCGCTTTCCACGAAGTCACTGAAGGCCTTGAGCAGGGTGCGGGTCTCGCCTGGACCGTCGACGCCTTCCTGGCAGCCGATGAAGTCACGGAAATACTCCGAGACCTTCTTACCGTTCTTGCCTTTGATAAAGGAGATGTATTGCTTGGACTGCTTGTTGTTCTGCCACTCGGACACGTTGATACGTGCCGCCAAGTGCAGTTGGCCGAGGTCCAGGTGACGTGACGGGGTCACGTCCAGCTCGTCGGTCACCGCCACGCCCTCGCTGTGGTGCAGCAGGGCGATGGCCAGGTAGTCGGTCATGCCTTGTTGATAGTGGGCAAACAATACGTGGCCGCCGGTGGAGAGGTTGGACTCTTCCATCAGCTTTTGCAGATGCTCGACAGCGGTGCGGCTAAAGGTGGTGAAATCCTGGCCACCATCGAAATACTCCTTCAACCAGCCGCTGAACGGGTGCGCGCCGGACTCGGCATGGAAAAAACCCCAGGCCTTGCCTTGTTTGGCGTTGTAGCTCTCGTTGAGGTCGGCGAGCATGTTCTCGATGGCGGCTGACTCGGCGAGCTCGGAGTCACGGGCGTGGAGAACTGCAGGTGTGCCGTCGGGTTTTTTGTCGATCAGGTGGACGATGCAATGACGGATCGGCATAGGCTTCTCGGCTGGTTGAGCGGGGAGCGGTTGGCCTCCCCGAAAAGTCGCCAAGTGTACCGCACCCTTGGGCAAGACGTGCTTTGAAGGGTGTTTTGGGCACCCTCCGACGGACCATATGCCTTTTTTTCACGGTTTAGAGCGATAAAGCTGACCAAATGGGTAGGTAGAAGCGGATATTTCCCCGTCTCTGTGCTAGTTTTGCCCCGTCTTACGCCAAGTCTCGGCGATAAGCGTGCATTCAGCATCTGTCAGGTCGAACCAATCCCCGTTTCAAGCATCTATAACCCCGATCTCCGTGGTTATAGCCGGGGGTGCCAGGCCTAGACGGTCGGGCTCGACGGCTGACACTGCACTCTGCAATCCATATGAATTTGATAGGGAAGGAACACCACAATGGCTATTACTAAAGACCAACTGATCGCTGACCTGGCTGAAGCAGTAGACGCACCGAAAACCACCGTGCGCGCCCTGCTGGACCAACTGAGCCAAGTTGTTGCTGACCAGCTGGAAAACGGCGGCGAAATCACTCTGCCAGGCGTTGGCAAACTGAAAGTGACCGAGCGTCCTGCCCGTACTGGCCGTAACCCTTCGACTGGCGCTGCCATCGAAATCGCTGCCAAGAAAGTTATCAAGCTGGTTGTGGCCAAAGGCCTGACTGACGCTGTTAACAAGTAAGTCGCAGCAAAAAAAACCGTGCCTCGGAGCGATCCGGGCACGGTTTTTTGTTGCCTGCGATTTGTGCTTAACGCACCCAGCGCTGACGCCAGATTTGTTGCTCGTTCTTGGTTTGGAACGTCCAGGCCACAAAACGGCTCTGCTTCTGGCCTTGGGACATTTCCACGACCTGGCTTTCCAGAACACCGGCCTTTTTCAGGGCTGTCTCGATCGCGGGCAAGTTCGACGCTTTTGACACCAGGGTGCTGAACCACAGCACCTTGTGGGCAAAGTGCGCACTTTCGGCGATCAACTGCGTTATAAAGCGCGCTTCACCGCCTTCACACCACAACTCGGCCGATTGGCCGCCAAAGTTCAGCACCGGCAACTTGCGCTTCGGATCGGCCTTGCCCAGGGCGCGCCACTTACGTTCGCTACCCTTGGTAGCTTCATCCATGGACGCATGGAACGGCGGGTTGCACATCGTCAGGTCAAAACGCTCGCCCGGCTCCAGCAGGCCCAGCAGGATCTGCTTGGGGTTGGGTTGCTGGCGCAACTGGATGACCTTGCTCAGGTCGTTGGACTGCACGATGGCCTTGGCTGCGGCGACAGCGATAGGGTCGACTTCCGAGCCCAGGAAGTTCCAGCGGTATTCCATGTAGCCAATCAGTGGGTAGACGCAGTTCGCACCCATGCCGATGTCCAGCACCTTGACGATAGAGCCGCGCGGGATTTTGCCGTCGTTGGCACTGGCCAGCAGGTCGGCGAGGAAGTGCACGTAGTCGGCACGGCCCGGCACGGGTGGGCAAAGGTAGTCGGCGGGGATGTCCCAGTGCTGGATGCCATAGAAGGCTTTCAGCAGCGCTCGATTGAACACCCGCACCGCTTCCGGGCTGGCAAAGTCGATACTTTCCTTGCCGTACGGGTTGATGATCACGAATTTCGCCAGTTCCGGCGTGGTCTTGATCAGCGCCGGGAAGTCGTAACGGCCCGTATGGCGGTTGCGCGGGTGCAGGGTGGCCTCTTTACGCGGGGCGACGGGCTTGGCCGTGGCGGCGGTTTTAGGCTTCTTGCGTGGAGGCTTGGGCGTGCTGGGGGCGGTCATGGGCTGCGTCGATTCTGGGGTTGTTTCAAAAGTGGCGCCTATTGTCACACATTCCGAAGTTGCCCTCGGTTAAATGTGGGAGCGGGCTTGCTCGCGAAGACGTCGGCCCAGCAAACATTGACGCTGACTGATCCACCACTTTTGCGAGCAAGCCCGCGCCCACATTGACTGGGTTTTCAAGTCAAAAAAAAGAGACCCGAAGGTCTCTTTTTTACTCGAATCAAGCCTTACAGGCTGGAGATCCGCGCATGTTGCTCTGCCAACTTGCCCAGGGCCTGTTCAGCCTCGGCCAGCTTGGCACGTTCCTTCTCGATCACTTCAGCCGGTGCCTTGTCGACGAAGGCCGCGTTGGACAGCTTGCCGCCCACACGTTGTACTTCGCCTTGCAGGCGGCCGATTTCCTTGTCGAGGCGGACCAGTTCGGCGCCCTTGTCGATCAGGCCGGCCATCGGCACCAACACTTCCATCTCGCCAACCAATGCGGTGGCGGACAGCGGTGCTTCTGCGTCGGCCGCCAATACGGTGATCGACTCCAGCTTCGCCAGCTTCTTGAGCAGCGCATCGTTCTCGTTGAGACGACGCTGGTCTTGTACACTGGCGTTCTTCACAAACACCGCCAATGGCTTACCCGGCCCGATGTTCATCTCGGCACGAATATTACGCGTGCCCATCATCAAGGTCTTGAGCCATTCGATATCGCTTTCGGCCGCCTCATCGATGCGCGCTTCGTTGGCCACCGGCCAAGGTTGCAGCATGATGGTCTTGCCTTCGATACCGGCCAGTGGCGCCAGGCGTTGCCAGATTTCTTCGGTGATGAATGGCATGAACGGGTGAGCCAGGCGCAGCGCCACTTCCAGTACGCGCACCAGGGTGCGACGGGTGCCGCGCTGGCGTTCTACCGGCGCGTTTTCATCCCACAATACCGGCTTGGACAGTTCCAGGTACCAGTCGCAGTACTGGTTCCAGATGAACTCGTACAAGGCCTGTGCGGCCAGGTCGAAACGGAACTGGTCGAGTTGGCGGGTTACTTCGGCTTCGGTGCGCTGCAGTTGCGAAATGATCCAGCGGTCGGCCAGGCTCAGCTCATAGGCTTCGCCGTTCTGGCCGCAGTCTTCGCCTTTATCCAGCACGTAGCGCGCAGCGTTCCAGATCTTGTTGCAGAAGTTGCGATAGCCTTCGACGCGGCCCATGTCGAACTTGATGTCGCGACCGGTGGACGCCAGCGAGCAGAAGGTGAAGCGCAGGGCGTCGGTGCCGTAGCTGGCAATGCCGTCGGCGAATTCGTCGCGGGTCTGCTTCTCGATCTTCTTCGCCAGTTTCGGCTGCATCAGGCCCGAGGTGCGTTTCTGCACCAGGGTTTCCAGGTCGATGCCGTCGATGATGTCCAGCGGGTCCAGGACGTTGCCCTTGGACTTGGACATCTTCTGGCCCTGGCCATCACGCACCAGGCCGTGCACGTACACGGTCTTGAACGGAACCTGTGGCGTGCCATCCTCGTTCTTCACCAGGTGCATGGTCAGCATGATCATCCGGGCAACCCAGAAGAAAATGATGTCGAAACCGGTGACCAGCACGTCGGTGGAATGGAATTTCTTGAGGAATTCGGTCTGCTGCGGCCAGCCCAGGGTGGAGAAGGTCCACAGGCCCGAGCTGAACCAGGTGTCCAGTACGTCGTTGTCCTGTTGCAGCGCGATGTCGGCACCGAGGTTGTGCTTGGCACGCACTTCGGCTTCGTCGCGGCCTACATAGACCTTGCCCGACTCGTCGTACCAGGCCGGAATGCGGTGACCCCACCACAGCTGACGGCTGATGCACCAATCCTGGATGTCGCGCATCCACGAGAAGTACATGTTTTCGTACTGTTTCGGCACGAACTGGATGCGGCCATCTTCCACGGCGGCGATGGCAGGTTCTGCCAACGGCTTGGTGGAGACGTACCACTGGTCGGTCAGCCACGGCTCGATCACGGTACCGGAGCGGTCGCCCTTCGGCACTTTCAGGCCGTGGTCGTCGACGCTCACCAGCAAACCGGCGGCGTCGAAGGCGGCAACGATCTGCTTGCGCGCTTCGAAACGGTCGAGGCCGGCGTATTCGGCCGGGATCTTGCCGTCGATGCTGTCGTTCAGCGTGCCGTCCAGGTTGAACACCTGGCAGGCCGGCAGCACGGCAGCGTTTTTGTCGAAGATATTGAGCAGCGGCAGGTTGTGGCGCTTGCCGACTTCGTAGTCGTTGAAATCGTGAGCCGGGGTGATTTTCACGCAGCCGGTGCCGAATTCAGGGTCGCAGTAGTCGTCCGCGATGATCGGGATGCGACGGCCGACCAATGGCAGTTCGACGAACTTGCCGATCAGGGCCTGGTAGCGCTCATCGTTCGGGTTAACCGCGACGGCGGCGTCGCCGAGCATGGTTTCTGGGCGAGTGGTGGCAACGATCAGGTAGTCGTTGCCTTCAGCGGTCTTGGCGCCATCGGCGAGCGGGTACTTGAGGTTCCACAGGAAGCCTTTCTCGTCGTGGTTTTCCACTTCGAGGTCGGAGATCGCCGTGTGCAGCTTGGTGTCCCAGTTGACCAGGCGCTTGCCGCGGTAGATCAGGCCGTCTTCATGCAGGCGCACGAAAGCTTCTTTCACGGCTTCCGACAGTCCGTCGTCCATGGTGAAGCGCTCGCGGCTCCAGTCCACGGACGAACCCAGGCGACGGATCTGACGGCTGATGTTGCCCCCGGACTGGTCCTTCCATTCCCAGATCTTTTCCAGGAATTTCTCGCGACCCAGGTCGTGACGGCTCTGGCCGGTGGCTTCGAGTTGGCGTTCCACCAGCATCTGGGTGGCGATGCCGGCGTGGTCGGTGCCCGGCTGCCACAGGGTGTTGCGGCCCTGCATGCGGCGGAAACGGATCAACGCATCCATGATCGCATTGTTGAAGCCATGGCCCATGTGCAGGCTGCCAGTGACGTTCGGTGGCGGAATCATGATGGTGTAGGCATCGCCCGCGCCTTGCGGGGCGAAATAATTCTCGGATTCCCAGGTGTTGTACCAGGAAGTTTCGATGGCGTGCGGCTGGTAGGTCTTATCCATGCGCGGCGGGACCCTAGTTGGCATTTATTCAGGAAAGCCGACAAGTATAACGGGGATAAGCCTTTGCGCGTAGAGCGAGGTGACGAGGCGAGTCGGAAAGTTGACTCGTCTCGTTAGTAAGGTGGGTACAGGGGGTCTAGACGACCTTCAATGTGTAGGTAGCCCAACCGGAGACAGGCTGGTTCGCAGTGCTGTACTCGGCAAACTGGATCAAGGCATTGCCTTGAGCGTCGGGCTGCAGCGGTGGATGGAGTATCAGGCTCCAATTGCCTGATGCATTTGCTTGAGCCTGGCCATGAAAAATACTGCCGCTGGCGTTATAGAACCAAATGGTCGAGTAGGGCGTTGCCAGGCCTTGCAAGAAGGGATGGGAGGCACTGACTGTAGTTGAACTGGTCAGCACGGGCGCACTTCCGGCCGGGCGGGGCGTATTACCTGGCGTGGTGCCACCGCCTCCTGCGCCGGTGCTGAGGATCAAGTTGGCGCCCGTCCAAGGGGAGAGCTGCTGACCAGCAGTGTTGAATTCGGCCAGGGCGATGCTGACGTTGCCGTAGGCGTCGGTTGCCAATGGTTGGTTGGGGGTAAGGCTCCAGTTGCCGAATTGATCGGCTCTGGCCGAACCGTAATTCACGCTTCCGCCTGCGAGGAGGACTTGGACTATCGCGTATGGCGCGGCCACGCCTTGTAGCAGTGGCTGGCGCGAGTTGATGGTCGTTGAGCTGGTGAGCACTGGAGGGCTTCCTGGCGGCAGGATCGCACCGCCCGGGGTCGTGCCACCGCCTCCTGCGCTGGTGCTGAGGATCAAGTTGGCGCCCGTCCAGGGGGAGCGTTGCTGACCAGCAGTGTCGAATTCGGCCAGGGCGATGCTGACTTTGCCATAGGCGTCGGTTGCCAATGGTTGGTTGGGGGTAAGACTCCAGTTGCCGAATTGATCGGCTCTGGCCGAACCGTAATTCACGCTTCCGCCTGCGAGGAAGACATGGACTATCGCGTATGGCGCGGCCATGCCTTGTAGCAGTGGCTGGCGGGAGTTGATGGTTGTTGAGCTGGTGAGCGCGGGAGCGCTGCCGGAGGGTAGCGAGGGCATGGTGTTTCTCCAGTTAGAGGTTGTCTGGCAACCTTTCACGAAGTCCCCCGGCTTTATCTACTGTCAGAAATTACAGTTGTGACCAATGGTACTGTTAATGAACTCCTGAATGACACGTATGAGGCAGGAAGACACATTGCTGGCGAGAATCGTCAGTTGTTCGCTTTCATGACTGATATTGACTCAACAACCGTTCCATCCGCGCATCCAACCGACGCTTGATCTCAGTCTCGATATGCGGGGCAAAGTCGTCGATCACGTCTTGCATGATCAACTGCGCAGCGGCGCGCAGTTCGTTGTCCAGGTGCAGCAGCAGGGCGTCGGGACCTTTTTCGACAGCGGCAGGCGCGGCGGCCTCGACCACCGGCGCCGGCTCGACCGGCTTGCCGCCCACCATGTCGAACAACAGCGGAATCTGTACCTCGCCCTCGACCGATTCGGTCAACAGCGGCGGCTGCAAATCATCATCACCCAGCAACTGGCGGATCGACTCAAGGTCGTCCAGCAGGTGATCGTCTTTTTTCAGAGGGTTGGGAGTGTCCATCATGTGCTCAAAGTCGTTGAAGCCGGTGATCTTGCAGAGGATAGCCCTGTTCGCGGTAGAAACGGAAACTCTCCCGCGCGGCCTGACGAATAGCCGGATCTTCCACCACGACCTCCGCCACACGGGCGAATGCCTTGGCGAAAGGCGGTACTTTCAGGTCCAGGTTGACCAGCAGGTCCTTATGGTCGCCACAACTGTCCCCTAAACCCAGGACAACCAGGCTGTCGGGTTCAGACTCGGCGGGGCCGTGGGGCACGAAGCTTTCACCCTTGAAGCGCCACAGGCGGGCATCAAGCTCGTCGCGTTGGGCGGCATCGCTGCAATGCAGGTAGATGCGGTGGCCCATGCGCCAGGCTTTTTCGGTGAGTTTACAGGCAAAGTCCAGGCGCGCGAACGGGTCGGCGCTGGGCAATATATAGAAGTCGACTTGGGTCATTGCAGTTCCTGAGACCGGGGCGGTGGTGCAATCATCGCCCCGGCGTCTTCAGCTTCAGGCCTTGGCGCGATCCAGCAGGTACTGGGTCAGCAGGGGAACCGGACGGCCGGTGGCGCCCTTGTCCTTGCCGCCGCTGGTCCAGGCCGTACCGGCGATGTCCAGGTGCGCCCAGTTGAAGTTCTTGGCGAAGCGCGACAAGAAGCAAGCGGCAGTGATGGTGCCGGCTTTCGGGCCGCCGATGTTGGCGATGTCGGCGAACGGGCTGTCCAGCTGTTCCTGGTACTCATCGAACAGCGGCAGTTGCCAGGCACGGTCGTCGGCCGCCTTGCCAGCGCTGAGCAGTTGCTCGATCAGCTCGTCGCTGTTGCCCAGCAGGCCCGAGGTGTGGGAACCCAGAGCGACGATGCAGGCGCCGGTCAGGGTGGCGATGTCGATCACGGCCTGTGGCTTGAAGCGTTCGGCGTAGGTCAGTGCATCGCACAGCACCAGGCGGCCTTCGGCGTCGGTGTTGAGGATTTCGACGGTCTGGCCGCTCAGGGTGGTGACGATGTCGCCCGGACGGGTCGCGCCGCCGCTCGGCATGTTCTCGGCGCAGGCCAGGATGCACACCAGGTTGATCGGCAGCTTGAGTTCCAGCACGGCGCGCAGGGTACCGAATACACTGGCGGCGCCGCCCATGTCGTACTTCATTTCGTCCATGCCCAGGCCTGGCTTGAGGCTGATGCCGCCGGTGTCGAAGGTGATGCCTTTACCGACCAGGGCATAGGGCTTTTCGGACTTCTTGCCGCCGTTGTATTGCATCACGATCAGGCGTGGCGGCTGGTCGCTGCCCTGGCCCACGGCATAGAACGAGCCCATGCCCAGTTCCTTGATCTTCTTCTCGTCCAGCACTTCGACTTTCAAGCCTTTGAACTCTTTGCCCAGCGCCTTGGCCTGTTCGCCGAGGAAAGTCGGGTGGCAGATGTTCGGCGGCAGGTTGCCCAGGTCACGGGTGAAGGACATGCCGTTGGCGATTGCAGTCGCGTGGGTCACGGCGCGCTGGACTTCAGCCTGGGCGGCCTTGATGGTCAGCAGGGTGATTTTCTTCAGAGCGCGGGGTTCGGCCTTGGTGCTCTTGAACTGGTCGAAAATGTAGCCGCCGTCCACCAGGCTCTCGGCCAGCAGGCGGGTCTTGCCGTAACTGTCACGACCTTTGACCACGACTTCATCGAGTGCCAGCGTGGCGTCAGTGCCGCCCAGGCCCTTGAGGGTAGTGAGGATGCCGCTGATGATTTTGCGGAACGGACGGTCGCCCAGTTCAGCGTCCTTGCCCACGCCCACCAGCAATACGCGGTCGGCTTTCAGGTTGGGCAGGCTCTGCAGCAGCAGGCTCTGGCCGACTTTGCCGGCCAGGTCGCCGCGCTTGAGCACTGCGCTGATGGCGCCGCCGCTGAGTTCGTCGAGTTGCTTGGCGGCAACGCCGAGCTTGCGGCCTTCGCCAATGGCGACCACGAGGGTGGCGGTTTTCAACGTTTCGGGGCTAACGCTTTTTACAACCAATTCCATTTTCGGGTCCCTTATAAAGGTCGGTTAGCCAGGAGTCTGTACTCCGGCTTTAATACTAGGCAGCTGTGTAAACCGCCGGCGACAAAGGCCGCAGTTTGAACCTCGCCGGCGGAGCCTGACAACCCTTGTCACCCGCTTTGTGCATGCGCATGAGGTTGCGCAGTGACAGGCGCGGTCAATCACAGGATAATGCGCCATCTTTTTAGCCGGCCCGTGCAAACGGGCTGACTCGGTATGCTTGCTTGTTTGGCCGCCTTAGCCTGACAACCCTGGAGTGTCTGGTTTGATCGTCTTCCGTTATCTGTCCCGCGAAGTCCTGTTGACCCTGAGTGCCGTGAGTGCGGTGTTGCTGGTCATCATCATGAGTGGTCGTTTCGTTAAATACCTGGCCCAGGCTGCCTCCGGCGCTTTGGACCCAGGCTCGCTGTTCCTGATCATGGGCTTTCGCCTGCCGGGCTTCCTGCAGCTGATCCTGCCGTTGGGCCTGTTCCTCGGGATCCTGCTGGCCTACGGCCGCCTGTACCTCGAAAGCGAAATGACCGTGCTCTCGGCCACCGGCATGAGCCAACAGCGCCTGCTGGGCATGACCATGATCCCGGCCGCCGGCGTTGCGTTGATCGTGGCCTGGCTGAGCCTGAGCCTGGCCCCACAGGGCGCCATGCAGTTCCAGCTGGTACTGAATAAACAGGACGCGATGACCGAGTTCGATACCCTCGAACCGGGTCGCTTCCAAGCGCTCAATGACGGTTCGCGGGTGACCTACACCGAAACCATGACCGACGACCGCGCCAACCTGGGCGGTGTGTTCATCTCCGAAAAACGTCTGGGCCAAGACAAAAAAGACCGTGGCATTTCCGTGCTGGTGGCCGATTCGGGTCGCCAGGAAGTGCGTCCTGACGGCAGCCGCTACCTGATCCTGGAAAATGGCTATCGCTACGATGGCAGCCCGGGCATGGCCGATTACCGAGCAATCAAGTACGACACCTATGGTGTGATGCTGGCGCGTCCGGATATCAGCGACGAGGTCACCGACCGCGACGCCATCCCGACCACCGAGCTGTTCGGCAGTAAAGAACTGCGTTCGATCGCCGAGTTGCAATGGCGTATTTCCCTGCCACTGCTGGTGTTCATCGTGACCTTGATGGCCGTGCCGCTGTCGCGCGTGAACCCGCGCCAAGGCCGTTTCCTCAAGCTGTTGCCGGCAATTCTGCTGTACATGGCTTACCTGACCATCCTGATTTCCGCCCGTGGCTCCCTGGAGAAAGGCAAGCTGTCGCCGACCCTGGGCCTGTGGTGGGTGCACGGGATCTTCCTGGTGATCGGCCTGGGGCTGCTCTACTGGGAACCGATCCGTTTGAAAATGAAGAGCCGTCGTGGCCAGAAGGAGTTGGCTCGTGGCTAAGCTCGATCGCTACATTGGTAACAGCGTACTGATCGCCATCCTGGCGGTATTGGGCATCATCCTTGGCTTGGCGTCGTTGTTCGCCTTTATCGATGAAGTGGGCAACGTCAGTGACACCTACACCGTGTGGGACGTGCTGAGCTACGTGGCCCTCACCGCACCGCGTCGCCTCTACGACATGATGCCGATGGCCGCCTTGATCGGCTGCCTGATCGGCCTGGGTAGCCTGGCCAGCAACAGCGAATTGACCATCATGCGCGCCGCCGGGGTGTCCATCGCTCGTATCGTCTGGGCCGTCATGAAACCCATGCTGCTGCTGATGGCGTGCAGCGTGCTGATCGGCGAGTACGTTGCGCCGCCTGCGGAATCCACTGCCCAGGCCAATCGAGCCCTGGCCCAGGGCTCGGGCGATGCGCAAAGCGCCAAGCATGGTCTGTGGCACCGCCAGGGCGATGAATTCATCCATATCAACGCCGTGCAACCCGGCGGCCTGTTGATCGGTGTGACCCGCTACACGTTCGACAAAGAACGTCACCTGCTGGAGTCCAGCTTTGCCAAACGTGCGCAGTACAGCGGCGAAAAATGGCAACTCAGCGACGTTACCACTACGTACTTCCGTAATATCGGTCAAGGCACCAAGGCCAGCACTGAAGTGATCAATGTGCCGAGCCAGGAGTGGGATATCGCCCTCAAGCCGGAACTGTTGAATACCGTGGTGATGATCCCTGAGAGCTTGCCGATCTCCGGGCTGTGGGGATACATCCATTACCTGAAGGATCAAGGCCTGAACAATGGCCGCTACTGGCTGGCATTCTGGGTCAAAGTGTTGCAGCCGGTGGTGACCGCCGCGCTGGTGCTGATGGCGATCTCGTTCATCTTCGGCCCGTTGCGTTCGGTGACCCTGGGTCAGCGCGTGTTCACAGGCGTGCTGGTGGGCTTCACCTTCCGTATCGCCCAGGACCTGCTCGGCCCGTCGAGCCTGGTATTTGGCTTCTCGCCGCTGTTTGCGGTGTTGGTGCCCACGGCCATTTGCGCCCTGGCCGGCTTCTGGCTGCTGCGCCGGGCCGGTTGATTGCGTGCTTATGAACAAAAAATGCCCCGGTCGAGAGATCGGGGCATTTTTGTTCTGGTCAGCAAAGATGACGTCTGGCCTGAGCATCAGGTACAATTCCCGGCTATTTTTCAGCGGGCAATCTGCCTGCAGCCTTTTTGAGTGTTGATCCGTGAGTGATTTGAGTCATATCCGCAATTTCTCCATCATCGCCCACATTGACCATGGCAAGTCGACGCTGGCCGATCGATTCATCCAGATGTGCGGCGGCCTCGCCGAGCGTGAAATGGAAGCCCAGGTCCTGGACTCCATGGATCTCGAACGTGAGCGCGGGATCACCATCAAGGCCCACAGCGTTACCTTGTATTACAAGGCCAAAGACGGCATCACCTACCAGCTGAACTTCATTGACACCCCGGGCCACGTCGACTTCACCTATGAAGTCAGCCGTTCCCTGGCGGCCTGTGAAGGTGCCTTGCTGGTGGTCGACGCCGGCCAGGGCGTCGAGGCGCAGTCGGTTGCCAACTGCTACACCGCGATCGAGCAGGGCCTGGAAGTCATGCCCGTGCTGAACAAGATCGACCTGCCCCAGGCTGAGCCTGAGCGCGTCAAGGAAGAGATCGAGAAGATCATCGGCATCGACGCCACCGACGCCGTCACCTGCAGTGCCAAGACCGGCCTGGGTGTCGACGAAGTGCTCGAGCGCCTGGTGCACACTATTCCTGCGCCGACCGGCAACTACGAAGATCCGCTGCAAGCGTTGATCATCGACTCATGGTTCGACAACTACCTGGGCGTTGTTTCGCTGGTGCGCGTGCGTCACGGCCGCGTGAAGAAGGGCGACAAGATCCTGGTCAAGTCCACCGGCAAGATCCACCTGGTGGACAGCGTGGGTGTATTCAACCCCAAGCACACCGCGACCGTTGATCTGAAAGCCGGTGAAGTGGGTTTCATCATCGCCGGTATCAAGGACATCCACGGCGCGCCGGTGGGTGACACCCTGACCCTGAGCTCCACGCCGGACGTCGATGTGCTGCCAGGCTTCAAGCGCATCCAGCCGCAGGTCTACGCCGGTCTGTTCCCGGTCAGCTCCGACGACTTCGAAGACTTCCGCGAAGCCCTGCAGAAACTGACCCTCAACGACTCGTCGTTGCAGTACACCCCGGAAAGCTCCGACGCCCTGGGCTTTGGCTTCCGCTGTGGCTTCCTGGGTATGCTGCACATGGAAATCATCCAGGAGCGCCTCGAGCGCGAATACGACCTGGACCTGATCACTACCGCGCCAACCGTTATTTTCGAGCTGTTGCTGAAAACCGGTGAAACGATTTACGTCGACAACCCGTCCAAGCTCCCGGATCTCTCGGCAATCGAAGACATGCGCGAGCCTATCGTGCGGGCTAATATCCTGGTACCGCAGGAGCACCTGGGCAACGTCATTACGCTGTGTATCGAAAAGCGTGGCGTACAGCGCGACATGCTGTTCCTCGGCACGCAGGTCCAAGTGACCTATGACATGCCGATGAACGAAGTGGTACTGGACTTCTTCGACCGCCTCAAATCCACCAGCCGCGGCTATGCTTCGCTGGATTACCATTTCGACCGTTACCAATCGGCTAATCTGGTGAAATTGGATGTGTTGATCAACGGCGACAAGGTTGATGCCCTGGCACTTATCGTGCACAAGGACAACGCGCACTACAAAGGTCGCCAGTTGACCGAGAAGATGAAAGAACTGATTCCGCGCCAGATGTTCGACGTCGCGATCCAGGCCGCCATCGGCGGGCAGATCATTGCGCGGACCTCCGTCAAGGCACTCAGAAAGAACGTACTGGCCAAATGCTACGGCGGTGACGTAAGCCGTAAGCGCAAGCTGCTTGAGAAGCAAAAGGCCGGTAAAAAACGCATGAAGCAAGTAGGTAATGTGGAAGTTCCACAAGAAGCCTTCCTTGCGGTGCTCAGGTTGGATAGTTAGGTCCTATGTCACTAAATTTCCCGCTGTTGCTGGTCATCGCCGTTGCCGTTTGCGGTCTCTTGGCGTTGCTCGATCTGGTGTTTTTCGCCCCGCGTCGGAGGGCGGCTATCGCGTCCTATCAGGGCAGCGTCAGCCAGCCCGATGGCGTGGTGATCGAGAAGCTGAACAAAGAGCCCCTGCTGGTTGAATACGGCAAGTCGTTCTTCCCGGTGTTGTTCATCGTGCTGGTGCTGCGTTCGTTCCTGGTGGAACCGTTTCAGATCCCGTCGGGGTCGATGAAGCCTACCCTGGACGTCGGCGACTTCATCCTGGTGAACAAGTTTTCCTACGGGATCCGCCTGCCGGTGATCGACAAGAAGGTCATCGAAGTCGGTGATCCGCAGCGCGGCGATGTGATGGTATTTCGCTATCCGAGCGACCCGAACGTCAACTACATCAAGCGTGTAGTCGGCTTGCCGGGCGACGTGATCCGCTACACCAGCGACAAGCGCCTGCTTATCAATGGTGAGTCGGTGGCCGAGAAACTGATCGGTTCCGAGCCGAACAGCCTGGGCAGCGCCGAGCTGTACCAGGAAAAACTCGGCACGGTGGAGCACGAAATCCGCAAGGAAATGAGCCGCTATCGTGCCCAGCCTGACGGCCAGTGGACAGTGCCTGCCGGGCATTACTTCATGATGGGCGACAACCGCGACAACTCCAATGACAGCCGGTACTGGGATGACCCCAACATTCCCAAGGACCTGCTGGGCATGGTTCCCGACCAGAATATCGTCGGCAAGGCCTTCGCGGTCTGGATGAGCTGGCCGGAACCCAAACTCAGCCACCTGCCGAATTTCTCGCGGGTCGGGCTGATCAAGTAATACAGGCGGCGCTGTGAACACAGCGCCGAATGCTTTTCTGGGGTGGGGACAAATCTGTCCTGCCTCATGCTGCACCAACCAGGATTTGAATTTGAACACTGCGTCAATCGTCGATGGCCGCCGGTGCCACCAAATAGATATGGGTAAACCGTGAGCGTTTCTCTAAGTCGTCTCGAGCGCCAGCTCGGCTACACCTTCAAGGATCAGGAGTTGATGATCCTTGCCCTTACACACCGCAGCTTTGCAGGGCGCAATAACGAGCGCCTGGAGTTCCTCGGTGATGCAATCCTCAATTTCGTCGCCGGTGAAGCGCTGTTCGAGCGCTTCCCCCAAGCTCGCGAAGGCCAGCTGTCGCGTTTGCGTGCACGCCTGGTGAAAGGTGAGACCCTGGCCGTGTTGGCCCGTGGTTTCGGCTTGGGCGAGTACCTGCGCCTGGGGTCCGGTGAATTGAAGAGCGGTGGTTTCCGTCGCGAGTCGATCCTGGCCGATGCCCTAGAAGCACTGATCGGTGCGATCTACCTTGATGCAGGCATGGAAGCGGCCAAGGAGCGCGTCACCGCATGGCTGACCTCCGAGATCGAAAGCCTCACGCTGGTCGACACCAACAAAGACCCCAAGACCCGCCTGCAGGAATTCCTGCAGTCGCGCGGTTGCGAACTGCCACGCTACGAAGTGGTGGATATCCAGGGTGAGCCGCATTGCCGCGTGTTCTTCGTGGAATGTGAAATCACCTTACTGAACGAAAAAAGCCGAGGTCAGGGTGTGAGCCGTCGTATTGCCGAACAGGTAGCGGCCGCCGCAGCACTGATTGCCCTGGGTGTGGAGAATGGCCATGACTGATTCAACCGCAACACGCTGTGGCTATGTCGCTATCGTCGGCCGCCCGAACGTGGGCAAGTCCACGCTGCTGAACCACATCCTCGGCCAAAAGCTCGCGATCACCTCGCGCAAGCCGCAGACCACCCGCCACAACATGCTGGGCATCAAGACCGAAGGCACCGTGCAAGCGGTCTACGTCGATACCCCGGGCATGCACAAAGGCGGCGAGAAAGCCCTCAACCGCTACATGAACAAGACCGCGTCGGCCGCGTTGAAAGACGTCGACGTGGTGATCTTCGTGGTCGACCGCACCAAATGGACCGACGAAGACCAGATGGTCCTGGAGCGTGTGCAGTACGTCACCGGCCCATTGATCGTCGCGCTGAACAAGACCGACCGCATCGAAGACAAAGCCGAGCTGATGCCGCACCTGAGCTGGCTGCAGGAACAACTGCCGAACGCCCAGATCATGCCGATCTCGGCTCAGCACGGCCACAACCTGGATGCCCTGGAGCGTGTGATCGCCGAGCACCTGCCGCATAACGAGCACTTCTTCCCGGAAGACCAGATCACCGACCGCAGCAGCCGTTTCCTTGCCGCCGAACTGGTGCGCGAGAAAATCATGCGCCAGATGGGCGCCGAGCTGCCGTACCAGATCACCGTCGAGATCGAAGAGTTCAAACAGCAGGGCAAGACCTTGCACATCCATGCGCTGATCCTTGTCGAACGTGACGGCCAGAAGAAAATCATCATTGGCGACAAGGGCGAACGCATCAAGCGCATCGGCACCGAGGCGCGCAAGGACATGGAGTTGCTGTTCGACTCCAAGATCATGCTCAACCTGTGGGTGAAGGTGAAGGGTGGCTGGTCCGATGATGAGCGTGCATTGCGCTCCCTGGGCTACGGCGACCTGTAAGCGGCCTTCGGTAACGCCGCAAGTCAAATGTGGGAGCGGGCTTGCTCGCGAATACGGTCTATCAGTGATGAATGTATCGACTGACACTCCGCCTTCGCGAGCAAGCCCGCTCCAACATTGGATAGTCGCAGTTTCTAGACCGTGCTTGTCAACGAGACCCCCATGTCCCCATCCTCGCCCCCCAGCCAACTCGCCTACGTCCTACACAGCCGCGCCTACCGCGAGACCAGCGCCCTGGTGGACTTCCTCACGCCCCAAGGCCGCCTGCGCGCGGTGTTGCGCAGCGCGCGGGGCAAGGCGGGCACGTTGGCGCGGCCTTTCGTGGCCCTGGACGTGGAGTTTCGCGGCAAGGGTGAACTGAAAAACGTCGGTCGCCTGGAAAGCGTCGGCACCTGCGCCTGGCTCAATGGCGAGGCCCTGTTCAGCGGTCTCTACCTCAATGAACTGTTGATCCGTCTGCTTCCCGCCGAAGACCCGCACCCTGGCGTCTTTGATCACTACGCCGCCACCTTGCTGGCCCTGGCCGAAGGCCGTCCCCTGGAGCCGCTGCTGCGCGCTTTTGAGTGGCGCCTGCTCGACGACCTGGGGTATGGCTTCGAATTGAATAACGACCTGCACGGCGACCCCATCGCCGCCGACGGCATGTATCGCCTGCAAGTGGACGCTGGCCTTGAGCGCGTCTACCTGCTGCAACCCGGCTTGTTCCAGGGCGCTGAGTTGCTCGCCATGAGCGAGGCGGATTGGACGGCTCCCGGCGCCTTGTCCGCTGCCAAACGCTTGATGCGCCAAGCCCTGGCCGTGCATCTGGGTGGACGGCCGCTGGTCAGTCGCGAGTTGTTTCGAAAGCCCTGACAACCCCGTGTATGCTGTGCAGCGTTTCTTTCCCTTTTCAGGAGCGCTTCCGTGACCACCAGCAATCGCATTCTTCTTGGCGTCAACATCGACCACGTCGCTACCCTGCGCCAGGCCCGGGGCACCCGTTACCCTGACCCGGTCAAGGCTGCGCTGGACGCCGAAGAAGCGGGCGCCGACGGCATCACCGTGCACCTGCGCGAAGACCGCCGCCACATCCAGGAGCGCGATGTGCTGCTGCTCAAGGACGTGCTGCAAACCCGCATGAACTTCGAGATGGGCGTCACCGAAGAAATGATGCAGTTCGCCGAGCGCATCCGCCCGGCGCACATCTGCCTGGTCCCGGAAACCCGCCAGGAACTGACTACCGAAGGCGGCCTTGACGTGGCCGGCCAGGAAGCGCGGATCAAGGCCGCGGTGGAGCGGCTGTCGAAGATCGGCAGCGAAGTCTCGCTGTTCATCGACGCCGACGAGCGCCAGATCGAAGCGTCGCGCCGTGTCGGTGCTCCAGCGATCGAGCTGCACACTGGCCGTTACGCTGATGCAACCACACCCACCGAAGTAGCCGACGAGTTGCAACGCATCATCGACGGCGTGAGCTGCGGCCTCAAGGAAGGCTTGATCGTCAACGCCGGCCACGGCCTGCACTATCACAACGTCGAAGCCGTGGCCGCGATCAAGGGCATCAACGAGCTGAACATCGGCCATGCGCTGGTGGCCCACGCGCTGTTCGTCGGTTTCAAAGGCGCCGTGGCCGAGATGAAAGCCCTGATCCTGGCGGCCGCCAAAGCCTGATTCGCTGACTGCGGCAATGCGAAGCCTTACTGTTTAGGCGGGGCAGGTGTATCGTATCCGCCCTTTGCAGGCCCTGCGCCTGTGGCAGATACGTGAGGTTGTTGTGTCCCGATCCTTTTCCCGTCGACAAATCCTGGGTGGTCTTGCAGGCTTGGCCGTAGTGGGGGCGGGTGCCGGTGGCGCCTACCGCTACTGGCTAGGGAAAGTCGCCGAGGCCGAGGCGGGACATGACTACGAGCTGATCGCCGCTCCTTTGGATGTGGAACTGGTGCCGGGTCACAAGACCGAAGCCTGGGCGTTCGGCCCGTCGGCGCCGGGTACCGAGCTGCGGGTGCGCCAGGGCGAATGGCTGCGGGTGCGCTTTATCAACCACCTGCCGGTCGCCACCACCATCCACTGGCACGGCATCCGCCTGCCGCTGGAAATGGATGGTGTGCCCTACGTTTCTCAATTGCCGGTACTGCCCGGTGAGTATTTCGATTACAAATTCCGTGTGCCCGACGCCGGCAGCTACTGGTATCACCCCCACGTGAACAGCAGCGAAGAACTCGGCCGTGGCCTGGTCGGCCCGCTGATCATCGAAGAGCGCGAACCCACCGGTTTCAAACATGAGCGCACCCTCAGCCTGAAAAGCTGGCACGTGGACGAAGAGGGCGCCTTTGTCGCCTTCAGCATCCCCCGTGAAGCGGCACGTGGCGGCACCGCAGGGCGGTTGTCGACGATCAACGGCGTGTCCCAGGCCGTGATCGATTTGCCGGCCGGGCAGATTACCCGCGTGCGGCTGCTCAACCTCGACAACACCTTGACCTATCGCATCAATATTCCCGACGTTGAAGCGCAGATCTACGCACTGGACGGTAACCCTATCGAGCCGCGCCCGTTGGGCAAGGAATACTGGCTGGGCCCGGGCATGCGTATCTGCCTGGCGATCAAGGCACCGCCGGCCGGCGAAGAATTGTCGATCCGCAATGGCCCGGTGCGCTTGGGCACCTTCCGTTCGGTGGCCAACACCGACGCGCCGACCGAATGGCCGCCAGCGCTGCCCGCCAACCCGATTGCCGAGCCGGACCTGGCCAATGCCGAGAAACTCAACTTCAATTTCGAGTGGGTCGGTTCGGTCTCGGTCAATACCGACAACGGCAAACCGCCCAGCCTATGGCAGATCAACGGCAAGGCCTGGGACATCACCGACAAGACCTGCGCCGACCGCCCGATCGCCAGGCTGGAAAAAGGCAAGAGCTACATTTTTGAATTGAAGAACATGACTCAGTACCAGCACCCGATCCACCTGCATGGCATGAGCTTCAAGGTGATCGCCTCAAACCGCCACAAGGTGATCCCGTACTTCACCGACACCTACCTGTTGGGCAAGAACGAACGCGCTCGCGTGGCGTTGGTGGCGGATAACCCAGGGGTGTGGATGTTCCACTGCCACGTGATCGACCACATGGAAACCGGCCTGATGGCCGCCATCGAGGTGGCGTGATGCGTCAGATTCGCCCTACCGCGATCATCGACCGCAGCCGCGACCAGGACTTCATGCGCGAGGCCCTGGCCCTTGCCGCCCAAGGTGCGGCATTGGGCGAAGTGCCCGTCGGTGCAGTGCTGGTACAGGACGGTGAAATCATCGGCCGTGGCTTCAACTGCCCCATCAGCGGCAACGACCCCAGCGCCCATGCTGAAATGGTCGCCATCCGCGCCGCCGCGCAAGCCATCAGCAACTACCGCCTGGTGGGCAGCACGCTGTATGTGACCCTGGAGCCGTGCAGCATGTGCGCGGGCTTGATCGTGCATTCGCGGATTGCGCGGGTGGTGTACGGCGCGCTGGAACCCAAGGCGGGGATTGTGCAAAGCCAGGGGCAGTTTTTTACCCAGGGCTTTCTCAATCATAAGGTGCTGTTCGAAGGGGGGGTGTTGGCCGAGGAGTGCGGGACGGTCTTGAGTGAGTTTTTCAAGGCGCGAAGAACCAAACCGTCCCTTTAAAATTTATTTGCGAGCGATGATCACCGCCCGCATCGGTGCCGGCAGCCCTTCAATGGTCTTGCTGTGATCTTGCGGATCGAGGAAGTCACTCAGCGACTGATACTTCATCCACTGCGTCCCACGCTGTTCCTCGACGGTGGTCACGCTCACATCCACACAGCGCACGTCGTTGAAGCCCGCACGGCGCAACCACAGCATCAACGCCGGCACCGACGGCAGGAACCACACGTTGCGCATCTGTGCGTAACGGTCTTCCGGCACCAGTACCTGCTGCTGATCGCCTTCGACCACCAGGGTTTCCAGCACCAGTTCACCGCCCTTGACCAGGGTGTCCTTCAACGCCAGCAAATGCTCGATCGGCGAACGGCGGTGATAAAACACTCCCATGGAAAACACCGTGTCGAACCCTTCGAGGTTCGACGGCAGGTCTTCGAACGGGAACGGCAGGTGCCAGGCCTTAGGCTCGGACAGGTAACGCTGCACCGCCTGGAACTGACAGAAGAACAGCCAGTTCGGATCAACGCCAATCACGCTGTCGGCGCCGGCACCGAGCATGCGCCACATGTAGTAACCGTTGCCGCAGCCCACGTCGAGGATGCGCTTGCCCTTCAAGTTCAAATGCGGCGCAACACGGGACCACTTCCAGTCCGAGCGCCATTCTGTGTCCACATGCACCCCGAACAGGTGGAACGGCCCCTTGCGCCAGGGGCTCAGGCCCATCAGTGCAGTGTGCATTTGCGCACGGGTATCGTCGTCGCAATCGGTATCGAGGGTCAGGCCGTTGAGCAAATCCACTTCGCTGGGCAGGATCTTCGGCAGCGCGTCGAGCGCACTCTGCCAACGCTCCAGGTCGCCATGGCCCTTTTCCATCTTGCTATCGAGTTGTGCTTGCAGGCCCTGGGCCCAGACGGCCAGGGGAGTGCCGACCAAGTGGCGGGCGAGAGGGGACAGATCAATCATGGCAAGGCAATCAACGAGGCAAAGTTAAGACATTGGAACCACGGCACGACTGTCGAGAACCCGGCCGCCAGCAGGCGTTCGCGGTGTTCTTCGAGGCTGTCGGGCTTCATGACGTTTTCGATGGCGCTCCGCTTCTGGGCGATTTCCAGTTCGCTGTAGCCGTTGGCGCGTTTGAACGCGATGTGCAGGTCGGTGAGCAGTGCGTGTTCTTGCGCATCGTTGAACCGCAGCTTCTCCGAGAGGATCAGCGCACCGCCCGGCAGCAGCGATTGGCGGATGCGCGTGAGCAGCGCGAGGCGCTCCTCGGGCGCGATGAATTGCAGGGTGAAGTTCAGCGCCACCACTGAGGCTGGTTGGAATTGCAGTGCGAGGATATCGCCCTCGATCACTTCAACCGGCAGCAACTCCTGGAACATCGAGTCCTGGCCATTAAGGTATTCACGGCAACGCTCGACCATCGCGGCCGAGTTATCCACCGCGATCACACGGCAACCGTCGGTGCGCACATGGCGGCGCAGGGCCTGAGTCACTGCGCCGAGGGATGAGCCCAGGTCATACAGCACGCTATTGGGTTGGGCGAACTGCGCGGCGAGTACGCCGAGGTTCTCGACGATGGTCGGATAGCCCGGCACCGAGCGCTTGATCATGTCCGGGAACACCCGCACCACGTCTTCGTTAAAGGCGAAGTCCGGCACCTGTGGCAGGGGCTGGGCGAATAGGCGATCGGGTTCTTTGCTCACGGTTGTTCCGGCGACGATGGGGAAAGGCCGGCATTTTAGCCAACTTGGCCCTCATGTGCGCGGGTTGTCTGATGGAAAGCCGAGGCGGTGATACCCCACTGGCCGAGCCAATACGTGATGATCAGCAAATACGGGGCCGCCTCGAACGCCGCCACAAACCGGTTGATGCCAATCAGCGTGTCGGAAAACACAAACGACATCGCACCCGCCGCCGCCAGCAGAGCCGAGCGTTTTGGCACTTCGCTGCCCAGGCGTGCCAACGCTCGCCAGAGCATCGCACTGATCACGGCGGCGTAAATCACCACGGGGATCAGCAAATCACCGAGGCCGTGGGAGATCAGGATGCTCAGTAGCACAGCCCCCATCCCCAGCGCCAATACCAGCGGCAGCAGCGCCAGGCGGCGGCAGTCACTGAAATAGGCCTTGAGGTAGGCCAGGTGCGCAAACAGGAACGCCCCCAGGCCAAAGATAAACAGGTCGCCTGGCCAGGCCAGCAGCACATCGCCCACCAGGGAAAAAATCAGGCCCAGGCTGATCCAGCGTCGATAGTCGGTGGGCGGCGCGTCATGCAACCAGCCCAGAAGCGCCAGCACCGGCAGTGGCTTGACCAGCAGGCACAACAAGGTGGCATGGGTGGTCAGGCCGTAGATAAAGGTGCCGGCGCCCATCAGCGCAAGAATCAGCCATGGCATATCAGTTCACCGTAATGGCGCAGTCAAAGGTTTCGACAGGCTCGGCTTCCGGCTCCCAGGGTTGCTGGGAGGTCAGGCGCAAACGGCCCTGGCCGGTGGTGAAAGCCTGGAAGCGCCAGGTCGACTGGCCACCGCCGCCGATCACGCCGGATTCCGAACTGCTGTAGACCTCGGGGCTCAATGCGCGCAATACGCCGCCTGCGGAGTCCTGAATGGCCCAGCGGTAACCGGTGGTGGGGTTGCTGGGCAGGGTGAGGATCAGGTTCTGCCCTGTTTTAAGCTGGAGCGGGCAGGCGCTCTGGTTGTCCACGGTCACATTTTGCTTCGGGGCGCTGGCGCACGCGGCCAGCAGGGCAAGGCTCAAGGGGAGAAGCAGGCGGGCAGCGGTCATGGGGGCTCCGTTGATTCACGACGAAGGGCGAGCATAACCGAAGATGAGACAAGGTGTGACAGGAGGGGATTTGTGGTGACTGGGCCGGCGCTTTCGCGAGCAGGCCCGCTCCCACATTTTGACCGCATTCCAAAGGGTGTACTCGGTCAAAATGTGTGCGGGCTTGCTCGCGAAGAGGCCATTAAAGCCGATAGAGATCTGTTAGAAGAGCACCTTCGCTACATCCGCAAAGCGCTTGGCAAAGTGCACGGTCATGCCTTCCTTCAAGTATTCCGGCAACTCTTCAAAACTGCCGCGATTGGGCTCCGGCAGGATCAGCTCATGGATCTTCTGGCGCCGCGCCGCGATCACTTTTTCGCGCACCCCGCCAATCGGCAGCACATGCCCGGTCAACGTCAGCTCACCGGTCATCGCCACGCCTTTCTTCGGCGGTTGGTTACGCGCCAGCGACAGCAGCGCACTGGCCATGGTCACCCCGGCGCTCGGGCCGTCCTTCGGCGTGGCGCCTTCCGGCACGTGCAAGTGCACGAAGGCTTCGTCGAAGAACTTCGGATCGCCGCCGAACGACTTCAGGTTCGAGCTGATGTAGCTGTAGGCAATTTCCGCAGATTCCTTCATCACTTCACCCAACTGCCCGGTGAGCTTGAAACCGCGGTTGAGTGTATGGATGCGCGTCGCCTCAATCGGCAGGGTCGCGCCGCCCATGCTGGTCCAGGCTAAGCCTGTGATCACACCGGTACCGGACAACACTTGCTCGTTGCGGAACACCGGTATGCCCAGCGAGCTTTCCAGGTCCTTGTTGCCGATCTTGATCACCGAGTCCGGCTCATCCAGCAGCTTGACCACGGCCTTGCGCACCAGTTTGCCCAGCTGTTTCTCCAGCTGACGCACCCCGGCTTCCCGTGCATAGCCGTCGATCAACGCGCGCAGGGCGCCGTCGCTGATGGTCAGGTTGTTTTTCGACACGCCGGCTTTTTCCAGCTGTTTTGGCCACAGGTGGCGCTTGGCGATGGCGACTTTTTCTTCGGTGATATAGCCCGACAGGCGAATCACTTCCATGCGGTCCAGCAACGGGCCGGGGATCGAATCCAGGGTGTTGGCGGTGCACACGAACAGCACTTTGGACAGGTCCAGGCGCAGGTCCAGATAATGGTCGAGGAATTCGACGTTCTGTTCCGGGTCGAGGGTTTCCAGCAGCGCCGAGGCCGGGTCGCCCTGGAAGCTTTGGCCCATCTTGTCGATCTCGTCGAGCATGATCACCGGGTTCATCACTTCCACATCCTTGAGCGCTTGCACCAGCTTGCCTGGCAGCGCGCCGATGTAGGTGCGGCGATGGCCCTTGATCTCGGCTTCGTCACGCATGCCGCCCACGCTGAAACGGTAGAACGGCCGGCCCAGGGACTCGGCGATGGATTTGCCCACACTGGTCTTGCCCACGCCCGGCGGGCCGACCAGCAGCACGATGGAGCCGGCGACTTCGCCTTTATAAGCGCCCACCGCGAGAAATTCGAGGATGCGACTCTTGATGTCATCCAGGCCCGCGTGATGCTTGTCCAACACCTTGCGCGCGTGTTTGAGGTCGAGTTTGTCCTCGCCGTACACGCCCCACGGCACCGAGGTGGCCCAGTCCAGGTAGTTGCGCGTCACCGCGTATTCCGGCGAACCGGTCTCTAGGATCGACAGTTTGTTCAGTTCTTCATCGATGCGTTTTTTCGCCTGGGCAGGCAACACCTTGCCTTCCAGGCGTTGCTCGAACTGCTCGACATCCGCGCTGCGATCGTCCTTGGTCAGGCCCAGTTCCTGCTGGATGACCTTGAGTTGTTCCTTGAGGAAGAACTCGCGCTGGTGCTCGCCGATCTTGCGGTTTACCTCGGCGGACAGTTCTTTTTGCAGGCGCGCGACTTCGACCTCTTTACGCAGCATCGGCAGCACTTTTTCCATGCGTTTGAGCATGGGCACGCAGTCCAGCACTTCCTGCAACTCGTTACCCGTGGCCGACGTCAACGCAGCGGCAAAGTCGGTCAGTGGCGACGGGTCGTTGGGGCTGAAGCGGTTGAGGTAGTTCTTCAGTTCTTCGCTGTACAGCGGGTTGAGCGGCAACAGTTCCTTGATCGCATTGATCAGCGCCATGCCGTACGCCTTGACCTCATCGGTCGGCTCGCTTGGCTGGTGCGGGTATTCGACTTCCACCAGGTACGGTGGGCGGTGGTGCTTGAGCCAGGTCTTGATGCGTACGCGGGTCAGGCCCTGGGCGACGAATTGCAGCTTGCCGTTTTCGCGGCTGGCGTGGTGCACCTTCACCAGGGTGCCGTACAACGGCAGGCTGGAGGTGTCGAAATGGCGTGGGTCTTCCGGCGGCGTGTCCATGAAGAACAGGGCCAGGGAGTGGTGGTCGGATTTGCTCACCAGTTCCAGGGTCTCGGCCCACGGCTCTTCGTTGACGATCACCGGCAGCACTTGCGCCGGGAAGAAGGGCCGATTGTGGATCGGGATGATGTAGACCTTGTCCGGCAAGTTTTGCCCAGGCAGGGTCAGGCCGGTGTTGGACGAGGCGGATTCAGCGTTTTCGGGGTCGGCGTAATCGTTGAGATCGTAATCAGGGAATTCTTGCTGGTCGCTCATGGGGCACCTGCATCAGGAAGTATGCAGGTTAGATGGGGCGGGGTAGCGGTGGTTTCAATGGTCGCGTGCAGTTAGCAACAAATTGCATAAATTCAGCTGATCTTGTGCAGGTAACTCGGCAAGGGCTGCTCCGGCAACACTGACAATACTTTCAATCGTTGCAGCATGCGCTGCCGTGCGCGTTGCAAATGCTCGCGCAGGTTTAACGCTGCTGCGTCAAATGCGCCATGTAATAACAACTCCAGAATCAGACGATGTTCGGCCAGCATGGCTGGATCGGCGCCGATACCCAGCAGACGGTAAAAAATCCGGCTGATGATCATCGGGCTCTGCCCTTGGCGGATCAACGCCGCGATCTTGCGATTCTGCAGGCCGGCGAGACAGCGCTGGTGCAAGTCCTCCTCGATCTGCTCGATGGCCTCCAGGCTGCAGTGGGGGCTGCCCTGGGCGTCCCGTACACGTTGCAACATGGCTTCCAGTAATTCGCGATCGAGGTCTGGGGCGCTTTGGCGCAGGGCTTCGGGTTCCAGGCAGGCGCGCAGCTCGTAGTCTTCGGTGACTTCACGGGCGGTCAAGGGGCCGGCCAGCCATTGGGAGTAGGGCTCTTTTTCCACCAACCCCCGGTCGCGCAGGCGCATCAGCGCTTCACGCACCACCGCGCGGCTGACGCCGTAGTGGTCGGCGGCGGCTTGCTCGTCCAAACGGTAGTGGCCGAAGGCAATGCAGGTGGATAACGCCGCGCCAATTTCCTCGACGATGCGCTCGCCCAACGGCCGTGTGTCCACCAACTCATCTTCGCCGTTGAGGCCCAAGTGCGCATGGCTCAAGGGCAAGCGCAGCGGCTCCATCGCCAGGCCTTCGGGGTTGATCAGATAACCCCGGCCATTGAAGCGGCAGATCAGTCCTTCTTCATGCAGCAGGTCCAGGGCTCGGCGTACCGGCACACGGCTGGTGCCGAACAATTCCGCCAGCGGTGCCTCCAGCAAGACCAGACCGTGGCGCGCGGTGCCGTTGACGATCGCATCACGCAATACCTGATGAATCATCGCGTAACGGGAGGCCGAGGCGGACACTGCTTTCATCGCTTTCTCTGAGGCTTGTAGGACGGTGGCCGGGGATTCTCTCATAAGTTGCGCCTGTCACCCTGCGCCACAGCAGTGGCACTTTATTGGGGCTGGATATGTAGGAATGTTACTTTTTTGCACCAAAATGTACTTATTAATAAAAGATACATTATTTCATTGAAGGTGCTTTTCGGCATGTGTGCAAGAATTTTTCATACTCTTTAAAGCCATCTATCCCGTAGCTCTAGGCGGGATTCCCTCATCGCGAAGAAACAGCTCAATCAAGACTGGCACGAAAGCTGCCTTTGTAAAATGTACATTTTATTAATATGTACGTTTTTGCGGGAGTCATTCTCATGTCAGACGCCACTTCAATGGCCGAGGATTTCGCCAGCGGTCGCAGCGACCCAGTGCAAGCCCTCGAACAGGCTCTCGAAAAGGCCAGCCACACGCCTGCCGTCTTTATCAGTCTGACTGCCGAACGCGCCCGCCGTGAAGCCGAAGCCGCCGCAGCCCGTTGGCGCGCTGGCCAGCCATTGAGCGTGTTGGATGGTGTGCCGTTGGCCTGGAAAGACTTGTTCGACGTGGCCGGCAGCGTTACTACAGCGGGCGCCGCCTATCGCCGCGCCGCGCCCACCGCCTTGATCGACGCCCCCACTGTCGGCCTGTTGTGCCGCGCCGGGATGGTCAGCGTGGGCAAGACCAACCTCAGCGAACTGGCCTATTCCGGCTTGGGCCTGAACCCGCATTTCGGCACGCCACACAATCCCCATGGGACTGACCAGCCACGCATTCCTGGCGGATCGTCTTCGGGTTCAGCGGTAGCCGTCGCCGCCGGCATTGTGCCCATCGCCATGGGCACCGACACCGCCGGTTCCATCCGCATCCCGTCGGCATTCAATGGCTTGGTGGGTTACCGCAGCAGCAGCCGACGCTACAGCCGCGACGGGGTGTTCCCGCTCGCCCACACCCTCGACAGCCTGGGCCCGCTGACCCGCAGCGTGCGCGATGCGCTGGCCATCGACGACCTGCTGCATGGCCGCCGCCAAACGCACACCGCCCGCAGCCTTGAGGGCCAGCGTTTTGCGCTGGCGCAACACGATGTCGAGCCCGCCGTGCGCAACAACCTGCTGCGTGCAGTGGAGCAACTCAAGGCCCACGGCGCCCTGATCGAAGAGCGCGAGTGCCTGACGTTCCAGGCTACCTTGGACTTGATCAAGCATCACGGCTGGCTCGGTTCCTTCGAAGCTTACGCCCTGCACGAAGCCCTGCTCGACAGCCCCGACGCCGAACAACTCGACCCTCGTGTACGACGCCGCCTTGAAGCCGCGCGCACGCTGCCGGCCAGCCAACTGCTGCATCTGGTTGACGCCCGCTGCCGCCTGCAACAGCAACTGGTCGACGACCTCGACGGCGCCATCCTGATCACCCCGACCGTCGCCCACGTCGCCCCGGCGTTGGCACCGCTGGAAGCCGACGACAACCTGTTCGTGAAAACCAACCTCGCCACCCTGCGCCTGACCATGCCCGGCAGTTTGCTCGACATGCCTGGCGTGACCTTGCCCAGCGGCTGCGATGCCCTGGGCCTGCCCACCGGGCTGCTGCTCAGCGCCCCGACGGGGGAAGACGCTCGCCTGTTGCGCGCAGCGTTGTCCGTCGAATCCGTACTCAACGTTTAAGGAGACACATCATGGCTAAAGACATCCTCTGTGCATTCGGCGTCGACGTTGACGCCGTCGCCGGCTGGCTCGGTTCCTACGGCGGCGAAGACTCGCCGGACGACATCTCCCGTGGCCTGTTCGCCGGTGAAGTCGGCGCGCCGCGCCTGCTCAAACTGTTCGAACGCTACGGCCTGCGCACCACCTGGTTTATTCCCGGCCACTCGATGGAAACCTTCCCTGAGCAGATGAAGGCCGTGGCCGACGCAGGTCACGAAATCGGCGTGCACGGCTACAGCCACGAAAACCCCATCGCCATGACGGCCGAACAGGAAGAAATCGTCCTGGATAAATCCATCGAGCTGATCACTCAGGTCACCGGCAAACGCCCGACGGGCTATGTGGCGCCGTGGTGGGAATTCAGCAAGGTCACCAACGAACTCCTGCTGAAAAAAGGCATCAAGTACGACCACAGCCTGATGCACAACGACTTCCACCCTTACTACGTGCGCAAGGGCGACAGCTGGACCAAGATCGACTACAGCCAGCACCCCGACACGTGGATGAAGCCCCTGGTGCGTGGCGAAGAAACCGACCTGGTGGAGATCCCGGCCAACTGGTACCTCGATGACCTGCCGCCGATGATGTTCATCAAGAAAGCCCCCAACAGCCATGGCTTCGTCAACCCGCGCCACCTCGAAGAAATGTGGCGTGACCAGTTCGACTGGGTCTATCGCGAACACGAACACGCGGTGTTCACCATGACCATCCACCCCGACGTCTCCGGCCGCCCGCAAGTGCTGCTGATGCTCGAGCGCCTGATCGAACACATCCAGAGCCATGCCGGCGTGCGCTTCGTCACCTTCGACGAAATCGCCGACGACTTTATCCGACGCCAACCCCGTACCTGACTCTAATAAACGGCCCCCACCCCTGAGGCGCGACCCATGTCCATCTACAACAAGCTTGACCTGACTGGCTGGAAACCCCGGCAACTGACGTCCAAGGAGGTACGTTTCGCCACCTGGATCGCGTTTTTCGCCTGGGTGTTTGCGGTGTATGACTTCATCCTGTTCGGCACTTTGCTGCCGGAAATCGGCCGGCATTTCGGCTGGGGTGAAGTGGAGCAAGCTGAAATCGCGACGTGGGTAGCGGTCGGCACGGCGGTGGTCGCGTTTGCCATTGGCCCGGTCGTGGACAAACTGGGGCGACGCACCGGCATCATCTTCACCGTGGCCGGTTCCGCGCTGTGCTCGGCACTGACCGCGATCGGCGGCGCGTGGGGCAAGTCGCCGCTGATTCTGATCCGTTCGTTGGGCGGTCTGGGTTATGCCGAAGAAACCGTCAACGCCACTTATTTGAGTGAGTTGTATGGCGCCTCGGAAGATCCGCGACTGACCAAGCGTCGTGGCTTTATCTACAGCCTGGTGCAAGGCGGCTGGCCGGTGGGGGCTTTGATTGCCGCCGGTTTGACCGCGCTGCTGCTGCCGATCATTGGCTGGCAGGGCTGCTTCATCTTCGCCGCGATCCCGGCGATTGTGATCGCGATCATGGCGCGCAAGCTCAAGGAGAGCCCGCAGTTTCAGATCCACCAGCGCATCAGCCAATTGCGTAAAAGCGGCGCCGTGACGCAAGCGCAAAACGTCGCCATGACTTACGGCGTGGACTACGACGAACACAGCAAGGCCGGCCTCAAAGCCGCGTTCCGTGGCCCGGCGCGTCGCGCCACTCTAGTGATCGGCGCGGCACTGTTGCTCAACTGGGCGGCCATCCAGGTGTTCAGCGTGCTGGGTACGTCGGTGATCGTCAGCGTGCATCACATCTCGTTCGAGAACTCGCTGATCATCCTGGTGCTGTCGAACCTGGTGGGCTATTGCGGCTACCTCAGCCACGGTTGGATGGGCGACAAGATCGGCCGTCGCAACGTGATCGGCCTGGGCTGGATGCTTGGCGGCCTGTCGTTCGCCGGGATGCTGTTCGGGCCGAGCAATATGCCGATGGTGGTCGGGCTGTACAGCCTGGGTCTGTTCTTCCTGATCGGGCCGTACTCGGCAGCGTTGTTCTTTATCAGTGAGAGCTTCCCCACCAGCATCCGTGCCACCGGTGGCGCAATCATCCATGCCATGGGCCCGATCGGCGCGGTGGTCGCAGGTTTTGGTGCGACCCAGGTGTTGTCCGCCGGCAGCGACTGGCAAACCGCCGCGCTGTGGTTCGGCGCATTGCCGTGCTTCCTGTCCGGCGCCCTGATGTTTGCCGCACGCCACGTGCGTCCGGAAACCGTTCAGTAAGGAGTGTTTGATGAGCCGTAAAGTAGCCTTGATTACCGGTGCCGCCAGCGGCATCGGCCAAGCCCTCGCCGTGGCCTATGCCCGTAATGGCGTGGCGGTGGTCGGCGGGTATTACCCGGCCGATCCCCATGACCCGCAGACCACCATCAGCCTGGTCGAAGAGGCGGGCGGAGAATGCCTGATGCTGCCGTTGGACGTGGGCGACACCGCTTCAGTCGATGCACTGGCCGCGCAAGCCATCCAGCATTTCGGCCGACTGGATTACGCCGTGGCCAACGCCGGCCTGCTGCGCCGCGCACCGTTGCTGGAGATGTCCGACGCGCTGTGGGACGAAATGCTCAATGTCGACCTTACGGGGGTGATGCGCACCTTTCGCGCGGCGACCCGGCATATGCATGAAGGCGGTGCGCTCGTGGCGATTTCGTCGATTGCCGGCGGCGTGTATGGCTGGCAGGAACATAGCCATTACGCGGCGGCCAAGGCCGGCGTGCCGGGGTTGTGCCGGTCGCTGGCGGTGGAGTTGGCGCCGCGGGGGATTCGTTGCAATGCAGTGATTCCGGGGCTGATCGAGACGCCGCAGTCGCTGGATGCGAAGAACTCGCTGGGGCCGCAGGGGTTGGCGAAAGCGGCGCGGGCGATACCGCTGGGCCGGGTAGGGCGGGCGGATGAAGTGGCGTCGCTGGTGCAGTTTTTGACCAGTGAGGCGTCGAGCTACCTGACCGGGCAAAGCATCGTCATCGACGGCGGCCTGACCGTGCGCTGGCCGGACTGATTGAGGAGTGAACATGAAACAACTGGAAAACCGCCGCGCCGTGATCACCGGCGCCGGCAGCGGCATCGGTGCCGCCATTGCCCGTGCCTACGCTGCTGAAGGCGCACGCCTGGTGCTGGCCGATCGCAACGCCGCCAGCCTCGCGGAAACGGCGATCACCTGCCGCAACCTCGGTGCCGAGGTGTTCGAATGCCTGGCCGATGTCGGCACCGTCGAAGGTGCGCAGGCGAGTGTCGACCGTTGCGTCGAGCACTTCGGCGGCATCGACATCCTGGTCAATAACGCCGGCATGCTCACGCAGTCGCGCTGCGTCGACCTCTCTATCGAGATGTGGAACGACATGCTGCGCGTCGACCTCACCAGCGTGTTCGTCGCCAGCCAGCGCGCCTTGCCGCACATGCTCGCGCAACGTTGGGGGCGAATCATCAACGTCGCCTCGCAACTGGGCATCAAGGGCGGCGCCGAGCTGACCCATTACGCTGCGGCCAAGGCGGGGGTGATCGGTTTCACCAAGTCGCTTGCCCTGGAAGTGGCCAAGGACAATGTGCTGGTCAACGCCATCGCGCCGGGGCCCATCGAAACACCATTGGTAAGCGGTATCAGCGAAGCATGGAAGCGCGCCAAGGCGGCAGAATTGCCCCTGGGTCGCTTCGGCCTGGCGGATGAAGTGGCGCCGGTTGCGGTGCTGCTGGCCAGCGAACCCGGTGGCAACCTGTTCGTCGGCCAGACCCTGGGCCCGAACTCCGGCGATGTCATGCCATGAGCGCGGTATAGCCATGTGCGGACTCTGCGGCTTGCTCGGCGAAGACCTGCACTGGAGCGATCCTTTGGGCGACGAACTGCCCCGACGCCGCGAACGCCTGCGCCGAATCGCCGCCATCAATCAGGTGCTGGCGGTGTTCCGGCTCAAGGTCGAAGACTTTCAGGGCGCGTCCTACCTGCTGTTGGGCGCCACCGGCAAACAGGCACTGGCCAGCGGCCTGGATCAACTCTGGCAGGCGGCCGAGGTTATGCTCGGCCGTCCGCTGGACCCTCTCGAGCCGCGCTTGCTGGATCATCTGGAGTCATCCGTATGAGCATCGCCCTCAACGTCATTACCGGCTTCCTTGGCAGCGGCAAGACCACCTTGCTCAAGCGCCTGCTGCAAGGTGAAAGCCTGGGCGACACCGCGCTGCTGATCAACGAGTTCGGTGATGTCGGCATCGACCATCTGCTGGTGGAAGAGGTGGCGCCGGACACCGTGCTGCTCCCCAGCGGCTGCGTGTGCTGCTCGATCCGTGGCGAATTGAAGGACGCGCTGCTCGGCCTGCTGCAACGCCGCGAGCGCGGTGAAATCCCGGCTTTCAAACGGGTGATTCTGGAAACCACCGGCTTGGCCGACCCGGCGCCGATTCTTGCCACCCTGAGCAACGACGTGCAACTGCGCGGGCGTTTTCATATCGGCCTGGTGATTACCCTTGTCGACGCCAGCCACGCCTCTTTGCAAGAGCGCCTGCACCCGGAATGGCTGGCCCAGGTCGCTGCGGCGGACCGCTTGCTGCTGAGCAAGACCGATCTCGCGGGCGACTGTGCAGCTCTGCGTGAGCACTTGCAGGCGCTGAATGCGGGTACGCCGATCCTCGATACCCATGATATCCACAGCGGCGACCAACTGTTGCTCGGCGAAGGCCTGCGCAGCGCTGAACCTGCCATGGAGGTCAGTCGTTGGCAGCTGCATCGCACCACCACGGCCACCCACGGTTCTGCGCAAGTGTGCAGCCTGACCTTCGACCAGCCCCTGGACTGGGTCGGGTTCGGGGTGTGGTTGTCGATGCTGTTAAGATGCCACGGCGAACGAATCCTTCGTGTCAAAGGACTGCTCAACGTGAACGCCAGTAACGCCCCCATCGTCATTCATGGCGTGCAGCATTGCCTGCATGCGCCGGTGCATTTGCCTGCATGGCCAGGCAGCGACCGGCAATCGCGCCTGGTGTTTATCCTGCGTGGGCTTGACCCTGCACTGCTCAGGCGCTCGTTTGAAGTCTTCTCGCGGCGGTTCGCGGCATGATCACACTGCGCGTGCTTGGTACCTCCGTCACCCTGCTTGAATGCCTGCGCGTACGCGCCGAACAGGAGCTGGGTATTCGCCTGGTCTATCAGGTGCATGACGTCGAGCAGGCCCAGCGTATCGCGGTGATGCAACCCGACAGCTACGACCTGTACGACCAGTGGTTCCACAACGTCGACTTCGTGTGGCCGGCCCGGGCGATCCAGCCCATCGACACCCGGCGCATCGCGCTGTGGCACGAAATCAATGATCTGCCCAAGCGTGGTCGCCTGTCACCGGATGACCGCCTGGGCAGCGGCAGTGTGCCCAGCGAACGGTTGTTCGTGCAGCACGATGGCAGCCTTGGCAGCACGGTCACCGAGCGCATCAGCATGTTGCCTCTGACCCACAACGCCGACAGTTTCGCCTACCGACCCGAACGGTTGCCCGAAGGTTTTTGCCACGGTAACGAAAGCTGGGGCTGGCTGTTGGACCCCGCTTGGCGTGCGCGCACAGCCTTGCAGAGTGATGCCGCCATCGGTGCGCTGGATGCTGCGTTGGCGGTGCAGGGTGCCGGGCTGGCCAGTTTCAGGGACATCGGCAACATGAGCATCGAAGAGATCGACGTGCTGGCCGACATTTTGGTGCGCAAGCAGAAGGAGGGGCACTTTGCGGCGTTCTGGTCTGATGATGAAGAGGCGGCGCAGTTGATGCTCAGCCCGAGTATCGATATCCAGAGCCTGTGGTCGCCGACGTTGATGCGGCTGCACCGCGCCGGGGTGAAATATCGCCTGGCGGTGCCGCGCGAGGGGTATCGCGCGTGGTTTGGTGGGTTGTCATTGTCGCGTTATGCCAAGGGAGCGGTGTTGGATGCGGCCTATGCGTATTTGAATTGGTGGTTGTCGGGGTGGCCTGGGTCGGTGATGGCACGCCAGGGTTACTACATTGGCAACCCGGCGCGTACTCGGGATCACTTGAGCGATGCGGAGTGGGATTACTGGTATGCCGGTAAGGCTGCTCGAGAGGAGTTGCTGGGCAGTGATGGGTTGCCGTTGATCGATGTGGGGGAGGTGCGGGATGGGGGATCTTATGAGCAGCGCATGGGGCATATTGCGGTGTGGAATTCGGTGATGGATGAGCATAATTATCTGGTGCGGCGGTGGGGGGATTTTATGCGGGCTCGGTGTTTTTAATTGATTTCTTGATTGATTGAGTACATATCCGTTTCTTCGGTAACGGGAGAGTGTCAGATTTTTTGTGTGCGGGCCGGTAACGGCCTGCCGTCAGGCAGGCCCTAGCTTTACCAGGTCGGCCTGATAAATCGATCTGCGTACAGGATCGCAAATTGATTCATCGCGCTCTTCCAGTCATGGGCTGCACTGCCCCAGTTCGCGGTGATATTGCGTAAACCCAGCCAAATCAGCTTCGTCGCGGCATCGTCCGTTGGGAAGTGGCCTCGCGTCTTGATGATCTTGCGCAACTGAGCATTGATGCTCTCGATGGCGTTGGTTGTGTAGATCACTTTGCGTATCGCCGGGGGAAACACGAAGAACGGGATAACCCGATCCCAAGCGCGCTTCCAAGCCGCCACAACCGTGGGATATTGCTTGCCCCAAGGCCCGGCTTCGAAGGCCAGCAGCGCTTGCTCGGCGAGGTCAGCATTGAGCGCTTGATAGATCGGCTTCAATGCCTTGGCCAGCTCACGGCGCTTGTCCCAGCCTGCGTAATCGAGGCTGTTGCGGATCAGATGGACGATGCAGGTCTGCAACGTCGTCTCAGGAAACACAGCACTCAGCGCTTCGGGCATGCCTTTGAGACCGTCAGTTACGGCGATCAAGACGTCCTCGACGCCTCGCGTTTTCAGGTCGTTGAAGACCTTCATCCAAAACTTGGCGCCTTCGGTTGTTTCAATCCAAATGCCCAGGATATCTCGGGTTCCGTCCGGCAATACGCCCAGTGCCAGGTAAATCGCTTTGTTGCGCACCAGGCCTTCGTCACGAATTTTGACTCGCAATGCATCGAAGAAAATTACCGGGTACATCGGTTCAAGCGGTCGCTGTTGCCAGGCGGCAACCTCCTCCAAAACGGCGTCAGTGACGGAACTGATAAAGTCGTGGGAGACTTCTGTTCCGTACTGTTCCGAGAGAAACGCCCTGATTTCGCGAACCGTCATACCTCGGGCATACATCGCGATGATCTTGTCATCAAAGCCTGTAAAACGGCGCTCATGCTTAGGGATCAAGATCGGGGCAAAACTTCCATCGCGATCTCTGGGAATATCCAGACGCAAAGGGCCGTCATCGGTCAGCACCGTTTTGCCACTCTTGCCATTGCGTTGGTTGCTCGAATCCTCAGGGCGCTCCGCGCCCTGAGGATAGCCAAGATGGTGGCCCAACTCGGCACCAAGAGCTCGCTCGATCAGCGCCTTTTTGAACGCCATCGAGGCGTCCTGAATGGCTTCGGCACTCATCGGACCGCTGACGAACTGGTCGATCAGCTCTTTGGGAATGGATGGAAGGTCTCGCGTGGCCTCACGGGCCGGTTTCTTTTTTGTCGGCATACATGCACCTCTAGCAACATGTTATGCCCGAACACAAAATTTATGACAGTCCCGGTAACGGCTACTTATGGTTCCGCTCTTACAGCGGGTCACTTTTGGAAAAGAGCCCCAAAAGTAACCAAAAGGGCTCTTGCCCCAACACTCGGCACCTCGCTTAGGCTCGGTGTGCCCGTAATCCGACAGTGATTTGGGGGGCCGCCGCCACGCGCCATCCATGGCGCGGGGCGGCTAAACCGGCATCCCTGCCGGTTTACCCCCCAAATCCCTGTCGAATTCCGGCCAGCGTGTTTAACGGGGCGCCTAAGATCAAAATCAAAAGCAAAAGCACAGCGGCCTGACAGCCGGCTTGAGTGGTGTGAAGCAAAGGCAAAATCAAACGCGGTCCTGTAGGAGCCGGCTTGCCGGCGATGGTCTTCAACGATGACGGAAGTACATCTGGATAAACGCGGCGGCCCACGGATTCAAGCCTTCGTTCGGGCACACCGAGCCTAGGCGAGGTGCCGAGTGTTGGGGCGAAGCGTTTTTGGTTACTTTTGGCGCTCTTCCAAAAGTGACCCGCTGTAAGAGCGGAACCGTAAGTAGCCGTTACCTAAATAACGGATATGTACTCAACTCAAGCCCCAGCCAACCCATTGTCGCCAAAAAACCGCCACCAAATTCCCAGACTTTATTGGGTGCACTTAACCCAAGTCCCAGCTAATCTCCAAAGACCCAATATTCAATAAAAATGGATATTTTTTTGACGCCAGGTCAGCAGTCGCAGGGAATGCACATGACAAGGGGACGTAGTGGCAGAGAGAGGCGAACGTTGCCAAAGGGCTCTGCAACGAGGTGGCGCCATACGTTCCAAACCCGCATCGCCGGGGTGCTGGCGTTATTACTGCTGGTGGTGGTTGGCGCCACCTATTTCGCCGTCAAGACCGCCACCACCCGCGCCGTGCAAAACCAGGCGCAAGTCCAATTACAAACCGGCAGCCAAGTGTTCGAACGTTTGCTTGACCTGCGCGGGCGTCGCTTGCAGTACGGCCTGGACTGGCTGACCGCCGATCTCCCATTCAAGCAAGCTGTGGCCGAAGGCAAGACCGTGCCGATTCTGGCCGCGTTGCGCCGTCATGGTACGGGCACCCGTTCCAGCGAAGTATTTGTGCTGGGCCTGGACGGCAAGGTCATGGTCAGCACCTTGCCGATCCTCACCCGCGGGCAGTTCTTTCCCTATGACGACGCCCTGCGCCATGCGCGGCGCACAGGCCTGCAAATGCTGATCGTGGCCCTGGATGGGCGGCCGTATCTGCTGGTGCAGGATGAAGTGCTCGACGAGTTGCCCATCGCGCGTATCGTCATGGGCTTTCCCATGGACAAGCTGTTCGCCAGTGAGCTGCGCTCCATGAGCAACCTGGAGGTGTCATTCCTCAGCGTGCAAAACGGCACGCCCGGCCCGTTGCTCAGCACTCAACCGGATGCTTACCAGGCGGCCATCCTCAACCGGTTACGCGAAGAGCTTGTCGACCCCGAGCCGAAAATTCACGTGTTCTACGGTCAGCGTGTGCTCAGCCAGGTGTTGCCGCTCGCCAACACCGACGATGGCAATGAAGTGCGGGTACTGCTGCAAAGCCCGCTGGATCACGCCTTGGAATCCTTTGCGCCATTGGACCGGCAGTTTCTCGGTATTGCCCTGGCGGTGCTGCTGGTGTCGTTGGCCGGTGCGCTGTTTCTGGCGCGACGGGTTTCGCGCCCGCTCAATGCCCTGGTGCAGGCGGCCGAACGTATCGGAGCCGGTGATTACCACACGCCGGTGCGGGTGCGTAGCCACGATGAGTTCGGCTTGTTGGCTCGTGCCTTCAACGCCATGCAAAGCGGCATCGCCGTGCGCGAGCGGCAACTGGCGCACAATGCTTTGCACGACCCACTGACTGGCCTGCCGAATCGCGCGTTGGCCATGGAGCGCCTGGGCAGTGCGATCAGTGCACGGCGGCCGGTGGTATTGCTGTATGTGGGCATCGAGAATTACCGGGTGATCAACGAAGGTTTCGGCCCCGAGGGCGTCGAAGAAATGCTGCGCGAAGCCAGCCGTTGTCTGTCCATGAGCCTGCTGGCCAGTGACACGGCGGCGCGCATCGCCGGCAGTGAGTTTTTGCTGTTGCTGGAAAACACTGAAGTCGACCGCGCCGTGGCCCGTGCCGATCGCCTCTATGCGCTGCTCACCGAACCCCAGCGCATTGGCAATGACGAACTGCGCCACGAAGTGAGCATCGGCATCGCCGCCTACCCGGCTGACGGCCAGCAGGTGGAAGAGCTGATCGGCCGCGCCGCCATCGCCCGGCATGACGCGGCCAGCCTGCCCGGGCATTTGCAGATCTACCAGCAGGACCGCGACCTGGCGCACCAGCGCCAGATCACGCTGATCCGTGACCTGCGCCGTGCCGCCATCGAGGGCGAATTGTTCCTGTGCTACCAGCCCAAACTCGACCTCAAGCACGGCCATGTACGCCAGGCCGAAGCCTTGTTGCGCTGGCAGCATCCGACCCTGGGCCAAGTGTCTCCCGCCGAATTCATCCCGCTCGCCGAACGCACCGGCAGCATGAGCAGCCTGACCCTTTGGGTGATCGAAGAAGCCATCCGCCAGATCGCCGAGTGGGCGCAGCGCGGCATACTGATTCAGCTGGCGGTGAATATCTCGGTGGACGACCTGGCCGATGATGACCTGGCGATTCGCGTCACGGCGCTGTTGATGCAGTACCACGTGGAAGCCGAGCAACTGACCTTTGAAATCACCGAAAGCGCGATCATGCACAACCCGCGACAGGCCCTCAGTGTTTTGGAGCAACTGCGCGGCTGCGGCATCAGCCTGTCGGTGGATGACTTCGGCACCGGCTATTCATCGCTCGCGCAATTGCAGCGTTTGCCGGTGCAGGAGTTGAAGATCGACCAGTCCTTCATACGTAACCTCAACGACACCAGTGGCGACGCGGTGATCGTGCGCTCCACCATTGAGATGAGCCACAACCTGGGGCTCAAGGTAGTGGCCGAAGGCGTGGAATTCGCCCCTAGCCTGAAGCTGCTCAAACAGTGGAACTGCGACACTGCCCAGGGCTATCTGATCAGCCGGCCGTTGAATGCGATGGCGTTCGAGATGTGGATGCGCCGGGAGCGGGTGCCGCTTTAACGGGCATCAAAAAGGCGGCTACCTTCACAGGTAGCCGCCTTTGTTTTACCGCCGGTAAAGCTTATTCCGGCAGTTTGAACGCCATCACGTAGTCACCCTGTTTGGTACCCAGGGAGCCGTGACCGCCGGCCATGACCAACACGTACTGCTTGCCGTCCTTACCGGTGTAGGTCATCGGTGTGGTTTGCGCGCCCGCTGGCAGGCGACCTTCCCACAGTTGCTTGCCGTTTTTCACGTCATAGGCACGCAGGTACTGGTCGAGCGTACCGCTGAGGAACGCCACGCCACCGGCGGTGGTGAAGGTGCCGCCCAGGCTAGGCACGCCCATGCTCAGTGGAATCGGAACCGGCGAGCTGTCACGCACGGTGCCGTTCTTGTGCATCCAGATGGTTTTGTGGGTGGTCAGGTCGACCGCGGCCACATAACCCCACGCCGGTGCCTGGCACGGCAGGCCCATTGGCGACAGCATGGCTTCGAGGATCACACCGTACGGCGCGCCTTTGTTTGGCTGCACACCTTCGGTTTCACTGACGCGTGGGCCTTGCTTGGCGATGTCGGCAGCCGGGATCAACTTGGATTTGAACGCCATGTAGCTTGGGTTCACGAAGGCAATCTGGCGCACCGGGTCGACAGAAATACCACCCCAGTCGAACACACCGAAGTTACCTGGATAAACGATCGAACCTTGCAGCGAAGGTGGCGTGAAAGCACCGTCGTAGCGCATGGATTTGAAATCAATGCGGCACAGCATCTGGTCGAACGGGGTCACGCCCCACATGTCACGCTCTTTGAGCGGCGGCGGCATGAAGTTCAGGTCGGACTTCGGTTGGGTGGGCGAGGTGCGGTCGCCTGCGACGGCGCCCTGCGGTACAGCCACTTCGTGGATTGGCACCACAGGCTGGCCGGTCGCACGGTCCAGCACGTAGATGCTGCCTTGCTTGGTCGACGCCATCACTGCTTGCTTCACGCCGTCGGCGGTCTTGATGTCGATCAGCGACGGCTGGCCGCCCACGTCCATGTCCCATAGGTCATGGTGGGTGAACTGGAAGGTCCACTTCACGTGGCCGCTGTCGATGTCCAGCGCGGTCAAGCCTGCGGCGTACTTCTCGGATTCATCGGTACGGTCGCCGCCGTATTGATCGGGCATCTGGTTGCCCATCGGCAAGTAGAGCATGCCGAGTTTTTCATCCACGGCGAACATGGACCACATGTTCGGCGAGTTGCGGGTGTAGGTCTTGCCTTCGGCCAACGGGGTGGTGTCGTCCGGGTTGCCGCTGTCCCAATTCCACACCAGTTTGCCGGTGTGCACGTCGAACGCGCGGATCACGCCGCTTGGCTCGTCGGTGGAGACGTTATCGGTCACGTGACCGCCGATCACGACCAGGTTCTTGGTCACGGCCGGTGGCGAGGTGGAGTAGTAGCCGCCTGGGGCGAAGCTGCCGATGTTGGCGCGCAGGTCGACCTGGCCTTTGTCACCAAAGTCTTCGCACATCTTGCCGGTGTCGGCGTTGAGGGCGATCAGACGGGTGTCGGCGGTCGGCACGAAGATGCGTTTCGGGCAGGCGTTCGGTACAGCAGCCGGGCTGGGGCTGCCGGTCGGGCTCTGCTCGGAGGCGTAGGCGGCGTCATCGTGATACGACACGCCACGGCAGGTCATGTGCGCCCAACCCTTGAAGTTCTCGGCACCCTGACTGCTGATCTTCGGATCGAAGCGCCAGATTTCCTTGCCGGTGTCCGGGTCCAGCGCAATCACCTGGCTGTGCGGCGTACACACGTAGAGCATGCCGTTGACTTTCAGCGGGGTGTTTTCTGCGGTGGTCTCGCCTGGATCATTCGGGCCAGGGATGTCGCCGGTGCGATACGTCCACGCCGGCACCAGCTTGTGAGCGTTTTCCGGGGTGATCTGCGCCAGTGGTGAGTAGCGATCGCCGTAGGCTGAACGGCCGTAGGAGTTCCAGTCACCATCAGCCTGGGCCGGTGCAGCGCTGGCCATGCCAGGCACTGCATCGCGGTCCAGTTGGCCGGTCTTGACCATTTCACCCGGGTTGGTGAATTGGCTGGCCAGGGCGGTAGCACCCGCCAGCACCACGGCCACGCTCAGCGCGCCAGTGCCCATCGGGGCAGGTTGACCACGCAGCAACGGACGGCGAAACCACGGAAGCAGCATGACGATGCCCAGGGCGAACAGCAGTGCCAGGCGCGGCACCAACTGCCACCAATCCAGGCCGACTTCCCACAGTGCCCACACGGTGCTGGCAAACAGCACCAGTGCATACAGACCCAGCGCGGCGCGGCGGGTGGCCAGCAGCAGGATGCCGGTCAGGGTGATGCCGATACCGGCGAGCAGGTAGTACAGCGACCCGCCGAGCATCGTCAGCTTGATACCCCCGGCCAGCAAGGCCAGGCCCATGATCAGCAGCAAGACGCCAAGCAACCTGGGCAGCAGGCGGCTTGGGCTTGAAGCACCATCAGTGCTCATAGTGTGTTTCTCCGTTACGTTGGAATTATGTAACCCCGTGCTTCACTCACTTTAGATGACGATTCGGCGCAGGCTTGGTTCATCGTTATTTTTGGTTTTTTCTGTGGATAACCGGGTTATCCACAGGCGGGCGATTTATCCTCAGGCGCAGGTCGGTTTAAGACAGCGCTGTCTTGGGAGGAGGGGAATTTCAACAAGATGGGGTCGACCGCGGAAGTGAAGCGTTTCAGTTTGTTGCGGGCAAGGATAAAGGGAGTTGTCTTGGAGAGAAAGGACGAATCGCGATATGCATCATTTCTGAATTGGTAACAGTGACCCAGTGTCGCTGCAAAATAATGTGGGAGCGAGCAAGCCCGTTCCCACAGGGGAGATGCGATGTGGGTCAGAAGGTGGTGCGGACTCCGAATTGCACGCTTCTGCCTGGCGTCGGCGCGATATCGCGCAGGATCGAGCTGGCATACCGCACAGTCTGGTTGGTCAGGTTCTCGCCATTGACGAACGCCAGCCACTGGCTGCCACCGACATTGAAGTGATAACCCGCGCTGGCGCCCAATGTGGTGTAGCCATCAGTGCCGCTCTCGTTATCCGGCACACGGCCTTGGCCCGCTGCATGTTCCACGTCGATGCGCGCCTGCCAGCGGTCCAGTTCCCATAGCAAGCCGCTGTTCAAGCGCAGCGGTGCAATGCGCGGCAAGGCTTCACCGGTGTCCAGGTTGGTGGCGCGGGTGTAGTCGCCCGACAGCTCCAACGCGAACTTACCGTAGGCGCTTTCGCCCAGTTTCCAGTGATCCTGGGCTTCGAAGCCGGCAAAACGCGCACGCACGCCGGAGTATTCGTACTCGGGGATGCCGCCTGCGTCTTCTTCACCTTCATCGTTCAGCGTGCGACCGCTGCCCAGCAGGCCGATGTAATTGGAGAAGCGGCTGTAGAACACGCCGAAGCTGCCCTTGTGAGTGCCGTTGTCAAAGCGCAGCGCCAGGTCGCTGGACACCGCTTTTTCTTTCTTCAAGTTGGCATCGCCCAACTCGTAGGTGCCGGTGGCGACGTGGGCACCATTGGCATATAACTCGTAGAACGTCGGGGCGCGTTCGGTGTAGCCGAGGGTGGCGGCCAGGGACCAGACCGGCGTGAGGGTGTAGACCGCACCGGACGACAGGCTGCCGGCGGTGAAATCGGTGGATTTGTCGGCGCCGGCAAAACGTGCGTTGCCTTTGGCGTCCGGGTCGACACGGGTGTGTTCCAGGCGCCCGCCGAGGCTGAGTTTCAGGCGTTCGGTGGCCTGCATTTCTTCGAGGATGAACAGCGCGCCAGCATTGGTATCGGTTTGCGGTACGAAGGCTTCTTCACCGAGGGCCGAAAATTCGTTGCGGGTCACTTGGGCACCGACTACGCCATCGAAGGGGCCGATGGGTTGGTGACGGGCTTCAACGCGTGCCTCGTAACCCTTGTTCTTGAAGACCGTGCCGGTTTCGCCGCCTTCGATCTCGCGGTGTTCGTAATCGGTGTAACCGGCGTCGAGTTTCACCGAGGTAAACGGGCCTTGCAGGTTGCGGATCTCCGAGGCGAAGGCGTAGTGATCCTGCTTCATGCGGATGCGCACGTCCTGCTCGGCGGGCGAGCCGTAATTGGCGTCGTAATTGCTGTAGGACAGCCCTGCGTAACCGTCGTCCCAGGTGTAGGAACCACCCACGGCGCCGCCGTCCTGGCGCCCGTCGCTATTGCCCAGGCGGCCGTTTTTGCCGGGTGCGTCTTCGGTCTCCGGCGCGTGGCGGCTGCGGGCCTGGCCGGGGATTTTCAGGTCATTGAATTCCCGCGCGTTGGCGTCCAGGTGCAGGGCAAAGGTGCCGTTGCCAGCTTCCAGTTTGCCCGCGCTGCTGCGAGTAGTGTCGGCGCCGCCGTAGCGCAGTTCACCGGCACCGTGGATGCCTTCGATGGCCTCGGTAGGGATGCGGTTGTCAAAGGTATTGACCACGCCACCAATGGCGCTGCCGCCGTATAACAAGGCCGCCGGGCCACGCACGATTTCAACGCGCTCGATATTGACTGGGTCCAGCGGCACCGCGTGGTCGTAGGACAGCGATGATGCATCCAGCGCGCCCACCCCATTGCGCAGAATGCGAATACGGTCGCCATCCTGACCACGGATGATCGGCCGGCTGGCACCTGGGCCGAAGTACGAGGATGACACACCCGGTTGCTTGTTCAGGGTTTCGCCGAGGCTGCCTTTTTGTTGCAGGGTCAGGTCATCGCCTTCCAGCACAGTGGTGGGCGAGGCGAGTTGTTCGCTGCCCAGCGGATTACCGGTGATGACTTGGGGTTGCAGTTCAAGGGCGTGGGCTTCGGAGCCGATCAACAGGGCGGCGGCGAGCGGGGACAGGCGCCAGAGAGAAGAGAAGGACATCAGACACATTCCTTGGCAAAACGACTGATAGAGTTGAAAGGTATAGTTACAATATAACATCTCTTTTTCGTTGAGAACGGGAACTTTTTTGTTCGTGCTAAAGTAATCGGCCGTATTTCTACTTTTCGCAAAAGGCCCGGCATGACCGCGACAAGCAACGACCCACTCCACGGCGTGACCTTGCAGCACGTCCTCACCACTTTGGTGGAGCACTACGAATGGGAAGGCTTGGCCGAGCGCATTGATATCCGCTGCTTCAAGAGCGATCCGAGCATCAAGTCGAGCTTGACCTTCCTGCGCAAGACCCCCTGGGCACGGGAAAAGGTCGAAGGGTTATACGTAAAGCTGATGCGCACCAAACGCCCGCTGGATTGACTCGATGAAGCGGTTTTTGGCAGCAGCAGCCTTAGCCGGTTGGGCAGGGTTGGCGATTCAGCAGTACCTGATTTTCTATTCGCGCTGGGAGTCTGGCGCCAGCCTGATGGGCGGGTTGATCAACTTTTTCAGCTTCTTCACTGTGCTCACCAACACCCTGGCGGTGGTGGTGTTGAGCTATGCGCTGGTGACGCGCGACTCCCCCGCGAAGCGGTTTTTCCTCGCGCCGGGAACCAGCAGTGGTATCACCGTGAGCATCGTGGTGGTGGGCCTCGCCTACAACCTGCTGCTGCGGCATTTGTGGCAGCCCGAAGGTTTCCAGTTCATCGCTGACGAGTTGCTGCACGACGTGATGCCGGTGCTGTTTTTTATCTACTGGTGGCGGTGTGTGCCCAAGGGCGATTTACGCTTGAAATACATCGGCGGCTGGGTCATTTACCCGTTGGTGTACTTCGCTTATGTGCTGCTGCGTGGGGATCTGCTGGGGCAGTATCAGTACCCGTTCATTGACGTGAGCACCCTCGGCTATCCACAGGTGTTCGTGAATGCCGGGGGGATTTTGGTCGGTTTTGTGCTGATTGCGTTGGCAGTGGTGGGGCTGGATAAATGGATCAAGCCCCGGCCCTGATCACGCTTCTTCGCTGCCGTCGGCACGCCAGTAACCTACGGCCTTGAGGGAGCCCTCATTGATCTGGTGCGTGTCCAGCAGCACACGGCGTACCCGGCGCGACAGCTTGGTTTCGGTGGCGACGAAGCTGTACAGCGAGCCCTTCGGTAACGTCAGTTGTTGCACGGTTTCAAGCAGGTCGTCCTGACCACGGATCACCCAAATCACTTCGACGTCGGCAGCGCTTTGCAGTGTCTGTTTTTCTGCTGCATTGGCGATCTCAATCACCGCCAGCGCCTTGCGCCCCGCCGACAACTCTTCAAGGCGCCGTGCAATGGCGGGCAGGGCAGTTTCGTCACCGATCAACAAGTAACTGTCGAAGATATCCGGCACGATCAACGAGCCCCGTGGCCCGCCGATGTACAGGTGCTGGCCGACCTGCACCTGCTCGGCCCAGGTGGACGCGGGGCCATCGCCGTGCAGCACGAAGTCGATATCCAGTTCGCCGATGCTCAGGTCGAAACGCCGTGGCGTGTAGTCGCGCATGGCCGGTTGCGGGCCGTCGCCCTTGATGGTGAAGGTCGGGCTTTCCAACGCAGCCTGTTCAGCGGCGTTCTGCGGGAACAGCAGCTTGATGTGATCGTCGGCACCCGGGCTGACAAACCCCGCCAACTCCGGCCCGCCCAGGGTGATGCGACGCATGCGTGGGGTGATATCGATCACCCGCAACACTTGCAGACGGCGGCGTTTGATTTCGTGGGTAACGCGGTGGATGGCTTGGGTATTCATGGTTATTTCCCGTCGGCAATGGCTTGTGCGGTGCTGTTGAGCAGCGCGGCGACACGTACGATTTCTTCCGGGCTCCAGCGCCCGTGGTGCGAATGCAAGGCATGACGCAGGTTATGCACCGCCTCGTGAATCTGCGGTGGACGGTCGTGACCGCGCAGCGAACGTTTGCTCACATCCAGGCGCATGCGCACGCCATCCAGGGCAACGGCTTGCTCGCTTAAGAAGAGACGACCGGCGTCGGTGATTGTGTAGCGTTTTTTTCCGCTTTCAGTGTCACCGACTATCAAGTCGCTCTCTTCCAGGAAAGTCAGGGTCGGGTAGATCACGCCTGGGCTCGGGCTGTAGGCGCCGTCGAAGAGCTTTTCGATCTGGCGAATAAGGTCATAGCCATGGCACGGTTGTTCAGCGATCAGCGCCGGCAGCAGCAGTTTCAAGTCGCCGGGCGCGAACACCCGTGGGCCTCGGCCGCCGCCTTCACGGCCTCTGCGTTTGTCGAAGCCATCGCGGTCAGTGTGTGAGTGGTCTCTCATCGTAGTTTCTCCTGTATGTCTTGAGATGTAACGTAAGATATATCTTATTGCGTGCGCAAGCACCTCCGACGAACGGCACTGACTCTCCCCAGGGGGCATTCAAAAATGAGCGATGCAAGCAGATGGGCATTTTCACCCTTTGCACCGGTGCGTTGACGGCGAGTTCCAACGGGCCAAATGACACCGGCCATCAACTGCCGTCCGAAGTGGCCGGCAAGTCTTTATGACAACGCTGGCAACCCGGTAAACCGCTTGGCCCCGCGCTTTGACCGTTCCGGTACGGCCACCGTGGTCTGGGATGCCGAGGTCTGGGGGCCATCGGCGACGTCGCTCTGTGGCGGTAGTAACTGTCTAACGCGTGCGGCAGGGGGACGGGGCGTAGCGTGACGGGTTTGAGCTACCTGGAGCCCCATATGTGTGCTGCCGTTGCATCACTGCGTCAATCCCATGTCGACCGTCTGCAAGACCTGTTTCTATCGCGACCTTCATTACCGGTCGTGGCGTTGCAGTGCGCACAGGACTACCTGGATCACTATCTGCTGGCCTGGAATCTGTCGGCCCGGTTGATCTATCTGGCGACGCCGACTGCCGGCGATTACCGTTACCAATCGCTCACTGAATTGCTGGTGCAGCGAGTCGCCCAGGCCCGACCGATGGCGTTGGTAGAGGGCTACCATGTGGTGATGCGTCGCGTGCGCGAAGTGTATGCCTTGAGCGGGCCGAGCCTGGAGGAGCTTGAGCGGTTGATCAATCAGTGTGGTGCGCGGTTGTTGGAGGCTTATGCGCAGCGTTTGCAGGCCTGGTGGCGTGAGCCGGTCAATGGCTTTGGCAGCCGCTGGGCGGCGCTGTCCGATGGGTTGCTGGCTTTGCTCTACGATTCGCCGCCCCCGCCAGGTATGGCCCCGGGCGATATCGCTCAGTGGTTTCCAAAACACGTGCTACCCCCACGTCGTCCCGATCCGCATTGGCGCTTGCACGGTGCGGTACGGGTGCACACTGTGCACCTGCGCAGCGTAGGTCAGTCGGACCAGCAAGCGTTAACGGCGCCGTTGTTGATCCTCACCCCTCCACCTATCCGCGGGCGCGAGCAGCAGATCGTGTTCCGTCCCGCCAGCGGCATCCATGAGCTGCAACATCTGGAGGATGTCGGTCCGTGGTTGCACGCCTGCGACGCCAACCAGGATCGCTGGTTTGCCTTGGAGGTCCAGGGCGATCCATTCGATACCCTGGCGGCCAGCTACCTGGCCTGCCAACTGCGCGATCTCGACGCCATCGACCGCACCGTCGAACGCACTCCAGAGCAGGTACTGGGGCTGCTGGATTACATCACCGACCCACGACGCTGGTTTGCCGACCGCCTGAGCCCACAGCAGCAACAACTGCGCGAAGCACTGCCGAGGTGGCTGCTGCACGCGAGCGTCGATGACAGCCTTGCCTATGCGCGCTTGCTGCATTCGCTGGTTCAGGTGCGCGAGCAACAGGGCGCTGCGCATTTCATGGACGGCATTGCGACGCTGCGTCAATTTGCCGTCCAGACGTTGCAGGCGTGCCTGGCACGCGAACCCAGGGCCAAGGCGCTTGAACCTGGTGATATCCGTATCACCTTCGATCGGGTGATCGCCGCCGCCGTCCCGGTGCAGGGCGGTTTTATCGCGGGTGAGGTCGACCCGGTCACCGTGACCCTGCCTGAGCTGGCGCTGGAGAATCTGGCGGGCTTTCCCCACACGGCCAAGGTCATCAAGGTCAAAGGTGCAGCGGCTCCCGGTTGGCTGACCTATGACCTGCTTAAGGTCTGTATACGCGAAGCGAATGTCGGCCAGGCCTATCCGGCCCTGCTCAAGAAAAACCTGATCGACGATGCCGGTCAGGCGAGCCGTCGTCGCCAATTGTTCTGCCGGGCGTGGCGGGTGCAATTGCCCATGCTCGCTCTGTCGTTGAAGATTCAGGGCCAGCAGGGGCTGACCTCTGAGGGCTACCAGCGCATCCATTTGGCCGTGCAAGCCACACCTGCCGAACGAGAATCAATGGCCCTGTGGCCATTGGCGTTCAAGGCCAGTGTCGACGCAGAACCCGACGTTATCGAGGGCTTTTTCATCATCGGTCCACAACACGACGTGGGAGGGCCGCACGTGTTGTACCAACCCTTGTTCGAGCCGATGCTGCGGGAGTATCCGAGCCTTGACGGGCTATTCGATGCGATCAAGGCGCCGGGTGAGTTACAGGATTCGGTGCTGGCCTGGATCGCTCCTTCGCGCCAGGCCGTATACGCCCAGGGTGGTTTTCATGAGCCGCATATTCGGCATTTCCTGCCCTCGGATGAGTTCACCGTTTATACAAAACCTGCGCCTGCGCAGTTGGCTAAACTCCTGTTCGGGGGGGACCCGGCCGACCACGTGTTCGGTGCGGTCGCCAACGCCCTGGTCAGTCTTGCCGACCGGCAGGCGGTATCGAATGCCGAACAGCGCTGGGCGTGTTTGAAGCAGGTCGGCTGGCTGCTGCTGGGCACAGTGTTGCCGTACTTCCCCGCGCCCTTGGCGCTCGGCGGCTGGTTGCTGCAACTGACCGACAGTGTGCAGCACGACGTCGAAAACCTGGCCGGCGAAGACACGCAGGCCCGCAGTGCCGCTCTGCTGGACCTGCTGGTCAATCTGATGGCGGTACTGGCGCATCAGGCTGCGCCGCAGAATCCACTGCACTCGTTGGCGCTGGAGCATCCCGTGTTTGCGCCGCTTGCGAAAGTGCCACCGACCACCCGAACACCGCAACGCATCCCGGCGCCTGTCGCGTATACGGCCCCAGGTGGCTGGGCGAACGCGCGCGATGTGATGACCCCCGACTTACAGGCACGCATCAACCCGTTGAGCGTGATGACCTACTCCGAACCCTGGCCTACCGCGCTGCCTAACGCCGAGCGCACTGGCCCCTGGCAAGGCTTGCTGCGCGACACCGACCCCGCTGAGCCGCAATGGCAGGCGCTGGTACGGGGGCAGCTGTTTCGGGTCAGGGTGGGTCAGGATCGGGTGCGTGTGATCAGCGCTGATGGCCGGATGCTAGGACCCTGGCTTAAACCCTCGGGCGCTGGGCAGTGGGATTTCGACCTTGGGTTGCGTCTGCGCGGTGGCAGTGCCGACCACATCGGTACAGCAACCGATCAGGAAAATCGGCTCAAACCCCTGGAGGACGCGCACACTCAGGCGATTTCACTGCGCATGAGGGCCAGTCGCGCCATGGAACTGGCCCGTAGCCTGACCCGCAAACCGCCTGGGGCGATCAGTGAGCAACAGCGCAGCCAGGCATGGGACAGCTACGTGCGGGAGATGGGCAACAAGGTCAAGCATTCGCAGGAGGAGCTGCTTGCCCTCAAACGCTTACGCGCGTTCAAACCTCGGCCGCACTATGAAGAAGACCTGAGTGAGGTGCTGGAGACGATTATCCTGACGGCGCAGTTGCTTGACACACAGATGCGCGCACAAATGGTTGCCATCAACCTCAGGATACGTCCACTGCTGGACAGCCTGAGTCACGAAGATGCAGACGAGGCCGGGGCCGATATCAATCGCCAGGCCCATGATCAATTACGCCAGGGTATGCGCGAGCTGGCGACGGTGCATGATCAGGCCATCCACTGGCGAGCCCTGGAAGAACGCTACCTGGAAGAATTGACTCAGGTCCCGAAATTGGGGCGCGACCGTGCTCGCGCCTTAACCGACGGCTTGCACGCGCGCCCTTCGGTGCTGGATCTGCAAGCCTTGCAACTCACGACCTTGTGGGGCATTTCCATCGATGTAGACGGCCAGCCACTGGACGATGAGTTTTTCGCCGGCATGAGCGACACCATCAACCGCGCCCGTTGGGCCAGCCGCTCGCTGGCGGAAATGGATCAATTGCGCAGCGACACCGCTGAACGTATCGAACTGTTGGAAAGCGTTGATCACGTACTGTCCCTGACCGATGACCAGATTGAGTTTTGGCGTACCATGGAACCCAATAAGTTCGACTTGGTGTACCTGCAGAAACTTCAGGAATTGCTGGGCCAGTTACATCAACGGACGGAACGGCAACTGAGTGGGCTGGTGCAGCCAACGGCTGAGGCTGAGCCAGCGTATGGCCCGCCGGCCTCCGCGCGCGACAGCGGCCCGCGGCGCAGGAAAATCATCCGTACCCGTAATCGCGACCTGTTTGTGGCGCGTATGAGCCCGCCGTCGGAACATCAACAGCGTGAGATCGCCGAAGTCGGCGACGCCAGCGCCGGGCCCGTCGGCTCATTCACCCAGGCGGAGGACGGGGTGTGGGACCTGACGCAACCTGAGACGCCGCGACCTGATCCGGCGTTAGGGAGTTTGATGAGCAAGGCGCGGCAACTGCTGGGCGAGGTCGATAGGGCGATCGCCAGTGTGGACGCCATGGTCGCACGCGCTAACGATCCGGCTTCGTTGCAGGAATTGCTGGAGGCGCAGGCGCGCAGTCGGGAATGGCTGGCTGACGATATTCAACGCAAATTGCAGGGGGCCGGCGATGTGCGCCTGGCGGCCGTCCAGCAGGCCAACGCACGCGCTTTGGAGGGCCAATTGCGTGCGGCGGTTTTACGTTTGCAGGCAGCTGGGCTGGCGGCGCGCATTCGGGCCACCCGTAACCGGACGATGACCGCCAACGACGTGGCGTTCCTTCACGGCCAAGGCGAGGTGCGTATCGTCAGGCAGGGCGGGCGAGTTGCATTGCGCGGCGCCCCTGGCGATTTTCTGCAGGTTTACGCCGTGCTCAATGTGCATGACGACAAACCACTGTGTTTCGCCCACTTTCACTACCCGCGCACCCAGGGACCGGACGATCACTACACCGCCGGCCACCTCAAGACCCCCGAGCAAGAGCGCAAAGGGCGTCAGGCCCAGGCTCAAGTCGAGGCGGATGCCTTTGCGCGCATGAGACTCGGCCAGACCGGCCGAGCGCAACAGACCCTGGAAATTCACCGGGCCACCATTGAGCTACGGCAAGCCCGGCGGCTGTTCTTCAGCGTTGATTGAAACCAGCGGTGCGCACAGCGTATGAGTGCCAGGCTGCAAATACGGCAGCAGGATCGGCGCCATGCCCTTGAGGACCTGCACCGGCAGGGCCGAGGTAAAGGTGAAGTGTTCGGCGGATTGGCCTGGCACGAAGGCGGTCAGCGTGCCGAAGTGATGCTCGCCCAGGTAGAACACAAAGGTGGCGGTACGGTTGATGGATTTGGAACTGAGAATCCGTCCGCCGGCGCCGATGGCTTCGATGCGGTTGTCGCCCGTGCCGGTCTTGCCGCCCATGGCCAGCGGGGTGCCGTCGGCCAGCTTGAAACTGCCGGCCACGCGTTTGGCGGTGCCGGCGTCCACCACCTGGGACAGTGCGCCGCGCAGTGCTTGCGCAACTTCAACCGGGATCACTTGTTTGCCCGGCGCAGGGTCGTTGACCACCTTGGTTTCATAGGGCGTGCCGGCAGCAAAGTGCAGGCTGTCGATGCGCAGCACTTTAGGACGTACGCCGTCATTGAGAATGATCCCCATCAGTTCCGCCAGGGCGGCCGGGCGGTCGCCGGAACTGCCGATCGCAGTAGCCAGTGACGGCACCAGATGGTCGAAGGGGTAGCCCACCGCTCGCCAGCGCTGCTGGATATCCAGGAAGGCCTCGATTTCCAGCATGGTGCGGATACGGCTGTCCCGTGCACGTTGATGACGGCTCTTGAACAACCAGCTGTAGACTTCCTGACGTTCGAACTGGCTGGCCTTGACCACGTCGCCGAAGCTCGCTTCGGGATGATTGAGCAGGTAGCCGAGCAGCCACAGATCCAGCGGATGCACCTTGGCGATATAGCCTTGATCGGGCAGGTCATAGGTGCCGGGACCGTAGGCGACGTAGAGTTTTCGCAGGCGTTCGTCGGTGAGCTTTTCGTTGGTTTTGACCCCGGTCAGGTGCGAGCGCACGAACAGGTTGAAGCTCGCCTGGCTGGCATTGGGCAGCAGGTAACGGTGCACGGCGGCCAGCCGGATCGGCGTGGGGCGCAGGCCATCGAGGAAGGTTTCGAGGCGTGCCTGGGTGTCTTTCTTCTGGTACTTGCGCCAGAACTTGCGCAGGAAGGTAGTGCCTTCGCGGTCGGCAAAGTCGGCGAGATATTCCTGGCGGCGCGGGTCGTTGTCGTCCTTGAGTAACTGCGCGCTGTTGTTCTCGCCGGAGTAGATGCTGTAGCGAACTACATCGCGCATCAGCCGAATGAACGGCAGGTTGATCGATTCGCGCAACGCATCGCGCAGCGTGGGGCTGCGGCCGTTGTCCTGGCTGCGAAAGTTATGGAAGGTATGCAGTCCGCCGCCGGTGAAAAAACGCTCGCCAGGGCTGGCTGAGTAGGTGCGGTCAAGGGCGGCTTCAAGCATCTGGGCCAGGGATTTATCCGGGGTCTGGATCAGGTAGTCGAGGGCCCAGCGACTCAGTCGGTCCTGGTCATCCACGGTGATCTTCTTCAACGCGGCAGGGGCCTGGGCGGCGTATTTGTCGTGCAGTTCGGCGATGATTTGCAGGTAGGTAGTGAGCACGCGCAACTTGGCGGTGGACCCCAGTTCGAGCTTGCTGCCTTCATTGATGTCGAAGGGCTGGTCGGTGTTGTCGGTTTGCACGCGCACCCGCGAACCGTCGGGGGTCAGTTCGAACAGGGTGAAGCTGTAGCGCACCTGCGCGGTGGTGGCGGGGGTGAGCAGGCGCTCACCGAGCAGGCCGATCTGGCGGGCATACTCCGGATCGGCAAGGTGCTTGAGGTAGTCGCTGACCCGGTCCTGCAATTGCACCTGCAACGTACTGGTGGCCGACAGGTCAAGGCGGTCCAGGTCGTACAGCGGCCGGTCGAGCAGGGCGGCGAGACGGCTGCGGGCCACGCTGATGCCTTTGTTGGTTTCAATCGGTTGCACCGTGGGTTGTTGCACCCAGTCGCGGTAAGTGACCCTGGCGGCCAGGGCCACTTTCAGCAATGCCGGTTCGATCACGCCGTGCTGGGCGAGCAAGCGAAGGTGGCTGTCGGTGAGTTGCGCCAGTTCTTCACGACCTTTGGCCAGGTAATGGGAAGGGCGACGTTGGGCGATGATCAATGACAACACCTGCCGCAACGCCAGGCCTTGCTCGGCACTCACTGCGCCGAGCAAGGCCTGGTTGACCTGGTTGAAATCCGCGCCGTACCACACCCGCAACCCCTCGGCCATGCCGTGTACTTCACCATGGCCAGGCACCGCCGACAGCGGCACGCTATTGAGGTAGTCACGCAAGATATTCTGCCGCGCGGGCAAGGTCTCGGGCCCGCCGTGATAGGCGCGCACGGCGGCAGAAAACATCTGCCGCAGTTTTTCTCCTCCCGAAAGGGTCAGACCGTCTGGCGAGTGGCGGTATTTTTCCAATTGCGTCGCCAGGGTGCTGCCGCCCGCGCTCTGGCCCGGCAGATGCAGCAGCTTGGCCACTTGCGACCAGGCTGCCCTGGCGAATCGCGGCCAGTCCACGGCGGGGTTCGCCTGGGGTTGAGCGGGGTCGAGCAGGTCGCGGTCTTCGATGAACAACAGACTGTTGGTCACCAGTGGCGGGATGCTGGCAAAGCTCGCGTACAGTTGCTGTGGGTAGTTGTACTGATACAGCGGTACAGCGCGGCAGTCGGTGATAGACAGTCCGGCCTGGATCTTTTCCGCATAGGGCACAAACAGCCCCTTGGCGCTGTAGTCGATCAATGCCGGGGAAAACCGCGCCTGGGCCTCGATTACGTAGCCGCGCTTGAGCAATCGCGGCAGGAAGGTATCAAGGTCACTGTAGCCCAGGCGTCGGTCGAACGGGCCGGCGCCGGGATACGTGATGGCGTCGCTGGGGCCTGGCTTGACCTGATAGGTGAGGTCTTGCGCCAGTCGGCTGAGTTCTTGGGCTTGCAGGCGCGAGGTGCGCATTTCCCTGGCGGCAGCAAGCCCCAGGGCGATCAGTGCCATCAGCACGATCAACCAGAACAGGCGGCGCCCGTAGCGGGGCCTGGGGGTGTTTTCGGGTGACGGCGCTGGGTCCGAACTGCCTTGTACTTTCGCAGCCTTGGTCGAGTCGGTTTGCCACAGTGCGCCCATCGTCGATTGATCCCTTCACGCAGATTGATCGGACTTGCTGAAAGCTTAGTCGCTGAGCGCTGGTCGTGAGGAAATAGTGAAACTGTTTGTCAGGCAGATCAGGAGAGGCACGCTGCGGCGATTTGCCGCTCGGTGCAGGATAGATGCTCCTGTAAAGTTGCATTCAGGCGGGCACTTTCACTAAATTGCCCCTCTTTTATAGTGAAAGAACCTGCTCCTGGCTTTTTATACTGCACGCCCCGCTGATCTTGCCCGGCAAGAAGGGCTCGTCCATGAGGCGGTCCCGGTTTCGGCAAGGGCCCAGGCCTATCGGCTTGCGCCCTGGAGACTCGACGGACAATCCAATAACAAAATGAGGTTGTACCCCTATGCCAGTCGGCAACCCACTGCCCCATGGCGAGACCGCTCAAGGCGGCCCGCTCAAACGCGAACTTGGTGAACGGCACATTCGCCTCATGGCCCTCGGCGCCTGTATCGGTGTCGGCCTGTTCCTCGGCTCGGCCAAGGCCATCGAAATGGCTGGCCCGGCGATCATGCTCTCCTACATCATCGGCGGCCTGGCGATCCTGGTGATCATGCGCGCCCTCGGCGAGATGGCCGTGCATAACCCGGTTGCCGGTTCATTCAGCCGTTATGCGCAAGATTACCTTGGCCCGTTGGCGGGCTTTCTCACCGGCTGGAACTACTGGTTCCTGTGGCTGGTGACCTGCGTGGCCGAAATCACCGCGGTGGCGGTGTACATGGGGGTCTGGTTCCCCGACACGCCGCGCTGGATCTGGGCCCTGGCCGCCCTGATCAGCATGGGCACCATCAACTTGATCGCGGTCAAGGCTTTCGGGGAATTCGAATTCTGGTTCGCCCTGATCAAGATCGTCACCATCATTGCCATGGTGATCGGTGGCGTCGGCATCATCGCTTTCGGCTTTGGCAACGACGGGGTGGCATTGGGGATTTCCAACCTGTGGGCCCACGGCGGCTTCATGCCAAATGGCGTGCAAGGCGTGTTGATGTCCTTGCAGATGGTGATGTTCGCCTATCTGGGCGTGGAGATGATCGGCCTCACCGCCGGTGAGGCGAAGAACCCGCAGAAGACCATCCCCAGTGCCATCGGCTCGGTGTTCTGGCGCATCCTGCTGTTCTACGTAGGGGCGCTGTTCGTGATTCTGTCGATTTACCCGTGGAATGAAATCGGCACCCAGGGCAGCCCATTCGTGATGACGTTCGAGCGCCTGGGCATCAAGACCGCCGCCGGCATCATCAACTTTGTAGTGATCACCGCTGCGTTGTCCTCCTGCAACGGCGGCATCTTCAGCACCGGGCGCATGCTCTACAGCCTGGCGCAGAACGGCCAGGCGCCGGCGACCTTCGGCACCACGTCGAGTAACGGTGTACCGCGCAAGGCGCTGCTGCTGTCGATCTTCGCCTTGCTGCTGGGCGTGTTGCTCAACTACCTGGTGCCGGAAAAAGTCTTTGTATGGGTGACATCCATCGCCACTTTCGGTGCGATCTGGACATGGCTGATGATCCTGTTGGCCCAACTCAAGTTCCGTAAAAGCCTGAGCCCGGCCGAACGGGCAGGGCTCAAGTACCGCATGTGGTTGTATCCGGTCAGCTCGTACCTGGCCCTGGCGTTCCTGTTGCTGGTGGTCGGGCTGATGGCGTATTTCCCCGACACCCGCGTGGCGCTGTACGTAGGTCCGGTGTTCCTGGTGCTGCTGACCGTGTTGTTCTACGTGTTCAAGTTGCAGCCATTGAACACTGCCCAGAGCGCAGCGCGTTCGGCGTAAATATCAACTCACCTGCTGAGCCAGTTGCGCCGCTTCGGTCAACTGGCGCACCAGGCGGTTGCGCTCGGCGATTTCCAGTTCCGCCAGGGATTGGCGACGTTCCAGATAGACATCCGAGCGCCTGTCGGGCACCTCCTGGTCCAGTACATTCAATTGGTGGCGGATGACGTTGTTGATGGTCGAGAAAGGTTCCGGATAACTGCGGGCCAGGTATTCGATCCAGAAGTCCTCCATCAACAATGAGTTCTGCGCCGCCTGGGTCTGACTCAGGGCTGCAAGGGTAGTGTGCGCATCGGTGATGTCCTGCTCACTCACCCAGTCCTCTACGGAGTAGAGCATCTCTTCGCGCCGGATCGGCAGGTTGTAGGCATCGCGGAATTTGAGCCGGTAATAGAGTGTGATCTCGGCATCATCCGGCTGCCCCTCGTTGGCACGCAGCCGTGCGATGTGCGCATCGGCCAACTCATCCACCTGGCGCAGGTAAAACAGGCCCTTGGCCAAGGCCAGCAGTTCACGGTCAGCCTGATTGCTGCCCGCCTGTGACCGTGCCTGATGAACCTGGTGTTGAAGCTCCATGTTGATAAATGCCAGGATCGCGCCATCGCCGCAGGTACCCGCGACATAGGTGTTGAGGAATACCTGATTGCGCAGTTCAGTGGACTCGCCCATGGCATCCAGCAGGTGCCAGACGCGTTGGGTCAATGCTTGCTGGGTGGCGGCGTTGCGCCGGTAGGCGAATGACTGGGTCAGGTCACGCAGCACCCTGAAGGTGTCATCCGGTCTGGCGCCATCGCTGTTCTGCAACTGCTTCCACAAGTTCTGGCGTTGCGTGTGTTGTGCCGAGGGTACGCCAACCAGCCAGCGGCTTACATCAATCGCCATCGCCTGCTGGTGCAGAATGCCGGGCAATGCCCCTCCCAGAACAATGCCGGTACGATTGCGGTAGTCGCGGATCCTGCCCAGCGTTTCATCGCTCAGCGGGTTGTCATGCAGGATGGTATTGCGGTTGGTCGGCCCCATGCGGATATCGGAAAACACGGCTTCGGGCACGGTCGTCAGGCGGTTTTCCTGCAATCGCAGACTGCGCAGGCTGCTGCGTCCTTCGGCGCCGATGGGCCAGTGTTCAATGTTGGTCTGGCGCAGCGACAGCACTCTAAGGCGCGTCATGCGCGAAACGTCCGGTGTCAGGCCCAAGGGGTTGCCGTCCAGATGGATTTCGTCAAGCTGTGTCATCCCGGCCAGGCGCTCGCGCGATTCGCTTGTCAGCACAATGGCATTGTCGTTCAGGGCCAGATGCTGAAGCTGTCGCATGCTGGTCAGGTTAGTGGGCAGCTCGTTGAGCATGCAGTCGATCTGCAATTTGATGAGCCCGGGGAATTTACCGAGAAAGTCGTTGCCGGTCGCCGGGAAGGTATCGCCCTGGATCATTAGAAATTCAATATGCTCGAAGCCGCGGGTGCCCAGCATGAACGCAGGGTCGGGCAAGCTATTGCCATCCAGGCGCAATATCAATTGGTGGCTGTCGAACAGCCCTGAGGCACTGTCGTAGGCCATATGGGTTTCCCGACGCCATGCCGCCAGAATGTGGTTTTTCAGGCCGGTGCGTACGCCATAGTTCCAGCCCACCGGGTCTGTGTCGGGGTCGTCCACAGGCTGCGCTGTTTCGACCCAGCGATCCAGTTCGAATGCCAACGTCCGGTATTCGGCTTCACGCCGTTGCAGTTCGATCAGCGCAGCAGGTTCGCTCATGTTCAGCGATTCGAGCAGGTCGTTGGCCTGCGCCGTGCTGAATCTGGGGTAGATGTCCTTTACTTTGGCGACCAGGTCCACCGGCTGGTGACCATTGAACGGCCACAGGCTGCGCAGAGAGAACGGATAAGCCTGGAAAGAACTGTTGACGTTCATTGGCGGTTGCAACCACGGCGGGATATGCGTCAGCCCCAGCAGCGATTTGATCGCCACGCGTTGGTTCAGGGCCAGTTCGGCAATGGCATGGCGCAGCGCAGCCGGATCGGCGTTGTCATCCAGGCCCAGGTTTCCGCGTTCGGTCTTGTCCAGTATCAGCACCACGGCGCTAAGCAAGTCGAGGGTGCTGTCGTCCGGCTCATTGAGCAGGCGACCCTCACGGTCATGGCTCTGGTAACCCCCATCGATTTTCACCAGGGTACGCCGGTCGGTGCCACTGGTTTGACCGGCGTGTGTCAACAGCGGGCCGGTGGCGCTGGCATCGCGGATATCCAGGCGCAGGCTCAACGGCCAGCCAGGTATATCCTTGAGTAGGTGCACCATGATCTTTTCGCTGTCAGGGTTCGCCAGGGTGCTCAAGTAGAGACCTTCATAGGCCCGGTTCAAGCGTGCGTCGTCGGCGGTGAGCCGCGCCTGCTCGGCCAGGCGCAGGCCGACCTGGTCCTGGGTGTGCAGTTGCTTGATCTCCTTGGGGCTCGACTGCTCGAGAATGGCGGTGATGGCGCTGAGGGGCAATTGCGGGTAGTGCACTTGCAGGCGGCGCTCCAGTGATGTCGTGCCGCGCTCGCTCTGGGCGTAGAGGATATCGAACAGCTGTGCGCGTTCACGCCAGGCATATTCAGCGATTTTCTTCGACAGTTTGAACAGTCGCTCTTCTTGGGAGGTGGGCAACTCACCCAGCAGCACGCGGCAGAGCTGATCGTTCAGGGCGATATTTTTCAGCGGTTCCAGGCTGCGGCTCTCTGCTTCCGTCAGGCGGACAGCCTCGGCATTAGCCGCGTGTTTACTCGGATAGCGTCGAATCACACGGCCCTGGCTGTCGACGATTTCCAGTGCGTGGGTGGCGGGCCAGGCCGGCAGGCTGCTGATCAACTGCAATTGCAGGGACGGACGTGCGTTGCGGGTGGCGGAATAGACGCTCATGGCCTTGATGAACTGCAGGATCTCGCGTTCGATGCGAAAGCGTTTGCTGGTGTCGTGCAGCAGCGGTGGCGGCGGCAGGCCGCTGCTGTGTACTTCGCGTAACGCACGGGCGGGGGTGTCAGTGAGGCGCATGATCTGCGACGCCGTGGACTGGTCGACGTTGAAGTCTTCAGACCCCAGGCGATAGAACAGCCGGTGATCGTCCCAGGCCATCGGGTTTTCACTGGCCAGGCGCCAGGCGCCTTGACGGTTGTGCTCCAGCAGGGGGGTGTCTACACCGACTTTTTTGGGGTGCTTGAGGCGCCATTTGCGCACGCGCTTATCGAAGGTAATCGGGTACAACGAGCCATAAAGCGGCAGCAGTTGCTCACCCTGCCATTCGTAAATCCCGGTAGCGTCGGGCTTGAGGTCATGGGGCAGGACCGCGCTTTGCTCGTATTGCCCGAGGGATTGGTCGAGTAGGCTGACGTGGCCTTCGGAGCCGCGTTGAGCGCTCATCAGGTCACCCAGGGTCTTGCGCAGACCCTTGGCATCACTGGCGGTTTTCATCCCCAGTTGCTGCCGCTCACCGGGTTGCAGCACTGAGCCCACGGCCAGGTAGAAACTGTCCACGGCCGGCGATACCGGGATGGGGCCCGCGTTGCGCATATCGTAGGCCTCATAGCGGCCCTGGCCGTAGTACAGCAGTTCAACGGTGGTGTCATCGGGGCCGCTGGATACATAGCGGTTGGTCGGTGTGCCGCTGCTCATGTCGGTGATCACGCAGTGTCGATTGAGCGTATTGAGCAACAGGCTGGTAGTGAATTCACGGGCCCACAGATCGGTGTCCGGATCGTACTTCCTGGCGGAGTAGAGGCCGTCGATGATCGCATCCAGGCGCAGCGCCGTGCGGTGGTGCTCGAGGTTCTCGTGCACCGCCGGGGGCAGGCTGGCGTCGCGCAGAAATGTCGCCTGTTCGGTGTTGCTCAGCGGTGTCGTCAGGAGCAGTTGCTCCAGGTTGGCCGGGGTCAGTGGCGGGTAGAGCCCGCGCAGTTTTTTCAGCAGCGGAGTGACTTCAACCAGCGGCGGCGCGACTTTGATCGGCAGCAGTTGTCGCGCATCGATATCGGCCGGCACCTCGCCCCGGGCGTAGCCGTTGTAGCGGGTCATGGCGGAGAAAAGCTCGTGCCGCTGCGTTCGCGCCAGCTCGCTGATTTGCAGGCGGACCCTGGCGATGCGCTGGTCTTGGGACAACAGTGGGCTTCCCTCTTTGCCCAACAGCGAGTGTGTGGGTTGCTGGCTGAAGATCAATTCGAACAGTTGCTCTTGAGTCGGCACGCTGGTGATCGGGTCGGTCAGGCGGCCGTAGGTACCGTCATCCCTTCGCATCAGGTCAAGGGTGTAGGTGAGCCCAGACTCACGGGCAGCGTAGGTTTCGATCAGGCTGCCTTGCTGATTGTGCACGTTGATGCGAGCCTCGGCGGGCCAGGCTGGCACGTAGGGCAGCAGGCACAGTACGGCGCCGTCGGCATGCGCAGGCATGTGGCCGCGTCGGTGGAAGTCGTTGATCAACTGCTCGATCACCCGGTCTGCCTGCAGGCGGCGTACCCCTTCGGTGAGGTTGATCGGTGAAGGGTTGCCCGCCCAGATGCTGTCGAGGGTCGCGCGGTCGGCGGCGGTGCTGCGCAGCATGTTTTCCATCTCGGCCCTGGGCACGGTGCTCGAGCCATCGGGAAGCATGCGCTCGGCCAATTGGATATCCGAAAGGGTATGGGCGTTATGCAAATCCAGGACCCAGGCCTGCACGGTCGGGTCGAACACGATCGGCGCAGCGAACTGGCCGCCGTATTCAAGCTTGAGCACAAAGCGCATGGTTTTCACGTCGTAGCTGACTTCAACCACTTGGCGCTCTTCGCCGGCCTGCAGCCAGGCATAGTGCCTGCCATCGATCTGGTAGACGCCTTGGGCATTGGCGATCTGGCCGTCGAGCAAGTGCTGGTCGACGATGGCATAGGGTGTGATCGCCGGTGTCCAGAGGCGGTGTTCGCCGTTGCTGTCAGTCACTTTGCGTGGGCTGCCCAGGCGCTGGAACAACTGATGCATGCGTCGGGTATGCACGCGTCCTGCGGTGGTGATCAGCAGGCCGTTGATGGCCAGGTCCGCGGCGTCCGCCATGGCTGCGGCAAATTCGCTGGCCTCACCACGGGCCGCCTGATTGATGCCCACCACCAGGCTGTGGGCCAGACTACCAAACACGGCCACTTGCATGATGCGGTTCAAACCGGTGACGCCACCGGGCACCGGAATCATCAGCATCTCCAGTATTTCCTGGGCGATCGCGGCAGCACCGTCGATCAACGCCTGCCGGTCGCGTGCCGAGCGGCTGGTGGCGAGCACAGCGAGGTTTGCCTCATAGCGAAGGACCTGATAATTGGCGCAGGTGTGTACCAGGTCTTTCTTGTGGTTGCGGCTGTTGTCCGGCGTGAACCGCAGGCTGTCGAGGGAACGTTGCGGGAACAACCGGTGAAAGGCGTCATACAGAAATCCCGCCGCCGCGCTCAGACCGGCCGGGCGAGGTTGCTCCTTGAGCAGCTGTTTGAAACTCTGCATTTCAGTCATCGGCAATTGAAGGGCAAACCAGCCCAGGTCACCCTGGCGATGGCTGTCTTTGAGTTGCTGGACGAAGTCTGCATTGGCCTGGCGTGCGTCGGTGTGGTAACGCAAGGCGCCGCCGGGGCGGAACGGAAAATAGGACAATACCCCCAGGCTGGCTACGTGGATCAACAGCAGCGGTATGGGGATAGTGTCTTGGTTGAGCCCGATCGTTTCTGTCGGCAACAGTGTGATCCCGGTGTTCATGCCCAGCGTGTCGAAACCCAGCGGCTCACCCTTGCCATTTACGGCGTCAACCACCCTTTGGTAATGCGCCTGGCTTACGCCGGTTGTCGTGCGATTGCGGTAGGCCTCCAGTGCTTCGAACAAAAGGCATGCGCGGGTACTGGCTTGCAACAGCGAGTGAAGTTTTCCTCCGTCTTCAAGGCTGGCTTGCAGGCGCGTCTGGAGTTGGCCACCCAGGTCCAGCTCCCGCACGATCTCGATGAATCGTTCTACCGTCAGTGGCAGATTCTCGGCACCGCTGAGGTAGGAAGCGTCGACAAACGAGTGCCCAGACGATTGGGGGTTGGCCGTGGCGAAGTCGAAATTCAGGCAGGCGGCGTCCCAGAGTGACAAGCGGGACTCATGGGCACGGTACTTCCATTCGTCGTAGGCACGGCGCAAACGCCGGTTGATTGAGTTTCGCAGAGGCTCGCTGGTGCGGGGCTCCCAGGGCAGTGGCGGTTCCAGCTTTTCTAAATAGCGAGTGTTGAGGTACAGCGCCTCCGGGTCCAGCCCGCCGAGCTTGCTGCGTAGCTTTGCAAGGCCATCTGTCTTGAAGGCTTGGCGGATGGTGGCGTTTTCACGCTCCACCGCCTGGAGTGCCTGGTGGGCTTCGCGTTGCAGCCTGACGTAATCACGTTGCTGTTGTTCGGTCAGGCTGCTCATGGTTCGCGTCAGGGTATCGCGGATCATGGTCAGGGCTTGTTGGCGGGCCCAGGAATCACTGGATTGCAGGTTGCCCGACAAACCATTGAGCAGTTGATCGGTAGGCATGGGCCATTTCCTTTCACGGGGTAAGTGGAAGGACAATGGAAGCACTCGCCCGGCGGTGCCGGGCGCTAGGTATGTAACGCGGGCCGAGGTTGCTGGTCCAGGCGCTTGATCAGATCCAGCCAGGCGGCGAGGCCAGCCATCAATAGCGCGCCAACGGCAGCGGTGGTCAACTGCATGACGACGGCATCGTTGGCCAGGGCGTTGATCATGTCCGCCAACGGGGCGAGTACCACCCCCAGGCAAAACACTTCCAGGGAATAGCGGCCCATGCGGCAGGTGTGTTGCGCCAGCCTGTTTTCGGTCCAACCACGGCCGGGCAACAACTTGGCGGTGACATACGCCAGGGCGAGGAAGTGCACCAGGCGCACCGGTGATAAATCGGTCTTGCTGATGGGGTAGAGCAGATCACTTAGCGCCGACGGCATCAGCGCATCGTGAGCCTCGGGCCAGCGCCACGACAAGGTGAGTACTGCGGCGCACAGCACGTAGATTGCCGAAGCCACAAACAATGGCTGACGTGACAGCGGCCGGGTCTCGACCGGCTTTGGCCGTTGGCTGTGCATCGCCGCCGCGCCACCGAGCACAAACAGCAACTGCCAGGTGACCGGGTTGAAGTACCACACACCGTCGGCAATCGCCCGCAGGTTCCAGCCCATCCAGGGCGCCAGCAGGTAGATTGCCAGTGACACGGCCACCACTACCGCTGTCTTGCGCACCATCAGCGGCAGTACCAGCGACAATCCCGCCAGCAGTACGATGTACAGCGGTAGCGGGTCCATCAGGTTGGGCTTGAAGCGCAGCAGCAGTTCATCGGTGAGGGCCTGTTGCGGGTGGGTGACAAAATGCGTCAGGCCCATCTCCGTGACCAGGTCGCGGGTTTCCACATGGCTGTTGGCGAAGAACACGATGCCCATCAGCAAGGCCAGCAAGAAGATATGCACGACATACAACACCCACGCCCGGCGCAGGATTTTCAGGCAGGCCATCCAGTAGCCGTCGCGTTGCATGATCTTGCCGTAGGCGAGGACGGCGGCGAAACCGGCGAGGAATACAAACACCTCCGCTGCATCGCTGAAACCGACATTGCGCAGGGTGATCTGGCCGAGGGGGTTGTGGGGGACGTGATCCCAGAAAATGAAGATCAACGCCAGGCCCCGAAAAAAATCGATGCGTGGGTCGCGTCCGTTAGGCATGGCTACGGGCTCTTGAACAATGAGTTTAACAAGGACAGGTGGGCGAGGGCGTTGTCTACGCCGCACGTCGGGCGGGCGCAGGTTGGCGGTATTTGTAAGCAATTGCAAAGGTTGGGTATTACTGAATGTTTTGAGACTGCGCAACGACACCCATGGCAGTTGAACTTCCGTGTTCCAACGATGCTACGGGTGGCGCGGTTCAGTGGGCATCCAGTGCAGCCTGGTGGGGCCATTCTTCGACGAAGATAAAGTGTCCAGGGTCGTTCTGACCTTTATGCCACTGCGACTTCATGGGGTTCAAAACTGTCTGCCCGCGCCATTTGCCACATGCGCGAGTAAAACTCGCCGTTCACTTCACCGGTCAGCAATTCACCGGGTTTGAGAAACACATGCAACTGCGAGAACAACTTGATCTCAGTCGCCGACATACGTCGTACCAAGTGTTTGGCCGACAGTTGCGACGGGTGATCCAGGCCGGCGGCGGCGAGCATTTCCGCCAGGGCCTTGAGGGTGTTGCGGTGGAAGTTGAACACGCGCTGGGCCTTGTCTGGCACTACCAGGGCGCGCTGGCGCAGCGGGTCTTGAGTTGCGACGCCGGTCGGGCATTTGTTGGTGTGGCAGCTTTGGGACTGAATGCAGCCGATGGCAAACATGAAGCCCCGCGCCGAGTTGGCCCAGTCGGCACCAATGGCCAGGACGCTGGCGATGTCGAAGGCGCTGACGATCTTGCCGCTGGCGCCCAGTTTGATCTTGTCGCGCAGGTTCAGGCCCACCAGAGTGTTGTGCACAAACAGCAAGCCTTCACGCAGCGGCACGCCGATATGGTCGGTGAACTCTACGGGCGCGGCGCCGGTGCCGCCTTCCTTGCCGTCGACCACGATGAAGTCAGGGAGGATGCCGGTTTCGAGCATGGCCTTGGCGATGCCCATGAATTCCCACGGGTGACCGAGGCAGAACTTGAAGCCCACCGGTTTGCCACCGGACAGCTCACGCAGTTGGGCGATAAAGTGCATCAGTTCCAGCGGCGTGGAAAACGCGCTGTGGCGTGACGGCGAGATGCAGTCTTCGCCCATCATGATGCCGCGGGTGTCAGCGATTTCCTGGGTGACTTTGTGCTTGGGCAGGATGCCGCCGTGGCCGGGTTTGGCGCCCTGGCTCATCTTGATTTCGATCATGCGCACTTGCGGGTTCTGCGCCTGCACGGCGAAGCGTTCCGGGTCGAAGCGGCCGTCGCTGGTGCGGCAGCCGAAGTAGCCGCTGCCCAGTTCCCAGGTCAGGTCGCCGCCGTTTTCACGGTGATATGGGCTGATGCTGCCTTCACCGGTGTCATGGGCGAAGTTGCCCAGCTTGGCGCCCTGGTTGAGTGCGCGAATCGCGTTGGCGCTCAACGAACCAAAGCTCATCGCTGAAATATTGAATACCGATGCCGAGTACGGCTGGGTGCATTGCGGGCCGCCGACCATCACGCGAAATGCGCTGGGGTCGCTGAGCGGCGCCGGGCGCATGGAGTGGCCAATGAATTCGAAACCCGACTGGTACACGTCGATCAGGGTGCCGAAGGGTTTGTCGGCGGTTTCATTCTTGGCGCGCGAATACACCAGCGAGCGCTGGGCCCGGGAGAAGGGCAGCGCGTCGCTGTCGGACTCCAGCAGGTACTGGCGGATCTCCGGGCGGATGGCTTCCACCAGGTAACGGATATTGCCCAGGATCGGGTAGTTGCGGCGCACGGCGTGGGGGCTTTGCAGCAGGTCGAAAATACCGATCAGGCTCAACACGCCCGTGACCAGTGTGATCGGCCACAGCCATTCGTGTTCGATGAAGGGGAGGCTGGCGAGGGTGAAAATGACGCACACGGCAAAGAAGGCGTAACGGCTTAGTAACGACAGGCTCATACGGTTTTCCTGGGTTCGGACTCATCGGCTAGGCGTTTTGCGCCTGTAGAAAGATCGAGAACAGCTCTGACTGGGATTTGATCCCTAGCTTGCTGTAGATGTGTTTCTTATGGACTTTCACGGTTTCAACAGAGATTTCCAGCTTACGAGCGATTTCCTTGCTGGAGCAACCACTGAGCATCAAACGGCCCACATCCAGCTCACGGGCAGTGAGTTGCGCGCCCCAGTCATCATTCTGGATCGGCGGTTGCGGGGTGCTCACCTGGTTGAGTTCATGGGGCAGGCGCTGGCGCAGCAGGCTCACGACCCAGGGTTGGATCAACGACAGCAGGGCAATCTGCTGCGGGTCAAAGCGCTGCTTCGAGCCCAGAGACAGGCACAGGGTACGCCCATCCGGCAGGTGGCAATTGAACTGGATTTCATCGGCCACCACGTTCAGGCGGAAGTAGCGCTGGTAGTACTCGGTGAGTTCGAAGTGCTCGGGTGCGACTTCGGCCAGACGCAAAAGCCCGGTGCGCGCCTGTTCGCGGCTGGCGATGTAGAAGGGATCGAGCAGGTACAGGCCGTTGAGGTAGTCCTGGAACAGAGGGTCCGGCGTGCCGTCGGCGCCCGGGCATTCGGCGAATACCAGCGGGCGGTGCTCACTGCTGAACAGCAACACCACCCAGCTGTCGGACGGCACGTACTGGTCCAGCAAGCGGACAAGCTGGGCCCAGAAATTGGGCTGGTCCAGCGCGTCTATCATTTGCCCCACCGCACGGTGCCAGGCGATATCTTGCAGCGACATGGTCATTGATCTACCCCTATCGGGTTACCCCCGCCGCGTGATTCCCTGGTGGGTTGTGGCTGCGCATACTGCGGCACGGATAAAGAACAAGGAATACCCATGAAGGTCGAATTCGCCCAGTTGGCCGGTCGTGATAACGACACAGCTTACAACCTTGAGCGCGCTTTGGCGGCAATTGCTGCCTGTGCCGACGATACGCAACTGATCATATTTCCGGAAACCCACCTGACCGGTTTCCCCACGGCTGAGACCGTCGCGGCCATCGCCGAACCGCTGGATGGCCCCACTGTGCAGGCGATTATCCAGGCCGCCCGTGCGCACAACGTCGCTGTGGTTATCGGCATCGCCGAAAACGATGGCGGCCAGTTCTACAATGCCACCTTGCTGATCACCCCTGAAGGCATCGCCCTGCGCTATCGCAAGACCCACTTGTGGCCGTTGGAGCGAGGCGTCTTCAATCCCGGCGACCGTTACTCCACGTGTGTGTGGAACGGCCTGCGCGTCGGCCTGTTGATCTGCTACGACATCGAGTTCCCGGAAACCGCCCGCGCCCTGGCGCAATTGGGTGCCGAATTGCTGATTGTCACCAACGGCAACATGGATCCGTACGGTCCGACCCATCGCACCGCGATCATGGCCCGCGCCCAGGAAAATCAAGCTTTTGCGCTGATGGTCAACCGTGTGGAAGAGGGCGATGGCGATCTGCTGTTTGCCGGCGGCAGTGCATTGGTGGACCCGTTTGGCACCCTGTTGTTCGAAGCGGGCCGTGAGGAGGGGCAATTCGCGGTCGAGCTGGTTCTCGGCCAACTGGCAGCGGCGCGCCAGGACTACCGCTACCTGGATGATCAGCGCATGAAATTGCCGGGGGAGGTGATTGAGCACACTGACGGCACGCGCGAACTGCTGATCCCTTAGTTAGGCCTGTAGTGAGCGGGAGAGCCCGTTCACTACAGTCAACATAAGAAAAACGACACCTGCTTCACCGACTTCAGTTCTGCCATAAATCTAATAATTGCGCGGAGAATCACCCATGGCTCGTTTGCAACGCACCCTGTCGTTAGGGTCGGTGGTGCTGTTTGGCATCGCTTATATGACGCCGATCATTGTGCTCGGCACCTTCGGCATCCTGGCGCAATCCACTGCGGGAATGGTCCCCGCCGCTTACCTGGCCGCCTTGGTGGCGATGTTTTTCACCGCCATGAGTTACGGGCGAATGGCTTCGGCCTTTCCGGTGGCCGGTTCCGCCTACAGCTACGTGCGCAAGGCCATCAGCCCCAAGCTGGGCTTTATCGCCGGTTGGGCGGTGTTGCTCGACTATCTGTTCCTGCCCATGGCCATCTGGCTGATCGGTGCGGCTTATCTGAACTCAGCCTTCCCGGCGCTGCCGCAATGGGTCTGGGTGCTGGCATTTATCGGCATCACCAGCGCCATCAACATCGTCGGCCTCAAGCTGGCCAATGGCATCAATGCGTTGCTGATGCTGGTGCAATTTCTGGTACTGATTGCCTTTGTGGCGCTGTGCATCCATTACATCGGTGGTGACGCGAGCAAGCCGCTGTGGACCATCGCCCCATTCTTCAACGGCCAGATGCACATGCCGTTGATCATGAGCGGTGCAGCCATCGCCTGCTATTCGTTCCTGGGTTTTGATGCAGTCAGTACGCTCACCGAAGAAACCCGCGACCCACGCCGTACCATCCCATGGGCGATCATGTTGATCACCTTGATCGGCGGGCTGATCTTCGTGGCGGTGTCCTACTTTGTGCAGGTGGCCCATCCGTCATTCGAGTTCACTAATGTGGATTCAGCTGCGTATGAAATCGCGCGCAATATCGGTGGCGACCTGTTTGTGTCGATCTTCCTGATCGGTCTGATTGTCGGCCAATTCGCCTCGGGGTTGTCGGCCCAGGCCAGCGGCTCGCGTTTGTTGTTCGCCATGGGCCGCGACGGTGTATTGCCCAAGTCGTTCTTCGGCACCTTGCATGCGCGCTTCGGCACACCGGTCAACAGCATTCTGTTGTGCGCGGTGGTGGCGCTGCTGGCGTTGAAGCTGGACGTGACCACTTCCACGTCGTTCATCAACTTCGGTGCGTTCCTGGCGTTCAGCCTGGTCAACCTCTCGGTGATCTTCCACTACTGGATCGGCGCCAAGCGGCGTGGGCTGCGTGAGTTGATCCTGTTCCTGCTATTCCCGTTCATCGGCCTGCTGGCGGACCTGTGGTTGATGGTCAGCCTCGATCATTTGGCGATCTACCTGGGCCTGGTGTGGTTGGCGATCGGCGTGGTTTACCTGGGCGTGCTCACGCGCGGGTTTTCACGACAGCCTCCGGAAATGGACTTCCAGGAAGCCGCATAGAAGCTGCGGGCCTATGCTTATTGCAATCGGTTCTCGTTTGGGTGCGTGATTTTGTGTTACTGTATAACGCATCAAATGCACCCAGACGCCCCGGAGGCCTTATGAAAGCTGGTATCCATCCTGACTACCGCACCGTGCTGTTCCACGACACTGCCGCCGACGTGTTCTTCCTTATCGGTTCCACTGCCGACAGCGACCGCACCCACAAGCACAGCGATGGCAACACTTACCCCTACATCCCGCTGGACGTGTCCAGCGCCTCGCACCCCATCTACACCGGCCAACAACGCAAGACCCAGGCCGAAGGCCGGATCGCCGGCTTCAACAAGCGTTTCGCTTCGTTTGGTTCGAGCCCGAAAAAAGCCGAAGCATGAGCACGACTCGGCGGCGTGTCCTACGCCGCCGTTTGCCGAATCGGCAACACCACTCGAAACGTTGTCCCTTTGCCCAGCTCGCTGCTGACGGAGATGTCGCCACGGTGTTTCTTCACGATGCCGTAGGAGAGCGAAAGCCCCAATCCTGTCCCTTCGCCCACTGGTTTGGTGGTAAAGAACGGATCGAAAATTTTCTGCAGGGTTTGCGGCGCGATCCCGCAGCCGTTGTCCGCCACTTCCAGCCACACGTTCTCGCCGTCCACACCATTGCTGATGGTAATGGTGCCGCGCTCTGGTCCCATTGCTTGCGCCGCGTTGATCACCAGATTCATCACCACTTGGTTGAGCTGTGAGGCCAGGCATTCGATTTCTGGCAATGCGCTGTAGTGTTTGACTACATCGGCTTTGTACTTGAGTTCGCTGGCGACGATGTTCAATGTCGAATCGATGCCCTGTTGCAGGTTGGCAAATTGCCAGGTCTGCTCGTTGTCCACACGCGAGAAGTTTTTCAGGTCCTTGACGATCTGCACCACGCGATCAATGCCTTCCTTGGACTCCTTGATCAGGACCGGAATGTCTTCCTTGAGAAAGTCCAGTTCCAGGCCGACGCGCATGGCCTTGAGCTGCTCGCTTTGTTCCGCTGGCGTCATCAGCGCTTCAGCCCGTTGATAGGCATCCAGCATCTGTTGCAATTGGTTGAAGTAACCCTCCAGGGTGCTGAGGTTGGACGAGATAAACCCCACCGGGTTATTGATCTCATGGGCCACACCGGCCGCCAGCTGCCCCAGCGACGCAAGTTTCTCCGACTGCACCAATTGGCTTTCCAAGTGTTTGCGTTCGTCGATCTCCATTTGCAGCGCTTGGGTGCGCTGTTCCACCAACTGCTCCAGGTGGGTGGTTTGCAGCGAGGCGCGGCGGGCCATGTCCCATTTGTTGGCCAGGGTGTTGGCCATCTGCTGGACTTCGATGTTGTCGAAGGGTTTTTTCAGGATCAGTAACCGATCATGGGCGTGCAGCCGCTCCAGCAGGTCTTCCCAGGAGTAGTCTGAGTACGCAGTACAGATCACCACTTGCAGGTCAGGGGCGACTTTCCACAGTTCTTCTATGGTTTTCGCGCCGTCCCAGCCTTGGGGCATGCGCATGTCGACAAAGGCCAGGGCATACGGCTGTTTGCGCTCCATGGCCGTGACGAGCAGTTGCAGGCCTTCTTCTCCGCCATAGGCCGAATGCAGTTCGAACACCGGGGCCTGGACTTTGGCCGTGGCGCCGAACAGCGCCGACTCCATGTCATCCAGCAGTGGGTTTGATTCAACGGTCGGCACCAGGATCTTGCGAAAATCGTCATGAATCGATGGCGTGTCGTCGATCAGCAGGATGCGCCGGTTGGGAGGTTGGTTCATGGGGGGCTTCCGGCAGGGGTGAGAGGGATCGTCAAGGTAAACACCGCGCCCAGGCCCGGCCCGTCGCTGTGAGCGCTGAGCTGGCCATTCATTTCCACGGCGGCCAGGGCGCAACTGTGCAGGCCGAAGCCGTGACCCTCCTTGCGGGTGGTGAAGCCGTGGGTGAAGATCCGGGTCATGTTTTCTGCCGGTATGCCTTCGCCGTCGTCTTTCACGCTGATCTGCAAGGTTGCGTCATCGCGTGGTTGGACCGTAAGGGTCATTTGTCGCGGCCGGTCGACGAGGTTGGACATGGCGTATTTGGCGTTGCTGATCAGGTTGACCATGATCAGCAGCAGCCGGTGTTTATCCGCCAGGATTTCCGGCACCTGGGCATAGTGCTTGACCACCGTCACATTGTGCCGGCTCAGCGCCCCCGCGTTCATGCGCAAGGCATCTTCCATCAACACGTCGATCTGCACCGGCTCCAGCAGCGTGGATGCACCGGCATAGGATTGTTGGGTGGAGACGATGTCCTTGATGTGGTCGACGCTTTTGCTCAATTGCGCGAGTTCATCAGCCATGCCTTGTTGTTCCAGCGCGATGGCCTCCACCAGTTGATTCAAGTAACCCGGCAACAGCTTGCCCTTTTCATCCTCGGTGAAGAAGGTGCCCAGGTCACCTTGGCGCTCGTTGATCAACTGCATGGCCCGGCCCAAGCCCAGTGCCTTGCTGCTGCGCAGCTTTCGAGTGACCAGATCGGCGGAGATATTCAAGCTGTTGAGTACGTTGCCCACGTTGTGCAGCACGTTGGTGGCGATCTCCGCCATGCCCGCCTGGCGAGCACTGTCGAGCAGTTCGCTCTGGGCATCCTTGAGTTGTTGGGTGCGGCGTTCCACCCGTTGCTCCAGGGTTTCGTTCGCCGCTTGCAAGGCACGGTTGACCCGGTTGATCTCGGCGAAACTGCGCAGCAGGCGCGCCGCCAGGTAAAGCAGCAAACCCACCAGCAGGGTGGAGAAAATCAGCAGGTAGCGGTGGTATTGGTGATCGACAAGGTCGGCGGCTTGCTGATCCTGGTTGAGGTGGGTCGTCAAGTCGTCCAGGCGCTCGGCGACCGGCACGGCGGCAATCCGGTCGAGCAGGCCGTTGACCACCGGCTGCTCGCGCAGGATCAGCGAAATATGGTTGCTGAGGATATCGACAGGCCCCTGGAACTCGGGGGGCAAGCGCTCCTTGTTGATCGCCAGTTTGCCCAGGCCTACCAGGATATCGGCGGCGCGGTCGTCACTGGTGACCTGGGCGAATTCCAGGCTGCTGAGCAACAGGTCGTAGGTATCGGTGGCGACATCGTGCAGTTGCAGGCGGCCTTCATCGTCGTAGCGATTGAACTGGGCCTGGATGTCATCTTCGGCGGTCGGCAGAAACGCCAGGGAGTTGCGCAGTACGGCGTTGTGGGATTTGAACTGTTCCACCAACCGGGCTTTTTCCTGGATCGCGGCCTGGTAGGCATCCCGATTGGCTTGCCAACCAGGCAGGTCGGCAGGGTCGTGGTAGGAGTCGCGGTTTTCCAGCTCGGCCCAGATCCGGGTCATCGCCTGCAGCGGTGCCACCAGGGGATCGTAGTTGTGGGTGAGGGCGATCCTGGCCTTGAGTACTTCACTGTCCCATTGGGCATTGAGCTGCTGGAGCTGGCGGATCAGGTCCCTCGATTGGGTATAGGTGGCCGTCTGGTCACGGGAAGACTTGAGGTACAGAAACACCAGGGTGGACGCCAGCAGCAGGGTCATCAGGCCCAGCAACACTTGGCCGGCACGGCGGCGGGAAAGGGTCATGACGGTATGCTCATAAAGGCTTGCCCGCCCATTCGCCGGTCAGGGTCTTGAGAAACTGGATGATCAGGTCCTTGTCCTCCTGGGACGGATTGCGCCCCAGCTGGTACTTGAACATGACGTCGACCGCTTCCTCCAGGGTCTTGGCCGAGGCATCGTGGAAGTACGGCGCGGTCGCGGCGACGTTGCGCAGGCTGGGCACCTTGAACACATGTCGGTCCTCTTCGTCCTGGGTCAGCAGATAGCGGCCCAGGTCCGACTCGACCGGGTTGCCACGCGTCTTGAAGTAGTCGCCCATCACTCCGAACTTCTGGAACATATTGCCGCCGATATTGATGCCTTGGTGGCAGGCGATGCAGCCGTAGTCCTTGAAGCGCTGGTAGCCGTATTTTTCCTGGATCGTGAGAATTTCGGTGTTGCCAAGCAGGTACTGGTCGAACCGCGAATTGGGCGTCAGCAATGTACGTTCATAATTGGCCAGGGCGTTTTGTACGTTGGCGGCGGTGACGCCATCGGGGTAGGCCTGCTGGAACGCCGCTTGGTAAGCGGGCAGGGCGGAAAGGTTATGCACCACGCTTTTCCAGTCGCTGCCCATTTCCACCGGGCTGATGACTACCTGTCGGATCTGTGCCTCCAGCGTATCGACGCGGCCATTCCAGAACTGCTTGAAGTTCAGGCTGGCGTTGAAGACAGACGGGGTGTTGATGTCCACTGGCTTGCCATCGAAGCCAATGGAAAACGGCTTGTTGTCGGCACCTCCCGATTCCAGGCGATGGCAGCTGGCGCAGGACAGCGTGTTATTGACCGACAGACGCGGCTCGTTGAACAGCTGGCGCCCCAGCTCAACCTTGGCCGGGTCCAACATCGGAACTGCGGGCAGAGGTTTCAGTGCTTCGTCCAACGGCGCGGCCATCAAAGGCATGCCCAAGCCCAGGCACAACATGAAGGCGACGCCGAAACGGCAGGTCAAGACTTCGCTCAAGCGAGCACTCCTTGCAAGCATAAGGCTATTAGTCGGGCATCAGAGTGGCGCTACCCGCTTGCAGCAACTGGGCGAAATCCTTCGACGGCACGGCCTTGCTGAACAGATAGCCCTGGCCCTCTTCACACAGCTGGGTTTGCAGGAACTTCAGTTGTTCGACGGTTTCCACGCCTTCGGCGATGATATTCAGGTCCAGGCTCTTGCCCATGCCGATGATAGCGCTGATCAGTTGTTCGTCCTGGCTATTGACCTTCAGGCCGTGAACGAATGACTGGTCGATTTTCAGCACATCGATGGGAAAACGGCGCAAATAACTCAGGCTGGAATAACCCGTACCGAAATCATCCAGGGCCAGACGCACGCCCATGGCCTTGATTCTATTAAGGATCTCAACCGTTTCGTCGACATTCTGCATCAGCACGCTTTCGGTGATCTCCAGTTCCAACTGTGTCGGCGGCAGACCGGTTTGCTTGAGGAGGGTGGCAAGATTGTCGACGAAATTGCGCTGGCGGAAGTCGATGGCCGAGATGTTCACCGATATGCACAGCGGCGCCAGCCCCATGGCGCGCCAGGCTTGTGCCTGTTCACAGGCCTGGCGCAGCACCCATTGGGTCAGGCGCACAATCAGGCCACTGTCTTCGGCGACCGGGATGAAGTCGGCCGGGCTGATCCAGCCCGAGCGCGGCTGGAACCAGCGAATCAGGGCCTCCGCACCGACGATTCGCCCGGATTTCAAGTCCAGCTTCGGTTGGTAATGCAGCACAAATTCATCGCGCTCCAGGGCCAGGCGTATCGCGCTTTCCAGGTTTTGTTGATGCAGGGCGCGGTGGTTCATGTCTTCGGTGTAAAAACTGAAATCATCCGGGCCGCGCTCTTTACGGGTGTGCATGGCGGTTTCAGCGTGTTTGATCAGCTCCACCGCTGTGCCGCTGTCATTGGGGTAAATACTGATACCCAGGCTGGCGGTGATGTTCAGGTCATGCCCCGCGACATGGCGGGTGGCGCGGAGGGTGTTGAGTATTTTTTGAGCAACGTGCTGGGTTTGCTGAGGGTGCACCACATCCTGCAGCAGGACCACAAACTCGTCGGAGCCGTAGCGAAAGACCGAGTCCGACTCCCGCACAGTCGCGACCAGGCTTTGGCTGACCTGCTGCAGCACCTCATCGCCGACTGGATAACCCAAGGCATTGTTGATGCGCTTGAAACGATCCAACCCAATGAATATCACCGCCAACTGGGTGTCATGCCGTCGGCTCAGGGCAATGGCCTGGGTCAGCCGGTCGCCGAGCAGCGTGCTGTTGGGCAGTTCTGTCAACGCGTCATACTGGAGCAGGTGCGAGACCTTGAGCAGCTCCTGCACGCGCTCCTCGATGGTTCGTTCCAGGCCAATGACTTTAAACGCAATGTCCTGGGCGAGTTGCCATTTCCAGGTCAGGGCGCTGGCCATCTGGCGAATTTCCAGGTGATCGAAGGGCTTTTTCAGGATCAGCAGTTGGTCGTTGTATTTGAGCCGCGCTTCGATGGCCTCGAATGAGTAATCGGAGTAGGCCGTGCACAGCGCGATCTGCAGGCGGGGATCGACCTCCCACAACTGTTCGATGGTTTGCAGGCCGTCCCAGCCAGGTGGCATGCGCATATCGATGAAGGCCAGGGCATATGGCGCCTGATCGGCCAGCGCTTTATTCACCAGGGCCAAGGCTTCCTGGCCCTGGTAGGCGGAGTCCAGCTCGAAGGCCTGGCGCGCTTTGGTGGCGGTGCCGAACAGGGTTTCTTCCAGGCTCTCCAGCGACGGTTCGCCATTGGCATCGGCGCAGAGGATCTTGCGAAAGTCCTGGTGGATCGAAGCCGTGTCATCGACGATCAGAATGCGACGGTTGGCCCGTGCCGAGTCCGCACTCATGGGGTGCTCCGTACCGGTAAAAGGTCCGACGGCATAACGACTCCTTCCCTGATTCCACTGCTGAGGCGGATACAGCCTACTGTGACAGCATAGTCGAGCGCCCTTGATATCGGGGGCCAGTTGGCGTCAAATCGACCCCGCGCGTTGAGCAAGGGAAGACGGCTTGGCACAAAGGTTGAATTTAGCTCGATTTTGTTTAATTTGAAGGCGCAGCAGGCATGGATGAACATATCGCGACAAGACCCACCGTTTTGCTGGTCGACGATGAAGCGTCGATCCTCAACAGCCTGCGCCGCTTGCTACGCGGCCAGAACTTTGATGTGGTGCTGGCCGACAGTGGCGCCCAGGCGCTGGAAATAATGGCGGCGCAGCCCGTCGACCTGATCATGAGCGATGCGCGCATGCCGGGTATGGACGGGGCGCAGTTACTGGCCGAGGTCCACCGCCTGTACCCCACCACCAGCCGCATCCTGCTGACCGGTTATGCCGACTTGCCGACGATCATCAAGGCGATCAACGAAGGGCAGATCCACCGCTACATCGGCAAGCCCTGGAATGACGACGAACTCAAGTTGATCCTGCAGCAGGCCCTTGAGCACCAACGGCTCGAACGCCTGACCCGTGTGCAGAACGATCAGCTCAAGGTATTGAATGCCTCATTGGAAAAGCGCGTGGCGGCGCGCACCTCCGAGTTGCAGCAAACCGCCGACATGCTCGACCTGGCCTACGAAGAACTCAAACGCAGCTACGTGACAGGCACCGAGGTCTTCTCGTTGCTGGCCAACCTGCGCCTGCCCAAGAACAAGCAGACCAACCGTCAATTGATCGAGTTGGTCCGCGTCTATTGCGCTGCACAGTCCATGGACGAAGCCACTACGCGCGACCTGACCATGGCGGCCGCGCTCTACAACATCGGCAAGCTCAGTTGGAGCGACAGCCTGTTGGTTGCCGCAGCCGATAAGTTGCACAGCAGCGACCGTGAACAATACAGAGGCTATCCGAGCCAGAGCGAATCCCTGCTGATGACGCTGGAGCCGATGAAGGATGCGGCGCGGATCATCCGTCATCACCAGGAACGCTGGGATGGCAGCGGTTTTCCCGATCACCTCAAGGGCGATGCGATACCCTTCGGTTCGCGACTGCTGAAGTTGGCGGTGGACTTTATCGAACTGCAAAAAGGCCTGATCCTTGAGCGGCAGATGAACAGCGACGAAGCCCTGCTGTACATCCGAAAGTATGCCGGGCGCCTCTATGATCCGGAGCTGGTCGAAGACTTTGTCCTGGCCTGTGCCGCGTTTCTCAGTGATGTGACACTGGGTGATCCCTCGGTCAAGGCTTTGACGACCCGTGAACTGGAAGCTGGCATGGTCCTGGCGCGCAATCTCAACGCCGATAACGGCATGCTGCTGCTCAACGCCGGTAAAGTGCTGAACCTGCCGCTGGTGGACAAGCTGATTGCGTTTGAGGCGATGGAGGGCGCGAAATACACCATATTCATCAAACTACCTGAAGAGACAGCGAACCTTTCATGAGCCATTCTACTATCCGCATCGCCGCGGCCCTCCTGATCGGCGCTGACGGCCAGACCCTGGTGGTGCGCAAGCGTGGCACCCGGGCCTTCATGCAACCCGGCGGCAAGATCGACGCCGGCGAGCAGCCTGCCGAGGCCCTGGCCCGTGAGCTGCACGAAGAGCTGAACCTGCGTATCGAGCCAAGCGCAGCGGTCTACCTGGGAAAATTTTCTGCGCCGGCCGTCAACGAGCCCGGTTTCACCGTGGAAGCCGAGTTGTTCCAGGTGCAGATCGATGTGGCGGTCATGCCTGCCGCCGAGATTGAAGAAGTGCGCTGGATCGACCCGGCCGGTGACGGCGGCCTGCAATTGGCCCCACTGACACGGGATCTGATCCTGCCGTTTTATCGCGCCTCGCTCACGGCATGATCATTCGCACGCTGGGGGCCAGCGACGCCGAGGCGTATCGGGCGTTGATGCTGGAGGCGTATGGCGCCTATCCCCAGGCGTTCACCTCCAGCGTGGCGGAGCGTGCGGCAATGCCGCTCAGTTGGTGGGAAAAACGCTTGAGCAGCCCGTTGGATTGCTTGCTCGGTGTTTTTGTTGATGACGAGCTGGCCGGTATTGTCGGCCTGGCGTTTGAGCCGCGAGAGAAAGCGCGGCACAAGGTGACGCTGTTCGGCATGTACGTGAATACGGCCCATCAGCAACAGGGCCTGGGGCGCCGGTTGGTCGAGGCCGCGTTGGACGAAGCGCGCAAACAGCCGCGCCTCAAAGTGATCCAACTGACGGTCACCGCCGGCAATGACCCGGCCTTTGGCCTGTACCAACGCTGCGGCTTCATCCAGTACGGCCTGGAGCCGCTGGCGGTGCGGGTCGGTGTGGATTACTTCGATAAGATCCACATGTGGCGCGAGCTTGCGCTCTAGCGCACTGCGCTGACCCCATCCAGGGTGGAAAACGATGTGTCCTTGGCCGTCAGCAGGAAGTCGCGCATGTAGGGTGCATCCAGCATGTCCGCACGAATCCCCGCATACAAGGTGGCAAACAAACCTTTCTCACCCAGGCGCTTGGCCTTCACATAACCACGCGAGCTGTACTCATGCAATGCCCAATGGGGCATGCCGCACACACCACGGCCGCTGGCCACCAGTTGCATCATCATCACCGACAGCTCGGACGTACGCACCTGGGCTGGTTCCACGTCGGCGGGTTCGAGGAAGCGCGTGAAGATGTCCAGGCGGTCGCGTTCGACGGGGTAGGTGATGAGGGTTTCGGTCAGCAAGTCTTCCGGCACGATGTACGCTTTGTTCGCCAGCGGATGCTGGTTAGCCACGGCTAGCATGGCTTCATAGGTGAACAGCGGTACATAGGTGATACCCGGCAGCTCCAGCGGGTCGGACGTGACCACCAGGTCCAGGTCGCCACGGGCCAGCGCCGGCAGCGGGGCAAAGGCGAAGCCGGAGGCCAGGTCCAGCTCGACTTCCGGCCACGCATCGCGGAACTGGTCGATGGTCGGCATCAGCCACTGGAAGCAACTGTGGCATTCGATTGCCATATGCAGGCGCCCGGCGGTGCCGCCGGCCAATCGTGCAATGTCACGCTCGGCGCCGCGCAGCAGTGGCAGGGTGGCGTCGGCCAGTTGCAGCAGACGCAGGCCGGCGCTGGTGAAGCGCAGCGGCTTGGTCTTGCGCACGAACAATGGCATACCCAGGCGCTCTTCCAGCTCCTTGAACTGGTGAGACAGCGCCGACTGCGTCAGGTGCAGGCGCTCGGCGGCTTCCACCAGGCTGTCGGCTTCGCGCAGCGCGTGCAGGGTCTTGAGGTGGCGGATCTCGAGCATGGGTTCTCCATGAATAAAATTTGTGAGGAGTTGGAATGGCGTGAGTTTGTCTCATGTTGTCGTGCCTGTCGACTGACCATTGGGCACTCTTCATCAAACTGTCATGCAACTGTGGCAGCGCGCTTGAACAAACTTCATCAGACTCGCGCTCTACTGGGGTTCTGCGTTTCGGTGTTTTCATGCGTGTGTTGCTTTTACTGGCCGCTCTCTTGTTCGGCCTGCCGTCTTTTGCGGCTTCTCGATGTGACGTCAATGTCCCGACCCAAACGGTCGACCTGGCTCAGGTGAGCATCGCCTACCAGAGTATCGGCAGCGCGTCCGACCCTGCCTTGCTGCTGGTGATGGGCCTGGGCGGGCAGTTGATCCACTGGCCCGACGAAGTCGTCGTCGCCCTGTGCCAACAAGGTTTTCGGGTGATCCGCTACGACAACCGTGACGTTGGCCTGTCGACTTGGCGCCAGACACCGGCCAATGCCAACCTGACCTTTGAAGTACTGCGCTACAAGCTTGGCCTGCCAGTGGCGGCGCCCTACACGTTGACCGACATGGCCGATGACGCCATCGGCCTGATGGACGCGTTGCAGATCCAGCAATTCCACGTGCTGGGCGCGAGCATGGGCGGCATGATCGCCCAGCACCTGGCAGCCATGGCGCCACAGCGGGTGGAGAGCCTTACGCTGATCATGACCAGCTCCGGCGCCGAAGGCTTGCCGGCGCCGAACGCGGCGTTGGTGCAACTGTTGTCGCGGCGCAGCGCGCCCAATCGTGAAGTGGCCCTGGAACAGCAAGCGGATTTGCTGGCGGCGTTGGGCAGTCCGAACGTGACGGATGATCGCCAGGCGCTGTTGCACCAGGCGGCGCTGTCCTACGACCGAGCCTTCAACCCGGACGGCGTGAAGCGTCAGATCATGGCGATCCTCGCAGAACCGAGCCGAGTGCCGTTGCTCAACCAACTGCGCGTGCCTACATTAGTCGTGCACGGTACCGCCGACCCGCTGTTGCCGGTGATGCACGGCGTGCACCTGGCGGCGCATATCCAGGGTAGCCAGTTGAAGCTGATCCCCGGCATGGCCCATCGTTTCCAGGAAGCGTTCAAGGCGCCCTTGCTGACGGCAGTGTTGCCGTACCTGCAAGCCCATCGCGAAGATGCGGCGCACTGGGCGCAGATTGACCTGGGCGAGCCTTCGAAGGTGCTGTGACATTGGTGTATCGTGCAACCTTTGTGGCCCATTTGTGCCTGCGAGGTTGCCCACCATGAGTACTCCCCTGAAAATCGATTTCGTCAGTGACGTGTCCTGCCCCTGGTGCATCATCGGCCTGCGCGGCCTGACCGAAGCCCTTGATCAGCTTGGCGCCGAAGTACAGGCCGAGATCCATTTCCAGCCGTTCGAACTGAACCCGAACATGCCCGCCGAGGGGCAGAACATCGTCGAGCACATCACCGAAAAATACGGCTCCACTGCCGAAGAATCCCAGGCCAACCGTGCGCGTATCCGCGACATGGGCGCCGAGCTGGGCTTTGCCTTTCGTACCGATGGCCAGAGTCGCATCTACAACACCTTCGACGCCCACCGCCTGCTGCATTGGGCCGGGCTGGAAGGCTTGCAGTACAACCTCAAGGAAGCGTTGTTCAAGGCGTACTTCACCGATGGCCAGGATCCGTCCGACCACGCCACCCTGGCGATCATCGCCGAAAGCGTCGGCCTGGATATCCAGCGTGCGGCCGAGATTCTTGCCTGCGATGAATACGCCGCCGAAGTCCGTGAACAAGAGCAGCTGTGGATCTCCCGTGGCGTGACCTCGGTGCCGACCATCGTGTTCAACGATCAGTACGCCGTCAGCGGCGGCCAGCCGGCGGAAGCCTTTGTAGGGGCGATCCGCCAGATCATCAACGACGCGAAAAACTAAAGCCGATCACGCTCCCACATTAGCCAGTCACCGTCTTCAAGAGTGGTGCTGGCCCGTCCCTTGCATTGACCCCCTAAAGCCTTAGGGGACACTGCCTTGAACATTCTCGACCTCGACCACAGCCTCACCGGCCAGGCACCGATCGCCCGGCGTTTGGCCAGCGGCCGTGCCACGCGTATCGACCTGTTGGACCTGGGCCCGAAACTGCGCCTGTGGTCCACCGAAAAAACCTGGAAGCGCTTCGCCGAACGCCTGGCCCAACGGCCTCGGCCGACGGACGCGCGACCGGAAATCCTGTTTGTCGGCTCCGGCGACTATCACCACCTCACACCGGCTTTTCTTGCCGACCTGAAGGAGCCCATCAGCCTGATCCACTTCGATAATCACCCCGACTGGGTGCGCTTTGCGCCCAAGCGTCACTGTGGTTCGTGGGTCAACCGCGCGTTGAAGATGCCGGCGATCAAACGCATCGTCACCCTCGGCCCGTGCAGCGACGACCTGCACAACCCGCAACTGCGCGGCGGCAACCTCGGTGCCCTCAAACGCGGGCACTTGCAACTGTTTCCCTGGCAGCATCCGCCGTCGAAAGTCTGGGGCCGGGTCGGGGACGGCGCCGGTCACCAGCAGCAGGAAAACCACCTGTATTGGCGCAACCTGGCCGAGCTGGATTGGGCGGCGTTTCTCGATCAGCTGATCACCAGCCTGCCCACCGAGGCTATCTGGATCACTATCGACAAAGACGTGCTCGCCAGTGAGGACGCGGCCACCAACTGGGACCAGGGCGGCATGCGCCTGACCCACCTGCTGCAAGCCTTGCGGGCCTTGGCAGCGCGCAAACGCATCATCGGCATTGACGTGTGTGGTGAGTTCGCCACGCCCGCCTTCAGCAATGCCTTCAAGCGTTGGGAAGCCAAGTCCGACCAGCCGCCACCCGAGCGCTGGAGCGCGGAAGATTTGCAGCGCAACGCGGCCACCAATGAAGCCCTGATCGACCTGTTTGAGGAGCTGTTCCCGTGACGTTGACCGTGGTGTTGCTGGTGGCGTTTTCCATTGTGCTCGACGTGATCGGCCAACTGTGTTTCAAGATCGGCCTGGACCGGTTGCCCGAGTTGGACGGTGGTTTCCGCCTGAATGCATTCTGGGGCCAGGTCTTCAATGCGCCGTTGCTGTGGGCCGGGATCGGTGCCTATGCCATTGAGTTCTTCGTGTGGCTCGAAGCCCTGTCCCGTGCGCCGCTGAGCCTGCTGTTCCCGGCCGCGGCGCTGGCCTATTGCGGTGTAGTGCTGGCGGGCAAGGTGGTGCTGGGCGAAACCGTCAGCCGCCGCCGTTGGCTGGGGACGCTGGTAATCACCTTGGGCGTGATGTTGGTAGCCATTGCGGGGAGTCAGGCATGAGTACGCAAACCTTGAATAACGGATGGCTGCACGGGCGCTTCGGCACGGTGGTGCTGTGGGCTTTGTTGATCTGTACCGAAAGCGCCGGCCAGCTGTTTACCAAAGTGGCCGGCGACCAACTGGGGCAGATGGACTTGAGCTGGCAGTGGCTGGCTGACGTGGCGCGCAACCCTGGCATTCTGGCGGCCATCGCCAGCTACATCGGCGCTTTTTTCGTATGGATGCTGATCCTGCGGCGCAGCAGCCTGTCCCTGGCGTTTCCGCTGAGTTCACTGGTGTTTGTGGTGGTGCTGCTGGGGTCGTGGCTGGGGCTGGGGGAACATATCAGCCCGCTGCACTGGGTGGGGGTGGCGGTGATTATCGGCGGTATTGCGCTGCTGGCCGAAGGCGAAGAGAACTGATCACTCTGGCCTGGTTTTTGTGGTGAGCGGGCTTGTCGGGTCGCCGCATCGCCCGCGCAGGGCAAGCCTGCTCACCACAAGGAGTGGGGGCAGGTCAGGGTTTGCGGTGCGCCACCAAAAAACCTAGACCATGGGACACCGAAATCTCCTTCACCCCCGCCTCACGCTGTTGCTCGGCAATCTCCCGATGAAATGCCTTCACTTTGGTCCAGTGCATCTTCGGTCGGTAGTGGTGCTCGGCGTGATAGCCGTTGTTCATCCAGATCAGGTTGTACAGCACGCTGTAGGAACTTACGCCCCAGGCAATCGGCTGGTCCGGGTTGCCGCCGAAGTGTTCGTAGTAGCCATTGAGCGATGACAGGCACTGGCCCAGGTACCAGAACGGCAACAGCCACAGCACCGCCTGCCAGTTGTAGAACGCCAGCGCGATATAGAACGCCACGGTCACCCCGATCTCGACCTTGACCCAGCGCGCGTCCGCCGGGCGTTTGCGCTTCATCTCGTCATAGAACGGCTTGGGGTCGTCGCGGAAAAAGCTCAGGAAGGTATAGGCCCAGGGATTTTCCGGCTGGCCATCCTTCCCGCGTTGGTAGATCGACAACGGGTCGATGGTTTTACCGTCCGGCCCTGGCAGGTCGGCGTTGCCACGGTGATGGCGGTTGTGGATGTCGCGGTAGAGCGTCTGGGAAAAGCCGATGGTCACCGACAGCAGCAGGTCGAACGCCCGGTTCATCGCACGCAGGCTGAAGTAGGCATTGTGGATCTGGTTGTGGGAGATGCTGTTGATGCTCCACGACAGGCTGATCGCATAGACCAGCGCCAGGGGCACCAGCGCCCACCAGCTCAGGCTATTGAAGGCAGCAACCAGCCAGACGACAAAGACAAAGTGCACCAGGCCCAAGGCGATGGGCACCAGGTCCCAGAGCGAGTGATGCAACAGGCGGTAAGCGGGGCGAGCCATGAAGAATGTCCTGGAAAAATGGATTCCAAGACGTCATTGCAAACCCCAGACCAACCTAGTCGAACTTGTAGCTGATAGCCGTCTGCACCTGGCCCTGGTTCACTTCGCCGGTCTGCCGGACGATGCTGCTGTCGGCCGCCGAGCCGACGAGGTGAACCCAACTGGCGCTGGTCAGCAATGACCATTTGGCCGCCAGGGGAAACTCGAAACTCTGAGTCAGCGTCAGGTTCTGGAAGCCGCCGCTGGCGTGGTAGGGGCGAAAGCCCGTGGCGGCGGCCTCGTTGTCATCCACGCCGAAAAACGTGTTGGTCTGGCGTGCGTCGGCAAAATGCGCGACCAGGCCGCTGCTGCCGATAATCCCGCCACCCAGGGGATAGCCCAGTTCGCCGCCGACTTTGCCCAAGGCACCGCTTTGCGAATGCCCACCGCCCACGGCTTGCCCCAGTTGCGCGTACACCCGCCAGAAATCAGCCGGGGCGTATTGGATGAAACCACCGATTTCCGCCATGTCCGACACATTGCGCAGGCCCTGGAGATCGCCATTGGACGTACGCCCCGACAGGTAATTGATATAGGGGCCGGCGGTCAGCCCCTGGGTATTGAGCGCGCTCCAGGTCAAGCCGTCATCGGTGCTCAGGCTGACATCGCCCCAGTCCAGGTCGAAATAGGGAACGGGCCGCGTTTCGTAGTGGCTGCCGGTAGGGTCATGAGGCTGGTAGCTGATGCCTGCGCCCACTTCGCCGGTGATGCCTTCGGCCACGGCAGCGTTTGAAAAGCTCCACAGGCCAAGCAAACCAACGAATGCAGCGCATGTGATCCTGAACATGGTCACGGTTCCTTGATTGAATACGTGCGCATGAACGCGCGAAGGGGCGCTGGTGCGCAAGCACTCATCTTGTTTGTAGCAAGCTACAAAAATTGTAGCTCCCGCGACACAGATCCCGTTGTGAATCGAACAAACCCCCAGCCCCGCTGGGCGCTGGCCAGTTGGCACACTCCCTGCTCTACCCCTTGTTGCAAGCGCACACAGCGCGCTCCTCCAAGGTAAACAACGATGATCCACTGGCATATCGTGTGTGACTTCGACGGGACCATCACCCCCACCGATGTCATCGACAACGTCCTCCAACGCTTCGCCGGCCCCGAGTGGGAAACCATCGAACAGGAATGGCTGGATGGGCATATCGGTTCACGCGAATGCCTGAGCCGCCAACTGGCACTGATCAAGGCCACCCCCTCCGAACTGCTGGCGTATTTCGACAGCGTCGAGATCGACCCGGACTTCCCCGACTTCGTCGATCACGTGATCGGCCTGGGGGCGTCCATCGAAGTGGTCAGCGACGGCATCGAGCAGGGCATCGCGCGGATCCTGTCGCGCAACTACGTGACCTTGCTGCCGATCCTCGCCAACCGCCTGCGCCAGGTCGATCAGAACAGCTGGCGCATCGACTTCCCATATGCCAGCGATGCCTGCCGCGCTGCCTCCGGCAACTGCAAGTGCAAGTCCACCCCGCGCAACAAGCGCGTGCTGGTGATCGGCGATGGCAAGTCGGACATGTGCGTGGCCTCCACCGCCGACTTCGTGTTCGCCAAGGGCAGCCTCGCCGACTACTGCGTGGCCAACCAGATCCCTCATGCGCGCTTCGACACCTTTGCCGAAGTGCCTGCGCTGCTGGCTCTACTGCCACAAGGCATCGCCGCCAACGCCACCTCCTTTACTGCTGCCGACAATCAGGAACTCTTCCACCATGTCTGATATCCGTATCGCTACTGCCGAAGACCAGATCCTTCTGGATAAAGAAGCCAAATACTGCTCCTACGGCGACACCGTCCACTACATCGAGCCGCCGCGTATTTTCAGTCGTTGCGAAGGCTCCTACGTGTGGGACACCGAAGACCAGGCCTACCTCGACCTGCAAATGTGGTACTCGGCCGTCAACTTCGGCTACGCCAACCCGCGTCTGAACAATGCGCTGAAACAGCAGATCGACACCTTGCCGCAGATCGCCAGCCAGTACCTGCACAAGGGCAAGATCGAGCTGTCGGAAATGATCGCGGTCGACGCCAAGAAGAAGTTCGGCCTCGACGGTCGCGTGCACTTCAACGTCGGCGGTTCGCAGTCCATCGAAGACTCCCTGAAGGTTGTGCGTAACGCCACCAACGGCAAGAGCCTGATGTTCGCCTTCGAAGGCGGCTACCACGGGCGTACCCTCGGCGCTTCGTCGATCACCTCCAGCTACCGCTACCGTCGCCGGTACGGCCACTTCGGCGAGCGGGCGCAGTTCATCCCGTTCCCGTACCACTTCCGTGGCCCTAAAGGCATGACCAAGGAAGAATACGGCAGCCACTGCGTGCAGCAATTCGCTCGACTGTTCGAGACCGAGTACAACGGTGTGTGGGACCCCAAAGTCGGTTCCAGCGAATACGCCGCGTTCTACGTCGAGCCGATCCAGGGCACCGGCGGTTACGTGATTCCGCCGATGAACTTCTACCGTGAATTGAAGCAGGTGCTGGATCAGCACGGCATCCTGATGGTCTCCGACGAGATCCAGATGGGCTTCTACCGCACCGGCAAACTGTGGTCGATCGAGCACTTCGACGTACAGCCGGACGTGATCGTGTTCGGCAAGGCGCTGACCAACGGCCTCAACCCACTGGGCGGCATCTGGGCCCGTGAAGAGTTGATCAACCCGAAGATCTTCCCGCCAGGCTCGACCCACTCCACCTTCGCCTCCAACCCGTTGGGCACGGCGGTGGGCCTGGAAATGTTCAAAATGACCAACGAAGTCGACTACGGCGCGATGGTCATGGCCAAGGGCAAGTTCTTCCTCGAAGGCCTGCAAGACCTGCAGAAACGTTTCCCGATCATCGGCGACGTCGATGGCCTGGGCCTGGCCCTGCGCTGCGAAATCTGCGGCCCCGATGGCTTCACCCCGGACAAGGCGACCCTGGACTACATGGTCGAGGAAGGCATGAAGGGCGACATGCTGGTGGACGGCCAGAAACTCGGCCTGATCCTCGACGTGGGCGGTTACTACAAAAACGTGATCACCCTGGCACCTTCCCTGGAAATCAGCTACCCGGAAATCGAACTGGGCCTGAAGCTGCTCGAACAACTGCTAGTGCGGGCGACCAATCGGTGAGCCAGGCAGAGATCGACCTCGGTGAAGGTGATGCCGGCTTCGTTCTCGGTGATGGTCCGGTCGGGATCCTGTTGATCCACGGCCTGACCGGCACCCCGACGGAATTGCGCCAGGTCGCCAAGGGCCTGGCCAAGGTGGGTAACTGCACGGTGTACGTGCCCACCCTGGCCGGACACTGCGGTGATAACAGCGACCTGCAGGCCACCGGCTGGCGCGACTGGTACGAGGGTGTGCGCAAGACCTTCGTCTGTGTGAAACAGCGCCACACGCAGGTGTTTGTCGGTGGCTTGTCCATGGGCGCGGTGATGTCGATGTACCTGGCCTCGGAGCATCCGGGCCAGGTCGCCGGCTTACTGATGTACTCCACCACCCTTAAGTACGACGGCTGGAGCATCAACAAAATGGCGTTCATCACGCCATTGCTGATCCGTATTCCGTTCGGCGTGCGCCTGTTCCGGTTTACCGAGAAACCGCCCTACGGCATCAAGAATGAACGCCTGCGCGCCATCGTTGAACGGCAGATGAAGGAAGGTGAAAGCAGCGAGGCAGGCTTGTTGACGATGGAAGGCGTGACCGTACGTGAATTGCACTGGATGAACGCCGAGGTCAAAAAACGCATGCCGTCGATCAACGTGCCGGCGTTGGTGCTGCACTCCATCGAGGACGACATCACCAGCCGCTGGAACGCGGACTATGTGGAACGCCACCTCGGCGGGCCGGTGACCAAGATCCTGCTGGACAACTGCTACCACATGATCACCGTCGACCTGCAATACCGCCGGGTGATCGAGTTGAGCGCGGAGTTTGTCGGGCAACATGCCGAGGCTATTGCGGCCCCTCAAGATTATCGACAGCGGGCCTGAGCCTTAAGGAAACGATGTGATTACCGCCCAAGCCTTCCCGACCATCCGGGCCCTCCAGCGCAGTGCCTGGAACGACTGTTTCCCGGGGGCCCTGGAGGACTGGGACTATTACGTCGCCGTGGAAAATGCCGCCATCGATGATTTCCAGTGGCGTTACCTGGCGGTTTACGAAGATGGAACGCTGGCGGCTGTGGCTGCGGCGTTCATCACTCATTATCGCCTCGACACCACGGTGTCGGGTGCCGGCAAGCGTTTGACCGAACGTGTGGAGCGCCTGTGGCCGGGGCTTTTGCAACTGGGGCTGTATGCCATCGGTTCCCCGGTGGCGGAGCGCTGCGACGTCGGTTTTGCCAGTGGTGTGGCGGATGCGCGCCGCCCGCTGCTGCTCAAGCACCTGCTGGCAGCTGCGCGCCAGGATGCCGATGACTTTGGTATCGGCCTGGTGGCGGTCAAGGATGCGCCGAGCAAAGACGCGCATTGGGTCGAAAGTTGCCGGGCTGCCGGCTTCCAGAGCATGCCGAGCCTGCCCACGGGCGTGTTGCCGCTGCCGTACGGCTCGGTGGACGCTTACCTGGGCTCCCTGGGAAAATCCACGCGCAAGGACCTGCGCCGCAAACTGCGCGCGCCGGGGCCACGGGTGGAGTGGCGGCGCAATATCGACGACGTGCTGCCGGAAGTCATGCGCCTGTACGAAGCCACGCTCACGCGTGCCGAGTTGCAGTTCGAGCGGCTGCCCGCCGGCTACTTCACAAGTGTGCTCGAACGCCTTGATGAGCGTGCGGTCTGTGTTCTTTACTGGGTGGACGAGCAACTGGTGGCGTTCAACCTGATCCTGGTGGACGAACACCGGCTGGTGGACAAGTTTTTTGGGCATGACGTTGAGTTCACCCGCGACTACAACCTGTACTTCCGCAGCTGGCTGACCAATGTCGACTACTGTATTCAGCACAATATCGCCGTGTATGAGTGCGGTCAGGCCGGGTATGCCAGTAAGCTGCGCCTGGGTTGCGAGTTCCAGGGCAACAGCGTGTTTTTCCGCCACCGCAACCGGCTGGTCAACGGCCTGCTCATGCTTGTAAAACTGTTTATTCGACCGGACCGTTCCGACCCTGCCATGGCTGCTGCGATAAGCGAAACCTGATGATCACCAAGACCCGCCAGAAAGCCCGCCCCTTTGCCATTTCGCGCTGGAGCGTCCAGCGCAAGCTGGTGCTCGCGTTCTGGTTGGTCAGCGTGATCCCCACCATGATCGCTGCCGAACTGGCCGCCACCACGCTGTCGCAGATCTTCGACAGCAACGTGCGCATCTGGCTGCAGGAGTCGACCAAGATCGTCAAGGACGAGATCGGCGACATCCTCCACGACAACGCGCGCATGGCCAAGTTGTTCCTGCGCTACACCAGCCCGCCTTCCAGCCGGCAAGCGGCCAAGCACGACCGCTTGACCGCCGATATTGCCGACGCCACCGATATCGACGTGGTGGCTCTGATCCGCACCAGTGACCAAAAAGTCGTGTTCAGTACTGCCTCCGACGACATCGTCAAGCAGATCAGCCTCGCCAAAAATACCGTGTTGCAGACCGTGCAGGTGGCGGGTGTGTCCACCGGTATCGTCGTCTCGACTTTCGAAACCTCCCAGGACGGCGTGGATTACGAGTTGCTGGTCGGGACTTATTTGGACAGCAGTTTTCTCACCAGTGTGGCTGATGTGCATTCCCTCGACCTGCGCCTGTACCTGGCCAACCCCGACGGTTTTTCCGAGATATTCTCGACCCAGCGCTTCGAGGATCATCCCTCGCGCATTCCCAAGAGCGTCGAAACCGCGATGCGCGCCACCAAACAGCCCAGCGAGCAGTTCACCAATAACTACAGCGGGTTGTACTGGCCGATCTTCAACGATGGCGGTGACTTGCAGGGTGTGATCTTCAGTGGCTTGCTGCGCCATACCAGCCTGGTGGGACTGGTGAACCAGAGCAACCTGTTCGTGCTGATTTTCCTGCTCAGTTCGGCGCTTTCGCTGGCGGCCGGGGTGTTGGTGTCACGACGCCTGACCAAGCCGCTGCGGGACTTGTCCCAAGGCGTGAGTGCGGTGATCAGCGGCGATTACGCGCACCGCGTGGTGGTCAGTGGTGGCGACGAGCTGGCGCAGTTGAGCAGCACCTTCAATCATATGACCGAGCGCCTGGGCGAGTTGCATCATCTTGAAGCCCAGCTACGTCGACGTGATCGCCTGCACGCGCTGGGTGAGGTCGCCATGGGCCTGGCCCATGAGATCCGCAACCCACTGGGTATCATCAAGACTGCGACGCAGCTGTTGCACCGCCGCGCCGACCTGCCGGACTCCGACAAGCGTCACTTGGAATACGTGATCAGTGAAGTCAGCCGCATCAACGATCTGATCACTGAGTTCCTCGACTTCGCCAAGCCCAACCCGCCGCTGCGCGTGTTGCAGCCTGCGCGCCCGTTGGTGGAGGAAATCCTCGGCTTCTGTGCCCCGGAGTTGGCCACTCATACTATCGACGCGCACATCGACGACCAGGCACCGGGAGCGACGATCTATGCGGATGCCAAGCAGCTCAAGCAGGCGTGCCTCAACCTGATTCTCAACGCCATCGACGCAATGCCCGAAGGCGGGCGCCTGACCCTGGGTATTCGCGCAGAAGGCGAGAACACGGTGATCAGCATCGCCGACACCGGCCAGGGGATTCCGGCGGACATGATCGAGCGTATCTTCACGCCATTCGTCACTACCAAGGCGTCCGGCACCGGCCTGGGCCTGGCCAAAGTCTATTCGATCATGGAAAGTCACGACGCCAGCATCGAATGCGCCAGCGAGAAAGATGCCGGCGCCACTTTCAGCCTGTACATTCCGGCGATTGGCGAAGACGACGAGGACAGTCATGACGCATAACATTCTGGTAGTCGACGACGAGCCCAAGCTCTGCGACCTGCTGGCATCGGCCCTGGGTCAGAACGAGGTGCAGGTGTTTATCGCCGGCAATGGCCTGCACGCGCTCAAGGTACTGGAACAGGAAGACATTGACCTGGTGATCAGCGACTGGCGCATGCCGGGCATGGACGGGCCGGCGCTACTGGCCGAAATCAAGGTGCGCTACCCCCATGTGCCGGTGATCGTGATGACCGCCTACAGCACGGTGAAAAACGCCGTGCAGTCGATGCGCAACGGCGCCTACGACTACATCGCCAAGCCGTTCGATATCGACGAACTGGACATCACCGTGGCCAAGGCCCTGCAGTTTCGCGACATCATGCGCGACAACGCGCGCTTGCGTGCCGAGCTGGACGAACACGCGCAGTTCGACAGCCTGGTGGGCGACAGCCCGGCGTTTCGCAAAGTGCTGCAAGCGGTGGACTCGGTGCGCGACAGCAGCGCCACCATCTTGCTGACCGGCGAAAGCGGCACCGGCAAGGAAATGGTCGCCCGTGCCATCCATAAGCACGGCAGCCGTGCCGACAAACCTTTCGTGGCGGTCAACTGCGCGGCCATCCCGGAAGGGCTGCTGGAGAGCGAAATGTTCGGCCATCGCAAAGGCGCGTTTACCGGCGCCGTGGCGGACCGGGTAGGGCGCTTTCAACAGGCCGACAAGGGCACGCTGTTTCTCGATGAAGTGGGCGACATGCCCCTGGCATTGCAGGCCAAGATCCTGCGCGCATTGCAGGAACGGGTGATTGAACCGGTGGGCGATCCCCGCGAGCGTAAGGTGGATGTACGGGTGATCGCCGCCACCAACAAGAACCTGCTGGAAGCGGTGGCCAACAAGGAGTTTCGCGAAGACTTGTATTACCGCCTCAACGTGTTTCCGATCCCGTTGCCGGCCCTGCGCGAGCGGGTGGAAGACATTGCGCCCTTGGCCCGTCACTTCGCCCAGACCCTCAGCGCCACGGCAGGCAAGCGCATCACCGGCTTCAGCCCTGAGGCGTTGCAGGCCATGGCGGCTTATCACTGGCCAGGCAATATCCGAGAACTGCAGAACTGTGTAGAGCGCGCGACCATCGTGGCGGCATCGCCGGTGATCGAGGATATCGATTTGCCGGGTTACCTGTTTGCCTCCAAGCCAAGCGAGGGCGACGTGACAGCGATCCTCAGTGACGGGCCGGGGATTCCCCAGGACCTCGATGCGGCGCTGGCAGAAGTAGAGAAGGCCTACATACTCGCGGCGTTGCAGGAGAGCAATGGCGTGCAGGCTGCGGCGGCGGCGAAGATAGGGATTTCCGAGCGCAGCTTCTGGTATCGCCTGAAGAAGCTGGGGATCCAGGTCGACAAGATCGTCCGCTGATACCCTGAGGTTCAAATGTGGGAGCGGGCTTGCTCGCGAAAGCGATGTGTCAGTCAAATATGTTCCAACTGAACCACCGCATTCGAGCAAGCCCGCTCCCACAGTTTTGACCGTGTTGGGTCAGGCGTGAACGCGGACCCAGATGCTGACCAATATCGTCGCGGCCATCAACCACGCCACCGCTGCCACAGCGAGTGACGCCTCCAAGCGCATCCGATCCACCATGACATACAACGTCGCCAGGTACACGAAGTACGGAATGATCGACCACATCCCGAACAGGATCGTGGTCTTTAAGTCGTCCACCGAACGGCCCTTGCCGACGATGTAGTGGGCGATCAACGCAAAGGTCGGAAACAGCGGTACCAGACCTGCGATGTAATAGTTCTTGGTCTTGGCCAGCGCCGCCAGAATCAACACCACCGCCGCACCCAGGGCGGCCTTCAATACAAGATCCATCAGTGGCTCAACCCGTATTTTTTGACTTTGTCGAACAGTGTGGTCTTGGCCATCCCCAGTTCCTGGCTGGCCTGGGTCAGGTTGCCGCCGCTGCGTTGCAAGGCGTCGTTGAGGAGGTTGCGCTCGAAAGCTTCCACCGCCTCAGTGAAGGCCAGGCCGTGGCTGCCACTGCTGGCACCGCTTTTCTTGAAGGCGGGCAGGCCGAGGGCGAAGCGTTCGGCGACGTTGCGCAGTTCACGCACATTGCCCGGCCAGTCGTGGCTCATCAGGCTCGACAGGGTCTGGTTGTCCAGCTCCGGCACGCTGCGGTCAAAACGCAGTGACGACTGCTGCAGGAAGTGTTCGAACAGTTGCAGGATGTCTTCGCGGCGCTCGCGCAGGGGCGGCAGTTCCAGGGTAACCACATTGAGGCGGTAATACAGGTCGCTGCGGAACTGATTGGCGCGGCTCAGCTCGTCCAGGTCCGACTTGGTGGCGGCGATCACCCGGCAATCTACTGCCACGCTCTGGTTCGAACCCAGGCGCTCCAGGGTGCGCTCCTGCAACACCCGCAGCAGCTTGATCTGCAGGTTGATCGGCATGCTTTCCACTTCATCGAGGAACAGCGTGCCTTCGTGGGCGTGTTCGATCTTGCCGATGCGACGCTTTCCGGCGCCGGTAAAGGCGTTGGCTTCGTGGCCGAAAATCTCGCTTTCGAAGAGATTTTCCGGCAGGCCGCCGCAGTTCAGAGCGACGAACTGATGGGAATGGCGCCGGCTGAAATCATGCAGGCAGCGCGCGACCAGTTCCTTGCCGGTACCGGTCTCGCCTTCGATCAGCACGTTGGCCGAGGTGTCGGCGACGTTGGCGATCAGCTCGCGCAGTTTCTGCATGGCGGGCGAGCGGCCGATGATACGGCCTTCGAGGGAGTCGCGCTCGGCCAATTGGCGGCGCAATGACCAGACTTCCCGTGCCAGCCCTCGCTGCTCCAGGGCGCGGCGGGCCACGTCCACCAGGCGCTCAGGGGAGAAGGGTTTTTCCATGAAGTCATAGGCGCCGTTGCGCATGGCGCCGACGGCCATGGAGATATCGCCATGTCCGGTGATCAGCACTACCGGCAAGCTTTTATCCAGGGCCTTGAGGCGGGTGAGCAACTCAAGACCGTCGATGCCCGGCAGGCGGATATCGCTGATCACAATGCCCGCGAAGTTCTCGCCGATGCGCTTCAACGCCTCCTCGGCACTGCCCACGCCGACGCTGGGAATGTCTTCCAGGGCCAGCGCCTGCTGGCAGCCGAGCAGCACATGGGGATCGTCTTCGACAATCAGCACCGTGAGCTCGTCTTTAATGGCTTTAGCGTCTGTATTCATGTCGACTCAGCTTTTTGAGCGCCCGCCAACGGCAGGCACAAGACAAAGGCCGTTCCACCACTGGTCGGATGTTCCACGGCAAGGTTGCCGCCAGTGGCCGCGGCGAGGCTGGCGGACAGGGTCAAGCCCAGGCCCAGGCCTTGCTCGCCGGGTTTAGTGGTGAAGAACGGTTCGAATAAATGTTTGCGCGCCTCGGGGTCTATACCGTGGCCATTGTCGCGCACCTGCAGGCGGTATTTGCCCTCGGCGTTGCTGCCTTCCAGCCACAGCTCGGGGGCCGGTTGGGCTTGCATGGCGTCGAGGGCGTTGCCGATCAGGTTGACCAGGATCTGCTCCAGGCGCGTCTGGTCGATTTGCAGTTGGGCGTGGGAAAAGTCGCGGTGCAAGATCAGCGGCAGTCTGTCCAGGCGTTCACCGAGTACCTGGAACGCGGCATCCACGGCTTTAGTGAGGTTGGCTTCGCCCTGGTCATCGCCGCGCCGGGCAAAGGAGCGCAGGCTGGCGGTGATGCGGCCCATGCGATCGATCAGTTCGTTGATGGTCTTGAGGTTGGCGCTGGCGGTGTCCAGGGCGCCACGTTCAAGGAAACGTACGGTGTTGCCGGACAGGGTTCGCAGCGCCGCCAGGGGTTGGTTCAATTCATGGGCAATGCTGGTGGACATCTGGCCGATGGCGGCCAGTTTGCCCGCCTGCACCAACTCATCCTGGGCACGGCGCAGCGTTTCTTCGGCCTGGCGTCGTTCGCGGATCTGGCCCTTGAGCCGTTCGTTGCTGGCGCGCAGGTCAGCGGTGCGTTCGGCAATCCGCCGTTCCAGCTGGCTGTTGGCTTCCTGCAAGGCTTCACGGGCGGCGAGGCGGGTGGCGATGACTTTACGTCGTTCGTTCCAGGCAATCAGCAAAAACGCAACCAGACCAAACGCGACGGCCACCAGGATGCCTTGGTTGATTGCGGCACGGCGCAGATCGTTGAGCGGGGTGAGCAGGGTGAAATTCCACGGCGTGTCATTCAGCGGCCGGGTTTGCGCCAGGTAGCTGACTTCATGCTCGTCGTTGACCACTTCGCTGTTGGCCGGGAAGGTAAGTTTCTCGGTGCCTTCGTTGAGGCGCTCGCGGGCGAGGGGTTCCAGTTCGTTCAGCGTGGCCCAGTAATATTGCAGGCTGTGGGCCAGGCGGTCCTTGGTTTCGTCGCTCAGCGGGCGCACGGCCTTGAGGCGGCGGGCCGGGTCGCTGGAGAGGATGATGATGCCGTTCTCGTCGCTCACAAAGGCTTCGAGGCGCGCGCGTTGCCAGCGTTCTTCAAGTGCCTCAAGGCGCACCTTGACCACGGCGACGCCGATGATCTTGCCGTGCTCTTCCAAGCCATGGGCCAGGTAGTAACCGGGTTCGCCGTTGGTGCTGCCGATGCCATAGAAACGGCCGGGCTGGCCTCGCACGGCGTTCTGGAAATAGGCGCGGAAGGACAGGTCTTCACCCTGGTAACTGTCGGCATCGCGCCAGTTACTGGTGGCCAGCACGCGGCCGGTGGTGTCCATCACGTAGATGGCCCGACTGCGACTGCGTCGGTTCAGGCCTTCGAGGTAATCGTTGACGGTTTTGCGGGTTTCCTGGCTCGGGTCGGCCAGCAACGTGGAGACGCTGGACTCCAGTTCCAGCAGGCTGGGCAGGTAGGTGTATTTGCTCAGTTCGCTTTCGACGGTGCGGGCATGCAATTCCAGCTGGCGCTCGCCGGTATCGCTGAGCGTGCGGATGCCGTAGTACTCACTGACCCAGAAGCCGATAAAACCCAGGCCGATCATCAGGGCGATGATCAACGGCGGCAGGAAGAGTTGGCGGATCAGGCGTGGTTTCACGGCAAGTGATGGCGGTGCGGCGCGAAATTGGTTGGGGTCGCATTTCATCACAGATGCCTTGGGTCAACCAGTCGTGGTGAAGGGGATTGGCCCTTCACCACAACTGGGCAGTGCTTAGTGCTGCAGGATTTTCTCAAGGAAGTGCTGCGCGCGTTCGGAGCGGGCGCTGATATCGCCGAAAAACTCTTCTTTCGGGCAGTCTTCGATGATCTTGCCGGCGTCCATGAAGATCACGCGGTCGGCCACTTTGCGGGCGAAGCCCATTTCGTGGGTCACGCACATCATGGTCATGCCTTCGTGGGCCAGTTGCACCATCACGTCGAGCACTTCGTTGACCATTTCCGGGTCCAGCGCCGAGGTCGGTTCGTCGAACAGCATGACGATCGGGTCCATGGCTAGAGCGCGGGCGATTGCCACACGTTGTTGCTGACCGCCGGAGAGCTGGCCGGGGTGCTTGTGGGCGTGCGCCGACAGGCCGACGCGCTCGAGCAGTTGCAGGCCTTTCTTGGTGGCTTCTTCCTTGCTGCGGCCGAGCACCTTGATCTGCGCGATGGTCAGGTTCTCGGTGATGGTCAGGTGCGGGAACAGCTCGAAATGCTGGAACACCATGCCCACGCGCGAACGCAGTTTCGGCAGGTCGGTCTTAGGGTCGGCAATCGAGGTGCCGTCCACGACCACGTCGCCTTTCTGGAACGGTTCCAGCGCGTTGACGCACTTGATCAGGGTGGATTTGCCCGAGCCCGACGGCCCGCACACCACGATCACTTCGCCTTTTTTAACCTCGGTGCTGCAATCGGTCAGCACCTGGAAGTCGCCATACCACTTGTTGATGTTCTTGATAGAGATCATACGGCAAACCTTTTTTGCAGACGCTTGACCAGCAGCGAGGCGGAAAAGCTGATGATGAAGTAGACGACACCGGCGAAGATCAGGAACTCATTGGAGCGGCCGATGATGTCGCCGTTGGAGCGGGCGGAGTTGAGGAAGTCCACCAGGCCCACGGTGTAGACCAGGGAGGTGTCCTGGAACAGGATGATCGACTGTTGCAGCAGCAACGGGGTCATCTTGCGGAACGCCTGGGGCAGGATGATCAGGCGCATGGTCTGGCCATAGGTCATGCCCATTGCCTGTGCCGCCGCCATCTGGCCTTTAGGAATCGACTGCACGCCGGCCCGTACGATTTCACAGAAGTACGCGGCTTCGAACATCATGAAGGCCACGACGCACGAGGTGAACGCACCGATCGGGGTGTCTTCGCCTGTGATCCAGCGCAACACGAACGGCACCGCCAGGTAGAACCAGGTGATCACCAGCAGCAGCGGGATCGAGCGGAAGTAGTTCACATAAGCGCCGGCCACGCGGGACAGCAGTTTGCTGGACGACAGGCGCATCAGCGCCAGGACCGTACCCAGCGCAATGCCGCCGATCACACCCATGACCATCAACTGCAAGGTCATGACCATGCCGTTCCACAGGCCCGGGATGGCGGGGATGATGCCGCTGAAATCGAAGTCCATTATTTACCCCCCACGGAGATCAGGCCGGGCACCGCGACTTTCTTCTCGACCACGCGCATCAGCAACATCAGGCTCATGTTCAGGGTGAAGTAGATCAGCGTGGCCAGGGTGAAGGCTTCAAACAGGTTGGCCGAGAACTCGGCGGTCTGTTTGGTTTGCGCCAGCAGTTCCATCAGGCCGATCAAGGACGCCACGGAGGAGTTCTTGAAGACGTTGAGGAATTCCGAGGTGAGCGGCGGGATGATGATCCGATAGGCCTGGGGCAGCAGCACGTTCCAGTAGATCTGCGGCAGCTTGAAGCCCATGGCGCGTGCGGCGGATTCCTGGCCGCGTGGCAGCGCCTGGATACCGGTACGCACTTGCTCACACACACGAGCGGCGGTGAACAGGCCCAGGCACACGACAACGCTCAGGTAGGCCGAGGTGGTCGGGTTGAGGTCCTGTTTGTACCAGTCCTGCAGGTTCTGCGGCAGCATGTCGGGTACCAGGAAGTACCAGATGAACAGTTGAACCAGCAGCGGCACGTTACGAAACAGTTCCACGTAGCAGGTCGCGATGCCCGCTACGATGCGGTTTGGCACGGTGCGCATGACGCCCAGAATGGACCCCAGCAGCAAGGCGATAATCCATGCCACGACAGCGATGGCGATGGTCCAGCCCAAGCCGGCGATGTACCAGTCGAGATAAGTCTCGCTGCCCACGCCAGTGGACTTGAAGAACACGCCCCAGTCCCAGTTGTAATTCATTAGGGTCTCCCCTCGAGATCGATCGATGTACAAGCACCCGCTTGGGGAAAATCCATTCCCGCCTGGCGATGAACGCCAGGCACACGCGATCGGCTCGAAAACCGCCAGGTCGAGTGTTCCAAAGTAAAGCCAGCAGGTAGTAACAGACGCCTGAGGGAGGTTGGCTCCCTCAGGAGATAAGCTTAGTCAGGTATCAGATTTTTACGTCAGGCGCTGGCTTGTCGCTTGGGTTGGCGATCAGCTCCTTTACCTTGTCGCTCATCGGGAAGTTCAGGTTCAGGCCTTTTGGTGGGATCGGGCTCTCGAACCACTTGCTGTAGATCTTGTTGATTTCGCCGGATTTGTACAGGGCAACGATGGCGTCATCGACCGCTTTCTTGAAGGCTGGGTCATCTTTACGAACCATGCAAGCGTAGGCTTCGAAGGACTGCGGAGTACCGGTGATGACCCAGTCGTCCGGCTTCTTGGCCTTGGCCTCTTCACCGGCCAGCAGGGCGTCGTCCATCATGAAGGCAACGGCACGGCCGCTTTCCAGCATCTGGAAGGATTCGCCATGGTCCTTGGCGGAGATGACGTTCATGCCCATTTGCTTGTCGGCGTTCATCGCTTTGATGATGCGCTCGGACGTGGTGCCGGCGGTGGTCACGACGTTCTTGCCTTTCAGGTCGGCAAAGTCAGCGTAGGACGGCTTGCCATCCTTGTCTTTCTTGACCAGCAGACGGGTGCCGATTTCGAAGATGTTGACGGTGAAATCAACTTGTTGCGCGCGTTCGGCGTTGTTGGTGGTGGAGCCGCACTCGAGGTCCGCGGTGCCGTTCTGGATCAGCGGGATACGAGTTTGCGAGGTCACCAGGTTGTACTTGGCTTTGAGGTCGGGTTTATTCAGGTCTTTTTTCAGTTGCTCGACGACGGCCAACTGGATGTCGTGGGAGTAGCCCACGGGTTTGCCCGAACCATCCGCGATATAGGAAAACGGAATGGAGCTGTCGCGGTGAGCGAGAGTGATGGTGCCGGAGTCGTTGATCTTCTTCAGCGTGCCGGTGAGTTCGGCGGCGAAAACTGGAGTGCTGATCAGAGCAGCAGCGATAGCTGCGCCCAGGATATGGGGAACGATGCGCATCAATACTTCCTCGACATTTGTTTTTTTTATGAAGCCGGCTAAACGGCTCTCTTGTACAGCGAATGCCCGTGGCGGCTCCTGAGGCGTCCCAGGCAATCGTCCAAGAGTGTAGAGCATGAGTCGTGCCAGGCTCGATATAAAAGGTTAACCGATTGTTTTATAAGAAAATTAACTTTATATGACGACTTTTTTTCAGGCCTTTAATCCGGCAAACCGAATTGATGGCACTGAGGTGTTCGGAAAACCGAATGCGAAAAAAAGCCCCTGAGCCGTTCGGCGCAGGGGCTTTTGTGGTACCGATCCGTCAGGCGGCTTCGATTTTGCTACGGTTCAGCTCAACGGTGGACAGGTAACGCTGTACATTGGCCTGTTCTTCCGGGGTGGTGAACAGGCCGAGCTTGGTACGGCGCCACAGCACGTCCTGAGGTTGGGTCGCCCATTCTTCGGCGCACAGGTAATCAACCTCGCGTGTGTACAGGCCGCCACCCAGGTGCTCGCCCAAATCAGCCAGCGATTGCACGCCTTCCAACAGGCGCCAGGTGCGACTCCCATAGGTGGTGGACCAGCGACGCGCGATTTCATTCGGCACCCAGTCGAATTTGCCGCGAATGGCTTCGGCCAGGGCTTGCGGCGTGGTCATGTCTTCGCCGCCAGGCAGGCTGGCCTTGGCGGTCCAGCTTGGGCGCATCTGGGTGAAATACGGCGCCAGTTGTGCCATCGCCGACTCGGCGAGCTTGCGGTACGTGGTCAGCTTGCCGCCGAACACCGACAGGATCGGCGCCTCGCCGGTGCCGCCGGACAGCGCCAGGGTGTAGTCGCGGGTGATGGCCGACGGGTTGTCCGACTCGTCGTTGCACAGCGGGCGCACGCCGGAGTAGGTGTGGACGATATCGTCGCGGCTCAGTTGTTTCTTGAAGTGAGCGTTGACCACCTTGAGCATGTAGTCAGTTTCACCTTCGGTAATGGCGACTTTTGCCGGGTCACCGGTGTATTCGCGGTCGGTGGTTCCAATGATAGTCAGGTGGTTCAGGTACGGAATCGTGAAGACGATGCGCTGGTCTTCGTTCTGGAGGATATGGGCGTGGGCACCTTCGTACAGTTTCGGCACGATCAGGTGGCTGCCCTGGATCAGGCGGATACCGTAGGGCGAATCCAGCTTCAGGTCGTCCCTGATGAACTTGGCGACCCATGGGCCGGCTGCGTTTACCAGCGCGCGGGCCCGGATCGAGAACAGGCTGCCGTCGGCGCGTTCCATGTTCATTTCCCACATGCCGTTGCTGCGGTGTGCGCTGATGCAGCGGGTCTGGGTGTGGATATGCGCACCTTTTTCGCGAGCGGCCATGGCGTTCAGCACGACAAGGCGGGCATCATCCACCCAACAGTCGGAATATTCGAAGCCTTTGGTTATTTCGCTTTTCAGCGGGCTGTCGGGGCCGAACTTGAGGCTTTTCGAACCTGCCAGCTTTTCGCGCTTGCCGAGGTTGTCGTAGAGGAACAGGCCGGCTCGGATCATCCACGCCGGGCGCAGGTGCGGGCGATGCGGCAACACGAAGCGCATCTGCTTGACGATGTGCGGGGCCTTGGCCAGCAGCACTTCACGTTCGGCCAGGGCTTCGCGCACCAAGCGGAATTCGTAATGCTCGAGGTAACGCAGGCCACCGTGGATCAGCTTGCTGCTGGCGGATGAGGTGTGGCTGGCCAAGTCATCCTTTTCACAAAGGAATACCGACAAACCGCGACCGGCCGCGTCTGCTGCAATGCCGACGCCATTGATCCCGCCGCCGATAACGGCAACGTCATAGACTTCGGCAAGCGGTTGAGCAGGCAAGGTGGAAGGGTTCATTGGCTGGCCTCGCGATTTATTCGTCTTTGAATTCGAACATTAATGTTCATTTGCGAAAATGGTAGCTGATAAACGCGCGCGCAGCCAGCCGACTTCGATTAAAAAAACTCATCGAAGGGCGGGGAAAGGAAAATTTGTGAACATGAGGGGGAAATTTCCCCCCCTAGAAGGAAGGGTTAAACCACTTCCAGTCGAACCTTGTGCTCGCTCAGCAGCTGCACCAAAGCCGGCACTGGCTGCTGATCCGTCACCAGGCAATCCACCAGGCTGATCGGACCCAGGCGAATCATGGCATTACGCCCGAATTTGCTGGAGTCCGCCGCCAGGATCACTTGGCGTGCATTGGCGATGATCGCCTGGGAAACCCGTACTTCCTGATAGTCAAAGTCCAACAGGCTGCCGTCTTCATCGATGCCGCTGATGCCCACCAAGGCAAAGTCGACCTTGAACTGGTTGATGAAGTCCACGCTCGCCTGGCCCACCACGCCACCGTCACGGCGCACGTTGCCGCCGGTCAGCAGCACGTCGAAGTCGTCCTTGGCACTGAGCATGGTGGCGACGTTGAGGTTGTTGGTGATGATTTTCAGGTGGTTGTGGTTGAGCAATGCACGGGCGATGGATTCGGTGGTGGTGCCGATATTGATGAACAGCGAGGCGTGATCGGGGATCTGCGCAGCGATGGCTTCGCCGATGCGCTGTTTCTCGTCGCGCATCTGGTCGGCCCGCATAGCGTAGGCGGTGTTTTCGACACTGGAGTCATAGGCCGCGCCGCCGTGGTAGCGGCGCAGCAGATTAGCGTCCGCCAGTTGGTTGATATCGCGGCGGATGGTTTGCGGGGTGACAACGAATAGCTGCGCCATTTCCTCGATGCTGACGTAGCCGCGCTCGCGGACCAGTTCGAGGATTTGTTGTTGGCGGGGAGGCAGATTCATGGGGCGTCCTTTGGGCTGCCATACAAAAGTGGCCCATGATGACGCAGGAATCCGCTCCCTGCCAGTTACAACCGGACGATGGCTTATTCAGCGCCTTCGTGCGGTTCCCAGTCACGGGTACGGCTGACGGCTTTTTGCCAGCCCGCATAGAGCTTCTCTTTGGCGGCCTCGTCCAGCTGCGGTTCGAATTCGCGCTCGATCACCGCCTTGCCGCGCAACTCTTCCAGGCTGCCCCAGAAACCGCACGCCAGGCCGGCCAGGTAGGCTGCGCCCAATGCCGTGGTCTCGCGCATTTGCGGGCGTTCGACCTGGGTGCCGAGGATGTCGGCCTGGAATTGCATCAGGAAGTTGTTGGCCACCGCGCCGCCGTCCACACGCAGGGCTTTGAGGCGTTCGCCCGAGTCTTGTTGCATGGCGTCGAGTACGTCGCGGGTCTGGTAGGCAATCGATTCCAGGGCTGCACGAATAATGTGATCCACGCGTACGCCACGGGTCAGGCCGAACAGTGCGCCACGGGCATACGGGTCCCAGTAGGGAGCGCCCAGACCGGTGAAGGCTGGGACCAGGTACACGCCGTTGCTGTCCTTGACCTTGCCGGCGAAGTATTCGGTGTCGGTGGCGTCGGCGATGATTTTCAGTTCGTCACGCAGCCATTGCACGGTAGAGCCACCGTTGAAGACTGCTCCTTCCAGGGCATAGGCCACTTCACCACGTGGACCACAAGCGATAGTGGTGAGCATGCCGTGTTTGGACTTCACGGCTTTGTCGCCGGTGTTCATCAGCAGGAAACAGCCGGTGCCATAGGTGTTTTTGGCTTGGCCGGCTTCCACGCACATCTGGCCGAACAGCGCCGCCTGTTGGTCGCCGGCAATACCGCCGATGGCGATGCCGCTTTTGGTGCGGCCGTAGATTTCCGACGACGACTTCACTTCCGGCAGCATTTCACGCGGCACGTCGAGAATCTCCAGCATCTTCGCATCCCACTCCAGGGTGTGGATGTTGAAGAGCATGGTGCGCGAGGCGTTGGTGTAGTCGGTGACGTGGGTCTTGCCGCCGGTAAATTTCCAGATCAGCCAGCTGTCGATGGTGCCGAACAGCAGTTCGCCGTTGCGCGCACGTTCACGGCTGCCTTCGACGTTGTCGAGGATCCACTTGAGCTTGGTGCCGGAAAAGTACGGATCGGTGACCAGGCCGGTGGTGTCATTGATGTATTGCTCGTGGCCGTCGCGCTTGAGCTGCTGGCAGATCTCGGTGCTACGGCGGCACTGCCAGACGATCGCGTTGTAGATCGGACGACCGGTGACCTTGTCCCACACTACGGTGGTTTCACGCTGGTTGGTGATGCCGATGGCGGCGACCTGGTCATGGTGCAGGCCAGCCTGGGCGAGTGCCTCGACCATGACCGCGCTCTGGGTGGCGAAGATTTCCATCGGGTCATGTTCGACCCAGCCGGCTTGCGGGTAATGCTGAGTGAACTCACGCTGGGCGGTGCAGACCACGTTGGCGTCGCGATCAAAGATGATTGCCCGGGAACTGGTGGTGCCTTGGTCAAGGGCAATGATGTAGTTCTTATTCTGAATATCGGTCATGTCGAATGCCTTGGAAAATAAGAAAATCAGTAATCAGCTGGGCCGCAAAAGGGCAGGTGGTCCAGGCTGGCGCTATCAGGAAATACGGGTCTTGCCGTTGACAGCCGTGTCAGGTGTTTCTTCATCTATAGCAGGTGCCGCACTCGGCAGATGACGGGCAATCAGCCCGCGGTAGGCCGCAGCACCCAGGCATGCGCCGACGATCGGCGCGAAGATCGGCACCAGGAAGTAAGGAATATCGCGGCCACCGGTAAAGGCCATTTCACCCCAGCCCGCGAAAAAGGTCATCAGCTTGGGCCCGAAATCCCGCGCCGGGTTCATCGCAAAGCCGGTCAACGGGCCCATGGCACTGCCGATCACTGCAATCAGCAGGCCGATCAGCAACGGGGCCAGGGGCCCACGGGGCAGACCGTTGTTGTCATCGGTAAGGGCCATGATCACGCCCATCAGGATGGCGGTGATGACCATTTCCACCAGGAACGCTTGGGCGGTGCTCAGCAGCGCATGGGGGTAGGTGGAGAACACCGACGCCAATTCCAGGCTGGCCTGGGTGCCGCGTACCATGTGGTGGGTTTGTTCGTAATCGAAAAAGAGGTTGCTGTAGAGCGTGTAGACCAAGGCTGCCGAGCAAAAGGCACCGGCGATCTGGGCGAGGATATAGAAGGGCAGTTTGCGCTTGTCGAAATCAGCGAAAATACACAGCGCAATACTGACGGCCGGGTTAAGGTGAGCCCCGGAAATCCCGGCGCTCAGGTAAATCGCCATGCTGACGCCGATCCCCCAGATGATACTGATTTCCCACAAGCCAAAGCTGGCACCCGCGACTTTGAGCGCAGCGACACATCCTGTACCGAAGAAGATCAGAAGCGCAGTCCCCAGGAATTCGGCCATGCATTGGCTCGAAAGTGAAGGCTGTTGAAGAGCAGTTGTCATGGAAAACCTCAGTTGTTGTTCTTGTCTGGCACACAACCTCAACGGATTGTTGCGCGATTTTCACCGTGGCAAGGATCCCCATCCCGGTCACGGCTTACTGCTTCAATACTGTGGATCTATTCCTACGGCATTCGGAAACGAAAAAATATAGACAAGAATGACGGCTGTCAAAGGTCGAAAGTGAACTGTCAGTCACTTTCAAACTATTGGTCTGGTGAATGATCACGCTTGTCACGTTGCGCCTGCACCTTAAAAGTGGGCGGACTAGAGCGTTTTGTGTGGGCTTGGCCTAGAATTGGCCATCTGTTTGCCACGCCCGGATACGTCATGACCCCCGCATTGGACCTGTTGAAAAAAGTTCGCGCCGAACATCGCATCCACAGTTATGAACACGACCCGAAGGCGGCGTCCTATGGGCTGGAGGCCGCGGAAAAGTTGGGCCTCGACCCGGCGCAGGTGTTCAAGACCTTGTTGGCGAGCAGCGAGAAGGGCGAATTGTTGGTGGCAGTGGTGCCGGTCGTCGGAAGTCTGGACTTGAAGGCGCTGGCTCAGGCTGCAGGCGTCAAGAAAGTCGAAATGGCCGACCCGGCGGCGGCCCAGCGTTCAACCGGGTATCTGTTGGGCGGCATCAGCCCGTTGGGGCAGAAGAAGCGTTTGCGCACGTTTATCGATGTGACGGCGCAGCCATTTGCGACGATTTTTGTGAGTGCGGGGAGAAGGGGCTTGGAAGTTGAATTGCCGGCGACTGTGCTGGCTGAACATACCCAGGCCAAATTCGCAGAAATTGGCCGGGCATGACCGGGCGTTATACCGGGCTGTAGCGTCTCACGCCGGATTCGACTTGAGGGATCTGCGCGGCGGTGCTGCCTGAGGCCTGGAACAGCACCAGGTGTTCGGCGGCCACACGGATCCCCACATCCGCGCCGACCTGATGGTCGGCATGGCTCGGGAAAATCGACTCCAATTGCGCGCCGGTCGGCAGTTGCAGGCGGTACAAGGTCGACGCGCCGAGGAAGGTCTTGCCGATGATCCGCGCTTTCAACGCGCTGTCCGGTGCATAGACGATATCATCCGGGCGCAGCAACACATCCACCGCACCGCCCGTAGGCCAGGTGTAGGCGCGATTGCCGCGCAGCTCACCCAGTTCGGTACCGACCGACTCTGGCGAACTCAATTGGCCACGGATGAAGTAACCCTGGCCGATGAAGCTGGCGACGTAAGGCGTCTGCGGTTCGTGATAGAGGTTGTAGGGCGTGTCCCACTGCTCCAGACGACCTTCCTTGAACACACCGACCTGGTCGCTGACGGCGAAAGCTTCTTCCTGGTCATGGGTAACCAGGATCGCACTGGTGCCACGCGCCTTGAGGATATCGCGCACTTCGTGGCTGAGCTTGCGGCGAAGTTCGCCATCCAGGTTGGAGAAGGGTTCATCCAGCAACAACAGGGCCGGCTCCGGCGCCAACGCGCGGGCGAGGGCGACGCGTTGTTGCTGGCCGCCGGAAAGTTCGTGGGGGAAACGCTTGCCCAGGTTTTTCAGGTTGACCAGCTCCAGCAACTCAGCCACCACACGGTCTTTCTGCGGATGCTTGCGAATGCCGAAAGCGATGTTGTCGGCCACGCTCAAGTGAGGAAACAGCGCGTAGTCTTGGAACACCATGCCGATACGACGTTTCTCCGGTGCCAGGGTGAACCCGGCGCTGGAGATCACTTCACCGGCCAGGCTGATTTCACCTTCGTGCACCGGCTCAAACCCGGCAATCGCTCGTAGCGTGGTGGTCTTGCCGCAACCCGAAGAGCCCAGCAGGCAGCCGATGTCGCCGGCATTGAGGTGCAGATTGAGGTTCTGCACCACCCGTTGATCTTGGTAGCCGCATGCCATATTGCGCAGGTTCAGCAGTAATGAATGACTCATGCGTGGTGGTACGACGGGGGAACGAGAAATTCGAGCAGGGCCTTTTGCGCATGCAGGCGGTTTTCAGCCTGGTCCCAAGCGACCGAGCGTGGGTCGTCGAGCAGGTCTGTACTGATCTCTTCGCCACGGTGGGCCGGCAGGCAATGCATAAACAGCACGTCGGACGCGGCCAGGTCGAGCAGGGCACGGGTCACTTGGTACGGGGCGAACAGGGCCAGGCGCTTGGCTGTTTCGTCTTCTTGGCCCATGGAGGTCCAGACGTCGGTGCTCACCAGGTGTGCGCCGATCACGGCCTCATGCGGGTCACGTAACAACGTCACGCGGTCACCGGCCTGTGCCAGAAAGCGCGCGTCAGGCTCGTAGCCTTCCGGACAGGCAACGCGCAGTTGGAAGTCGAACTGGATTGCCGCTTCTATATAGCTGTTGCACATGTTGTTGCCGTCGCCGATCCAGGCCACGGTCTTGCCCTGGATCGAGCCACGGTGCTCGAGGAAGGTTTGCATGTCAGCCAGCAACTGGCACGGGTGCAGATCATCGGAGAGGCCGTTGATCACCGGTACGCGGGAGTTGGCGGAAAATTCGGTCACGGTGCTGTGGGCAAAGGTACGGATCATCACGGCGTCGAGCATGCTCGACATCACCTTCGCGCTGTCGGCGATCGGCTCGCCACGACCCAGTTGGGTGTCGCGCGAAGACAAAAAGATGGCTTGGCCACCCAGTTGGATCATGCCGGCTTCAAACGACACACGGGTGCGGGTCGACGACTTCTCGAAGATCATGCCGAGCACGCGGTTTTTCAAAGGCTCGAACAGTACGCCGCGGTTACGCAGGTCTTTAAGCTCAATGCCTCGACGGATCACGCTGACCAGCTCTTCGGGCGTGCAATCCATCAGGGAGAGAAAGTGCCTTGCGCTCATCATTAACTACCTTTTTGCAACAGACCGCAGATACTCAAAGCCTTGTTTATTGTGACAACGGGCGAGACCTGCGGCGAAAGCCGCACGGGGCGACGAAATAGGGGAAGGCGCGATCTTATAATTAAATGTCGCGTCTTACCAATAGGGCTACGGTTTTTAAGGGTGTTCAAGAAGGGCGCCGGAGCGCTTTTGAAGACAATTTCCAGACAGCAGCGGGCCATTTGTACACTGGCGTCGAGACCTTTGGCAATGCGCGGAGGCGGGCGCAGGCCAGGCCGCGTCGGTTTCAAAGGGCGTGCGGTGGGGTCTGAAACATTTGCTCACGCTTGCCCATGGCCTGGCTTGATGCTTGTCGATTCACGAGACTGACGTTAGTAGCGCGTGCACCGGTCGCAGCTCATAGTGGGATCAAAGCCCTGATAAAGAGACTGGCCATGACCAAGACTCTCCACCACCGTGCCTGCCATCTGTGTGAAGCCATTTGTGGCCTGACCCTTGAAACCACCCAAGCCGAGGACGGCACCCTGGCGATCACTTCAATCAAGGGTGATGCGCTGGATACGTTCAGCCGTGGGCATATCTGCCCCAAGGCCGTCGCGTTGCAAGATATCCAGAACGATCCCGACCGCCTGCACCAACCCATGTTGCGGGTCGGCAGCGAATGGCAGCCGGTTGCGTGGGAAGACGCCTTTGCGCTTGTAGCCGAACGGCTGTCAGCTATTCAGACGCGGCACGGGCAGAACGCGGTGGCCGTGTACCAGGGCAATCCCAGCGTGCACAACTATGGGCTGATGACCCACAGCAACTACTTCCTGGGCCAACTGAAGACGCGCAATCGGTTTTCCGCCACCTCCGTGGACCAACTACCTCATCATCTCACCAGCTATCTCATGTACGGCCACGGCCTGTTGCTGCCGATCCCGGACATTGATCACACCGACTTCATGCTGATCCTGGGTGGCAACCCGCTGGTGTCCAACGGCAGCATCATGACCGTGCCCGACGTGGAGAAACGTCTCAAGGCGATCCAGGCACGGGGTGGCAAAGTGGTGGTGGTCGACCCTCGGCGCAGCGAGACGGCGGCAATGGCCGATCAGCACCTGTTTGTGCGCCCAGGTGGTGATGCGGCCTTGTTGTTCGGGATGCTCAACACTTTGTTTGCCGAGAACCTGACCCGCGACAGCCATCTGCCGATTGAAGGCCTTGAGGACGTTCGTCGTGCCATCGCCGGATTTACCGCCGACGCCATGAGCCGTCAATGTGCGGTGCCTGCCGAACAGATACGTCAATTGGCGCGGGACTTTGCTGCGGCGGACAAAGCGGTGTGCTATGGGCGCATGGGCGTTTCGACCCAGGCATTCGGCACGTTGTGTCATTGGCTGGTGCAGTTGATCAACGTGGTGACTGGCAATCTGGACCGCGTAGGGGGCGCACTGTGTACCACGCCGGCCGTAGACCTGGTGGCGTCGACCGGTGGTGGGCATTTCAATCGCTGGCAGAGTCGGGTTTCCGGGCGTCCGGAGTACGGTGGCGAGCTGCCTGTGTCGGCATTGGCTGAGGAAATGCTAACCGAAGGTGAAGGGCAAATCCGTGCATTGGTCACGGTGGCGGGCAATCCGGTGTTGTCGACGCCGAACGGCCGGCAATTGGAACGGGCCCTTGATGGTCTGGAGTTCATGGTCAGCATCGACCTCTATATCAACGAAACCACGCGCTATGCGGACCTGATCCTGCCCTCCACTTCGGCACTGGAAAACGATCATTACGACACTACCTTCAATATGTTCGCGGTGCGTAATGTCACCCGGTTCAATCGCGCGATTCTGCCCAAGCCCGCAGGCGCGTTGCATGACTGGGAGATTTTCGTTGGTCTGGCCAAAGCCTTCTCAGCTCATAATGGAATTGCGCTCAAACCGACCCTGCCTCCGGCGCAGATGATTGATTTCGGCCTGCGCGCGGGTGTCTACGGTGATGCATCCAGCCACAAGTTATCCGTGGCCATGCTGGCGGATCATCCCCACGGCGTGGACCTTGGGCCGCTGCAACCCAACCTTGCCGCGCGGTTGAAAACCGCTGACGGCAAAGTGCAAGCGGCGCCGGCGGTGATCCTCGCTGACTTGGTGCGTTTTGCCGCTCAACCGGTGCCTGTGGCCGACGAACTGCTGCTGATCGGTCGTCGTCATGTGCGCAGCAACAATTCCTGGATGCATAATTATCACCGGCTGGTGAAGGGTAAGCCGCGTCATCAATTGCTGATGCATCCGGATGACCTGGCCAGTCGGCAATTGAGCGATGGCCAGCGCGTGCGTGTCAGTTCGCGCATCGGCATGATTGAAGTGGAAGTGGTGGCCAGCCTGGACATGATGCCCGGTGTGGTCAGTCTGCCCCACGGCTGGGGCCACGGACGCCCTGGCGTGCAGATGACGATCGCCAGCGGGCAGCCAGGCGCCAGTGCCAATGACTTGACCGACGAACGGCAGTTGGACGAGCTATCTGGCAATGCGGCCTTGAATGGCGTTCCCGTGCAGGTAGAAGCCGCCTGAGCACTGCGCTGGAATTTTGCGTTACAATGCGCCACCGTGCCGACCTGTGAGTCGCAAAGTTCCAGCCGAGGTGTTCCATGGATATCATCGAAACGATCAAAGAGCAGATTGCCAACAACACCATTCTGCTTTACATGAAGGGCGCGCCAAACGCTCCTCAGTGCGGTTTCTCCGCGAAGGCGTCCCAGGCCATCATGGCGTGTGGCGAGAAATTCGCTTACGTGGATATCCTGCAAAACCCGGAAATCCGCGCCAACCTGCCGAAGTACGCCAACTGGCCGACCTTCCCACAGCTGTGGGTTGCCGGTGAGCTGGTCGGCGGTAGCGACATCATCGTTGAGATGGCGGCTGATGGCTCGCTGCAAACGCTGGTCAAAGAAGCCGCAGCAAACGCGGCGGCCAAGACCAACGCTTGATTTGCCGGCAGTAAAAAGCCCCACTTCTCATAAGAGAGTGGGGCTTTTTTATACCTGTTGTCCCGTCCTGAATAAGGTTTACACCTTCTGACCTATCTTCAGGAGGAGCCAATGGATGCGGGCAAAAGGCGAAGCCAGCGTGACTACACGCTAGCCTTTAAATTATCGGTCGTAGACCAGGTCGAAAAGGGCGAGTTGAGTTATAAAGAGGCTCAACGGCGCTACGGCATTCAGGGCCGGTCCACGGTACTGGTCTGGCTGCGCAAGCACGGCCGGCAGGACTGGAGTCAGGGCGCCTCAATTCGAGAACCGAGGAGCAGGTCCATGACTGAGCCACCCCTCCCGCTAACACCCGAGCAGCGGATCAAAGAGCTCGAAGAGCAGTTGGCGCTAAGCAACCAGAAAGCGCAGTTCTTCGAAGCCGTCGTGAATGTTCTGAAGAATGACTACGGTGTTTCTGTCGTAAAAAAGCGACCCGGCAAGTCCTCTCGCAAGGGCAAATCCAAGACCTGAGCATCACCAGGGCTTGCCTGTTCATGGGCATTTCGCGCCAAGCATATTACCAACGAAATCGGGCTTTCGACGCGAGGGCTCGCCAAGATCAAGAGGTGATGGACTTTGTTCTTGAAAAGCGCCGACGCCAGCCACGGATCGGCACGCGCAAGCTGCATTACCTGATGAGCGTCGAATTTGGCGCATCAGTGCAGGTCGGCAGAGACCGCCTGTTCAGCATCCTGCGCAACGCTCGAGAACTGGTTGTGCGCAAACGGGCTTACCACAAAACGACGGACAGCCATCACCGCTTTCGCCGCCATCCTAACCTGCTCAAAGCGGGCCAGAAGCAGATCGTACCCAACAGACCAGAGCAGGTGTGGGTTGCAGACATAACCTACCTGCCGACACAGGAAAGCGTGGCTTATGTGAGCCTGGTGACAGACGCTTACTCGCGCAAGATCGTAGGCCATCATGTGCATGCGAGTTTGCATACCGAGTCGGTGATCAAAGCGATGGAAAAGGCAGTTGGTGAACGCCAAACCACGCTTCCACTAATCCATCATTCAGACCGCGGAGCCCAATACTGCTCTGAGCTTTATCAGCGCTTGCACGCCAGTCATGGCATCAGATGCTCGATGACCGACGGCTATGACTGCTACCAGAATGCTCTGGCGGAACGGATAAACGGCATTTTGAAGACCGAGTTTCTGCTGTATCGCCCTAAAAATCTGGCGGATGCAGTGAAGATGGTGGGTGAGTCGGTGCTGATCTACAACGGGGAAAGGCCACACATGTCCCTGAAATACAAAACGCCCGATGCGGTGCATCGAGCGTTTTGAGACTGAAACAGGTGTAAACCTATTTCAGGACTAGACATGTGTGTCGAGAGCTTATTCACCCATCTGCGATTGCAGGTAGTTTTCCAGGCTGACTTTGTCGATCAGGCCCAGTTGGGTTTCCAGCCAATCAATATGCTCTTCCTGATCTTCGAGGATGTCTTCCAGCAGCTCACGACTGCCGAAGTCACCCTTGGTTTCGCAGTGGGCGATGGCGGCCTTGAGGTCGCTGTGGCTCTTCTGTTCGAACTTCAGGTCACTGCTGATCATTTCCTGGGTGTGCTCGCCGATGTTCAGCTTGCCCAGGTCCTGCACGTTCGGCAGGCCTTCCAGGAACAGGATGCGCTTGATCAGCGCGTCCGCGTCTTTCATGGCCTTGATGGATTCTTTGTACTCACGCTTGCCCAGCTTTTCCAGGCCCCAATCGTCATACATGCGTGCATGCAGAAAGTACTGATTGATCGCGACCAGTTCATTGGCAAGGATTTTGTTGAGTTGCTGGATGACTGAGATGTCGCCTTTCATGACTGGGGTCCTGCCCTGTAGTAGCTGTGTATAGGGCGGAGTTTGAGCGGCGAAATCCCGAGTGTCAAACCTAAGTTATTGAATAATAAATGAAAATTAATCGGAATAAGAATGTTTGTGTTCCGCGTCTTAGCGCTAACTTATTGAATTACTGGCATAAAAAAACCGGACACTAAGTCCGGCTCTTTAAAACACGCCAAATCAGGCGTGTGTAAATTCTGCTGAATAGGGGAGCGCGGCCTGGGCTGTCTGCAGCTGCGTCAGGGTTTCCCGTACCACTTGCTTGGCGAGGCAAGCACATTTACCGCACTGGCTGGCAACGCCTGTGGTTTCACGCACTTCCTTGTAGCTGCAGCAACCTTCATAGATTGCTTCGCGGATTTGTCCGTCGGTGACGCCAGTACAGAGGCACACATACATAAGGGAGAACCGTCGCGGGTTTAAGGCTTAAGTGCGATGGATCTTAATGTTAACGAGAATGATTGTCAAAGTAGATTCGTAGCGTATTTGCTGGCATAGCGCCCACACTGACGAACGGTTTTTTCAGTGTATGATGGTTGGTCTTCACGAAGCGTGACTGCGTCACAGGGTTGTCGCCAATAAACGGCAGACTCAGGGCCGGTCCTTTTACTTCAATCGTCACCCTCACCTCAGGAGATACCCAATGAGCGTACTCGTCGGCAAGCAAGCCCCGGATTTCGACGTCCCAGCCGTCCTCGGCAATGGCGAAATCGTAGACAGCTTCAAACTGTCTGAAGCCATTAAAGGCAAATACGGCCTGGTGTTCTTCTACCCGCTGGACTTCACCTTCGTCTGCCCTTCGGAGCTGATCGCTCTGGACCACCGCATGGACGATTTCAAGGCGCGCAACGTCGAAGTGGTAGCCGTTTCCATCGACTCCCATTTCACCCACAACGCCTGGCGCAACACCCCCATCAATGATGGCGGCATCGGCAAAGTCAAATACACCATGGCTGCCGACATGAAGCACGACATCGCCAAGGCCTACGACGTTGAGTCCGAAGGCGGCGTGGCGTTCCGTGGTGCGTTCCTGATCGATGACAAGGGCGTTGTCCGCTCCCAGATCATCAACGATCTGCCACTGGGCCGTAACATGGAAGAGCTGATCCGCCTGGTCGACGCCCTGCAATTCCACGAAGAGCACGGCGAAGTCTGCCCTGCCAACTGGAAAAAAGGCGACAAAGGCATGAACGCTTCGCCAGAAGGCGTTGCGGCTTACCTGACCGAGAACGCTGGCAAGCTGTAAGCCAGAATCGAGGTACAAAAAACCGGCCTGAGAAGGCCGGTTTTTTTATGCATGGGCTATGACTTCAATCGTTGAAGTCTTGCCACCCGCCCATGTCTTTCCAGCGGTTGACGATGCCGCAAAACAGTTCGGCGGTCTTCTCGGTATCGTAGCGAGCCGAGTGGGCCTCACGGCCGTCAAAGTCGATGCCGGCGGCCTGGCAGGCCTTCGCCAGTACGGTCTGGCCATACGCCAGGCCGGCGAGTGTGGCCGTGTCGAAGCTGGAGAATGGGTGGAACGGGTTGCGCTTCATGTCCAACCGCGCCACGGCGGCGTTCAGGAAGCCCAGGTCGAAGCTGCTGTTGTGGCCGACCAGGATCGCGCGTTTGCAACCATTGGCCTTCAACGCCTTGCGCACGCCACGGAAGATATCGGTCAATGCCGCTTCTTCACTCACCGCCATGCGCAGTGGGTGATCGAGCTTGATCCCGGTAAATTCCAAAGCGGCGGCTTCGATATTCGCGCCTTCGAATGGCTCCACACGGAAGAAGTGAGTGTGTTCCGGGAACACAAAACCCTGCTCATCCATACCGATGGTGGTTGCGGCGATTTCCAGCAATGCGTCGGTGGCGCAGTTGAAACCACCGGTTTCTACGTCGATGACAACCGGCAGATAGCCGCGAAAACGCTCGGCCATCGGGTGACGGGAACCGCCACCGCTATGCTCGTGTTCGTCGTCGTAATGGTCTTCACTCACTTGCTTTCCTCCAGCAGGCGCCAGCGCAGTGTTTCACCGGCGCGCAGCGGGATAACAGTCAGCTCGCCAAACGGCAGGCTGGCAGGGGCGGTCCAGTCTTCACGAACCAGGGTGATGCGGTCAGTATTCGCCGGCAGCCCATAGAAGCGCGGGCCGTTCAGGCTGGCGAAACCTTCTAGCTTGTCCAAGGCGTTGCGTTGTTCGAACGCTTCGGCGTACAGCTCGATTGCGGCGTAGGCTGTGTAGCAACCGGCACAGCCGCACGCGGCTTCTTTTGCGTGCTGGGCGTGGGGGGCGGAGTCGGTGCCGAGAAAGAACTTCGGGTTGCCGCTGGTCGCCGCATCCAGCAAGGCAACCTGGTGGGTATTGCGCTTGAGGATCGGCAAGCAATAGAAGTGCGGCCGGATCCCGCCCACCAGCATGTGGTTGCGGTTGTACAGCAGGTGGTGCGCGGTGATGGTGGCGCCAACGTTGGCCGAGGCCTCGGTGACGAACTGCACGGCATCGCCGGTGGTAATGTGCTCGAACACCACCTTGAGGGTCGGGAACAACTCGACCACGCGGCGCATGTGCTCGTCGATGAAGATCTTCTCGCGGTCGAACACGTCGACGTCGCCACGGGTGACTTCACCGTGGATCAACAGCGGCATGCCGACTTCGGCCATGGCTTCGATGGCCGGCAGGATCTTGTCGATACTGGTCACGCCGGAGTCGGAATTGGTGGTCGCGCCGGCCGGGTACAGCTTGGCGGCGTGCACGAAACCACTGGCCTTGGCCTCGCGAATTTCTTCGGGCTGCGTGCGGTCGGTGAGGTAGAGCACCATCAACGGTTCGAAGCGGCTGCCGGCCGGTCGTGCAGCGAGGATACGCTGGCGATAGGCATCGGCTTGCTCGGCGTTACGCACCGGAGGTACCAGGTTAGGCATGATGATGGCGCGGCCAAACGTGCGCGCTACATCGGCCACGGTGTGGGGTAACGCAGCACCATCGCGAAGATGAATATGCCAGTCGTCGGGACGCAGCAGGGTCAGGCGGTCGGACATTGGGGATTCCAGGCGGGTCAATCTGGTGGGAATGCTACCGGAAAAGACTCTTGCAGGCACTCGCTATCAAGTTTTGCAGGATGCAACCGATAGCCTTGGGTATGCCTTATCGATGTATGACGCTTTGAAGTGTTGTAGAAACCAGTGGAGCCTCCCGTGCGCCAGCAATATCTAGCCCTGCTCAGTGTGTTCGCCAGCCTGCCTGCGATGGCCCTCACGTTCCAGACACGTCTGGAGAATATTGAGTGGAAGGTAGAAGGCGACCCGTTCGAGTGCCGCCTGACCCAGCCGATCACCGACTTCGGTTCGGGTGAGTTCGTGCGCCGGGCCGGCGAGCAGGCGACGTTTCGTCTGAAAGCCTACAGCGGCTCGCTGGGAGCAGGTTCGGCTACGTTGCTGGCCGCCGCTGCACCGTGGCAGCCAGGGCGAGGTGATATCAACCTCGGTGCCGTGCGCGCTGGCAGTGGTGATGTGTTGTTCAACAGCTCCCAAGCCCAGGCCGGGCGCCTGTTCAATGGCTTGCTGGAAGGGCGTAGCCCGACCGTGCGGCACTATGGGCGTGAAGGCGGCTACTCGGAAATCCGCCTGCTGCCGGTCAAATTCAACAAGGCCTACAACGATTACCAACTGTGTACTGCCAAGCTGTTGCCGATGAATTACGATCAGGTCAAACAGACAGAAGTCGGCTTCCCTGGTGGCGGAATCGAATTGGATGCGGCCGCCAAGAAGAAACTCGACGTGATTCTCGCGTTCATGAAGGCTGACCCCACCGTCAACCACATCGAGCTGAACGGTCATTCGGACAACAGCGGTAACCGCCTCACCAACCGCGACGTTTCACGCCGTCGCGGCCTGGCAGTCATGGACTACTTCAAGGCCAACGGGATCCCTGAATCGCAGATCACCCTGCGTTTTCACGGCGAAAGCTACCCACTGGCGCCCAACACCAATGCGGCCAACCGGGCGCGCAACCGCCGCGTGAATATCCAGCTCGAACGCGTGGCAGCCCCCGAGAAACCTGCACCCACGGCCACGGGCCCGAGCAACCCTGCACACACATCATAAGGTGCGACCATCGGTCGCCCGCTCGACATAATCTGTCGCTTTATCTTCATTTGCTGTCGCGCCCCTGTAAATTCGCGGTTTTGGTCGGTAGAATCGACGCCTTTCCGTACAACCCCGTGGAGTGATGGCATGGCCGACGTAAACAAGGTCGTTCTCGCGTATTCCGGCGGCCTGGACACTTCGGTGATCCTCAAGTGGCTGCAGGATACTTATAACTGTGAAGTGGTGACCTTCACCGCTGACCTGGGTCAGGGCGAAGAGGTCGAACCTGCACGTGCCAAGGCGCAAGCCATGGGCGTGAAAGAGATCTACATTGACGACCTGCGCGAAGAGTTCGTCCGTGATTTCGTTTTCCCGATGTTTCGCGCCAACACCGTCTACGAAGGCGAGTATCTGCTGGGTACTTCCATCGCACGTCCGCTGATCGCCAAGCGCCTGATCGAAATCGCCAACGAAACCGGCGCCGACGCCATTTCCCATGGTGCTACCGGCAAGGGCAACGACCAGGTGCGTTTCGAACTGGGTGCCTACGCGCTCAAGCCAGGCGTGAAAGTGATTGCTCCTTGGCGTGAATGGGACCTGCTGTCCCGTGAAAAGCTGATGGATTACGCTGAAAAGCACGCAATCCCGATCGAGCGTCACGGCAAGAAGAAGTCCCCGTATTCGATGGATGCCAACCTGCTGCACATCTCTTATGAAGGCGGCGTGCTGGAGGACACCTGGACCGAGCACGAAGAAGACATGTGGAAGTGGACCGTCTCCCCGGAGAACGCGCCCGACAAGCCGCAATACCTGGAACTGACTTACCGCAACGGCGATATCGTCGCGCTGGACGGCGTCGAAATGACCCCGGCCACCGTGCTGGCGACCCTGAACCGTATCGGTGGCGAACACGGTATCGGCCGTCTCGACATCGTCGAGAACCGCTACGTGGGCATGAAGTCCCGTGGCTGCTATGAGACACCGGGTGGCACCATCATGCTGCGCGCCCACCGCGCCATCGAGTCCATCACCCTTGACCGCGAAGTGGCTCACCTCAAAGACGAGCTGATGCCCAAGTACGCCAGTCTGATCTACACCGGCTACTGGTGGAGCCCAGAGCGTCTGATGCTGCAACAGATGATCGACGCCTCCCAGGCCCACGTGAACGGCGTTGTGCGCCTGAAGCTCTACAAAGGCAATGTGATCGTCACCGGTCGCAAGTCCGACGACTCGCTGTTCGACGCCAACATCGCCACCTTCGAAGAAGACGGCGGTGCCTACAACCAGGCGGACGCAGCAGGCTTTATCAAGTTGAACGCGTTGCGCATGCGCATTGCTGCCAACAAAGGTCGCTCGTTGTTCTAAGTTCGCACCCGCTGTGAAGAGTGGCCCCTTATTAAAAGGGGCCATTTTTTTTGCCTGGGTTTTTAGGCGCGGGTGATGTTTATAGTTCGTTAAACATGCGTTGATGACTTTAAAAAATGGCTTTCCGCGTGATGAGTTGAATGATTTGGTGTTTAAAGTTTGTAGGGGGAATGAGTTTTTAACGTTTTTTAGGAACTAGTCTTACAGAAAATTCACTCATGAAGGTGCAGCGAATATGTGAGTCGCTGAACAGCCTGTAGGAATCAAGGGTGTAAATGGATATGTTAAAAGGAACTAAAACAACTGGGTTTTCCGCGCCCCTCCGTCCGGCTGCAAACGCGAAGCAAGGGGTATTTCCTGAGAGTTGCGTACGGTACGTTTACCGCGCCCCTCAAAGGCTCAGGATATTTCATTCAAAACATGTAAGCCTCCGGAAAGGTCTGAAAGGATCCATAAAACTGGAAACCTCCGAGCCGGTGTTTTTTTGTAGGCTAATTCCTTTATCGTTGTGGGGTGGGTCTCTGCTTGCTGTTGCTTGGGGGGGAGCGCTATGCCAACTAGGAAACGACTAGGCTATTGTGCGTGCTCTAAATAATTCGAACAGCGAAATTGGACTTTCTCATGAATAAAGTGCTGATCGTGGATGATCATCCCGTCATTCGTCTTGCTGTGCGTATGCTAATGGAGCGTCATGGTTATGAGGTCGTTGCCGAGACCGATAACGGTGTCGATGCGTTGCAACTTGCACGGGAGCATATGCCGGACATTGTCATATTGGATATTGGGATTCCCAAGCTTGATGGCCTGGAAGTTATCTGCCGGCTGTCTTCGACCAAACAACCCGCACCGTTCAAGGTGCTGGTGCTTACGTCACAGGCCCCTGGCCATTTTTCCATGCGCTGCATGCAAGCGGGGGCTGCCGGCTACGTATGCAAGCAACAGGACCTCACCGAGTTGCTGAGTGCGATCAAGGCGGTGTTGTCAGGCTACAGCTACTTCCCCAACCAGGCGCTCAATTCGGTACGCTCCACCATGGGGAATGCCAGTGAGGCGGATATGGTCGAGCGTCTTTCGGGGCGGGAAATGATGGTACTGCAGCAATTGGCTCGAGGCAGGACCAACAAGGAGATTGCCGACGGCATGTTTCTCAGCAACAAGACCGTCAGTACCTACAAGACGCGTTTGCTGCTCAAGCTCAACGCCCGCTCCCTCGTAGACCTGATCGAACTGGCCCAACGTAACGGCTTGGTATAAGAAGAGGGTTCACCACTACGCATTGCTTGGGTAACCGGCAGAAAAAAGCCTCCGTGAGGGAGGCTTCCGGCCATCGACTGCTTGATCAGAGGTCAAAGTCGTAATCGGCCAGTTGTTTTTGCAAGCGTCGTTCTTCCAGAAGATTGTCGATTGTGCGGCGTTTACTCAAATTGGTCTTGGCAACCTCAGCCACGGGGGCCTCTGCCTCATCCTCATCCGACTCAACGAGGTCGTCTTCCACTTCCAGTTGTTCTTTGCCAGCGCTCATAAGGTTCACTCCGGACTAAGACTGCCGTTGGCGCCCCTTATAACGATAATCCATGGTCCGGTAAAAAAGATTTTTTCAATCGATTGATCGAGAAGACCAATGATCCCTCAATCGTCGGACGTCTTGTCCTTGTATTCGCAAAGGTCTTCGATACGACAGCTACCGCAGCGTGGCTTTCGGGCCTGGCAAACGTAGCGCCCATGAAGGATCAGCCAATGGTGGGAGTCCAGCAGATAAGGCTTGGGGACAAACTTCATCAGCTGCTTTTCCACCTCCACCACGTTCTTTCCACGGGCAATGCCGGTGCGGTTGCTGACGCGGAAGATATGGGTGTCCACGGCCATGGTCAGTTGTCGGAACGCAGTGTTGAGCACCACGTTGGCGGTTTTACGGCCGACACCCGGCAGGGCTTCTAGGGCTTCGCGGGTTTGTGGCACTTCGCCATCATGCAGTTCAAGCAGTCGGCGGCAGGTCTCTATAACGTTCTTGGCCTTGCTGTTGTACAGGCCGATGGTCTTGATGTATTCCGATAACCCATCCACACCCAGGGCATAAATCGCCTCCGGTGTGTTGGCCACGGGATACAGCTTGGCCGTGGCCTTATTGACGCCAACGTCCGTGGATTGGGCCGACAGGATGACCGCAATCAGCAATTCGAACGGCGTGGTGTAAGCCAGCTCGGTCTTGGGCTCAGGATTGTCTTCGTGGAGCCTGCGGAAAATTTCCAGGCGTTTTGCGGCGTTCATCGGACGGGGAGTTCCTAGCAGTCGGTCGGCGGAATTGTAGCAATACGCACAGCGGTTTTTTTGCACATCAGACGTTGCCGTGGGCATCCACCTGGCGCTGCGCCTCGTCGACATTGTGTTGTGCCTCGGCCAGTTGCTGCGGGTCGGCATTCGAGTCCTGGGCTTTTTTCAATGCCGCGCGGCGCATCGCCAGCTGGATTTTGGCGCGTTTGAGGTCGGCAGTATTACTGGTCGCAGCAATTGTCCTCGGCGTGCTGTCCAGTTCCAGCGTCGCCAGCGCCTGTTCTGCTGCTTCGAACTGCTGCTGCAGGACGATCAACTGCGACTGCTGTTCAAAGGTGGGCGGGTGACCGAACGCCTTCAAGGATTTATGCAGTTGAGCGCGACTCATTGCAACGGTGATTTTGGCTTTCTTGATCACTGCATCCTGCGCGGTGCTGGCCAACACAGGTAAAACCGGCACTGAACGTTTGGCCCGAGCCAGACGCTCGGCCTGTTTCTGTGCCTCCTCCCGTTGCAACCGTGCATTACGTTGTTCAAAACGCCGTCTTGCGCGGTCGCGCTTGAGACCGCGTTCATGGCGTTGCTGATCATTGGGGGCCAAGCCACCCACAATCGGCAATACAGTGGCCGTTGGGCGCATTTCAATGCAGTCTACGGGGCAGGGCGCGACGCAGAGGTCACAGCCGGTGCACTCGTCGATGATCACTGTGTGCATCAACTTGGCTGCGCCGACAATGGCGTCCACCGGGCAGGCCTGTATGCACTTGGTGCAGCCGATGCACTCTGCCTCGCGGATATAAGCGATCTGGGCTGGAGCTTCCCCGCGGCTGATATCCAGTTCCACGACCGGCACGTGCAGCAATTGTGCAAGACCGGCGATGGTTTCCTGGCCACCGGGCGGGCACTTGTTGATCGCTTCGCCTTGAGCTATGCCCTCGGCGTACGGTTTGCAGCCGGGATGCCCGCATTTGCCGCATTGCGTCTGGGGCAGTAGCGCGTCGATACGTTGAATCAGGTTCATGCTGGGATCATGGGCATGCCGGTTAAGCAAGCTTGGGTTAATGGGGGGTTGGGCTTTCTTGTGGGAAGGGAGCTTGCCCCGCGCTGGGCTGCGAAGCAGTCCTAAAACAAGGTACCCGGTCCTATCTGTAAAGACCGCAGTGGCAATGATGGGGCCGCTTCGCGACCCAGCGCGGGGCAAGCCCGCTCACCACAACCACACCCACAGTCCCTGCAGGCTTACTTGATGCGTTGACCCGGTTTGGCGCCGCTGTCAGGGCTTAACAGGTAAATCTCTTCGCCGCCAGGGCCGGCCGCCATCACCATGCCTTCGGAAATACCGAACTTCATTTTCCGTGGCTTGAGGTTGGCGATCATCATGGTCAGGCGACCATCGAGTTTGGACGGGTCCGGATAAGCGCTCTTGATCCCGGAGAACACGTTGCGTTGCTCGCCGCCGAGATCCAGGGTCAGGCGCAGCAGCTTGTCGGCACCCTCCACGGCTTCGGCCTTGACGATCAGCGCGACACGCAGGTCCACGGCTGCAAAGGCGTCGAACTCGATTTCCGGAGAGATTGGGTCCTTGGATAACTCGCCATTGCCAGCCGGTGCCGATTCGCCGGTGTCAGTCTGGCTGGCGACCAGGTCTTCTTTCGAAGCATCGGTCATGGCCTGGACTTTCAGCGGGTCTATACGCGTCATCAGCGGCTTGAACTCGTTCAGTTGATGGTTGCCGAGCAAGGTGGCGTGATCGTTCCAGGTCAGCGGCGCAACATTGAGGAATGCCTCGGCATCGGCGGCCAGCAGTGGCAGCACCGGCTTGAGGAATATCACCAGTTGGCGGAACAGGTTGACGCCCGTGGCGCAAATCGCCTGGACTTGCGCCTGCTTGCCTTCCTGCTTGTTCAGCGACCATGGCGCCTTGTCGGCGATCCAGGCGTTGGCACGGTCGGCCAGGCCCATGATCTCGCGCATGGCGCGGGCGAAGTCGCGGGCCTCATAGGCGTCAGCGATGCTTGGCGCAGCGGCCAGGAAGGCGTCGGTCAGTTCCGGCGCGGCGTTCTCGGCCACCAATACACCGGCGTTGCCCTTGTGGATGAACCCGGCGCAACGGCTGGCGATATTGACGACTTTGCCGACCAGGTCCGAGTTGACCTTCTGTACGAAGTCTTCCAGGTTCAGGTCCAGGTCATCGACGCCACGGCCCAGTTTGGAAGCGTAGTAGTAGCGCAGGTATTCCGGTGGCAGGTGGTCCAGGTAAGTGCGCGCCTTGATGAAGGTGCCACGGGACTTGGACATCTTCTGGCCGTTGACCGTCAGGTAGCCGTGCACCGCGATACCGGTTGGCTTGCGGTAACCCGAACCTTCCAGCATTGCCGGCCAGAACAGCGCATGGAAATTGACGATGTCCTTGCCGATGAAGTGGTACAGCTCGGCGGTGGAGTCCTTGCCCCAGAATGCGTCGAAGTCCAGCTCCGGCGTGCGGTCGCACAGGTTTTTGAAGCTGGCCATGTAGCCGATTGGCGCATCCAGCCACACGTAGAAATACTTGCCTGGCTCGCCCGGGATCTCGAAGCCGAAGTACGGCGCATCGCGGGAGATGTCCCACTGCTGCAGGCCGCTGTCGAGCCATTCGGAGAGTTTGTTGGCCACGGCGTCCTGCAGGGTGCCGCTGCGGGTCCAGGTTTGCAGCATTTGCTGAAAATCCGGGAGCTTGAAGAAAAAGTGCTGGGAGTCCTTGAGCACCGGGGTGGCGCCGGAGATCGCCGACTTGGGATCCTTCAAGTCAGTAGGGGCGTAGGTCGCGCCGCATTTCTCGCAGTTGTCGCCGTACTGGTCTTCAGTGCCGCATTTCGGGCAGGTGCCCTTGATGAAGCGGTCGGCCAGGAACATTTTCTTTTCCGGGTCGAAGTACTGGGTCACCGAACGCTGGTCGATGTGCCCGGCGTCCTTCAACCGCAGGTAGATCTGGCTCGAAAGCTCACGGTTTTCGTCGGAATGGGTCGAGTGGAAGTTGTCGAAATCCACCAGGAACTCGGCAAAGTCGGCGCTGTGTTCAGCCTGCACATTGGCGATCAGTTGTTCCGGGGTGATGCCTTCCTTTTCGGCACGCAACATGATGGCCGAGCCGTGGGCGTCGTCCGCGCAGACATAAATGCATTGATTGCCGCGATGCTTCTGGAAGCGCACCCACATATCGGTCTGGATGTACTCAAGCATATGGCCAAGATGGATGGAACCATTGGCATAGGGCAGGGCGCTGGTGACGAGGATCTTGCGTGGCTCGGACATGGGGCTCGGCTACTTGATGAAACGGAGGTCGGCCACTATAAAGCGCCAGGAGATATATTTCACCCCGTGGCGCTGTTTCAGAATCTTCCGAACCTGCGAAAGCACGCCGTAACGCTGCTGGAACGGTTAGGATAGCCGCCTGTTTCAGTCAGTCTTTTTCGGGAGTAGCCCATGAGCGCCGTCAATCGCGCAGCGGTGGAAGCCGTGCTTCGCCAGTACACCGACCCCTATTTGAACCAGGACCCAGTCAGTGCCGGCTGTGTGCGAGTCATCGACATCCAGGATGACCACGTGTCGGTCCAGTTGGAGCTCGGCTACGCGGCCGGCCTGTTCAAGAGCGGTTGGGCGCAGATGTTGCAAATGGCCATCGAGGGCTTGGACGGCGTGGGTTCAGCCAAAGTCGATATCCACTGTGTGATTGCCCCGCACAAGGCTCAGGCGCAGATCCCAGGCTTGGTCAACGTCAAGAACGTGGTAGCCGTGGCATCCGGCAAGGGCGGTGTGGGTAAATCCACCACAGCGGCCAACCTGGCCCTGGCGCTGGCGCGTGAAGGTGCGCGCGTAGGTATTCTCGACGCCGATATCTACGGGCCGAGCCAAGGTGTGATGTTTGGCATCGCCGAAGGTACACGGCCGAAGGTGAAGGACCAGAAGTGGTTCGTGCCGATCGAGTCTATGGGCGTGGAAGTGATGTCCATGGCTTTCCTCACCGACGACAACACGCCGATGGTCTGGCGCGGGCCGATGGTCTCCGGCGCGTTGCTGCAACTGGTCACCCAGACTGCGTGGGGCGACCTGGATTACCTGGTGATCGACATGCCACCAGGCACCGGTGATATCCAGCTGACCCTGGCGCAGAAAGTCCCGGTGGCCGGCTCGGTGATTGTCACCACCCCCCAGGACCTGGCACTGCTGGACGCAAAGAAAGGCGTGGAGATGTTCCGCAAGGTCAATATCCCGGTGCTGGGCGTGGTCGAGAACATGGCGGTGCACATCTGCTCCAACTGCGGCCATGCCGAGCACCTGTTCGGCGAAGGCGGCGGCGAGAAGCTGGCTACTCAGTACGGTGTGGAACTGCTGGCCTCATTGCCGCTGTCGATGGTGATTCGTGAGCAGGCTGATAGCGGCAAGCCCACCGTGATGGCTGAGCCGGATAGTCAGATTGCCATGATCTACCAGGAACTGGCGCGTCATGTCGGGGCACGAATTGTCCTGCAGGAAGCGGCAGCGCCCGCTATGCCGACCATCACCGTCAGCGACGACTGAAGGAGTGTGAAGGGAAAAAGCCTCGACCGTGTCGGGGCTGTTTGATGTCCGGTGGAGGGTCAAGGCACGCGAGTTAAGCTTTTACGCACTCGGGCGTGTAAGCATTCACTTACTTTTCCGTAAGCGATTGGTTTTTTTACTCATCATACGTGTCCCGAAACTACGACAGCAATTTCTATCTGTATGAAATATAACAACTATTTATTCTGTATTTGCGATAAACGGCGGCTAGCCCTTCGGTTGCATCCTGTTGAACTTCCTTTGGAACTCTCTAACATCAGCCCTGTGTCCACGGATTGGCACAGCCATCAAGGAACGATGGTTAAGGAACGTCGCAGGATGCGATTCATCAGGATGATGAAAAGGAATATAGGGACTAGGGAAAAAATGTGGGCGGGTCATACCGCCCCTTTTTTTTGCCTATTGTCTAGTCCTGAAATAGGTTTACACCTGTTTCAGTCTCAAAACGCTCGATGCACCGCATCGGGCGTTTTGTATTTCAGGGACATGTGTGGCCTTTCCCCGTTGTAGATCAGCACCGACTCACCCACCATCTTCACTGCATCCGCCAGATTTTTAGGGCGATACAGCAGAAACTCGGTCTTCAAAATGCCGTTTATCCGTTCCGCCAGAGCATTCTGGTAGCAGTCATAGCCGTCGGTCATCGAGCATCTGATGCCATGACTGGCGTGCAAGCGCTGATAAAGCTCAGAGCAGTATTGGGCTCCGCGGTCTGAATGATGGATTAGTGGAAGCGTGGTTTGGCGTTCACCAACTGCCTTTTCCATCGCTTTGATCACCGACTCGGTATGCAAACTCGCATGCACATGATGGCCTACGATCTTGCGCGAGTAAGCGTCTGTCACCAGGCTCACATAAGCCACGCTTTCCTGTGTCGGCAGGTAGGTTATGTCTGCAACCCACACCTGCTCTGGTCTGTTGGGTACGATCTGCTTCTGGCCCGCTTTGAGCAGGTTAGGATGGCGGCGAAAGCGGTGATGGCTGTCCGTCGTTTTGTGGTAAGCCCGTTTGCGCACAACCAGTTCTCGAGCGTTGCGCAGGATGCTGAACAGGCGGTCTCTGCCGACCTGCACTGATGCGCCAAATTCGACGCTCATCAGGTAATGCAGCTTGCGCGTGCCGATCCGTGGCTGGCGTCGGCGCTTTTCAAGAACAAAGTCCATCACCTCTTGATCTTGGCGAGCCCTCGCGTCGAAAGCCCGATTTCGTTGGTAATATGCTTGGCGCGAAATGCCCATGAACAGGCAAGCCCTGGTGATGCTCAGGTCTTGGATTTGCCCTTGCGAGAGGACTTGCCGGGTCGCTTTTTTACGACAGAAACACCGTAGTCATTCTTCAGAACATTCACGACGGCTTCGAAGAACTGCGCTTTCTGGTTGCTTAGCGCCAACTGCTCTTCGAGCTCTTTGATCCGCTGCTCGGGTGTTAGCGGGAGGGGTGGCTCAGTCATGGACCTGCTCCTCGGTTCTCGAATTGAGGCGCCCTGACTCCAGTCCTGCCGGCCGTGCTTGCGCAGCCAGACCAGTACCGTGGACCGGCCCTGAATGCCGTAGCGCCGTTGAGCCTCTTTATAACTCAACTCGCCCTTTTCGACCTGGTCTACGACCGATAATTTAAAGGCTAGCGTGTAGTCACGCTGGCTTCGCCTTTTGCCCGCATCCATTGGCTCCTCCTGAAGATAGGTCAGAAGGTGTAAACCTTATTCAGGACGGGACATATAGGAAAGTGAAGCCGCCCGTCCAGAACGCAAAAAGGCCCGCAAGGGGCCTTTTGTGAAGCGACGCTATCAGCGTTCGAGGACGGCAATTTTACCTGTCTTGCCATCCCATTCCGCGGCATCCGGCATCGGGTCTTTGCGCTCAGTGATATTCGGCCAGATTTCAGCCAGCTCAACGTTCAGCTGAATGAACTGCTCCATACCTGCCGGGACCTCATCCTCGGAGAAAATAGCGACGGCCGGGCATTCAGGTTCACACAGGGCGCAATCAATGCACTCGTCCGGGTGGATGACCAGGAAGTTCGGGCCTTCGTAGAAGCAGTCCACCGGACATACTTCCACGCAGTCGGTGTACTTGCACTTGATGCAGTTGTCGGTGACGACGAAGGTCATTTCTAATTCTCTCCTCAGGCGGCGGCAGCGAAACCCTTTGTGGCAGGGCTCGCGAGGTTCGGGAGCGATAGTCTGCAGGCCAGGCTAATAGCCTGCAGCATCCCAAACCGCGCGAGAGTCTACCAGCTTGCAAGCGTCAGCGTTATATCCGAGTCTTCAGTGCATATAACATTTCGAGCGCTTTTCGCGGCGTCAAGTCATCCAGGTCAAGCTTTGCCAACTCATCCAGCACCGGATGGGGCAGGCTGGCGAACATGTCGCTCTGATGCGGCGTGGCCGGTTTGCTGGAGGTTTTGGCTGGGCTGGCGACTACGGTTTCATGGGGCAGGGCCGTAGTTTCCAGGCGGCTGAGGTGCTCACGGGCGCGAGTGATCACGTCGTTTGGCACGCCGGCCAATTGTGCCACGGCCAGGCCGTAACTCTGGCTGGCCGGCCCCGGCAGCACGTGGTGTAGGAACACGATCCGCTCGTTGTGCTCGGTGGCGTTCAGGTGCACGTTGGCCACCAGCGGTTCGCTTTCCGGCAGTACGGTTAGCTCGAAATAGTGAGTGGCAAACAGCGTGTAGGCGCGCAGATGCGCCAGGCGCTCGGCTGCTGCCCAAGCCAGGGACAGCCCGTCGAAGGTGCTGGTGCCGCGGCCCACTTCGTCCATCAGCACCAGGCTGCGCTCGGTGGCGTTGTGCAGGATGTTGGCGGTCTCGCTCATTTCTACCATAAAGGTCGAACGGCCACCGGCCAGGTCGTCGCTGGAACCGATCCGGGTGAAAATGCGGTCCACCAGGGACAGCTCGCAACTGGCCGCCGGCACAAAGCTGCCGATGTGCGCCAACAGCACGATCAAAGCGGTCTGGCGCATGTAGGTGGATTTACCGCCCATGTTCGGACCGGTGATGACCAGCATGCGGGTATCGTCGTCCAGGGACAGGTCGTTGGCAACGAACGGCGTGGTCAGCACCTGTTCTACAACCGGGTGACGACCTTGCACGATGCGCATGCACGGTTCGCTGACAAAGCGCGGGCAGTTCAGGTCAAGGTTCAGCGCACGTTCGGCCAGGTTGCTCAGCACATCCAGTTCGGCCAGGGCGGCGGCGGTGTCCTGCAGCGGCGCCAACTGACTGATCAGGTCTTCAAGCAGGTTTTCATAGAGCATCTTTTCCCGAGCCAGGGCGCGGCTCTTGGCCGACAGTGCCTTGTCTTCGAACTCTTTCAGTTCCGGGGTGATAAAGCGCTCGGCACCTTTGAGGGTCTGGCGGCGCTGATAATCGATCGGCGCCGACTCCGCCTGTTTGCTCGGCAACTCAATAAAGTAGCCATGCACGCGGTTGTAGCCGACCTTCAAGTTGGCCAGGCCGGTGCGGGCTTTTTCGCGAGCTTCCAGATCGATCAAGAACTGCCCGGCGTTTTCGCTCAGGGATTGCAGCTCGTCCAGTTCGCTGTCGTAGCCGGTCTTGAGTACGCCCCCGTCACGGATGATCGCCGGCGGGTTGTCGATGATGGCTTTTTCCAGCAAGGCTGCCAGTTCCGGGTAAGTCCCGGCTGTAGTTGCAAGCTGTTGCAGGTGCGGCGTATCCAGCTCGGTCATCGCCACCTGCAGTTGCGGCAGGGCACCGAGGGCATCGCGCAGGCGCGCCAGGTCACGGGGTCGTGCGTTACGCAGGCCGATCCGCGCCAGGATGCGCTCGATATCGCCGATTTCCTTCAACTGTGGCTGCAGCTTTTCAAAGCGATAGCCATCCAGCAGACAGGTAATTGAAGACTGCCGCGCTTGCAGCACAGCCAGGTCGCGCAACGGACGGTTCAGCCAGCGGGTCAGCAAGCGACTGCCCATGGCGGTCTGGCAACGATCGACCACCGATTGCAAGGTGTTATCGCGACCGCCGGCCAGGTTGGTGTCCAGCTCCAGGTTGCGACGGCTGGCGCCATCAAGCACCACGGTATCGTCCAGACGCTCATGGCGCAGGCTGCGCAAGTGCGGCAGGGCGGTGCGCTGGGTTTCCTTGGCGTAGCCCAATAGGCAACCGGCGGCGCCGATGGCCAGGGTCAGGGTTTCGCACCCAAAGCCTTTGAGGTCCTGTACCGAGAACTGCTGGCACAGACTTTTCAGCGCCGAATCGCGCTCGAAATCCCACGGTGCACGGCGCTTGGCCCCACGGCGTTTTTCTGCCGGCAGATCCTTCGGCCAATCATCCGGGATCAACAACTCCACCGGATTGATGCGCTCCAGCTCCGCCAGCAGGTTCTCCCAGCCCTTGATCTCCAGCACCGTGAAGTTGCCGCTGGTGATATCCAGCACCGACAGGCCGAACAGACGCTCATCGCCCAACACTGCTGCAATCAGGTTGTCACGACGCTCATCCAGCAGCGCCTCATCACTCACCGTCCCCGGCGTAATAATGCGCACCACCTGACGTTCCACCGGCCCCTTGCTGGTTGCCGGGTCGCCGATCTGCTCACAGATCACCACCGACTCGCCCAGCTTCACCAGCTTGACCAGGTAACCCTCCAACGAATGGTAAGGAATCCCACACATCGGAATCGACTGCCCCGCGGACTGCCCGCGCGCGGTCAGCGTGATGTCCAGCAACTTGGCGGCCTTCTTCGCGTCTTCGTAGAAGATCTCGTAGAAGTCGCCCATGCGGTAGAACATCAACTGATCAGGGTGCTGGTTCTTGAGGCGCCAGTACTGCTGCATCATTGGAGTGTGGGAGGACAGGTCTGAAGTGGTTTTACTCATTGGGTCGTAGGCAAATTCGTTGAAGGAGTGGGGCAAAGGTGGGGCATTCCGCCCTGCGATTTTGCGATGGGCGCAAGGTTAACACGCGAGGTCGAGGCTTCGCAGGTCGCAAACGGATAGGTAAACGCAGGACGAAAGCCAGAGCTGGAGAGCAGGCCGTATGAGTCGCTATTTTGCCCTGCGGCCACTGGCGGGGAACAAGCCTCGGATGACCCCGAGGAAAGCGGCAAACAAGTTGATTGAGGTTGCGGTGGTGATAGCGATCAATACGTTGTCGGAAAAGGGGGCTTTGCCAGAGTAGTATGTTGACCACCCATTCCACACAAGCAAAACCGCCCAAAAGATCACGCCGCAGGCCGCAAACCAGAAAGCACGCCCCGCATACTTCTTGCGCAACTGCCTTTCAGCCTTCTGATCTTTCAGGTTCTGGTTTCTTTCATCGTCAGCGCCAACTGCCTGCTCGCCCCCAGGTTGGGAGTCCTGGTCGGGCCCGGATGCGGGGGGAAGGGTCAGTTCCAGGTTGTCGAGTTCCTCACTCACGGTTGCGGCTCTTTGGGTGAATGAGCTCTGCCATTTCCTTCCAGTCAATGGCGGAACCGTCCGCGCCCCTCAGTGCCCAGGCGGTACCTTCCTCGTGGGAAAGATTGGACAGTTGGGTGCCCGACCACTTGCCGTACTTATTGATAATGCGGTCAATCAAGCGATGGGCGTAGGTATCGCTTTCAGGAATTCTCGGGGTTACGAAGACGATGTCCTCGACGTCGGGCTTAAGGTTACTGAGCAGCGATGTCACAGGGCGGCTGCCGTAGGATTTCAACTCATGATAGAGCGATGGAATGACCGGGCCGTATTGCCAGCGGGCAAAGTGGTCATCCATAAGGGGGAGTTCCCTTTCACGCAGATGCCAGGACTGGGTATAGAACAGCAGCTTTTGAAGCTTCATTGGCGTCAAGCCTGAAAGCTTGCCTTCTTTTGCGCGTTCAATGAAGGCGTTAGCAACAGCTAGCGCTGAATAAGCCATGAGCACCTCCGCAATGGCAGGCTACGTTGTTATAGAGTTTCATATATAGGCTCGGGATTGTCGACAAGCAATGGCGTCCGCTGACGGGCGCCGCGTTGTTTCCCAGCCTGGGTCGAAAACTTGGATCAAGCGTGGCGGATAATAGTGGGCGGTTTACTGTTTGCATAGACAGTATTGTGTAACGGGCTTCAGTGAAATATTGATAAATGCATAGGTTATGCAAATTAGCATTTGCCAACGCAAAAATCTCCCGCCATTATCTCTGATATGCAAAAACGCAATGTATCTATCGTCTTACGCGAACTGCTGGATCGCGACCGGATCTCCCCCACGGAGCTGCACCGGCGTACCGGCGTGCCTCAATCCACGCTGTCCCGGATCCTCAGCGGCAAGATCGTTGATCCGTCGGATAAACATATTTCACGCATCGCAGAGTATTTTCGCGTGAGCACCGACCAACTGCGCGGGCGCGTAGCGGTGGGCGCTTCGCGGGAGGAGAGGCGCGACCCGATGCATTCGGAACTCAAGGACATAAGCCTGTGGGACGATGACACCCCCGTGAATGACGACGAGGTGTCGATCCCCTTTCTGCGAGAGGTTGAATTGGCTGCTGGATCAGGAAGATTCGTCATCGAGGAAAGCGAGAAAGCCAGCCTGCGATTCGGTAAGCGCAGCCTGCGGCATAATGGTGTGCAGTTTGACCAGGCCAAGTGCGTGACGGTGCGTGGCAACAGTATGTTGCCGGTACTGCGCGACGGCGCGACGGTTGGGGTGAATGCGGGCAAGAGTGGCATTGGTGACATCGTCGATGGTGACTTGTATGCCATCAATCACAACGGCCAATTGCGGGTGAAACAACTCTATCGCCTGCCTTCCGGGATTCGCCTGCGCAGCTTCAATCGCGATGAGCACCCGGATGAGGACTACAGTTTCCAGGACATCCAGGATGAGCAGATCAGCATCCTCGGTCATGTGTTTTGGTGGGGTATGTACGCTCGTTAACCTTCTTCTGTAAGACAAAGCCCGCCAACGAGCGGGCTTTTTTTCGCCTGTGAAAACCCACCAAACCCTTTGCCTGTAAGGTTGGGATGCATCCATGCATTGTCAAAGTAAAAATAAATGCATTTGTGCATTGACTGTATATGCATACATGCATATTCTTCATCTCAAGCCAGCCAACAAAGGTCTGGTGGAGGCGGCAAGGATGCTGCCAGGAAGACAAGGAAGGCACGCAACACCGGCAAGGACGCCATCCGAGCGATGGCAAGGACGCCAGCAACACCGGCAAGGATGCCGACGCTCTTTAGTTACACCGCTTTACAAGAACAGGCAGCGATGAACCGGCCTTAACGGTTCAGAGGGTTGGCAACTGACCCGGGTGTGCAGCGTAAAGCACCAGAAGCAGTTATCCGGCAGACAGGGATCGTGGTCGGAAAAACATCGAGGAAAGATCCGTACCGCGCCAGTAGCGCCGAAGGATCGGATATGGACCGTATTACTGAAAAGCCCGGGTAACCGGGCTTTTTGGAATGCCTACCTACACATGGATTTACCAAGAGCCGGCCCTGTGCCGGTAGTGCTCAGCCAGGAGGCGTGACATGACAAACGAGCAGCAAGCGTTAGCGGAAATGCCTATCTGGCTGGTGATCGTACTAGCCCTGATTGGCGGGGTGTCCGGCGAAATGTGGCGCGCCGACAAAGAGGGCGCCCGCGGTTGGTCGCTGGTCCGGCGCCTGGCCCTGCGGTCCGGGGCGTGCATGGTCTGCGGGGTCTCGGCCTTGATGCTGTGCTACGCCGCCGGCATGTCGATCTGGACAGCCGGCGCCATTGGCTGCCTGACCGCCATGGCCGGTGCGGACGTGGCCATCGGCCTTTATGAACGCTGGGCGGCCAAGCGCATCGGGGTCAACCAGGCCTCGAACTCCCGCCCGGATCAGCAGTAACCGCTGCAAGGATGCAAGCAGATGACACTTCTCGAAAAACCGTCCCAACTGCCTAGGGTGATTGGGGACGCGCTGAAGCGCGCGTTCCCACAACTACGGGTCGGTAATCACCATGACTTCTCCGACACGGGCGACAAAACCGGCATTTTGATCAGCGTGGAGCGCAATGGCCCGGGCGTTCGCTCCCTTGCCGGGCGCAAGGCGCATGTCTTGTCGGTTTCACTCAAGGCCACGGTCGTCAGTGGCTCGACGCCCTTTGACGCCTGCGACCTGGCCAGCCGACTGATGGATTTGGCCCTGGATAACCGCTGGGGCTTGCCGCCCGAGCAATGCGACTTGCCCACTGCGATTGTCGCGGCCCCTTCCGTGCTCAGCAGTGCGGAAACGGACTATGACACTTGGATTGTTTCCTTCACCCAGAACTTCTACCTCGGACTGTCTCTGCTCAAAGATCCCGCAGGCATGCCGCCGTCTACGGACCTGTGTGTAGGTGGGTGTGAGAGGGCGGCGAATGTAACGCCGCTTCCTACTCAATCACACGGAAAAGGTGGTTCAGTAAAAGGAATTTGCAGATGTTGAAAGAATTCAGATGCGGTAACTGCAACCGACTTCTCGCCCGCACGGGTGGGTTTACAGAGCTCCAGATCAAATGTTCCCGATGTGGGACGCTGAATCATGTGAAGGCCGCGAGCCTCGAGCAATCGCCGATGAGCGCCATACGCCCAATATAGAGGCCTGAACTTAAATCAGCTAAGTAACGGAGTTTAAAATGGAAAACGCAAATTCGGCGTCTCAAACCTTGCAAGATCTTTGGACCCAAGTGCAACCGGTGGATAACACCGGCATGCTTAGGCGCGTGGTTTTTGGGGATGGCAAGTTTTATGCGGCTGGTGGCAACGGTCTTCCCACAACCACTCAGCTTGTCAGCGGAGGCGCGACTGGTACAGCGTGGACCACGCTTAAGGACGTCGTCACCTCTGATAGCGGAAAGGTCCTCAACGATCTGTACTGGAACGGTCTTGGGACACAGCTTCAAGCCCTTTCTCAATCCGGCAATGTGGTCTACGGCAGCACAGCACGCCCTGAAAGGGCTTGGACAAACATTACGGCAACTGTTCGCGTGTCCGGAGACTTGCAAGGCATTGTGTATTATCAGCCAATTTCCGGCAGCGACGCGACCTGGATACTGGTTGGGTCTAACGGTAAAGTCTTTTCCCGTTATGGCGATTGGTCAGGCCAGGTGGAGCGCACTACGACCTTCACTTCTGGCGAGACTGTGCACTGCGTCAACGTCATTGGCGTTTTTGTGTTGGTTGCGGGATCGAATGGGAAGCTGCTTAGCGCTGTGAAGATGGCGACGGGTGATTCGCAATCATTCTCGACCAGAACCAGCACCTTCGGCACTAGCACCATCCTTTCCATGAAGCTTTGCAACGGGAAAATGTTTATCGTTGGTGCGGATGGCAAGATGGCATATTCACCCGATGGGCTTAACTGGACTGCTGTTGCAGATACCAGTTTCGGTGGAACCATCATCCGCGACATTGCTTACGGTAATGGCAAGTATGTAGCTGTCGGCGACGGCGGCAAGACAGCCGTTTCCGAGGATGGGATCGGCTGGGTTCAGCAAGCCAACACTTTCGCAGGAACCGATATCCGGAGCGTCGCCTACGGCAATGGCAATTTTGTAGCTGTTGGTGCAGGTGGCAAGATTGCTTACTGGACTCCATGATCTTCTACCTCTCTGCGTAATAGAGCCCAGCCGTCGCGCTGGGCTTTTTCATTTCTGATTCAGGCTCGCCACAGCCAGGGTGGCCCTTCGGGGGATGCCTGGACGCTGATAAGCCGGTAGTGCAGCGCTACGGAAAAAAACCGGCAGCCCGTGCGCTCTGTTCACACCAGACTTCCAGAGTGGCGCGAGACTGTATTGGCGAGATCGATGCATTGGGGCGTCGACGCTGGGCTGATCTTTGGCTGACTGCGGGAAAGACCACGCACCTGTTCAGGGCCTCGACATGATCGGGGCCTTTTCGTTTTCGGCTCCACCACACCCATTGCTCCGAGCTGGGAGTGCTGCTGGGGCCGTTCCAATTCAAGTCATGCTCCACGGAGTCGAGCGCATGGAGTATTTACAGCGCCTGCTCGACAAGATCGACAGGTTCGAATTGTTGATTGCGGGCCTCGTTGGGGCGGTGATCGCCAGTTGGTGGCACAAGGACGACCTGGCGAATTGGCGTACCTGGGTGATCTTCTTAATCACTGGGGGCGCGAGTTCGTTGCACCTGGCTGGAATGGTCAGTGCCTATCGCAGTTCCAACACGGACGTTGGTTTGTCTACCTAGGGGGGCTTTCAAGGTGACTGTGGTGTTGATAACGCAGCCTCAATTGATTCAAATCATGCCAGGCGCTCGCCGTATGGCGGGCCTTTTTTCAACCGCGCTGAATGCGACTTTTGTTCGGTACGAAATCAACAGCGTACTGCGCGCTGCTGCTTTTCTCGCGCAGATCGGTCACGAGTCCGGCGAACTGCGCTACGTGCGCGAACTCGGCAGCGATACTTATTTGAGCAAGTACGACACCGGCACCCTGGCCGCACGCCTGGGCAACACCCCTGAAGCGGACGGCGACGGCCAGAAGTACAGGGGCCGGGGGCTGATCCAGATCACCGGTCGCCGCAACTACCTGGCCTGCAGCGAGGCGCTGTTCGGTGATGATCGCTTGCTGCGACAACCCGAATTACTGGAGCAACCGCAATGGGCTTGTGAATCCGCCGCCTGGTTCTGGCAAAGCAATGGCTTGAATGAACTCGCCGACAAGGACCAGTTCACCACCATCACCCGGCGTATCAACGGCGGGCTCAATGGCCTGGAGGACCGTTTGCAGTTGTGGGCGCGGGCCAAGGCGGTGCTATGCGTTTCCTAGGTGTGCTTGGCGTATGCGTGCTGTTGGCTGTTGTCTGGCAGGTGCAGGCGTGGCGGTACGGGGCGCAGATTGAACACTTGTCAGCAATACAGACCCAGGCAGCCCTGCAGCAACAGCAGGCCGAACAAGACAAGCGGCTGGCCCTTGAGCAACAGCTCAGTGCCATCGACCAACAACATGCCCGGGAGTTGAGCGATGCCCAACGTACTCAAGCAGCTTTGCGTGACCGCATTGCCACTGCTGATGTGCGGTTGTCAGTCCTTCTCGACGCTTCCAGTGGCTGCCCAATGCCAGCCGCCACCGCCGCCGGCGGCGTGGTTCATGCAACCTCGCGAGCCCGACTTGACCCGGCGCATGCTCAGCGAATTATCCGCATCACCGACGACGGCGACAGCGCCCTGATTGCCTTGCGTGCCTGCCAGGCCTACGTGCGCGCTGTCGCCCGTTAATCTCTTGTTCCAGTCTGTCGCTTGCATGGGCGATTTGCTCCTGTAGGGTAGGCAAATCCCCACCCACATCTGGAGACGACCGTGAAGGAAATCACTCAACTGGCTGCTGAACTGGGTCGCCGTTTACAGGTGCTCAATGCTCACGTCACCACGGCCGAGTCCTGTACCGGCGGTGGTATCGCGGAAGCCATCACGCGGATCCCGGGAAGCTCGGCCTGGTTCGAGGCGGGTTACGTCACCTATTCCAACCGCCAGAAGACCCGGCAGTTGAATGTGCCGGAAACGTTGTTTCCAAAAGTGGGGGCGGTCAGCCAGGAAGTGGTGGAGGCAATGGTCCGTGGCGCCCAGGAAAAAAGCCTGGCGCGGTTTGCTGTCGCCGTCAGTGGTGTGGCAGGGCCGGACGGTGGTTCGCCAGACAAACCGGTCGGCACCGTATGGCTGGCGTTTGGCGTGGGCGAAGAGATAACGGCCGAGCTTGAGCACTTCACCGGCAACCGCGATGAGGTCCGCCGACAAACGGTAAAGGCCGCGCTAGAGGGCTTGTTGCGACGAGCTGCAGCAGAAATAGAAAATCAGGGGTAGGCGATCTCTGATCTTTGTGGAACAATACTGTCTACTTATACAGGTGTTGGCCGACCAGGCCTTATTGATTACGTGAGGACTTTAATGGACGACAACAAGAAGAAAGCCTTGGCTGCGGCCCTGGGTCAGATCGAACGTCAATTCGGCAAGGGTGCCGTAATGCGTATGGGCGATCACGACCGTCAGGCGATCCCGGCTATTTCCACTGGCTCTCTGGGTCTGGACATCGCGCTCGGCATTGGTGGCCTGCCAAAAGGCCGTATTGTCGAAATCTACGGTCCTGAATCTTCCGGTAAGACTACCCTGACCCTGTCGGTGATTGCCCAGGCGCAAAAAATGGGCGCCACCTGTGCGTTCGTCGACGCCGAGCACGCCCTGGACCCTGAATATGCCGGCAAGCTGGGCGTCAACGTTGACGACCTGCTGGTTTCCCAGCCGGACACCGGTGAGCAAGCCCTGGAAATCACCGACATGTTGGTGCGCTCCAACGCCATCGACGTGATCGTGGTCGATTCCGTGGCTGCCCTGGTGCCCAAGGCTGAAATCGAAGGCGAAATGGGTGATATGCACGTGGGCCTGCAAGCCCGTCTGATGTCCCAGGCGCTGCGTAAAATTACCGGTAACATCAAGAACGCCAATTGCCTGGTGATCTTCATCAACCAGATCCGTATGAAGATCGGCGTGATGTTCGGCAGCCCGGAAACCACCACCGGCGGTAACGCGCTGAAGTTCTACGCTTCGGTCCGTCTGGATATCCGCCGTACTGGCGCGGTGAAAGAAGGTGACGAGGTTGTGGGTAGCGAAACCCGCGTTAAAGTCGTGAAGAACAAAGTGGCCCCGCCTTTCCGTCAGGCCGAGTTCCAGATTCTCTACGGCAAGGGTATCTACCTGAACGGCGAGATGATCGACTTGGGCGTGTTGCACGGTTTCGTCGAGAAATCCGGTGCATGGTATGCCTACAACGGCAGCAAGATCGGCCAAGGCAAGGCCAACTCGGCCAAGTTCCTGGCGGACAATCCGGACATTGCTGCTACGCTTGAAAAGCAGATTCGCGACAAGCTGCTGACCGCCGCTCCAGACGTGAAAGCTGCCGCCAACCGCGATCCGGTTGAAGAAGTGGAAGAAGCTGACACTGACATCTGAAGCAAACGATGACAGTTGTACTGGATACACTCGTCGCCGTTCGGCGCACTGCAATGGACCTGCTCGCTCGCCGCGAGCATGGTCGAGTCGAGCTGACGCGCAAGTTGCGTCAGCGCGGTGCGGAGCCCGAAATGATCGAAACGGCCCTCGACCGCTTGACGGAAGAGGGGCTGCTTTCCGAAGCCCGATACCTCGAAAGTTTTGTTTCCTACCGAGCCCGCTCCGGCTACGGCCCGGCGCGGATTCGCGAGGAACTGAGCCAGCGTGGCCTGCAACGCGCGGATATTGACCTTGCCTTGCGCGAGTGCGGGATCAGTTGGCAGGCGCAGTTGGAAGATACCTGGCGGCGCAAGTTCTCTGGCCATCTGCCGATTGATGCCAAGGAACGGGCGAAGCAGGGGCGATTCCTCAGCTATCGCGGGTTCTCAATGGAGATGATCAGCCGCTTATTGAGCGGCCGAGACATGGACGACTGAACGAGCTGTTGTAGTAAGCGGGTTTGTCTCGCGCGGGGCTGCGCAGCAGCCCCAATTGCGTCACCACAACTTCACCCGAGACGTCACCTAAAAGACCCACTATGAAAATAGTGGGTCTTTTTTTTTGCCCTCAAAAAATCACGCCGGCTCCGGCGCCACCCGCTGCTGTGCCTTACCCTGAGCCTGTGCCCAGTTCTCCGGCAAATTGATGTAATCCACCAATTCCCGCAGCCGACCCTGATCGCGCCCATTGAAGTTGAACACCAGCCGCGTTAAATGGCTGAACCTCGGTTCATCATGTTCCTCGCCGGTATACGCGAGTTGCTGGAACTCTCCACTTAGTCGCAGGCTGGCAAACTCACTCTGTAAGTGGGCCAATGCTCTTTCACTAAGGGGATGGTTCATGCGCACCACAAACTCGCGTTTCAGCCAGCGGGTAGAGTGGAAGTTGGCATAAAACTGGTTGATCTCTTCCACCGCCTCTTCGGCGCTGTACACCAGGCGTATCAGCTTAAGGTCGGTAGGCAGGATGTAGCGATTGGCCTCCAGCTGGCTACGGATAAAGTCCAGCGCGCCTTGCCAGAACCCGCCACCCGGCGCGTCCAGCAGCACCACCGGGACCAACGGGCTCTTGCCGGTCTGAATCAGGGTCAGCACTTCCAATGCTTCATCCAAGGTGCCGAAGCCGCCTGGGCATAGCACCAGGGCATCGGCTTCCTTGACGAAGAACAGCTTGCGAGTAAAGAAGAAGTGGAAGGACAGCAGGTTTTCAGTGCCATCAATCGTTGGGTTGGCATGCTGTTCAAACGGCAGGGTGATGTTGAACCCCAAGCTGTGTTCCAGGCCCGCGCCTTCGTGGGCGGCGGCCATGATGCCGCCACCGCCGCCGGTGATCACCATGAGGTCCGAGCGCGCCAGCGCCGCGCCGACTTCGCGGGCCAACGCATACAGCGGGCTTTCCACCGGAGTGCGGGCCGAGCCGAATACCGTTACCTTGCGACGACCCTTGAATTGTTCAAGCACGCGAAAGGCGTTGTCCAACTCGCGAATGGCTTGCAGGGTGATCTTGGCGTTCCAGCGGTTGCGGTCGTCCTGGGCCATGCGCAGCACAGTGAGGATCATGTCGCGATATAAGGGGATATTCGGGCTGTTGGGGGCGATCAGCTGGAGTTGTGCGTCGACCTGCTGCGTGAGGTCGGTGCCGTGTTGTTCAAAATGTCGGAGCAGGCGGTCATTCGGTTCATAGGGCATTCAACTTCTCCTTCTTGCAGGGCACCTTCGCCGGAGGTCACGACACTGCTTGTGTCGCTGTTTGCCGCAGGGGGGCAACTTTCTTTTGCCCTGAAAATGTTACAGAGCAGCATGAAAAACGCTGTGAATGAAAGATCGGGATGACTTGATCATGGGCCGGAAAACCCTTGGCTGGCAACCACTTATTGGTCACTCAGTACGGAGTCTAGCTGCCAGCGAGGACTTGACGCGGGGAGGAGTGCGCGCCGCCGAACGGCAGCGCGCGAAGGCCAAGGCGTTACTTTTTCTTTTTTGCCGCAGCGGGTGCCGGGCAATCCGCTTCCACGAACTTTACCGAGGCCACAGGACGGTTGGTCTTGTTCTCGGTGATTTCGTAACGCATCACCGCGCCCTTGGCCATCAGCTCGCGGTAGCCCTTGTTCAGGCATACACTCTGGCCGAGCTGGAAATACACGGCCTTAGGATTGGCGCGCATCTGTTCGGCGCGATCCGGCAAGACGCTCAGGTGATCGATCAGTTGCATGCCTTCGACGGTGTAGGCCACTTCCAGGGTCTTTTCGTCGATTTCCCGTGGCAGGTCCTTGTTGCTTTCAGCCGCGACGCTTTGCAGCTTCCGGTTCATTTGGGCCTCCAGCAGCGAGGCCGCCTGGGCGCACACGGGCAGTACCAGCGCGAGGGCGACGGATGGGGCGACAAGGCGCAGCATGGAACGCAGCATGAAACTCTCCTGATTCGGTTACTGGTGCATAGACCAGCCACTGCGCTGTGCGTTCAGTGGCGCGCAATTATAGGTGAGCCCTGGCCACTACAGCCAGGCGTATCGCTGGTAAACTGCCGCCACTTCAGCCGTCCACGAGTTTTCACCGTGTCGATTTACCCGTCCCACCGCCGCATCCGATGAGCCACGCTGTTTCCCGCCTGCGCACCCAGCGCCTGGCCCGTGCCGTCCGTCCGTTCCTGAATCGTGGCTCGCGTGCCGAACGCTGCCCCGGCTGCCGGGTCATTCCTGAGTACTGCCTGTGTGGCTGGCGGCCCAAAGTCGCCGCAACCTCAGCGATGTGCCTGCTCATGCATGACGTGGAACCCATGAAACCCAGTAATACCGGCTGGCTGATCGCTGATGTAATTGATGACACCACGGCGTTCGCCTGGTCGCGCACCGAAGTCGATCCTGACCTGCTGACCTTGCTGGCCGACCCTCAGTGGCAGCCTTATATTGTGTTCCCCGGCGAATTCGTCGCGCCGGAGCGTGTTGTCAGTGAAGTAAAGGTGGAGGAGGGCAAGCGCCCGCTGTTCATCCTGCTGGACGGCACTTGGAGTGAAGCGCGCAAGATGTTCCGCAAAAGCCCCTACCTGGAGCATTTGCCGGTGCTCAGCCTGGCGCCGGAACAGCTGTCGCGCTACAAGTTGCGTCGTTCCAAGCGCGACGATCACTTCTGCACCGCCGAAGTCGCCGCGCTGTGTCTTGAATTGGCGGATGATCGGGTAGCCAGTGAAGTCCTGGACGCCTACCTCGATGTATTCAGCACCCATTACCTGGCCGCCAAGTTCCAGCTGCCGCTGGATCCGACGGACACTGTTCATACGCGCCTTGCTCCTTATCTTCCGACGGTATAACCAGACGACGTTTGCATGATGGCACCACGAACCCGCAACCCGCTAAAATGCCCACGGGCGTAGCGCTTGACCCTCCAGGCTACGCTGGGCATGCTGGGCGCCGATCAGGGGCCCCCTGAAAACAGGATCATTTAATCAATGGCCACATACGACATCCTGATAGCCGATGACCACCCGTTGTTTCGCAGCGCGCTGCATCAAGCAGTGACATTGGGCCTCGGCCCTGACGTGCGTCTGGTCGAAGTGGCCAGCATTGCTGAGCTGGAAGCCCGTCTCACCGAAAAATCCGACTGGGACCTGGTGCTGCTCGACCTGAACATGCCCGGCGCCTATGGCTTCTCCGGATTGGTGTTGTTGCGCGGTCAATACCCGCAGATCCCCGTAGTGATGGTTTCGGCCCAGGAAGAAGCTGACGTGGTGGTGCGCTCCAAGGAGTTTGGCGCCAGTGGTTTCATCCCCAAGTCCAGCGGTATGGAAGATATCCAGAAAGCCGTACGTACTGTGTTGGATGGGGATGTGTCCTGGCCGCCGCAAGCGTTCGAAGAAATCAACGTGTCCGACGAAGCCAAGGCTGCCCGTGATGGCCTTGCCAGCCTGACACCGCAGCAATTCCGGGTGCTGACCATGGTCTGCGAAGGCTTGTTGAACAAGCAGATTGCCTACGAGCTGAATGTGTCGGAAGCCACCATCAAGGCCCACGTTACGGCGATCTTCCGTAAGCTGGGCGTGCGTACGCGCACCCAGGCAGCGCTGCTCTTGCAACAACTTGAGTCAATTTCGCAACATTAAGCTGTTACCTATTCACGCTTTTTTGACTTTGCGTGATCTAGTTTCCCCACTCCTTTGGTTCAGTTGCCTACGTCTATGTCGCCTTTCAAGGGTCAAACCGGTATCAAACGTATCTTCAATGCTGGGGGCTATTCCCTGGATGGTCTGCGTGCGGCGTTCACCGGCGAGGCGGCGTTCCGCCAGTTGGTGTTGCTCAACGTGATTCTGATCCCGCTGAGCTTTTTCCTGAATGTCAGCCGGGTCGAGCGCGCCTTGCTCATCGCGGTGTGCCTGCTGGCGTTGATCGTCGAGTTGCTCAATTCTGCGGTGGAAGCGGCGATCGACCGCATCTCCCTGGATCGCCACCCGCTGTCGAAAAATGCCAAGGACATGGGCAGCGCCGCGCAATTCGTCGCGCTGACCATGATCACCCTGGTGTGGGCCGTGATCCTGATCTGACCCTCAGGCAATGCTCGGCAGCACGATCTCGTCGCTGCGTTGAACCCCAGCGGTGAAAGCGCGGCACAGTTCCAGGAATTCGCGCATTGCCGAGGTCTGGTACTTCTGTTTATGCCAGATGAAGTAGAACTGCCGGGCCAGGTCCAGATCCGGGGTTTCCACCGGTACCAGGCTGCCACGGCGGAACGCGTCGCGCAGTGCCAGCCGAGAAATGCAGCCAATCCCCAATCCAGATTCCACCGCCCGCTTGATTGCCTCGGTATGCTCCAGCTCGAGGCGGATATTCAGCGCACTACGGTGATGGCGCATGGCTTGGTCAAAGGTCAGGCGCGTGCCTGAGCCTTGTTCCCGCAGGATCCATGCCTCATGGGTCAACTCGTCCATGCTCGCCACGCCACGTTTGGCCAGGTGATGCTGCGGCGCGCAAAACACCACCAGTTCATCTTCCACCCAGGTTTGCACCTCGATGTCCGGGTGGCTGCAGTCGCCTTCGATTAGACCCAGGTCAATTTCGTAGTGCGCCACCTGATGCACGATATGGGCAGTGTTTTGCACATGTAGCTTTACCTGGCTCTCGGGGTGTTGCTGCATGAAGCTGCCGATCAACAGCGTGGCCAGGTAATTACCGATGGTGAGGGTGGCGCCGACCGCCAGGGAGCCGAAACCGGACTTGCCGTTGAGCAGATCCTCGATCTCCTTGGCCTGGTCCAGCAGCGCCACCGCCTGGGGCAACAACTGATGGCCGAGGGCGTTGAGGCTCAGGCGCTTTCCCGCGCGGTCGAATAATTGGCAGCTGGATTGGCGCTCCAGCTCGGTAATCGAGGTGCTGGCGGCGGATTGAGATAAGGCCAGAAGGCCAGCAGCGCGCGAGACGCTTTCCTGCTGGGCGACGGCGACGAAGACTTGCAGTTGACGGAGAGTAAATCGCATATCGATATAACCGATAACCCTTATCTTAATAATCCAGTTAACAGATATTGTCGCCGCCATTAGAATGCTGTGCAATTGCGCAACTACATTTGGCGCAGACCCATTTCCAGGAGTCCCCCGTACATGAGCAACATGAACCACGAGCGTGTCCTCAGTGTTCATCACTGGAACGACACTCTGTTCAGCTTCAAGTGCACCCGCGATCCGGGCCTGCGCTTCGAGAACGGTCAGTTCGTGATGATCGGCCTGCAACAGCCCAACGGCCGCCCGCTCATGCGCGCTTACTCCATTGCCAGCCCGAACTGGGAAGAGCATCTGGAGTTCTTCAGCATCAAGGTGCCGGATGGCCCGCTGACTTCCCAGTTGCAACACTTGAAGGAAGGCGACGAGATCATCATCAGCAAAAAACCGACAGGCACCTTGGTGCTTGATGATTTGAAGCCGGGCAAACACCTGTACCTGCTCAGCACCGGCACTGGCCTGGCGCCGTTCATGAGCGTGATCCAGGACCCGGAAACCTACGAGCGTTTCGAAAAAGTGATCCTGTGCCACGGCGTGCGTTACGTCAACGAAGTCGCCTACCGCGAATTCATCACCGAGCACCTGCCGCAGAACGAATTCTTCGGCGAGGCCCTGCGTGACAAATTGATCTACTACCCGACCGTGACCCGCGAGCCGTTCGAAAACGAAGGCCGCCTGACCGACCTGATGCGCAGCGGCAAGCTGTTCAGCGACATCGGCCTGCCGCCGATCAACCCAGAGGACGATCGCGCCATGCTGTGCGGCAGCCCAAGCATGCTGGACGAAACCAGCGAAGTGTTGAACAACTTCGGCCTGAAAGTTTCGCCACGGATGCGTGAGCCGGGTGATTACTTGATCGAGCGTGCGTTCGTCGAGAAGTGATCCGGGGTTAGTAAAAACACAGATCAAAAAAATGTGGGAGCGGGCTTGCTCCCACATTTTGTTTCCGTTTTCTTCAGGTGGCTGGAAGCACTTCCAGCACACAAATCATCCCAGCCTCCGGATAGTGCCAATGCACATCCACATCCCAGAACCGCGCCCCGTATTCCCGCTCCGGCCCCGGTGTTTGATACGCCGGCCGTGGATCCTGCGCCAGACACTGATCAATCAGCTCCACCAGTGGCTCGCCCAGGCACTGGGCATGGGCTTGTGCCTGTTGCAGGGCGGTCTTGAGCCACTGCACCGGAATCAGCTGCGGTGCGGCGCTGGCGATACAGTTGGTGGCCGTGTCGACAATGTCGGCATACGGCACATACGGCTTGATATCCAGCACTGGCGTGCCGTCCAGCAGATCAATCCCGGAAATCCACAGCCGCCCCGGCTCGACCTTGTCCAGTTTCACCACTGACTGGCCAATGCCATTGGGCCGGTGGGTAGCGCGGGTGGCGAACACGCCCATGGAGGTGTTGCCGCCCAGGCGCGGTGGGCGCACTTTCAGGCGGGGTTTGTCTTCCAGCGCCTGGTGAAACAGGAACAGCAACCATACATGGCTGACCTGCTCCAGGCCCTGTACGGCCTCGCCGCCGTCGAACGGCGCCACCAGCTCCAGCACGCCCCGGGCGGCCGGTGCCAGCTGCGGTTGGCGTGGGATGGCGAACTTCTCCTTGAAGCAGGAGCGCACGAAGCCGACGGGCGAGACGTTGTAGGCCATTGCTGGAGCCTCAAGTTGCAAGCTACAAGCCACAAGCTTTTAACTTGCAGCGTGAAGCTTATAGCTGCTTTAAGCTCTGACGCGCAGCGTCAGGCCCTTCAGGAAATTGCGCAGCAACTGGTCGCCGCACGGGCGATAGTTGGTGTGGCCGAACTTGCGGAACAGCGCGCTCAGCTCAGGCTTGGACACCGGGAACTCGGCGGCCTTGAGGATGGCGTGCATGTCATCTTCCTTCAGTTCGAAGGCCACGCGCAGCTTCTTGAGGATGATGTTGTTGGTCACCGGGGTTTCGATCGGCTGTGGCGGACGGCTTTCGTCCTTGCCACGTTTGAAAATCACCAAACCGTCGAGGAAGTGCGCCATGACTTCATCCGGGCAGAACACAAAGCCTTCTTCCTCATCTTTCTTGAGGTAGGTCAGCAGGTCGTCCTTGGTCACGTCCATGCCGCCGAGCTTGATGATCTCGACCATCTTGTTGTCGCTGATGTCGAGCATGTAGCGCACGCTGCGCAGTACGTCGTTGTGAATCATGGTGGGCAATCCTGGTATTCAACTGAGGACACCGCGCAAAGGAGGCGGTGTCGGGAAAAAGGGTAGCGGCTTAGAACTTCTCTTTGCCAGACAGATAACGCCATTGGCCGACCGGCACCTTGCCGATGGAAACGCCGCCGATGCGGATACGGCGAATGGCGATGACTTTGAGGCCAACCGCTTCGCAGAACAGCGCGATCACGCCTGGCTGGGGGTTTTTCATCGCAAAGCGCAGGCGGTTCTCGTTCTGCCAGCTGGCTTTGACGGCGGGCAGTTCTTTGCCTTTATAGGTCAGGCCGTGGTTCAGGCGGTTGAGGCCGTGGGCAACCATGTCGCCTTCCACTTCCACCACGTATTCCTGCTCGATCTTGGCGGCATCGGCGGTCAATTTGCGCAGGATCTTCCAGTCCTGGGTGAACACCAGCAGGCCGCTGGCCTTGGCTTGCAGGTCGGCGCTGGCGGTGAGGCGCAGGAAGTGGCCCTTGAGCGGGCGCTTGCCGAAGCGGTGTTCTTGCGAGAGGGTGTCGGCGCTGATCGACGCCATGGCCGTCTCGGCATCCACGCCGGCCGGGGCGTGCAACAGGATGGTCACCGGCTCGGGCGCGGTGGCCTTGGCCTCCGGGTCCAGCTCGACCTTCTGTGTGGTGACCTTGAACTGCGGCTCGTCGATCACTTCACCGTCCACCGAGACCCAGCCGCCTTCGATAAACAGCTCAGCCTCCCGACGGGAGCAACCGACCAGTTCGATAAGGCGTTTGGAGAGGCGTATGGGGTCAGTCATGACAAGGGCCGTAACAAAAGGGGGCGGCTATTGTACCTGTGTGGGCGCGGTTAATCCCGGCCCCATTTCATTTAGCCTTGACGCGCTTGCGGCTGCACCTCGCGCAAACGCATGTGCAGCAACGGATACGGCTGACCCAGGCCATCGTGCTCCGTGCGTCCGATCACCTCGAAGCCCTGTTTGAAATAAAAACCCAGTGCCTGGGGATTTTGCTCGTTCACGTCCAATTCGTCGGCATTCATGTGTTCGATCGCATACCGTAGCAGGTGCCGGCCAAGGCCCTGGCCCCGGTGCTGCGGAGCAATAAACAGCATCTCCACCTTGCCCGCGGCGATGCCGGCAAACCCGGTGATACGCTGGCGCGGATCCTTGGTGCAAATCAACATCACAGCGTCCAGATAGCGCGTCAGTACCAGGTTTTTCAGCAGCACGATGTAACTGTCCGGCAGGAAATCATGCGTCGCCCGCACCGAGTCTTCCCAGATCTGCGCCAGTTGGATGTAATCGCTGGTTTTAGGTGTGTGGATAACCGAATGCTGACGCATGCCCGCTGCCCCTTGCCGATTGGCACTGATGGGCAAAACGATAGACCTAAAAAAGCCCCGTATCTTCTCCAGAGACGGGGCTTTTTCAGTTTATTGACGAATCAGTCGCGCTTTTCAGCCCACAGGTCGTATTCGTCAGCATCGGTCACGGTGCACCAGACCTTGTCGCCCGGCTTCAAACCGCTGGCATCATCGATAAACACGTTACCGTCGATTTCTGGCGCATCGAAGAAGCAGCGGCCGACCGCGCCTTGCTCGTCGACTTCGTCGATCAGCACTTCGATTTCCTTGCCGATGCGCAGCTGCAGGCGCGCCGAGCTGATGGCCTGCTGGTGCGCCATGAAACGCTCCCAACGGTCCTGCTTGACGTCGTCCGGCACTACGGCCAGGTCCAGCAGGTTGGCCGGGGCGCCTTCAACCGGCGAGTACTGGAAGCAACCGACGCGGTCCAGTTGGGCTTCGGTCAACCAGTCCAGCAGGTACTGGAAGTCTTCTTCGGTTTCGCCGGGGAAGCCGACGATAAAGGTCGAACGGATGATCAGTTCCGGGCAGATCTCGCGCCAGTTCTTGATGCGCGCCAGGGTCTTGTCTTCGAAGGCCGGGCGTTTCATGGCCTTGAGCACCTTCGGGCTGGCGTGCTGGAACGGGATGTCCAGGTACGGCAGGATCTTGCCGGCCGCCATCAGCGGGATCAGCTCGTCCACGTGTGGGTACGGGTAAACGTAGTGCAGGCGCACCCACACACCCAGGCTGCTCAAGGCTTCGCACAGTTCGGTCATGCGGGTTTTCACCGGCGCGCCGTTCCAGAAACCGGTGCGGTATTTCACGTCGACGCCGTAGGCGCTGGTGTCCTGGGAGATCACCAACAGCTCTTTCACGCCGGATTTGACCAGGCGCTGGGCCTCGTCCAATACGTCGCCGACCGGACGGCTGACCAGCTTGCCGCGCATCGACGGGATGATGCAGAAGCTGCAGCTGTGGTTGCAGCCTTCGGAAATTTTCAGGTACGCGTAGTGGCGCGGGGTCAGCTTGATGCCTTGCGGCGGCACCAGGTCGATCAGCGGGTTGTGGTCCTGACGCGGGGGGACCACTTCGTGCACGGCGTTGACCACCTGCTCGTACTGCTGCGGGCCGGTCACCGCCAGCACGCTCGGGTGCACATTGCGGATATTGCCTTCTTCCACGCCCATGCAGCCGGTCACGATGACCTTGCCGTTTTCCTTGATCGCTTCGCCGATCACTTCCAGGGATTCCGCCTTGGCCGAATCGATGAAGCCGCAGGTATTGACCACCACCACGTCGGCGTCCTGGTAAGTGGACACAACGTCATAGCCTTCCATACGCAGTTGCGTGAGGATGCGCTCGGAGTCGACCAGAGCCTTCGGGCAACCCAGGGAAACAAAGCCAACCTTGGGGTTGGCTTTTGCGATGGTGGTGGACATGTCTAACCTCGGTATTGAATGACGCCGCCAGTCGGGCACGACAGGGCTGCGGACGGGCGCTGGGTGCGCCTCTGATCAAAAAGTGCGCAATTCTAGCGACGGGCAACGCACTTGACCAGCTTTATGCAGGGAAATGCGACGAGTGCTGCGCTATGCTTCGCGCCGTTGCACACAGGTAAAACCCCTGGGTCAATAAAACGTCTGTTACGAGAAGTAAAACAGCGCATGCTACGGTCAGCTTAGACGCGTTATTTATAAAAGACCTCAGGTCAAAGGGCAGGAGTGGTTGATGGGTCACGCGAGTAGTCAGGCAGCAGGTGCCGAGCAGTCAAACGCCAAGCCGATCGGCATGCTGGTGGCAGCGGTCGGGGTGGTTTACGGCGATATCGGGACCAGCCCGCTCTACACCCTTAAAGAGGTGTTCAACGGCGGTTATGGGGTTCAGGTCAACCATGACGGCGTGCTGGGGATCCTGGCGCTGATCTTCTGGTCGCTGATCTGGGTGGTGTCGATCAAGTACATGCTGTTCGTGTTGCGCGCCGATAACCAGGGCGAGGGCGGCATCATGGCGCTCACGGCACTGGCACGGCGGGCGGCCGGGGAGCGCAAGAAGTTGCGCAGTTTCCTGGTGGTGTGCGGCCTCTGTGGCGCGGCACTGTTCTACGGCGACAGCATGATCACTCCGGCGATTTCCGTACTGTCCGCGGTTGAAGGCCTGGAACTGGCGTTCGACGGCCTGGAAAAATGGGTCGTGCCCATCGCCCTGGTGGTGTTGGTGGCGCTGTTCCTGATCCAGAAACATGGCACCGATCACATCGGCAAGCTGTTCGGGCCGGTCATGGTGACCTGGTTCCTGGTGCTGGGCGGGCTGGGCGTGTACGGCATCACTCTGCACCCTGAAGTGCTCAGTGCGATGAACCCGATGTGGGCCGTGCGTTTCTTCGAGGCTCACCCCGGCATTGGCGTGGCGATCCTCGGCGCGGTGGTGCTGGCATTGACCGGCGCCGAAGCACTCTACGCCGACATGGGCCACTTCGGCCGCAAACCCATCGCCCGCGCCTGGTTCATCCTGGTATTGCCGGCGTTGGTCCTCAATTATTTCGGCCAGGGCGCGATGTTGCTCGGCGACCCGGAAGCCGCGCGCAACCCGTTCTACCTGCTGGCCCCGAGCTGGGCGCTGATCCCGCTGGTGGTGTTGTCCACCCTGGCCACGGTGATTGCATCCCAGGCGGTGATTTCCGGCGCGTTCTCGTTAACCCGTCAGGCGATCCAGTTGGGCTACATCCCGCGCATGCACATACAGCACACGTCCAGTGCCGAACAGGGGCAGATCTACATCGGTGCGGTGAACTGGTCGCTGATGGTGGGGGTGATCCTGCTGGTGCTGGGCTTTGAATCGTCCAACGCTTTGGCATCGGCTTACGGCGTGGCAGTGACTGGCACCATGCTGATGACCACCATCCTGGTATCGGCGGTGATGCTGCTGCTGTGGAAGTGGCCTCCGATCCTGGCGGTGCCGGTCCTGGTGTGCTGCCTGTTGGTGGACGGTCTGTATTTCGCGGCCAACGTGCCGAAGATCATCCAGGGCGGCGCCTTTCCGGTATTGGCGGGGATCGTGTTGTTCGTGCTGATGACCACCTGGAAGCGCGGCAAGCAATTGCTGGTGGAGCGCCTCGACGAAGGCGGCTTGCCGCTGCCGATCTTTATCAGCAGTATCCGCGTGCAGCCGCCCCATCGGGTGCAGGGCACCGCCGTGTTCCTCACCGCTCGCCCGGACGCCGTGCCCCATGCGCTGTTGCACAACCTGCTGCATAACCAAGTGTTGCATGAGCAAGTGGTGCTGCTGACCGTGGTCTACGAGGATATTCCCCGCGTCCCTGCCGCGCGGCGGTTTGAGGTGGATGCCTACGGCGAAGGCTTCTTCCGTGTGATCCTGCACTTTGGTTTCACCGATGAGCCGGATGTACCGCAAGCGCTGAAGTTGTGCCATCTGGATGACCTGGACTTCAGCCCGATGCGCACTACCTATTTCCTCAGCCGCGAAACGGTCATCGCCTCGCGGATCAAGGGCATGGCGCGTTGGCGCGAAGCTTTGTTCGCCTTTATGTTGAAGAACGCCAACGGCAACCTGCGCTTCTTCAAGCTCCCGGTAAACCGGGTGATCGAGCTGGGCACCCAGGTCGAAATGTAGGCTGTTGCAACACGGGGGTCGGCAATCGGCTCCCGTTTTCGGTTCTGAACCCTGTGCATTCCAGCGTTGTCGACTAGGCTCTAAGCACTGTTTGAATAGTGCCCACAGAACCCAGAAGAGGTGCGCCATGAGTCAGCTGCTCGAACCCTATACCCTGCGCCAATTGACCCTGCTCAACCGCATCGCGGTTTCGCCCATGTGCCAATACTCAAGCGTCGATGGTCTGGCCAATGACTGGCATCTCGTCCACCTTGGCAGCCGTGCCGTCGGTGGCGCCGGGTTGATTTTCACCGAAGCCACCGCCGTGACTGCCGACGGCCGCATCACCGCCCAGGACCTGGGCCTGTGGAACGACGCACAGATCGAACCGCTGCAACGCATCACACGTTTCATCGCGGCCCAGGGCGCGGTGGCCGGCATTCAGCTGGCCCACGCCGGGCGCAAGGCCAGCACCCATCGGCCATGGATCGGCAAGCATGGCAGCGTCAAAGTGGAGGAGGGCGGCTGGACCCCGGTGGGGCCATCGCCGATTGCCTTCGACCCTCAGCACACCCAACCCAAACAGCTGGGCGAAGGGCAGATCCAGCAAGTGATCGCCGATTTCGTCGCCGCCGCCAAGCGCGCGTTGACCGCCGGTTTTGAAGTGGTGGAAATCCACGCGGCGCATGGTTACCTGCTGCATCAATTTCTCTCACCTATCAGCAACCAGCGTCAGGACCAGTACGGTGGCTCGTTTGAAAACCGTATACGTTTGGTGCAGCAGGTCACCAAGGCCGTGCGTGATGTCTGGCCGCAGGAGCTGCCGCTGTTTGTGCGGGTGTCGGCTACCGACTGGGTGGAGGACGGCTGGAACCCGGATGAAACCGTGGAGCTGGCGCGCCGCCTGAAAGACTTGGGCGTCGACCTGATCGACGTGTCCTCCGGTGGCACCGCCGCCAATGCCGAGATCCCGACCGGCCCCGGTTACCAGACCCGCTTCGCCGAACGTGTGCGCAAAGAGTCGGGCATCGCCACGGGCACCGTTGGCATGATCACTGAGCCGGCTCAGGCCGAGCACATCCTGCGCACCTGCCAGGCCGATATCATCTTCCTGGCCCGTGAGCTGTTGCGTGATCCGTACTGGCCGCTGCATGCCGACGATGACCTGGGTGGACGCAAGGCAATCTGGCCGGCGCAGTACCAACGCGCCACGCACCGTGATCAGCCGATCCATGAGTCTGATTTGCGAGATTGAACGGCTGCACGCTTCACCAGAACCCACCCTGACCCGGTGGGTTTTTTTGGATGAAAGGGTGGGATAAGCCTGTAGGTCTTTGTTACCGAGACAATTATTTAAGTGATTACTCTAAAAAAATCGCACACTCGGCAATAAGGTTTCTACGCTTAAGGTAAGTCTGGTTTCTGGCCCAGGAAGTCAGTCGGTTTGCTAACTGAGGCATTGCGCTTCATGAGAGGCGGGTGATGGGCAATGGGAGTATTTGATGGATATCAGGAGAAGCAGTCCATGGCCAAGTCCTATGGTGTAGCGGGTGTGGTGGCGTCCTTTTTGGCCCGCCGGGTGTCTTTAGGTGGCCGAAGGCTGAGTTCGGATGAAGTGGAATTGCTGGCGCAATACCGCGCCCTGACCGAGAACGATCAGGTGGCGATGCGTTATTTGATTGGGGCGATGAAGAGTGTGTCGCGGTTCTGAGCCGCAGGGGGGCGTTCCCACGCAAGCGTGGGAACGCAGTGCATCAGGTGTACTTACGCTGGTCCGGTGCCGGCGGGAAATACTGATACAGCCAGGTTTCACTCAAGGTGCGGTCCTGGGTACGGATAAACAAACGCAGCTCCACCGGTTCCACGCTGTCGCTGGTCGGGTACCAGTCAAACAGGATGCGGTAGCCCTTGATGTTATCCAGCACCAGCACGCTGAAATCCTTGACCTGGCCGTGGGAGCAAGTTACCACCGGCTCTATCCCGGTGCCCGGTGGCAGGCGATCCAGGCCGCCGCCCTTGAAGTCCACGGCAAAACGGCGCGCCCACACCGGTGGGTAGTGTTCACCCGGTGCCCAGCCTTCGACAAAGCCACCCATGCCGGAGCGGGTGGCATCGACCTGGGCCAGCGGCGTGCTCACCGGTGGCAGGGCACTCCAGTACAGCTTGTAGCCGTAGTTGAGCGAGTCGCCGGCGGCCACGGGCTTTTTCGGGGTCCAGAAGGCGACGATGTTATCGAGGGTTTCGCCGGTGGTAGGAATCTCCAGCAGGTCGATCGAGCCTTCGCCCCATGCCGTGGTCGGTTCGACCCACAGGCTCGGACGCTTGCTGTACCAGTCCACGGTGTCCTGGTAGCTGGCGAACTCATGGTCGGTCTGCACCAGGCCGAAACCTTTCGGGTCTTTGTCGGCGAACGCGTTGAATTGCAGCTTGGCCGGATTGTTCAGCGGGCGGCAGATCCACTCGCCGTTGCCGCGCCACATGGCCAGGCGGTCTGAGTCATGAATTTGCGGGTGGATGGTGTCGCACATACGGCGTTCGTGGGTGCCGCAACTGAACATGCTGGTCATCGGCGCAATGCCCAGTTGTTCGATGGTGGTGCGTGCATTGATATGCGCGTCGATCGCCATCACCACCTGGTTGGCCTGGCAGTCGATATCGAAGCGATAGGCACCGGTAGCGCTCGGCGAGTCGAGCAGGGCGTACACCACGAAGCGGGTGGCGTTCCTGTCCGGGGTTTCAAACCAGAACTGCGTGAAATCGGGGAACTCTTCGCGTTTTTTCGCGTAGGTATCGATGGCCAGGCCACGGGCGGAGAGGCCGTACTGCCCGGTGCTGTCCACCGCGCGAAAGTAGCTGGCGCCGAGGAACGACAGCACGTCATGACGGTCCAGCTCCGGCGCCTTGAACAGCTTGAACCCGGAAAACCCCAGGTCGCCGGTCAGTTGCTTGGTATCGACCGTGGTTTTTTCATAGTTGAACAGTGACGGGCGGAAATGCACTTCGCGCGCTTCGCGGGTGTTGGGGTCGACGCTGTGCATGCGCACCGGCGTCTTGAAGCCCATGCCGACGTGGAAGAACTGAACGTCCAGCTGGCCGTTCAATTCCTTCCACAGCGAATGGTTGCCGTCGTAGCCGATGGCGTTGAAATTCTGCGGGGTCATGGTCGCCAGGGTTGGCGGCAGTACCTGTTTGGTGTCCTTGTAAGCGGTCCCGGCGAGTTGTTTGGCCTGGGCCTTGAGCGTTTCGAAATCGAACGCCACGGCCTTGCCATCGGCGGCACGGTTCCCGGCCCAGGCCTGGGCGGCGAGTAGGCCGCTGGCCGACAGACCGGTGTAAGCCGCAATGGCCATGGACGCTTTGAGCAAATTCCTGCGGTGCATAGAGACAACCTGTCGTGAGCAAATCCCGCGCCTTTCCTGGCACGTAGCGGATCAGAAATTACGGTTCGGACATGCCTTCGACCAAACGCAACGGACATTAAACAGACGCCGGATAGCTTAAGCGGTTCGATGACGTAGGAAAATTGATTGATGGCGGGGTGATGGCGTTGCAAATGCGACAAGACATTTCTAGCGCTGTGGCCGAACACCTTGATCGGACCCTATGATGATCAAATGTGGGAGCGGGCTTGCTCGCGAATGCGTGGTATCAGCTTGCACATGCATCAACTGACCCACCGTATTCGCGAGCAAGCCCCCTCCCACAGAGGGCACGGGTCAGTGCTTGAACATCACATGGCGCACGGTGGTGTAGTCCTCCAACCCGTACATGGACATGTCCTTGCCATACCCGGACAGTTTCTGACCGCCGTGAGGCATTTCGCTGACGAGCATGAAGTGGGTATTCACCCAGGTGCAGCCATATTGCAGGCGTGCGGCCAAGCGGTGGGCACGTCCTACATCGGCGGTCCATACGGACGACGCCAGGCCGTAGTCCGAATCGTTAGCCCAGCCCAGCACCTGCGCTTCATCAGTGAATTGGGTCACTGACACCACCGGTCCGAACACTTCGCGGCGCACGATCTCATCGTCCTGCTGCGCGTCGGCCAGTACGGTCGGCTCAAAGAAGAAGCCATTACCGTCCACCGCCTTGCCGCCGGTGACCAGGCGAATGTGCGACTGCGCCACGGCGCGCTCGACGAAACCCGCGACACGGTCGCGGTGCTGCGCGGTAATCAATGGGCCCAGCTCGGTGGCTGGATCATCCTGCAGGCCATACTTGATACTGGCGACCGCCGCGCCGAGTTTTTCGACAAACTTCTCGTAGATCTCTGCCTGCGCATAAATCCGGCACGCCGCGGTGCAATCCTGGCCGGCGTTGTAGAAGCCGAAGGTGCGGATGCCTTCCACGGCGGCGTCGATGTCCGCGTCGTTGAAGATGACCACTGGCGCCTTGCCACCCAGCTCCATGTGCATGCGTTTCACGCTGTCGGCGGTGCTGGAGATGATATTTGCACCCGTGGCGATGGAGCCGGTCAGCGACACCATGCGTACTTTCGGGTGGTTTACCAGCGGGCCGCCGACGGTTGGCCCACGGCCGAACACCAGGTTGAGCACACCGGCCGGGAAGATTTCAGCGGCCAGTTCGACCATGCGCAGGGCGGTCAACGGGGTTTGTTCCGACGGCTTGAGCACTACGGTATTACCGGCGGCGAGGGCCGGGGCGATTTTCCAGGCGACCATCATCAATGGGTAGTTCCACGGTGCGATGGAGGCAATCACGCCCACCGGGTCGCGGCGGATCATTGAGGTGTGGCCGGGCAAATACTCACCACCCGCCGAGCCGCTCATGCAACGGCTGGCGCCGGCAAAGAAGCGGAACACATCGGCAATCGCCGGGATCTCATCGTTCAGGGCGGCGCTATAGGGCTTGCCGCAGTTGTCCGATTCCAGCTTGGCCAACTCTTCGCCGTGGGCTTCGATCACGTTCGCCAGTTTCAGCAATAATAGCGAGCGGTCCTTGGGCGCGGTTTGCGACCAGCCTTCGAAGGCTGCATCCGCCGCGCGCACGGCGGCGTCCACCTGGGCTTCGCTGGCTTCGTTGATTTCCACCAGCACGCGGCCGAGCGCCGGGTTGAATACGGCTTGAGCCGAGCCTTCGCCTTCGACCAATTGGCCGTTGATCAGCAGTTTGGTTTGCATCGCCATGTCCTCTTCAAACAATTATTTACCGCCACTACCGGCCACGCTTTCACCGCCGCGCGTCAGGTAATAGGCACCCAGAATCGGGAACATCGTCACCAGCATCACCAGCATCGCGACCACGTTGGTCACCGGTACATCCCGTGGGCGGCTCAGTTGGTTGAGCAGCCACAACGGCAAGGTGCGCTCGTGGCCGGCGGTGAAGGTGGTGACGATGATTTCGTCAAACGACAGCGCAAAGGCGAGCATGCCGCCGACCAGCAGCGCCGAGCCCAGGTTGGGCATGATGATGTAGCGGAAGGTCTGCCAGCCGTCGGCACCGAGGTCCATCGAGGCTTCGATCAGGCTGTGGGATGTGCGACGTAAGCGGGCAATGACGTTGTTGTAGACGATCACCACGCAGAAGGTCGCATGGCCGACGATGATGGTGAACATCCCCGGTTCGATGCCCAGTGTCTTGAAGGTCGCCAGCAACGCGATACCGGTGATGATCCCCGGCAGCGCAATCGGCAGGATCAGCATCAATGACACCCCTTGCTTGCCGAAGAACTCACGGCGATACAGCGCCGCCGAGGCCAGAGTGCCAAGCACCATGGCGATCAGGGTGGCGATCGCCGCAATCTGCAACGACAGCTTGATGGCTTCCAGCACGTCCGGCCGGGCGAAGGCCACGCTGAACCACTTCAACGTGAAGCCCTGAGGCGGAAAGCTGAACGCGGCTTCTTCAGTGTTGAAGGCGTAGAGGAAGATAATCAGGATCGGAAAGTGCAAAAACACCAGTCCGCCCCAGGCTGCGATCCTGAGACCCAGCGAAGATTTCTCAGAGTGCATCGAAGGCCCCCAGACGTTTGACGATAGACAGGTAAACCGCGATCAGCACAATCGGCACCAGGGTGAACGCCGCCGCCATGGGCATGTTGCCGATGGCGCCTTGCTGGGCGTAGACCATGCCGCCGACGAAGTAACCCGGTGGCCCTACGAGCTGCGGCACGATGAAATCGCCCAGAGTCAGCGAGAAGGTGAAGATGGAACCGGCGGCAATCCCCGGCACCGACAGCGGCAGGATCACCTGCATGAACGTCTGGCGCGGCTTGGCGCCAAGATCCGCCGAGGCTTGCAGCAACGACGGCGGCAAACGTTCCAGGGACGCCTGGATCGGCAGAATCATGAACGGCAGCCAGATGTAGACGAACACCATGAAGCGCCCCAGGTGCGAGGTGCTCAAGGTGCTGCCGCCTACGCCGGGAATGCCCAGCACGAACTGCAACACCGGCTCCAGGCCCAGGTGTTGCACGAACCACTGCGCCACGCCGCCCTTGGCCAGCAGCAAGGTCCAGGCATAGGCCTTGACGATGTAGCTGGCCCACATTGGCATCATGACCGCGATGTAGAAGAACGCCTTGGTCTTGCCCGTGGTGTAGCGCGCCATGTAGTAGGCGATCGGGAAGGCGACGATGGCGCTGGCGATCGACACCACAATCGCCATGCTCAGGGTGCGCACGATGATGTCGAAGTTCGACGGCTGGAACAGCGCGGCGAAGTTGGCCAGGGTCAGGTCCGGGGTGACCGCCATGGTGAAGTCGTCAAACGTATAGAAGCCTTGCCAGAGCAGGGTCAGCAGCGAGCCAAGATAGATCGCGCCGAACCAGATCAGCGGCGGCACCAGCAGCATCGCCAGATAGAGGTTGGGCTTGCGATACAGCAGGTTGGAAAACCTGCGCATCGGTGGTTGGGATAGGGCCAGGCTCATGTCACACCTCGCCTGCGATATCGGTCAACGGCACCATGGCTTCACGGGCCCAGCGCGCGGTGAGGGTCTGGCCGACCTGGTGACCAGCGCTGGTGTCCAGCCACTGGTTGTTGGCGCGGCTGATATTCAGCGCCTGGCCGTTTTCCAGTTTCAACTCATAGCGGGTGGCGCTGCCCTGGTATTGGATATCGTGGAGCAAGCCGCTGATTTCCACTTCGCCAGCGCCCAGCGGGCCATCGGCGAAGCGTACGTGTTCCGGGCGGATCGAGAAGGGTTGCGCAGTGCCGCTGAGGCACTGGGCCAAGTCGCCGCGGATCACATTGGAGGTGCCGACGAACTCGGCGACGAACGACGTGGCCGGTTTCATATAGAGATTGCGCGGGGTGTCGACCTGTTCGATGCGGCCTTTGTTGAACACCGCCACGCGGTCGGACATCGACAGCGCTTCGGTCTGGTCGTGGGTCACGAAGATAAAGGTGATGCCCAGCTGGCGTTGCAGCTTCTTCAACTCGCTTTGCATCTGTTCGCGCAGCTTGAGGTCGAGGGCGCCCAGCGGTTCGTCCAGCAGCAGCACCCGTGGACGATTGACCAGGGCGCGGGCCAGGGCGACGCGTTGGCGTTGGCCACCGGAAAGCTGTACGGGCTTGCGGTCGCCATAACCACCGAGGGCGACCATGGCCAGGGCCTCTTCTGCACGGTTCAGGCGTTCTGCCTTGCCGACCCCCTTGACCTTGAGGCCGTAGGCCACGTTGTCGCGCACATTCATATGGGGGAACAGCGCGTAATCCTGGAATACAGTGTTTACATCGCGCTGATAGGGCGGTAAGCCCGCGGCTTCCTCGCCATGAATACGTATCGAGCCGGCGCTCGGCTGCTCGAACCCGGCAATCAGGCGCAGGCAGGTGGTCTTGCCCGAGCCGGAAGGGCCGAGCATGGAAAAGAACTCGCCGTCCTGGATATCGATGGAAACCCGGTCAACGGCTTTCACTTCGCCGAACTGACGGGAAACGTGGGTGAATTGGACTGCAAGCGTCATGGTGCGGTGCTCCAAAAAGGCGCGGGTCGTCGCAGCGGCCCGGCCTGGACTTCTGAAAAAACAATGCGGTATTGAATTTGGCTCGGTCCCACACAAGCCCGCTCCTGCGTTGGTCCCGTGTTGTCAGGAAGGCCTTACCTGCCGCCCATGATCGCAATGTAATCCTGGGTCCAGCGGCTGTACGGCACGAACTTGCCGCCTTCAGCCTGCGGTGTTTTCCAGAAGGCGATCTTGTCGAATTGGTCGAAACCATTGGTCTTGCACCCTTCGGCACCGAGCAACTCGCTTTCCTTACAGGCCGCAGGCACCGCCGGCAGCGAACCGAACCAGGCGGCAACGTCACCCTGGACCTTCGGCTGCAACGACCAGTCCATCCATTTGTAGGCGCAATTCGGGTGCTTGGCCTCGCTGTGCAACATGGTGGTGTCGGCCCAACCGGTGGCACCTTCCTTCGGAATGGTCGAGGCAATCGGCTGTTTTTCGTTCTGCAGGCCGTTGACCTGATACGGCCAGGCGCTGGAGGCCACCACGCCTTCGTTCTTGAAGTCACTCATTTGCACGGTGGTGTCGTGCCAGTAGCGGTGGATCAGCGGCTGTTGTGCGCGCAACAGGTCGAGCACGGCCTTGTATTGGGTTTCAGTCAGTTCATACGGGTTCTGGATGCCCAGCTCCGGCTTGGTCGACTTGAGGTACAGCGCCGCGTCGGCCATGTAGATCGGGCCATCATAGGCTTGCACGCGGCCTTTGTTCGGCTTGCCGTCCGGCAGGTTCTGCGCGTCGAACAGCACGTTCCAACTGGTGGGCGCGGTCTTGAACACGTTGGTGTTGTACATCAGCACGTTCGGGCCCCACTGGTACGGGGTGCCGTAGGTTTGCTGGCCGACCACGTACCATGGCGCGTCCTTGAGACGTGGGTCGATGTTCTTCCAGTTGGGGATCAGCGAGGTGTTGATCGGCTGCACCCGCTTGCCGACGATTAACCGCAACGACGCATCACCCGATGCGGTGACCAGGTCATACCCGCCCTTGGCCATCAGGCTGACCATTTCGTCCGAGGTGGCGGCGGTTTTCACATTGACCTTGCAACCGGTTTCCTTCTCGAAACCGGTGACCCAGTCGTAGGCCTTGTCGCTTTCGCCACGTTCGATATAGCCGGGCCAGGCGACGATATCCAGCTGGCCTTCACCAGCACCCACCGTCTTGAGCGGTTCGGCGGCCTGGAGGCTGGCGCTGGCCAGCAGCGCGGTGGTCAGGGCACTGAGCATTGCGGTCTTGTGCGCAGACATGGGGGTTCCCTCTTCTTTAATTATGGTCGGGGCAGTAAAAGCAGTTGTACGTGTTGTTTTTTTTAGCGTAGCTCTTGGCTTCAAGCCGCAAGCCGCAAGAAAAAACGCATCCGTATTTACTTGTAGCTTGCAGCTTGAGTCTTGCGGCTAAAGTGCATTTCCGTGCCGGGCCATGATGTGCCTGACAACGCTATAGTCCTGCAATGAATCACTCGACAGATCTTTCCCATACCCCGAGCGTTTCAAGCCGCCGTGGGGCATTTCGCTGACCAGCATGAAATGGCTGTTGATCCAGGTGCAGCCATATTGCAGGCGCGCCGCCACTTGCATGGCCTTGTCCAGGTTCTGAGTCCACACGGAGGAGGCCAGGCCGTATTCGGAGTCGTTGGCCCAGTCCACCACCTGTTCCAGTTCATCGAAGCGGGTCACGGTGACTACCGGCCCGAATACTTCGCGCTGTACGATTTCATCGTTTTGTTTACAGCCGGCGAGCAGGGTGGGTTGGTAATAGAACCCGGCCCCGGAATGCACGGCAGCGCCGGTGATACGTTCTATATGCGGCTGGCCGAGGGCGCGCTCGACAAAACTGGCCACCCGATCGCGCTGGCGCGTGCTGATCAGCGGGCCGAGCTCATTATCGGCATCGCGTTTACCGGCAAACCGCAGGCTGCTGACCGCCGCGCCAAGCTCGGCTACCAATTTGTCGTGAATGCCGGCCTGGGCGTAGATGCGGCACGCGGCAGTGCAGTCCTGGCCGGCATTGTAATAACCGTAGGCACGCACGCCTTCGACCACGGCTTGCAGGTCTGCGTCGTTGCACACGATCACTGGCGCCTTGCCACCCAGTTCCAGGTGCGTGCGTTTCAACGTCTTGGACGCGGCTTGCAGAATCTTTTGCCCGGTGACGATATCCCCAGTCAACGAGACCATGCGCACCTTGGGATGGCTGACCAAGTGACTGCCGACGCCTTCGCCGCCGCCACACAGAATGTTGATCACGCCGCGAGGCAACAGCTCCTTAAGCACCGGGGCCAGGGCGAGGATCGACAGCGGCGTGTGTTCCGAGGGTTTGAACACCAACGTATTGCCGGCGGCCAGGGCCGGAGCGATTTTCCACGCGGCCATCATCAGCGGGTAGTTCCACGGCGCGATGGATGCCACCACGCCAATCGGATCGCGACGCACCATGCTGGTATAGCCCGGCAGGTATTCACCGCTCAGTTGACCGGTCTGGCAGCGCACGGCCCCGGCGAAGAAGCGGAACACATCCACGGTGGCGCTCAAGTCATCCTGACGCGCCAGATGCAAAGGCTTGCCGCAGTTCAGGGATTCCAGACGTGCCAGGTAGTCGGCTTGTTTTTCGATGGCGTCGGCAATGCCCAACAGGATGTTTGAACGCTGCTGGGGCGTAGTGCGCGACCAGCCGGCGAAGGCGCTGTGGGCGGCAATGATCGCGGTTTCGACCTGCTCGGCGCTGGCTTCGGCGATCTGGGTGAGCACTTCACCGGTGGCCGGGTTGAGGATCGGCTCGGCGAACCCCTGGCCCTGGACCAGTTCGCCGTCGATCAGCAACGCAGTGAGCAGCGGGGTGGGCGCACCGGACATTTTTCGCGATCTCTTTTCTTGTGTGGCCATGGGCGTTCTCTTACAAGGCGCCTGACCTTCTCTTATGGGATGTAGAGAGACTAGAGGTTAGGCGCGAGGTCAACAAATACTAAATACTGAATGCAGCATTCGATTAAATAGATGGCTTGCGCGGGTGTGGTTGTTCACGGGCGACAGTCAGGAACGGGTCGACCAGCGCAGGCCGTGCGGTGCCACGGCGCCAGGCCAGGCCTACGTCGAGGGTCTGGCTGAGGTCGGCAATCGGCCGGGCTTCGATAATGTCGCCCTCAAGCGACCAGGGCCGATAGGTCATGTCCGGTTGGATCGATACGCCCAGGCCCGCTGCCACCAGGCTTCGCACGGCTTCGGTGGAGGCGGTGCGCAAGGTCACGCGCGGTTGCAGGCCTGCGCCAGTCCACATGCGCTGGGCGTTGTGGCCCATTTCGTCCACGTTCAGCTGGATCAACGGTTCGCGTGCCACGTCGGCCAGGTTGATGCTGTCGTTTTCCAGCAGGGGGTGTTGTGCGGGTAGCCATAAGCGGTGGGGCGAATGGGTAAGCACTTCGGTTTGCAGTGCGTGTCGGTCCTCCAGGTTGGAGAGGATCAACACGCCGACGTCGATTTCGCCGCTGACCAGTAAATGCTCGATGTACGGGCGCTCGTCCTCCATCACGCGGATTTCCACATTGGGATAGGCGCGCTGGAAGCGGGTCAGCAGGTCGGCGAGGTAATAACCGGCCACCAGGCTCGTTACGCCAATGATCAACTGCCCGGCGACCTGGTCGGTGCTCTGCTGCAGGCTGCGCTTGGCGTTGTCGACAGTGGCGAGGATCAGGTGCGCCTGGCGCAGGAATTGATGGCCCTGGTGGGTCAGGGTCATGCCCTTGGCGTGACGATTGAACAGATTGACGCCGATCTCCTGCTCCAGTTGCTGGATCGCCAGGGTCAGGGTCGATTGGGAAATGAACGCTGTTTGCGCGGCAGCGGAGATCGAGCCGGTCTCGGCCACGGCGATAAAATGCCGGATTTGACGCAAGGTCATCATGCTGGAATTACCAGTGGGGTGTTTTTATAGATTTTTTCGAGTGTATATCGATTTAAGTGAAGGGCAGCAGCAAGCTTCAAGCCGCAAGCGTTGCGTTACATCTGGAAGCACTCTAGATCGGGGCTTTTTGGCACTTAGTTTTACGCTGAGGGCCTATTGGTCCTATGAACCCTAGTGTCTGGAGGCTACGAATGAATACCCGTGGATTGCTCGATCAGTTGCTCAAGTCCGGCCAGGACATGCTGCAAAACAAGGCTGGCGGCCAGCGTAAACAGGACGATAAAGGCGCATTGGGTGGCTTGCTCGGCGGCGGTGGCCTTGGCAGCCTGCTCGGTGGTGCAGGCGGCGGCGCCCTGGCAGCCGGTGCCATGGGCCTGCTGCTGGGTAACAAGAAGGCGCGCAAATTCGGCGGCAAGGCCCTGACCTACGGCGGTCTGGCAGCCTTGGGCGTCATCGCCTACAAAGCCTACGGCAACTGGCAGGCCAATCAGGCAAGCGCACCCCAGGGCGAGCCGCAAACCATCGACCGCCTGCCACCGGCCCAGGTTGAGCAACACAGCCAGGGCATCCTCAAGGCACTGGTCGCCGCCGCCAAGGCTGACGGCCATGTGGACGAACGCGAGCGCGCGCTGATCGAAGGCGAATTCACCAAGCTGGATAACGACCGCGAATTGCAAAGCTGGCTGCACGCTGAACTCAACAAACCTCTCGACCCGGCCGATGTGGCACGGGCTGCTGGCACCCCGGAAATGGCCGCCGAGATGTACATCGCCAGCGTGATGTTGGTGGACGAAGAAAACTTTATGGAGAAGGCTTACCTCGATGAACTGGCGCGGCAACTGAAACTGGAGCCGGGTTTGAAGCTGGAACTGGAAAAACAGGTTCGGCTGAATCAATAGGCTCGGGCCTGAGACGATCAAAATGTGGGAGCGGACTTGCTCCCACATTTGCATTCTGTGAGCGCTACATTAAAACCCGTTGATAAATGAGGGCTTCTGCTCAGCTATACTCCCCCGCATTTGATCGGCCCTTCGAGGAATTACTGTGAAGAACTGGACCTTGCGCCAACGGATCTTGGCAAGCTTTGCGGTCATTATCGCCATCATGCTGTTAATGGTTGTGGTCTCCTATTCACGGTTGCTGAAGATCGAAACCAGCGAAGTCGCGGTGCGCGATGATGCGGTGCCGGGGGTTTACCTCAGTTCCATGATCCGCAGCGCGTGGGTCGACAGCTACCTGCAAACCCTCGAATTACTTGGCCTGCGTGAAAACAAGCAGTTGAGCGACGCCGACCGTGCCGAGTTCAAGTCCTTCGAAGCACGCATCCTGCAGCAGATGGATAACTACGAAAAAACCATCTCCGGCGGTGACGATCGGTCCGAGTTCGACAAATTCGAAACCCTGCACCAGGCCTACAACAAGAGCCTGTCCACCGTGCTCGACAGCTTGCAACGCGGTGACCTGGCCACCGCGCGTAAAGAGTTCGACGCCCAGTTGACGCCGACCTGGACCGCAGGCCGCATGAAGCTCAACGACATCATCACCGAGAACAAGAACGTCGCCGACCGTGCAACCAACGCGATCGATGACGCGGTATCCGCCGCGAAAATCAGCATGTTCGTGTCTCTGGTCGTGGCGATCCTTGCCGCTGGCCTGTGCGGTCTGCTGCTGATGCGCGCGATCATGGCGCCGATGCAGCGCATCGTCGCCATCCTAGAAACCATGCGCGACGGCGACCTGAGCAAGCGCTTGAACCTGGAGCGCAAGGACGAGTTTGGCGCAGTGGAAACCGGCTTCAACGACATGATGACCGAGCTGACCGCTCTGGTGTCCCAGGCCCAGCGCTCGTCGGTGCAGGTGACCACCTCGGTCACCGAAATTGCCGCCACCTCCAAGCAGCAACAGGCCACCGCCACTGAAACCGCCGCGACCACCACCGAAATCGGCGCCACCTCCCGTGAGATCGCGGCCACGTCCAAGGACCTGGTGCGCACCATGACCGAAGTTTCCACCGCCGCCGATCAGGCCTCGGTCGCCGCCGGTTCCGGCCAGCAAGGCCTGGCGCGCATGGAAGAAACCATGCACTCGGTGATGGGCGCCGCCGACCTGGTCAACGCCAAGCTGGCGATCCTCAATGAGAAGGCCGGCAACATCAACCAGGTGGTAGTGACTATCGTCAAGGTCGCCGACCAGACCAACCTGCTGTCGCTCAACGCCGCCATCGAGGCCGAGAAGGCCGGTGAATATGGCCGCGGTTTTGCCGTGGTTGCCACTGAAGTGCGTCGTTTGGCCGACCAGACCGCCGTGGCCACCTACGACATCGAACAGATGGTGCGTGAGATCCAGTCGGCGGTATCTGCCGGCGTGATGGGCATGGACAAATTCTCCGAAGAAGTGCGTCGCGGCATGTTTGAAGTGCAGCAAGTCGGTGAGCAGTTGTCGCAGATTATCCATCAGGTGCAGGCGCTGGCGCCGCGGGTGTTGATGGTCAACGAAGGCATGCAGGCCCAGGCCACCGGCGCCGAGCAGATCAACCATGCCCTGGTGCAACTGGGCGATGCCAGCAGCCAGACTGTCGAGTCCCTGCGCCAGGCCAGCTTTGCCATTGATGAGCTGAGCCAGGTGGCGGTCGGTCTGCGCAGCGGCGTGTCGCGTTTCAAAGTCTGATGAGCGACCTCGTGGCTAGACGCGGCGCCGTCCCGGCAGCGAAAAAGGCGTTGTTCCTGGTGTTCCACATCGGCGACGAACGTTACGCCCTCAAGGCCACCGAAGTGGCCGAGGTGCTGCCGCGCCTGCCGCTCACCCCCATTGCCCATGCGCCGACGTGGGTGGCGGGCATCTTTGCTCACCGTGGCGCGCTGGTGCCAGTGATCGACCTCAGCACCCTGACGTTCGGCAAACCGGCCCAGGCTCGTACCAGTACGCGCCTGGTGCTGGTCAATTACCAGCCGCAGCCTTGGGTTGAAGCCCGCTGGCTGGGACTGATCCTGGAGCAAGCCACCGACACCCTGCGTTGTGACCTGGGGGAGTTCAAGCCCTACGGCTTGGACAACCGCGAGGCGCCGTACCTGGGGCTGGTCCGTGAGGATGCCCTGGGCTTGATGCAGTGGATCGGCGTCAACGAACTGCTCACCGATGACGTGCGCGCCATGCTGTTTTCTGCCGAGCTACGGGTATGAGCCACGACCCGCGTTTCTTTGCCTTCCTTAAAGAGCGCATCGGCCTGGATGTCGCGTCGGTGGGCGAAGCCATCATCGAGCGCGCGTTGCGTCAGCGCAGCCAGGCCGTCAATGCGCAAACGGCCGACGATTACTGGCAGCACCTGCAAAGTTCCAACGATGAGCAACAGGCGCTGATCGAAGCGGTGATCGTTCCCGAAACCTGGTTTTTTCGTTATCCCGAATCCTTTGCGACCCTGGCCCGCCTCGCCAAGGCGCGCCTGGCCGAGATCAAGCAGATGCGCGCCCTGCGCATCCTCAGCCTGCCGTGCTCCACCGGCGAAGAACCTTATTCGATTGCCATGGCCTTACTGGATGCTGGCCTGGCGCCGCACCAGTTCAAGGTGCTGGGCCTGGATGTCAGCCCGCTGTCGGTGGAGCGCGCGCGGCGCGGGGTGTATGGCAAGAATTCTTTCCGTGGTGGTGATATAGCCTTTCGCGACCGCCATTTCATCGAATACGGCGACGGCTATCACATAGCCGACCGCGTACGCGAACAGGTGCGCCTGCAAGTAGGCAACCTGCTCGATCCTGGCCTGTTGGCAAATGAAGCGAGCTACGACTTCGTGTTCTGCCGCAACCTGCTGATCTACTTCGACCAACCGACCCAGAAGCAAGTCTTCGACGTGCTCAAGGGCCTGACCCACGTGGAAGGCGTGCTGTTTATCGGCCCAGCCGAGGGCAGCCTGCTGGGGCGCCATGGCATGCGCTCGATTGGCGTGCCGCAGTCGTTCGCGTTCAGTCGGCATGCCGAGCCGGTCAAGCCTGGGCCTGCGTTTATGCCCAAGGCTATGCCCATCCCAGCGCGCAGTGCGGCACCGATTTCGACCAAACCACGACCATTCAGCACTGTGAGTGCGCAGGTGGTGCCGATCAAGACGCCGCACACCGATGCGGGCGACCTGCTCAGCCGCATCGCCACCTTGGCGAACGAAGGCAAAAGCGCCGAAGCCCGCGCCGCATGCGAACAGTATTTGAGCAACCACCCGCCGGTCGCCCAGGTGTTCTATTGGCTGGGGCTGCTCAGCGATGTGGCGGGCAGTGCCTTGGAAGCCCAGGGTTATTATCGAAAAGCCTTGTACCTGGAACCCCAGCACCCGCAGGCCTTGATGCACCTGGCCGCGTTGCTCGAGTCCCAGGGCGACAGTGCGGGGGCGCGCCGTTTGCAGGCGCGGGCCGCCCGTAGCGAGCGAGCTGACAGTGAGTCCAAACGATGAGTAACACCGAGGCGCTCGACACCGCCGGCCTGGACCTGACCCTGGCCGATACCCAAGCCATCGACGACTGCTGGAATCGCATCGGCATTCATGGCGACAAGTCTTGCCCGTTGCTGACGGACCATATCCATTGCCGCAACTGTTCGGTGTACTCGGCGGCCGCCACGCGTTTGCTGGACCGTTACGCCTTGCAGCAGGACGAGCATCGCCCACACGCCGCCGTCGAGTTGGGCGAAGACGTGGTCACCCGTTCGCTGTTGATGTTCCGTCTCGGCGAGGAATGGCTGGGTATTGCCACCCGCTGCCTGGTGGAAGTGGCGCCGCTGCAACCGATTCATTCCCTGCCGCACCAGCGCTCGCGCGCTTTGCTCGGCGTAGCCAATGTGCGCGGCGCGCTGGTGGCGTGCCTGTCGCTGGTGGAACTGTTGGGCCTGGACGTCACCAGCCATGGCCCCAGCGGTGGGCGCATCATGCCGCGCATGTTGATCATCACCGCAGGGGATGGCCCGGTGGTGGTGCCGGTGGATGAAGTCGATGGTATCCATGCCATCGATGAGCGTACCTTGAAGGCGGCATCGGCCTCGGGTACCCAGGCCAGCGCGCGCTACACCCAAGGCGTGTTGCAGTGGAAAGGCCGCAGCCTGCGTTGGTTGGACGAGGCGCAATTGTTGTCCGCCGTGACTCGGAGCCTCACATGACCCCCGACCAGATGCGTGATGCCTCGCTGCTGGAACTTTTCAGCCTGGAAGCCGATGCGCAGACCCAGGTACTGAGCGCGGGCCTGCTGGCCCTGGAGCGCAACCCCACCCAGGCTGATCAGCTCGAAGCCTGCATGCGCGCCGCTCACTCGCTCAAGGGTGCGGCACGCATCGTCGGGGTGGACGCCGGGGTCAGCGTCTCCCATGTGATGGAAGATTGTCTGGTCAGCGCCCAGGAAAGCCGCCTGTACCTGCAGCCCGAACATATTGATGCGTTGCTGCAAGGCACCGACCTGCTGATGCGCATCGCCACGCCGGGCAACGACGTCGGGCCGACGGACATCGAAGCCTACGTGGCCTTGATGGAGCGCTTGCTGGACCCGTCCCAGGCACCGGTCAAAATGGCACCGCCGCCGCCCGCGCCCATTGTTGAAGAACTGCCGCCGGAACCCGAGCCCGCGCCGCCGGTGGCCGCCGAGCCGCCACGCCAGAGCAAACGCATGACCGAAGGCGGCGAACGCGTACTGCGGGTGACCGCCGAGCGTTTGAACAGCCTGCTGGACCTGTCGAGCAAATCCCTGGTGGAAACCCAGCGGCTCAAGCCGTACCTGGCCAGCCTGCAACGCCTCAAGCGCATTCAAAGCCAGAGCGTACGGGCCCTGGATACGTTGGACGGGCAACTCAAGACCCAAAACCTGAATCTTGAAGCCCAGGAGGCACTGGCCGACACCCGCCGTCTGCTCAGCGAAGCGCAAGCCTTGCTGGCAGAAAAAACCGCAGAGCTGGATGAGTTCGGCTGGCAGGCCGGGCAGCGTGCCCAAGTGCTTTACGACACCGCGCTGGCGTGCCGCATGCGCCCGTTTGCCGATGTGCTGGCCGGGCAAGTGCGCATGGTGCGCGACCTCGGGCGCAGTCTCGGCAAGCAGGTGCGGCTGGAGATCGAGGGCGAAAAGACCCAGGTCGACCGCGACGTGCTGGAGAAACTCGAAGCCCCGTTGACCCATTTGTTGCGCAACGCCGTCGACCACGGCATCGAAATGCCTGAGCAACGCTTGCTGGCGGGCAAACCGGCGGAGGGCCTGATTCGCTTGCGCGCGTCCCATCAGGCGGGTTTGCTGGTGCTGGAATTGAGCGATGACGGCAACGGTGTCGACCTGGAGCGCCTGCGCGGCACCATCGTCGACCGGCATTTGTCGCCGCTGGAAACGGCCCTGCGCCTGAGCGAAGAAGAACTGCTGACGTTCCTGTTCCTGCCGGGGTTCAGCCTGCGCGACAAGGTCACGCAAGTGTCCGGGCGCGGGGTCGGCCTGGATGCAGTGCAGCATATGGTCCGCCAACTGCGCGGCGCAGTGGTGCTGGAGCAGACGGCGGGGCAGGGCAGTCGTTTTCACCTGGAAGTGCCATTGACCCTGTCGGTGGTGCGCAGCCTGGTGGTGGAAGTCGGCGAAGAGGCCTACGCATTCCCACTGGCTCATATCGAGCGCATGTGCGACCTGGCGCCGGACGACATCGTGCAACTGGAAGGTCGCCAGCATTTCTGGCACGAGGGCCGGCACGTGGGCCTGGTCGCCGCCAGCCAGTTGCTGCAGCGCCCTGCAGGGCAGAATCAGTCGGACACCTTGAAAGTCGTGGTGATTCGCGAGCGCGATGCCGTGTACGGGATTGCCGTGGAGCGTTTTATCGGCGAGCGTACGCTGGTGGTGCTGCCGCTGGATGATCGCCTGGGCAAGGTCCAGGATATTTCCGCCGGCGCGTTGCTGGATGACGGCTCGGTGGTGTTGATCGTCGACGTTGAAGACATGCTGCGTTCGGTGGACAAGCTGCTGAACACCGGCCGATTGGAACGGATTGCCCGGCGCAGTCAACAAGCCACCGAGGCACCGCGTAAACGGGTGTTGGTGGTGGATGACTCGCTGACCGTGCGCGAGCTGCAACGCAAATTATTACTTAATCGTGGTTATGAAGTGGCCGTGGCGGTCGATGGCATGGACGGCTGGAACGCCTTGCGCTCCGAAGACTTTGACCTGTTGATCACTGATATTGATATGCCTCGTATGGACGGTATTGAATTGGTCACACTCTTGCGCCGTGACACCCGCCTGCAATCGTTGCCGGTGATGGTGGTGTCCTACAAGGATCGCGAAGAAGACCGACGTCGTGGACTGGACGCCGGCGCCGACTATTATTTAGCCAAAGCCAGTTTCCACGATGACGCCCTGCTGGACGCCGTGGTGGAACTGATCGGAGGCGCGCGGGCATGAGGATTGCGATCGTCAATGACATGCCCTTGGCGGTGGAGGCCTTGCGCCGCGCCTTGAGCTTCGAGCCCGCGCATCAAGTTGTCTGGGTGGCCACCAATGGCCTGGAAGCGGTGCAGCGCTGCGCCGAACTGACACCGGACCTGATCCTGATGGACCTGATCATGCCGGTGATGGACGGTGTGGAAGCCACCCGCCGGATCATGGCCGAGACGCCCTGCGCCATCGTTATCGTGACCGTCGACCGCCAGGCCAACGTCAGCCGGGTATTCGAAGCCATGGGCCATGGCGCCCTGGATGTGGTGGACACGCCGCCTCTGGGCGTGGGCAACCCCAAGGATGCGGCGGCGCCGCTGCTGCGCAAGATCCTCAATATTGGCTGGTTGATCGGCCAGCGCGGCAGCCGCGTGCGCGCCGAAACCGTTGCCCCGCGGATCACCGGCAAACGCCAGAGCCTGGTGGCCATCGGTTCGTCGGCAGGTGGTCCGGCCGCCCTGGAAATCCTGCTCAAGGGCTTGCCGCGGGACTTTCCCGCCGCCATTGTACTGGTGCAACATGTGGACCAGGTGTTCGCCGCCGGCATGGCCGAGTGGCTGAGCAGCGCCTCCGGCCTGCCGGTGCGCCTGGCCCGCGAAGGCGAACCGCCACAAAGTGGCGTAGTGCTGCTGGCCGGCACTAACCATCACATTCGTTTATTGAAGAATGGCACGCTAGCCTATACCGCAGAGCCAGTGAACGAGATTTACCGACCTTCGATCGACGTGTTTTTCGAAAGCGTGGCCAGTCATTGGAATGGCGATGCTGTCGGCGTGCTGTTGACCGGCATGGGGCGCGATGGCGCCCAGGGCCTCAAGTTATTGCGTGAACAAGGTTATTTGACCATCGCCCAGGATCAGCACAGCTCGGCGGTGTATGGCATGCCCAAAGCGGCGGCGGCGATTGATGCTGCTGTTGAAATTCGCCCACTGGATAGAATTGCGCCCCGATTGCTGGAGGTCTTTGCAAAATGAACATGGCCTCCCGCGGTGCTGGCTTGCAGGTAGTAATTCAGGTGACTGCACATGAATGATTTACAGATCGACGACATCAAGACCGACGAAAATGCCGCCATGGTGTTGCTGGTCGACGACCAGGCCATGATCGGCGAAGCCGTGCGGCGTGGCCTGGCCCATGAAGAAAATATCGACTTCCACTTCTGCGCCGATCCTCATCAGGCGATTGCCCAGGCGATCCGCATCAAGCCGACCGTTATCCTGCAGGATCTGGTGATGCCTGGCCTCGACGGACTGACCTTGGTGCGCGAATACCGTAATCACCCGGCCACGCAGAACATCCCGATCATTGTGCTTTCGACCAAGGAAGACCCACTGATCAAGAGCGCGGCGTTTTCTGCCGGGGCCAATGATTATCTGGTCAAGCTGCCGGACAATATCGAACTGGTGGCGCGCATTCGCTATCACTCGCGCTCGTACATGACCTTGTTGCAGCGGGATGCGGCTTATCGTGCGCTGCGGGTCAGCCAACAGCAGTTGCTGGACACCAATCTGGTGCTGCAGCGATTGATGAACTCCGATGGCCTGACCGGGCTGTCCAACCGTCGCCACTTCGATGAGTACCTGGAGTTGGAGTGGCGGCGTGCCATGCGTGACCAGACCCAGTTGTCGTTGTTGATGATTGATGTGGATTTCTTCAAAACCTATAACGATAGCTTTGGGCATGTCGAGGGCGATGAGGCGTTGCGCAAGGTTGCAGCGACCATTCGTGAGGCCAGCAGTCGGCCTTCGGATTTGCCGGCGCGCTATGGTGGTGAGGAGTTTGCGTTGGTCTTACCGAATACGTCGCCAGGCGGGGCGCGGTTGGTGGCCGAGAAGCTGCGGATGGCGGTGGCTGCGCTGAAAATTCCGCATAACGCGCCGACAGAGGGTTCCAGCCTGACCGTCAGCATTGGGCTGTCGACCATGACGCCGGTGCAGGGGACGGATTACCGGCAGGTGATCCTGGCGGCGGATAAGGGGTTGTATACGGCCAAGCATAATGGGCGCAATCAGGTTGGGATTGAGTAGGGCTTGGCGCTGCTTAGTACATATCCATTACTTAGGTTATAGCCGCTTATGGGTCCGCCCTTACGGCGGCCCCCCAAATCCATGTCGGATTACGGGCATACCGAGCCTAGGCGAGGTGCCAAGTGTTGGGGCAAGAGCGCTTTGGTTACTTTCGCGCTTTTTCGAAAGTGACCCGCCGTAAGGGCGGGACCATAAGTGGCCGTTACCTGCATAACGGATATGCCCCCCACCAACCCCACGCCTTTTCGCCCAGCGGACTGCCGCTCCCCCCCATTTCCCGTTATACTCGCCGGCTTTCAAAAGTTCGCCAACGAGTGCTGCCCGCCATGGAAATCAACCCGATCCTTAACACCATCAAGGACCTGTCCGAGCGCTCCGAAACTATTCGGGGGTATCTTTGACTACGATCAAAAGCACGAGCGCCTGACCGAAGTCAATCGCGAGCTTGAAGATCCTGCTGTCTGGAACAAACCTGAATACGCCCAGGAGCTGGGCCGCGAGCGCGCTGCGCTGGCGCAGATCGTCGATACCCTCGACGAACTGAACACCGGTCTGGCCGATTGCCGTGACCTGCTGGACATGGCCGTCGAAGAAAACGACGAAGGCGCAGTGGGCGATGTCGTCGCCGAGCTGGCCCGTCTCGAGGAAAACCTCGCCAAACTCGAATTCCGCCGCATGTTCAGCCACGAGATGGACCCGAACAACGCCTACCTGGACATCCAGGCCGGCTCCGGCGGCACCGAGGCCCAGGACTGGGCCAACATCCTGCTGCGCATGTACCTGCGCTGGGCGGACAAACGCGGTTTCGAAGCGACCATCATGGAACTGTCCGCCGGTGAAGTCGCCGGTATCAAGGGCGCGACCGTGCACATCAAGGGTGAATATGCCTTTGGCTGGTTGCGCACCGAGATCGGCGTGCACCGCCTGGTACGCAAGAGCCCGTTCGACTCCGGCAACCGTCGCCACACCTCGTTCTCCGCCGTTTTCGTCTCGCCAGAGATCGACGACAAGGTGGAAATCGAAATCAACCCGGCCGACCTGCGCATCGACACCTACCGCTCCTCCGGTGCCGGTGGTCAGCACGTAAACACCACCGACTCGGCCGTACGTATTACCCACGTACCGACCAACACCGTGGTCAGCTGCCAGAACGAACGTTCCCAGCACGCCAACAAGGACACCGCCATGAAAATGCTGCGGGCCAAGTTGTACGAGCAGGAAATGCAGAAGCGCAATGCCGCGTCCCAGGCGCTGGAAGACACCAAGTCGGATATCGGCTGGGGTCATCAGATCCGCTCTTATGTGCTCGATGCGTCGCGGATCAAGGATCTGCGCACTAACATCGAACGCAGTGACTGTGACAAGGTACTCGACGGTGATATCGACGAATACCTGGAAGCCAGCCTGAAATCCGGCCTGTAATCCCTTGCCGGCGATCCCCGGCCTGAGCCTGGGACAACGAACCTGATGGAAAATTTAAAGACATGAGCGACCAACAACCCGACCAGGCCCTGCAACAGGAAGAAAACTCCCTGATCGCCCTGCGCAAGGAAAAGCTTGCTGCCGAGCGCGCCAAGGGCAATGCCTTTCCCAACGACTTTCGCCGCGAAAACTACTGCGATGCCTTGCAGAAACAGTACGCGGACAAGACCAAGGAAGAGCTGGCAGAGGCTGCGATCCCGGTCAAGGTGGCAGGTCGCATCATGCTCAACCGTGGCTCGTTCATGGTGATCCAGGACATGACCGGTCGCATCCAGGTCTACGTCAACCGCAAGACCTTGCCTGAAGAAACCCTGGCCTCGGTGAAAACCTGGGACATGGGCGACATCATCGCCGCCGAAGGCACCCTGGCCCGTTCCGGCAAGGGTGACCTGTACGTCGAGATGACCAACGTGCGCCTGCTGACCAAGTCGCTGCGCCCGCTGCCGGACAAGCACCACGGCCTGACCGACACTGAACAGCGCTACCGCCAGCGCTACGTTGACCTTATCGTCAACGAAGAGGTGCGCCACACTTTCCGTGTGCGCTCGCAAGTGATCGCACACATCCGCAGCTTCCTGATGCAGCGCGACTTCCTTGAAGTCGAAACGCCGATGCTGCAGACCATTCCTGGCGGCGCCGCAGCCAAGCCGTTCGAAACCCACCATAACGCGCTGGACATGGAAATGTTCCTGCGTATCGCGCCGGAGCTGTACCTCAAGCGCCTGGTGGTTGGCGGCTTCGAAAAAGTGTTCGAGATCAACCGCAACTTCCGTAACGAAGGCGTTTCGACGCGTCACAATCCAGAATTCACCATGTTGGAGTTCTACCAGGCCTACGCCGACTACGAAGACAACATGGACCTGACCGAAGAACTGTTCCGCGAACTGGCGCAGTTGGTCCTGGGCAGCACTGACGTGCCGTACGGCGACAAGGTATTCCACTTCGGCGAGCCATTCGTGCGTCTGTCGGTGTTCGACTCGATCCTCAAGTACAACCCCGAGCTGACCGCCGATGACCTGAACGACATCGACAAGGCCCGCGCCATCGCCAAGAAAGCCGGCGCCAAGGTGCTGGGTTTCGAAGGCCTGGGCAAACTGCAGGTGATGATTTTCGAGGAGCTGGTTGAGCACAAGCTGGAGCAGCCACACTTCATTACCCAGTACCCGTTCGAAGTGTCGCCGCTGGCCCGTCGCAACGACGACAACCCGAACGTCACCGACCGTTTCGAGCTGTTCATCGGTGGCCGCGAAATCGCCAACGCCTACTCCGAGTTGAACGACGCGCAAGACCAGGCCGAGCGCTTCATGGCCCAGGTGGCCGACAAAGACGCCGGCGACGACGAAGCCATGCACTACGACGCAGACTTCGTGCGTGCCCTGGAATACGGCATGCCGCCGACGGCCGGTGAAGGTATCGGCATCGACCGCCTGGTGATGTTGTTGACAGACTCGCCGTCGATCCGCGACGTGATCTTGTTTCCGCACATGCGGCCACAAGCGTAACCGTAGCGAAATCCAGAGCCGCCTTTTATAAGGCGGCTTTTTTATGTGGCGTCTTTAAGCGTCAAGCAAACAGCGCCAGGTTTTGATCTATTCAAGGATGTGTGTCGTGAACCGCGTAACCGCTCAAGAAGGCGCCGCCGGCGTTGCCGCTGCCGTGGCTGAAAGCGTCCAGTACCAGGGCCGCAAGGCCAGTCGTCGGGGCAGCGAGCAGCGCAGGCAAGACATTCTCGATGCAGCCATGCGCATTGTGGTTCGCGATGGCGTACGAGCCGTGCGCCATCGCGCGGTGGCGGCGGAGGCTGGGGTGCCATTGTCGGCCACCACCTACTATTTCAAAGACATCGATGATCTACTCACCGACACCTTCGCCCAATACGTCGAGCGAAGCGCCGCGTTCATGGGCAAGCTGTGGGTGCGCAACGAAGGCCTGCTGCGCGAGATGGTCGCCTACGGTGACGGCAGCCCGCAGTCACGCTCGCAACTGGCCGATGACATTGCGCGGCTGACCGCTGATTACGTCTTGCGCCAACTGACCAACCGTCGTGAACACCTGATGGCCGAGCAGGCGTTTCGTCAGGAAGCCTTGCTCAACCCGCGCCTGGCCGAGTTGGTGCGTTCCCACCAGCAGATTCTGTTGCAGGGCACGGGGCAGTTTTTCCAGGTGCTGGGCTCCCGTGAGCCACGACAGGATGCCAAAGTGTTGACGGCGATAATCAGTCGGATGGAATATCAGGGCCTGCTGGGCGGCGCAGAGCCTCTGACCGGTGAAGAGATGCTTGAGATCCTCAAGCGTTACATGCATTTGGTGTTGGCCTCGGTCTGACACCGGGGGATGTCCAATGAAAACCTGGCGTGTGGTGGTAACCGCTTTGTCGTTCCTGCTGCTCAGCGGTTGCCTGGTGACCTTCAAGGACCCGCTGCCGGCCCATGACGCCGCGCCACAGGCGCTGCTGGGCCAATGGTCGAGCAAAAATGCCTGGGGCGAACCGCTCAACCTGCATATTACCGTCGTCGGTGAACACCGTTACAAAGCCGTGAGCTACCCTACAGCCAAGCCGGGCCAGCGTGATGAGTACCTGTTTACTGTTTCGCGCCATGGCAACCGTTGGTATCTGTCGGCGCCACTGCCGGCCAAACTGGGTGGCAACTTCATACTTGCCGGATTTGAGTTCGACAAAAAAGGCGAACTGGTGGTCTACAGCCTCGACCTTGAACAGATCCATCAAGCCATGGGCCAAAAGGCGTTGCACGGCAGTACGGTGGAAACCGTCGAAGGTGCTGGCGTATTGGTGGACAGCTCCTTGGACCAGGTGTTTGCCTACCTGGATGACCCTGCCAACGCCGATGTATTCGTGGAAGTCGTGCGCTACCAGCGCGCGGGCAAATAACGTTTAAAGAGGAAGCACCGGGTGGACGATTACCAGCAGACGATACGCACCTTGTCTGATCGCATTGTGCTGGCGCAAACACCGATTCGCGTACTCGACGCCGTGAAGTGGGACGAGAACATTCGCCAGGGATTCCTCAAGGCCAAGGGCAGGGAAATGCCTGCAGTAGACCGCGATTACTACCTCAACCGGCCACTGTCATTCGACTCCAGCGCGGTGAAGCTGGAATTCCAGAACATCGAGCGCGACATCACCCGTCGCCTTGGCCAGTTCAGCCCGGTGGGGCAGATCATGCGCCGCATGTGCAAGGAGTACCGCATGGTGGTGCGCATGCTTGAAGCGCGCGGTACCGAGGATTTCGGCCTGATCTCCCAGGAACTCTACGGCGCCGCCTCCGATGCGTTCCATGCCGGCGACCCGACCCTGGCCGACCTGGGCCTGATGCTGTCGGACTATCTGAACAACATCGATGGCCGTGGCGACTTGAAGGATGAAGCCAAGACGCTCACCGCCAAGGACGCCGTCGCTCTGTTGCAAACACGCCTGAATAAAGTATTCGGCGAGGCTGAAGAAACCATCCGCGTGTTCGAGTCCGACGGTATTGTCGCCGACGCGGCGGCGGGCGCGGACTACATCAAGATCCGCGCCGACGCGATGTTCAACGACCGCGACGTGCGCGCCCTGGAAGTGCATGAAGGCCTGGTGCACGTAGGCACCACCCTCAACGGCCAGAACCAACCCATCTGCACCTTCCTGTCCAAGGGCCCGCCGTCGTCCACCGTGACCCAGGAAGGCTTGGCGATCCTGATGGAAATCATCACGTTTGCCTCCTACCCGAGTCGCCTGCGCAAGCTGACCAACCGCACGCGCGCCATCCATATGGTGGAGGAGGGGCCGACTTCCTGCAGGTGTTCGAGTTCTTCCGCGAGCAAGGCTTTGAGATGGCCGAAAGCTACGGCAATGCCAGTCGCGTATTCCGAGGGTCGGTGCCGACCGGTCTGCCGTTTACCAAAGACCTGTCCTACCTCAAGGGCTTTATCATGGTCTACAACTACATCCAACTGGCCGTGCGCAAAGGCAAACTGGAACAAGTGCCCTTGCTGTTCTGCGGCAAGACCACCCTGGAAGACATGCGCACTCTGCGCCAACTGGTCGACGAAGGCCTGGTGGTGCCGCCCAAGTACCTGCCCGAGCAGTTCCGCGACATGAACGCATTGGCGGCATGGATGTGCTTCTCCAACTTCCTCAATCACTTGAGTCTGGATCGGATCGAGGCGGATTACTCCAATATCCTTTGACGAAACCGGATTAACCTGTGGGAGCGGGCTTGCTCGCGAAAGCGGTAGATCAGATAGACATAAGTTGACTGACTCACTGCTTTCGCAAGCAAGCCCGGCCCACATGTGAGTCTCTGAAAACTTAAAACTGCGAATAATAGCGAGGCTTCAACGGATGAGAATCCTCGGCATTCTGTGCCTGCTACTCACATTGAACGGTTGCAGCTCACTGCTGTTTTACCCCGAGCCCGGCCTGCCGTTCACCCCGCAGAAAGCGCGCCTGCAGTACCGCGACGTCACCTTGACCACCGCAGACGGCGTAAAGCTCCACGCCTGGTGGTTGCCGGCCAAGGCCGGCGTGCCGCTCAAAGGCACGGTGCTGCATTTGCACGGTAACGGCGGCAACCTGGCCTGGCACCTGGGCGGCAGTTGGTGGCTGCCCGAACAGGGCTACCAAGTGTTGCTGCTGGACTATCGCGGTTATGGCTTGTCGGAAGGCAAACCGTCGTTGCCGGCGATCTACCAGGATGTGGACGCGGCGTTCAGTTGGATCGACAAGGCGCCCGAAACCCAGGGCCAGCCATTGATTGTGCTGGGCCAAAGCCTGGGTGGTGCGCTGGCCGTCCACTACCTGGCCGCCCACCCAGAGCGCCAATCCCAGCTCAAAGCATTGGTGCTGGATGGCGTGCCCGCCAGTTATCGTGATGTAGGACAATTCGCCCTGAGCACCTCCTGGTTAACATGGCCATTCCAGGTGCCCCTGTCCTGGCTGGTGCCGGACGGCGACAGTGCGATCTATGCCATGCCTCAGCTGACTAGCGTGCCGAAGCTGTTGTTCCACAGCCTGGATGACCCGATCGTGCCCGTGGCCAATGGCATTCGCCTGTACCAGGCCGCACCGCCGCCCAAGGTGCTGCAGTTGACCCGAGGCGGCCACGTGCAGACCTTTGCCGACAAGACCTGGCAAACCGTGATGCTGCGCTACCTGGATGACCCGCAGCACTTCAACGGCCTGCGGCGGTTGGGCGAAATTCCGAACTACCCCACTCCTCACGTTGATTCATCAGAGAGCCCGCAATGAGCGAAGAACGCAACATGATCCCGCTGATCCTCACCGGCATCGGCACTATCATCGGTACCGTCGGTTGCCTGTGGTACTACGGTTACCTGCACTTCGCCAAGCCGGAAGATGCGCTGTTGCTCAGCGATTTCACCCTGCTCAAGACGGTACCGGGAGAAGACTACAAGATCTCCCTGACGCCGGCCGCACAAGTGGCGCAGTGCGTGGATGGCGTGCTGGTGATGTTCGACACCGAGCAGAAAGGCTTGAGCGGTGTGCTGGTGGATAACAAAAAACAGGCGGTGCGGTGCGTGGGCCAGGAAACGTCACAGCTCCAGCAGTAATCCGAATGCACCGCGTGTGAAATATTTGGAACCGCTTTGCTTAACAGGCCACTCAATGGTTTGTCAGCGTTCGTGGTGGGTAGGTGCGAACCGCCAACCAGGGGAGACTTATGGTCAAGTTGGATGAGATAAGTGCGATAGAGAGGTGGGTGAAAATGTGCAGGACGCAGAGGCTGGTTGAAGCGCTTGACGAGGGCGCCGCCGAGCTTGCACAAAAGGACCTGAAGGAGCCGCGCAAAGAAAAGCCTGGATATGCAGGTTTCGAAAGCGACGAGTCTCCGATCGAATACTAAATTTGAAAACACCACCGTTTCTGAGGGTCACAACGAAAAAACACCGCCTATCGAGGCGGGGGGCACTCCATTCGATCAGTTAGCTACGGACAACCGTGGTTTGACCGGCTGATCCTCACCGGCATCGGCACTGTCGGCTGCCTGTGGTACTACGGCTACCTGCACTTTGCCAAACCCGAAGATACGCTGTTACAGCGACTTCACTCTGCTCAAGACCGTGCTGGGCGAAGACTACAAGGTGTCACTGACCCCGGCTGCCCAGGTGGCGCAGTGTGTCGAGGGTGTGCTGGTGATGTTTGGTACCGAATACAAAGGCTTGAGCGGCGTATTGGTGAATACCTAAAAGCAGGCTGTTCGCTGCATGGGGCAGGAAACGCCAAAACTGCGCGAGAGTTCCTTCTCAAAAAAAATCGTCCAGCTCCAGAAATATTTGGAACGGTTTTGCGTAGGAAGCCACTGAATGACTCGTCAGTGTGTTGCTGGCAGACAACTTACCTGTATCGATTTTGGGAGTATGAATATGTCTACAATAACGGGTGGAATTGCCCCAAGCTCCAGCTGGGGGGAAATGACCCAGAGCGCACAAAAGCTGGGCCAGGGTGGAGAGGAGGGTCAGCAAGGCGGCCAGGTAAAAGAGGAAGAGGCGAAGAAGATCATGGATATGGCTATGCAAGGCGCCGAGTCTAATCGTGCTATAGACCTCAGTAATATCGGTCTCAACGGCTCGGGGAAGGTGCCGGGCATCGACGACGACATCGGCCGTCAGATCTTCTTCTCCTGATCGAAAAAACCCACCGAAAGGTGGGTTTTTTTATGCAGCATCAATCAGTTAGCCATGGAAGACCGTGGCTTGACCGGCTGATTGTCGTTGGAGATAGTCACTTCAACGCGGCGGTTCATCGCACGGCCCGAGACGCTGCCGTTGTCGGCAACCGGGTATTCCTTGCCGTAACCCTGGGTCACGATGCGCGAGATATCCACACCTTGTTGAGCCAGTGCGCGTTGTACGGAAGCCGCACGGCGCTCGGACAGGCTCTGGTTGTACGAATCGGAACCGGTGCTGTCGGTGTAGCCTTCAACGATTACTTTACGGTCCGGGTTGTCGCGCAGGAACTGAGCCAGTTTGGTGATGTTCACCAGGCCGCTGGATTTCAGGTCGGACTTGTTAGTAGCGAACAGCACGTCACCAAACGTTACCAGGGTGCCGCGATCAGTCTGCTTGGCGTTCAGGCTGTCCTGCAGTTGCTTGATCTGTGCATCACGGGCGTCCAGCAGGGCGCGGGCACGTTCGTCGCCGGCGTTTTTCAGCTTGGCTTCGGATTCGCGCAGCACGATAGTGTCTTTGGCCACTTCAACGCGCTGGTTGGTCAGGTAGGCCAGCTGGTCGACTTTCTTCTCGTCTTCTTTGTCGCGATAGGCCTTGTCAGCCTTGTCCAGCCATTCGCTGGCGTCCTTGGTTTCCAGTGCCGCCAGCTTGGTGGCTTGCGGGTTGGTTTGCAGGGCCGAGAAGTTGGTCCGTGCGTTTTCCAGGTTCGCGTTCGGCGGGGTGGAGCAGGCCGCCAGGGCAACGCTCATCGCCAGCAGGGCAGGGATCATCAATTGTTTACGCATAGTCGTGTCGTCCTTTCAATTCGATATCAGGTGCGTTGCAGTCACAGGAAGCGTCTTACTTCTGCTGGATAGCAGCCGGACGCATGCCTTCCTTACGCAGCTCTTCAACGGCTTTCTGGGAGTCCTTCACAGCCTGTTGAGCCTTGGCGGCCTGAGCCTTGCGCTCTGCGACGCGAGCGTCCCACTCGGCTTGTTCAGCCAACTGGCGAGCTTTGTCGTAGTTCTTGTCGTGCATGGCAATTTCGGCTTCTTTGAGCTTGTCTTGCGCCGCCTTCATTTCCACCGCTGCGTACTCAGTACCGCCGGCGCTGACCGCGCTGTTGACTGCGGACTGGGTGACCGCGTACTGCTCGGTCGGAGGATTGCCGGCGCAGCCCGCCAGAACGAAGCTGGTGCCGATTGCCAGCGCGGCCAATTTGAGCCCGCGCAGGTGGTTAAACGAGGATTTGGCAGTGCTGGTCTTCATCGTCTTCAACTCCATTGGATAACTCCTGAAAAACATCAAAATCCATGTCACTGGTCTGCGGCGGCGGGCTTGGCACTGATGCACAAATTGCCCTTTAAAACGACCGTTCCAAGTGATGGCTTACTGGCTGTGACCGGAGGCTTTTTTCAAAAGTTCAGAGAAGATGGCGATTTGCCTAAAAAAATATCTGACTGGTTGGTCAGTTTAAAAAGTTGGAACTTCTGCGTTGCGCAGCGGTACGCCGGGCCCATAAAAGGGCCCGGAATACGGGACTTGGGTGGAAGATGTCAGTGTTTCTGTTCGTCGCCGCTGGTTGATAAATCATGCAGATAGCGGCGCGACAGCGTCAGGAAGCGTGGGGTGGGTCCCACATCTTCGTACAGCGGATCGCCTTCTTCATCGGTCGCAATCACCTGTTGTCCCTTGATGTAGGGGAAGCTGGCTTCCAGCTCTTCCAGGGCTGCGCCGATCAACTCACCGAGCAATTCTTCGGGGTGGCGTTTCGGATACATTTCGGTAATGGCCGCCAGCCGCGCGGCGGACTCCATATCCAAGTGGATGGCGTACTCGGTCTTGGTCAAGCGACCCTTGGCGTTCTCTTCCCAATGCTGGGCCAGTTCTCGAATTTTCATGGCAGCCTCAATGAAGCCCGCGATGGCAGGCGATGATGAGTGTCCAGTCGCGCGCATGGATAAACACAGGCGACTCACTGTTGAGACTAGCTGCAACTCACAAGGTTTAAAGTCTTGTCATAAATGGGCGCTGGCGGCACTCTGGCAAACCTGCGCGTCCCGGATTTCTGGCTGGAGATTGGCTGATGAGTGATATCGATGCACGCTTGCGTGAGGATGTTCACCTGCTGGGTGAGCTGTTGGGCAACACCATTCGAGAGCAGTACGGCGATGATTTCCTCGATAAGATCGAGCAGATCCGCAAAGGCGCCAAGGCTGACCGACGGGGTGCTGGGGATGAGCTGAGCACTAGTCTGAATCAGTTGCAGGAAAACGAACTGCTGCCTGTGGCCCGAGCCTTCAATCAGTTCCTCAACCTGGCCAATATTGCCGAGCAGTACCAACTGATCCACCGGCGCGATGAGTCGCAGCCGGCACCGTTCGAGTCCCGCGTATTGCCCGAGTTGCTGGCGCGCCTTCAAAGCGAAGGCCACAGCAACGAATCCCTGGCCCGCCAGTTGGGGCGCCTGGAGATCGAACTGGTCCTCACCGCCCACCCCACTGAGGTGGCGCGCCGCACCTTGATTCAGAAATACGATGCCATCGCTGCCCAATTGGCGGCGCAGGATCACCGCGACCTCACTACCGCAGAACGCGAGCAGATCCGCCAGCGGCTGCAACGCCTGATCGCCGAAGCCTGGCACACTGAGGAAATACGCCGCACCCGGCCCACGCCGGTGGACGAAGCCAAGTGGGGCTTTGCGGTGATCGAGCACTCGCTGTGGCACGCAATCCCTAATTATCTGCGCAAGGCTGACCAGGCGCTGCACGCCGCCACCGGCTTGCGCTTGCCCCTGGAAGCGGCGCCGATCCGCTTTGCGTCGTGGATGGGCGGCGACCGTGACGGCAACCCGAATGTCACCGCGCCGGTCACCCGTGAAGTGCTGTTGTTGGCGCGTTGGATGGCCGCCGACCTCTACCTTCGCGATATCGACCAACTGGCCTCCGAGCTGTCGATGCAGCAAGCCAGCCCGGCGTTGCAGGCCAAGGTCGGTGATAGCGTCGAGCCTTATCGCGCCTTGCTCAAGCAGCTACGCGAACGCCTGCGGGCCACTCGCCAATGGGCACACACCGCGTTGAGCAGCAACACACCGGCGTCGGCCGAGGTGTTGCAGAACAACCGCGATCTGCTGGAGCCGCTGGAGCTGTGTTACCAGTCGTTGCACGAATGCGGCATGGGCGTGATCGCCGATGGCCCGTTGCTCGACTGCCTGCGTCGGGCGGTGACCTTCGGTTTGTTCCTGGTACGGCTGGATGTTCGCCAGGACTCCAGTCGCCATTCGGCGGCCATGACTGAAATCACCGACTACCTGGGCCTGGGGCGTTACGAGGATTGGGACGAAGAGGCGCGCATCAGCTTCCTGATGAACGAGCTGGCCAGTCGTCGACCGCTGCTGCCGGGCTATTTCAAACCGTCGGCGGACACGGCCGAGGTGCTCAACACCTGTAAGGAAGTCGCCGCTGCACCCGCCGCATCCCTGGGTTCGTATGTCATCTCCATGGCCGGTGCTGCGTCGGACGTGCTGGCGGTGCAGCTGTTGCTTAAAGAGTCGGGCGTACAGCGGCCGATGCGTGTAGTGCCGCTGTTCGAAACCCTCGCCGACCTGGACAACGCCGGCCCTGTGATCGAGCAGCTGTTGCTGTTGCCGGGCTATCGCGCGCGTTTGCAGGGTCCGCAGGAAGTGATGATCGGCTACTCGGATTCGGCCAAGGATGCCGGCACCACCGCCGCTGCCTGGGCGCAGTACCGGGCGCAGGAACGCTTGGTGGATATCTGCCGCGAGCAACAGGTGGAACTGTTGTTGTTCCACGGTCGCGGTGGCACCGTCGGCCGTGGCGGCGGCCCGGCTCACGCGGCGATCCTGTCGCAGCCACCGGGCTCGGTGGCGGGGCGGTTCCGCACCACCGAACAGGGCGAGATGATCCGCTTCAAGTTCGGCCTGCCGGATATCGCCGAGCAGAACCTCAATCTCTATCTGGCTGCGGTATTGGAAGCGACCCTGTTGCCACCGCCGCCGCCCGAGCCGGCCTGGCGCCATTTGATGGATGAATTGGCGGCAGATGGTGTCAGCGCTTACCGCGCAGTGGTGCGGGAAAATCCGCAGTTCGTCGAGTATTTCCGCCAGTCCACCCCGGAACAGGAGCTGGGTCGCTTGCCCCTGGGCAGTCGACCGGCCAAGCGTCGCGCGGGAGGAATAGAAAGTCTGCGTGCTATTCCGTGGATTTTCGGCTGGACCCAGACTCGCCTGATGTTGCCGGCCTGGCTCGGCTGGGAAGCGGCGCTGAGCAAGGCCCTGGAGCGCGGCGAAGGCGAATTGCTGGGGCAGATGCGCGAGCAGTGGCCGTTCTTCCGTACCCGCATCGATATGCTGGAGATGGTGCTGGCCAAGGCCGATGCCGATATCGCCCGCCTATATGACGAGCGCCTGGTGCAGCCTGACCTGCTGCCATTGGGTAAGCACTTGCGCGACCTATTGTCGCAGGCGTGCAGCGTGGTGCTTGGCCTGACCGGGCAGTCGCAACTGCTGGCTCACAGCCCAGACACTCTGGAGTTCATCCGCCTGCGTAACACCTACCTCGACCCCTTGCACCTGCTGCAAGCCGAGTTGCTGGCGCGCTCACGCCAGCAGGAAGCGGCACAGGACAGCCCTCTGGAACAGGCGCTGCTGGTCTCCGTGGCCGGTATTGCCGCCGGTCTGCGCAACACCGGCTAAGATTTTTTGCGTGTTCTCAATGGCTTGCGGATAAACCGCACCGGCCGCCCTGAAAAGGGCGGTCGGCGTTTACGGGGCTGGGTTGCACTCAGGCACATCCCTACCTATGACGTAAGCGCTGCGCGGGTTCCTGCGACTTTTGGCGGCTTGTGTGGTTAAGGCCTGCTGTGTATCTTGATCAGCCTTTGGCCGTTTGGGCGGCCCGAATTCTATTTTTACGCGATTGGCCCCCCGCGGCGAATCCGAGCGTCATCTCTATATAAAAAATTGAGGAGCACATCGATGCGCGTCATTCTGCTGGGAGCTCCCGGGGCCGGTAAAGGTACTCAGGCAAAGTTCATCACTGAAAAATTCGGCATTCCACAAATCTCCACCGGCGACATGTTGCGTGCGGCCGTCAAGGCCGGCACCGAGCTGGGCCTGATCGCCAAGAGCGTGATGGACAGCGGTGGCCTGGTTTCCGATGACTTGATCATCAACCTGGTCAAGGAACGCATCAGCCAGGAAGACTGCAAGAACGGTTTCCTGTTCGACGGCTTCCCACGCACCATTCCCCAGGCTGAAGCCCTGGTGAAGGCCGGCGTTGAGCTCGACGCCGTGGTGGAAATTGCGGTGGAGGATGAAGAAATCGTCCAGCGCATTGCCGGTCGTCGCGTTCACGAAGCCTCCGGCCGCGTGTACCACACCGTCTACAACCCACCCAAAGTGGAAGGCAAGGACGATGTGACGGGCGAAGACCTGGTGCAGCGTAAAGACGACACCGAAGAAACCGTGCGTCATCGCCTGTCGGTCTATCATTCCCAGACCAAGCCGCTGGTGGATTTCTACCAGAAGCTGTCCGCTGCCCAGGGCAAGCCGAAATACAGCCACATTCCTGGCGTCGGCTCGGTTGAAGCGATCACCGCCAAAGTGCTGCAAGCACTGAGCTGATCCCTCGACGGGCTTCACGGATAACGGCCCGCTTGCGGGCCGTTGTTGTTTATACTGGCGCACTTTTTTTCGACTGGACACCCACACCGATGAGCACCCTGCTGGCCCTGGACACCGCGACTGAAGCTTGCTCCGTTGCCCTGCTGCACGATGGCAAGGTAACGAGCCACTACGAGGTGATCCCGCGCCTGCATGCGCAGAAGCTGTTGCCGATGATCAAGCAACTGCTGGAAGACGCCGGCACTACGCTGGCAGCGGTGGATGCCATCGCGTTTGGCCGTGGGCCGGGTGCGTTCACCGGTGTACGCATTGCCATTGGTGTGGTGCAGGGATTGGCATTTGCGTTGGAGCGCCCGGTATTGCCGGTGTCCAACCTGGCTGTGCTGGCCCAGCGCGCCTTGCGTGAGCACGGTGCCCGTCAGGTTGCGGCAGCCATCGATGCGCGCATGGATGAAGTGTATTGGGGTTGCTACCGCGAAACGGCAGGCGAGATGCGCCTGGTGGGCGTGGAAGCTGTGCAACCGCCGGAGTCATCGGTGTTGCCGGACGATGTCAGCGGTGATTGGTTCGGTGCTGGCACCGGTTGGGGGTATGGCAAGCGCATCGCTGTGCCGTTGATTGGCCAGGATGCTGCGATGTTGCCGCATGCTGAAGACCTGTTGGCCCTCGCGCGCTTCGCATTCGAACGGGGAGAGGCGATTGCTGCAGACCAAGCAGCACCTGTCTACCTACGCGATAAAGTCGCGCAGACCAAGGCCGAACGCGGGATTATTTGACGTCAAAAGTGATGGCAATTTGGGGCTAAATTCACCAATCGTCAGAATTTGGCCCCGGTTTTAAACCTTTTTCAAATTATGTGTTCTAGTTATCACCAGAGCATTTGCGCACCACGGATGATGCTGCCAAAATGCCATTACTGATAGCGAGTTCGCGCCTATGCGTATCGATGGCTTTTCCTCACAGTCCTACCCAATCAAGCGCAAGCCGCGTAAGGCAAACGTCACGGTAGACGGGTCCGTCGAGGATTCGCCGGACTTCATCGAGGTCCAGTCCGACGCGCAGGCCAACGCTCAAGCACGTATCAGTGGTCTTCCCGCCCGTCAGCAAGACATGGTCTTCCCACGCTCCATGAGCAAAAGCGTTGCCACCGCCTTGGCCAGCTACCTGACCACCGCCGGTTTTGTCGAATGGGATATGGAAGTGTTGGGTCTCGACATCCACATCTGATGCGTCTGCCTTACTACCTCGGTTGCCCGTCCTGGAGCGAAAACGCCTGGCGCGAGTACCTGTACCCCGCCGATGCCCGTTCCAGCGATTACCTCGCGCTCTACTCCCAGGTCTTCAACGCCGTTGAAGGCAACACCACGTTCTATGCCCGACCTTCGGCCGCCACGGTGCAACGCTGGGCTGAAATCATGCCTGACGATTTCCGTTTCACGGCCAAGTTTCCCGGTGATATCAGCCACAGCGGCAACCTGATTGAGCAGCTACCGGCAGCAGAAAGCTTCGTGGGACTGATGAGTCCCTTGGGGGCACGCGTATCGCCGCTGTGGTTGCAGTTGCCCGCGACGTTCACGCCGCAGCGGCTGGGGGAGTTGGCAGGCTTCATTGATGGTTTGGAGCGGCCCATGGCGGTGGAAGTGCGTCATTCGGAGTTCTTCGCCAAAGGCGACGCCGAGCGCATGCTTAACCGCTTGTTACGCGACCGGGGTGTGGAGCGTATCTGCCTGGACCCGCGTGCGTTGTTCAGTTGCACGTCGACATCGGCCGCCGTACTGCACGCCCAATCGAAAAAGCCCAAGGTGCCACCGCGGCCAGCGGCGTTGACGCAGTTTCCCCAAGTGCGTTTTATCGGTCATCCCGAACTGCAAGCCAACGACCCGTTCCTGGCGCCGTGGGTGGAAAAAGTCGCCGGTTGGATCGAAGAAGGCCGCACCCCCTACGTGTTCCTGCACACCTCGGATAATCGCCTGGCCGCGCAGCTGGCGCTGCGTTTTCACGATCAGTTGATGGCGCGTCTACCGGGCCTGCCCCCATTGCCTGTGTTGGATCGTGCCCCCGCCGTGGAGCAACTGGGGTTACTCTAGGACTCTTTTTCCGCCAGGAGCCTGACATGGATGCCCAAACCCTTCGCGCCAAAACCTTCAAGGCCTTGCACGAGCGGGACCGCGCATTCGTGATGCCCAACCCGTGGGATGCCGGCTCCGCTGTGATGTTGGCCAGCCTGGGGTTTGAAGCCCTCGCCACCACCAGTGCGGGCTATGCGTTCAGCCTGGCGCGCCCGGATGCGGAAGGGGCGTTGTCCCTGGAAGACACCTTGATCAACGCCGGCATGATTGCCAAGGCCACGGCGTTGCCGGTAGCAGCTGACCTGGAAAACGGTTTCAGCGACACCCCTGAAGGCTGCGCCCAGACCATCTTGCGTGCCGCCGCCACGGGTATCGTCGGCGGCTCCATCGAAGACGCCACGGGCATTGGCGCTGACCCGATCTATCCCTTCGACCTGTCCGTCGAACGCGTCGAAGCCGCGGTGGCTGCCGCGCGCAGCCTGCCATTCCCGTTCACCCTGACGGCCCGCGCGGAAAATCTCCTGCATGGTCGCCTGGATTTGCCCGACACCATCCGCCGCCTGCAAGCCTACGCCGAAGCCGGTGCCGACGTGTTGTATGCGCCAGCACTGCGCAGTGCCGAGGAAGTGCTGGCGGTGGTCAAGGCGGTGGCGCCCAAGCCGGTGAACGTGTTGATGTCTGGTGGCTTGAACCTTAGTGTCGTGCAGCTCAGTGCGATGGGCGTGCGGCGGATCAGCGTCGGTTCGGCCCTGGCGTTGGCCGCCTATGGCGAGTTCTATCGCGCGGCACAGGAAGTGTATGAACTGGGCACCTTCACCTTTACCGAGCGCAAGATGCCATTCAGCCAGGCCAACCAGTTCTTCAAGGATTAAGGGGTGCGTTTTTTCAAAGTAACAAGCGTGCTGCTGATCCTGGCCGGCGCCTGTGCCTTTGGCGTCTGGCGTGGTTGGGTGCCGCTGCCGGCCGATTGGAACCCGTGGGCCCCGTTGGATGTGCGCGCCAGTCCGAACCTGTTGACGCGCTACAAGCTGGGCCGCCTGCAGGATGATCCAGCGCTGTGCGACCAGGTGCTGGAAACCTCAGGCCTGCGTGTCAGCCACCAAGCCGATACGCCCGCCGATGCCCCGTGTCCGCTACGCAATACTTTGCGCGTTCAGGGGGCGGCGGTTGGGCTGAGCAGCAGTTTTCTCGCCAGTTGCCCACTGGCGGTGGCGTTTGCCCTCTTTGAACGTCACAGCCTGCAACCGGCGGCCCGGGCGGTATTCGGCCAGGCGGTGACACGGGTCGATCACCTGGGTAGCTTTGCCTGTCGCAATGTCTATAACCGTGCCGAGGGGCGACTCAGCCAGCATGCGTCGGCCAATGCGCTGGACGTCGCCGGTTTCCGCCTGGCGGACGGGCGCAGTATCAGCGTGCTCAAGGATTGGCCGGGAGAGGGCGATAAGGCGCGGTTCCTGCGTCAGGTCCGCGACAGTGCCTGCGATGATTTCAACGTGGTGCTGAGCCCGGACTACAACGCCGCGCACCGCAACCATTTCCATCTGGATATGGGGCGTTGGTGGGTGTGTCGCTGAGTATCAGGCGGCCAGGCGCAGGTTCTGGGTGACCAGCGGGCGCGCCCAGTAGTAGTCGAAATCGAGTGCTTTTTGCTGCGCGACCAGCTCTTCGGTCGGGTACGGCGTGGCGGCTGGCGGCAGCAGGTCCAGTTCGAATTCGGCGATGGGCAGGTGCAGAGGACGTGGCTCCGGCGCCGGGCCAGGCTCTGGCAACGGTTGGCCGGCGGTGAGCACAATCGGGCGGACCCAACCGCTTTCGAAGTTCTGCTGGCGTTGCTGGGCGACGATTTCTTCTTCCGGGAACGGCGTGGCGGCCGGTGGCAGCAGCTCGGTTTCGAACTCGGCGATTGGCAGGAACAGCGGTTCCGGCGGGGCGATTTCGGTGTCTTTCACGTCGCACTCACGCTGGGTGAGGATCTGCGACAGCAGGTCGGCGCCGGCGCTGGGCTCCACCGCTGGGTCCGCCGGTGCCTGCGCCTGCACGGCGAGCGCGTCCGGCGTATCGCCGAGCTGCTCGGCCAATGCACGGGCGAAGAAGTCCTGCCACACATGACTCACCCCGGCCAGCGCTTGGGTGTTGCGCAGGCCGTAGTGGTTGTGGGTCGGCAGTACACCGATGGTTAGGGGAAGAATGTCTGACATTTTTCTCGGTCGACGCTCAGCTCTGGCAAAATACCTGACTGTTGTTTTTATCGGCCGGTATTTGCCGATCCTTAATATTTTTGAGCGTAGCGATTGATGAGCGAACAACCAGCGGCCTGCCGCATCCAGGTCGAGGCCTTGGGCGACGGTTTCAAGGACCGTGCCGAGCAGTGGGCGTCTCTGTTGGGGCTGCCGTTGCAGGTGGCGGATGCGGACTTTTCCCTGCAAGTCGGGGAACATGGCCTACAGCTGCAACAGCTCGGGCCTGATGCGCCTGGGCCGGTGCGAGTGGACTTTGTCGAAGGTGGCGCGGCGCATCGGCGTTTGTATGGCGGTGGTAGCGGGCAGATGATCGCCAAGGCCGTGGGTATTGCCCAAGGCGTGCGCCCACGGGTGTTGGACGCTACGGCCGGGTTGGGCAAGGATGCCTTCGTACTGGCCAGCCTGGGCTGCGAGATGAGCCTGATCGAGCGCCAGCCGCTGATCGGCGCCTTGCTTGAAGATGGGTTGGCGCGTGGCGCGGATGATTTCGAGGTGGCACCGATCGTGGCGCGCATGCAGTTGCTCAAAGGCAACTCCATCGACGTGATGCGCAACTGGGAGGGCGAGCCGCCCCAGGTGATCTATCTTGACCCGATGTTCCCTCACCGTGAGAAAACCGCCTTGGTGAAGAAGGAAATGCGCCTGTTCCGGCCGCTGGTGGGGGATGATCCAGACGCGCCGGCGCTGCTGGCCGCCGCCCTGGCCCTGGCCAGTCACCGCGTGGTGGTCAAGCGCCCGCGCAAGGCGCCGTGCATTGAAGGGCCCAAGCCGAGCCATGCGCTGGATGGCAAATCCAGTCGCTATGACATCTATCCGAAAAAAGCGCTCAAGTTTTAAGCTGCAAGCTGCAAGCAAAAGCGCTTTCAACTTGCAGCTTGCCGCTAACCACTTGCCGCTGCCTCCCTCCTATACGCCCGCATAAACAACCCCACCACCTCCTGCACATGTTCTTCGGCGGCTTCTTCACTCAGTTGCCCGCCGCAGCCGTACAGCAAGCAGAAATTCGCCGTGCCCTTGAGCAGGCAAAAGAAGTGTTCGGCGGCCGTAAAGGGTTTGTCGATGCTCAGCGCGCCGCTCTGGTCGATCTTGCCGAGCAGGCGCTCCATGCCTTGCAGCATGCGCATGGGCCCTGCCTCGAAGAAGATCTGCGAGAGTTTCACGTCCTGATTGCCGGTCGTCATCATCAGGCGATGCAGGTTGACCGACTCTTCGCTGTTGATCAGGCGATGAAACCCCCGCGCGATGTTCAGCAACACCGTCTGCACAGGCATACCTGCGGGCAGCTCGAAGTACATCACCGGCAACTGTTCTTCGCACTTGGCCACCACGGCGGCGGTGAATAACGTCTCTTTGTCGTTGAAGTGGCTGTAGACGGTCAGCTTCGACACGCCGGCTTCCAGTGCCACCGCGTCCATGCTGGTACTGGCGTAGCCGTTGCTCAAAAACAGAATTTTTGCTGCTTCGAGGATCGCCTGGCGTTTTGCCATGTCCTTTGGACGCCCGGGGCTATTGGTGATTACAGGATTGTCGGACATTTTCACCTTTAATACTGGACTGGTGAGTTTGGTATTAATAACATACCCACCAGTATAATTATTCCTAGCTCTATTTGCGAAAGGTCCTACAGCATGCGCAGCACTTTCCTGCCCTTTGCGTTGCCTCTCAGCCTGGTCTTCCTATTAGCCGCCTGCGGCCATGAAGAAGCGGCGCAGACGACCATTCGTCCGGCCATGGTGGTGCAGCCACAGCTGTCGTCGCAGTCGGCAGACAGCTACCCCGGTGAAGTGCGCGCCCGCTATGAACCTGACCTGGCCTTTCGCATCGCAGGCAAAGTCAGCAAGCGCCTCGTGGAGGAGGGCGAGCGGGTCAAGGCCAACCAGCCACTCGCCGAACTTGACCCCCAGGACGTGCGCCTGCAATTGGAAGCCACCCGCGCCCAAGTTGCCGCCGCCGAGGCCAACTTGAGCCTGGTGCGTGCCGAGCGGGATCGCTACAAGACCCTGATGGACCGTCAGATGGTCAGCCGCTCCCAGTACGATAATTCCGAAAACCTCTACCGGTCCGGCGAAGCACGTCTTAAACAAATCAAGGCCGAGTTCGACGTGGCCAGCAACCAGGCCGGTTATGCCGTGTTGCGTGCGCCCCACGACGGTGTGGTGGCCAAGCGTGCGGTGGAAGTCGGCCAGGTGGTATCTGCCGGCCAGACCGTATTCACCCTGGCCACAGATGGCGAGCGCGAAGTGCTCATCAGCCTGCCGGAGCAGGGCTTTGGCCGCTTCAAGATCGGTCAGCCGGTGTCGGTTGAGTTGTGGAGCCAGCCCGATCAGCGCTTCAGCGGGCGTATTCGTGAACTGTCACCGGCAGCCGATCCGAAATCTCGCACGTTCGCGGCTCGTGTGGCGTTCACCGGCGGCAAGGTCCCGGCCGAACTGGGCCAGAGCGCTCGTGTATTCATACAAGCCGATGGGCTTATTCCACTGTCGGTACCGTTGTCTGCCCTCAGTGCGGAGAATGGTGCGTCCTACGTCTGGCGTGTACAGCCGAACAACACCCTCAAACGCACACCCGTCAGGATTGGCGCTTTTGGTGAAAAAACCGTCCCGGTACTGGAAGGTTTGAACCCGACCGACTGGGTCATCGCTGCGGGTGTGCATGTGCTTCACGAGGGCCAGCAAGTGCGCCCGGTGGATCGCTCCAACCGTGTGGTGAATCTGGCGGCCAAGGAGTAGTCCCCGATGGGTTTCAATCTTTCCGAATGGGCGTTGCGTAATCGCCAGATCGTCCTGTTCCTGATGATCCTGCTGGCAGTGGTTGGCACCTTGTCCTACTCCAAACTGGGACAAAGCGAAGACCCGCCGTTCACCTTCAAGGCCATGGTGATCAAGACCAACTGGCCCGGCGCCACGGCCCAGGAAGTATCGCGGCAAGTCACCGAACGCATTGAGAAAAAACTCATGGAGACCGGTGAGTACGAACGCATCGTCTCGTTCTCGCGCCCCGGCGAATCCCAGGTCACCTTCATGGCCCGAGATTCCATGCATTCGGCGCAAATTCCTGAGCTGTGGTATCAGGTGCGCAAGAAGATCAGCGATATCCGCCAGACCTTGCCGCCGGATATCCAGGGGCCGTTTTTCAACGATGAATTCGGCACCACCTTCGGCAACATCTACGCCCTGACCGGCGACGGTTTTGATTACGCCGTGCTCAAGGACTACGCCGATCGTATCCAGATTCAGCTGCAGCGCGTGACGGACGTGGGCAAGGTCGAGTTGCTTGGCCAACAGGATGAGAAAGTCTGGATAGAACTGTCCAACCTCAAGCTGGCCACTCTTGGCCTGCCTTTGGCAGCGGTGCAGCAGGCGTTGCAGGAACAGAACGCGGTCTCCACCGCCGGCTTCTTTGAAACGCCGAGCGAGCGCGTGCAATTGCGGGTGTCGGGTAACTTCAAGACCGTGGAAGAGATCCGCAACTTCCCGATACGCGTGGGAGACCGTACCTTCCGCATCGGCGACGTAGCCGACATCCACCGTGGCTTCAACGACCCGCCGGCACCACGCATGCGCTACATGGGTGAGGATGCGATCGGCCTGGCCGTGGCCATGCGGGATGGCGGCGATATCTTGGTATTGGGCAAAGCCCTGGAAGGTGAGTTCGCACGCCTGCAGAAGAACCTTCCGGCCGGCATGGAGCTGCGCAAGGTGTCGGACCAACCGGCGGCGGTGAAAACCAGCGTCGGCGAATTCGTACAGGTACTGGCCGAAGCACTGGCCATCGTGTTGCTGGTGAGTTTCTTCTCCCTCGGTGTGCGTACCGGCATGGTGGTGGCCTTGGCAATTCCGCTGGTGCTGGCGATGACGTTTGCCTCCATGTATTACCTCGGCATTGGTCTGCATAAGATTTCTCTTGGCGCCTTGGTTCTGGCCCTGGGCCTGCTGGTGGACGACGCGATCATCGCCGTGGAAATGATGGCGATCAAAATGGAGCAGGGCTACGATCGGCTCAAGGCCGCCAGTTTTGCCTGGACCAGCACCGCGTTCCCGATGCTCACCGGTACGCTGATCACCGCAGCAGGCTTCTTGCCGATTGCCACGGCGCAATCGAGTACCGGTGAATACACCCGGTCGATCTTTCAAGTGGTGACCATTGCGTTACTCGCCTCCTGGGTGGCTGCGGTGGTGTTCGTGCCCTACCTGGGGGAAAAGCTCCTGCCGGACCTGGCGAAAATTCATGCTGCCAAGCACGGCACCGATGGGCCTGATCCCTACGGCACACCCTTCTACCTGCGCGTAAGACGCTTAGTGGAGTGGTGTGTGCGTCGGCGTAAAACGGTGATCGTCTTGACCTTGCTGCTGTTTATCGGCTCGGTGGCGCTGTTCCGTTTTGTGCCGCAACAGTTCTTTCCGGCTTCCGGCCGCCTGGAGCTGATGGTGGATCTGAAGCTGGCAGAAGGTGCGTCGTTGAGCAACACCGCCGACCAGGTCAAGCGTCTGGAGGCCTTGCTCAAGGAGCATGCGGGTATCGACAACTATGTGGCCTATGTCGGCACCGGTTCGCCGCGTTTCTATCTTCCTCTGGATCAGCAACTGCCGGCTGCCAGCTTCGCGCAGTTTGTTGTCCTGGCCAACACCATCAAGGAACGCGAAAGCCTGCGCACCTGGCTGATCGAAACCCTCAACGAACAATTCCCTGATTTGCGCTCGAGGGTGACCCGCCTGGAAAACGGCCCGCCTGTGGGCTATCCGGTGCAGTTCCGCGTGACGGGCGAACACATCGAAGAAGTCCGCGCCCTCGCACGGAAAGTGGCGGCCAAGGTTCGCGAAAATACCCACGTGGTCAACGTGCATCTGGATTGGGAGGAGCCGAGCAAGATCGTCTACCTCAATATCGATCAGGACCGCGCCCGCGCGCTCGGCGTGAGCACGGCCAATCTGTCGAAATTCCTGCAGCGCTCGTTGACCGGTTCCAGTGTCAGCCAATACCGCGAGGACAACGAGTTGATCGAGATCCTCCTGCGCGGAACGGTGCATGAGCGCACTGAGCTGTCGTTGCTGCCCAGCCTGGCAGTGCCTACGGACAATGGCAAAAGCGTAGCGTTATCGCAGATCGCCACCCTTGAGTACGGTTTCGAGGAGGGCATCATCTGGCACCGTAACCGTCTACCCACGGTGACCGTCCGCGCCGACATTTATGGCAAGGATCAGCCGGCGACGCTGGTCCAGCAGATTCTGCCGACCCTTGAAGGCGTGCGCGCCGAGCTGCCGGATGGCTACCTGCTGGACGTGGGCGGTACTGTCGAGGACTCAACCCGTGGCCAGAACTCGGTAAAAGCCGGCGTGCCGCTGTTTATCGTGGTGGTGTTAACGTTACTCATGCTGCAACTGCGCAGTTTCTCACGCACCGCCATGGTGTTTCTGACGGCGCCGCTGGGCTTGATTGGTGTGACGCTGTTCCTGCTGGTCTTCCGCCAGCCCTTCGGTTTCGTGGCCATGCTGGGGACCATTGCACTGTCGGGGATGATCATGCGTAACTCGGTGATCCTGGTGGACCAGATCGAGCAGGACATCAAGGCAGGTCTGGCGCCCTGGCAGGCGATTATCGAAGCCACGGTCCGACGCTTCCGCCCGATCGTGCTGACAGCCCTTGCCGCTGTGCTGGCGATGATCCCGTTGTCACGCAGTGTGTTTTTCGGCCCGATGGCCGTGGCGATCATGGGCGGGTTGATTGTGGCGACGGCGCTGACCCTATTGTTCTTGCCGGCCCTGTATGCTTCGTGGTTCCGAGTGAGGAAGGACGTCGCGTAATCATGCTGGCCACCGTTTCAGCCCTGATGTTGTTGTTGCTTGCCCCAGGTCCGACCAACACCCTGCTGTTTCGCTCCGGGGTGTTGTTCGGCTTTCGGGCGTCCTGGATGCTGGCGTTTATCGAGTGCCTGGCTTACCTGTTGCAGGTCTCTGCGTGGGGCGTGGCGTTGTTGTATTTGGCCACGTATTCACCGTGGGCGCTCAAGGCTACGCAGTTGGTAGCGGCGTGTTACCTGTTGCATGTCTCGTACACACTTTGGCAGTCCAAGAACAGCGTCGCTGACCGCGAGGGCGACCGATTTTCCGGCGTGTATTTCTTCTGGTTGACGGTCATGAATCCCAAGGGCTTGCTGATTGTTTCGTTTATCGCGCCGATGACGGCATTTGCTTCGTTAAAGGGGTATGCCGAATTCATGGCCACACTGGCATTGGTAGTGATACCGGTCGGGTCTGCGTGGATCTTATTGGGCAGTCGATTCGAGGGGATTCAAAAGGCCTGGCTGACGCCCCTTAAGATCAACCGGGCAACTTCCGTGGTCATCTGCTGTTTTGCCACACTCATGATGGGGCGGTGGGTGGATTCGGTTTTTCACTGACCATAATTTACACGCGGAGGTAAATGAGCGCCGGGGCGTAGGGAACGTCTGTAGTTTTCACTCCACTCAGATTTGCCTGATAGACAGGCGTACGGCTTCGCGGCTGCGCGGGTCGTACTCATTTCAATCAACGTATGGAGTGTCAGATGTCTATTTTTTCCGCCATCCTGGAGTTTAAGCGTGGGATTTTCGAAGCTCTTTTTGGCAATAACCCCACTAGCGGTGGAACTTGGCCCGCGCGACCGCAGCAGACTGTCGATTCACATCGGCCGGCTTTTGGCAATTTCCGGCCTTTCAAGCCCGTCCACGGTCGTCCCCATTCCCACACGTATTCCCATACGCGATACGAGTATCCGTTACCGAGTAGGCCTTTGTTTACGATGCAGCGCTAAAGGACTAGCGTAGGACGACTGCGCCAAAGTGCCTGAAAAGCGACTTTGGCGCAGTGGTTCAAGGGTGCACCTGTGAGGGCTTACAGCGCACCAAACACTTTTTTCGCCAAACTGGTGGCCGCCGCCGCCGGGTTCTCGCGAATGGTCTCTTCCTGCTTCGCAATCATCTTGAACAAACCGTCCAGCGCTTGTTCGGTCACGTAGTTCTCGACGTTGGCGCTCTTGGCGTCCACTGCGCCAAAGGCTGCGGCCTTGCCGGCCAGGGCGTTGTATTGCTGGGCTACGCCGACCTTGTCGGTAGCCGCTTTGACGATCGGCAGGAACTTGGCGCGGATTTGCTCGCGACTGCTTTTGTTCAGGTACTGGGTGGCCGAGTCCTGGCCACCGCTGAGGATGCCCTTGGCGTCTGTCACGCTCATGTTTTTCACGGCATTTACGAGGATTGGCTGAGCCTGGGTCACGGCAGTTTCGGCGGCCTTGTTCATGCTGGTTTCCAGCTGGGTGACCTGGTCACCCATGCCAAACATTTTCAGTTTGTCGGCGACTTTGCCCAGCTTGCCAGGCAGGCCGATCTTCACTTCCGGGTTGTTGCTGAAACCACCGGGTACACCCAGTTGCTTCACAGCGATCTGCGCGCCTTGGGTCAGGGCATCCTTGAGGCCGCCACTGGCGTCGCCCTGAGACAGGCTGCTGAGGTCCAGGGCCATGGCGTGGGCACCGAATACCAGGCCGGCACACAGGGCAGTAAAGCGAAGGGAGTTACGGAGCATGGGCGCTTCCTTTTGATCGGGCTTATGTTCTAGAGGCGATTAGTGGGCCGCGGCATCAACGCGCAGGCGCAAGGGTTGCGGGTCTTGACCATTGAGCTGCACAGCGTGCCGTTCAGTGGTAATAAACAGTAGCTTGCCATCCAGTTCGATGCGAGCACTCACCGAATAACTGTGGCCGGGTTTGACTTGCGCCGGATCGTAGCTCAGGTGGAACGGCAGCGGCACCTGCCCTTTGACCGGGCCTTTCTGTTCGGCCAGGGTGACGGCCGGGGCGTCCATCAACGACACATCTTGCAGGGTGACGCTCAAGGTCGCGGTCGGTGGCAGGGCGATACGTTGCAAGTAGAACACCTCACCATCGAGGCTGGCCTTGGGCGTGGGGCTCATGGATTGGCAGGCTCCGAGCAGGGCAGTGAGGCCCAGGAGGATGATCTTTTTCATGGTGTTGCTCCTTTTCAACGGCGCCGACATCCCACCGGCGCCTTCTTAAATCTAGCGGGTTTCTTCTGGTTCAACCGGTGCTTCTGCTGCCCCATCAACCCGATGCAACGCTACTTGCCGGATCGACAGGCGGATATCCGCCGGTAACACACGCTTGGCCGCGCCTTCGGCCAGCTCACCGAGCAGGTCGTGGTAGCTCAGCTTGCCGGCCTCATCGCGGCGCAGCACATCTTGCTCCAGCAATGTCTGGATGAAATGTCGGAAAAGGCTTTTGTCGAAGAATTCCGGGGCATTGAGGCCATGCAGGATCGACAGGCGCTGGGCCATGATCGTGCACAGGTCTTCCAGCTCTTCGGCGCTGATGCTGTTCTGGCCGCTGTTGAGCAGCAGCGAAATCGCCATGTAGAAGCGTTGCAGGGTCTGGGCGATGCTCTTGGACAGCAGCGTCAGCAACACAAAGTGCCGCGAGCTTGGCGCCGGGCGCAGGTACACGTTGTTTTCAAAGCGCAGCAGCCCTTGCTCGACAAAGGCCTCCAGCCATTGGTCGATCACCGTGTCCAGCTCCTCCAGCGACCAGCGAATGAACAGCTCCGATTGCAGGTACGGATACAGCGCGTGGGTATAGCGCAGGATCTGGTCGCGGCTCATCCGAGAGCTGCTCTGAAAGAAGCTCGCCAGCAGCGCCGGCAGGGCAAAGATGTGCAGCACGTTGTTGCGGTAATAGGTCATCAGGACGGCGTTCTGCTCGTCCAGGTACAAAATCTTGCCGAGTGCATCACTCTGTTCCGACAGCAGGTCCATGTCCTTGACGTGCTTGATCAGCGACAGACCATCGCCTTCGGGTAGCGTGGTGTGAGGTGAATAGGGCACGCGGCGCAGCAACGCCAGGTACAGGTCCAGCTGGCGCGCCATGGCTTGTTCATCCAAGGCCAGGCGGGTGGTGGACAACAGTGCCAGGGCCACCAGGTTCACCGGGTTTACCGCCGCCGCTTCGTTCAAGTGGCGCGCCACCTGTTCGCCGAGACGGTTGGTGGTTTCGTTGAGCCAGGCCGGCTTGTAATTCGGACCCAGTTCCTGTGTGCGCCAGCCAGGCTGTTCGCTGTCGAGGAATTCGGCCAGCTTGATCGGCTCGCCGAAGTTGACCGCGACCTGGCCAAAACGCTGCTTGAGCGCGCCGACCACTTTGAAAATATCGAAAATCGACTCTTTCTTCTTGCTCGCGCCGCGCAGCTCGCCGAGGTAAGTGCGGCCTTCGAGTACGCGCTCATAGCCGATATACACCGGCACAAACACGATCGGCATGCGCGAAGAACGCAGGAAACTGCGCAGGGTAATCGCGAGCATCCCGGTCTTCGGTTGCAGCATGCGCCCGGTGCGCGAGCGTCCGCCTTCGACGAAATACTCCACCGGGAAGCCCTTGGTAAACAAGGTATGCAGGTATTCGTTGAACACTGAGGTGTACAGCGGGTTGCCCTTGAAGGTGCGGCGCATGAAAAACGCACCGCCACGGCGCAGCAGGCTACCGATGACCGGCATGTTCAAGTTGATCCCGGCGGCGATGTGCGGTGGGGTCAGGCCATTTTTAAACAGCAGGTAGGACAGCAGCAGGTAGTCGATGTGACTGCGGTGGCAAGGCACGTAGATCACCTCGTAACCTTGGGCAACTTTTTGCACACCTTCGATGTTGTTGACCTTGATGCCGTCGTAGATCTTGTTCCAGAACCAGCTGAGCACCACCTCGAGGAAGCGAATTGCGGTGTAAGTGTAATCCGAGGCGATCTCATTGCCGTAGCGCAGGGCCTGGGCTTTGGCTTTCTCTGGGCTGATTTTTTCCCGTTCGGCCTCATCGGCGATGGCCTGGCGCACCAGCGGCATGTTGACCAGTCCCTTCACCAGGTTGCGGCGGTGTGACAGATCGGGACCGATGACTGCCGTCTTCAGGTTACGAAAGTGCACGCGCAGGATGCGTTGGGCCATGCGCACGGTGCGTTCGTGGCCTTTATTGTGCTCGATCAATTCACGCAGGTTGATAGGCGCAGAGAATTGCACCCGGGTCTTGCGACCGAGGATCAGGATGCTCAACAGGCGGCGCAGACGCCCGGTGACCGCCCAACTGTCGGCAAATAACAGCTTCCACGGGCTGGACTCACTCTCGGGGGATTGGCCCCAGAACACGCTCACGGGAATGATTTGTGCATGCTCTTCGGCGTGCTCGCTGAGGGCGTGGACCAGTCGGGTCAGTGTGGGCGGCGCGCCGCGCTTGTCCTGGCGGCCAAGCCAGTCCGGCTCCGGCGTCAGGTAGAAGAACGCCGCAGGCTCCATCAACGGGCCGACCGATACCGGCAGCACCGGGCGCGGCAGGCCAGCCTTGGTGCACTCGGCGTCGACCACGGCCAATTCGGTGAGGGAGGGCGATTGCAGGACGTAGAACACCGGCCGGCTGCGGTCCAGGTTAAGGGTCAGGGACGACTGGTTGATCGTCTCCGAGCGAACCCAGAGGTACAACAGTCGGCGCAAGGTGCCGAACACTAGACGGCGGAACGGGGAGCGGGTCATAGGCGTGCTGCTTCAAGTGGAAAAAACCGAGCAGGCGCTCGGGCGGGTAGTGTGCCGTATTCGCCGAAAATCGGCAAAAAAGCAGCGATGTAAACTTGAGTTGATCGTTTTTGAGCCTGTCTTATACTCGGCAGTTCAATGCGAGCGACTCAACAATAAAAATGCATGTGGGAGTTAGACAGATGGCAACGCGTGAAACCGGTAATGTGAAGTGGTTCAACGATGCAAAGGGCTATGGGTTTATCCAGCGCGAAGACGGCAAGGATGTGTTTGTGCACTACCGCGCCATTCGCGGTGAGGGCCATCGTTCTTTGGCCGAGGGCCAGCAGGTAGAATACGCCGTGGTGACCGGCGAGAAGGGGTTGCAGGCGGAGGATGTGGTCGGTCTGTGAGGTCGAGCTGCAAGCTGCAAGCGGCAAGCTGCAAGTCAAACACTTGTAGCTTGCAGCTTGAAACTTGCCGCTGCCTTAAGCTGTTTTCCAGGTGATCTGCTCTTCACCGTCTTCGCTGATCCGAATCCAGGTGTCGGCGCTTTCTTCGCCTTCTTCCTCAACCCAAGTCCCCGGTGCACACCGCACTTCCACGTTCAGCGCGGCAAACGCGGCGCGGGCGCAGGCGATGTCGTCGTCCCACGGGGTCTGGTCACTTTCCAGGTACAGGCTGTTCCATTTTCCTACGGCTTTCGGCAGCCAGGTGACGGGCACATTGCCGGCCTTGCACTTGTAGGTCTGGCCTTTCTGGACCCAGTCGCTGCACGGACCCAGGGCGGCGCCCAGCCAGGCGGCGATGGCCTTGTGGTCGACGTCGGCGTCCTTCAGGTAAATCTCGATATCGGGTTGGCGCATGGATGTTCCTCGTTGCGGGATTCGAAAATCCATTCGCGGATACTGGACAGTCAGTTATTGAAGCACGAAATAGTCGTAGCGCATCGACACAGTGACCACCAGCGGCTCGGCCGCCTCGATCACCTGTGCACGGCGCTCGGCACTGGCGCGCCAGCCGTGGGGTGTCATGGCCAGCAGGTTGGCGCGGTCTTGGGGCTCGGCCAGGCTCAGGCTGAACGCCAGCGTCTCGCTGTGCGCCAGGCTCATGCCGTCCGGCACCAGGGCCAGGTGCTTGTCGTCGGTGTACTCGCGCACTTCGTCGTACAAGCGCTCGCGCAGCTCCATGAGGTGGCCGCTGGTCGGGCCGACTTTCATTAACCCACCGCCGGGGCTGAGCAGGCGCTTGGCCTCTTCCCAGTCCAATGGGCTGAACACGCTGGAGAGAAACTGGCAGCTGCCTGACGACAACGGCACACGGGCCATGCTCGCGATCAGCCAGGTCAGCGCCGGAGTGCGCTTGCAGGCACGCTTGACTGCTTCCTTGGAGATATCCAGCGCGTAGCCATCGGCGTGGGGCAGGGCGTCGGCGATCTGCGCGGTGTAGTAACCTTCGCCACAGCCGATGTCGACCCAGTGCGCCGGGGCACGTTCTGCGGCCAGTTCGGCCAGGCGCTTGGCCACTGGGGCGTAGTGCCCGGCGTTGAGGAAGTCGCGGCGCGCTTCCACCATCGCCAGGTTATCGCCCGGGTCGCGGCTGTTCTTGTGCTGCACCGGCAACAGGTTCAGGTAGCCCTGGCGTGCGCGGTCGAAACGGTGTCCGGCCGGGCACGCCACGCCATTGTCCACCGCGTTCAGCGGGGCGCTGCAAAGGGGGCAGGCGAGCATCAGGCGAGCAACTTGATCAGGGTCTGGTAGTAGATTTCGGTCAGCACATCGAGGTCGCTGGCGAGGATGCGCTCGTTGACCTGGTGGATCGTCGCGTTGACCGGGCCCAGCTCGACCACTTGGGTACCCAATGTGGCGATGAAACGCCCATCGGAAGTACCACCGCTGGTGGACGCCTGGGTCTCGCGACCGGTGATCGCCTTGATGCTGGCCGAGACCGCATCCAGCAACGCGCCCGGTTCGGTGAGGAACGGCAGGCCCGACAACGCCCACTCCACGTGCCAGTCCAGGCCGTGTTTATCGAGGATCGCCGCAACGCGCTGCTGCAGGCCTTCGACGGTGGACTCGGTGGAGAAGCGGAAGTTGAACACCGCCGTCAGGTCACCGGGGATCACATTGGTCGCGCCGGTGCCGGAATTGAGGTTGGATATCTGGAAACTGGTCGGCGGGAAGAAGGTGTTGCCGTCGTCCCAGTGCTCAGCGGCTAATTCGGCCAGGGCCGGCGCAGCCAAGTGGATCGGATTCTTCGCCAGGTGCGGGTAGGCCACGTGGCCTTGTACGCCGCGCACGGTCAGGGTGGCGCCGAGGGAGCCGCGGCGGCCGTTCTTGACCACGTCGCCCACCAGGGTGGTGCTCGACGGTTCGCCGACGATGCACCAGTCCAGGCGCTCCTTGCGCGCGGCCAGGCGTTCGATCACGGCCTTGGTGCCGTGGTGCGCCGGACCTTCTTCATCGCTGGTGATCAGGAAGGCTACCGAGCCCTTGTGATCTGGGTAGTCGGTGACAAAACGCTCCGACGCCACCAGCATCGCCGCCAGGCTGCCTTTCATGTCCGCCGCGCCACGGCCGCAGAGCATGCCGTTTTCATCGATCAACGCGTCGAACGGGTCGTTCTGCCAGGCCTGCACCGGGCCGGTCGGCACCACGTCGGTGTGGCCGGCAAAACACAGCACGGGACCGTCATGCTTGCCGTGGGTGGCCCAGAAGTTGTCCACGTCTTCGATGCGCATCGGCTCCAGCGCAAACCCGGCGTCGCCCAGGCGCTGCATCATCAGCTTCTGGCAGTCGGCGTCGATCGGCGTGACCGACGGGCGACGGATCAGGTCGATGGCAAGTTGAAGGGTCGGCGAAAGGTCGGCATGGGCCGTCATGGGGGAACTCCGGAGCTTTTATAAATGAGCAGGCAAGGCACACAAAACGGCCGTTATCTTATAGCAAAACGGCGGCCAGAGGCCGCCGTTTAGTGCATTGCGCGAGTTTTTACGCAGCCGGTGCGGGTTCCGCTGCTGCCGACGGTTTCGGCAGCGAAGACAGGAACGCCATGATCAGCGCCGCCACGTACGGCAGCGACTGCACCAGCAGCATCACCACCCAGAAGCGGATGTCATTGCTCGGCAGGCCCTGCACCAGGTAGATCCCCAGCGCCGCGCCCCACAACAGCAACATGATGAACATCTCTTCGCGGGCTTCGGAAATTGCGACCCAGAAGCCGTGGTTATCCGCGTTTTTCGGTGTACGAAAGAACGGAATACTGGTGGTGAAGAAGCCATACAGCACCGCCTTGGCGATGGTATGCGACAACGCCAGACCGGCCAGGGCCGCACAGAACGCATCTTTCAAATTCACGCCTACCGCGCGACGGTAGAGGAAGATGATCTTGCCCACCTTGAACACAAACAACGCCAACGGCGGGATCGCGAAAATCAGCAGGGGCGGGTCAACCCGCGTCGGCACGATGATCATCGCCGCCGACCACAACAGCGCGCCCACGGTGAAGAAGATGTTCATGCCATCGGCCACCCACGGTAACCAGCCCGCGAGGAAGTGGTAGCGCTGACCACGGGTCAGCTCGGTGTCCTTGCCGCGCAGCAGGCTGGCAGTGTGACGCTTGATGATCTGGATCGCGCCATAGGCCCAGCGGAAACGCTGTTTCTTGAAGTCAATGAAGGTATCCGGCATCAGGCCTTTGCCGTAGCTGTCGTGGTAGTACGCCGCCGACAGGCCTTTCTCGAATACCCGTAGGCCCAATTCAGCGTCTTCGCAGATGCACCAGTCGGCCCAGCCCAGTTCTTCGAGCACCGAGCGACGGGTCATGGTCATGGTGCCGTGCTGGATGATCGCGTCACGGTCGTTGCGGGTGACCATGCCGATATGGAAGAAGCCCTTGTATTCCGCATAGCAGAGCTTTTTGAAGGTGCTTTCGTTCTGGTCGCGATAATCCTGCGGCGACTGCACCACGGCGATTTTCGGGTCGGCGAAGTGCGGCACCATGTGCTTGAGCCAGTTAGGCGATACGCAGTAGTCGGAGTCGATCACCGCGATCACTTCGGCATCCTTGGCGGTGTGCGGGATCAGGTAGTTCAGCGCGCCACCCTTGAAACCGGCCAGGGGCGCGACGTGGAAGAACTTGAAGCGCGGGCCTAGGGTTTCGCAGTAATCGCGCACCGGTTCCCACACGGCCGGATCCTTGGTGTTGTTGTCGATGATCAGGACTTCGTAGTCCGGGTAATCGAGGGCGGCCAGGGCATCGAGGGTCTGTTTGACCATCTCAGGTGGCTCGTTGTAGCACGGCACGTGGATCGACACTTTCGGGCGGTAGTCCGAATCCCCTTCAACCGGCAGGAATTCACGTCGACGCTTGTGGGTCCACACCGCTTCCGCCAGTTCGTGGGCTTCGGTCAGCAACACGATAAACACACCCAGGGCGCCGAGGGCGAGAAGGATGCCCACGGTGACACTGAACCAGGTGCTGTATTGCTGGCTGTAGTCGTAGCCGATCCATACCAGCACCGAACCGCAGAGAAACGCGATAAAGGTCAGGAAGGTGCGGCCACGCTGGCGCAGGGCCGAGCCGTCGATCATCAACAGGGTCAGGGACAACAGCGCAAGCACCACCGAACCGATGGCCAGCACGCGCCATTGCGGGATCGCGACCACCGGCCCTTCAAAGTTGAATTTCTGCTGGCGTGCGGCGTTGTACACGCCCCAGTAAGCGCCCGCCGAGCCTTCGTCGCTGACTTTCCACGGCTGGTCGAAGGCCTCGATCACGAAGTAGTTGAAGCCCTGGCGGTTCAGCTTGTTCACCAGCGTACGCAGGTAAATCGCCTGGTCAGCCGGGGAAGTTTCGTTACCACCGCGCATGCGGCCGTTGCTCGGCCAGCCCACTTCCGACAGCAGCAGGGGCTTTTTCGGGAACAGTTTCTTCAGGTCACGGGCGCGATCGAGTACGTACTGGCCGGCCTTATCCATCGGGATGTATTCCCAGAACGGCAGGATGTGCGCGGCGATCAGATCGACGTGCTTGGCCAGTTGCGGGTTCTTTTCCCAGATGTGCCATTGCTCGGAGGTGGTCACCGGCACTTTCACGGCGCCGCGCACGCGGTCCAGGAGCACCATCAGGGCTTCAGGGGTGATTTCTTCACGGAACAGCGCTTCGTTACCGACCACCACCCGCACGACACTGCGCGAGCTGTTGGCGATTTCGATGGCGCGCTGGATTTCCCGCTCGTTGCGCTCAAGGTCCGGGCTGATCCAGATCCCCAGCGTCACGCGCAGGCCGAACTCTTCCGCCAGCTTGGGGATATCCCCCAGGGTGCCGTCGACCGAGTAGGTACGGATGTTGTCCGTCAGCTTGCTCATGATCTCGAGGTCGCGACGCATCTGGTCGTCGGTCGGGTACTGGTCTTTCTGCGGGTACTGGCCCTGCTGGAATGGCGAGTAGGAAAAGCCGGAGATCTGTTCAGGCCAGTTGGGGGTGGTGACCGGGCGGTTGATCAGCGCCCAGAAGCCGGTGAACAGCGCGGCGATTGCCAGCACGATCACCAGGTTGAGTCCAAATTTACGCGATGCCATGGCTATTTCGGGTTCCAAAGGGTGTGGAACGAAAAGAGGTGTCGGCCTGCGCCGAACGGCGCGCATCCTACACCGGCCCTTCCCTGACCGTACAGCAAGCAGAGAAAAACCGGACATTAGTCCGTGAAAGACCATCTAAGTTCTTTACTTGTAGCTTGTCGCTTCGAACTTGTCGCTACGTAGTCCATAATGCGCGCCGGTTTTTGGGGTAATGGTCATGAGCACAGAAGATCCGCGGTTTGCAGGCGTCGCCCGCTTGTATGGCATTGAAGGCCTGGAACGCTTGAAAGCAGCCCATGTGGCGATCGTCGGCGTTGGCGGCGTGGGCTCGTGGGCGGCGGAAGCCATGACCCGTTGCGGGGTGGGTGAGATTTCGCTGTTTGACCTGGACGACGTCTGCGTCAGCAACAGCAACCGCCAGTTGCACGCCCTGGACAGCACCGTGGGCAAGCCCAAGGTCGAGGTGATGGCGGATCGCCTGCGCGGCATCAACCCGGATTGCACCGTTCATGCAGTGGCCGATTTTGTGACCCGCGACACCATGGCCGAATACATCACGCCGGACATCGACTGCGTGATTGACTGCATCGACGCGGTCAACGCCAAGGCCGCGCTGATCGCCTGGTGCAAGCGCCGCAAGATCCAGATCATCACCACCGGCGGCGCCGGCGGGCAGATCGACCCGACGCTGATCCAGGTCTGCGACCTGAACCGCACGTTCAATGACCCCCTGGCGTCGAAAGTGCGTTCCACCCTGCGCCGCGACTACAACTTCTCGCGCACCGTGACCCGCCATTACAGCGTGCCGTGTGTGTTCTCCACCGAACAGCTGCGCTATCCCAAGCCGGACGGCAGCATTTGTTTGCAGAAGAGTTTTGTCGGGGATGGCGTGAAGCTGGACTGCGCGGGCGGGTTTGGCGCGGTGATGATGGTCACGGCCACGTTCGGCATGGTCGCGGCGACCAAGGCGGTGGACAAGATTGTGGCTGGGGTGCGCAGGCCGTCGGAGCGCGCCAAACCCACTTAAATTTCACTGCTGAACATAGATCGAAATGTGGGAGCAAGCGCGCTCCCACATTTAGTTCTGCGAACGGCTTAGTTGCCGCATGCGCTGCAAGACCGCATTCAGGCCATTGCTGCGCGACGGTGACAGTTGGCGGGAAAGCCCCAACTGCGCGAACCAATCCGGCAAGTCCACCGCCTGCAACTCAGCTGCCGACAACCCATTGACCCGCGCCAGCAGCAACGCCACCAACCCACGAATCATCCGTGCATCACTGCTGGCGGCGAACTGCCAGTGCCCATCGTGCAATTGCCCGACCAGCCACACCAGGCTTTCGCAGCCCTGTACGAGATTGGCGTCGACTTTATCCTCATCGGACAGGGCGGGCAGACGCTCGCCCCATTGCATCAGCATCCGCGCGCGCTGCTCCCAACCGCCGACGGCCTGGAAGGCGTCAAGCGCGGCGACTGCATCCACCGGCAGGCTCATCGCAACATATCCAAGGCCTGGTCCAGCGCTTCGAAGAAGCGCTCCAGGTCATCGGAGTCGTTATACAGCGCCAGGGACACACGAATCGCCCCCGACAGATGCATCGCCTTGAGCAACGGCATGGCGCAGTGATGCCCGGCGCGCACGGCAATGCCTTGCTCGGCGAGCAGGTGCGCAAGGTCGGCGTTATGCACGCCTTCGACCACAAAACTGGCCAGCGCCACCTGCGGCGAACCCAGCACCCGCACGCCGTTGCGTGCCTTGAGCCCACGCAACAGGTAGTCATGCAGCGCCGTTTCATGGGCGACGACCGCGTTCTGATCCAGCGAGCTCAAGTAATCCAGGCTGGCACCCAGGCCGATCACGCTCGCAATCGGCGGTGTACCCGCTTCAAAACCTAATGGCGCCGGGCGGAAACTGGCGCTCTGGTAGTCAGCCTGTTGCACCATCTCGCCGCCAAACTGCCAGTGGCGCAAGTGATGCAGGGCGTCATTGCGCCCAAACAGCACGCCGACGCCGTCCGGGCCGTACAGTTTGTGGCTGGAAAATACATAGAAGTCGCAGCCCATGGCCTGCACGTCGTGCCGGCCATGGACGATGCCTTGGGCGCCGTCGACCACGGTCAGGGCACCGTGTGGCTGGGCCAGCGCGAGCAGAGCCTCCAGCGGCTGCCAGGCCCCGAGCACGTTGGACAGCTGGCTCACTGCCAGCAGGCGCGTGCGTGGGCCGATCAACTCGGCGGCGGCTTGCAGGTCGATCACGCCTTCCCCGCCAAGTGGCAGTACCACCAGGGTCAACGAGCGACGTTTGGCCAACTGCTGCCACGGCAACAGGTTGGCGTGGTGTTCCAGGGCGCTGATGACAATCTCATCGCCCGCATTGAATAAGTGCTCAAGGCCATAGGCCAGGAGGTTCAGCGCAGACGTCGCGCCATGGGTGAACACGATCTGCCCGCTGTCGCCTGCATTCAACCACTGCGCGACCTTGCTGCGGCTGTCTTCAAACGCCTGGGTCGCATGGGCGCCTGGCAAATGCTGGGCACGGTGCACATTGGCTGCGCCGTTGGCGTAGTAATGGCTGATGGCATCCAGCAAGGCCTGGGGTTTTTGCGTGGTGGCGGCGTTGTCCAGGTACGTCTGGTCTTGCCGTTGCAGGGTGGCGATGGCCGGAAAGTCGGCGCGCCAGGGGGAGGGCACTAGCATGGTGTTCAAGACTCGTATAAGCGAGCCCCAGGGTCGGGGCCCGCTAGTGGCATCGAGTGGCTGCTTAGTTGTGAGCGTGCAGCGCTTCGTTCAGTTCGATGGCCGATTTGTGGGTTTTGCACTCCACGGCACCGGTCTCGGAGTTGCGGCGGAACAGCAGGTCCGGCTGGCCGGCCAGCTCACGCGCCTTGACCACCTTGACCAGTTGGTTCTGCTCGTCCAGCAGTGCGACCTTGGTGCCGGCGGTGACGTACAGGCCCGACTCCACGGTGTTGCGGTCGCCCAACGGGATGCCGATACCGGCGTTGGCGCCGATCAGGCAGCCTTCGCCGACCTTGATCACGATGTTGCCGCCGCCCGACAGGGTGCCCATGGTGGAGCAACCGCCGCCCAGGTCCGAGCCCTTGCCGACGAACACGCCCGCCGACACACGGCCTTCGATCATGCCCGGGCCTTCGGTACCGGCGTTGAAATTGACGAAACCTTCGTGCATCACGGTGGTGCCTTCGCCTACATACGCACCCAGGCGCAGACGCGCGGCGTCAGCGATACGCACGCCGCTCGGTACCACGTAGTCGGTCATTTTCGGGAACTTGTCCACCGAGAACACTTCCAGCAGCTCGCCACGCAGGCGGGCTTCCAATTGGCGCTCGGCCAGTTCGTTGATGTCGATCGCGCCCTGGCTGGTCCAGGCCACGTTCGGCAATTGTGGAAACACGCCGGCCAGGCTCAGGCCATGCGGCTTGACCAGTCGATGGGACAGCAGGTGCAGCTTGAGGTAGGCCTCAGGCGTGGAGGTCAGTGCGGCGTCTTCGGCCAGCAGGGTGGCGACCAGCGGCGTGTGGCTTTCGGCCAGGCGATTGAGCAGCGCGGCTTGGGTCGCGTCGACATTCTTGAGCGCATCAGCCAGTTGCAGCGCTTGGCTGATGGTAAAGGTGATCGCCTGGTTGCCTTCGGTATAACCCAGGATCGGTGCGATCGCCGCGACGATTTCAGCCGATGGGTTAAGCAACGGTTGTGCGTAAAACACTTCCAGCCAAGCACCTTGGCGGTTCTGAGTGCCGACGCCGAAGCCCAGGCTGAACAGGGAATGGGACATGCTGTTACCTCTACAAAAATGGTAAGGGCTGGCCTACTTGAGGGCCGCCGAATAACTATCTGGCTTGAAGCCAATCAGGGTTCTGTCGCCGAGATCAAGCACCGGGCGCTTGATCATCGAAGGTTGTGCGAGCATCAATTCAATGGCTTTCGACTGATCGAGATCGGCTTTGCGTTCGTCTTCGAGTTTGCGAAAGGTGGTGCCCGCACGGTTCAAAACCACCTGCCAACCGTGCTCGTTGCACCATTGGGTCAAGTGTTCGCGGTCGATACCGGCCGTTTTGTAATCGTGGAACTCATAGTTGACGCCGTGCTCATCGAGCCAGGTGCGCGCCTTTTTCATGGTGTCGCAGGCTTTGATGCCGAAAAGGTGCAACGTTTTGCTTGAAACGGTCAAGGAATTGCCCCCTTTTGGACCAAGTGGAAACGAAAGGTCACGGATTATGCCATGACCAGCGGGCTGTTGCCCCTCGTCATGCTGGCGTGCGACTTATGTGCAAAAGCCACCCGGCAGCATAGGTGAGTAACATAGCCGGGTAATATGGCACTTCAACGGCCAGTTGTTGCCCCATGTGTGTCGTTGCGAGTCGATTGTCCGGGAATCCCGTTTTATGCAAACCGCCTACACCGTTCTTATCCTGCTGATGCTGGTCAGCGTATCGCGTCTCGTCGGGCGTGTGATTCCCCTGCCGTTGCCCTTGGTGCAGATTGCCGCCGGCGCCTTGCTGGCCTGGCCCACGCTGGGGCTGCATGTGGCGCTGGACCCGGAGTTGTTCCTGTTTCTGTTCCTGCCGCCGCTGCTGTTCTCCGATGGTTGGCGCATGCCCAAGCGCGAATTGTGGCGCCTGCGTGGTCCGATCCTGACCTTGGCGGTGGGGCTGGTGCTGTTCACGGTGGTGGGGGCTGGTTATTTCATCCATTGGATATTGCCTACGATCCCGCTGCCGGTTGCCTTCGCCTTGGCAGCCGTTTTGTCACCGACGGATGCTGTGGCGGTATCGGCGATTTCCCAGAATCGTCTCCCGACGCCCTTGATGCATATGCTCCAGGGCGAGGCCTTGATGAACGATGCGTCGGGCCTGGTGACGTTCAAATTTGCCTTGGCGGCGGCGTTGACCGGAGTGTTTTCCCTGGCCGATGCCAGCTTGACCTTTGTGTTGGTCGCTGTCGGTGGCTTGGCCGTTGGCGTGGCCCTGAGCTGGCTGGTCGGCCGACTGCGCGCCTGGATGATCGCCCGTGGCTGGGATGACCCGGCAACCCATGTGGTGTTCATGTTGTTGCTGCCATTTGCCGCCTATGTACTGGCCGAGCGCCTGGGCGCCTCGGGCATTCTGTCGGCGGTCGCCGCAGGCATGATGCAAAGCTGGCTTGATCTGCTGCCACGCCAGACCAGCACGCGCTTGCTCAACCGCAGCGTCTGGTCGCTGCTGGAGTTTGCCTTCAACGGCCTGATCTTCCTGCTGCTGGGCCTGCAACTGCCGGACATCATCAAGGCCGTGGTCAGTCACGAGACAACGCTATGGCCGACCCTGTTTTATCGCTGTCTGGATGTGATTGCGATCTTCCTGGTGTTGGTGGTGCTGCGTTTTATCTGGGTGCAGAGCATCTGGCGGCTGTCAGGCCTGTTACGCAGACTTCGTGGGAAAAGCGAGCTGACGCTGGTGCCGACCGCCCGTTCCTGCTGGCTGCTGACTGTTGGCGGCGTACGCGGTGCGGTGACGTTGGCCGGTGTCATGTCGGTGCCTTTGCTGCTGGCGCCGGGCCAGGACTTTCCCGAGCGCGACCTGCTGATATTCATCGCGGCAGGCGTGATCCTGCTGTCGCTGATCGCCGCGTGCATCGCCCTACCGTTGTTGTTGCGCGGGATTGAAAAGGGTCCGGACGAGAAACGCCATAAAGAGGTCCGCGAGGCCTGGAAAAAAACGGCCGTCGCTGCGATCCATGCGCTGGAAACAGAAGAGCCCGCTGAACCCGAAAGCCAGGACGCCGCCCAGGCCGCACTTGCCACTGAGCTTAAGGCACGGCTGATGTCGGAATATCGCCATCAATTGGAGGTGTTCAACGATTCGGCCGAAGCCCAGGCGCTGGCGCGGCAGATGGACCTGCTTGAGCGCAAATTGCGCCTCAAGGCCCTGCGGGCGCAGCGCCTTGAGTTGTATAGCCTGAGCCGTCATCACCAGATTGGTGATGACGTGTTGAGAGAGGTGTTGGCGGATCTGGATATGAGTGAGGCGAATCTGGGTCAGGTGAAATGACCCTCAAGCCCGTTAGCGGCGACGCTGAATAAAATCGCGAATCCGCTCAGCCGCTTCCACACACTCGGCCAGTGGCGCAACCAGCGCCATACGCACGCGTCCGGCGCCGGGGTTGACGCCATCCACTTCCCGCGACAGATACGAGCCCGGCACCACCGTCACGTGTTCTTCCACGAACAGATCGCGGCAAAACGCGGCATCGTCGCCGTTCACATTCGGCCACAGGTAGAAGCCGCCGTCCGGGCTCTGCACATCCAGCACCGGCTTGAGAATCGCCAGCACCGCCTCGAATTTCTCGCGATACAGGTCACGGTTGGCGTGCACGTGGGCTTCGTCCTGCCAGGCAGCGATGCTCGCCAGCTGGGTTTGCACCGGCATCGCACAGCCGTGGTAGGTGCGGTACAGCAGGAACGCCTTGAGGATGTCCGCGTCGCCGGCCACAAAGCCCGAGCGCAGGCCGGGCAGGTTTGAACGCTTGGACAGGCTGTGGAACACCACGCAACGCTTGAAGTCCTGGCGACCCAGTTCGACACAGGCGCTCAGCAGGCCGGGCGGCGGGGTTTGTTCGTCGAAGTACAGCTCGCTGTAGCACTCGTCTGCGGCGATGACGAAGTCATATTCGTCGGCCAGGGCGACGAGTTTTTTCAGGGTGTCGATCGGGATCAGTGCGCCGGTCGGGTTGCCCGGGGAGCACAGGAACAGGATCTGGCAGCGCTTCCAGATGTCCGGCGACACTGCGTCGAAATCCGGGTTGAAGCCGTTGTCATCCAGGCACGGGAGGTAGTGCGGCTTGGCCCCGGCCAGGAACGCGGCGCCTTCGTAGATCTGGTAGAACGGGTTCGGGCTCACCACCAGCGCGTCGTCGCCACGGTTGACCACGGTCTGGGTGAAGGCGAACAGCGCTTCGCGGGTGCCGTTGACCGGCAGGATATTGCGCGCCGGGTCGAGCCAGCCCTTGGGCACGTTGAAGCGACGTTCACACCAGGCGCCGATGGCTTCGCGCAGGGCCGGGATGCCCAGGGTGGTCGGGTAAACGGCCATCTGGTCGAGGTTGTTGCTCAACGCTTCGGCCACGAACGTCGGGGATTTGTGCTTAGGCTCGCCGATGGACAGCGCGATTGGGCGTTTATCCGGATTCGGCGTGACGCTGCCCAGCAGGGCGCGCAGTTTCTCGAACGGGTAGGGCTGTAGCTGGTTCAGGGCGTTGTTCATCGGTGGATCTCGTGCAAGGCGTTAAAAACTGGGGCGGCGCTTTTCAAATGGTCAGGCGTGTCAGCTCGACGCCGGGTTCCTGGGTGACGCTCAACTGCTGGACGATGGCTTCCTGCAACCGCAGGCACAGTTCCGGGTCGGACAGCGGCTGGTTGTCGGCATCGGTGATGAAAAATACGTCTTCCACGCGCTCGCCGAGGGTCGCAATCTTGGCGTTCTGCAACGACAGGTCGAACTCCAGGAAAATCCCGCCGATACGGGCCAACAGACCTGGACGGTCCGGGGCGCTCAGTTCCAGCACCGTCACCGGCCGCTGGGCGTCGTTGGAAATGGTCACCTGGGGCGCAAACGCAAAGTGCTTGAGTTGGCGCGGCACTCGACGCTGGATGATGGTCGGGTAGTCGTCAGGGTTGCGCAGGGCCTCGGTCAGGCCTTCGCGGATCTTTTTCACCCGTGCCGGGTTGTCACCAATCGAGTCGCCATCGGTGTCGAGCACGATATAGGTGTCGAGGGTGAACTGGCTGCTGGAGGTGATGACCCGTGCGTCATGGATGTTCAGGTTGAGCTGGTCCATGGCCGCCACGGTCACGGCGAAGAAGTCGTGCTGGTCCGGCGCGTAGATGAAGATCTGCGTGCCGCCTTCGAATTCGCGCTGGGTGGTTTCCTTGATCAGCACCAGCGGGCCGCCATCGGCGGGCTGTTGCAGGATCGCGTCGGTGTGCCAGGCCACGTCGCCAGCAGTGTGGCGCAGGAAATAATCGTCACCCAGTTGCGACCACAGTTGCTCGACATCGTCCGGGTCGTTACCGCCGCGCACCAGGATATCCAGAGCGGCGCTCTGGGTGCGGCGGATCTGCTCTTCGCGGTCCACCGGGTTTTCCAGGCCACGGCGCAAGGCGCGCTTGGTCTCGGTGTAGAGCTGGCGCAACAGGCTAGCGCGCCACGAGTTCCACAGGGTCGGGTTGGTGGCGTTGATGTCGGAAACGGTCAACACGTAGAGGTAGTCGAGGTGGGTTTCATCGCCGACAGTCTGCGCGAAATCGTGGATCACCTGCGGGTCGGACAAATCCTTGCGCTGGGCGGTGGTCGACATCACCAAGTGGTTCTGTACCAGCCAGACGATCAGGCGGCTGTCCCAGATGGGCAGTTGGTGGCGCTGGCAGAAGGCTTCGGCGTCAACCGCGCCGACTTCCGAGTGGTCGCCATGTCGACCCTTGCCAATGTCGTGATACAGACCCGCCAGGTAAATCAGCTCGGGTTTGGGCAATTTGGCCATGAGCTTGCTGGCCAGCGGAAATTTCTCTGACACCTGGGTGTACTGCAACTTGCGCAGGTGCTTGATCAGGTTCAGGGTGTGGGCGTCCACGGTATAGATGTGGAACAGGTCGTGCTGCATCTGCCCGACGATAAAGCCGAATTCCGGCAGGTAGCGCCCGAGGATGCCGTAACGGTTCATCCGACGCAGGTTGCGGTGGATACCGATCTTGCACTTGAACAGCTCGATGAACAGGCTGGTGTTGCGGATATCGTTGCGGAAATCGTCGTCGATCAGATGACGGTTTTCCCGCAGCAGGCGGATGGTGTCGGCGCGCACGCCTTTGATTTCCGGCTGCTGGGCCATCAGCACGAAGATTTCCAGCATGGCGAACGGCGTGCGGCGGAACACGTTGTCGTTGCGCGCCTCGATATAGCCGTCATGCAGTTGGAAGCGTGCGTTGATCGGCTGCGGCGGTGCTTCGTCTTCGGGGGCCAGGATCACCTCTTCGAAGTGCTGGATGATCAGGTCGCTGAGCTGGGCAATGCTCATGACCACCCGGTAGTACTGCTGCATGAAGCTTTCGATGCTGGTCTTCGCGTCTTCGCCTTCAAAGCCCAGCAGGGTGGCGATGGAGCGCTGGTGGTCGAACAGCAGGCGATCCTCGGAGCGCCCGGCGAGCATGTGCAGGGCGTAGCGTACCTTCCAGAGGAATTCCTGGGACGAGGCCAGCAGGGCGTTTTCACTCTCCACCAGGAACCCCTCGCCGGCCAGGGCGCGCAGGTTCAGGGTGCCGTACTGGCGACGGGCAACCCACAAAATCGTCTGGATATCCCGCAGGCCGCCAGGCGAGCCTTTGACGTTGGGTTCCAGGTTGTATTCAGTGTCGTTGTACTTGTGGTGCCGGGCCTTCTGCTCGGCGCGCTTGGCCAGGAAGAAGTCCTTGCTCGGCCACATGTGCGCGGTGCTGGTGACTTCGAGCATGCGCTGGCGCAGGCGCTCGGGGCCGGCAATGGTGCGACTTTCCATGAGGTTGGTGATGACGGTGAGATCGGCGCGGGCCTCTTCGGCGCACTCGTCGACCGAGCGCACGCTTTGGCCGACTTCCAGGCCGATGTCCCACAACAGTGTCAGAAAACGCTCGATGGAATCGCGAAAGATCTCATGGTCGGCGCTGTCCAGCAGGATCAGCAGGTCAATGTCGGAATAGGGGTGCAGTTCGCCGCGCCCGTAGCCGCCGACCGCCACCAGGGCGATATCGGCGTCTTCACTCCAGTTGAACTGCTCCCAAGCCTTTTGCAGGATGTTATCGACGAACCAGGCGCGGTCCTCGATCAGCCGGCGAATGTCCCGGCCGCTGCGAAAGCGCTCGTCGAGCACCTCGCGGGCCTGGCGGATGGCCTTCTTGAACGCGGCGATAGGGCTCGCCTTCAGGGCCAGTTCGGCCTGGAACTGGCCACGGTCGAAGAGTTCGGGATCCACCTGGGGCATCGATCGGCTTTCCTTCTATCTGTCAGTCAGTCATTACACCGTTGGGAAAACCTGATCAGCCTTTACGCTGAAACGCGCGGGATCGTGTCGTCAGCGCGCAAGGTGAAGATCTCATAGCCGGTTTCGGTGACCAGCAGGGTGTGTTCCCACTGCGCCGAAAGCTTGCGGTCCTTGGTGATGGCGGTCCAGCCGTCGCCCAGCACCTTGGTGTCGGCCTTACCCTGATTGATCATCGGCTCGATGGTGAAGGTCATGCCCGCTTTCAGCTCCATGCCGGTGCCGGCGCGGCCGTAGTGCAGGATCTGCGGCTCTTCGTGGAACACGGTGCCGATACCGTGGCCGCAGAACTCGCGCACCACCGAGAAACCATTCTTTTCAGCGTGCTTCTGGATCACTTCACCGATGTCGCCCAGTCGGCAGCCAGGCTTGACGATTTCGATGGCCTTGTACATGCATTCCTGGGTCACCTGGGACAGGCGCTCGGCCCAGACCGGCACGGTGCCGACGTGGAACATGCGGCTGGTATCGCCGAAGTAGCGGTCTTTGATCACGGTGACGTCGATGTTCAGGGTATCGCCGTCCTTCAATGGCTTGTCACCGGGAATCCCGTGGCAGACTACGTGGTTGACCGAGGTGCAGATCGACTTGGGGAAGCCCTTGTAGTTCAGCGGCGCAGGGATGGCGCCCTGTACGTTGACTATATAGTCGTGGCAGATCTGGTTCAGGGTTTCGGTGGTGACGCCGGGCTTGACGTGTTCGGCGATCATTTCCAGCACGTCGGCAGCCAGTTTGCCGGCGATGCGCATGCCAGCGATGTCTTCGGCGGTTTTCAAGCTAACGGTCATACAGGCTCTCTCTAGCGCGACGCGCTGAAATCAATACGGTTTACGGGCGTGCGACAAAAGGTTACAGAATTCGCACAAGCCACAAAAAACGCGATTCTAACAGACGATGGCCTCAAATCATGAGCCTCTGATGATCGCTTCTCTCTATAAGGTAAGGCTATGTGGGCTCTATTCAAGGGGTTACACGAAAGCGGACTGCGGCAAAGGTGATTGCGTGTTCCGTTTTTGCCGATGCTGTGGTATAAAATGCGCCGCTTTCCGGGGATGCCCCGCAAAGCTTAAATCCACACACGTGTCGACACGATGACCTGGGTGCCGGAGGCCTTGATGCCGCTGGTTGGTCATTGGGATACGTGGAGGCCAAACCCGACTTATCAAGGAACTATCATGTCCCAAGTCAACATGCGCGATATGCTGAAGGCCGGTGTGCACTTCGGTCACCAGACCCGTTACTGGAACCCGAAAATGGGTAAATACATTTTCGGCGCGCGTAACAAGATCCACATTATCAACCTTGAAAAAACCCTGCCAATGTTCAACGAAGCGCTGACTTTCGTAGAGCGTCTGGCCCAGGGCAAAAACAAGATTCTGTTCGTCGGCACCAAGCGTTCCGCTGGCAAGATCGTTGCTGAAGAAGCAGCACGTTGCGGTTCGCCGTACGTCGATCACCGCTGGTTGGGTGGCATGCTGACCAACTTCAAAACCATCCGTGCTTCCATCAAGCGTCTGCGTGACCTTGAAGTACAAGCCGAAGACGGTACTTTCGCCAAGCTGACCAAGAAAGAAGCGCTGATGCGCTCCCGTGACCTGGAAAAGCTCGATCGTTCCCTGGGTGGTATCAAGGACATGGGCGGTCTGCCTGACGCACTGTTCGTTATCGACGTTGATCACGAGCGCATCGCGATCACCGAAGCCAACAAGCTGGGCATCCCTGTTATCGGCGTAGTCGATACCAACAGCAGCCCGGAAGGCGTTGACTACATCATCCCAGGCAACGATGACGCAATCCGCGCTATCCAGCTGTACATGGGTTCGATGGCTGACGCTGTAATCCGTGGTCGCAACCACGTTGCTGGTGGTACCGAGCAGTTCGTAGAAGAAGCTCCGGTAGCTGCCGCTGAGTAATTGACGCCCTGGCGTTGACTCAGTAAGCAAAAAGGGGGCTTGGCCCCCTTTTTGCCACCTCGAAAACCGTTTGTATGCAGCGCAGCTACATCTTCTGTAACGTGCAGCGGCCTACAACGGAGATTCGGGAAGAATTGATCGCCCGTTTGATCGGGTGGAATGGTTGAAAACCTATCCAAGAGGATTTTGAAATGGCAGAGATTACTGCAGCGTTGGTTAAAGAACTGCGTGAGCGTACCGGCGAAGGCATGATGGATTGCAAAAAGGCCTTGACCAAGGCCGGCGGCGACATCGAAAAAGCCATCGACGACATGCGTGCCTCGGGCGCTATCAAGGCCGCCAAGAAAGCCGGCAACGTCGCTGCTGAAGGCGCGATCGCTCTGGTTGAAGACGGTAAAGCCGCCGTTCTGCTGGAAGTGAACTCGCAGACGGACTTCCTGGCTCTGCAAGACGACTTCAAGGCATTCGTTGCTGCCAGCGTCAAGAAAGCATTCGACGAGAAGCTGACTACTGTTGAGCCTCTGATCGAAGCTCAGGAAGCTGATCGCCTGGTACTGGTGGGCAAGGTTGGCGAAAACGTCAACATCCGTCGCCTGACCCGCGTTGAAGGTGATGTTGTCGGTGGTTACCTGCACGGCAACAAGATCGGTGTAGCGGTTGTTCTGAAAGGCGGCGACGTCGAGCTGGCCAAAGACATCGCTATGCACGTTGCTGCTAGCAACCCTGAGTTCCTGCTGCCTTCGGAAGTTTCTGATGAAGCGATCGAGCGTGAAAAAGCGGTGTTCCTGCAGTTGAACGAAGAAAAAATCAAAGGCAAGCCAGAAAACATTGTTGAGAATATGGTCAAGGGCCGTATCAGCAAGTTCCTGGCCGAAGCAAGCCTGGTTGAGCAGGCGTTCGTCAAGAACCCTGAAATCAAGGTTGGCGAACTGGCCAAGAAGGCCGGTGCTGAAATCGTTTCCTTCACCTACTACAAAGTAGGCGAAGGCATCGAGAAGCCGGTCGACAACTTCGCTGAAGAAGTTGCTGCCCAGCTGGCTGCCGCCAAGCAATAAGACAGTTTTCAACTGTCGCCCAAGAGAGGCTGCCCGCTCACGCGCGCAGCCTCTTTTCAAATGGGATGGCCGATTTTAATTGGCTTCCCTTTGGAACTGGCTTACAAAGCCATGTTCCGATGGCGCTGTAGCAGCGTCCAGCTAGAGTGAACGCAAGCCGTAAACGGCTCGCCAAGAATTTTTAAAAAATACGCCGCAGGAGAGATTCGCAATGGCTCAGCAGGGCAGTGGTTATCAGGCTCGCTATAAACGCATTCTACTCAAGCTTAGCGGCGAGGCTCTGATGGGCTCGGAAGAGTTCGGGATCGATCCCAAGGTGCTCGACCGCATGGCGCTGGAAGTCGGCCAACTGGTCGGCATCGGCGTACAGGTCGGCCTGGTGATCGGCGGTGGCAACCTGTTCCGCGGGGCGGCACTGAGCGCCGCTGGCATGGATCGGGTCACGGGTGACCACATGGGCATGCTGGCCACTGTGATGAACGCCCTGGCCATGCGTGACGCCCTGGAACGTGCCAACATCTCGGCTATCGTGATGTCGGCCATTTCCATGGTCGGCGTGACCGATCACTACGATCGCCGCAAGGCCATGCGCCACCTCAACTCCAAGGAAGTGGTGATCTTTGCCGCCGGCACGGGTAACCCGTTCTTCACCACCGACTCCGCAGCCTGCCTGCGCGCCATCGAAATCGACGCTGATGTTGTGCTGAAGGCGACCAAGGTGGATGGCGTATACACTGCCGATCCATTCAAAGACCCGCATGCCGAGAAGTTCGATCATCTGACCTACGATGAAGTACTGGATCGCAAGCTGGGGGTGATGGACCTGACGGCTATCTGCCTGTGCCGCGACCATAAGATGCCGCTGCGCGTATTTAACATGAACAAGCCCGGCGCCCTGCTGAATATCGTACACGGCGGCGCAGAAGGGACTCTGATCGAGGAAGGCCAACAATGATCAACGAAATCAAGAAAGACGCCCAAGCGCGTATGCAAAAATCCCTGGAATCCCTGAGCCACGCATTCGGCCAGATTCGTACCGGCAAGGCGCACCCGAGCATCCTGGGCAGCGTGATGGTGCCGTACTACGGTTCCGACACCCCGCTGAGCAGCGTGGCCAACGTCACCGTGAAAGACTCGCGCACCCTGCAGGTCGTGGCCTTTGAGCGCAATATGCTCGCGGCTGTCGACAAGGCCATCCAGAGCGCCGGCCTGAACCTCAACCCGACCAACCTGGGTGAGTTGCTGCTGATCTCCATGCCGGCCCTGACTGAAGAAACCCGCAAGGGCTTCACCAAGCAGGCACGCAGCGCAGCCGAAGATGCACGTGTTGCCGTGCGCAACATCCGCCGCGATGCTTTGGGTGACTTGAAGAAGCTGGTCAAGGACAAGGAAATCAGCGAAGACGAAGAGCGTCGCGCCACTGCTGATATCGACAAGCTGACCAAAGATGCTGAGGCCCAGATCACCAAGGCCACGGAAGAAAAAGAAAAGGACCTGATGGCCGTATAAGGGGTCAGGACGCCTTCATGGAAAAGACCAAGCAGACTGTACCCTCTGTGGTGCCGCGCCATGTCGCGATCATCATGGATGGGAATAATCGCTGGGCGAAGAAGCGCTTCATGCCGGGTGTTGCCGGGCATAAAGCGGGTGTCGATGCGGTACGGGCTGTGATCGAGGTGTGCGCCGAGGCCAAGGTCGAGGTGTTGACCTTGTTTGCCTTCTCCAGTGAGAACTGGCAGCGGCCCGCCGAAGAAGTCAGTGCCTTGATGGACCTGTTCTTCAAGGCCTTGCGTCGTGAGGCCAAGCGCCTCAATGACAACAACATCAGCCTGCGCATCATCGGCGATCGCTCACGCTTCCATCCCGAACTGCAGGCCGCCATGCGCGAAGCCGAAGCCATTACCGCTGGTAGCGACCGTTTTGTGCTGCAGATCGCCGCCAACTACGGTGGCCAGTGGGATATCGCTCAGGCCGCGCAACGCCTGGCGCGTGAAGTGCAGGCCGGTCATCTGCGGCCTGACGACATCACGCCTGAACTGTTGCAAACCTGCCTGGTGACCGGCGACCTGCCGTTGCCTGACTTGTGCATCCGTACCGGTGGTGAGCACCGCATCAGCAATTTCCTGTTGTGGCAGCTGGCCTACACCGAGCTGTACTTCTCCGACCTGTTCTGGCCGGACTTCAAACACGATGCCATGCGTAACGCACTGGCCGATTTCGCTTCCCGTCAGCGTCGCTTCGGTAAAACGAGCGAGCAGATCGAAGCTGGAGCCCGGGTTTAAATGCTTAAACAACGAATCATCACAGCACTGATCCTGTTGCCGATCGCCTTGTGTGGGTTTTTCCTGCTCGAGGGTTCCGGTTTTGCGCTGTTTATCGGCCTGGTCGTCACCCTGGGTGCCTGGGAATGGGCGCGCCTGGCGGGTTTCAGCGCGCAATTGCCGCGTGTGGTGTATGCCGCTGTCGTGGCTGCCTTGGCGTTCCTCCTGTACATCCTGCCGGACATAGCACCCTGGGTGTTGGGGGCGGCGGTGTTGTGGTGGGCGCTGGCGACATTCCTGGTGTTGACCTATCCGGGCACCAGCGGCAAGTGGTCCAGTGTGGCCTGCAAGCTGGTGATTGGTTTGTTGATCCTGCTGCCGGCGTGGCAGGGGTTGGTGGAAATCAAGCGTTACCCCATGGGTAACTGGCTGATCCTGGCGGTCATGGTGCTGGTCTGGGGTGCTGATATCGGCGCCTACTTCGCAGGCAGAGCCTTCGGCAAGCGTAAGCTGGCACCCGCGGTCAGCCCCGGCAAGAGTTGGGAGGGCGTATATGGTGGCCTGGCGTTGACCCTGGTGATCGCACTGGTCGTCGGCGTTGTGCGTGGCTGGTCGGTGAAGGAAATCTTCCTCGCGCTGCTGGCCACGGCCATTGTCGTATTCATCTCGGTGGTGGGTGACCTTACCGAGAGCATGTTCAAGCGTCAGGCCGGGATCAAGGACAGCAGCAACCTGCTGCCGGGTCATGGCGGCGTGCTGGACCGTATCGACAGCCTGACTGCGGCCATCCCGATCTTCGCTGTGCTGCTGTGGATGACTGCTTCGTGAGCCGCCTGCAACAAGTCACCGTGCTGGGTGCAACCGGCTCCGTGGGGTTGAGTACCCTGGACGTGATTGCTCGTCACCCTGATCGCTATCAAGTCTTCGCGCTCACCGGGTTCAGCCGGCTGAGTGAGCTGCTGGCGCTCTGCGTGCGTCATACGCCACGCTTCGCCGTGGTGCCTGAAGCCGTTGCGGCTCGGGGCTTGCAGGATGATCTGCGGGCGGCCGGGCTTGCCACTCAGGTATTGGTGGGGGAGGAGGGGTTGTGCCAGGTCTCGGCCGACGCCGAGGTGGATACCGTGGTCGCCGCTATCGTTGGCGCTGCGGGTTTGCGTCCGACCCTGTCCGCCGTCGATGCAGGCAAGAAGATCCTGCTGGCCAATAAAGAAGCGCTGGTCATGTCCGGTGCGCTCTTCATGCAGGCGGTACGTAAAAGTGGTGCGGTACTGCTGCCGCTGGACAGTGAGCACAACGCGATCTTCCAGTGCATGCCCAGTGACTATGCGCGTGGCCTGAGCCAGGTGGGCGTGCGCCGGATTCTGCTGACTGCCTCCGGCGGTCCGTTCCGGCAAACTCCCTTGGCTGAGCTTGAGCACGTATCGCCCGACCAGGCGTGCGCTCACCCCAACTGGTCCATGGGGCGCAAGATTTCCGTGGATTCGGCAAGCATGATGAACAAAGGGCTTGAGTTGATTGAGGCATGTTGGTTGTTCGATGCGCGTCCGGATCAGGTCGAGGTAGTGATTCACCCGCAAAGTGTGATTCATTCTCTGGTCGACTACGTGGATGGGTCGGTTTTGGCTCAGTTGGGCAACCCCGATATGCGCACCCCGATCGCCAATGCCCTTGCCTGGCCGGAGCGGATCGATTCCGGCGTAGCGCCGTTGGATCTGTTCGCTGTAGCCCGCTTGGACTTTGAAGCGCCGGACGAGCAGCGTTTTCCTTGTCTGCGCCTGGCGCGGCAAGCTGCCGAGGCGGGCAACAGCGCGCCGGCGATGCTGAATGCGGCCAATGAAGTGGCTGTGGCGGCGTTTCTCGAACGGCGCATCCGCTTTCCGCAGATCGCGAGTATCATTGAGGACGTCCTGACGCTTGAGCCGGTCGTGGCGGTGAATGATCTGGGGGCGGTATTCGAAGCCGATACCAAGGCTCGGGCCCTGGCGGAACAATGGTTGAACCGCAACGCGCGTTAGCCTGATCTTCAGGCACTGGATTGGAATGCGGAGAAATTAGATGAGTGCGCTTTACATGATTGTCGGCACCCTGGTTGCTCTGGGTGTGCTGGTTACCTTCCACGAATTCGGCCACTTCTGGGTGGCGCGTCGTTGCGGCGTCAAGGTATTGCGCTTTTCGGTCGGTTTCGGCATGCCGCTGGTACGTTGGCACGATCGCCGCGGCACCGAGTTCGTGATTGCGGCAATCCCGCTGGGTGGCTACGTCAAGATGCTCGATGAGCGTGAAGGCGAAGTTCCGGCGGATCAGTTGGATCAGTCATTCAACCGCAAGACCGTTCGTCAGCGTATCGCCATCGTCGCCGCCGGACCGATCGCCAACTTTCTGTTGGCGATGGTGTTTTTCTGGGTCTTGGCCATGCTGGGCAGCCAGCAGGTGCGTCCGGTCATCGGCGCCGTCGAGTCGGAAAGTATTGCGGCCAAGGCCGGACTGGTCGCCGGGCAGGAAATTGTTTCCATTGATGGCGAACCCACCACAGGTTGGGGCGCGGTCAATTTGCAGTTGGTGCGTCGCCTGGGTGAAAGCGGCATCGTCAATATGGTGGTGCGCGAGCAGGATTCCAGCACCGAGACCCCGCGTGAGCTTGCCCTTGACCATTGGCTCAAGGGTGCCGACGAGCCTGATCCGATCAAGTCCCTGGGCATACGTCCATGGCGTCCGGCCCTGCCGCCGGTGCTCGCCGAGCTGGACCCGAAAGGTCCGGCCCAGGCTGCTGGTCTGAAAACCGGTGATCGTCTGCTGGCCCTCGACGGCCAGGCGCTGGGCGACTGGCAGCAAGTGGTCGACCTGGTACGTGTACGCCCTGATACCAAAATTGTGCTGAAAGTTGAGCGCGACGGTGCTCAAATCGACGTTCCCGTGGCCCTGTCCGTTCGCGGGGAAGCCAAGGCGGCCGGGGGTTACCTGGGGGCCGGGGTTAAAGGTGTCGATTGGCCGCCATCGATGCTTCGCGAGGTGAGCTTCGGGCCGTTGGCAGCGATTGGTGAGGGTGCAAAACGCACTTGGACCATGAGTGTGCTGACCCTCGAATCCCTCAAGAAAATGTTGTTCGGCGAGCTCTCGGTAAAAAACTTGAGTGGACCGATAACCATTGCTAAAGTGGCGGGCGCTTCTGCCCAGTCGGGTGTCGCGGATTTCCTGAATTTCCTGGCTTATCTGAGTATCAGCCTGGGTGTTCTGAATTTGCTGCCCATTCCAGTATTGGATGGGGGGCATCTGTTGTTTTATCTGGTCGAGTGGGCGCGTGGTCGCCCCTTGTCGGATCGGGTGCAGGGTTGGGGGATACAGATCGGTATCAGTTTGGTGGTCGGGGTGATGTTATTAGCCCTGGTCAACGATCTGGGTCGACTGTAACGCTTCGCTGAATTGCGAATCTGCCGCATTTTGCGGCAGTTTGTTTATTGCCAGTTGGAATAAGAAAGGACTTCATGAAACGTCTGCTGCTAACTGCGGTTCTCACCGTATTGATGATCGCCGAAGTTCACGCCGAGTCCTTCACCATCTCCGATATTCGCGTCAATGGCCTCCAGCGGGTTTCCGCGGGTAGCGTCTTTGGTGCCTTACCGTTGAACGTCGGTGAACAGGCTGATGACCGTCGCCTGGTGGAATCCACTCGTGCGCTGTTCAAAACCGGTTTCTTTCAAGACATCCAACTGGGTCGCGAAGGCAACGTCCTGGTCATCACCGTCGTCGAGCGACCTTCCGTCGCCAGCATCGAGATCGAAGGCAACAAGGCGATCTCGACTGAAGACTTGATGAAGGGGCTGAAGCAATCCGGCCTTGCTGAGGGCGAGATCTTCCAGCGTGCCACCCTTGAAGGCGTGCGTAATGAGCTGCAGCGCCAGTACGTTGCCCAGGGCCGCTACTCCGCGACCGTGGAAACGGAAGTGGTGCCGCAGCCGCGTAACCGTGTCGGCCTCAAGGTCAACATCAATGAAGGCACTGTGGCGGCGATTCAGCACATCAACGTGGTGGGTAACACCAAGTTCGCCGATGATGACCTTATCGACCTGTTCGAACTCAAGACAACCAACTGGTTGTCGTTCTTCAAGAACGATGACAAATACGCCCGTGAAAAGCTGTCCGGTGACCTGGAGCGCCTGCGTTCCTACTACCTGGACCGTGGCTATATCAATATGGATATCGCTTCGACCCAGGTGTCCATCACCCCGGACAAGAAGCACGTCTACATCACCGTCAACGTCAACGAAGGCGAGAAGTACAAGGTTCGTGACGTGAAGCTGAGCGGCGACCTGAAAGTGCCTGAAGACCAGGTCAAGGCGCTGTTGCTGGTGCAGAAGGACCAAGTGTTCTCGCGCAAGCTGATGACCACTACTTCCGAACTGATCACCCGCCGCCTGGGTAACGAAGGCTACACCTTCGCCAACGTCAATGGCGTGCCAACTCCCCATGATGATGACCACACCGTGGACATCACCTTTGTGGTCGATCCAGGCAAGCGTGCCTACGTGAACCGTATCAACTTCCGTGGCAACACCAAGTCTGCGGACGAAGTGCTGCGTCGCGAAATGCGTCAGATGGAAGGTGGCTGGGCGTCGACTTACCTGATCGACCAGTCCAAGACCCGTCTTGAGCGTCTGGGCTTCTTCAAGGAAGTCAACGTCGAAACCCCGGCCGTACCGGGTGTGGATGATCAGGTTGACGTGAACTATGCCGTGGAAGAACAAGCATCGGGCTCCATCACCGCCAGTGTCGGCTTCGCTCAGAGCGCCGGTCTGATCCTCGGTGGTTCGATCACCCAGAACAACTTCCTGGGTACTGGTAACCGCGTTTCCATTGGCCTGACCCGAAGCGAATACCAGAGCCGATACAACTTCGGTTATACCGACCCCTACTGGACTGCTGACGGTGTGAGCCTGGGCTACAACGCCTTCTACCGCACCACCGACTACAAAGACCTCGACGTAGACGTTGCAAGCTATGCGATCGACAGCCTCGGCGCCGGTGTGAACATCGGTTACCCGATCAGCGAGACTTCGCGTCTGACGTTCGGCTTGACTGCGCAACAGGATGAGATCAAGACCGGTGTGTACACCGTGGACGAAATCTTTGACTTTACCCGTCGCGAAGGTGACAAGTTCCTGAACTTCAAGGCGTCTGCCGGCTGGTCCGAGTCGACCCTGAACAAAGGTGTGTTGGCGACCCGGGGACATTCCCAGAGCCTGACCCTGGAAACCACCACGCCGGGCAGTGACCTGTCGTTCTTCAAACTCGACTACCGTGGTCAGTTGTTCACGCCTTTGAGCGACAACTACACCATGCGCCTGCACACTGAGCTGGGTTACGGCGATGGTTATGGCTCCACCAATGGTCTACCGTTCTACGAGAACTACTACGCGGGTGGCTTCAACTCCGTACGTGGTTTCAAAGACAGCACCTTGGGCCCACGTGGTACTCCAAGCCGTGGTGTTGGCGTTACCGGTAACCAGGGCACTGTAGTGGACTCCGATGACGATCCGCTGCCGTTCGGTGGTAACGTGTTGATCCAGGGTGGTGCGGAGATCCTGTTCCCGCTGCCATTCGTGAAAGATCAGCGTTCTCTGCGGACTTCGGTCTTCTGGGATGTGGGTAACGTGTTCGACTCCAAGTGCGAGCAGATTCGTAACCCGAGCGGCGTGAAGTCCAACACCCAGTGCAACGACGTGAGCCTGAGCAACCTGGCAAGCTCCGTGGGTGTGGGTGTGACCTGGGTGACTGCGCTTGGCCCATTGAGCTTTGCTCTGGCCATGCCGATCAAGAAACCGGATAACGCTGAAACCCAGATTTTCCAATTCTCCCTCGGCCAGACGTTCTAAGCGTCTGACCTAAGATAACGACAACGGATTCTGTAGGAGTACATCGTGCGTAAGTTGACTCAATTGGTACTGCTGGCAACCGTGCTGGTAGCGACCCCGGCCTTCGCCGAAATGAAAATTGCCGTGCTGAACTATCAGATGGCCCTGCTGGAATCCGACGCGGCCAAGAAGTATGCCGTGGATGCCGAGAAGAAATTCGGTCCGCAACTGACCAAGCTCAAGACCCTGGAAAGCAGCGCCAAGGGCATCCAGGATCGTCTGGTAGCCGGTGGCGACAAGATGCAGCAAGGCGAGCGCGAGCGTCTGGAGCTTGAATTCAAGCAAAAGGCCCGTGACTACCAGTTCCAGTCCAAGGAATTGAACGAAGCCAAGGCTGTTGCTGACCGTGAAATGCTGAAACAACTGAAGCCGAAACTCGACAGCGCTGTGGAAGAAGTCATCAAGAAAGGTGCCTTTGACCTGGTGTTCGAGCGTGGCGCTGTGATCGACGTCAAGCCTCAATACGACATCACCCGTCAGGTGATCGAGCGCATGAACCAGCTGAAGTAAGCCATGACCGCGACTATCAGGCTCGGCGAGTTGGCCGAGTTCCTGGGGGCCACTTTACGTGGCTCCCCGGAGAAAGAAATCACTGGGCTAGCCACCTTGCAGGAGGCTGGCCCAGCTCAGTTGAGCTTCCTCGCAAACCCCCAATACCGTAAATACCTGATCGATTGCCAGGCCGCAGCCGTATTGCTGAAGGCCGATGATGCCGAGGGGTATGCGGGGGATGCGTTGGTGGTGGCCGATCCGTACCTCTCGTACGCGAAAGCGTCGCACCTGTTCGATCCGAAACCCAAGGCTGCCAGCGGTGTTCACCCGTCGGCGGTGATCGCCGATGATGCCCAGGTTGATCCTGCGGCCAGCGTCGGTCCTTTTGCGGTGATCGAGAGTGGTGCACGCATTGCGGCCGGTGTAACGATCGGTGCTCATTGCTTTGTCGGTGCACGCTGCGAAATCGGCGCCGACGGTTGGCTCGCGCCTCGCGTGACCCTTTACCACGATGTGCGTATCGGTGAGCGTGTGGTCATCCAATCGGGTGCCGTGATCGGGGGGGAAGGCTTCGGCTTTGCCAACGCCAAGGGCATCTGGAACAAGATTGCCCAGGTCGGCGGCGTATTGATCGGTGACGATGTGGAAATCGGCGTGAACACCGCTGTCGATCGCGGGGCCCTGGCCGATACCGTGATCGGCAACGGCGTGAAGCTCGACAACCAGATCCAGATCGCCCACAACGTACAGATTGGCGATCACACCGCCATGGCGGCCTGTGTGGGTATCTCCGGCAGCACCAAGATCGGCAAGCATTGCATGCTCGCCGGGGGCGTCGGGCTGGTGGGGCATATCGATATTTGCGACAACGTCTTCATCACCGGCATGACCATGGTCACCCACTCGATCACCGAGCCAGGGGCCTATTCTTCCGGTACCGCCATGCAGCCCGCGGCCGAGTGGCGCAAGAGTGCAGCACGATTGAGGCAGCTTGACGACATGGCTCGACGCCTCAAACAGCTGGAAAAGCGTGTTGGGGACGTGACCCCTGGCGGTAATGCTTCATCAGAAGGCTGATACCATTTCCATATCAAGTGTGCACAGCCGCTAGACTGCCTCCTTGATTTGCTAGCGGGGCGTGCGCTTAGTTCGCCCGCCCCCAATCTTTATTACAGGCTTCCCCCCGAAATGATGGACATCAACGAGATTCGCGAATACCTGCCTCACCGTTACCCGTTCCTGCTGGTGGATCGCGTAGTGGACCTCAACATCGAGGAAAAGCGCATTCGTGCCTACAAGAATGTCAGCATCAACGAACCGTTCTTCAACGGTCACTTTCCCGCGCATCCCATCATGCCGGGCGTGTTGATCATTGAAGCAATGGCCCAGGCTGCCGGTATCCTTGGTTTCAAAATGCTCGACCTCAAGCCTGCCGACGGCACGCTCTACTATTTCGTGGGTTCCGACAAGTTGCGTTTCCGCAACCCGGTCACCCCGGGTGACCAGTTGATCCTGGAAGCCAAGTTCATCAGCTGCAAGCGTCAGATCTGGAAGTTCGAATGCCAGGCCTCGGTCGACGGCAAGCCGGTGTGCTCCGCCGAGATCATCTGTGCGGAACGCAAACTATGAGTTTGATTGACCCTCGCGCAATCATCGATCCGTCGGCCGTTCTGGCCGCCGACGTTGAGGTCGGCCCTTGGTCGATCATCGGCGCAGGTGTGGAAATCGGCGAGGGGACTGTCATCGGGCCGCACGTGATCCTCAAAGGTCCGACCCGCATTGGCAAACACAATCGCATCTACCAGTTCTCATCGGTAGGCGAAGACACCCCGGACATGAAGTACAAGGGTGAAGAGACGCGCCTGGTAATCGGTGATCACAACATCATCCGTGAAGGCGTGACCATTCACCGTGGCACGGTGCAGGACCGGGCCGAGACCACCCTGGGTGATCACAACCTGGTCATGGCCTACGCGCACATCGGCCACGACAGCGTCATCGGCAACCATTGCATCCTGGTCAACAACACTGCGTTGGCCGGGCATGTGCACGTTGACGATTGGGCGATCCTGTCCGGTTTCACCCTGGTGCATCAGTACTGCCATATCGGCGCTCACAGCTTTTCCGGCATGGGTACCGCCATTGGCAAGGATGTTCCGGCGTTCGTCACGGTTTTCGGCAACCCGGCTGAAGCGCGCAGCATGAACTTCGAAGGCATGCGCCGACGCGGTTTCAGCGAAGACGCCATCCATGCCCTACGCCGCGCCTACAAGGTGGTTTACCGCCAGGGGCTCACGGTAGAGCAGGCCTTGACCCAATTGTCCGAGCCGGCAGCGTTGTTCCCGGAAGTCGCGGTGTTCCGTGACTCGATCCAGGCGTCGACTCGCGGCATCACCCGCTGATCATGGCCAATCTGCGTATCGCGCTGGTGGCCGGGGAAGCTTCCGGCGACATACTGGGCGCAGGTCTCATGCGGGCCCTCAAGGCCCAGCATCCGGCGATTGAATTTATTGGTGTCGGCGGCCCGCTGATGCAGGCTGAAGGGCTCACTTCCTACTTCCCCATGGAGCGTTTGTCGGTCATGGGGTTGGTCGAGGTGCTGGGTCGTTTGCGAGAGCTGCTGGCCCGCCGCAAACTGCTGATCCAGACCCTGATCGAAGAAAAGCCCGATGTGTTCATCGGCATCGATGCGCCGGACTTCACCCTCAATATCGAACTCAAACTGCGCCAGGCCGGCATCAAGACTGTGCACTACGTCAGCCCGTCCGTGTGGGCATGGCGGCAGAAGCGCGTGCTCAAGATTCGCGAGGGCTGCGACCTGATGCTGACCTTGCTGCCGTTCGAGGCCAGGTTCTACGAAGAGAAAGGCGTGCCGGTACGGTTTGTCGGGCATACCCTGGCCGACACCATTCCGTTGCAGGCTGACCGCGCCGCCGCGCGTGCCGAACTCGGCTTGCCCGACGGCCCGTTGGTCGCGCTGATGCCCGGCAGTCGTGGTGGTGAAGTCGGCCGCCTGGCCTCTGTATTCTTTGATGCCGCCGAGCGTCTGCAAGCGTTCAAGCCAGGCATACGTTTCGTGCTGCCTTGCGCGAGCCCGCAGCGTCGCGCGCAGATCGAAGCGATGCTGGAGGGCCACAACCTGCCGTTGACCCTGCTCGACGGCCAATCACACTTGGCCCTTGCGGCGTGTGATGCCGTGCTGATCGCTTCTGGCACGGCGACCCTGGAGGCCTTGTTGTACAAGCGCCCGATGGTCGTGGCCTACCGCCTCGCGCCGCTGACATTCTGGATTCTCAAGCGCATGGTCAAAAGCCCTTACATCTCCCTGCCGAACTTGCTGGCCCAGCGCCTGCTGGTGCCAGAGTTGTTGCAGGACGATGCAACGCCTGAGGCCCTCGCGCAAACTCTACTACCCTTGATCGACGGCGGCGAAGAACAGACCCGAGGTTTCGACGATATCCATCGCATACTGCGCCGTGATGCCTCGAACCAAGCGGCGGACGCCGTGTTGACCTTGATCGGCCAGAAACAGGAAGTCTTATGACGACGCAAATGGGCCTGGATTTCAGCCTGGTTGCCGAAGCCCACGAACTGGTCGCTGGTGTCGACGAAGTCGGGCGTGGGCCTTTGTGCGGTGCCGTGGTCACGGCGGCGGTGATCCTCGATCCGAACCGCCCGATCCTCGGCCTCAACGACTCGAAGAAACTCACTGAGGCGCGCCGCGAAAAGCTCTACGACGAGATCGTCGAAAAAGCCCTGAGCTGGCACATAGCCCGGGCTGAAGTCGAAGAAATCGACGAACTGAACATTCTCCACGCCACCATGCTCGCGATGCAGCGTGCGGTTGAAGGCCTGCACATCACGCCAAAAATGGCGATGATCGATGGTAACCGTTGCCCGAAGCTGGCCATGCCTTCTGAGGCGGTGGTGAAGGGTGATAGCAAGGTACCTGCCATCGCAGCCGCCTCGATCCTGGCCAAAGTCAGCCGTGATCGTGAAATGGCCGCATTCGAATTGATCTACCCCGGCTACGGCATTGGCGGGCATAAAGGCTATCCGACGCCCGTTCATCTGGAAGCCCTGGCTCGCCTGGGCCCGACGCCGATCCATCGCCGCTCGTTCGCCCCGGTGCGCCAGGCTTATGAGTTGCGCGAGAGTCTCAGCGAGGTGTAGTCGCGAGGCTGATGTTTTGCTCAAGGCCCGGTACAATCCGGGCCTTGTTGTTTCCACGTATAAGAGATCACTATGCCGGCTTCATTCGTTCACCTACGCCTGCACACTGAATACTCCCTGGTCGACGGCCTGGTACGGATCAAACCACTGGTCAAGACCCTGGTGGGCATGAACATGCCTGCGGTGGCGGTGACCGATCAGAACAACATGTGTTCCCTGGTCAAGTTCTACAAGAACGCCATGGGTGCCGGCATCAAACCGATCTGCGGTGCTGACCTGTGGCTGTCCAACAAAGACCCCGATAACCCCCTGAGCCGCATAAGCCTGTTGGCGATGAACGGCGTGGGTTATCGCAACCTCACCGAACTGATTTCCCGTGGTTTCATCGACGGCCAGCGCAACGGCTCGATCATCATCGAGCGCGAATGGGTCGCCGAGGCCAGCGAAGGCCTGATCATGTTGTCGGCCGCCAAAGAAGGCGAGATCGGTATCGCGTTGCTGGGCGGCAACCCGCAGGAAGCCGAAGTACTGGCCAAGGAGTGGATGCAGGTTTTCCCTGACCGTTTCTACCTGGAAGTCCAGCGCACCAATCGCCCCAACGATGAAGAACACCTGCACGCCGCGGTGGCCCTGGCCGACAAGCTGGGTGCGCCGCTGGTCGCCACCAACGATGTGCGTTTCATCAAGAAAGAAGACTTCGAGGCCCACGAAACCCGCGTGTGCATCGGTGAAGGCCGGGCCCTGGATGACCCGCGTCGCTCTAAGAACTACAGCGAAGAGCAGTACCTCAAAAGCGCCGACGAGATGGCCGAGTTGTTCAGCGACCTGCCCGAGGCCCTGGAAAACTCGGTCGAAATCGCCAAGCGCTGCAACATCGAAGTCAAGTTGGGCAAACACTTCCTGCCCAACTTCCCGATTCCGGATGGGATGACCATCGATGAGTACTTTCGCAAGGTCTCGTTCGACGGCCTTGAGGAGCGGTTGTCTGTTCTGCTGCCCAAGGACACCACCGAAGACTATGACGCCAAGCGCCAGGTCTACGTCGATCGGCTGAATTTCGAGCTGGATATCATCATCCAGATGGGGTTCCCCGGTTACTTCCTGATCGTGATGGACTTTATCCAGTGGGCCAAGAATAACGGCGTGCCGGTAGGGCCTGGCCGGGGGTCAGGTGCTGGCTCGCTGGTGGCCTATGTGCAGAAGATTACCGACCTCGATCCGCTGGAATATGACCTGCTGTTCGAACGGTTCCTGAACCCGGAACGGGTTTCCATGCCCGACTTCGACGTCGACTTCTGCATGGACGGCCGTGACCGCGTGATCGATTACGTGGCCGAGAAGTACGGTCGCAACGCGGTGAGCCAGATCATCACCTTCGGTTCCATGGCGGCGAAAGCGGTAATCCGCGACGTGGCCCGGGTGCAGGGCAAGTCCTACGGCCTGGCGGATCGCCTGTCGAAGATGATCCCGTTCGAAGTCGGCATGACTCTGGAAAAGGCCTACGAGCAGGAAGAAATCCTGCGCGACTTCATCAAGGTCGATGAAGAAGCGGCCGAAATCTGGGAGATGGCCCGCAAGCTTGAGGGCGTGGTGCGTAACGTCGGCAAGCACGCCGGTGGCGTGGTTATTGCGCCTACAAAGCTCACCGACTTTTCGCCGATCTATTGCGATGAAGAAGGCGACGGCCTGGTCACCCAGTTCGACAAGGACGACGTGGAGGCGGCCGGTCTGGTGAAGTTCGACTTCCTCGGCCTGCGGACCCTGACCATCATTGACTGGGCGCTCAAGACCATCAACCGCGACCGCGCCAAGGTGGGCGAGGAACCGCTGGATATTGCCTTCATCCCGCTGGACGACAAGCCGACGTACACCCTGCTGCAAAAAGCCGAGACCACGGCGGTGTTCCAGCTTGAATCGCGCGGTATGAAAGAGCTGATCAAAAAGCTCAAGCCCGACTGCCTGGAAGACTTGATCGCACTGGTGGCCCTGTTCCGTCCGGGCCCGCTGCAATCGGGCATGGTAGACGACTTCATCAACCGTAAGCACGGTCGCGCCGAGTTGGCGTACCCGCACTCGGATTACCAATACGAAGGCCTCAAGCCGGTATTGGCGCCGACCTACGGCATCATCCTGTACCAGGAACAGGTGATGCAGATCGCCCAGGTGATGGCCGGTTACACCCTCGGCGGCGCGGACATGCTGCGTCGCGCCATGGGTAAGAAAAAACCCGAGGAAATGGCCAAGCAGCGTGGCGGTTTCATTGAAGGTTGCGCCACCAACAATATCGACGCGGACCTGGCGGGTAACATCTTCGACCTGGTAGAGAAATTCGCCGGTTATGGCTTCAACAAATCCCACTCCGCCGCCTACGGCCTGGTGTCGTACCAGACTGCCTGGCTGAAAGCCCACTACCCGGCGCCGTTCATGGCGGCGGTACTCTCGGCGGATATGCACAACACCGATAAGGTTGTGACCTTGATCGAGGAAGTGCGCACCATGAAGCTGCGCCTCGACGCGCCGGACGTGAACGCCTCGGAGTTCAAGTTCACGGTGAACGACGAAGGTCGCATCATTTATGGTTTGGGCGCGATCAAGGGCGTGGGTGAAGGCCCGGTGGAAGCCATCACCGAAGCGCGCGAGGACGGGCCGTTCAAGGACCTGTTCGACTTCTGCGCGCGGGTCGACCTCAAGCGCATCAACAAACGGACCCTCGATGGCCTGATCCGCAGCGGCGCGCTCGACCGTCTCGGCCCGTATTTCCATGATGAGCCCAAAGCCTACCAGGCGAATATCGACCGCAACCGTGCGGTGCTGCTTGCGGCTATGGAAGAAGCGATCAAGGCTGCCGAACAGACCGCCCGCACCCATGACAGCGGCCATGCCGACCTGTTTGGCGGATTGTTCGTTGAAGAAGACGCGGATGTGTACGCAAACCACCGTAAAGCCAAGGAACTGACGCTAAAAGAGCGCCTCAAGGGTGAGAAAGACACCCTCGGCCTGTACCTCACCGGCCATCCGATTGACGAATACGAAGGTGAAATCCGCCGTTTCGCCCGTCAGCGCATCATCGACCTGAAACCCGCGCGGGACACCCAGACTGTCGCTGGCATGATCATCGCCCTGCGGGTGATGAAGAACAAAAAGGGCGACAAGATGGGCTTTATCACCCTCGACGACCGTTCCGGGCGTATCGAAGCCTCGCTGTTTGCCGACGCATTCCACTCTGCGCAGTCGCTGTTGCAGACCGATGCCATGGTGGTGGTGGAAGGGGAGGTGAGCAACGATGACTTCTCCGGCGGCCTGCGCCTGCGGATCAAGCGGGTGATGAGCATGGAAGATGCGCGCACCAATCTGGCCGAAAGCCTGCGCTTGAAGGTGAAAACTGAAGCGCTTAAAGGCGATCAGCTACGCTGGTTGGGTGACTTGCTCAAACGCCACCGTGGCGCGTGCCCGGTGACCATGGAGTACACCGGCTGTGACGCCAAGGCCATGTTGCAGTTTGGCGAGACTTGGCGAATTGATCCGGCTGACGGCTTGATTCAAGCATTGCGTGACCAGTTCGGCCGTGACAACGTCTTCCTCCAATACCGTTGACGGTCAGGTAGCCCTGCATAGCCTGATCTCGACTGAACATTTAATCTCGACCTAAACGCGCCTCTCCCTTAAGGTAGGGCGCGAATAGACAACCGGCTGGCCAGGCACTCCCTGGCCGTCGACCCAAGACGGACGCTTATGAACCCGAATTTTCTTGATTTCGAACAGCCGATCGCTGACCTGCAAGCCAAGATCGAAGAACTGCGCCTGGTCGGCAATGACAATTCGCTGAATATCGGCGATGAGATCGCTCGCCTGCAAGACAAGAGCAGCACGCTCACCGAAGACATCTTCGGCAAGCTGACCAGCTGGCAGATCGCGCGCCTGGCCCGCCACCCGCGCCGTCCGTACACCCTGGACTACATTCAGCACATTTTCACTGAGTTCGACGAACTGCACGGCGACCGCCATTTCTCCGACGACGCGGCCATCGTGGGCGGTATCGCTCGCCTGGACGACCAGCCGGTAATGGTGATCGGTCACCAGAAAGGCCGTGAAGTGCGCGAGAAAGTGCGTCGCAACTTCGGCATGCCGCGTCCTGAAGGCTACCGCAAGGCTTGCCGCCTGATGGAAATGGCCGAGCGCTTCAAGATGCCGATCCTGACGTTCATCGACACCCCGGGTGCTTACCCAGGTATTGACGCAGAAGAGCGCAACCAGAGCGAGGCGATCGCCTGGAATCTGCGCGTCATGGCCCGCCTGAAAACCCCGATCATTGCCACTGTGATTGGTGAAGGTGGTTCCGGCGGCGCTCTGGCCATCGGCGTCTGCGACCAGCTGAACATGCTGCAATACTCGACCTACGCGGTGATTTCGCCGGAAGGTTGCGCTTCGATCCTGTGGAAAACCGCCGAAAAAGCGCCGGACGCTGCCGAAGCCATGGGTATCACCGCCGATCGCCTCAAAGGCCTGGGTATCGTCGACAAAGTGATCGCGGAGCCATTGGGCGGCGCCCATCGCGACCCGGCTGCCGCTGCTGCGACCATCCGCGCTGAACTGGGCTCGCAACTGGCGATGCTCAAGAAGCTCGATAACGAAGCGCTGCTGGCCCGTCGTTATGAGCGTCTGATGAGCTACGGTCTGTAAGGCTACGCAGGATTAAATGTGGGGGCGGGCTTGCTCGCGAAGGCAGAGTGTCAGTCACTGAAGAGGTTGACCAATACACCGCCTTCGCGAGCAAGCCCGCTGCCACATTTGCCTTGTGTATGCTGAGTTATTGCATTCCAGAGAGTGGCGGTACTTTCCATGAAGCCTTCCTTAGCCGCCAAGCTCCTGCACGTTCTGTCACCCTGGCGCAATGCTCCGGCCTGGCACGTCGCATTCTCGGGTGGACTTGATTCCACCGTCCTGCTGCATCTCCTGGCCAGTCTGGCCAATACCGACACCCTACCGCCCATCAGCGCTGTCCATGTTCATCATGGCTTGCAAGCTGCCGCTGATGCGTGGCCCGCTCACTGTCAGTCGATTTGCGACGATCTGGGTGTTTCCCTGCGCGTTAAGCGCGTCCAGGTACACCCCGGCGCCAGTCTTGAGCGTGCTGCCCGCGAGGCGCGTTACCAGGCGTTTATCGAGGTGACCGGTGCAGGAGAGGTGCTACTGACGGGTCAGCATCGCGACGATCAGGCGGAAACCCTGTTGTTCCGCCTCCTGCGTGGGGCGGGGGTGCGGGGGGGGGCGGGAATGCCAGCACAGCGCCCATTGGCGACTGGCTACCTTGTGCGGCCTTTGTTGGATATCTCGCGGGCAGAGTTGGAAGCCTATGCCGGGGTGCATCAGCTCAACTGGATCGAGGATCCTTCCAACGCGGACTCGCAATTCTCCCGAAATTACCTGCGTCACCGCGTGCTTCCGATACTGGCGGAGCGTTGGCCCCAGGCAGCCTCGAGCCTGGCGCGCGCCGCCGAACACCTGAGTGAAGCCCAGGGCCTGCTGGATGAGCTGGCGCGGCAGGATCTGCAAGCGGCCGATCAACCTTCGCCGTTTCCCTGGTTGCACTTGCCTTCGTTGGTGCTTACGCCGCTGCGCGAGCTCTCCGATGCCCGTCAGCGCAATGCCCTGCGCCACTGGCTAACCCCTCTGACCCGGTTACCTGCCAGCGACCACTGGGCCAGCTGGTTATCCCTACGGGATGCCAAAGGCGACGCACGGCCTTTGTGGCGACTGGCGGACGGTGATCTACACCGCAGCGGTGAGCGCATCTGGTGGTTGCCCTCCACTTGGTCGGAATTTTCCGACATGTCGGTGAGCTGGCCCGATCCGCAAAACCCACTAGAGTTACCCGGCAATGGCCAGGTGAAACTGGCGGGCAAGGTGCCTGGAGGTCCATTGGCGATCCGCTACCGCCGGGGCGGTGAAATTGTTGAGGTGTCCGGTCGAGGCCGGCGCGACTTGAAGCGCCTGCTTAACGAAAGTGGCCTGCCGGGTTGCGTCCGTGGCAGATTGCCGCTGCTCTACCGGGGCGAGCAATTGCTAGGCGCGCCTAGCCTCGCGGGACTCTGGCCGGCACCGAGTGATGAATGGCAATTACATTGGTTGCCACAGACCTGCGATCAAGGTTTGAGCTGATAGAGCCTTTCCGGTAGACTACGCTCCCTTCTTGATACAACTTCTGTGGATTCGACTGAATCGCAGCAGTTGCCGATTACCAAGCAGTCTTTGCTGGGCGATTCCAAAAAATGTGTAGCGATCAACGTACCGGTGTTTCATTGCTGGTCTGTCACCACGCGGCGGTTTTTTTGAAAGGTGCACTGTGATTAATGCAGGTGATCGGGGGCTTCGGCCTCTCTTCGCTTTCCCCGGCGGCTCGGACCGCTTTAACGCAGACTTCTAGGGTTTTTCATGACGCGCTACATATTCGTCACGGGCGGTGTTGTTTCTTCATTGGGGAAAGGCATTGCCTCCGCTTCATTGGCGGCCATCCTGGAGGCGCGGGGACTTAAGGTCACCATGCTCAAGCTGGACCCGTACATCAACGTTGACCCGGGCACCATGAGCCCGTTCCAGCACGGTGAAGTGTTCGTCACCCACGACGGCGCCGAGACCGACCTGGACCTGGGCCACTACGAGCGGTTCATCCGCACGACCATGACCCAGAACAACAATTTCACCACTGGCCGTGTCTACGAACACGTGCTGCGCAAAGAGCGCCGTGGTGACTACCTGGGTGCAACCATCCAGGTGATCCCGCACATCACCGATGAAATCAAGCGCCGCATCATCAAGGGTGCAGGCGATGCCGACGTGGCAATGGTCGAAATTGGTGGCACCGTCGGTGACATCGAGTCCCAACCGTTCCTCGAAGCCATCCGCCAGCTGCGTTTCGAAGTCGGCGCCAAGCGCGCGATGCTGATGCACCTGACGTTGGTGCCGTACATCGCCACTGCCGGCGAAACCAAAACCAAGCCTACCCAGCACTCGGTCAAGGAACTGCGTTCCATCGGCCTGCAGCCGGATGTGCTGGTTTGCCGCTCCGATCACCCGATCGATATTTCCTCGCGTCGCAAGATCGCGCAATTCACCAACGTTGAAGAACGTGCGGTGATCGCGCTGGAAGACGCCGACACTATCTACAAGATCCCGGGCATCCTGCATTCCCAAGGCCTGGACGATTTTGTGGTCGAGCGTTTCGGCCTGCAATGCAACGGCGCGGATCTGTCCGAGTGGGAAGCCGTGGTCGACGCCAAGCTCAACCCTGAGCACGAAGTCACCATCGCCATGGTCGGCAAGTACATGGAGCTGCTGGACGCTTACAAGTCGCTGATCGAGGCGATGAGCCACGCTGGTATCAGCAACCGCACCAAGGTCAACCTGCGCTATATCGATTCCGAAGACATCGAGAACCAAGGCACTGCCTTGCTCGAAGGTGTGGACGCGATCCTCGTTCCCGGCGGTTTCGGCCTGCGTGGCGTGGAAGGCAAGATCACGGCAGTTCAATATGCTCGCGAGAACAAGGTGCCGTACCTGGGTATCTGCCTGGGCATGCAAGTGGCCGTCATCGAGTTCGCCCGTAACGTGCTGGGCTGGAAAGACGCCAACTCCACCGAGTTCGACAGCAAGAGCGGCCATCCGGTCGTGGGCCTGATCACCGAGTGGGAAGATGCTACCGGCGCGGTCGAAACCCGTACCGAAGCCTCCGACCTGGGCGGCACCATGCGCCTCGGCGCACAGGATTGCCTGCTGGAGCCGGGCTCGCTGGTTCACGACTGCTACGGCAAGGACGTGATCGTCGAGCGTCACCGTCACCGCTACGAAGTGAACAACAACCTGCTGCCGCAGATCAAAGAGGCTGGCCTGAAAATTTCCGGTCGCTCCGGTGACGGTGCGCTGGTTGAAGTGGTCGAGGCGCCGGATCATCCGTGGTTCGTGGCCTGCCAGTTCCACCCTGAGTTCACCTCGACGCCGCGCGACGGTCACCCGTTGTTCAGCGGCTTCGTCAAAGCAGCACTGACGCAACATCAGAAGAAGGCGTAACCCTGATGGCCCAGAAGATCATTCGCGTAGGCGACATCGAGATTGCCAACGACAAGCCCATGGTGCTGTTCGGCGGCATGAACGTGCTGGAAAGCCGCGACATGGCGATGCAGGTCTGTGAAGAGTACGTCAAGGTTACCGAGAAGCTCGGTATCCCTTACGTGTTCAAGGCCAGCTTCGACAAGGCCAACCGTTCGTCCGTGACCTCTTATCGCGGCCCTGGCCTTGAAGAAGGCATGCGGATCTTCCAGGACATCAAGCAAGCCTTCGGCGTGCCGATCATCACCGACGTCCACGAGCCTGAACAGGCTGCCGTGGTCGCCGAGGTGTGCGACATCATCCAGCTGCCGGCCTTTCTGTCGCGCCAGACCGACCTGGTCGTGGCGATGGCCAAGACCGGCGCAGTGATCAATATCAAGAAAGCCCAGTTCCTCGCGCCCCAGGAGATGAAACACATCCTGAACAAGTGCGTGGAAGCGGGTAACGACCAGTTGATCCTCTGCGAGCGCGGTTCAAGCTTCGGCTACAACAACCTCGTGGTGGACATGCTCGGTTTCGGCATCATGAAACAGTTCGAATACCCGGTGTTCTTCGACGTGACCCATGCGCTGCAAATGCCCGGTGGTCGCGCCGACTCCGCAGGCGGGCGTCGTGCCCAGGTGCTGGACCTGGCCAAGGCCGGCATCAGTCAGTCCCTGGCGGGCCTGTTCCTGGAAGCCCACCCGGACCCGGATAACGCCAAATGCGACGGCCCATGCGCCCTGCGCCTGGATAAGCTGGAGCCATTCCTGGTCCAGCTCAAGCAGTTGGACGAACTGGTCAAGAGTTTTCCGACGGTAGAGACCGCGTAAACGTCGTTTCTCCGGTAGACTTTCTCACGCTTTACGCTCAGGCCTGCGGGCCTGAGCCTTGTCGCCTGCAAGCCTGCCCCGTTGTTCCACCCTTGCGGTCGGTCAAAAGATTCCCTTCAGCTGCGTCGTTTTCGTCAACTTTGGAGTGTTTACAACAATGGCAAAAATCGTCGACATCAAAGGTCGTGAAGTTCTCGACTCCCGTGGCAACCCCACCGTCGAAGCCGACGTGCTTCTCGATAACGGCATCATCGGCAGCGCCTGCGCGCCGTCCGGTGCTTCTACCGGTTCGCGCGAAGCGCTGGAACTGCGTGATGGCGACAAGAGCCGTTATCTGGGCAAGGGTGTACTCAAGGCGGTAGCCAACATCAACGGCCCGATCCGTGACCTGTTGCTGGGCAAGGACCCGCTGGACCAGAAAGCCCTGGACCACGCGATGATCAAGCTCGACGGCACCGAAAACAAAGGCAGCCTGGGCGCCAACGCCATCCTCGCCGTGTCCCTGGCCGCTGCCAAGGCCGCTGCCCAGGACCAGGACCTGCCGCTTTACGCGCACATTGCCAACCTGAACGGTACTCCGGGTGTGTACTCGATGCCGGTGCCGATGATGAACATCATCAACGGTGGCGAGCACGCCGATAACAACGTCGACATCCAGGAATTCATGGTGCAGCCGGTGGGCGCCAAGTCCTTCTCCGAAGGCCTGCGCATGGGCACCGAGATTTTCCATCACCTCAAGGCCGTACTGAAGGCCCGTGGCCTGAGCACTGCTGTGGGTGACGAAGGTGGCTTCGCGCCGAACCTGGCGTCCAACGAAGATGCACTGAAAGTGATCTCCGAAGCCGTGGCCAACGCTGGCTACAAACTGGGCACTGACGTGACCCTGGCCTTGGACTGCGCCGCCAGCGAGTTCTATGAAGACGGCAAGTACAACCTGTCCGGCGAAGGCCAGGTGTTCAACTCCGAAGGCTTTGCCGACTACCTCAAAGGCTTGACCGAGCGCTACCCGATCATCTCGATCGAAGACGGCCTGGACGAGTCCGATTGGGACGGTTGGAAAATCCTCACCCACAAGATCGGCAAGAAGATCCAACTGGTGGGCGACGATCTGTTCGTGACCAACACCAAAATCCTGAAAGAAGGCATCGACAAGTCGATCGCCAACTCGATCCTGATCAAGTTCAACCAGATCGGCACCCTGACCGAAACCCTGGAAGCCATCCAGATGGCCAAGGCCGCGGGCTACACCGCCGTGATCTCGCACCGCTCCGGCGAAACCGAAGATTCGACCATCGCCGACCTGGCTGTGGGCACCTCCGCGGGCCAGATCAAGACCGGTTCCCTGTGCCGTTCCGATCGCGTTTCCAAGTACAACCAATTGCTGCGTATCGAAGAGCAACTGGCAGGTAAGGCCAAGTACAACGGTCGCGACGAGTTTCGCGGCTGATCAGTAAGTGGTAAAAAGTCAGCCGATTGCATCGGAAAATTCACGACAGTGTGTATTTCGACGCTAATCTGATGGCTATCAAGCACAAGCCTGGGTCTTCCAGGCTTCGTGCTATCAGTTGCTTCAAAAGTTTTGCATGGCTGTCTTTTTTCACTGGATACCCGATATTCGATGCGCAGTCCCAATTGGTTGTTCCTCGTCTTGCTCTTGTTGCTGGCTGGCCTGCAGTACCGCCTATGGGTGGGTAATGGCAGTTTTGCGCAGGTAAAAGACCTGACCGAGCAAATTGCTGCACAGCACGCCGAAAACGAGATCTTGCTGGAGCGCAACCGCGTCCTCGATGCCGAAGTGCTTGAGCTGAAAAAAGGTACGGAGACCGTTGAAGAGCGGGCACGTCATGAACTGGGCATGGTCAAGGAGGGCGAAACCCTCTACCAGTTGGCCCAATGAACCACGGTTTGCCGGCCTTCTGGGCCGTGATTCCTGCCGCGGGCGTCGGTGCCCGCATGGCCGCGGACCGTCCCAAGCAATACCTGCAACTGGGCGGGCGCACTATTCTCGAACACAGCCTTGGCTGTTTTCTCGATCATCCATCGCTCAAGGGCTTGGTGGTCAGTCTGGCTTCCGATGATCCTTATTGGCCCACCTTGGCGTGTGCGGCTGACCCTCGTATCCAGCGTGCGGACGGCGGTTCTGAGCGTTCGGGCTCGGTACTCAATGCACTGTTGCACCTGAATGCCCTGGGCGCCGGCGATGAGGACTGGGTACTGGTACACGATGCGGCGCGGCCGAACCTGAGTCGTGATGACCTCGACAAGCTACTGGCTGAGCTGGCGGACGACCCGGTCGGCGGCCTGCTGGCCGTTCCGGCCCGTGACACGCTCAAGCGCATCGACAAGCAGGGGCGCGTGGTCGAGACCGTCGACCGTAGCCTGATCTGGCAAGCCTACACACCACAGATGTTCCGCCTGGGTGCCTTGCATCGCGCGTTGGCCGACAGCCTGGTAGCGGATGCCGTCATCACCGACGAAGCGTCGGCCATGGAGTGGTCCGGTCAGGCGCCGCGCCTGATCGAAGGACGCTCGGACAATATCAAGGTGACCCGGCCGGAAGACCTGGAGTGGTTGCGGTCGCGGTGGGCCAATCGGCGTTAAGCCTCACCATACTCGGGTCTTTCAGCCAGCCCGGTTTTCAAGAAATCCACCAACTTCCTGACCTTCGGCGACAAATGCCGCTGCTGTGGATAGAGCGCCCACACTGCCGTATTCGGCGGTTGATGCGCCTCCAGCAAAGACACCAATGCGCCACTGTGCAGGTGTTCCAGCACGTAATAGTCCGGCAACTGGCATAACCCCACGCCCTGCAGCGTCGCATCCAGCACCGCCTGCCCACTGTTACAGCGCCAGTTTCCCTGCACACGTTGGGAAAATTCCCGCCCGTCCTGGGCCAGTTGCCAGATATCAGAACTGCCAATCAAGCAGTTATGCCGACTCAATTCCGACAAGCTATGGGGCCGTCCATATCGCGCCAGGTAGGACGGCGACGCGCACAAGTACATGCGCCTAGGCGCCAGTCGGCTTGCCACCATGCGCGAATCCTGCAAGCGCCCCAGGCGGATCGCCAAGTCGAGGCCTTCGTGCACCAGGTCCAACTGACGGTTGCTCAGCTCGATATCCACCCGCAATTGCGGATAGAGCCCCATGAACCGCGTGACCAGCGGCACGATAAAGCGCTCGCCATAAGCCACGGCGCAGGTCATGCGCAACATGCCCTTGGGCTCGCTGGTGAGGTCGCCCACCGCGCGCAGGGCTTCTTCGCGACCGTCCTGCAGGCGCTGGCAATGTTGCAGGAAGGTCTGGCCTGCTTCGGTCAGGGTCACTTTGCGCGTACTGCGATACAGCAGCCGCGTTTGCAGGCGTTCCTCCAGGCACGCCACCTGCCGGCTGATATGCGAAGACGACACCCCCAGGCGCTCCGCCGCTGCCGTGAACTGGTTGCATTCGGCGACAGCGACGAATTCATCGATGCCTTCCCAGCGGTTTTCCAACATTGTGATTATCCCTGTACAGCAATAAAGTTTTGCTTTTACCCGGATTATTCATCAGTCGGTCGTGTTTTACACTCACCGTCTCAATTTTTAACCGCCTGGAGAAACCCGGATGATAAAGTCCCGCGCCGCCGTCGCCTTCGAAGCCAAGAAGCCCCTTGAGATCGTTGAAGTGGATGTCGCTATGCCCAAGGCTGGCGAGGTGCTGTTGCGCGTGGTCGCTTCCGGCGTGTGCCATACCGATGCCTACACCCTGTCGGGCGCCGACCCGGAAGGTATCTTCCCGTCTATCCTCGGTCACGAAGGCGGTGCCGTGGTTGAGGCGATTGGCGAGGGCGTGACGTCGGTAGCGGTTGGCGACCATGTGATCCCGCTGTACACCCCGGAATGCGGCAAGTGCAAGTTCTGCCTGTCGGGCAAGACCAACCTGTGCCAGGCCATCCGCTCCACTCAGGGCAAAGGCCTGATGCCAGACGGCACCACGCGTTTCTCCTACAAAGGCCAGCCGATTTTCCACTACATGGGCACCTCGACCTTCTCCGAGTACACCGTGCTGCCGGAAATTTCGGTGGCCAAGATTCCTAAAGAGGCGCCGTTGGAAAAAGTCTGCCTGCTCGGCTGTGGCGTCACCACCGGCATCGGTGCGGTGATCAACACCGCCAAGGTCAAGCCAGGCGACACCGTGGCCATCTTCGGCCTCGGCGGTATCGGCCTGTCGGCGGTGATTGGCGCGGTCAAGGCCAAGGCTGGCCGCATCATTGCCATCGATATCAACCCGGCCAAGTTCGAAATTGCCAAGCAACTGGGCGCCACCGACTGCATCAACCCGAAAGACTACGATCGGCCGATCCAGGACGTGATCGTCGACCTCACCGACGGTGGCGTGGACTTCTCCTTCGAATGCATCGGCAACGTGCAACTGATGCGCGCCGCCCTTGAGTGCTGCCATAAAGGTTGGGGCGAGTCGGTGATCATCGGCGTCGCCGGTGCCGGCCAGGAAATCGCCACCCGTCCGTTCCAACTGGTGACCGGGCGCGTCTGGCGCGGGTCGGCCTTCGGTGGCGTGCGCGGCCGCAGCGAGTTGCCAAGCTACGTAGAAATGGCTCAGGCCGGCGAGATCCCGTTGGATACCTTCATTACCCACACCATGGGCCTGGAAGACATCAACAAAGCGTTTGACCTGATGCATGAAGGCAAGAGTATTCGTACCGTCATTCATTTTTGAAGCAGCGGCAAGCTACGAGCTGCAAGCTGCAAGTGGGGTGTACGCCTGACTTGCCGCTTGAGGCTTGAAACTTGCAGCTGGGAGCATCCCCATGTCCCTGGAAAATATCTCGTGCCAGAAGAGTTTTGGTGGCTGGCACAAACGCTATAAGCACAGCTCCCACGTACTCGGTTGCGACATGACCTTCGCCGTCTACCTGCCGCCGCAAGCGGAGGAGGGCGGCAAATTGCCGGTGCTGTACTGGCTGTCCGGCCTCACCTGCACGGACGAGAACTTCATGCAGAAGGCCGGTGCCCAGCGCATGGCTGCCGAGCTTGGGTTGATTATCGTCGCGCCGGACACCAGCCCGCGCGGACCGGGTGTGCCGGGCGACCCGGACAACGCCTGGGATTTTGGCCTCGGCGCCGGCTTCTACCTGAACGCCACCCAGGAACCCTGGGCCAAGCACTATCGGATGCATGACTACGTGGTGCAGGAATTACCTGCATTGGTTGAAGCGCATTTCCCAGCATCGGACAAGCGCGGCATCAGTGGTCACTCCATGGGCGGCCACGGGGCGCTGGTGTGTGCATTGCGCAACCCGGGGCGTTACCTGTCGGTGTCGGCCTTTTCGCCGATCAACAACCCGATGGATTGCCCGTGGGGGCAGAAAGCGTTCTCCCGCTACCTGGGCGAAGAGCGCTCTAAGTGGCGCGAATGGGACGCCTGCGTGCTGATCAGCGAAGCCACGGAAAAGCTGCCGTTGCTGGTGGACCAAGGCGACCGCGACGATTTCCTCGCCGTGCAACTCAAGCCTGAAGCCTTGCAGCAAGCGGCCAAGGCGGCCAACCATCCGCTGGAAATGCGCCTGCAACCCGGCTACGACCACAGCTACTTCTTTATCGCCAGCTTCATCGAAGATCATTTGCGACACCATGGCCGTGCTTTGCTCGGTTAATGTGAGGCAAAAGTAGGTAGAATCACGCCCTGAATTAAATCGGGGCGTTTTTTTATGCGTATTGGCCACGGCTACGATGTGCACCGTTTCGCTGAAGGCGATTTCATCACCCTGGGCGGCGTGCGCATTGCACACCACCACGGGTTGCTGGCTCATTCCGACGGCGACGTTGTGTTGCATGCCTTGAGCGATGCTTTGCTCGGCGCGGCTGCGTTGGGCGATATCGGCAAGCACTTTCCGGACACCGACCCGACCTTCAAGGGCGCCGACAGTCGTGTACTGCTGCGCCATGTGGTCGGCCTGATCCATGCCAAAGGCTGGAAGGTCGGCAATGTCGACAACACCATCGTGGCCCAGGCGCCGAAGATGGCCCCCCATATTGAATCGATGCGTGCCTTGATTGCCGCGGATCTTCAAATTGAACTGGATCAAGTGAACGTGAAAGCCACCACCACCGAAAAGCTCGGCTTCACCGGTCGTGAAGAGGGCATCGCCGTGCATTCCGTTGCCTTGTTGCTGCGCGCATGAATGACTTGCAACTGTTGGGGCCACGGGCCTATGGCGAGGCCTTGGGCAGCGCGGTACTGAAGGCAACGGCCGAAGACTTCCAGGTCGACGAGGTGCTGGATATTCCACTGACCGGCGAAGGTGAGCACCTGTGGTTGTGGGTGGAAAAACGCGGTCTTAACACCGAGGAGGCCGCGCGGCGGATCGCCAAGGCGGCCGGCGTGCCGTTGCGCACGGTCAGCTATGCCGGCCTCAAGGACCGCCAGGCGTTGACTCGCCAATGGTTCAGCGTGCAACTGCCCGGCAAGGCCGATCCGGACATGAGTGCGGCGCAGAACGACACGCTCAAGATCCTCAAGACCGCCCGCCACAAGCGCAAGCTGCAGCGGGGCGCGCACTCAGCCAACGGTTTTACTTTGCGCCTGACGCAGTTGGCCGGCGATACCGCTGCCATCGATGCGCGGTTGCAACTGATTGCACAACATGGCATTCCGAACTACTTCGGCGCTCAGCGTTTTGGCCACAATGGCGGCAACGTGGTGGACGCCCGTGAATGGGCCGCGCGCAAGGCCTTGCCGGAGCAGCGCAACGTGCGATCGAGGTTGCTTTCCACCGCGCGCAGTTTTTTGTTTAACAAAGTGTTGGCGGCGCGTGTGGCTGATGGCTCGTGGCAGCGTGCCCAGGTCGGCGACTTGCTGGCCTTTACCGATAGCCGCAGTTTTTTCCCGGCGGGGGAGGCGGAATGCAACGACCCGCGCCTGGCGATCCTGGACCTGCACCCGACCGGGCCGCAGTGGGGCGAAGGCGATTCGCCGGCCAGTGGTGCAACCTTTGAGCTTGAACAGGCGATTGCCGCCCAGGAAGCCGACCTGCGTGATTGGCTGGTGAATGCCGGCATGAGCCAGGAACGTCGTATTCTGCGACTGCCCATTGGCGGTTTGACGTGGCATTATCCCTCGCTGGACATTCTGCAATTGGAATTCGTCCTGCCGGCCGGATGCTTCGCCACTGTCTTGGTGCGCGAGCTTGTTGATCTGGTGCCGGTGGGGCAGACGGACAACCCATGCGTATTCTGATATCAAACGATGACGGTGCCACCGCACCTGGCCTTGCCGCGCTCTATGCTGCGCTGGAAGATTACGCCGAGTGCGTGGTGGTTGCCCCCGACCAGGACAAGAGCGGCGCCAGCAGTTCGCTGACGCTCGACCGTCCGCTGCATCCGCACGTGCTCGCCAACGGCTTTATCAGCGTGAACGGCACCCCCACTGACTGCGTCCACCTGGCGATCAATAGCTTGCTGGATCGAGAGCCGGACCTGGTGGTGTCGGGCATCAACCTCGGTGCCAACCTGGGCGATGACGTGCTGTATTCCGGCACCGTGGCGGCGGCGCTCGAAGGGCGCTTCCTGGGGCGTACGGCGTTCGCCTTTTCGTTTGCTTCGCGGCAACTGGATAACTTGCCGACCGCTGCGTACTTCGCGCGCAAGCTGGTGCAAGCCCATGGCTCCCTGAACCTGCCACCGCGCACGGTGCTCAACGTCAATATTCCCAACTTGCCCCTCGACCATATTCGCGGCATCCAGCTGACACGCCTGGGCCATCGTGCCCGTGCGGCGCCACCGTTGAAGGTGGTCGACCCGCGTGGCAAGGAAGGTTATTGGATTGCCGCCGCGGGTGATGCCGAAGATGGCGGGGAGGGCACGGACTTTCATGCAGTGATGCAAGGCTATGTGTCGATTACTCCGTTGCAATTCGATCGCACCTTCAGTGATGCCTTCAGTGGTCTCGATGGCTGGCTGGAGGGGCTGCGCTGATGGGCCGTGAACAAGACGATTTGTTGCGCCGTGGGATTGGGATGACGTCCCAGCGTACCCGCGAACGCTTGATCCAGCGCTTGTACGAAGAGGGCTTGTCCAACGCCCAGGTATTGGAAGTGATCCGGCGCACGCCTCGGCATCTGTTTGTCGATGAGGCCCTGGCGCACCGTGCCTATGAAGACACCGCGCTGCCTATCGGCCACAACCAGACTATCTCCCAGCCGTACATGGTGGCGCGCATGAGCGAGCTGCTGCTGGCGGCAGGGCCTTTGGACAAGGTGCTGGAAATCGGCACTGGTTCCGGCTACCAGACCGCCGTGCTGGCGCAGCTGGTGGAGCGGGTGTTCTCGGTCGAGCGCATCAAGGTGCTGCAAGACCGCGCCAAGGAACGCCTGGTAGAGTTGAACCTGCGCAACGTGGTGTTCCGTTGGGGGGATGGCTGGGAAGGCTGGCCGGCGCTGGCGCCGTACAACGGCATCATCGTGACCGCCGTGGCGACCGATGTGCCCCAGGCGTTGCTCGATCAACTCGCTCCGGGCGGGCGGCTGGTCATCCCGGTGGGCTCCGGCGAAGTGCAACAATTGATGCTCATTATCCGTGAGGAAGAAGGCTTTTCCCGGCATGTACTGGGCGCGGTGCGCTTCGTGCCATTGCTCAATGGCCCGCTGGCCTGATCATTTGTTCGCACGCAGTGAATTCTGTTGGCGGTGATGTGTCTTACGGCGGGGTCTATCGAATCAACATGATCGGGCGTCGGTATTAAACGCACTGAATGTTTCGTTTCAGTCGTGTGCCGGTAAAAAACCAACGCCCAGTTATACTTGCGTCATATTTCAAGCCTGATACAGGCATCTATGTTCAGCCACCACAAAGGGAGCGGCGGGTGAGTCTCACAGGTCTTGCGCAGCGTATGAGTAAATCAAGCTTTCATCGACTGGTGCTTGGCCTCGTCTTCAGTTCCGTGTTGGTAGGATGCTCCAGCTCGCCAAGCAGCGGCGCCCGGGTGGTTGACCGTAATAATGCTGCCCCGCAAAAACCGACGGTGACCACGGGACAATATGTGGTACGAAAGGGGGACACCCTGTTTTCGATTGCCTTCCGGTATGGCTGGGATTACAAGGCGCTTGCAGCTCGTAACAATATTCCCGTGCCCTACACGATACATCCGGGTCAGACGATTCGCTTCGACGGCCGTACCGGTTCAACCCCTACGGCAGTTGTGACAAACACCGGATCTTCGCCGTCGTCTTCGAGCAAAACCACCCTTATCACCCGGCCTGCAGGCAGCGTCACACCGGCGCCTGCGGCCAAGCCTGCACCCGCGCCGTTGCCGCCTGCCGGGCCCGCGCCGACTGGTTGGGGATGGCCCTCAAATGGAGTGTTGATTGGAAAATTCTCTTCAAACGGTAGTTTGAATAAAGGCATTGATATCGCCGGGGATTTGGGACAGCCTGTTTTAGCTGCGTCTGATGGGACAGTGGTGTACGCCGGGAGTGGTTTACGGGGCTACGGCGAGCTGGTCATCATCAAACACAGCGATACCTACGTCAGTGCTTACGGCCACAACCGTAGGCTGTTGGTTCGGGAGGGGCAGCAGGTCAAGGTCGGACAGACAATTGCCGAAATGGGGTCAACGGGTACGGACCGGGTGAAACTGCACTTTGAGATTCGCCGCCAGGGTAAGCCTGTAGATCCGTTGCAATTCCTACCCCGTCGTTGATGTGTTGCACAGCCTGTTCCTCACGTAGAAGGAACAGGCTCCAGCGTTGCCAAGGATAAAGGCGCCGCTTGAGCTTGAGGTCGAACTCACCAAAGGACTATAACAATGGCTCTCAGTAAAGAAGCGCCGGAGTTTGACATCGACGATGAGGTTCTCCTTATGGAGACCGGTATCGCTACGGAATCGATGTCGAATGAGGGACCTGCTGTACCTTCAGTTCGCACCAAATCCAAGAACTCCACCGCATTAAAGCAACACAAGTACATTGACTACACACGGGCGCTCGATGCGACCCAGCTGTATCTCAATGAAATCGGCTTTTCCCCTCTGCTGACCCCCGAAGAAGAAGTTCACTTTGCGCGCTTGTCGCAAAAGGGCGATCCGGCCGGGCGCAAGCGCATGATTGAAAGCAACCTGCGATTGGTGGTGAAAATCGCCCGACGCTACGTCAATCGTGGGCTGTCCCTGTTGGACCTGATCGAGGAGGGCAACCTGGGCTTGATCCGGGCTGTGGAGAAGTTCGATCCTGAGCGGGGCTTCCGCTTTTCGACCTATGCCACCTGGTGGATTCGTCAGACCATCGAACGGGCGATCATGAATCAGACTCGCACGATCCGGTTGCCGATCCATGTGGTCAAGGAGCTCAACGTCTACCTGCGGGCAGCGCGTGAGCTTACCCAGAAACTCGATCATGAACCTTCGCCCGAAGAAATCGCCAACCTGCTGGAGAAGCCGGTAGGAGAGGTCAAGCGTATGCTGGGTCTCAATGAGCGTGTGTCTTCGGTTGATGTCTCGCTGGGTCCGGATTCGGATAAAACCCTGTTGGACACCCTGACGGATGATCGTCCCACAGATCCTTGCGAGCTGTTGCAGGACGATGATCTTTCCCAAAGCATTGACCAGTGGTTATCGGAGCTCACGGACAAGCAGCGTGAGGTGGTGATTCGCCGCTTCGGCCTGCGTGGTCACGAGAGCAGCACCCTGGAGGACGTAGGCTTGGAGATCGGCCTGACTCGTGAACGGGTGCGGCAGATCCAGGTGGAGGGGCTCAAGCGCTTGCGCGAGATCCTCGAGAAGAATGGCTTGTCGAGTGAGTCGTTGTTTCAATAAGCGCTGCAGGACCCCATGTGGGAGCGGGCTTGCTCGCGAAAGCGGTGGATCAGTCAGTACTTCTGTCAACTGATGCACCGCATTCGCGAGCAAGCCCGCTCCCACATTTTTTTGTACCTGGCTGGCCCCTACCTTGCTGGTAGCACCAAATAACAGGCATAAAAAAACCCCGCTTTTAAGGGCAGGGTCTTTTCGACTAAGTCAGTACAAGTTAGATAACTTGAACTTCTTCAGCTTGCATGCCTTTCTGACCGCGGGTAGCGATGAAAGAAACCTGTTGGCCTTCTTTCAGGCTTTTGAAGCCGTCGGATTGGATAGCTTTGAAGTGAACGAACAGGTCGTCACCGGATTGTGGAGTGATGAAGCCGAAGCCTTTTTCATCGTTGAACCACTTAACGGTACCAGTTTGGCGATTAGACATGGTGTATCTCCTTGGACAAAGTTAACTGCGACTCAGGAAAAGCCCTGGCCGAGACTGAGTGCAAAGAGCAGGAAAAATTCTTGGAGATGGTTGGATCGAAATTCAACATATCGTGTAGAGATTCTCAGTGACACAAGCAGCACAGTGGCGCCACCTTAACCCTTTTTCCGGGACGTGCCAATGATATTTCCGAAGGTTTCTCCATTTTCGTGACTGGCGGTGGTATTTCCGCTCCCCGTGCATGGCAATACGGGTCCCGGCCCCGCTGGCTGTGGCTTATAGGAGCAGGCACATTCGTCAAGAAAAGCCTTGTGGCCTTTGAACCCCAACGCCGGCCCCGGTAAGATGCCCCACAGAATTTTTCCACCTCGCTATTCAGGACACCCGCCATGAGCATCAAATCGGACAAGTGGATTCGCCGCATGGCGCAGGAACACGGCATGATCGAACCGTTCGTCGAGCGCCAGATCCGTGGCCAAGGCGATGCCCCGGTGATCTCCTACGGCGTTTCCAGCTACGGCTACGATGTGCGCTGCGCCGATGAGTTCAAGGTGTTCACCAACATCAATTCGGCGATCGTCGATCCAAAGAACTTCGACGAAAAGAGCTTCGTCGACGTCAAGAGCGACGTGTGCATCATCCCGCCGAACTCCTTCGCCCTGGCGCGCACCGTGGAATTCTTCCGCATTCCCCGCGATGTGCTGACCATCTGCCTGGGTAAAAGCACCTACGCGCGTTGCGGCATCATCGTCAACGTGACGCCGCTCGAGCCGGAGTGGGAAGGCCATGTGACCCTGGAGTTCTCCAACACCACCACGCTGCCGGCGAAAATCTATGCCAATGAAGGTGTGGCACAGATGCTGTTCCTGCAGTCCGACGAGGCCTGTGAAGTGTCCTACAAAGACCGTGCAGGCAAGTATCAGGGCCAGCGCGGCGTCACACTCCCACGCGCTTGATCGAAAGCTCCTACGCGTAAAGGGAATTAGTCTGCATAAAGTGACTCTATCTAGGTGTACTGCCTCGGCGCGTGTGAAACGCGCCGAGCCACGCTTGAGGAGTACCCTATGAAGATCGACCCGCGAATCAGTGCAGAACTTGCCCGGCTTGAACCCAATCAGATTGGCGTTCTGGCCTGGTCCCTGATGGCCGATCCTGCTTATGCGGGCGGCATCCCCGGTCAACCCGAGCCGGATTATCCGCAACCCACCGAGCCCGGTGAGCCGACCCTGCCGGACGAGCCACCACCCGCGCCTGTTGCCTGAGCCCTAGCCCACCGGCCAGACCTCATGATCGCCAATCACGTAGATTCGGCGGTCATCGTCCTGTTCCACCGCATGCCCCCCGGTAAATGCGCCGAACGCCGGCAGCAGGCTGACTCGGACACCGATCATAAAGCACGGCAGCCGTAGGCTCTGCCGGCCTTTGCCGCGTAACCGATACACAGGATGCACATGCCCCGCCAGCACGTGGTGGCTGGGGTGGGCATCTGGTTCGTGCTGTAGGGCGAAAGGGCCCATCAGCAGCGGCTCCGTGACCATATCTATCCTCAAGTCCTCGGGTGGGTCGCCCGCACGTTTATCGTGATTGCCACGAATCAAGGTCATGTGCAGGTCAGGCTTGAGGGCTCGCCAGTTTCTCAATGCACCCAGCGTGCCGCTGGAGTGCGATCCCGGACCGTGCAGGAAGTCCCCGAGAAAGATCACCTGCGCACAGGGCAGCGCCGATAGCAACCGGTCCAGGCGCTGCAAGTTCTCGGTCGTAGTACCTTGCGGCACCGGTTGCCCCAGGCTGCGATATGCCGAGGCCTTGCCAAAATGCGCATCGGCAATCATCAAGCATTGGCGAGCGGGCCAGTAGACAGCCTTGTCTGCCAGCAACCACAGTTCCTCACCCTCCAGCGTCACCGTGCACCCCATCAGCGCTTCCCGTTATCCGCGACTTTTTCCAGGTCCTTGACCATGCGTGCGATGCGCTCCGAGAGTTTTTCCGAACTCATGCTTTCGCGCATCCGCTCCACCAGCAACGGAAAGGCCAGGGGCGTAGGCCGTTCGATCAGATGCAGGTCCCGTTTCAGCGCCGAAAGATGCCGCAAGGTCGCTTCCAGCCGACGAATATCCAGTTCATCGCGCAGGACTTCTTCCCCGGCCTGGGTCAGCAGCAGGTTCTGTGGGTCATATTGCTTGAACACCTCAAAGAACAGGCCGCTGGATGCTTGTACCTGCCGCGTACTCTTAGGCGCCCCTGGATAACCGGCAAACACCAGCCCGGCGATGCGTGCGATTTCGCGAAAGCGGCGCAGGGCCAGTTCCCCGGCATTCAGGCTGGCCACCACGTCTTCGAGCAAATGTTCAGGACTCAACAGCGTGTCATTCAATAGCATCGGCCAATCCACTGCTGTGGCGCTCAACAGCTCCAGTCCGTAATCATTGACGGCAATCGAAAAAGTCACCGCCTGCCGTTGACTCACCCGCCACGCCAGCAGACTCGCCAGGCCCAGGTGCACCTGGCGCCCGGCGAACGGATAGAGAAACAGGTGCCATCCCTCCCGCGACTTCAGCGCTTCGGCCAGCAAATGTTCGCGCGTCGGCAGACCGGACCAGCGCAACTGCGTCTGCAAAAGAGGCCGTACCGCCTGCATCTCCGGGCCTTCAAAGTGCCCGTGAGCCGCGGCATCGAAGCGCTCCACCACGGCCTGGGCCAGCTCGTTGGAAAGCGGCATGCGCCCACCATTCCAGCGTGGCACAGCGGCTTTTTTCGCGGTGCTGCGGCGTACATAGGCGGTCATGTCTTCCACCCGCACCAGTTCCAGCAAACGCCCGGCAAACAGAAAACCGTCACCGGGCTTGAGCCGCGCGATAAAGCCTTCCTCGACACTCCCCAGGTTCTTGCCGCCACCGCCCTTGCTCCAGAATTTCAGATGGATGCTCGCGTCACTGACGATCGTACCCACGCTCATCCTATGGCGCCGTGCCAACCGCGCATCCGGGACACGCCAGACGCCGTGCTCGTCCGGTTCCACGCGGCGGTAATCCGGATAGGCGGTCAGCGACAGACCGCCGTGGCGCACAAAACCCAGGGCCCAAGCCCAGTCTTCGTCTGTCAGGTCGCGATAAGCCCAGGCGCCGCGCACCTCGGCCAGTAACGCATCGGGCGTAAAGCCGCCGCCCAGCGCCATGCTGACCAAGTGCTGTACGAGCACATCCAATGGCTTGTGCGGCGATTCCCGCGCTTCAATGCGCCGCTGGGCAATCGCATCCTGGGCCGCTGCGGCTTCCACCAGCTCCAGGCTGTGGGTCGGCACCAGCGTTACCCGCGAGGGTCGCCCGGGTGCATGCCCCGAACGCCCGGCGCGTTGCATCAGGCGCGCCACGCCTTTGGCCGAGCCGATCTGCAGCACCCGTTCCACCGGTAGGAAATCCACCCCCAAGTCCAGGCTTGACGTACACACCACGGCTTTGAGTTGGCCGTCTTTCAACGCTCGTTCCACCCAGTCGCGGGTTTCACGCGACAGAGAACCATGGTGCAGGGCAATAAGCCCGGCCCAATCGGGACGGGCTTCCAGCAACGCCTGATACCAGATTTCCGACTGGGCCCGCGTGTTGGTGAACACCAGGCAACTGTTGCTGCTGTCCACCTCCGCCACCACTTGGGGCAACATTTTCAAGCCGATATGCCCAGCCCAGGGAAACCGTTCGGCGAGCGGCGGCAGCAAGGTGTCGACTTCCAGACGCTTAGCCGTTTGCCCCTGTACATTTATCCCGTCGCCGTGTGGGACCAAGACTTCCAGGGCGTGGGACTGATTGCCCAATGTCGCGGAAATCCCCCACACCATCAGCCCGGGATGCCAACGCCTCAAACGCGCCAATGCCAGTTGCAACTGCACGCCGCGCTTGTTGCCGATCAGTTCATGCCATTCGTCTACGACCACCATGCGTAAGTGTGCAAGGCTCGTTTCGCTGTCAGCGCGCGCCAGCATCAGGGTCAGGCTTTCCGGTGTGGTGATCAACGCGGTGGGCTGACGCCGGGTCTGGCGCGCGCGCTCGCTGCTGCTGGTGTCACCGGTGCGCAGGCCGACACTCCAAGGAATCTGCAATCCTTCCAGAGGCGCTTCAAGGGCGCGAGCGGTGTCGGCTGCGAGGGCACGCATAGGCGTGATCCACAGTAGCGTCAGCGGCTCAGCGGGTGGTTTGCGTTTACCTGTAGCGGGCGGGCGAGTCATGGCGAAGCGATTGAGGGCGGCGAACCACAGTGCGTAGGTTTTACCCGCGCCGGTGCTGGCATGCAGCAACCCCGATTGGCCGCGCTTGACCGCCGTCCATACCTCTTTCTGAAAGGCAAACGGCTTCCAGCCTTTGGCGGTAAACCAGCGTTTGGCGAAGTCGGTGGGTTTTGCCATGGGGCGGCTGACACTCTGGAAGGCCTATTCCACAGACCCTCCAGAGCGGCCAAAGGTTTACTTCAAGTTGCCACTTAAGAACTGCTGCAAACGGTCACTCTTCGGGTTGCCCAGCACCTCCTCCGGCGCGCCTTGCTCTTCCACCAGGCCCTGGTGCAGGAACAACACCTGGCTCGACACCTTGCGTGCAAAGCTCATTTCGTGGGTCACCATGATCATGGTGCGGCCTTCCTCGGCCAGGCCTTGGATGACCTTCAATACTTCTCCCACCAACTCCGGGTCGAGGGCCGAGGTGGGTTCGTCGAACAGCATGACCTCCGGTTCCATCGCCAAGGCGCGGGCGATGGCGACGCGTTGCTGCTGGCCGCCGGACAGGAACGCCGGGTATTGATCGGCCACGCGCCCCGGCAAACCCACCTTGTCCAGGTAGCGACGGGCACGGTCCTCGGCGTCCTTCTTGCTGCAACCCAGCACCCGGCGCGGGGCCATGGTGATGTTTTCCAGCACGCTCATGTGGCTCCACAGGTTGAAGTGCTGGAACACCATCGCCAGCCGCGTACGCAGGCGTTGTAATTCGGCGTCGTCGGCCACGCGCATGCCGTGGCGGTCACTGACCATGCGGATTGGCTGGCCGTCGAGGGTCATGGCGCCGTCGTTGGGGGTTTCCAGGAAGTTGATGCAGCGCAAAAAGGTGCTCTTGCCGGAGCCGCTGGCGCCGATCAGGCTGATCACGTCCCCGGTCTTGGCCTTGAGCGAAACACCTTTGAGCACCTCATTGTCGCCATAGCTTTTATGCAGGCCTTCAACGGTCAATTTGTACATGGGGCGTGCATCCTTAAGGCGAAAGTAGATAGCCGCTGCGGTAGGCCTGGCTGCCGGCGACATGGCCGATGACCATCCCGGCAGTGGCCATGCGGCGTAGCGAGCGGGCGTAAAGCAGGCCGGCATTGCGACAATGCACGGGCGTTACGCGGTCGGTAATGGGGTCGATGATTTCAGCGATCAGTTGCCCGGCCTCCAGGTATTCACCGGGCAGGGCGCGGAATACCAGCAGGCCACCTACAGGCGTAGCCACGGGTTCAACGCCGGCCAACGGCGTGGCCGGGTAGGGCAGGTCGGGGAGGGGTGCCACTTCCCCGGTGATGGCGCCGAAGTGAATCAGGTAATCGATGATCGCCTGGCAGTCGAGGCTGGCCAGGCCGTGGTTGACGTCGCCCTGCCCACGCAGCTCGACGGTGACCGAAAAGCTGCCCATGGGGATCGGGAAGCGCTCGCCGAAGCGTTGCTGCAACTGCCACCACACCAGGGTGAAACACTCATCGAAGGACTGCCCGCCGGAGTCGGTCGCCAGCAGATTCGCCTCCGAACCGATGTAACATGCTAGCGGCTCCACCTGCGCCCAGGCCTCGGGCGTGGTGTACAAGTGCGCCACGGCTTCGAAGTCGCAATGCAGGTCCAGCACCATGTCGGCATCACACGCCAGGCGTTGCAGCACCAGGCGCTGGGATTGCAACTGGGTCTCGGCGCGTTGTGCGGCGAGGGCATTGGACAGCGCCGAGCGGATCAATTTGACGTTGTCTTCGGGAGCATCGCCGAGTAAATCCTCGATCTGGTTACCCACTTCTTCGCTGAGATCGACAAACAGGCGATTGAAGTTCTGCCCGCTCTCCAGCTCGTAGCGGCCCAGCGGAATATCCATCAACACCTGTTCCAGGCCGACCGGATTGGCGATGGGCACCAGCACGATCTCGCTGCGCAGGCGGCCGGCAGCCGCCAATTCAGCCAGGCGCAGCTTGAGGTGCCAGGCCACCAGCATGCCCGGCAACTCGTCGGCATGCAGCGAAGACTGAATGTAGATCTTGCCCTCAGCCTGCTCCGGGCCAAAGTGAAAACTGTGAATCTGCCGCGCCGTACCTGGCACTGGCGCGATCAGTTCATGAACCTGATGACGCATACACACTCCTTAATGACTCGGCCCGAGGAACGCCAGCCAGCGACGCTCCGCCAACCGGAACAGACCGACCAGGGCAAAGGTCACGGTCAGGTAGATCAGCGCAGCGATACCGAATGATTGAAAGGTCATGAAGGTGGCCGAGTTGGCATCCCGCGCCACTTTGAGGATGTCGGGGATCGTCGCGGTGAAAGCCACTGTGGTCGAGTGCAGCATCAGGATCACTTCATTGCTGTAGTAGGGCAGCGAGCGACGCAACGCCGACGGCATGATCACGTAGGCGTACAGCTTCCAGCCACTCAGGCCGTAAGCCTTGGCCGCTTCGACTTCGCCATGGGCCATGCTGCGGATCGCCCCGGCAAAAATCTCCGTTGTGTAGGCGCAGGTGTTGAGAGCGAAGGCCAGGATGGTGCAGTTCATCGCATCGCGAAAGAACGCATCCAGCAGCGGTTGTTCGCGCACCGCGGCGATGCTGTAGATGCCGGTGTAGCAGATCAGCAGCTGGATATAGAGCGGCGTGCCCCGGAACAGGTAGGTGTAGAACTGCACCGGCCAACGCACCAGGCGCTTGCGCGACACGCGGGCGATGGACAACGGGATCGACACCAGGAAGCCGATGACCAGGGCGGCGGTGAGCAACCACATGGTCATGGCGAGGCCGGTAATGTGCTGGCCGTCGCTATAAAGGAAGGGACGCCAGTATTCCTGCAAGAGTTCGATCATCGCACGGCCTCCCGGGCACCCGCGGAGTAACGATGTTCAAGGCGGCGCAGGACGAAGTTGGACGCGCTGGTGATCAACAGGTAGATCAATGCCGCGAGTACCAGAAAGTAAAACAGCTGATAGGTGCTCTTGCCGGCATCCTGGGCAGCCTTGACCAGATCGGCCAGGCCGATGATCGACACCAGAGCCGTGGCCTTGAGCATCACCATCCAGTTATTGCCGATACCCGGCAGGGCAAAGCGCATCATCTGCGGGAAGGTCACGTAGCGAAACCGCTGGCCACGCTTGAGGCCGTAGGCCGTGGCGGCTTCCAGTTGGCCACGGGGCACCGCCAGGATCGCACCGCGAAAAGTCTCGGTAAAGTAGGCACCGTAGATAAAGCCCAGGGTGATAACCCCGGCGCTGAAGGGGTCGATCTCGATGTATTCCCATTCCATGAAGTCGGTCAAACCGGTCAGCCAGGTTTGCAGGCTGTAGAAAATCAGCAGCATCAGCACCAGGTCGGGCACACCGCGGATCAACGTGGTGTAGAGCTGGGCGGGGATACGCAGGAAGGGCAGGCTGGACAATTTGGCACTGGCGCCAAGCAGGCCCAGCAACACGCTGACGGCCAGTGACAGTACCGACAACTTGATGGTCATCCAGGTGCCTTGTAGCAACAGCGGGCCGAAACCCTTCAGGCTGAGCGCGCTCAACCCGAGGGTTTGCAACAATTCTTCGAACATAAATCAGGACCTATGGCGATAAAAAAGCGCCCCTCCAGGGGAAGGGCGCTCCAGGCATTATTTGCCGCTGTACAGGTTCAGATCGCCAAAGTGTTTCTTCTGGATGGTGGCGTAGGTGCCATCATCGTGTAACGCTTTGATACCTTTATCCAAAAGCGCCTTCAGTTCAGTGTTACCTTTTTTGATACCGATGGCGGTTTTCGACGGCAACAGTGGGTCGTCGATGGCTGCGCTGACCTCATAACCGGCACCGGCCGGCGATTTCAGGAAGCCCAGCTCGGCTTGCAGCATGTCCTGCACGGACGCGTCGAGACGGCCGGACGTCAGGTCGGCATACACCTGGTCCTGGTTGGCGTAGGCCTTGGTGGTCACGCCGGCTTTGTCCAGTACGGCCTTGGCATAGGCTTCCTGGATGGTGCCTTGCTCGTAGCCCACGGACTTGCCCTTGAGGGACTCGGGCGTCGAGTAGCCTGCGCCTTTCTTGAACACCAGCGAAGTAGGGCCGGAGAACAGTTCGTTGGAGAAGTCGATGGCCTTTTCCCGCACTGGAGTCACGGTCATGGACGAAATTACGCCATCGAACTTGTTGGCTTTGAGGCCTGGAATCATGCCGTCGAAGTCACTTTCGACCCACTTGCACTTCACTTTCAGCTCGGCGCAGATCGCATTGCCCAGGTCGATATCAAAGCCCACCAGGCTGCCGTCGGCGGCCTTGGATTCGAACGGTGCGTAGGACGGATCGACACCAAAACGCAATTCCTTGTATTCCTTGGCCGTGGCTACACCTGCGGCCATGCACAGAGCCAGTGCAGAAAGGGTCAGCAATGCTTTTTTCATTATGTAATCCCTGGAAACCAAGATAAGCGCTTGTGGCGCGTTTAGGACTGTTACTGAGCGGTATCAGACGGATCACAGGTAGCAATTTCTGCACCATAGTTCCGAATGAACGTTTTAAAAGGTGTGATAAGGGAAGTCTGAGAGTAGACGGTGCCCGAAAATGGGCATCAAGAATTCAGCGCACCACGTTGGAGCGGACGCATATCAAATGTGTGGCAGCTGGCTTGTATTCAGGTCAGGAGGTCTTGCAGGGTGGCGAGATTGTCGGCTTCCTCGACGTTCTTATCCTGTCGCCAGCGCAACATCCGTGGAAACCGCACCGCAATCCCGCTCTTGTGCCGCTTGGACAGGGCAATGCCCTCGAAACCCAGCTCAAACACCATGCTCGGTGTCACGCTGCTGACCGGGCCGAATTTTTCCACCGTGGTCTTGCGCACAATCGCATCGACCTTGCGCATTTCTTCGTCGGTCAGGCCGGAGTAGGCCTTGGCAAACGGCACCAGGGTGCGCTCGCTGCCGGCCGGGCCGTCCCACACGGCGAAGGTGTAGTCGCTATAGAGGCTTGCGCGCCGGCCGTGGCCGCGCTGGGCGTAGATCAATACTGCGTCGACGCTGAACGGATCGACCTTCCACTTCCACCACACGCCCATGTCCTTGGTGCGGCCGACGCCGTAGAAGCCATCGCGTGCCTTGAGCATCATGCCTTCCACGCCGAGGCTGCGAGAGGCTTCGCGTTGCTCGGCCAGCTCCTCCCAGGTTGCGCCGGTCAACAGTGGAGATGCCAGTAATACCGGCTGGTTGCACTGGGCGATCACCTGCTCAAGTTGCGTGCGACGCTCTGCCTGGGTGTGGTTGCGCCAGTCGTCGCCCTGGTGTTCCAGCAGGTCGTATGCGAGCACCGCGACCGGGGCATCCTCCAGCACCTTTTTGCTCAGGGTCTTTCGGCCGATCCGTTGTTGCAGCAGGGCGAAAGGTTGCACCGCGTCTTTCCACACCACGATTTCACCATCGATCACCGTGCCATCGGGCAGGCCGCTCACCAGGCTATGAAATTCGGGGAAACGCTCGGTCACCAACTCTTCGCCACGGGACCAGATCCACAGGCGGCCGTCACGTTTCACCAGTTGTGCACGGATGCCATCCCACTTCCACTCCACTTGCCAGTTGGCGGGAGAACCGAGCAAATTGTTAAATTGCTCCACCGGTTGCGCCAAGCCATGGGCGAGAAAAAACGGGTAAGGTTGCCCGCCGCGTTGCGCATGTTCGTCGGATGATTCGGCGGCGATCAGCTTGAGGTAGCCCTCAGCTGTCGGACGATTGGATAAATCGGTGTAGCCCACCAGCCTCTGCGCCACGCGCTTGCTGTCCAGATTGGCCAGCGCGGCGAGGGCTCGGGTCACCAGTAGCTTGGACACGCCCACACGAAAGCTGCCGGTGATCAACTTGATGCACACCATCAGGCTGGGCTGATCCAGTTGCGTCCATAGCGCCGGTAGACGTTCGGCTAATTCCTGCGGCGGCAGGCCACGTAGAGGGAGGAGTTTTTCTTCCAGCCACACCGCCAGGCCGTCCTCCGAGGTGTAGGCAGACTCCGGTAACAACAGGGAAATAGTCTCTGCCAAGTCGCCCACCGATTGGTAGCTTTCTTCGAACAGCCACGGCTCGATGCCCGACGCTTCGGTGGCCATATCGCGCAGCAGGCGCGTCGGCACCAGTTGCCGAGGTCGCCCACCAGACAGGAAATACACGGCCCAGGCCGCATCTTCCGGCGCGGCCTCGCGGAAGTAGGCTTGCAGCGCGGCAAGCTTGGCGTTGCTGGACGTGGTGGCGTCAAGGTTCGCGTACAACTCGGCAAAGGCTTTCATGCGCTGGCCTCTTCTTCGTCATCACCGTATTCAGTCGTGAAGCCCTGGGCATCCAGGCCTTTTTCCCGCAGATGACGCACCAGAACACCGACAGACCCGTGGGTAACCATCACCCGCTCAGCGCCGGTTTGCTCGATGGCCCACAACAGGCCGGGCCAGTCGGCGTGGTCCGACAGTACAAAACCGCGGTCAACCACGCGCCGCCGTCGTGTGCCGCGCAGGCGCATCCAACCGCTGGCGAAGGCGTCGCTGTAATCGCCAAAGCGTTTTATCCAACTGCTGCCGCCGGCGGAAGGTGGGGCGATAATCAAGGCTTGGCGCAACAGCGGGTCGGTCTTTTTGAAGTCACCGGCGTAAAGCGTTTCTGGGATATAGATGCCGGCCTCGCGGTACACCCGGTTCAACGGTTCGACCGCGCCATGGCTGAGGATCGGACCGATGCTGGCGTCGATGCCATGCAGGATGCGCTGGGCCTTGCCGAAGGAATAACAGAACAACACGCTGGCCTTACCCGCCGCGATGTTCGCCTGCCACCAATCATTGATCCCGGCGAAGATCTGCGCCTGGGGCTGCCAGCGGTAGATCGGCAGGCCAAAGGTGGATTCGGTAATAAAGGTGTGGCAACGCACCGGTTCGAATGGCGCGCAGGTGCCGTCGGGCTCGACCTTGTAGTCGCCGGACGCGACCCAGACTTCGCCCTGGTATTCCAGGCGTACCTGGGCTGAACCGAGCACATGCCCCGCCGGGTGAAAACTCAGGGTGACACCGTGGTGGACGAGTTGCTCGCCGTAGGCCAGGGTCTGCAGATTAATGTCCTGTCCCAGGCGCGAACGCAGTATGCCTTCGCCGGGAGCCGCCGCCAGATAGTGCTGATTACCTGTGCGGGCGTGGTCGCCGTGGGCGTGGGTGATGACTGAACGCTCCACCGGGCGCCACGGGTCGATGTAGAAATCTCCGGCGGGGCAATAGAGGCCTTCGGGGCGGGCGATGACAAGGTCCATGGGCGTGCCGGGGGCAGTGGGCTTATCAGGTAGGAGGCGGGCGGGCGGGGAGAAGTTCGATTAACTATTTGTGGGGGGGGCTCACCACAGCAAGCCACCCCCCACACATTGATCAGGCTATTTACCGGGGGTCAGGGTCAACCGGGTTTTCCCATACGCCTTCTCGAAGTTCTGCGGCTGCATCGGAAAGCTCAGGTATTGCGCCTTGAGCGATGGGTCGATGCCATTGGCATAGTTCGGGCTGGCCGGGTTGCCGGATTGGCCGATGCCGCCCTGGCCCATCATCGGTTCCACCTGGCCGAAATCGACGATCATGCGCAGCGCCGGCACCTGAGTGGTGGTGAAGTCCTGGCCCCAGTTGTAGGGCGCAGGGTTCAGGGTATTGTGGTCGCCACCGGAGGCCAGCGGACCGCGAATCACCTGGCCATTGGTGTTTTTCCAGGTAGTGGTGTGCAGTTTGCCCCATTGCCAGGCTTTGTGATCGGCGCCCAGGCTGTCACCGGCGCTGATCGCGGCGGCCAGGCTGCGGGCGAGGATCGCCGGTTTGTCTTCTTTCTGCGGGGTGCGCACGTCATCCCAGAACGGGCTGTCTTCACGGCCCAGCAAGTGGTCGGCTTGCGCTGCATAGGACAGGCTGGCATTGCTGACAAACGCCTTCCAGCTCGCACTGTTTTCCGGGCCGAGTTCGTCGAGAAAGATCTGCTTGGTGCTTTCCTGCAGGAACAGTTCATATATCGCCGCGTCGGCGGAGGTGGACACCAGGCGACCGTCGAAAGCCATCAGGTGACTCAATGTTTCCCGCGCCTTGGCCTGTTCAGTCGCTGGTAATGCGTCGATTGCCTGTTTCAACGGCTGGGCCATGCCCGGCGCCTGGAACATGGTCTTGAGCTTGGCGGCGAAGGTGGTGGTCTGGTCGTATTGCATGGCGATCACGCTGCGACTGTCATGCTTGCCTGCGTTGGCCAATTGCGCCAGGCGCTCGCTGCGCTCCGGGGCGTCCCACGAGTTGGACAACTGCATGCCATAACCGCGCGGCGCGGTGCGCTGGTTGGCGGTGCCGATCCAGCCTTGGGCCGGGTCCTGGTCATAGGGGTGCAGCATCGCGTCGGCGTAACCGTCCCAGTCGAACCGCGTATCCCAGCCCGGCGACGGCAGCAGGCCTTCGCCTTCGCGACGGTTGGGGAAGCGCCCGGTGACTTGCCAGCCAATGTTGCTGGCGTCGGCGAAGACCATGTTAAGCGCGATGGCGCGGATCTCGCGGGTGGCGTCCGAGGCCTTGCCGGCGTTTTGCGCGCGGGACAGGTCGAAGAACGCATCCAGGCTCTTATCGTCCTTGAAGTCGGCGGTTTGCAACGCCAGGCCCAAACCGGTGGTCAGCGCCTGGCTGCTGTTGAGCAGGGCACCGTGTCGGGTTTCGTACACCACTTCGCGAATCGAGCGCTGGCCTTTGACGAAGAAAGTTTCGTTACGCACACCGGCGGGTAGCCATTTGCCGTTGTTCTCGTAGTACAACGCGTTGCCCTGGCGTCGGACTTTTTCCAGGAACAGGTCCTGGGTGTCGCCCTTGACCGTGCTCATGCTCCAAGCGACTTTGCCGTTGAAACCGGACAACAGCGTCGGCAGGCCGGCAATCGAGGCGCCCACGGCCTGGTATTTCGGTGCACGGATCTGCACGTAGCTCCACGGCGATGGCGCTTGCGGTTGGGCGGCGAGGTCGCCGGCCAGCAGGCTTTTACCGCTGCGGCTGCGTTGTGGGCCGATGGCCCAGTTGCTCGAAGTAGTGACTGCCAGGGAGTTGAGGCTGCTCAGTTGCTGGCTGACCGCGTCCAGCCCGGCCAAGCCGGTGATCTGGCTCAGGTTCACGCCCTTGAGTTTTTCGGCTTCGGCCAGCGGGATAGCTTCATCCGGCGCGCTCGGGGTGAGCCAGGCAAGTTTGTCGACGCCGACTTTCTGCGCCAGCAGCAGGGAGGCAATTTCTTCCTGCAGGTTGGCCGACTCGCTGAAATTCAGCAGGCAGAACAACAGTGCCGAATCTTCCGGCTTCCAGTACTCGGGCATGTAGCCGGTCTGGGCCAGGTCCGGCGGCAGCTTGTCGCGGTAGCGGAACAGGTAGGCGTTGACGCCTCGCGCATACACTTCGAAGAAACGCTTGAGGCGCGGACTTGAGGCGTTATACAGCTCGCCGGCGCTTTTCTTCAGGTTGACCGCGCGCATGAACCGGTCGACATCCAGCACCTCGGGCCCGGACATTTCCGCCAGGCGGCCCTGGGCGAGCAGGCGCAGGGTGACCATCTGGGTGATGCGGTCACTGGCATGCACATAACCAAGGCTGAACAGTGCGTCATGGAAGGTGTTGCTTTCGATCAGCGGCATGCCCTGGGCATTGCGGCGTACGGACACATTTTGCGCGAGGCCTTTGATCGGTTGTACGCCGGCCACGGGGGGCAGGGTGTCCTGGGTGCTCTGGAGCTGGCAACCGGCCAGGCTTAACGCACTGGCCACTGCCGCGGCAACGCCGAACCGGGGAAGAAAATGTGAGAGGGCTGGCGAGGCCATGGCAAAGCTCCTGCGGGGGTAGCGTCAGTAAAGGCGCTACGTTAGTGAGCGCGGCGAAACGACGCAAGCAGGAGCTATGCCTTATTTTCAGGAATTGCGTATCAAGACTTGGGCGGGTTCACTTTCTGCACCAGCTCATACGCGCGGACCGTCGCCGGCCGCTCCTTGATGCTGTTGAACCAGCGGTGCAGGTGTGGGAAATCTTCCAGGCGCTGGCTCTGCCACTTGTGGGAAACGATCCACGGGTAGATCGCCATGTCCGCGATGCTGTAGTCCTCACCCGCCACGAATGCACGATCCGCCAACCGTCGATCCAGCACGCCGTAAAGACGGGCGGTTTCATCCACATAACGCTTGATCGCATACGGAATTTTTTCCGGCGCGAACTGGCTGAAGTGATGATTCTGACCGGCCATAGGGCCCAGGCCACCCATTTGCCAGAACAACCATTGCAGCGCTTCCTGACGACCGCGCAGGTCTTTTGGAATGAACTGGCCGGTTTTTTCCGCGAGGTACAGCAGGATCGCGCCGGATTCAAATAGCGAAATCGGCGCGCCGCCGTCGGTCGGGTGCTGATCGACGATGGCCGGAATGCGATTGTTGGGAGCGATCTTCAGGAAGTCAGGCTTGAACTGGTCGCCCTGGCCGATGTTGATCGGGTGCACTTTGTAGGGCAGCCCGGCTTCTTCCAGGAACAGCGATACTTTGTGACCGTTAGGGGTCGTCCAGTAATACAGGTCGATCATCGGGTGCTCCAACGCTGGGGGATTGGGAAGCAACAAGCTACAAGTTTCAAGCGCCAAGTTACAAGCGCTCTAGATCGCCAATATCGCCGAGCGCACGCGGTTTCTCGCGGCTATTTCCCACGACCTGCGTTCACCGATCACACGCCTGCGTCTGCGCACCGAGATGCTCGAGGACAACCGCACCAAGGAACGTTTTCGCAGCGACTTGGAGGAAATGGAACAGATGGTGGCCAGTACGCTGGATTTTGTCAGCAGTGGCGAAAACAACGAGGCGCGGCAGAACATCGACATCAATGCCTTGCTGCAAAGCTTGCAGGCGGATCTGCAGGATGTGGGTGAGAAGGTGGTGATCGAAGGCCGGGCAAAACAGCCACTCCCAGGGTACGCCCGCAGCCTCAAGCGTTGTGCGCAGAACCTGCTGGAAAACGCGGTGCGTTATGGCAGCGATGTGACGGTGCGGGTCGAGGACCAGATGGATAGCTTAAAAGTTGTCATCAGCGACCGAGGGCCGGGGATTCCCCAGGAACAACTGGAGCAGGTGATGGAGCCGTTTTATCGCGTAGAGGGCTCACGTAATGCGCAGACCGGCGGGTATGGCTTGGGCTTGAGCATTGCTCACACCATCGCCAAGGCGCATGGCGGGCGGTCGAATTTGCGTAATCGGGAGGGCGGAGGGCTTGAAGTGGAGCTGCGATTTCTACGCAGATTCTGAATTTGAAGTGCTGTCTAAATGTGGGAGCGGGCTTGCTCGCGAATACGGAGCGTCAGTCACTGAATGTGTTTCTGATACACCGCCTTCGCGAGCAAGCCCGCTCACATTTGGGCTTTACGCCCCGTGACACTTCTTGAATTTCTTCTCGCTGCCGCACGGGCAAGGATCATTGCGACCCACGTCCTTCAAGGCATTACGTACTGGCTCCTGATGAGCGTGGCCGCAGTTCGGGCCGTGGACATGGCCGTGGTCGTGATCATGGTGATCATGATCGTGGTTGCAATCAGGACCATGGACATGGGGTTGCTGAGTCATCGATGTCGCTCCGGAATAAAATCGCCGGGGATTATCTCGCCATTGTGGTTCACCTGCACGTCATAACCGATGAATAATCCGGTTTTCAGCTCACCTTCCAGGCGATACGGCACAGGCCGGTCGGGATTTTTCAGCATCTGTACCACGTCGCGGATCTGCGGCCAGAGGTTGGTGCGCACCGACACCCGGAAAAACTTATGACTGTGTGGCGGTACGGTGAGCCATTCGTTGGACTCACCCTCGGTCAGCACAAAGTCATCCAGGGTCACCTTGTAGATCAGGCCGCGCACGGTCAGGTCGGCGTCGTCGCGGTTGTCCACGCGAAAGTACAGCTTGAATTTCTGCTCCAGCAGCTTGGCGCGCACCACTTCGACTTTCACCAGCGACACGTGGGGCGGGGGGCAGTCGTCTTCAAACCACGACGCGCAGCCGGTTAGACCAAGGGTTAACGCCAGCATCAAGCTGTACATCCGGAGCATGGCGTTAGTCCTTTGGTGGCTAGAGATAGCTGGAACAGCATTTCTTGAATTTCTGCCCGCTGCCGCACAGGCAGGCATCGTTGCGCCCGGCCTTCACTTCCACCGTTGGATCGATGAAGTACCAGCGCCCGTCATTCTGTACGAAAGAAGACTGCTCGCGGTGGCTATGTTCGCCGGTGCTGTCATGCCAACGCGCGGTGAAGGTCACGAACGCATGCTCTGGCTGGCCGCCGAACACCTCGGAGCTTTCCACCTCAAGGCCGAGCCACGTGCTCTGGGCACTCCAAGCGGCGATGGCATTGCGGTCCAGACCCGCCTGTTGTGCGGGCAGGGTGGTTGCGACCAGGTAGTCCACCAGGCCCAGTACATAGGCGGTGTAGCGCGAGCGCATTAACGCGGTGGCGCAGGGAGCCGGGTGCCCGGCGTGATAATGACCGCAGCAGTTATCCAGCAGGTTGCCACTGCCGCAGGGGCAAATGGATGTACTCATCGGTTTACCACCAATACTTTCCAAAGTTTTCCGGGTTGGCCCAGAAGCGGGCGTTGAGCCAGTCCGGCACTTGTTTATAGTCAAGCAGATCGTAGGTAAACAGTGTCAAAACCTGTTCATCGCGCTGGAAACGCTCGCTGGCTTGCAAGGCCAGGGAGAAAAAGTCGGTGTCCTTCCAGTCGCAGGCGCCCAGGTCCACCAGCACCGCGATGCGGCTGGCATTCAGGTTACGGATGCCGCCGAGCAGGGTCAGGCCTTGCGGTTTTGACAGGTGCTCCAGGCAGTCCACTACCAGCGCCAGGTCAAAACGCTGTGCGGCAAGCTCCGTGGGCAACGCGCCTGGTGCCGCGACGGCCACTTGGGTATCCGGGTGCGCTTTTTGAAAAGCTTCCAGCGCCGGGAACTGGCTGGCGCCCAACAGCAACAGGCGTTTGGGCTGGTGCAGGTCGAGCAAGGCAGCCAAGGCTTGCTGGGGGGTACGGGCAGAAATACCAGCGATCATCAGAGATCCTCACATCAGGACCCTAAAGACTAGCGCGGCTGAGCGTGCGGGCCTAGAGCGGGTGAGCGCGAAAAGTCCTACAGATGCGGCGATCCTCAATGAATAAAGGGGCGCGGCGTAGTGGCGCCGATGAAAAGAGCCGTCTTTACCCCACCCATCGGCCCCGGCCGATCCCCTCAGGAGAAATCAGATGAGCATCGTGCGGACAGCTCTACCCTTGGTTCTGCTAACCGGAGTATTGACAGGTTGCGCAGGTTTGCAAAAAACCAAGTGGCCCACCTGCGCTGCTACCGGCCATGGTTGAAGCCCTGAGCGGCCAGTTGCGGGTCAGTGGCCACACCGACAGCGTCGACAAAGATGCCTACAACCAGAACTGTCGGAAAATGCGCTCACCCGGTCACGAACACCTGACCGGCGCCGGCGTACCGCGCAGCAACTTTGTCTCGGTGACCGGCGCGGGCGAAAGCCAGCCGGTAGCCGACAACAAAACCGCTGAAGGCCGCGCCTTGAACCGCTGCACGGAAATCCAGATCAACCGCTGACGGTCCTTGCCCCTGTGGGATCCACAGGGGCATTGCTGCCAATCCTCCCTCTTTATTAACTTTTTTGATCCTTCACTGGCAAAGCGCCCGTGGAAGTCGTTACTGTGCATCCAAAGAAAAACTAGAAATATTTTTTGAAAAAATTCAGGGGAGCTCCACGATGCGTAAGGTTTTACTGCTGGCCCTGTTGGTCAGCCCCGTTGCCCTGGCTCAAAGCGTCAGTGTGGAAACCAACTCGTTGATGCGCCTGCCCAGCAGCACCAGCGTGTTGCAACTAGAGCGCCTGGACGTAGCGGACTATGGCACCTTGCTGATTCCCGCCACTATCAGCCAGGTCACGGTGGATGAACTGCACCTGGGCCGCGACGCCCGCATCGCCATTGTGCCGGGCAACACCGCGCTGCAATTGCAGGTGCGCCATGCGCAGTTGGACCACGGCAGCCAGATCACCTCACGCGGGGCTCCTGGCACTCACGAAAAACCGGCCAAGGCTGGCCGCGACCTGACCTTGCGCATCAATTCCCTGGCAGCAGAAGAACTCTCGGTGGACGCCCGAGGCGGCGCCGGTGCCCAAGGTTATGCCGGGCTGGATGGCGCCAATGGCGAAGATCCGGGTTGCACCTGGGGCTCGGCCGGTCGCGGCGCCAATGGGGATAACGGCGGTGACGGTTTGCCCGGCGCGGCGGGCGCGCAGGTGCGGGTAGAGTTGCCGCAGGACTTCCCGGCTGAGCAAATCAAGGTCTGGGTGGATGGCGGTGCCGGTGGTCTTGCCGGTACGGCGGGCAAGCCTGGCAAGGGTGGTCAGTCCAAGGGCTGCGTGGTGTACCGCGCCGATGGCGGCGAGAAGGGCCGCCCAGGGTTGGAAGGGCAGCCGGGGCCGGCTGGGCCTGCGGGCACTGTGACCATTCAGCGGCTTTGAATCGCCTGGCCTGACGTTTTCGCGAGCAAGCCCGCGCCCACACTTGGAATGCATTTCAAATGTGGGCGCGGGCTTGCTCGCGAAAGCGGTGCCAGGGTCGCTTCAGAACATCGGCCGAGCCGACGCAATGGCTACCACAAGCAGTCCCACGATCAAATTGATCCCCACCAACCGGCGAATCTGCCCCAGCACCGCAGCTCCCGCCGGCCAATCCTCGGCCGCCACTGCGGTGCGCAGTTCCGGGAATTTCAAAGCCTGGATACGGATAAACAGCGCCGTCATCACCAAGTACAACCCCATCATCACCTGCACATAACGTGGTGCGGTCTCAAACCCGTTGAAGCGCAATTGCAGCAGGCCAATGCCGCTGATCGGCAAAATCGCCACCGCGACCCACACCCACACGAAAAAACGTTGAAACACATTCGCCCAAAGCTTGAGCCGGGCAGGGCCCTCAAGTGCCGCCACAGCGGCGGGGCGCAGGATCATCCAGGCGAAAAACATACCGCCGACCCATACCAGGGCGGCCAATACATGCAGGGTGTAAGCAAGGCTAAACGCGGTCATTGTGGTACTCCGTTCTGCGCGGGATTCATTAGCGGGGTATGATAGCCGCCGATCCGAACCACTGAAAATTTATCCAGCGTTTTTTGCGCCCGACTATCCATGATCAGCACTGAACTCAAAACCACGATCCAGGGCGCCTACTCGCGTTTTCTCGAAGCCAAGAGCTTGAAACCGCGCTACGGCCAACGCCTGATGATCGCCGAAGTGGCCAAGGTCCTCGGGGATATCGACACCGACGATGAAGGTCGCCGCGAGGGTGAGCCCGCGGTCGTGGCCGTCGAGGCCGGCACCGGTACCGGCAAGACCGTGGCCTACAGCCTGGCCGCGATCCCCACCGCCAAGGCCGCCGGCAAGCGCCTGGTGATCGCCACCGCCACCGTCGCCCTGCAAGAGCAGATTGTCTACAAAGACTTGCCTGACCTGATGCGCAACAGCGGCCTGAACTTCACCTTCGCCCTGGCGAAGGGCCGTGGCCGCTACATGTGCCTGTCCAAGCTCGACGTGTTGCTGCAGGAAGGCCACGCGCAGACCGCCACTGCCCAGCTGTTCGAAGAAGAAGGCTTCAAGATCGAAGTCGATGAGGCCAGCCAGAAGCTCTTCACCAGCATGATCGAGAAGTTGGCCGGCAATAAGTGGGACGGCGACCGCGACAGCTGGCCCACTGCCCTGGAAGATTCCGACTGGGCGCGCCTGACCACCGACCACAGCCAGTGCACCAACCGTCATTGCCCCAACTTCGGCCAGTGCGCCTTCTACAAGGCCCGCGAAGGCATGGGCAAGGTCGACGTGATCGTCACCAACCACGATATGGTCCTGGCTGACCTGGCCCTGGGCGGCGGCGCGGTATTGCCGGACCCGCGTGACACCCTCTATGTCTTCGACGAAGGCCATCACCTTCCCGACAAGGCCATCGGCCACTTCGCCCACTACACGCGGCTGCGCTCCACTGCCGACTGGCTGGAAACCACTGCGAAGAACCTCACCAAGTTGCTGGCCCAGCACCCACTGCCCGGCGACCTGGGCAAGTTGATCGAACAGGTGCCGGAGCTGGCGCGGGAGATCAAGACCCAGCAGCAATTCATGTTCAGCGCCTGTGAGCAGGTGGCGGATTTCAAACCCGGCGAAGACGTCGAGGGCCGTGAGCGGCCGCGTCACCGGTTTGTCGGCGGGTTGATCCCCGAACACATGCGCGAAATGGGCATCGAGCTGAAGAAGGGTTTCTCACGCCTGACCGACTTGTTCACCCGCCTCACCGACCTGCTTAAAGAAGGCATGGACGGCGAGGTCAACATTGGCATCGCCAGTAACCAGGCCGAGGAATGGTACCCGCTATTCGGCAGCCTGCTGTCCCGTTCCCAGGGCAACTGGGAGTTGTGGACCGCCTTCACCGTCGAAGACCCGGAAGACAACCCGCCGATGGCGCGCTGGCTGACGCTGTCGGAAAGCGGCGCGCTGTTCGACATCGAGGTCAACGCCAGCCCGATCCTCGCCGCCGAAATGCTGCGCCGCAACTTGTGGAACGTAGCCTACGGCTGCCTGGTGACCTCGGCCACGCTGACTGCGTTGGGCACGTTCGACCGCTTCCGCATGCGTGCCGGCCTGCCCAAAAAAGCTGTCACCGCCGTGGTGCCGAGCCCGTTCCATCACGCCGACGCTGGCGTGCTGCGGGTGCCGGACCTCAAGGCCGACCCACGCGACGCGGCAGCCCACACCGCTGCGATCATCCGCGACCTGCCGGAACTGGTAGAGGGTTCACGCGGTACGCTGGTGCTGTTCTCGTCGCGCAAACAGATGCAGGACGTGTTCGACGGCCTCGACCGTGACTGGCGCAAGCAGGTGTTTATCCAGGGCAACCTGTCCAAGCAGGAAACCCTGAACAAGCACAAGGCGCGGGTGGATGGTGGTGATTCCAGCGTGCTGTTCGGCTTGGCGAGCTTTGCCGAAGGCGTGGACTTGCCGGGTGCCTATTGTGAACACGTGGTGATCGCCAAGATTCCGTTCTCGGTGCCGGATGATCCGGTTGAAGCGGCCTTGGCCGAATGGATTGAAGCGCGTGGCGGTAACCCGTTCATGGAAATCTCGGTGCCGGATGCTTCCCTGAAGCTGGTCCAGGCCTGCGGGCGCTTGCTGCGTACTGAAGAGGACCGGGGCACCATCACCTTGCTCGACCGCCGATTGGTCACCCAGCGCTATGGCAAGGCTATCCTTAATGCCTTGCCGCCGTTCAGGCGCGAAATTTCTTAAGCCACCGTGGGCGGATTCGCCCACTTCGTGGTCTATCTCACTGTATTTCATCAGGCCATTAATCGGCCGTCTGGGAGAACCTTGCTCGTATGATTCGCACGCTGCCCGCTCTTTTTGCCCTGCTGTTCACCGCGCCCTTGTTGGCCGCGCCTGCGGGGCAACAGACCTTGTTTAACTTCGTCCGGCCTGCCGATGTGGTCAAGGTGGCGACCCGGGACGCCAGCCTGCCGCAATACAATGCCGAACAAACGCCTGAGGGCGAGGTGCTGCGCCGCATTACCTTCAACCCAGCCGCTGAACCTAGCCTGGTGCTCAGCCCGCAAACCGGTGCCTGGGACTGGTCGCAGTCGGGCGCCATGAGCCTGCGCATCCAGAGTGCAATGGACTGGGCGCTGACGCTCTATGTCAAGGTGCAGAGCAGCGATGGCCGCACGCTGGTCAGTCGTATCGACCTGCCGGCCGGCCCGGCGCAGACCTTGTTAATTCCGTTGCAAGCCAATTCTCCACTGAGCCAAGGCATGAAAGCCGGCCCGCCGATGCCGATCACCGTGGACGGGCAACGCGTATTGCTCGCCAGCAGTGCGGGCGAGATCGACCGCAGCCAAGTGGTCTCGGTGACCTTGTCGATGATCAAACCCAACGCCGCCCAAAGCATCCTGCTCGAGCGCTTCGGCGTACAAGACAACGCGCCTGTGTTGAAGGCAGCCTACAGCGAGTTGGTGGATGCCTATGGTCAATCCACCCGTGCGCGCTGGCCGGAAAAAGTCAGCAGTGACGAGCAACTCAAAGCTGCTGCAGCCAAGGAACAACAGCAACTTCAGGGTTGGCTGGCCACCCGCGACAAGTCCGCCCTGGATCAATACGGTGGCTGGAGCAAAGGCCCTACGTTCGACGCCAGCGGGTTTTTCCGCACCGAAAAGCGCGACGGGCGCTGGTATTTGGTGACGCCGCAAGGGCATCCGTTTTACTCCCTGGGCGTCAATACCGTCGCCCCGGATAACAGTCAGACCTACGTGGCCGGCCGTGAATGGATGTTTGGAGCATTGCCTAAAGGCGGTGAACCCTTCGACAAGTACTACGGCAGCGGCGACAACCGCACCGGCAACGGCGCAGGTGAAGGGCGCAGTTTTGGCGCCGGGCGTTGGTATGACTTTTACGGCGCCAACTTGCAACGCACCTATGGCGGTGACGGTTTTGACCAGAAACGCTGGGTGACCCACACCCTCGATCGCCTGCAAGCCTGGGGGTTCAATACCGTCGGCAACTGGAGTGACGAGGATTTGGCCACGGCTGATCGCGTGCCCTACACCTTGCCGTTGTCCATCGTCGGCGACTACACCAGCATCAGCACCGGCTCTGACTGGTGGGGCGGCATGCCCGACCCCTTTGATCCGCGCTTCGCCATGGCCACCGAGCGCGCCGTGGCGATTGCCGCCCGCGATCACCGTGACGACCCGTGGCTGGTCGGTTTCTTTGCCGACAACGAGTTGGCCTGGGCCGGCCCTGGTGATGATCCTAAATCCCGCTACGCCTTGGCTTACGGCACGTTGCGCATGACTACCGATGTGCCGGCCAAACGCGCATTTCTCAAGCAACTGCGCGACAAATATCGTAATGAAGAGGGCCTGTCGAAAGCCTGGGGCATTGAATTGAAGGGCTGGGAGTTGATGGAAGACCCAGGGTTCGAACCGCCGATGCCCAACCCCGAGCACCCGGAAATCGAAGCGGACTTCAAGTATTTCCAGAAGACCTTCGCCGATGCTTACTTCAAGACCATTTCCGACTCGTTGAAATGGCATGCGCCCAATCAATTGCTGCTGGGCGGTCGTTTTGCGGTAAGCACGCCGGAAGCCGTGGCGTCCTGCGCCCAATATTGCGATGTGCTGAGCTTCAACATGTACACCCTCAAGCCGCAGGACGGTTATGACTTTGCCGCCCTGCGTGCGTTGGACAAGCCTGTGTTGATCACCGAATTCAACTTTGGCTCGGCCGATCGTGGTCCGTTCTGGGGGGGCGTGACGCAGTTGGCCCGGGAGGAAGATCGCGGCGCGGCCTATGGCAACTTCCTGAAGCAGGCCATGGCCGAACCGTCGATTGTCGGCGTGCATTGGTTCCAGTACCTGGACCAGCCGGTAACCGGGCGTTTGCTGGACGGTGAGAACGGCCACTTCGGCTTGGTGGGCATCACCGACGTACCGTTCCAGGGTTTTGTCGAGAGCGTACGCAAAAGCAACCTGGCGGCACTCGATCAACTGGGCAAGGAAGCGCAAAAGGCCAAGGCGGCGGGCGCCGTCCGTGAAAGCGAGGGTGGCCGGGCCGGGCACGAAGGCAAAGGCCCGGGGCAGGGCGTCGGACATGCGGGCGGGCACTCTGGGAATGGTCATTGATTGAGTGCTGACGGGTTCACAAAACCCACAAGGGCTGGAACAATGTCGGCCACTTTTTGCTGTGTTGTCCGAGGGTGCTCAGGTGCAGATTCAGGGTCATTACGAACTCCAGTTCGAAGCGGTACGTGAAGCGTTTGCCGCGTTGTTTGATGACCCGCAGGAGCGTGGTGCCGGGCTCTGCATCCAGATCGCTGGCGAAACCGTCGTCGACCTGTGGGCCGGCACCGCCGACAAGGACGGCACCGAAGCCTGGCACAGCGATACCATCGTTAACCTGTTCTCCTGCACCAAGACCTTCACTGCCGTGACGGCCCTGCAATTGGTGGCTGAAGGCAAGTTGCAACTGGACGCCCCCGTTGCCAATTACTGGCCGGAATTTGCGGCGGCGGGGAAAGAAAATATTACCCTGCGTCAGTTGCTCTGCCACCAGGCCGGTCTGCCTGCGATCCGCGAAATGCTGCCGACCGAGGCGCTGTACGACTGGCAACTGATGGTCGACACTTTGGCCGCCGAAGCCCCGTGGTGGACGCCCGGCCAAGGCCATGGCTACGAGGCGATTACCTACGGTTGGTTGGTGGGCGAGTTGCTGCGTCGCGCCGATGGGCGCGGACCCGGAGAGTCAATCGTGGCGCGGGTTGCACGGCCACTGGAGCTGGACTTTCATGTAGGCCTGGCGGATGAAGAATTTTATCGCGTCGCACATATAGCGCGTAGCAAAGGCAATATGGGTGATGAAGCCGCACAACGGTTACTTCAAGTAATGATGCGTGAACCCACGGCCATGACGACACGTGCATTTGCCAATCCACCGTCGATTCTGACCAGCACTAATAAACCTGAATGGCGCCGCATGCAGCAGCCGGCGGCAAATGGTCACGGTAATGCGCGCAGCCTGGCGGGTTTTTATAGCGGATTGTTGGACGGTAGTTTGCTGGAAGCCGACATGCTCGAACAATTGACCCGCGAACACAGTATCGGGCCGGATAAAACGTTATTGACACAAACCCGTTTTGGCCTGGGTTGCATGCTGGATCAACCGCAGTTGCCCAATGCCACCTTCGGCCTGGGCCCACGTGCGTTCGGGCATCCCGGTGCAGGTGGCTCGGTGGGATTTGCCGATCCTGAGCATGATGTAGCATTTGGTTTTGTGACCAATACATTGGGCCCTTACGTACTTATGGACCCGCGGGCACAGAAGTTGGTCAGAATATTGGCCGGTTGTCTGTAAACCCCTTGCTGTTTCACATTTTTTTGTTACAAAGGCAATTATAAGAAGATGTTGTAGGAAAAGTTTTAACTTTGCTCTGCAAGCATCTGTTTAACGGATCATTCAGATCCCTGATTTTTTCTCATTTTGTGGATATCTCATGTTATCGAACAAGTCCTTGGCACTGGCGCTATGTCTCACTATTACCGGTTGCGCACAAACTCCACAAAATGATGCCGAGGGCGGGCATTGGTGGTCATTTGGTTCTGACAAGGCCGCGACCAAGGATGCTGTGACCCAAACCGATGCCAAGCCGGAGGCTAAACCGGACGCCAAGCCCGCTGCCGGCGCCAAGCCTGCCGCTCTGGAAGCCGCTGCTGCCGCACCAGCCCCAGCCCCAGCCCCAGCCGCCAAGGCTGACACCGGTTCCAGCTGGTGGCCGTTTTCTTCCAAGAGCGCTGACGAAAAGGCCGCAGATGCCAAGGCCGACCTGAAAGCGGACCTGAAGGCGGCGGAGCCTGCCCCGACAGTCGCCAAGACCGACACCGAAACCCACTGGTGGTGGCCGTTCGAGAGCAAGCCCAAGCCACTGGCCAAGGTCGACGTGACCAACGTGCCGATGCCTGACCCGAAGATCACCCAGGCCTGGTTGGACGACTATGAGCCACGCCTGCGTGCGGCCATCAAGGACAGCAACCTGCAACTGGAGCGTCGCGACAACGTGCTCGTCGTGATTGCGCCGGTTGACGGTTCATACAACCCGAAACGTCCGGCCATGCTGCTGCCGGTCACTCTGGGCCCGTTCACCCGCGTCGCCAAGGCCGTTGAAGCCGATCCGAAGACCGCCGTACTGGTACTGGGTCACGTCGACGCAACTGGCACCGCCCCAGCCAGCCAGGCGCTGACCAAGGAACGTGCGCAATCCATTGCTTCGATCTTCAGCCTCAGTGGCCTGAAGCAAGACCGCCTGATGCTGCGTGGTATGGGCGACCTGATGCCACGTGCCGCCAACGACAGCAACCAGGGCCGTGCCCTGAACCGTCGCATGGAGATCATGTTCACCCAGCGCACCACCATGCTGGCGCTTTTGAGCAAGTACCAGTCGGGCAAAACCCCGCCTGTGGCTGAGATGGTTGCGGTACAGAACGTTCCCGCTCCGGCCCCGGCCGCCAAAGCTGCGGCCAAGAAAGCGCCCGCCGCGAAAAAAGCTGCCGCCAAGCCAGCCGCTAAAAAAGCCCCGGCCAAGCCTGCTGCGAAGAAGCCGGCACCAGCCAAGGCGAAGGCCGCTGCACCGGCAAACGACCAGGCGAAAAACTGATCTGCTGAACCAGAAGGATAAAGCCGCATGACCCAGGCACTGGCCGATATGCGCCGTGATTACACACGGGAGGGTTTGAGCGAGGCCCAGGCCCCGAGCGAGCCGTTTGCCTTGTTCCACCAGTGGTTTGCGGATGCGGTGAAAACCGAGCAGCCACCAGTGGAAGCCAATGCCATGACCCTGGCTACGGTCGACCAGGAGGGTCGCCCTCACTGTCGCATCCTGTTGCTCAAGGGCCTGGATGCGCAGGGCTTTACCTTCTTCACCAATTATCAGAGTGCCAAGGGCCAACAGCTCGCAGCGCGGCCGTTTGCGGCCATGACGTTTTTCTGGCCGACCCTGGAGCGCCAGGTGCGCATCGAAGGGCGAGTGGTGAAAGTCTCGCCTGAGGAGTCGGACGCTTATTATCAGGTCCGCCCATTGGGCAGTCGTCTGGGCGCCTGGGCGTCTCCGCAGAGCCAGGTCATTCGTGATCGCGAGGAACTGCAGGAGCTACTCAAGGCCACCGAGCAGCGTTTCAGCGATACCCAACCCGACTGTCCGGAACACTGGGGTGGCTATCGTTTGCTGCCCGAGCGCATCGAGTTCTGGCAAGGTCGTGCCAGCCGCCTGCACGATCGTCTGAACTACCGTCTGCAAGGGGCCGAGTGGACCCGCGAACGCCTGGCGCCCTGAGCTACACCTTTCGTCACTTCCCTTGAATGCAGCCCGTCATTGTGAAGTCTCTATTCCAGAGACTTCGCACGTTTACTGCCGCGCCGAGTTCTCGGGGACCATTGCGACTACAATCAAAGTACTCCTTGAAGGTTGAACTACCGTTCGTCGAGTTTTCTGGTGTGGGCAGTCTGTACTAAGGCTGAATGAAAGCAATTTTCTGCGGTGCTTGCCGTGACAGGCGGCAAGCTGCAGCGTTTAATGACCACCTGTCCTTTGGAGTTGATGCTATGCGTAAGTCCGTTTTACTGGTTGCCTGCTTTACCACCCTGTCGTTGCTGCTGGGCGGCTGCGCCTCGAGTCTGACCGGCGACTCGTATTCCCGTGACGAAGCGCGTCGTGTGCAGACCGTGCGCATGGGGACCATCGAATCCCTGCGCCCGGTGAAAATCGAAGGCACCAAAACCCCAATTGGCGGCGCGGCTGGCGCAGTCATCGGCGGCGTTGGCGGCAGCGCCATCGGCGGCGGCCGTGGCAGCATCGTGACCGCCGTGATCGGTGCCGTCGCTGGCGGCCTGCTGGGTTCGGCTACCGAAGAAGGCCTGACCCGCACCCAAGGTGTGGAAATCACCGTCCGCGAAGACGACGGCAGCATGCGTGCCTACGTGCAGGCCGTGCAGGAAAATGAAATTTTCCGCATTGGTGACCGTGTGCGCATCATGACCGTTGATGGCACCAGCCGCGTTACTCGCTAAGCACGGGTTTTAGAAACACAAACCTCAACCGGGTGACTGGTTGGGGTTTTTCGTTTTATGGGCGGGCGTTTTTTGGGTGGCGATGCAAAAAACGCAGGCAATAAAAAACCGCCTTAGTAGGGCGGTTTTTTATTGCATACCCAACTATCGGCTGGGGATGCGACTCAAAGATGCATTGACCTGCATCCAAAGGCCACGTGTTTCGGTAAGTGTGCTGGAGGTAGGCCCAACGAAATGGGGCCGAGTATGTCGAAGTTTGCACGGCCTGTGGCGAGGGAGCTTGCTCCCGCCCCACAGTGATTGTGGCGAGTCAGGCCTTCTTACGACTCGCCATCGCCGTCACCGCATAACCAATACAGGCCGCCAGAATCGATCCCGTCAAAATCCCCATCCGGTCCTCACCCGCAAACTCACTGGCACCCGGCACAAACGCCAGCGAACCGACAAACAGGCTCATGGTAAAGCCGATGCCACAGAGGATCGCCACACCAAACACCTGGCCCCAGTTTGCGCCGCCGGGCAGGGCGGCAAGGCCGGTCTTGATGGCCAGCCAGGTGAGGCCAAACACACCCACGGTCTTGCCGATCAACAAGCCGGCAGCGATGCCCATGGGCACATGGTGGGTGAAGCTTTCAAGGCTGACGCCAGTCAGGGATACGCCGGCGTTGGCGAAGGCAAACAGCGGCAGGATGCCGTAGGCCACCCATGGGTGCAGGGCGTGTTCCAGCGTTAGCAGCGGCGAGGGCTCGGCGTTCTTGGTGCGCATAGGGATGCAAAATGCCAATGTCACACCGGCAAGCGTCGCGTGCACGCCACTCTTGAGCACGCACACCCATAGGATCAACCCAACGATCAGGTACGGCCCGAGTTTGATCACGCCCAGGCGGTTCATCGCAATCAACGCAATCAAGCAGGCACCAGCGCCAGCAAGAGCAGCACCGGACAGGTCGGCGGAATAGAACACGGCAATCACGATGATTGCGCCCAGGTCGTCAATGATCGCCAGGGTCATCAGGAACAGCTTCAGCGACACTGGCACGCGCTTGCCCAACAAGGCCAGCACACCCAGGGCGAAGGCGATGTCGGTGGCCATGGGGATCGCCCAGCCGGAGAGTGCGGCCGGGTAGTCCTTGTTGATCGCCCAGTAGATCAGCGCCGGCACGACCATGCCGCCGATAGCGGCTGCGCCTGGCAGAACCACTTGCGAGGGCTTCGAAAGGTGGCCGTCGAGCAATTCACGCTTGACCTCCAGGCCGATCAGCAGGAAGAAGAGGGCCATCAGGCCATCGTTGATCCACAACAAGGCCGGCTTGGCGATTTTCAACGCGCCGATCTGCGCCACCACCGGTACGTCGAGAAATGCAGCGTACAGGTGCGACAAAGGTGAATTGTTGATGATCAGCGCCAGGGCGGCAGCTGCGATCAGCAACAGGCCGCTGGCGGCTTCCAGCTGGAAGAAACGGGTGAAAGTGCTACGCAGAGGCAAGGGATGCTCTCCAATCCAGGTTCAATAGGTGGGTACCCTAACCCGTACCGTTAGTTGTTAAAACAAAAGTTATATTCTTATTTGTTATAAAGGGCTGCTTGGGGTGAGGTTGCGGCGAAGCCTAGCAATTGTGTGTCCGATTGAGTCGGTACTGTATCTGTGTGGCCTGTAGGAAACTCCTTAAAATTGGGTTCGAAACCTTTTGAGAAACTCACCATGAGCGACCATCGTCCCTGGGCCCGCGAAGCCATTCGCATTATTGAAGCAGACTTCCAGCGCAGCGCTGACACACACCTGATCCCCCTGCCGTTGCCGGGCTTGCCGGGTATCGCGTTGTACTTCAAGGACGAGTCCAGCCACCCCACGGGCAGCCTCAAGCACCGACTGGCCCGCTCGTTGTTCCTGTATGCGTTGTGCAATGGCTGGCTCAAGCCGGGCGCGCCGGTGATCGAGGCCTCCAGTGGCTCGACGGCGATCTCCGAAGCCTACTTCGCGCGCCTGCTTGGCTTGCCGTTCATTGCGGTGATGCCGGCCACTACTTCTCAGGAAAAAATCGCGCAGATTGCGTTCTACGGTGGCAAGAGCCATCTGGTGCAAGACCCCACGCAGATCTACGCCGAATCCGAACGCCTGGCACGGGAAAGCGGCGGTCACTTCATGGATCAGTTCACCTACGCCGAGCGCGCCACTGACTGGCGGGCGAACAACAACATTGCCGAGTCGATCTTCCAGCAGATGCGGTTTGAGCGACATCCGGAACCGAGCTGGTTGATCTCCAGCCCCGGCACCGGCGGCACTACTGCGACGCTTGGTCGTTATGTGCGTTATCGCCAGCATTGCACCCGCGTATTGTGTGCCGATGCCGAGCGTTCAGTGTTCTTTGATTTCTATCAGAGTGGCGACGCCAGCTTGCGCCTGGACTGCGGCTCACGCATCGAAGGCATTGGCCGGCCACGGGTCGAGGCGTCGTTTCTGCCCAAGGTGATCGATGCGATGGTCAAGGTGCCGGATGCGCTGTCGCTGGCGGCCATGCACTACCTGGCTGAGCGGCTGGGCCGGCGTGTGGGTGGCTCGAGCGGGACCAACCTGGTTGGCGCTTTGGTGGCGGCGCAGCAAATGAAAGCGGCGGGGGAATCGGGCTCGATCGTGGCGATCTTGTGTGATGGCGGTGAACGCTATGCCACCACCTACTACGACCAGGCCTGGCTGGCAGGGCAGGGGTATGCGCTGGACGGGCTGATTGAGGCCGTTGCGGCCAGTGTCGAGCGGGGCGAGCCGTTGCCGGACAGCATCCTGCGCGCCAATATCTAAGACGCAGCGGCAAGTTGTAAGCTCCAAGCTACAAGAAAAAGCAGGTGACCTATCCGCTTTTAGCTTGCAGCTTGAGGCTTGCAACTCGAAGCTTGCAACTCGAAGCTTCAGCCCAGGCTGGCCAACATATCCCGCGCCAACGCCTCGGCAATCCGAATCCCATCCACGCCCGCCGACAGAATCCCTCCGGCATAACCGGCGCCTTCGCCGGCCGGGAACAGGCCTTTCACGTTCAGGCTCTGCATCGAGTCGTTACGGGTAATCCGCAGCGGCGACGAGGTGCGCGTCTCGATACCCGTCAACACCGCGTCGTGCAGCGAGTAACCCTTGATTTGCTTTTCGAACGCCGGCAGGGCTTCACGAATCGCGTCGATGGCAAACTCCGGCAAGGCCAGCGCCAAGTCACCCAGGGATACGCCAGGTTTGTAGGACGGTTCCACACTGCCGATCGCCGTGGAGGGTTTGCCGGCAATGAAATCACCCACCAACTGCGCCGGTGCCTCGTAGTTGCTGCCGCCGAGGACATAAGCGTGGGATTCCAGACGTTCCTGCAACTCGATACCCGCCAGCGGGCCGCCCGGGTAGTCCACCTCAGGCGTGATGCCGACCACGATGCCGGAGTTGGCGTTGCGCTCATTACGCGAGTACTGGCTCATGCCGTTGGTGACGACACGGCCCGGCTCGGAGGTTGCGGCAACCACGGTGCCGCCCGGGCACATGCAGAAGCTGTAGACCGAGCGACCGTTCTTGGCGTGGTGCACCAGCTTGTAGTCGGCGGCGCCGAGTTTCGGATGCCCGGCGTATTTGCCCAGGCGTGCGGCGTCGATCAGCGATTGCGGATGCTCGATACGGAAACCCACCGAGAACGGCTTGGCTTCCATGTACACGCCACGGCTGTGGAGCATGCGGAAAGTATCGCGGGCGCTGTGGCCCAGGGCCAGGATCACATGCTTGGACAGGATCCGCTCGCCGCCATCGACGACCACGCCGTTCAACTGGCCGTCTTCGATGAGCACGTCGGTCACGCGCTGCTCGAAGCGTACTTCACCGCCCAGGGCGATGATCTGTTCGCGCATGTTCTCTACCACGCCGGTCAGGCGGAACGTACCGATGTGCGGCTTGCTGACGTAGAGGATTTCTTCCGGCGCACCGGCCTTGACGAATTCGTGCAGGACTTTACGGCCGTGGAATTTCGGGTCCTTGATCTGGCTGTACAGTTTGCCGTCAGAAAAGGTCCCGGCGCCGCCTTCGCCGAACTGCACGTTGGACTCTGGGTTCAGCACACTTTTACGCCACAGACCCCAGGTATCCTTGGTGCGCTGGCGCACTTCTTTGCCGCGTTCAAGGATAATCGGCTTGAAGCCCATCTGCGCCAGCAACAGACCTGCGAATATCCCGCACGGGCCGAAGCCGACCACGATCGGACGCTCTGTCAAGCCTTCCGGCGCTTGGCCAACAACGTTGTAGCTGACATCCGGCGCCGGGTTGATGTTGCGATCATCGGCAAACTTGAGCAGCAGGGCGGCTTCGCCCTTCACATTCAAGTCGATGGTGTAGATGAAGCACAGCTCCGACGATTTCTTGCGGGCGTCGTAGCTGCGTTTGAACAGAGTGAAATCGAGCAGGTCATCACTGGCGATGCCTAGGCGCTGCACGATGGCAGGCCGCAGGTCTTCTTCGGGATGGTCGATGGGCAGCTTGAGTTCGGTGATTCGTAACATGACAGGATCCGGTAGGCGGCGGGCTCGGAGGCCGGCTGTTTTGCAAACCGGCGATTATAAGCCCCAATGGCGGTTTCCCGTCATGTTAAAACAGCGCGGGGTCGCGTCAGTCGTCGCGCGAGCCACCGAACGACGCGCAACCGCGCTGCACCTGGCCGTTGACGCGCAATTCGGCGGTCATGTGTTGCAGGCTGCCGCTGACCGGGTCAACGCAACGCTGCGGAGCCACCCACAACTCCACGTGCTGATTATTGGCCTCGGTCATCAGGTTGAAGCGGCCGTCACCGATTTGCTCCTCCACATAGGGCACCGCCAGTGGCGGCTGGCCTTCGCGCTCCAGCACCAGGCCCTTCGCTGTGACATTCATCACCCAGGTCGGCTTGTGGCCGTTGGCGCGCAGGATCATGCGCTTGAAGTCCGGGTCATCGCAGGCCGAGGTCGAGCGCTCGACGCGATAGAGTTGTTGCAGGTCGACACTGCCTTGGGTGCCGCTGGCAACGCCGGAGAACTTGCCACGCAGGTCGGCAAACAACGCGCCTTGCTGGCCGGCCAGGGAGGCCGCTTCCTGCAGGATGCTGGTGCCGCCTGTGTCGTTGACCACGTAGTTGCGTTTGTTGTTGCACGGCTGGAACAGCAGTTTACCGCCGACCGCGGTGAGTTCGCCTTGCATACGCGTCAGCCCGGCGAGAGACGGCTTGGCCGGCTCGCTCTCGAACATCTGGCAGGCGGCGAACAGGGGAAGCAGGGCAAACAGAGCGAGGGTACGGGCGGCACGCATTATCGGGTCTCCAGACAGGTGCCGCCACGTTACGCAGGCTGGCGGCGCATCACAACCCCGGCCGCCAGTTTCAGGCGTTTCTGACAGACGTGCAGGTCAGCCCACGATAAAGGTCTGGCCGGTTTGCAAGCCTTCCACGCTCTTGGCGTAGGCCAATGCCACGTCAGCAGCTGGAGCGGGCTTGTAGCCACGGAAGTACGGCGCGTAGCTGTCCATGGCTTCGAGCAGGACTGTCGGGCTGACGGAGTTGACCCGCAGGCCGCGTGGCAATTCGATTGCCGCTGCTTTTACAAACGCGTCGATGGCACCGTTGACCAACGAGGCAGAGGCACCGGTGCGGATCGGGTCGCGGTTCAGAATGCCACTGGTGAAGGTGAACGAGGCGCCATCGTTGGCGTACTCACGGCCGATCAGCAGCAGGTTGACCTGGCCCATCAGTTTGTCACGCAGGCCCAGCTCGAAATCACTTTCGCTCATGTCGCCCAGCGCCACGAAGTTCACGCTACCCGCCGCACAAACCAGCGCGTCGAACTTGCCGGTCTGTTCGAACAGCTTGCGGATCGACGCGCTGTCGCTGATATCCACCTGAAAGTCGCCGCTGTTGCGGCCGATGCTGATCACGTCGTGACGTTGAGCCAGTTGCGCCTTGACCGCCGAACCGACGGTGCCGCTGGCGCCAATCAATAGGATTTTCATGGTGCTGTTCCTCCAGGGGTTTAAGTGAAGGTTCAGTCTAGAGTGGCTTTTCTGGTGGATAAACGCACTAATAGGCAACTTTTGGTTTTCAATTGGAAACAATCCATGAGCGAAATGGATGACTTGGCCGCCTTCGCCGTGCTGATCGAAGCCGGCAGTTTTACCGTGGCGGCGGAGCAACTGGGCTGCAGCAAGGGGCAGTTGTCCAAGCGCATCAGCCAGTTGGAGGCACAGTATTCGGTGGTGTTGCTGCACCGCACCACACGCAAGTTGAGCCTTACCGCCGCCGGTGCGGCGTTGCTGCCCCAGGCTCAGGCCTTGGTGGCGCAGGTGGATCGTGCCCGCCAGGCATTGGCTCGGCTCAAGGATGACTTGGCTGGACCTGTGCGTATGACGGTGCCGGTGTCCCTTGGCGAGACGTTCTTCGACGGTTTGTTGCTGGAGTTTTCTAAACAGTACCCCCAGGTGCAGATCGAGTTGGAACTCAACAACAACTACCGCGATCTGGCGCGGGATGGTTTTGACCTGGGGGTGCGCTCAGGCACGATCGAGAACGAGCGCCTGGTGGCCAAGTCTCTGCTCGCCTGGCGTGAGATGACCTGCGCCAGTCCGGCATACCTTGAGAGACATGGCGAGCCGCAAACGCCGGCCGACCTGGCCACTCACATTTGCCTGCTCAACAGCCACTACAGCGGCCGTGAAGAATGGCTGTATCACCAACAGCACGAACTGCAGCGGGTGCGAGTCAGTGGCACTTTTGCGTCTAATCACTACAACCTGTTGAAAAAAGCCGCGTTGGTGGGCGCCGGTATTGCGCGCCTGCCGTCCTATGTTCTGCCCGCAGAATTGGCTGACGGCCGCTTACACTGGCTCCTGCGTGATTATCAGACGCGCAGCATGCCGATGTACCTGGTACATCCCTACCAGGGCGGCCTGCCGCGTCGCACCCAAGTGTTGGCCGACTATCTGGTGGATTGGTTCAAGCGCAGCGGCGAGGTGTTGGACCGGCTTTAAGCATAGCGACGGGCGATCAGTTGATCGATGGACAGACGCCCCGGCCCTTTTGCTACGAGCAGCAACAGCAGCGCAATCCAGGTGCCATGGGTCGGGTAGGCGTCCGGGTAAACGAACAGTTGAATCACCAGGGTCATGCCGATCAGGGCTAGAGCCGAGAAGCGCGTAGCGAGCCCCACCAGGATCAGCACCGGGAAAAAGTGTTCGGCAAATGCGGCCATATGCGCCGCCACTTCCGGCGACAGCAACGGCACGTGGTACTCGCTGCGAAACAGCGGCAGCGTCGAGGCGGCCAGTTTTGGTTCGCCGATTTGGAAGGTGCCGCTGATCAAATCAATAGCGAAGCCTTCGACTTTGGTTTGCCCGGACTTCCAGAACACGGCGGCCACGGAAAAGCGTGCGAGAAAGGCGATCAGGCTGTAGGGGATTTGTGCGAAAAGCGCGATGACCCGTTTGATCAGGCAGGACGGAGGAGTGTTCATGGCGATACCTTTTGTGCTGGATGCAAATGAGTGATGACGTTGTGGCTGATCAGCAGCGTCAGGCATTGGTGCAAGTCGAACTCGGCTGACGCTTCAAGCGCCAGCTCCACGGCTTTTCCCAAGGGGGTGCCATGGGCCAGGCCGTCGATAAATGCGACTGAGCCATGGTCGATCGCAAAGACCTGGACCTCCAGGCCCTGACGCATGATCAGCGCACCCTGGGCGTACCAGGGATTCAACGTGGCCAAACCGCCCTCGGTCTGGTGCGCGGCCCAGATGGCCACCACCGCGTAGGCTGAATTCAAGGTGACAAGGGAGGGATGCAGCTGCACGCGCAATTTTCCAAGGTCTGACTGGCCTTGTAGTGCTTGGAGAACCGTCTGCTGGTCCAGAGATCGGGTATCTGCTGCGTGATACGCACGCACGCGCAGGCGTTCCAGCCGCGCGACATCGGCCAGGTAGGGCACGCTGGCGGCAGGCTCGAAGTCCTGGATAAACGCCGCGAACGCACTCCCGTACTCGCTGATCAACGGGCTGGCGGGTGGGCAAGCCTGAACGAACAGGCCAGCCATGGCGCGAAAGAATTCCTCGCCCACCAGTTGCAATGTCACGGGGTAAGCCGTTGCCAGTGCGTTGATCAACGAGCTGTGCACATTGTTGCGATACACCACAAAGCGGCTGGCGGGGTCGGCGCCATTGCTGCTGAACAAGCCATCGGGGCAGGCCTGGTCCGGCGCCAATAATGCCTCGGCGAAATCGTCATGCAGGCTCATGGGGCCACCCGCGACAGATGCCATTCGGCCTGTCGAGCCTCGGCCAGCAGTACGTCAAACGCCGGTACCTGGTTATCCCGCTCGATCAGTGTTGCCATCGGGCCCACCTGCGCCAGTACCTTTTCGTACAGCTGCCACACGGCGTGATCGATAGCGGCTCCATGATCATCAATCAGCAAACGATCACCGAGGCTGTCAGTGTCTTCGGCAAAACCGGCCAGATGCATCTCACCCACTGCGTGCAATGGCAACGCGTCGATGTAGGCAAGAGGGTCACGCTGATGGTTGATGCACGACACGTAGACGTTGTTTACATCCAGCAGCAAACCACAGCCGGTGCGGCGGATGACTTCGCTGATGAAGTCGGTCTCGTCCAGGGTTGAACGCTGGAATTGCAGGTAGGTAGACGGATTTTCCAGCAGCATCGGGCGTTTGAGGGTGCTTTGTACCTGGTCAACGTGTTCGCACACCCGTTGCAGGGTCGCACTGTCGTAGGCCAGGGGCAGCAGGTCATTGAGGAACACAGGGCCGTGGCTTGACCAGGCCAGGTGTTCGGAAAAAGAGTGGGGTTGATAGCGTTCGATCAGCGTGGCCAACCGTGCCAGGTGCTCACGGTCCAGCGGGCCTTCGCCGCCGATAGACAGGCCGACGCCGTGCAATGACAGCGGGTACTGTTCGCGGATCAACCCCAGGTAATGATGAAACGGGCCGCCGGCCACCATGTAGTTCTCGGCGTGCACTTCAAAAAAACCGATGTCGGGTGAGGTCTCGAGCACTTCAATGAAGTGCTCACGCTTGAGCCCCAGCCCGGCCCGGCGTGGGAGGCCGGGCGCCTGAGCCTGGGAGATGGCTTGCAGGGATGAATGAGTCATCATCAGTACTCAGGTTTTGCGCGGTTTCAGGACTTGGCGGTGAAGGCAGCTTCCTGGCCGAAACCGGTTGGCGAGGTGGAGCTAGGGGTTTTGAGACAGGTGCCGGCTGGGACCAGTTTCCAGGCGTTGGCTTGATCCTTGGTTTTCGAGGTGCCGGCGCAGGAAGTGCCGGCGCCAGCGGCGCAGTCGTTCTTGCCGGCTTCAGCCACGCCGAAGCATTTTTGCATGTCGTCGGCAGCGTGGGCGGTGCTGGTCAGGGCGCTCAGGCTCAGGGCGGAACCGAGGGCCAGGACGAGGGTGGCGGCGGACAGTTTGGTAGTCATGGTGTATCTCCAGCAGTGGGTTGGGGGGGCAGGTTTGAATGCCTGCTTGTACCACTAGAGAGGGTGGGTGGGAATTCGTTACAAGCCAGCTGAAAAAACTTTGAATAAAAAGGGGAGGCGGTTTCCCGGCTCCCCTTGTGTCCAGCAACCATGGGCGTTTCAGCCGCCCAGGTAGGCCTCGCGTACTTTCGGATCCGTCAGCAATTGCTCGCCCGTGCCCTGCATCACCACACGACCGTTTTCCAGCACATAGGCACGGTCAGCGATTTTCAGCGCCTGGTTGGCGTTCTGCTCCACCAGGAACACCGTCACACCGTCCTTGCGCAGTTGTTCGATGATGTCGAAGATCTGCTGGATGATGATCGGCGCCAGGCCGAGGGATGGTTCGTCCAGCAGCAACAGCTTGGGTTTGCTCATCAACGCCCGGCCGATGGCGAGCATTTGCTGTTCGCCGCCGGACATGGTGCCGCCGCGCTGGCTGAAGCGCTCCTTGAGTCGCGGGAACAGGTGCAGCACCTTGTCCATCTGCTCCTGATAGTCGCCCTTGTCGGTGAAGAACCCACCCATGGCCAGGTTCTCTTCCACGGTCAGGCGCGAGAACACGCGGCGGCCTTCCGGTACCACCGCAATGCTCTTGCGCATGATTTGCGATGACTGCAGGCCCACCAGTTCTTCACCCATGTAGCGGATGCTGCCGCTGTGGGCCTGAGGTGACCCGCACAGGGTCATCAGCAGGGTCGACTTGCCGGCGCCGTTGGCGCCGATCAGCGTGACGATCTCACCCTGGCGCACTTCCACGTTGACGCTGTGCAGGGCCTGGATCTTGCCGTAGAAAGTGGAAACGTTTTCGAATTGCAGCATTTTACGCTTCCCCCAAATAGGCTTTGATCACTTCAGGATTGTCGCGGATCTGCTCCGGCGTCCCGTCGGCCAAAGGCGTGCCCTGGTTGATCACCACGATGTGATCGGAAATGCTCATGACCAGTTTCATGTCGTGTTCGATCAACAGCACCGTGGCGTTGTTTTCTTCACGCAACACGCTGATCAGCGCCTTGAGGTCTTCGGTTTCCTTGGGGTTCAGGCCGGCGGCCGGTTCGTCGAGCATAAGGATCCGCGGGCGGGTCATCATGCAGCGGGCGATTTCCAGACGACGTTGCTGACCATAGGCCAGGGTGCCGGCAGGACGGTTGGCAAACTCGGTGAGGTTGACCTTGTCCAGCCAGTACGCGGCGTATTCCATGGCCTCGCGTTCGCTCTTGCGGAACGCCGGGGTCTTGAACAGGCCTGCAAAGAAGTTGGTGTTCAGGTGACGGTGCTGGGCAATCAAAAGGTTCTCGACCGCCGTCATGTCCTTGAACAACCGCACGTTCTGGAAGGTCCGCACCACGCCCTTGCGGGCGATCTCGTGACCGGCCAAACCCTGGATTGGCTGGCCATCCAGTAGGATGCTGCCGCCGCTCGGCTTATAGAAGCCGGTGAGGCAGTTGAACACCGTGGTCTTGCCGGCGCCGTTCGGACCGATCAACGCGACCACTTGTTTTTCTTTGACGGTGAGGGCCACGCCGTTGACCGCCAGCAAGCCGCCGAAGCGCATGCTCAGATTTTCGACTTTCAGGATCTCGCGGCTCATTTGCGCAGCTCCATGTGTGGACGTTGCATGGGCAGCAGGCCTTGAGGGCGCCAGATCATCATCAGCACCATCATGGCGCCGAACATCAACATGCGGTATTCGCTGAACTCACGCATCATCTCCGGCAGCAGGATCATCACGATCGCCGCCAGGATCACGCCCAGTTGCGAGCCCATGCCGCCCAGTACCACGATGGCGAGGATGATCGCCGACTCGATAAAGGTGAACGACTCCGGGGTCACCAGGCCTTGGCGAGCGGCGAAGAAGCTGCCGGCGAAACCGGCGAACGCAGCACCCAGGGTAAAGGCGGAGAGTTTGATGATGGTCGGGTTCAGGCCCAGTGCGCGGCAGGCGATTTCATCTTCGCGCAGCGCTTCCCACGCGCGACCGATGGGCATGCGCAGCAGGCGGTTGATCACGAACAGGGCGGCCAGTGCCAGCAGCAGCGCTACCAGGTACAGGAACACTACTTTGCTCACCGGGTTGTAGTCGATCCCGAAGTATTCGTGGAAGGTCTGCATGCCTTCTGCGGCGCTGCGGTCGAACGTCAGCCCGAAGAAGGTCGGCTTGGGGATGCTGCTGATACCGTTGGGACCGCCGGTGATATCGGTCAGGTTACGCAGGAACAGACGGATGATTTCACCGAAGCCCAGGGTTACGATCGCCAGGTAGTCACCGCGCAGGCGCAGTACCGGAAAGCCCAGCAGGAAGCCGAACGTGGCCGCCGCCATGCCCGCCAGGGGCAGGCAGATCCAGAAGCCCCAACCCAGGTAGTGCGAAAGCAGTGCGTAGGTGTAGGCACCCACGGCGTAGAAGCCCACATAACCCAGGTCGAGCAAGCCGGCCAGGCCTACCACGATGTTAAGACCAAGGCCCAGCAACACGTAGATCAGGATCAGGGTGGCGATGTCGACCGCGCCGCGCGAGCCGAAGAACGGCCAGATCAGCGCAACGATGATCAGGGCAATGATGATGTACCGCTGTGTGCGCGGCAGGGTCAGGAATTGGCTGACCTTGGGCGACACCAACGGACCACGGTTGCCTTTGAACAAGGCACCGACCTGTTGGGTGAACAGTACGCGCAGGAACATCAGCACCGAGCACAGGGCGATGATGGTCAGGGTCACGGGACCGGTGCCATGCACTTCCAGGTTGATGCCGACAATGCTCAGCTTGAGGCCGAGTACGGGGAACGCAACCGCCCAAACCAACAGCGCGCTGAAAAACGCCGATTTAAGATATCTGCTCATACTTTCTCAACCTCCGGGCGGCCCAAAATGCCGGTCGGACGGAACAACAGCACCAGAACCAACAAGCCGAACGCCACCACGTCCTTGTATTGGTCGCCGAAGATATCGGCGCCAAAGGCTTCGGCCACACCCAGCACCAGGCCACCGAGCATCGCGCCCGGGATACTGCCGATGCCGCCCAATACCGCCGCGGTGAAGGCCTTGAGGCCTACCAGGAAACCGGCGTTGGGGTTGATCACGCCGTACTGCATGCTCAGCAGCACCGCCGCAACGGCGGCCAGTGCGGCACCGATCACGAAGGTCAGGGCGATGATGTTGTTGGTGTTGATGCCCAACAGGTTGGCCATCTTGATGTCTTCGGCGCAGGCCCGGCAGGCGCGTCCCAGACGGGAGCGGGAGATGAACAGGGTCAGACCGAGCATCGCCACCAGGGTGACGACGAAGACCAGAATCTGCATGTACGAAATCAGCACTTCTTGTGCGCCGCCTGGGCCGAAGGAGATGCTCCCCGGGATCAGGTTGGGAATGGACTTGTCCTTCGAGTCCTGGGACAGCAATACGGTGTTCTGCAGGAAAATCGACATGCCGATGGCGGAAATCAGTGGAATCAAACGGTTGCTGCCACGCAAGGGGCGGTAGGCAACGCGCTCGATACTGTAGCCATAGGCACTGGTCACGACGATCGACGCCAGGAACGCGGCGGTCATCAACAGCGGCAGGGAGTGGATACCCATCATGGCCAACCCGGCAAGGGCGATAAAGGCCACGTAGGAACCAATCATGTACACCTCGCCATGGGCGAAGTTGATCATTCCAATGATGCCGTAAACCATTGTGTAGCCAATGGCTATCAAGGCATAGGTGCTGCCAATGGTCAGGCCATTAACCAGCTGTTGGAAAAAATGATAGATCTCAGGCATTACAGCGCTCCTAAAAACCCGATACGCATTTCACTGGTGGAGTCATTTCCGGCTCGGTGCCCTGTTCTGTGACCAGGTTGCACAAAGCGTTTGCCAGCGAACCGCTGGTGACGGTTTTAAGATTTTCAGGTGAGCCAGCGCCCGGATCGCGGGTGACAGGCCCATAAACCTCGTAAAACAAAGCCCACTGCTCTCACAGTGGGCTTGTTGGACCAGTAACGCCCGGCTTACTGAGGGGAAACTTCGGTTTTTGGTTTACCGAAGTGCCATTCGTAGACCACGAATTTGAAGTCCTTCAAGTCGCCCTTGGCATCGAAGCTCAGGTCGCCGGTAGGCGTCTTGAAAGTGCCCGCGTGGATGGCGGCGGCCACTTTGGCGGTGTCTTCGCTCTTCGCAGCGGTAATACCGCCGGCGATCACTTCAATGGCCGAGTAGGCTGGGAACACGAACGGACCAGTTGGGTCCTGCTTGTTCTTGGCGAACTCTTCAACGATGGCTTTGTTGGCCGGATCGGTGTCGAAGGACTTAGGCAGGGTCACCAGCAGGCCTTCGGAAGCGCCCTGGGCGATTTGCGAGATGGAATCGTTGCCGACGCCTTCTGGACCCATGAACTTGGCGTTCAGGCCTTTTTCCTTGGCCTGGCGCAGGATCAGGCCCAGCTCAGGGTGGTAGCCGCCGTAGTAGACGAAGTCGACGTTGGCTTGCTTGAGTTTCTGGATGATCGAGGAGAAATCTTTGTCGCCGGCGTTCAGGCCTTCGAAGACGGCAACCTTGGTGCCTTTTTTCTCGAGGGTCTGTTTCACGGCGGTGGCGATGCCCTCACCGTATTGCTGTTTGTCGTGCAGTACGGCGACGATCTTCGGCTTCACGTGGTCGGCGATGTAGTTGCCGGCGGCTGGGCCCTGGGCGCTGTCCAGGCCGATGGTGCGGAAGATCAGCTTGTAGCCACGGGCGGTGATTTCCGGGCTGGTGGCAGCCGGGGTAATCATGATCACGCCTTCATCTTCATAGATGTCGGAGGCTGGCTGAGTGGAGCTGGAGCAGAGGTGACCGACCACGAACTTGACGCCGTCGTTGACCACTTTGTTCGCGACGGCAACGGCTTGTTTAGGATCGCAAGCGTCGTCGTATTCCTTGGCTTCAAGCATTTTACCGTCGACGCCACCTTTGGCGTTGATGTCAGCGATGGCTTGCTTGGCACCCATGAATTGCATGTCGCCGTATTGTGTCACTGGACCGGTTTTAGGACCTGCGATACCGATCTTGATGGTGTCGGCTGCGAACGAATGGCCGGCAACCCCAGCCAGGACCATAGCGGCAAACAGTTTGGAAATCTGCTTAGTAGCCTTATTCATAGTGCTCCACTCTTACTGTTGTATTTTTTATAGTTCTAGCGGCCTTGTGAGCTGCAGAACCGGATCAGATATCTCGGATATCCCCCCGGCAGTGCCCTGGCAACTGTACCGGTACAGTGTAGAGCGCCGGTTCATCGCTTGAAAAGCTGGCTGCTGGGGGCAAAACCCGGGTGTGTCGCTTAAATGAAAGAAAAAGACAGAATCGCGGCGGGGTAATGCCAGAGTTTCGGGCAATCCTTGGCTTTACTGACACTTTCTCTCGGTGACTCATTTGCAACTGGGTTTTTCTACCAGAGCCACGACGTTATGATTGCGCCGTTTTTTTACTCAGGTGAATTCCCATGACGCAAGAACCTAGCACCCTCTATGCCAAGCTGCTCGGTGAAACCGCCGAAATATCCTGGAAAGAGCTTGAGCCGTTCTTCGCCAAGGGTGCCCTATTGTGGGTCGACGCCGGGCTGGATTTGATCGAAGCCGCCGAAGCAATGGCCGAAGACAACCGCGACAAAGTCGCTGCCTGGCTGGCCTCTGGCAGCCTGGCCGAGGTGTCTGCGACGCGGGCGCTGGACCTGGTGGAGCGCGATCCGAAGCTGTGGGCGGTGGTGGTTTCGCCTTGGATCCTGATCCAGGAAAGGGCAGTGTCTTCGAGCTAGGCACCAAAAAGGGGCGTGATTTTCTGCTTTGAAAGTGTGTAGCGGGGTAACTGCTGGCGGGGTGATGGCATCTTGCCGTGAAGAAAGGTCACAGCCCAGGGTGACGCGCACGTTATGGGAACAGTTTTCCCGTCGCCCAAAGCGCGGGAGAATTGTTTCTTAGTGTGAATAAAGCCTGTTAGTTGTCAGATTCCGACGTAGGAAAAGGTGAAGTCCGGTAAAGTTCGCCGCCTGCCATCCGGAGTTCGTCATGCTGTCAACGCTGCCCCTCTCAGCGAAACCCTCGCACCAGTTGCTTTATCTGATCTACGGTAAACAGGATGTTTATCGGCGCGAAGCCAAGTTCAGCATTCTCAGCGCCTTGTCACAGCTCAAGCAGGGCGAGTCGCTGTGCATCCGGGTCATGACCGACCGTCCTCAGGACTTCATCGGTTGGCCGGTGGAAACCATCGAGCTCGACGAGCAGACCCTGATCCAATGGCAGGGTGGAAACGGCTACCTTCACCGACGCAAAGCCTGTGCGATCGCCCAAGGGTTGACGCTGGCGGACAAGACCCTGTTTGTCGACACCGACACGGTGTTCCTCAAGTCTCCCCATCGCGTGTTCGAACTGATCGAGCCTGGCCAGTATGTGATGGACGAGTTCGAGTACGACTGGAGCTACGTCTGCGAACGGCCGGATTACCTCAAGCTGGGCAAGCACCTGCACACCCATGGTGTGTCTGCCGGCAACAGCTTCAAGCTCTACAATAGTGGCCTGTGCGGTGTCCGTGATACGGATGCGTCGCTGCTTGAAACCTCGATCCGCCTGATCGACGAGTGGACCCAGGACTCATTCGATATCCACACCATCGAGCAAGTCGCGATTTCCTTCGCAATGCGTGGCAACACGGTGCGCGAGGCCAGGAAGTTCGTTCATCACTATTACGCCGACAAACGCTTCTTCCATGCCATGCAGGCGCGTTTCTTCAGCCTTCACGGTGAAGCCTTCAGCCCTGAGCTGGTCGCGCGTTGCCTTGACGTACCGCAGGTCAAGCCCATGCCCTCGGCCTGGCAGCGATTGCGCATCAAATGGAAACTGCGCAATCAGCGCAAGCATGTGAAGAGGGTGGGGCGCGATTTGCTTTACGGCAGCGCGGCACCTGAGCACCCCTATTACCAGGTGTGTCGACAAGGTTGGTGGGAGTCGGCCTCGCGTGAGATCCGTGGCTGGGATGAGGCTGAACAGAATAAGTTCTTCGGTACGCAAGCATCCGCCTGGCCTAAGCAACTGCCTCGGCCTGCCAAAGCGGCAGACGAGCAGGCCATCATCGCCTACTTGCAACAACGAAGAGCCTATTGAGGCAGCGGGTGGCAGAGTTATTTTTGGAATGACGGCTAAATGCCAGGATGTCGGCGTCAGCGAATTGGCCTGACGATGGACGCGGAGCCTCCACGGTTTGGGGAGGCGTCTTTCGGCGGACTGCTGTCCTGGTTGCCCGCCTCTCTATGCGGGGGGATCGGGTTGCGCTGGTTGATGCCTTGCATCACACCGATGATGTCACTGGCTGGCACCGCCGGGCTTAACAGGTAACCCTGTACGAAATCGCAGCCATGTCTGAGCAGGACCTCGAATTGGGCCTGGGTTTCCACGCCTTCGGTTACCACCTGCAAATGGAGGGTGTGAGCCATGCCGATCACCGCCTGGACGATCTCGATATCGGCGATGGACTTGGGAATGTCCTGGATAAACGAGCGGTCGATTTTCAGGGTGTTGAGGGGCAAGCGCTTGAGGTAAGCGAGTGACGAGTAGCCGGTGCCGAAGTCGTCGATGGCCAGCGACACGCCCAGCGCGCGAATCTGCCGCAGCAACGCCAGGGTGCTGCTGATGTTGCCCATCAGCGCGTTTTCGGTCACTTCCAACTCCAGTCGGTTGGCGCCGATCCCGCTGAAGCGCAACGCGTCTTCGATTTCGTCCGCCAACTCATCGCGCGCCAGATTCAGGGCCGAGCAGTTCACCGTCATGGTCAGGTCGGTATAACCCCGTTCAGACAGCAGGCTCAGATCATGACAGGCTTGGCGCAATACCCAGTGGTCCAATTCGGCAATCAGCCCGTTGCTTTCGGCGATCCCGATAAACCGGTCCGGGGCCAGTAAGCCGTGCTGTGGATGTTGCCAGCGCACCAGCGCTTCCAGCCGTGTGACCTTGCCCAATTTCATGTCGAAGATCGGTTGATAGAACAGCACCAGTTGGTTATGGGTGCGCAGCGCTGCGCGTAGTTCCTCTTCCAATTGCAATTCGAGGAAGGCGCGGGTTTTCAGGTTGGAACTAAAGAAATTCAGGCTGTTTCGCCCGGCATCCTTGGACTGATACAGCGCCAGGTCGGCGGTTTTCAACAGCTCTTCGCAGGTCAGGCCGTCATCGGGGAACAGGCTGATACCAATGCTGGTGGTCATCACCATGCGCCGTCCGGCCAGTTCGATGGGCTCTTTCATCTGTTGCATGATCCGCTGGGCCAGGTGCCGGGCTTCGTCGCGGTGGTGGATGCTGATCAGGATGCAGAACTCATCGCCGCCAAACCGCGCGACCACGTCGGCGTGACTGCGCACCGAGCCCTTGATGTGTCCGGCCAGCACGGTGAGCAATTGGTCGCCGGCGTCATGCCCGAGGCTGTCATTGATGCGTTTGAAGTGGTCTATATCCAGAAAGATCACCGCCATCATGCCATGGGAGGCGGTTTTTTCGGCGAGCTTCTCGGCAAAGATCTGGTTGAAACCCCGGCGGTTGAGCAGGCTGGTCAGGGCATCGTAGTGGGCCACCTGTTGCAGCGAGGCACGTGCTTGATCGAGTTCGCTGAGCAGGGCATTGACCCGGCGCAGGTCACGTTCCTTGTGCTGCAGCTTCTTGTCGGCCAGGGCAGCGCTGATGCTGCTGCCGATCACCAGCAGGGTGATGACGGCCACCGACAGGCCAAGTTGAATCGGGTTGTTGTCCGCAGACAACGACAGGTCGGCCCCGGTAGGCACGATCAATTGCAGGGCGGCCATACCCGTAAAATGCATGCTCAATATTCCGGCACCCAATACCAGGCTGGCGGCATATTTGAGCAGTTGGTGAAACACGCCCGATCCCGTGCGCAAATAGCTCGACAGCAACAACGCAGCCAGGCTGGCGCCCATGGCGATGCCCACCGAAGCCAGGAACAGTCCCGAGTCAAAGTACAGCTGAGCCTGTGACCGCATCGCCGACATGCCGATGTAATGCATCAAGGCGATACCGATGCCCATCCACACCGACGCCAGTAAATACTGGTGGAAACGCAGGTTGGAGTGACTGAGGGTTTGCATGGCGATCAACGACGCGATCAGCGCGATCAGTAAGGATGCGAACGTCATCAACAGGTCGTAGTGGATGGCGATCGGGGCCTGGAAGGCCAGCATGCTGATGAAGTGGGTGGACCAGATCCCGCCTGCCAGACAACCGGCACCTAGCCATCGCCAGTGGCGCCGCGCGGTAGGGTCTTCGACGTGTCCGACGCGTTCGGCCATGTCCAGCGTGCCAAAACCCGCCGCGCACGCGACCAGATAGGCAAGTAACACCAGGAAGGGGTTATGACTGCAATTGAGTAATAAGTGCCCGCTCTCTGGAAGCGCGGTAAAAAAATGCAGACCCAGCCATTCCATAGCATGTCCCGTCATAGCGTCACGTCACTGCCTACGGCGATGACCTATGAGGACCAGTGTAGACGCGTAGGAGAATTCGCCAAGGAGTAATGGCACTTTGATTTTCTACAATTTTGGCATGCCATCCATAGCGTTTGATGCTAAGCGCTGATGGGCAGGTCCAATTCGAACGGTGCTTCCAAAGGCGCGAGGCCAAATGCGGCGCGGGCTGCATCGCAATCGGCGTTGTGCACGCCCTCATACCAGGAGGACTCGAATTCACGGCACACACTGGAACGCTGATCGTAAATCGTGCAGCGGGTGCCTTGGCCCACTTCTCCTTCAAGGCTGCAGCAGCGCGCGGGTTTCTGGTCGGTGCCGATCATTGCCACGCGGGTGGGGTTGATCTGCACCACCAAGTCATCGGGCACCGTGCCCCCCGATGAGGCGCACTCACCCCAGAAGAAAGACACACGAAAGTGTGAACAGCAGGCACCGCAATTCAGACACGGACTGGCTTCGGACATGGGCGTCATCGATAAGAAAAGTAGGATTGGAGGTGTTACGGAAGGCTCGCCATTCTATCCGTGCCATGGCCGTTGGGAAGGGGGGCATGAACTTATATTTTTGTAGGTGAAGTCCCGTGATAGGGGACGAAATCATGCCCTATCAGCTTTACGAATCATTACAGACAACCGGGCCCCGCCTGACTATGTTGCAGGTACCGGGCAGGATGCATCGGGCATCGCAGCTCTCATAACAATAAAGAGACGGACCCATGCAGAACTCGACCCAAGCGGCGAATGCCTGGCGCATTCTGTTCCTGCTGTTCCTCGCCAACCTGTTCAACTTTTTCGATCGCACGATTCCGGCAATCATCATTGAACCAATCCGCATGGAGTGGCACCTGAGCGACTTCCAGCTCGGCATCATCGGCACCGCCTTCACTATCGTCTACGCCATTGCCGGCTTGCCCCTCGGGCGCCTGGCCGATACCGGCTCGCGCAGCAAACTGATGGGCTGGGGTCTGTTTGCCTGGAGCGGGCTGACGGCGGTCAACGGCATGGTCGGCAGTTTCTGGACGTTTCTGCTGGTGCGCATGGGCATCGGCATTGGCGAAGCCAGCTATGCGCCCGCTGCCAATTCGCTGATTGGCGACCTGTTCCCGGCGCACCGTCGCGCGCGGGCCATGGGCATTTTCATGCTGGGCTTGCCGCTGGGGCTGTTGCTGGCGTTCTTTACCATCGGCTGGATGGTCAAGGCGTTCGACAGCTGGCGCGCACCGTTCTTTATAGCGGCGGTGCCGGGCATCATCCTGGCGGTGTTCATGTTCTATATCAAGGAACCCAAGCGCGGCGCCGCCGAAACCGTACAAGTCTCCCAAGAACGCGTCGACCGCCCGATCCGCCGCGTGCTGGCGGTGCCGACCTTCCTGTGGCTGGTGCTGGCCGGGTTGTGCTTCAACTTCGCAACGTACGCTTGCAACTCGTTCCTGGTACCGATGCTGCAGCGCTACTTCCTGATGCCGTTGCAGGAAGCTGCCGTCGCCACTGGCGTGATTGTCGGCTTGACCGGCCTGGTGGGTCTGACGTTGGGTGGCTGGGTCGCCGACAAAATCCACCAGCGGGTTGCCAATGGTCGTCTGTTGTTTGCGGCGTTCAGCCTGATCATTTCTACCGTGACCACCGCCTGCGCATTGCACGCCGGGCGCATCGAGATTGGCGTGTTTGTGGCGCTGTTCAGCGTGGGCTGGTTGTTTGCCTATAACTTCTACACCTGCGTATACACGGCAATTCAGGACGTGGTCGAACCGCGCCTGCGGGCCACGGCGATGGCGCTGTTTTTTGCCGGGTTGTATTTGCTGGGTGGCGGGATGGGCCCGATTGTAGTGGGCGGGCTCTCCGATCATTTTGCCCATTCGGCGATGTATGCGGCGGGGGCGGAACAAATGACCGAAGCTTATAAAGCGGTGGGGTTGCATGACGCTATGTACCTGATCCCGGTGGCGCTGTTTTTGACCATGCTGTTTCTGTTCCAGGCGTCGCGAAGTTTTGTGCGCGATGCCAAGAAGATGAAGGAGGGGTTGAGTGGAGTTGAGGTCCCGGCGGCTGCGGCTACGGCTTGAAACCGAGGTGACCGCTTCGCGAGCAAGCCCGCTCCCACAGGGGACCGCATTCCAAATGTGGAAGCGGGCTTGCTCGCGAAGAGGCAATGACTGACACCGGTATTCTAAAGTGAATAAAAAAGGCCCGTATTGCGCGGGCCTTCTTTTTAGCGGGCAAGGGTAGTAGTCAACCCGCTACCAGCACTCGAATCGCTTCCAGTCGCAGCGCCGCCTTATCCAGCATCGCAAGGCCTTGTTCGCGCTGGGTACGCAGGGCGACCAACTCACTGTCACGCACAGTCGGGTTGACCGCTTGCAATGCGGTCAGGCGCGCCAGTTCTTCGTCGGTGTCCGCCGCCAGGCGACGCTTGGCCTCGGCCACGCGCTCGGCATGTTGCGGGGCGATCTTCTCTTCACCGGCGTTGATCCGTGGCGTCAGCTGGTCGCGCTGGGCCTGGATGAACTTGTTGGCGCTGGCCCGTGGCACGCTTTCCAACTGATCGTTGAGGGTCACGAATGACACACGGCTCGACAGGTCGTTGCCATTGGCATCCAGCAGGCAGCGCAGGGCAGCCGGGGGCAGGTAACGGCCCAGTTGCAGTGAGCGCGGCGCGACCACTTCGCTGACGTAGAGCAGTTCCAGCAACACGGTGCCAGGCTTGAGCGCCTTGTTCTTGATCAGCGCCACGGCGGTGTTGCCCATGGAGCCGGACAGCACCAGATCCATACCGCCTTGCACCATCGGGTGTTCCCAGGTGATGAACTGCATGTCTTCGCGCGACAGTGCCTGGTTACGGTCGTAGGTGATGGTCACACCTTCGTCGTCGCCCAGGGGAAAGCTGGCGTCGAGCATTTTTTCGCTGGGCTTCAAGATCAGCGCGTTTTCCGAATGGTCTTCGCTGTCGATGCCAAACGCGTCGAACAGGGTTTCCATATAGATCGGCAGGGCGAACTGGTCGTCTTGCTCAAGAATCTCTTCCACCAGTGCATCGCCATCACCCGCGCCGCCGGAGTTGAGTTCCAGCAAGCGGTCGCGACCGGTGTGCAGCTCTTGTTCCAGGCGCTCTCGCTCGGCACGGGCCTCGTCGATCAGGGCTTGCCACTCAGCATCGTCGGCGTTTTCCAGCAGCGGCAGCAGGCGTGGACCGAATTGATGCTGCAAGGCGTTGCCGGTCGGGCAGGTGTTGAGGAAGGCGTTGAGCGCTTCGTGGTACCACTGGAACAGGCGCTCTTGCGGGCTGGTTTCCAGGTACGGCACGTGCAGTTCGATCACGTGCTTCTGGCCGATCCGGTCCAGACGGCCGATGCGCTGTTCCAGCAAATCGGGGTGGGACGGCAGGTCGAACAGCACCAGATGGTGGGAGAACTGGAAGTTGCGACCTTCACTGCCGATCTCGGAACAGATCAGCACCTGGGCGCCAAACTCTTCATCGGCGAAGTAGGCGGCGGCGCGGTCACGTTCGAGGATGTTCATGCCTTCGTGGAACACGGTGGCCGGAATGCCGGAGCGCACGCGCAGGGCGTCTTCCAGGTCCATGGCGGTTTCGGCGTGGGCGCAGATTACCAGGACCTTGGTGCGCTTGAGCATTTTCAGTTGGTCGATCAGCCACTCGACCCGTGGGTCGAAGCGCCACCAGCGGTTCTCTTCTTCGATGTCCGGCTGCGACTGGAAGCTGACTTCCGGGTACAACTCGGCGTGTTCGCCCAGCGGCAACTCGAGGTATTCGTCCGGGTTCGGCAGCGGGTAGGCGTGCAGCTTGCGCTCGGGGAAACCTTGCACCGCGGCGCGGGTGTTGCGGAACAGCACGCGGCCGGTGCCGTGGCGGTCGAGCAGCTCGCGCACCAGGCGTGCGCTGGCCTCGGTGTCGCCATCGTTGACGGCGGTGAGCAGCGCCTCCCCTTCGTTACCGAGGAAACCCTGGATGGTTTTGTGCGCGGCAGGGGAGAGACGCCCCTTGTCCAACAGTTCCTGCACGGCTTCGGCGACCGGGCGATAGTTCTCGCTCTCGGCGCGGAAGGCTTGCAGGTCATGGAAACGGTTCGGGTCCAGCAGGCGCAGCCGTGCAAAGTGACTGTCCTGGCCCAGTTGTTCCGGAGTGGCGGTGAGCAGCAGCACGCCAGGAATCACTTCGGCCAATTGCTCGACCAGTGCGTACTCCGGGCTGGCTTTTTCTTCGTGCCAGACCAAGTGGTGAGCTTCATCGACGACCAACAGGTCCCAGCCAGCGGCGAACAGCGCGTCCTGGGCCTTCTCGTCGTCCACCAGCCATTCCAGCGCAACCAGCGCAAGCTGGGTGTCTTCGAACGGGTTGGTGGCATCGCTTTCGATAAAGCGTTCTTCGTCGAACAGCGCAACCTGTAGGTTGAAACGGCGGCGCATTTCCACCAGCCATTGGTGCTGCAGGTTTTCCGGGACCAGGATCAACACGCGGTTGGCGCGGCCCGACAGCAGTTGACGATGGATCACCAGGCCAGCTTCGATGGTCTTGCCCAGGCCCACTTCGTCGGCCAGCAATACCCGTGGCGCGATGCGGTCGGCGACTTCACGAGCGATGTGCAATTGGTGAGCAATAGGTTGCGCCCGCACGCCACCCAGGCCCCACAGCGAGGACTGCAATTGGCGGCTGGTGTGTTCCAGGGTGTGGTAGCGCAGCGAGAACCACGCCAGCGGGTCGATCTGCCCGGCGAACAGGCGGTCGCTGGCCAGGCGGAACTGGATGAAGTTGGAGAGTTGGGTTTCCGGCAGGGTGACCTGCTCGTTCTGCCCATTGAGGCCGTGGTACACCAGCAGGCCGTCGACGTCGTCGACTTCCTGTACGGTCATTTTCCAGCCTTCGAAATGGGTGATGCTGTCACCCGGCGAAAACCTCACGCGAGTAAGGGGCGCATTCCGTAGCGCATACTGGCGAGTGTCGCCAGTGGCCGGATAGAGCACGGTCAACAAGCGGCCGTCCTGTGCCAGAACGGTGCCTAACCCCAGCTCTGCTTCGCTGTCACTAATCCAGCGTTGCCCCGGTTGATACTGCTGCGCCATGCTGCCTGACTCCCGCCGTGAAAAAGCCGACTATCTTAACGGAACAAGCCCCTACGCCCAAGGACTCTGAGAAAAACTACGCCCTTGGTGCAGCGTATCGGAAGCCGAATCGACGGGTGGCGGGCACTTGGGAGTGTGGACTGGGTCACAGGTTGGCGAGCCTGCGCTCAAGTCGCCCTGCGACCCGCCGACAGCCTGTTGATCAGGAGAATAATCACTATGCTGCCACCCATGCTGCCCGTCAGCGTTGTACCGGTGACGTCACAACTCGATCCGGTGCGACAGAAGCCGGATATCCCGCCCGTGGTGCCCGTTCAACCAGGCTCCAACGAGAGCACCATCGACCTGAAAAAAGGCGACGCCGAGACGTCGACTTTTTTGCTGCGCGAAGAACAACGCCGCCAGCAGGAACAACAAAAACGCCGGCGCGAGGCCGATGAAGACCCGGAACAGCACCTGGCCATTCCGGGGGATGAACTCAACGCAGACAACACCGTGCCGGTAATTGCACTGATCGAAGACGCGCCGCGCCAGGGCCTGTGGGTGGACGTCGAGGTCTAGTCGCGCAACTCGCGCAGGGCGGCCATCAGCAACTCGATATCGTGCTCGGTGTTGAGCGGGCTGACCGAGATCCGCGCCACGCTTTCCAGGCCCCGCGCCTGCATATCCAGCGGTGTGTAGGCCACGCCATTGGCGCCGATATTGATGCGCTTCAAGCCCAGGCGCCGCTTCAGTTCGAATGCATCCCAGCCCGCCAGGTTGAAGGCGATCAAGCCTGATTGATGGGTGCCCAGGTCATGCAGAGTAATGCCCGTCATCCCACGCAACGCATCGCGGATTCGCTCGGCGGTTTGCGACACCCTTTCCCAGACGCGCTCGATGCCCAGGCGATTGATCTCCTGCAATGCGTTGCCCAAGCCTGCCAGCAAAGCGAAAGAGGCCTCGCTGGTTTCAAAGCGCCGGGCGTCATTGCGCAGGTCAAAACCCTTGGCAGTCCATGGTGCTGAAAACACGTCACGCTGAGCCGGGTTCAAGCGTTCAAGAAAATCCGGTCGCACATACAACAGCGCAGTGCCACGAGGGCCACGCAGGTGTTTGCGTCCGGCCGACTTGAGCACGTCGCACTGCAACGCTTGCACATCCACCGGCACCTGGCCGACGGCTTGGCCAGCATCGATGAAGTAGGGGATGGCATGCCGCCTCGCCACTTCACCGATGGCCTGGGCGGGGTTGATCAGGCCGCCATTGGCCGGGAGCCAGGTGAGGTCGATCAACCGGACGTGTGTATCGATCATCGACTCCAGTGCCACCGGGCAGGCTGCGCCGGTGTCATCGCAGGGAATGATTTCCACCCGTGCGCCCGCTTTGACTGCCAACTCCATGCTCGCCAGGTTGCCGCCCCATTCGTGGCGGCCCACCAGAATGCGATCGCCCGGCTGCCAAGGCGCCAAGGCTTGGAACGCCAGGCTCCAGGCGGTCGAGCCGCTGCTGGCAAAGGCAATCGAAGCGGCAGGGGCATTAAGCAGTTGCGCGGCGGCGCGGCGGGCTTTTTCCACCAGCACGGCGCCATGTTCACCGGCTTCCATCGGGCCGTCGCGAGCCTCGCGTTGCAGTTGTTCGATAATGGCGTCGAGCGTCGCCTGGCTGGGCAAGGAAGCGCCGGCAGGGTTGAAATGCACGATGCCGGATTGGCAGCCTGGCGTGTCATCCCGCAGGTGCTGGATTTCGAGCGGGCTCACGGGCGCAACTCGAAAATGGCATCTACCTCCACTGCCACGCCGGCCGGCAGGCTTGAAACACCTACGGCGGTGCGCACATGTCGGCCTTTTTCGCCGAGAGCGTTGACCAGCAGGTTGGATGCACCATTGGCGACCACGCTTTGTTGTTTGAACTCGCCGCTGCTGGCGATGAACACCCCCAGGCGCACGGTGCGCACCAGGCGTGACAGATCATCACCCAAGGCGTTGCTCAATTGTCCCAACAGGCCCAAGGCCGCCAGTTCCGCTGCCTGTGCGCCTTCTTCATCGCTGAGGGTTTCGCCCAAGCGGCCGATGTACGCGGGTTTTCCGTCTATCAGGGGAATTTGCCCGGAGACGAACAGGTGGTTCTGGCTGATGACGTGGTTGATGTAGTTGGCAATCGGCTGGCTGGGCGTGGGCAGTGTGAGGCCCAGGGCTTGCACGCGCTGGCGGAGGGAGTCGCTCATGATGAATCCTCTTGAGTTGGGAGGGTTCAGCATGTTGGTTGCATCTATGGACGACAAACGGATAGATCTCACGCGACGTATCTAAAAAAATCACGCGTCGGAGCAGGCTTCCTTCAACCATCGGCTGAAACACGCAGCCGCTTCAGTGGCGGGGCCTTCGGGCGCGATGAGCCAATAGCCGATCTCGCTGTGGTAGGGCGGCCAGTCGAACGCTTCCACCAGGCTGCCGTCCTGCAGACGCCGCTCGATCATGCGATGGCGGCCCATGGCGATGCCTTGGCCGGCCACTGCGGCTTCGACCACGATGTTGTAGTCGTGCAGCATCACGCGAGGGTGGTGGGTGAGATCGACGTGGTAGTGCTCGGACCAGTCGGTCCATTCGAAGGGGCGGTGGGAAGTGGCCATCAGCAACGGGCTATCCTGCAGTGCTTTGAACGTCGGGCTGCACACTGGGGAGATGATTTCCGGCATCAGCCGCGTGGCCTGCACATCCGGCCAATCGCCCTTGCCGTAGCGGATCGCCAGGTCAACTTCGGCGCCCGCGACGTCGGCCAGTTGGATCGCCGGCAACAACTCTACCTGGATATGCGGGTAGCGGTTCAGAAACCCGGCCAGACGCGGCGCCAACCACAGCGTCGCAAAGGACGCCAGCAAACCGATGCGCAACACGGTGGCGCTCGGCGCAACCCGTTGTGCGCGAGTGGCGGCGGCGATGGCATCGAGGGCAGGGCGGATTTCGTCGTAGTACTGTTGGCCGTCGGCGGTCAGGTCGATCGCGCGGGTGCGTCGGATGAACAGGGGTTTGCCCAAGTGCTGCTCAAGTTTTTGCACCTGGTGACTCAGGGCACTCTGGGTCACTGATAACTCGCTGGCGGCTTTGATAAAGCTCAAATGCCGCGCCACGGCTTCGAAGGCACGCAGTGCCAGCAATGGAGGAAGGTCCTTGTGCAGTGCCACCTGAATGTATCTCCTAGTCGGGGAAAGTGCCGATTTTGTGCGATGGCCTGCCTTTTGTCGCTCGCGTATTTGCCGTTGAGCGGGGGAGGCCGCATTATTGGGCCATCCCCTTCCACGACGTAAGCCAAGCCATGAGTGAAGACGATAAGCTGATTGACCTGAATGCCGAACGCGCCAAGCGTGTGCATGACCTCAATGACAAGCGCCTGAATGAAGTCCGCCAAGCGTTTGAACATGCAATGCCACTCGGCAAAGTTAAGAAAAAACCGAAAAACAAGCCAAAAAAGCGTTGAAACAACCTGCATCCCTTGATGCAGGTCAGTTATTGCCCTTCTTTACGCCCCGTCGCGGGCGACATTGATCCCGGTCAATTTTCCAATCCGCCTTCTCCATTAACTTAGCCCTATCGCAACAGGGCAAGCACGGGAGGCCGGTCATGTTTATCGATAATGTGGTATTTGCCGGAGTGCTGACTGTAAGCCTCATGGTGCTGTTTTTTGTAGGGTTTGGAATTTTTATCTGGAAAGACGCGAACAAGCGTAAAAAACCATAGGTTTTTCCAGGTTACATGAGCACGCAAGGCATTTTGGGCGACTTCGGTCGCCTTTTTTTTCTGTTGTTTGAGTCGGCTTCTATAGAAATACGAACATAAAAAAAGGTGCGACCCTCACGGATCGCACCTTTTTTATTGCGGCTGGGTTATCAACTACCCAGCGCCTTGGACGCCAGCCAGAACAACCCGGCCGACAGGCCTACGGTCGCTGGCAGGGTCAGCACCCAAGCCATCAGGATGGTCTTCACAGTGCCACCTTGCAGGCCACTTTTGTTCGCGACCATGGTGCCGGCCACGCCGGAAGACAGCACGTGAGTGGTGGAAACCGGCAGCGCGAAGATGTTGGCAAAACCAATCATGGTCGCGGTGGTGATCTGCGCCGACATGCCTTGGGCATAGGTCATACCCTGCTTGCCGATCTTCTCGCCGATGGTCAGTACCACGCGCTTCCAGCCCACCATAGTACCCAGGCCCAAGGCCAGTGCAACGGCGAGGATGACCCAGAACGGGGCATACTCGGTGGTGGCGGTCAGGTCTTTGCGCAGCTTGTCGAGGTCGGACTTCTCACGGGCATCCAAGCCTGGCAACTTGCCGACTTTTTTCGCGGTGTCATCCAGGCAGAGCAAATAACGACGCACTTCAATACGCTGGTCAGAAGTCAGCGAGTGATAGTCGGAGACGCCTTTCAAGGTGTCAACCAGCGCGTTGATGGTGGGCTCGGTCTGTTGCGGGTTGCATTGGAACTTGCCCGGCAGGTCATTCTTCACGCTTTTGCCCAGGGCCAGGAACTCGCCGAGCGTGGCGTTGTTACGCTGGTAGAACTGGCTCAGATGCACGGTCGCATCGCGGGTACGTTCGATCTGGTAAGTGGTGCTGCCCAGGTCGAGGACGAACTGCGCCGGCACGATACCGATCAGCACCAGCATGATCAGGCCGATGCCTTTCTGACCGTCGTTGGAGCCGTGCACGAAACTCACGGCCATGGCGGAAATCACCAGCACCAGGCGATTCCAGAACGGCGGGTGTTTCTTGTCGTCGAGCTTGCGGCGCTGGTCCGGGGTCTTATGCATCTTCGACAGCGGGCGCCACCATTTCAGGCCGATCAGCACCAGGGCTGCGACCAGGAAGCCGGCCATCGGCGAGAACACCAGAGAGGCGCCAATATCGATCGCCTTCTGCCAGTTCACACCGTCAGCCAGGGGGATGTCGTTGATCAGGGCGTTAGCTAGGCCGACACCAAGGATCGAGCCGATCAGCGTGTGGGAGCTGGAAGCCGGGATACCGAAGTACCAGGTGCCCAGGTTCCAGGTGATTGCCGCCGCTAATAAAGAGAAGACCATCGCCAAACCATGGCCGGTGTTCACATTGATCAGCAACTCCACCGGCAGCAAGTGCACGATGGCGTAGGCGACACCGACACCACCGAGCAACACGCCGAGGAAATTGAACACCCCGGAGAAGAACACGGCCAGGTGTGGCGGCATGGCTTTGGTGTAGATGACTGTGGCCACCGCGTTAGCGGTGTCATGAAAGCCATTGATGAACTCGAAGGCGAGGACAAAGGCCAGGGCGAGCAACAGGCTCACTAGAACCCAAGCATCCAGTCCGCTGAATAAATCGATCATGAAGGTTTTCTGACCCGGTCGTAAGGGGGCGCGATTATGCCAGAAAACCTCAGTAATCGATGCACTAGCTGCTCATCGGTAACAAACTTCCCTGTAAAAAAACCTGCAAAAGGCGTGCATCCCAGGATTTTCGGGGCTTTGGCAAGTCTTTGATTTATAAAGCAGAGGGTGCTCCGGGTGGGGGGTTGTCACAAAATCGTCACGCCTGAAACATTTGTATGAAATTTTACTGATCGTGGTGGGATCCAAGGTGGCTAGGTGCTAGCCATGCGCCATCTCTTGAGATCAACATCTTGGGGCAAACCGAATCGCCTAGGGCTCTTCGGTTTTGAGTTCCTGTTCAATCTTCTGGATTTCCTGGGCAAATGCCTGGTCGAGCAGGCTGGCTCGCTTGCGCCATGGTTTGCGTTCAGGTTCAGGCTGGGCGGCGTAAGTGGTGACTTCCCCGCCGTAAACGTCCTTGTAACGTTGCTCCTGGCGCTCAAGTTCCGCGCGCAGTTCATCTTTCGTCACATCGTTACCTAATTGAGTTGAGTATAAATACGTTGCAGTTTTATGCCTGAATGCGCCCTTGGGTTGTTTCAGGTTGAACGCTTGGCAGCGGTCAACTCTGGAACAGGCACGGGCTGCCACTTGTTAAATGCAGTCATTCAAGCAGGTAGTTGGAATCGACAATGCAGGGCGTGTGCATTACCTGGCGAGCCCCGGTCCCGATCATTAAGCCGGGTGAACCTGCGCACAAGGTGCATTATAGCGATGCATCTGAATAACACTATCAGCATAAAGTTAAAAGCCGTCAACGTTGTGTGAGCGTTTTGTTACGCGGACATGTCGGAAAGTGCGTGAATGGGTGCCGTCATACACTCAAACCATATTCAGACGTTATTAAGCGCCGGTTAATTTACTTTGGGGCAGGTGGGCCAAGGGGAGTAACAGCAAATTGCGATAATCGAATGATCGTCCGATAATCGCACAATGTTGTCGGCCCTGCCTTGTGCATCCCGGCCGGCGGGGCTTGTAATAGCAGCCAAACCTCCCCTGCGGTAGACAAATAAGAGAAAGGATCCTGTCATGAACGATCAATTGCGCAACTCTTTCGCGTCAGTGGCGCCGCCGATCGTTGCCTCTGCGGCCAAGCGTATCCAGGCGTTTACCGGCGATCCGGACTTCATGACTTCCCTGGCCCGCGGTCTGGCGGTGGTGCAGGCGTTCCAGGAACGAAAGCGCCACCTCACCATCGCCCAGATCAGCCATCGCACCGAAATCCCCCGCGCCGCCGTGCGCCGTTGCCTGCATACGTTGATCAAGCTCGGCTACGCCACCACCGACGGGCGTACCTATTCGCTGCTGCCCAAGGTGCTGACCCTGGGCCATGCGTACCTGTCGTCCACACCGTTGGCGGTGTCGGCCCAGCCCTATCTGGACCGCATGAGCGAGCAGCTCCATGAAGCCTGCAACATGGCGACCCTCGAAGGCGACGACATCCTCTACATTGCCCGTTCCGCTACCACTCAGCGTCTGATCTCCGTGGACCTGTCGGTGGGTGGGCGCCTGCCAGCCTATTGCACCTCCATGGGGCGCATCCTGCTTGCCGCGCTGGACGACGCCTCGCTGCAGGATTACCTCGACCACGCCGACCTGCAGACCAAGACCAGCCGCACCCTGACCACCCCCGAAGCGCTGTTCGAATGCCTGCAACAAGTGCGTCAGCAGGGCTGGTGCATTGTCGACCAGGAACTGGAGCAAGGCCTGCGTTCCATTGCCGTTCCGGTGTATGACGCGTCGGGCCAGGTGCTGGCCGCGCTGAACGTCAGCACCCATGCCGGACGCGTCAGCCGCAGTGAGCTGGAACAGCGCTTCCTGCCGAGCATGCTCAGCGCCAGCCGTGAGTTGAGTGCGCAACTGTTTGCCTAAGCTGTTCGGTCATCGCACAGATCCCGGTTTGCTCAATTGACGGTGTTTCCCCCGGCTTATTAATGTGCGGCAGCGCTGTTGAAGCGCTTCAATAATAACGACGATCCCAGGTCGTCAGCCCGCCATCGGTGTGGAAATAAAAACAATGAATCAGCCTTCTGTCGGTTCCACTTTGGACGTCCAGTCATTCATCAACGCCCAGCCACTGTCACGTTATCAGTGGCGTGTGGTGATCCTGTGTTTCCTGATTGTTTTCCTCGATGGCCTCGACACCGCCGCCATGGGCTTTATTGCGCCTGCGCTGTCCCAGGACTGGGGCATCGACCGCGCGAGCCTCGGCCCGGTGATGAGCGCCGCGTTGATAGGCATGGTCTTCGGTGCACTGGGCTCCGGCCCGCTGGCAGACCGTTTTGGCCGTAAAGTGGTGCTGGTGGGCGCGGTGCTGGTGTTTGGCGCGTTCAGTTTGGCGTCCGCCTACAGCAGCAACGTCGATCAGTTGCTGGTGTTGCGGTTTCTCACGGGATTGGGCCTGGGTGCAGGCATGCCGAATGCCACTACTTTATTGTCCGAATACACCCCCGAACGCCACAAGTCTTTGTTGGTGACCAGTATGTTCTGCGGCTTCAACCTGGGCATGGCCGGTGGCGGGTTTATCTCGGCCAAATTGATCCCGGCGTTCGGCTGGCATGCCTTGTTGCTGATCGGCGGCATCCTGCCATTGATGCTTGTTGTGGTGCTGATGCTGTGGCTGCCGGAGTCGGCACGCTATCTGGTAGTGCGCAATCGGGGCACCGACAAGGTGCGCAAAACCCTCTCACCCATCGAACCCAGCGTCGTCGCCCAAGCCACCAGCTTCAGCGTGCCCGAGCAAAAAACCGTCAAGGCGCGCAATGTGTTTGCGGTGATCTTCTCCGGCACCTACAGCGCCGGCACGTTACTGCTCTGGCTCATCTACTTCATGGGCCTGGTGATCGTTTACCTGCTCACCAGTTGGTTGCCGACCCTGATGCGTGACAGCGGCGCCAGCCTGGAACAGGCCGCATTCATCGGCGCCTTGTTCCAGTTTGGTGGCGTGCTCAGCGCGGTGGGCGTGGGCTGGGCGATGGACCGGTTCAATCCGCACAAGGTCATCGGCATCTTCTACCTGCTGGCCGGGGTGTTTGCCTACGCCGTAGGCCAGAGCCTTGGCAATATCACCCTTCTGGCGACCTTGGTGCTGATTGCCGGGATGTGCGTCAACGGGGCGCAGTCGGCAATGCCTTCACTGGCCGCACGTTTCTATCCGACCCAAGGCCGCGCGACTGGCGTGTCGTGGATGCTGGGTATCGGTCGCTTCGGCGCGATCCTCGGCGCCTGGATGGGTGCAACCCTGCTGGGCCTGGGCTGGAACTTCGAACAAGTGCTCACCGCCCTGGTGATCCCGGCTGCATTGGCCACCGCTGCCGTGGTGATCAAGGGCATGGTCAGCCATGCAGATGCCACCTGAGGTTGATCGATAGCTCGCCAACAATCCGTTCGATAATCGAACGCTGAGTCGATTATCGGATTGTTTGGCCCATTTCTCCGGCTTAATCTTCAAGCCACTTCGGCGCCACCTGAGCGCCTTTTTCGATCCACACCGGGAGCCCGAACCCCATGGCTGAAATCCTCGCGCTGCGTGACGCGGTGAAGCAATTTGTGAACGACGGCGACACCGTTGCTCTGGAAGGCTTCACCCATCTGATCCCTACGGCAGCGGGTCATGAAATCATTCGTCAGGGCAAGAAAGACCTGACGCTGGTGCGTATGACGCCTGACCTGATCTACGACCAGTTGATTGGTGCCGGCTGCGCCCGCAAGCTGATTTTCTCCTGGGGTGGCAACCCGGGGGTGGGCTCCCTGCATCGCCTGCGCGACGCGGTCGAGAAGCAATGGCCGCAACCGCTCGAAATCGAAGAACACAGCCATGCCGACCTGGCCAATGCCTACGTCGCCGGCGCCTCGGGTTTGCCCTTTGCGGTGCTGCGTGCCTATGCCGGCTCCGACCTGCCCAAGGTCAACCCGCTGATCAAGACCGTCACCTGCCCGTTCACCGGCGAAGTGCTGGCGGCGGTGCCGTCGGTGCGTCCGGACGTCACCGTGATCCACGCACAAAAGGCCGACCGCAAGGGCAACGTGTTGCTGTGGGGCATCCTCGGTGTGCAGAAAGAAGCTGCCCTGGCGGCCAAGCGCTGCATTGTCACCGTCGAAGAAATTGTCGATGACCTGAATGCACCGATGAATAGCTGTGTACTACCGACCTGGGCCCTGACTGCGGTGTGCCATGTGCCGGGTGGGGCGCATCCGTCCTACGCCCATGGCTATAACGAGCGTGATAATCGCTTCTACCAGGCGTGGGACCCGATCGCCCGTGACCGTGGGACCTTTACTGCCTGGATCAACGAATACATCCACGGTACTGCCGACTTCACCGAATTCCAGGCCAAACTGGCCACCGCGCAGGAGGCCAAGTAATGGCTTACTCGACCAATGAAATGATGACCGTCGCCGCCGCGCGCCGCCTCAAGAACGGCTCCGTGTGCTTCGTCGGCATCGGTCTGCCGTCCAAGGCGGCCAACCTGGCGCGCCTGACCTCGTCGCCGGACGTGGTATTGATCTACGAATCCGGCCCGATTGGCGCCAAGCCGTCGGTGCTGCCGCTGTCCATCGGTGATGGCGAGCTGGCGGAAACCGCTGACACCGTGGTGCCGACCGGCGAGATCTTCCGCTACTGGCTGCAGGGCGGGCGCATCGACGTGGGTTTCCTCGGCGCGGCCCAGGTCGACCGCTTCGGCAATATCAACACCACCGTGGTCGGTGACTACCACCAGCCCAAAGTACGCCTGCCGGGTGCCGGTGGCGCGCCGGAAATTGCCGGTTCGGCCAAGAGCGTGCTGATCATCCTCAAACAGTCGGCGCGCTCGTTTGTCGACAAGCTCGATTTCATCACCTCGGTCGGCCACGGCGAAGGCGGCGACTCGCGTAAACGCCTGGGCCTGCCGGGAGCTGGTCCTGTAGGGATTATTACCGACCTGTGCATCATGGAGCCGGAAGCCGGCACGAATGAGTTCGTGGTCACCGCGCTGCACCCGGGCGTGACCCGTGAGCAAGTGGTGGCCGCCACCGGTTGGGCGATTCGGTTTGCCGAGCAGGTCGACACCACCGCCGAACCGACAGACGTAGAGCTGACCGCCCTGCGCGACCTTGAAGCACGCACCGCGGCTGCCCATGGCCAAGCACCGGGAGAAGCCTGATGCGCGACGTATTTATCTGTGATGCCATTCGTACCCCCATCGGCCGTTTTGGCGGTGGCCTGTCCAGCGTGCGGGCCGACGATCTGGCCGCGCTGCCGATCAAGGCACTGATAGAACGCAACCCGTCGGTGGATTGGACTGCCGTCGACGAGGTATTCCTCGGCTGCGCCAACCAGGCCGGTGAAGACAATCGCAACGTGGCGCGCATGGCGCTGTTGCTGGCGGGCCTGCCGGAAAGCATTCCGGGTGTGACGCTCAACCGCTTGTGTGCCTCGGGCATGGACGCGATCGGCACTGCCTTCCGCGCGATTGCCAGCGGCGAAATGGAGCTGGCGATTGCCGGTGGCGTCGAGTCGATGTCCCGCGCGCCGTTCGTGATGGGCAAGGCCGATGCCGCGTTCTCGCGCAACATGAAGCTGGAAGACACCACCATCGGCTGGCGCTTTATCAACCCGCTGATGAAGGCCCAGTACGGCGTGGATGCGATGCCGCAGACGGCCGACAATGTGGCCGACGATTACAAGGTGTCCCGTGCCGACCAGGACGCTTTTGCCTTGCGCAGCCAGCAACGCACGGCCGCGGCTCAGGCCGCGGGGTATTTCGCTGAAGAAATCGTGCCGGTGCGCGTCGCCCACAAAAAAGGCGAAACCGTGGTGGAACAGGATGAGCATCCACGCGACACCACGCTGGAAGCTCTGGCCAAGCTCAAGCCCGTGAACGGCCCGGACAAAACGGTGACCGCCGGCAACGCCTCGGGTGTGAACGACGGCGCTGCGGCACTGATCCTGGCCTGCGCCGAAGCCGTCAAGAAACACGGCCTGACCGCCCGTGCCCGCGTCTTGGGCATGGCCAGCGCCGGGGTCGCACCGCGAGTGATGGGCATTGGCCCAGTGCCGGCGGTGCGCAAACTGGTCGAGCGTCTTGGCCTGGCCGTCACCGACTTTGACGTGATCGAGCTCAACGAAGCCTTCGCCAGCCAAGGCCTGGCGGTGCTGCGTGAACTGGGCATCGCCGACGACGCGCCGCAGGTCAACCCGAACGGTGGCGCCATCGCCCTCGGCCACCCACTGGGCATGAGCGGTGCGCGCCTGGTACTGACGGCATTGCATCAACTGGAAAAAACCGGCGGCAGTAAAGGCCTGGCGACCATGTGCGTGGGCGTCGGCCAAGGCTTGGCCCTGGCGATTGAACGCGTCTAATAACAGAGGACTGCACCATGAGTGACAAGCCCGGATACCGGCGCCCGCAAGCGGGCACTCAACCTGATTACCTGCACCCGGCCTACCAGTCGACGAACCTGCGTTCGCCGTCGCAGCCCTTGGTGTTTCTGCCCCATTCCTTGTCGGAAATCACCGGCCCGACCATCGGCGCCGAGCGCGTCAATGAGAAGGACAACGACCTGACTGCCCAGCATGACGGCGAGCCCCAGGGCGAGCGCATCATCATCCACGGCCGCGTGCTGGACGAAAACGGCCTGCCGGTGCCAGGTATCCTGATTGAAATCTGGCAGGCCAACGCCGCCGGCCGCTACAACCACAAGCGCGATTTGCACGACGCGCCGCTGGACCCGAACTTCACCGGCACCGGCCGCACCGTCACCGACGCCAATGGCTGGTACCAGTTCCAGACCATCAAGCCCGGCGCCTACCCGTGGGGCAACCACCATAATGCGTGGCGTCCGGCGCATATCCACTTTTCGCTGTTCGGCCCGAGCGTGCTGACACGACTGGTCACGCAGATGTACTTCCCCGGCGATCCGTTGCTGGCCTACGACCCGATCTACAACTGCGTGCCGGACACCTCGGCCAAGGAACGCTTGATCGCCCGCTTCGACCTGGAAAAAACCATTCCTTCCTATGCCCTCGGCTACCGCTGGGACATCGTCCTGCGCGGCCGCGACGCCACGCCGATGGAGAAATGAGATGACACTCAACGCGACCACGTCCCACACCGTCGGGCCGTATTACCACATCGGCCTGACTTGGCTGAACCGCGAAGACCTGACCGTGGCCGCCACCCTAGGCGAGCGCGTGGCGATCAGCGGGCAAGTGGTGGATGGCAATGGCGATGTCGTCAATGACGCCATGCTCGAAGTGTGGCAGGCCAACGCCGCCGGCAAGTACGACCATCCGGAAGATGAGCAGGACAAGGCAATCGACCCGAACTTCGAAGGGTTCGGTCGTGTGCCAGTGGATGGGGAAGGGCGGTTTCGCTTTACCACCATCAAGCCGGGTGCCGTGCCGGGCTTGAAGGGCACGACCCAGGCGCCGCACTTGGTGGTACTGGTGTTTGCCCGTGGTTTGGTGAAGCACTTGCTGACGCGGATTTATTTTGATGGCGAGGCGCTGAATGGGGATGACCAGTTGCTGGCGTGTGTGCCAGCAGGGCGTCGCAGTACCTTGATTGCCCAGCAGGATACGGCGGGGGGGTATCAGTGGAATGTGGTGTTGCAGGGGACGGATAAGGAAACGGTGTTCTTCGATTATTGATGAGTAGCAGCGGCAAGCTTCAAGCGGCGAGCCACAAGGAAAAGCAGTGATCACGGTGACTCTTCTCTTGCAGCTTGTGGCTTGAAACTTGTGACAGCCCTACTTGCATGACATGGTTGTTGCAAAGTATGTCTACGCTACAACCGTTCCCACTGAGTGAAAAAAACATGACAACAACAACGAGTCACTACACCGGAGAAGAACGCAGCAAACGGATTTTTGCGATCGTCGGGGCCTCCTCCGGCAATCTCGTCGAATGGTTCGACTTCTATGTCTATGCCTTCTGCGCCATTTACTTTGCCCCGGCATTCTTCCCGTCGGACGACCCCACGGTCCAACTGCTCAACACCGCCGGTGTGTTCGCCGCCGGCTTCCTGATGCGCCCGATCGGCGGCTGGCTGTTTGGCCGGGTGGCCGACAAGCACGGGCGCAAGAACTCGATGATGATCTCGGTGCTGATGATGTGCGCCGGTTCCCTGGTCATCGCTTTCCTGCCTACCTACAAAGACATCGGCGCCTGGGCACCGGCGTTGCTGTTGGTGGCGCGGTTGTTCCAGGGTTTGTCGGTGGGTGGCGAATACGGCACCACGGCGACCTACATGAGTGAAGTCGCCCTGAAGGGGCAGCGCGGTTTCTTCGCGTCGTTCCAGTACGTGACGCTGATCGGCGGGCAACTGCTGGCGGTGCTGGTGGTAGTGATCCTGCAACAGATCCTCACCGAAGAAGAATTGCGTGCCTGGGGCTGGCGGATTCCATTCGTGATCGGCGCCATTGCCGCGGTGATCTCTCTGTTGCTGCGTCGCACCCTCAAGGAAACCACCAGCAAGGAGATGCGCCAGGACAAGGATGCCGGCAGCGTGGCTGCCTTGTTCCGCAACCACAAAGCAGCGTTTATCACCGTGCTCGGTTACACCGCCGGCGGTTCGCTGATTTTCTATACGTTCACCACCTACATGCAGAAATACCTGGTTAACACCGCCGGGATGCACGCCAAGACCGCCAGCTACATCATGACCGGTGCACTGTTCCTGTACATGTGCATGCAGCCGCTGTTCGGCATGCTCTCGGACAAGATCGGCCGTCGTAACTCGATGCTCTGGTTCGGCGCCCTCGGCACCCTGTGCACCGTGCCGATCCTGCTGACCCTGAAAACCGTGACCAACCCGTTCCTGGCCTTTGTGCTGATCTCCCTGGCCTTGGCCATTGTCAGTTTCTACACTTCCATCAGCGGCTTGGTGAAAGCGGAAATGTTCCCGCCTCACGTGCGTGCCCTGGGTGTAGGCCTGGCCTATGCGGTGGCCAATGCGATTTTCGGTGGCTCGGCGGAATACGTGGCACTGGGCCTCAAATCCATGGGCATGGAAAACACCTTTTACTGGTACGTCACCGGCATGATGGCGGTGGCCTTCCTGTTCAGCTTGCGTCTGCCGAAACAGGCGGAGTACCTGCACCACGATCTGTAAGGGATGAGCTATGACACTGCGCACGAGCAATCAATTGTTCGACGCTTACTTCACGGCGGATAGCATGGCCGAGGTGTTCTGCGATCAAGGGCGCTTGCAGGGCATGCTGGATTTTGAAGCGGGCTTGGCCCGGGCCCAGGCTCAGGTCGGGTTGATTCCCCAGGCCGCCGTGGCACCGATTGCCCAGGCGTGCCTGGCCTCGCTGTACGACGTGGATGCCCTCGGCGTGGCAATTGCCACGGCGGGGAATTCGGCGATTCCGTTGGTGAAGGCGCTGGGCAAGTTAATTGCCAGTGAAGATGCCGGAGCCGAGCGCTACGTGCATCTGGGCGCGACCAGCCAGGATGTGATGGACACCGGCCTGGTGCTGCAACTGCGGCGGGCGTTGGAATTGATCGAGGCGGACCTTGCACGCCTGGGCGACATGCTTGCCGCACAGGCCCAGCGCCATGCCGGCGTGCCATTGGCCGGGCGCACGTGGTTGCAACATGCGACGCCGGTCACGCTGGGGATGAAAATAGCGGGCTGGCTGGGAGCGATAACGCGCAGTCGCCAGCGTCTGACTGAGCTGAAGCCGCGCCTGCTGGTGCTGCAATTGGGCGGCGCATCCGGAACCCTGGCAGCGCTCGGTGAACAGGCCATGCCGGTGGCCGAAGCGCTGGCATCTGAGTTGCAACTGACCTTGCCCGAACAACCCTGGCACACCCAGCGGGATCGCCTGGTGGAGTTCGCCAGCGTGCTTGGCCTGATCGCCGGCAGCCTCGGCAAAGTGGGTCGCGATATCAGCCTGCTGATGCAGACCGATGCGGCGGAAGTCTTTGAACCTTCGGCGCCGGGCAAAGGCGGTTCGTCGACCATGCCGCACAAGCGCAACCCCGTGGGCGCGGCCGTGCTGATCAGCGCCGCCACCCGCGTGCCGGGGCTGGTATCGACAATGTTCAGCGCTATGCCCCAGGAACATGAACGCAGCCTGGGCCTGTGGCATGCCGAATGGGAAACCCTGCCGGAGATTTGCCGCTTGGTTTCGGGGGCTTTGCAACAGGCCCTGCTGATCAGCGAAGGCTTGGAGGTCGACCCGCAGCGCATGGCGCAAAACCTCGACCTGACCCAAGGCCTGGTGCTGGCCGAGGCCGTCAGCATCGTGCTCGCCCAGCGCCTGGGCCGTGACACCGCGCACCATTTGCTGGAGCAGTGCTGCAAACGTGCTGTTGCAGAGGGACGCCATTTACGCGAGGTGTTGGCGGACGAACCGCAAGTCACCGCCGAATTGTCGGCGGCTGAGCTGGACCGATTGCTCGATCCCGCCCACTACCTGGGCCAGGCTCGCACCTGGGTTACCCGCGCCGTAGCCGAACACTTTGCTTGAGGAGACCACCGTGGCATTTGTACAACTCGCCGAGGGCGAACTGCATTACCAATTGGACGGGCCAGTGGATGCGCCGGTGCTGGTGCTCTCCAACTCGTTGGGCACAGACCTGCACATGTGGGACATCCAGATCCCGGCCTTCACCGAGCATTTTCGTGTGCTGCGTTTTGACACCCGTGGCCATGGCAAATCCTTGGTGACCCCAGGGCCCTACAGCATCGAGCAACTCGGTCACGATGTGATCGCGCTGCTGGATGCCCTGGATATCCAGCGTGCACATTTCTGCGGGCTGTCCATGGGGGGGCTGATCGGCCAATGGCTGGGCATCAACGCGCGCGAGCGCTTGCAGCGTCTGGTGGTGTGCAACACCGCCGCCAAGATCGGCACACCCGAGGTGTGGAACCCGCGCATCGAGATGGTGTTGCGCGATGGTGCAGCGGCGATGGTGGCGCTGCGCGATGCATCGATTGCGCGCTGGTTCACCGCGGACTTTGCGGCGGCCAACCCACACCAGGCCAAGCAGATTACCGACATGCTGGCGGCTACATCGCCCGAAGGTTATGCCGCCAACTGTGCGGCGGTGCGTGATGCGGATTTTCGTGGGCAGCTAGCTTCGATCAAGGTGCCGACCCTGGTCATTGCCGGCACTGAAGATGCCGTCACACCGCCTGCCGGCGGCCACTTTATCCAGAACCATGTACAGGGCGCCGAGTACGCCGAGTTCTATGCGGCGCACTTGTCCAATGTGCAGGCCGGTGCGGCGTTCAGCAACTGCGTCATTGAATTCTTGCTGGCCCGCTGAGGAGCTTTTTGTGGACGAGAAACAACGTTATGCCGAAGGCCTGCAAGTGCGCCGCGAAGTGCTGGGCGATGCTCATGTCGACCGCAGCCTCAATGCCCTGACCGAGTTCAACAGCGAGTTCCAGGAAATGATCACCCGCCATGCTTGGGGTGACATCTGGACCCGGCCCGGTTTGCCGCGGCACACCCGCAGCCTGATCACCATCGCCATGCTGATCGGCATGAACCGCAGTGAAGAACTCAAGCTGCACCTGCGCGCCGCCGCGAGCAATGGCGTGACCCGCGCCGAGATCAAGGAAGTGCTGATGCAGAGCGCGATCTACTGCGGAATTCCGGCGGCGAATGCGACGTTCCATTTGGCGGAGTCGGTGTGGGATGAATTGGGCGTAGAGTCGCGCCAGCAAGACTGAACCTGAAATGCGATCAGCTCCCACAAAAAAGCTCATTTACCCGTGGTGTCAGTGGGAATCGGCATCCCATACCCAATTCCACACCCCCGGCAGATGCACTTCTTCACTCACATCCTTGACCGTACGCGCCAGCGCCGCGCGCTGAACCTGGGCGGTGTCGGTGTAGAAGGGTTCGGCGGCAGTCTTCATGCCGTTGATCCGGGCGCTGTCCAGCAGGATCTGCAGGTATTCCTGCATGTGTCGTGCGGTGTAGCGGTTGATGTCGTGGAAGGTCACCACCACCGGAATCACGCCGTCCACCGTTGGCAGTTCTCCCAGCGCTATGCGCTCGCGCACCACCGACAATTGCCGGTACAAATTCGCCCGGCGTCGCGGGCTGCCGTTGAAACCCCAGATCTTGCCGTCATTGGCGCTCAGGTCCGTCAGCAACACGTGCAGGCCGTGGCGCTGGTAGGCGGCAAAGGTGCGTCGGTCGTAATTCCAGAACGGCGGGCGTACCAGTACAGGCGGGCTGCCGGTGATAGCGGCAATATCGGCAGCGCCTTGGCTGAGGGTGCTTTCCAGTTCTGCGTCGTTCAGCCAGCGGTGGTTGGTATGAAAGCCTGTGGCCGTATGAAACGCCAGGATATGGCCCGCCGCATACTCGCGCTCCATGGTCTTGCGACCCCGTGCGCTGCCGCCGGAACGGGCAGCTTCGGTCTGCAAGAAGAACACCGCCTTGATCCCCGGCAGCACCGGGTTCTGCGCCAGGTCGGCCACCACCGACCGGCTCGGGTTGTTATAGCCGGAGGCGCTGGGGCCGTCATCGAACGTCAGCAGAAAACGGATCGGCGCCTGGGCTTGCAGGCGTTGTTCGGTCTGTGGCGTCAGCGCGATGGGCGAACCAATGCAGCCGCTGAGGCTCAGGGCCAGAGCAAGCACGGCTGATGCGATGGCGAAGGATTTCATGGTGGGCGCGGGCTCGAATAGAGGCCGCTGCTGGGCGGATCAGCAGCGGCAGGCGCGCACCATACAGTAAGTGTGGCGCTGGTTTACAGCAAACTGATCGGGTAACTGACGATCAACCGATTCTCGTCGAACTCGTTGTTGCTGTAGTCGCGGCGCATGCTGGAATTGCGCAGGCGCACGGTGAGGTTTTTCAGGCTGCCGCTTTGCACGGTGTAGCCCAGTTCACTTTCGCGGCCCCATTCCTTGCCATCGGTGATGGTGCCGGTGTGCACGTTGCTGCCGCTGATGTAGCGGTTCATCAGGGTCAGGCCGGGCACGCCGAGGGCGGCGAAGTTGTAGTCGTGGCGCACTTGCCAGGATTTCTCCTGGGCGTTGTCGTAGCTGGCGTTATAGCTATCGTTGGCCAGGGTGCCGCCGCTGGTGCCGTTGACGCGCATCCAGGCGCTGTTGCCCGTGAGTTTTTGCAGGCCGACGTAAAAGGTATTACCGCCGTATTTGGCGGAGAAGAGGCCGGACCAGGTCTTGTTGTCCAGCTCGCCGGCGCGGGCGCTGCCGTCGTCCTTGCCGTAGAAAAAGCCAAGATTGGCGCCCAGGGTCCAGTCGCCGATGGGCTGGCTGTGAATCAGGTTGATGAACTGCTGGCTGTAGATGTCCTTGAGTTGCGCGTTCCACAGGCCGATCTGGGTGCGCTTTTCGTTGAACGCATACTCGGCGCCCTGGAAGTTGAAACGGTCGGACGTGAATGCGGTTTTACCGAACATCGACAGGTCGGTCATGCTGCTGTCGTCCCGCGGGCTGTTGGCGCGGAACTGACCGCCGTAGAGGGTCAGGCCATCGATTTCTTTCGAGGTGATTTGCCCGCCACGCAGGGTTTGCGGGAGGGAGCGGCCGTCGTCCGAGCGCAGGATCGGCAGCACCGGCATCCACTCGCCGACCTTCACTTCCGTCTTGGAAATACGCGCTTTGAACGCCACCCCTAGACGCCCGAATTCATCCGCCGGGCGGCCATCACGGTCCAACGGCAACAGTTGGGTGCCCCCGGTGCCGCGTCCGCCATCCAGTTTCAACGAATACAACCCCAGCACATCCACGCCAAAACCCACGGTGCCCTGGGTGAAGCCGGACTTGGCGTCGAGGATGAAACTCTGCGTCCACTCCTGCGCGCCGCCCTGGGTCTTGGTGGGGTTGGTGTAGTTGCGGTTGAAAAAGAAGTTTCGCAGGTTGAGGTTGGCGCTCGCGTCTTCGAGAAAACCGTGTTCCTCGGCGACGACGGGGAAGGCAAGACTGGCGACAGCGGTTGCCAGCAAGAGCCGGCGCGGGTGGAAAGTGCTCATGGCGAAAGGACCTGTTGTTATTGGGTTTATGCAGGTGGCGGCCATGGTGCGCGGCGGTGCGGGGGCGATGAAAGTGGGGGCGGACGGGTTGTGGGCGATGATCGAACGCAAGTTGCCGGGCGCTCGGGCCCGGCAGGGGATTAGCGCTTGGGCAGGTTGAAGTGGGTCCAGGGCACTTGTGGCAAGTAGTGCTGCGCCGCCACGATCAGCGCCACCATCACCACCAGGAACACCGCTTGCAACGGGCTCCAGAAGGCCCAGTGCAAGCCATTCAGCCACGGGTAGCCTTGGCTGAATTTAACGCTCATGTGACCGATGCGTTTTTTGTGCAGCAGGTTGATCAGGACCATGCCGGCATAGGTGACCATGCCCAGCACGCCAAGCATCAAACCGCAGGCTCCCAGCATGACCAACTGTGGCACGCCGTGGCGAATCACCAGCCAGTAGTCGTTGGGGTTGAGCCGCTTGGGGATCAGGTACTCGCTCAGCCACACATCCACAACCCGATAGGTAGAGCTCATTGCGGCCCACAGTTGAGTGACGCGAAAACCAATGGCCGCTGGCACGAACGCCATCAGCATGAAAATCACCAGCGACATCCCATCCATCCGGTCGGGTTTGTCGTGGGCGATGCTCAGGCCAAGCCCCAGGGCGAAAACGGCCCACAGCCGGATGAACACCTGGGTGTAGATCGGCCGGGGTACGTATTTGCGCCAGAAGAACAGGTCGGTCCTGGGTAGGCGCTCGACCAGTTTCGGATAACGCCAGGTCAGGGTTTCGGCCAGGTGCTGGCAGGCATTCCACTCGTTTTCGCCAAACCCGTCGATCATGCGTTTGTGTTGGGTGGCGGTCATGGGCGTCAGTAACAAGCGCGCCGCCAGGGCATCGGCTGAGGTGCGTCGCGGGTCCTGGGCCTTCTCCTGCAAGTGGGTGTAGAAGCTTTCCTGTTCACAGCGCGACACCAGTTCGCGCCACATCCACGCCGGCTCCGGGAACACACCTTTCTGGTCGTCCCAGCCGAACACCTGGCACACCCGCTCGAACAACGGCACGCTCCAAGTGGTTTCGTGGAGCAGGTGCAGGAGGATGCGTTGCCACTGCTGTTGCAGGTCGAACACCCGCAGCCACGGCTGGTTGTTGTAGTGCGTGAGCTGGGTGACGAACTCGCGCTCGGCCTTTTGCTCCAGCCGTTCCTGCAGGGTGCGGCGGTAGTCCTGCAGCAGTTCGCCGGCCAGCGCTTCGTGCTGCCATGGCGTCATGGCCACTTGTTGCCAGGGCGTCAGCCATTCCAGGTGTTGCACCGCCCAACCGGCGATGGCGCTGCGCTCGCCCGGCGCTTCGAAACAATGACGCAACAGGCCGGCCTGGAACGTATCGGTACAACCCTGTTGCCGGGCCTGGGCCCAGCGTTGGTCGAGGTTGTGCGCGTTAAGGCCGTCGAGCAGCGCCTGGGCCGGGTCCGGTGCAGGCGTCTCGAAAAGCGCAGGGCGGACCGGGCTGATATTCATCAGTTCGGCCAGGTCATTCAGGTTGCCGTAAGTTGCTTCGGCCAACGGCGCCTGGACGCTCTCTTGCTCTTCTTCGGCGTCAGCCCGCCAGCGTGCGTAGGCCAGTGCCTCTTCATAGGCTTCGCGCAGTCGCTGGAAGCCGGCAGCATCGTCATCCGGCCGGCAGCTTTTCAGCAGCCGCGCATAGGTGCGCTTGATGGTGCGCTCGTCGGCGTCTTCCGGCAGTCGCAGTACGGTCCAACACTCCATGTCGTGTTTCCTCAGCGCCAGAACCCGTTGTCGAGCTGCTCAAGTTGACGGGCCAGTTCGCTGCGGGCCTCACGGATGCGGCGCTCGTCCTGGGTGTCGAGTACTTGCTGGAACTGCGCGGCCCAATGCCCGAGTTGCTCGCGCAGTTCGCCGAGGTTTTCCTGGTAGAGACGCTCGAGGCGCGCAGTGAGTACGGTGTTGACCTGTTGGTCGCGCGGATGAATTTTCAACTGCGCCAGGGCTTGCAGGCGTTGCTGGATCTCCTCCGGGCTGAGCACACCTGGGTTGTTCTCGATCACCAGCGAGTGCTGTTCGCCGGTCAGCGGGATGCTCACCTGGGCTTCCAGCAGGCCATTGTTGTCGTAGGTGAAGCGCACATCCAGCGAGACTTCACCGGCCTTGCGCTTGGGCACCGGGATGTCCAGTTGGCCCAGTTCGATGTTGTCTTTGACCAGGCGGCTTTCGCCTTGGTAGATCTTGAGCAGTACGCGGGTCTGGTCGTCGTGCAGGGTGACCACGCTTTTGACGCGGCTCACCGGCACACTGCTGTTGCGCTCGATCAGCGGCAAATAGTGCCCGCTTTCGATATGGCCACCGTACTGGTTCGAGGTTTCGATACCGAGGGTGTAAGGGCACACATCGGTCAGCACCACTTCTTCCAGTGCCGCAGAGCGCGCCTTGAGTGCCGCCTGGATCGCGGCGCCATGGGCGACCACCTGGTCCGGGTCGAGGCTGATGGACGGGAAGCGACCGAACAGACCGGCGGCGAGTTTGCGCACCAATGGCATGCGCGTGGTGCCGCCCACCAACAGGATTTCATCCAGGTCGCCGACACGAATCCGTGCATCACGCAGGGCCCGTTCAATCGGCGCGCGCAGGCGTTCCAGCAGCGGTGTGTAGAGCTTGGCCAGTTCCTGCTGAGTGATGGTTTTTACCCATTGCTGGCCGTCGACACGCAGGGCGAATTCGGCACTGTCGTCCTGGCCCAGGGCTTTGCGCACCCGTTCGGCTTCGCGGCGCAGGGCTTGCAGCACGCTGCTGGTGGGCGGGAAGCCTTGGGCGTTGCGCTGGCTGTCGACGAAGTGTTCGAGCAACAGGGTGTCGAAGTCTTCGCCGCCAAGGAAGTTGTCGCCGGCGCTGGCGCGGACTTCCATCACGCCGTCGAACAGCTCGATGATCGACACGTCGAAGGTGCCGCCGCCGAGGTCGAAGACCAGGAACGAGGTTTCTTTGTCGCGCTGATGCAGGCCGTAGGCGAGGGCGGCGGCGGTGGGTTCGTTGATCAGTTTTTCAACGTTGAGCCCCGCCAGCTCACCGGCAATGCGCGTGGCCTTGCGTTGGCCGTCGCTGAAATACGCGGGCACGCTGATCACGGCTTCGGTAACGGTGTGGCCGTAAGTGCGCTCGATGTCTTCCTTCAGGCTTTTGAGCACCAGCGCGGAGAGTTCTTCCGGACGGAACGAGCGGTCGCCCAGGCGCACTTCGGTGACACTGCCCATGAACCGCTTGAACAGCGAAGTGGTCAGGTGCGGGTGGGTGTGCAGGCGCTCTTTGGCAGCCTGGCCTACCAGGACACGGCCTTGGTCATCCAGCCCGACCACGCTTGGGGTCAGCAACTGGCCAAGGGCATTGGGTACCAATTCGGCTGCATCACCGCGCCAGACTGCAGCGAGACTGTTGGTGGTTCCCAGGTCGATTCCTACGATCATTACGACAAGCTCCCTCTGTGGTCTGTAAGAATCTGTTACCAATTTTAGCCTGAAAGGTTGAAGAGAAAGCAAGGCGGTAAAGCCTTGCGGGTTAGTAGGAAAAGGCTTGCCAGGGAGAGCGGTGTGTCAGTGAGTGCGTGGAGGCTGACACACCGCTATCGCTGGCAAGCCAGCTCCTACGGTAGGTCGGAGGTATTAAAGGGCAGGCATAAAAAAACCGCCACCGGTGAGGGAGGCGGTTTTTTTGTTTACAACAGCGCGATCAGAACAACTTCAACGCCGGTGCTTCTTCTTTCAACGGCTCGTTCTTCGCGGTCTGCTCGTTCCAGCCGCCGCCGAGGGCCTTGTACAGGTTGACCTCGCTGGTCAGCTGCGCCAGGCGGTCGGTGATCAGCGATTGCTGGGCACTGAACAGCTGGCGCTGGGCGTCGAGGAACGTCAGGTTGCTGTCGACACCAATGCGGTAGCGACGCTCGGCCAGGCGGTAGTAATCCTGGTTGGCCGCGACGAAGCCGCGCTGTGCATCCAACTGCTGCTTGTAGGTTTCACGTGCGGCAAGTCCGTCGGAGACTTCCTGGAAGCCGGTCTGGATGGCCTTCTCGTAGTTCGCCACGTTGATCTCTTTCTGGATCTTCGAGTAGTCCAGGCTGGCGCGCAGGCTGCCGGCGTTGAAGATCGGGATGTTGATCTGCGGGGCGAACGACCAGGTGCCCGAACCGCCTTTGAACAAGCCGCCCAGGTTAGGGCTCGCGGTACCGGCGCTGGCCGTCAGGCTGATGCTCGGGAAGAATGCTGCACGGGCCGCGCCGATATTGGCGTTGGCGGCCTTGAGGTTGTACTCGGCTTGCACAATGTCGGGGCGACGTTGCAACAGGTCCGAGGGCAACCCGGCTGGCACTTCGCTGAGCAGGTCATCCGACAGCGGCTTGCTGGTGATATTCGCCGGCAGGCCGGTGCCCAGCAGCAGGGTCAGGCTGTTTTCGTCCTGGGCCACCTGACGCGTATACCGGGCAAGCTGCACGCGGGCGTTTTCCACCGAGGTGCGCGCCTGGCTCAGGTCGAGGGCCGAGGCCACACCGACTTCGTTGCTGCGCGAGGTGAGCTTGAAGCTCTGTTCGAATGCGCCCAGGGTGTCCTGGGTCAACTTGAGCAGTTCCTTGTCCGCCTGCCAGGTCAGGTAGGCGTTGGCCACGCTGGCTACCAGGCTGATCTGGGTGCTGCGCCGTGCTTCTTCAGTGGCGAAGTACTTTTGCAGGGCCTCTTCACTCAAGCTGCGCACGCGGCCAAACAGGTCCAGCTCATAGGAGCTGATGCCCAGCCCTACCGAGTACTGACTGCTGATGGTCGATTCGCCGGTCTGCGACAGGCGAGCCGGGGTACGCGAGCGGCTCCCGTTGCCCGTGGCCGACACGGCCGGGAACAGGTCGGCACGCTGGATACGGTACTGCGCGGCATAGGCGTCGATGTTCAGGGCCGCGACGCGCAGGTCGCGGTTGTTCACCAGCGCAGTCTGGATCAGCTGTTGCAGTGCAGGGTCATGGAAAAACTGCTTCCAGCCCTGCTCGGCAGCGGCCTGGCTCGGTGCCTGGGCCGACGAATACGCCGGCCCCTGCGGGAACTGTGCGGCCACCGGCGCTTCGGGGCGCTGATAGTCAGGTATCAGCGAGCAGCCACTGAGCACGAATGCCGTGACAGCTAGGGAAAGTAGCGACTTGCTCATTGGCCAGCCTCTTTAGGGGTTTCAGTTGTGTCGGTCTTTTTACGTTCGCCAGCGGCGGATACGGTTGCGAAGAACAATGGTACCCAGAAGATCGCCAGCACAGTGGCCGTGATCATACCGCCAATGACGCCGGTACCGATGGCGTGCTGGCTACCTGAGCCGGCGCCCGAGGAGATCGCCAGCGGCAGTACGCCTAGGATGAACGCCATGGAGGTCATGATGATCGGGCGCAGACGCATGCGGGACGCCTCGATGGCCGCCTCGACGATGCCTTTGCCCTGTTCGTGGAGCTCCTTGGCGAACTCCACGATCAGGATGGCGTTTTTCGCCGCCAGGCCCACCGTCACCAAAAGGCCCACCTGGAAGAACACGTCGTTGGACAAGCCACGCATGCTGGTGGCGATCAACGCACCCACCACACCCAGCGGTACTACCAGTACCACTGCGATCGGGATCGACCAGCTTTCGTACAGTGCCGCGAGGCACAGGAACACCACCAGCAGCGACAAGGCGTACAGCGCAGGCGCCTGGGAGCCGGACAGACGTTCTTCGTACGACAGGCCGGTCCAGGCAAAGCCCACACCCGCCGGCAATTGCTTGGCGATGCGTTCGACTTCGGCCATGGCGTCACCGGTACTGTAGCCCGGTGCCGGGGTACCGAGGATTTCCATCGCCGCTACACCGTTATACCGCGAGAGCTTCGGCGAACCGTAGATCCACTTGCCCGAGGAAATGGCCGACATTGGCACCATTTTTCCGGAGTCGCTGCGCACGTACCATTTGTCCAGGTCTTCCGGGGACATCCGGCCCGCGGCTTCGCCTTGCACGTACACTTTCTTCACTCGACCACGGTCGATGAAGTCGTTGACGTAGCTGCCGCCCAGCGCAATCGCCAGGGTCTGGTTGATGCTCGACAGCGTAATGCCCTGGGCACTGGCCTTCTCGTCATCGACGGTCAGCTCGTATTGCGGCTCATCGTTCACACCGTTGGGGCGCACACCCGCCAGGATCTTGCTTTGTGCGGCGGCACCGAGGAACTGGTTACGCGCTTCCATCAGTTTTTCGTGGCCGACACCGCCCTGGTCTTGCAGGAACACGTCGAAACCGGTGGCGTTACCCAGCTCCAGAACCGAAGGTGGCACGATGGCGAATACCATGGCGTCCTTGAAGGCCCCGAAGAAGTAACCCTGGGCACGCTTGGCCACTTCGAATACCGACATGGACGAATCGCGCTCATCCCACGGCTTGAGCATTACGAATGCCAGGCCCGAACTCTGGCCACGGCCGGCGAAGTTGAAGCCGTTTACGGTAAATACCGACTTCACGGCCTTGCCTTCGCCCGGCTCGCCTTCCTTGTCGTTGAGCAGGAAGGCCCGCATGTCGTCGACGACTTTCTGCGTACGTTCAGCCGAAGAGCCGACCGGGGTCTGTACCTGGGCAAAGATCACGCCCTGGTCTTCTTCCGGCAAGAATGCGCTTGGAATACGGGTGAACAGCCAGATCATGCCGAGGAAGATGACCAAGTACACGAAAAACGCCGGGAATTTGTGCTTGATCATGTTGCCCACGCCGCGTTCGTAGCTCAGTACGCCACGGTCGAAGGTGCGATTGAACCAGCCGAAGAAACCACGCTTGGGTTGGCCGTGTTTCTCAGGGTCTATCGGCTTGAGCATGGTGGCGCACAAAGCCGGAGTGAAGATCAGGGCAACCAGTACCGACAACGCCATGGCCGAAACGATGGTGATGGAGAACTGTTTGTAGATCACGCCGGTGGAGCCGCCGAAGAAGGCCATTGGCAGCAGTACCGCCGACAGTACCAGGGCAATGCCCACCAGGGCGCCCTGGATCTGGCCCATGGATTTCACCGTCGCTTCTTTAGGCGACAGGTGCTCCTCGGCCATTACCCGCTCGACGTTTTCCACTACCACGATGGCATCGTCCACCAGCAAACCGATGGCCAGGATCATGCCGAACATGGTCAGGGTGTTGATGGTAAAGCCGAACGCGGCCAGGATGCCGAAGGTACCCAGCAATACCACTGGCACCGTCATGGTGGTGATGATGGTGGCGCGGAAGTTCTGCAGGAACAGGAACATCACCAGGAACACCAGCACGATCGCTTCGACCAGAGTGTGCACCACACCGGAGATCGATTCGGTCACCACAGGCGTGGTGTCATACGGCACCACTGCCTTCATGCCAGGTGGGAAGAACGGTTCCAGGGACGCCACGGTGGCACGGATGGCCTTGGCGGTGTCCAGGGCGTTTGCACCCGACGCGAGCTTGATCGCCATACCGGACGCCGGCTTGCCGTTGAACTGTGCACTGATGCTGTAGTTCTGGCCGCCGAGCTCGATACGCGCGACGTCACGCAGGCGCACCTGCGAGCCGTCGGCATTCACCTTCATGAGAATCTTGCCGAACTCTTCGGCCGTCTGCAGGCGGGTCTTGCCGATAATGGTCGCGTTCAACTGGGTGCCGGGCAGGGCAGGCAAACCGCCCAATTGACCGGTCGCCACCTGGACGTTCTGTGCCGAGATGGCGGCGCTGACGTCTACCGGGGTCAACTGGTAGTTGTTCAGCTTGGCCGGGTCGAGCCAGATACGCATGGCGTACTGCGAACCGAACACCTGGAAGTCACCGACGCCCGCGGTACGCGAGATCGGGTCCTGGATGTTGGACACGATGTAGTTGGACAAGTCGTCCTTGGTCATGCTGCCGTCTTCCGACACCAGACCGATCACCATCAGGAAGTTCTTCACCGACTTGGTCACGCGGATACCCTGCTGCTGCACTTCTTGCGGCAGCAATGGGGTCGCCAGGTTCAGCTTGTTCTGCACCTGAACCTGGGCGATGTCCGGGTTGGTACCCTGGTTGAACGTTGCGGTGATGGTCATGCTGCCGTCGGAGTTACTGTCCGAGGCCACATAACGCAGGTTGTCGATACCGTTGAGCTGTTGCTCGATCACTTGTACCACGGTGTCCTGCACGGTTTGTGCAGACGCGCCTGGGTAGGTCACCTGGATGTCGATGGCGGTGGGCGCGATGGCCGGGTATTGGTTGATGGGCAACTTCAGGATCGACAGTGCCCCGACCAGCATGATCACCAGGGCAATTACCCAGGCGAAAATGGGACGGTCGATAAAAAATTTCGACATGGGTTACTCCCCCTGGCCAGCAGCGGCAGCAGGAGCTGGAGCAGAACCGGCAGGCTTGGCGTTGTCGGCGTCCTTGACCTTGACTTCGACGCCCGGCTTGATGAATTGCAGGCCTTCGGTGATCACGCGGTCACCGGCGTTCAGGCCCTTTTCCACCAGCCAGTAGGCGCCGGCAGTGCGGTTGGCCACCAGTTGACGCTGCTCGACCTTGTTGTCCTTGTTCACCACCATGGCGGTCGGGATACCTTTGATATCGCGGGTCACGCCTTGTTGCGGTGCCAGGATGGCCTTGCTGTTCACACCGGCTTGCAGCTGGGCGTGTACGAACATGCCCGGCAGCAGGGTGTGGTCAGGGTTGGGGAACACGGCGCGCAGGGTCACGGAACCGGTGGTCTGGTCAACCGAGACTTCGGAGAATTCCAGCTTGCCGTCCTGACCGTAGTCGCTGCCGTCTTCCAGGGTGAGCTTGACCTTGGCCGCGTTGGCGCCGGCTTTTTCCAGCTGGCCGCTTTCCAGGTCGCGGCGCAGTTTCAGCATTTCAGCCGAAGACTGCGTGACGTCGACGTAGATCGGGTCCAGTTGCTGGATCACGGCCATGGCATCGGTTTGGCCGTTGCTGACCAGCGCGCCTTCGGTCACTGAAGAACGGCCGATACGCCCGGAGATCGGCGCGAACACTTTGGTGTAACGCACGTTGATCTGGGCCGTTTGAACGTTTGCTTCCGCAGTCATGCGATTGGCGACGGCGGTGTCGTATTCCTGGCGGCTGACGGCTTGCTCATCAACCAACTGCTTGTAGCGGTCGGAGATGGACTTGGCCTGGGTCAGGCTGGCTTGCGCGCTTTTCAGGGTGGCGTCATACACCGACGGGTCGATTTGGTAGAGCTGTTGCCCTTCCTTCACATCCGCGCCTTCCTTGAACAGACGCTTGAGAATGATGCCGTTGACCTGTGGGCGAACTTCCGCGATGCGGTAGGCGGTGGTGCGGCCTGGAAGCTCGGACGTCAGGGTATAGGCTTGCGGTTGAATGGTGACCACGCCGACCTGAGGGGTTTGAGCGGGCGGAGCCGCTTCTTCCTTTTTACATCCGCTGAGCAGCGATGCCAGGGCGACGGCAGTGACCAGAGCGGTAACAGCTGGCTTAAGTTGCATGAAGATCCTCGGGTCAGGCGCGCAGAGTGCGCACAAGAAGTGTGGAAGGGTAAAAAACAAGCTGTGAGTGGATAAGTAGCTTGCTACGCAATATACTTACGTTCATGGTTGTTTGTAAACTCTTGACAGGCTTCGCGGAATGTTGACAAAGCAACGCCCAAAGCCTCGATTTTAGTACGTTCGGTGCCCATGACGGTGTCGTCCCACAATTATTCAGATGATCGTTAACAGCTATTAATTCTACGTTAACGATAGTCCCCAGTACCCTGATTGAGGTTTTACTGCCATGGTTCGTCGCACCAAAGAGGAAGCTCAGGAAACGCGCAGCCAGATTCTCGAAGCCGCTGAGCAAGCCTTTTATGAGCGCGGCGTCGCGCGGACCACGTTGGCGGACATCGCCGCGTTGGCCGGTGTGACGCGGGGTGCTATCTACTGGCATTTCAGCAATAAGTCCGACTTGCTGCAGGCGCTGCTCGACACGCTGCATGAACCACTGGACGAGTTGGCCAGGGCCAGTGAAAGCGAGGATGAACTCGATCCGTTGGGCTGTATGCGCAAGCTGTTGATTCATTTGTTCCATCAAGTAGCCCTGGACCCGAAAACCCGGCGCATCAACGAGATCTTGTTCCATAAGTGCGAATTCACCGATGAAATGTGCGACATGCGCCGCCAGCGTCAGACCCACAGCCTGGAATGCAACCTGCGCATCGGCCTGACATTGCGTAACGCGGTCCATCGCGGGCAACTTCCGGAAAATCTTGATACAACCCGTGGCGCGGTGTGCATCCACGCCTATATCAACGGGCTGATCGGCCAGTGGCTGCTGGTGCCCGACAGCTTCCAGTTACATCAGGAAGCCGAACGCTGGGTGGATGCCGGGCTGGACATGCTGCGCTGGAGCCCCAGCCTGCGCAATTAAGACAAAATGCGTAATTGCATCAGGTTGTGTCAACAGTAAAGCCCAAGGACAGTCAATCGTCCTTCTGCCTGATTGGTGGGGTGACTTTATATACGGGCCGGCGGGCAGTTGATAGGTAGCCGCCTAAGTATTTTGTAGTGATTTTGTTGCAGTGCTGTGAAGGATTGTTACCCAGTGCCCACGAAAAAGCCCCGGTTCCTGCGAACCGGGCTTTTTCGTTTCGGCTTTTTACATCACAGCGCCAGCGTCGGGTAGTCGATGTAGCCGACCGGGCCTTTGCTATAGAACGTATCCGGGCGTGCTTCATTCAGCGGCGCGCCAGCTTTCAAGCGAGCTGGCAGGTCCGGGTTGGCAATGAACGGCACGCCCCAGGCCACGGCATCCGCTTTACCTTCGGCCAGCCAGGCGTTGGCGCTGTCCTTGGTGAAACGTTCGTTGGCGATGTAGGTGCCGCCGAAGGCTTTCTTCAGTTGTGGGCCGAGGCTGTCGCCGGCTTCTTTCTCACGAGAGCAGATGAACGCGATGCCACGCTTGCCTAGTTCGCTGGCGACGTAGGTGAAGGTTTCTGCCAGGTTGTCATCGCCCATGTCATGAGAGTCGGCGCGCGGTGCCAGGTGCACACCCACACGGCCGGCGCCCCAGACTTCGATGGCCGCGTCGGTCACTTCCAGCAGCAGGCGTGCACGGTTTTCCAGAGAGCCGCCGTACTGATCAGTGCGCTTATTGGTGCTGCTCTGCAGGAATTGGTCGAGCAGGTAGCCGTTGGCACCGTGGATTTCAACGCCGTCGAAACCGGCGGCCTTGGCGTTCTCGGCACCGGTGCGGTAGGCGTCGACGATGTCGGCGATTTCAGCGGTTTCCAGGGCGCGGGGTGTCGGGTAGTCGGCCAATGGGCGCACCAGGCTGACGTGGCCTTTGGGCTGGATCGCACTTGGCGCTACCGGGGTTTCGCCGTTCAGGTAAGACTCATGGGAAATACGGCCGACGTGCCACAGTTGCAGGAAGATCTTGCCACCCGCGCCATGCACCGCTTTGGTGACGTTGGCCCAGCCGCGCACCTGGTCGTTGGACCAGATGCCTGGGGTGTCCGGGTAACCCACGCCCAGCGGTGTCACGGAGGTGGCTTCGCTGAGGATCAGGCCGGCGGAGGCGCGTTGCACGTAGTACTCGGCCATCAGCGCGTTGGGCACGCGGCCGGCGTCGGCACGGCAGCGGGTCAACGGCGCCATGATGATGCGGTTCGCCAGTTCCAGGTCGCCCAGTTTGATTGGATCGAAAATAGTCGTCATGGGGAAAACACCTTTGTCTTTGAAATGGATCAGTGGGTCGCAGGGGCCAGGTCGGCACTGCCGGTCTGACGGAAAGTAATCAGGGTCACCAACAGCGCGAGGATCGCCAGGGCCGCCGCGGCCAAGGGCACGCGGGTCAGGCCGAAACCGTGGGCAATCACACTGCCGCCCACCCAGGCGCCGAGGGCATTGCCGATATTGAAAGCGCCGATGTTCAAGGTGGACACCAGGTTCGGTGCAGCCTTGCCGAAGGTCACCACGTTGATCTGCAGCGCAGGCACTGCGGCAAACGACGCTGTGGCCCACAGGAACAGGGTGATTTCGGTCGGGATCACGGCGACGCTGGTCCAGGTCAGTGCCGTGGAGACCACCGCCATGCTGATGAACACGCCGATCAGGGTGGCTGCCAGGCGTTTGTCCGCCAGCTTGCCGCCGATGATGTTGCCGACGGTGAGGCCCAGGCCGATCAGCAGCAGGGTCCAGGTCACGCCTTTGGGCGACACGCCGGTGACATCGCCCAGCAGCGGCGCGACGTAGGTGAAGAGAGTGAACATGGACGCGGCAAACAGCGCGGTCATGCTCAGCGACAGCCAGATGCCGGTTCCCTTGAGGGCGGCCAGTTCGGCGCGCATGTCGAGTTTCTCTTCATCGCGCTTGGCCGGCAGGAAGCGGATCAGGCCGATCAACGCCACCACACCAATCACCGTCACTGCCCAGAAGGTCGAGCGCCAGCCGGCTTCCTGGCCCAATGCGGTGCCCAGCGGTACGCCGAGCACGTTGGCCAGGGTCAGGCCGGTGAACATCAAGGCGACGGCCGAAGCGCGTTTGTTGGCGGGCACCAGGTTGGCCGCTACCACTGAACCAATCCCAAAGAAAGCGCCGTGGCACAGGGCAGTGACGACACGGGCAAACATCAGCACGTTGTAATCACTGGCCAGGGCGCAGAGCAGGTTGCCGATAATGAAGATACCCATCAACGCTACCAGCGCCGCCTTGCGTGGCAGCTTGGCGGTGGCCAGTGCCATGAAAGGCGCGCCGATGGCCACGCCCAGCGCGTAGCCGGTTACCAGCCAGCCGGCGCCGGGAATCGACACGCCCAGGTCCGCCGCCACATCGGGCAGCAAACCCATGATGACGAACTCGGTGGTGCCGATGGCGAAGGCGCTGAGGGCCAATATGAGTAGCGAGAGGGGCATTAGGGTTTCCTTGTTACAGTGCTGCGTTGTCGTCAGCACTGAGTTCAGTAGTGAGCGCCGCGAGAAAGGCCTGGATGGTGTCCTCGTTGCGTCTGAAAAAGTGCCACTGGCCGGCTTTCTGGCTGCTGATCAACCCGGCGCGTTGCAGGGTGGCCAGATGCGCCGACACGGTCGACTGGGACAAGCCGCAGCGCTGGTCGATCTGCCCGGCGCAGATGCCGTACTGGTGGTTATGCAATTGTTCGGGGAATTGCACTTTCGGGTCTTTCAGCCAGGTGAGGATGTCTCGTCGTACTGGATGCGCCAGGGCTTTTATTATTTCGTCGAGGTCGATGGACATGGCAGGGGCTCGGTGTCGTACAGCGTTATATCGCGATGAGGCGAACTTTATATCGGTCTATCCCGATAGACCAATATGATTTTGCTCTGAGTCTAGGCTCATTCGGTATATCGGGTTATAACGATACGTTGAAGGCAGTGGTAGACTGCGCGCCATGAATTATCTCGCACATCTGCATCTGGGCGGCCAACTTCCTGCGCAACTGCTGGGCAGCCTTTATGGCGACTTCGTCAAAGGCCGCCTGCAGGGCCAGTTCAGTCCGCAAATCGAATCGGCGATCCAGTTGCATCGCTCGATTGACCGTTTTACCGACAGCCATCCGTTGGTCGATACGGCTTTGTCGCGCTTCAGCCTTACTCGCCGGCGCTATGCCGGGATCATCCTCGATGTGTTTTTCGATCATTGCCTGGCGCGGGACTGGACTTTGTATGCCGACCAGCCCCTGGAGCGTTTCACGTCACAGGTGTACCGCGTGCTGGCGGCAGAGCCGCAATTGCCGGGGCGGCTGGCGCAGATTGCGCCGTCTATGGCGGCGGATGATTGGTTGGGTTCGTACCGCGAGTTTGCAGTTATGGAGCAGGTGCTGCGCGGGATCTCGCGGCGGCTGACGCAGCCGGAGGCATTGAGATTTGCAATGCAGGAATTACGTGAGTTGTATGAGCCGTTGAGTGAAGACTTCCGGGTGTTCTACCCCGAACTGCAAGCCTTCGCCCTAAAACACCTGACTGCTGAGGTCTAAATGTGGGAGCACCTGTCTTGATGGTTTTCTTCAAACCATTTTTCCAGAGCCAGCAACGCTCCCACATGTTTAACCGTACCCGCTTCAGGCTGCGAATGCAGGCCGAGCATCCACTTGCTCAGCCTCCGGCACCGGCCCAAACAACGCCTTCTGCACCGCTTGCTGCGCCTGATACGCCAGTGCCGCACGTTCCTGCCCGGCACAGGCAATCGGCTTGAGCACATGGATTTCCACATCGCCCTGGTCGTTGGCAAACAAACGCATCAGGTGCGAGAGCAAATCATCGTCGCCAATAAAAGGTGCCAGCGGGTCAACTTGGCCGTCACGCAGATAACGGATCGCCACCGGTTGCAGTGATACGTCCGCATCGATCGCACTGGCCAGCAAGCGCCCGTGGAAGGTGCGCAGGCTGCGCCCGTCGGTCGTAGTGCCTTCCGGGAACATCAGCAAAGGATGCTGTTGCTCCAAGTGACGGGTCATCTGCTTGCGGATCAACTGACTGTCACCCGAACCCCTGCGTATAAACAGGCTGCCCGCTTTAGCCGCCAGCCAACCGGCCACCGGCCAGGTGCGCACCTCGGCCTTGGACAAAAATGACATCGGCGCCACGGCGCCGAGCAGCGGAATATCGGTCCACGACACGTGATTACTCACCCACAGCATCGGCTGTGTCGGCAAGTCGCCGTGCACCGTCACGCGAAAGGGCAGGGCGTTAGTCAGGCGCGCCATGAAGAACCGCGACCAACGCTGGCGGCGCACCATCGAGTTGGCGATGCCCATGCGCTCGAAAACCCCAAACACACTGGCCATGCTCAAGCCCAGCGCCACCACCAGCAGTACCCGGGCAACGCGCCCGTACACGCGCAGGCGGCTCATTACATGGCCGCCTTGAAGTGGCGGGCGTAACGCGGGCATAGCTCATCGCGCTTGAGCAGGATGAATACGTCGGCGACCTGGAAATCTTCATCCCAGCACGGCTCGCCGCAGATTTTCGCACCCAGGCGCATGTAAGCCTTGAGCAACGGCGGCATTTCGGCGATGACGTTGGATGGCAGGTCCAGCGCCGGCAATGGTTTTTTCGGTTCGGCGCGCAGGTGTTCGTTGCACAGGTAGCGCTCGCGCAGGCGCTGCATGATCGCGTGGGCCTGGATGCCGCCGTCGTGCATCGGGATGCTCGCGCAACCCATCAGGTAGCTGTAGCCGCCCTGGTTGAGCACTTCGGCCAATTCGCCCCACAACACCGCGATGGTGCCGCCGTTGCGGTAGGCCGGGTCGACGCAGGTACGGCCGATCTCCAGGATCGGGCCTTGCAGGTGCAGCAGGCCATGCAGGCTGAATTCTTCTTCACTGTAGAACCGGCCCAGGGTGCTGGCCGCCTGGTGGTCGAGCAAACGGGTGGTGGCCACCAGTCGACCGCTGTTCAAGTCCCGCACGCCGATGTGGCTGCAGTGAACATCATAGTCATCCATGTCCAGGCCCAGTTCCGCGCCTTTCAGCTTGGCGTTGAACTCGCCGCTGAACACGTTGAACCGCAGGGCCTGGGCTTCCTGCAATGCCTGCGCGCCAACCAGGCGTTCGGCTTGCAGACGGCGTTCATTGCCGGTGTCGCTGATGCGGGCGATCTGAGTCATGGCGAATCTCCGAGTGCCAGCCACGATTTCGGCCGGTCGACTTTGTTGTCCAAAGTCAGGCTATGTAGGCTCGGTGTCATCTCCATGAAGTTATGGTGACGCTTGGATGACAGGCGCTTGAGACGCTTGAGCCACCTTTTGAGATAGAGGAACTACAGGATGGTATTTTTTCCTGCTGCTGGTTCGGTAGGAAGATTACATATCAAAGGGAACTGGATTATCGGCACCGCCACCTAGGTGACTGTGAGCGCGCGTAGCGCGCGCCTTATACCCTTAAGATATTTTTGAAAATGTCCGTTGTGGATTAAGAACGTATGACGATTTCGCAGGTTTTGAATAACGGGCCAGCCTGGTGGCAGGTTGACAATCATGAAAAAAGTTCGAGTTCTGAGCCACCGCAGGTAGAAATAATAACCAATCGTTACAGCGGCATCCGTAGACAGGACGGTCGGACTTACGGTGAACCGGTTAACCATAGGGTCATGGCTTCGGGCATGCACTTGTTTGTATACAAACCTGAACAGCATAGTCAGGGGAAAAAACCCGAGGATATCTTTGGCGGGTTCAGCCAATGGGACAATGATAATTGTGTCAGCGTGGCGGCAATAAAGATGGCGATGATGCAGTTTGGAGAGCAGCCAACCGACGTGTTCAAAGAAGTGCGAGAGATAGCGCATGGCTTCCAGGTCACGCTAAGAAATAACCAAACGATTTACCTTACCCAAGATGAGCTTGAAATGGCCGCGTTCGCGGCAAAGTTCAAAGGGGAGGACCCTCGGGCGATCACCTCGGCCAACTTCATATTCGCCGTTATGGCCGAGGTAGAACGGCAGAAGCGACCAGGCGTCAGTTACGGCGAAGCGTTGACAGTGATGAACCGTCCAGATGCCATTCCGTTGGCATTTGAGCGGCTTGGGTTATTGGACCAGATTGAAATGGTCGCACCCGAAGACTTGGCGGGTGGCCGATTGGGTGCTTTTCACGGCGACAATGGTAAGGACGGTACCCATACTTCTGTGTCGGTTGGCGGGAAAGAAGAGCGATGGGGCAATCGAGGAGGTGCATCACCCACGGGTGAGAATATTTATGCTTATGCATTCAAGAAAACATAAAGGAATTCAGGACTGCCATGGCAGGGACTGTCGCTAATCCGTCATCTTCCCTGGTTAGGCTTGCGGGCTTGAATGCCCCTTGAGTTTGCGTCTATGGTCCGAGGCCTGTTATGCGTTGCTCTGCTGTTCGTCACCGTTACCGCCCGTGCTGAAACCTGGCCCGAAAAGGATTGGGTATTGGGCACGCCACTCGTTGGTTCCGCTGTCGATGCCCTGGATGTTTACGCCTTTGCGCCCCGCGACGACACTACCCGCAAAGGCATTCGCACCGACGCGTTGCTGGTCATTCGTGACGGTGAAATCATCTACGAACGCTACGCCGCGCCGACTACCGCCAGCACACCGCACCTGACTTGGTCGGTGAGCAAAAGCCTGATGGCCACCGTGCTCGGCGTGGCCTACGGCGAAAACCGTTTCAAGCTGAGCGACCCCGTTGCGCGTTTCTACCCGCCGATGAAACAGCACCCCAAGGTGACCATGGCCGATCTGCTGCACTGGGCCTCGGGCCTGGACTGGCAGGAAGACTACGAGTACGCGCCGTTGAAGTCCTCGGTGGTGGCGATGCTCTATACCCGTGGGCGTGGCGATATGGCCGAGTTTGCCGCCGATACCGACGCCGCTGCTGCACCGGGCCAGGCTTTTCGTTATTCCAGTGGCGACAGCAACATCTTGTCTGCGGCCCTCAAAGGCATGCTCGGCCACAAGGCGTATATGAGCTATCCGTGGGATGTACTGTTCAAGCCGCTGGGCATTCGCAATGCGACCTGGGAAACCGATGCCGATGAAACCTTCGTCGCCTCGTCCTACGCTTACCTCACCGCCAGGGACTTGGCGCGTGTCGGGCTACTGATGGCACGGGACGGGCGTTGGGGCGAGCAACAGTTGCTGCCTAAAGAATGGGTGGCCTTCAACCGCCAGCCGTTCGACAAATACAAAAGCGGCCAGGATGAAGCTGTCCCTGGCGGCCAGTGGTGGCTCAACACGGGCGTGTCCAAGCCTTGGCCCGATGCCCCCGCCGACACCTTCGCCGCCCTCGGTCACTGGGGCCAGGCATTGTTTGTAATGCCTGACGAACACCTGGTGATCGTGCGCTACGGCGATGATCGCGACGGCAGCTACCGCCACAACGAACTGCTCAAACGCGTGCTCGCGGCGGTGCAACCATGATCCGTCGCCGGCCGTTCACCAGTCTGTTTCTGCTGTTGTTGCTCGCCTTGCTGGGGTGGATCTGGCACGAACGCGTCAACCTGCAAGCCTTCCCCGACATCATCGCGGCGTACACCGCCAAGGAGTACTGCTCGTGTCGGTATGTGGCGAACAACCCGGCCGAGTATTGCCGGGGCTATGTGAAGCAGTACGTGCCGACGAGTGCGTTCAGGGATAATCCGGAGCGTAGTGAGGTAACGGCGAGTGGGTTGGGGCGTACACACACGGCGCGGTGGTTGGGAGAGCGGCAGGGTTGCCGCCTCAATCCCTGACACACCACCAACCCATTCCATTGCGCCCGGCACACGGCACAGTTAAGGTTCGTGCAGGTTTTTTGCCTCATGAGTCTTTATGTTCAATGTCAAACCACTGGCCTTCACCCTGTTGACCTGCGCCGCTGCCGTGCCTGCCCATGCCGATTGGTATCTGGATAACGAGTCCTCGCGCCTGTCTTTCGTCACCACCAAGAACACCGAAATCGCCGAAGTGCAGCGCTTCCTGGTGCTGCACGGCAAGGTCGACAGCAAGGGCGCGGCGCAACTGGAGGTGGAGCTGGAGTCGGTCAACAGTGGCATTCCGCTGCGCGACGAGCGCATGCGCAACCAGTTGTTCGAGATCAAGACGTTCCCCGACGCGCTGATCAATGCGCAAATCAACCTGCAACCGATCAACGACCTTGCACCCGGCGCTCAATTGGAGTTGCGCCTGCCGTTAACCGTGACCCTGCACGGCAAGACCCAAACCTACAGTGCCGAGCTGTTGGCCACGCGCCTGGATGACCGACGTTTCCAGGTGGTGACCCTGGAACCAGTGGTGATGCATGCCGAGGATTTCGATCTGGCACCGGGTGTGGCGGCGTTGCGCAAGGCGGCCGGGCTCAAGTCGATCAGTCTGTCGGTGCCGGTGGGTGCGGTGCTGATTTTTACGGCGCGCTGACGTGAGCGGCGCAGTGTTCCCGTGGCGCAGCGCCAATCGGTTCGAGTTGCTGATCGACGGTCCGAATTTTTTCCCGCAGATGCTGGTGGGCATTGCCCGGGCGGAGCGCCAGGTTGACCTGGAGTTGTACTTGGTCGAAGCCGGAGCCTGCGCCGAAGCCATGGTGAAGGCTCTGGTGCAAGCCGCCGAGCGGGGGGTGCGGTTGCGTTGCCTGTTCGATGATTACGGCAGCCTGGCGTTTACTCTCGGGCTGCGCAAACGCCTGACCGACGCCGGGGTGGAGTTGCGGTTCTACAATCGCCTGCGCTGGCGCCGCTGGATGCGCAACCTGTACCGCGACCATCGCAAATTATTATTGATCGACCAGCGTATTGCCTTCGTCGGCGGCACCGGCGTGACCGATGAGTTCTGGACGCCGGGTGACAACGGCGCCGACTGGCATGAAGTAATGGTGCAAATCAGCGGCCCGTTGGTGCAGGACTGGCAGGCACTGTTCGACCGCCAATGGCACGCCAACGCTGCCCGCCGCGAGTGGAAACCCGCTACCCACTTTGGTTTGCCGCGTTTGCCCAAGCTCCCGGCGACTGGCCCTGGACTGGGTCGTGTTGCCTATGCCGACGCCCGTCAACATCGAGATATCCTGCAGTCACTGATCCGTGCCTTGAACAGCAGCCAGCAGCGCATCTGGCTGGCGACCCCGTATTTTCTGCCGACCTGGAGCGTGCGCCGTGCGTTGCGCCGTGCCGCCGGGCGCGGTGTGGACGTGAGATTACTGCTGACCGGCCCGCGCACTGATCACCCGTCCGTGCGCTACGCCGGGCATCGCTATTACCCGAGGTTGCTGCGTTCGGGGGTGAAGATCTTTGAATACCAGCCGTGTTTCCTGCACCTGAAGATGGTGCTGGTGGACGATTGGGTAAGCATCGGCTCGTGCAACTTCGATCATTGGAATTTGCGTTTCAACCTGGAAGCCAACCTGGAAGCGTTGGACCCTGAGTTGACGTTGGCAGTGGCGGGCAGTTTTGAGCGGGATTTCGAGCAGAGCCAGGCAGTGAGCCTGGAGGCATGGAAGGCGCGGCCGCTTTGGCGACGAGTGAAGCAGCGGGTGTGGGGGTGGATTGATCGGTTGGTGGTGAACCTTCTGGACAGAAGGGGGTGAAAACAGCTGCAAGCTACAAGCTGCAAGCTGCAAGTTAAAAGCAGAACTGCTTTTCCTTGCCGCTTGCAGCTTGCAACTTGAAGCTATCTCTTACAACAGCTCGAAGGTTTGTTGCTGCACATCCTGGGAATCCAACCCGATCTGCACATTGAACTCACCCGGTTCCGCCGCGAACTTGAGCTGGGTGTTGTAGAACTTCAAGTCTTCTTCGGTGATGGTGAAGTGCAACGTGCGCTCTTCACCCGCCTTGAGCATGACCTTCTGGAAGTTCTTCAGCTCCTTGATCGGGCGGATCATCGAGCCGGCCACGTCCTGAATATACAATTGCACCACGGTTTCACCGTCCACTTTGCCGGTGTTTTTCACGGTGACACTCGCATCGAGCTTGCCGGTCTTGTTCAGGGTGGTGGACGACAGCGCCATGTCCGACAGGCCGAACGTGGTGTAGCTCAGGCCATAACCAAACGGAAACAGCGGTCCTGTGGTGTCATCGAAGTACTGCGAGGTGTAGTTGCCCGGCTTGCCTGGGGTGAACGGCCGGCCGATGGTCAGGTGGTTGTAGTAGGTCGGAATCTGCCCCACCGAACGTGGGAAGGTGATCGGCAGCTTGCCCGACGGGTTGTAGTCACCAAACAGCACGTCGGCGATGGCATTGCCGCCTTCGGTGCCGGCGAACCAGGTTTCCAGGATCGCGTCGGCCTGTTGGTTCTCTTCGAGAATCGACAGCGGGCGGCCGTTCATCAGCACCAGCACCAGCGGCTTGCCGGTGGCCTTCAGGGCCTTGATCAGGTCGCGCTGGCTTTGCGGGATGTTCAGGTCGGTGCGGCTGGAGGACTCGTGGGACATGCCACGGGACTCGCCCACGGCAGCGACTACGACATCGGCATCCTTGGCGGCTTTGACGGCCTCGTCGATCATCGCCTGGGCAGGACGGGTGTCATCCACCACTTCCGGGGCATCGAAGTTGAGGAAGTTCAGGTAGTCGACCACGGCCTTGTCGTTGGTGATGTTGGCGCCACGGGCATAGATGATCTTGCCTTTTTCGCCGATCACCGCGTTCATGCCGTCGAGCAGGGTCACCGATTGCTCGGGTTTGCCGGCAGCGGCCCAACTGCCCATCATGTCGATCGGTGCCTTGGCCAGCGGACCGACCAGGGCGATGGTCGCGGATTTATTCAACGGCAGGGTGTTGTTCCGGTTTTTCAGCAGCACCAGGCTGCGGCGGGCAATGTCGCGGGCTTCGGCGCGGTGCAGGCGGCTCTCGGCGTAAGTGTCGGCCGGGTCATCCTCAGCCTTGCCGATGCGCAGGTACGGGTCCTTGAACAGGCCCATGTCGTACTTGGCGCCGAGCACCTCGCGCACGGCGTTGTCGATGTCGCTCTGTTCAATCTCGCCGGACTTGAGCAGCCCCGGCAATTCCTTGCCGTATAGCGTGTCGTTCATGCTCATGTCGATGCCGGCCTTGATCGCCAGCTTGGCGGCTTCACGCCCGTCCTTGGCCACGCCGTGCTTGATCAGCTCGAAGATCGCGCCATGGTCGCTGACGGCCAGGCCCTTGAAGCCCCAGTCTTTGCGCAGCAGGTCATTCATCAGCCAGGTGTTGGCGGTAGCGGGCACGCCGTTGATCGAGTTCAGCGCGACCATCACGCCGCCGGAACCGGCCTTGATCGCCGCGTGGTACGGCGGCAGGTAGTCCTGGTACATCTTGACCGGGCTCATATCGACCACGTTGTAGTCGCGGCCGCCTTCCACCGCGCCATAGAGGGCGAAGTGCTTGACGCTGGCCATGATGCTGTCGGCATTCGCGGGGCTGACGCCCTGGAACGCCTTGACCATCACTTCGGCGATGCGCGAGACGAGGTAGGTGTCTTCACCGAAGCCTTCTGACGTGCGGCCCCAGCGCGGGTCGCGGGAGATGTCGACCATCGGCGCGAAAGTGATGTCGAGGCTGTCGGCGGCGGCTTCCTGGGCGGCGATGCGCCCGGAGCGGCCGATGGCGGCCAGGTCCCAGCTGGAGGCCAGCGCCAGGCTGATCGGGAAGATGGTGCGGTGGCCGTGGATCACGTCGTAGGCGAAGAACATCGGGATCTTCAAGCGGCTGCGCATGGCCGCGTCCTGCATCGGACGGTTTTCCGGGCGGGTGATGGAGTTGAACGTACCACCGATGCGGCCGGCGGCGATTTCCTTGCGGATCAGCTCGCGGGGCATTTCGGGGCCGATGCTGATCAGGCGCAACTGGCCGATCTTTTCATCCAGGGTCATCTGCTTGAGCAGGTCGCTGACGAACGCGTCCTTGTCCTTAAGCGCAGCAGGCTTTGTTTCTGCCCATACGGGGTGACTGGCCAGAGTGGCAACAAGGCCGAGCAAACACAGCTTCTTCATGAATATCCTTTTTCGGCTCGCTGCACAGCGTAAATGCTGATCGGCCAAAATGTGGGGAGCGTCTATTGTTGTTCGGGTGTTGTTCAGATAAATGCAGCACACTCTGAACTCTTTTTCGCGCTGGGCATCTTTGTAGCTGATTGGCTCGATGCAATCCAGTGGTGGCGAATTATGCCCCAAGCGCGCGGTGTATAGGGTTAGTCGTGACATTCCATCAAGATTGGGCAGGAGAAACACCATGCAAGCAGCACAAGGTTACCGCTGGGGCTTGAAAGCCGCGGCTCTGCTATTGATCAGCACGGTGCTGAGCGGTTGCGGCATCAACAACATTCCCACGCTGGATGAACAGGCCAAGGCCGCCTGGGGCCAGGTGCAGAACCAGTACCAACGCCGCGCTGATCTGATCCCCAACCTGGTGGAAGTGGTCAAGGGCTACGCTGCCCATGAGCAAGACACCCTCACCGCCGTGATTGAAGCGCGGGCCAAGGCCACCTCGATCCAGGTGGATGCGAGCACCCTCGACAATCCGGAAAAACTCAAGCAGTTCCAGCAGGCCCAGGACGGTTTGAGCGGCGCACTGAGCCGCTTGATGGTGGTGTCCGAGCGCTACCCGGACCTGAAGGCCAATCAAAACTTCCTGGCCCTGCAATCCCAGCTTGAGGGCACCGAAAACCGTATCGCCGTGGCGCGCCGCGACTTTATCCAGGCGGTGCAGGCCTACAACACCGAGATCCGCACCTTCCCGGGCCGCCTGTGGCACAGCGTGATGTACAGCGATTTGCCGGTCCGCGCCACGTTTGAAGCCACCAGTGCCGATGCCGATAAAGCGCCGCAAGTGAAGTTCAAATAAAGCTGCACTGAGGTGTCGATGCGTTTATTACGGATAGGCCTGGCGTTGTGGCTGTTGGCCTGCGTCGGTGCGGCCCAGGCGGCGCTGACCTTCCCGGCGCTGACCGGGCGGGTGGTGGATAACGCCCAGATGATCGACGCGGCCACGCGCCAGCAGCTGACTCAACAGTTGCTGGCGCTGGAGCAGACGTCCGGTGACCAGATCGTGGTGGTCACCGTGCCTGATCTGCAAGGCGTTCCCATTGAAGACTTTGGTTATCAATTGGGCCGCCAGTGGGGCATCGGCCAGAAGGGCAAGGACAACGGCGCGCTGTTGATCGTCGCCCGCGATGAGCACAAATTGCGCATCGAAGTCGGTTATGGCCTGGAAGGTGTGCTGACCGATGCGCAGTCGTGGGTGATCATCAACCAGGTGATTGCGCCGGCTTTCAAGGCCGGTAACTACAGCAAAGGCATCAGCGACGGCGTGGCCGCGATGGTACAAGTGGTGGGCGGCGAACCGCTGGCCGTGCCGTCGCATGTGGCGGATGCCAACTTTGCCAAGGATAATCCTGGTCTCTCCATCGGCCTGTTCGTTTTGCTGATCGGCGTGTTGTGGCTGTGCAATCGCATGGGGCTGCCGGTGGGCGCGATCCTGCTGGCAATTCTCAGCAGCAGTGGCCGTGGCGGCGGCGGGGGAGGCGGTGGTGGTTTCCGGGGCGGCGGTGGTGGCTTCGGCGGCGGCGGGGCTTCAGGCGGCTGGTGATGATAATAATGAGAGAGCAACGACAACCATGGCATTACTGACTGAACATGAGCAGCGCCAAGTCGCGGAAGCGATCGCCCGCGTCGAGAAGACCACCGATGCGGAGCTGGTGACCGTACTGGCCGCCCGCGCCGATGACTACGCTTACATCCCGCTGCTGTGGGCCAGCCTGATCGCGTTGGTGGTGCCCGGTGTGGTGCATTACCTGTCGGGCTACCTGACGATGTACACCTTGTTGCTGGCGCAATGGGCGACGTTCATCGTGTTGTGCCTGGTGTTCCGCCTGCCCAAGGTCACCACGCGGTTGATCCCGCGCTCGGTGCGCCACTGGCGCGCATCCAACCTGGCGCGGCGGCAGTTCCTGGAGCAGAACCTGCACCACACGCTGGGCAGTACCGGCGTGCTGATTTTTGTCAGTGAGGCGGAGCGGTACGTGGAGATACTGGTGGATGACGGCATTTCCGAGCGGCTGGACGACAACAGCTGGGATGTGATCGTCAAGGCGTTTACCCAGCAGGTGAAACAGGGGCAGACGTTGGCGGGGTTTATCAGTTGCATTGAAGCCTGTGGCGAGTTACTGAAGGTGCATGTGCCGGTGACCCACACCCGTAACGAACTACCGAATCGCCTGGTCGTACTCGAATAAAAATGTGTGGGCTTGCTCGCGAATGCGGTGTATCAGTCGACGGATGTATTGACTGACACTGCGTATTCGCGAGCAAGCCCCACATTTGGTTTTGCGTCCGCCAATACACTGACCGTTGATCAAATTACCCAGTGCCCTAATTCCCCATCCCCCCTAAAATGCCCGGCATTCCCTGCCTGAGGCGTTTTTGTTCATGTCTGTCACTGTTCAACCGGATCATCACGCCCAGTTCATCGAACTGCTCAACGCTAACCTCGCGCAGAACGCCTTTATCAAGCTGGTGCTGGCCAAGTACGTTGGTGAGGAAGCCGCGTTGCAGCGGTTGATCATCAAGCCGGTAATGGTCAAGGAGCAGGCGTGCCTGTCGTTCGTCTACCGCTACAAGACCCGTGACATCACCAAGAACTTCCCGCTGGCGGAAGGTGTGGCAGCGATTGCCGAGCTGCTGCCGGCGCAGTTCAAGAACGCGCACCTGCTGTCGCTGACCGACGAAGCTCAGCTGGAATACAGCAAGAAGAACAAAAGCTCGCTGTTCAAAAGCAAGCCGCAGCAACTGCGAGAAGCGCCGTCTGCCGAGCATAACCGCGAGAAGAATCGCTTCCTCGACCTGAGCCGCCCGTTTCTCGCCGACCTGGGCGTGACCGACGCCAAGCAGGCGCTGATCCCGTCGATGTCGCGCAAGTGGAAGCAGATCAACAAGTTCATCGAAGTGTTCAGTCATGCGCTGACCTCTTCACCTTTGAAACTGGATCAGCCGGTGCGTGTCGCTGACTTCGGTTCGGGCAAGGGCTATCTGACGTTCGCCATCCACGATTACCTGCGCAACACCCTCAAGGCCGAAGGCGAGGTGACCGGCGTGGAGCTGCGCGAAGACATGGTGACCCTGTGCAACACCGCCGCCGCCCGCCTGGAGCATCCGGGGCTGGTGTTCAAATGCGGCGATGTGCGCAGCGTGGCGCCCAGCGAGCTGGACGTGATGATCGCCCTGCATGCCTGCGACATTGCCACGGACTACGCGATCCACACCGGCATCCGTTCCGGCGCGTCGATCATCATGTGCTCGCCGTGCTGCCACAAGCAGATCCGCCTGCAGATCCAGAGCCCGCTGCTGCTCAAGCCGATGCTGCAATACGGCCTGCATCTGGGCCAGCAGGCGGAAATGGTCACCGACAGCTTGCGTGCGTTGTTCCTAGAAGCCTGTGGTTATGAAACCAAAGTGTTCGAGTTCATCTCACTGGAGCACACCAACAAGAACAAGATGATTCTTGCGGTCAAGCGCGCCGAGCCGTTGGACAACGCGCAGTTGCTGGAGAAAATCCAGGCGCTCAAGGCGTTCTACCACATCACCGAACACTGCCTGGAAACCCTGCTGCGCGCGGATGGTTACCTGGCCTGATCGGCCACTGCCACGGGCGCAGGCTGCACCGCCGTCTTGCGCCCCAGCATCACCGTCACGATCACCCCACAGGCAAACAGCCAGGTAATCGGCTCGATGTGTTCGCCAAAGAACAGCGCCGAGAACGCGATGGTGAAGAAAATCTGCAACAGCTGGATCTGGCTGACCCGCGCAATCCCACCCATGGCTAACCCGGCATACCAGGCGAAGAACCCCAAAAACTGTGAGAACAGCGACACATAACCAAACGCCCACCACGCGCGGATGGAAATCGCCCCTTGATGCTGCGCCGCCAGGTACCACACCGGGCCGATCAATACGGGCGTCGACAGCACCAGCGCCCAGCAGATCACCTGCCAGCCGCCCATCTCCTTGGCCAGTCGGCCGCCTTCGGCATAACCCAGGCCGCCCATGGCAATCGCACCCAGCATCAGCAGATCACCGGCCTGGATACTGCCGGCTCCGGTGATCAACGCGTAACTCAACACCAAGGCACTGCCCAGTGCCGCACAGGCCCAGAAGGCCTTCGACGGCCGTTCATGGGACAGCCACGCCGCGTACAGCGCCACGCACAGCGGTTGCAAACCATTGACCAGCGCGCCATGGGACGCCGGCAACGTCTGCATGGCCCAGGCCGACAGTACGGGGAAACCGAGGATCACGCCGGCGATCACCAGGCACAACCCACGTACCTGGCGCCAGGTCGGCCAGCGCTCACGGCGCCACAGCAACAGCGCCGCCGCCGGGACCGCCGCGAACAAGGCACGGCCGAGGCCGTTGAGCAACGGGTGGATTTCCTGCACCACGATGCGGGTGAAGGGCAGGGTCAGACTGAAGATAATGACGCCCAGCAGGCCGAGGGCCATGCCGGTGTTTTCGCGCGAGCTCATGGGGGAGAACCGAAATCCAGAGGGCTTCAAGGGAAGCCCATCTAGCCACATCCCCCGCCGATTGCGGGCCTACAGCTGGGTGCGGATTTATCCGTACAGTTTTTCAGAAGAAGCGCGTGATGCTGATCTTGGCATCACGGCCTTTGGTGTAGGCACGGTCGCCGCTCAGGGCTGGCCGGAAGTTGTTGTTGAAGAGGTTGTCCACGGTGAAGTTCACCTCGGTGCCTTTCAGGTAGGCTTGCCGGGGTTTCCATTTGGCGAACAGGCCCTGGGTGTTGTAGCGCTTGTTGTCGTACTGGTCGTAGAACAGGTCGCCCACGCTGCTGCCGGGGCCGCCGGAATATTTGTCGCTGGGTAAACGGGAGGTCGCGCCGATGAATTGGCCTGTCCAGCCGACCTGGGCATCCCAGGCCGGCATGTTGGTACCGAGCACCAGTACCCATTTGGTCGGCGGGATATCCCATGCCGCGACATCCGGACCCCAGGGGTTGGTGTAGGCGCCTTCATGGTCACCCTTGGCATAGGCGAACGACACCGAGCCGAACAGGTAAGTGGAGTTGTAGAAGGATTCAAGCTCGAAGCCCTTGATGGTCAGGCCGCCGATGTTGCGGTAGTTGGACATGGCGCCCGGCGGGCACGCGGTGGAGATGCTGCCGCCGTTGATGGCCTGGTTCTGGCAGCCGACGCCCGTGGCTTTGAAGATTTCGTTTTCGACCTTGTTGTGGAAAAAGGTGGTGCGCAGTTGCAGGTTGTCGTCGTGGGTGATCAGGTTGTCGAAGCTGCTGACGCTGCCCACGCTGATAGACGTGATGCGTTCCGGGTGGAGGTTGACGCTGGTGGCGGTGCGGTTGCCCAGGCCTTGGACTTCGTACTGTTCGTCGATCACCGGCGCCCGCCAGGTCTTGCTCCAGTTGGCGAACAGCCCGAGGTTCGGGTTGACGGTCCAGAACAGCGCCAGGCGCGGCGACCAGCCGGTGTAGGTGCGGTCGCTGTAATCGTGGCCGACGGACGGGTCGGAGTTGCTGTAGTACGGCGCATCGTTAGCTTCACCACGGTTGCGCACATGGTCGTAGCGCATCGATGGGGTGATGGTGACGTCGCCCAGGGTCACCGCATCCTGCACGAAGAAGCTGTTGGTATCGACTTTGCCATGGGGCATGAAGCCCGGCTGGAAATGCCCGTAGTTGTAGCGCGGGGTGTTGTAGGTAGTGCCCGGCATCCACATCTCGGTCTCGCGGATGTGCTTGCGGATTTGTCCGCCCACGGTGACGGCATGCTGCAACGGGCCGGTGTCAAACAGGCTGACGTTGCGCACGTCGAGATTCTTGTCGGTGTAGGCAGTGTCCATTTTGCGCCCGCCGGTGGCCAGTTGGAAAAATGCCGTGGCGTCGCGTTCGTCGGTCTGCTCGGTGTTGGACTGGGAGTATTTGACGGTCAGGTCCACCAGCGGGTTGTCCAGTGGCGTGTATTCGTACTTGCCCGACCAGGTGGTGTCGACGGTGTCACGATGGGCCAGAAAACGCTTCAATGCCGCTTCGTAGCCATAGCGGTCAATGTTGGCCTGGGTGGGCGGCGTCGGGTAGCTGGCCGCAGAGAACGGTGTCCAGCGGTCGCTGTGTGAACGCGAGTAGGACAAGCCAACGGCGTGCTCTTCGGTGAAGTGGGCGTTGAGCTTGAACAGCTTGCCGTCGACATTCTGGGCGGAGTTCGGCAGGCGCTGGGGGTTGATCGGGTATTGGTTGTTCTCGTTGGGTAATTTGGCGGCCACCTTCATGTCGTCGCCGTCGCGTTGGGTCAGGTAAGCCAAGGCATCAAAGCGTCCGTCGTCGGTGCGACCATACACGGCGCTGCTGTAGACCTGCTCGTGGTCGTTGCTGGAATAACCGTATTTGAGCATCGCGCCACTGTTGCGACCGTCCTTGAGCAGGTCGGGGGCATCCTTGGTGGTCATGTTGACCGTACCGCCAAACCCACCGTTGCCGGTGAAGGGCGAGTTGGGGCCTTTCTCCACCTCGATGCTTTTGATCAGCTCGGGCTCGATAAACACCGTGCCTTGCTGATAGCGCTCAAAGCCGCTCTTGGTGGCGCCATCGACGGTCAGCGGGACATCTTCGGCATCACCGAACCCGCGGATATTGATGGTCTGGCCGCCAGGCTTCAGCGAGCCGCCCTGGCTGACGCCGGGCAGGGTCTGCAACAGGCTGGGGATGTTGTTGGACTGGTAGCGGTCGATGTCTTCCTGGCTCAGGGTCGAGCGGCCGACGGTGCTGGAGTCGACCTCGGTACCCGTGCCGATCACGCTCAGGGCGTCCAGTTGGATTGCGCCGCTGTTGGTGGTCTTGCCCTCATCGGGGCGCACGACATAGGTGCTGCCAACCTTGATCAGGGTGAACTCGCCGTTTTTCAGCAGGGTGCGAATCGCCGCTTCCGGCGTAAAGTCGCCGTTAAGCGCGGGCGCCTGCACGTTCTTGAGCAGCTCTTCGTCGAACAACAGCTGGATCTGTGCCTGCTGTGCCACCTGGCTCAAAGACGTGGCCAGTGCCTGGGCGGGCAGCTTGAATGTCTCGGCCTGGGCACTGAGGCTGTATGCCAGGCAGGTGGCGATGAGGGTCGGTCGAAGAAACAGGTGCGAAGCGTGGCAAGGCGCGCGAAACATGAAATCCCCCGGTGTGGCCAAATGGCCGAAAAGGTGTGCGTATCGAACTCAGACCGGAGGAAGACGGGGCAGCTGAAAAAATCCACACCTTCAAATGCAAAATATTCTCAAATAAGAATCTTGTGAGATTATTTGCTCGGTTCGATCCTCAAGATGCCGTCGGTCGACACCACGGTTTTCACCGGCAGCAGGGCGGGCAGGGCGTTGAGCAGCGCGTCCGGATCATTCACATCCAGATTGCCTGACACTTTCAAGTGCGCCACGGCATCACTGACCTGCAACGGCGCCTGGGGGCGATACAGACTCAGCTCATCGATCAGGCTGGCCAGCTCACGGTTGCGAAACGACAGGTGACCGCTGCGCCAGTCGGCAACTTCCTCGGCGTTGAGGGTCTGCTGCTGCAATGTGCCCTTGGCGTAGCTGAAGATCGCGCGTTGCTGGGCACCCAGCAAGGTGACCGGGCTTTTCGCATCCGGCTCAAAGGCCACCTGACCATGGGCGACGCTGACCACGAGCTGCCGCTGACTGCGCCGCACATCGAAGCCGGTGCCGACCACGCGTACATTGGCCTCGCCGGCTTGCACGAACAGTGGCCGTTCCTTGTCGGCGGCTACTTCGATGTACAGCTGGCCTTTGTCCAGGTGCACGATGCGCTGGTGCGCGGTGAAATCCACGCGCACGCGGGTGTTAGCATTCACATACAAGGTGCTGCCATCGGGCAGGTTCAGCGTGCGCATGCCTTTGGCGTGGGCGGTTATTTGGGTGTGATACAGCTCGCGCGGTGCGCCGATATGGGTGGCCATTACCGCGCACAACAAGGCGGCGGCCACGGCCAAGGCCGGGCGCCAGACGGAGGGTTTGCGCTGGGGCCGCGCCACGAGTTTGTTCAATTGCTGCAACTGGGCCAGGTCTGCCCATAGTTGCTCGAATTCGGCATAGGCGCGGGCATGGGCGGGTTCGGCCTGCCAGGCGGCAAAGGCCTTGCGCTCGGCACGCCCCGCGTCATTATTGCGGTTGCGGGCAAACCAGCTGGCGGCTTGGGCATCGATGGCATCGCTGTCTTCGATGTCCAGGGCGTCGTGGTCGCTCAAGCGGTTCATTCTGGCTGCTCCGTGCCGGGTTCGTGTTGAAGGCGTCGCTTGCACTGCAGCAGGGCAAAAGCGATGTGCTTTTCCACCATGCTGGTGGAAATGCCCATGCGCTCGGCGATCTGCGCCTGGCTCAAGCCTTCGAAGCGGTGCAGCATAAGGGCTTCTCGCCTGCGGGGCGAGAGTTCGGCGAGGACTTCTTTCAACTGTTCCAGGCGTTGCAAGCGTTGCACGGCGGCCATGGGATCGTTTTGCTCGTCGGTGGCAGGGTCCATGTCCATTTCGGCCTGATCAGAGTGAACGGTGTGCCGTACCTTCTGTTTGCGCCAGTGATCACGCAGCAGGTTGCGCGCCATCTGGAACAGAAACGCCCGTGGCTGCTCGACCTTGGCCCGGTCGCGGTAGTCCAGCCACTGGGTGAACACATCCTGGGTCATGTCCGCCGCGTCGCTGGCGTTGTCCGTGCGTTTGCGCAGGAAATACAGAATGTCTGTATAGAATCCGCGAAAGGCATCGGCCGACAACGGGTCGGGCTTGGGACGAGACATGGGTATCCTTCTTGACGAAGCACGACGTGGAGAAAGTCGTGAATGGTATCGAGAACCATTGTCATTTGTCTCTATTTTACGGATGTACACAGCAAAAAATGTGGGAGCGGACTTGCTCGCGAAAGCGGTGTGTCAGTCGGTTTATCCATTGACTGACGCACTGCATTCTCGAGCAAACCCGCTCCCACAGGGGGATCGTGGGTTAGCGCAGTAATGTTTTCAGTTGTTCGATTCCCACTTCGCCCAGCGGGAAAACCGGCAACCGAGGATCACCCGCTTCCAGCCCCGTCAAACGCAACCCCGCCTTGATCGTCGCCGGCAACCCACCTTTGAGAATGAACTCCAGCAACGGCAACTGGTGATAAAACAGTTCCCGCGCCTTGATCAAGTCATTGGCCAATATTGCCTCATACAAATCCAGGTTGAGCTGTGGAATCAGGTTCGGCGCTGCCGTGCACCAACCCTTGGCGCCCGCCGCGAAAGCTTCCAGCGCCAGTGGGTTACAACCGTTGTAGAACGGCACGTCGCTGTGGCGATGCAGCTGGTGCATGCGCTGGATGTCCCCGGTGCTTTCCTTGACCATGGTCACGTTGGCGACCTGCTTGATGATGCGCAGGATCAGGTTCACCGACATGTCCGTGCCACTGGTAGCCGGATTGTTGTAGAGCATGATCGGCACGCCAATGCTATCGCCGATCGCGGCGTAGTGAGCGATGATTTCCGCTTCGCTGAGTTTCCAGTAGGACGTCGGCAGCACCATCACCCCATCGGCGCCATTGGCCTCGGCGTAGCGGGCGCGGCGTACGGCTTTGGCGGTGGTGAGGTCGGACACGCTGACGATGGTCGGTACGCGACGGGCGATCTTGGCCAGGCTGTAGGCGCTGACTTCATCCCACTCGGCGTCGCTCAAATAGGCGCCTTCACCGGTGCTGCCCAATGGCGCGATGGCATGCACGCCACCGTCGATCAGGCGGTCGATGGAGCGGCCCAGGGCGTCGAGGTCAATGCGTTGGCCGTCGGCGCTGAACGGGGTGATGGTGTAGCCGATGATGCCGTGAATGTTCGGGTTGGGCATGGAAAGTCTCCGGTCTAAAAGGGCAGGTCAGTTCAGGCAATCGGCGTGTTGACGCAGGTTCTGCCGGGCGTAGTAATTGAACGCGGCGCCATGGCGCTTGGGCCGGGAGATCCAGTCATGGGCTTCGCGCCCCAACTCCGGCAGGATCGGCTTGATGGTGCCGGCCGCCATCGCCAGCAACTGCAACTTGGCTGCGCGTTCGATCAACTGTGCGATCACGCAGGCTTCCTCGATGCTCGCCCCGGTGGACAACTGACCGTGGTGCGAAAGCAGGATCGCGCGTTTTTCACCCAATGCCGTGGTAATGATTTCCCCTTCTTCATTGCCTACCGGTACACCCGGCCAAGCCTCCAGGAAGGCGCAGTCTTCGTACAGCGGGCACAGGTCCATATGGGACACCTGCAGCGGCACTTCCAGCATCGATAGTGCAGCGATGTGGGTGGGGTGGGTGTGGATGATGCAGTTCACATCCGGTCGTCCCCGGTATACCCAGCTGTGAAAACGGTTGGCCGGGTTCGGGATGCCGTGGCCTTCCAGTACTTCAAGATCCTCGTTCACCAGCAAGAGGTTGCTGGCGGTGATTTCATCAAAACCCAGGCCCAATTGCTGCGTGTAATAGGTGCCTGGTTCCGGTCCGCGCGCAGTGATCTGCCCGGCCAGGCCGGAGTCGTGGCCGTTCTCGAACAGGATGCGACACGTGAGCGCCAGCTTTTGCCGGTCGGTCCACGTATTATCCGCCAGGGTGTTTTGCATCTGGACCAGTGCTTGCTTGACCAGTTGGTCTTTCGGGAGTGCTAATGTCTTGGCCATATCGGGTGCCCTCGGTGGCTGCAAATGACACTAATGATGCTATATGACACTTTGTGTCATTGGCAAGCACGACTCATCGCTTACTGCATGGATTAATCGCAGCGCATGTCTATCCGTTTGAAATTATTGAGAAAAAAACTTGGCGTTACCTTGGAGGACCTGGCTGAAAAGTCCGGGATGACCAAGAGTTACCTGTCCAAGGTGGAGCGCGGGCTCAACACGCCGTCGATTGCTGCTGCGTTGAAACTGGCCAAGGCGCTGAATGTGAAGGTCGAAGAGTTGTTCAGCGAAGACAGCGTCAGCCTCGACAGCTACAGCCTGGTGCGCAGCCACGAGCGGCCGGATACGTCACCGGGTTATGCGGTGTTGGCCCACCAAGTCAGCGAGCGCAGCCTGCTGCCGTTCATCATCTACCCGCCAGCGGAGTTCACCGACAAGACCTTCAAGGAGCACTTGGGGGAGGAGTTTCTATTCGTGCATGAAGGCCAGGTGGAAGTGGACTTCATGAATGAGCGGGTGATCCTGGAGCGCGGCGATGCCCTGCACTTCAATGCACAGAAGCCCCACCGGTTACGCTCGGTGGGGCCGGTGCAGGCACAGTTATTGGTGGTGGTGCACAGCGCGCAAGAATGACCACGATGCAGGATTGAAATAGGGGCCCGCTCCCACATGTAGATCAGTGTTCGACAGGGACGGACAATGCGGGGTTGCCCAGTGGATGCGTGCGCGCCGCAAAGAACTTCAGTGCCACGCCTGTCCCATCGAACAACTCCGAATACCGGCGCTTCTGCTGGCGAATAAACCCATCACTGCGCCCTGAAACCGAGATCGCCAGCGTCGTCAACTTGGCCTGGCGAATCGCGTCCACCAGGTGTTTATCCTGCGGGCCCAACTCGTGCCCGAAGATACACAGCGCACCTTCGTGGCTCAGCAACTGCTCATAGCAGAACGACAAGTAATCCGAACTGCGGATGGTCTTGAGCTTCTCCTCAACCTTGCCCTCGCTGACAAACAGCGGCACATCATCGAGGGTCTTGATGGTGTTGTTGATCGCAAAACTGCTGAGTAGGGTACTGTCAGTGGTCGGCAATTTGCGTGCGGTACCATCCAGGTTGCGCACCAGGTGCAAGCCGCCGTGCAGGTAGAGAATGCGCGTGGACTCAGTACGAGTATTGCGCAGGTCAAAGCTGGCATCGACGCTGTGGAACAGGTCGTCGATGCCCGGTGTGTGCACAATGGCCCAGTAGTTGAGCAGGTCGTAGTTGCTGGTGAACACGGTGGCGTAATTCTTCAGCTCATCGTTGATCGTCGCCAGCGTCGACGGCTGCACCAGACGCCACGGGATATGTACCGCGTGGATGGTATTGATCAAGGCTTCCTTGATCGCGTAATAGCGATTACGCGGCGCCGCCGAGCTGACCGCCAGGGCCTTGTTGACCCGGCTGGTGGTCTTCAACGCGCCCAGGGCCTGCTCGAAGCTGCGGGTGTGCAGCGCGTCGAACACGCTGAGTTCAGATTGGCTCAGGGGTTTTTCTTCGACGGTGCGTGCGTTTTCGAACAGCGAGTCGTAGGCAAAGTCTTCCCAAATGGCACGGCTGGCGCCGTTGCCGATCAGAATCCCGCTGAAGTCGGTGCTGCTGCGCAGGGCGCTCCAGTCTTCAAGGTGGGCGTCAATATTCTGGAAATCCTTCATTGCGGCGGGTCTACTCGAAATCGGCTGGTAGGCGACTTTATCACGGGTCGGCGTTGATCCTGATCAAGATGCGGAGGGTGGCGCAGGTTGATGCTGTAGGCATAAAGCCTCTGAGGATTGACCATGAGCAGCACCTTTTTCATCCCCGCCGTCAACATCATGGGCATCGACTGCCTCGACGAAGCCATGACCGCCATCCGCAACTATGGTTTTCACAAGGCGCTGATCGTCACCGACGCCGGCCTGGCCAAGGCGGGCATCGCGGCCATGATCGCAGAGAAACTGGCGATGCAGGACATCGACTCGGTGGTCTACGACGGCGCCAAGCCCAACCCCACGGTGGAAAACGTCGAGAAAGGCCTGGCTCTGTTGCAGGACAGCGCCTGCGATTTCGTGGTGTCCCTGGGCGGTGGATCGCCCCATGACTGCGCCAAGGGCATTGCCCTGTGCGCCACCAACGGCGGGCAAATCGGCGACTACGAAGGCGTCGACCAATCGAGCAAACCACAACTGCCGCTGGTGGCCATCAACACCACCGCCGGCACCGCCAGCGAGATGACCCGCTTCTGCATCATCACCGACGAAAGCCGCCATGTGAAAATGGCCATTGTCGATCGCAACGTCACGCCACTGCTGTCGGTCAACGACCCGGCGCTGATGGTCGGCATGCCCAAGGGCCTCACCGCCGCCACTGGTATGGACGCGCTGACCCATGCCATCGAAGCCTACGTGTCCACCGCCGCCAACCCGATCACCGACGCCTGCGCGATCAAGGCCATCGAACTGATCAGCGCCAACCTGCGCCTGGCGGTACGCGATGGCAGCGACACGGCCGCGCGGGAAAATATGGCCTATGCACAATTCCTAGCCGGCATGGCGTTCAACAATGCGTCCCTGGGTTTCGTGCACGCCATGGCACACCAGTTGGGCGGTTTCTACGACCTGCCCCACGGCGTGTGCAACGCGGTATTGTTGCCCCACGTACAAAGCTTCAACGCCAGTGTCAGCGCCAAACGCCTGAGCGACGTGGGCCGTGCGCTGGGCGCCGATATCAAGGGCGTCACCGACGAAGAGGGTGCTCAGGCCGCCATCGCAGCGATTCGCAGCCTGGCCCATGATGTTGAGATTCCGGCCGGATTGCGCGAGTTGGGTGCCAAGTTGCAGGACATTCCTCTGTTGGCGTCCAATGCGCTGAAGGATGCATGTGGTCTGACCAACCCTCGGCGGGCGGATCAGCGTCAGATCGAGGAGATCTTTCGCAGCGCGTTTTGATCCGCGTGGCAGCGGGCGACGCACACGCCTGCGGCGCCCGCCAACACCAAGCATAGAACTGCCAACGGCCACGCCTGCTGACTCACCAGCAGGCTTGCCACACCGCCGATCAACGCGGCCATCAGCTGATGCATGAATCCGCTCAAGGCCATGGCGTAGGACCCGCTCACTGGCGCTTCATCATTGGCCACGGACAGGCTGATCGGATAACTCATCGATTGCCCGAACACCGCCAGGCAATAAGGCATCCACAGCAAGATGGCGAGCCCGCTGGCGAACAGACTGCCGTGCAGCATCATCGCCGTTCCCACCAATACCAGGCCGACGCCCCAGCCCATCATTCGTAACCGACCCGCGTGTGCAACGAAGCGATTGACCATCAACGCCCCCGCGAGATACGCCGCGCTGATCGGCCAGCCCAGCCAACCATATTGCGCCGCGCTCCACTCGAAACGGCCCTGCAGGATCAGCGGCGCGCAAGTGTTGAACGCGATGATCACCCCATAACCCAGACCACCGGCCAAAGCGGCGTGCAGAAACGGCGGGTGCCGCACGATCGTGGCGTAGATGCGCCAGGCGCGGACCTGCGAGTCGACTTTCACCAGCGTAGGGAACGTCACCCTTTGCAACACCAGCATCAACCCAACTGCGCCAATCGCCAACCCATAGAAGATCGCCTCCCAGCCGAAAACTACCTGTAACAGCGAACCAGCGAATTGCCCGATACCCAAGGCGACCACGAAGGTCATGCCCAGCCACGACAAACCTTTCGCCAACAGCGCACTCCTGAAACTGTCGCGCACCAACACCCGCGCCATCACGGAAACGCCGCCCGCGCCCAAGCCTTGAATCAGCCGCAATGACAGAAAGGTTTCAACGTTGAACGCCAGAGGGATTGCTGCACTGGCCAGCGCATACACGGCGAGTGCAGCCAGCAGAACGGGCTTGCGCCCAAAACGCTCACCCAGGCTGCCCCACAGCAGCATCGGCAAAGCCATGCCGACCAAGTAGATCGCCAGAGCCAAGGCGACATGGTCTTCGGCGGCGGGGAGGGCGCGCGCAATGGCTGGTACGGCTGGCAGGTAACTGCTGATGCCAACCTGGGCGAGGAAGGCGGCACTGCAGGCTATGACAAGAGTGGTCGTATTTTTCAAGAAAAGGGATCCGCCAGCGCGAGTTCCGAACAAATCATCGAAAGTCGAGTTATATAAACCGTGTCGTTTCAAACTCTTGATTTTTGGAAAGTCTGCAACTCAATGGCAGCATTGGTTTTCTTCTATCAGACTCATGAGCCTTGAGCAAAATGAAAGTACTGTTTCATGGGACATGTCTGCTCGCAGCGTTATACGAATTGCCGCCTTTCCTATGGGCACAACAGGAAAAAATACGGCTGAAGTGAAGAAGCCACTGTCGGCGAGTTGTGCTGCGATCGTGTTCGCTTTTTCCGCCTCTTCGCAGGGCACCAAACGGATTGCAGTGCTCGTGCCGTACTGCTCAGTTGCGATTAGTCTGTCAAATAACTGGATGTTTGCATCGGTTTTTTGAGTTTGCAACTCGAAGGGTCTTGGCCTTAAGTATTCCTTCAATGGCGCCATCCAATATTTGCTGGTTGTAATCAAGGCCAAGATATGAGGTGGTGCAAAAGTGTTGAAGTTGGCGGCCGTATTGATCGATAAGGAAGTTGGTGCTTTTAATAGTTACATTAAGTTCGCAAATTAGTCGTTCTTTGGCCGATTCCCAGTCTTCGTTAGAGGTTTGGATGGTTTTTTTATAGTTTGAGAATCTATTGGTCGACCTTGGGGTTTCCATTTTTCTGTCCTTGACGATGGAGAGCAAGAACATTAATGGGAATATTTTTGAAAGTTAAGTCAGATCTTTCCTGTAGGGATGACACTCGGCGGATATTTTTTTTGTGTGAAACTTCCTGCGAGATTCAACTGAGAGTTGTCGGCCTTGCCGACTTCGCAATGAGATCAAGGCGCTTTTATCGTGGGATTTCGAGCTGCAACCAAGGGCGTTGTGTAATTCATTGAGGTCGCCTTTCATTATATTGAGTAAGGTAGTAGCGCAGGGACCTAATGTGACGACAGCCCCCCAAGGCCAGTCTCTCAAGTAGTCAAAACCAGCGGGATGAAGGGAGTAGTTGATGAGAGTTCTGTTATTCGGTGCCACCGGCATGGTCGGCCAGGGCGTGCTGCGTGAGTGCCTGCTGGCTGCCGACGTGCAGGAAGTCGTCGCAGTCGGCCGCACGCCCCTGACCCAGGAACACGGCAAGCTGCACCAGGTGTTGCACAGCGACATGCTGGATTTCCAGCCGCTGGAAAACCTGCTGCAAGGCTTCGATGCGTGTTTCTTCTGCCTTGGCGTCTCGTCGGCTGGGATGAATGAAGCCAAGTACACGCACCTCACTTATGATCTCACTCTGGTCGCCGCCAGCACCTTGGCGCGGCTCAATCCACAGATGACATTCATCTATGTGTCCGGCGCGGGCACCGACAGTTCCGAAGCGGGCAAGTCGATGTGGGCGCGGGTCAAGGGCAAGACCGAGAACGCGTTGCTGCGCCTGCCGTTCAAGGCGGTGTATCTGTTTCGGCCGGGTGTGATTCAGCCATTGCATGGCGTGCGTTCGAAGACGCCGTTGTACCAGTCCTTCTACTCTGTGCTTGGGCCGTTATTGTCGTGTGTGCGACGGCTGAAACCGGGCTGGGTAGTGAGTACCGAGACGGTGGGCCGAGCGATGTTGCAGGCGGCCAGCCACGGTGCGCCGCGGCCGGTGGTGGAGCAGGGCGAGATCAATCGATTGGCCAGCGAGCGTCGCTGATGTTGCACAAGAGCCTGGTGCGTCGGCTGGACCTGATCACGCTGCAGTTGTTTGTTGCGGTGTTTGAGGAAGGCACGCTGACCCGTGCCGCCAACCGCGAAGCCATTGCCGTGTCGGCCGCCAGCAAGCGTTTGATGGAGCTGGAGCAGGTGTTGGGCGTCAGCCTGTTCGTGCGGCGAGCCAAGGGCATGGACCTGACGGCCGCTGGCGAAACCCTGTTGCACCATGCGCGGCAGATGTTGTTCAACGTCGAGAAAATGGGCCTGGAGCTGGGCGAACACAGCCACGGTGTGCGTGGCTATGTGCGGATGCTGGCCAACCTGTCGGCAATCATTCAGTTTCTTCCGGAAGACCTGCGGGATTTTTCCGAGCTGCACCCTGAAGTGAAAACCGACCTGGAAGAGCGTCCCAGCAATGGCGTGGTGCAAGGCGTACTGGATGGTGTGGCGGACCTGGGCATCTGCTCCAGTGACACCGACACCAAAGGCCTGCCCAGCGTGACCTATCGCCACGACAAACTGGTGGTGCTGATGCCGGCGGATCATCCGCTGGCAGTGCGTGAAACCCTGGCCTTCAGCGAAACCCTGGGCAGCGACTACGTCGGCCTGCACGCCGCCAGTTCCATCAACATGCGCACCCACGCCGCCGCGCGCGAGGCGGGCAAGGTGCTGCGCCTGCGCATTCATGTGCCGGGGTTTGATGCGATGTGCCGGATGGTCCAGGCCAATATGGGCATTGGAATCCTGCCGCAGAAGGCTTATGAACTATTTGGCCGCGCATTGGGTTTGCATGCCGTGCCACTGATAGATACATGGTCGGATCGCAGCCTGATCCTGGTCGTGCGCGATGAAACACAGCTGTCACCGGTTAGTCGGTTGCTGTTTGATCACCTAAGCGTTCGCGTTTAACGAACGCTCCTTGCCAACTGACGGTTGGATTTCCCCTGCACCTGCCCTCTAGTCTTGGCATCACATTCCAAGAACAAGAGGTACACCCCATGACGGCTCCCCTGAGCGGTATCAAGGTGATTGAGATCGGCACCCTGATTGCAGCGCCGTTCGCCGCCCGGCTGATGGCCGAGTTTGGCGCGGAGGTGATCAAGATCGAAGCCATGGGCCAGGGCGATCCGCTTCGCAAATGGCGAAAGCTGCACGAAGGCACGTCGTTGTGGTGGTACCTGCAATCGCGCAACAAGAAGTCCCTGGCGCTGGATCTCAAGTCGCCGCAAGGGCTGGACCTGATCAAGCAACTGCTCGGCGACGCCGACGTGCTCATTGAAAACCTGCGCCCCGGCGGCCTGGAAAAAATCGGTCTCGGCTGGGACGTGCTGCACGCTCTCAACCCCAAGCTGACCCTGGTGCGTATCTCTGGCTATGGCCAGACTGGTCCCTATCGCGACCGCCCGGGCTTCGGTGCCATCGGCGAGGCCATGGGTGGCATCCGCTACACCACCGGCAACCCGGACTCACCACCTGCACGGGTTGGCGTGAGCCTGGGCGATTCTCTTGCTTCGTTGCACGGCGTGATCGGCGCGTTGATGTCGCTGCTGCGAGTCAAGACGGGACAGGGTGATGGGCAAGTTGTAGATGTGTCGCTGGCGGAAAGCGTGTTCAACCTGATGGAAAGCCTGGTGCCCGAATACGACATGCTTGGGCATGTGCGCGAACGCAGCGGCGGCGCCTTGCCGGGTATTGCACCGTCCAACACCTACCTGACCGCCGATGGCGCCTATGTGGTGATCGCCGGCAACAGCGACCCGATCTACAAGCGCCTGATGCACACCATCGGCCGCGCCGACCTGGCCGAAGAGCCCGAGTTTGCCCACAACGATGGGCGCGCCGCCAAAAGCGGTTTGCTCGACGCCGCGATCACCCACTGGACCAGCAGTCTGCCTATCGAGGAGGTGCTTAGCGCCTTGGAAGCTGCCGAAGTGCCGGCGGGGCGAATCTACTCCGTGGCCGATATCGTCAGTGACCCGCACTACCAGGCACGTGACATGCTGCTCAATGCCGAGTTGCCCGGCGGTGTGTCGGTGAAGATGCCGGGCATCGTGCCCAAGCTCTCGGAAACGCCTGGCGGCGTGAATTGGCAGGGCCCGACGCTCGGTCAGCACACCGACGATATTCTCGGCAGCCTTGGCCTTACAGTTGCTGATATCCAACGCCTGAAAACCTCGGGAGTGGTGCAATGATCACCGATTATTCCGACGCGCTGGTCGTGCAGGAAGTGTCCCCGCGCGATGGCTTGCAAATCGAACCGACCTGGGTTGAGACGGCCGACAAAATCGCCTTGATCGATCAGCTTTCTCTAGCCGGGTTTTCGCGCATCGAGGCCGGTTCATTTGTCTCGCCCAAAGCCATTCCTGCCTTGCGTGATGGCGAGCAAGTGTTCCAAGGCATCGAACGTAAAGCGGGTGTGATTTACGTAGCGCTGATCCCCAACCTCAAAGGCGCGCAGCGCGCCATCGAGTCCCGCGCCGATGAATTGAACCTGGTGATGTCCGCCAGCCAGACCCACAATCTGGCCAATATGCGTATGCGTTGCGAGGCATCATTGGCGGCGTTTGACGATATCACACGCTTTGCCGCCGACCACCCGGTGAAGCTCAACGGCAGTATCGCCACCACCTTCGGTTGCCCGTTTGAAGGCAAGATCGATGAAGACCGCGTGCTGCAGATTGTCGAGGCATATCAGGCACTGGGCATCCAGGGCATCAGCCTGGCCGACACCACGGGCATGGCCAATCCGCGTCAAGTAGAGCGCCTGGTCAGACGCGTACTGGAGCGCGTATCCGCCAACGATCTGACCCTGCACTTCCATAACACCCGCGGTTTGGGGTTGTGCAATGTGCTGGCCGCTTATGAGGCCGGCGCCCGTCGTTTTGACGCGGCGCTCGGTGGCTTGGGCGGTTGCCCGTTTGCACCGGGGGCGTCGGGCAATATCTGCACCGAAGATTTGGTCAACCTGTGCGAAGAGGTCGGGATTCCCACCGGCATCGACCTGCCGCATTTGTTGCAGATGTCCCGCCGCTTGCCGGCGCTGTTAGGCCACGAACTGCCCGGCCAGGTGGCCAAGGCCGGGCGCAATGGCGACCTGCATCCGCCGCCGGCCTATATCGCCACGCTGTAGCACCGTACCAGACAACAAAAACAATCGGGCGCCTGTGAGCAGCCCGCTGGAGAGAAACCATGAGCACTAATACGTTGGAGGTCGGCGCGCGCCCGGCCGCTGAAATCGATGCCGAAAAAGCCCTGGTCAGCAAGGTCGCCTGGCGCCTGATGCCGCTGATCATGGTGTGCTACCTGTTCGCGTTTTTTGACCGCATCAACATCAGCTTCGCCAAGTTCCAACTGCAGGCGGACCTGAGCCTGAGCGACACCGCTTATGGCCTGGGTGCCGGGTTGTTTGTGGTGGGGTATGTGATATTCGAAGTGCCGAGCAACATGATGTTGTACAAGGTCGGCGCGCGGCGGTGGATTGCGCGGATCATGATGTCATGGGGCCTGGCGACGGCGGCCATGGTGTTTGTCACCGCCGAATGGCAGTTCTATGGGCTGCGCTTCATCATCGGTGCGATGGAGGCTGGCTTTGCCCCTGGCGTGCTGTATTACCTGACGCTGTGGTTCCCGCAGCATTTCCGTGGGCGCATCACGTCGATGCTGTTCCTGGCGTCGGCCTTTGCCGGTCTGGTGGGCGCGCCGTTTTCCGGGTTGGTGCTGGAACACCTCGACGGTGTCTTGCAGATGCGCGGCTGGCATTGGCTTTTCCTGCTCGGCGGTTTGCCGTGTATTGGTCTGGGCTTTCTGGTGCTGACGTTGCTCAAAGACCGTATCGAAGACGCCCATTGGCTGACGGCGGCGGAGAAAACGTTGTTGTCGAGCCGCATCGCCAAGCATGAACCTAACCAGCACGGTGGGTCGCTGCTGTCGGCAATCCGTATTCCTGGGTTCCTGATGCTTGGCTTTATCTACTTCCTGATTCAGGTGGCGTCCTACGGGCTCAACTTCTGGGCGCCACAACTGATCCGCAGTGCCGGCACCCAGAGCCCGGTGATGATCGGCCTGCTCACAGCGATTCCTTATGTGTGTGGCGCCATCAGCATGGTGGTGATCGGGCGGCTGTCGGACGCCACGGGTGAACGGCGCAAGTTTGTCTGCGGCCTGGTGGTGCTCGGGGCGGTGGGCTTCTTCAGTGCTGGCATTTTTGCCGACCACACCACCTTCCTGATCATCGCCCTGGGCATGTTGGGCGCGGGCATCATCGCCTCGATCCCGACCTTCTGGACCCTGCCGCCCAAGTTGCTGGCCGGTGCCGGTGCTGGCGCGGCGGGTGGTATTGCGGTGATCAATACCCTCGGTCAGTTCGGTGGCATCGTCAGCCCGGTGATGGTCGGGCGGATCAAGGACCTCACTGGCAGCACCACGCCGGCGCTGTATGTGATCGGGGTGTGCGCATTGTTGGCGGCGGCGTTGCTGTTGTGGGGCTTGCCGCAAAAATTGCGCACCCTCGATAAGGGCTGATCAGCCTGCGGTTGCCAACGCGCGGGCCCGAGTGGCGCTGAACTGAGGACAAATTCGTGTGCAGCTTTTGGATTTTCTTCGGCAATATAAGCGGCTTCATCGTCAAGGTTCCTGAGGGCTGCCTTCAGCCACTCAGCCTGCACGCGTGCGCCATTTGTCAGCGACAGCTTTTACCTCGGCAGCGGTAGCGAAATCACCCGCATCCGCTTCTTTCAGTGCTTTTTTTGAATTTCCTCAATCTGCCAGGCTTCGCGCGTGAGGTATTCGCGTAATGCGTCAACCGCCAGAAAGGATTTGCTGCGCCCGGTGGCCTTGGCGAGACTGGCAAGCGTATCAGCGACATCTTCCGGCATACGTAGGGACATGACAGACATGACGACCTCGTTGTAGTGACATGTAGTGCAACATACTACATTGTCACCGCGTCCCTGGTTTCCCCCGTTCGTCTGGGGCGCTCTGATTGTGAAAGGAGTATCAATGCTCACCGGTTTCAACCACCTGACCCTGGCCGTCACCGACTTGCCGCGCAGCATCCACTTCTACCATGAGCAGCTGCAACTTCACCTCGACGCTACCTGGGATGCCGGCGCCTATCTCTCGCTGCCGGGGCTCTGGTTATGTTTATCGCTCGATCCACTGCGTGGCTCGAAGCCGGCGGCTGATTACACGCATTACGCATTTACAGTGGCTGGGACTGATTTCATCGAGTTTGTAGAGCGTCTGCGAGCGGCAAAAGTAGAAGAGTGGCGCGACAACCGCAGTGAGGGTGCCTCGTTCTATTTTCTCGACCCCGATGGGCACAAGCTCGAAGCCCATGTCGGCGACCTGGACTCGCGGCTGCAAGCCTGTCGCGCCAAGCCCTATGCGGGAATGAAGTTTTACCCCTAGTGCGGGAACGTGCAGAATCCCTCCACCTCCAACCCTCAGTTTGAGTTGCGCCCATGACCCCATCCTTGCTGCTCGCCGTCCTCGCTTCGGGTTTCATCTACGGTATTACACCCGGCCCGGGCGTACTGGCCGTGTTTGGCATCGGCGCCGCCCGTGGTCGCCGTGCGGGAGCGGGTTTCTTGTGCGGGCATCTGCTGGGGGATGTGGTGTGGTGCTCCACTGCACTGGTCGCCATCGTTGGCGCGCGGGAAGTGGGCAGCAGCGCCTTTGATGTGCTCGGCGTGCTCAGTGGCCTGTACCTGTTTTGGCTGGGCTGGCGCGCGATTCGTACCCAGCGTCGCAGCAGCGATGCGCCTCAGGGCGCGGCGCGGCATCCATTCTGGCACGGCATTCTGTTTGGCCTGACCAACCCCAAGGCGTACCCGGTCGCCGTGGCAACCTTTACGGCATTGTTGTCCAGTCGTGCCGAGTTGCTGACCTGGTCGATGCTGCCGTCTCTGATCCTCCTGAGCTTCGTCGGCGGCCTGCTGGCCTACGCAATTCTGATCGGGGTGGTGGGCGCCCAGCGGGTGCGCACGGTGTATCAGCGCCATGAAATCCTGATCACCAGACTCTGCGGCGTGATGTTTATCGGTTTCGCCATCAACGCGCTGGCGCACGCATTGCCTGGCTTGTTTGGCAGCAAATCCGCCTGATTTGATGATGACCGTTCGTCGCACTGGCGAGTTTTTTCTAAACCTTTGCCGCCCTGAAAATTCGAATTGAGGGCGGAGTGTGTTCTCCCGCCCTTATTTTTACCCTGGAGGAACCCATCATGAGCCGCATGGCTATCCGGTTACGCACCGCCAGTTTCGCGATGCTGCTGGGCCTCGGCGCCAGCAATGCTTTCGCCCAGTCGCCTGCTGAATTCATCGAGCAGGCTTCGGCTAAAGGTATGGCCGATATCGAAACCAGTCGCATGGCCCACGCCAAGACCTCGTCCCAGGAAATCAAGGACTACACCATTGAGGTGATCAACGAGCGAACCCTGGCCAATCAGCACCTGGCGGCCATCGCCAAGAAGCTCGACTTGCCGGTAGCACCACGCGAGAAAATCGTTGATAAGGCAGAAACCCTGATGCCTGAACTCAAGGATGGCGATTCATTCGATGCGGCCTACACCGCGCAGCAAGTGAAGGAAAACGAGGACGCCATTGCGCTGTTCAAACGCGAAGGTGCGGCCTCGGATGTGCCGGAAATAAAAGCGTTGGTGGATGAGACGCTGCCCAAGTTGGAAGAGCGTCTGCAGAAGGCCCGTGCATTGGCATCGAACTATGCCAAAGGCCATCAAGGCGACGGTTGATTGCTTCATTTGAAATGAACAGCGGCGGTTGGATGCCCTCCAACCGCCGTTTTTTTACGCCTGGTTCAAATCGGTTTTGGTCGGCGCCGCATCGTCGGCAGCCTGGCCACAGCTGCTGTTCAAACTGACGGTCCCCGTGTTGCCGAGGCTGCGGTATTCCTGGCGCAGTTTTTCCAGTTCTTTGCGGTCCAGGCCATCCAGGCTGAGCACAGCATTTTGGGCGTCCTTGGACACACGCAGCAGTTCATCGATCTTGATGTGCAAGATGTCGTTGTCGCGGTTCTGCGTGTTCTGGATCAGGAACACCATCAGGAAGGTGATGATGGTGGTCGAGGTGTTGATGATCAGTTGCCAGGTGTCGTTGTAATGGAAATACGGCCCGCTCAGGCTCCACGCCAGGATCAACGCCACCGCCGCGTAGAACGTGCGTGGGCTGCCGGCCCAGCGGGACAGGGATTGGGAGACTGCGGAGAATTTCATGACCGTTTTCCTTGGAAGGGGGTGATGAAGTAATGGACCGCAGGGATTCTTTGAAATTTCTTTTTACATTTGATTTGCGTTGTTAGAACGTCAGTTCGACCTGGCCAGTACCTTCCAAAGCCAGCAAATACTGCTTGGCTTGCAATCCACCTGCAAAGCCGGTCAGTCCGCCCGATGCGCCGATCACCCGATGGCACGGCGCAATGATCGAGATGGGGTTGCGCCCGTTGGCCGCGCCCACCGCGCGCACGGCTTTCGGGTTGCCGATCTGCTGGGCGATCTGGCTGTAGCTGCGGGTTTCGCCAAAGGGAATGGTCAGCAAGGCCTGCCAGACTTGTTTCTGGAAGTCAGTGCCGGCGAAGTCCAGTTCCAGATCGAATTGGTTGCGAGTACCGGCGAAGTACTCCTGCAACTGACGTTCGGTTTCCCGCAGCACCGGGTTTTCAGGCGCTTCATACAATTCGCCCAGGCGCACACGGTTGGCGCGCTCCGTTTCCCACAGGATGGCGCTGAGTTTGCCGTTACGCGCCACCAGGGTCAGTTGGCCGACAGGGGAGGGCATGAGCGTGTATTCGTAGGGCATGAGCGGGCTCCTGAAGGTGGGTGTGGTGGGAGTTTAGAGCGGCGAGCCTATGGGTAAACCACGTTTCTTGCGGTCAAATTCAACGCTGCCAGTAAAGCCACTCCGAGAGCGCTGGATAAGCGTATAACCACGCGATGTAACCGAGGGCCATCAACACCGAGGGGGTTGATAGCAACACCGTCGCGAGGAGATTGAGCAACGTGACCAGTACCGCCGTCACCTTCAGCCTTGTACTGGCGTACCGAACTGCGAACCAGGCGCCATAGGCTGAAGTCGCAAGGGCTAATAGCACACCCGTCCCCCCCAGCCTCATCAACGAGATCATCAGCGGCAGGATCAGTACCAGGCCGATCACCTTGTAGGTGGGGTGCCTTGAGTAGCTGGGTTTGACTATGAGCATCTGAGGCGTTCCTGAGTGAGCATTAGATGGCTTTACAATCCGTTATCCGTTTGTGGATATGCAGTCGGCATTTGCTTAATCACTGACGTAAACGCGTCCACTAACGGGCTACGCCGCTCTGGGGGGCGAATCAGTAACAACAATTGCGCACGCGCATCCACTTCCGCCAGCGGCCGGTACGTCACACCTTTATTCATCAGACTCTGCGTACATTCCGGCACCAATGCCACACCTTGCCCGGCGGCCACCAGCGCAATGATAGACGTGATCTGCCGCCCGGTCGGGCCCGGGCGTAAAGGCTGGCCATGGTGTCGGTAAAGCTGCTCGATGGACTGGTTGAGCCCCGACCCATAATCCGCCGGAAACAGGATCAACGGGTAGGTACTGAGTTGCGCCAGGTTGACGCTTGGCTGACCCGCCAATGGGCTCTCACTGGGCACGGCGGCCACCAGCCTTTCTTCGCCCAGGGACAGTGCTTGCACCGCTTCGTCTTGCGGCAACAGGCGACTCAAGCCGATATCCAGCCGCCCATCCGCCACCTGCGCGCCCAGACTGCCGGAGGAGCATTCCACCAGGGTCAACTGCACATCAGGGAAGCGCTGGGCAAATGCCTGGATCGCCTGGCTGAACAGGTCCGACAGCGCGATCGAACTCACATACCCCAACGTCAGTTGTCCTGCGGTGCCCGCCGCCAGTTTGCCGGCGATCACTTGTGCCAACTCCACCTGTTCCAGCACACCACGGGCGTAGGGCAGGAACGACCGGCCTTGCGCGGTGAGGGTGACCGTACGGCTGGTGCGATCGAACAACTTGAAGCCCAGCTCGGTTTCCAGCGCCGATATTTGCCGGGTCAGCGGTGGCTGCGCGAGGTGCAGGCGAATGGCCGCGCGGCCGAAGTGCAGTTCTTCGGCGACCGTCAGAAAGTAACGCAGCTTGCGTAGGTCGAACATCCTGGTCCTTGGGTATTGATCGGTCCGAAATCGGTATTGGTTTTAGACCTGCCGGCCATTCTATAAAGACCTCACAAAATAAAACGAGAGGTTTCATGAAACCGCGCCTGCATTGTGCCCGTCTTGCCCTGTTCCTGTGTGGTTGCGCGGCGTTTCTCAACCTGTACGCCACCCAGAGCATCCTGCAGACCTTTGCTGCGCAGTTTCAGATCAGCGCCAAGGCAGCGGGGTGGAGTATTACGGTGACGACCTTGGCCGTGGCGATCACTGCGCCCTTTGTCAGCCGACTGACCGGACGCTTCGAGCAACGCACGGTGATCAGCGTGGCGGCGTTGTTGCTGGCGGTGCCGGCGTTGATGACCGCCTATGCCGACAGCTTTGCCGAGGTGCTGGTGTGGCGGTTTGTCGAAGGCATGTTGATTCCGATGGTGTTTGCCACCAGCGTGGCGTATATCGGCGACCGCTGGAGCGGCGGAACGGTCACGGAGGTCACCAGCCTTTACGTGGCTGGGACGGTGTTGGGTGGGTTTGCCGGGCGCTTCGTCACGGGTGTGATCACGGAGTACGTGGGCTGGCGCGAATCCTTTGAATTGCTCGCGGTGCTGAGTCTGATGGTGGGTGGTTTTATTCAGTTCTTGTTGCCGGTCAGCCGCGCACGACCCGTAAGGGTAGAGACTTCGTTCTCGACGGTTTTTCGCAAACCTTTATTGGCCGCCTATGCGGTAGGCTTTTGCGTGCTGTTTTCCCAGGTAGCGGTGTTTACCTACGCAGGTTTGTATCTCGGATTACCGCCTTTCAGCATGGGGCCTGCTGCGTTGGGCACGCTGTACATGGTGTTCCTGCTGGCGCTGATCGTGATCCCTATCGCTGGCCGCCTCAGCAAGGCCCGGCCACATGCTGAACTGCTGAGCGTGGCTGCGGTGCTGGGTATTGCCGGTTCCGCGCTGACGCTGTTGCCCTCTTTGTGGTGCATTGTTGCAGGCCTTTCGCTCAGTTCGACTGGCGTGTTCCTGGCCCAGGCGGCGGCCAACGCATTCACCACCGCGACCGCAGGTGACAACAAAGCAGGCGCCGTGGGCGTGTACCTCACCTGTTACTACCTGGGCGGCAGTTGCGGTGCGATTGTCCCTGCGTTGATCTGGGAGCGTTGGGGCTGGGCCGGGTGTGTGGTGCTGATTATCGCCTTACAGGTGTTGACCTTGTTTATCGCGCTCACTGGCTGGAAGCCCGTTAAACCTCAACTGATCCCGACGTCATGAACGACACCTCAAACCGCCGCCGTACCTTGATCGCCGGCTGCAGCGCCCATGCCGTGCATGATGGTCTTACCGATGTCATCTACGTGTTATTGCCGATCTGGCAGGCGCAGTTCGCGCTGTCCTACGCCCAGCTCGGACTGTTACGCGGTGCTTATTCCGGGATGATGGCAGTGTTCCAACTCATAGCCAGTCGCGCCGCGAAACGCTGGGGCCGTGTATCGATGCTGGTGGGCGGCACAGCACTTGCCGGTATGGCGTTCTTGCTGGTGGGCCAAGCCACTGGGCTGTTGATGTTACTGCTGGGACTTCTGTTAGGTGGCTTGGGCGCCAGCACCCAGCACCCGCTGGCCTCTTCGATGATCAGCGACGCCTACGAGGGCGGTGGCGGAATCAAGCAGGCACTGTCCCAGTACAACTTTTCCGGCGATATCGGCAAAACCCTGATTCCGGGTTTGGTTGGTCTGCTGCTCACCGTCATCAGCTGGCGTGCCAGCGCGACGTTGCTGGGGTTGCTCGGCTTGGCGGCGGCGGGGCTGCTGTGGTGGTTGGTTCCCACGCAGGTGTCCAAATCCACCTCTACAAAAAACACCAAATCCTTCGGCGGAAGTGGCTCTGTCACCGGCCTGCGCGCCTTGATTCTCACCGGCACCCTCGACAGTGCCGTGCGTATGGGTTTTCTGACCTTCCTGCCATTTCTGCTGCAAGCGAAAGGCGCGGGCACTGCCGGTATCGGCCTGGCCCTGACGCTGTTGTTTATCGGTGGCGCATTCGGCAAATTGCTCTGCGGTTACCTGGGGGCGCGCATCGGCATGATGAAAACCGTGTGGCTGACGGAAACCAGCACCGCGTTGCTGATTGTTGCCGCCGTGTATTTGTCACTGAGCGGGTTGATGGCGATGCTGCCGTTACTGGGCCTGGTGCTCAACGGTACGTCTTCGGTGCTGTACGGTGCCGTGCCTGAACTGGCGGGCGCGGGGAAGCGAGAGCAGGCGTTTGCGGTGTTCTACACTGGCACCATCGGTGGTGGTGCGCTGGCGCCGGTGGTGTTCGGCGGGGTGGGGGATGCGTTGGGCGTGTCGGTGGCGGTGATGGTATTGGCGGGGGTGTTGCTAGTGACGTTGCCGTTGGCGTGGGTGGTGCGGCGGGGCTTCGAGCTCAAATAATCGAGCGGTCGACCGGATGTCCAGCCCGCGCAAATAGATCGATACCGAGGGAGTGGAGTACTTTGAGTACAGTTTCGAAGCGAGGTTTTGCGCCAGGGGCGAATGCCTTGTAAAGGCTCTCACGACCCATGCCCGCTTCGGCAGCGATCTTTGTCATTCCTCGGGCTTTAGCCACGTAGCCGATGGCGCGAAGAAATTCTTGATTGTCGCCGTCGGCCAGAACCTGAGAGAGGTATTCACTGATGGCCTCGTCGCTGTCGAGCAGTTCGGCCATATCAAATGTCGTCAGCGTTTGTTTCATGATCAAACCTCTTTTGCCAATTTTTTTGCTCTACGGATATCAGTGTCCTGGGAAGACTTGTCACCGCCTACCAGCAAGATGACGATCACCTTACCTCGCAAAGTGAAATAAATTCGATAACCCGAACCAACGTCTATCCGCATTTCTGAGATGCCGTTACCTAGTGTCTTGATATCGCCCAGGTTACCCATGCTGGCTCTTTCGATACGTCGACCTATTGCGATCTTTGCTCGTAGGTCGCGTACTTCTGAACGCCAGTTAATGAAGGCTTGGGTTTGCTGGATCAAATAGCTCACAGGACCTCGCGTGGCCTAACTGTATCCAAGTGGATACTTGCTGGCAATAGGAATGGCAGATGGCGAAGGCTGGGGAGGATGCGTGGGGAGCGCTTCGGTTTCAAACGTTCTTGAAGGTTTTCCTGTTGCCAAAATTTGCAGTGGCAGTTCGGGGATAGAGGCTGTATTCGAACCTTGCGGCATTGCCTACACAACCATCAGAATCGTCCGAGTTGTGCGTCTTGGGCGACCTCTTTAAGGTTCGTCTGCCGCTGCCCATCAGCGGTCGGGTTTAGTAGCCCGTTGAAAATTTATCCGGCGTACGGCTGTCCTTACCGTCAGGCACTTTCATGCCTGTGCTTATTGGTAGCTGTACGTAGGGCGTCTTCGGGCGCGCCGGTTTTTTCGGATGAATTTTCCCGGTCTACTAACCTGCGTACAGCTGCCACCCTAACCCATTGGGTGGTGGTCCTTACCGAGGATCAACAGATGTGTAATGACTCATGTAATCCATCCGTAAAACTGTTCAGCGTCCGTCCCGAAGCCAACACCGAAGCACTGCTCGCCAACGCCTACGAAACCATCGCCGGCGCGGGAGCCATGACCAATGAGTTCGCCGAAACCCTGCCTTCCCAACAGCGCTACCTGGCCCTTGCGATTCAGCAAATGATCGAGTTGGGGCTGATGCTGGTGGAGGCGGCGCAGGACCGCGTGGATCAAGTCGCCTAGGTCACTTGGCGCACTGAATAGGCTTGCCTTCCCAGGCCGCCCATACCAAGGGGGAGGGGAGCCAAAAAATTCCAGATGCTACAGGGACGAGGCCAGCGTAAACGGAATGCGCAATGCGCCGATCGGTCCTTCCCGCACATCGCAGCCATAAAAAAACCGGCCATCAAGGACCGGTTTTTTAGGCATTTCCCGTCAAAAGCCAACCTGACGCGAAACGAGAATTTAAGTGGAGCGGGTAGAGGGAATCGAACCCTCGTCGGAAGCTTGGGAAGCTACTGTTCTACCATTAAACTATACCCGCTCAGAGCGGCTGACTTTGTACCAGATGTTCGCTGGGATTTGAAGTTTTTCTTCAAAAATGTGTGGCTTACATGTGGCGAGCAAGCTTGCTCGCCACAATAAATCTTCATTTCAAATCGCAAAGGCATGCTGTGTCTGGCCCTGGTGATAGCGCGGCCGGCTGACCTGTCGCTCCGGTTTCAAGAAGCCCACCACCGCATCCCGGCTGTCCCGGCACGCCGCCTTGTGTTCCATGTCCAGGAAATGCCCTGTCGCCTGGATGGTACTGAAGCTGCTGTTCGCCACATGCTGGCTAAATAGCTTGGCGTCTTGGGCGCTGGTGTATTCGTCCCATTCGCCGTTGAGGAATAACACCGGAATGTCGATCTGCCTGGCCGCCTTGAGGTAGCACAGGCGATCACTGTTGAGCACATGGCTGATGTGAAAGTGCATCTGCCCATACTCATGTTCGGCCAGGCTGCTCACGTGCTTGTAGTTGAAGCGCTTGAACAGTGATGGCAGGTGTTTGCCGAGGGTGCTGTTGACCAGGTGGCCGACGCGGTCGCGGTCGAGGTTGCCGAGGTAGTCGACACCGCGTTCGAGGTAGTCGCGCATCGGTGCGTTGATCACTGGCGAGAACGAACTGATCACGGCCTTTTCCACGCGGCGGGGGCGGTGGGCGAGGGCGACCAGCGCAGCGGCACCGCCCCAGGAAAAAGACAGTACGTGTTCGGCGGCGAAGTGATCGATGAGCTCCAGCAGGATCTGGCCTTCGACTTCCTTCGTCAGCATCTGCTCATGGCGGTTATGGATTTTGGAGCGGCCAGCGTAGGGCTGGTCGTACAAAACCACATTGAATTGCGGGTACAGGCTTTTCACGGTTTGGGCGAAGGATGCCGTGGTGGCCATGGAGCCGTTGACCAGGATGATGGTCTTTGCAGCAGCATCCGCGCGATAGAACTCCGTGTAAACCCGATACTGACCCTGTATATCCAACACAGCGATTTCTGGCCTCATGTCGTAAGACTCCTGGCAAGCGGGTAGGGCGCGCAGATCACTCTGCACGAGCTTTGTGACAGGTAGGCATACGCCTGGAAAGGGAGGGCCCATGTCGGCCCGATGACGGCTGGCCGATGGGTGTCGTTATGGTGGGCTGTATGCCTGAGAGGCCCGTAGATCAAGAGCGGGCGGGGCAAGTTGTTTCTTGGAGGTTATAGGCGACTCGCCAGTCATATTTAAACGGGTGATCCTGAGTCAAGCAGCAGAGGTGCGACCCTGCAAGGCGGTGAGGCGGTTTTTTGCCATCACCGGCTGAACGGTCGTCAGACCATTCGGATTTCATCGTCGGTCAGCGCCCGGTACTGGCCCGGCGTAAGGGCCGCATCCAGCACTAAAGGGCCCATTCGCTCGCGATGCAGGCCGATCACCTTGTTATCAAAGTGCCCGAACATGCGTTTCACCTGGTGGTAGCGGCCTTCGACGATGCTCAGCCGTGCGGTGGTCGGCCCCAGCAATTGCAGTTCGGCGGGTTGGGTGGTGAGGTCTTCGAAGGCGAAATACAGGCCTTTGGCAAAGGTCGTCGCATATTCGGGGCCAATGACCTGTTCGGTCTCCACAAGGTAGACCTTGGGGAGTTTGGTCTGTGGCTGCGTCAGTCGCCGCGACCATTGGCCGTCATTGGTGATCAGCATCAGACCGGTGGTGTTGAAGTCCAGACGACCGGCAATGTGCAGCTCATGTCTGTCCGGCTCATCGAGTAAATCCAGCACGGTTGGATGCTGCATGTCCGCCGTGGCGCTCACGTACCCCTGGGGTTTGTGCAACATGAAGTAGCGGGCCGGTTTGCCCGCCTGCAGCACTTCATCGTCAACACACACGCGACTGAACTCCCGCACCTCATAATGGGGATCGCTGATGGCCATGCCATTCACCGACACGCGCCGCTCAACCAGTAGCAGGCGCACTTGCTTACGATTGAAACGTGGCAGGTTACTGAGGAAGCGATCAACTCGCATTACTTCAGCTCAGCCCCGCGCAATTGCTCATCCACCTGAGCGCAGCGTGGACACAGACAAGCCTTGTTGCGCACTTCCAAAGGCAGGGCCTCAAGCACGGCCGGGTCGATGGTGACGCCGTAGCACCAGCATGCATGGTCGACAGTACGTGGGTCTGCCAGTGTGCAATCGTTGCGGGCGCCGCAGGCAGGGCAAAGGGTTGGCGTGGTCATGGGCAGGTTCGGGCAAGGTTCCGGTGTGCCCTGCACGATACAGGGCCCACCAGGTGCAGGCTACTTAGAGCTGGAACTTGCTGACCAGTACGTTGAACGAAGTGGCCAAACGCGACAGGTCCTGGCTGGACGCATTGGTCTGGTGAGCACCGGCGGCCGTTTGGGTAGACAAATCCTGGATGTTCAGCAGGTTGCGGTCCACTTCGCGGGCCACCTGTGCCTGCTCTTCCGAGGCGGACGCGATGACCAGGTTGCGTTCATTGATCTTCGCCACGCTGGCGGTGATCCGTTGCAGCGCTTCACCAGCGTTCTGCGCCAGGGTTTGGGTGTTGTTGGCCCAGGTCAGGCTCTTGTTCATTGCCGCGACCGCATCATCGGCGCCGGTCTGGACTTCGCCAATCATCTTTTCAATATCGACGGTCGAGATTTGAGTGCGGTGGGCCAGTGCCCGCACTTCATCGGCGACCACTGCGAAGCCACGACCTTGCTCACCCGCACGAGCCGCCTCGATGGCCGCATTCAGGGCCAGCAGGTTGGTCTGGTCGGCGATCCCACGGATCACATCGATCACCTTGCCGATTTCCCGTACCTGGCCGGCAAGGTCTGCAACCGACTGAGTGGAATCGTTGATCTCACCCACCATCGAACGCATGCCGGACACGGCTTGTTCGACTTGTTGGCGTCCGTCCTCGGCCTCGGTGGTGGCTTGGCGCGAAGCTTCCGAGGTGGAGACGGCATTGCTCGCGACTTCGTCCACGGCGGCGGTCATCTGGTTGACGGCGGTGGCGGCTTGTTGAATTTCATCATTTTGCCGGGTCAGGCCACGGCTGCTTTCATCGGTGACGGCGCTCAGTTCTTCGGCGGCCGAAGCCAGCTGGTCGGAGGCGTTGGCGATTTCCACCAGGGTGCTTTTCAAACCGCCCTGCATGTCCGACAGCGCCATCAGCAGTTGTCCGGCTTCGTCGGTGCGTTCGGTGACGATAGCCTGGGTCAGATCGCCCTTGGCAATGCGTTGCGCGCTCTCCACGGCCTGGGCGATGGGGCGGGTGATCAGGCGGGTGATCAATACACCCACCGTGATCGCAATGATGAACGCCAGGACAATACCGCTGATCATCCAGGCCAACGCGCTGGCACGCAGCTCATCGGCGGCGACGGCACCTTCCTTGATCTGGCGGTTATTGGACTCGATCATCACGCGGATCAACTCGCGCGCCTGGCGGAACAGTTCATTGTTGGTGGTGTTCAGTTGAGTGCGGGCCTGCTCGACCTGACCGCCGTCAAGCAGCGCCATGATGTGTTCGGAACTGCTGATGTAGGTGGGCCAGATCTGGTCCAGCTTGTCTCCTGCTGCCCGTTCGTCATCTTCCAACGGCGTCGCGCGATAGGTCGCGTAGGCGCCCTGACTGCGCTTGAGTTCCTGGGCGATGTCCTGACGCACGCGATCGCGGTCTTGTTGGGCCACGTTGCCGTTGCTTGCATCCATCAACCGGTACAGTCCGCGGTTATGGGCGACAAGACCGTTGAGAGTGGCGGCTGTATTGCTCACGGAAACAAGGTTGTTGGAGAACGTCAGCTCCAGTGCCGTAGAGAGGCGAACCACCCCTTTGATCCCCAACAGGCCGACCCCGAGGGTGACCAACGCACACATTAAGAATGAAAGCAGCAGCTTGGTTGATATTTTCATGGCTCGAATCCGACGATAGTAGCGAAGGGCGCACGCAAGAGACTCTTTAGCGTGGTGTAATGTCATAGTGACATCATCGCAATTGGAAAGGTTGCGAGCCAGAGAAATTTACTGAATCGATAAAGCTCGAACAGATGTATCAAGTCGTTACGAAAGCGCACCAGATTCAGTTTTTGATGTCAGATATTTCGTCATTCGGTGAAAGCCGAATGCCGCCCTCCAGCGTCGCTGGAGGTGCTCTTCCGCGGTCCAGGAGGCCGCCATGTATCGACGACTGCTGCTCAGCGCTTTACTCGGTCTGACCCTTTCCGCTTGTGTGCCCTATTACGATGGCGGCCAGAGTTATTACCGTTCGCAGGTCTACACCTCACCGGCGCCGGTTTACTACTACGGTGGGGGCTCGGCGTACCCGTACCGCCGCGACTATTACCCCGCGCCGCGCTATTACGCGCCACAACCGCGTTATTACCCGGCGCCGCGTTATTACCAGCCGGCCCCGCGTTACTATGGGCCGCGTGCCGGTTACCGGCCTTATCCGAACCAAGGCTGGGGTGGCGAGCGTTGGGGGAATGGTGGGCATGGACGCGGCTCGGACCACGGAGGTGGCCGCGGCGGTCACCGTTGACAGGCCTGTATTGCCAGCGGCGCATGAAGCGCCGCTTTTTATGGGCGTTAGTAATCCGACAAGTCGGCCAACGGATGACGGCCTTCCCACGCCTTGTTGAAATGCGCCTGCACCACCGCCTCTGGGATCGTATTGATATCGGGCCAATGCCAATGCGGCGACTGATCCTTGTCGATCAACCGCGCGCGTACCCCTTCGCTGAATTCCGGGTGACGGCAGCAATTGAGGCTCAGGGTGTATTCCATCTGGAACACCTGCGCCAGGGACAGATGCCGGGCGCGCTGGATCTGTTCCCACACCAGATGGGCAGTCAGCGGGCAGCCTTCGCTCAGCGTCTTGCCGGCACGGCTGAAGAGGGGATCGGCGTGCTCACGCAGTTGGCTTAACGCGCGCCAGGCACACCGCACATCACCCACATCCAGCCATTCATCGATCTGTGCCCGTCGCGGCAGCCACTGCGCTTCGGGTCGCTGGTCGACGGCTTCCTGGGCCAGCGCTTTGAGCAGGCTGTTGAGTTGCATCGCGGTCTGCTCCTGCCAGTTCAATTGCAGCAAGCCATCGAGCAGTTCGTCTTGTTGATCGTCGCGCAGGAAGCGGTCGGCCAGGCCCAGGTCCAGAGCATCGCGGCCATTGATATGGGCGCCGGTAAGGCCCAGGAACAGCCCCAGTTTGCCCGGCAGGCGCGACAGGAACCAACTGGCGCCAACGTCCGGGTACAAGCCGATGCTGACCTCCGGCATGGCCAACCGGCTGCTGGGTGTCACGATACGCACTGCGGCACTTTGCAGCAGGCCCATGCCGCCACCCAGCACATAGCCGTGGCCCCAGCAAATCACTGGTTTCGGGTAGGTGTGCAGGCGATAATCCAAACGGTATTCCGCCGCAAAAAATTGCGCCGCCAGGGCTGGCACTGCGCCTGGCTGTTCCCGACAGGCCTGTGCCAGGCTGCGCACTTCACCGCCGGCGCAGAATGCCTTGGGTCCGTTGCCACGCAGTAGCACGCAGACGATGTTCGGGTCTTTGGCCCAGGCGTCCAGGCGTTCGGACAGGGCCAGGATCATCGGCAGGGAAAGGGCATTGAGGGATTTTTCAGCGTCGAGGCTGGCGATGCCGATGCGGGCACCGTTGCTGCCGGTCAGCTCTTCGAAGTGCAGGTTCATCGTGACCTCAATCGATAAGGTGAAGGATGAGTATGATCCCTTCGTGGGGAAGTGCCGGTGGTGTGTCAGATCAATTGACAAGCAGGGTCGGCTTTCCTAGGGTTCGCCTCATTCTTTTTTTACAAGACAATTCAACTATGACCGACAGCGACCGTATCAAACTCGAACCCAGCTGGAAACACGCCCTGCGCGATGAGTTCGAGAAGCCCTACATGGCTCAGTTGCGCGAGTTCCTGCGCCAGGAACATGCCGCCGGCAAAGAGATCTATCCGCCCGGCCCGCTGATTTTCAACGCGCTCAACTCCACACCGTTGGATAAGGTCAAAGTGGTCATCCTCGGCCAGGACCCGTACCACGGCCCCGGCCAGGCCCACGGGCTGTGCTTTTCGGTACAGCCCGGCGTGCCGGCGCCGCCGTCGCTGGTCAATATCTATAAAGAGCTCAAGCGCGACTTGAACATCGACATCCCCAACCACGGTTACCTGCAAAGCTGGGCCGACCAAGGCGTGTTGATGCTCAACACCACCATGACCGTGGAGCGTGCCAACGCCAACGCCCATGCGGGCAAGGGCTGGCAGTTCTTTACCGATCGGATTATCGAGGTGGTCAGCGAGCATCAGCCGCACCTGGTGTTTCTGCTGTGGGGCGCCCATGCCCAGGGCAAGCAGAAGCTGATCGATGCCACCAAGCACCTGGTGCTGACGTCGGTACATCCGTCGCCGTTGTCGGCGTATCGCGGGTTTCTGGGGTGTGGGCATTTCAGCCGGGCCAACAAGTTTCTTGAGCAGAATGGCGAGACGCCGATCGAGTGGCGTTTGCCGCCGCTTTAAGCACGCTTGGATACACCGCAAGCAAGGTTTGCGCCATACAGCCCTGTGAGTTCTGACAGTATCCACTCAGGCAATTTACGCTTTAACTGTTCTCCTGACCGTAGGCGGCGGGTTCGTGCCAGCGCAGTAGTCCATGGTCGCCATATCTTGGTTGCGTGGGGAGAATGAGATGACTGACTCAAAGGTACGCCAACAGAAAAAAACCATCGGCAAAAAAGCCCGCCCCAACAAAAGAAAACAGAAGCCACCTGCGGTAGGGCCTGTCGCTTCAACACTTGCGGTGGCGGGCCCACTGCCGGAAGACGGCCTTCCAGTGTTATGGGATGAAGCCGCTCGCAAAATCCCCCTGTCAGTCCGGGGCCAGCCTTTCAAAGTCACCATTCCAACCGTGTGGACGCCCAATAACGCAGCCACTAACGTGCGCACCACCATTCGATACTTCTGGAAGGGCGACCATGTGTGGACTGAGGATATCCTCGGCCCCTATGATCCCGGCGCCCTGTTCCCGTTCACCAGAGCGCTACCGGCGTGGTTGCTGGATACGCCCGGTATCAGCCAGATGTATTACGAGATCAGTGGGGTATTGTTGCCGACGGGAGAGTCGGACCGAACGCTGATTGATGTCGACGATATCCCCCCCAACCTGGACAACCCAGGCGCCGAATTGATATTCAGCGCCGATACGCTTGACGGTGTGAGTGATGCCGAACTCTCCGCTGACGCAGGTATCCCCAGTGAAGTTCCACGTTACCTGGTCATGCGCACTGAGGACGTGGTCATGTTTTACTTTGGGCCGCTCCCCAATATCAATTATGTCGGCAGCTTGATCGTTGAACGGCGCCACATTGAAGACGGTGACCCACTGCTGTACCTGATTCCCGAGGAGTTTGTTCGCAACGGTGGTGGTGGTGAAAGGTGGGCGTCCTATAGGTTTATGGACCGTGTCGGCAACATCGGGCCTTATTCCGATCCGGTCAAACTCGATATCAATCTGATTTCCTTGCCAGACTTGCTCCGGCCTTTGGTGCCTAGGGCAGAAACCGATGGGCTGATTGACCTGGATGATATCCGCCAAGGGGTGAGCGTCTCTATCCGCGAAATAGTAGGGGCGCTTGCTGGAGATATCATTACTCTGCGTTGGAACACCCGTGTTCTGGCGACGATTACGGTAGGCGCGACACAGATCTGGCCCATTCCCGTGGATGTAACGTGGATGGTATTCCTGGTCGGCGGGTTTGACGCTCGATACCCGGTAAGGGTCTGGTACGAGTTTGCGCGGGGATCGCTCACCAAAAACTCACCGGACACCTTCATTGAAGTCGATGCTACGGTGGCAGGTGAGCCCCCGGTCAGCCCCGATCCGATCAACCCGGTGTTGGCGTCTGTAACGGTCAAAGGGGTCACTGAGGATAACGTTGTTACACCGGCAGATTCACCCGGCCCTGTTTTGGTCGAGGTGCCTTTGTTCTTTAATCCGGAGGTGGGGGAAAACCTGCGCCTTTTCTGGGGCAATGACGCCGCATTTGCCGATATCAAAGTGGTTGATCCCGGGGATGTCGCCGGGCAGACCGTGCAGTTGTACGTGCCGTGGGCCTTGATCGTCGCGGGTGGTGGGCTGGTAGAGGTTTATTACTGGACCTATAACGGCGTCAATTATCAACGTAGCCCTGCCACCCAAGTGCGGGTTGAGTTGGACACGTTAACGGGGCTGCTTGCCCCCAACCTACTGAACAATCACCCGAGCAAGTGGATCACTTGCGATACCGTCCCCCAGCCTTATGAGGCGGTCATCATGGCGATTCCATGGAGCACGACTCATTTTGAAGTCGGGGATACGGTCAGGTTGTTCTGGAGCAGTCACAGCACCACCAATGGTGGCGGACCGCCTATTCCGGGGTCTCAGGTCTGGTTTGAAGTGGAGCTGATGGAGGCCCACAGAACTGCCGGCGTGGTAGAGGTCTACATCGAACCTTTCGATCCGTTGATCACGGTGCCTGGGCTGATTCCAAGCAATGGTTCAGGGTTGACTTACTACCGTCTGTACAAAGCGTCGGGCCCAACTGGCAAGTCAGCATTCACAGCGTCGCGGATTGATCTTATCCGGCCTGGTGGGTCGACGTGTCTCGCTCCGCCGGCAGGTAAGCAGTCGAAGCCTGGAAAATCAAAATCCTAATAGAAAACAGGTTGAATGAAAGGGGGGCTTAGGCCCCCTTGTTGGTTTACATCAGGGCCGGCAAATGCAGCATTAGCGCCAATCAAAGTAATCGCGCACATTCTTATTGTGTTCGGCGATTTGCGTATGTGTGCGGAAATACAACTAACGAAGATTCATTGGTTAAACCGCACACCTGTCAATGTTGACAGGTGTGCGAATGTTTTTTGGAGCGCTTAATACAAATGGCCTTATGTCTGTTTTTGAAGCGGACGAGTTATATACACTTCCGGAGTCAACCAAGATGGCAAGTTTAAAGAAAACCAAAAGCCCCAAAGAGCCCAAAGCTGCCGAGAAAGCCAAGAAAAAAGCCAAGACGGCTGTTCGCTCGGTTTTGACAGAGCCTCGATCCACGCGCAAGGCGCCACGGGCAGGTACGCTTGACCCAATCCAAGGGTTGAATACGCTGCCTCCCATACCCGATGGTCAGCCCAATCTGATGAGTATCGAGACGCTTTACTTGGACGGATTGCAGTTCGCGGTCCCCAGATGGAACATAGGGGGAGGCGGCCCGGCAGCGCGTCACGAACTGGAAATCAGGCTCAATAATGTGCTCATCATGCCCCGTGAAGACCTCGGTCCTAACCTGGATGCTCCCGGCCTGGTGTGGCCTCGCCCTTATACCCTCACTCAAGCCCAAGTGGGAGATCACGGTGTCAAAAGCCTGACCTATGAAGTGTTTTTTAACCCGGCGACCAATAGTTCGAGAGAGCCGGTGAACTTTACAATCGACCGTTACGACACACACGCCAGGACTCGGCCTGCGAAGGTAGCGCTTCCGTCCTGGGTGGTCGATGGCAAAGTAACAGTGGAGTTGCTCGCAGTGCCGGGCAACATGTTCACCGTTACCTGCAGCGGTCGGCTCGATCCTCAGGTGGGTGATGAACTGTTGCTTTTCTGGCATTACACGGATCCGACCCCGGTTGTCACTGTCAGCAATTTGCCCGTCAATAATTCACCGGTAGACGTTACCGTGCCCCTTGCGGATATTTTGAGCAAGCCCTCAGGCATCTATCAAATGGCGTACATCTATAAAGACCGAGCGGGTAATGAAACCAGCTTTCCCCCCTATCTGACGGACATAACGCTTTCCGTTGACCCCAGCCCTTCAAACCTGCAGCCGCCTGTCGTGCCTGAAGCGCCGCTGGATCGGGAAGATGCTCAGTTGAATCGCGCTTATGTTCGAATCACGGGCTTCGATAATGCTGAAGTTGGCGATGAAATCGTTGTCAGCTTTAACGGGCGACTGCTCTATCACAAGCTAACCAACTTCATATTCCCTAAAGACATTCCAATACCATGGCTCGATTTGGCGTTTGGAGGCGAGGCTGCACCCTATACTGCCCCGGTCTTTTACAATGTTGTTCGAAGCGGTAGTCCCTCCCCGAATTCCGCCACAATCGACGTACCAGTGGATCTTTCAGCACCGGGCCTGATACCTGATCCGGGCGGTCCTGGGCCGGTCAACCCTAACCTCGGCCTGCTTACACTCACCTCGGCTGGCGGCCTGACCAACGAAATCGGCCCGGGTGATATGGGTAATGCCACGGTTACTTTTGATGTGTATACCGGCGCAGCGGCGGGTCATCGAATTCAGATTTACTTGAAAGGCATGCCCATGCTGACACCGCCTTACACCGTCACCGTGGCGGACGAGACGGCTACACAGTTCAGTATTACGGTTCCCGCAGCAGGCATTGCCCTGGCCGGTAACGGTGTGCACGATGCCTATTACAGCCTCAATAACGGAACCAACAATAACTTCATCGACTCCTTGCCAACCGCGATCGATGTGAAAGCATTCGTGATTGGAGATTTGGCTGCGCTTGAATACCCAGATTCGATAGATTCCGGTATTGGCGACGGCTCCCGCTTCATGAATTGCGATCATGGCGTTGCATCAGGTATCAAAACCAGAATCATCAGCCCAGGCAAGTTGAAGATCGGTGACAAAGTGAGCCTGGTGTGGGTGTTCTATGGGCCTGATGACTTCTACTCGACCGTTGAAGTGCTCAACCATGAGTTCCCTCCCGTGACCGTCACCCTCGATCACTTTGCCGGGCACCCTGGCGAAGAGTTTACGGTGCCCTTCACCACCTATATCTCTCCCGTCACCGAGGGGCGTGTCGAGGCTTACTACAAAGTGCTCGGAGCGGGCGGTACTCCGGGACAGTCCGATCCTTCCATTTTGTACGTCACCCGCAAGCGCCTGGGCGGTGGTACTTGTGGCTGAAACGCTGTTCCGGATGCACTGAGTCGTTCCCGATAACCCTTGAGGTCAATGCCTCAAGGGTTATCGGTTTTGCCCTGACGGTTCGCGTCAACGCTGTGCCCATCCATCATTAAGGAAAGTCCTACAAGGTCGTAGATTCGGCCTACATGAAGTTCCTCTGCGGGTACGTAATCTCTGCGCCTCTGAAGCCCGAGTCGATGAGTCCTGTAATCGATTGGCTTGTTCAGTCATCCGACTAGAGGTTCTACCCAATGAATACCAACGTACTTTTCAAACGTTCGCGCTTGTCTGCCGCGATCAAAATCATGGCGATCGCTCCTTTTTCGCTGGCGGCAACTCACGTGTACGCCGTAGACCTGGGCGCAGATCAGCAGCTTGTCATTGATGCAGGTAGCCCCTTTGATCGCTACACCCTGAAGGATGGTGCCAAACTGACCTCCAACGGTGGTTCGATTCTCAGCATCCTGTCGCAGAATTCGACCTTTGAAATGAATGGCGGCGAGGTTGTGGCGGGCTCCGAACACGGCGTCCGGTTGTACGGCAGCCAGGCAACCATTCGCGATGCTCAAATTTCCAGCGCCAGCGGCATTGGGATGATCGTGGGCGAGCAAGATGGTGTAGGCAGTCACGCCCAGGTGTCCAACAGCCGGATAGAAGGCGCCACCTATGGCGTCAATCTGGGGCGGGAAAGTACGCTGCAGATGACGAACACGGATGTCATTGGCGGCGAGTTTGGCATGCTGGCAATCGACGGCAACCTGACCGCCCAAGGCGGCAGCATCACCGGCGGCACCAATGGTCTCTATGTGTTTCGCACTGCTGATGGGACTACACCCGCCGGCTTTCACCTTGAGGGCACCCGGGTAGTTGGGGAAACCGGTGCCGCCATCGTGGTGGATTCACCGGGGGTTGGTACTACGCCAATCACGCTCGTCAATGGCACCACGCTGGAGGGTGGCAACGGCAACATGTTGGAGGTGATCAACGGCGGCTCCGCTGACGTATTGGTCAACAACAGCAACCTGGCCGGCAACATTCAGGTAGGCGCCGGCAGTGCGCTGGACCTGAACCTGGATTTCGCCTCCATGACTGGCGATATCATTAACAGCGGCGGCACCGCCAACGTGGGTCTGAACAACGGTGCGGTACTCACCGGCCGCCTGGAAAACGTCGACAAGCTGGCCGTCAACAGTGATGCCACTTGGGTGCTGGTCGATGGCCAGGAGGAGCTTAAGGAGCTGTCGATGAATGGCGGTTACGTTAAGTTCGGTGATTCAGAGGCGTTTCATCAGTTGGATGTGACCAACCTGAATGGCACTGGCGGTACCTTCATGATGAAGGCGGATTTCTCTACGTTGACTGGCGACTTCCTCAATGTGACCGGCACTTCGTCTGGCGCCCACAAGTTGCTGATCGCCAGTACCGGAGCCGACCCTTTGTCTGATGATCGTCTGCATGTGGTTCACACTGCCGACGGCGGCGCCACCTTCAGCCTTCTGGGTGATCGTGTTGATGTGGGCACTTATTCCTACGGCCTGATCGGCGACAATGCCGACCACGACTGGTACCTGGACCCGGACAACAAAGTGATCAGCCCGAGTACCAACTCCGTGCTGTCGCTATTCAATGCGGCACCGAGTGTTTTGCTGGGTGAAATGACCAACCTGCGTACCCGCATGGGTGAACTTCGCTTCAGCGAGGGCCAGTCCGCTGGCTTGTGGACCCGCGCCTACGGCAACAAGTACGAGGTGTCCAACGACAAGACTGGCCTGGGCTACAACCAGTCCCAGCGCGGTTTTACCATCGGTGCCGATGCTCCGGTGCAAGCAGGTGACGGCCAGTGGCTGATCGGCGCCATGGCCGGTCACAGCACCTCGGATCTGGACCTGGATCGCGGCAGCAAGGCCGATATCAAGAGCTACTACGTAGGTGGCTACGCGACCTGGCTGGATAGCGAGAGCGGCTTCTACTTTGATGGCGTGCTCAAGTTCAACCGCTTGCACAATGAGTCCAGCGTGGCCATGAGCGACGGCAAGAAAGCCAAGGGCAACTACACGCAAAATGCTGTGGGTGCTTCCGCTGAAGTGGGTCGCCATATCACGCTGGATGACGGCTTCTTCGTTGAGCCATACGGCCAGATGGCTGCGGTAATCACTCAGGCGCAGAGCTACACCCTCGACAATGGCCTGCACGCCAAGGGTGATCGTTCGAGTTCGGTGATCGGTGAACTGGGTGTAACCGCTGGCCGCAACTTCCAGCTGGAAAGCGGCAGTGTGGTGCAGCCGTACCTGAAAGCCGCCGTGGCCCATGAGTTTGACCAGAGCAATAAGGTGTTTGTCAACGACAATGCGTTCAACAATGACCTGTCGGGTTCGCGCTTGAAACTGGGTGCGGGTGTGGCGATGTCGGTGTCGCAGAACCTGAAGCTGCATGCGGATCTGGAGCACAGCACCGGGAAGAATATCAAGCAGCCGCTGGGGGTGAATGTGGGGTTGCGGTATGACTTTTAACGCGTAGAAAAAAGCCCCGTACTGAATTAAGTACGGGGCTTTTTTGCACTGGCTGTCCCGTCCTGAATAAGGTTTACACCTTCTGACCTATCTTCAGGAGGAGCCAATGGATGCGGGCAAAAGGCGAAGCCAGCGTGACTACACGCTAGCCTTTAAATTATCGGTCGTAGACCAGGTCGAAAAGGGCGAGTTGAGTTATAAAGAGGCTCAACGGCGCTACGGCATTCAGGGCCGGTCCACGGTACTGGTCTGGCTGCGCAAGCACGGCCGGCAGGACTGGAGTCAGGGCGCCTCAATTCGAGAACCGAGGAGCAGGTCCATGACTGAGCCACCCCTCCCGCTAACACCCGAGCAGCGGATCAAAGAGCTCGAAGAGCAGTTGGCGCTAAGCAACCAGAAAGCGCAGTTCTTCGAAGCCGTCGTGAATGTTCTGAAGAATGACTACGGTGTTTCTGTCGTAAAAAAGCGACCCGGCAAGTCCTCTCGCAAGGGCAAATCCAAGACCTGAGCATCACCAGGGCTTGCCTGTTCATGGGCATTTCGCGCCAAGCATATTACCAACGAAATCGGGCTTTCGACGCGAGGGCTCGCCAAGATCAAGAGGTGATGGACTTTGTTCTTGAAAAGCGCCGACGCCAGCCACGGATCGGCACGCGCAAGCTGCATTACCTGATGAGCGTCGAATTTGGCGCATCAGTGCAGGTCGGCAGAGACCGCCTGTTCAGCATCCTGCGCAACGCTCGAGAACTGGTTGTGCGCAAACGGGCTTACCACAAAACGACGGACAGCCATCACCGCTTTCGCCGCCATCCTAACCTGCTCAAAGCGGGCCAGAAGCAGATCGTACCCAACAGGCCAGAGCAGGTGTGGGTTGCAGACATAACCTACCTGCCGACACAGGAAAGCGTGGCTTATGTGAGCCTGGTGACAGACGCTTACTCGCGCAAGATCGTAGGCCATCATGTGCATGCGAGTTTGCATACCGAGTCGGTGATCAAAGCGATGGAAAAGGCAGTTGGTGAACGCCAAACCACGCTTCCACTAATCCATCATTCAGACCGCGGAGCCCAATACTGCTCTGAGCTTTATCAGCGCTTGCACGCCAGTCATGGCATCAGATGCTCGATGACCGACGGCTATGACTGCTACCAGAATGCTCTGGCGGAACGGATAAACGGCATTTTGAAGACCGAGTTTCTGCTGTATCGCCCTAAAAATCTGGCGGATGCAGTGAAGATGGTGGGTGAGTCGGTGCTGATCTACAACGGGGAAAGGCCACACATGTCCCTGAAATACAAAACGCCCGATGCGGTGCATCGAGCGTTTTGAGACTGAAACAGGTGTAAACCTATTTCAGGACTAGACAGGCTATCCTCGAGGAGTGCAGCCAGGGAGTGGATTAAAGATCAACCAGCGTAACGACGTTTGCCCTATCGCTTGAGACTAACAGGTGCTGGCCATTGGGCGTCACTTTTAGCGCCCTGGGACCGTTGAACCCTCGCAGCGTGGCCACGTCTTTTAGTTCGTTGGTGGAGGCATCCAAAACTCTGACTGTATCGGTACCGAAGTCCGCCACATAAAGTTGTTCCTGAGACGGATGCGTTGCCACTCCCAAAGCATTGGTAAAGCCTGATTTCAAGTGCGTCATGTTGTTGAGCAGGCGATTAAACATACCCACGTTAGTAACGGCTGCAAAGAAGGCTTTTTCACTTTTATTAGAAAAGGCAATGTCGTTAACGGGATTGCTAAAGGGCGCCCCGGTTATGTACGTGTCCGACGCCGTATCCAGTCGGCGTATGCCGCTTGTGCCTGAGTTGATGTAAAGGACATTTTCGGGCGATGTGTAGAGTCGTCCTGCGGAAGATACTGAAGAGATGTATGTGAGGATAGCATGGGTCAAAGTGTTGACTTTAAGCAGGTAGTAGGTGTATCTGGAGTTATAATAATAATAGCCTGTAGCATAAGCTGAAGTGTTCGTTCCGTTAGTTGCGGTAATGTTTTGGGCGTAGTAATAACTGGTATTGCTATAACCAACGTAGCCGAAGGTGGCCGCGTCGTAAAAATAAAAGGAATGTGGGTAGGCCCTGCTGACTATTAGTTTTTTGCCGTCATTGCTTAAAGCGATTCCACTGGAGTACGACAAGACTATGGTCGTTACGACGGCGGCTGTGTTTATATCAATAACACTGATGGTTTTTGAACCTGCGTTATACACAAACGCCGTCACGCTGTTCTGCGTTATAACAATCTGGTGCGGGCCCGCACCCACAGGAATATGTTTAGAAATTACGGGCTGCCGATCCACCACGTACTCAACCGGTTTCAGCTTGATCGCGCTGCTTTCCACGCCCAGTTCATCCATCGAAACACTCGCTTCGACGGTCAGCACACTGCCTTGGGGCAGACTTTGCCTATAGGCCTCAGGTATAAGGTCAAGCGTGCGCTTGGCCGCAAACTCAGCAGCGCTTACCTTGATGCCTTGTCGCAGGAACAGATCGGAAGAACTCCTCAGGCGAATGAAAACCGCTTGCTGCCGATTGAAGAATGGCCACTCGTCGATCCTGACGTTGGCGGACTGGCTCGCATCAATAACCCCATCTTTCTCTTCTGGCACACTCACCACGTCCAGCGTTTGATTCGATAATGCCAGCACGTTAACGGTGAGTGGAGGTGACTCTAAGGGTTGTCCATTGCGAAGCACTTCAAAATAAGCTGTGAACGATCCACCCAGGTACGCAGCCACCAATGAACTACTCCACGTAAATGTGATGTAGGTGTGGCCCGTATCCGGGATGCCAGGTTTGCTCGGAATGTTCGGCGTTCCAAGTCCCGGTTTGCCGAGTATGAACAGTGTTACAAGGTCTTGGGGCTGCGTATCATATTCCACCCGGAATGTGAGAATCCTCGGACGTGGCGGTAGTACATCGTTTGTATCGAGCTGCACCACGCCGGGTGATAAGTACGTCGATTCCAGAAGGGTTGGGTGCTTGTTCAACTGCAACATTGCCCCTACGTTAACGATCAGCGGCAGAGACTTGAGCGGAATGTCCGTGGGCCTTTTCCTGACTTCCCAATGCAGTGTCATGGTTCCATTTTTATTGTTCAGGACAATATTGCGCGCAATGGTGAAAGGCAGCACAGTGCCAAACCAAACCGATGTTACTTTCAGCCAGTCGGTGGTAATGCTGCCGCCCGGCTTGCTGCCCGTGGCAACTACTCGAACCTCGTCGTCCAAGGCAATAGCGGAATGCGGGTCGACAAGGGCTCTGAGATTGCCTTTACTCACAAGCTCGTCAAATACATGGTCTGGCGGTGGTGCTTCTTGTGACCTGGGGGCGGGTAACAGGATTTGAATGCTACCGACTCGTACGATCACCGATTGTGAAGGGCGGGCGGCGTCGTTGTCGACGATGTAAAACGCCTCGAACGAGGAACCTTCCAATTCGCTGAATGGCCAGTAGTCCAAGAAGAAATGGGTGTCTCCGGCGCCTGCGATCTCCGTGTACCGCAAATACACGGGGACGCCGACGAGGCTTCTGCCTTCGATGATCAAGTCGATTCTGGTTCCGGGAGCCTGTCCGAAACCGCGTACGGTTATTTCTACCGGGTTGGTATCTACCGGCAGTACACCGCCCACGGTGCCATGTACAACAGGCGGCAAGCGACGGTTGTCAACCGGCGTGCCCCTCATGCCGTAAATTACGGCCTGGGAAGGCGTATCAGTCGTTCCCGACCGAATGCGCTTATAGGCGGCCAGCAAACGGCCCCCTGTCAGTTTTTGGACGAAGCCCAATGGCAGAGCAATGTTGGCGCGGATCAGGGTGGGCTGCAGCACTGTATAGGGTTCGGTGTGCGTCAGCGTATCACCGGTCGAGGTAAGCCCAGTGTAGGTGACAAGTAGTTCGTCATTGGCGAGCCAGCCATGGTTTCTAATCGGTACCTCGAAGTTCAAATCCTTCGTTTGTGCATCGACATTGATAAACTCTTCATTTAACTCATCATCGTAATCGGACTCAGTGACATGCCCCTCAATCAGGTAAGGGTTGGATCCACCACCTGCATTGTTTTGTATGAATCTTGGAACGGAAAAACCGATGGACTGATTACCTGCCTTATCCCTTACATACCATTCCAAAATGTTCACGCCGGGTGTCACTTGCTGCCAGGTGCCGTCATAGATGGTTATAGCAATGGGCGTGGTACCGGAAGCTTCAAGGCTGCTCACCGTGTGAGGCACGATCCTCCCGCCGATACTCACGTAGATCACATCGCCTTCTTTGCGGTGGTACACCTGATCCACCAGCGGATTCAACGGATATTTATCAATGAGGATCTCGACACCTAATTGGGCAGCTGCCTGGCTGATGATCCCAAAGGCTTCGATGCTTGGATCTACAAACCTGATGACCCCCATGTTTTCATTAATGATGGGGGTGCTTACCTGAGGGTCCAGGCCTGCGGGTTCTTTTGTATCTACCCAGATACTCAATGCCCGAGTCTCGTCAGTGGTGCCGCTCAGGCGTTTGACGAACGCTTGAAGTTTATTATTCGCCTGGTCGATAAATCTAACGCTGTCTATCGTGAGGAAAACGTCTTTGCCGATCTCGGCGTCTTCTTTGCTGACGGTATAGTGAGCCACCTCTGTATCGTTGAGATTCACCCAGACGTAGTCACCTTCGGCCTGTGCAACCCAGGCATAAAGAATGTAAATGACGCCCAGCGAGCTGACCGTCAGTGCTGCCTTGTTGAGGGCGCCATCGGTGTCAGGTATAGGGGTGAGGTTTGGAATGTACGGAGTCAATTCAGCAAAGGGGTATCGACCGTCAGTCCCGCTTGGTGGGGCGCATCCGTCTGGAGCAGGTTTGTCAGGTAAGCGTCCCAACGATGACTTGCTACGTTTAATGCGCGCGACCGTTGGTTCGCAGCCGTCGTGTAGAGAAGATTCGGGAGATTGAGAGTCGGTCATGGTGGGATACCTGTCTGAGTCTTAATTAAGGACACGACTCGTATCACCCCTGCGTTGAGTCGCAGCCTAAATTCAATGCCCTGCCTCTCACTCTGCCTAGCTGTGAGAAATGACAGTGCCGACAGACGGTAACGACCCAACTGGGTGTAACCGGTGGCGGCAACTTCCAGCTGGAAAGCGGCAGTGTGGTGCAGCCGTACCTGAAAGCCGCAGTGGCCCATGAGTTCGACCAGAGCAACAAGGTGCTCGTCAACGACAATGCGTTCAACAATGACCTCTCGGGTTCGCGCTTGAAACTGGGTGCGGGTGTGGCGATGTCGGTATCGCAGAACCTGAAGCTGCATGCGGATCTGGAGCGCAGCGTTGGGCAGAATATCAAGCAGCCGCTGGGGGTGAATGTGGGGTTGCGCTTCGACTTCTAAGGTGATGCAGTTGCACGCCTGATGATGCATAAAAAAACCGTACGCCAGTACGGTTTTTTTCCATCTCCTTGAATACCTCGTGAAAGAACAAGCGCCCCCTCAGAGGCGCGTGCGTGACTTACAACTTGACCAGTGTCGCGAAGTCGGCCTTACCGTTTGCTACCAGCATATGTTTGCCATCGGATGCGACTTCAGCATCCATAGGGCCGTGGAATCCCTGCAACACACTGATGGGTTCAGGCTTGTCGTTTGTGGTGTCGAGAATGGTGACTTCATCGCTATCAAAATCACCGACATAAATCTTCTCGGCGATGGGGTGCGTAGCAACCATCCTTGCGTTGTCGAATGTCGTCACCTTAAGAAGCAGGGTATTGAGTTTTCGATTGAAAACCCCCAATTCGGTACCTTTGACATAAAAGCCTTTTTCGCCGGTTTGCGAAAAAGCAAGATCGGCGACGGCCCCGGGAAACGGTGCTGAAGTGATCCATGAATCGGAGGCAGTATCGTACCGACGCATCCCGAATGCCCCAAAGTCAGCAAATAGGATATTCTCGGGGGTCATGAAAACCCTCGAGATTTGCGATGGAGCAGTGGGGGAAACTGCTTGGACCGTATGGTTTTGCAGGTTGAGTTTTACGAGCCGATGTTCGTAATAGGAATTGATCCACTCAGCAATTGCAGCGTACCCCCAGGAGGGTTGCCCAGAGGTTGTCGTGATATCCTGAGGTAACCGACGACCCAGTTGGATATGGGCAAGCAGTGTATAGGTATGGGCGTCAAATACACGGATGTAACTCCCTGGGACCAAGATCTCGTGGTAATAACTTGCCAGCAGTTTTGTTCCGTCGGCACTCAAAGCAATCCCCCAGCACCTGGGCACTGCAAGCGTATGAACGACATTGGCGGCTTGAATATCAATGACGCTGATTGAACCCGAGCCAATGTTCAATACAAATGCGATTTGGCTATCGGGCCTTATGACGATCCGGTGTGGACCCAGCCCAACCGGGATGTGTTTGACAATGGAAGCCTTGCGCTGAATGCCGTACGACACTGGTTTCAGCGCGATAGCGTTGCTTTCAAGCCCTGTCTCATCCATGGATACGCTGGCAAGCACCCTCAGGGTGCCACCATCATTGAGTTTGTCGAGATAGTCCTGCGGGATCAGATCAAGCGTGCGCCTGGCTGTGAACTCTGCTGCGCTGACTTTGATGCCTTGACGCAAAAACAGACTCTCCACGCACTGCAGGTGAATGAAGACAGGTTGCTGCTGTTTGAAGAAGGGCCAGGCTTTCGCTTCGACGTGGTTAGGCTGGCTGGTATCGATCAGCCCTCCTAGCGCTTCAGGAACGCTCACCAAATCAAGTGTTTGTTCTGACAGCGCATCCACGTTAACGGTCAGTTTGGCAGACTCAATAATATCGTTGTTGCGCTTCACTTCAAAATGCGCGGTGAAGGACTCACCCACGTAAGCCGCGACAAAATCACTGATATAGGCAAACGTGATGTAGTCATGGCCGGCATCCGGGATACCGGGTTTGGGAGGAATTGCGGGCATGCCTACGCCTGGCTTGTTCTGTACCACCAGCGTCACAAGGTCTGCGGGGTTCATCGGGTACTTGACCCTGAACGTGACAATACGAGGCGAAGGCGTCCAGACGTGCAGCGCGTTAAGTTGCGCGACACAAGGCGCCACGTAAGTGCTTTCGAGCAGGCTGGGGCACTCGGTCAATTGCAATCTCGCGCCTACATTGACGACCAATGGCAGGGATTTAAGCGGTGTATCGGTAGGCAGCGTCCTGACTTCCCAGTGCAGTGTCATGGTGCTTTCTTTGTTCGCCAACACAACCAAGCGTGCAATCGTGAAGGGCAGCGATGAGTTATGCCAGGCGGGCGTCACTTTCAGCCACGCGGTGGTTGTACTGCCACCTGGTTTGCTGCCAGTGGCAACAATTCTGACCTCATCGTTCAGGGCAATGCTCGAATGTGGATGGACGAGTGCCTTCAGGTTGCCTTTGCTGACGAGCTCGTCAAACACATGGTCAGGCGGTGGTGCTTCTGCTGATGTGGGAGGGGGCAGCGTCACCGTAATGTCACCCACCTGGACGGTCACTGATTTCGAGGGGCGGGTGAAGTCGCCATTGACCACGTAATACGCCGTGAAGGTGGATCCCTCCAGGACGGCGAAGACGCTGGCATAGTCCAGGAAGTAGTCGATCGGTCCAGTGCCCGCGATCTCAGTGTATTTCGCATAAACAGGCGTACTATCGAGGGCTTTGCCTTCGATGATCAGGTCGACCTTGTCACTGGGATCTTGCCCGAAGAAAGGCACGGTAATTTCTACTGGATCGGTATCTACCGGCAAGACTCCGCCCACGAGTCCTTTGACTATAGGGGCCGGCCGACTGTTGTCGACAGGTGTGCCGCGCATACTGTAAACGACGGCATTGGAGGGCGTATTCGCTTCACCCGCCCGCACGCGTTCATAAGTAATCAGCAAGCGGCCGCCCGCAAGCTTTTTGGCAAACATCAACGGCAGAGGAACGTAAATTCGCAGCGCATTTGGCTGTGGAACGTTAACTGTTTCGGTGTGTTTTGAGGTCTCGCCTGTTGCGGTCAGCCCGAGATAGGTGACGAGTGCCTCGTCGTTGGCAACCCAACCATGATTTCTGATTTGTATTTCAAAGTTCAGGTCGCTCGATTGTGAATCTGTGTCAATGAAGTCTTCGTCTGAACCTGCGTCGTAATCAGATTCAACCACCAGTCCCTCAGGCAGCAACGGACCGGTACCCCCGCCCACATTGTTTTGTATGAGCCTTGGAACTGAAAAGCCGATGGACTGATTACCGGCCTTATCCCTTGCAAACCATTCAAGAATGTTTACCCCGGGCGTCACCTGTAGCCAAATGCCGTAGTTGATGGTGATAACGATGGGCGCGTTGCCGGAGGCCTCAAAATTGCTGACTATGTGGGTGTCGATCACACCGCCAATACTGATGAAGATCACATCACCTTCTTTGCGGTGGTAGACCTGATCCACCAGCGGGTTCACCGGGTATTTATCAATGATCACCTTGATGCCCAGTTGAGCGGCCGTTGAGGTGATGATGCCGAAGGCTTCGATGGTTGGATCTTCGAAGCGCACACGCGCCAGGTTTTCATTGATGGTGGGTGTACTGGCCTGTGGGTCGAGGCCCCCTGGCTCCTTTTGGTCCACCCAGACGCTCAAGGCGTCGGTCTGATCCGTGGTGCCACTAAGGCGCCTGACGAAGCCTTGCAACGTGTTGTTCGTCTGATCGATAAACCGGACGGACTCAATGTTCAGGGTAACGTCCTTGCCGATGGCTGCATCAGTATCGGAGACGGTGTAGCTGGCGACCTGCAAACCATTGAGCTCAACCCAGACAAAGTCATTCTCAGCCTGTCCAAACCACGCTTGGAGGGTGTAGATGACGCCGAGGGCGCTGACCGTCAGGGCGGCTTTATTGAGGGCGCCGTCAGTGCCAGGTATGGGGGTCAGGTTAGGAATATAAGGGTATAGATCCGCGAATGGCAGCCGTGTTGAAGGGGGCCTGTGAAAACCTGGTGGGCAGCCTCCGACATCTGGCCGGTCAGGCAGGCGACCTCCAGCTTTTTTGCTCGGTCTTCTGCGCTGCACTGTGGGCACGCAACCATGCGGCAGGGCTGGCAGCGTAGTTTGAACGGGTGCAGGCTCCGTAGATGTGCAGTCACAGGTCAGGGCTGGCGGGAGATTTTGATCATGTGTCATGACGGGATACCTGTCTGAGTGTTAATCAAGAGCACGACCCGTAATCCATCGTTGAATTGAGTCGCAGCCTCGATTCAACGCCTCCCCTGCCACTCTGCCTAGCTGTGAGAAATGACAGTGCCGACCAACGGCTCTCTCGGTTCATAGCACGACTACCGACACAGTGTTATTACGTGCATTTGCCACATAGGCATAGACGCCGTCCGGTGATACCACCACGCCTCGTGGCTGGCTGAATCCAGCATAAGTGCCGATCACGCTCTGCGCTCGTGTATCCACGAGGGTCAGCAAGTCGGCGCCGCTTTGGGTGATATAGGCGCGCTCCAGTTTCGGGTGAAAGGCTACGCCGTATGGGCGATTCAGACCGCTCAAGGTCTGGCTGATCTGCAGCGTTGCGGTATTGCCGATCAACACGGTACCTCGGTCGGGCTGGTTGATATAGACGCGTTGCAGCACCGGGCTGTGGGCGATTTGCCGGGGTGCCGAGACGGTGTTGACTTGGCTGAGCTGGGCGTTGTTCGCCAGGTTGAAGGCCCGCCAATCAAACACGCCGGCGATATGCGCACGGGTTCCGTCCGGGCTCAGCGCGATGGCACTGGGTCGGGGGGTGGGCACGCGGCTGACCACATTGTGGCTGATCGTGTCGATAATCACCATCTCTGACGCGCCGTAGTCCGCCACATAAAGGCGCGTGCCCGCCTTGTTCAGCGTGAGTCCGTGTACGGTGGAGAAGCCTGTGAGTGTGTGGATCGTCGAGTAGTTCAGCGTGCTGATCACGCGAACCGGTGTATTGGCAGCGGTGCTGTTATCCGGCACATACAGGCGGCTGCCGTCGGGGTGCAAGGCCAACCAGAGCGGTGAGCCTATGCCTGTAATCGTGTGGATGACCCGGTAGTTTTGTGTGTCGATCACCGCCACGGATCGGGGTGTGGTGGCTTGGGTCAGGTATAGCCGCGTGCCGTCGGCACTGAGTGCCAGGTTTGTGGGAGTGCCGGCTGCGCGGATATTGGCCATGACCCCTTTGGTGTTCTCGATCCGGTAGCTGACCGTGCCCAGCTTGACCGCGAAGTCTTTGTGGGAGCTGCCATTGAGTGAGATGCGGGTTTCCACGGTGAGCGTACTGCGGTTGGGCAGGGAACGCAGATAGCTCGCAGGCAGGCTATGTTCCACGCGCGTGGCCGCGAATTCTGCCGCAGTCAGTGGCGTGCCTTCGCGCAAAGGCAGGTTGGCGGCGCCTTTGATGTCTATCCACACCGGTTGCCCGTTGCGCATGAAGGGCCACTCCAACACCTGCACGCTGTGAGCTTTGCTGACATCAATCACACCCGCCAGCGCCTGCGGCACGCTGACCCGGTCGAGGAGTTGAGCGGGCAGTTTTTCTACTGTGAGGCTCAAGATTTGCGACGACGTGCTCGCGCCGCCCCGCGTGACGATATAGGACACCCCGACTAGCTGGCCGAGATTGGCGGCAATCACCTGGTTGGAGAATGAGAAGTCGACATAACCCAACGCCGGGTCGGCGGGTTTTGGCGCGATCTGCGGAGTGCCCAGGCCGAATGTGCCCTTGAAGAACGGCTGAATATCATCCCCCGCCAGCATGGGATAGCGAACGCGCAGAGTGACCACCGGTGCAGCCGGCGGCAGCACATGCAAGGGGTTGAGCGTTGCCGTCGCGGGGCCGGTGACCGTGCTTTGCAGGATCAGTGGCACGTCCAGTTGCAACGCGCTCCCTACCTTCATCACCAGCGATTGTGAATACAGTGTGCGTAGCCCGGGCCGTTCGACGTTGTAGTAGATCCGGGCCGAACGGTTGAGGTTGGCCAGCACATAGACGCGCGGGACCACAAACTTCAAATCCTCGCCGAACCCAGCGTCGGTGATCAGCCGCCGCATGGGTGGCGCACTGCCGCCCAGTGCGCTGCCTTCGAAGTACAGCACCACCGTTGCGCCCAGCACAAATGCGACGTGCCACCTGACAGTGACATTGGCATTGGTGCGGGAAATGTCTGGGTCAAAGGTCAGGTCGGGTTCCGGCGCCTGGAGCACCTGGACCTTGGGTAACGCCTCCATTGGCTCGCCGATCAGCAGGTTCAGGTCCTTTGAGGGCGGACGCTGTCCGGGCAGGTTGATGTAGTAATAGAGGCGTAGCGTGCCGCTTTCCAACTGGCGAATATCACCGTCCTGGCCGTTGGCGAGGTCGAAAATGATGTCGTCCGTGCCCGCCGGTAGGCGATGTTCCTGATAAAACCCATGGCCATTGGCATACTTGCCGTCCAATACCAGTGTCACGCAATCATCAGGGTGCTGGCCCATGTAGGAAATGACTATGACTCTGACGGGATCGATCAGCGGGTTGAGCACACCACCGTTGGCTGCCGGCACCTGAGGCGCGTCCAGCCCGGTATCAACCGGCGTACCCGTTACCTGGATGAAGGCGTTTTCCGAAGGCACGCCAGGTTGATTTGAGCGAAGGCGCTCGTAACTGAGCCGAGCCTGGGCGCCAATCAGTAGACTCAGGTCTGCGTTTGGCCATGCAATATCGAGGTACTGAACGGCGGTTGAACCAACAGGGGCGCTGTAGATTTTTTCCACATCCACCCCGGCCAGGGTGCGCCCCCTGAGGCTGGCCCGCAGTGTGTCGCCGCTTGCCCAGCCTTTACCGGCAATGGGGAACCGCAACGTTGCGCTTTTACCTGCAAGCTTGTCGGCATCCAGTGTGCCGCCGGGCGCCTCGACGATATGTCCTGGGTCCAGCAATTGCTCGTTTGGATTCAGACGTACCTCAATTATTTCTAACGGCGAGCGACCGGGCGTGTAATTGCCCACTTCGTCCAATACGTCATAAGCGCAGGCATGCCGGCCGCTGCCGATCTTCAGCCAGGTGCTGTAATTCACCATCACCGTGATCGGGTTTCGATTGCCGGTCTGGCCTTCGGTGACGAGATGCTCGACGATTTCACTGCCGATGATCAGCCGGATCCGGTCACGCACTGCGCGGTGGGTATTGGTGGGCAAGGTGGTATCGACTGGGTAAAAACCGATGCTCACGGCAACACCCCGCTGGGCTGCCGCTGAATCGATGAGGGTCTGGGCGGGTTGCGGGCGCGGCAGGCGCTCGTTGACCCAGGGCGGTGCCACGATGGGGTCGTTACCGGTCGGTGCCACCCGGTCTGTTTTGAGGGTAAGGCGCTGGGTTTCTTCGCTGCGCGAATCCAGGTGCGTGACGACCATGTAAACCGGGCCTGCCGTGCCATCCGACAGGCGTGCCAAAGGAATGCGCAAGACAATCGCTTTTTCCTCGCGGGCTTCCTGTTCCGTGACTGTATGGGAATCGACCGGTATGTCGGGGTTGGCGCAGATCAGCGCAATGAAGTCACCTTCCGCCTGGCTGGCATAGCTTCTCAGGATGCAGATAAGCCCGTCGTCGCCATGGGACTCAAGCAAGGCTCTGTTGACGCCGCCGCCGAAGCCGACCACCGGGACTTTCAAACCGGGGATATACGGAGCCAGTAGCGCGACGGGAGGGCGGGCATTTCGCGTTGGGCGCATGATGATCATCTCCGGAGGGTGAGGCGCGAGACGATTTAGAACACTTGGAGAGGGGGCGGAACAACTGTGAGATTTGACAGTTCAGACTGACGGTCGCGGCTCGTTGCGAGCCGCGCCAGCCTCGGTCAGGGCTGCCTGTTCCAGTGTCTGAACAACGGCTCCGCCAAAAACAACACAAACAACAACCGCATCACCTGCATCGCCGTCACCAACGGCACCGACAGTTGCAGGGTTTCTGCCGTAAGACTCATCTCGGCAATGCCGCCGGGCATCATGCCCAGGGTCAGCGAGCGCAAATCCAGATGGGTCAGCGCACTCAACCCCACCGCAGCCAACGTCGCCAGCGCCATGGTCAACGCCGTACCAATCAACGTGCGTCCCATGAACGAAGGCGCGCGGCGAAAGAACTGCCGGTTGAAGTGGCAGCCCAAGCCGCTGCCGATCAGCCATTGGCCGATCTGGCTGCCACCGTCGGGCAGGCCGATATGCAAATTCCACACGACACTGGCCGTCGCACTCACCAGCAACGGCCCGAACAACCAAGGGTTCGGCTGACGCAAGCGCTGCCAGCCCAAGGCAACCAGCGCACCCAGCGGAAACAGCGCTAGCAACCAAGGCCAGCTTACGGGCGCGGGATGAAACTGCGGCGCACCGCCTTCCAGCAGATACTTGAAGATCGCCGGCACACACAAGACCACTACCAGCACCCGCAGACTCTGCCCTGCCGCGACACGGCTGAGCACTGCGCCATTGCGCGCGCCGAGATTGACCATCTCACCGGAACCGCCCGGCATGCTGGAGAAAAACGCCGTGGCGCGGTCTTCACCGCTGCGCCGCATCAACCACACGCCAACCACGCTCGACAAACTGGTGACCAGCGCGCCGAAGAAGATCAGCCCGAAGTGGCTCATCACCTGTTCGATCACCACCGGGGTGAAGTGCAGCCCGATCCCAATCCCAATGACCCATTGGCCGCATTTACGCCCGCCGGGAATCTCCGCCAATTGCCACGGCGTAAGGCAACGCACCAGGATGATCGCCAGCAATGAGCCGACCATGTACGGCAAAGGCCAGCCGATCAGGCTGGCCAGGTAGCCGCCGGCCAGGCCGACCAGCGGTGTTCCCCACCAATGTTTAAAGGTGACCTCAGACATCGGCCACGGCACGACGCTGCAGGGCACGTTTACGGTAGATGCGGATCAGCGGGAAGGCCAGCATCAGCGCGGTCAGTACCCACACACCAAAGGTGATCGGGCTCGACCAGAGGATCTGCAGGTCACCGTTGGAGATCGACAGCGCACGGCGCAGGTTCTGCTCCATCAAGCCGCCGAGGATAAAGCCCAGCAGCACCGGCGACAGCGGGAAGTCGAGCTTGCGCAGGATGTAGCCGAAGATGCCGATACCGACCATCAGGAACAGGTCGAAGGTGGTGGCGTGAACCGCGTACACACCAATCGCCGTAATGATCGCGATCACCGGCACCAGCGCCCAGTTCGGCACGGCGAGGATGCGCGTGAAGATGCGGATCATCGGGATGTTGAGGATCACCAGCATGATGTTGGCGATGAACAACGAGGCGATCAGGCCCCAGACGATGTCGGGTTGCTGTTGGAACAGCAGCGGACCCGGGGTGATGTTGTACAGCGACAGCGCGCCGATCATCACCGCCGTGGTGCCCGAACCGGGTACGCCGAGGGTCAGCATGGGCACCAGGGCACCGCAGGCGGACGCGCCGATGGCGGTTTCCGGCGCCGCCAGGCCGCGCATGTCGCCTTGGCCGAATTTACCGCTGGCACCGGCCAAGCGTTTTTCGGTCATGTAGGCAACGGCCGAGGCCAAGGTCGCGCCAGCACCCGGCAACACGCCCATGATGAAACCCAGCAGGCCGCAACGGATATTCACGACGAACACCGCGCCAGCTTCCTTCAGGTTAAACATCATGCGTCCGGTGGCTTTTACCGCTTCCTGGCCACGGTGGGTTTTTTCCAGCAGCAACAGGATTTCGCTGATGGAGAACAGGCCCAGCACCAACACCACAAACTGGATGCCGTCGGTGAGGTGGATGTTGTCGCCGGTAAAGCGGTACACGCCGCTGTTGGCGTCGATGCCGACCGCCGACAGGAACAGACCGATCAGCGCTGCAACAAAGGTCTTCAACGGCTTGTCACCGGCCATACCGCCGAGACAGACAATCGCGAACACCATCAATACGAAATATTCCGCCGGGCCGAAGGCAATCGCCCATTTGGCCAGCAACGGCGCAAACAGCACCATGCCACAGGTGGCGATAAACGCGCCGATGAACGAGCTCCATGCCGACAACGACAGTGCCACACCGGCCAGGCCTTTGCGGGCCATTGGGTAGCCATCAAGGGTGGTCATCACGGTGGAGGCTTCGCCCGGGATGTTCAGCAGGATCGAGCTGATACGGCCGCCGTATTCGCAACCCAGGTACACGGCTGCCAGCAGGATCAGCGCCGATTCCGGCGGCAGGCCGAGGGCGAACGCGATGGGGATCAACAGCGCAACGCCGTTGATCGGGCCCAGGCCTGGCAACAGGCCGACCACGGTGCCGATCAGTGTGCCGCACAACGCGGTCACCAGGTTGTAAGGGGACAGTGCAACGCCGAAGCCCTGGCCCAAGTAGCCGAAAGTATCCATGTCAGTTCTCCAGAACGTCGAGCAGGCCGAGGGGCAGCGGTACATCCATGGCTTTGTCGAATAGCAGGTACAAGCCGATGGCCATCAACGTGACGATCACCACGCTCGGCAACCAGCGACCACCGTACAAGCGCGCCATCGGGATGCCGATCAGCATGCTGCTGAGGATGAAACCCAGGGGTTCAAAGGTGCCGGCGAAGACGATCAACAGGCCGACGCACACGCCAATCTTGATCAGGGTTTCGCGGTCCAGCGCGGGTTCTTCCTGGGTGTGCTTGGTCGGCTGTGGGCGGAACAGCATGTAGATCAGTGCCAGGCTCATCAGCCCGAGCATCAGCAGCGGGTAGGCGCGAGGCCCCACCGGCTCGTAGGAAAACGACGCCTGATACGGCCAGGCCATCAGTGCCAAGCCGGCACAGGCCAACAGCAGCACGGCGGCAAAAATGCGTTGTAAGAGCATGTAGAACTCCTGGGCCACGCCCCTCGTTCAAAAGGGCGCGGCCGCGCGACAGGGGACGATTACTGGATCAGGCCGAACTCTTTGGCCAGCACTTTGTAGTCAGCCACCTGTTTCTTCACATAGGTGTCGAGCTCCGGGCCGGTCATGGCGAACGGGAACAGCTCGCGCTGGTCACGCAGCTTGGCGAACTCGTCGGAGGCCAGCAGTTTGTCGAACGCCTCTTTCCACCAGGCATAGTCGGCATCGCTGACTTTTGGCCCGAGGTAGAAGCCACGCACCACTGGCCAGACGATGTCGTAGCCTTGCTCTTTGGCGGTCGGAATGTCCTTCATTTCCGGCTCATCCAGGCGCTGTTCGGAGAACACCGCCAGCAGGCGCATGTCGCCGCTGAGGATGTGCGGCATGGAGTCGGAGATGTCGGTACTGCCCACCTGGATATGGCCGCCGAGCAGGGCGGTGGCGATTTCGCCGCCGCCTTCAAGGGCCACGTAACGCAGTTCACGCGGGTTGATCCCGGCGGCCTTGGCGATCAGGGCGGTTTGCATCCAGTCCTGGCTGCCGACGGTGCCGCCGGAACCAATTACCACGCTGCCCGGATCTTTCTTCAGGGCTTTGACCAGATCGTCGAGGGTCTTGTAGGGCGAGTCGGCTTTCACCGCGATGGCACCGTAGCTGGTGCCGACCGCTGCCAGCCAACGCACGGCGCTTTCATCGAAGCGACCGAACTTGCCCTGGGCCAGGTTCAACAGCGAACCGCTGGACCAGGCCACCAGCGTGCCGGCATCGGCAGGACGCTGGGCGACCACGGCGTTGTAGGCCACCGCGCCCACGCCACCGGGCATGTAGGTCACGCGCATCGGCTTGCTCAGCAGCTTCTCGTTGACCAGCGCGCTCTGCGCCAGTTTGCAGGTCAGGTCAAAACCACCGCCAGGCGAAGCCGGGGCGATGCATTCCGGGCGCTTGGGTTCGTCGGCGGCCAGCAGTTGGCCGGCGAACAGCATGCAGCCGGCGGTGAGAGCCAATTTACGCAGTGAAAGGGTCATGGTGATCTCCGTCTTTGTTGTTATGGGTGACTACTACCAGAGCGCGATGCTGTAGCTGACCAGCAGGCGCATTTCATCCGCATCACGGGCTGAATAGTTGGAACGGTAGGTGGCGTTGCGCAGGCGCACGGCCACATCTTTGAAGGTGCCGGTCTGCACCACGTACTTGATCTCGGTGTTGCGCTCCCACTCCTTGCCAGTCTCGCCGTTCTTGAGCTTGATGTTGTCACCCGACAGGTAACGGCTCATGAAACTCAGGCCGGGAATGCCCAGCTTGGCGAAGTCGTAGTCATAGCGCGCTTGCCAGGAACGCTCCTCGGCACCGGCAAAGTCGTTGATCTGCACGAAGTTGACCAGGTACGGGTCGCTGCCATCCACATACGGGAAAGCACTGTCGCCGGACATGTGCTGGTAACCGGCGCTGAGCTTGTGGCCATTGAGGGCATAGCTGAACAGGCCGTTGAGGGAGGTGTTGTCGATCTTGCCGCCACGGGCTGCGCCTGCGTCATCACTGATGGCCAGGCGCAGGTCGGTGGCGAAGGTGCCGGGGCCCATCGGGCGCGCGGCCACCAGACCGAGGAAATGTTGGCGGTATACGTCATCGAGTTGGGCGAAGTGGTAGCTGCCGGTGATCTTGTCGGCGAACTTGTAGTCGGCGCCACCGAAGTTGAAGTGCCTGCCGGTGGCGCCGCTGACGAAACGGCTGTTCTTGTTGTTGAGGGCGATGTCTTCGTAATTGCTGTCGTCGCGGTCCTTGGCTTTGTCCAGACGGCCCCCGGTGAACACCAGGTTCTTGAATTCCTTGGAGGTGATCAGGCCGCCGTTGAAGGTCTGCGGCAGGATGCGGCCGTCATTGGGCTTGAGGATCGGCAATTCGGGGATCAGTGAGCCGATTTTCAACTCAGTGGCCGAGATCTTTACTTTGCCGGTCAGGCCCAGCTTGGAGTACTCGTCGGCGGCGCGGCCGTCGTCATGGGTGGGCAGCAGGCCGGTGCCGGTGCGGTCGGGGCTGGAGTCGAGCTTGACCCCGAGCATGCCCAGCGCATCCACGCCAAAGCCGACGGTGCCGTCGGTGTAGCCCGATTGCAGGTTGAGCATGAAGCCTTGGGCCCACTCGTCGCGCTTGGATTGCTGGGCACTGGTGCCATCGCGGAAGTCGCGGTTGAAGTACATGTTGCGGGTTTCCAGAGTCGCGCTACTGTCTTCGAAGAAGGCAGCCTGGCTAAGCGGCGAAAAGCCGGCAAGGGTAGCGGCACTGGCGAGGGCGGTCCGGGTCAGACGAGAAAAACGAACAGGCGAGAGGGCCTGTGGCTGTGTCGACAGCATCGTTGTGTACTCCGTTATTGTTCTTATTTTGTCGAAAACGCTTCAAGGCGTTTTTCGCGCGCGACACTGAGGCCGCTCGGCGGTCATAGACCACCGTAGCTGGATGCTAAAGGGCGAAGCTTTCACTAACCTTTCAGTCGCCTTTCAATGTTTTCGGGCTTCACAGGGCAGGCGGCGCCTGTAAACTGCCCGGCAAAGCGTGGCGCCGACCACCCCTGAATGAGGTAGAAATCCATGCGTGTCCTGCTGGTTGAAGACCATCTGCAACTCGCCGAAAGTGTCGCGCAAGCGCTCAAGAGCACGGGTTTGACCGTCGACGTGCTGCACGATGGCGTGGCGGCGGACCTGGCCCTCGGCAGCGAGGAATATGCGGCGGCGATCCTCGATGTGGGGCTGCCCCGCATGGATGGTTTTGAGGTGCTCGCACGTTTACGCGCCCGTGGGAAAAACTTGCCGGTGCTGATGCTAACGGCGCGCAGTGATGTGAAGGACCGCGTGCACGGCCTGAATCTGGGGGCTGATGACTATCTCGCCAAACCTTTCGAGTTGACGGAGCTGGAAGCGCGGGTCAAGGCCTTGCTACGACGTAGCGTGCTGGGCGGTGAGCGTCAGCAGGCCTGTGGCGTGTTGGTCTATGACCTCGACACCCGACGTTTCACCGTGGGCGGCGAGCTGATGACGCTCACCTCCCGTGAACAAGCGGTGCTGGAAGCGCTGATCGCCCGGCCAGGTCGGGTCATGAGTAAGGAACAGTTGGCCTCCCAGGTATTCGGCCTGGACGAAGAGGCCAGCCCGGACGCTATTGAAATCTACGTGCACCGCCTGCGCAAAAAGCTCGATGGCCAGCCCATCGCCATCGTGACGTTCCGTGGCCTCGGCTACTTGCTGGAAGCCCGTGATGCATAAGCCCAGCAGTCTGCGCTGGCGCCTGCTGTGGAACCTGGCGTTGTTGCTGGTGTTATTGATGTTGGCCAGCGGCATGAGCGCCTACTGGAATGGGCGCGAGGCCGCCGACACCGCCTACGACCGCACGCTGCTGGCCTCGGCGCGTACTATCGCCGCCGGCTTGACCCAGGTGGACGGCACCTTGAGCGCCAACGTGCCCTACGTTGCCCTTGATACCTTCGCCTACGACAGTGCCGGGCGTATTTATTACCAGGTCAATGACATCGATCAGAAGTTGATCTCTGGCTACGAAAACCTGCCCGGCCCACCGCCAGGCACGCCGCGTACCGATGACTATCCGGCACTGGCGCGCTTCTATGACGCCGTGTATCAGGGTCAGGAAGTGCGTGTGGTGAGTTTGCTCAAGGCCGTTTCCGAACCGAACATGAACGGTATGGCGGAAATCCGCGTGGCCGAAACCGATGAAGCGCGTGTGAGCATGGCGCGCAGCTTGATGGCCGACACCTTGCTGCGTTTAGGGATGCTCGCCATCGGTGCGTTGTTGCTGGTTTGGTTTGCCGTGAGTGCGGCATTGCGGCCGCTGGAGCGTCTGCGCACGGCTGTTGAAGAGCGTCAGCCTGACGACTTGCGCCCGCTGCCTTTGGTAGAAGTGCAGCATGAGTTCGGGCCGCTGGTGCGCTCCCTCAACCACTTCACCGAACGCCTGCGCGGCCAGTTCGAACGGCAGGCGCAGTTTATTGCCGATGCAGCCCATGAATTGCGCACGCCACTGGCAGCGCTCAAGGCACGATTGGAACTGGGTTTGCGCGCCGAGGATCCCGCAACCTGGCGCAGCACTCTGGAAACGGCGGCCCAGGGGACTGACCGCCTGACTCATCTGGCTAATCAACTGTTATCACTGGCACGTATCGAAAACGGTGCCCGTGCCATTGCCGAGGGTGGCGCGCAGTTACTTGACCTCAGCCAGTTGGCCCGGGAGCTGGGCATGGCGATGGCGCCACTGGCCCACGCACGCGGCGTAGCGCTGGCGCTGGAAGCCGACGAGCCGGTGTGGTTGCGTGGTGAGCCAACCCTGTTGAATGAGTTGCTGAGCAACCTGGTGGACAATGCCCTGGCCCACACGCCACCGGGGGGCAATGTGATCCTGCGGGTGACCGCGCCGGCGGTGCTGGAAGTGGAAGATGATGGTCCAGGCATCCCGCAGGACGAACGAGACCGGGTGTTCGAACGTTTCTACCGCCGCAGTCAGCAGGGCATGGGTTCGGGGCTGGGGTTGGCAATTGTCGGTGAAATCTGCCGGGCACACCTGGCGCAGATCAGCCTGCACGATGGCGAACAGGCTGGACTGAAGGTGCGGGTGAGTTTTATCGCGGGTGATCAGTAGAACATCGAGCGCGCTTCATCCAGCTCGGCACGCAGTACGTCGCTGTAGGGGTCGACCCGCAGTTTCTTGATCGCCGGCAAGGTGGAGACTGGAACGCTCGCCAGAGGGTGATCGGTGCCGCGATGACAATACAGCACGGCGACCTGCACCAGATCGATGTAGTCGAGGCTCGCCGAATCGCGCTCCAGGTCCAGGTATTGACCGGGCAGTTTGGCCAGCATTTCCGGAAAGTCCCAGCCACTCAGCAGTTTGTCACCCAGTAGTGGATGGATGCTTTCGATCACGTGGTTGAGGCTGACCGGATCCGCGAGCAGCTCGTAGTGATCTTCTGCGTACGTCAGGATCGGCAATACGCCGATCTGGTGCACCAGGCCGCCGAGGGCCGCCTGGTCTGGCTTGAGCTGGCTGTGGCTGCGACACAAGGCGTAACTCACGCCCGCCACTTCCAGGCTGCGACGCCATACCTCACGCATCTTTTGTTCGACCACATCGGAGCGGGCATGGAAGATCTGTTCCATCACCAAGCCGATCGCCAAGTTGCTGCTGTAGTTGGTGCCCAGCCGGGTGATGGCGGTGTGCAGGTCGGTGACTTCCTGGGTGGCGCGCAACAACGGGCTGTTGACCACTTTGATCAGGCGCGCCGACAGCGCGGTATCGCGACCGATCACCTTGCTCAAGTGGCTGATGCTGATTTCCGGATCCTCAGCGGCCTGACGAATGTTCAGGGCCACTTCCGGCAATGTCGGCAGAACCAGGTCATCGTTATCGATGGCCCTCACTAAAGCCTGTTGGACTTTTTCCGCCAGCTTGTTCATTCATGCTCTCTAGGGTGTTGCAAAAAGGTACGGCGATCAGCGCTGGATCTCTCGATCACGATCGAGCGTGTAAGGCAGGTCAAGCAAGTGCAAACCGGGGCCTTCCAACGTGCCTACATGCACATCGCCACTATCGGCAGCTTCGGCTTGCAATACGGCCAGAAGTTCAACGCTACGATCAGCTTTTGCCGCAATCACCACTTCGCCGATTGAACTGTTATGGCTGGGGGAAAACAGCGGTGTGCCTGGCTCGGGCATTTCAAGCCCATCAAGGCTCAAGTGGTACAACCGACGTTTCAGTTTGCCCAGGTACTGCATGCGCGCGACGATTTCCTGGCCGGTGTAGCAACCTTTCTTGAAACTCACGCCGCCCACGGCCTGCAGGTTGAGCATCTGCGGGATGAACAGTTCGCGGGTCTGTGGCATGACCTGACCGATGCCTGCGCGGATTTGACCCAGCAGCCATTCATTCAAGTCGGCTTGTTGTAGCTGTCCAGCCAGTTGGCTGCGCACAGCGTCGGCCCGCTCGGCGGGCACCCAGAGTTCGGCACGGCCAGGGGACACGCGCACGGCGATCAAGGCACCGTCGCGGACGACGCTGTCAGTCTCGGCTGGCAGCTCCAGGCCAAGGCCGGACAGCGCCTTGTCGGCATTTGCCAGGCCGAAACGAACCCAGGCGGCGCTTTCATCGGCGAGTTTGGATTTGGAGAACACAGCGTATTTTTTCAGGTCTGCCAGTTGCGGCTCCAGCAGCTCGATGGCCATAGCCAGCAACACGCCGTCACTTTGCAGCAGAATGCGAAAGCTCGATTGCATGCGCCCTTTTTGCGTGCAGCGCGCACCGAGGCTGGCCTGGGTGTCGCTCAGGTAATTGAGGTTGCAGGTGAGTTGGCCTTGAAGGAATTTGGCCGCGTCGGCGCCGCGGACGGCAAGAACGCCTTCGTGGGACAGGGGGCAGAAGAAAGCAGAGTCAGCCATGGGTCATCGCAGGTCAAAAAGTCATAGGTGCATCATAGAGGGGCGCCCGGCAAATGGATAGTTTCCGTATGGGGCGACCAAAGCCGACTGTTCCGGTGCCGTCGGGCCTGTATACTTGTCGCCTATTTGAGGAGTGCTCCATGGTCGAAGATGTAGAAATCAATCGCCTCTACTGGCACAGCCGTCGTGGCATGCTGGAGTTGGATGTGTTGCTGGTACCTTTCACCAAAGAGGTCTACGCAACGCTCGATCAGGTGGACCGCGACCTCTACGTCAGACTGCTGACCTGCGAAGACCAGGACATGTTCGGCTGGTTCATGGAGCGCGCGGAGTCAGAAGATCCGGAGTTGCAGCGCATGGTCCGGATGATTCTGGATCGTGTCCAACCCAAGTAGCCCTTCATTCGAATGCCGCTGGCGGGCCTCACGGCTGTTGCTGGCGGCGTATCTGCTTGCCCAGGTGTTCGCGCTGGGTGCGCTTTTGTTTCTTGATCTGTCTGGTTCGAGCCTCGGCATGTTGTTGTGCCTGGCGCATGCCGCCTGGGTTTTACCGCGCCATATCTTGCTGACTCACCGTTCGTCGATTCGTGGCCTGCGTCGCGATGCGGATGGCTGGCAGTTGTACAGTGCTGAGCGGGGTTGGCACAGTGTGCAGCTGCGTCCCGACAGCCTTGCGCTGCCGCTGATCGTGGTGCTGCGCTATCGGGTGCCGGGGACGTGGTGGGTACGTTCGATCTGTGTGCCGACGGATGCGCAGGCAGCCGATGTGCATCGGCGCCTGCGGGTGCGCCTGAAGTTCAGCCGCCGTAGGTGGTTGGCGCCAGGATAGTGTCGCGCGCCTCGGGCAGCATCTGCGGGTAGTCGAGGGTGTAATGCAGGCCGCGACTTTCCTTGCGCTCCATGGCTGAACGAATCATCAGTTCGGCAACCTGGGCCAGGTTGCGCAGTTCGATCAGATCGCGGCTGACCTTATAGTTACTGTAGAACTCGTCGATCTCATCCAGTAGCAAGCGCACCCGATGCTGTGCGCGCTGCAGGCGTTTATTAGTGCGCACGATCCCCACATAGTCCCACATGAAACGGCGCAGCTCGTCCCAGTTGTGGGCAATGATCACGTCTTCATCCGAATCGGTCACTTGGCTGGCGTCCCAGCGGGGCAGGGCGGCCGGCACCGGGATGCGTGACAATTGTTCGAGAATGTCCGTCGCCGCCGAGCGCGCATAGACGAAGCATTCGAGTAACGAATTGCTGGCCATGCGGTTGGCGCCGTGCAGGCCGGTGAAACTGGTCTCGCCAATGGCATACAGGCCCGGTACATCGGTGCGGCCGTGCCTGTCGACCATCACGCCGCCGCAGGTGTAGTGCGCAGCCGGCACCACGGGAATCGGGCCTTTGGTGATGTCGATGTTGAACGCCAGGCAGCGCTCATAGACGGTCGGGAAATGGGTCTTGATGAAAGCTTCGGGCTTGTGGCTGATGTCCAGGTAGACACAGTCGATGCCCAGGCGTTTCATTTCATGGTCTATGGCGCGGGCGACGATATCGCGCGGGGCCAGTTCGGCGCGCGGGTCGAAGCGTTGCATGAAGCGTTCGCCGTTGGGCAGTTTCAGATGGGCGCCTTCACCACGCAGGGCTTCGGTGATCAGGAAACTCTTGGCTTGCGGGTGATACAGGCAAGTAGGGTGGAACTGGTTGAACTCCAGGTTCGCCACCCGGCAGCCCGAGCGCCAGGCCATGGCGATGCCGTCGCCACAGGCGCCGTCGGGGTTGCTGGTATAGAGGTAGACCTTGGCCGCGCCGCCGGAAGCGAGAATAGTGAAGCGCGCGCCGTAGGTGTCGACTTCGCCGCTGGCGCGGTTGAGCACATAAGCGCCGAGGCAGCGCTCGCCGTCCAGGCCCAGGCGTTTTTCGGTGATCAGGTCGACGGCGACGCGCTGTTCCAGTAATTCGATATTGGGGCGCTGGCGTGCTTGGTCGAGCAGGGTCCTGAAGATGGCGGCGCCGGTGGCGTCTGCGGCGTGGATGATGCGGCGGTGGCTGTGGCCGCCTTCGCGGGTCAGGTGAAATTCAAAACCGCCGTCGTCGCTGCCGGCGTGGTCGTCGCGGGTAAAGGGCACGCCTTGATCGATCAGCCATTGGATGGCTTCGCGGCTGTGCTCGACGGTGAAGCGCACCGCCTCTTCATTGCACAGGCCACCACCGGCGTTGAGGGTGTCTTCGACGTGGGATTGCACCGTGTCGGCGTCGTCCAGCACGGCGGCGACACCGCCCTGGGCCCAGAATGTCGAGCCGTTGGCCAGGTCGCCCTTGCTCAGTACCGCAATGCGCAGGTGGCTGGGGAGGGTCAGCGCAAGGCTCAAACCTGCCGCGCCGCTGCCGATCACCAGGACATCGTGTTGAAACTGTTGGCTCATTTGAGGGATTCCGCAAAAAGCGATCCGAAGAGGTGGCGCAAACAGGACGCCTGGATCGGCGAATCAAAGGGTCACACGGGCCACTAGTATATAGAGGGGTGGAACGGCACAATAGCCGGGCATTCGTGGCAATGTGAGATTACGGTGCACAGCTGGGGTAAAATCGCCAGGTTATTGAGATGGGAACTTTTTGCATAAGCCCCGACTCAATAGCAGGTTGCCCGAAAGCTGGGAAAACGTTGAGTTTATTGGCCCGTCGGGAGCATTGGACGCGTCAGAAAACCGACGACAAGATTATTCGCGCAGTCGGCCATGCCCGTACTGCGTTTTTCGTGTGTGCCAAATCAGTGCGTGCCGGAAACTTGCTTGAAGGGGGAGAACTTTTGCGAAAAGACCGAGTCTATGTTTGCAAGCCTGATCGTTTAGTTATGCAAGCCTCCTTTCAGTACAACGAGGAGTGTTCATGCTAACCCAGGAAGAGGATCAGCAGCTGGTCGAGCGCGTTCAACGCGGCGATAAGCGAGCTTTTGATCTGCTAGTGCTGAAATACCAGCACAAAATTCTCGGGTTGATCGTGCGGTTTGTGCACGACACCCATGAAGCGCAGGACGTTGCACAGGAAGCCTTTATCAAGGCTTACCGTGCACTTGGTAACTTTCGCGGTGACAGTGCGTTTTACACGTGGCTATACCGAATCGCCATTAACACGGCGAAGAACTATCTGGTGTCTCGCGGACGCCGCCCACCGGATAGCGATGTAAGTTCAGAAGATGCAGAATTTTACGATGGTGATCACGGCCTCAAGGATCTCGAGTCGCCGGAGCGTGCATTGCTGCGCGACGAGATCGAAGGCACCGTCCATCGCACAATTCAGCAACTGCCAGAAGATTTGCGTACGGCGTTAACTTTACGTGAATTCGATGGTCTGAGTTACGAAGACATTGCGAGCGTCATGCAGTGTCCGGTGGGGACTGTAAGGTCACGGATTTTCCGGGCCCGGGAAGCCATCGATAAAGCCTTGCAACCGTTGTTGCAAGAGAACTAAAGACAGCGGCGACAGCCAAGAGAGGAACCGCCATGAGTCGTGATGCCCTGCAGGAATCGCTGTCCGCAGTGATGGATAACGAAGCGGATGAACTGGAACTTCGTCGAGTGCTCAACGCATTTGATGACGCCGAAACCCGTGATACCTGGTCTCGTTACCAAGTCGCTCGGGCGGTGATGCACAAGGATCTTCTAATCCCTCGTCTGGATATTGCTGCGGCCGTTTCTGCCGCGCTGGCTGATGAAGCCGTTCCGGCAAAAGCTGCTCGTGGTCCATGGCGTAGCCTGGGTCGCCTGGCAGTGGCTGCCTCGGTGACTGTTGCCGTGTTGGCCGGTGTTCGCCTGTACAACCAGGATGAAATCGCCGGTGCCGAACTGGCCCAGCAGACTCAGCAGCCGGTGATGGCTGGACCTCAAGTCAAAGGCCCAGCGGTACTGGCCGGCTACAAGGAAAGCTCTGATACCACCGGTCCGATGGCCAATGGTGTACTGCAGGGGCAATCCGGCTGGCAGGACCAGCGTCTTCCGGGCTACCTGCGCCAGCATGCACAGGAATCTGCTCTGAAAGGCACTGAAACCGCTTTGCCATACGCTCGCGCGGCCAGTCTGGAAAACCGCTAATCCGTAAGGAGCTCTATGCGAGCCATACCGCTCCTTACGCTTTTGCTCAGTGGTTGGTTTGCACTCCCCGCCCATGCCGATGAAGCCCAAGACTGGCTGACTCGACTTGGGCGTGCAGAGCAGCAGCAAAGCTTTCAAGGTACGTTTGTCTACGAACGTAACGGCAGTTTCTCTACCCATGACATCTGGCATCGTGCCCGGAATGGTCAGGTCCGTGAGCGGCTCTTGCAGCTCGATGGTTCTGCCCAGGAAGTCGTGCGGTTGGATGGCCGGGCCCAATGTGTCAGCGGCACCCTTGTCGCAGGCCTCGGCAACTCGCGTGATGCACCGTCCCGTGCGCTTGATCCGCAAAAACTCAATCAATTCTATGAACTGGCCGTCATCGGCAAATCTCGCGTGGCCGGGCGTAATGCGGTGATCGTCTCGATCACGCCGCGTGACCAGTACCGCTACGGTTTTGAACTGCATCTGGATCGTGAAACGGCGCTGCCGCTCAAATCCCTTTTGCTCAACGACCAAGGGCAGTTGCTGGAGCGCTTCCAGTTCACGCGACTCAATACATCGGTCGTGCCGGATGATCGCGATCTGCAACCCAGCAGCGAATGCACACCTATATCTGTCGCCAATGACAAAGCCCCCGAGGTGCAGTCGACCCAGGCCTGGCATTTGGAGTGGTTGCCGCCGGGCTTTCAATTGATAAATACCAGCGCCCGCAAAGACATCCAGACCAAGGCCACAGTCGACAGCCTTATGTATGGGGACGGTCTGGCGCGCTTTTCGATATTCCTCGAACCGATCAGCGATGCAAGCGTCACGGAAACCCGCACTCAGCTGGGCCCAACGGTTGCTGTGTCCCGTCGCCTTAATACGGTGGATGGCGAAATGATGGTGACCGTTGTGGGCGAACTCCCTATTGGCACCGCAGAACGTATCGCGTTGTCGGTGCGCGGCGAAAAAAAGCCAGCCGCCCAGCCGTGAGTCGTTAATCCTATGTTCATCCTGACGTTTCACTGTATTTGCATGCCAGGTTGGCTGCCGAGAGCATGAAATGTCTGGATCAGCATTTTCACTTGCAAAAATCTCTTATGTTTTTTATAGGTCAGGGCTTGTTGGCTCTGGCCTTGTTTTGTTCACGGAACAAAGATGTCGGTCGCAGTTTTCGGCGTTTCTTGAACCTTGTCGCTCAACCCTGCTCGTCGTAACGGGAGCTGTATGTCGATACCACGTTTGAAGTCTTACCTATCCATAGTCGCCACGGTGTTGGTGCTGGGTCAGGCCGTGCCCGCGCAAGCGGTCGAGCTGCCTGACTTCACCCAATTGGTTGAGCAAGCCTCGCCGGCCGTGGTGAACATTAGTACCACGCAAAAACTGCCGGATCGCAAAGTCTCCAACCAGCAGATGCCGGACCTGGAAGGCCTGCCGCCGATGCTGCGCGAGTTCTTCGAGCGCGGCATGCCGCAGCCACGCGCACCCCGTGGAGGCGGTGGTGGCCAGCGTGAGGCTCAGTCTCTGGGCTCGGGCTTCATCATCTCGCCGGATGGCTACATCCTCACCAACAACCACGTGATTGCAGACGCTGACGAAATTCTCGTGCGCCTGGCTGACCGTAGTGAGTTGAAAGCCAAACTGGTGGGCACCGATCCGCGTTCCGACGTGGCGCTGCTGAAAATTGAAGGCAAAGACCTGCCGGTGTTGAAACTGGGTAAATCCCAGGACCTCAAAGCCGGACAGTGGGTCGTTGCCATCGGTTCGCCGTTTGGTTTTGACCACACCGTGACCCAAGGCATCGTCAGCGCCATCGGTCGCAGCCTGCCGAACGAAAATTACGTCCCGTTCATCCAGACCGATGTGCCGATCAACCCGGGTAACTCGGGTGGTCCGCTGTTCAACCTGGCGGGTGAAGTGGTGGGGATCAACTCGCAGATATACACCCGTTCCGGCGGTTTCATGGGCGTGTCGTTCGCTATCCCGATCGACGTGGCCATGGACGTTTCCAATCAGCTGAAAAGCGGCGGGAAGGTCAGTCGTGGCTGGTTGGGGGTGGTGATCCAGGAAGTGAACAAAGACCTGGCTGAATCGTTCGGCCTCGACAAGCCGGCCGGTGCGCTGGTCGCGCAGATCCAGGACGACGGCCCGGCAGCCAAAGGCGGCCTGCAAGTCGGCGACGTGATCCTGAGCATGAACGGCCAGCCGATTGTCATGTCGGCCGACCTGCCGCACTTGGTGGGCGCACTCAAGGCTGGCAGCAAAGCCAAGCTGGAAGTGATCCGTGAAGGCAAGCGCCAGACCGTTGAGCTGACGGTCGGTGCCATCCCTGAAGAGGGCGCAACCCTGGATGCCCTGGGCAACGCCAAGCCAGGAGCGGAGCGCAGCAGCAACCGCCTGGGTATTGCCGTGGCCGAGCTGACCGATGAGCAGAAGAAAACCTTCGACCTCAAGAGTGGCGTGGTAATCAAGGAAGTGCAGGACGGTCCTGCGTCCCTTATTGGCCTGCAGCCGGGTGATGTCATCACCCACCTGAACAACCAGGCCATTGACAGCACCAAGCAATTCACCGACATCGCCAAGGCGTTGCCAAAGAATCGTACGGTATCGATGCGCGTGCTGCGTCAGGGGCGTGCAAGCTTCATCACGTTCAAGCTCGCCGAGTAAGTCGTTGGAAACAAAAAGCCCCGCCTTCGTTGAATGAAGGCGGGGCTTTTTTTGGGCGAGCGGTTTAGCTCATCATCCCTTTGACCAGGCGTTCCTGTTCGATCAGCTCTCGCTGGCGGGCATCGATGCGTGACGACAATGGGAAGTTGTTGCCGGCACGACGCTTGGCAAAATCCAACTGCTGGATGGCCTGCTGGAAGTCACCTACCAACGCAAAGTATTCGGCGCGGGCTTGGTGCAGGCCGATGATATTGCCGGAGAGTCCGCGTGTCTCAGCGACTTGATACCAGACGTCGGGGTCGTCAGGGCGGGATTTGAGCAAGCCATCCAGGGCTTTCTCTGCCTCAGCGGTGCGGTTCTGTTTGAGCAGCAGGTCGACCCGGATCTGATTCAGGGGATAGTTGCCGGGGTACTGGATCAGCATTCGATCTGTACGTTGCTGGGCATCAGGCAGATGGTTGTTGTCTATCTCAAGCTGGATCAGCGCCAAATTGTAGGTAATGTCATTCGGCGCCTTGGCCAGTAATGCTGTGAGATTCTCCCGCGCTTGCTTGAACTGAGAACCTTTGATCTGGGCAATAGCCAGGCCATAGCGCGCCACATCGTTCTTCGGGTTCTCGTCCAACTGTGCCTGGAAGCGTTTGGCGGCCAGGCCTGAGGTGTCTTCGTACTGCAACTGCACCCGCGCGCGGATCAGTTGATAGCGCAGGCTGTCTTCCTTGCCGCCGGGCTTGGCTTGCTCGGCGCGGTTGCGGGTGTCGGCGATCCGTGATTCGGTGACCGGGTGCGTCAGCAGGAATTCCGGTGGCTTGGCATCGAACCGATACTGGCGCATCAGGCGTTCGAACATGGTTGGCATCGAGCGCGGGTCGTAACCGGCTTTTTCCAGGTTGAGGATGCCGATACGGTCCGCCTCTTGTTCGTTCTGGCGCGAGAAGCGGCGCTGCTCCTGGATCGCTGCAGCCTGGGTGCCGGCGATTGCGGCAATACCTGCATCACCCGCGCCCGCTGCGGCGGCAATGATGCCGCCCAGCAGGGCAGCCATCATCGGGAGCTGCATGCGTTGCTGCGCTTCCACGCCACGGGCGAAGTGGCGTTGGGACAAGTGCGCCAATTCGTGGGCCAGTACCGAGGCGTATTCTCCTTCGGTCTGGGCATTGAGAAACAGGCCGCCGTTGACCCCGACAATCCCGCCAGGCGCAGCAAAGGCGTTCAATTGCGGGCTGTTTATCAGGATGAATTCCAGGCGCCGGTCGTTGACCTGGCTGGTCTCCACCAGCTTGTAGACGCTGGTTTCGACGTAATCCTTGAGCTGTGGATCGTTGAGTTGCGAGACCTGGCTCCGCAGGTAGGCCAGCCAGGCGCGACCCAACTGGTATTCCTGTTGTGGCGAGACAATGGCAGAACTGGCGTCGCCGAGTGACGGCAGGTCGTCAGCGAAGCCTGGGGAGGCCAGCAGGCAAGCCAGCGTCAGCAGGGTAGGGCGCAAAAAAGTCATGCACAGGGCCTTTCGACAAAGAGCTTACTGTAGCCGGACACTGAGCTTCGGACCAGATATTCTAAGCATCCCCAATGCTTGTCCGGAGTAAGCCATGACCGACGCTGTCGCCTTTGATGCCGAACTCGATGCCAGCGGCCTCAATTGCCCGCTGCCCTTGCTCAAGGCCAAGTTGGAGCTCAATCGTCTGGCCAGTGGCGCAGTGCTCAAAGTGATCGCCACAGACGCGGGCTCCCAGCGTGACTTCCGCACCTTTGCCAAGCTGGCCGGCCATACTTTGTTGCATGAAGAAGACGCCGCCGGCGTATACCGTTACTGGTTGCGCAAGGCCTGAACCGTTTGCACCCACCCTCCGAGGTTGATTGATGTTCAAAGTGTTACGAGACTGGATTCAGCGCTACTTCTCCGATGAGGAGGCCGTGGTGCTGGCGGTCCTGCTGTTTCTGGCCTTTACGGCTGTGCTCACCTTGGGCGGCATGCTGGCGCCGGTATTGGCGGGGATGGTGCTGGCGTACCTGATGCAGGGACTGGTCACAACGCTGGAACGTCTGCGCTTGCCAGGCGCGGCCGCCGTGGGGCTGGTATTCGCCTTGTTCATGGGCCTGCTGGTGCTGTTTGTCGTGGTGGTATTGCCGTTGCTTTGGCATCAACTGATCACGCTGTTCAACGAGCTGCCCGGCATGCTCGCCAAATGGCAGTCACTGTTGCTGCTGTTGCCGGAACGCTATCCGCACCTGGTGTCGGACGAGCAGGTGTTGCAGGCCATCGAAGCGGCGCGCGGCGAGATCGGAAAGTTCGGGCAATGGGCGCTGACTTTTTCCCTGTCCAGCCTGCCGCTGCTGGTCAACATCATGATCTATCTGGTGCTGGTGCCGATCCTGGTGTTTTTCTTCCTCAAGGATCGCGCCATGATCGGCCGCTGGGTGCGTGGCTACCTGCCGCGCGAACGGGCGCTGATTACCCGGGTGGCCGAGGAAATGAACCGGCAGATCGCCAACTACATTCGCGGCAAGGTCATAGAGATCATTATCTGCGGGGGCGTGACCTACATCGCCTTTATTGCACTGGACCTGAACTATGCCGCTTTGCTGGCGTTACTGGTGGGTATTTCGGTGGTGGTGCCCTATGTCGGCGCCGTGGTAGTGACCGTGCCGGTGGCCTTGATCGCGCTGTTCCAGTGGGGCTGGAGCGACCAGTTCATCTATTTGATGGCAGTGTACGGAATCATTCAGACCCTGGATGGCAACGTGCTGGTGCCGCTGCTGTTCTCGGAGGCCGTCAACCTGCACCCGGTCGCAATCATCTGCGCGGTGCTGTTGTTTGGTGGGCTGTGGGGGTTCTGGGGCGTGTTCTTTGCAATCCCGCTGGCCACGCTGTTCAAGGCGGTGCTGGATGCGTGGCCACGGCAGGAGCCTGTCGTCGCACCGCTGTTGTAACGGTGAGGCTTCCTGTGGCGAGGGAGCTTGCTCGCCACAGGGTGAATTCAGGCTTTGTTCAACGCTTGCGCCGCCGCCAGAACAGCATCCACATGCCCCGGCACCTTCACGCCACGCCATTCCTGACGCAACACGCCATCCTTGTCGATCAGGAAGGTGCTGCGATCCACACCCAGGTATTCCTTGCCATACAGCTTCTTCAACTTGATCACATCAAACAGCTGGCAGACCGCTTCATCCTTGTCGCTGATCAGCTCGAAGGGGAATTCCTGCTTGCCCTTGAAGTTCTCGTGGGACTTCACGCTGTCCCGCGACACGCCGAATACTTCGGTATTGGCCGCTTTGAACGCTGCGTACTGGTCACGGAAACCCTGGCCTTCGGTGGTGCAACCCGGTGTGCTGTCCTTCGGGTAGAAATAGATTACCACTTGCCTGCCCTTGAGGGCTGCAAGGCTGAAGGTCTGGCCGCTGGTGGCCTGGGCTTCGAAATCGGCTACGGGTTTGTCGATGACTACCGCCATGAAAACTTCCTTACATTGGGTTCTGTGGGCGCCATGGCTCGATCAGCGCGTCGAGGTTCAGGGCATCGGCGAAGTCCAGGAATTGATCGCGCAGCCAACTGATCTGCACGCCGGCCGGCAAGGTCACGGTAAACGTGGCGTTCAGCATGGTGCCGCCGGTTTGCGGGGCCTGGTAGGTGTCGCAGGTCAGGTTCTCCAGCTCGACGTTGTGGTCGATGAAGAACTGGCACAGCTCGTTGACGATGTCCGAACGATAGGCCGAACTGACATACGCCACATAAGGCAGGGCCTGTGGACGATTCTCCAGGGCAGCGCTGCGCACCACATTGACGGTGAAGTCATGCTTCTTGGCCAGGCCCGGCAGGCCGGTTTCCAGGCGCGCCAGGGCATCCCAGGTGCCGGAGATCTGCAGGACCAGCGCGCTGCACTCGCCGTGGCGGGTGAGTCGTGAGGTCACGACGGCGCAGCGGTTTTCATGGCTGGCGCGGCACAGGACGTTGGTCAGCTCCATGGGGTTGGCGCCGAGGGCACTGATAACAAGGAATTGTTCGCGAACTGTGGGGGTGGACATGCAGCCTTCCTAAAACGATGAGCGGTCGATACTGTGCAGGCTGTATCGATCAAAGGATGAAGGGTAGCGAAAACCGTCGCCAAGGGATAGGAGGTGGTGTTTTCATTGCGAGATCGACTCGTTTTCATCGGGCTTCAGGGCGGGCTTTGGCCCAATGATGGCATTGCCCGTCGTTTAGTTGCGCCATAACGCGTCCTCAGGCGGTACTTTGCTTGTGCAAGCATCTTGGCGCCAGTACCATTACGGCTCTCTTTTTCCGGCAGGAGCGGTTGCATGATTGCGGGCAGTATGGTGGCACTGGTCACACCCATGGATGCACAGGGTCATCTCGACTGGGACAGCCTGGGCAAACTGGTGGACTTCCACCTGCAAGAAGGCACCAATGCCATCGTGGCGGTCGGCACCACCGGTGAATCGGCCACCCTTGATGTGGAAGAACACATCCAGGTCATCGAATTCGTGGTCAAGCGCGTCGCGGGCCGTATTGCCGTGATCGCCGGTACGGGCGCCAACTCGACGCGTGAAGCGATCGAGTTGACCAACAACGCCAAGAAAGCCGGCGCCGATGCGTGCCTGCTGGTAACTCCGTACTACAACAAGCCGACCCAGGAAGGCCTGTACCAGCACTTCCGCGCCATTGCCGAAGCGGTCGACATCCCGCAGATCCTCTATAACGTGCCCGGTCGCACCGCGTGCGATATGAAGGCCGAGACCGTGATCCGCCTGTCCACCGTGCCGAATATCATCGGTATCAAGGAAGCCACCGGAGACCTGCAGCGCGCCAAGGACATCCTGGCCGGCGTGAGCAGCGATTTCCTGCTGTATTCCGGTGACGACGCCACCGCCGTAGAGCTCATCCTGTTGGGCGGCAAGGGCAACATTTCCGTGACTGCCAACGTAGCCCCGCGTGCCATGAGTGAAATGTGCGCCGCCGCCATCGCCGGCGACGCCGTGACCGCCCGCGCGATCCACGAGAAGCTGATGCCGCTCAACAAGACACTGTTTATCGAATCCAACCCTATTCCCGTGAAGTGGGCGCTGACTGAAATGGGCATGATGCCGGACGGTATCCGTCTGCCGCTCACCCGTCTCAGCGAAGCCTGTCACGAACCGCTGCGACAGGCCCTGCGCCAGTCCGGCGTCCTGGTTTAATTGAGGAAGCACTACGCATGAAGCGATTGGCCGGACTTTCCGCACTTGCCTTGATTATCTCCAGCACCAGTGGCTGCGGTTGGATCTGGGGCCCGGAAGGCTACTTCCGTGACCGCGGTAGCGATTACCTGGAAGCCCAACCTACCAAACCGATGGAATTGCCGCCGGGCGTCAACGTCGCCAAGCGTCTTGACCCGTTGCTGCCGATTCCGCGCAATGTCGCCGACGACACCACCAAGGGCGAGTACGTAGTGCCACGTCCACAGCCGATCTCGGCCGTGGCGGATGCCAGCGACTACAGCCTGCAGAAGAGCGGCGACTCCCGCTGGATCGTGGCTCAGCGCCCACCTGCCGAAGTCTGGCCAGTGGCCGTGCAGTTCTTCCAGGACAATGGCTTTCGCATCGACGAGCAGCGCCCACAGACGGGTGAATTCACCACTGCATGGCAGCAGGGCAGCGAACTGTCCGCTACCATGGCCAAGCGCCTTCAAGCTGGTGGTGTAGCCGCCGACAGCGAAGCCCGTGTGCGTGTACGCATCGAGCCAGGCGTGCAGCGTAATACCAGTGAAGTCTATGTGGTCAGCGCCGAGCGTCCTGCCGGCAGCACCGCAAACGTTGACTTCACCAACCGCTCGGTCAACACCGGCGTCGACTCGGCATTGGTCGACGAGATGCTGGCCAGCATGAGCCGTATCTCCGAGAAGGGCGGTTCCGTTTCCCTGCTCGCCGCACGTGATTACGACACCCCGAGCCGCGTCAGCCTCACCGAAGACGGCAGTGGTAACGTGGTGCTGAACCTGGGGGAAGACCTTGACCGTGCCTGGGCCAGTGTTGGCCGCGCATTGGAGCAGGGCCCCTGGCGTGTAGAAGACATCAACCGCAGCCTGGGCCTGTACTACATCAACGTGGCCGAAAAGGCCGAGCGTAAAGATGACGAGCCTGGCTTCTTCGGCAAGTTGTTCGGCAGCCAGCCGACCAAGGAAGAGATCGAGACCCGCGCCGAGCGTTACCAGGTTCGTTTGAGCAAGGTGGGCGAAAGCGTGCAGGTCACCGTCGAGAAGAACATCAATACTGTTGCGCCTGCTGAAACAGCGCGCAAAGTGTTGGGCGTGATTCAAGACAACCTGGGCTGATCCGGTGCGTTTTGCCGTTCTCGGCAGCGGAAGCCAAGGGAACGGTACGCTGGTCGCCCACGACGACACGTATGTGCTGGTGGATTGTGGCTTCTCGTTGCGGGAAACCGAGCGGCGCCTGCTGCGCCTGGGGGTTCACCCCGCGCAGCTGAGCGCGATTCTGGTGACCCACGAACATGCCGACCACGTGCATGGCGTGGGTTTACTGTCTCGGCGCTACAATCTCCCGGTGTACCTCAGTCGCGGTACCTTGCGCGGGATGCGCAAACCCATCGAACCCGCAGGTTTCCTGGCCGGTGGCGAGCAACTGCAAATCGGAGCCTTGAGCATCGACGTGATTGCCGTCGCGCACGACGCCCAGGAACCGACTCAGTATGTATTCAGTGACGGTGAGCGACGCTTCGGCGTGCTCACCGACCTGGGCTCCTACTGCGCCAAGGTGTTGGACGGTTACCGGAACCTCGATGCCTTGATGATCGAGTCCAACCACTGCCGAGACCTGTTGGCTCGCGGTCATTACCCCTACTTTCTCAAGCAGCGGGTGGGTGGCGAACTGGGACATTTGAACAACCACCAGGCGGCGTACCTGGTGTATGAGTTGGGCTGGCAAGACTTGCAACACCTGGTCCTGGCCCACCTGAGCAGCAAGAACAACCTGCCGCAGCTGGCCCGGCAATGTTTTGTCGACACCCTCGGGTGCGACCCGGACTGGCTGCAACTGGCCGATCAAGATTCAGGGCTCGACTGGCGACATATCGCCTAGCCCACCATTTAGCAAGCGGAGCCCATCATGGAAAAACGTGAAGAACTCTACCGCGGCAAAGCCAAGTCGGTGTACAAGACCGACGACGCCAACCGCCTGATCCTGCTGTTTCGCAACGACACCTCGGCGTTCGACGGCAAGCGCATCGAACAACTTGATCGCAAAGGCATGGTGAACAACAAGTTCAACGCCTTCATCATGCAGAAACTCGAAGCGGCCGGCATTCCGACCCAATTCGACAAACTGCTGGGCGACAACGAGTGCCTGGTCAAGAAGCTCGACATGATCCCGGTGGAATGCGTCGTGCGTAACTACGCCGCTGGCAGCCTGGTCAAACGTTTGGGCGTGGAAGAGGGCCTCAAGCTCAACCCCTATACCTTCGAACTGTTCCTGAAGGACGACGCCAAGGGCGACCCGTTCATCAACGAATCCCACGTCGTGGCATTCGGCTGGGGCACCGCTGAGCAACTGGCACGCATGAAGGAGTTGTCTCTCAAGGTCAACGACGTGCTGAGCAAGCTGTTCGACGACGCTGGCCTGCTGCTGGTGGACTTCAAGCTCGAATTTGGCGTATTCCACGACGGCTCCATCGTCCTGGGCGACGAATTCAGCCCGGACGGCTGCCGCCTGTGGGACAAGGACACCAAGAAGAAGATGGACAAAGACCGCTTCCGCCAGGGTCTTGGTGACGTCATCGAAGCCTACGAAGAAGTCGCCAACCGTTTGGGCGTACCGCTTTAATCGACGCAAGCATCTGATAGCACGGAAAAAAATCGCGCCAGCGCTTTGCTTTCCTGATTCACGCTGTTATGATGCGCGCCGTTGGAGAGATGCCAGAGTGGCCGAATGGGACGGATTCGAAATCCGTTGTACCTTCACCGGTACCTAGGGTTCGAATCCCTATCTCTCCGCCATATATATAAAATCCCTGTAATTCAATGAGTTACGGGGATTTTTTTTTTGGATTCTACCCAGTATTTCTATCCACTTTAAAACTATAGCGCGGCTATTCTGGCGCTAGGTTTTCTCTCGCCTATGCTTGCCGTTCCTTTCCTTCAATATGGAGCATACGGCATGTATTTTGAGGTTTATCAGCAGGCGGGCCAATCCCTCCTAGGCGGTCAGTGGAGGTGGCGTCTGAAAGCGGCGAATCATCAAATAATTGCTCAAGGAGAGTCCTACCATAACCAGCAGGATTGTCTGGCTGCGATTGGTTTGGTTATGGACACCAACCGCACCACGCCGGTTAGGCAGGGCTGACCAAACGCGTAGTTGGAACCTTTCAGCTACGCGCTGTTTTTAACTCAATTTTTCGTCTTCACTGACTCACACGAACGACATTTACGGATAGTCCAAAATATCGTCGCGAGAGCCGACCGGTTAAGACCAGCCTACAAATGAGAATCACTCCCGTTCGGCAAATGTGAAAATATGAGAGGTTTGGGGCGGCTCACTGGCTACCCCTGACATGGAGTGGGAAGAGGAGCTATCGCGTCTCAGAGGGGCTGAAACCGCCTAGAAAAGACGGTTCTTGAGGGAGGAAATGCTTCAGCCTTCGTTCGCGGCTTATTATCACTTGTTCCAGTGACGCTTCACTGTTGCTATGCCAATCTTCAACTCGGTAGCTACCTGTGCCTGAGTTTTGTCTTGTGCTTTCAGGCGCTGAACATCTGCTGTGGTGTCTGTGGCTTCAGGACGGCCAAGCTTCTTGCCTTCTGCTTTGGCCCGCAGCAAACCTTGCTGTGTACGCTCGATAAGCAAGTCACGTTCAAACTCAGCTACCGCCCCCAGCACTTGCATGGTCATCTTGCCTGCTGCACTGGTCAGGTCTACACCGCCAAGAGCGAGGCAGTGAACACGGATACCATTCTCTGCCAGATGCTCGACTGTCTGGCGTACATCCATCGCGTTGCGCCCCAGACGGTCAAGCTTAGTAACGATCAGTACGTCACCCGATTCCATACGTTCTAGGAGCTTCTGGAAACCTGCACGCTCCTTTGCAGCGACGCTACCCGACACCGTTTCTTCCACTACACGACTAGCCTGTACATCGAAGCCAGCAGCTTTCACTTCCTGCACTTGGTTTTCAGTGAACTGGTTGGAGGTGCTGACTCGGCAGTAGAGGAATGTACGTGACATGATGTTGGCTCCGGTATCGTTTAACGTGGTATCAGTGTACCAAGGTATCAACAAGACACAAAGCCTATTTTGATGATCCTAAATACCGTCTGTCAGGAAGGTATCGTTTAACGGTCGTTTGATGATGCCAAGCTTTACATGGTGCATGCGGGTAGGCATGAAGGCTAGAGACAAAGCTATGCGGGCGCTTTCTGTTCCGGATGCGGAATGGCGACGCACACTGCCGAACCCACTCGAAAGCTTTCCTGTTTCAGCACTGCTGCTATTCCATGCTTTTTGAACTGCGTAAGAATCTGTCCGGCAATGTTGTCGCAATAATGGATCATGAGGTTCCCAATCGTGTCTCTCTTATCTGCCGAGGCGTAGATGAGGGCGGCATGGCTAGGTAGTAGATGGTCGCCATAGTAGGGAAGCTCGCGAGCATTGATCGCAGGATGCGCCCGCAAATCATGGTCTACGACGACACCTAGACGGCTTGAACGTAGGTGTGGCGTGTCCATGTGCCGAGTCAAAGCCAGGTGCCAGCCCAATGGCTCGTGGGAAGCTATGAAGTCAGGGTCTAGGATCAGATAAGTCACGAGCGGTTGAAAGATTGATTTCTCGTGAAGGGATTGCAACGGCTCAGCGATGACGCTGACAGTAGCTGCGCTCACCACGTAACCATCGAACCGTATTGGTCCTTGTTTGTCCGCAATTGTGTTCGTGTCTACAGCTGCTAGGTAATCAAAGCGAGTCTGCAATTCCTGCGTATAGGTCTCTTGCAAGCTGAAGTCATTTGTAGGGGTGGAGAGAATGATTTTGTCACCCTTGGTCTTTGGGTGCGATAGCTTGCGGTGAATGGAGCTGGGGTCAACTTCGGCTACGGTCAGGCCGCCTTTTGGATCAACCATCATTGTGAGTTGCGACACAAGGTCGGCTGTGTGGCCATACACATAGTCGTCACGAGGTATCTCAGGGACACCTTTGCGTTTCTTCGACATACGATTGCTTCCTTTGTGATGGTGTAATGCCATTGTGCGGCTGCTACGATGGGAAATCATCAAGCAATCGAGCGTGTGATCTATGAACAAGCCCCGAGCCTTAACCATTACCGTTGAAGGCAAGTCGGATGAACACCTTCGAAAGCTGTTGGAGTTAGCCCTGTTTGATTTGGATAAGCTCCGGGAGGATACGTGGCACAGATTCGAGGGGGAATCAGTCGGTGCGGCTATGGACGGCGACATGGGTTGCTACAAGGTGGAGTACAAGGTAGGTACGCACGCCCTTGTAGCAGCGCACGAAGATTTGGTTGCGAAGGGATACAAGCGGACCAATACGTATACTTGGGAAACGGTTAAATACGGCGTCTATGAACATAGCGAGTTACCTCCCGTTAGGTTGTATCTAGACACTGCTGAGGCAGGTGAACACGACCTGGAAGAACACGAGAAAAACGTAACACGTATCTGATCTTCGATTGGCAGCTCTTCTGCACAAACCACAGGCAAGGACGCACGGCATGAAAAGTACAACGTTTCTGCTTTTAGCCATGGTGGCGTTGACTACCGGCTGCGGCCCTTCGCCTGAAGAGGTTGGCGAACAAACGAAACTGTCCATGCAGGAAAAGCTAAATACAGATGAGAATTTTAATAAGTATGAGCTAAACGTCCGCGAAGTCACCGCGATACATGAGGCGGGCAATAAATACAAAGGTTTGGCTGAAATTGAAAGTGGCACTGAGCGCTATCAAGTCACAATAGATATCATCGCGGATGGGAAAAACATCTTTTGGGAAGCGAAGCCTATGGCATTTGCTTTTGTTCTCCGCCTAAAACCCAAACCACTTGAGACTGGCCCCCTTGCATCGTTTCAGAATAAAAACATAATTTGGAGCGTGCAAGTCGCGTCTCTTTCATCTGAGTCAACAGCCTTACAGATAATGGATCACCTAAAACGGGCTGGATATGTTGTCTACCGAACCCAGAGAGACAACAAAAATCGTATTTTTGTTGGACCTATATCGGACCGGGGAGAGGCAGACCGGGTACGGCAAAAATTGGATCGGGATCATAACCTAAAAGGTTTTGTGGTTCGATATCTTCCTGAGCCAGCTACCGCCATTGAAGAGAACAAATAGTCATAGAAGCAACGGGATCAGCTTTGCGTTCGCATATGTTAGAGCATAACCTTCTACGAATGCAGGAAACGCCCCTGCATCCCAAGGCCCACCAACCGCCTCACCATTAACGAATACAGCACCATTTATCCAACTGCGGGACATTGTGGTAAGAAGCTTAAACAAGCCTACGGCTTCGCTAGGGGGGACTTCCGATTCTATCTGCACAGACCAGCGTCCAGACCTCTCAAGATACTGCCAGCGCTCTCTTAGTGGCGAGAACGAGCCGATAGAAGGTTTGGTGTTGCTGTCTAGGTTGTCTGCCGAAGCCTTCAATATAAACCAATAGAAATACGTCATTGGTTACTTCCCTGTAGCAATTTGAGTCTTGCATCTAAAATTCTAATTTGTCCTTCCATATCGTTATTTATCCTGTCTTGCCTTTCAGCGTTATTATTAATTTTTCTCTCGGTGTAGTTAACCAGTGAGTCCAGTCTCTGCCGGATCGCATCATCACTACTATGGTCAGCCTTCCCTGTGATCAATGCAAATGTCAGCAATGAAATACAGATAACACCTATGAGTGCGAACAGGCCTAGGACGGCAGTTGCAATATTATTCAATCTTCTAAACCTTCTTATTCTTAATAGTTTTAGCTTATTATTAAACCAAATGTAATAATATTACATTATTGGCGGAGAAATGCATCGTGCTAAACAGTTGGCGTCAATAATCCAGCAAACATGCAGGGTGTAATGAAGAAGGGAGACTCATGCCTCCCATACTTCGGTTTTATCAATTCCTGCTTGCTTAATCTTGTTTAGGGAATCTCTTCAAAAGAATTTGCTTAGTAAGGTCTACGCTTTCAACGGGCTTGCTTGCCTCCAAAAGCAGGTCAATGTAGCTCTGTAGTTCCTCGTCTGACAGCTTCGCCTTGGCAGGTTCCGTCTTTAGTTCAGGAGCCTTCTTGGCGGCATTGCGGGCCATAGCACGCTCTAGCTGTTTATTGAATATGGTGTTGGAGACGGTCATCACACAGCACCTTTTTCAGATGAAAGATTGGCGAAGAAGTCTTGAGCCTCTTTAGCCGCATCAGCGCGAAGCTTGGCGTCTTTATCGTGTTCTTTCTTAGCTTCCCGATCCTTTTGTGCCTGATAGAGCTGTTGTTCAAGAATTTGCTGTTGTTTAGTTTTCTCAAGTTCCAGCTCAGCAAGGTATGCATTCTCCGTCTCAGTTGCGACGTCCTTTAGCAAGTCATCAATGTTTTCTTTAACTAGGAAGATAGTTAAGCCAGCGGCTGTGCTAATAGGGTGATGCTCGGAAAGTACACGGCCTTCTACAAATAGCTTTTGTAGCTTTGGCATGAGAATAGCGGCGGGTTCGCTATACCGGTCTACCGCTGCATAAGATCGGAGAAATTGAAATTTTGCATGTTCGATTCGTTTATCCAGTACGTCTTGTTGAAAAGTGAATGCGCTCAAGGTGACGTGTTGTTTTGCATTTTCCATTTTTTATTTCCTTTGAAGTTACCATCGTCGGCGGTTTTTGGGCAAGACTGCCCCGTTGATTGCTCTTGTTAAGGAGCAGATTCTATTGTTGCTGGGAATGCCTTTACATAGGCGGGAAGAACATCTTACGGCTGCGCTATCGCTTGCCTTACGTCAAATCGCTTCGCTCTTTGACTTACTAACATCTTATTTAAAAAAGGTTAACTAAAGCTGTCACCCTGTCATCTATTGACTGAACCTTATAGGCTGCGGGGCTTACAGTGATGACGGCTTATATGGGTAGGTGTCACCCTACCTGTCACCCTGTCACCAATCCCGTCACTCAAAAACCATTGCAGGGCATATGAGTCTCAAGTTCTTTCGGAGTGGATTCTACTGTCAGCCCATTTTCAAAGCCGAAAGGGGTAATGTAGTACCGTTGTGCTTTTGTTCTGCGTTGTTTGCAACCCACGGCCAAAAGTACGTTTGCAACTGCCATGTCGCTCAGGCCATGATCGAATTCGCTTAGAAAGGCGTCTTTGATAGCTTTCACAGTGAGCACCTTATTCTTTTCAACCACTTCGCCTAGGAGATCTTCCAGCTTGTCCGCACTACTAAACCCCATCAGTTCTTGCTTCGGGACGGTCATCGGTGGCGCATCAGTTGGGTGATAGCTACCAAGGTCCACTTGCTCAAGATAGTTTCTAACGAGTTGCATCCCACGGTCATGCATCAGCCAAGGCTTGAGCTTTGTATTGATGAATTCTGAGGTCTCTTGGATCGATTCTTTGTGACGAATGAATTCTGGTATCCAGAAACGGCGATCTCCTTTTTCCAAAACAAGAGGGAGGTGGTCATTACTGGTAATGATGAAATTCAGATAGTTATCAATCGTCACTGTTGGCTTGTGCTTGCGGTGAAGGGGAATCGTAGCGTTACCCTGGAAGCTCTTGAGGGCGTCTGTGGTGCTTTTCTTGCTCTTGTAAACTTCATCAATCAAGGCGAGAGTCTTACCTGATATCACATCGTTAAAATCGCCTACGACGTCCTTGAGAGCGCATACACACACTGATGAACGCCCCAGCAATCCTGATAGAAGGGTTTCTACTAGAAAGCCTTTGCCGACGCCGTGTTGGCTGCGTAGCACAGGTGTCGCAATGATTCGTTGCTCAGGCTTGCGAACTACATGGGAAAGCCACCATCCGAAGTACCGGCGTTCGATATCGTCCGGAAACCATCGTTCTAGAAACTCAATGAACAAAGATACCTGCTGTTTAGTGACCTTTTGACCTGTAGGTTGAATGTCAGGAGCCTTCCACAGATTAATCAGTCCGCCTTCAAGCACCGTGCCCGCATTAGGTTTAAAACCCTCACCATAAGCCCAAGGTAAGCACGCAAGTAGATAGGATGCATTGTGCTCAATACCGCCTTGTTGTGAATAGTAGTGAGAGATAATGCCTGCATCCCCTTGGTCAATGCCCGTCACTAAGTCACGGAACCTAGGGTAAGAGCTATCTGAAGGGATTCGTACAAATCGCGATTTTACCGCATCAATCGCATTGTTATTGTTTTTCGGTGCTGCTGTACTCATTGAAATTTACCTCATCTGATGGGCTAGGACGTTTGGTTTTGAATAAAGAGTCGTGAAGAGACGAAATCAAAATGTTAAGTGTGTGATTGGGAGAGCCGTGGTCGTAATGTCGCATGATTTCTAAAAGCTCATTTGAAGCTCTTTCATTGAGATGTGGCCGCATAAGTTATTTCTCCAGTTTCGCGAATTCTTCACGGAGGGATTTATGTAAAAAATAACGCCTTGCTACTGCATTCATCATCTTGGAGAAGCTTTCGTAATTCACAGCCTCTGCTTCCAGTAGAGCAATCAAGTCCAAGGGCATAGCTACTTTGATCAGCCGAGTTTCTAGTTTCATTGGGATGTTTCTTCTAGTAGTGTGGTGAGTGACAGGTTAAATTGGTTTACTTTCTCTGGGGTCTTGAGTGCTTTCAATGCGGCTTTGATGCTTTGACGAACTTTCTTCCGTGCTGCATATAGGCTGCACAGAGCAGTTGTTTCCGCAGTGCTGATGTTTTTTGTTGGTTGGTTCAAAAGGGGTGTTGCAGATTACACAGTTCATAGATTTTCCTCTGTTTGATGCTCTTGGGTGATGATGCGTTTATGGTTGGTATGTCTCAGTGGTTCAGCAATTTGTTCGGTTTGATCATTGGCGTTTACAGGGTGGTCGGGGTTAGGATGTTCTCCTTCATTTAGCAGATTGTTAATTACTTCAAAGGCTAGCTTTGGACCTTCATCGGGGTAATGCTTCTGTCTCCAGTAATGCAACTGGTTATGGCATTTCTGTGAACAAAGGATCTTGGAACTTCGTGTGGTGAGCATTTCGCTGCCACACCATTTGCATTGTTTTATCAACTTCATAGGTGTTACGGTGCCGTCCATTATTGTTTTGGAATATTCAAGAGTAAGGGGTTTAATGCACAAAAAACCCACAACAAGGCGAATGAGCACCTTAAGTTGTGGGTGGATAAAAGATCCAAATATAAAACAAACCACCACAGTGGTTTGAAACTCAAGGAGTTTTTTAATGAGGTGACATTGCAAGAAGGAACAATATCAACTCACATTGACCTGCGGGAGCAAACTCTAATAAGCACCATCAGGTCGAGGGGGATGCGAGAGGGTGAAACAAATTAGCTATCAGAGAGAGACAGATTTTTTCATCTCTGTTTTCTTCCCTTCTCATCTTATTATACTAAATAAAACTCGATATTGTACAGATACAGTTAAACAAGGTTTAATTTATATTACCAGTACAGTTTGGCTTGAGTGTCTAAATTGTTTTGACGGAAGCTTTGATTTGGTAAAAGCTGCCAGTCCATAAAGAATATCAAACTTAAGGCCTAATTGCTTATCTAAGTGCGACAGCTAGTTGTATATGTACGACAACTTAGTGTTGTATTTAAATTATTATGTATGTTGGGTGTTGTAGAGATATTAAGTTATTAATCTATTGTTATAGATACTCTGCACTGAGTTCAGAAAATTGGTAGAACTTCCCCAAGGGGATAGGAGTACTCAAAAGAGCAGAGCCTTATCCCCAAGGTCTACACAACCTCCTGACCCAATGCTACAGGCTATACCTGCTCTGCACTTGAGACGAGAATGATCACAGCTTGTAGGCTGTACCTAACGGAAGGTTAGGCGGTAGTCCGGCTCCCTGACTGACATAACAAGCTCAATCACCCGCAGCCTCGCCGGAACCGACTATAAATCGGCAACTTCATGCATGCACCGCCATGCTTTGTAGCGGCGACTATAAAGCCCTTTCTTGAAGACAAGTATTCAGCCAAACGACAAGAAAGCCCTGTTACGAACAAACAAAATTAACAGAGGTATCCATTCTACAGCATAAAACAAGTTGTGGGAATGTGTACGCTGCAATAAAGTTTCGGCGGAAAACTAGTCTTCAAAACACCGTTAGTCTCAATACCAAGCACGGACACGGGTTTGACGCGGAATCGCCTATAACCCTTATAAACTCCGCCGAAATAAGGGAATACAGACGTTTGATACGTCACCCGTGGCTTACTGAGTGCTGTAAATCCCGGTGAAAGAGAATTTCAGTTTTCCTATAGCTGCTTTCTTTTGCTTGAAGCTCGGACCTGAGCTGTAAATATCGAGGGTGAACGCTTTGGACTCATGGCCTACTAGGTACGGTAAAATCTCTAGCGTCACGCCTCGTTGATGTAATTCAGTAACCATAGTTTTTCGGATTGAGTGAAATGTATGTAGCTCAGAAAAAGAAGAGCTTTTCAAACGTCCAAATCTTTTGGAAAGGCCGTCTAGCCGGTTGCCGTATTTGTTTTTTCCACCAGGAAACAGAAACCCATCATTTGAGGGAGCCTGCTTTGTGAGGTATTCGTACAATGGCAGGAGGTCAGGGTGTATTGGTATCTCGCGTATACCAGCTGCGGTTTTGGCCTCAGTGATTCGGAATCCCACAGGCTTCCCTTTTTCCAAAATAGTGTCTTCAGGCTTGATACGTCCCATCTCTTCTAGCCTGCATCCAGTGAAAGCGCCGAATGCGATCAGATTAGCAAGCGGAATATCTTCTTTAGCCAGAGCTTTGGCGTGCAGTGCCTCAACCTCTTCTTTTGTGAAGGGGACGTAGCTTTCACCAGCAGCAGCACCCACCTTCGGGAGTGAGTGACCATCAAACGGTGATACCGCGTTCGCGAACTGCCCCCTGAAGCCTTTGTGATATTTACACGCCCACTGCCAGAAATCTCTCCCGCTCCATAGGTACTGCTGTCGCGTTTTCCTGGCTTCAGATACTGATTCAAGAAAGTCGTGTACAGAGTCAAAGGAAAGCGGCTTGCCTTCAGATGTCAGATAGTCAGACAAGCGCTGGACTCTGCTTAGGTGACTGTCTCGTGTCTTCTCGGACTTAACTTGATGTTCAAGCTGTTTGTGCCACTGATCCAGCATTGCCTTAGTGATTGGGCTCTTGGGTTTGTAAGTCGTAGGGGACGCTGCAATCTCTTCCGCTTCACGTAGCTCGGTGTCAGATAGGTAATTCTCTTTCTTGGCGGTGTGCACAAGTATCCGCTGCTGAAACTCAGAAAACTTGAGCAAGCGTTCAGTCAGGGGGATGTCATCGTTAGCCATCGTGCTAGTGATGTCATCGAATAGATTAGGAATGGAATATTCAGCCTCTACCTTCAGAACATCGCGGTAGAAATCGTACAAGTCGGTCTCTAGCTTCTTCAGGCCCTCACGGACGCTATCAACGGTGGGCTTAGGACGATTGCTCGGTATAAACGTCCCTTTCGCAGCAGATAAGAGTACGGTGTCCGCTTGGGCATGGTGCCTCGCAGCGTCTTCAAAGAGTTGTTCTTTCCAGCGATCCCCGGCTTCTGCCTTGGTGCGCCTTGCGTTCACTACCTGATTTTTCCAGTCTGAGAGGATAGGGTGCCGAAACCGCATCGCCTCAGTTCGAGAACCTGTCTTCAAAGATTGGCTAAGGATTTTTCGGTTGCCAAAATATGGTCTGACATCAGCGGGTAGGTCGAACCGGACGTGCCACATTCCAGATTTCAACACCAAATTGTCAGCCATAGTTTCACCATACGGGGAGCGGATTTTGGAGGGTATTCTACCCAAATATTCTACCCAAATGTCTATGGTAACGTTGTTATGCTTGGTTTTATTGGGGGTTATGCCCGTTTTCAGAGAGTCCCTATCTCTCCGCCATTATTGAATAACGAAAAACCCCGATAACCTAAAGGTTGTCGGGGTTTTTTTGTTTGGGCGAAAATTTCAAGATGAATTCTGCTAGGGTCATTCATCGAATGGCACCATGGGTCGCAAAATGAACGTGGAAGCAGTGTTGGCGCATTTATTGGCGAGTGTCCCTGATCTGATGGCTGTCTATATTTTCGGCAGTCAAGCGTCGGGTGAGGCGAATGCCGACAGTGACCTGGACCTGGCGGTACTTGCTGCTGGCCCGGTGGACCCGCTACTGCTATGGCATGCAGCTGGGGAGCTCGCCGATATCGTGGCGGTGCCCGTCGATTTACTCGACCTGCGGGCGGCGTCCACGGTTATGCAATATCAGGTAATAACAACCGGGCGTCGGCTCTGGAACAAGGACAGTCAGGCGGGTATTTTCGAAAGCTATATCCTCAGTGAAAAAACCGCCCTGGACACTGCAAGGGCAGCGCTGTTAGACGATATTCAGAAGGAGGGAAAAGTGCATGGTCGATGATGAACATGGTCGGGTTTCGCAATATTGCGGTGCATGAATACCAAACCCTTCAATTGCCGATCACGGTTGCAATCATCACAAAGCACCTCGGTGACTTTCTGGCGTTCAGTGCGTTTATCCTGACCAAAGATGCTAGTCAGTCAGGCGCCACTACAGACACTTATCCCGATTAAACGAAAAAGCCTGCTGAACTCAACACTCAGCAGGCTTTTTAGTAAGTACTTGTTTGGTCAGGCAGGCTGCGCCGCCAAGCTGTTACTGACATTGCGCCCCAGCACCAGCACGGTTACGAAACCCACGCCTACCAGCGCAGTCGCCAGGCTCAACAGCACCGCGCTGCCCATCTGGTCAACGATCCGTCCGCCAAAGAACGAACCCAGGGCAATAATCACCTGGAACAACGCGACAAACAGCGGCATGCCACGTTCCACGTCCTTGGGCGCTACCACAAACATCCAGATACTGGCACAAGCCGGGAAGGCGCCGAAGGCGAAGCCCCAGAGTGCGATCAGCATGGCTGCGCCGGTCAGGCCCGTGGCGAAATAAGGGAAGAGGGCAGTGCTGGTGCCAATCATCAGCGCGACCAGCAGCAGGGTGTAACGCACGCTGCGGTTGGCGGCGAAGCCGGCGAAAATGTTACCTGCCACACCCGCTATGCCAAACATCAGCAGCAGCGAGCCGATGGTCGGGCCATCGAAGCCGGAGCTGTTCTTGAAGAACGGTGCGACGTAGGTGTACGCGGCAAAGTGCGCCAGGCCGATCAGCAATACCGCGATCAAACCGACCCGCGCCCGTGGGTTGATGAACAACGCTGGCAGGTCACTGACGAGAATGGCTTTTTCCGGCTTGAGGATGGGTAGCAGGAGGACCTGTGCCAGCAGCACCGGCAGGCCCACCAGCGCGGTGACCAGGAACGTCATGCGCCAGCCCATCAGGCCACTGAGCCAAGTGCCGACCGGCACGCCCAATACGGTGGCCAGTGTCACACCCATCATGATGATCGAAGTGGCTTTCGCCACGTCCACACCCCTGGGGGCCAGGCGGCCGCTGAGGGCGATGGCTGTCGCCCAGAAACCGCCGATGCTGATACCCAGCAATACGCGACCGAATAGCAGAAGGCTGAAATCACTGGCGAAGGCCACGACCATGTTGGCGATGATCATGATCAGCGTCAGGCCGATCAGTAGGTAACGGCGGTCCATGGCACCAATGATCACTGACAGCAAAGGTGCCGCGAGCGCGGCCATGATGCCGGGCAGGGTGACCATCAGGCCGGCATGGCCGGCGCTGATACCGAGGTCCGCAGCGACATCGTTGAGTACGCCCACCGGCAGAAACTCACTGGTCACCAGGGCAAAGGCGCCCACGGCGACCGAGAGAATCGCCAGCCACTGCTGTTTGACACTTTGTTGATTATGTTCCGGAAGGCCGCGAGGGGCCTGGCTGGCACTTGGCATGGTGTTGGGTTCCAGGGTGAGCGTCGCCTGAAGCCAGGCGATGGGGAAGGAATTTGGAGGCGATTATAGGAATCAGTTTTGAAAATCGGGCAGGCGCTCGGTTCGATAGTAATCATCAGTGCTATCGATGCGACGCTCTAGCGCGCACTACGTAAGCCATACACCTTTCATACAGCCTTCTCCAAGGCTGCCTACAGGCAGCGCATTGCAGTGGCTCCGGCAACTTATTACTTTGTGGTAGCGCACTCGATCCGGCGCTTCCCACTGCAAAGGAAATGCATCATGAGCAAGAACACAAAAAAAACCTCCGGCAAGATAGCTGCCCTGGCGGCCGAAACCCTCAATGATCCAGACGCTTCGGTCATTGCCAAAAGCCTTGCCGCTTCAGCGTTGGCTCAGCGTAGTACCGAAAAGCAGACAAGCGCCGAGCTGGAGGAAAAGGCGGGGAAAGTGCTTCAAAGCGACAAGTACAGTGAAAAAACAAAGTCCCTGGCGGCCTCGGTTCTCTCCCAAGCCAATAAAGAGCGGGGAAGCTGAGTAAAAGGTTCCCTGTAGTTCTGGCTTGACCATGCACATCAGAGAGGCGTTCATCAACTTCTGGAAACCTGCGCGCCGTGGTCAGCCAGGCGCGCTGTCAGGCTGTGAATAAACATGGTTTCAGCCCGACTCATCTTCTGCTCCCGATTCCACAGTAGATGAATGTCCACGTCCGTAATTCCCTCATCCGGCGGTAACCGCCAGAGCAGCCCGTTTTTCACATCATCCGCGACCACATGAATCGGCAGGCAGCCCAAGCCGAAGCCGGCGATCACCAATCGCCGCACTTCTTCCAGGCTTGAAGACGACGCCACAATCCGCCCGCTGAACCCTTGCTGGTCCCGGAAAATCGTCAATGGCGAAAGCATCCCACCAATCTGGTCGCTGGTAAAACTGACGAAGTTCTCCGATTGCAGATCCCCCTCCGCCAAACCACTGCGCCCGAACAGTGGATGGTGTCGCCCACAAAAAAACGCATAGCGCTGACGCAGGAACAGGTGTTGTTCCAGGCGTGGCTGCGGTCGACGGTTGAGGCTCAGGCCCAGGGTCGCGGTTTTTTCCAAGAGTGCGGCGACAATGTCCGAACTGCGCATCACCTCAACGTCCACATCTACCCGAGGATGTTCACGATGAAAGTCTGCCAGGAATTCATCGAAGGTGTCCGAGTTGATCCGGCTGATCATTAGCAATCGCACTTTGCCTATCACCTCATCGCCCGGTTTTTGCAGGGCATTGCTCATCTGCGACACCTGGCCATACATCTCGCCGGCGATGGCGAAGATCTGCTCACCGGCCTCCGTCAATACAAAGCGTGGACCCCGGCGGACGATCAGTTGGCAATCGAGTTGTTCTTCCAGACGCTTGAGCGCCTGGCTGATCGCCGGCTGAGTCAGGTGCAGACGGGCGGCGGCGCGGCTGATGCTCAGTTCCTGGCCGATCACCCGGAACGTGCGCAGCAGGTTCCAGTCCAGGCGGTCGTTGAGCAAGGGGTGAATGTCGCGGCGGGCTTCGGGCATTGTGCAGTTCGATAATAAGCAGGATTTATAATTGGAATAATAAATAGAAAATTGACTAATCATAACCCCGAGACGATAAATCACCCTCAACAAGCGCCACCAGAGCGCATGCGTTCGACCCTTCTCCTGCCAAAAAAATAACCAAAGGAGCCAGCCCCATGAAGCCTTCCGCTTCGCCCCAGCCTCGCCGTGCTGCGGCCGCCGCTTTTATCGGCACCATGATCGAGTGGTACGACTTTTACATCTACGCCACCGCCGCGGCGCTGGTATTTGGCCAATTGTTTTTCCCTTCCGAAGACAAACTCTTCAGCACCATGGCGGCGTTTGGCACCTTCGCCGTGGGTTTCTTTGCGCGGCCGTTGGGCGGCATTGTGTTCGGGCACATCGGTGACCGGATCGGTCGCAAGAAATCTTTGGTGTTCACCCTGGTGATGATGGGCGTGGTCACTGTGTGTATCGGTCTGTTGCCGACCTACGCGCAGATCGGTGCCGCTGCGCCGGTGTTGCTGATCCTGCTGCGTGTGGTGCAGGGTATTGCCGTTGGTGGCGAGTGGGGCGGTGCGGTATTGATGGCGGGCGAGCATGCGCCGAAAGGTCGGCGCAACTTCTTTGCCTCCTTCGCGCAATTGGGCAGCCCGGCGGGATTGATCCTATCGCTGCTGGCGTTCAGTGCGGTAACCCGTCTGCCGGAGGACGCGTTATTGAGCTGGGGCTGGCGCGTGCCGTTTCTGGCCAGTGCGCTGCTGTTGGTGGTCGGTCTGGCGATTCGCCTGGGCGTGAATGAGTCGCCGGAATTTCTTGAAGACAAAGCCTTGGCGGAAAAAGCGCGGGCGATCAAGAAAGACCAGGCGCCTGTCATTGAAGTGCTGCGTACCGCCTGGCGCCCGCTGCTGCTGTGCATCGGTGCCAATACCCTGGGCATTGCCGGTGTGTATTTCACCAACACCTTCATGATTGCCTACAGCACTCAGCAATTGGGCCTACCTCGTTCGCTGATTCTGGAGTGCCTGTTCTTCGTCGCCATCATCCAGTTCTGTGTCCAACCGCTGGCCGCATGGGTGGCGGAGAAGGTCGGTGCCACGCGTTTCCTGTGCGCGATGACGGTACTGGCTATGGCTTCGCCTTACCCGATGTTCGTACTGGTCAGCAGCGGTCAGGCGCCCTTGATCATCCTCGGCATCGCCCTGGCGGTGGTGTGCATGGCGTCGTTTTATGCTGTCATCGCCGGCTTCGTCAGTGGCCTGTTTGAAACCCGTGTGCGCTACACCGCGATCTCTCTGGCCTATCAGGTGTGCGGTGCGCTGGCGGGCGGCCTGACGCCGCTGATCGGCACCTGGCTGGCCCATGAATACCAAGGCCAATGGTGGCCGATGGCAGTGTTCTACAGCTTGATCGCGGCTGTTTCGTTGGTATGTGTGCTGGCGTTGTCGCGCCGGCATGCCACCGCCCACCGTCATGAAATGGCCCATAGCGTTTGATGGAGTGTGTGTCATGTTGAAGATCAACGGTGAGCGCCTGTGGGCCAGCCTGATGGCCATGGCCGAAATTGGCGCTACGGCGCGCGGTGGTAGCTGCCGCCTGGCCTTGAGCGACGAAGATAAAGCCGGGCGCGAACTGTTCAGCCACTGGTGCACAGCCGCCGGATTGACTCTGAGTGTGGATGCCATCGGCAACCTGTTCGCCCGTCGTGACGGTACGGACAAGGACGCGGCGCCGGTGATGATGGGTAGTCACCTGGACACGCAACCCGAAGGCGGACGCTTCGACGGTGTCTATGGTGTACTGGCGGGTCTGGAGGTGATCCGCAGTCTCGACGACCAGGGTATCCAGACGCGTAAACCGCTGGAAATCGCGGTGTGGACCAACGAGGAAGGCGCCCGCTTTACCCCGGCCATGCTCGGCTCGGCGGTATTCACCGGCACCCTGGCGCTGGACAAGGCTCTGGCCACTACCGATGTCGATGGCATCAGCGTAGCCGATGCCTTGCGTGCTACTGGCTACAGCGGTTCACGCCCACTGGGCGGCGCGGTGGATGCGTATTTCGAAGCGCATATCGAGCAAGGCCCGATTCTTGAAGACAATGCCAAGAGCATCGGTGTGGTCACCGGCGGTCAGGCGATTCGCTGGCTGGATGTGCGTGTCGAGGGCATGGCCGCACACGCCGGCACGACGCCGATGCCGCTGCGTAAAGACGCGTTGTATGGCGCTGCGCAAATGATCCAGATGCTGGAAAAGCTGGCGGCGGATTTTGCCCCGGAAGGCCTGACCACCGTGGGTGAATTGAGCATCGCCAAATCGTCACGCAACACCATTCCTGGGCTGCTGAGTTTCACCGTCGATTTGCGTCATCACCGCGACGACGACATTGACGCGATGGAGCAACAGATGCGCCAACAATTGCAGGCCGTCGCCGAGCAACGCGGACTGTCTGTGACTGTCAGCCCGCACTGGATCAGCCCGGCCACCCCCTTCGACGCCGACTGCGTCGCCTGCGTGCAAACCGCTGTAGATGCCCTGGGTTACAGCCAGCAACGCATCGTCAGCGGCGCCGGTCACGACGCCATTCACCTGGCACGCTATTGCCCGACGGCGATGATCTTCATCCCTTGCGTCGATGGCCTCAGTCACAACGAAGCCGAAGACGTGTTGCCCGAGGATGTGCGCCAGGGCGCTGACGTATTGCTCAACGCTGTGTTGAAGCGCGCCGGCCAGGTTCACTAAGGAGCATTTTCATGCGTACGTTTTTTCATCCCGAACAGCTTCTGCATCATCCGCGCAGCTACTACTCCCGTGGCCAGATGCGAAAGCCGCAGGAAGTCCCCGAGCGTGCCCGGAATCTGTTGTTGGCCGCGCACACCTTGGGTTTCGACATTCAGCAGCCGCCGGACTACGGCCTCGATCCATTGCTGGCCGTCCACGGTGCACCCTATCTGGCTTTCCTGCAGGAGGCCCACCAACGCTGGAAAGAAATCCCCGAAGACTGGGGCGACGAAGTCATGTCCAACATCTTCGTGCGCGAGCCCAACGCCTTGCGCGGCATCCTTGCTCAGGCTGCGCGCTACCTGGCCGATGGCAGTTGCCCGATCGGCGAGCTGACCTGGCGCTCGGCCTATTGGTCAGCCCAAAGCGCCGTTGCTGCCGCCAGAGACATTCTTGATGGCGCCCCGGCTGCCTACGCCCTCTGTCGTCCGCCGGGCCATCATGCTCGTTACGATGCAGCGGGGGGATTCTGTTACATCAACAATGCTGCGGTAGCAGCGCAGGCATTGCGCCAAGGTTTCCAGCGCGTCGCCGTGCTCGACACTGATATGCACCACGGCCAGGGCATCCAGGAGATTTTCTACGAGCGCGACGACGTGCTTTACGTCTCGATTCACGGTGACCCTACCAACTTCTACCCCGGTGTTGCCGGTTTCGCCGAAGAGCGCGGTAGCGCAGTGGGTGAAGGCTTCAACCTCAACCTGCCCATGCCTCACGGGGCCAGTGAGGCGGTGTTCTTCGAAGAGCTGACACTGGCTTTGGCGGCGGTGAAGAACTTCTCGGCAGATGTGCTGGTGCTGTCACTGGGTTTCGATATCTACGAGTTGGACCCGCAGAGTAAAGTCGCGGTAACGCGCGAAGGGTTCGCACGGTTGGGTGAGTGCATTCGCAGGTTGGGATTGCCTTGTGTGATCGTGCAGGAGGGGGGGTATCACCTGGAGACGCTGGATAGCAATGCGCGGGCGTTTTTTAATGGTCCGCACGTGTGGGAGCGGCCTTAACCGGTTTGCAGTGTTTACACCACCCGGTCCCGCTCACCGTCGGCCAGTAGAGGTCCCTGACCGGTTAGTACAATCAATTGCGGCGCCGTCAGGTGCCACAGGATTGTCTGTTGGTGCCCCTGCTAAGCCTGATGCTGAACTTCACGCGGAGTCAGGTTGAATAGGGCCTAGAACTGTACGCCCAAACCCTGCCGAATCTTCTCCAACAACTCATTGATGTGAAACGGCTTGGTGATCAGATCCATGCGTTCGCCGAGAAAGTTTTGTCGGTTTGCCGCATTTTCGGCGTAGCCAGTCATGAACAGGATCGGCAAATCGTTGCGCAGCCCCCGGGCAATATCAGCCAGTTCTCGGCCGGTCATGTAGGGCATGCCGACATCAGTGAGCAGCAGATTGATGGTCGGGTCATCATTCAAGAGGGTGATTGCTTCGTCACCATCCGCGGCGAGACTGCACCGATAACCCGCGTCTACCAGCACTTCGGCGACGAAGCTGCGAACCGAGGGCATGTCTTCGACGATCAGGATATGTTCGCCATTGTTTGTGCCCGGCGCCGCCAAGGTTTTGATAACCGGGTTGGCGGGGCCTTCTGCGGCGGGCAGCATGATGGTGACCTCGGTGCCTTGTCGGGTGACACTGCGGATCTGCGCATCACCGCCGGATTGGCGAGCGAACCCATAGATGGTCGACAAGCCGAGGCCGGTGCCCTGGCCCACGGGTTTGGTGGTGAAAAACGGGTCGAACACCTTGTCGATAACGCTGTGCTCAATGCCTACGCCATTGTCCCGAACCGAGAGGGCGATGTAGGGACCATTTTCCAGTTTGAGATTGCCGTTGGAAAACGCTTGATAGGTGGTGACCCACACAATGCCACCCTGGGGCAACGCATCCCGGGCGTTGATCACAAGGTTCAGTACCGCGCTCTCCAGTTGAATCGGATCGACCATCGCCACTGCGGGGTTATTGGTCAGCTCCAGTTTCAAGGCGATGTGTTCGCCGATGGTGCGCACCAGCAACTCTTCCAGTGAGCGGATATGCGCATTGATATCGATCGGTCGCGTGTCCAGGGGTTGCTGGCGGGCAAACGCGAGCAAGCGGTTGGTCAGGCCGGCGGCGCTCAGGGCTGAACTGAGCGCGGCATCGGCATAACCCAGGACCTTTTCGGTGCGTTGGCTCTCGATGCGCTTCTTGATCAGCTCCAGGCTGGTGATGATCCCGGTGAGCAAATTGTTGAAGTCGTGGGCGATACCGCCGGTGAGTTTGCCCAAGGCATCCATTTTCTGCGCCTGCAACAGCTGCGCTTCAGTGCGAGCCAATTGATTCGCTGCGTTGGCCAGTTCGGCCTGTTGGTGACGTTCACGGTGACGGTGCTCGGTGACATCCTCGACAAATACCAGGCTCAACTCGGCACGGTTGTAGGGGGAAATTTGCCATTCGGTTTCACGCAGTTGGCCGTCGACGTTCATTCGCAACGTGCCTTTCCAGCGCTCACCGGCTGTCAGGCGCAGGCAGAGTTCACGGATGACCGTGTGCTGGCCGTCGGCGAAGCATTCAAGTAGAGCGTCGGGGTTGAGGTTGTCATTAATCAGTTGGGCAAATGCATGATTGCATTCGTGGACCTTCAACTGTGCATCCATCACTGCAATGGGAGCGCTGATGTTGAAGAAGATCTCCCGAAAGCGTGCCTCGCTTTCGCGTAGCGCGTATTCGGTGTCGCGCACACGCAGCAGGGTGCGCAGGGTCGCCAACAGCACATCAGGGTCGACCGGGTGGATAAGGTAGGCATCAGCCCCAGCGTTTAAACCAGTGATGATGTCACCGGTTTCGATGGAGGCAGCCGATACGTGCACCACGGGTAGCAAGGCGGTCGCCGGGTCGCTGCGCAAGCGCCGCACGATATCGAAGCCGCTCATGTCCGGCAGGTTCACATCCAGGATCAGCGCATCGATTTTCCCCGCCGCAATCAAGTCCAGTCCTTCCTGGCCAGTGCCGGCTTCGAGCACTGCATATTCATGGCGCTCCAGGCGCCGACGCAGGGCATAACGCGTAGCGGCATTGTCGTCGACGATCAGCAGTTGAATGTCACGTTTCATCGACGTTCTCAGTGGCTATGGAGAAAGGAATGATCACAAAAAACAGCGAGCCCACGCCGGGCGTGCTCTCAACGCCTACCCTGCCGCCCAGCAGCTCGGCAAAACGTTTGCACAATGAAAGGCCCAGGCCTGTGCCGCGCAGGCGTTTTTGCAGCGGTGAGTCTATCTGCGAAAAGTCTTCGAACAGGTTGTTGTGCAGTTCGGCAGGAATACCCAAGCCCGTGTCCTGCACGGCAAAACGGATCTCATGCTCGCTTTCCATGCGCGCCGATACGCGCACTTCGCCCTGTACGGTGAACTTCAACGCGTTGGATATAAAGTTGCGCAGGATCTGAGCCAGCTTCTTGTCATCGGTATAGAGCTTGGGTAAGCCGGAAGGCTCTTCGAAAATCAGGTCTACCGACGATGCGTCCACAATTGGACGGAACATCCCGCGCAGTGCCGAGAACAGGTCGAACATATCGAACCAGGCCGGCGAGATGGTGATACGCCCGGCCTCAATCTTGGCCAGATCCAGCAGATCGTCAACCATTTCGCGCAGTTCGCGCGCCGAGCTGCGGATAAACCCGACCTGGGTGTGTTGCTCCGGACTCAACGGGCCATCAAGCTCGTCGGCGAGCAGGCTGGTGATACTCAGGATCGAGCCCAGGGGTGTGCGGAACTCATGGCTCATGTACGACAGGAAGCGGCTTTTCAAGTCCGACGCCTGGCGCAGTTGATCGGCCTGGGTGTCCAGCTCGGCATACAGCGCCAGCACGCCTTGGTTGGTTTCATCCAATTCAGCGCGCAGGGCGTCCGCTTCCAGGCGCAGGCGTTGGACTTCAGCGGCGAGCGAGGCAATGGTTTCAGCCATCAATGGCCTCCAGGGCAATCACGAAGACGGTAACGTCATCCCGTCCGCGACAAAAGTCACGGTGCAGGATAGCGGCGATCAGGGCAGGGTGGCGGTGGACGAGCCCTGGGTAGTCCGACAGATTCCAGCGTGATTGCAGGCCATCGCTGAACAAAATCAGCAACTGGCCGGCCACTTGAGCGTAGTCGAAGGGATGCACCTTGCGAAACTGCACGCCGACGATGCCTGGATGGGAGGCCAGCCCACGCGAAGTTCCGGGGCCGATCAAGCTGGCGCCGATATTGCCCACGCCCGTGAATCGCAGGTTGTCGGCCAGGACGTCGTACTGGGCCACCGCCATCGCACCGCCACGGGTTCCGTTCATACCGGCGTGCATGTCGCTCATCAATACCGTCGCGTCGATAAAGGCGTTTTCCGCGAACACGGCTTCCCCGGCACGGGCTGCGCGTTCGGCATGCTCGCCATGGCCAAGGCCGTCAGCCATCATCACGCTGAAGCGGTCGGGTTCGATTGCCAGGTGCCAGGCATCGCCGCAATGTGGGTCGTCATGCAACGAATGCTGACTGACCCCATAGCGGATATCTGTTGCCGTTGCGGAGCGTGGTGTCAACCTGGCCAGTACCGCTGTGCCTCGTTGATCGGCGTGTACATCGAACACCTGCGCAAGGCGCGATATCGCTCCCAGCCCGATTCCCTGGGTGCCCGTGGTGGAGTGACCGTCCACTAGCCCCCGGTTGATATCAAAGCCTTGCCCACGGTCGATGGCGATCAGCTCGACGCCGCCGTTGCCGATAGCACGCAAGTGCAATTCACCATGGGTGGCGTGCTTGAGAATATTGCTTGCAAGCTCGGTAGCAACTAACGCCACGCGTCCCGCATCCGTCTCATCAAACCCCAGACGCTCAGAGAACTGTTGCGCGGTGCGACGAGCGTAACCGATCTGGCTGGTGTCTTCGATCAACAGGACTTGCGTGAGCGCGCTGGGAATATTCAGGCCCATCGGGTGATCGTCACGCGAGTACCCTTGCCTGGCGCGGTATCCAGTTCAAACTCGTCCACCAGGCGTTTGGCGCCGGTGAGCCCAAGGCCAAGACCGCTGCCGGAGGTCCACCCGTCGGTCATCGCCAGCTTGAGGTCGGGAATGCCCGGCCCCTCGTCGCGAAACGTCAGGCGTACACCGGCCCGGTGATCTTTCTCGATAACGGCCCAATCCATATGACCTCCGCCGCCATAGACCACGGTATTACGTGCCAGCTCGCTGACGGCTGTTACCAGTTTGGTCAGGTCGATCAGGCGCATGCCGCAGTCCTGGGCCAGTTTGCGTACCAATTGTCGAGCCAGCACAACGTCCTGTTCAATCAGCACGGGGTGTGTGCCGCTGCTGGCTTGGGTCATGAGTGTTCTACCCGGTCGCGTAACAGTTTCATGCCGCGCTCGACATTGAGCGCGGTCGCTACCCCGGGCAAGGTCATGCCCAATTCCACCAGGGTGATTGCAACGGCCGGCTGCATACCCACCAATACGGTTTTCGCATCCATGATCCCCGACAGCCCGGAGATAGTGCCGATCATGCGGCCAATGAATGAGTCGACCATGTCCAGCGCAGAGATATCGATCAGTACACCTTTGGCCGAGGTCTTGCTGATGCGCTCGGACAAGTCGTCCTGCAAGGTCAGTGCAAGTTGGTCGTGCATGTCCACCTGGATGGTCACGAGCAAAAACTCGCCCATCTGTAAAATAGGGATGCGTTCCATGCTTAACCGGCCTTGGTGACGGTGACGCCTAGGCGTTTGAGGGAGAGTGCCAGGGCGTCGGCCAGGTTGGCCTTGGTGACCACCCCTTGCAGATCCAGGCCCAGGTGCACGATGGTCTGGGCAATCTGTGGGCGTACGCCGCTGATGATGCAGTCAGCGCCCATCAAGCGGATGGCGGTCACGGTTTTCAGCAGATGTTGGGCCACCAGGGTGTCGACGGTCGGCACACCGGTGATGTCGATGATGGCAATTTCTGCACCGGTGTCGACGATGCGTTGCAGCAGTGACTCCATCACGACTTGGGTGCGTTGCGAGTCCAGGGTGCCAATCATCGGCAGGGCCAGCACGCCGTCCCACAGTTTGACTACCGGGGTGGAGAGTTCCAGCAGTTCTTCCTGTTGACGTTTGATCACCGATTCGCGGGACTTCTGGAAGGTACGGATGGTGTGCATGCCCAGTGCGTCGAGCAGCTCCGAGATTTTCAACAGTTGTTCGGCCAATTGTGCAGGTTGATCGGCATACACCTGTTGGAGCAGGGCGAACAGGGGGCCTTTAAGGGCGAAGATAAAACTGGCGGTCTGCTGCGAGTCCTGACCGACGAGGGCGCGACTGTGAGACAGCTTTTCCAGGAATACACGGGTTTGCGCCCAGTTTTCATGGTCGATATGCTGGGAGCCGCCCGATGGCAGGGCCGCTGTCAGCAGGTTGAGGAACTCATGGGTCTGCTGTTTGACATCGTCGCCTTTGATGTTACGCGTAGCGCCCGAAGTCTCGAGGCTGGCATTCCATTCATTAAGGAGGGTGCTTCGATTATCCTGAAGCGCCTGAATTGTGCTCGTTTGCAAAGTTGCCACGGGTAACCTCCTTGAATGCCTTGGATGAACTGCACGCAATCTATACTAAATTGAACCGTTTTGAAGTGTTTCGGGGGATTTTCCTGTCGTAATCGGACAGGTTCACATCCATGGCGAATATAGCAGTTGATGTCGATCAGCATTCGCCGCATTCCACCGATGCCGGGTAATCCTGCCCACCATAGAACACACCCAGGATCGACACCGTTTCGTTGGCAGCGTTCAGCACGAATGCGATGACGGTGGCGCGCCGACAGTGAGTGGCGTGCAAGTCTTTCAGCAGGTCGTCACGTCAGGTGCCGCACAATGGAAACAGGCAAAGGCTATCGCAGCTGCGGATGAGGTTGTAGCAGGATTATGGCGGCAGGCCGGTCACGGCATACATGGCGCCCCATCGGCTCTCGTACGATAATGCCCGCTACCTCGACCACATTGGCCCTCCCGTGATCATCAACTTCGACCTCAACGACCTCCAAGCCTTTCGCGCCGTGGTAGACAAGGGCAGTTTTCGCGGTGCCGCCGAAGCCATCCGGATCTCGCAGCCGGCCCTCAGCCGGCGTATCGAAAAGCTCGAGACTGCGCTGGATGTGAAGCTGTTCGAACGCACCACGCGGCGCGTCAGCCTGACCATGGTCGGTCGGGCTTTCCTGCCTCAGGTCGAGCGCATGCTCGACGATCTCGATGTTGCGCTCATGGGGATCAGCAATGTCGCGTCCACGCGCATGGGCAATGTCACCATTGCCTGCGTGCCGTCAACTGCCTACTACTTCATGCCCCACGTGATCTCCGAATTCCACAAGCTGTATCCGAAAATTCGCCTGCGGGTGCTGGATGCCAGTGCCGGTGAAGTGTGCAATGCCGTAGAAAGTGGCGAGGCGGATTTCGGCGTGAGTTTCAGCGGCAGCCTGGCCGATGAAGTGGAGTTCGAGCTGTTGCTGCAAGAGCGCTATGTGCTGGCCTGTCGCCGCGATCATCCACTGGCCCAGCGTGACAGCGTGACCTGGACCGAGGCTTATGAGCACGACTACATCACCGTGGACAAAACCTCCGGCAACCGCTTCCTGCTCGACCAGGCCTTGCGCGGCGTACGGGTGAAAAAGGCGAGCATCTGCGAGACGCACCACGTGACCACCATGATCGGGCTAGTGGAGGCGGGGTTGGGGGTGGCGATGGTGCCTTCGATTGCCATGCCGGCCCTGGAACACCCGATTCTGGTGAGTGTGCCGTTGGTGGAACCGCAGGTGATGCGCAATGTGGGCTTGATAAAACGCCGCGGGCGGACCTTGCCGCCAGCGGCGCTGGAGTTGGAGCGATTGGTGCGGGAGATGCCGTTTCGGTCAGCGTGACACCGAGTCCAGGCCGGTGGCTTGCACCACCGGTTGCGCCTCGGGCGACGCCAGGTACTGCAACAACGCCTTGGCCTGCTCAGGGTGTTGGGCATTCACCGGGATCCCGGCGGCAAATCGCGTCACCGATTGCACATCTTCCGGGATCTTGCCGACATAAGTCACACCCGGCACCGGCAACAATTCCGCGACCTGCTGCAAGCCCACTTCGTAGTCACCCTTGGCGACCTGTTCGGCCACCGGCAGGCGTTCGATCATAGTGCCTTTGGCGGGCATGCCGAGCTTTTTGAACAATTCTTTCTCGACATACACACCGCTGGCGCTGTCCGAATAAGCGACGGATTTGGCCTTGCTCAGCACGGCTTTCAGTTCGGCGTCAGTACCGATTGCAGGTTTGACCGCGCCGGCCTTCACCACCAGACCAATGCGCGAGTCCGCCAGTTCCACACGGGAAGCCGGGTCGACCTTGCCTTGTTTGATCAGCTCATCCAGAGCGTAGCCGACCATGATCACCACGTCGGCGTGTTCGCCACGGGCCAGGCGGTTGGGAATCGCTTCCGGCGCCTTGCCCATGGAGGGGCCGAGGATGGTGTCGAGGGTGTCGCCGCTTTGCTTGGCGTATTGCGGGCCGAGCAATTTATACGCGGCAGTGAAGCCTCCGGAGGTCATTACTTTGAGCTGTTCGGCCTGGGCTGACAGCGCCAGGGCGCCGAGGACCAAGGCTGTCAGGGTCTTGAGCATAGTTTTCATTGCGCGGCCCCCTGCATCACTTGCCCACGGGCATTGGCACGGCGATACAACGCCAGGGTCGAACACAGCGCGCACGCTGCGGCGAACATCATCCAGTAGGCCGGCGAGGCCTTGTCTTCGGTGATGTGGATGAACCAGGTGGAGATCGCCGGGGTAAAACCACCGAAAATCGCGGTCGCCAGGCTGTAGGCCAGGGAGAAACCCGCCACGCGCACTTCCACCGGCATGATTTCGGTGAGGGCCGGGATCATTGCGCCGTTGTACATGCCGTAGAGGAAAGAGAACCACAGCAGGGTTTCCAGCATGTGGGCAAAGCTCGGGGCATTCACCACGTAGGACAGCGCTGGATAAGCGGTCACAACCGTCAGCACGGTCATGGCGATCAGCACCGGCTTGCGGCCGAAACGGTCGCTCAGGGTGCCGCCGATCGGCAGCCAGATAAAGTTCGACACCGCCACCAGCAGGGTCACCAGCAGTGCATCGGAGGTGCTCAATTGCAGCACAGTCTTGCCGAAGGTCGGCGCGTACACAGTGATCAGGTAGAACGCGGTGGTGGTCATGGCCACCATCAGCATGCCGCCGATGACCACGGTCCAGTTTTTCACCAGGGTCGCCAGCACTTCACGCATGGTCGGGCGATGCTTGCGGTTGGCAAACTCTTCGGTTTCCTGGAGGTTGCGACGCAGGAAGAAGATGAACGGGATAATCACACAACCGATGGCGAACGGAATGCGCCAGCCCCAATCGGCCACCACGGCGGGTTCCATCCATACGTTCAGGCCATAACCCAGCGCGGCGGCGACCACGATGGAGATCTGTTGGCTGCCCGATTGCCAGCTGGTGTAAAAGCCTTTGCGGCCGGGTGTGGCCATTTCGGACAGGTAAACCGACACACCGCCCAGTTCAGCGCCGGCCGAGAAGCCTTGCAACAGGCGACCGAGCAGCACCAGCAACGGCGCCCATAAACCAATGGTGTGATAGCTGGGGACGAGCACGATCAGCAGCGTGCCGCTGGCCATGATCGAAAGCGTCACGATCAAGCCTTTGCGGCGACCCACATCATCGATGTAGGCACCCAGGATGATCGCGCCCAACGGACGCATCAGGAAGCCCGCGCCGAACACGGCGAAGGTCATCATTAATGACGCAAACTCATTAGCGGCAGGGAAGAACGCGGCAGCGATATAGGTGGCGTAGAAACCGAACAGAAAGAAGTCGAACTGTTCGAGGAAGTTGCCCGAAGTCACGCGGAATACCGCGCCCACTTTCGAGCGAGCAGAGTCGGGTCGGGTAGGGCTTGTCATGGTTTGTTGTCTCCAGCGTTCTTTTTAAAGTGCTTGTTTCGCCTAAGACCGAGAATAGTGGCTGACACATTTAGAAATGATAAGTGACAAATTTGGATGGATTGATGTGCGTTGGTTATCAGTCGGCGAGGCGGTCAGAAATGCATTTGCTGTTCTATGCTGAAGATGTGACCAATTCTTACGGATGGGAGGTGGCGATGACTGATCAACATAAACGGCGGGAGGCGCCGGAGCGTGAGCAACCCCGGCGGCGGGAGGAAGAAAAACCACAGACCTGGAAGCATCCCGATGATGGCACGGAGCTTTCCGAGCGAGATCAGGAGCGTCCGCTGAAGCCGTAGTCCCAGGTTAAATACGGTCAAAATGTGGGAACGGGCAAGCCCGCTCCCATCGTTGTGTTGTTGCGCTATCCGAGATGGGAAACTATTTGACATATTTGATTTGTGATCACATATTGAGGCCATAAGAACGACAACACAGGTTTTGCCTCATGACAGATGGTCCGCTCCTCCTGCCCACCCTGCGCCAGGTGTCCCGCGATACTTTGCAAGACCAGGTCTACCGGCAGATTCGCGAAGCTTTGATGAGTGGCCGTTTCCAGCCTGGCCAGAAACTCACCATCCGCGGCCTCGCCGAGGCCCTCGGTTCCAGCCCGATGCCGGTGCGCGAAGCGCTGCAACGGCTCAGCGCCGAAAACGCCTTCGAAGTCACTGAAACCTCACGTCTGCGTGTGCGCCTGATGACGGTCGAACGCCTGCGCGAAATTCGTGATGCACGGGTCGCCCTCGAAGGCTTGCTGGCGGAGAAGGCGGTGCTGCTCCTGCAAAAAAACGACCTCGACGAAATCACCGACCTTTGTCAGCAGATGCAGCACGCCGCCGACGAAGTCGACGTGTCCCGCTACCTGTGGACCAACTTTGCGTTTCACCGGCGCATCTACGCCGTGGCCCAGGCCGAGTTGACCATGGCTGCCGTGGAAAACTTCTGGCTGCACATGGGCCCGTGCTTTGCGCTGGTCGCCCCGGATAAAGCTCACCTGCAACGCTCGATGGAAGCGCACACGCGCATCGTCGAAGCCCTGGCTGCCCGCGATGGCGCCGGTGCACGCGCAGCGGTGACCGATGACATCATGCAGGCCGCCGACTCCCTGGCGCGCCTGCTCGTCAAGAACGACCGTTCGCGGTCGTCTGCTTCAGGAGGTAAACGTGCATGAGTGTCCTACAGCGGCTGCAGCCTTATCCTGGGTTACGCGTGTTGATTTCCGGCGGGGCTGCCGGCATTGGTGAAGTGTTGGCGGCGGCGTATCTGGAAGCCGGCGCCCAGGTGCATGTGTGTGATGTGAGCGAGCCAGCCCTGGCCGTGTTTCGCGACAAATACCCAGGCACCGTCGCCACCCGCGCCGACGTCAGCGATGCCGCGCAGATCGAGGCGGTGTTCAAGGTCCAGCGCGAACATTTCGGCGGCCTCGATGTGTTGGTCAATAATGCCGGGATTGCCGGGCCTACTGGCGGGATCGATGCGATCAGTGACGCTGAGTGGCAAGCCACCATCAACATCAATCTCACCGCGCAATACCGGTTTGCCCACCACGCCGTGCCGATGCTCAAGGAATCGTCCCACGGCCATCTGCTGCATATCGCCTCGGTAGCAGGGCGCTTGGGCTACGCGTGGCGCACACCGTACGCGGCGACCAAATGGGCGATTGTCGGCCTGATGAAATCCCTGGCCTCGGAGCTGGGTGAGAGTGATATCCGCGTCAACGCCTTGCTGCCCGGCATTGTCGAAGGCCCGCGCATGGACGGCGTGATCCGCGCCCGTGCCGAACAGGTCGGCGTGCCCGAAGCCGAGATGCGCCAGGAATACCTCAACAAGATTTCCCTCAAGCGCATGGTCACCGCCGAAGACGTGGCCGCCATGGCCTTGTTCCTCTGTTCGCCCGCCGCACGCAACGTGACCGGCCAGGCGATCAGCGTCGACGGTAACGTCGAGTACTTGTAAGCCACGGAAGAACACAGCGCGCTGCACCCAGGATTTTTTTCATAAGAATAAAAGTCGGAGATCTGTCATGTCCAAAAATCGTCCTGTCATCATTACCTGCGCCGTTACCGGTGCGATTCATACGCCGTCGATGTCGCCACATCTGCCGATCACCGCGCAGGAAATTGCCGACGCCGCCATCGGTGCCGCCGAGGCCGGTGCCGCGATTGTCCACCTGCATGCCCGTGACCCCAATGATGGCCGCCCCAGCCAGGACCCGGCCCTGTTCGCCGAATTCCTGCCGCAGATCAAGGCCGCCAGCGATGTGGTGATCAACATCACCACCGGCGGCGCACCGACCATGGGCGTGGAAGAACGCCTACAGCCGGTGATGCAGTTCAAGCCGGAATTGGCCTCGCTGAACATGGGGTCGATGAACTTCGGCCTGTACGAAATGCTCAACCGTTTTACCGATTTCAAGCACGACTGGGAGCGGCCCTACCTGGAAGAAAGCGACGACCGGATCTTCCGCAATACCTTCCGCGACATTACCCACATCCTCAATTCCTGCGCCGAAAACCGCACCCGTTTTGAGATCGAGTGCTACGACATCGGCCACCTCTACACTGCCGCGCATTTCCTGGAACGCGGCCTGCTCAAGCCGCCGCTGTTCATCCAGTCGGTGTTTGGTTTGCGCGGTGGTATCGGCGGGCACCCGGAAGACCTGGCGCACATGCGCCGCACCGCCGACCGCCTGTTTGGCGACGATTATGTGTGGTCGATTCTCGGTGCCGGGCGTGGGCAGATTCCGCTGGCGACCATGGGCCTGTCCATGGGCAGCAATGCGCGGGTGGGGCTTGAGGATTCGTTGTGGGATGGGCCGGGCAAACTGGCGGCATCGAATGCCGATCAGGTGCGGCGGATTCGCACGGTGATTGAAGCGCTCGGCCATCGCGTCGCCACGCCGGATGAGGCGCGGGAAATCCTCGGGCTCAAGGGGCGCGACCAGGTCAACTTCTAACCCTACAAACCGCCGCGTCCAGGCGCGGCTTGCATCCCGCACAACAACAATAAGGGGATCACCATGCGTATCGAAGTGCTTGTCGACGTCAAGACCACCCTGGGCGAAGGCCCGGTGTGGGACGCCCTGCAACAACGCTTGTATTGGATCGACAGCGCCGACGGCCGCATCCTGCGCTGCACCGACGATGGCCGCGAACTGCGCGCCTGGGAGGTGGGCCAGAAGATCGGCTCCATGGCCCTGCGCCGTGACGGCGAGTCGGCCATCGTCGCCCTGCAAAACGGCGTGCACACTCTCGACCTCAACAGTGGCGAACTCAACCTGGTCGCTGATCCGGAACCGAACCTGCCGGACAACCGCCTCAACGACGGCAAGGTCGATCGCCAAGGCCGTTTCATCTTCGGCTCCATGGACACCCAGGAAGACAACGCCAGCGCCAAGCTTTACCGCCTGGACGCCGACCTGAGCCTGCACACCCTGGACGAAGGCATCATCGTGTCCAACGGCCCGTGTTGGAGCCCGACGGGTGAAACTTTCTACTTCTGCGACACCTGGTCCGGCGAGATCTGGGCCTACGACTACGACCTGGCCACCGGCAATGTCAGCAATCGTCGCACCTTCGCCAAGGTCGACACCTCCGGCGGTGGTGCCGCCGATGGCTGCACCGTGGATGCCGAAGGCTGTCTGTGGCAGGCGCTGGTCTACGCCGGAAAACTGGTGCGCTACACCCCCGACGGGCGCGTCGACCGCATCCTCCAGATGCCGGTGAAAAAGGTCACCAGCCTGACCTTTGGCGGACCGAACCTGGACACCCTGTTTGTGACCTCCATGGCCAAGCCGCCGCTGCCGCGTTTCCCGGCGGACGGTCAGCAGCGCGGAGCGCTGTTCGCCATTACCGGGTTGGGCGTGCAAGGAATAGCCGAGCGACGGTTCGCCAGCTAGCGCGTGTGTGTGACAAGGCATATTCCTTCGCAACCTTATGTCAGTGCGCGCCCTCGCGCGCCTGGAGAGGCCCATGACAACTATAAAAAAAGCGTCACTGCGCAGCATTCACCGGCATTCCTGGGTGTCGCTGCTGGTCTGCTGGATGATCTGGATCCTCAACGCCTACGATCGTGAGATCGTATTACGCCTGGGGCCGACCATCTCCAAGCATTTCGATTTGTCCGCCGACCAATGGGGCACCGTGGCCACGGTGGTGATGCTGGCCCTGGCGCTGCTGGATATCCCAGGCTCGATGTGGAGCGACCGTTACGGCGGCGGCTGGAAACGTGCACGCTTTCAGGTGCCGCTGGTTTTGGGTTACACCGCGATTTCGTTTCTGTCCGGCTTCAAGGCCTTGAGCGGCAACCTCGCCACCTTCATCGCCCTGCGTGTCGGCGTCAACCTCGGCGCCGGCTGGGGCGAGCCGGTAGGGGTGAGCAATACCGCCGAATGGTGGCCGGTGGAACGTCGCGGGTTTGCCCTGGGCGCGCACCATACCGGCTACCCGATCGGCGCGATGCTCAGTGGGATTGTCGCGAGTTTTGTCATTACGGTGTTCGGCGAAGAAAACTGGCGCTACGTGTTCTTCTTCGCCTTTGTGGTGGCGTTGCCGCTAATGATCTTCTGGGCGCGATATTCCACCGCCGAGCGCATCACCGCGCTGTACGTCGACATCGCCGCCAAAGGCATGACCCCGCCGGACAACGCTCCGGCCAGCCAGGTCAAAGGCGAAGCCTGGCGCACATTCCTCGCCACCTTATGCAACCGCAATATCGCCCTCACAGCGGGCAACACGATGCTCACCCAAGTGGTGTACATGGGCGTGAACATCGTGCTGCCGGCCTACCTCTACAACATCGCCGGGCTGTCGCTGGCCGAGTCGGCAGGGATGAGCGTGGTGTTCACCCTCACCGGCATTCTCGGGCAACTGGTGTGGCCGTCGCTGTCGGACATTATCGGCCGGCGCACCACCCTGATCATCTGCGGGCTGTGGATGGCGGCGAGTGTGGGCGCGTTCTACTTCGCCAACACGCTGACGTTGATCATTGTCGTGCAACTGCTGTTCGGCCTGGTGGCCAACGCGGTGTGGCCGATCTATTACGCCGTGGCCTGCGACTCGGCCGAGCCGTCGGCGACCTCTACCGCCAACGGCATCATCACCACCGCGATGTTCATCGGTGGCGGCCTGGCGCCGGTGTTGATGGGCAGCCTGATCGCCATGGGGGGCGGCTGGACCACGCTGCACGGCTACACCGTGTGTTTCTTCGTGATGGCCGGCTGCGCCTTGGGTGGCGCACTGCTGCAACTGTTTTCCCATCGCCCGCCGGCGTTGGTTGTGCAACTCGACTCCTAGAACAACACCGATGCGCCTCCCAGCCCGGCTGGCGGGGCGCCAAGAGGAATTGCCGATGACTACCGCCACCTCCGCCCGCACACCGCAGGCGTTGAATAAACTGATGTTCGTCAAGTTGATGCCCTTGCTGATCATCGCCTACATCCTGAGCTTCCTGGACCGCACCAACATCGCCCTGGCCAAGCATCACCTGGACGTCGACCTGGGCATTTCCGCCGCGGCGTACGGGTTGGGCGCGGGGCTGTTTTTCCTGACCTATGCGCTGTCGGAAATCCCCAGCAACCTGATCATGCACAAGGTCGGCGCGCGGTTCTGGATCGCGCGGATCATGGTGACCTGGGGCCTGATTTCGGCGGCCATGGCGTTTGTACAGGGTGAGACCTCATTCTACGTGCTGCGCCTGTTGCTGGGCATTGCCGAGGCTGGTCTGTTTCCTGGGGTCATGCTCTACCTGACCTACTGGTTCAACCGTGAACAGCGGGCGCGGGCTACCGGTTACTTCCTGCTCGGCGTGTGCTTCGCCAACATCATCGGCGGCCCGGTGGGCGCGGCCTTGATGCGCATGGACGGCCTGTTCGGCTGGCACGGCTGGCAGTGGATGTTCATGCTTGAGGGCTTGCCGGCGGTGGCGTTTGCCTGGGTGGTCTGGCGCAAATTGCCGGACCGTCCGAGCAAGGCGCCATGGCTGTCGGCCGAAGAAGCGCGCGGCATCGAACAGCGCATCGCCCAGGAAGCCGAAGAGGGCGCGGGCGAGGGCGGTCACTCGTTGAAAAACTGGTTGACCCCGCAAATCCTGCTGGCGATCTTTGTGTACTTCTGTCACCAGATCACTATCTATACCGTGATCTTTTTCCTGCCGAGCATCATCAGCAAGTACGGCGAACTGAGCACCATGAGCGTCGGCCTGCTGACCTCATTGCCTTGGATCGCGGCGGCACTGGGTGCGGTGCTGATCCCACGTTTTGCCACCACGCCTGGACGTTGCCGACGATTGTTGATCACGGGCTTGTTGACCATGGCGATGGGCCTGGGCATCGCGTCGATATCGGGGCCGGTGTTCAGCCTGCTCGGTTTTTGCCTGTCGGCGGTGATGTTCTTTGTGGTGCAGTCGATCATTTTTCTGTACCCGGCTTCGCGCCTCAAAGGCGTTGCGCTGGCGGGCGGGCTGGGCTTCGTCAACGCCTGCGGGCTACTCGGCGGGTTTGTCGGGCCGTCGGTGATGGGCGTGATCGAGCAAAGCACCGGCAATGCAATGAACGGCTTGAAGGTGATTGCGCTGGTATTGGTGGTGGCGGCCGTGGCAGCGCTGCGATTGCGCATGGGGCATGAGCCCGAGCGTGGCGCGCAGGCCAGCGAAGCGTCCTACACGTAGACGCCAGCTACGCGGCTTTCTACACTGCGGCTTGTCTTGGGGAAAGGGGCAGGCGTCGATGAATCGCAATGAATTACGCAAGGCCGACATCAACCTGATGGTAGTGTTCGAAGCGCTGATGCTGGAGCGCAACGTGACGCGGGTGGCGGAGAAGCTGTTTCTCGGCCAGCCGACCATCAGTTCGGCCCTCAATCGTTTGCGTACCCTGTTCAACGACCCGCTGTTCATTCGCGTCGGCCATCGCATGGAGCCTACGGCGCGGGCCGAGGAAATCATCCAGCATTTGTCGCCGGCCCTGGACTCGTTGTCCTCGGCCCTGAGCCTGACCCACGATTTCGACCCGTCCATCAGCACCATGACCTTTCGCATCGGCCTGTCCGATGACGTCGAGTTCGGCCTGTTGCCACCGTTGCTGCGCGCCCTGCGCCAGGAGGCGCCGCAGGTGGTGTTCGTGGTGCAGCACGTGGACTACTGGCGTATTCCCGACCTCTTGGCGTCCGGCGACATCACCGTCGGCATCACCCAGACCCGTGGCCTGCCGGCGAATGCCAAGCGCAAGCTGCTGCGGCATATCCGCCCGCGTTTATTGCGCGCCGACGCTTCTGACACACCGCTGACCCTCGATGAATATTGCGCACGCCCCCATGTGCTGGTGTCCCACACCGCCAACGTGTCCGGGTTTGCCGATGAGTGGCTGGCGGAAATAGGCCGCAAGCGCCATGTGGTGCTGTCGGTGCCGCAATACAGCGCACTGCCGGCCTTGCTGGCCGGCACTGACCTGATTGCCAGCTTGCCGGATTACACCGCCGAGGCCATGGCCGTGTCGGGCAACCTGTTCTGTGAGCCGTTCCCGTTCGAGACGCCGACCCTGGATTTGTCCATGGTCTGGCTCAGCCATGTGGACACCGACCCCGCCGAGCGCTGGGTGCGTTCGCGGCTGGAAGCCTTTATGAGTGATCGAGGGTTGGCGACCAAAGCCTGAAGCCTTTATCCGTGGTATATCTACGAATCTTCCTACGAAAGACTCGGAGCTATCCATGCCACACCTGCATCTGGAATACACCGCCAACCTGACAGGACTCGCGGTCGAGAAAACCCTGTTGCGGCTCAACAACGTGTTGATGGTGTCTGGCCAGTTCGGCTCCGAGTTCGATATCAAAAGCCGTGCCGTCAAGGTCGAGACGTTCCAAGTGGGCACCTCCCTCGACCCACGGGGTTTTATAGCAGTGAAACTATCGCTGCTCAGCGGGCGGTCGCCGCAGGTCAAGAAGCAGTTGTCGGAAAGCCTGCTGGCGGCCTTGCAGGATCTAGGCGACTGGCCGGAGGGCGTACAGGTTCAACTGAGTGTCTTGTTGGTAGACATGGATCGCGATTCCTATAGCAAAGGAGCAGTCGCGAGCGACAAGCTGCAAGCTTCAAGTTAAAAACGTGGCGCCCCTTGCCGCTTTCAGCTTGTAGCTTGTAGCTGCTCCTCACACACCTTCACCACCTGCTCACGAAACCAGGTATTGGCACTGTCCAGTTCGCTGGTTTCGTTCCACTGCATCTCCAGCGTAAATCCCGGCAAACCGTTCGGTGCTTCGCAATGGCCGAATACCGGGGCTGGCGCCAGCAGTTTTTGTACGCGCCGGGGCAGGGTGACGACGAAGTCAGTGTCGGTGATCATCTTCAAGGCTGCGCTGTAGCTGTTGGCGCGGGCGATTACCTGGCGCTTATGGGCTTGGCGTGCAAGCCAGCCATCGATCATGTTGGTGTCGGAGGTCCACGGCGTAGGGAACACGTGGCGCCGTTCGACGAAGGATTGCAGGCTGAAAGCGGGCTCGCGGGGCGCAGAGCGTTTGTCGAACACACACACCAGGTCGTCTTCGAGCAACATCTGGGTGCGAAAGTCTTTATGGGCGCGGTGGAAGTTGGGACCGAAGCCGATCACCAGGTCGAGGCGACCTTCACGCAGGTCATCGGCGGGGATATCGGTTTCCAGCTTCTGCACGTTGACGATCACCGGCAGGTCTGCGCGGTCGAAGTGCTTGAGCAGGCGCGGCAGGATCAGTTGTTCGAAATATTCCGGCGCGCATACGTTGAATGTCACGGCCTTCTGCGTCGGATCGAAGGCCTGGCCACCGGCGTGGCATAGGTTGATGCTTTCGAGGATTTTCCGCACGTGCCCGTACATGGTGGTGGCCTTGTACGTCGGCCGCATGCCGGCCCGCGTGTTGATAAACAGCTCGTCTTCAAAACTGGTGCGCAGCTTCTTCAGGCTATAGCTCACGGTGGACTGGCTGACAAACAGCGTTTCAGACACCTCGGTAACGCTGCTCTGGTCATAGACGGCGATAAACACCATCAAGTCCTGCATATCGAGCTTTCTGAGCAAGTTACTGTTTAGCATCGGTTTCGTCCGTAAACCCGTTGTACCGAACTCAGTACAAGACAGCACAAAAGCTTAACGGAACGAGCGTGCCAATAGAATGCTCTGTAGGGCGTTTCTATGTTTGGTGTGAGACAAATAATGTTTGCAACACGACCTCAGCGGATATGTCGTGCGTAATGCTTTGGGTTGAAGCGCGTAACGATCAACAGCATCACTCCGATCACCGCCGTGAGCGACCACCAGGCCCATTCGAAGCTGCCCAGTCTGTCACGGATCATCCCGGCGATCAGCGGCGACAGCCCGGCAATCAGGTAGCCGATGCCTTGCACAAATGCGGTGAGGCCACCGGCGCGGCGCGGGTTGTCCAGGTGGTCGAGGGACAGGATCAGGCTCATCGGAAACAAACCGCCGATGCCCAGGCCCAGCAGGCAAGGCCATAGCAGGCTCAGGTGTTGCGGGCTCAGGATCAGGCCGCAGAAACCAAGGATGATAAGTACCAGTAACACTGCGACCACGCCGCGCTTATCCTGGTGACGGTTGGCGATGGCGGGGGTGATCAGGCCGGACACGACTTCCAAGGCCGTCAGGAAACCCAGCAGCAGACCGGCGTTCTGCTCGCTCCACCCTTGCTCCACGTAGTACGGCGCCAGCCAGGCGAGTACGCAGGTGTAGGACGCGGTGCCGAGGCCGAAAAACACCGCGAGCAACCAGGCGCGACCGTTACCGAAAAATGATTCTTGAGGGCCAGCACCGGTTTGGGGCAGTGGCGGCAACACCGAGCGCTGGGCGTACCAGAACACCAACGCCACCAGCGCCAGAACGGCCCAGATCGCCAGGCCGATGCGCCAACTGCCGGTCTGCACCTGCACGAATGGTGCAAATGACGCCGCCAGCGCCGCGCCGCCCATGATCGCGGTGACGTACAGGCCCATGAACAGCGAGACATTGTCACTGAACCGCGACTTGATCAGCGCCGGCATCAGCGCCTGGATCATCGCAATCCCCGCGCCGGCGGCGATGGCGCTGACAATCAACTCCAACGCCGAATCGAGGAACAACCGCGACAGCGTCGCCATGCCAATCACCACCAGCGATATTACGATGCTGCGGTGCTCGCCAAAGCGCTTGGCCAGGCCCATGCCAAACAACATCGCCAAGCCCATGGCCATCACCGGCAACATGGTCAGCAGGGCCGCGCTGCTGAAACTTAATGGCACGTCGCCACGAATCGAGGACAACAGCGGCCCTACAGCGGCCATGGACGGGCGCAGGTTGAGGGCGACCAGTACGACGCTGATCATCAGCCAGACGGCGGTGGTCGGTTTTGTTTGAACGGTTTCCATGGGACGGCCTTGAGTGAACAAGGCCGAATCAGGCCATGGGCGGGAGGAGGGGGGCAAATGAGAAAGTCGCAGGTGCTATCTAAAAATTGCAGCCAACTGACACAACCCACAGGGGGATCTTCAGTGTCAGACAGAACTGATCACATGTTTGATCTCCTGAAACGCCGCCAACCCCCACGGTCCCAACTCGCGGCCGATGCTGCTCTGCTTGTAACCGCCCCACGCGGTCTGTGGGAAGATCACTTGCGGCGCATTGATCCACACCAGCCCGGCCTGCAAGGCATTCGCCACGCGCTCGGCGGTCTCAGTATTGGCGCTGATTACACTCGCCACCAGGCCGAAATCGCTGTCATTGGCCAGAGTGATTGCCTCGGCCTCAGAGGTAAAACGTCGTACACAAAGCACCGGGCCGAAGATCTCTTCGTTCCACAATGCGCTGTTCAGCGGCACGTCGGTGAACACGGTCGGGCGAATGAAAAAGCCCTTCTGCAAATCCGCCGGGCGCTTACCGCCGCATAGCAAACGTGCGCCATCTTCAACACCACGCTGGATATGCCCCAGCACCCGCTGATATTGCGTACGGTTGATCAGCGCACCCATTTCCACGTCATCGGCAAACGGGTCAGCGACGCGGATGCCTTCAGCCCGTGCCTGCATACGCTGCAGGAATTCATCCGCCAGGCTGTCAGCTACCAACACACGGCTGGTGGCCGAACACATCTGCCCGGCGTTGAAAAAACCACCGCCACAGGCCAGTTCCACCGCCAGGTCCAGGTCGGCATCGGCCAACACCAGCAGGGAAGATTTGCCGCCCAGCTCCAGGCTCACGCCCTTGATGGTTTCGGCCGCGCGCTGCATCACCTGTACGCCGACCGCATTACTGCCGGTGAAGGAAATCTTCGCGACGCGGCGATCCGCCGCCAGCGGCGCGCCGACGTCCAGGCCTGTGCCGCATATCAGGTTGAATACCCCGGCAGGCAAGCCGGCCTCGGCGATAATCCGTGCCAATTGCAGCTCCGCCAATGGCGTGACTTCCGATGGTTTGATCACCACGCAGCAACCGGCCGCCAGGGCCGGGGCGAGTTTCCACGCGGTGGTCACCATCGGGAAATTCCATGGCACGATCAGTCCGACTACGCCGCACGGCTCCCGGCGCAGGCGTGCGTTGAAGTCAGTGCCGGGCAGTTCCACCGGATGATCCTGACCAGCATCCATCGCTTCGGCCACGTTGGCGTAATAGTCGAAAGTGGCGATCACATCGTCCACATCCATCGCGGCTTCAAACAGCGGTTTGCCGTTGTTGCTCGACTGCAGGTGCATCAGTTGCTCGCGTTGCTCGCTCACGCCTCGGGCGATCTTGCGCAGCAGGGCAGCGCGATCACGACCGGTGCTTTTCGACCAGTCGATGAAGGCGGCGCTGGCGGCGTCGACCGCCTGGGTCACAGTACTCGCATCGCCGACGCTGACGCTGGCCAGAATCGCCTCGGTCGACGGGTTGATCACCTCCAGCACGGCATGCCCGGCACGCCATGCTCCATCGATATACACACCGTTCAATACCGCGCTCATACCGCTACCTCCTTCATCCACAGCCCCTGGTCGATTTCAATCAGCGTTGGCCCAGGACGATCAGCAGCAGCGCGGAGTGCCACGCGTAACGGCTCAACCCCTTGAACGCTTTCGGCGGCGCAACCCAGTGCCTTGGCTACGCCGATAAAGTCCGGCGTATAGATGTCTACGCCGACCGGCTCGATGGCACGGTTGACCATGTATTTCTTGATCTCCTCATAACCCTGGTTATTCCACAGCAGTACGATCACCGGCGAGCGCGCTTCCACCGCGCTAGCCAGTTCCGGCAGAGTGAATTGCAGGCCGCCGTCGCCGATCAGGCACACCACCGGCTGCCCATTGCCACGCCCCAGCCAGGCGCCGATCGCGGCGGGCAGGGCGTAGCCCAAGGTGCCGTAGCCGGTTGACGAATTGAACCAGCGGCGCGGATGGTCGAGGTTCAGAGTCAGATTGCCGGTGTACACCGGCTGGGTGGAGTCGCCCACCAGCACGGCGTTGGGCAATTCTTCCAACACGGTGTTGAGGAACAGGGTTTGCGCGTGGGTGGCCGCGTCCCAGGTCGGGGTCAGTTCCGCCCACAGGCGCGCTACACGTTCAGCGCCCCACGCGCTGTTACGCGGTGGTAATGATTTACTGCTCAGCTCGGCCAGCAAGGCCCCTGAGGCGATTTGTGCATCAGCCACCAGCGCCACTTGCGGCGAGTAGTTGCGCACGGTCTGGTCGGGGTCGATATCGATGCGCAGCAGCGCGCCGGGAATCTCGAAGCCGCCGGCGAAGGTCACGTCGTAGTCGGTTTCCGCCAGCTCCGTGCCAATGGCCAGCACCACGTCCGCTTCGGCCACCAGTGCGCGGGTGGCGACCAGGGTCTGGGTTGAGCCGATCAGCAGCGGGTGGCGGGCGGGCAGCATGCCTTTGGCGTTGATGGTCAGGGCCACCGGCGAGCCGAGCATTTCGGCCAGTCGGGTCAGTTCCGGCGCCGCGTCGATGGCACCACCACCGGCCAGGATCAAGGGTTTCTTGGCCGCAGCGAGCAATTGGCTCATCTGCTTGACCGCCGACGGCGCCGCACCGGCACGGGCCACGCTGACCGGTTCACTGCCCAGCAGTGCGTCGGCATTTTCCACCAGTACATCCAACGGAATCTCGATATGCACCGGGCGCGGCCGTCCGGCCTGGAACAACGCAAACGCGCGCGCCAACACGCCGGGCAGCTCCGCCGCCGACATCAGGGTGTGGGAGAACGCCGCCACACCGGCCATCATCGCGCCCTGGTTCGGCAACTCATGCAGCTTGCCGCGCCCGCCGCCCAATTGGCTGCGTGACTGCACGCTGGAGATCACCAGCATCGGGATCGAGTCAGCATAGGCTTGGCCCATGGCGGTGGTGATATTGGTCATGCCGGGGCCGGTGATGATGAAGCACACACCGGGTTTGCCGCTGGTGCGCGCATAACCGTCGGCCATGAAGCCGGCGCCTTGTTCGTGACGCGGGGTGACGTGGCGGATACTGGAACGGGCCAGGCCGCGATACAGCTCCACGGTGTGCACGCCGGGGATGCCAAACACCTGGTCCACGCCGTAGCCTTCCAGGAGGTTGACCAATACTACGCCGCAGGTCGCCATAAAGGTCGCTCTTATTGTTGAGATAAGGCGTTATTGGACCGGCTGGCCCATAGCGGCAACAATCGATAAAAAGTCATACTAGCCATGTCCTCACGTCATGGCTGCGCCCCTATGAAACGTCTCCCGCCGCTGCCTGCGCTGCATACCTTCTGGGTCACGGCCCAATGCTGCAACTTCACCCGCGCCGCCGAGCAGTTGCACATCACCCAAGGCGCGGTGAGCCGACAGATTGCCGGGCTGGAAAGCCATCTGGGCTACGCGCTGTTCCAACGCCAGGCGCGCGGCTTGAGCCTGACCGAAGAGGGCCGCGAATGGTCACTGCGCGCACAGCAGGTGTTTGACCTGCTCGGTGAAGCGGTGGAGCAGATTGGCTGTCGCCGCCAGACCCTGCAACTCAAGGCTTCCACTTGCGTGATGCGCTGGCTGCTACCGCGCCTGATGCAATGGCAAAAGGAACGCCCGGAGGTGCCGGTGGAACTCACCACCACCGTGGCCTACACCGTGGACTTTCGCCGTGAGCAATTCGATGCGGCGGTGATCTATGCGCCCATTGCCGAGCAACTCGCCGAGGCGCGGCATCTGTTCGATGAACAGCTCACGCCGGTCTGTGCACCGGCACTGCTCGATGGCTTGCACACTCCGGCAGATTTGCAGCAACAGATCTTGCTGCATCCCACGCGGGATGAGCGGGATTGGGCGTTGTGGCTCAAGGCGGCGAATACGCGGCTGGGCAATGTGGGCCAGGGGCATCATTTTGAAACGCTGGATTTGGCGATGACGGTGGCGTCGCAAGGTTCCGGCGTGGCGATTGGTGACAGTGCGTTGATTGGCGAGGATTTAAAGGCGGGGCGGTTGGTGATGCCGTTTGAATTAAGGGTGCCGACGGGGATGGGGTATTACTTGGTGTATCCACCGGGTACGGTCCCTTCGGCGGGGCTGGAAGCCTTGATGAACTGGTTGGTCATGAACGCCAAATCCCCCATGTAGGCGCCCGGCTTGTCGAATCGCCGGGCTCCTACAGGAAGGGAGTATGTCAGTAGCCTACGGTGAAACGCCGGCGCGAGTGCTTGGGCGATTCCACTTCGTCGATAAGGGCAATCGCGTAGTCGGCGAAGCTGATCCAACTGCGACCTTCACTGCTCACCAATAAATCATCCTGGCCCACACGGAATTTACCGGTGCGTTCGGTCTCAACAAACTCCGCCGACGGCGACAAAAAGGTCCAATCCAGGTCATTCTCCTGACGCAGCGTATCGAGAAACACAGCCCCCGCACTGGCCTCGGCTTTGTACTCTGCCGGGAAACCTTCGCTGTCGATCACCCGCCCACCGTCCGGCAGCAACAGCGAACCAGCACCGCCCACCACCAGCAGACGTTTCACCCCAGCTTTCTTCACCGGCCCGATAACGGCACTGGCGGGCAGGGTGGCGAAATGCGCGGCACTGATCACCACGTCGCTGCCGCTGATGGCGTGTTGCAGGGCGGCGGCATTCAGTGCATCGACTTGCTTGACGGTGACGCCAGGGCGCACGGCCAGCTTGTCGGTATTGCGTGCGATGGCCGTGACGCTATGCCCACGACGCAGCGCTTCTTCCAGCAGTTGGCTACCGGCACGGCCGGTGGCACCGATGATTGCAATCTTGCTCATGACGTTCTCCAGTACGTTAGGGTCATTCACCACTTCATTTCGCCCTTGGCGACCTTGGCGCTCAGTTCCAGCGAGCTTTCGTCGGCGAGGGTGGGGTAACGCTTTTTCATGGCCGCGATCAGGGCGGCGGAGTCCTTGGCCTTGGCGGTCTCGGCGTCGAAGGCTTTGATGTAGTCGGCGGTAAAGGCCACGCAGGCCAGTGTCGACGTGCCCAGGTAGTGGCCCGGCACCACGGTACGCGGTTTCAGCTGTTCGATGCGTTGCAGGGTAGTCAGCCAATCCTTGTGAGACTGCGCGCTCTGGGTATCGGCCATCCACAGATGGATGTTTTCGGAGACAACCACGCCACCGACCACGGCCTTGATCGACGGGATCCACACAAAGCTGCGATCCGGCTGCGGGCCATCCAGGCCGATCACCTCAAGCGGTTGGCCTTCCAGGTTCAGACTGTGGCCTTCGAGTACCTGCGGCACGATGGTTTTGGTGGGCTTGTCGGCGCCCATTTTCGGGCCCCAAAACTCAAGCTTGCCCGCCACGGTGGCCTTGATGTGGTCGACCACCGGTTGCGGGGCCACTACCTTGGCATCGGGGAAGGCGGCGGTTAGGGTGTCAAGGCCGAAGTAGTAGTCCGGGTCGCCATGACTGATGTAGATGGTGGTGAGGTGCTTGCCACTGGCGCGGATTTTCTGCACCAATTGCTCGGCCTGGGCCTTGCCGAATTGAGCGTCCACCAGGATCGCGTCCTTGGCGCCGCTGACCAGCACCGAGCTGACCGGGAAGATTGCCGCTTCGCCTGGGTTGTACACGTCCAGCTTCAGGTCGGCCGCTGCCGCATGAGCGGCGAAGGCCAAGGCCACGGTGGCCAGGGTCAGGCGCTTGAAGGTTGAGAACATCGGGCAGCTCCAGCATTGGTAAAGGATGCACAGAGCTTAGTTGCACAAAACCAGACTAAAAATGCGATGCTGGGACATAGTTTGTTTCTGAAATCGGGCAGATCATGGATCGTCTTCAAGCAATGCGTGTATTTGTTACCGTGGTGGACCAGGGCAGTCAGTCCGCCGCGGCCGATCACCTGGACCTGTCGCGCCCGGTGGTGTCGCGCTATTTGGCCGAGTTGGAAGACTGGGTCGGCGCGCGTTTGCTGCACCGCACCACACGCAAGCTCAGCCTGACGGCGGCGGGGAGTGAAACCCTGCCACGCTGTCGTCAGTTGCTGGAGTTGTGTTGCGATATGCAAGCCGCCGTCAGCGAGCCGCAGGACGCGCCCCGTGGCCTGTTGCGCCTGAGTGTCAGCACCTCGTTCGGCCAGGCGCAACTGGCCGATGCCATCGCCGAATACGTCAAGCACTACCCGTTGGTGACGGTCGATCTGCAAATGCTCGACCGCACGGTAAACCTGGTGGATGAGCGCATCGACCTGGCCATCCGCACCAGCAGCGACCTGGACCCCAACCTCATCGCCCGGCGCCTGACGGTGTGCCGCTCCGTGGTGTGTGCTTCGCCGGCGTACCTGCTGGCGCATCCGGCCCCACAGAGCGTCGAAGATCTGGCCGGGCACAACTGCCTCACCCACTCCTATTTCGGCAAAAGCCTGTGGCATTTCGAAGAGCGGGGCGAGCAGGTTTCGGTGCCGATCAACGGCAACATCACCTCCAACGAGGCTAGCACCTTGTTGCGCGTGACGTTGGCCGGGGCCGGGGTGTCGATGCTGCCCACTTACCAGGCGGGCGATTACATCCGTCGCGGCGAACTGGTGCGCCTGCTGCCTGAGGCCGAGCCCCGACAGATGAACATCTACGCGGTGTACGCCTCGCGCAAGCACATGCCGTCGGCACTGCGCAGCCTGTTGGATTTCCTGGTGCTGCGGTTCCCGGAGGAGCCTGCATGGGATGTCGGTCTCCAGGCCGACATAAAGGTGTTGAATGTCGCCCGATAATGGCAACTCGTGCTGGTTGACCTATGCTTTAGACAGCACCCGGTAGATCCGCAGAGGTCTGTGCCATGAGCATAAAAACCAGAAAGTATCTGATGATTTTCAGCCTGTGCGCCATCGCCAGCGCGTTGTACGGGACTGCCGCCTATCGCGTGGAGCAGACCCGTATGCAGCCAACCTTCGCGATCAGCTGCCATCAGGATCAATGCGTTCCCCATACTGGCAGCTTTAGCGCCTTGCGTTAGAAGCTGGCTGCAGGAGGTGCAAATGTGGGAGCGAGCAAAGCCCGCTCCCACAATTAATCCTGTGTTGTATTGGCCTTCAACTGCTCGCGAAACGCTTTGGGTGAGAACCCAACCCGTCGGCGAAATAGCCGAGAGAAGTTGGTCGGGTCGGAAAAACCCAATACCTCCGACATTTCATTGATCGTCATGCTGGTGTAAGTCAGCAGGCGCTTGGCTTCCAGCAACTGGCGGTCATGCATGATCTGCAGTGCAGGCTGCCCGCCCAACTCCCGACATATCCCGTTCAGGTGTGAGACCGAGATTCCCAGCTTGTGGGCCAGGTCTTCGATCTTCGGATGTTCGCGGTAATGCTGCTCGACCAATTGGGTAAAGCGCCGGAAGTATTCGCGCCCCCTCGGTGCCCGTGGATGACGACGTTGGATAGCCTGGCGACTGATCCACACCAGCAATACGCTGACCAATGCGTGCATCATCAGGTCCCGTGCCGGTTGTTCATCGGCGTATTCATCCTGCAAGCGCGCGAACTGGCTATTGAGGTAATCACTGTCTTTGCCCGCCGGGTAACTGCCGAGTGTCTGCAAACCGTCCACGGTTGTGCCCAGCTGGGTTTGCAGATGGCTGACCAACGGCGCCGAAAGCGTCACCACGTAGCCTTCGACGTCCTCGGGAAAACGGAAGCCGTGCACGCACAAGGGCGGCAGTACCTGTAGGGTCGCTTCGTTCAGGGTGGTGCGCTGGCCTTCGATCTCCAACTGTGCCTGGCCTTTGTGCACGTACAACAACTGGCACAGATCCGCGTGCCGGTGGGGTTGGATTTCCCACTGGTATTCCCGACTGCGCCGGGAAATGGTTTCACAGTGCAACAAATCGGGGGTGGGCCATTGCTGGTGTTCCCCGTAAAGCTTGAAGACCGGAATTGCGGTTTTGGTCATGGTTTCAACCCGATACTCAGGAGAGTGGTGCGGTAATCGCCCCGATTGGCAAAAAGCGCAGGCTTTGGCTCAGTTTTCACCTTCTAAGGCCGTTCACTCAAGTGAAAAATGTCAGCAACAAGACCAATGACAACTCTTTCACTCAATCTGTTCGAGTGGAACTTGCGGGCCATAAAAATAATGAAAACGCTGAAAACCCAAGTCGCCATTATCGGCGCCGGTCCCTCCGGACTGCTGCTCGGCCAATTGCTGCACAATGCAGGTATCGAGACCCTTATCCTAGAGCGCCAGAGCGCTGATTATGTGCAGGGGCGCATCCGTGCCGGGGTGCTGGAACAAGGCATGGTCGACCTGCTCAGGCACGCCGGCGTCAATCAGCGCATGGACAGCGAAGGGCGGGTGCACGATGGGTTTGAGTTGGCGTTGAATGGTCAACTTACCCACATCGACCTCAAAGGCCTGACCGGCGGTCAATCGGTGATGATCTACGGCCAGACCGAAGTCACCCGCGACCTGATGGCGGCTCGTGCCGCCGCAGGTGCAGCTACCTTGTATGAAGCCCGGCACGTGCAGCCGCATGGGCTTAAAAGTGATCGACCCTGGCTGACCTTCGAACATCAAGGCGAGACCTTCCGCCTGGAGTGCGACTACATTGCTGGTTGCGACGGTTACCACGGCATTGCGCGCCAATCGATCCCCGCCGACTCGCTCAAGGTCTTCGAGCGTATCTACCCCTTCGGCTGGCTGGGTATCCTCGTCGACACGCCGCCGGTGCACGCTGAACTGGTATACGCCAAGCATCCACGTGGCTTCGCGTTGTGCAGCATGCGTTCGCCGACACGCAGCCGCTATTACCTGCAAGTGCCGGTGGAGGAGCCGATTGATGAATGGCCCGACGCGCGCTTTTGGGAGGAACTGAAAACCCGCCTGCCCAGTCACCTTGCCGAACATCTGGTGACTGGGCCATCGATCGAAAAAAGCATCGCGCCGCTGCGCAGTTTCGTGGTGGAACCGATGCAGTACGGGCGCCTGTTCCTGCTGGGGGACGCCGCGCACATCGTGCCACCCACCGGCGCCAAGGGCTTGAACCTGGCGGCGAGTGATGTGAGCACCCTGTATCGGATTCTGCTCAAGGTCTACGGCGAAGGGAGGGTGGATCTGCTGGAGCGTTATTCCGCCATCTGCCTGCGGCGGGTGTGGAAGGCCGAGCGGTTTTCCTGGTGGATGACCTCGATGTTGCATCAGTTTCCCGAGGCGGACGGTTTCAGCCAGCGCATCGCCGAGAGTGAGCTTGAGTATTTCATCCACTCCGAGGCGGGGCGCAAGACCATCGCAGAAAATTACGTCGGACTTCCTTACGAGGCTATCGAATAGCCTGCTATCGTATCGAGCATTCCCGTGGGCCGCCTTTTCCCACGGGCCCTGCTCGAAGGTCTTGCCGTGACGCACCTCAATCAGCCCGCTCCGCCACTGCCTGCTGTGCGCAGTATTCTCGCCTCACTGATGATGGCGATCTTCCTGGGTGCCCTGGACCAGACCATTGTCGCTGTGTCCATGCCGGCCATCTCGGCGCAGTTCCACGACGTCAACCTGCTGGCCTGGGTCATTTCCGGCTATATGGTCGCGATGACCGTGGCGGTGCCGATCTATGGCAAGCTCGGTGACCTGTATGGGCGGCGGCCGATGATGCTGATCGGCATGGGCCTGTTCACCCTGGCCTCGCTGTTCTGCGGCATGGCGCAAAGCATGGAGCAACTGGTGCTGGCGCGGATCCTACAGGGCATCGGCGCCGGCGGCATGATCTCGGTGAGCCAGGCGATCATCGGCGACATCATTGCGCCCCGCGAGCGCGGCCGTTACCAGGGCTATTTCAGCAGCATGTACGCGGTGGCCAGCGTGGCCGGGCCGGTGCTCGGCGGCTACATGACCGAGTACCTGTCGTGGCGTTGGGTGTTCCTGATCAACCTGCCCTTGGGCGCCGGGGCCTGGTACGTGGCCCACCGCACGCTGGTGGGGCTGCCGGTGCCGCAGCGCAAGCCGATCATCGATTACCTCGGCACTGTTCTGATGATCATCGGCTTGACTGCCTTGTTGTTGGGTATCACCGAAATCGGTCAGGGCCATCATTGGCGTGACGATCAGGTCCTGGGCCTGCTGGTGTGTGCGCTGGTGGCGTTGACGGTGTTTGTCTGGCACGAGCGCCGGGCGCGGGAGCCGTTGTTGCCGATGCATTTGTTCGCCAACCGCAGCGCGGTGTTGTGCTGGTGCACGATCTTTTTCACCAGCTTCCAGGCGATCTCCCTGACGGTGCTGATGCCGCTGCGTTATCAGACGGTGACCGGTTCCGGCGCTGACAGCGCGGCCCTGCACTTGCTGCCATTGGCCATGGGGTTGCCGATGGGCGCCTATTTTGCCGGGCGCATGACCTCGGTGACCGGGCGCTATAAACCGATGATTCTCAGCGGCGCGCTATTGAGCCCCTTTGCCATTCTCGGCATGGCCCTGAGCGCGCCCCAGGCCGTGGGCCTGACGGCACTGTTCATGTTGTTGTGCGGGATCGCGGCCGGCATGCAATTCCCGACTTCCCTGGTGGGTACGCAGAACTCGGTGGAACAGCGCGATATCGGTGTCGCCACCAGCACCACCAACCTGTTCCGCTCTCTCGGCGGAGCAGTAGGGGTCGCGTGCATGTCGGCGCTGCTGCTGGCGCTGCTGCAGGACTCCAGCTTCGCCCACCTGGCCAGCGGCGCACTGGTGGCCGAAGGCGGTTCCGGCAACGTGCTGCTCGACGGCCTCAACGCGGCCCCCGGCCCGGCACAGGATGCCCTGCGCGGGGAACTGGCGGTGACGTTCAGGCATTTGCTGATGGTCAGTGCGACGGTGTCGCTGCTGGGGTTGGCGGCAGCGATTGCGATGCCCAATCGGGTACTGCGCGGTCGAGAAGACAAGGCAAAATAACTGACACGCTCCCACAGTTTGATCACTTTTCAACTTCAGGGGCTGTAGTACCCGACCGCCACCATGAAGTGCCCCGCCTTACGCACATACGCATGCTTGTCCTCGACCTTGTCGGTCACCGGGTTTTTCCAGCGGTATTTGTATTCGCCCTGGTCCTGCTCGGCCATCAGCTTGAGGATCGGTTCGCCCACTGGCTTGCCGTCCGGGTCCTTGATCTTGCTGAAGTCGGTATTGACCAGTCGCAAGTTGGTGCCATGCGCTACATAGCGCTGGGTATCGAGGTCCACCACGAACACATAGAGGTCATCCTGCAGGAAACCGCCCTGCAATGAATTGATGGCCTTGAGCGTGCCGGTTTCATCCTTGAGCAGTGCGTTCACTGCCTTGTTGCGCAGGGCTCGGGCCTGTTCCGGCGTGGCTCGGGGTAAGTAATAACCCACCGCGAGGATGCGTTCGCCCACGCGCTGATAAAACACATGCTTGTGTTCGACCTTGCCGTCGTTCCAGTTCTGCCAGCGATAGTCGGCCTGCTGGATGCCCTGGCCTTCCGGCACCTTGAGCGCATCCTTGAAGGACTGGCGCAAATCCGGCCCGAGCACTTCGGACACATCACGGCCGATCAAGGCGGAGGAGGGGCCACCGCTGGCCAGCAACACGCCCTTGGTGTCGACCACGAACACATAGCGGTCCTGGTCGACGAATTCGCCCTGCCGGCTGAAGGCGGCAAAGGCTTTATCGCCGTTGCTTTGGTAGTAAGCCAAGGCCTTTTCCAGCAATGCCTTGGCCGCCTGCGCATCCTCGTCCTGAGTCGTCGCGGCGTGCACCTGGCTGAAACACAGCAGCAGGCAGGTGAGTCGGAGCAGTCCCTTCATTTACCCGTCCCTCATTATTGTTGGTGTGACAAGAGCGTAGACGCCTGTGACTCAAGGCGCCGCCAACCACTGGTTGACGATGCCGTCATACACTCCGGTGGCCACGCTCAGGTGCAACCACTGGTCGACATAGCTCTTCCACGCCACATCATCGCGCGGCAGCAAAAAGGCCTTTTCGCTGTACTGCATCTGCCGCTCGGGGTTCACCGCGCACAGCCCCGGCTTGAGTTTTTGCTGGTAACGCGCCTCGCTGGCGTCGGTGATCATTACATCGGCCTTGCCCGCCAGCAGTTCGTCAAAGATGGTCACGTTGTCGTGCAGACGGATTTGCGCCTGGCCCAAGTGGGCCCGGGCGAAGATTTCGTTGGTGCCACCGGCGGGTTCGATGACGCGCACCTGGGGTTGGTTAATCTGTTGAACGGTCTGATAGCGCTGCACGTCAGCGCAGCGCACCAACGGGATCTTGCCATCGACGCCCAGCGATTGGCTGAAGAAGGCTTTTTTCTGACGCTCCAGCGATACCGAAATCCCACCCACAGCAATGTCACAACGCTGAGCCATGAAGTCCGGCATCAGGGTTTTCCAGGTGGTGGGCACCCATTGGATGTTTGCGTTGAGGCTCTTGGCCAGGGACTCGGCCATCGCGATGTCAATGCCTTCATAGCGGCCATCGGCGCGCAGCGAGGTGTAGGGCTTGTAGTCGCCGGTGGTGCAGACCGTCAGTGTGCCGCGCTGCAACACGTGGTCAAGGCGCGAGGGCGCGGTGTCGGCCAGGGCGCTGGTTGCCAAACTTGCCAGTACACAAAGGGCGAAAGGAGCTTTCATGCGGTCGAGTCCTTGGGGCATGGGCGGGGGCTCATTATTTCCAGCGTTGGGCACGGTGGCAAGGCGTGGCAAATGTTTAGCCTGGTCGCAACCATACTCCGTCAATCCTGAATTTATCGACCTATGCAGGCGTGTGACGCTGGCGACCATCTTTAGCACTGTGACCCTCGCATGGACGGCTCCTCCGACACCCATCCCGCGACACTGCCGTCCGATCTCGCCTTCTGGGCCTTGTTCCACTGCCGTCACGCACGCCCACCAGATACGTCATTCCTACGTTGATCCATCCCCAGGATGGCGCGCACCTGCGTGCCTGCCCGATACACACGTATGAGAATGCCCATGAGTGTTTTTGCCTGCCCGCACGAAGCCCAATCCTTCCTTGAACAACACCCGGACATCGAGATGTTCGAGTTGTTTATCCTCGACAACAATGGCGTGCCGCGCGGCAAGTTGCTGCACCGCGACGAACTGCTGGCGGTGTATGAAAGTGGACGGCCACTGCCCAGTACCATTCTTGGCCTGACCCTCAACGGCGACGACGTGGAAAACTCCGGACTGGTGTGGGAGGTGGGTGATATCGACTGCCGCGCCTATCCGATCAGTGGCAGCTTGCAGCGTATGCCATGGCGTTTGATCCCAACGGCGGTGGTGCAAGTCAGCATGCACCCCACCGAAGGCCTGCCCGCCACCGTGGCCGACCCCCGGCATTTGCTCGCCAAGGTCATCGACGGCCTCAAGGCCGACGGTTATTACCCGGTGATGGCGGCGGAGTTGGAGTTTTACCTGCTCGACCAGAAACCCGACAGCAACGGCCGCCCGCAACCGGCGCGGGATGTAGATGGCGGGCGCCCGCGTTCGACGCAGGTCTACGGCCTGCGTGAGCTGGAGCAGATCGAACCTTTCCTCGCCGACCTCTACAGCGCCTGCAAACTGCAGGGCATTCCTGCGCGCACGGCGATTTCCGAATACGCGCCGGGCCAGGTGGAAATCACCCTGGAGCACCGCAACGACGCTCTGCAAGCGATGGATGAAGCGGTGCGCTACAAGCGCCTGGTCAAGGGCGTGGCGCATAAACACGGCATGACCGCGTGCTTCATGGCCAAGCCGTTCGACGACCTGGCCGGCACCGGCATGCACATGCACGTGAGCCTGGCGGACGCCGAGGGCAATAACCTGTTCGCCAGCGAAGCCACCGATGGCACACCGTTACTGCGCCAGGCGGTGGGCGGCATGCTCAGCACCTTGCTCGACTCGCTGCTGATGTTCTGCCCCAATGCCAACTCCTACCGCCGCTTCCAGACCAACAGCTACGCCCCGCTGGCCGCCACCTGGGGCGTGGACAACCGTACCGTCAGCCTGCGTGTGCCTGGCGGGCCGGCCCATTCGCGGCATATCGAACACCGTATCTGCGGCGCCGATGCCAACCCGTACCTGGCCGCCGCCGCGATCCTGGCCGGTATTCATCGCGGCATCCGTGAGCAACGTGACCCCGGTGCCCCAGTGGAAGGTAATGGTTATGCCCAGGCCAAGGAACTGCTACCCACCGATTGGCTCACCACCCTGCGCGCGCTGGAAGGTTCGAGCTGGGCGCGGGAAGCATTCGGCAATGAATTCCTCGGTGTGTACCTGGCGGTGAAACGCGCCGAATACCGCCAGTTCATGGGCGAAGTAGGCGAGCAGGATTGGCGCTGGTATTTGCATCAAGCGTGATTGAGTTTACGCGGGTAAGCGCTTCGACCTTTTTTTGACATCGCAGTGGTTAAGCTGCAAATCAAGGTCGTTTACTCCCGCTCCACCCACATGAGCCCGCGATGTCGCCACAACCACCATCCTCCATCGAGATCGAATACGCCCAGCGCTGTGACCGCGAGCACGCCAGGGTTTGCGGCGATACACGTCCGCCAGGGCTGCGGCAGCGACTGGCGTCGTGGCGCGACGAATGGCTGGTGCGCCAGGCGCTGAAAGTCGCCGGCGAACCTGGGTTGGTGCTGGACCTGGCCTGTGGCTCGGGGCGCTTCTGGCCGGTGCTGGCCGAACACGTCAACCGGGTCATCCTGGCGTCGGATAATTCCCAGGACATGCTTGACCACGCTCGCATCCATCATCCGGCGTCCCTGCTTAAGCGGGTCAAGACGTTTCAAGGCTCGGCTTTTTCCATCGGCCTGTCGGCCAACGCGGTGGACTGCATTTTCTGCCTGGAATTGTTTCGCCATGTACCCAGCAGCGAAGGGCGACGGGCATTGCTTCGTGAGTTTCACCGGGTTAGCCGCGACACGGTGATTGTTTCCGTCAATTCTCGTACCGCCGTAGAGGACGAGTTTCGCGAAGCTGGCTTCAAAGTCTTGAATCATCAGGAGTTCATGCCAGGCTCGAGCCTGTGGCGGGTCTACGTGCTGCGTAAGAGAGGATAAGTCCCGGCTGTCGGACTATTCTTCATATTCTGTCTGAGTTTTCATGGTTGCCTGTGCACTGCGGATGCTCGCAAGTCCCTTTCGCGATATATACTGCGCGCCATTCTTCAAGGGAGAGCCGTGTGGCCATCGATATTCACTGGATCTGCGACAACGATAGCCTCGGCCAGCATTGCGCCGAATGGCAGCAGTTGCCATTCGTCGCCCTCGACACCGAATTCATGCGGGTCGACACCTTTTATCCCATTGCCGGGCTGATCCAGATCGGTGATGGCGTGCGCGCTTACCTGATCGATCCCCTGACCATCGACAACTGGCAACCCTTGGCCGACTTGCTGGAAAACCCGGCGGTGATCAAGGTGGTGCACGCCTGCAGCGAAGACCTGGAAGTGCTGCTGCGCCTGACTGGCAGCCTGCCGGTGCCGTTATTCGACACTCAATTGGCCGCCGCTTATCTGAATCTCGGTTTTTCCATGGGCTATTCGCGCCTGGTGCAAGCCGTACTGGATATCGAACTGCCCAAGGGCGAAACCCGCTCGGACTGGCTGCAGCGGCCCTTGTCCGAGACGCAGATCAGCTACGCAGCCGAAGATGCGGTGCACCTGGCCGAGGTCTACACGCGCCTGCGCCCGCGGCTGTCGGACGACAAATACACCTGGGTGCTGGAAGACGGCGCGGAGTTGGTTGCCAACCTGCGACGCGAAGTCGACCCCTACGAGGTGTACCGCGACGCCAAGCTGGCGTGGAAACTGTCACGCGCCCAACTCGCCGTGCTGCGTGAGCTGTGCGCCTGGCGCGAGCAGCAGGCCCGCGCCCGTGATCTGCCGCGCAACCGCATCATTCGTGAACACTCGCTGTGGCCCCTGGCCAAATCCCAGCCGGACAACCTCGTCGCGCTGGGCAAGATCGAAGACATGCACCCGCGCACCGTGCGTCAGGACGGCCAGTTCCTGCTGGACCTGATCAAACGTGCCGGCAGCGTACCGATGGACCAATGGCCGCCCGCCGTTGCCGAACCTTTGCCGGTGGATGCCGCCGCACTGATCAAGCAATTGCGCGCCGTTGGCCAGGCTGAAGCCGAACGCCTGGAGATGGCCCCTGAACTGATGCTGCGCAAGAAAACCCTCGAAGCCTTGGTCAAAAGCGGCTACCCCGATGGGCCTTATAAATTGCCAGACTCGCTGCGTGGCTGGCGCCGCGAGTTGATGGGCCAAGCGCTGCTCGACAGCCTTGCCTGCGCCGGAGAACAGCCTTGAAACGTATCTGCTCCATCTACCGCAGCACCAAACGTGCCGGCATGTACCTTTACGTACTGAAAAGCGATGCCCTTGAGCGTGTGCCCGAGGGTCTGCTCACGGTGTTCGGCCAGCCGGTACTCGCATTCAACCTGGTGCTGACGCCTGAGCGTAAGCTGCAACAGGAAGACATCGTGCAGGTGCTGGAAAACCTCGACAAACAGGGTTACCACCTGCAAATGCCGCCGCCCGAGGACGAGTACATCGAACACTTGCCCGAAGAGCTGCTGCGCCGCAACGACCCGATGTGATCGACCGGTGCTCCGTCCGGGGCACTTGCTTCAATGGAATCGTATAAGTGGGCGGTGGCCGTAAGGATGCGGGCGGCCGTCCGTACTGTTTTTGAAAGGTTTTAAGCATGCGTGTTCTGATTGCTGAACAGGATCACCCGCTCTACGCCCAACTGCTGGGCGAGGCGGCACCGGAACTGGAGGTGCTGACCAGCGGCGACTCGGCCGAGCTGTCGCGCCTGGCCGCCGATTGTCCGATCTGGCTGGGCCAGCCGGATCTGCTGGCGACGTTGCTGCGTCAAGGGCATCACCCGCAATGGCTGCAATCGACCTGGGCCGGTATCACGCCGCTGCTGGCCGAAGGCCTGCCCCGCGACTATCGCCTGACCCGTGCGGTCGGCATTTATGGCCAGGTCATGGCCGAATTTGTGCTCACTTACATGCTCGGCCACGAGCGCGAGGTGCTGGCGCGCCTGGTCAGCCAGGTCGAGCGCAAGTGGGACAACCGCATGGGCCAGAGCCTGGCGGGGCGCAAGGTGTTGATCGTGGGCACCGGCGATATCGGTCAGAGCGTTGCCGAGTTCCTGGTGCCGTTCGGCGTCAAGCTGTATGGCATCGCCAGTTCCGCTCGGGAACAGGCGCCGTTTATCGAAGTGGCCGGGCTCGAAGAATTGGGTCGCCTGGTGGGCGATGTGGATTACGTGATCAACCTGCTGCCCAACACGCCGAGCACTCATGACCTGTACGATGCGGCCTTGTTCAAGCAATTCAAGCCGACCGGTTTGTTTATCAACGTAGGGCGCGGTGTGGCGGTGGTGGATGCCGACCTGGTCGAAGCGTTGAAAGAAGGGCATCTGGCCGGTGCGGTAATTGATGTGTGCCGTCAGGAACCGTTGCCGCAGCGTCACCCGTTCTGGACCGCCTGGGGACTTCTGCTGACCGGCCACAGTTCGGCGCCGACTTCACCTGAATTGATGGTGGCGTTGTTTGTTGAAAACCTGCAGGCGTATGAGGCAAAAACAGCACTCAGGGGCGAAGTCAGCTTCGAACGCGGATACTGAATCTACCCCCGTCCTGGACACGAAACCTGACAACCGCTCTGGAACGTCCCCACTGGGTTTTTACACCCAGTAAATGCCGCGAGGCGCTAACAGGCGCTTTGGGCGGGATGATTGTTTCAGCAACCGACAGGTATATTCATGACGGGCATCAGGTCCTCCACGCCTCAACTCATCACCACTCATACTCACCTATCGAACTTGCCCGACGATTCCAGTGCGACGGTTGACAGCCGTGCGGTCACGCCGAATAACGCCCAGGCACTGGCCGTTAAACAGGCACCCTCGACATTGACGGCGGCGTTAAATAACAAAGCCAATCTGCAGACGCTCAGCGAAAACCTCTACGCGCTTGCCAAACAGTTGGGACCGGACGCCAGCTCGCAGGCGGTGAGGTCCGCACTGCAAGCCACATCAATGGAGCTGCGGCACGATTTGTCAGAGTTATCGGCGCAGGGCACCACCGCTACACTTGAGGCCTTTATCACAAGCAAAAACCTGGGCCTGCCGACGACTCATTTTCACCTGACGGCCCTGGCCAGCGCTGTGCACCAGCGCGCCCTGCAGCATCCGCTTGAGAATCTGGCCGGTGCGTTAGGCTGGCCGATCCCGTTGAACACCGATCAACAACGTCAGTTACGCAGCATTGCCCAGCGTCACGGTCATCACCTCGGCGATCAGCCCCTGGTGATGCAAACCAAAGGCGTGCTGGATTTTTTGACTTACCAAAACCCTCTTTCTGCCGCTGAATTGGCCGACCCGGTGAAGACGCTGAATGCTCTGCTGGGTTCTCCCGAAGCGCGCTATTTGGGTCAGGCTCTGCAAACCCGCATGGGCGGCATTGCCAGCGACAGCAGCGTGGATGACTACATGCTCGCGGCCATCGCACTGCAAATGGATCACGAATCCATCGATGCGCCGCACCGGCATAAAGTTGCCGGGTTTGACCTGGCGCAACAACCGCATTGGGGCAAGCCCGCAGCGACCGTGGTGGAGGGCCTGGCCCAGCACCTGCAGAGCACGGGTAAAACCAGCGCGCCGTTGGCCAGGGCCGCGGCGCATTTGTTGCTGGCCCGCAAGGCACCGGAATTTTTAATCAAGGACATTCCCCCTAACGTGACCTATGGCAGCCCTGCCTGGGTCAGCCTGTCGATTGCCGCCGCGGTGATCGAGGCCGGAGCGCCCGGTAGCGTGCCAGGCATGACTTTCGCCGACGTCATGAGCCAGGCCAAGTCAGCCAGCATGAACCACCCGATGGTCGCCGAGCTGGCGCAGAAGGCTGCATTAGTGGACTGGGCCGTGGCCAATGGCGTGCTGGCCAAGCGGGGAGATGATCAATACCCCGTCGAGACGCTTAATGCACTGGGTGCTGCGTTCAACCAGCGGTTGGCGGGGTTGCTGGAGGCCTCCCAAGGGTTGGACCAGGAGATGCCTACCCGCAGGGAGATTGCGCTGGGCAGGCTGATCGCCCGGTTTGGCGACCTGGGTGATCTGTTCGAAGAAAAACTGATCAGCACCCATGATTATGCTGGTCCAGGCCATAGGACTTCGCTGGTCGGCCGTCACTCGTTACTGGACATCGCGATGATGGACCTGCGCAGCCCGGCACCTTTTTTTTCTCAGGACCCGCGTATTCCTTTGGGCGCACTCAATGCCAACCCTCGGTTCGGCGTAACGGAGGCGTTCAACCAGTCGTTCGAGAAGGCTATCCATACAAAAAAAAGCGCCGTCGCCACCACCGTGAAACACCTGATTTCACAATTGCCTGTTGAAGACCGCAAGAACCTTGAGTTTGGCAAGGTGACCTTTTACCAACAGACATCCTTCACGCTTGGGCTAGATTTCACCTCGACAACACCGGGCCCGACCTCGCCTGGGCTATGGGTGAAAACTGAGCGCGACGGTGTCACGACCGCGTACGAAATCAACTTGAACAAAGGCACGATTGCCCCCGCCCCGAATTATCTCGTACAGGAGCGACGCGATCGTGACGCTAACAACGTTGAGCAAACCAAGGCGTTCCTGCCCAAAGATAGCGCCACCAGCCTGAGTACCGAGCGCACGGCTGGTGAAAAAACCTGGGACAGTTTCAGCAGTGCACGCAGCAGCGACATCGCCGAAGTGTTCGTCAAACACCTGGATTTCGATAACCCGGCCATCAAGCAACAAGCCTTGGGCAAGACTACGCAAGACCTGCAAACCGACAGGGCCAGGCCTGTCGAAACCTTTATCTTGAACCTGATCCCGTTTCGCTCGGCCATCGTCAATTTCCAGAATGGCCAGTACGGCGAGGGGGTGACGGACCTGGCACTGGATATCTTCGGGTTTCTCACCGCTGGCCTGGCGACCGCTGGCAAAGTCGCCAAGATCAGTGCGACGGCGGCTTCCGCTACGACCAAGGCATTGCGTGCTGCCAAGGTCATCGGTACGAGCGTCATGGCTACCTTTAACCCCTTGGGTGGCCTGGGGGATTTGACCGTGGGCGGTGTCGGTTTCCTGGCCGCCAAAGGTGCGAAGGTTGTGAATCGACTCCGAGGGGCGAGCGGCAGCTACGATTTGTTGAAGGCTGTGAGCAAGCAATACGATGCGGCGGCTACAGGTACGTTGAAAGTATCCGGTCAGGCAGTGGACGGGGCTGCGGTGTTGAAAAACGGTCATTGGTACGCGTTTGACGCCGATAGGATGCAGCCATTCGGCGGCCCACTGGAAGGCTTCATTGCCAATAATCGAGCCGTGAACGGCGTGATAGCCACCGTACAGGTGCCTGCCGCGAATGAACTCAACAATTCGCTCAATACTGCTATCCAGGTAGCCGAATCGAACATTGTCGGGCTTTCGCGTAACAGCCAGGGCGTGTACATGGCTGCTAATGGCCATCAGTCCTTTATCCGCCACGCTGACAGTCGCGGTCAGACGGCCGTGTATGAAGTGCGACAGGTCGCGCGCACGGAGGACGGTGTGGTACAGGCACGGATCTATCACAACAACCGGCAAACCGAGTTGTTGATCCAGCATATCGAGGGTGACCAATGGCAGCGTGTGGGCGTACGTGGGGGGAATCGACCGTCGGTAGTGGCGGATCTCGGGCCTGAGATTGGTCGGGGGGAGGAGGGCATTGTCTATGCCAGCCTAGATGGGAAAAGCGTCTATAAAGATCTCGGTCCGACGCGTTTAACGACCGCCGAGGGTTACACCAGTATGGAAGTGGTCAACCTGAATAAATACTACGGCGAAGGCTTTGCCGTGGTGGTGATCGATGGAGGGCGTAAATATATAAAGATGGGCCGGATCGATGGCGTAGATCTCAGCCGGATTGACCAGGGCAGCTTGCCTGCGCGGGCTAGGTCGTTACTGGATGATGCGTTCGCCGAAATGGAGGCTAAGGATATTTTTCACAACGACCCGCAGCTGAAGAACTTCATTTACAGCGCAAAGGACAACAAGGTCTACCCCGTAGATATGGACGGCTTGCCTGCCGAGTTTATGGTGCCGGGCGTCAAGGATGTGTACGACCGGAAAAAACAAAAGGTGCGCAGCGAGTTCGCCGAACTTATTGCAAAGGCGGTTTGATCTTCACCCAGTTGGATATTGTCGCTGTGTTGCGGTGATGAGCTAGGGACTGTTACAAATTTGGGGAACACCCGACTTTCTATGTAGCGCTCAAGGACATCAAGAAAGCTGATGAGTTGCTGGTGGACTATGGGCCGTTTTATCAACCCGTGCCGAAGCCAGACTCCCGTCCTTCGGGGAAGTGCGGTGAAGCCGCAGGCAGCTTCACCGCTGAACGCTACAGGCTGAAATCGCCTTCCGACACCAACTCGCTCAACGGACGGCGCGGGCTTGGTGCTTCACGACCCTGCAGGTATTCCGGCAAGCTCGATTTGTCCCCCAGCTTGCCGATCGCCACGGCGGCATGCAGTGCATAACCTTCCGGGATTTTCAGCTCTTTACGGGTCAGTTCCTGATCGAACCCGGCCATGCCGTGGGTGTGCCAGCCGCTGAGACTGGCTTGCAGCGCCAGGTGGCCCCAGGCGGAACCCGTGTCGAAGGTGTGCCACAGGGCTGGGGTTTCTTCGCTGGCGCCGGGGGCGGTGAAGTCGGTTTTCGACGCGATGATCACCAGGGCCGACGCGTGTTGCGCCCAGCCACGGTTGAATTCATTCAACAGGCCCAGAAAACGCTCCCAGTCCGGCGTATCGCGGCGCGCGTAGAGAAACCGCCACGGCTGCGAGTTGTAGGCGGACGGCGCCCAGCGCGCGGCTTCGAAGAAACTCAGCAGGGTTTCCTGGGAGATGGTTTCGCCGGTAAAGGCGCGAGGCGACCAGCGGTTGGTGAACTGGGTGTGGATCGGATAGTCGGCAACACGTGTCATGGAGCAGTTCCTGATCGTCAATTCGGCGTTCAAAGCTACTGCGCGGTCACCAGACTGACAAGTGTTGTCACACCGCCAGTCGTAAGCGCTTGGCCCCAAGGGCCGTGGGCACTAGACTGGCGGCCTTTTCACCTACCGATACTGATGTAGAGCCATGGCCGCCAAAGTCGAACCTTTCTGGATACGCAAAACCCTTGAACACCTCGATCAGGAGGAGTGGGAGTCGTTGTGCGACGGCTGTGGCCTGTGCTGCCTGCAAAAGCTTGAGGATGAAGACGACAACAGCGTCTATTACACACGGATCGCCTGCAAACTGCTCGACCTGAAAACCTGCCAGTGCACCGACTACCCCAACCGCCGTGCGTCGGTACCGGATTGCATCCAGCTCACCCCAGGCCAGGCCGACCAATTCAAATGGCTTCCGCCGACCTGCGGCTATCGCTTGGTCAGCGAACGCAAGGACCTGCCGTTGTGGCATCACCTGGTCTGCGGCGACCGTGATGCCGTGCACCATGAACGCATTTCCCAGTCCGGGCGCATGCTCAGCGAAGGCAGCGTGGCCGAAGAAGACTGGGAGGATTACCTGATTTTCCGCGCGGGCTGACAAGGAGTGGGTATGAGGGGGGCAATCAAGCTGGCGGCATCTGTGGTGTTGCTGACGCTGAGCACGGCTGGGTGGTGCGCGAAGAAAGTCGACCTGGATTATCACGTCAAACTGTTACCCCAGAGCGACCAGGCCGAGGTCCGTGTGAGCCTTTCCCAGGGCTCGGCGGTGCGCAGCCTGAACTTCGACCTCGGCCATGACGGTGACTACAGCGACTTCAAGGCCGATGGACAGTGGCGCATCACCGAGCACCGTGGCCTCTGGCAACCCAGCGCCAACAAGGCCAGCCTGACCTACCGCGTGCGCCTTACCCATGCGCGCAAGGCCGGGATCTATGAAGCGCGGGTAACGCCGAGCTGGGCGCTGTTTCGCGGCGAAGACCTGGTGCCTACCGCACGCCTTGACCAGCAGGACGGCGTCGAGCTGGTCTCGCGTTTAGTGTTCGAACTGCCGGCGGGCTGGAAAAGCGTCGAAACCGCCTGGCCGCGCATCGGCAAGAACAAGTTCCGCATCGACAACGTTTCGCGCCTGTTCGACCGGCCTACCGGCTGGATGCTCGCCGGCAACCTCGGCAGTCGCCGCGTACGACTGGGCGAGACGGAAGTCACCGTGGTGTCGCCCAAAGGCCAGGCCATGCGCCGCATGGATGTGCTGACATTGCTCACGTTTGTCTGGCCCCAGGTAGAAGCCGCTTTCCCGCGTCACCCAGCCAAGCTGCTGGTGGTGGGCGCCAGTGACCCGATGCGCCGTGGTGCGTTCTCGGCGCGCGACTCGATCTACCTCAACAGTCGCACGCCACTGGTCAGCGAAAACGGCAGCAGCCCGTTGGTCCGTGAGGTGGTGCAGGCGATCGGGCGCTTCAAAGATCACGATACCAGTGACTGGATCAGCGAGGGCATGACCGAGTACTACGCCATTGAACTGGTGCGCCGGGCCGGTGGTATAACCGATGAGCGCTATCAAGCGATACAGGCGCGGTTGGCGAAGGCAGGTAAGGACGTCATCAGCCTGCGCGGCGAGCAGGTCAGCGGCGCCACGGTGTCACGGGCGGTGGTGGTGTTACAGGAGCTGGACCGTGAGATCCGCGTAAAAACCCATAACAAACGCTCGCTGGATGACCTCGCGCAAGCGGTGATGCGCGCCAACAGCATCACCACTGCGCAGTTCGTGCAACTGGCTGAGAGCATCATCGGCGAGGCGTCGGTGGTGCTGGACAACAAGCTGCTGCGTTAGCGGGTGGTTCTGGTGGTCTTCTCGGCTGCCACTTCAGCCTTGGTCTTCAAATTCCTCAGCTCCGCCCCGGCGCGTTCGATCTTCGTGCGCACCGTGTTCATTTCCTGGCGACCCTGTTCCAGCTTGTCCTTGAGCGAGCTATGCCCGGTAAAACCTCGGGCCAGCGCCACACCGCCGATCGCCACCTGGATCAGGCCGAAAATCCCGCCACGGCGCAGGCCTTTGCCGACCATCATCACGCCACCGGCGACCGAGCCGATGCGCTCCCAACCGTGCACGTTTTGCGTGGGCTGGGTCTCGAAGGGCGTGTGTTCGATGATAGGGCGCAAGGTTTTGCTGTCGCTCATGATCTGTCTCCAACAAGGGCAAGTGATAACCAGCAGACTGCCCACAGGCGCTGGATGTTCCGAAAATTTCAGTATTTGGAGCCCGAACGGGTGTTGTTGCCCTTGGCCAAGCGGTCGTAGAGCACCACATTGACGGTGGCGGCGAGGTTCATGCAACCGGTGGTCGGGATGTAGACCACGTCTTCGCACCAGTCACGGATCTCTTTGTCGAGGGAGCCGTCTTCCGGGCCGAAAATATACAGCGCGCGGTCTGGGTGGGTGTATTCCGGCAGCGGGCGAGCGCCTTCTACCAGTTCTACCGCGACGGGGATGCAGCCCAGGGGCAGGATCTTTTTAAGATCGTCGATGCCGATCAGCGGAATGTCGTGGTGGACTTTCTTGGTGTCGGTGATGAAGTCCCGAGCGCGCTCGTAACGCACGCCGGTGTAAAACACCGAGGCCACGCCGTAGCAGCCGGCGGCACGCATGACCGAGCCGACGTTTTCAGGGGATTTGGGGTTATACAGACCGATGCAGCTGTAGCGTTTATTGCCCACGGAAGTGCCTTAAAAAGGCAGCAGTATAGCGGCAAGCTTCAAGCTGCAAGTTAAAAGCAGAGCGGCTTTTTCTTGCAGCTTGCAGCTTGCAGCTTTCAGTTGTCCTTCTTCATCAACCCCGCCAACGCCGCAAACGGGTTATGCGTGGCCTTGGCAATCGTCGGGCTGCTGGTGGAACCTTCGCCGAAGTACTGTTGGTCGGTGTAGCGCGAGTGTTCGTTGTCGTGGCAATACAAACACAGCAACTCCCAGTTCGAACCGTCCTGGGGATTGTCATCATGATTGTGGTTACGGTGGTGTACGGTCAGCTCACTCAGGCGTTTGCCTGCGAACTCACGGGCGCAGCGGCCGCACACGTGGGGATACATTTTCAAGGCTTTGTCGCGGTAGCCCATTTCCCGGTCGCGCTGGGCATCGGCAAGGATGCGATCCAGCTTGGCGGTGTGGGAGGGCGGATTGGTCGAGCTCATCATGGCTCCTGGCTATTTGGGGGTTCACGGATAGGGTTGATTCTAGCCGCTCACGTTGCAAATAACCGCTTCACTTTATCGATAAGGATCTGAAACTCATGCGTCTGCATTCATGGACTGTTGCACTGTTGCTGTGTGGGCTCACGGCCCAAGCCCAAGCGTTCTCTACACCCGAGCCCGGCCAGGTGATCGAGGTAACCCTCGACCAATTGCACCCGACCCAGGCCGTGGTGGGTTTTGACCAGATTTACTACAGCCTCGGCCTGTTCACCGACAAACCCGCCAAGGTCTTCGATGAATACTGCGAAACCAACGGCCAGGGCCAGGCCGACAAAGTACCCAAGGGCGCGGACCTGCACAAACCGTCCAGCTTCACCTGCAAGGACCCGGTGGGCACCCATCCCGACGACATGAAAACCGTGGTGGTCGGCCCCGGCGGCCAGCTGTACCTGACCGACGGTCACCACAGCTTCACCACCTTGTGGGAAGCGCCCGGCGGCGGGCCTCGCTTGAGCATGTGGGTCAAGGTTACCGACGACTTCAGCAACAGCCCGACGATGGCGAATTTCTGGCAGCGCATGGAGGCGGCGCGCAAGGTCTGGCTCAAGGACAATCAAGGCCAGACCCTGCCACCCGAGCAACTGCCGGCGCACTTGGGCTTCAAGAACCTGCAGGACGACATCTTCCGCAGCCTGGTGTATTTCACCCGCAAGGCCGCGTATGGCAAGCCTGAGGCTGGCGAGATCGCGCCGGAGTTCCTGGAGTTCTACTGGGGCAATTGGCTGCGCACTCAAATTGACGTGGGCAAGTACAACCTGAACAAGAAGGGCGGCTACAAGGACGCCATTGAAGCCGTCGCCAAGCGCATGGTCAGCGTGGCGCCGGGCTCACAGGTCGGGGATAGCGGTTTTACCGCCCATCAATTGGGCGGCATGACCAAACTCGACCGTAACGAGCTGGAAAAGACCTTCGACAAAAAAGTGCCGTACGTGATCGACTACCGCAATTCCCTGCGCTAGCCGATTACAGCTTCTGCGCAATCCAGATGGTGTGCCGGGTGCCTTTGTTGCCGTGGGCAAACACCTGCACTTCCTCGGCCTTGAAACCGGCCTTGCGCAGTTTGTCGCTGAACAGCTTGTCCGCGCTGGCCGACCACACGGCCAGCACGCCTTTAGGGCGCAGGGCCTTGGCGCAGGCGGCCAGGCCACCGGCGGAATAGAGCCAGCTATTGGCCTTTTGCGTAAGGCCTTCGGGGCCGTTGTCCACGTCCAGCATGATCGCGTCAAAACCCTGGGGCTCGGCTTGCAACACCTTGGCCACATCTTCCATGCGGATCACCGTGCGCGGGTCCAGCAGCGGGCGGCCGGATTTCTCGCCCAGCGGCCCACGGTTCCACTCCACTACACCGGGCACCAATTCTGCGACGATCACTTCGGCTGTCTTGCCCAGGTGCTTGAGCGCCGAGGCCAGGGTAAAGCCCATGCCCAAGCCACCAATCAACACCCGCGACCCTGGACGCCCGGCGACTCTGCGGCAGGGGATTTGCGCCAGGGCGTCTTCGGAGCCGTGCATGCGCGTGTTCATCAACTGGCCGCCGTCACCGCCCTGGATCTTGATGACAAAGTCTTCACCGTATTCGAACAGGCACAAGGCACCGCCGTTATCGGGGATCGGGGTGGTGTCCAGCAGAACGAAACGTTTCATGGAAATCTCATTGGGAAGGGCATTCTTGCGCGGTTGGGAGTAGCCTTGTGACATTCCGGTCAGGCCATGGAGCCATCGATGAAGTGCAGCATTCTAACGGTCATTGTGTTGAGCGCGCTCGCATCCGGTGCGGCGCAGGCTCAGGAGTTGCAAACCGTACCGGTCGCGCCCGCTCCAACGCCAGGCGCGCCGGGCACTCCGACGCCGACGTTGTACCCGCAAGTCACCCCACCGGCCGTGCCCAAGACCAACGGCTCGCCACCCTTGGTGCCCATCGTGCTGCCCACGCCACCCAAGGACCAGACGGTGCCGGGCCTGCTGCAAAACGACAGCAAGCCGAAGGCGCCAGGCGGTTAGAACTGTTGCGAGAGTAATTGCCCGTCGGCCATGCGCAGGCGCTTGGACAGGGCGATGGCAATCGCGCGGATGATCTTGGCGGCGACCCTGGGTGCTTCGTTGAGCATCTTTTCCAGGGAATCCTTGCCCAGGTTCAGCAGCACGCAGTCACTGGCCGCCATGCAACTGGCCGAGCGCCGCTCGCCGTCGAGTACGGCCATTTCACCAAAGGCCCGGCCGCTGCGCAGGGTGGCGATGGTCAGGCGCTGGCCTTCGTGATTGGTTTTCTGCACGGCCACCTGGCCGCTGTGGATGATGCACATGAAGGTGCCGGCATCGCCCTCGAGGAAGATCACCTCATCGCGGGCAATGCTGCTGATATTGAAATAGCCTGCGGCGACGTGAAAATCTTCCGGCAACAGCGGGTCGAACAGGCCGCAGTCCATGAGCATGTCGCGGATTTCGGTATTCATTAATGTGGGGAGTGCCATGGCTGCAATCTTGGTCCATCAATCAGTAGGCGGTCCTGTGTTCAGACAAAACCGCCCGGCTAAGTTCCTTAAACCAGCCCCAGCGCCTTGAATACAAAGCCATATTCGAGCGCTACGTCACGTAATCCCTGGTAACGACCGCTCATGCCACCATGGCCGGCGCCCAGTTCGGTTTTGAGCAGCAGCAGGTTGTCGTCGGTCTTGGTGTCGCGCAACTTGGCGACCCACTTGGCGGCTTCCCAATATTGCACGCGGCTGTCGTTGTAGCCGGCGATCACCAGCAGGTGCGGGTAGGCCTGGGCGCGAACGTTTTCGTACGGCGCGTAGGCCTTGATGCGTGCATAGACGTCCGGTTCTTCAGGGTTGCCCCATTCGTCGTACTCGGTGATGGTCAGCGGCAGTTCCGGGTCGAGCATGGTGTTGAGCACATCGACGAACGGCACTTCGGCAATCGCCGCCTGGAACAACTCAGGGCGTTGGTTGAGCACCGCGCCGATCAACAGGCCGCCGGCACTGCCGCCGCTGATGGCCAGCTGTTTGGAGGTGGTCAGGCCCTCGGCGATCAGGTGTTCGGCGCAGGCGATAAAGTCACTGAAGGTGTTCTGTTTGTGTTCCTGCTTGCCGTTGCGATACCAGGCCTCACCCAGTTCACCGCCGCCACGCACGTGAGCAATGGCAAACGCCACGCCACGGTCCAGCAGGCTCAGGCGTGCGTGGGAGAACCATGGGTCCAGGCTCGAACCGTAAGCGCCGTAGCCGTAAAGGTACAGTGGTGTCGGTTTACCAAGCTGGTCGCGTTTGACCACCAGGCTGATCGGCACTTGGGTGCCATCCGCCGAGGTGGCCCACAGGCGTTGGCTCACGTAATCGTCGGCGTTGAACACGCCGAGTACCGGGGTTTCCTTGAGCACCTGCTGCGCGCCGCTGGCCAGTTCCAACTGGCGAACCTGGGCCGGGCGGTTCAAGGCTTCGTAGCGCAGGCGGATCTTGTCGCTGACAAACTCCAGGCTGTTCTGTACGTAAAGGCTGTAGGCGGCGTCAGGCAATTCCACGCGATAGGCCGGCAAGCCCTGCGGGTGCACTTCGATCACCGGCAAGCCACCGATGCGCAGGCTCAGGGTCATGGCATGGGTGTTCAGGCTCACGCCGTCGAGCATCACCTCATCGCTGTGAGGGATCAGGTTCTGCCACTCCGCCTCGGTCGGCACGTCACCAATATCGGTCGCCACGAACAGGGCGTAGTTGATGCCATCGCGGTTGCTGCGGATAAACCAGGTCCACGCGCCATTCAGTTGGCCGTGGTCGACATCGTATTCATGGTCCTCGACCCGCGGCGCCAGGCAGGTAAAGTCCAGCTGCGGCTGGTCTGCGTCCAGGGCCCAGACTTCGCTGGTGGTCTTGCTGCCCAGCGATAGCAGCAACTGGCGCTCGGAGCTGGAACGGTAGCAATGCAGGAAGAAGCGTCCGTCGGGCTCATGGAACACTTCCTGCGCGGCAGTCCCATCCAGGCGATAGCGATACAGTTTGTGCGGTCGGTGGGTGTCGTCCAACTCGCCAAAGAACAGGGTCAGGCTGTCGTTGGCCCAGGTCATGCTGCCGTCGCAGTTTTCAAACTCCAGTTCGCTGACTTTACCGGTGGCCAATTCCTTCACGTACAGGGTGTAGATCTCTTCGCCGCTGGTATCAAGGCTGTAGGCCAGGCGCTGGTGGTCGGGACTGATGCTGAACGCGCCGAGGGAGAAGAAGCCACCGTTGGCCAGCACATTTGGGTCGAGCAATAACTCTTCGCTGCTTTCGTCCACAAGGCTGCTGTCGTCAACCGGGCGGCGGCAGCGGTAGTGGCGAGCGTATTCGTCTCCAGCGGTGGTGCGGGTGTAGTAAAGATACGGGCCCCACGGCGAAGGCAGGGACAGATCGGTTTCGAGAATACGCCCCTTGATCTCTTCGAACAGGGTTTCGCGCAGCGCTGCCTGGTCGGCGAGCTGGGCTTCCTGCCAAGCGTTTTCGGCCTTGAGGTAGTCGAGCACCTCAGCGCTGTCACGCTCTTGCAGCCAGGCGTACGGATCCTGGCCTTGGGCCTTGCGGGCAATCGGAGCGGTCGATGTAGGCATGGGATTATTCTCTATCGGGCGGACGGTGGCAGGCATTGCAGCCGCGACACGCAAAAGCCGTTATCATAGCCGCCTGTTTGCCAACCTTGCCATGGACACCATGACCGAGAACGATTATCTGACCGCTTGGGGCCTTTACGCCTTCGCCGCTTTGGGCTGCCTGTTGGTGTGGTGGCGCATGACCCGCTGGATCTGGCGCTGGCTGCGCGAGCCGCTGCAATTGCTGATGGCGGTGTTGCTGTTCAGCCCGACCATCGTTGACCCGGTCAAGACTCAGTTCGCGCCGGCCGTGGCCATCACCGCCCTGGACCTGGTGCTCAAGGTCGGCAATAACGCCTGGCGGGCCATTTCCGATCTGTTCATGTACACCATGATTGCCCTTGGCGTGTACATCGTGTTTGTGTTGATCCGCTGGCCCATCGAGCGTGCCGCCAACGCCCGCCGTGAGCGCAAGGCCGCCGCTGATGCCGCCTTGGCCGCCGAACCGGATCAAGATGAAGACGACGTGCCTTTTCGCCGTCCTGCGCCCGTGAGTGGTCTGCGCGTCGAACCGCGCCTTTAACGTCGTCCGCCCTGCAGCGAGAGCCCTGGCATGTGTGAATTATTGGGCATGAGTGCCAACGTCCCCACCGATATCGTGTTCAGCTTTACCGGGCTGATGCAGCGCGGTGGGCGCACCGGCCCCCACCGTGACGGTTGGGGCATCGCCTTCTATGAAGGCCGTGGCCTGCGCCTGTTCCAGGACCCGGCCGCCAGCAGCGAATCGGAAGTCGCGCTGCTGGTGCAGCGTTATCCGATCAAAAGCGAAGTGGTGATTGGCCATATCCGCCAGGCCAACGTCGGCAAGGTCAGCCTGGCCAATACCCACCCGTTCGTACGCGAACTGTGGGGCCGTAACTGGTGCTTCGCCCACAATGGCCAGCTGTCCGACTTCAACCCGCGCGCTACGTTCTACCGCCCGGTGGGTGATACCGATAGCGAAGCGGCCTTTTGCGATCTGCTCAACCGCGTGCGTGAAGCCTTCCCGGAGCCGGTGGACATCGAAAAAGTCCTGCCGGACCTGATCGCCGCCTGCTCCGAATACCGCAGCAAAGGCGTGTTCAACTGCCTGCTCAGCGATGGCGACTGGCTGTTTTGCTACTGCTCGACCAAGTTGGCGCAGATCACCCGTCGCGCCCCGTTTGGCCCGGCACGCTTGAAAGACGTCGACGTGATCGTCGATTTTCAGGCCGAAACCACGCCCAATGATGTAGTGACGGTGATCGCCACCGAGCCTTTGACCGACAACGAAAACTGGACCCGCTACGAACCGGGCCAATGGAGCCTGTGGCGACGCGGTGAATGCGTCAGCCAGGGCATCACCGAGTAAGGATATCGACCATGTTGCTCAGTTATCTGCGGTTGGTGCTGTTTGCCATTGGCCTGTTGGTCGGCGTGCAAGTGCCGGGCTTCATCAACGACTACGCCAAGCGCGTCGAAGCCCACCTGATCGAGGCCCAGACCGGCCTCAGCGGGTTTGAAACCACCGCACGGCAATTCTTTAACGGTGATTTGAAGGCGTTGGTCGCGCATTACCGCGCCAGTGATGACCCGGTGTTCCAGAGCGACGCCAACAGCCTGGGCGCCATGCTTGACCGTCAGGTGGCGCTGGACAAGCAATTCCAGGCCATGCAAGGCCCCTGGTACATCCGCGCCCTCCAAGTGGCGGTGGCGGCGGACCCGGATATCCGCCAGGAAACCTGGAACGGCTACAGCTACCAGATCCTGCTGACCCCCGAAGCCATGGGCTGGGGCTTGGGCGGGGCAATGCTGTTGTCGTTTGGCCTGGAGTGTCTGTTCCGCCTGATCGACTGGGTGGTGTTGGGTGGCAAGCGCCTGCGCCAGAGCCGGCCGATCGAAGAGCGTGACCTGAAGGGCTTGTAATGGTCACCGCAAGTCTGAATGTGGGAGCGGGCTTGCTCACGAATGCGCAGTGTCAGTCAACGATGTTCTAAATGATCCACCGCCTTCGCGAGCAAGCCTGCTCCCACAGTTTTGACCGAGTCAGGCCAGGATCATGCGCTCTGCACCAACCTCTTCGGCATACCGCGCCACCACCTTCTGGCACAGCCCCACAATGTCCTCCACCAATTCCACCCCCACGCGCCACGACACCACCACCTGCAAGTTCGGTAGTGTCTGCGCCATCGGCAACATCACCAATTCCCCCCGCGCCAGCTCCTCACTGACCAGCACCGGCGGCAGTGCGCCAATGCCGAAGCCATCGCGCAATAGCCGGGTAATCGCCGACACCGAATTCACGCAGTTCATCCGTGGCGCGGCGATGCCGTTGGCCTGCATCAGGCTGATCACGTCCTGGTGGGGGTGGGAGTTTTTCGAGTAGGTGATGATGCGCTCCTGGGCCAGCTCGGCGAGGGAGGCGTAGTCACGGTTGTAGATCGACTGGCTGGCGACGATCCAAGCCATGGGGTGGCTGGCCAGTTCCAGGCTGCGTACGGTTTCGAGGCGCAGCAGGTCGGTTTGCAGGATCAGGTCGAGAAAACCTTTTTGCAGCTGATCGCTGAGGTTAAGTGCAGTATCGGCGACCAATTCGATTTCTACCAAGGGGAAGTGGTCCATCAATTCCGCGACAAGGGGGCTCAGCCAGGTATGAATCACCGTGTCCATTGCGCCGATCCGAATGCGCCCGACCTGGCTGCTGGTGGTTTCCAGGGACTGCTTCAGGCCCTGCATGGTCACCATCATCTGCTCGGCGTAATCGAGTACCTTCAAGCCCTCCGGGGTCAGGCTCACGCCGCGTGAGTCGCGCAGAAACAACTTCACGCCCAACTCGCTTTCCAGCACGGCGATGCGGCTGGAGATCGACGCCTGGGTGGTGAACAACTTCTCGGCGGTCAGGCGGAAACTCTTGAGCTTGGCCACCCAGACGAAGGTTTCGAGAAACTTCAAATTCATGGAATCAACTTTTTCTTATGCATGGATCGGTTTTTATTAGTTGGACGCCGCACCGTGCCAGCGCCAAAAATCGGGTCATTCCACGATAAGCGCCGATTGGGTGTCAGGACAAGTTGCGAGTTCTGCGTAAAAAATCCCACACTACAAAATAACAATGCCTACAGGAGCAACCCGCGTGAGCCGCCTTCTTCTGAATTGCGACATCGGCGAAAGCTTTGGCAACTGGACCATGGGTCTGGACGCCGAGGTCATGCCGTTCATCGATTGCGCCAACGTCGCCTGCGGCTTCCATGCCGGCGACCCGAGCATTATGCGCAAGACCGTCAGCCTGGCGCTCAAGCACGGCGTGCAAGTCGGTGCGCACCCGGCGTATCAGGATCTGCAAGGCTTTGGCCGTCGTTCGATGGCCTATACCCCTCAGGAAATCCAAGACTTGTTGCACTACCAGATCGGTGCCCTTGACGGCATTTGCCGGGCGCAAGGCGGGCGGGTCAGCTACGTCAAACCTCACGGTGCGATGTACAACGACATGATGGCCAACCCAGCGCAGTTGCGTGCGGTGATCCAGGCGGTGGCGGCTTACGGCGAACTGCCGCTGATGTTGCTCGCCACCCGCGACAACAGCGCAGCCCAGGCTTTGGGTGATGAATATGGGGTCACCCTGTGGTTCGAAGCCTTTGCCGACCGCGCCTACGACAGCAAGGGCCACCTTGTATCACGCCAGCTGCCTGGCGCCGTGCACCATGACGCCGACACTATCGTGCAACAAGCCCTGACCATTTCCCGTGGTGAAGCACTGATCGCCAGCGATGGCAGCCCCTTGGTATTGCAGGCCAACACTCTGTGCGTGCACGGCGATAACGCCAGTTCGGTTGCCGCTGTGCAGCGTATCCGCGAGGCATTGAAGCCAGCATGAAGCCACGGATTGAAGTGGTGGCCATCGACTGCCTGATGGTGCGTCTGTTTGATGCAATCGCCGAAGCCAATATGCCGTGGATGCTCGCCGCGACCCAGCGCTTGCGCAGCGGTTTTGGCGCCGCATTGGTGGACTTGGTGCCGTCTTACACCACCTTGATGGTGCATTACGACCTCAGCGCCTTGAGCCCGGCCCAGGCGCGGGAGTTGATCGACCTGGCCCTGACCGACCTGCAACCGCAAGCCCAGGGCGGCGGTCAGTGCCACGTGCTGCCGGTGTGGTACGACCTGAGCGTCGGCCCCGAGCTGACGCTGTTGAGCCAGCGCAGCGGTTTGGCCGTGGACGAGGTGATCCGCCGCCACAGTGCCCACGAATATCAGGTGTTCGCGCTGGGCTTCGCCCCCGGTTTTGCTTTTATGGGGCTGGTGGATCAAATCCTCGCCACCCCGCGCCTCAGCACCCCACGCAAACGCGTAGCAGCCGGCAGTGTCGGCATCGCTGAGCGGCAAACCGCCGCTTACCCGGTGGTGTCCCCGGGTGGTTGGAACCTGATCGGTCGCACGCCGGCCAAACTCTTCGACCGTGAGCGCGACGGCTACAGCCTGATGCAGCCGGGCGACACGGTGCGTTTCGAGCCTGTCGATCACGCCGAATTCATCACACTGGGTGGCGATGACACGCCGTTGGAGGCGCAGGCATGAGCCGCTTGATCATCGAGGCCAGCACGCCGCTGTGCCTGTTGCAGGACGCCGGTCGCTTTGGCGTGCGTCACTTGGGCGTGACCCAGGGCGGCGCGCTGGATTGGGTGTCGATGTCCTGGGCCAACTGGTTGTTGGGCAATACGCTGGACGCGCCGGTGGTGGAAATCACTCTGGGCGGCTTTACGGTGCAGGCTGAGGAGTATTGCCTGCTGGCCCTGGCCGGTGCGGACCTGGGCGCGTATATCGACGAGCGCGCCATTAGCCCAGGCCGCAGTTTTATCCTGCAAAAGGGCCAGCGTTTGCGGTTCACCCAGCCATTCAAGGGGGCACGGGCTTACCTGGCCGCGCCAGGCGGGTTTGATGCGCCGCAGGTGCTGGGCAGTTGCGCCACGGTTGTGCGGGAGGAATTGGGCGGAGTAGACGGTTTCGGCAAGGCACTGGCCGAAGGCGGGCGCTTGGCGTATTCCGGCGTGGGCGGCGCAATGAAAGTGTTGAGTGATCCAGGCCTGCCGGCCAAGGCCGCGCTGGAGGTGATCGTCGGCGCCCAGATCGGCCAGTTCAGCGGGCAAAGCCTGTTCGATGCGTTCAACACCGAATGGACGCTCGACAGCCGCGCCGACCGCATGGGCATGCGTTTGCTGGGCACGCCGTTGCAGTATCAAGGGCCGTCGCTTATCTCTGAGGGGATTCCGTTGGGAGCCATCCAGGTGCCGCCGGATGGACAGCCGATTGTGTTGCTCAACGACCGGCAGACCATTGGGGGGTACCCACGGTTAGGCGCGTTGACGCCATTGTCGCTGGCGCGGCTGGCGCAGTGCCTGCCGGGGGAGAAGGTGCGGTTGGTGCCGGTGGTGCAGGAGACTGCGCATCGGCAGCACATCGACGTCTTGCAGCGATTTAAATAACGCTCCCACACTCAGATCTCCATTTATTTGGAGAGAAAGCGCATGCCTTCTTCCAAGCCGCGCAGCGTCAGCGGATACATTTGATCCTCCACCAACTCCCGCACAATCCCCGTGGACGCCGTGTATCCCCAGGTGTCTTTCGGGTACGGGTTAATCCAGATCAGCTTCTTGTACTTGGCCATGAAGCGCTGCATCCACACGTACCCCGGTTCTTCGTTCCAGTGCTCGACGCTGCCGCCCGCCTGGGTGATTTCATACGGTGCCATCGCCGCATCGCCGATAAAGATCACTTTGTAATCGGCTCCGTACTTGTGCAACAAATCCTGGGTCGACGTGCGCTCCGACGTGCGGCGCTGGTTGTTCTTCCACACCGACTCGTAGACGAAGTTGTGAAAGTAGAAATACTCCAAGTGCTTGAACTCGGTCTTGCACGCCGAGAACAGCTCTTCGCAGATCTTCACGTGGGCATCCATCGAGCCGCCGATATCGAACAGCAGCAACAGTTTGATGGTGTTGCGCCGCTCCGGGCGCATCTGGATATTCAGCAGCCCGGCATCGCGTGCGGTGTGGTCGATGGTGCCGTCGATATCCAGCTCTTCCGCCGCGCCTTGGCGCGCAAACTTGCGCAGGCGCCGCAGAGCGATCTTGATATTGCGGGTACCGAGTTCGACCTGATCGTCGAGGTTCTTGTACTCGCGCTGGTCCCACACCTTCACGGCCTTGCCCTGGCGTTTGCCTGCGTCACCCACACGAATGCCTTCCGGGTTGAAGCCGCCGGAGCCGAACGGGCTGGTGCCGCCGGTGCCAATCCACTTGTTGCCGCCGGCGTGGCGTTCTTTCTGTTCTTCCAGACGCTTTTTGAATGCTTCGATCAGCTTGTCGAGGCCGCCAAGGGATTGGATCTGCGCACGTTCTTCGTCGGTCAGCGAACGTTCGAATTCCTTGCGCAGCCAGTCTTCAGGGATCAACGCCTGCAGGTGGTCGTCGAGTTTTTCCAGACCGTTGAAGTAAGCCCCGAACGCCCGGTCGAACTTGTCGAAGTGCCGCTCATCCTTGACCAGGATCGCCCGGGCCAAGTAGTAGAACTCGTCCATGTCGGCGAAGGTCACGCGCTGTTTCAGCGCGTTGATCAGGTCGAGCAGCTCGCGCACCGACACCGGCACCTTGGCGGCACGCATCTCGTTGAACAGATTGAGCAGCATCAGCGATTACCGCGACGGCTCATGAACGCCAGCCGCTCCAGCAACTGCACGTCTTGCTCGTTCTTCACCAACGCACCGGCCAGCGGCGGGATGGCCTTGGTCGGGTCGCGTTCGCGCAGCACCGCTTCGCCGATGTCGTCGGCCATCAGCAACTTGAGCCAGTCGACCAACTCGGAGGTGGAAGGTTTTTTCTTCAGGCCCGGCACCTTGCGCACGTCGAAGAACACATCCAGCGCTTCGCTGACCAGGTCTTTCTTGATATCGGGGTAGTGAACATCCACGATTTTTTGCAGGGTGGTGCGGTCGGGGAAGGCGATGTAGTGGAAGAAGCAGCGGCGCAGGAAGGCGTCAGGCAGCTCTTTTTCGTTGTTGGAGGTAATGATGATGATCGGGCGTTTCTTGGCTTTGATGGTCTCGTCGATTTCGTAGACGTAGAACTCCATCTTGTCGAGTTCTTGCAACAGGTCATTGGGGAACTCGATGTCGGCCTTGTCAATTTCATCGATCAGCAGGATCACCCGCTCCTCGGACTCGAAGGCTTCCCAGAGCTTGCCCTTCTTCAGGTAGTTGCGTACGTCGTGCACCTTGTCCACGCCCAGTTGCGAATCGCGCAGGCGGCTGACCGCGTCATACTCGTACAGGCCTTGGTGGGCCTTGGTGGTGGACTTGATGTGCCAGGTGATCAACTTGGCGCCGAAGGATTCGGCCAACTGCTCGGCAAGCATGGTCTTGCCGGTGCCGGGCTCGCCCTTGACCAGCAACGGCCGCTCCAGGGTGATGGCGGCGTTGACGGCCAGTTTCAGGTCATCGGTAGCCACATAGGCCTGGGTGCCTTCGAACTTCATCGGTGTTTCCTCGCATTCATCAATGCCCGGACTATACCGCGCAGCCCCGGCGACTGTGAACGCAGGCGGCTTATTCAGTCTCTGAATGACCAGTCACGTTCAATCCGCCGAAGGCTTGGGTTGTTCATACCGCGCATTGAACGCCTGGATGAAACCGTTGCGCAATATCGCCAAAAACGCCGAGAACGCGCTGACATTTTGCTGATGCACGCTGCCACTGAGCTCCACGCGGGTGGCGAACTGGTTTTTGCTCTGGTTTTTCAATACGGTTTCGCTGGCGCCGACCACGGCTTCCCAGATCGAACGGAAGATGTTCTTGTCTTTGTTTTCCACGTCCTGTCGCCAGTCGAACACTTCAACATCGCGTAGCAGGGGCTTGATGTAGCCGGTCAGCTGACCTTTGTCCGCTTGGGCTTCGATCACCACGTCGCCGGTGCCGGCCTTGAAGTCGAATTTACCGTAGGCCGAGGCGAAGTCATTCATGCGCTTGAGCTGCAAATCTTTGGCGCGGAAACGGAATTCGAAGTTTTCGAAATTGCTCAGCGGGTCGAAGGTGGCAGTGGCTTCCAGCGGCGCCTGGCCTTGCAGCAGCGCTTTGCCCTCGAAGCGGGCGTCGCGCTTGCCTTTGACGTCGACCACGTTGGTCAGGTTATAGAAGCTGGCGTTGACTTCGGTGGCGTTGATGTTGACCGGTGGTTTGGAGTTGAAGTTGTGAAAGGCGATCTTGCCGTCCTCGATGCGCACTTCGTCGAGGGTGATCGGGGCCAACTTGCTCAACTGCTCGCGCCAGTCGGTGCCTTTACCGGTTTGGGACGCTTGTTTGTTGGCACCGCCATCGACGAAGTTCACCTCGGGGTTGATAAACCGGACCTTGGCCACTACCGCATGGTCGTACCACAGCGAATGCCAGCTCACAGCCAGATCGATCAACGGCGCCTTGACGAACGGAACCGGCACTTTGCCATCAACTTTAATGATCTCCAGACCATTGATTTTGTAGGCGCCACGCCACAAGGCCAAGTCGACATCGGTGATGTGGCCGCGGTAGTCACCCATGTCGGCGAGCTTGTCATTGAGGTAGTTACGCACCAGGTAGGGCAGGGCGATGGCCAAGGCGACCAGTACGACGATGAGTCCGGCGACGGTCCATAGCGGCCAACTGTAGCGACGTTTCATGGGGCAGTTCTCCTTGCTTGTAGGAGATTGACTGTTCTAATGCGCGCAACGTTCCTCCGACTGGACGCCTCGCGGCACGAGGCATACCCTTGGGGCCTTCCTGAAGACCGCCCAATAGGACCCGTCATGAGCCGTATCTTTGCAGACAACGCGCACTCCATCGGTAATACTCCCCTGGTTCAGATCAACCGGATTGCCCCGCGTGGCGTGACTATCCTGGCCAAGATCGAAGGGCGTAACCCTGGCTACTCGGTGAAGTGCCGCATTGGCGCAAACATGATCTGGGACGCCGAAAGCACCGGCAAGCTCAAGCCGGGCATGACCATTGTTGAACCGACCTCCGGCAACACCGGCATCGGCCTGGCATTTGTCGCTGCCGCTCGTGGCTACAAGCTGCTGTTGACCATGCCGGCGTCCATGAGCATCGAGCGGCGCAAGGTACTCAAGGCCCTTGGCGCCGAGCTGGTGTTGACCGAGCCGGCCAAAGGCATGAAGGGCGCCATCGAAAAAGCCGGCGAAATCGTTGCCAGCGACCCGACCACCTACTTTATGCCAGCCCAGTTCGAAAACCCGGCCAACCCGGCCATCCACGAGAAAACCACCGGTCCGGAAATCTGGAACGACACCGATGGCGCCGTGGACGTACTGGTCGCGGGCGTGGGCACCGGCGGTACCATCACTGGCGTGTCGCGCTACATCAAGAACATCGCGGGCAAGCCGATCCTGTCGGTGGCCGTCGAGCCAATGGTCTCGCCGGTGATTACCCAGGCGCTGGCGGGTGAAGAGATCAAGCCTAGCCCGCACAAGATCCAGGGCATTGGCGCGGGTTTCGTCCCCAAGAACCTGGACTTGTCGATGGTCGATCGTGTGGAGCTGGTGACCGACGACGAGTCCAAGGCCATGGCCCTGCGCCTGATGCAGGAAGAAGGGATTTTGTGTGGCATCTCTTGCGGCGCCGCGATGGCCGTAGCCGTGCGACTGGCCGAGAAACCGGAGATGCAGGGCAAGACCATCGTGGTGATCCTGCCGGACTCCGGTGAGCGCTACCTGTCGAGCATGCTGTTCAGCGATTTGTTTACCGAGCAAGAAAACCAGGCTTGATTTGAGTCAGCGCCGATAACCGGGGCCTTCTGCATAATGGCCCAACTGTTTATCATGGCCGGCTGCTACGTCTGCTGTTGGCCAGGCGCTTATTTTCAGGAGTTGCTGCATGACCTTTTCTTTGGCCGCCAAGCTGTCGGTGCTGGCGTTGTTTATTGGCAGCACGCTGTATGTGCACTTGCGCGGCAAGGCGCGTTTGCCGATGTTGCGCCAGTTCGTCAACCATTCGGCGTTGTTTGCGCCGTATAACGCCTTGATGTACCTGTTTTCGGCCGTGCCGTCCAAGCCGTACCTGGACCGCAGCAAGTTCCCGGAACTGGATGTGCTCAAGGACAACTGGGAAGTGATCCGCGAAGAGGCCATGCACCTGTTCGACGAGGGTTACATTCGCGCGGCCGAAAAGAACAACGACGCCGGTTTCGGTTCATTCTTCAAGAAGGGTTGGAAGCGTTTCTACCTCAAGTGGTATGACAAGCCACTGCCATCGGCCGAAGCTTTGTGCCCCAAGACCGTAGCGCTGGTGAGCAGTATTCCTAACGTGAAAGGTGCAATGTTCGCGCTGTTGCCGGGCGGCAGCCACCTCAACCCGCACCGCGATCCGTTTGCCGGTTCGCTGCGTTATCACTTGGGTCTGTCCACGCCGAACTCCGACGAGTGCCGCATCTTCGTTGACGGTCAGGTGTACGCCTGGCGCGACGGTGAAGACGTGATGTTCGACGAAACCTACGTGCACTGGGTCAAGAACGAAACCGAACAAACCCGCGTGATCCTGTTCTGCGACATCGAGCGACCGCTCAGCAACCGCGTGATGACCCGCATCAACCGCTGGGTCAGCAAGCAATTGGGGCGCGCCACTGCGCCGCAGAACCTGGATGACGAGCGCGTAGGTGGGATCAACCAGGCGTATGCCTGGAGCAAAACCTTCAGCGACAAGTTCAGCGGTGTGGTCAAGCAGTGGAAGCGCAAGCATCCGAAGGCATACCGGATTGCGCGGCCGGTGTTGGCGGTAGTGGTTTTGCTGCTGCTGTGGCGCTGGTTGTTCTGATCAGAACACGGTTAAAAATGTGGGAGCGGCAAGCCCGCTCCCACATTGGTTTTGTAGTGTCGCTTATGACGCGATCAACTGACGCAGCACGTAGTGCAAGATGCCTCCGGATTTGAAGTATTCCACTTCATTGAGGGTGTCGATCCGGCACAAGACATCAACCTTCTCCGTGCTGCCATCCTCCCGTGTAATCACCAGCGTCAGGTTCATCCGCGGCACAATCTCTGCGTCTGTCAGCCCAAGAATGTCGACCTTCTCCTTGCCGGTCAGCTTGAGCGTCTTGCGGTTCTGATCCAGCTTGAACTGCAACGGCAACACGCCCATGCCCACCAGGTTGGAGCGGTGAATCCGCTCAAAACTCTCGGCGATCACCGCCTTGACCCCCAGCAGGTTCGTACCCTTGGCCGCCCAGTCACGGCTGGAGCCGGTGCCATATTCCTGGCCCGCGATCACCACCAGTGGTGTACCCGACGCCTGGTACTTCATCGACGCGTCATAGATCGGCATTTTCTCGCCCGTCGGGACATACAGCGTATTGCCGCCTTCCTCGCCACCGAGCATTTCATTGCGGATGCGGATGTTGGCAAAGGTGCCACGCATCATCACTTCGTGGTTGCCCCGGCGAGAGCCGTAGGAGTTGAAGTCGCGCGGTTCCACGCCCTGTTCACGCAGGTAGCGGCCGGCCGGGCTATCGATCTTGATGTTGCCGGCGGGGGAGATGTGGTCGGTGGTGACTGAATCCCCCAGCAACGCCAGCACGTTCGCGTCTCTGACGTCCTTGATCACCGGCAGAGGCCCGGAAATGTCGTCGAAGAACGGCGGGTGCTGGATGTAGGTGGAGTCTTTCTGCCACACATAGGTGGCGGCTTGCGGCACTTCAATGGCCTGCCATTGCTCGTCACCGGCAAATACTTCGGCGTATTCCTTGTGGAACATGCCCGTGCTGACTTGTGCCACGGCGTCGGCGATCTCTTTACTGCTTGGCCAGATATCCTTCAAGTAAACTGGGTTGCCGTGTTGATCGTTACCCAGCGGTTCGCTGCTGATATCGATGCGCACAGTGCCCGCCAGGGCATAAGCCACGACGAGGGGCGGCGAAGCCAGCCAGTTGGTTTTCACCAGCGGGTGCACGCGGCCTTCGAAGTTGCGGTTGCCGGACAACACCGACGCCACCGCAAGGTCAGCCTTCTGGATGGCTTTCTCGATCGGCTCGGGCAATGGTCCGGAGTTGCCGATGCAAGTGGTGCAGCCATAACCGACCAAATCAAAACCGAGCTTGTCCAGGTACTGGGTGAGGCCCGCCGCCTTGTAATAGTCCGTAACCACTTTGGAGCCTGGCGCCAGGGAGGTTTTAACCCAGGGTTTGCGCGTCAGGCCCTTTTCCACGGCTTTTTTCGCCACCAGCCCGGCTGCCATCATCACGCTGGGGTTGGAGGTATTGGTGCAGGAAGTAATCGCGGCGATCACCACGGCGCCGTTTTTCAGGCGATAGGTCTGGCCGTCGTACTCATAGTCGGTTTCGCCGACCAGATCGGCATTGCCCACGGCAACGCCGCCGCCGCCTTCGCTTTCCAAGCGGCCTTCTTCTTTGTTGGTCGGTTTGAATTGCAGGTCGAGGAAGTCGCTGAAGGCCTGGCCCACATTCGGCAGGGCAACGCGGTCCTGCGGGCGTTTTGGCCCGGCCAGGCTGGCTTCGACGCTGCCCATGTCCAAGGACAGGCTGTCGGTAAATACCGGCTCCTGGCCGGCGTTGCGCCATAGGCCCTGGGCCTTGGTATAGGCCTCGACCAGTTTCACAGTTTCGGTAGGACGTCCGGAGAGACGCAAGTAGTCCAGCGTCACCTCGTCCACCGGGAAAAAGCCACAGGTGGCGCCATATTCCGGGGCCATGTTGGCAATGGTAGCGCGGTCGGCCAACGGCAGGTCCGCCAAGCCGTCGCCGTAGAACTCGACGAATTTACCCACCACGCCTTTCTTGCGCAGCATCTGCGTCACGGTCAGCACCAGGTCGGTGGCGGTGATGCCTTCCTTCAATTTGCCGGTGAGCTTGAAGCCGATCACTTCCGGGATCAGCATCGACACCGGCTGGCCGAGCATCGCCGCTTCCGCTTCGATCCCGCCCACGCCCCAGCCGAGTACACCGAGGCCGTTGATCATGGTGGTGTGGGAGTCGGTGCCGACCAAGGTGTCCGGGAACGCATAGGTGCGGCCGTCCTCGTCCTTGGTCCACACGGTGCGGCCGAGGTATTCGAGGTTGACCTGGTGGCAGATGCCGGTGCCCGGTGGCACCACGCTGAAGTTGTCAAAGGCGCTCTGGCCCCAGCGCAGGAAAGCGTAGCGTTCGCCGTTGCGCTGCATCTCGATGTCGACGTTCTGCTCAAAGGCACTGGTGGTGCCGAACTTGTCGACCATCACCGAATGGTCAATCACAAGGTCCACGGGGGACAGCGGGTTGATGCGCTGCGGATCGCCCCCGGCCTTGGCCACGGCGGCGCGCATGGCGGCCAGGTCTACCACGGCCGGTACGCCGGTAAAGTCTTGCATCAATACCCGCGCCGGGCGGTATTGGATCTCACGGTCGGATTGGCGCTCTTTGAGCCAGGCGGCAATGGCCTTGAGGTCGGCATCGGTGACGGTCTTGTTGTCCTCCCAACGCAGCAGGTTTTCCAGCAGCACCTTGAGCGACATGGGCAACTTATCCAGGTCACCCAGGCTCTTGGCGGCTTCGGGCAGGCTGAAGTAGTGGTAGGTTTTACTGTCTATTTCAAGGGTCTTAAGGGTTCTCAGGCTATCAAGCGATGACATGACACGACTCCTTATGGTCCGCACGGCTACGGACCTGACGGGACGAACAGAGCTATCAACTTAGCCCTGTTTTCATTAGCAGGCTAATAACTGGACTCTATCGTTAAGTCCAAGGTTCCGAACTCGGCTATCATGCGCGCGTTTTCATGACAGGACTTGCGCTACAGCAAGCCCAGTTGCCAGGAGATTCAATGAACACCCTTTTTATGCACTGCCGTCCGGGTTTTGAAGGCGAAGTCTGTTCCGAGATCGCGGAACACGCCGCGCGCCTGAACGTTTCCGGCTACGCCAAGGCCAAGACCGGCAGCGCCTGCGCCGAATTTGTCTGCACTGAAGAAGATGGCGCCCAGCGCCTGATGCACGGCCAGCGCTTTGCCGAGCTGATTTTTCCACGGCAGTGGGCGCGCGGGGTGTTCATCGACCTGCCGGAAACCGATCGCATCAGCGTAATCCTCGCCCACCTGCGTGAATTCCCTGTGTGCGGCAGCCTGTGGCTGGAGATGGTCGACACCAACGATGGCAAGGAACTGTCCAACTTCTGCAAGAAATTCGAAGTGCACCTGCGCAAAGCCCTGCTGAACGCCGGCAAGCTGGTGGACGACCCGAGCAAGCCGCGCCTGCTGCTGACCTTCAAAAGCGGCCGTGAAGTGTTCATGGGCCTGGCCGAGTCGAACAACTCTGCGATGTGGCCGATGGGCATCCCGCGCCTCAAATTCCCCCGCGAAGCGCCGAGCCGTTCGACCCTCAAGCTGGAAGAGGCCTGGCACCACTTCATCCCCCGCGACCAGTGGGACGAGCGCCTGCACGGCGATATGACCGGCGTCGACCTCGGCGCGGCGCCCGGCGGTTGGACCTGGCAACTGGTCAACCGTGGCATGCTGGTGACGGCCATCGATAACGGGCCGATGGCTGAAAGCCTGATGGACACCGGCCTGGTGCAGCACTTGATGGCTGACGGTTTTACCTTCGTGCCCAAGCAGCCGGTGGACTGGATGGTCTGCGATATCGTCGAAAAGCCGGCGCGGAACGCCGCACTGCTGGAAACCTGGATCGGCGAGGGGCATTGCCGCGAGGCGGTGGTCAACTTGAAACTGCCGATGAAACAGCGCTACGCCGAAGTGAAGCGTCTGCTGGAGCGCATCGAAGACGGCTTCAAGGCACGCGGCATACGCGTGGAGATCGGCTGTAAGCAGCTGTACCACGATCGTGAAGAAGTGACCTGCCACTTGCGTCGGTTGGTGGATGTGAAGAAAACCAAGGCCCGGTAGACTGGCGGCCAGTATCAGGAGTAGACCATGAGCGATATTTTCGACACCGCCGTCGACGGCACCCTAGATGCAACAGGCTTGAATTGCCCAGAGCCCGTGATGATGCTGCACCAGCACATCCGTGACCTGCCGCCCGGCGGTTTGCTCAAGGTGATCGCGACCGACCCGTCCACGCGCCGCGATATCCCCAAGTTCTGCGTGTTCCTTGACCATGAGCTGGTGGATCAGCAGGAGCAGGCCGGTACGTATCTGTACTGGATCCGCAAGAAATCCGCTTAAACCCGCGCCTTGTCGGCGCGGATACGCCGGCGTGAACTGCGCGCCAGGCGCACCAGCAACATCCCCGCCGCACAGCTCAGGCCGACGATCAGCCCTTGCCACAAGCCGCTTGGGCCGCTCGGCTCGCCCAGCCAATTCGTCAGCCCCAGGGCATAACCCACCGGCAATCCCACGCCCCAGTACGCGAACAAGGTCAGCACCATGGTCACCCGGGTGTCCTGGTAGCCACGCAGTGCGCCGGCCGCCGTGACCTGGATCGAGTCGGAGAACTGGAACAGCGCCGAGAACACGATCAGCATCGAAGCCAAGTGAATGACGATTGGGTCCGGGGTGTAGATCGCCGCGATCTGCTCGCGAAACAGCAGCATCAGGCTGCAGGACAGACAGGCATAGGCCAGCGCCGTGCCCATGCCAACACCTGCGGCGAAGCGGGCTTCACGCGGTTCGTCACGCCCAAGGGCCTGGCCGACTCGCACGGTGACGGCCATGCTCAAGGAGTAGGGGATCATGAACACCAGGGAGCTGACGTTCAGTGCGATCTGATGACCAGATACCACAGTGGCCCCCAGGCTGCCCAGTAGCAGGGCAATCACCGCAAAGATGCTCGACTCGGCAAAGATCGCCACACCAATCGGCAGGCCTATGCTCAATATACGTTTGATCGCTGCCCATTGCGGCCAGTCGAAGCGCTTGAACAGCTCGCTGCTCTGGTAGGCCGGCCCCCAGCGATTCCAGCCGGCCAGGCCGAGCATCATTGCCCACATCGAGATGGCCGTGGCCCAGCCGCAGCCTACGCCGCCCATGGCCGGCAGACCGAGATGACCATAGATGAAAATGTAGTTCAGCGGAACATTCAGCGCCAGGCCGAAGAGGCCCATGACCATACTCGGCAGCGTGCGGCCCAGGCCATCGCTGAAACAGCGCAGCACGTAATAGAACGCAATGGCCGGCATACCGGCGGCGATGCCATGCAGGTAACCCATGGTGGGTACGATCAGGTCCGGTTCAACCTTCATTGCATGCAGGATCGGCTCGGCGCAGAGCAGTAGCAGTGAGCCGATGATGCCGACCACCAAGGCCAGCCACAGTGACTGGCGCACCAACGGCCCGATTTCGCTGTACTGGCCCGCCCCGTAGCGTTGGGCGACTTTCGGCGTGGTGGCCAGCAGCGTACCGCTCATCAGCAGGTAGACCGGAATCCAGATCGAGTTGCCCAGGCCCACTGCTGCCAGGTCCTGGGGGCTGACGCGGCCGGCCATTACCGCATCGACAAAGCTCATCGCGGTGGTGGCCAGTTGGCCGACCATGATCGGCAGGGCGAGCGTCAGCAGGCCGCCGACTTCCCGGCTGATGCGGGCGGGGCGGCTGAGGGTGGCAGAGACAGTGTTCACGTACAGGTGTCCAAAAAAGGGAAGCGCAAGGACCGCGGATTCTACGCCTTGACGCATCGGTCAGGAAAAAACCTATGTTAGGGATTTGTAAGCGCGGGCTGTGATCCCTGTACACTGCGGGTCCGCCAAAGGAGCCTGCCATGCTGATTGTTGCCGACGAAAATATTCCGCTGCTCGATGCATTTTTCCAGGGATTTGGCGAGATTCGCCGCGTGCCCGGCCGTTCCATTGACCGCGCCACAGTCGAGCAGGCCGATGTGTTGCTGGTGCGTTCGGTGACCAACGTCAACCGTGCGTTGCTGGAGGGCACGAAGGTGCGCTTCGTGGGCACCTGCACCATCGGCACCGACCACCTGGACCTCGATTACTTCAAGCAGGCCGGCATCCAATGGTCCAGCGCCCCTGGCTGCAATGCGCGTGGCGTGGTGGATTATGTGCTGGGCAGCCTGATGACCCTGGCCGAAATCGAAGGCGCTGATCTCAATCAGCGCACCTATGGCGTCGTGGGCGCGGGTGAAGTCGGCGGGCGGCTGGTCAAGGTGCTCAAGGGGCTGGGCTGGAATGTGCTGGTCTGTGACCCGCCGCGGCAGATCGCCGAAGACGGCGATTACGTCAGCCTGGCGCAGATTATCGAGCAATGCGATGTCATCAGCTTGCACACACCGCTGACCAAATCCGGTAACGGCTCCACTTGGCACTTGTTCGACCGTCAGCGCCTTGCGCAGCTCAAGCCCGGTACCTGGCTGATCAACGCCAGCCGTGGTCCAGTGGTGGACAACGCGGCCCTGCGCGAGGTGTTGCTTGCGCGCGAAGATTTACAGGCGGTGCTGGATGTGTGGGAGGGCGAACCTGAAGTGGACGTGGACCTGGCTGACTTGTGCGTGCTGGCCACACCACACATCGCCGGCTACAGCCTGGATGGCAAGCAGCGCGGCACGGCGCAGATCTATCAGGCGTTCTGCGCCCACCTGGGTCAGGCGCCGAGCATTCAGTTGAGTGATTTGCTGCCGCCACCGTGGCTGGCCGAGGTGCAGTTGAACGCCTCGACCGATCCGGCCTGGGCGCTGGCGACCCTGTGCCGCAGTGTGTACGACCCGCGCCGTGACGATGCGGATTTCCGGCGTAGCCTCGTGGGAACGGTGCAAGAGCAGCGCAAGGCGTTTGACCTGTTGCGCAAAAACTACCCTGAGCGCCGTGAAATTGATGGCTTGAAGGTGCGCATCAATGGGGAGTCGGCAGTGTTGTCGAACATCATCACCGCATTGGGCGCCGTAAGCGTTTAGACCCAATAAAAAACCCGGCCACCTGGGCCGGGTTTGAAAGAGCGTCGGCGCTTCAGCCTTGCTGGGCAGGCTTGACCAGTCGCTGTTCCAGTTCGCTGCACGCTTGCTGGATCATCTCTTCGGTAATCTGCACTTCGCGGCCCTTGGCGTCGATATACGAGCAAGGCAACTGCTGCGGCTGGCGGATCACTTCAATCTTGGCATCGCTGCTGTTTTGCAAGGTCATGGCCTGTCTCCTCATCAGGTTGTGTACCTACTCTGCTTCTTACTCTAAGCCGCCTGCGTGACCAGGCTGTTACAACTCCCTTCAAGGTCACCGGTTCGAACACCCAGTCCAACAGAAACCGACACGGATTTCCAGCCGGGGGTTAGACCGATAGCCTCTAGCGAATAGCATCGGTGGGCATAATTAACCTGACTCATTGTTATTTACTCAAGTTCCCCCAATGTAGGTCTACAGGTTCCTCATTGGTGATGCCCTCCATGTTCTCAGTCCGTCAACGCCGTGCGATCCGCCTGGCCAGTCGCTTCATTGCGCCCTACCGCTGGCACGCACTCGGTGCCCTGTTGGCGCTGATCGTCACGGCCGGCATTACCTTGTCCATGGGGCAGGGCATCCGCCTGCTGGTGGACCAGGGTTTCATGACTCAGTCTCCGCACCTGCTCAACCAGTCCATCGGCCTGTTCATGGTGCTGGTGCTGGGCTTGGCGGTGGGCACTTTCGTGCGGTTTTACCTGGTGTCGTGGATTGGGGAACGGGTGGTGGCGGATATCCGTCGGCAGGTGTTCAACCACTTGATCTACCTGCATCCGGGCTTTTATGAGAACAACCGCAGTTCAGAGATTCAGTCGCGGCTGACCACTGACACGACTTTGCTGCAATCGGTGATCGGTTCGTCGCTGTCACTGTTCTTGCGCAATGCGCTGATGGTCATCGGTGGCATCGTGCTGTTGTTTGTCACCAACCCCAAGCTCACCAGCATCGTGGTGGTGGCATTGCCGCTGGTGCTGGCGCCGATCCTGATCTTCGGCCGACGCGTGCGCAGCTTGTCGCGGCAAAGCCAGGACCGCATTGCCGACGTCGGCAGTTATGTGTCCGAGACACTCGGCCAGATCAAGACCGTGCAGGCCTACAACCACCAGGTGCAAGACGAAAAACGCTTTGCCGTAACGGTGGAGGAAGCATTTACCACCGCGCGCAAACGCATCACCCAGCGTGCCTGGCTGATTACCCTGGTGATCATGCTGGTACTGGGCGCCGTGGGCGTGATGCTGTGGGTGGGCGGCATGGACGTGATCAGCGGGCGCATTTCCGGCGGCGAACTGGCGGCGTTTGTGTTCTACAGCCTGATCGTCGGCAGCGCCGTCGGCACCCTGAGCGAAGTGCTCGGTGAGTTGCAGCGCGCCGCCGGGGCCGCTGAGCGCATTGGTGAGTTGTTGCAGTCGAGCAACGAGATCCAGGCCCCAGCCGAAGGCACCGTCCAATTGCCAGCGCGCGTCAACGGCCGCATGGAGCTGCAAGACCTGCGGTTTTCCTATCCTTCACGTCCCGACAGCTATGCCATCGACGGCCTGAACCTGACCATCAACCCCGGTGAAACCCTGGCCTTGGTGGGTCCGTCCGGCGCGGGTAAATCGACGATTTTCGATCTGTTGCTGCGCTTCTACGATCCCCGGCAAGGCCGCATCCTGCTCGAAGGCCACCCGCTCACCGAACTCGACCCCCTGGACCTGCGCCGCCACTTCGCCCTGGTGTCCCAGAGCCCGGTGCTGTTCTATGGCAGCGTCGAAGAAAATATCCGCTACGGCAACCCGACGGCCACCACCGAACAGGTCGAGGCCGCCGCGCGCATTGCCCACGCCCATGACTTCATCCTGCAAATGCCCGACGGCTACCAGACCCACTTGGGCGACGGCGGCATGGGCCTCTCCGGTGGTCAACGCCAACGCCTGGCCATCGCTCGCGCCTTGTTGGTGGACGCGCCGATCCTGCTGCTGGACGAGGCCACCAGCGCCCTCGATGCCCAGAGTGAACACCTGATCCAGCAAGCGCTGCCGCAATTGATGCAAGGGCGCACCACGCTGGTAATCGCCCATCGGCTGGCGACGGTGAAAAACGCCGACAGGATCGCGGTGATGGACCGGGGCAAGTTGGTCGCGGTGGGCACGCATCAGCAGTTGATCGCGAGCAATGCGTTGTATGCGCGGTTGGCGGCGTTGCAGTTCAGTGATGGGGTAGAGGTTGATTGAAGCTGCGCAAAACCGAGCCCTTAGGGCATCATGTAGTCTTTCGTTATTGAACTGGATGAGGACATGAGCCGTTATCAACCTCCGTTGACACTGACTACAAAGATGCTCGGCCTGGTAGCCGATATCAGTGAGCAGATAGGTCAACTATCCGTCGGTGTTGATAATCGTCAGGCACCTCAGCTCAGGCGCGACAATCGAATTCGCACGATCCAGGCTTCGCTGGCCATTGAGAACAACACCCTTAGTGTCGAGCAAGTAACCGCCGTCCTGGAAGGTAAGCGAGTGCTGGGCTTACCTCGGGAAATCCAAGAGGTACGTAATGCATTTGCTGCTTACGAGGCCATGCCGCACTGGGTTCCCGGTGATTGTATTGACTTGCTCAAGGCACACGAGCTGCTGATGTGTGGACTCATCGACGATGCGGGCCAGTTTCGACAGTCAGGCGTCGGTATTTATCGTGGTGAGCAGTTGGTACACATGGCTCCGCCTGCGAGCCGTGTTACGCATCTGGTCGATGACCTGCTGCAATGGCTGGCGGTTTCGGATTGGCACCCTTTGATCGCCAGTTGTGTATTCCATTATGAGTTTGAGTTTATTCATCCATTCGCGGACGGGAATGGGCGGATGGGTCGTTTATGGCAAACGCTGATTCTCAGTCAGTGGCGCCCTGTCTTGGCTTACCTGCCAGTGGAAGCGGTGATCCGGGAACAGCAGGATGACTACTACGCCGCACTGTCGGCAGCCGATCAGCAAGCGGAGGCGACCCCTTTCGTTGAATTTATGCTGCAGGCTTTGAGCTTGGCTTTGGCCGAAGCTGTGCAAAGTGAGCGACCGGTCGCCCCATAAAAAATGCCCGCATCTCTCAATACGGGCATCTTGAAACTTCAAACTTACCGCTTGAAGTTGCTCTTGTTACTGATCATCAAAATACCGCTCATGCCAATCCACCAACGGCTGTGGCGAATTGAGCTTCTGGCCGTAGATCACCGAATAGGACAGCACGTTCTGCACATACTGGCGGGTTTCGTCGAACGGGATGCTTTCCACCCACACATCGAAACTCAGGTGATCGGCACCGCGCAGCCATTGGCGCACGCGACCTGGGCCGGCATTGTAGGCGGCGGAAGCGAGCACGCGGTTGCCATTGAACTGGCTGTGCACCTGGCTCAGGTAGGCGGCGCCGAGTTGGATGTTTTTGTCCGGGTCCAGCACCTGTGCCGGGGAGGCCAGGGGGATGCTGAACTTGCGCGCGGTTTCCTTGGCGGTGCCGGGCATCAGTTGCATCAGGCCGCTGGCGCCGACGCCGGAGCGGGCGTCGTCCATGAAGGCGCTTTCCTGACGGGTGATGGCGAACACCCAGCTGGAATGCAAGCCGCGCACCTTGGCTTCACGCACCAGGGTGTCGCGGTGCGCCATCGGGAAGCGGATGTCCAGGTCGTCCCAGTATTGCGCCTGGCTGATGGTGCGGATCGCCGGAAAGTACCATTTCATGTCGTAGGCCAGCTTGGCCTGGGCGACCATCTCGTCACGGTTGAAGTGACGGCTGACGTGGTACCACTCACGGCGGCCATCCACCACTTGGCCACGGGCATAGAATTCCAGTGCACGGCGCACGCCGGGGGTGTTACGCACCTTGTTGACCAGCGCCTGGCTCATCAGCAGCGGCTTGTTCTTCAACTGGTACGGGGCCTTGGAGCGATCCGCCGCGAGGAAACCGTAGAAGTCGCGCTCCTGCGCCAGGTTCTTGTACAGCACCAATGCTTGCGGATTCTTGGGTTCAGCCAGTTCCAGGCTACGGGCCTGCCAGTAACGCCAGCGGTTGGTGGTCGCCAGGTCTTGTGGGAGTTTGCGGGTCAACTGGTAGGCATCTTCCCAGCGCGCCAGGCGCAACAGCAGGCGCAGGCGCCATTCGGAGACGGTGTTGTCGCGCAACTCGGGATCGTACTTGGTCATCACCTCAAGGGCGCGTGGGTCATAACGCTTGGCCAGGGTGAGGCCGATTTCCCGGGCGATCGACACTTTTTCGTCACGAGAGAAGTGCATGCTGCTGGCGTAGCCGTCGAGCAGGGCCATGGCCTTGTCCGGATCCTGGCGTGCCAGGCGACGCAAGCCCAGGCCCACGGCGTCAGACATGGCCTCGGTGGCAGGCAGGAAGCGTGACGGGTCGCTGAGCATGTCTGGCTTTTGCGCCACATCCACCATCAGGCGGCCTTGAGCGCCGAGGGTGGGGAGGGTTTTCACCAGGCTGTTGGCCAGCGCGTAGTTGCGTGCTTCGGCGGCGAGCTTGGCGCGGTCCCAGATCTTCTGTTCGGTGAGCTGGCCGTCAGCCGCCCACTGCCCGAAGGTGACATCGCAGGCGGCCGGTTGCGACTTGCCGGTCATCCAGAGTTTTTCGGCGGTCTTGTAGCCTTCGGCTTTCAGATTATGAGTGAGCTGGTATTGGCCATGCAGGCAGTCCAGCTCGACGAAATTGAGCTTGGTGTCGTAATACTTTTCAAAGGTCTGCCAATCACCACGCTCGGCCAGCCAGCGTAACCAGCGCAGTTTCATCCAGTTGGCCTGGGGCAGGTCGCCGTTTTTGGCGAGGAACTGCTCGATTTCCTGGTTGCTCGCGGTTTTCAGGCGCGCCGTCAGTTCGTCATAAGCCAGGTACGGTGTCAGCGGGTAGTCGGCCAGGGCCTGGCTGTATTGCATGTACGGCCCGGTATCACCCTTGGCCAGGGCGCGTTTGGCTTCATCGTAATATTGACGTTGGGTGGTGAGGTCCACGGCCTGGGCGGATTGAACGGCAGTGGTGGAAAGAAGCAGACAAGATAAAAAGCTGAAAAGGCGACTGCGCATGAGACGTCCGTGCAGAGAAATCACGACTAGCACCGGCACCGCCGACACTGATTGCCCCTAGCTTAGCCTTTTGCCGGCGGCCGGTGAAAGCTTTGCTGGCCGGTTCGTTCAAGTTCGCCGGAAATGTCCTACAGAACGTGTCCGCAGCGAAAATGCCAGCCGCATCCCACCCCTAACTCAGGTAGAATGCGCGCCCAGTTTTTGGAGAAGCGTATGACCCTGCTCAAATTCAGCGATGTGTCCCTTGCTTTCGGCGCTATGCCGTTGTTGGACAAGGTGTCCTGGCAGATCGCCCGTGGTGAGCGGGTGTGCATCATCGGCCGCAACGGCACCGGCAAATCCAGCATGATGAAGCTGGTCAAAGGCGACCAGAAGCCCGATGACGGCTCCGTATGGCGCGCGCCAGGTCTCAAGATCGGCGAATTGCCGCAAGAATTGCCGGTGGCCGACGGACGGACAGTGTTCGACGTGGTTGCCGAAGGCCTCGACGGCGTCGGTGCACTGCTCGCCGAATACCATCACCTGGCGCAGAACTGCGTCACCGAAGACGACCTGAACAAGTTGATGCACGTTCAGCAAGACCTCGAAGCCCGTGATGGCTGGCGCTTGCAGCAACTGGTCGACAGCACCTTGAGCCGCCTGCAACTGCCGGCCGACAAGACCCTCGCCGAGCTGTCCGGCGGCTGGCGTCGTCGCGTGCTGCTGGCCCAGGCCCTGGTGTCCGAACCCGACCTGCTGCTGCTCGACGAACCGACCAACCACCTGGACATCGGCGCGATCGCCTGGCTGGAAGAGGCCCTCAAGGAGTTCCAGGGCGCCGTACTGTTCATCACGCACGACCGTTCCTTCCTGCAAAACCTGGCGACGCGCATCCTTGAACTGGACCGTGGCGGCTTGATCGACTGGAACGGCGACTACGCCAGCTTCCTGGTACACAAGGAAGCCGCGCTGGCCGCAGAAGAAACCGCCAACGCGCTGTTCGACAAGAAGCTGGCCCAGGAAGAAGTCTGGATCCGCCAGGGTATCAAGGCCCGTCGTACCCGTAACGAAGGCCGTGTACGTGCTTTGAAAGCCCTGCGCGTCGAGCGCAGCGAACGCCGCGAGCGCACCGGCAAGGCCAATATCCAGCTGGACACCGCCGATAAGTCGGGCAAGCAGGTGATGGTGCTGGAGAATGTCAGCTTCCATCACCCGGATGGCCCGTTCCTGATCAAGGACTTCTCCATGGTTCTGCAGCGCGGCGACCGTATCGGCCTGCTGGGCGCCAACGGCACCGGCAAGACCACCTTGCTCAAGCTCATGCTCAGCGGTCTGCAGCCGACCAGCGGTACCGTGGAAGAGGGCACCCGCATCGACGTGGCCTACTTCGACCAGTTGCGCCACCAGTTGGACCTGGAAAAAACCGTGATCGACAACGTCGCCGAAGGTCGCGACTTTATCGATATCGACGGCCAGAGCCGCCACGTGCTCAGCTACCTGGGTGACTTCCTGTTCAGCCCGCAGCGTGCACGTACACCAGTGAAAGCCTTGTCCGGTGGTGAGCGTGCGCGCCTGCTGCTGGCCAAGCTGTTCAGTAAACCGGCCAACCTGCTGGTGCTCGACGAACCGACCAACGACCTCGACGTGGAAACCCTCGAACTGTTGGAGGAAGTGCTGCTGACCTTCAACGGCACCGTACTTATGGTAAGCCACGACCGGGCTTTCCTTGACAACGTGGTCACCAGCACCCTGGTCTTCGAAGGTGAAGGCAAGGTGCGTGAATACGTCGGTGGTTACCAGGACTGGCTGCGCCAGGGTGGTTCGCCGCGTTTGCTGGGCGTGACCGAGAGCAAGTCCGGCAAGGCCGACTTGAACTCAGCGGTGGTGGCCCCGGTGGCGGCTGCTGCGCCGGTTGCAGAGGCTGCGCCGGTGGGTAAGAAGAAGCTCAGCTACAAGCTGCAGCGTGAACTGGAAGCCTTGCCGGGAGATATCGAGGCCAAAGAACAACAGATTGCCGCCGTTGAAGCGGAGATGGCGGACGCGGGTTTCTACCTGCGTCCGGCGGCGGAAACCGCCAAGGTGATTGCTTCCCTGGAGAAGTTGAACCAGGAGCTGGAAGTGTTGGTTGAGCGTTGGGCTGAGCTGGATGCTTGAGTGATTCGTCAGCAATAAAAAAGCCCGGCTTTCATTCGTAGGAACGCCGGGCTTTTTATATGAAATGCGCTAAAAATGTGGAGCGAGCAAGCCTTCTCCCACATTTTGAACTGCGTTGTACTTAAGAGGATTTCACCAGTCTCACTGCCAGTACGTCGCACGGCGCGCCGTGCAGCACATCATTGGCAGTAGAACCCAGCAGCAACGCCAAACCGTGACGACCATGGCTGCCCACCACGATCAAGTCGCAAGCCTTTTCCTTGGCCAAGTGGTGGATTTCCTGGCGCGGTTGGCCGTATGTCAGGTGGCAGTCTTCCTTTTTCAAGTGCGGGTATTTGAGAATCAAACGGTCCAGGCGCTCCTTGGCCTGGTCAAATTGTTGTTGCTGCAACTGGGAAAGGTCCATTGGCACGTCACCGCCAAAGGCCATGGCCATAGGCTCTACGATATGCACCAGAGACAGTTTGGCGCCATTGGCAATTGCAGATTCCTGCGCGCGCTTGATCACTGGATCGCACTCTTCGGTCAGATCGACAGCGACCAGAATATGTTGGTAGGGCATGAGGCGTTCCTCCAGGGGGACTGCAATAAGTTCAGTATGGCTGCTTTTAAGCGGATGGGGTTGCGACAGGTCAAATCCGCTCATCTAGAAATTCGGGAGTACAGATATGACGGTCTGGATAGTGGTGTCAATCCTTGTTGTGGTTCTGAGCCCTTTGGCATGGCTGCGCCCTTCGCGCCATCAAAGCGGGCGCATGGCCTTGCGCATGGAGGCGCGCCGCATCGGCCTGGCCATGCAGTTGTCGCCCCAGGAGTGGCCGCATTGGCTCAAGCAGGAACCACCGAGCCCGTGCGCGCAGTACTGCCGGCCACGGCGTGGCGGTACGCCGGCGATCTGGAGTTACTGGCAGTTGCAACCTGGGGTCTGGGTGAATCAGTGGCGCGAAGTATGTGTCGATGAAAAGTTGTTGCCGTATTTTGCGACGCTGCCGGCCAACGTCTACAAGGTCGAAGCCGATAAGCAGATGATCGCTTTGTATTGGGGCGAGAAGGGCGAGGCGAGCGTATTGAAGGATATCGATGCACTGCTCAAGGCCCTGGCCTGAATCGCAGACAATAAAAAGCCCGACATCATCATCGGGCTGGAGCTGGCCAGGCAGGCCGGTAATTTCGTGTTTCCCGCGTCAGATATTCATCCAGGCGCGTCAGGGTTGTCGCTAGCCTAGCGGTATATCCCGTTCTGTACAGCCTTTTCCCACATCTTTCCCACTATTGATTTCGTGAATATTTGAATATTGACGAGTCGTGGGCTTATGGTCGGGGTTCTGAAATGACTGGAAAGTCGCGTTTTTCCTGGCCTTTCGAGCGATTGACAATTGCCCGGAATTGGATGAAGGTGGCGTACCCAAATCAAACGGGCGTATGAATTGAGCGTTTGTCTGTCAGACGACTCATACAGAATCCCGACTATCGCATTGGCGGGTGTGCCTGGCGGATTGGCGTGAACATTGGCGAATTCACCAATGTCCAACCAGAGGCCAGCGTCCAGTGTGTACTGTTTAGCTTCCATATCGTGGAGATCAGTTGATGATTTACGAAGGTAAAGCCATCACGGTTAAGGCTCTTGAAAGTGGCATCGTCGAACTGAAATTCGACCTCAAGGGTGAGTCCGTCAACAAGTTCAACCGTCTAACCCTGAATGAATTGCGTCAGGCCGTAGACACCATCAAAGCAGATGCTTCGGTCAAGGGCGTGATCGTCTCCAGCGGCAAGGACGTGTTCATCGTCGGCGCTGACATCACCGAATTCGTCGACAACTTCAAGCTGCCCGATGCCGAGCTGGTGGCTGGCAACCTCGAAGCCAACAAGATTTTCAGCGATTTCGAAGACCTCAATGTACCGACCGTCGCCGCGATCAACGGCATCGCGTTGGGCGGTGGCCTGGAAATGTGCCTGGCGGCGGACTTCCGCGTCATGTCGGCCACGGCCAAGATCGGCCTGCCTGAAGTCAAACTGGGCATCTACCCAGGTTTCGGCGGCACCGTTCGCCTGCCACGCCTGATCGGTGCCGACAACGCCATCGAATGGATTGCCGCCGGTAAGGAAAACAAGGCTGAAGACGCCCTGAAAGTCGGTGCCGTCGACGCAGTAGTTGCCCCGGAAAAACTGGCGGAAGCTGCACTGAACCTGATCAAGGGCGCCATCAGTGGCGAATTTGACTACAAGGCCAAGCGTCAGCCGAAGCTGGAAAAACTCAAGCTCAACGCTATCGAACAAATGATGTCGTTCGAAACCGCCAAGGGTTTCGTGGCTGGCCAGGCCGGCCCGAACTACCCGGCGCCGGTTGAAGCGATCAAGACTATCCAGAAAGCCGCGAACTTCGGTCGCGACAAAGCCCTGGAAGTGGAAGCGGCCGGCTTCGTCAAACTGGCGAAAACCTCCGCAGCCCAGAGCTTGATCGGCCTGTTCCTGAACGATCAGGAACTGAAGAAAAAAGCCAAGGCCTACGACGAAATCGCCAAGGACGTGAAACAGGCTGCCGTACTCGGCGCCGGTATCATGGGCGGCGGTATCGCCTATCAGTCGGCGTCCAAAGGCACGCCGATCCTGATGAAGGACATCAACGAGCACGGCATCGAGCAAGGCCTGGCAGAAGCCGCCAAGCTGCTGGTCGGTCGCGTGGACAAAGGTCGCATGACTGCCGCGAAAATGGCTGAGGTGCTCAACGGCATCCGTCCTACGCTGTCCTACGGCGATTTCGGCCACGTCGACCTGGTGGTCGAGGCGGTTGTCGAGAACCCGAAGGTCAAGCAAGCCGTGCTGGCTGAAGTGGAAGCCCAGGTCAAAGACGACACCATCCTGGCGTCCAACACTTCGACCATTTCCATCTCGCTGCTGGCCAAGGCCCTCAAGCGCCCGGAAAACTTCGTCGGCATGCACTTCTTCAACCCGGTGCACATGATGCCGCTGGTGGAAGTGATCCGTGGCGAGAAGTCCAGCGAGCAGGCCGTTGCCACCACCGTTGCCTACGCCAAGAAAATGGGCAAGAACCCGATCGTGGTCAATGACTGCCCGGGCTTCCTGGTCAACCGCGTGCTGTTCCCGTACTTCGGCGGTTTCGCCAAGCTGGTCAGCGCCGGTGTGGACTTCGTGCGCATCGACAAGGTCATGGAAAAATTCGGCTGGCCGATGGGTCCGGCGTACCTGATGGACGTGGTCGGCATCGACACTGGCCACCATGGTCGCGACGTGATGGCTGAGGGCTTCCCGGACCGCATGAAAGACGACCGCCGCTCGGCAATCGACGCGTTGTACGAGGCCAAGCGCCTGGGCCAGAAGAACGGCAAGGGCTTCTACGCCTATGAGGCGGACAAGAAGGGCAAGCAGAAGAAAGTGGCCGACCCGTCGGTGCACGAAGTGCTGGCGCCGGTCATCTACGAACAGCGTGAGGTGTCCGACGAGGACATCATCAACTGGATGATGATCGCCCTGTGCCTGGAAACCGTGCGTTGCCTGGAAGACGGCATCGTCGAGACCGCCGCCGAAGCCGATATGGGCCTGGTGTACGGTATTGGTTTCCCTCCATTCCGTGGTGGTGCGCTGCGTTACATCGACTCGATCGGTGTGGCTGAGTTCGTTGCCCTGGCTGACAAATACGCTGATTTGGGCCCGCTGTACCACCCGACCGCGAAGCTGCGTGAAATGGCCAAAAACGGCCAACGCTTCTTCGGTTAAGTGCCCAGACGACTAGAGCGAGAATATTGATGAGCTTGAATCCAAGAGACGTCGTGATCGTCGACTTCGGTCGTACGCCGATGGGCCGCTCCAAGGGCGGCATGCACCGCAACACCCGTGCCGAAGACATGTCGGCGCACCTGATCAGCAAATTGCTGGAACGCAACGTCAAGGTCGACCCGAACGAAGTCGAGGACGTGATCTGGGGCTGCGTCAACCAGACCCTGGAGCAGGGCTGGAACATCGCGCGCATGGCGTCGTTGATGACCCAGATCCCGCACACCGCGGCCGGCCAGACCGTGAGTCGCCTGTGCGGTTCGTCGATGAGCGCGCTGCACACCGCCGCCCAGGCGATCATGACCGGCAACGGTGATGTGTTCGTGGTCGGTGGCGTGGAGCACATGGGCCACGTCAGCATGATGCACGGCGTCGATCCTAACCCGCACATGTCGCTGTATGCGGCAAAAGCCTCGGGCATGATGGGCCTGACCGCGGAAATGCTCGGCAAAATGCACGGCATTACCCGCGAAGCCCAGGACGCCTTCGGCTTGCGTTCCCACCAACTCGCCCACAAGGCGACCGTGGAAGGCAAGTTCAAGGATGAAATCATCCCGATGAACGGTTATGACGAGAACGGTTTCCTGAAATTGTTCGATTACGACGAAACCATTCGTCCGGACACTACCCTGGAAAGCCTGGCGGCGCTGAAGCCGGCGTTCAATCCAAAGGGCGGCACCGTGACAGCCGGTACTTCGTCGCAAATCACCGACGGCGCTTCGTGCATGATCGTGATGTCGGCGCAGCGTGCCCAGGACCTGGGTATCCAGCCGCTGGCTGTGATCCGTTCGATGGCCGTGGCGGGTGTAGACCCGGCGATCATGGGCTATGGTCCAGTACCGGCCACACAAAAAGCCTTGAAGCGCGCGGGCCTGACCATCAACGACATCGACTTCTTCGAGCTCAACGAAGCTTTCGCCGCACAGGCCCTGCCGGTGCTGAAAGATTTGAAAGTGCTCGACAAGATGAATGAGAAGGTTAACCTGCACGGCGGCGCGATTGCCCTGGGCCACCCATTCGGTTGCTCCGGTGCGCGTATCTCCGGCACTTTGCTTAACGTGATGAAGCAAAATGGCGGCAACCTTGGGGTTGCAACCATGTGCATTGGTCTCGGCCAAGGCATTTCCACCGTCTTCGAACGCGTTTAAGCGTTGGGTTGACGGAAGCCGGGGCCCAGTGCCCCGGTTTTTGTTTTTTGGAATTTTTAATATTTTTTTCAACAAATTTTGTAAGAGGGCCAGAGCATGAAAGTCGAACCAGGGCTCTATCAACATTATAAAGGTCCGCAGTACCGTGTTTTCAGTGTGGCGCGGCACTCCGAGACCGAAGAGGAAGTGGTGTTCTATCAAGCTCTGTATGGCGATTGCGGCTTTTGGGTACGCCCGTTGAGCATGTTCCTGGAGACCGTCGAAGTTGACGGCGAGCAGGTCCCGCGCTTTGCTTTGGTCCAGGCCGAACCCAGTCTTTTTTCAGGGCAATAACGGCGGGTCGCGCAGAATGCTGCGCTTGACCTCACCTTGTTGCCACTATATATAGCGTTGCCGCGACAGGCGCCAACTGCCTTTCACTTCTCGAATTCAGGAATTTTCCGATCCATGGGCAAATCGCTGGTCATTGTGGAATCCCCGGCTAAGGCCAAGACCATCAACAAGTACTTGGGCAACGAGTACGTGGTGAAGTCGAGTATCGGCCATATCCGAGACCTGCCCACCAGCGGTTCGGCTAGTGCCAGCAAGGAGCCAGCCGCCAAGCGCGGCAAGGCGGCTGCGGGCGAAGGTCCGGTACTCACCCCTAAAGAGAAAGCGCGCAAGCAGCTGGTCTCGCGCATGGGGGTGGACCCGGATCATGGTTGGAAGGCCAAGTACGAAATCCTTCCAGGCAAGGAAAAGGTCATCGAAGAGCTGCGCCGGCTCGCCAAAGATGCCGACACCATCTATCTCGCAACGGACTTGGACCGCGAAGGGGAAGCCATTGCCTGGCACCTGCGGGAAGCCATCGGCGGTGACGACAGCCGCTACAAGCGTGTGGTGTTCAACGAAATCACCAAGAAAGCCATCCAGGAGGCCTTCTCCAAGCCGGGCGAACTGGACATCGATCGCGTCAACGCCCAGCAGGCCCGGCGGTTCCTCGACCGCGTCGTGGGCTACATGGTTTCGCCACTGCTGTGGGCCAAGATCGCCCGTGGCCTGTCCGCCGGCCGTGTGCAATCGGTTGCGGTGAAGCTGGTGGTGGAGCGTGAGCGCGAGATTCGTGCGTTCATCCCCGAAGAGTACTGGGAAGTCCACGCCGACCTCGGCACCGCCAAGGGCGCCAACGTGCGCTTTGAAGTGGCTCGCGAAAAAGGCGAGGCCTTCAAGCCGCTGAACGAAGCCCAGGCCATGGCCGCGCTGGAGAAGCTCAAGTCTTCCAGCTACAGCATCGTCAAGCGTGAAGACAAACCGACCAGCAGCAAGCCATCGGCGCCGTTCATCACGTCCACCCTGCAACAGGCCGCGAGTAACCGCCTGGGCTTTGGTGTGAAGAAAACCATGATGATGGCCCAGCGCTTGTACGAAGCCGGCTACATCACGTACATGCGTACCGACTCCACCAACCTGTCGGTGGACGCGGTCGCGATGGCGCGTACTTATATTGAAAGCGAGTTCGGCAAGAAGTACCTGCCGGAGAAGCCGAATGTCTACAGCAGCAAGGAAGGCGCACAAGAAGCTCACGAAGCGATTCGTCCGTCCGACGCCAACACCACGCCCGCCAAGCTGAGCGGCATGGAACGCGACGCTGAGCGCCTCTATGAGCTGATCTGGCGCCAGTTCCTCGCTTGCCAGATGCTGCCGGCGCAATACCTGTCTACCACCGTCAGCGTGGGCGCTGGCGACTTCGAACTGCGTGCCAAGGGCCGTATCCTCAAGTTCGACGGCTACACCCGCGTGATGCCGCAAATCGCCAAGCCAGGCGATGACGATGTACTGCCGGACATGGCGCAGGGCGATACGTTGAAGCTGATCAAGCTTGACCCGTCCCAGCACTTCACCAAGCCGCCGGCGCGTTATTCGGAAGCCAGCCTGGTCAAAGAGATGGAAAAACGCGGTATCGGTCGTCCTTCGACCTACGCGGCGATCATCTCCACCATCCAGGACCGTGGCTATGTCGCGCTGCACAACCGTCGTTTCTATTCGGAAAAGATGGGTGACATCGTCACCGAGCGACTGTCCGAGAGTTTCTCCAACCTGATGGATTACGGCTTCACCGCCGGCATGGAAGAGAACCTCGATGACGTGGCCCAGGGCGAGCGCGACTGGAAAAACGTGCTGGACGAGTTCTACGGCGACTTCAAGAAAAAACTCGAAGTGGCCGAGAACCCTGAGAGCGGTATGCGCGCCAACCAGCCGGTGATGACGGATATTCCGTGCACCACCTGCGGTCGACCGATGCAAATTCGTACCGCCTCCACGGGCGTGTTCCTCGGTTGCTCGGGCTATAGCCTGCCGCCCAAAGAGCGCTGCAAGGCGACCGTCAACCTGGTGCCGGGCGATGAAATCGCGGCTGACGACGAGGGTGAATCCGAGTCGCTGGTGCTGCGTGGCAAGCACCGCTGCCCGATCTGCAGTACGGCGATGGATGCCTACTTGCTGGATGAAAAGCACAAGCTGCACATCTGTGGTAACAACCCGGATTGCGACGGCTACGAGATCGAAGAAGGCAGCTACCGCATCAAGGGCTATGAAGGCCCGAGCCTGGAATGCGACAAGTGCGGCAGCGAGATGCAGCTCAAGACCGGCCGGTTCGGCAAGTTCTTCGGCTGCACCAACCCGACGTGCAAGAACACCCGCAAACTGCTGAAAAGCGGTGATGCGGCGCCGCCGAAAATGGACCCGGTGAAGATGCCGGAGCTCAAGTGCGAGAAGGTCAACGACACTTACATCCTGCGTGATGGTGCTTCGGGGCTGTTCCTGGCTGCCAGCCAGTTCCCGAAAAACCGTGAGACCCGTGCACCGCTGGTGCTGGAGATCGTGCCGCACAAGGATGAGATCGATCCGAAGTACCACTTCCTGTGTGAAGCGCCGAAGAAGGACCCGGACGGTCGTCCAGCCGTGATCCGCTACAGCCGCAAGACCAAGGAGCAGTACGTGCAAACCGAAGTGGACGGCAAGCCTACCGGCTGGAAAGCGTTCTACGACGGCGGCAAGTGGAAGGTCGAGGACAAGCGCCAGGGCGCTTGATCGACTAATCTGCGAAATACAAAGGCCGCCTGCATAGGCGGCCTTTTTTCGCCCTTGCAGTGCGCTGGACTGATCCGTGACACTGTTCAGCCAGCATCACGCTTATTCGTTGTGGAGATTGCCGTCATGGCCAACGAACTCTATACCCGTACCAATCAGAAAATTTATTTCGCGGGTTTGTCCCTGGAGGCCCTTGGTCGTGCCGAGGAAGGGAAAGAGATGAATGCCATTGCGCTGGTCCAGGCGGGGCGTGAAGCGGCGTTGTTCCATCTTTACGGCGCCTTGCTGGGCCTGTGCCATGAAATCGCCGGGTTTTACCGCCTGCCACAGGCCGGTTCGCCTCGTGCAGAAATGATCATGAATCGCGAAGTGCTGGACGCAATGGCCATTCCTGAGCTGACCGAACTGGTTGAAATGGCTCAAAGCCCTGACAGCTGGATCGCACGCTTGCTCAAGGCGCATGCGGACATGTTCCAACCGCCGCGTGTTCCTCATGTGCCTAAGGGTGACGTGACCCAGCCGTTGATCGTGGCGGTTGCGGTGGAAGAGGAAGAGCCCAAGCCGTTGAGCCGGGAAGAGCTGGAGGGCTGGCGCCAGGAGCTGAAAAAGATGGCGCTGCGCTTTCGCGAAGGCCTCAACGAGTGCTGAATATCCTGTAGGCGACCATTCATCAAGCTGTCAAGAAACCTGTTCAGATCCGCTGCGGGGCTGGGTGGATGACTGATATAATCCCGGCCTTTCGTGGAGAACAGATTTTTATGCCGACGTCCTTTCTGGAAATTGTTGAGTTGCCTGACGGCCGAATCGAGCTGCGCCGGGCTGAGGACGAGGGTTCTCTGGTTATTTTGGATTTTTCCGAAGACGCCAAGGTGTTTCTGCAGGGGCAGCACGTGGAAGTGGCTAAAGCCATGTTGAGCGTGGGGGTGCAGATGGCCGGTCGCCTGGCTGAAGGCGAACCGGAGAAAGACGAGGGGCCGCGGGTTCTTCACTGAGGCCTTTGGTGAAGGAACCCATTGTGGTCAGGCAAGCCTCTATAGTGAGTGGGCTTGTTGTGGTAAGCGGGCTTGCCCCGCGCTGCGCTACGTAGGGGACTGTCATAAATTTTGTGTTCGGGCATAACATGTTGCTAGAGGTGCATGTATGCCGACAAAAAAGAAACCGGCCCGTGAGGCCACGCGAGACCTTCCATCCATTCCCAAAGAGCTGATCGACCAGTTCGTCAGCGGTCCGATGAGTGCCGAAGCCATTCAGGACGCCTCGATGGCGTTCAAAAAGGCGCTGATCGAGCGAGCTCTTGGTGCCGAGTTGGGCCACCATCTTGGCTATCCTCAGGGCGCGGAGCGCCCTGAGGATTCGAGCAACCAACGCAATGGCAAGAGTGGCAAAACGGTGCTGACCGATGACGGCCCTTTGCGTCTGGATATTCCCAGAGATCGCGATGGAAGTTTTGCCCCGATCTTGATCCCTAAGCATGAGCGCCGTTTTACAGGCTTTGATGACAAGATCATCGCGATGTATGCCCGAGGTATGACGGTTCGCGAAATCAGGGCGTTTCTCTCGGAACAGTACGGAACAGAAGTCTCCCACGACTTTATCAGTTCCGTCACTGACGCCGTTTTGGAGGAGGTTGCCGCCTGGCAACAGCGACCGCTTGAACCGATGTACCCGGTAATTTTCTTCGATGCATTGCGAGTCAAAATTCGTGACGAAGGCCTGGTGCGCAACAAAGCGATTTACCTGGCACTGGGCGTATTGCCGGACGGAACCCGAGATATCCTGGGCATTTGGATTGAAACAACCGAAGGCGCCAAGTTTTGGATGAAGGTCTTCAACGACCTGAAAACGCGAGGCGTCGAGGACGTCTTGATCGCCGTAACTGACGGTCTCAAAGGCATGCCCGAAGCGCTGAGTGCTGTGTTTCCTGAGACGACGTTGCAGACCTGCATCGTCCATCTGATCCGCAACAGCCTCGATTACGCAGGCTGGGACAAGCGCCGTGAGCTGGCCAAGGCATTGAAGCCGATCTATCAAGCGCTCAATGCTGACCTCGCCGAGCAAGCGCTGCTGGCCTTCGAAGCCGGGCCTTGGGGCAAGCAATATCCCACGGTTGTGGCGGCTTGGAAGCGCGCTTGGGATCGGGTTATCCCGTTCTTCGTGTTTCCCCCGGCGATACGCAAAGTGATCTACACAACCAACGCCATCGAGAGCATCAATGCTCAGTTGCGCAAGATCATCAAGACGCGAGGCCACTTCCCAACGGACGATGCCGCGACGAAGCTGATTTGGCTGGGTTTACGCAATATCACCGCGAACTGGGGCAGTGCAGCCCATGACTGGAAGAGCGCGATGAATCAATTTGCGATCCTGTACGCAGATCGATTTATCAGGCCGACCTGGTAAAGCTAGGGCCTGCCTGACGGCAGGCCGTTACCGGCCCGCACACAAAAAATCTGACACTCTCCTACGTAGCGGCCCTAAATAGATTGACGCAGTAAATCAGGTATTCCACGGTGCTTGGTTTTGGGGCCGCTTCGCAGCCCAGCGCAAGCCCGCTCACCACAGAAAGCCTGCTCAGTTCAGGCTAGGCCTGTGATGTTATCCCAATCGAATATTCAAACTCTGCGCATCACCCGTGCGTGCGGCACTGATCAGCTGTTGCTTGGCGCTGAGACTCAATGGATTCAACCAGCTCACGACCGTGTGGCTACGGCCCAGGCGCAGCGCCTCGCAGGTCAACTGCTGGGCACTTTGTGCGCCACGTGGTTGCAGCAGCAGGATGCGCTCGCGGTTGAGGCCGGCGTCCCGCAGCCAGGCCTGGGTCAGGCTGGCGGGCGGGGCGATCAGTGTCAGCCAGCGTGCGTCCTGCTCTTCGCTCAGTTCACGCAGGATCGGCGCCAGCAGGCTCAGGCAGCTCCCGGCCGCACCGCGCAACGACAATTCACTGAACGCCTCAGGCTCGGCGCTCCAGGGCGCTTCGATCGTTTCCTTGAGGATGGGCGCAAGGGGTTGGGCCATGAAGGCCTCGAACAGCGACAGTTGTGTGTGTTGTGGGGTATGGACGAGTTGCATGATGCCTCCTTTAGCGGCGAATGACGCCGACGCTCAAGCCTTCAATCACCAGGTCCTGATCTTTCAGGTTCACTTCAATCGGGGCGAACTCAGGGTTCTCGGCCAGGAGCCAGACCTTGCTGCCTTCGCGCTTGAAGCGTTTGACGGTGACTTCATCACCGATACGGGCGACGACGATCTGGCCATTACGGGCTTCGCGAGTTGTATGGACGGCCAGCAGGTCGCCATCAAAAATGCCCACGTCCTTCATGCTCATGCCATGGACTCGCAACAGGTAATCGGCGCGAGGATGGAAGAAGGTAGGATTGATGTTGCAGGACTCTTCGACGTGCTGCTGTGCCAGGATCGGCGCACCGGCGGCAACACGGCCGATGATCGGCAGGGTCGATTCGTCGGCCTTGGCTTCGAACCCAGGGATACGAATACCGCGTGAAGCACCGGGAGTCATCTCGATCGCGCCTTTGCGAGCGAGGGCCTTGAGGTGTTCTTCGGCGGCGTTGGGGGACTTGAACCCCAGTTCCAGCGCAATTTCCGCTCGTGTCGGCGGGTAGCCGTTGTCATCGAGGCAGCGCTTGATAAAAGCCAGAATCTCAGCTTGGCGTGGCGTCAGTTTTAGCATGTTGATCGCTCTGTCTTTTTATACAGTGACTGGGATTATATACAGTGAATTGCGCTTGGCAATCATCCTTTTCTGCCACTCCGCTGGACGGTCATCGGCACGCTTCCTACAAACCAGGGATAGCGCTGCCTACAGACCGGTAGGGATGTGATTAAATAGCGATGAAATACATGACTGCCCGGCCGGAAAGCGAACCCGCAGGCTTGACAAGACACGCCCTGAAACGTATGTTTCAAACAAGTGTTTGTCAGGCGGAGTAGCCATGGCCCAGTCGGAAACCGTTGAACGCATTCTCGATGCTGCCGAGCAATTGTTCGCGGAAAAAGGATTTGCTGAAACTTCATTGCGGCTGATCACCAGCAAGGCTGGCGTCAACCTCGCTGCGGTGAACTACCATTTCGGCTCGAAAAAGGCTTTGATCCAGGCGGTGTTTTCGCGCTTCCTAGGGCCGTTCTGCGCCAGCCTCGACCGTGAGCTGGAGCGTCGCCAAGCCAAGGCCGACCACAAGCCCACCCTGGAAGAGCTGCTGGAAATCCTCGTCGAGCAAGCCCTGGTGGTTCAGCCCCGCAGCGGCAACGATTTGTCGATCTTCATGCGCCTGCTGGGCCTGGCGTTCAGCCAAAGCCAGGGTCACCTGCGCCGTTATCTGGAAGATATGTACGGCAAGGTATTTCGTCGCTATATGTTGCTGGTCAACGAGGCCGCTCCGCGTATTCCGCCGATCGAGCTGTTCTGGCGCGTGCACTTCATGCTCGGCGCTGCCGCATTCAGCATGTCCGGGATCAAGGCATTGCGGGCCATTGCCGAGACGGATTTTGGCGTCAACACTTCCATTGAGCAGGTCATGCGCCTGATGGTGCCGTTCCTGGCCGCCGGCATGCGCGCCGAGACCGGTGTGACCGACGCCGCCATGGCCGCTGCCCAATTGCGCCCACGCAGCAAGTCTGCGCCCACGCCCGCCAAGGTTTGACCCTACCGGGTGTGCGCGACCGCCTGCATCCGCTAAGCTAGCGGCCCATGCCGAATTCAGCTATTTACTCGCAACCCGTTGTACTCACTGTGCCTGGTGAGGGCAACGGGTTGTGTGCGTTATTTAAGGAAGGTTTATGACTGCTGCCCTGCAAGGTTCTTTGATGGTCGACGTTGCCGGCACCTGGCTGACGGCCGAGGACCGCCATCTGCTGCGCCAGCCTGAAGTGGGCGGCCTGATCATTTTCGCGCGCAACATCGAGCACCCGCGCCAGGTGCGGGAGTTGAGCGCAGCGATTCGTGCGGTGCGCCCGGACCTGCTGCTGGCCGTCGATCAGGAAGGCGGCCGCGTACAGCGCCTGCGCCAGGGTTTTGTGCGCCTGCCGGCCATGCGTGCGTTGGCGGATAACCCGAATGCCGAATACCTGGCCGAACAGTGCGGCTGGATCATGGCGACTGAAGTGCTGGCTGTGGGCCTGGACCTGAGCTTCGCCCCGGTGCTGGACCTGGACTACCAACGCAGCGCCGTGGTCGGCACCCGTTCCTTCGAAGGCGACCCCGAGCGCGCCGCCGTACTGGCCGGTGCCTTCATCCGTGGCATGAACAGCGCTGGCATGGCTGCCACTGGCAAGCACTTCCCTGGTCACGGTTGGGCTGAGGCCGATTCCCACGTCGCGATTCCCAATGATGAACGCAGCCTTGAGCAGATTCGCGCGAATGATCTGGTGCCTTTCGCACGCTTGAGCAAGCAACTCGCGGCAGTGATGCCCGCGCACGTAATCTACCCGCAAGTCGACGCCCAGCCTGCCGGCTTTTCGCGCCGCTGGTTGCAGGACATCCTGCGCGGCGAGCTGCAATTCGATGGGGTGATTTTCAGTGATGACCTGTCCATGGCCGGCGCCCATGTGGTCGGTGATGCAGCCAGCCGCATCGAAGCGGCTCTGGCGGCCGGTTGCGACATGGGGTTGGTATGCAATGATCGCGCAGCTGCCGAACTGGCGCTGACTGCCGCCCAGCGTATGAAAGTCAAGCCATCGGCTCGAATTGCACGCATGCGTGGCCAGGCGATTGCGTCGACGGACTACAAGCAGGATCCACGTTGGTTGGTGGTCTTGACTGCGTTGCGGGATGCTCAATTGATCGAATGAAAACCGCAGCGCGTCCTTCGCGGGCTTGCTCGCGAAGGCGATCTAACATTCAGCGCTTCTCTTGCTTATTCGGTAATGGCGCAAACAACGCTTCGATATCCTCGTTGCCCAGTTGCCAATCCCCAGTGGTCCGCCCATCCAGCACGCCCGCCGCCAAGTCGGACTTTTCCTTCTGCAGATGCTGGATTTTCTCCTCCACCGTGCCCCGGGCGATCATCTTGTAGACGAACACCGGCTTCTCCTGACCGATGCGATACGCACGGTCAGTCGCCTGGTTTTCCGTGGCCGGGTTCCACCAGGGATCGTAATGGATCACCGTATCGGCTTCGGTCAGGTTCAGGCCTACGCCACCGGCTTTCAGGCTGATCAGAAAAATCTGTAGCTTGCCGCTCTGGAAGTCCTTCACCGGCGTACGTCGATCCCGGGTCTGGCCGGTGAGCAGTGCGTAAGCCACGCCCCTTTTTTTCAGCTCGACTTCGATCAGGCTCAACATTGAGGTGAACTGGGAAAACAGCAGGATCCGCCGGCCTTCCTCAAACAGCTCCTCAAGCATTTCCATCAAGCTATCGAGTTTGCCCGAGCTGCTGCCACGGGCGGGTAGGGATGCGTCGTTGACCAGCCTTAAGTCGCAACACACCTGGCGCAACTTCAGCAGCGCCTCAAGAATGATGATCTGGCTGCGCGCCACGCCTTTGCGGGTGATTTCGTCGCGGACTTTCTTGTCCATGGCCAAGCGCATGGTTTCGTACACATCGCGCTGGGCCTCATTGAGCTCGACCCAGTGGATGATCTCGGTCTTGGGGGGCAGCTCGGTGGCCACTTGTTCCTTGGTGCGGCGCAGCAGGAAGGGTTTTATCCGACCATTGAGGTGCTGCAATCGCACATCGCTGGCGCGCTTTTCGATGGGCACGCGGTAATCGCGGTTGAAGCTTTTTACATCACCGAGCCAGCCCGGCAGCAGGAAATGGAACAACGACCACAGTTCGCCCAAGTGGTTTTCCAGCGGCGTACCACTCAGGCACAGGCGCTGGCGTGCGTTCAGCTCGCGAGCCGCCTGGGCCGCCTTGCTGGAGGGGTTCTTGATGTACTGGGCTTCGTCGAGGATCAACACGTGCAAGGGCTGGGCGGCTAGCTGTTCGATGTCCTTGGGCAGCAGCGCGTAGGTGGTCAGCAGCAGATCGTAGTCGTTTAGATTGGCAAAATGTTTCTTACGTGCTGCGCCATACAGCGCCAACACCTTGAGTTGGGGAGTGAAGTGCGCCGCCTCATCGAGCCAGTTGGGAATCAGGCTGGTGGGCATCACTACCATGCATGGCCGATCCAGGCGACCGGCGACTTTTTCACTGAGAATATGCGCCAGGGTCTGCAGGGTTTTGCCCAGTCCCATGTCATCCGCAAGTATCCCGCCAACCTCCAGTTGGCGCAGTGACTGCATCCAGCTCAAGCCTTCCAGTTGGTAAGGACGCAAGGTCGCGTTCAGCCCCTTGGGCGCCACGCAGGTGAAATCCTTGATATCCCGCAGACGCTGGGCAAAGTTACGGATCTTCTCGCCACCTTCCCATTGCAGCGGCAGGTCTTCCAGTGGGTTCAGCCGAATTGCATCGGCCTTGGCCAGGCGCAGCGTGGTGGTGCCGGCGTCCTGTAGGTAGAACTCGCCGAGGGTCGCCAGCACCGGTTTCAATCGGCCGTAGGGCAGCGCGACTTGTATCGGGCCGTGGCCATTGGGCAGGCCTGGGATGTTCACCAGGATCAGCTCATCATCGCGGCGCCGCGCAAGTTTCTCCGGGTTGAGGATCTCGGTGTGGGAGCGCATCAGGTTCAGCAGGATCGGCAACAGGCTCAGCCGCTCACCGTTGACGATGATACCCAGCTCCAGGTCGAACCAATCACGCTCCGGGCCTTCGTCAACCGTGGCGTACCAGTCATCGACGGCGCTCAGGTCGAAGCCGAAATCCTCATCGATCTGCAGCTCCCAGCCCTCGGCCCTCAACGTCGGCGAAGCATTGAGGGTGAAGTTCAGCCAGGCACTGTCATTGACCATCTCGAACAACTCGCCGGCGCTTTCCGGCAGCGCCTTGCTCTGGCGCGTGGCGATCTTGAAACCCAACAGGCGCAGTTGTTCGCGATACGGTTGTTCCAGTTCGGGATGTCGCTTGATCCGCAGGCTTTGGGTGTCCTGACGCACGATGATGTCGGCGTTTTTCTGCCCGCTGACGTAGTTGCCCAGGTAGTTGAACGACAGCGCCGCCCGGTGCTGGATATAGCGCTGCATCTTGCCATTGCGCGGTTCAAAGGCGCTGAACTCGACACTGGCCATCCACAGGCGCGGCACCGGCAGCACATCCTCCATCACCACTTGCGGCAGCACCGCACGGTTTTCCAGCACAGCCTGGAGTTTTCCCAGCAGTTCGGCATCCTGTGCGGCGGCGGGGTAGGCCAGGGTTTCCTGGACCTTGAGCAATACCGCGGCGATGTGTTTGCAGTTGGTGTGCACCGGACAGGTACAGCGGCTGTCCACCAGGATCAATGTGCCCTTTGCCGATTCGCGCAGCGAAATGGTCTGCCGATACACATTGCCACCCGAACCCTCGCAACTGGCGACGATGGTGCTGTCGCCGCACTCGACGATGCGTACTCGGTTTTCCAGGGCATAACGTCGCCCGCGCTCCAGGCTTTGCTCTTTAAAGCGATTGGCCCACGAAGGAGCCAGGGGTTTGGTCAAGGGCGACGTCAGGGACATGGTGCTGGATCAGTCCTGAATATCGGGCGGTGGCGCGCTGGGTGGCTTGGCGGTCAGCGAGGTGATCTTGATCAGCAGCGCCAGGTGGCCACCGTCCAGGTAGTTGAGCTGGTTGTTCTTGGTACGCACGTCGGTCTGGCTCAGGTGCTCGCTGGCAATCACGTTGCCGTTGGCGTCGAACTGGTTGATCCAGAAGTTCGCATCGATATCGGTAAAGCGCCCCAATTGCAGGCTCAATACGCCCTCGATGGGAAACTGGCCGAACTGCTCCTGGCCGTCGGTGATCGCGACCTTGACCGGCTGCTCGCCAAGGTTCTGTTCCCACGCCTTATGTAACAGCACCGTGTAAGTGGAATCGGCACGCAGCTTATCGACAATATTGGAAAGGCGCGGCGGGCTCAGCCTATCGCCCAGGCGCGCTGCCCCCGCATCCCAGTTTTCCGGCGCGGCACGGCTGTTGATCATCGGCTCGGCGTTCTGGCGCACCAGGATCATTTCCACCTGGTACGGGCTGTCGGCGAACGCCGCAGGTGCCATTACTACCAACAACAAGCTCAAAATGCGGAACAGGCGCATTGGGGCGTCCTTCAAGCAGATTTCGGGATGAGGCGCTCGAACAACGCCTCCAAGGTATTAAAGCGTTCTTCGGCACGTTCCATCGGCACCATGAATTTGAACAGCGTAGCCCCTTCGAACTTGTAACGGTTGGGCTGACCCTGGATCAGTTTGATCAGCACCAACGGGTCCACCGGGGTCTGCGCTTCGAATTCGATGCGTCCACCCTGCGGCCCGGCGTCGACCTTCTTGATGCCCAGCTGTTCGGCCTGCAATTTCAGCAGGGTCAGGCGCACCAGGTTCTTGGTCGGTTCCGGCAGCAAGCCGAAACGGTCGATCATCTCCACCTGCAGGTCTTTAAGACCTTCTTCATCGGTGGCCGAGGCGATGCGCTTGTACAGAATCAGTCGTGCGTGCACGTCCGGCAGGTAATCCTCGGGAATCAACGCCGGCAAGCGCAGGTTGATTTCCGGCCCGCCGCCCAGCGGTTGATCGAGGTTCGGTTGCTCGCCCTTGCGGATGGCTTTCACCGCGCGCTCAAGCATCTCCATATACAGCGTGAAACCCACCGCCTGGATCTGCCCGCTCTGGCCGTCGCCCAGCAGTTCGCCGGCGCCACGGATTTCCAGATCGTTGGTGGCCAGTACAAAGCCGGCGCCCAGGTCCTGGGTGTTGGCAATGGCCTCCAGGCGTTTTTCCGCATCACCGGTGATTTGCTGGCGCGGTGGCGTCAGCAGATAGGCATAGGCCTGGTGGTGGCTGCGCCCAACGCGGCCGCGTAATTGGTGAAGCTGTGCCAGGCCAAACTTGTCGGCGCGCTCGATGATGATGGTGTTGGCGCTCGGCACGTCGATGCCGGTCTCGATGATGGTCGAGGCGATCAGCACGTTGAAGCGCTTGTGGTAGAAGTCGCTCATCACCTGTTCGAGTTCGCGCTCGCGCATCTGCCCGTGGCCGATGGCGATACGCGCCTCCGGCACCAGCTCGGCGAGGTCGGCGGCGCATTTTTCGATGGTCTTCACGTCGTTGTGCAGGTAATAAACCTGCCCGCCGCGCAGCAGTTCACGCAGCAGCGCTTCCTTGACTGTGCTCTTGTTCTGTTCCATCACGAAGGTGCGCACCGACAAACGGCGCGCCGGTGGCGTGGCGATGATTGACAGGTCGCGCATGCCCGACACCGCCATGTTCAGCGTGCGCGGAATCGGCGTGGCGGTGAGGGTAAGAATGTCGACTTCGCTGCGCAGGGCCTTGAGCTGTTCTTTCTGACGTACACCAAAGCGGTGTTCTTCGTCGATGATCACCAGGCCGAGGTTTTTGATCTTCACATCGTCCGACAGCAGCTTGTGGGTGCCGATGACGATGTCGATCTTGCCTTCGGCCAAATCGGCGATGGCGGCGTTCACTTCCTTGGCCGATTTGAAGCGGCTCATGACTTCCACGGTCACTGGCCAGTCGGCAAAGCGGTCGCGGAAGCTGTTGTAGTGTTGCTGGGCGAGCAGGGTGGTCGGCACCAGGATCGCGACTTGCTTGCCGCCGTGCACGGCGATGAAGGCGGCGCGCATGGCCACTTCGGTCTTGCCGAAACCCACGTCGCCGCAGACCAGGCGGTCCATCGGCTTGGGCGCAAGCATGTCGGCGCGCACGGCTTCGATGGTGGTTTGCTGGTCCGGGGTTTCTTCGAAGGCGAAGCCGGCGCTGAAGGTGGCGTAGTCGGCTTTCGGGTCGGCAAACGCGTAACCCTCGCGCGCCGCGCGGCGTGCATAGATGTCGAGCAGTTCGGCAGCGACGTCGCGCACTTGTTCGGCGGCCTTGCGCTTGGCTTTCTGCCAGGTCTCCGAACCCAGGCGGTGCAACGGCGCCAGGGCGTCGTCGCTGCCGGTGTAGCGCGCAATCAAATGCAGGTTGGCCACCGGCACATAGAGTTTGGCGCCCTCGGCATATTCCATGGTGAGGAATTCGGCGGCCTGATTATCGATCTCCAGAGTCTGCAGGCCCAGGTAGCGGCCGACGCCGTGATCGATGTGCACCACCGGCGCGCCTTCACGCAGCTCGGTGAGGTTTTTGATCACCGCATCGTTGTTGGCATCGGCGCGTTTTTCGCGGCGACGGCGCTGCATCACGCGCTGGCCGAACAGCGGGCTTTCGGCGATCAGCGCCAGGGCCGGATCATCCAGCAACAGGCCTTCGTCGAGCGGTGCGATGGTGATCGCCAGGCGTTCTTTGCTTTTGACGAAATCCGGCCAGCTGTCGACGGTTTTCGGTCGCAGCTTCAGGCGCTCAAGCAACTCCAGCAGCACTTCGCGGCGGCCGGCGGACTCGGCGGTAAACAGCACGCGGCCGGGGAAGTCGCCGAGGAAGTTGGACAGAGCTTCCAGTGGTTGCGTGGCTTTGGCCTGGATCGCCAGATCCGGCAGCGTTCCCGCAGGGAAACGCTCGCGGCCGACGCCGGTTTCCACATCCTGCTGGCTGGCAACCACGCGCGGCCAGCTTTTCAGGCGCGCGAAGCAGTCTTCCACCGGCAGGAACAGCTCAGCGGGCGGCAATAGAGGACGGGACGGGTCGACGCGGCGCTCTTCATAGCGATTGCGCACGTCGTTCCAGAAGTTTTCCGCAGCTTGTTCGATACCTGGCAGCGAGAACACTTGAGTGTCCTGGGGCAGGTAATCGAACAGGGTGGAGGTTTCGTCGAAGAACAGCGGCAGGTAGTACTCGATACCGGCCGGGGTAATCCCGCTGCTCAAGTCCTGAAAGATCGGGCAGCGGCGGAAATCTACGTCGAAACGTTCACGGAAGCGCGCCTTGAAGCGGGTAACCGCGTCTTTTTGCAGCGGGAATTCCCGTGCGGGCAGCAGCTTGACCGAGTCGACTTTATCGACAGAGCGCTGGTTTTCCGGGTCGAAGGTGCGCAGCGTCTCGATTTCGTCGTCGAACAGGTCGATGCGGTAGGGCAGCTTGCTGCCCATCGGGAACAGGTCGATCAGTGCACCACGCACCGCGAATTCACCGTGCTCGTACACCGTGTCGACGCAGCGATAACCGCTGGCTTCCAGGCGTGTGCGCATTTGCTCGACATCAAGCTTCTGGCCGATATCCAGCACCAGGCTGCTGCCCAGCAGGAACTTGGTTGGCGCCAGGCGATGCAGCGCCGTAGTAATCGGCACCACCAGTACGCCGTGGGCCAGTTCCGGCAAGCGGTACAGGCTGGCGATGCGCTGGGAGATGATGTCCTGGTGCGGCGAGAACAGGTCGTAGGGCAGGGTTTCCCAGTCGGGAAAGTGCAGCACCGGCAAATCGGGGGCGAAGAAGCTCAGCTCCTGCTCCAACCGTTCGGCGCTTTGGCTGTCGGCGGTGAGCAGCAGGGTAAAGCGCTTGGCTGCGCTGGCAGCCTCGGCGATGGCCAGGCTCAGGGCGGCACCGGGCAGGTTGCCCCAATGCTGTTTACCTGCCGCGGCAGGGAGAAGCGGTAGACGCAGGACGGGCACGGAAGGTTGAGCTCCAAGCGTTGCGACAAAGTCGGTAATTGTAACGGGCCAAGGTGCCGCCTGTCAGTTTATGACTGAGCCTATAACGGTTTGTGGGAAATGTAGTGGCTAAGACAAACAATGGTGTGTTTTGACTCAATATGTAGTGCCAAAATGTACGCGTTTTTCGGAGGGTTACGGACAAGTTGTCCTGCGGGTGCCATTGGTGGCCTTCTGGAACCCGCGTATTTACTGGGCTGTAGCGGGGTGTCAATTTTTCGCAAGGACTTTTTGTTGCCGGACGCGCATTGCTCCGAGGGCGGGCGGGCGGCATAATGTAGCCCCTTTTTTCAGCCCCTACATGTGGAAGGTTCCCGTGACTCAGAAGCCCGACCAGTGTCTTGGTGAATGGATCGACCGTGAAGCACTCGCAGAAGCGATGATCCCGCTTATCGGTCAGCTGTACCGCAATAACAATGTGGTGAGCTCGATCTATGGCCGCAGCCTGATCAACCAGTCCGTCATCGCGATTCTCAAAGCCCACCGCTTTGCGCGTCACCGTTCTGCCGACGACAGCGAACTCTCCGTCCACGAAACATTCCCACTGCTCAAGGCCATGAGCGAGCTCAAGCTCGGCGCGGCTTCGGTAGACCTGGGCAAACTGGCCTATAAATTCCGCAAGGAAGGCGCCGGCCGCAGCGCCGAGCAGTTCGTGCGTGAAGAAATGGCCGATGTGGTTGGCCAGCAAAACGCCGCTGCCCGCAAAGGCACCGACGTTGTACTGTACGGCTTCGGTCGTATCGGCCGCCTGCTGGCACGCATCCTGATCGAAAAAACCGGTGGCGGCGACGGCCTGCGCCTGCGTGCCATCGTTGTACGCAAAGGCGCCGAGAACGACCTGACCAAACGCGCCAGCCTGCTGCGCCGCGATTCGGTACACGGTCCGTTCAACGGCACCATCGTCATCGACGAAGAAAACAATACCATCACCGCCAACGGTAACCTGATCCAGGTGATCTACGCGAAGAATCCGTCCGAGGTGGATTACACCCAGTACGGCATCAAGGACGCCCTGCTGGTGGATAACACCGGCGTATGGCGTGACGCCGAAGGCCTGGGCCAGCACCTGGCCTGCCCGGGTGTTGACCGCGTTGTCCTGACCGCGCCTGGCAAAGGCAAGCTGAAGAACATCGTTCACGGTATCAACCATGCTGAAATCACTGCTGACGACAAGATCGTGTCCGCCGCTTCCTGCACCACCAACGCCATCGTGCCGGTGCTGAAGGCGGTGAATGACAAGTTCGGCATCGTCAACGGCCACGTTGAAACCGTTCACTCGTACACCAACGACCAGAACCTGATCGACAACTTCCACAAGGGCGATCGCCGTGGCCGTAGCGCCGCGTTGAACATGGTGATCACCGAGACCGGTGCAGCCACCGCTGCTGCCAAGGCCCTGCCTGAGCTGGCCGGCAAGCTGACCGGCAACGCGATCCGCGTGCCGACGCCAAACGTGTCGATGGCCATTCTCAACCTGAACCTTGAAAAAGCCGCCACCCGTGAAGAGATGAACGAGTACCTGCGCTACATGGCGCTGCACTCCGATCTGCATAAGCAAATCGACTTCGTCAACTCCCAGGAAGTGGTTTCCACCGACTTCGTTGGCTCGCGCCACGCCGGTGTGGTGGACGCGGAAGCGACCATTACCCAGGACAACCGCGTTGTACTTTACGTTTGGTACGACAACGAGTTCGGCTACAGCTGCCAGGTGGTTCGCGTGATGGAAGACATGGCCGGGGTCAACCCGCCTGCATTCCCGCGCTAAGCTTTTGTGCTGAATGAAAAAGCCCCGACTGGTTCGACTGGTTCGGGGCTTTTTTGTGGTTGAGGGCCTCTTCGCGAGCAAGCCCACATTCGACCGGTTTCTTCAGGGCAAGCGCGGTTAAATGTGGGAGCGGGCTTGCTCGCGAAGGCGGTCGTTCAGCCAGCGCAAATCTTCAATTGAGCAACTGGATACGCAAACGTTCGGACAGCCCATTTGGCGCCAGCCAGAGGCTCAGGTAGGTCCTGGCAAGCTCACCATCACGACTGCTGAACACCACCTGCCCATTGATCTCCAGGTTCAAACCACGGCCCGGACGAAAATCCAGGGCATACCGATCGCCGCTGTGGATATCCCGAAAGCTGGCGTGCAGTTTGTCTATCTCGGGCTTCAGGCGGGCACTGGCCTGCTGGCGCTCCAGCGTGGTGGTGGCGGCCTTGATCACGTCAGAGCGGTCGATGTCGCGAAAGTAATACAGCGTCAGGCGCAGCGCTTTTTGTTGCGCCCAGGCCTGCTTGGCGCTCAAGTCGGACGAGGCATATAACACAGCCGCGTAGACATCCGCCCATAGGTAGGTGAGCAGCGCCTGGTTTTTCAGGGTCAGTTGCTGGGACTGTGCCGGAAAATCGGCCTGTTTCAGCCGATCCACCTCATTGGCCTGTGCCTTTATGGACAGCATCAGTAATAAACAGCAGACGACATGTCGCATAATGGCCAGTCCTGCAAAGGGGCTTGCCGGCAGTGTAATTGCAATTTCCTGATGGTGTAGTAAAGGCAAGACTGGCCTATGACGCGACCAAGGGTTAATGTTCGCGGCGTTGAGCCTTATATAGACTGTGCCCCGGTTCACACACTTGAGCCAAATTGTCCTTCATGACCGCTGGCCGCGGCATGATTTAGCCCGGCGTCCAACCGCACGCCTGGCCTGTTCTGAGGAGTACGCATGGCTGTCTACAACTACGACGTGGTGGTACTGGGTTCCGGCCCGGCTGGAGAAGGTGCGGCGATGAACGCTGCCAAAGCTGGGCGCAAGGTGGCGATGGTCGATAGCCGTCGCCAAGTCGGCGGTAACTGCACCCACCTGGGCACCATCCCGTCCAAGGCCTTGCGTCACTCGGTGCGCCAGATCATGCAGTTCAACACCAACCCGATGTTCCGGGCCATTGGTGAGCCGCGCTGGTTCTCGTTCCCGGACGTGCTCAAAAGTGCCGAGAAAGTCATCTCCAAGCAAGTCGCCTCGCGCACCGGCTACTACGCCCGTAACCGTGTCGACCTGTTCTTCGGCACCGGCAGCTTCGCCGACGAGCAAACCGTCGAAGTGGTCTGCGCCAACGGCGTGGTCGAGAAGCTGGTGGCCAAGCACATCATCATCGCCACCGGTTCGCGCCCGTATCGCCCGGCGGACATCGATTTCCACCACCCGCGTATCTACGATAGCGACACCATCCTGAGCCTGGGCCACACCCCGCGCAAACTGATTATCTACGGCGCCGGCGTGATCGGCTGTGAATACGCCTCGATTTTCAGCGGCCTGGGTGTACTGGTGGAACTGGTGGATAACCGCGACCAGTTGCTGAGCTTCCTCGACTCGGAAATCTCCCAGGCTTTGAGCTACCACTTCAGCAACAACAACATCACCGTGCGCCACAACGAAGAGTACGAGCGCGTCGAAGGCCTGGACAACGGTGTGATCCTGCATCTCAAGTCCGGCAAGAAGATCAAGGCTGATGCTTTGCTGTGGTGCAACGGCCGTACCGGCAACACCGACAAGCTGGGCATGGAAAATATCGGGGTCAAGGTCAACAGCCGTGGCCAGATCGAGGTGGACGAGAACTACCGCACCTGCGTGACCAACATCTACGGTGCCGGTGACGTGATCGGCTGGCCGAGCCTGGCCAGTGCGGCGCATGACCAAGGCCGTTCGGCAGCGGGCAGCATTGTCGACAACGGCAGCTGGCGCTATGTGAACGACGTGCCGACCGGGATCTACACCATTCCGGAGATCAGCTCGATCGGTAAAAATGAACACGAACTGACCAAGGCCAAAGTGCCTTATGAAGTGGGCAAGGCGTTCTTCAAGAGCATGGCACGTGCGCAGATCGCCGGTGAGCCGCAAGGCATGCTGAAGATCCTGTTCCACCGTGAAACCCTGGAAGTCCTCGGCGTGCATTGCTTCGGCTATCAGGCCTCGGAGATCGTGCATATCGGCCAGGCGATCATGAACCAGCCGGGCGAACTCAATACCCTGAAGTATTTCGTCAACACCACGTTCAACTACCCGACCATGGCGGAAGCCTATCGGGTCGCCGCCTACGACGGCCTCAACCGGCTTTTTTGAGCGGCTCCGGCCGGTGGCCTGAGCCGGCCGGGGAGACCGATTTCAGTAATTCCCGAGAGTGGCAGTGGCCAAACCGGGAAAGTCTGTAATCAGGCTATCTACGCCGAAGTCGGCGAGCCTGCGCATCAGCGCGGGTTCGTTGACGGTCCACACGGACACGTGCAATCCCTGGCGCTGGGCTTTTTCCAGGCGCTCAGGGGTGCACAACGTCCAGTTCAACGCCAGAATCTCACAGCCATAGTTCTGCGCGACCTTCAGCGGGTCGAGCCAGGCATATTCCGCCACCAGCCCACGTGACAGGTCGGGGGTGAGTTCAACCGCCGCTTTCAACACTTCCCGCGAACTTGAGGTGACGGTGACCTTGTCCATCAGGCCAAAACGCACGGCCATCTCGCGGATTGCCAGAACAGTCGTCGCGGCGCGGGTACGCGAAGCGCTTTTGACTTCCAGTTGCCAGTGATCGAAATCGCATTTTTCGAACAGTTCTTCCAGGCGGGGGATCGGGCATGGCTTGACCCAGCCTGGGCCGCCCTTGCGTGCGTCCATCTTCACCAGATCGGCGGCCGAATACTCGACGACTTTGCCACGTCGGTCGGCGGTGCGCTTGAGGGTCGGGTCGTGGATGACCATCAGCTCGCCGTCCATGGACAGGTGCAAATCCAGTTCGCAACGGCGTACACCGTGCTTGAGGCATGCCTGAAAGCTGGTCAGGGTGTTTTCCGGTGCTTCGCCTTTGGCACCGCGGTGGCCGTAGATCAGGGTCACAGTTGCTCCTTCGCGCCAGGATGGCTGGCGTAGTGAATACGAATTCAGATGTCGTCGTTTTGCTCTCGCGCCAGGCGGCGTTCCTGGGCCTGTTTCTGCAGGATATAGCGCGCCAGCAGTTGGCGTTGGGCGTCGGTCATGGCTTCGAATTCCGTGCCTACGTCAAAGCCCGCGCCTTTGGGGTCGCAATGGGTGACCCGCGCGCGCAGCAATAGGCCGAGCGCCTGGGGCATCAGCACCAGCTTGACCGCCAGGTGCGCGCCGGCCGGCAGGGGCGTGGGGTGCTGGAAGTCGATGCCGCCTTCGGAAATGATCACCGACTGCGGTGCGCCGATCTCATCCAGCAGGCCGCGCGCCATGATCTGGCTGAGCAAGTCCAGGCGTTTGTTCTGCACGCGCAGGAAGGCTGCGAGGGTGCGATCCTTCTCGCTAAGCTGGCGCAGCAGGTGCTGGGCTTCAAATTCACTCAGGTGCAATTCACTGAGTAAATTGAACAACGGAGAATCATCCAGCAACACTTCCTTGCTCGCCGCCTCGGGGGCAGACAGGCTTTTGATTTGAAGTGCGATCATGTCGTCGATACGGTAGTATTCGCGGCGCTCTTCTTCATCTAATGTCGACATGGCGAACCCCAGCTAGCGGTAATGGTCAGAGTGTAAAGCTGCTTACCAGACCCCGCCACCGGGACGTCTTCTTTTCCTCCGAACAAGCCCCGACATGTTCAGACCTCTCTTCGTATTTATCGGCACGCGTTATACCCGTGCAAAGCGCCGCAATCATTTTGTGTCGTTCATTTCCTTGACCTCGATGATCGGGCTCGCCCTGGGCGTCGTCGTGATGATCGTGGTGCTCTCGGTGATGAATGGCTTCGACCATGAGATGCGCACCCGCGTACTGGGCATGGTGCCCCACGCGACCATTGAGGGCGATGCGCCCATCAGCGACTGGCAAAGCCTGGCCGATAAGGTCAAGCAGAACCCCAAGGTGCTGGCCGTCGCGCCATTCACCCAGATGCAGGGTTTGCTGACCAACGACGGCAAAGTGCAGAAGATCCTGCTCAATGCCATCGACCCGGTCCAGGAACGCAATGTCTCGATCATCGACAAGTTCATGCAGCAGGGCAAACTCGACGACCTGGCACCCGGCAGCTTCGGCATCATCATCGGCGACAAGGCCGCGGCCAAGCTCGGTGTGGGCCTCGGCGACAAGCTGACCTTCGTCGCGCCGGAAGTCACCGTGACCCCGGCGGGCATGTTCCCGCGCATGAAGCGCTTCACCGTGGTCGGCACCTTCCACGTCGGCGCCGGCGAGATCGACGGCTACCTCGGCCTGACCAACCTCACCGATCTGGCGCGCCTGCATCGCTGGCAGCCGGACCAGGTGCAGGGCCTGCGTCTCAAGTTCGCGGACCTGTTCGACGCGCCGCGCGGCGCCTGGGAAATCGCCCAGCATCTGGGTGAAAGCCAGTACTACGCCCGCGATTGGACCCGTACCCACGGCAATCTCTACCAGGCTATCCGCATGGAAAAAGCCATGATCGGCCTGCTGTTGCTGCTGATCGTCGCCGTGGCGGCGTTCAACATCATCTCCACGCTGGTAATGGTGGTGAACGACAAGAAGGGCGATATCGCCATCCTGCGTACCCTGGGCGCCACGCCGGGGCAGATCATGGCGATCTTCATGGTGCAGGGCACCGTGATCGGCGTGGTCGGTACCTTGATCGGTACGGCGGTGGGCATTCTCGCCGCGTTAAACGTCAGCGCCGCTATTGCCGGCCTCGAAACCCTGATCGGCCACAAGTTTCTCAATGCAGACGTCTACTTCATCGACTACTTGCCGTCTCAGGTACAGACCCAGGATGTGTTGATGGTGGGCGGCGCTGCGTTGGTCCTGAGTTTCCTTGCCACCCTGTATCCAGCCTGGCGCGCGGCGCGTACCCAGCCAGCGCAGGCCTTACGTTATGAGTGAATCGGGCATGAGTGAAAAAGCAATTCTGAGCTGCCGCGACCTGGGCAAATCCTACGAGGAAGGCCCGGAATCGGTGGTGGTGCTGTCCAACCTGCAACTTGAGCTGCACCCGGGTGAGCGCGTAGCGATCGTCGGCAGTTCCGGTTCCGGCAAAAGTACCTTGCTGAACCTGCTGGGCGGCCTTGATACGCCGTCTCAGGGCAGTGTTTGGCTGGCCGGTGAAGAACTGTCGGCCCTCGGTGAAAAAGCCCGTGGGCAGTTGCGCAATCGTTCGCTGGGTTTTGTGTACCAGTTCCACCACCTGTTGCCGGAGTTCACCGCCCTGGAAAACGTGTGCATGCCGCTGCTGATCGGCAAGACCGCGATCCCGGAAGCCCGCCGGCGCGCCAAGGCCTTGCTGGAGCGCGTGGGCCTCGGCCATCGCCTGGAGCACAAACCGGCCGAGCTGTCCGGCGGCGAGCGCCAGCGTGTGGCCATCGCCCGTGCCCTGGTCAACAACCCAGGGCTGGTGATGCTCGACGAGCCAACCGGCAACCTCGATTCCCATACTGCCCAAGGCATCAAGGACTTGATGCTGGAACTGAGCACCCAGATGCGCACCGCATTCCTCGTCGTGACCCATGACATGAGCATGGCCCGCCAGATGGACCGCGTGTTGCACCTGCAGGAAGGTCATCTGGTCGCCATCTGACCCGTATCAAGCCCGGCGCTTCAAGTGCCGGGTTTTTTCATTTTTTCAGGCGGTGCAAGCGAATGTTCAGACCGTTATCTATTTTCATCGGCACGCGCTATACCCGCGCCAAGCGCCGCAACCGTTTTGTCTCGTTTATCTCGATGACCTCGATGATCGGCCTCGCCCTGGGCGTGTTGGCGATGATCGTGGTGCTGTCGGTGATGAACGGCTTCCAGCGCGAAATGAGCTCGCGCATTCTCGGCATGGTGCCGCACGCGACCATTGTCGGCGTGAACCCGATCGACGACTGGCAGCCCGTGGCCGCCGCCGCGATGAAGAATCCGCAGGTGACGGCCGCCGTACCGTTCACACAGATGGATGGCATGTTCTCCTACAAGGGCGCCATGCAGCCGATCGAGATCAGCGGCATCGACCCGGCGCAGGAAGGCAAGGTGTCGATCGTGGCTCAGCACATCGTGCGCGGCAAACTGGATGATCTGAAACCGGGCGAGTTTGGCGTGGTGGTCGGCGAAATCACCGCCCGGCGCTTTCGCCTGAATGTGGGCGACAAGCTGACCCTGATCGTGCCGGAAATCAGTACTGCGCCGGGTGGCATCACCCCGCGCATGCAACGCTTGAACGTAGTCGGCATCTTCAAGGTCGGCGCCGAGCTGGATGGCTCCATGGCCATGATCCACATGGCCGACGCCGCAGAGATCCAGCATTGGCAGCCGAACCAGGTGCAAAGCGTGCGCCTGGCGGTGAAAGACCTGTACGCGGCGCCCAAGGTCTCGGCGGACATTGCCGCCAGCCTGGGCACGGGCTACAAGCCTGACGACTGGACCCACACCCAGGGCAGCCTGTTCAGCGCGATGAAGATGGAAAAAACCATGATCGGCCTGCTGTTGCTGATGATTGTCGCCGTGGCCGCGTTCAATATCATTGCCACCTTGATCATGGTGGTGAACGACAAGGGCGCGGATATCGCGATCCTGCGCACCATCGGTGCGACGCCACGGCAAATCATGGCCATCTTCATGGTGCAGGGTACGGTGATCGGTGTCGTCGGTACCTTGATTGGCGGTGTATTGGGCGTGATTGCGGCGCTGAACGTGAGTGAGCTGGTGGGCTGGGTGGAGCGGGTCACCGGGCAGCATATTTTCAGTTCGGACGTGTACTTCGTCAGCAACCTACCCTCGGAGCTGCAAGGTGGGGATGTGCTGCTGATCTGCACGGCCGGGTTTGTGTTGAGCTTTTTGGCGACGATTTACCCGGCGTATCGGGCGGCGAAGATTGAGCCGGCGCATGCCCTGAGATATTCGTAGACTTCAACACCGCTTTCGCGAGCAAGCCCGCTCCCACATTTGAATGTATTCACAAATCAAAATGTGGGAGCGGGCTTGCTCGCGAAGAGGCCGGCCCGGCTTGCATCAATCTCCGGTAGGCAACTCAATTACAAATCTTGTCCACCCCGCCTCAGATTCACCATAAATCCTCCCCCCATGCGCCCGCACAATCGACTGGGTAATTGCCAGTCCCAATCCCGCATGTTCACTGCTGCCTTCATGGCGCGCCGGGTCCGCCCGGTAGAATCGGTCAAACAACCTGGGCAGCAACTCCGCTGCAATACCATCGCCGGTGTTCTCCACTGAAAGCCTCACCCCATCCTCTATCCGCACACGCACTTCGCCACCCGGCGGAGTAAACCGCAACGCGTTATCCAGCAAGTTTGACAAGGCCCGGCGCAGCATCCCGCGATCACCCGCTGTAATGGCCGCGCCCTCGCGAACCAGGCTGACCTGCCCGTCTTCCGCCAGCAGTGCAAAAAACTCCAGTAGCGCGTCCACTTCATCCGCCAGCGCCAAAGTCTCGCGCTTGGGCATCAACAGGCCGTGATCTGCCTTGGCCAGGTACAGCATGTCATTGACCAGTTGCGCCATCCATTGCAGCTCTTCCAGGTTGCTGTGCAGCGCCTCGCGGTAATCCTCCAGCGGCCGCGGCTGGGTGAGGATGACCTGAGTCTGGGTCAGCAGGTTCGACAACGGCGTGCGCAGTTCGTGGGCGATGTCGGCGGAGAAGGCCGAGAGGCGTTGGAACGCATCGTCCAGGCGGCCAAGCATGGCGTTGAAGGTTTGAGCCAGTTCGGCCAGTTCCACCGGCATGTGTTGCTGGGGCAGGCGCTGGGTCAGGGAGTGGGCCGACACACTCGCGGCCACTTCCCCCATGCGTCGTAACGGCCGCAAGCCACTGCGTGCGGCCCAGGCGCCGAGCAGGGCGGTCGCCAGGGCTGACAGGCTGACGGTGAACCAGATCAAATGTTGCATGCGCTGAAGGAAGTGCTGGTGATGGGTGATATCCAGTACCAGCGTCAGCTGTGGCGAGTCCGGTTGGCCTGCCCTCAACGGCGCGTTGTAGACCCGGTAGTCGGTGCCGGCGTTTTGCAGGCTGTGCAGGCCGGGGGCGGTGGGCAGATTGACGCCGGGCGCACCGTCGAACCAACGCTGGCCTTGGGCGGTGATGCGCAACGCCAGGTCGGGTTGGCGATTGAGCTCGGCGCGCAGTTGGGCTTCACGCTGCGCGAACAATTGTGGCGAGTCGACACCCTGCAAGGTGGTACGCAGGTTCACCAGCTTGCTGTCGAGCTGTTGCTGGTCCAACTCAATGAAGTGGACCTCGCTGGCGCGATTGAACAGTACGCCCGCGATCAGCGAGACCACCGCCGTGCAGGCCGCAAACAGCAGAGCCAGGCGGCTGACCAGGGACAGACGCTTGATCAATTGACGCGCTCCTCCAGCACATAACCCATGCCGCGTACGGTATGGATCAACTTATTCGGGAAGTCGTCGTCGATTTTCAGGCGCAGCCGGCGGATCGCCACTTCGATGATGTTGGTGTCACTGTCGAAGTTCATGTCCCACACTTGGGAAGCGATCAGCGATTTTGGCAGCACTTCACCCTGGCGGCGCAGCAGCAATTCGAGCAGGGAGAATTCCTTGGCCGTCAGGTCGATGCGCTGGCCGCCCCGGTCAACGCGACGGCGGATCAGGTCCAGGCGCAGATCGGCCAGTTGCAGCGCGGTTTCCTGGGACGTGTTGCTGCCACGGCGCAACAGGCTGCGCACGCGGGCTAGCAGTTCGGAAAAGGCGAAGGGCTTGACCAGGTAGTCGTCGGCGCCCAGCTCCAGGCCGTGCACACGGTCTTCCACGGCGTCGCGGGCGGTGAGGAACAGCACCGGGAGGTCCAGGCCCGCAGTGCGTACGGCTTGGAGGATCTGCCAGCCATCACGGCCCGGCAGCATCACATCGAGGATCAACAGGTCATAGTCGCCGGTCAGTGCCAGGTGCTGGCCGCTGGTGCCGTCGGCCACCAGCTCGGTGGTAAAACCTGCCTCCGTCAGGCCCTGGCGCAGGTAGTGGCCGGTTTTGGGTTGGTCTTCGACGATCAGCAGTTTCATGGGCGGCTCTTGGCAACGGTGGACGACGGCTTTATACCTTGGGTGCCAGGGCAGGGGGACAACCTGACAAAGTTGTAATCTAGCAGTCAGCTGGCTGGCAGCGGCGCAATCTTAGAGTGTGCCCCAGGTCAGTCAGATATTTTTGGAGAGAAGAGATGGCATTGCGTTCACCCCTGTTATTGGCGTGTTGCCTGCTGGCGTTGAGTGTTGATGCGATGGCCGATGCCACCCATGCCTACGCGTTCGGCGAAGCTGCGCCCGCCAGCCAGGCCACGCGGACCGTAGAAGTGACGCTGCAGGATATTTCCTTTTCGCCCAAGTCCATTGACGTGAAAGCCGGTGAGACAGTGCGCTTTGTGCTCGTCAACAAAGGCCGGTTACTGCACGAATTCAACCTGGGCGACGCGGCGATGCATGCCGAGCACCAGAAAGAAATGTTACAGATGCAGGCCAGTGGCATGCTCACCGCCACCGGTATGGGCAATATGGACCACACTGCAATGGGCCATGGTGCGATGAAACATGACGATCCCAATAGCGTATTGGTCGAGCCCGGTAAAACCGCCGAGCTGACCTGGACGTTCACCAACGCCACGGGCCTGGAGTTTGCCTGCAACCTTCCGGGGCATTACCAGGCGGGCATGGTCGGCACGCTCAACGTCGATTGATCCGCTGGCGCTTAGGCGCGGGGGCAAAGGCTGGTAGACTGGCGCGGTTTATTCAGCCAGGTTTCCGCCATGCATCCCGCAGCCGAACATTCGCCGCTGGGCAAGTCCAGTGAATACATCTCCACCTACACACCTTCGTTGCTGTTCCCGATCCCGCGTGCCGCAAAATGGGCTGAGCTGGGCTTGAGCGCCGAGACCCTGCCTTACAAGGGCGTGGATTTCTGGAACTGCTTCGAACTGTCCTGGCTGCTGCCGTCGGGCAAGCCGGTGGTGGCCATCGGTGAATTCAGTATTCCGGCCGACTCGCCGAACATCATCGAGTCCAAGTCGTTCAAGCTGTATCTCAATTCGCTGAACCAGACCGCGTTTGCCGATACGGCCAGCCTGGAAGCCACCCTGCGCACCGACCTCAGTGCCGCTGCCGGCAAGCCGGTGAGCGTGCGTATACGCACCCTGGCCGAGATCGAAGCAGAAGGGGTGATGGCTTTGCCGGGTGTGTGCATTGATGATCTGGATATCAGCGTCAGCAACTACGAGCATCCGCGCCCGGAACTGCTGCGTTGCGATGCCTCGCGCGTTGTCGAGGAAAGCGTGCACAGCCACCTGCTCAAATCCAACTGTCCGGTGACCAGCCAGCCGGACTGGGGCAGTGTGGTGGTGGAATATCGGGGTTCGGCGCTGGATCACGCGAGCCTGCTGGAATACATCGTGAGCTTTCGCCAGCACTCGGACTTCCATGAGCAGTGTGTGGAGCGCATCTTCCTGGACTTGCAGCGCTTGCTGAAGCCAGAGAAGTTGACGGTGTATGCGCGATATGTGCGGCGCGGCGGGTTGGATATCAACCCGTACCGCAGTACTGAGGATGTGGCGTTCCAGAACGTGCGCCTGGCCCGTCAGTAAAGCCGGAAAACGTCACGCTTCAGGAGTGGCGGGAGCGGTTCTTCCCGCCACTCTCTTATCCATGCCTAGTGTGCGTGGATAGACTGCGTTTCGCGGGTATCAGAAAATGATTTGCGGTGGGTTGATAATAGCTCCCGCTTGTTTGCCATTCTCGTATACCGACCCAGAGCCGCTTTGCGCCACTGCGAAGTCTTTTTTTGATCCGTCAGTGTTTTTCACGTTCTCTTCTCCCCATTTTCTAGCCTCGTCCATGCTATTAAACTGTTCCGTTGATTGAGGAAAGGCCGAAGTGCTCGATACGGAAGCCATAGTAGGTAAATACTCCAAAGTTAATTGAAAGGACGATTCCTCTCACAACCTGAGTGGCAACTCCACGGCTCGGGTTCCAATCGATGACGAAATTTCCCGCAAAAGCGACGCTATAAAGCTACAAAGGGAAGGCGTATTTCTGCGCAAGAAAAAACCGACGCCCGCTTAGGCATCGGTTTTCAATTGTTTGCCGGGAGGGATCCGCGCAAATGCAGCACTGATAGATCCTGATTTTCAGGTGCTATGCCCTCAGATTCCGATATTACCCAAGGTGATCAAGATATTACGCAAGGTCCCGGAAATCACCGGGTGCTCAGCATCGAACTCAATGGCCGCTTGATTCACATCGTCGGAAATACTCGGTGTCTGAGTGGCCGGTTCCAGCTCAAGTTGTAACTCAAACTTGGCGATCAAGGCTTCCAGTGCTTCACGCTTTTCTTCCGACAGCGGCGGTTCCTGTTCCAACTGCCCGCGCAGGATTTCGACCTGTTCTTCCAGTTTTTTGCGATCAGGCATGACGTGTTTCCTTTTATCGATAGGCACTGGCATAGACCACGGCACGCCGCGAAAGGTCTACGGGCTGAGCTGTAGATTAATCCACTGGCGCCAACCGTGCATGATCCGTGTCAGGGCTTCTCGCCTTTGAGCTGGCGCAGGCTGATGTCGGCCAGGCAGGTGCCGAGTTCGCCCAGGTGATCGATTACCGAGTGCACGCCCAGCCCGTACAGGGCAACGGTGGCCTTGCCGCGCTTATGCTCGCGCTCCTGTTCGCTCAGCGCCTGCCATTGTTCGGGCGCCATGCCACAGAGTGAGCCGCAGGAAGCCAGGCCGATGGTCCACAACCCGGCGTTAAGGCCTGATTGCAGCAGGCGCGGTTCGCCGCTGACCAGCACGCAGCCTTCAAGGCGTTCGATGTTCAGCTCCATCAAGGCTTGCCAGCAGGCGTGGGGCGCGGGCCAGCGGATCGACGAGGGTGATGTCGCCTTGACCCAATCGGGCAGCGTGGCGGCCAGGGGCGTGGTGACGGAGGGGGGAAGTTCATCCAGCCAGGCGCAGGGAACGCCTTGTTCCTTGAGGCTACGCAGGATTTTCAGCGCGCCGGGCGTGGCTTGGGAATCAGGCGAAGGTGAATCGGTGCGCGCCTGGGAACCGAAGTCCACCAGGCAGCCACTCAGGCCAAACAGAACGGCAGTCAAGGCAGGAGCGCTGGCGATGGCTATCTCGGCGTGAGGCATGTCGACATCCCTGAAATAGCGTCAACGCTATCGAGCCAGGATGACACGTTGGTGACAGGATTGTTAATTGTAGGAATTTTGTCCATTTTTGGTCTGACGTGTCCGAGTTACTGCCTAATTGGCGACTTCCGTCATATACTGACGGCCTTATTCAGGGCATAGCGCCCATGACAGACCATTCAAGGAGCAAAAGCTATGCGCTGGAGCCACTATTTCGCTCAGCTGTCGGTGTGTGCCACTGTCTTGCTGGCGCCTTTTGCCGTACAAGCTGCATCGGAAGATGATCCATGGGAAAGCGTCAACCGCCCGATCTTCACCTTCAACGACACTGTTGATACCTATGCCCTCAAGCCTTTGGCCCAAGGCTATCAGTTCGTGACGCCGCAATTCATGCAGGACGGTATTCACAACTTCTTCCGCAATATCGGCGATGTCGGCAACCTGGCCAACAATGTGCTGCAGCTCAAGCCGCATAATGCAGGTGTCGACACGGCCCGTTTGCTGGTCAACACCACTTTCGGCGTCCTGGGCTTTATCGATGTCGGCACCAAAATGGGACTGCAGCGCAGCGATGAAGATTTCGGCCAGACCCTCGGCTACTGGGGCGTGGGCAGCGGTCCTTACGTGATGCTGCCATTGTTGGGCCCAAGCACCTTGCGTGATGCGCCGTCCAAGTACGTGGACAGCTATACCCAACCGTACCGCTACATGAATGACATCGGCTGGCGCAACAGCACCTTCGGCCTGAATATCGTTGATACCCGTGCCAGCTTGCTCGACAGCGAGAAGCTGATCACCGGCGACAAGTACACCTTCATCCGTAACGCCTACCTGCAGAACCGCGAGTTCAAGGTCAAGGACGGCAAGGTCGTCGACGACTTTTAATCCGTGACTTTATTGAAATGAAGAAGAAGGTGACCCAAGCGGTCACCTTTTTTTGTGCGCGGTTTTCAGCGCATTTTCAGGATTCTGAGGCCCAGGTGCTGGTCTTCACCGGTAGCCTTGGCCCATACCACCTCGGTATCGGCCTCAAGGCCTTTCAGCGCGGCATGCTCCGAATCGATGCGCACCGTCAGCAGGTCGCCCACGCTGAACTGTCGAGGCGCCTGCACCTGCATGCCAGAACTGGAAAGGTCCACGCAAACCCCCGCAATCTCTTGCCCTGCGTGGATCAGCGATACATCGGCATCCACACGCATGCGGATGAAATCGCGTTTTTCGGCGTAGTCGCGCTCGTGTTCGCTCATCGGTTTCATCCTTACTTTGTGTTGTGGTCGTGGCTGTTCTTATAACTCCCGGTGATTTGCGGTGTAAAGACGCCCGGCGACCATCGGCATGAGCTTGAAACCCCTGACGGATGGGAGTACCGTCTGCGCCTTAGAAGGGCACCTCTGCTTTATCGTTGTGCATGGGGAAATCCCTGCGCTTTGTAGGACAGAGAGGCTAGAAAGCGAATCCAGTACGTGAGCCCGGCCATTGTCGCGCCACCTACGCCAACCTAATTCTGGCGCCGTTTGCCCACATGCAAAAAACCAGTGCCACGCTGCTGATAATCGATGACGACGAAGTAGTGCGCGCGAGCCTCGCGGCCTATTTGGAAGACAGTGGCTTCAGCGTCCTGCAGGCCAGTAATGGCCAACAGGGTCTCCAGGTATTCGAGCGCGACCAGCCCGACCTTGTGATCTGCGACCTGCGCATGCCCCAGATGGGCGGCCTGGAGCTGATTCGCCAGGTGACTGAGCTCGCCCCGCAGACCCCGGTGATTGTCGTGTCGGGCGCCGGGGTGATGAACGATGCTGTCGAAGCGCTGCGCCTGGGCGCCGCCGACTACCTGATCAAGCCCCTGGAAGACCTGGCGGTGCTGGAGCACTCGGTGCGCCGTGCCCTGGACCGGGCACGCCTGTTGGTGGAGAACCAGCGCTACCGCGAAAAGCTCGAAACCGCCAACCGCGAACTCGAAGCCAGCCTCAACCTGCTCCAGGAAGACCAGAACGCCGGTCGCCAGGTGCAGATGAACATGCTGCCGGTCAGCCCCTGGACCATCGATGACTTCCAGTTTGCTCACCAGATCATCCCGTCGCTGTACCTGTCGGGTGATTTTGTCGACTACTTCCGTGTTGACGAGCGGCGTGTCGCGTTCTACCTGGCCGATGTGTCCGGCCACGGTGCTTCCTCTGCTTTTGTCACCGTGTTGTTGAAGTTCATGACCACACGGCTGCTGTTCGAATCCAAGCGCAATGGCACCTTGCCGGAGTTCACCCCCTCCGAGGTGCTGGGCCACATCAACCGGGGCCTGATCAGCTGCAAGCTAGGCAAGCACGTGACGATGGTCGGCGGCGTGATTGATGAAGAAACCGGTCTTTTGACCTACAGCATCGGCGGTCACCTGCCGATGCCGGTTTTATACACTCCAGACAGTGTGCGTTACCTGGAAGGGCGTGGTCTGCCGGTGGGCTTGTTCAATGAAGCCACCTACGAAGACCACATCCTGGAACTGCCGCCGACCTTCAGTCTCACGCTGATGTCCGACGGTATCCTGGACCTTCTTCCAGAGCCTACACTCAAAGAGAAAGAAGCCGCCTTGCCCCAAAAGGTCAGGTCGGCGGGCGGCAGCCTGGATGGCCTGCGGCAGGTTTTTGGATTGGCCACGCTAGGGGAGATGCCGGATGATATCGCCCTATTGGTGTTGAGCAGGAATCTTTGATGAGTACCGGAAGAATCCAATTCGCCGAGCAAGACGGGACCTTCGTCCTGAAGTTTGTCGGTGAAGTGCGCCTGACCTTGTGTTCGGCGCTGGATGCGACGATTGAGCGGATCTTCACAGCGCTGAACTTCTCGGCGATCGTGATCGATCTGACCGAAACCCGCAGCATCGATAGCACCACCCTTGGTCTATTGGCCAAGTTGTCCATTCTGTCTCGGCAGAAGGTCGGTCTGTTGCCGACTGTGGTCACCACCCACGAAGACATCACCCGTCTGTTGCAGTCCATGGGCTTTGATCAAGTGTTCAACATCGTTGATCGCCCGATCCCGTGCCCGGAATGCCTGACCGACCTGCCTTCGCAGGACCAGTCTGAGGAAGTGGTGCGTGTGAAGGTGTTAGAAGCGCACAAGATCCTGATGGGGTTGAACGAGTCCAATCGCGAAGCGTTCCACGACCTGGTAAATGCTCTAGAGCGCCACTGATAGTCTTGTTGGCATACATTCAAACTGTGGAAGCGGGCTTGCTCGCGAATGCGATGAATCAGTCAATATATCTGGTGACTGACACTCCGTATTCGCGAGCAAGCCCTCTCCCACAGTTGAACAGAGATCGGCTAAACACAAAAAAGGGCGATACCCGCGAGGGTACCGCCCTTTTTGCAGCTGCCCGCCTTACAACTTGGCCGACAACAGCGCCTCCAGCTTCTCCTGATCCCGAGCGAACTGACGAATCCCCTCCGCCAACTTCTCAGTCGCCATCGCATCCTCGTTGGACTCCCAACGAAATTGCGCTTCAGTCAGGTGCACACGGGCTTCACCGGCATGGCCTGGCGACAGTTTGCGCTCCAGCTTGCCTTCATCGGCCGCCAGCTTCTCCAGCAGGTCGGGGCTGATGGTCAAGCGATCACACCCGGCCAGCTCTTCGATCTGGCTCAGGTTGCGGAAACTCGCTCCCATCACCACAGTCTTGTAGCCATTGGCCTTGTAGTAGTTGTAGATGCGTGTCACCGACTGCACGCCCGGATCATCCGAACCGGTGTAGTCGTTGCCGTTGGCCTTCTTGTACCAGTCGTAGATACGGCCCACGAACGGCGAAATCAAGAACACACCCGCTTCGGCACAAGCCACGGCCTGGGCAAACGAGAACAGCAGCGTCAGGTTGGTCTGGATGCCTTCTTTTTCGAGCTTCTCCGCCGCGCGGATACCTTCCCAGGTGGAGGCGATCTTGATCAGCACACGGTCACGGCTAACGCCGGCTTTGTCGTACAGATCGATCAGACGATGCGCACGCTTGAGTATCGCGTCTTCGTCAAACGACAGACGGGCATCCACCTCAGTGGAAATACGGCCCGGCACCACTTTAAGAATCTCTTGACCTACCGCCACCGCAAAACGGTCGCTGGCCAGGCCCACATCACCGTTGCAGTCCTGTACGCACTCATCCAGCAGCTTGGCATAGCCTGAGATCGAAGCGGCCTTGAGCAGCAGGGAAGGGTTGGTAGTGGCGTCTTGCGGCTTGAGCTTGGCGAGGGTGGAAAAATCGCCGGTATCGGCTACGACGGTGGTGAATTGCTTGAGTTGTTCCAGCTTGGAAGTCATGGGCGTGCTCTGTCCTGTGGGTCTGATGACATTACCCGAGCGCCGGTGGGCGCTCAAGGGCGCAAATGCGTTCGATCGTTTGCGAGGGCAATAACGTGAAAAAAGCCGTTTGAATGGCGGGTCTGGCTGCTAAATAGGAGGGCAAAACGGCCGGCAGGTTCAACCCGATTGCCATGCGGTCAACTCGGTCCCCTGTGTGAGCTGGCTTGCTTGCGAAAGCAATGGTCCAGTCATCTCATGCCCCACTGACACATCCTGATTACCGCCCCTCCAACAACTCCCCAGCCTGATCCAATAAAGCCAACGGATCACTCGCCTTATGAATATCCACCGACAACAACTGCCTGAACTTGCGCGCCCCCGGGAACCCCGTGCCCAACCCCAAAATATGCCGCGTGACATGGTGCATCGAACCACCGGTCGCCAAATGCTCTGCAATATAAGGCCGCAACTGCACCAACGCCTGCGCGCGACTGATCACCGGCGCCTCACTGCCAAACAACTGCTGATCCACCTCCGCCAGCAAATACGGATTGTGATAAGCCTCTCGCCCCAACATCACCCCATCAAACCTCTGCAAATGCTCATGGCACTGCTCCAGCGTCTTGATCCCGCCGTTGAGAATAAACTCCAATCCAGGGAAATCCCGCTTCAACTGCGCCGCCACGTCATAGCGCAACGGCGGAATGTCGCGGTTCTCCTTCGGCGACAACCCCTCCAGAATCGCAATCCGCGCATGCACGGTAAAACTGGTGCAGCCCGCGTCCTTCACCGTCCCGACGAAATCACACAACTCGGCATAGCTGTCGCGGCCGTTGATCCCGATGCGATGCTTCACCGTTACCGGAATCGACACGGCGTCACGCATGGCCTTTACGCAATCGGCCACCAACGCAGGGTGCGCCATCAGGATCGCGCCAATCATGTTGTTTTGCACACGGTCGCTGGGGCAGCCGACGTTCAGGTTCACTTCGTCGTAACCGGCGGCTTCGGCCATGCGTGCGCACGCGGCCAGGTCGGCGGGAACACTGCCGCCCAGTTGCAGTGCAAGCGGATGCTCGGCTTCGTTGTGACGCAGGAAACGGTCGTGGTCGCCGTGGAGGATGGCACCGGTGGTGACCATTTCGGTGTAGAGCAGGGCGTGCTTGGAGAGCAGACGTAGGAAGTACCGGCAGTGGCGGTCGGTCCAATCCATCATCGGGGCGACGGAGAAGCGGCGGGAGAGTGGGGCGGTTTGTAGGGACATGGGGGATTTGAGTCAACGAGGCGAATGGCGCGCAGTTTATCAGGAACGGATCTTGGGTGCCGAGAGGCAAGTTTTGCGCGCATTACCACTTCGAGCGAGGACGTTGCCGTGTATGGAATACGCCAAGGATCTGCAGTCGATCACCCCGCACTCTATACGGGATCAGATAGGACCAGTTGGGAACTGCCCATTCGCGGGTATGTTTCACCCGACCTTCGCGCCCCATGGAAGGAAACTGAGCCAGCCTGTCGACGCTGGCGAAAATGGCATCCGAGAAGTCATCAGCGGCTTTTGGATTTTCAAGAGCGATATAGTTCGCTTCGTCTTCCAGATTTTTGAGCGCTTTTTCAAGCCACTCAACCCGCATTACTGCTCCAGCGCCTAGCGCGCATGGCCGCCACTTGATCATCGGTGGCGAATTTGCCTGTGTCGGCTTCCTTTACTGCCAGCTCGATTTGGGCGGTCAGCGTTTTCTCATGCTCGATGTAATCGCGAAGAACGTCCATCGCTAGGTAGCTCGCTGTCTGGCCGTTGGTTTTGGCCAGGTCGGCGAGAGAGTTGGAGAGGTCTTCCGGCAGGTTTAGGGATATTCCAGTCATGGCAGCCTCGATGATGGATGGTTGTGGGGCATCTTACACCATGAAGCGTCGGGTTGAAGCAGCAGGCCGTCGCGAGGTGTGTCTGGGAGTGAGTCGTTTGCTTTTCCTTTGCCAACTCAAAACCTTATATCGTGGCGGATAAATAAATCTGCCCCTTTTGTGTTCATCCCGCCTGCGTGGCTGCTATTGGCTCCTCCGTAATTTTGCGACTCTATTGACTTTTGATAGGATGGAGATATTTTTTTCGGATGGGCTATTTTTTAAAGTTTTTGAGCTTATTTGTTCAATGACTTTTTCTATGGCAGGTACTTTTTTTAGTATTTCGTCTTTTGCTAGGTCTCCTAGTTTTAAAATCGTTGACAGAAATGGTATTGCACAACCTGCGGTGTCGATGCCTAAGTCTAAGGCATGTTTTATCTTGTTTTTTCTTGAGAAAAAAGCTTCCATTTCTGAATTGTATTGATTGATTCTGAGTGCTCTATTTTCAGTGTTTAGTTGCGCTAGCTCTGAAAATAGAGAGTTCATCCCTTTTCGAATTCCAGCATGGGATATTTCTTTTTCGTACTCTTCGATAGAGATGTAGTCATTAGTTTGGAATATTGATATTAAGTCGAGTGTTGGGTTTCCTTGGGACTTGAGTGTTGTAATATCATTAAAGTCTTTCAAAGTTTCGTAAGTGCTATTTTTGTATAGGTTTAGCGTGTTTCCCATAAGAAGGGAATAAGGGTGGTCTGTGTAGCTGTTGTCTTCGAGGTAAAAGGGGAAGTAGGTGGCATCAAGCGCATGTGCTACATGAATTTTGTCACTGTGCACAAGGAATTCAAACTCTAATTTCTCCTTCAAACTACTAGGGAGTTGATGAGTTATGGTTTTGTTTACGCCATATCGTGCTATGCCCATTGGGCCTGCTTCATTTAACTCTGAAAAGCTAGCTCGTAAAGCATATTTGGGCCAAAGTAAATAGTCAGCAATTAGTTTTGGATTTTGCCCTGTCGCTGTGGAAAGCTCTGTTATGAGAGGGTGTAAATCACCTAGTGTGGGGTCGCTTAATATGTACGAGTTGTTGATGGAGACAATATCAATCGCACATAAAGCAGCTAAAGCCCGTCTACTTATAACGGCATTCCGCTTTTCCTGATAGGCTTCGTTTAAAAAGCCGTAGTCCAGTCGATGCTCAGGTTGGATGTTTAGAATTTTTATTCTGTCTTGAGAGACTAAAAATAAAATTTCATTTTTTGAGATTTTTTGATCTCTTAGAAATGCGCTCATATTTTCTTTTAATGGAAGTACGCAGTACACAATGTCATAGAGTAATATTAAACTTCTCAGGTTGCAGTTTTTGAAAAGTGTATAGTTTACTAGGCATGAGGTTTTTTTGCTGTCAGTGAAATATAAGTCATCTTTTGTGAAGGAACCGCTGTAGATTTTTCAATGTTTTCAAACCACAGCTTTTCATCCCTTTCCAGAAATTCGCAGTTTATTCCCGCAGCTGCCGATGAGGGGCCGATAATGAAAACCTCGTCTGCATAACCCCGCCTTGATTCATTAGTTCCACCAGTTTTTATTTCATACTGCATTACGGTTTTTAAAAGATTAAGTTTGTTTTTGAATTGTGTTATCTGTTCTTCTTGTGGGTTGCCCATTAATGTGATTGTTATTTTGTTTTTAGGGAAGTCTGTCTCGAAGTAACTGATTTTTAGTTTTGGGAATGTGCATAGGAGATGGTTGTGGAATTGATCTGTTGTGAACGGTAATCCTTCAAAATTTGACGGGATTGTTTTGTCATCAATCGGGGCGAGCTTTTTTTCAAAGTGTTCTGGAGTATCCCAAATCAGTTTTACTGGGGTGGTGATAAAGCGAATCTTGTTCTCGAAATTTTCCTCAATTTCTTCTTTGTTTTCAATGTGTTGATGGATTTCTATTAGGAAACTATTTGTTTTTATCTTGTATAAGGAAGTTGTGAGCGTGGGGTACATTGTTCGTAGGTTGAGATCTATTCTTCTACACCATCCTTCATAGTCCATATGCATGTTTTCCTTTAATTGACATCGTTGAGATGAAAGCAAGCTTCTCTGAATAGTCCTACATGCTATCGGGATTGCGTTGCTTCATCCACCCCGCTAATCTCCTCAAGTCGCTGCTAACTCAGTGGCCGGAGGTGGAAGTCCGTATTGCTAAGGCGTTTTTAACTCCCGTGAACATTTGGAGCTTCGCCCATGCACAACAACACACGCAGTTCTTCACTTGATCAAATCGCATCGTCCGTCGATCCCAAGCTTCAAGCCGCAGCCCAGCGAGCAAACCATCATCACTTGCCCCCATCCGACGACGCTGCGCCCGCAGAACACCCAAGCAACAACCTATTCCTCGTAAACCCAACCATCGATCCCGAGACCCTCCTGGCCAACGCCGCTGAAAACCTGGCATCCGCCAACGAAATGGCCGCCACCTTGGCGTTCGACCTCGACGACTCCCAGCGGGCCATCGCCTTGGGCATTCAGCAGTTGATCGAGTTGAGTTTGCTGCTCGTTGACCGAGCCCAGGAGCAAGTTGCGCCTTTGACCGCCTCAGTTAAAGCCTGACAACCAACCCTGCCGCCTTACCCAAGGCGGCAACCTGAACTCATGCTGTCCCCCCTGCAAAGTTTCATAATTCCCTGTGCCGTTGAGGTCTACGATTCCCTGCAAGAGAGGACCCCAGCGCCTCCAGCCCACAGGGAGTTGAAAAAACCATGATCTCGAATCTCGTCAAAGTCGTGATGATCACCGGCACGTTGATGTTGAGTGCTTGTTCATCTTCACCAGCCGTGAATAGTGACCCGTGCTTTTCTGGTGGATGCCAGGCGTTTGGCGACCACAGCTCCGGCAAAGCCGCCAAGATGAATTTTGGCGGAAGTGGGTTGGGGAGTAGTTATGGAGAGTATGGGTCGGGGTTGTTGCATGATGATTGAAGGGGGGCAGTCAGAGGTGTGTTGACTGACCCACTGCTATCGGGGGCAAGCCCCTCCCTCAATTGGATCGGGAAGAGTGGCGTCAGTGCCCGCCCTTCATGCGGCGGGCGATCAGGTAGAGGCCCAGGCCGACCAGGGCTGTTGCGGCGCCGATGTAGCCGGTGCTGGTCCAGCCCAACCCCGCCGTAATAGCCATCCCACCAAACCACGGCCCCAGCGCATTCGCCAAGTTAAACGCCGCATGGTTGGACGCTGCCGCCAGGCTCGGGGCCTCGTGGGCAATGTCCATCAGGCGAATCTGCAACGGTGCTGCCAGCGCAACCATAGTGCCAACCAATCCCATGCTCAGCAGCACGCCCCACAGCGACGAGGTGGCGAAGGGGAAGAACAGCAGCACGGCCATCGACCACACCAGGATCAAGCCCACGGCCCGAAACTGCAGGCGATCAAACAGCTTGCCGCCGGCGATGTTGCCGATGATGCCGCCCACGCCAAATGCTGCCAAACCAAACGGAATCCACTGCGGCGACACTTTGGTCACTTCCAGCATGGTCGGCGCCAAATAGCTGAATACGCAGAACATCCCGGCAAAGCCAATAGCACCAATGGACAGCGCCATCCACACCTGGGGTTTGGTGAAGGCGCGCAGTTCCTTGCGCGGGTCGCTGCGTTGTTCGTCGTGGCGATGGGGCACGAATTGCCAGACCAGTGCGATTGTGCACAGGGCAATCACGCTGACCAGTGCAAACGCCGAGCGCCAGCCCAGGTGTTGGCCGAGGAAGGTGGCGATGGGGTTGCCGAGCAGCATGGCCAGGGTCAGGCCCATCATCACGCGGGCTACGGCACCGGCGCGTTTGTCGGTAGGCACCATGCTGGAGGCGACCACCGCGGCGATGCCGAAGTAGGCGCCGTGCGGCAGGCCGCTGATAAAGCGGAAGGCCACCAGGGAGCCGAAGGTGGGGGTGAAGGCGGTGGCGAAGTTGCCCAGCGCATACAGGCCCATCAGCAACAGCAGCATATGTTTGCGCAGCAGTTTGGCGCCAAGAATGGCCAGTAGCGGTGCGCCGACCATCACGCCGAGGGCGTAGGCGCTGATGGCGTGGCCGACCTGGGGTTCGCTCAAACCGAGGTTCTGGGCGATGTCGGGCATCAGGCCCATGATGGCGAATTCGCCGGTACCGATCGCGAAGGCGCCCACGGCCATGGCCGCTTCCATTTTGGCGGCGCGGCGCGCGGGCAGTACGTGCCCGGGTGTTTGCTGGATAGTCATGGGTAACTCTGGTTGGGTGGAGCGCACAAAGGAGAACCGCCGATGCTACGCAAGCAGCGGCAAAGGTGTCTAGAACCGCCGTTTGCGTGAGAGTTCCCGGCCTGTGACCCCAGGTCGCGCCTGCCACGGTTGACATCGACGGGTTAAAAGCCGCGATTTAGAGCTGTCAATTGGCCAAACGGCGCATAAACGCCGTTTGCCGTGATATTCTGCGCGCCATCTTGGTCTAGTCTCTCTCTGGTACGTACATCTGTATACGTCCCGGCAGTTGGCTGTCGCCCAGGTAGCTGAAGCCAATAATGATAAGAAGTCAGCGCAGAAGGGACATAAACAGTGAGGTCGATACGTTGGCCTTGTGTGCCCACCCTGCCGTCCTGTGAGTCGGGGCAGTAGGGCGGATGGCGTTTTATCATAGGTGCTACTGATGTTTAAAAAAGTAAACACTGCCCTGCTGGGGCTGGCTTTGTCGCTGGGGATCAGCTCCGCTCAGGCGGAAGAGGCAAAGAAAGTCGATGTGCTGCTGATCGGCGGCGGCATCATGAGTGCGACCCTGGGTGTATGGCTCAATGAGCTGGAGCCGGGTTGGTCGATGGAAATGGTCGAGCGCCTTGACGGCGTGGCCGAAGAAAGCTCCAACGGCTGGAACAACGCCGGTACCGGTCACTCGGCCCTGGCTGAGTTGAACTACACCCCGGAAGACAAGAACGGCAACGTTGAGATCCCGAAAGCGGTCGAGATCAACGAAGCGTTCCAGATCTCCCGTCAGTTCTGGGCCTGGCAGGTCCAGCAGGGCGTGCTGAAGAACCCGCGTTCGTTCATCAACACCACACCGCACATGAGCTTTGTGTGGGGCGATGACAACATCAAGTTCCTGAAAAAGCGCTACGAAGCCCTGAAGGCCAGCCCGCTGTTCGCCGGCATGCAGTACTCCGAAGACCCGGCGCAGATCGCCAAGTGGGTTCCGTTGATGATGGAAGGGCGTGACCCGAACCAGAAAATCGCGGCCACCTGGAGCCCGCTGGGTACCGACATGAACTTCGGCGAGATCACCCGCCAGTTCGTCGCTCACCTGCAGACCACGCCTAAGTTCGACCTGAAACTGTCGAGCGAAGTGCAGGACATCACCAAGAACGCCGACGGCTCGTGGCGTGTGAGCTACAAAAACCTGAAAGACGGCACCAAGACCGAAACCGACGCCAAGTTCGTGTTCATCGGCGCCGGCGGCGGTGCACTGCATCTGCTGCAAAAGTCGGGCATTCCTGAAGCCAAGGAATACGCGGGCTTCCCAGTGGGCGGTTCGTTCCTGGTAACCGATAACCCAACAGTGGCCGAGCAGCACCTGGCCAAGGCCTACGGTAAAGCGTCGGTTGGCGCACCGCCAATGTCGGTTCCGCACCTGGACACCCGCGTGCTGGATGGCAAGCGCGTGATCCTGTTTGGCCCATTTGCCACCTTCTCGACCAAGTTCCTGAAAGAAGGCTCGTACCTGGACCTGCTGACCAGCACCACTACCCACAACATCTGGCCCATGACCAAAGTCGGTATTCGTGAATACCCACTGGTCGAGTACCTCGCCGGCCAACTGATGCTGTCGGATGACGACCGCTTCAAGGCACTGCAGGAATACTTCCCGAACGCCAAGCAATCCGACTGGCGCCTGTGGCAAGCCGGTCAGCGCGTGCAGATCATCAAGCGTGACGAAGAGCAGGGCGGCGTCCTGAAACTCGGTACCGAAGTGGTCAGCTCCGCCGACAACACCATCGCTGGCCTGTTGGGTGCATCGCCAGGCGCGTCCACCGCGGCTCCGATCATGCTGACCGTGCTGGAGAAAGTGTTCAAGGACAAAGTGGCGACCCCTGAGTGGCAGACCAAACTGCATCAGATCGTACCGAGCTACGGCACCAAGCTGAACAATAGCCCTGAAGCCGTTGCCAAGGAATGGGCCTACACCGCCAATATCCTGCAACTGCCTACACCGCCTGTAATTCCGCAGGCCACTGCTCCACAGGCCACCGAGGCTGCCAAGCCAGCGGCTGAGCCAAGCAAGCCGGCGTCTGACCTGGCGCTGTAAGCCAAGTATCGAGCCGATGTAAAAAGCCCGCTGAACCGGTAACGGTCAGCGGGCTTTTTTGTCCCTGGCGTTCACACCTTGAAGTGCCTGACTTGTTCATGCAGATGCAACGCCAGTGCATTGCCGGTATCGCACAACAGGTACAGATGTTGCGCCGGCAACGACGGCAGATCTGTCATTTGCCTGAGCCCTTCACCCATGCGGCTTTCTTCCATCAGGCCTACCGCCACGCCACTGCGGATACAGGCTTCAACGGCGGATGAATTGGGGCTTTCCAGCAGCATGCGGTGATAAATCCCGTGATCCTTCAATACCTGCAAGGCGGCGGCGCGATACGGGCAACCGGCAACGGGCACGGTGATGGGCAGTGCTGCATTCGACGGGCAACTGAAGTGCTCGGCGGCGACCCACAGCGGCTGTACGGGCCCCAGGCGTTCTCCCTGGGCCATAGGGTGTGCGCTGACGGTGATGGTCAGGTCCAAATGGTTGGCCATGAACAGGTCGAGCAGCTCACCGCTGGTGCGCGCTTCGACTTCCAACTCCAGCAGCGGGTTATCGGCGATCAGCCGTGGCAGAAATGCCTGGATGAACGAAGGTGCATAAGTGTCCGGCACGCCCAGGCGGATCTTGCCTTGCATGCGCTGGGGCATCAGCGAGATCAGCAGGCGATCATGGCTCTTGAGGAATTCGGTGGTTTCGCCCAGTAGTTTCTTGCCGTAGAGCGTCAATTCCACGCCTTGGTTGCTGCGACTGAACAAGCGTTGGCCGACCTGATCTTCCAGTTTTTGTATGTGTGTGGTCACGGTCGACGCACTGCGATGCACATGCTCGGCCGCTTCGTTGAAACGTCCAAAACGCGCCACGGCGTGAAAGGTACGCAGCAGGTCGATATTCAGCTGTTTGGCCATGATTCCACTTTTATGGATTGATGATGAGGATTATTAAAATTTACAGAATCATGCAGGGCCCTTAGCCTTTCAGTCAACGTGCACTGATGGAGGGCTTCATGACGCGATCAACCTTAAAGCGGCTGCTGTTGCAGGTGGCGTTCGTGCTGTCATGGAGTTCGGGCTATATCGGCGCCAAATTGGGCACGCAGGGCGGCGGGGCGTTCAATCTGCTGTTCTGGCGATTCCTGTTGGTCTCGGTGTGCCTGGGATTGTTCTTGAACGTGAGGCTGTTGAAGGTCTCTTGGGTACAGGTTCGCCATTACGCCGTCATCGGGTTTCTCTCGCAGTTCCTGTACCTGAGTTGCCTCTACGTCGCGATCCAGAATGGCTTGCCTCCCGGGATCGCCGCGATCATCGCGGCGCTGCAGCCGTTGATGACGGCAGCGTTGTCGACCGGCAGTGCGACCGAGCGCAGCGGGGGTTGGCAATGGAGTGGCCTGATGATCAGTTTCATTGGCGTTTCCATCGTGATTGCCGGGCAGTACGGCAGTGGCGGTGGGAGCGTTGGCTTGGTTATGTACCTATTGCCTCTGGCTGCGGCGCTGGGGCTGACGCTGGCAACCCTGTATGAACGTCGCACGGTGCAACACCAGGACGCAGGTTTGGTGCTGCCGCTGTTCATCCAATCGCTGCTGACCTTGATCGGCTTTACCGGCGCTGTGCTCTATACCGGCACGCTGAGTATTCCCCACGATCATGACGTGTTGATCTCGATTGTCTGGCTGACCCTGTTCTCAACCTTTGTCGCGTATTTGAGCCTATGGATGCTGCTGCGTGTGATGACCGCAACCCACGTGGCGGCGCTGGTCTATCTGGAGCCGCCGGTGACGCTGGTGTGGGCGGCGCTGATGTTTGGCGATGTGATCAACGCCTCGACCTACGCCGGCATTGCCGTGGTAGTCGCCGGGCTGCTGTTGGTGCGCCTGAAACGACCGACTGTCGCGTGTGCCTCTTGAGGCCTGTGGGTTCAGCAAGCTGACAGACACCACCTGTTAAAAATACCCACAGCCAAGCAGGAGCGTGGCTGTCACAACGGGGGGATTTTTAGCGGTGCAAGTGTTGGGCGTCAGCGCCCGAGGGTTTTGTATGTTGCTACGTTATGCGGCATTGGCGGCCATGGTCGTCGCAGCATCCGGGTGTGTGCAAGAGCGCGTCGTACACGAGCGCAGGCCGGTACAACGAGAGTATGTAGAAGTCATCGCGCCGCAACCGCCGCCGGTGCAGGTGATCGAAGTCGAGCCGCCGGTGCGCTACGGCTACATTTGGTCACGCGGTTACTGGCGTTGGGAAGGCGGGCGCTATGTTGCGGTACACGGCCACTGGGAGCCGGTGCGCGAAGGGTATCGCTACGTGCATCCGCATTGGGTGCAGCGTAATGACGGGTACCACTGGCAGGGGGGGGGCTGGGTCCGCTGAGCCCCGGCTAAATCGGCTTTTGGGTGCCCAGGAGCCGAACTTCCCGCAGCAGCGCGGCACCGAGTTGATCGGAGCCCAGTTCCCTGTAACCCACCGCCTTGACCTCGCCATTCTCCTCCGCCTGTATGAGGATCACCGGGGTTTCCTTGCCGGTGGCCTCGTCGATGTGCATGGCGTACTGGGGAATATCCAGCTTGATCGGCGTACCCGCCGCCTGGCCTTTCACATTGATCAGGAAGGCGGCGCAACCGGTATCGAGATCAGCACCGGTGGCCGAACGGCCGCTGACGAAGCAGGTTTTTGGCTGGTCGGGCCAGGTGATGGCGTCGGCCAGGGCGGTGGTGGAGGCCATGGCAAGGGCTGCGAGTAGAAACGTGCGCACGTCAGTCTTTCTCTCGATCAAGGTGAAAGCGGTTTGTACCAAAGCCCGCCCGCAGTCGCAACGCTGCGGTTCAGGCCAGACGTTTCATGCCCGTTGTCTTGATCGCGTTGAGGTCGAAGGTGGCTGTGTACTTGCAACCGGCGGCATGGGCGCAGCGTTCGATCAGGCAGTCTGCAAAGTCGGCCTTGTTCGCCACAAACTTGCGCAGTGCCTGCCAGATGATCTCTCCATGCTCCACGCTCAATTCGCGGGTCCGTAGCAGGGTTTCCAGTACCGTCACCACATCGCTCTTGGCCGACTGGTAGCAGCTTTGCAGCACCCACACCAATTCCACGATCGACACCATGCTGACAAAGCCGGGCGAGGCGGTGGTCAGTGATTCGATCAGCTCGGATGCCTTGGCAGATTGGACGGGATCATCCTGGGTGACGTAGCGCACCAGCACATTGGTATCCAGTCCGATCATCCGGCTTTTGCCCCCTGTGCAGCGATGGCTTGGTTCATCTCATCAATAGAGACGGCCCTGGCGGGTTTGCGGATCAATCCCTTGAGGTCCTGAACCCTGTGGCTCGCGGCAATGATGGAAAACTGCCCGTTTTCCATTTCAACAAACTCGACCCGGTCGCCTGTTTCCAGGCCAAGAGCTGTCCTGACTTGGACAGGAATGGTGATTTGACCTTTCGAGGTCAGTGTGGCGGTCGCCATAGTGAAGATCTCCATCGTTATATTCCTTACCTTAGGGTAAGGAGTGGCAGAGGACAATATCCGTTGGTCCATAGGTCGCTCATCTGGTGTGGGTTAGTCGGAACAGGTAAAACACTAGTCCGAACTATCCCCGCCCACAGGGTTTAAAGAGATACAAACCATGACCGACCGCCGCCTCATCATTCCCCCTTCCATGCACCCCATCGTCGAGCGCGCCGGCTACGTGCCCGCGGTCAAAGTCGGCAAGACGTTGTACTGCGCAGGCCAGGTCGGGCGGACGGCTGCATTGGCGGTGATCGAGGACCCCGAGGCGCAATTCGTCGCGGCCTGGGAAAATCTGCGGGAGGTTCTGAAGGAGGGCGGCTGCACCTTCGACGACGTGGTGGACATGACCATCTACCACGTCAACATGAGCCAACACATGGCGGTTTTCCGTGACGTGAAAAACCGCCTGTTCCCACGCGGGCATTGCGCCTGGACCACAGTCGGGGTGTCCGAACTGGCACGCCCCGGTCTTCTGGTGGAAATCAAATGCGTGGCGGTGCAGCGCTAGCTTATTGCACCACGCGGTAGCACGGCACATACGCCGCGCCGCCCGGCAACTTCATGCGGTGTTGGGCGACAAAGGCCTGTAGCAGTTCGTCCAGCGGTTTCATGATGGCCGGGTCACCGTGGATTTCGTACGGCCCGTTCTGTTCAATCAGCCGGATGCCCTTGTCCTTCACGTTACCCGCCACGATCCCCGAAAACGCACGGCGCAAGTTGGCCGCCAGTTCATGAGGCGGCAGCGCGTGGCTCAGTTGCAGGCTGGCCATGTTCTCGTGGGTCGGATCGAACGGGCGCTGGAAGCCTTCGTCGATCTTCAGTAGCCAGTTGAAGTGAAAGGCGTCGTTGCGCTCGCGGCGGAATTGTTTCACCGCCTTCAGGCCGACAGTCATCTGACGCGCCACTTCGGCCGGGTCATCAATGATGATTTGGTAGTGCGCCTGCGCGGCTTCGCCCAGGGTGGCGCCAACGAATGCGTGCAACTGTTGCAGGTACGGCGCGGCGTGTTTCGGCCCGGTGAGGATGACCGGGAACGGCAGGTCGCGGTTGTCCGGGTGCATCAGGATGCCCAGCAGGTACAGGAACTCTTCGGCCGTGCCGGCACCGCCCGGGAAAATGATGATGCCGTGACCAACGCGCACGAAGGCCTCCAGGCGTTTTTCGATGTCCGGCAGGATCACCAGTTCGTTGACGATCGGGTTCGGCGCCTCGGCGGCGATGATGCCCGGCTCGGTCAGGCCCAGGTAGCGCCCGCCGGTAATGCGTTGTTTGGCGTGGGAAATGGTCGCGCCTTTCATCGGACCTTTCATCACACCAGGACCGCAGCCCGTGCACACGTCGAGGCTGCGCAGGCCCAGTTCATGGCCGACCTTCTTGGTGTACTTGTATTCTTCGGTATTGATCGAGTGCCCACCCCAGCACACCACGATCTTCGGCTCGACACCCGGGCGCAGCGTCCGGGCGTTGCGCAGCAGGTGGAACACGTAGTCGGTGATGCCCTGGGAGTTGCTCAGGTCGATGCGCTGGCTGTCCAGTTCGTTTTCGGTGTAGACGATGTCGCGCAGGGCGCTGAACAGCATTTCACGGGTGCTGGCGATCATTTCGCCATCGACGAAGGCGTCGGCCGGGGCATTCAGCAGTTCCAGGCGCACGCCGCGGTCTTGCTGGTGGATACGCACTTCAAAGTCTTTGTAGGCGTCGAGGATGGTCTTGGCGTTGTCGATGTGCGCGCCGGTGTTGAGGATCGCCAGGGCGCACTGGCGGAACAGGGTGTAAATGCTGCCGGTACCGGCTTCGCTCAGTTGCTGGACTTCACGTTGGGACAGGGTTTCGAGGCTGCCCTTGGGGCTGACGGAGGCATTGATGACATGACGTTGGGGCATTCTGATTCCTTGAAAGCGCAGCCACCGCACCCCAGGGGGCCGCGATGGCTTAAGAATGATGGGCGCCGAATTCGGTCGCACGAGACGGTTATTTACCTCAGGCACAAGGTCGAGCGCAAACACCGTCCAGCACCATCATGCCGCAGAACTTACTGAATCAGCTTCCAGTTTTTGTAGAAAACCCGACGCAGGGTAAAGGCCATGCCGGCAAACCCCGCGATCACGGTGTTGAGAACCAGGGGCACAGGGGTCGGCCGCACGATGTCGATAAACAGGCAGTAACGCTTTGCATCGTTCTTGTTGAAAGACGCATGCATCAAGGTGTCATCAAAGATAAACAACGGGTCGTCGTGCCAGTAATGCTTGTGCTTGCCCACCTGGATGTAGACGCCCTCGTGATGGGGCGCCGGGGCCATGTTGTAGAGCACGCGGAACATCATGCGCAGCGGGCCGAAGTGAAAGGACGTCGAGCGATTTTCGTTGAACACCGACACGCCAATGGTCTTCACGAACGGCAGTTTTTCGCGCAGTTGCGGTATATCAAGAGTGGTTTCGATGGGTTGGCCGTACCACTGGAAAAACAACATGCCGCGCTTTTTCTCGGCCATGCGCTCGTCCAGGTAGCCGATGATTTCGTCCTTGTGGGTCATGGCGTCATCGATTACCTGTTGCAGGTCTTCGCGCCAGGCCGACGGCAGGTTGGCCATGGTGTAGACGTGACGGTTAGGCGAACTCAACAGATCGAACAGGGTATTGAACGGCGCCAGCAGCCAGGTGTTGCGGCCACTGCCGATGAAGTATTTCTTGATGGTGGGCGCGTCATACAGGCCATTACGCAGGAAGTCGTAGACACCGCAGACCACGACCAGACCGAGAAACACCAGCGTGGTCTCGGGGAACACATCAATGATCAGCAGCACACCGAGTACCCAGGCGATCGATACCGCTTTTTTACGCAAAGCAGGCTTATTCATGTAACTCAGCTCCAGCAGGGCGCCATTCGACAGGTCCGGATCCCTGGCTGCGAGTGGTGAGGGTTTTGAAACATATTGAAACAACTGCGTCATGATAAGGCGTTCGGCGCTGGATAGGCGTTTTAAATATTGCGAAATTGTGAAGGCTTTACACGGTTTTCAACCCTTGGCTGCGGTGAGTGGATTGGATTTTGTAAACGGAAGATTTGCGACTATCGTGACGCTTCGGTTTTTTGGACGTCATAGACCGGTACGATTGAAGTTGAATGGCCACCATTGGCCTTCGGCACCTTGGAAGAGGCAGAAATTTTATGATCATCAAACCGCGGGTTCGTGGCTTCATCTGTGTGACCGCTCACCCTGTTGGCTGTGAAGCGAACGTCAAAGAACAGATCGACTACGTGACCCAACACGGCGCCATCGAAGGCGGCCCGAAAAAGGTCCTGGTTCTCGGCGCTTCCACCGGCTACGGCCTGGCCGCGCGCATCAGTGCTGCCTTTGGCTGCGGCGCCGACACCCTGGGCGTGTTTTTTGAGAAAGAAGGTGAAGAAGGCAAGCTGAGTTCCGCCGGCTGGTACAACAGCGCCGCGTTCGAAAAGTTTGCTGTCGAGAAAGGCCTGTACGCCAAGAGCATCAACGGCGACGCGTTCTCCGACGAGATCAAGCGCCTGACCATCGAAACCATCAAGAAAGACCTGGGCAAGATCGACCTGGTTGTCTACAGCCTGGCCGCGCCACGCCGCACCGACCCGCAAGGCGTGGTGCACAACTCCACCCTCAAACCGATCGGCAAGGCCGTCACCTTGCGCGGCATCAACACCGACAAGGGCGTCGTGGTCGATACCACGCTTGAGCCAGCCACCCAGGAAGAAATCGACGGCACCGTCAAAGTGATGGGCGGCGAAGACTGGCAGCTGTGGATCGACGCCCTGCGTGACGCCGACGTGCTGGCCGAAGGCGCCAAGACCACCGCGTTCACCTACCTCGGCGAAAAGCTGACCCAGGACATCTACTGGAACGGCTCCATCGGTGAAGCCAAGAAAGACTTGGACAAAAAAGTCCTGACCCTGCGCGACAACCTCGCAGCACTGAAGGGCGACGCCCGTGTGTCGGTGCTCAAGGCTGTGGTCACCCAGGCCAGCTCGGCCATCCCGATCATGCCGCTGTACCTGTCGCTGCTGTTCAAAGTGATGAAAGAGCAGGGCACCCACGAAGGTTGCATCGAGCAGGTTTATGGACTGTTCAAGGACAGCCTGTACGGCAGCCAGCCAAAACTCGACGCCGACGGCCGCCTGCGTGCCGACCTGGCCGAGCTGGAGCCGAAAGTCCAGGACGCCGTGGCGGCGTTGTGGAATCAGGTCACTGACGACAACGTCAACGAGATCAGCGATTTCGCCGGCTACAAGGCGGAATTCCTGCGCTTGTTCGGCTTTGAAGTCGATGGCGTGGATTACGACGCTGACGTCAACCCGACCGTGAAGATCAATGGTCTGGTTCAGGCCTAAGCGCTTCGGTGTGAGAAAAACGGCCCCTCGGGGCCGTTTTTTATGGTCTGTGAAAAAACCGGGTTCAGAACCCTCCTACACGATTATGAGCAGCGCCTGATCCCTTCGATATGCCAGACTCCAACCGCTATCACACTCACGCTAACGGAGGATCTGATGACGATTCGTGCAGTCGTTTTTGATTTCGGCGGTGTCCTGTTCGATTGGAGCCCGCACCACCTGTATCGCAAGCTGATTGCCGACGATCACGAGCGGCAATCGTTCCTCGACACCATCTGCACCCAGGCCTGGAACACCGAACAGGATGCCGGTCGCTCCCTGGCCGAAGGTACCCGGAGCCTGATCGAGCAGTACCCGCATCACGAACGTCTGATCCAAGCCTATTACGACCGTTGGCACGAAATGCTGAAGGGCCCACTACCGGAGGGTGTGGCGATCCTCAAGGCGCTGCACCAGGCCGATATGCCGTTGTTCGGGCTCACCAACTGGTCCGCTGAGACCTTCCCTTACGCGCGGGCCAACTATCCCTTCCTCGAATGTTTTCGCGATATCGTCGTGTCCGGCGAGCTGAAATTGATCAAGCCTGACGCCGCGATCTACAACGCCAGTCTCCGTCAGGTCCGGGCCCATCTTCCCGACATCCAGCCAGCTGAAGTGGTATTTATTGATGATGTTGCCGGCAACATCGAAGCGGCCATCGCCCTCGGCTGGCAGGGGATTCACCATGTGTCTGCCGAGCGCACTGCCGCGCGCTTGCGTGAATTGGGCGTGGGTTTCTAGCGCGCCCACTTTTCCATGGCGAAATCCACGAAGGCGCGCAGTTTGGGCAGGCGATAGCGGTCCTGGCCGTAGAGCAGGTGCATGGGGCGACTGGGCAGTCGATAGGTAGTTAACAAGGCCACCAGCTTGCCGCTCTCCAGGTCCGGTTGCACCAGGGCATCGGCCAGCATGATGATGCCCATGCCGTTTATGGCCGCCTGGCGCAAGCCTTGGGAGCTGTTGATGGTCAATGAACCGGACACTGGAACCTCCACCTCGCCTCCCTCGCCGGTCATGCGCCACAGTTTGTCGGCGTCGCGCCAGTTGTCACTCGCTGGGTAGGCGAACGCCAGGCAGTCGTGCTGCTGCAGATCATCGGGTGTCTGAGGCGTGCCACGTCGCGCCAGGTACTCCGGTGAGGCGCAGAGGGTGAGGGTGTAGGCCTGCATTGGCCGGGCGATCAGGCTGGAAGTTTCCAGTTCACCCAGACGGATCGCCGCGTCGAAGCCGCTGTCGACCAAGTCCATGCGCTCATTGCTCAGCACCACGTACAAGTTGATCAGCGGGTAGCGCCGGGAAAACTCGCTCAAGGCCGGGGTAAGGCGTTCGGTGCCGAACACGGGAGGTGCGGTGATGCGCAGTGTGCCTTTGGGGACATCGCTGTGGGCTTGTTCGGCGAGCTGCTCAGAGTCGGCCACCAATCCCAACACTTCCAGGCAGCGCTGGTAATACTGTCCGCCGAATTCAGTGAGGCTTTGTTTGCGCGTAGTGCGTTTGAGCAGACTGACGCCCAACCGCTGTTCCAAGGCACGCAGATGATTACCGACCATGGTGGTAGACATTCCACAGGCTTGGGCCGCCGCCGTCATGCTGCCGGTCTCTACCACTTTCACGTACACCGACATTGCCTGGAACAGATCCATTATCAAGCCTTGGTTTAAAGTCATTGCACAGATGCGCAGTTTATCCAGCTCAGGTGGCTAACGATACTGCAGCCATCATTACGATGCACTGGAGCCGTACCATGACCGCCGCCTGCCTGATGACCACTTACCAGCCCCTGGCCCTGAGCTTCACCCGCGGTTTGGGTACGCGCCTATGGGACCAGCAAGGTCGCGAATACCTGGACGCGGTGGCCGGTGTGGCGGTGACCAATGTCGGCCACTCGCACCCCAGGCTGGTGACGGCGATCAGCGAGCAGGCTGGCCTGCTGCTGCATACCTCCAACCTCTACAGCATCGACTGGCAACAACGGCTGGCCCAGCGCCTGACCCAGCTGTCCGGGCTGGACCAGGCCTTCTTCAACAATTCCGGTGCCGAAGCGAACGAAACAGCCCTCAAACTGGCGCGCCTGCATGGCTGGAAAAAGGGCATTGAAGAACCGTTGGTGGTGGTGATGGAAAACGCCTTTCATGGCCGCACTCTCGGCACTATGGCAGCCAGCGATGGGCCGTCGGTGCGCTTGGGCTTCCAGCGCTTGCCGGGTGACTTTCTCAAGGTGGGCTTTGGCGATATCGCCGCGATAGAAGCCATCACCACAACATTCGGCGCGCGCATTGCAGCGGTTCTGCTGGAGCCAATCCAGGGTGAAAGTGGCGTACTGCCGGCCCCGCCGGGCTATCTGCAAGCCCTGCGTGATCACTGCACACGCCATGGCTGGCTGATGATGCTCGATGAAATCCAGACGGGTATCGGTCGAACCGGCACCTGGTTCGCCTTCCAGCATGAAGGCATCGTCCCGGACGTGATGACCCTGGCCAAAGGCCTCGGCAATGGCGTACCGATCGGCGCCTGCCTGGCACTGTCTGCCGTGGCCCAGCTGTTCACACCGGGCAGTCACGGCAGTACCTTCGGTGGCAATCCGCTGGCATGTCGGGTCGGTTGTACCGTGCTGGACATCATCGAAGAACAAAGCTTGCTGCAGAATGCGGCAGTGCAGGGCGAGCGCCTGCTGGCGCGGTTGCGCGTGGAGTTAAGTGAGCATCCGCAGGTCCTGGCGGTTCGTGGCCAGGGGTTGATGATCGGCGTCGAGCTGGCCAGCCCCTATCGAGACCTGGCCCAACGTGCCGCCCAGGAACACGGCCTTCTGATCAACGTCACGCGCGGCAAGGTCATTCGCCTGCTGCCGCCGCTGACCCTGGGTGCCAAGGAGGTCGAGATGATCGTGCGGGCCATTACCCGGTTACTGGCGTAGGGCCGTTGAGCCATTCCTGATTCAGGGTTTCGGTGTCTCCCAGGTATTCCAACAACCACGCCATGGCCGGCGACAGCTTGTTCTGGGCCCAGGCCACACACGACGGGCTGGCCGGAAATGGCCGGCTCAATTGCAGCGCTACCAGTTCACCGCGTTCGATCCACGGCAACACCTGATGCGCCGGCGCCATGCCGACGCACAGGCCGTCGCGCAGGCAATCGATCGCGGATGCCCAATTCGGGACCACCAGGCGTCGTTGGTTATCCAGGGTCCAAGTGTCGCGCTTGGGCAGGTTGCGCGAGGTGTCGGTCATGCACAGGGAGGCGAAAGGACGCAGTTGATCGTCGTTCAGCAGCCCGTCGATGCTCGCCAGCGGATGCCGCGTGCTGACCACGCAGAGCCAGTTCAACAAGCCCATATCGCGGAACGTGAAGCGACTGGCCACCGGCACCGCGCTGGTCGCGCCGATCACAATGTCAGTGCGCTCATCCGCCAAGGCATCCCACACGCCGTTGTACACCTCGTACTCCAGCAACAGCTCAACTTCGGGAAACTGTCGGTAGAAGTCCCACACCAACTGCCGACAGCGTTGGGGTTTGACGATGGAATCCACCGCCACCTTCAACTGGCCGCTCCAGCCATTGGCGACCTGCTGACACAGGCGTCGGGTGCCGAGCATTTTTTTCATCACGCCACGGGCTTCGTCGATAAACAGGCGGCCGGCGGGGGTCAGTTCCACATCCCGGTGGCGTCTTACAAACAGTGGAACTGCCAGCCATTCTTCAAGCTGACGCACCGTGTAGCTAATGGCTGATGGCACGCGGTGCAGTTCCTGAGCGGCGGCGCTGAAACTGCCATGACGCGAGACGGCATCGACCACATCCAAGGAATATTCGGACCACATGATGCTTGCCTTCAGATTTATTGATAAGAGTGTCCAATTATTATCGCTTCACACAAAAATTGTCAGCTTCATAATGGGCGCCAGTCAGCAAATAGTTTGATGGCAGGATTAACAAGGCTTCAATGAAAAATTCTTTTGGTTTCACTTGGTATCTGGCGGGGCTGAGCATGCTCGGTTACCTCGCCATGGACATGTATCTGCCGGCATTCGGTGCCATGGGCGAGCAGTTGCAGATTGGCGCGGGCGCGGTGGGTGCCAGCTTGAGTATTTTCCTCGCCGGCTTTGCAGTAGGGCAGTTGTTGTGGGGGCCGTTATCCGATCGCCTGGGACGCAAGCCCATCCTGCTCGCCGGCCTGAGCCTGTTTGTGCTGGGCTGCGCGGGGATGTTCTGGGTCGAGACCGCGCCGCAATTGCTGGCGCTGCGTTTTATGCAGGCGATTGGCGTGTGCTCCGCCGCCGTGAGTTGGCAGGCGCTGGTGATCGATCGCTACCCGGCCGACAAAGCCCATCGGGTGTTCGCCAGCATCATGCCGTTGATGTCGTTGTCGCCTGCGTTGGCGCCGCTGTTGGGTGCGATGGTGCTGAACCACTTTGGCTGGCAGGCGATTTTCGGCGTATTGCTGGGCGTGTCGTTGTTGTTGCTGCTGCCGACGTTGTTCCTGCGTACTGCGGCGAAATGTCGGGCGGGGCAGGGTGAGCCTTTGCGCCTGGGCTATGGGCAATTGCTGAAGTCTCGCGTGTTCACCGGCAACGTCATGATTTTTGCCGCGTGCTCGGCCAGCTTTTTCGCCTGGCTGACGGCTTCTCCCTTCATACTTGGCGACATGGGCTACAGCCCGAATGACATCGGCCTGAGCTATGTACTGCCCACATTGGCGTTTCTGGTCGGCGGCTACAGTTGCCGAAGTGCCTTGCAGCACTGTCAGGGCAAGACGCTGTTGCCGTGGCTGCTGCTGGCGTATTGCATCAGCATGGTGGCGTTGTACCTGGTGGCCACGCTGACCGTGCCGACGCTGACCACCTTATTGATTCCGTTCTGCCTGATGGCGCTGGTCAACGGTGCCAGTTACCCCATCGTCGTGGCGAATGCACTGATGCCGTTTGCGGAAAACTCCGGCAAGGCGGCGGCATTGCAAAACACCCTGCAACTGGGTCTGTGCTTCCTCAGCAGCCTGCTGGTGTCGTCGATGATCGAACAACCGCTGCTGATCACCGTGATTGTGATGTTGGCGACAGCGCCGGTGGCGGTGCTGGGTTACTGGCTGGCGCGGCCGAAAACCGGCGATTCGGAACTGGCGGTCGCCTAGAACGTCACTTCCATATTCACCGTCGGCGTCGATGTGCGGCTACCCCGGCCGACATCCACGCCGAACTTGTTATGCCAATACTCGTAACCCACCCCAAGGTACAGGTTTGGCTTGACGCTTTTGCCTGGTCGCACCGCCACCATCAACGCGGTGCGCATCAGGGCTTCCGGCGCAGTGTCTCGGCCGTGGTAGTCCTCGCCTTTTTCCCCGACGTAATTGATAAACCCCTGGAATTTCGCCGCATGGTTGGCGATCTCGAACGGACGCATCCAGGTCAGGTTGAGCATGTAGGTGTCGTCAAACGTGTGGTTCGACTCCTGCGCGCCGGGGATCCCAGTGTGGTTCCTTTCCTTGTAGTACATCAGGCTCAGGTCCAGCACGCCGACCGTGTCGAATTTCAGCGTCGGGCCGATCACCAGTGCGCGTTTTTTGGCTGAGGCGAAGTTGTTATTGCGGTTGGCATCGAAGCCCAGGGTCAGCGCGTAATCCTTGACCAGGCCGGTGCTGAGCGGCACATCGAATACCCGCGAAACATACAACTGGTGGCGGTACACCGCGTACACCTCACTCCCACCATGATCGGTGCCCTTGCGCGGGTCGCGGCTGTCGGACAGGAACACATCGAGGTTGACGAAATTGCTGCCGTATCGGTAGCCGCTGGCGTGGGTGAAGCTGTAGATGCGCTTGCTGAATTCGTCGGGGTTGTTCGGATTGGTGAACTGCTGACCGTAGCGAAATCCTACGCTGTTGTTCATCCATTCCACCGCGACGGCCTCCCCGCCGCCGAGCAGGGTGAATGCAACAGTTGCGCCCTGTAATGCTTTTTTCATTGTTCTGGGTCCTTTGGCGTTCTGGCTCATCACGGCCGAATTGTTTTTGTAACGCCGATGGAGAGTAACTTGCCCTATTGATTGTATACAACTCTATGGACATCTAGTCCTAACATTGCATACAGTGGCTGTACAACAAAAACAGAGAACCCCTCACCATGACTATCCCGAAGGCGTTACCGCAGCGGCCAGAAGATGAGAATCTCGGCGTCGCCGCCAACATGGCTTACGGTCTGCAACATGTACTCACGATGTACGGCGGGATTGTTGCGGTCCCCCTGATTGTCGGCCAGGCAGCCGGGTTGTCCCCGGCGGATATCGGCCTGCTGATCGCTGCGTCGCTGTTTGCCGGTGGCCTGGCCACACTGTTGCAGACCTTGGGTCTACCATTTTTTGGCTGTCAATTGCCGCTGGTGCAGGGCGTGTCGTTTGCCGGTGTGGCAACCATGGTGGCAATTGTCGGGAGTGATGGCGCCGGCGGTGTGCCGGCGATTCTCGGGTCGGTGATGGCCGCGTCGTTTATCGGGTTACTGATCACCCCGGTATTTTCACGGATCACCAAGTTCTTCCCGCCGTTGGTGACGGGCATTGTAATCACCACCATCGGCCTGACCCTGATGCCGGTTGCGGCGCGCTGGGCCATGGGGGGCAACAGCCGCAGTGCAGATTTCGGCAGCATGTCCAACATTGGCCTGGCGGCGCTGACCCTGGTGCTGGTGTTGTTGCTGAGCAAAATTGGCAGCGCGACTATCTCGCGCCTGTCGATCCTGCTGGCGATGGTGATCGGCACGCTGATTGCGGTGTTCCTTGGAATGGCGGACTTTTCCGGCGTGACCCAAGGACCGATGTTCGGTTTCCCCACGCCATTCCATTTCGGCATGCCGACCTTCCATGTTGCCGCGATCATTTCCATGTGCATCGTAGTGATGGTGACGCTGGTCGAGACCTCCGCAGACATTTTGGCCGTGGGTGAAATCATCGACACCAAAGTCGACTCCAAACGCCTGGGCAACGGCCTGCGTGCCGACATGCTGTCGAGCATGTTCGCGCCTATCTTCGGTTCGTTCACCCAGAGCGCCTTCGCCCAGAACGTCGGCCTGGTAGCGGTGACCGGGGTGAAGAGCCGCTTTGTGGTGGCCACCGGCGGGCTGTTCCTGGTGATTCTTGGCCTGCTGCCTTTCATGGGCCGAGTGATTGCGGCAGTGCCGACCTCCGTGTTGGGCGGGGCCGGGATTGTGCTGTTCGGCACTGTGGCGGCCAGTGGTATTCGCACGCTGTCCAAGGTGGATTACCGCAACAACATGAACCTGATCATCGTCGCCACTTCCATCGGTTTTGGCATGATCCCGATTGCGGCACCAAGCTTCTATGATCACTTCCCAACCTGGTTCGCGACTATTTTCCATTCGGGGATCAGCTCGTCGGCAATCATGGCAATCCTGCTGAACCTGGCGTTCAACCACTTCACTGCGGGTAACTCTGACCAACAATCGGTGTTTGTAGCGGGGACCGAGCGCAGCCTGTGCTTCCGGGATGTGTCGGAACTGCGCGATGGAGATTACTTCAGCGGCGGCAAGCTGTTTGATGCCGAGGGGAGGGAGATTCCGTTGGTGGCGGATGCCCCGAAAAGGGCGACCAAAGCGGAGGCTACCGAGGTCTGAAATAGGGGAGCTGGTCCGCCAGCTCCCCCACTGATTCAGCCAGCCTTGAGTACCTTGTACTTCGCTGAACACACCTCATCCAGAAATTTCACCACAGTCCCCATGCACGCCTGGCGTTCTTCTACATGGGGCATGTGGCTGGAGTCTTCGAACAGCGCCCAGCGCACGTCGGCAATTTCATCCAGGAACGGCTTGACCACCAGCGGTGTGGCTTCGTCGTGTCGGCCAGAGATCACCAGGGTCGGTACGTTGATCGCCGACAGACGGCCTGTGGATTTCCAGTCCTTCAAGCTGCCGATCACATGGAATTCGGTCGGGCCACTCATGGCGTGGTACACCGTCGGGTCTGCATCGACCGCAGCGAACGTGCGCGCCACTTCCTCGGGCCACGGGATGACTCGGCACACGTGATGGTCATAGAACACCCGCGACGCGGCGAGGTATTCCGGGTCCTGGTAAGTGCCGGCAGCTTCGTGCTTGAGCAGGGTTTCATGCACACCTTCGGGCAACAATTTGCGCAGTCGGTTGGCTTCGCTGACCCAGGTACGCATGCAGGTGGGCGAGTTGGCCGGGATGAACGCGCGCAGGCCCTTGGGTTGCAGAATCGCGTGTTCACTGCCGAGCATGCCGCCCCAGGATTGGCCGAGGAGTGCGTAGTTATCGCTGATCTGCAGGTGGTCCAGCAGGTTGTTGAGTTCTTCGAGGAACAGGCCCACGGTCCAGAAATACGGGTCTTTTTCAGGCAGATGCGTAGAGCGGCCGTTGCCCAGCTGGTCATAGTGGATCACGGCGTGACCGCTGGCGGCGACGTCCTTGAACGCATCAACATAATCATGGGTGCATCCGGGGCCGCCGTGGATAACCACCAGGGGAGTGCGGCCGCTCGACAAGTCACCGGTGACGCGGTACCAGGTTTGGTAGGCGCCAAACGCCGCATACCCCTCGCGGATTTTTTCGATGAATTCCATTTCGTACCCTGCTCTGAAAAAAAGGATCAGGGACACGATAATGCGTGGGCGAAATTTAAGTAACTAGCAAAACAGCTAGGTTTTGCCGGGCGGTCAGTCTTCGAGCAGGCGGTAATGAGTGGCGCGCACCACCGCCTGTACGCGGTTCTTGGCCCCCAGCTTGTGCATTGCCGAGGCCAGGTGCAGGGTGACCACCGCCAGGGAACGGCTCAATTGCGTGGCGATTTCGGCGGCGGTCAGGCCATCGGCGGCCCATTTGAGGCACTCGCGTTCGCGTTTGGTCAGGTGGATATGCGGATAAGTGCGCAGTTCCTTGCTGAACAGTGGGTAGGCCGCTTCCTGCAAGGCATGGGAAATCAGGCTGAAATCCGACAAGGTCTGCTGAGCATCCTTCAACACGGTGCGGGCGTTGCCGGTGCGCAGGCCGGTCAGCGAAGCGAAGCCGCCACGGGGCAGGTGGATCGGCACGCTGACGCCGCAAGTCAATTGCTGGTCGTGCAAGTAGGATGAAACCGGGGCATGGCAGGGATCAATGATCTTTTGCAGTGGGGTATCGACCTTGACGTCGTAGGACCATACGAACGGTGACACCGTACTCAGGGCCAGATGTTGCACCGGGTCTATCTGATAGAACCCTTCGCCGCACCACAAGGCATGCCAGTCGGACGGGGTATTGCGCAGTGCGAGCACCGAGGGGGTGATCAATGTGCCATCCTGGTCGATCGGCACCGGGGTGTAGTCATACACCAATGCATCGAAGCCCAGCTGCTGGGCGAGGATAAATGTGTTGTCCATCTGCTCATCCAGGCTCCTGCCCGGCATCAGACGGTGATTTAACGCAGTCAGCTTGGCCAGCATCCGTTCTGCTCCCGAATTCATTTGAATCTCGACTTGCGGCAAGTAGAATGCCACGCCCCGGCGAAGGACTGCCAGGCCAAACCTATAAGAACTACTAGGTTATGGACGCACGGCATCCTCGGTAGTGTTGGCCTGATAAACGGCCGCTACCTGCCAGGCCGATACAACACAAGGAATGTATGCATGTGGCGTGAAATTGCCCCCGACCAGCAGTACAACGTGCAAGTCGACGGCCATAACCTCGTGGTCTACAGCTTTGGCGAAGGCGATGAGGTGCTGTTGTGTCTCAACGGCGGGCCCGGCTTGCCGTGTGACTACTTGCGCGACGCCCATGGCTGGCTCAAAGAGCATAACCTGCGAGTGGTTGCATTCGACCAGCTTGGCACGGGCGCATCAGCCAGACCCACCGACGTTTCGCTGTGGGAAATCCGCCGTTATGTCGAAGAAGTCGAAACCGTGCGCCAGGCACTGAACCTCGGCCGCGTGCACCTGCTCGGGCATTCCTGGGGCGGTTGGCTCGGGATCGAATACGCCATCTACTACCCCGACGCACTGAAAAGCCTGATCCTCGAAAACACCGTCGGCGATATTCCGCACCTGTCCCAGGAACTGGAGCGTCTGCGCGGCGCCCTCGGCAGCGAAACCGTGGCCATGATGCAGCGCCACGAAGCTCTGGGCACCCTGGACCATCCGCAGTACCAGGCCGCGATCACATTGCTCAATTATCGCCACGTATGCCGTCTCGACGAATGGCCTGAGCCGGTCAAACGCTCGCTCGGCGACTGGAACATGGGCCCCTACGAAACCATGCAGGGCCCCAACGAATTCCTCTATATCGGCAATCTCAAGGACTGGAACCGTATCCCCGAGATGGCCGCGTTCAAGATGCCGATCCTGATTACCACCGGCCAGCACGATGAACTCACTCCAGCCTGCGCCATGCGCATGAAACTGGCCGCAAAACACGCCGAATTGCACGTCTTCCCCAACAGCAGCCATATGCCTTTTTATGAAGAGCCCCAGGCGTATTTCCCGGTGCTGCTGGACTTCCTAGCTCGTCACCGAGGCTGACGGATGAACCTGGCGCGTTACCGCTTTGTACTGTCCCGACCACTGCAATTGCTGCCGGTGCTGCTTGGCATCAGCCTGATCACCTTTGTGCTGGTGCGCTCGATTCCCGGCGACCCGGCGCGCGCGCTGCTGGGCTCGCGCAGCACGCCCGACGCCTTGCTGAAAATCCGCGCCCAGTACGGGCTCGACCAGCCGTTGTGGCTGCAATATTTCTACTTTTTGAAAAATCTGCTCAAGGGCGACCTTGGCCAGTCGCTGCTGTACAAGGTCGACGCGCTCAAGCTGATCGTCACGCGCATCGAACCTACGCTGGTGCTGGTGCTTGGCAGCGTGGTGCTGGCGCTGGTGATTGCGGTGCCGTTGGCGACCTTGGCCGCGCGCAACAAGGGGGGCTGGGCGGATAACCTGATCCGTGTGTTCACCACGGTCGGCCTGGGCATGCCGGCGTTCTGGCTGGGGTTGATGTTGATCCTGTTGCTGAGTGTGCAGTGGGGCCTGTTCCCGGTGTCCGGCTACGGCCGGACCTGGTTGGACAAAGCGCATCACATGGTGCTGCCGTGCCTGACGATTGCCTTGGCACTGTCAGCGGTGCTGGTGCGTAACTTGCGGGCGAGCATGTTGATGGAATTGCAGGCCGACCACGTGACCGCCGCCCGAGCGCGTGGGTTGTCGCAAGCCGCAGTGTTTCGCCGACACGTGTTGCCCAACTCCCTGGTGCCGGCGGTCAATCTGCTGGCGGTGAACATCGGCTGGCTGATCAGCGGCACGGTAGTCATTGAAAGCCTGTTCGCCATCCCCGGCATTGGCCAATTGTTGGTGCGCGGGATTTTTACCCGCGATTACATGGTGGTGCAGGGCGTGGCCATGGTGCTGGCCTGCGCGACGGTGGTCGTCAACTTTATCGCTGACGTAGTAACCGTCGCCCTCGATCCGCGAGTGAAGATGCAATGAGCGGCCGTCCGTTGCTTGCCCCTTGGCGCTTGCGTCTGCGCTTCGGCTTTCGCAATGGCCGGCTGACGGCTGCGTGGGGCTTGTTGATTCTGCTGGCGTGGTTGGTGCTTGCGCTGTGCGCGCCGTGGATCGCGCCTCACGACCCGATTGCGCAGAACACGGATTACAGTTTGCTCGGTCCCAGCCTTGCTCATCCCTTTGGCACGGATAACTACGGAAGGGACATCCTTTCGAGGGTGATCTGGGGCGCGCGGATTGACCTTCAACTCGCCATCGTCGGGGTGATCTTCCCGTTCATGATCGGCACCTTCATCGGCGCGGTCTCCGGTTATATCGGCGGGCGTTTCGACAGTGTCTGCATGCGTGTGATCGATGTGATCCTGGCATTTCCGTTTCTGGTGCTGATGCTGGCGATCATGGCCATTCTCGGCCCAGGCTTGAAAAGCTTCTACATCGCCATGGCGCTGGTGGGCTGGGTGTCCTACGCGCGGCTCATTCGCTCGCAGATCCTGGTGCTCAAGGAAAGCGATTTTGCCCTGGCTGCCAAAAGCCTGGGGTTTGGCCATGGACGGATTCTGTTCCGGCACTTGCTGCCCAATGCGATGTTCGGCTCCATCGTGTTTTCCATGTCGGACGCGGTGTTGGTGCTGCTCAATGGCGCCGCCGTGAGCTTCCTGGGCCTGGGCGTGCAACCGCCGACCGCCGAGTGGGGCACCATGGTCGCCGAGGGGCAAGCCTTCATCACTACCGCGTGGTGGATCTGCACCTTTCCGGGACTGGCCATCGTGACCTTGGCCATGGGCTTCAGCCTGCTCGCCGATGGCGTGGCGCAAGTGTTGGGGGATCGCTCATGAGCCTGTTGCAAGTGCGCGACCTCAGTGTGATCGCCAACAACGCCGGGCGTGATGTGACCCTGGTCGATCGTGTGTCCTTCGATTTGGCCGAGGGCGAAATCCTCGGTCTGGTAGGGGAAAGCGGTTCGGGCAAGACCATGGCCTGTCGCGGCCTGATGCGTTTATTGCCGTCCGCCAATCTGCGGGTGCAAGGCGGTGCTGTAAGGCTGGCCGGCCGGGATCTATTGTCGCTGGATGACGCCGGCATGCGTGCCGTGCGCGGCGGTCAGTTGGGCATGATTTTCCAGAACCCCAGCAGCCACCTCGACCCGTTGATGCGCATCGGTGAGCAAATTGCCGAGGGCATTCGCCTGCATCAAGGCGCTTCGAAAAAAGACGCGCGACGGCAAGCCATCGACGTGTTGCGCCAAGTGGGCATCCCCGATCCTCAGACGCGGGTCGACAACTACCCCCATGAGTTTTCCGGCGGCATGCGCCAACGCGCGATGATCGCAGTCGCCCTGGGCTGCAACCCGAAAGTGCTGATCGCCGACGAACCGACCACCGCCCTGGATGTGACAGTGCAGGCGCAAATCCTGCGGCTGTTGCTGGAGCTGCGCGACCAGCGCGGTCTGTCGATCATCATGATTACCCACGACCTCGGCGTGGTCGCGCAGACCTGCGACGCCATTGCCGTGATGTACGCCGGGCGCCTGTGCGAGCACGGCAGCAAATACGAGCTGCTGGCCCATCCGCAACATCCTTACACCGCAGGCTTGATCGACTGCCAACCCGCCCACAGCAGTGGCCACGCCTTGCTGCGCACGATTCCTGGACAGCCCCCTTTGCTGGACGCATTGCCCGCTGGCTGCCGCTTCAATCCGCGTTGCCCGCAGGTCGGCGCGTTGTGCACCGAGGTGCTGCCGGAAGGCGCGCGAGTGGCCTGTCATTATCCGTTGGGAGCGCAACCATGAGCCTGTTGCAGATCAAGGACCTTGAGGTGAAGTTTGCCGCGTCGGGCAGTGGCTTGTTGGGATTGAACAAGCAATGGGTGAGGGCGGTGAACGGTGTGTCGCTAGACCTGGCGGCAGGCGAAACCCTGGGGTTGGTCGGCGAGTCCGGCAGCGGTAAAAGCACCCTGGGTCGGGCTATTTTGCACCTCAACCCGATCAGCGCCGGGCAGGTATTGTTTGATGGCATCGACATGGCCCACGGCAGCGCCATCGACATCACTCGCCTGCGCCATGAAACCGCAATGATCTTCCAGGACCCGTATGCCGCGCTGAACCCACGCCATACCATCGGCGAAATAATTGCCGAAGTGTTGCGCGTGCAGCGCAAGGTTGCGCCGGAGCGGGTTCCGGCTCGCGTGAATGAGCTGCTGGACCTGGTCGGCCTGCGCCCCGAGTTGGCCAGCCGCAAACCCGGCTCCCTCAGCGGCGGCCAATCCCAGCGCGTCGGCATCGCCCGGGCGCTGGCGGTGGAGCCGCGCCTGATCATCGCCGACGAATGCGTGGCGGCGCTGGATGTGTCGATCCAGGGCCAGATCATCAATCTGTTGCTGGAGCTGCAACAACGCATGAACCTGGCGATCCTGTTCATCGCCCATGACCTGGCCATCGTGCGCCGACTGTGTGACCGCGTGGCGGTGATGTATTTGGGCAAGATCGTCGAGGAAGGGCCGGTGGAGGCGATCTTCACGGCGCCACGCCATCCGTACACGGCGGCGTTGATTCAGGCGATTCCCGAGATCGATCCCCATCGGCCATTGTCTACCGAACCCTTGCCGGGTGAACCACCGAGTCCACTGAATTTGCCTACAGGCTGTGCCTTTCACCCGCGTTGCCGACATGCTCGAGCCATGTGTTCCGTGGTATTGCCGCCGACGCATTTCCTGCACGAGCATCGGTACAGTTGCGTGCTTGAAGAACCTTTGCTTTGACCTTCCCCTGCCATTCATGAACAAGGAGTTATGACATGCAATCGCGCCACTTGAAGTTGCTCGCCGCCGCTACATTGACCGCATGGTCCCTCACCGCCGGGCTGGCGCACGCCGCCGGTGTGCTGACCATCGGCTGCCGTGAAGACAGCACCACGTTCGACCCGATCAAAAGCGCACAAAACCGCGACACCTGGGTTTTCGCCAACGTCTACGACACCCTGGTGCGCGTCGACAACCTGGGCACCAAGATGGAACCGGGCCTGGCCGAAAGCTGGGACATCTCCAAGGACGGCCTGACCTACACCTTCAAACTGCGTGATGCGAAGTTCTCTGACGGCTCGGCGATCACCGCTGACGACGCGGCGTTCAGTCTGTTGCGCATTCGCGACAACAAGGCCTCGCTGTGGGCTGATCCGTTCAACTTGATCGACACGGCCAAGGCGTCAGACCCGAAAACCCTGGTGGTCACGTTGAAGACTCCGGCTGTGGCCTTTCTCTCGCAATTGGCGTCGCCGACGGTGTCGATCCTGTCGGAAAAAGCCATGACCAAAATGGGCGAAGACGCCTACTCGGAAAACCCGGTGACCTCCGGCGCGTTTACCGTGGATGAGTGGCGCAAGGGTGATCGGGTGATCCTCAAGAAAAACCCGAACTTCTGGCAGGCCAAGAACGTAAGCCTGGATGGTGTGGAGTGGGTCTCGGTGACCGACGACAACACCCGCATGCGCATGGTGCAGAACAATGAGCTGGACACGGCGATCTTCGTACCGTTCTCGCGGGTTGAAGAGCTGAAGAAAGACAAGAACGTGGTGATTCACGCCGACCCCTCCACCCGTGAAGATCACCTGCTGATCAACCACGAGCATGGCCTCCTGGCCAAGCCGGAAGTACGTCAGGCGCTGGACATGGCCATCGATAAACAGTCGCTGGTGAAGACCGCCACTTACGGTCAAGGCACCGTGGCTTATTCCTACATTCCCAAGGGGTCGTTGTACCACTACGCCAACAACCTGCAACGCCCGTATGACCCGACCGCTGCGAAGAAGCTGCTGGAACAGGCCGGTGCCAAGGACTTGAAGCTCAACTACGTGGTCAACGCCGGCAACGAAGCCGACGAGCAGATTGCGGTGATCATCAAGGATCAACTGGCCAAGGTCGGCGTGACCGCCAACCTGCAAAAGGTCGACCCGACCCAGAGCTGGCAGATGCTGGTGGACGGTGAGTACGACATTTCGGTGATGTACTGGACCAACGACATCCTCGACCCGGACCAAAAGACCACCTTCGTGCTGGGCCACGACACCAACCAGAACTACATGACCCGTTACAAGAACGACAAGGTCAAGGCACTGGTGGCGCAGGCGCGCATCGAGGCTGACCCGGTCAAGCGTGAGCAGATGTATGTGGAATTGCAGAAACTGGCAAAACAGGATGTGAACTGGATCGACCTGTACTACAGCCCATACATCAACATCTCACGCAAGAACGTGAGCAACTTCCTGCAAAACCCGCTCGGCCGTTTCACGCTTGAGGACGTCGTGAAAAACTAAAAAGAGCGCCGCAATACCAATGTGGGAGCGAGCAAGCCCGCTCCCACAATTGGCTCGGTGTTGTGTCAGATATTATTGCGCATCGAACGCCTGGCCATTGATGCCGGCACTGTCCGGCCCCATCAGGTACAGGTACACCGGCATGATCTCTTCCGGAGCAGGCCGCTCCATCGGGTTTTCCCCCGGATACGCCTGGGCGCGCATGCTGGTGCGCGTGCCGCCAGGGTTGATGCTGTTGGCGCGGACCGCAGCCACATCTTCAAGCTCATCGGCCAGGGTCTGCATCAAACCTTCGGTTGCAAACTTCGACACACCATAGGCGCCCCAATAGGCCCGGCCTTTACGCCCGACGCTGCTGGAGGTGAACACCACCGACGCATCCTGGGACAATTTGAGCAGCGGCAACAGCGTGCTGGTCAACATGAACATCGCATTGACGTTCACGTGCATCACCCGCATGAAATTCTCACCGGACAACTGCTCGAGCGGCGTGCGTGGGCCGATGATCGACGCGTTGTGCAGCAGGCCGTCGAGGTGGCCGAATTCTTTTTCGATCATCGCGGCCAGCTCATCGTATTGATGGGGCAGGGCGGTCTCCAGGTTGAACGGGATCACCACCGGCTGCGGTTGGCCCGCCGCTTCGATTTCGTCATACACCTGGGCCAGATTGGCTTCGGTCTTGCCCAGCAACAGCACGGTGGCGCCATGGGCGGCGTAGGTTTTCGCCGCGGCCGCGCCAATCCCGCGGCCGGCGCCGGTCACCAGGATGATGCGGCCCTTGAGCAGGTCTGGACGTGCGGAGTAATCAAACATAAACAGCCTCGACAGAAATTCAACAGATTGCCAACACCAGGCTTGAGAACAGTGAAGAACCGCCGCTCCCACATTTAGATCCCCATTGTCCTTAGCAACTGCACAGAGCGTTATCCAGCACCTTGCGCAATTCCAGCGGGTGATCCACCACCACATCGGCGCCCCAATGGCGCGGGTTGTCGTCCGGGTGGATGTAGCCGTAGGTGACCGCTGCAGTGCGCGTGCCGGCGTCGCGGCCGGACTCGATATCGCGCAGGTCATCGCCCACGAAGAGCACGCTGGCCGGGTCCAGGTCGAGCATCTTGCACGCCAGGATCATCGGCTCCGGGTCCGGCTTGCTGTTCTTCACGTGATCGGGGCAGATCAGCAGCGCCGAGCGTTCGGCCAGGCCCAGTTGCTGCATGATCGGCTCGGCAAAACGCACTGGTTTATTGGTGACTACACCCCAGATCAGGTTGGCCTTCTCGATGTCTTCGAGCAGTTCGGCCATGCCGTCGAACAGTTTGCTGTGGACCGCGCAGCCTTTGAGGTAGCGCTCGAGGAATTCCTGGCGCAACTCTTCAAAGCCTGGGGATTCCGGGTCCATGGAAAAAGTCACGGCCACCATCGCCTTCGCACCGCCGGAGATTTCATCGCGGATGTGCTGGGGGTTGATCGGCCCCAGGCCGCGGTCGGCGCGCATGGCCTGGCAGATCGCGATAAAGTCCGGCGCGGTGTCCAGCAGGGTACCGTCCATATCGAAGAGAACCGCTCGCAACTTCACAGGCTCACTCCTCGCGCAGGGTTTGGATCATGTAGTTGACGTCGACGTCGTTGGCCAGCTTGTAGTGCTTGGTCAGCGGGTTGTAGGTCAGGCCGATGATGTCCTTGACGGTCAGCCCGGCCTGGCGGCTCCACGCACCCAGCTCGGACGGACGGATGAATTTCTTGAAGTCGTGGGTGCCGCGCGGTAGCAGCTTCATGATGTATTCAGCGCCGATGATCGCGAACAGGTAGGCCTTGGGGTTACGGTTGATGGTGGAGAAGAACACCTGGCCACCGGGCTTGACCATGCGGAAGCAGGCGCGGATCACCGAGGACGGGTCCGGTACGTGTTCCAGCATCTCCAGGCAGGTGACCACGTCGAACTGCTCGGGCATTTCTTCGGCCAGGGCTTCGGCGGTGATCTGGCGATATTCCACGCTCACGCCGGATTCCAGCTGGTGCAGTTGGGCCACGGCCAACGGCGCTTCACCCATGTCGATGCCCATGACGGTCGCGCCGCGCTGGGCCATGGCTTCGCTGAGGATGCCACCGCCGCAACCCACGTCCAGTACCTTCTTGCCGGCGAGGTTGACGCGTTCGTCAATCCAGTTGACCCGCAGCGGGTTGATGTCGTGCAGCGGCTTGAATTCGCTTTCCCGGTCCCACCAGCGGTGAGCCAAGGCTTCGAATTTGGCAATTTCAGCGTGGTCGACGTTGCTCATGGTGAATCCTCTAAACCTGATAAATCGTTGGGTCGGTCCTGAGCCCAGGGGTTCAAAACCTTCGTTATTCGCTGTGCCCGCTGATGCGTTGGCCCCAGGCGATGGCCGTGGCGGTCAACTGTTGTTCATCCATGCGGGCCAATCGCCGATCGTCGAGCAGCTGCTTGCCGGCGACCCAAAGGTGTTTCACGCAATCGCGTCCGGTGGCATATATAAGCTGTGAGACCGGATCGTAAATCGGTTGTTGCGCCAGCCCCGACAGATCGAAGGCGACGATATCCGCCGCCTTGCCGACCTCCAGCGAGCCAATCTCGCTGTCCAGGCCCATGGCTCGCGCGCCGTTGAGGGTGGCCATGCGCAGGGCACGATGGGCATCCAGTGCGGTGGCCGAACCGGCGACTGCCTTGGCCAGCATCGCTGCTGTGCGGGTTTCACCCAGCAAGTCGAGGTCGTTGTTGCTGGCGGCGCCATCCGTGCCGATCGCCACGTTCACACCAGCCTGCCACAGACGCTCCACCGGGCAAAAGCCACTGGCCAGTTTCAGGTTGGATTCCGGGCAATGGACAATGTTGGTGTTGCTTTCTACCAGCAAAGCCAGGTCATCCTCGCTGATTTGGGTCATATGAACGGCCTGGAAGCGCGGCCCCAGCAGCCCGAGGCGACCCAGGCGTGCTAATGGCCGTTCGCCAGTCTGCTCGACAGCTTGCTGCACTTCAAAGGCGGTTTCGTGAACATGCATATGGATCGCAGCGTCCAGCTCTTCGGCGATCACCCGGATTTTCTCCAGGTTGTCGTCACACACGGTATAGGGCGCGTGCGGGCCGAAGGTGATTTTGATGCGCGGGTGGTGCTTGAGGTCGCTAAAAAGCTCGACACCCTGGCGGATCGCCTCATCGGGCGTGCCGGCGCCGGGAATCGGGAAGTCCAGGATCGGGATCGCGATCTGCGCGCGCATGCCGCTGTTGTGCACGCAGTCACTGGCGACCTTGGGGTAGAAGTACATGTCGGAGAAGCAGGTGATGCCGCCTTTGAGCTGCTCGGCGATGGCCAGGTCGGTGCCGTCGCGAACGAAGGCTTCATCGACCCACTTGGCCTCGGCGGGCCAGATGTGTTTTTCCAGCCAGGTCATCAGTGGCAGGTCGTCGGCCAGGCCGCGAAACAGGCTCATCGCCGCGTGTCCGTGGGCGTTGATCAGGCCGGGGCTGAGCAGTATGCCGGGCAGTTCGCGCACTTCGTGGGCCGCCAGCTTCAAGGCTGCGGCCCTTGGCCCGATGAAGGCAATGCGCCCGTCGCGGATGCCCAGGCCGTGCTCCTTGAGCACCACGCCAGCGGGTTCGACAGGTACCAGCCAGGTTGGCAGCAACAATAAGTCGAGTGGGGCGGCAGTGGCGGTCATCGCAGGCTTCTTCCCAGGCAGCTATATAAAGAAGGGCGAAGTATACCCGAGCGTCCTGGCTGGCGGATCGCTATAATCGGCGGCTTTGTTTATGAGTGCGGAGTAAGGGATGCGCGATCGACTGTTGGCAGCGGAGAAAGTGAAGGCCATCGATTGGCGTGATGGCGCGCTGTACCTGCTCGATCAGCGTGCCTTGCCGTCCCGGGAAAGCTGGGTGGCCTGCTCTACGGTCGATGAGGTGGCAGCCGCCATTCGTTCGATGGTGGTACGCGGCGCCCCGGCCATTGGCATCAGCGCAGCGTATGGCCTGGTGCTGGCCGCCCGTGAGCGGATCGCCGAGGGCGGTGACTGGCAGGCCGCATGGGAAGAAGACTACGCACTGTTGGCCGATGCCCGACCGACTGCGTCGAACCTGTTCTGGGCGCTCAAGCGCATGCGCGACCGCCTGGATCGCGTCAAAAAGCACGCCGATCCTTTGGCGGTGCTGGAGGCCGAAGCCATCGCCATCCATGAAAGTGACCGCGAAGCCAACCTCACCATGGCCCAACTGGGTGTCGAACTGATCCGCAGGCACCAGGGCAATGCCCAGGCGATCCTCACCCACGGCAACGCTGGCGCCCTGGCGACCGGCGGTGTCGGTACGGCGCTCGGGGTGATTCGTGCGGCCTATCTGGAAGGCATGGTCGAGCAGGTCTACGCCAATGAAACCCGGCCATGGCTGCAAGGTTCGCGGCTGACCGCCTGGGAGCTGGCGGGTGAGGGCATCCCGGTGACGGTGAATGCCGATTCGGCCGGCGCGCATATCCTCAAGACCAAGGGTGTGACCTGGGTGATCGTTGGCGCCGATTGCATTGCCGCCAATGGTGACGTGATCAGCAAGATCGGCACTTACCAATTGGCGGTGTGCGCGATGCACCACGGGGTGCGTTTCATGGTGGTGGCGCCGAGTTCGACCCTGGACCTGATGATGGCCACTGGCGATGATGTTGCCTTGGAAGAGCGCGACACGGGTGAGTTGCTGGAAGTCGCCGGCCAGCGTTTCGCCGCCGATGTAAGCGCCTACAACCCGGTGTTTGACGTGACTCCTGCCGACCTGATCGACGTGATCGTGACCGAAAAAGGCGTGGTCGAACGGCCGGACACTGCCAAGCTGGCCAAGTTGATGTGCCGAAAGCGTCTGCACTAAGCCAATTTGCCTTCGAGATCGGGCTTGGATCCGGCTCTGAGCCCCTCTCGTCCCCTTCAAGCCTGTCATCCGTCAAATTACTAGCCTCCATGCGCATCAGGGGGATAGGTGCGTGGCGGCGATTGTGATAACATCCGGCGGTTTCCAGGGCTGCCCCGAGGGGTGGCCTATAACGTGCAGATCCGTGTCATAACTCGTTGATTTGTCGTAAGTCGTTGTCAGGCACTTCGTCGGCGACGGCGAGCTTCGTTCGTCCCATATGGATGTGACGAGGTTTCACCCGAAAAAGGAATCAGGCTTCTCATGGGCGAACTGGCCAAAGAAATCCTCCCGGTCAATATCGAAGACGAGCTGAAACAGTCCTACCTCGACTACGCGATGAGCGTAATTGTCGGTCGGGCACTGCCTGATGCGCGCGATGGCTTGAAGCCCGTGCACCGGCGTGTGCTGTTCGCGATGAGCGAGCTGGGTAACGACTGGAACAAGCCGTACAAGAAATCTGCCCGTGTTGTCGGTGACGTGATCGGTAAGTATCACCCCCACGGCGACACTGCGGTGTACGACACCATCGTTCGGATGGCCCAGCCGTTTTCCCTGCGCTACCTGCTGGTAGACGGCCAGGGCAACTTCGGTTCGGTGGACGGCGACAACGCCGCGGCCATGCGATACACCGAAGTACGTATGACCAAGCTGGCGCACGAGCTGCTGGCCGACCTGCATAAAGAAACCGTGGACTGGGTGCCGAACTACGACGGCACCGAAATGATCCCGGCGGTCATGCCGACCAAGATCCCCAACCTGCTGGTCAACGGTTCCAGCGGTATCGCCGTGGGCATGGCGACCAACATCCCGCCGCACAACCTCGGTGAAGTCATCGACGGTTGCCTGGCCCTCATCGACAACCCCGAGCTGACCGTCGATGAGCTGATGCAATACATCCCGGGTCCGGACTTCCCGACCGCCGCGATCATCAACGGTCGCGCCGGCATCATCGAAGCCTACCGCACCGGTCGCGGCCGCATTTACATGCGCGCCCGCTCGATCATTGAAGACATCGACAAGGTCGGTGGCCGTCAGCAGATCGTCATCACCGAGCTGCCGTACCAGCTGAACAAGGCGCGTCTGATCGAGAAGATCGCCGAGCTGGTCAAAGAGAAGAAGCTTGAAGGCATCACCGAGCTGCGCGACGAGTCCGACAAAGACGGTATGCGCGTGGTGATCGAGCTGCGTCGTGGCGAAGTGCCCGAGGTGATCCTCAACAACCTCTACGCCCAGACCCAGCTGCAAAGCGTGTTTGGTATCAACGTGGTTGCGCTGATCGACGGTCGCCCGCGCATCCTGAACCTCAAGGATCTGCTGGAAGCCTTCGTCCGTCACCGTCGCGAAGTGGTCACCCGCCGTACCGTGTTCGAACTGCGCAAGGCCCGCGAGCGCGGCCACATCCTGGAAGGCCAGGCCGTTGCGTTGTCGAATATCGACCCGGTAATCGCCCTGATCAAGGCCTCGCCAACGCCGTCGGAAGCCAAGGAAGCGCTGATCAGCACGCCTTGGGAATCCAGCGCCGTGGTGGCCATGGTTGAACGTGCCGGCGCCGATTCGTGCCGTCCAGAGACCCTGGATCCGCAATACGGCCTGCGCGAAGGCAAGTATTTCCTGTCGCCGGAACAGGCCCAGGCCATCCTGGAACTGCGCCTGCACCGTCTGACCGGCCTGGAGCACGAGAAGCTGCTGGCCGAGTACCAGGAGATCCTCAACCAGATCGGCGAGTTGATCCGCATCCTCAGCAGCGCCGTGCGCCTGATGGAAGTGATCCGCGAAGAACTGGAAGTGATCCGCGCCGAATACGGCGATGTGCGCCGCACCGAGATACTCGATGCGCGCCTCGATCTGACCCTGGGTGACATGATCCCGGAAGAAGAACGCGTGGTGACCATCTCCCACGGTGGCTATGCCAAGACCCAGCCATTGGCTGCGTACCAGGCCCAGCGTCGTGGCGGTAAGGGTAAATCGGCTACCGGTGTGAAGGATGAGGACTACATCGCTCACCTACTGGTCGCCAACAGCCACACCACGCTGTTGCTGTTCTCCAGCAAGGGCAAGGTGTACTGGCTCAAGACCTACGAAATCCCGGAAGCCTCCCGCGCTGCCCGTGGTCGTCCGCTGGTCAACCTGCTGCCGTTGGACAGTGATGAATACATCACCACCATGCTGCCGGTCGAGGAATACACCGAAGGTCACTTCATCTTCATGGCCACCGCCAAAGGCACCGTGAAGAAGACCCCGCTGGAATCCTTCAGCCGTCAGCGCAGTGTGGGCCTGATCGCCCTGGAACTGGACGAAGGCGACGTGCTGATCTCCGCGGCCATCACCGATGGCGAGCGCGAGGTCATGCTGTTCTCCGACGGCGGCAAGGTCACGCGCTTCAAGGAATCCGACGTTCGCGCCATGGGCCGTACGGCTCGCGGTGTACGCGGCATGCGCCTGCCGGAAGGCCAGAAGCTGATTTCGATGCTGATCCCGGAAGAAGGCAGCCAGATCCTCACCGCTTCCGAGCGTGGGTATGGCAAGCGTACGGCCATCAGCGAGTTCCCGGAGTACAAGCGTGGCGGCCAGGGCGTGATCGCCATGGTCAGCAACGATCGCAACGGCCGTCTGGTCGGCGCGGTGCAGGTACTCGATGGCGAGGAAATCATGTTGATTTCCGACCAGGGCACCCTGGTACGTACCCGAGTGGCTGAAGTGTCGAGCCTGGGCCGTAACACCCAGGGCGTGACCCTGATCAAGCTGGCCAAGGACGAAAAACTGGTTGGTCTGGAGCGTGTCCAGGAGCCATCGGAAGTCGAAGGCGAAGAGCTGGAAGGCGAGGAGTTTGACGGCGAGGTGATCGCAGCAGGCGATGACAACGTCGACGAGCCAACCCTCGACGCTGCCGCAGACGAAGAAGAGCCGCAGGAATAAGCGGACACACAGGGGGCGGATGAAGATTCGCCCCCTTGTTGTTTGTCCCTTCTGAAAATATTGAAACACCCGTTTATTGCACCACCCCACCAGATCAGAGTGAGATTGGATGTGAGCAAGAGAGCCTATAACTTCTGTGCCGGTCCCGCGGCGCTTCCTGAAGCAGTCCTGCAGCGTGCGCAGGGTGAACTCCTCGACTGGCATGGAAAGGGCCTCTCCGTGATGGAAATGAGCCATCGCAGCGATGAGTTCGTGTCCATCGCCACCAAGGCCGAGCAGGATCTGCGCGACTTGCTGGACATCCCCTCCAACTACAAAGTGCTGTTCCTGCAAGGCGGCGCCAGCCAGCAGTTCGCCCAGCTCCCGCTGAACTTGCTGCCGGAAGACGGGACGGCCGACTATATCGACACGGGTATTTGGGGCCAGAAGGCCATTGAAGAGGCTTCCCGTTACGGTCACGTCAATGTCGCGGGTACCGCCAAGCCGTACGACTACTTCGCCATTCCCGGTCAGAACGAGTGGAAGCTGTCGAAAGACGCTGCCTACGTGCACTACGTCGCGAACGAAACCATCGGCGGCCTGGAGTTTGACTGGGTGCCGGAAGTCGGCGACGTTCCGCTGGTGTGCGACATGTCCTCGGACATCCTCTCGCGTCCTGTCGATGTGTCCAAGTACGGCATGATCTACGCCGGCGCGCAGAAGAACATCGGCCCGAGCGGCATCCTGGTCAACATCATCCGCGAAGACCTGCTGGGGCGTGCCCGTTCGCTGTGCCCGACCATGCTCAACTACAAGGTCGCGGCCGATAACGGCTCGATGTACAACACCCCGCCGGCGTTTGCCTGGTACCTGTCCGGCCTGGTCTTCGAGTGGCTGAAAGAGCAGGGCGGTGTCGCCGCCATGGGCCAGCTCAACGAAGTGAAGAAGCGCACCCTGTACGACTTCATCGACGCCAGCGGCCTGTACAGCAACCCGATCAACCTGGCCGACCGCTCGTGGATGAACGTGCCGTTCCGTCTGGCGGACGACCGCCTGGACAAGCCGTTCCTGGCCGGTGCCGACGAGCGCGGCCTGCTGAACCTCAAGGGTCACCGTTCGGTCGGTGGCATGCGCGCCTCCATCTACAACGCTGTCGACATCCACGCGATCAACGCGCTGGTTGCCTACATGGCAGAGTTCGAAAAGGAGCATGGCTGATGTCTGAGCAAGAACTCAAGGCTCTGCGCGTGCGCATTGACAGCCTGGACGAGAAAGTCCTCGAGCTGATCAGTGAGCGCGCGCGGTGCGCGCAGGAAGTGGCGCGTGTGAAGATGGCGTCCCTGGCGGAAGGCGAAGTGCCGGTGTTCTACCGTCCCGAGCGTGAGGCCCAGGTGCTCAAGCGCGTGATGGAGCGTAACAAGGGCCCGCTGGGCAACGAAGAGATGGCGCGGTTGTTCCGCGAAATCATGTCCTCGTGCCTGGCGCTGGAGCAGCCGCTGAAAGTGGCCTACCTCGGTCCGGAGGGCACCTTCACTCAAGCGGCGGCCATGAAGCACTTCGGTCACGCGGTGATCAGCAAGCCAATGGCGGCAATCGATGAAGTATTTCGCGAAGTGGCGGCCGGTGCGGTGAATTTTGGCGTTGTGCCGGTGGAAAACTCCACCGAGGGTGCGGTCAACCACACGTTGGATAGCTTCCTCGAACATGACATGGTGATCTGCGGCGAAGTCGAACTGCGCATCCACCACCACCTGCTGGTGGGTGAAAACACCAAGACCGACAGCATCAGCCGCATCTACTCTCACGCCCAGTCCCTGGCCCAGTGCCGCAAGTGGCTGGACGCGCATTACCCGAACGTCGAGCGCGTGGCGGTCTCCAGCAACGCCGAGGCAGCCAAGCGGGTCAAGGGTGAGTGGAACTCGGCGGCGATCGCCGGTGATATGGCGGCGGGCCTGTACGGCCTGACGCGCCTGGCCGAGAAAATCGAGGACCGCCCGGACAACTCCACGCGCTTCCTGATGATCGGTAGCCAGGAAGTGCCGCCGACCGGCGACGACAAGACCTCCATCATCGTCTCCATGAGCAACAAGCCCGGCGCGCTGCATGAGCTGCTGGTGCCGTTCCATGACAACGGGATTGACCTGACGCGCATCGAGACGCGTCCTTCGCGCAGCGGTAAATGGACCTACGTGTTCTTTATCGACTTCATCGGCCACCACCGCGACCCGCTGGTCAAAGGTGTGCTGGAGAAAATCAGTCAGGAAGCCGTGGCACTCAAGGTGCTGGGCTCTTACCCGAAAGCGGTTTTGTGAGGCTTTAACATGAGTGGCAACTTCCTCGCCCTGGCTCAGCCGGGCGTGCAACAACTGTCGCCTTACGTTCCGGGCAAGCCTGTAGACGAGCTGGCGCGTGAGTTGAACCTGGATCCGGCGAATATCGTCAAGCTGGCCAGTAACGAAAACCCGCTGGGCCCGAGCCCGAAGGTGTTGGCGGCGATCCGTGAAGAACTGGCTGAACTGACCCGCTACCCCGACGGCAACGGTTTTGCCCTGAAGTCCCTGTTGGCGGAAAAGTGCCGGGTCGAGCTGAATCAGGTTACCCTGGGCAACGGCTCCAACGACATTCTCGAGCTGGTTGGCCGTGCGTACCTGGCGCCTGGCTTGAACGCGGTGTTCAGCGAGCACGCGTTTGCGGTCTATCCAATCGTGACCCAGGCGGTCGGTGCTGATGCGAAAGTGGTCCCGGCGAAAGACTGGGGCCACGACCTGCCGGCCATGCTGGCGGCCATCGATGCACAAACCCGCGTGGTCTTTATCGCCAACCCGAACAACCCGACCGGCACATGGTTCGATGCGCAGGCACTGAATGACTTCCTGCAGGATGTGCCGGAAAGTGTGCTGGTAGTGTTGGACGAGGCGTACATCGAATACGCAGAGGGTGACGACCTGCCCGACGGCCTGGATTTCCTGGCGGCGTACCCGAATCTGCTGGTTTCACGCACTTTTTCCAAGGCCTATGGCCTGGCGTCGCTGCGGGTCGGCTATGGCCTGTCCACCGCCGTAGTGGCCGATGTGCTGAACCGTGTGCGTCAGCCGTTCAACGTCAACAGCCTCGCCCTGGCGGCTGCTTGTGCGGCGGTGAAAGATGCCGAGTACCTGGAAGAAGGCCGTCGCATCAACGAAAGCGGCATGCTGCAGTTGCAGGACGGCTTCCGTGAGTTGGGCCTGGGCTGGATTCCGTCCAAGGGCAATTTCATCTGTGTTGACCTCGGCCAAGTGGCTGCGCCGGTATTCCAGGGCCTGTTGCGCGAAGGCGTAATCGTGCGTCCGACCGCCAACTACGGCATGCCGAATCACCTGCGCATCACCATCGGTCTGCCGGCTGAAAACGCACGCTTCCTGGAGGCGCTGGCCAAGGTTCTGGCCCGTGGTTGATGTCACTGCATTGCAACCTGCTGTGCCTATGATCGGTCGCCTGGTGGTGGTCGGTCTGGGGTTGATCGGTGGCTCCTTCGCCAAAGGCCTGCGTGAAAGCGGGCTGTGTGGCGAAGTGGTCGGTGTGGACCTGGACCCGCAATCGCGCAAATTAGCGGTTGAGTTGGGGGTGGTGGATCGCTGTGAGGCGGACCTGGCGCTCGCGTGCCAGGACGCTGACGTGATCCAACTGGCCGTGCCGATCCTGGCCATGGAGAAGTTGCTGGCCGTGTTGGCGGGCATGGACCTGGGCCAGGCGATCCTGACGGATGTTGGCAGTGCCAAAGGCAATGTGGTGCGCGCTGCGCAACTGGCCTTTGGTGGTATGCCGGCCCGCTTCGTGCCGGGGCATCCGATTGCCGGTTCCGAGCAGAGCGGGGTGGAGGCGTCCAACGCGCAGCTATTTCGTCGCCACAAAGTCATCCTGACCCCGCTGGAGCAAACCGATTCGGCTGCACTGGCGGTGGTGGATCGTCTGTGGCGTGAGCTGGGTGCGGATGTCGAGCATATGCAGGTCGAGCGTCACGATGAAGTGCTGGCCGCGACCAGTCATCTGCCGCATTTACTGGCATTTGGCCTGGTGGATTCCCTGGCCAAACGCAACGAAAACCTCGATATTTTCCGTTACGCCGCCGGTGGCTTCCGTGACTTCACGCGGATTGCCGGCAGCGACCCGGTGATGTGGCACGACATCTTCCTCGCCAATCGCGAAGCGGTGTTGCGCACCCTGGACACTTTTCGCAGTGACCTCGACGCTTTGCGCGACGCGGTTGATGCTGGAGATGGCCATCAATTATTGGGCGTGTTCACCCGGGCGCGGGTGGCGCGTGAGCATTTCAGCAAGATCCTGGCGCGCCGGGCCTACATGGAAACCGCTGTGAACGCTGATGAGCTGACCTTCCTCGCCGAACCGGGTGGCCGCCTGAGCGGGCGCATTCGGGTGCCGGGCGACAAGTCGATCTCCCATCGCTCGATCATGCTGGGTTCGTTGGCTGAGGGTGTGACCGAGGTCGAGGGTTTCCTGGAAGGCGAAGACGCCCTGGCGACCTTGCAGGCGTTTCGCGATATGGGCGTGGTGATCGAAGGGCCGCACCATGGGCGCGTCACCATTCATGGCGTGGGGTTGCAGGGCTTGAAGCCAGCGCCGGGGCCGATTTATCTCGGTAACTCTGGCACCTCCATGCGCCTGCTGTCCGGTTTACTGGCGGCGCAGAGCTTTGACAGTGTGTTGACTGGCGATGCGTCCCTGTCCAAGCGTCCGATGAGTCGCGTGGCCAAGCCGCTGCGGGAAATGGGCGCGGTGATCGAGACGGGGCCGCAAGGGTGTCCGCCGCTGACGATCCGTGGCGGTCAAGCGTTGAAGGGCCTGAATTACGCCATGCCGATGGCCAGTGCCCAGGTTAAATCCTGCCTATTGTTGGCTGGGTTGTACGCTGAAGGTGAAACTGCGGTGACCGAGCCTGCGCCGACCCGTGACCATACCGAGCGGATGTTGCGCGGCTTCGGTTACCCGGTGATGGTGGAGGGCGCGACGGCTTCGCTTGCGTCGGGCCATGCATTGACGGCTACCCATATAGAAGTGCCGGGGGATATTTCTTCTTCGGCGTTCTTCCTGGTGGCGGCTTCGATTGCCGAGGGGTCCGAACTGTTGCTTGAGCATGTTGGCGTTAACCCGACGCGCACCGGGGTGATCGATATCCTGCGGTTGATGGGGGCGGATATCACCCTGGAAAACCAGCGCGAAGTCGGCGGCGAACCTGTTGCAGACTTGCGAGTGCGTGCGGCGTCGTTGAAGGGGATCGATATTCCCGAGGCGCTGGTGCCGTTGGCAATTGATGAGTTTCCGGTGTTGTTTGTCGCAGCGGCCTGTGCCGAAGGGCGAACCGTGTTGCGTGGGGCTCAAGAGCTGCGTGTGAAGGAGTCTGACCGTATCCAGGTCATGGCCGATGGTCTGCTGGCACTGGGCGTGAAGTGCGAACCGACCGCCGATGGGATTATCATTGACGGTGGCCTGATGGGCGGTGGCGAAGTGCATGCCCATGGCGATCACCGAATTGCCATGGCATTCAGCGTGGCTTCCCTGCGGGCGGCGGCACCGATTCGTATCCGTGACTGCGCCAATGTAGCTACGTCTTTTCCGAATTTTCTAACACTGTGTGCCCACGTCGGCATCCGTGTTGCCCAAGAGGCTCAATTGTGAATATCAAAGCACCGGTGATTACCATCGACGGGCCAAGCGGCTCGGGCAAAGGCACGATCGCCGGCATCCTGGCCAAGCGCCTGGGCTGGTGCCTGCTGGATTCAGGCGCGCTGTACCGCCTGCTGGCATTCGCCGCACGCAACCATGGCGTCGACCTGACCAATGAAGAATCCCTGAAGCTGCTGGCTGCGCACCTTGATGTGCAGTTCGTCGGCGCGACGGAAGGTCATCCCCAGCGCATCATCCTCGAAGGGGACGATGTAACGGATGACCTGCGCAACGAACAAGTCGGCTCCTGGGCTTCCCAGGTTGCCGCGCTGCCGGCCGTGCGTGATGCGCTGCTGCAGCGTCAGCGCGCATTTCAGGAGCCGCCAGGCCTGGTGGCTGATGGCCGCGATATGGGCACCGTGGTGTTTCCCGAAGCGCCGCTGAAGATTTTCCTGACCGCCAGCGCCGAGGAGCGGGCTCGCCGCCGCTACTTGCAGTTGAAGGGCAAAGTCGATGGTGTTAGTCTGTCGAGTCTGCTAGATGAGATCCGTGCACGCGATGAGCGTGATACCCAGCGCGCAGTAGCCCCGCTCAAGCCGGCGGCTGATGCCATACAGCTGGATTCCACGGAGCTGTCCATCGACCAGGTGCTGGAACGCATCTTGAGTGAAATCGCCATTCGCGATATCGCCGGGTGATCAAGAAGGCCGCAGGGGACCAGTCATAGTCCTGCGGTGGCTTCTTTTAACTGAAACTGACCCACACCGTCTGGGGTGTGGAGATGGGCGTATTCTTCGCCCTTATCAACAGGAATTAAAATGAGCGAAAGCTTTGCGGAACTCTTTGAAGAAAGCCTAAAAACCCTGAACCTTCAGGCAGGCTCCATCATCACCGGTGTTATCGTTGATATCGATTACCAGGCTCGCTGGGTAACCGTTCACGCTGGTCTGAAGTCTGAAGCTCTGATCCCGCTGGAACAGTTCTACAACGATGCTGGTGATCTGACAATCAATGTCGGTGACGAAGTTCACGTTGCTCTGGACTCGGTTGAAGACGGTTTCGGTGAAACCAAGCTGTCCCGTGAAAAAGCCAAGCGCGCTGAATGCTGGATTGTTCTCGAAGCAGCCTTCGCAGCTGAAGAAGTGGTCAAGGGCGTTATCAACGGTAAGGTTAAAGGCGGCTTCACTGTCGACGTTAACGGCATCCGTGCGTTCCTGCCAGGTTCTTTGGTCGACGTTCGTCCTGTGCGCGACACCACGCACCTGGAAGGCAAAGAACTCGAATTCAAGGTCATCAAACTCGATCAGAAACGCAACAACGTTGTCGTTTCCCGTCGCAGCGTTCTGGAAGCAGAGAACTCCGCCGAGCGTGAAGCTCTGCTGGAATCCCTGCAGGAAGGCCAACAAGTCAAAGGTATCGTCAAAAACCTCACCGACTACGGCGCATTCGTCGATCTGGGTGGCGTGGATGGCCTGCTGCACATTACCGACATGGCTTGGAAGCGTATCAAGCATCCTTCCGAGATCGTCAACGTTGGCGACGAGATCGATGTCAAGGTTCTGAAATACGATCGCGAGCGCAACCGTGTTTCTCTGGGCCTGAAGCAACTGGGTGAAGATCCATGGGTTGCTATCAAAGCCCGTTACCCAGAAAGCACTCGTGTAACCGCGCGTGTTACCAACCTGACCGACTACGGCTGCTTCGCTGAGCTGGAAGAAGGCGTGGAAGGCCTGGTACACGTTTCCGAAATGGACTGGACCAACAAGAACATCCACCCTTCGAAAGTCGTACAAGTCGGCGACGAAGTGGAAGTTATGGTTCTGGACATCGACGAAGAGCGTCGTCGTATCTCCCTGGGCATCAAGCAGTGCAAATCTAACCCGTGGGAAGATTTCTCTGGCCAGTTCAACAAGGGCGATAAAATCTCCGGCACCATCAAGTCGATCACCGATTTCGGTATCTTCATTGGTCTGGACGGCGGCATCGACGGCCTGGTTCACCTGTCCGACATCTCCTGGAACGAAGTGGGCGAAGAAGCTGTTCGTCGTTTCAAGAAGGGCGACGAGCTGGACACCGTTATCCTGTCGGTTGACCCAGAGCGCGAGCGCATCTCCCTGGGTATCAAGCAGCTGGAAAGCGACCCGTTCTCTGAATACGTTCAGGACAACGACAAAGGCGCAATCGTCAAAGGCACTGTGAAAGAAGTTGACGCTAAAGGCGCCATCATCACTCTGGCCGACGATATCGAAGCAACGCTGAAAGCCTCCGAAATCAGCCGTGACCGCGTTGAAGACGCGCGCAACGTTCTGAAAGAAGGCCAGGAAGTAGAAGCCAAGATCATCAGTGTTGACCGCAAGAGCCGCGTAATCCAACTCTCCATCAAGTCGAAAGACGAAGTTGAAGAGAAAGAAGCAATCCAGAGCCTGAAATCGGCTCCGGAAGCTGCAACTGGCGAGACCACCATGGCCTCCCTGCTGCGCGAAGCAATGGCTAAGCAGAACTAAGTTCTGTAAAGCTGTAAAAAAGGGCGACCTCGGTCGCCCTTTTTTGTGCTTGTTGAATCAGTAGCTAAGAACCAAGGCGTATAGCTCAAGGTCAGAACTGACTATAGTCTTTGGGAGATCGTTCCCACGTTGCTGATTTAGTAAGGATTTGAATGAACAAGCTTTTTCTAATGCTCGCATTGGCGATACTTGCAGGGTGCGCTGCCAGCGCCAAAACGCACGCGCGGCATGGCGTCAGTGGCGTCCAAATAGACTGCTCGGGGCTAGGCTCGAGCTGGGAGAAGTGCGAGAAGCGTGCGGATCGTGAGTGCAGGATGCAAGGCTACAAAGTGGTGACAAAGTCCAGTGATGCCAACGAAGAGGAGGGTGGCTACCTGTTTGGTTGGAATCCGGCGGGTGCGGTGACCAGGACGATGTTGGTAATTTGTAATTAAGTGAGACTTTAATGCTTAGTCAATGGCGGTGATTGGAGAGTGGAAAGGAATACTAATCGCTCTCGGGAGGCACCAGACTTAGTGATAAGGTGTACTGGGTAGCGGGGTTGAGTGTTAGGTGAGCTGGTATGCAAAAGATTGTGATAATAGGTTCTTCGGGCCATGCCAAGGTCATTTTGGACATAGTTGAAAAGCAGGCGCTGTATTTGGTGGTGGGGCTGATTGATTCCTTCAAGGGCGTGGGTGAAGAGAGTCTTGGCTATCCTGTTATCGGGTGTGAATCAGACCTTCCAAGGCTTCTGGTTGAGCACTCCGTTGAGGGAGCCATTATTGCTATTGGTGACAATAACGTTCGTGAAAAGGTATATAAATCTCTCTCGGAGTTGTGCCCGAAATTACCCTTTGTTTGTGCTATTCATCCAAACGCCAGTATTGGCAAAGGCGTGATCATTGGGGCTGGAACCGTCGTTATGGCGGGTGCGGTGGTGAATCCCTGCTGTGAGGTGGGACGGTTTTGTATTATTAACACCAAGGCCTCACTGGATCACGACTCGGTGATGGAGGATTTTTCCAGCTTGGCTCCAGCCGTAACAACAGGGGGGAACTGCCGAATAGGAAGTCACTCAGCTATTGGCATCGGTGCGAATTTGCGCCACGGGATCACTGTGGGTGAGCACGCAGTGGTCGGCGGTAACTCGATGGTTTTGAGCGACATTGACCCTTTTGCGGTTGCCTATGGGGTACCGGCAAAAAAAATCAGGTCAAGGCAGAAGGCCGACAAGTATCTTTGAAGAGGTTTTGATTCAACTGCTCGCGCGTCGTGGGGCTTGAAGGCAGGCTTGTGAAAGATTAGTGAGTTTTTGGGCTGTTCAAAATCTGCGGGTCATGCTAAAACCTTCAAAGCGCTTTTCCTAGCTGCTTGAAAAAGAAGGGAAAAATATGACGAAGTCGGAGTTGATCGAACGAATTGTCACCCATCAAGGGCTGCTTTCATCCAAGGATGTAGAGCTGGCTATCAAGACTATGCTTGAACAAATGTCTCAGTGTTTGGCTACTGGGGATCGGATTGAGATTCGCGGGTTTGGTAGCTTTTCGCTGCATTATCGGGCACCCCGTGTGGGGCGTAATCCCAAGACAGGTCAGTCCGTTAGTCTCGATGGCAAGTTTGTGCCTCACTTCAAGCCTGGCAAGGAGCTGCGGGATCGAGTCAATGAGGATGAGGAGCCGATTTAATAGAGCTGGATGAGGAGTAATCGTGTGCGTTTAGTTAGGAACTTATCTCTGCTACTGGTCGTTTTGGCAGTGCTGGTGGTTACCCTGTTATTCTCACTTGAGAATCAGCAGCCTGTTTCTTTAACGTTTACAGGGTGGTCTGCGCCTTCATTGCCCGTATCATTTTATGTTATGGCGGCCTTCTTACTGGGGCTGCTGTTAGGGCCTTTGTGGGGTGTTATGATTGTTCGTCGTAATAATAAACGCCCGCGCAAGTAGTTCGCCTACTTGCACAGGCTGACTTTAGAATTGACGTTGTCTAACCGCGCAGTTCCATTGCTGCAATCATGATTGCGTTTACGCGATGGACATCATACTTCTGTTCCGCCAATTCACGGCTCGCTCTACCCATTCGTTCGCGCAATTCTCTTGAGCTTGCCAGCCGTCCCATTGCTTTGGCAAGATCGGCTGAGTCGCGAGGTTTAACGAGATAGCCGTTTTCACCCTCTATTACAGTTTCACGGCATCCAGGTGCATCAGTAGTGACAATCGCTCGAGCACAGGACATAGCCTCCAATACCGAGCGTGGTGTCCCCTCACGGTAGGATGGCAGTACAAACACGCTGCAGGCGGCAATATGGGGCTTCACGTCACTGACAGCGCCGTGGTATTGAATAAGGCCCTCTTTCTCCCAAGATGAAATCATCTTTTCGCTTATACCGGATGGATTTGAGTCCATCGGCCCGACCAAATGAAAAGTAGCATGTGGATAGATAGGTTTGAGCAACCGTGCTGCTTCTGCGTACTCGACCACCCCCTTATCCCGTAGTACCCGGCCTACAAACAGAAAGCTTGGTTGCTCCGGCAGTGGTGCTACCGGAAAGCTGTCAGTATCCACTCCCGAACCATTAACAACCAAAGTCGGAACATTTTCGCGGGATAGTCCTCGGTCCTTGAACAGTTTTTGGTCATCCGGATTTTGGAAGAACAAACCTGTCGCAAAGCGCAATCCAAATTTATACAGGCCAGAGGCGACCCGTTTGACAAGGTTGCGACTGAAGCTTGCTTCGGCATCGGTGAATGCGTATCCCAGACCTGTAATCAGTGCATAACGGCGCTTTATGCCTGCCAAGCGAGCCGCAGGCAGGCCGTAAACCACTGGTTTGATTGTATAGGCCAGCACCACATCAGGCTTTATCTTGCGCAGGCATTGGCTGAGTTGCAGCAAGTAGCGCAAGTCGGCAAAGGGATTCAGACCCGCACGGGCCATCGGTACGACGTGGTACTCCACCCCTTTGTCGGCAAGCCGTTTGCGTACGGAGTCATCGTTTTCCGGTGCGATGGCGGCAACTTCATGACCGTTCGCTCGCATCGCGCTCAGAAGATCACCGCGAAACCGGATCAGTGATTCGGCAAACCCGGCGATTACGACAATTTTAGACATGCTTACCTACGTGCGCCGTGTAATAGGTGGCAGAGTCCTGTAGGCCAGCGGCAATACGATGAGTCGGCGCATAACCTAACAGGTTTTGGGCTTTGCTGATGTCTGCCTGGGAATGGCGTACGTCGGCCGCTCTGAAATCACAGTAGACAGGTGTCGCACTGCTGAGTGCTGGTTGGACAGCGCCAGCGAGTCCCCGGATATGGACGAACAGGTCATTCAGTGTTGTCCGGTCGCCCACGGCAACGTTGAAAACCTGATTAACAGCGTCGGTATTTTGCGTCGTAGCCGCGAGCAAATTGGCCTGGACGGTATTGGCGATGTAGCAAAAGTCACGGCTGGTTTCGCCGTCACCATTGATGTGAATAGACTCACCGCGCAGTAACGCTCCAAACCATTTCGGGATCACGGCTGCGTATGCGCCGTCAGGGTCCTGTCTAGGGCCAAATACGTTGAAGTACCGTAGACCTATAGTTTGCAGTCCATAGCAGCGTGCAAATACATCCGCATACAGCTCGTTGACGTATTTGGTGACAGCGTAAGGAGAGAGTGGACGACCAATATGCTCCTCGACCTTGGGCAGGGCAGGGTGGTCGCCATAAGTTGAGCTCGATGCGGCATATACGAAACGCTTTACCTTGGCGTCTCGGCTTGCTACCAGCATGTTCAGGAACCCGTCAACGTTGGTGCCATTGGTTCGAATGGGGTCTTCAAGTGAGCGAGGCACGCTGCCTAATGCCGCTTGGTGAAGGACGAAGTCGGCACCGTGTTCCAGGGCTTGCTGGCAGTCTTCCAGCTTGCGTATATCGCCTTCTACAAACGTAAATCTCGCCCATGCAGAGTCGGAAACCGCGCCTTGAACCAAATCGAGATTACGTTGATGGCCCGTTTCGAAGTTGTCCAGGCCGATTACGCGCTGATTCAGTTTGAGGAGGGTTTCCAGCAAGTTTGAGCCGATGAAGCCCGCGACGCCGGTGATAAGCCAACTGCGTGGCGAAGCTGCCAATTCCTGGCGCAGTGTCTCGTATGCATTCATGTCATTCTCCATTACAGGCGCCAGAAGCGTGCACCGGCGCTCTCCAGGGCGGGGCCGTCGCAAACGCCTTTCACATCAATGACGACAGGCGCGTTGTGCATCAGCTTCAAGTAGTCTTCAGATGCCCATTTGGCATATGCGTCATGCGCAACAGCAACCACGACGGCCGCGGCTGGCTTGAGTTCGTTGAGGGGAAGCAGCGTGACACCATATTCATGCAGCGCTTCTACTGAGTCGGCCTGAGGATCGAAGACTTGTACCTTGACGTCGAACTCTTCCAGTTCACGAATGATGTCGATGACCCGAGAGTTACGTAGATCAGGGCAATTTTCTTTGAAGGTCAGGCCAAGTACTGTGACGACGGCGCCTGCAATTGGATGACCAGCATGAATCATCTGCTTGATGGCTTGTTGTGCAATAAAGGCGCCCATACTATCGTTGATACGACGGCCCGCTAGAATAACTTGTGGAATGTAGCCAAGTTTTTCAGCCTTGTGCGTCAAGTAGTAAGGGTCGACGCCGATGCAGTGACCGCCGACCAGGCCTGGCTTGAATTTCAGGAAGTTCCACTTGGTACCGGCGGCTTCCAGGACGTCCAGAGTATCGATACCCATGCGGTCGAAAATCAATGCCAGCTCGTTCATCAGTGCGATATTAAGGTCGCGCTGAGTGTTTTCGATCACTTTGGCTGCTTCGGCCACTTTGATAGAGGCCGCTTTGTAAACGCCGGCGGTCACTACAGAGCTGTATACGTCAGCGACAATTTCGAGGGTGGCAGCGTCTTGTCCGGATACCACTTTTTTAATCTTGGTGAATGTGTGCTCTTTATCGCCCGGATTGATTCGTTCTGGGCTGTAGCCCACGGTGAAATCGGTACCGCACTTCAAGCCTGATATGCGCTCAAGAATTGGCACGCAGATATCTTCGGTCACACCTGGGTAGACGGTAGATTCATAGACGACGATGTCACCCTGCTTAAGTGCTTTGCCTACGCTTTCCGAGGCTTTCACTACCGGCGTCAAGTCCGGCTGATGAGCGTCGTCTATCGGTGTGGGTACGGCAACGATATGGAAATCCGCTTTGGCGAGAACACCTGGCTTGCTGGTGAATTCGATTTGCGCCTCACCCAATTCGTTGTGGCTCACTTCATTGGTACGATCATTTCCGGCGCGAAGCTCTTCCAGCCGACTTTCGTTGATATCGAAACCGATTACCGGGCCGTGTTTGCCGAACGCTACGGCCACAGGCAGGCCTACATAGCCCAGTCCGACCACTGATACCTTTCTCGGATACATGGGGTTTCCTTTAATAGATGAAATCTGTTTTCAGATAGCTCGTTTTTGATCGAGCCACGCCTGGAACATGAGCACCGGCCACAGCTGGTGCTGGTAGTTTCCTTGGCCTCGTAAGTGTTTTTCCCACACGGCTTGGATCATTCCCGGTACAAAATAGCCTTCACTGGCCAGCCTTTGCGGATCCAGCAAAGCGTCAGCCCATTCGCGCAAGGGGCCTCGAAGCCATTCGTGCAGTGGAATACCAAAGCCCATTTTCGGACGTTCAATCATTTCTCGCGGCACATAGCGATAAAGTAACTGGCGCAATATCCATTTGGTGCTGCCATTACGGATTTTCAGTGACAGCGGCAGCGACGAAGCAAATTCGACGATCCGATGATCCAGAAAGGGCACGCGCGTTTCCAGACTTACCGCCATCGCGGCTCGGTCCACCTTGGTAAGAATGTCATCTGGCAGATAAGTCATCGTGTCCTGGCGCATCATCCAGGATGCAAAGTCGCTGTCTCCGACAGGCGCCGGGCCGCGAAGCTGGGAGGCGCCTATCACGGCTTCAGATGCATTTTGCCATTGCGATACGACTCGGTCATACATTTGGCTGGGCGAGTCATGCCGCATGACACTGGCCAGCTTGTGAAGCTTGTCTCCGGGTAGCCTTACACGCAGGCGGGCCGGAGTGAATGGGCTTAATGCGGTGGCAATGGAGTTCCAGCGATCCGGAGAAGTGGACTCTATCATTCGGGCTGCCAGCCTGCGTGCGGGGCCCGGGACGCGGCCCAGTTTTTTCCACACGCCAGGTAAGTATTGGTAGCGATTGTACCCGCCGAACAATTCGTCGCCCGCATCGCCGGACAGGCTGACCGTGACATGGTTGCGTGCCAATTGAGAAACCAGGTAAGTCGGAATCTGCGACGAATCGGCAAAAGGTTCGCTGTAAATCTCAGGCAGCTTTGATATGACGGCCAGTGCGTCTGCTCCGGACACGTAGAGTTCAGTGTGGTCGGTGCCCAGGTGGCGAGCGACTGCTTTCGCGTGCTCAGCTTCGTTGTATCCCGGGTTATCGAAACCGATCGTGTAGGTCTTGATCTGCTGGGAGGACAGCGACTGCATCAGGCTGACAATCAGGGTTGAATCGATGCCGCCAGACAAGAACGCCCCCAGCGGGACATCGGCAACCATCTGGTCACGTATTGTTGCACCCATCAATTCTTGAAGTTGGTCCACTGCTTCTGTATCGGAAAGAGAAAAACCGCCTTGGGTTTGCGCGCTCGGGAGTTCCCAATAGGCTTGTGGTGTGCCGACGTTGCCATTTTCAAGGTCAATTGACTTGAGCTCCAGGTAAGTCCCGGCGGGTAGTTTGAAAATCCCTTCGTAAATGGAGTGTGGTGCAGGCACATATGCATATTTAAGGAGTAGCGCGAGGCTGTCGCGTGAAACAACCGCGCTAAAGTTCGGATGCGCTTCAAGCGCCTGTAGTTCCGAGCCGAAGAGCAGCGCGCCTTGGCTCAGCCCGTAATAGAGAGGTTTTTCACCGATGCGATCGCGCGCCAGTGTGAGGGTTTCTTGGGTCTGGTCCCATACTGCTATCGAGAACATGCCAACCAGTTTGCGCAGGGAGGCCTGAATGCCCCATTGCTCGAATGCCGCCAATATGACTTCGGTGTCTGAGTGGCCACGCCAAGACACAGGTGTCGAGCGTGCGGTATCAATTTCTCGACGCAGTGCCTCGAAGTTGTAGATCTCACCGTTGAAAATAATAACGTAGCGCCCTTGTGGCGACTCCATTGGCTGATGCCCGGCCGATGTGGGGTCGACAATCGCAAGGCGGCGATGCCCCAAGAACAAGCCGGCGTTATTGTCCCAAGCTCCGGCGTCATCGGGGCCGCGGCGAAGAATGGCGTTGGTCATGCGGGTCAGGGCTGATGAGCCGTCATACCTGCCTTGGCTATTAGGGTGCCAGAACCCTGCGATACCGCACATGGAGCAATCTCGTTGTAATCAAATGGGTTGATTTTTCTCGCGCAGCGTCGTGAAGCAGCCGTTCTTGACAGCCATCGCGCAAATGATCATGTAGAGGCTGAATGTCGGTTGCCGGAGCATGAAGTGGGCCCCCGAAAAAATCATTAAAACAATCAGTATGACGAGCGAGTAAGGATCCCTGGCTTGGTACGCCCTGATAATCAGCCACAGGTACAGCGCGCCGAACAGCAGTGCACCCACAAGTCCGGTCTGGGTCAGTATGTCGAGAGCCAGGTTGTGTGCCTCTTGCTTGACTTGCGAGTCATCCAGATAAGAGTAAGCACCTGGGCCGTTCCCTATAATGGGTGATTCGAGCCAAGCGACTGTGGCATTGCTGCGTAAGGTCTTGCGTACATCGGCCTTGTTTTTGTCAAAGCCGACACCCAATACGGAGTCCGACTTCGCGGTGCCCGACAAGTATTCCCGGCCGGGTCCATCGGCCATGAATTTGAATGTACCGAATGCCAGGAAAAAAGCTGCAACCAGCGCTGCGAACATCTTCCACTTGAAGGGTTTCTGCCAGGCGTAAGCGATGAGTGTGAGGGTAAGCAAGCCCACGCACCAGGAGATTAACAGTGCGTCGCTGCGTACGCTTATTCCAAAGAGAAAAATGACCCACAGAAGCAGGAAGTTACCAAGCAGGCTTGCGCCTCTCCAGTCAGCCTCACGGTTGATCGCCATGAGCCAGATAGGAAGCGGCAGCAGAAACATTGCGAGTTGATTGGGGTTTACGGACCATCCGGAAAGACGTGGTACGGAGTAGAAGACGATCTCGAGGGTTTCTGCGAGGTTGCCAGCTTGAGTTACAAAACAAAAGAACGGAAAAGCGAGTAATGCGATCGGTACTATGATCAGGGCCTTGATGAACCGGTTGAGGTCCGACTGCGAAGCTTGTCCGATACAGGCCAGCGCAACGAGTGAGCAGCAAGCCGCATACACATACGCGATGGCTGTATGGATAGAGCTACCGCCTTTAAGGGGGCTAATCCATGCCGCTAACCCAGCGATCAGGATGAAGGCAATCCAGAAGAGCATAATTGGGTGCGTGAGATACTGCAGTGCTTGTCTGTAACGCAGCGCCCACAAAAATAACAGCGCTACGGCGATCTCGCCAACGCCAAAGGGTAGGTTTGCGAAGCGCAGCGCCGTAGCCACAGAGGCAAAGACTATAAGTGCTGCGCCGACGGATATGAGATTCAACTTGAGCATTTTTACTGCCTCGGGTCACGCAAACGCCTTGCCAAAAAAGCGAGGCTGCTCATGAAAATAGCCAGTAGGACTAGTGAGGTGGTTACGCCTGCCATGCTATCGGTGGAGGTGGTGATTAAAACTGCCGCGCCTACTCCTGACCATGGCAATAATCCGATAAGTGATTTTCGAAGTGGGGACGACAATAGTATCCCGTTGCGAATGTCGACAAAAAACACGGCTAGCAGTTGAGATGTGAACCATGCCCACCCTATTTCTCTCGCGTTATTTGTATCAAGCGCGAGCAGTGTAGCGGCACCAGCGCCTAGCGAAACCAGGTTAATGAGTAATGCCGTGCCTGCATCCTTCTGTGCTTGTAGAAACTCATAACCGAGCCGGACATGGCCGGACATGCAAATTCCGGCAAGCAGCCCTGCAGCAAACGGTGCAGTCGCATTCAAGGCCGGTAACCACTGGCTCAGCAGCGGGTAGAGGGCAAGCCCGGCGGCCGTGAGGGCACCGTAAATCAGTGCACTTGTCAGGTTCAGGCTGGAAATCTTTTTGCTGAGCCATGCTCTTTTTTCGTTATCGGCCAGCCATTCGCAAATTTTCGGGTATACCAACACGGGATAGAGTGTGGCAACGAACCAGATCTTGTTCAGTACATCGTAAACGGACCTGTACTTGCCCAGCGTTTCGGCTCCATAGGCGTGGCTGATATAGATAGAAATGAACTCGGTCGCGAGCACCTGCAAAAGCGCCACTCCGATGATGGGTGCTGCGTGACGATAAAGCATAGCCACAAGGGGCCATTCGACTGGCGTGCGTTGCTCCGACATTTGATTGCGCCAGAACAACCATAGGATCAAGTAGTCAGGCATTTTCCTCAAAACAACGGCGGCAAGCACCCATTCGATCTGTTGGGTGGTTGCAGCGACAGCAGCTACTGTGACAAAGCGACTCAGTTGGATGCACAGTTGGTATTGTGCGTAAGCAAAATGCCGGGCTTGCAACACATTCAGCATTTGGAAGTACTGGCCAGGCAGGGCAAGTACGTATTCAGCGACTGCCGCGACACCAATCCAGTACGCTAAGTTGAGGTGATCGGTCTGCAGCGGAAACAGGATGGAGGTGCCCTTGGCTATCAAAGGTAGTGCCAGCAATAGTAGGGCACCTGCCGCAATATAGCCGACCCTGCAAGCGCTGACGAACTGGGCACGTTGATCTTGCCCGCCAGAATAGATAGCGGCAACAGCGGATTTAGAGAGTGCTGAATCTAGAAACAGCAGTGTGCTGGAGAGGATGATGTAAACCGAATAAAAACCGTAGCCTTGAAAGCCAATATAATGAACAAGGATCGGAATGATCAGGATATTAAGTAAAAAGTTCAGGCCATTGGCTGAGTACAGTGCGAGGGATTTCTTTAGCAAGCTATTCAATTCGGACCCCCTGTACCGTATACGGAATGTTCTCAACGTACCGGTTTGCATAGGGCAATGGTCTGGATCGAGAAGCGTGTCTTGGTCTGTGGTGCACCGAAAAATCTTTTTCTCAGTTACCTGCCCGTACCGAATGCAGGCCTAGGCTACGGCGCACTTGGATGGACGTGCTGTTAAATCAGACTGATCCGCAGAGGGGAGAATGATACTGGATGGAGCGTTTCTGGCAAGTAAAACGAGTTGATTGCATACTTACAGGCATAGTATGTATGTTTAGGAACTCCATTCATTGCCTGGTTGGAAAAATTATGATTGTCAAGGTTTCGTCTCCTTTGTGAGTCTATTTTCAGATTCTTCTGTCTGAGCGGCGCCTGGAGGGGTGGTATAACTACGTCCGTACTTGGCAAACGCTCTGCTTGAGGTCGCATTGGTAAAATGAAAATTTCGGGATCGAATCTAATTTTATCCTTGCAGGCCCCATGAGCTGGACTTTTTCTTCGGGATGATGTTGTCTTCCGGGGACTCTGTGCCTTTAGCACGCGGTGTCGCCGTCTACAGTCGTCAGTAGTTCATTAATGCGCAGGCCTTGATACCTAGCAGTCGTCCCTGGCGCAGGTCCCAAAGCGGCAATGAGTTCACGCGTTTTATAGTCAACATTTAGGTCAGCAAATGTTTAAACGATTCTTCGACATCATGGCTTCTTTGTGCGCTCTCATTCTCCTCGCCCCGGTCATTGCCGTAGTCGCTTGGAACATTCGGAAAAAACTTGGCTCGCCGGTTCTGTTTAGACAAATCCGCCCGGGCCTGGCCGGCAAGCCTTTTGAGATGATCAAATTTCGAACGATGCGTGACGCGCTCGATGGTGAGGGGAATCCTTTGGCTGACTCGGAGCGAATGACAGCGTTCGGCAGCTTCCTTCGGGCGAGCAGCCTGGATGAGCTTCCGGAGCTATGGAATGTGCTTAAGGGGGATATGAGTCTGGTAGGGCCGCGGCCATTACTGATGGAATATCTCCCACTTTACAGCGCAGAACAAAACCGTCGCCATCATACTCGCCCAGGGGTGACTGGCTGGGCGCAGGTTAATGGGCGAAATGCGCTCAGTTGGGATGAGAAATTCAAGCTGGACGTCTGGTATGTCGACAACCGTTCTTTTCGTCTGGACCTGAAGATTATTCTCATGACGATAAAGAAAGTGGTCGTCAAAGAGGGCATCAGCGCGGAGGGGGAGGCCACAATGTCTAAATTTACCGGAAATAACAGCTGAGGAGAGCGTTATCAGCGGGTGTATTCACTGAAGAGATTGATTTCAGCACTGACTTCGGTCTCGTCGCGGGGTAGCTGCGATTAGCTGTATCTGTAGCGTGTTCGCAGGTGAGCTGCCGGGAAGCAGTGACATCTCTGCACACATTTATTTTTATAAAATTTTTAAACTGGTAGGGTCTGGACTGTGTTGAACTCCCCTTTTTCTCCTTGGCCTTCTTTTTCCGAAGAAGAGGCCGACGCGGTACGCGACGTCATTTTGTCCAACAAAGTCAATTATTGGACCGGGCAAGAGTGTCGCGAATTCGAGAAAGAGTTTGCTGCCTGGATCGGCACTCAACACGCTATCGCGGTGGCGAACGGAACCGTAGCTCTGGACCTGGCTTTCAAGGCATTGAGGATCGGCGCGGGGGATGAAGTCATCGTGACTCCTCGCACGTTCCTTGCCTCGGTGTCCAGTATTATCAATGCCGGTGCTGTCCCCGTGTTTGCAGACGTAGACCCCGATTCGCAGAACATCTCAGCTCAAACGATTGCCGCAGTATTAACGCCGCGCACCCGAGCGATTGTCTGTGTCCATCTTGCAGGACTGGCCTGTGATATGGATCCAATCATGGCTTTGGCGCAGGAGCATGATCTCAAGGTGATCGAAGATTGTGCCCAGGCCCATGGTGCGCAGTACAAGGGCCGCTCGGTCGGTTCCATTGGTCATATAGGAGCATGGTCCTTTTGTCAGGACAAGATCATGACCACCGGGGGCGAAGGTGGAATGATAACGACCAATGACCGCAATTTGTGGTTGGATATGTGGGCCTATAAAGATCATGGCAAAAGCTGGGAGGCCGTCTATGAACGCCAGCATGCCCCCGGTTTTCGCTGGGTGCACGATAGCTTCGGGACAAACTGGCGCATGTTGGAAGTCCAAGGCGTACTGGGCCGTATCCAATTACGGCGTATGCCGGGCTGGCATGAAGCTCGATTGAGCAATGCTCATAGAATCTGGTCTGCGGCTGAGCGGATCAGGGGGTTGAGAGTTCCAGGGATCACGCAGGCATACGTGCATGCGGCTTATAAATGCTACGTATTTGTCGAGCCTCAATTGCTCAAGCCCGATTGGACGCGTGATCGTATTCTTAACGAGATTGTTGCTCGTGGAGTTCCTTGTTTTTCAGGTTCCTGTTCCGAGGTCTATCTGGAAAAGGCTTTCGATGGTACGCCATGGCGCCCTTCGGAGCGTCTGCCGATGGCAAAACAGTTGGGAGATACGAGTTTGATGTTCATGGTGCATCCGACGCTCACAGCCCAGGAGATCGACAAGACCTGCCACGTATTGACCGAAGTCATGCTTGAGGCACAAGGTGTTTGATTTGTTGAAGACCGTGCGGGAGATCGCTGGTCAGTCCGTTTCTTGAATGGTCTGCCCGGCATGTATGTACTCTGGGGCTATGTAGTTTGCTGAGCCCCCTCAAAGCGGATCAACTCTTGGATAATACGAATTCCCCCGGCGTTTCATCTAAACCTGAGAGTAACTCAAGTGAATTCATATGGCCGCTACTGGTCAGTGCCATGAAAAATTTGCGTTTAATGCTCATTTTTTCTCGAAACGCCTGATGAAACACGAACTTCTGGATGGTGCAGTGGCTAAATATCTCTATGGTGGTTTTTTATTTCACCACCGTAATACCTTCTATAGGACATTCGGGGGAACTGGAGGTGATATTGGAGTGTCTTTCAACTATTGGTGAGTTGGCTCAATAACAAGCGATGGTAATACTTCTCTATTTTTATATGGAAACAGATGATGTTCTGGTGTCTTACTCTCGTCGTTGCAGTGATCTCATTCATGTTTACAGGAATAATGCGCCGCTATGCTGTCTCGCGGTCGCTCATTGATGTGCCTGGTGCCAGAAGCTCACACATCATTCCGACTCCCAGGGCTGGCGGTGTTGCCATTGTGCTTGCCTTCCTCCTGGCTTTGTCCGGTTTGGCCTATGCGCAGTTGATACCGACTGCGGACCTCCTGGGAATAGGGGGGGCCGGTATCCTGGTGGCCATCGTTGGTTTTTTTGATGACCACCATCCGGTTTCGGTACGTTGCCGCCTGGCCGGGCATTTTTCCGCCGCTGCCTGGGCATTGTTCTGGCTCGGTGGTTTACCACCGCTTCATATCTTTGGGATACCCGTTGGCAGTGAGTGGGTCGGGTATGTAGTGGGCGCCGTATATCTGGTATGGATGCTCAACTTATACAATTTCATGGACGGTATTGATGGAATTGCGAGCGTCGAAGCGATTTGCGCCTGTCTTGGCGCAATTCTGCTGTATTGGGTAGCGGGGTTTGAGCAACTGATTTGGTTGCCGCTAGTATTGTCAATGGCTGTTTCAGGGTTTTTATTCTGGAATTTCCCGCCTGCCCGGATTTTCATGGGAGACGCAGGTAGTGGCTTTCTCGGCATGACGCTGGGGGCGCTTTCCGTTCAGGCAGGTTGGGCGTCCTCCAATCTGTTATGGGCATGGTTGGTATTGTTGGGTGTATTTGTGGTCGATGCGACCTTCACGCTGATTCGGCGAGTTTCGCTGGGCGAGAAGTTCTATGTGGCGCATAGAACCCATGGCTATCAGTATGCATCCCGGCATTTTGGTAAACATCTTCCCGTGACACTGGCGGTAGTCGCTATCAATGTGTTTTGGCTGCTGCCCATTGCGTTGTCAATCGTACTGTTTCAGCTGGACGGTTTTTCTTGTGTTGCGCTCGCCTATGCGCCACTCGTGCTGTTGGCCATCAAGCTGGGTGCTGGGAAACCTGAAAGGGAAATCAAGGCGACCCAGGAAGATTTTTGAGCCAGGATCGACTTAGGGACTTAGAATGACAGTTGGCATGACGACATCAGGAGCTGTTTGAGTGGACGAAGGGGTGATGGACAAGTTTCGGGCAATGCTGCTGGGGTTGCCGAGACGAAAGAAACGACTGATTCAGGTAGCTGCTGACGTCGTAGTTCTTTGGGCTGCGCTTTGGCTGGCTTTCATCGTGAGATTGGGAACGGAAGACATGATCAATCCGTTGATCTATCACTTCTGGCTGTTCCTGGCGGCGCCTGTGGTTGCCATTCCTTTGTTCATCCGCTTCGGCATGTACCGGGCAGTAATGCGTTATTTTGGTAACGACGCATTGATAGCCATTATTAAGGCAGCCAGCCTCTCGTCTCTGGTTTTGGGAATCCTGGTGTATTGGTACAGCAATCATCAGCATGTAGTGCCGCGTTCAATTATCTTTAACTACTGGTGGCTCAGCATGATCATGGTCGGCGGCTTGCGCTTGGCCATGCGTCAATTTTTTCTGGGAGACTGGTTTTCAGCCTCTCAGCACATGCCATTTGCCAACCGTGACGATGGTTTGCTGCGTGTTGCCATCTATGGAGCAGGCTCCGCAGGTAATCAATTGGTCGCCGCGCTGCGCATGGGCCGTGTCATGCGCCCGGTTGCGTTTATCGATGACGATTCAAGTATTACTGACCGTGTCATTTCAGGACTGCAGGTCTATAAGCCCAGAAATATCCAACGGATGATCAAGGCCACGGGAGCCCAAGAGATACTTCTGGCAATCCCCTCTTCCAACCGTGGGCGTCGGCGCGAAATCCTCAGCTTCCTGGAGGGTTTTCCACTTCATGTGCGTAGCGTTCCCGGGTTCATGGACTTGGCCAGCGGGCGAGTCAAGGTGGACGATATTCAAGAGGTGGATATTGCAGACTTGCTTGGACGTGACGCGGTTCCGGCTCAGGAGGAATTGCTGGAGCGCTGTATCAAGGGCCACAGCGTTCTTGTCACGGGGGCGGGTGGCTCCATCGGCTCCGAGTTGTGCCGGCAGATATTATTGCTGCGTCCAACCTCGCTGATCCTGTTCGATCACAGTGAATTCAACCTTTACAGTATTCTCTCGGAGCTGGAGCAACGCGTTACTCGGGAGTCCCTGCCAATAAAGCTGTTGCCAATCCTGGGATCGGTACGTGACCCCGGAAAGCTGCTGGATGTAATGAAGACTTGGAAAATCCATACGGTCTATCACGCTGCGGCTTACAAACATGTGCCCATGGTCGAACACAACATCGCCGAGGGTGTCCTGAACAACGTCTTAGGCACGTTGAATACTGCCCAGGCAGCGCTTCAGTCCGGTGTAGCAAATTTTGTGCTGATCTCCACCGACAAAGCGGTGCGGCCGACCAATGTGATGGGGAGTACCAAGCGCCTGGCAGAGTTGACTCTGCAGGCACTCAGTCGTGAAGTGGCTCCGGTACTGTTTGGCGACAGGTCCAATGTTTCGCACGTCAATAAAACACGCTTCACTATGGTCCGCTTCGGTAATGTGCTGGGATCCTCCGGGTCAGTCATTCCTCTGTTTCACAAACAGATCAAATCTGGCGGTCCGCTGACGGTTACACACCCTAAGATCACTCGCTATTTCATGACAATCCCGGAAGCGGCTCAGTTGGTCATCCAGGCTGGCTCAATGGGCCTTGGGGGGGAAGTTTTCGTCCTGGACATGGGCGAGCCAGTGAGGATTGTCGAGCTCGCGGAAAAGATGATTCATCTCTCGGGTTTGAGCCTTCGTTCGGACAGTAACCCTCAGGGTGACATCGCAATAGAGTTCTCTGGCCTGCGCCCCGGTGAAAAGCTTTACGAGGAGTTACTGATTGGTGACAACGTGGTCGGAACCCAACACCCGATGATCATGAGCGCCAATGAAGATCACCTCGCTTGGGATCCTCTCAAGGCTAAGCTGAAAGAACTGCTGGCCGCCGTGGACCAAGACGATTACACCCGCGTCCGCCAACTCCTGCGCGACACCGTCAGCGGTTATTGCCCTGACGGCGAAATCGTCGACTGGATCTACCAGCAGCGTCGTCTGGAGCCATGATTTAACACTCTGTTACTCAAGCATTTTTGACGAATCTCTAGCATCACCTAAGTTTGAAAAGCAGCTTCGGAAAAGCTGCTTTTCCCTTAGCAACGTCATGGAGCGTCACAATGCAAAATACCTACCTTTCTTCCCTGATCTTCGCCTTCCTCACCACCCTCTCTGTCACCACCACCGCAGCCCCTTCCATCAAGCCCGAAGCACCGGCCCCTGTCGCCGCCCAGATGTCCAAGGTCGAGCAATCCGCCAAGGTCAACCTGAATGCCGCCGATGCCGAAACCCTGCGCCGTGATCTCTTCGGCATCGGTGCCGCCAAGGCCAAGGCGATCGTTGCCTACCGCGAAAGCAATGGGCCGTTCACGGCGGTGGATGAGTTATTGGAAGTGAAGGGGGTTGGCAAGGCATTGCTGGAGAAGAACCGCGAAAGGCTGACGATCAATTAAATCAGCCGGGAAAGCCGGTCACTGACCGGCTTTTTCATCCTCTGAAACCTGGGTTTTCAAGCTCTCCCGTACCACGTCCATTATCCGCCCGGCCAATGCCGGATCTGCGACACTCCTGGCCAGTACCAACGCTCCCACCAGCGTCGACATCATCACCAGACTTTGTGCATCCCCCCGTCCATTCGATAAAGCGGTTTCAATCTGCTTGAGTCGTGCGCCGAGCACTGCGTCCGTCGTTGCACTGTGTTGGCCTCTCAGGCCCAGTTCGGAGGACATGGTCGGCAGCGGGCAACCTTGGTCCGGAGACGTCAGATGCCATTCCGAGAGGTAACTATCAATGAACGCTTCCAGCGGCCGCTCCTGGCTGAACAGCATATCGCAGTGGGCATCCAACTCTGCAGCCGCGACCTGCAAGGCCTTTTCCACCAGCTCATCCTTGGACTTGAAGTGCGCATAGAACCCACCATGGGTCAGGCTCAGGGCTTTCATCAGCGGCTGCAAGCCGGTTGCACCGATACCGTCGCGGCGAAAGCGCACGGAAGCTTCCTTGATGATGCGTTGGTGGGTCTGGGTTTTGTGGTCGGGTGAATAACGCATGGCACGGCCTCGGTGACAGGTTGGCATTCTAACCAACTTGAATCCTTTTACATGCATGTACATTGGCATGAAAAGTGATTACCCATACCTGAAAGATTGTTCAACAATCGTGAAGGTAGCCATGACACTGCGCTTGTCTTTAGCCGATCAAATTGCCCTGGAGCTTCGCGCCGACATCATTGGCGGGCGGCTGCTACCAGGAATGCCGCTGGTAGAAGTAGAACTGGTGAAAGCCTACAGCGCGTCGCGCAATACGATCCGCGAAGCGTTGCACCGTTTAGGGCAAGAAGGGCTGACGCGTTATGTGCGCAATAAGGGGGTCATGGTCCGGCGGTTGGCGCGCGAGGAAGTGCGAGATTTGTTTGTAGTCCGTCGCACCCTGGAGTTGCAGGCCATTGCCCAGTGCGCTGCACTCACCCTTGAGCAATCCGAGCGCATGCAGAATGCAATCGAGGCAACCACCCTGGCGCGTGAGCGTGAAGACTGGCGAGCAGTTGCTACCCATAGCCTGGTGTTTCACCAGCAGATTGTCGGGTTAATGTGCAGCCCCCTGTTCGATGAGTTTTTTGCCCAGGTCATCGCCCAGTTGCGTTTGGTATTTTACGCCGCGCCCGATGAGCAACGCTTCCAGTCTCCATGGTTGGAGCGTGATCGTGAGATTTACACGTTATTGGTCCAGCAGGATAAACCGGCGGCAGGGGAGGCGATGAGCTTGTACCTGGATGATTCGGAGCGCCTGTCGTTGGCCTTGTTTAATCACCCCTGATCGAGGATCTGCACCATGTACAAAGACTATCCGGCCGCTTATCAGGTCAGTAAAGGCTCGGCGTTGCAGGTCGACACGGCGTTCTATGAGCGTATTCGTGATCGGGCTGACCAGCGCACGTTGGTTGAGCAGTTCGAGGTGCCGATCCGCACGGGCCGGGCATGGAAGGTGCCGGCCGGGCATGTGTTCCGGGTGACCACGCCGGTCGGCCCGCAGGTAGGCGACTTCAACGTGTGGAACGCCAACGACCCGCGCGAGCGCTTATGGGCGGCGCGCACTCGCCAATTGCAGGGCGCCCATGTCAGCACCCATGACCGTCTGTGGTCGAACCTGCCATTTTTGAGACCTTTGGTGACAATCACAGACGACAGCCTGGCCAGTTACGGCATCGATGAGCACGGTGGGCGCCTGCATGATTTGCTCGGTACGCGTTGCGATCCGTATGTGAATCGGATGCTCACGGGTGAAGACTTCCACCACCATTGCCACTCGAACCTGACTCGCGCGGTTTTACCCCACGGTCTGACGGAATTCGATGTGCACGACGTGCTGAATATTTTCCAGTGCACGGGCCTGAATCATGACGACATGTATTTCATGAAAGCCTGTCCGGCGCAGAAGGGCGACTACCTGGAATTCTTTGCCGAGATTGATTTGTTGTGTGCGTTGTCGACGTGCCCTGGTGGGGATTTGTCGTTGCCGATGTGGGGGCCCGAGGCACAGGATCCGCTGACGGTATGCCGTCCGCTGGGGGTTGAGATCTACAAGTTGGAGGATGAGCTGCTGAATGGCTGGAGCCAGCCGGAGCGTGCTGCCTATAAGGGACAGCACGGGTTGCATATTGCCAAGGCGGCTTGGGAGTAACCCAAGGCTCAGCGATCCTGAGCGTCCTTGGCATCCGCCTGGGCGTTGCGCTCGGCCACACGCTTGCGTTGTTCGTCGGTGAGTTCCACTTTGTTGGCACTGTCACGCAGCATCATCAACCCACCGACGATCGACCCGATCGCAACTACCATAATCAACCACGCGTACCACGGCATAAGGCTCTCCTTGAGGCAGATTGCCGTGGGAGAACTTTCCCACGGCAATAACTGCTTTGAGTAACGGGCTTTCTTACTAGTTCAGTGTAGGCCCATTCCGCCCCTTAGTAGATCAGAGCCCGGTCAACATCGCATCCGGCGGTGCGTCGGCACGGTCCTGCGCGGTCATTTGGAAGTAAGCGAAACCCGCCCCCATGAAGCCCAGGAAGATCAGCCCGATCAGCGCGTTGAACCAGGCCATGGCCACCAGGCACGCCACCGCCAGTACCAGCGCAATGCCCGGCACGATGGGATAACCGGGGGCGCGAAAGGTACGCTCCAGCAGCGGTTCGGTCTTACGTAGTTTAAACAGGCTGAGCATGCTCATGATGTACATCACAATCGCGCCGAATACGGCCATGGTGATCATCGCGGCGGTCAGTGTCATGCCGCCCAGATTGATCAGACCGTCGCTGTAGATGGCGGCAATACCTACCACACCGCCGGCGATGATTGCCCGGTGCGGTGTCTGAAAACGCGACAGTTTGGCGAGGAAAGACGGCAGGTAACCTGCGCGGGCCAAGGCAAAGAACTGGCGCGAGTAGCCCAGGATGATGCCGTGGAAGCTGGCCACCAGGCCAAACAGGCCGATCCACACCAGCATGTGCAGCCAGCCGGAGCTGTCACCCACCACGGCTTTCATGGCTTGTGGCAAGGGATCGTTGATGTTGGACAGGGTACGCCAGTCGCCCACGCCGCCAGCAAAGAACATCACGCCCATCGCCAGGATCACCAGGGTCAGGATGCCGCTGATGTAGGCCTTTGGAATGGTGCGCTTCGGATCTTTCGCTTCTTCGGCGGCCATGGCTGCGCCTTCGATGGCGAGGAAAAACCAGATGGCGAAAGGAATCGCGGCAAACATGCCTGCAATCGCGGGTGCATCAAAGGTGTCTGAGCCGGCCCAGCCGTTCAGGGCGAAGTTGCTGAAGCTGAACGCGGGTGCGACGACGCCCATGAACACCAGCAGCTCGGCGACGGCGAGCACGCACACGACCAATTCGAAGGTCGCGGCGAGTTTCACGCCGAGAATGTTCAGGCCCATGAACACGATGTACGCGCCGACGGCGGCGTGCTTCGGGTCCAGCGCTGGAAACTGCACATTCAGATAGGCGCCGATGGCCAAGGCGATTGCAGGCGGAGCGAAGACGAATTCGATCAAGGTCGCGAGACCGGCGATCAAGCCACCTTTCTCACCAAAGGCGCGACGGCTGTAGGCAAACGGCCCGCCCGCGTGAGGAATGGCGGTAGTCAGCTCAGTGAAACTGAAGATGAAGCAGGTGTACATCGCGGCGACCATCAGTGAGGTCACCAGAAAGCCCAGCGTCCCGGCGACGCCCCAGCCATAACTCCAGCCGAAGTATTCGCCGGAAATGACCAGGCCGACAGCGATACCCCATAAGTGCAGGGTGCCCAAGGTGGGTTTGAGTTGTGTGTTCATGGTGTTGCTCTCCCTGAACCGGTTGGAATGATTCAAGGTGTTGCAGCGGATATGCCAGGATGGGAATCATTGTCGTAAAGCTGCGCAACTGTCGCCACGGGAACGGTTTGGCGTTGAAATCCGCATCTCCCTGCACCAGATCAGGGCGGGTCCTACCACAAGCGCGCATACATCCCTCTGTAAACCCCGCATAAACCCACTCTTTACGCCGTCTTTACGCCCTGCCTGTCCCCTCGCTCTCGTTCCTTTACACCACTCCTGCCGACAATTGGCCCACACGCGGCACTCGCCGCTAAACGGAGAGACTTCCATGAGCGTTCTGGACGGGGTGTCACTGCTATTGGCCGTGGCGCTGTTCATTTATCTGCTGGTTGCGCTGCTACGCGCGGATCGGAACTAGGAGCGGGCCATGCACAGTTATGACTATTGGCTGATCATTGCCTTCTTTGCGGTGGTGCTGGTGCCGGCCCCGTTCCTGGGGCGGTTCTATTACAAGGTGATGGAAGGGCAGCGCACCTGGCTCACGCCGGTGTTCGGCCCGGTGGAGCGCGCCTGTTATCGCTTGTCGGGCGTAGACGAGCATCAAGAACAAAGCTGGCAGAAGTACATGTTGGCCTTGCTTGCCTTCAACCTTGCAGGCTTTGTGCTGTTGTTCGCGATCCTGCTGTTCCAGGACTACCTCCCCCTGAACCCGCAGAAATTGCCGGGTCAGGAATGGACCCTGGCCTTCAACACAGCGGTCAGTTTCATGACCAACACCAACTGGCAGTCCTACAGCGGTGAGGCGTCCCTGAGTTACCTCAGCCAGATGGCGGGCCTGACCGTGCAGAATTTCGTCAGCGCGGCGACCGGTCTGGCAGTGCTGGTCGCTTTGTGCCGTGGGATTGGTCGCAAATCCACCAAGACGTTGGGCAACTTCTGGGTCGATATGACCCGCGCCACCCTCTACGGCTTGCTGCCGTTGTGCCTGGTGCTGGCGTTGTTCCTGGTGTGGCAGGGCGTACCGCAGACCTTCGCCCATTACGTGGATGCCGTGACGATGCAAGGTGTGGATCAAGTGATCCCCCTGGGCCCGGCGGCCAGCCAGATTGCGATCAAGCAATTGGGCACCAACGGCGGTGGCTTTTTTGGTGTCAACTCGGCGCATCCGTTCGAGGACCCAACGGCCTGGGCAAACCTGTTTGAAGTGGCGGCGATCATCCTGATCCCGGTGGCGCTGGTTTTTACCTTCGGTCACTACGTGAAGGACCTGCGCCAAAGTCGCGCGATCCTCGGCTGCATGCTGGCGCTGTTCCTGATTGGCGGCGCGACCTCGCTGTGGGCTGAATACCAGCCCAACCCGACGTTGAACAATCCGGCTGTGGAGCAAACCGCACCGCTGGAAGGCAAGGAGGCACGCTTCGGTACCACCGGTACGGTGCTGTGGTCGGTGACCACAACGGCGGCGTCCAACGGTTCGGTCAACGGCATGCAGGACAGCCTCAGCCCGCTCAGCGGCATGGTCGCGCTGGTCAACATGATGGTCGGCGAAGTGATCTTTGGCGGCGTCGGCGCCGGTATGTACGGCATGTTACTCAACGTGTTGATCGCGGTGTTCCTCGCCGGCCTGATGATCGGCCGCACTCCGGAGTACCTGGGTAAAAAGCTGCAGGCCAAGGAAGTGCAATTGCTGGTGGTGACCTTGCTGGTAATGCCGGTGGGTGTGTTGGTACTGGGTGCCATCGCCGCGAGCCTGCCTGGTCCGGCCGGTGCCATCAGTAACCCTGGCCCTCACGGTTTCAGCCAATTGCTTTATGCCTACACCTCGGCCAGTGCCAACAACGGCTCGGCGTTCGGCGGCTTCAGCGCCAACACCCCGTTCCATAACTTGATGCTGGGCCTGGGCATGTTGATCGGCCGCTTCGGCTACATCCTCCCGGTATTGGCCCTGGCTGGCAGCCTGGCGATGAAGAAGACCGCGCCGATCGGCCAGAACAGCTTCCCGACCCATGGCCCGCTGTTCGTGACCCTGTTGACCGTGACCATTTTGCTGGTAGGCGGCCTGACCTTCCTGCCGACGCTGGCGTTAGGTCCCATCGCTGAACATATGAGCATGGGCTTCTAATTAAGGGATATGAAAATGAATATGCCTGCAAAAAATGCAGCTCCGGCCAAAATCCAGGAGCCCGCCAAAACCGCCATCTCCGCCCTGTGGCGTCCGGCGCTGGTCCAGGCGTTCGTCAAGCTGGATCCACGTCAACTGCAACGCTCGCCGGTGATGCTGGTGGTCGAGTTGACCGCCATCCTCACCACCGTGCTGTGCTTCGTGCCTGACACCGCTGTGCCCACCTATGTCGCGGTGCAAATCGCGGTGTGGCTGTGGTTCACCGTGCTGTTTGCCAACTTCGCCGAAGCCTTGGCCGAAGGGCGTGGCAAGGCGCGTGCCGACAGCCTCAAGGCCGGCAGCGAAGGCCTGAGTGCTCGCCGCAAGGAGGCCGATGGCAGCTTCAAGGTCGTGCCGGCCACCAGTCTGCGCAAAGGCGATGTGGTGCGCGTGGCCGCTGGGGAAATGATCCCTGGTGACGGCGAAGTCATCGAAGGGATCGCGGCGGTCAACGAAGCGGCGATCACCGGCGAATCCGCACCGGTGATCCGCGAGTCCGGTGGCGACCGTTCGGCCGTCACCGGCAACACCCGCCTGGTGTCGGACTGGCTGCTGATCCGCATCACCACCAACCCCGGTGAGTCCACCCTCGACCGCATGATCGCCCTGGTAGAAGGCGCCAAACGCCAGAAAACCCCCAACGAAGTCGCGCTGGATATCCTGCTGATTGGCCTGACCCTGATTTTCCTGTTGGTGGTGGTGACCCTGCAGCCGTTCGCGCACTTCGCCAGCGGCAGTTTGCCCCTTGTGTTCCTGGTCGCACTGCTGGTGACGCTGATTCCTACGACCATCGGCGGCTTGTTGTCGGCCATCGGTATCGCCGGGATGGATCGCCTGGTGCGTCTCAATGTGATCGCCAAGTCTGGCCGTGCCGTGGAAGCGGCGGGCGACGTACACGTGTTGCTGCTGGACAAGACCGGCACCATCACCTTTGGTAACCGCCGTTGTGCGGCAGTGGTCGCGGCGCCAGGCGTCAGCGGCAAGGAAGTGGCCGAAGGTGCGCTGTTTGCCTCGCTGGCGGATGACACGGCGGAAGGCAAATCCATCGTCGAATACCTGCGCGCCTTGCACCCTCAGGCCGAGCCGACTGCGGATGAGTTGACCGCCGTGCCGTTCAGTGCGGAAACCCGGTTGTCCGGCGTCGACTACCAGGGCCGTGTTTTCCGCAAAGGCGCGGTGGATTCGCTGCTGGCGTTTATTGGTCAGCAACGCCGCGATTTGCAACCGGCACTGTCGCGGGAAATCGACAAAATTGCCCAAAGCGGTGGCACCCCATTGCTGGTGTGTGCCGATGGCAAGCTGCTCGGGGCGATCCACCTGAAAGACGTGGTCAAGCCCGGTATTCGTGAGCGTTTCGCCGAACTGCGCAAACTGGGGATCCGCACCGTAATGGTGACCGGCGATAACCCGCTGACCGCCGCCGCGATTGCCGCAGAAGCGGGCGTGGACGATGTACTGGCCGAAGCCACGCCGGAGAAAAAACTCGCACGCATTCGTCATGAGCAAAATGACGGCCGGCTGGTGGCGATGTGCGGGGACGGGGCCAACGATGCCCCTGCGCTGGCCCAGGCTGACGTCGGCATGGCAATGAATGACGGCACCCAGGCCGCTCGTGAAGCCGCCAACATGGTCGACCTCGACAGCGATCCGACCAAGCTGCTGGACGTGGTGCAGATCGGCAAAGAGTTGCTGGTGACCCGTGGCGCACTGACCACGTTCTCCATCGCCAACGACGTGGCCAAGTACTTCGCGATCCTGCCGGCGCTCTTTGCCTCGATCTACCCGCAACTGGGCGTGCTCAACGTGATGCACTTGCAGAGCCCGCAGAGCGCGATCCTGTCGGCCATCGTGTTCAACGCGCTGATTATCGTGGTGCTGATTCCGCTGGCGCTGCGCGGTGTGCGTGTGCAGGCGGCGAGTGCGGCGGCATTGCTGCGACGTAACCTGCTGATCTACGGGCTGGGCGGGATACTGGTGCCGTTCGTGGGTATCAAGGCGATCGACATGCTGTTGACTGCGTTGCACCTGGTTTGACCCGAATCCTGTGGGTGCCAGATGGGTGCCCACAGGTTGCAATGACCGAATTGAGGAATCCGAAATGTCCAACATGATCCGCCCGGCCCTAAGCCTGCTGGTGCTCATGACTCTGATCACCGGCGTCGCCTACCCATTGGTGGTAACTGGCGTCGCCCAAGTCGCCTTCCCGGACCAGGCCAATGGCAGCCTGGTGCGCGACGACAGCGGCAAGGTGCGTGGTTCCAGCCTGATCGCCCAGGATTTTACCGGCGACAGCTGGTTCCACCCGCGCCCCTCGGCCGGCGCTTTTGCGACAGTTTCCAGCAGTGCCAGCAACCTTGGCCCTAGCAACCCGGCGCTGGCCGCGCGCATCTTTGATGACGCCAACAAGCAGTTGGTCCCCGGCCAGGGCCCGGTGCCTTTGGCGTCGCTGACTACCTCTGGCAGCGGTCTTGATCCACACTTGCCACCACAGGCGATTGCCTATCAACTGGCGCGGGTGGCGGCGGCGCGGAATGTGCCGGTGTCGACCTTGCAGCGCTTGCTCGATGAGCACATCGAAAGCCCACTGGTGGGCCCGCCGGTGGTGAATGTGCTGGCGCTGAACATGGCCCTGGAAAAGCTGTAACCCGATCAATACCTGAAGGACACTGCCCGCATGAGCGACTCCGGCCGCGCCGATGCCTTGTTAGCCGATCTGCCACGGGACGGCCGTGGCCGGCTCAAAGTCTTCCTCGGGGCCGCACCGGGGGTGGGCAAGACCTACGCCATGCTTCAGGCCGCTCACACCCAGCTACGTCAAGGCGTGCGCTTGATTGCCGGCGTGGTCGAGACCCATGGCCGCGCCGAGACCGAAGCCTTGCTCAGCGGCCTGCCGCAGCAACCTTTGCTGCGCAGCGAATACCGTGGCGTGATGCTCGAAGAGATGGACCTCGACGGCCTGCTCGTCGCCAAGCCCAAGCTGGTATTGGTGGATGAACTGGCCCACAGCAACGCCCCCGGCAGTCGCCATGAAAAGCGCTGGCAAGACATCCAGGAATTGCTCGCGGCGGGCATCAACGTGTTTACCACGGTCAACGTTCAGCACCTGGAAAGCCTCAATGATCAGGTGCGCGGCATCACCGGGGTGCAGGTGCGTGAAACCTTGCCGGACTGGGTGTTGCAAGAGGCCGACGAACTGCTGCTGATCGACCTGCCGTCCCGCGAGTTGCTGGAGCGCCTGCGTGACGGCAAGGTTTATGTGCCGGAGCAGGCCCGCGCGGCCATCGACGCATTTTTCACCCAGACCAACCTGATGGCCTTGCGCGAGTTGGCCATGCAAACCGCCGCCGCCCATGTCGATGACGATTTGGCCCAAGGCTATCGCCAACTCGGTCAGGCCGCGCCCGCGGTGCGCGGTCGTTTGCTGGTGGGCGTGGATGGCGATGCGCAGGCCGAACGTCTGGTACGCCATGCCAGCCGCGTCGCCCAGCGTCGGCATTTGCCGTGGAGCCTGGTGCATATCGATAACGGCGGTGCGCGGGATGAGCAGTCGCGACTGCGCCTGCAGAATGCCCAGCAACTGGCCGAGCGCCTGGGGGGCGAGGTGGTGCTGCTGCGGGCGGGGGAGGTGGCCAAGACACTGATCCAGCATGCTGCCGAGCGTCGTGCCAGCCTGTTGCTGGTGGGGCAATCGCGGATGCGTTGGCGGCGTCGATTGTTTGGCGGCGGCCTGGCCGCGCGGTTGTTGCGTAATGCGCGTGGCCTGGAAATCAACGTCCTTGACAGCGACGACATCCCCGTACCGTCACGTTTGCCGGATGTGCGCGGGCTGGTGTGGTTCGACTATGCACTGGCGGTCGTGGCGACAGTGGTTGCGGCGGCGGTGGCCTGGGCGGTGTCCAGCGTCTTGCCGCTGCCGAACATCTCGCTGGTGTTCCTGGCCGCTGTGTTGCTGGTGGCGGTACGCAGCAGCCTGGGGCCGTCACTGGTGTGTGCGGCGTTGTCGTTCATGACCTACGACTTCCTGTTTATCCCGCCGAATTTCTCCTTCGCCATTCAGCGCGAAGAAGATGTGCTGACCCTATTGTTCTTCTTGTTGATGGCGGCGCTGACCGGCAACCTGGCGGCGCGTCAACGTCGCCAATTGCAGGCGTTGCGCGATACCCAGGAAGAAACCAGCGAGTTGCTGGACCTCTCACGCAAACTCACTGCCGCCACCGACCGCCAGGCGGTGGTCAGCGCTGCGGCGCATCATTTGGAAGGTTGGAGCGACCTGGATCTGTGCCTGGTCAATCGTGATGGCCAGGGGGGGTGGGCGATCGAGACCGGCGGCCCGCTGAACCTTACTGAAGCCGAGCGCGCCGCTGCGGATTGGGCCTGGCAGCATGATCAGCCAGCGGGCATGGGCACCGGCACCTTGCCGTTCGGGCGTTGGTGGTGGTGGCCGTTGTCGGGCGAGGAGGGCCCGCTGGGATTGCTCGGTGTCAGCCCCAAACCCGGCCTGGAATTGAGCGGCCAACGTCGTCGTTTACTCACTGCCTTGAGCCAGCCGCTGGCCCAGGCGCTGGCGCGTGCGCAACTGGCTCAGGAGCTGGAGTCCGCTAGGTTGCACGGTGAGACTGAGCAACTGCGCAGCGCGTTACTGGCCTCGGTGTCCCACGATTTACGCACGCCGCTGACCGCCATGCGCGGCAGCATCGACAGCCTGCTGGCGCTCGGTGAGGCGATACCGCTGGAGGATCGTCGCGAATTGCTGGAGGGCACCCGCGATGAGGCCGAGCGTCTCGATCGGTATATCCAGAACTTGCTGGACATGACGCGTCTCGGCCATGGCGCGTTGAAACTGGCGCGGGATTGGGTGTCGCCGGGCGATATCGTCGGCAGTGCGATTGGACGTCTGCGTGCGGTGCTGGCGCCGTTGCAAGTGAGTACCGATGTGCCGCCTGAGTTGCCTTTGTTGTATGTGCATGCCGCGTTGATCGAGCAAGCACTGGTCAATGTGCTGGAAAACGCCGCGCGCTTTTCGCCGCCGCAAGGCCGATTGCAATTGAGCGCCAGCGTTTCAGAGGGTCAGCTGTTTTTCGCGGTGGCCGATGAGGGGCCGGGCATTCCCGAAGACGAGCGGGCAAAAATTTTCGATATGTTCTACACCGCCGCACGGGGTGACCGAGGTGGGCAGGGCACGGGCCTGGGCCTGGCGATCTGCCAGGGCATGGTCGGTGCCCACGGTGGGCACATCAGCGTGGCCGACGGTATTGAAGGTCGAGGCACCTGTATCTCCTTGTTCCTGCCCTTGCCGACACAGCCTGGCCTGGAGCGCGAGGCATGAGCTACCCTGTTTTCTTCACGGATTTTGATTGGACACCATGAGCCAGACCTCGACGATTTTGGTCATTGATGACGAACCGCAGATCCGCAAATTCCTGCGCATCAGCCTGGCTTCCCAGGGCTATAAAGTGATCGAGGCCGGCACCGGCAACGAAGGCCTGGCCCAGGCGGCGCTGAGCAAGCCGGACCTGCTGGTGCTCGATCTTGGCCTGCCGGACATGGACGGCCAGCAGGTGCTGCGTGAGTTTCGTGAGTGGTCGACAGTGCCGGTGCTGGTGTTGTCGGTGCGGGCCAGCGAGGTGCAGAAAGTTGAAGCCCTTGATGGGGGGGCCAATGACTATGTGACCAAACCCTTCGGCATCCAGGAGTTTCTCGCCAGGGTTCGCGCGTTGTTGCGTCAGGCGCCGGCGGGCGAAGCCCAGGAAGCCGCACTGCGTTTTGGCCCCTTGACGGTGGACCTGGCCTATCGCCGGGTGTTGCTGGATGGTGCTGAAGTGGCGCTGACGCGCAAGGAATACGCGGTGCTGGCGCAATTGGCACGGCATCCGGGGCGGGTGATTACCCAGCAGCAATTGCTCAAGGACATCTGGGGGCCCACCCATACCCAGGACAGCCATTACCTGCGTATTGTGGTGGGGCATCTGCGACAGAAGTTGGCGGATGATCCGACCCAGCCACGGTTTATCGTGACCGAGGCGGGGGTGGGGTATCGGTTGTTGAGTGCTTAGAGTGTAGGCGTCTGGTCGGGCCTCTTCGCGGGCTTGCTCGCGAAAGGGCCATCAGCAGCGCTCTAGGATTCAGCTCTGCTCACTTTCATATCGATCCAACGTATCACTGGCGATTTCCCGCCCAAGCGCGATCAACTCCGGCGCCTTGTAGAACTCGAAAAACCGGCACACCCGCTTCGGTACGTTGATCAGCACATCGGGTGGGTAGCCGGCAATCTTGTACTGCGCCAGCGATGTCTGCATCACCTCGAAGCTCTGGTTGATCAGGTCCAACAGCGACGCCGGGCCGACGTTATCGATGATGAATGAGCCGGTCGCGGACTTCGGTGCGCCGGGCTTTTCCGGCGCAGCGGCGGGTTGCTGGGATTCCGGCTCGGCCGACTCCAGCCACGGATTGATCTCCGCTGCCTGAGCCTCCAAGGCTTCCTGCTCCAACTTCATTAATTGCTCGGCCTGCTTGCGGCGAAACGGCAGGTGCGAGCCGAGTGATTTGGCCAGGTTGTTGAAGCGGCTCTTGAAAGCCGGTGGGCGCTGGATCACCGGCAACTGATAGTGCTTCTGGTTGGTGGCGTTGAGGTTGACCGCGATGATCAAGTCACAATGGCTCGACACCACCGGCACGATGGGCAGCGGGTTGAGCAGGCCGCCGTCCACCAGCATGCGGTTACCTTGCATTACCGGGGTGAACAGGCTGGGAATCGCGGCTGAGGCACGCATGGCCTGGTGCAGACAGCCTTCCTGGAACCAGATTTCCTGCTGGTTGGTCAGGTCGGTGGCGACGGCGGTATAGGGGATGCGCAGCTCTTCGATATTGATCTCGCCAACGATCTTGCGGATCTGGCCGAAGACTTTCTCACCGCGAATCGCGCCCAGGCGGAAACTCACGTCCACTAGGCGCAGCACGTCGAGATAATCGAGGCTTTCAATCCAGTTTCGATAGTCATCCAGCTTGCCGGCGGCATAGATCCCGCCCACCACAGCCCCCATGGAACACCCGGCAATACAAGCGATGTCATACCCGCGCCGTTCGATCTCTTCGATCACTCCGATGTGGGCGTACCCCCGAGCCCCGCCGGAGCCCAGCACCAAGGCAACACGTTTTTTCATGGTCCATGTCCTCCCCAAGGCAGGGTCCCACAATGCACCCATTGAGGGGGCCGCTTCAATCTTCGCGGGGGGCCTACGATATTTTTCCAGAATAGCCCCGGTGCTCGGGTATGCTCTGATCTGTAGGTACTATCGATTTCAGGCTAAGGACAGGCACTTTTCCATGTAGGCAACGTCTACAACGTACGACTGTTTTTTCTTTTTGAGGTGTCATCAATGAAAGCCTGGATGTGTGTACCTGTGATCATGCTGGCCCTGGCCGGTTGTGCCGGGAAGACCGCGTACCGCGACAGCTGCGGCAGCCAATTGGATGCTGCCTGGAAAGAGCTGGATCTTGCCAAGGCTGAAGGATTTGCTGGCACCGTGAGCTACTCTAAAGCGCTGTCGTTGTTGACGGGCGCCAAGACCCAGCAACAATTTGAAGCGTTTGAAGGCTGTTCCAACAAGGCCGAGAAAGCGCGGTTCTATATTCGTGAGTCTCGCGCCGGGCGTTGACCTGCAGCAGCGAGTAGGGCTATTCATCAGGCAGTGAGGGCAAGATGTCAGCTTTGGTCGATCAGTTAGTCGCTCAGGTTATTGGCCTGGAAGTAGGGTTACTGAGCTGCCAGGCTCGCCTCGCCGCCGTCACCGACGATGAAGCCCTGCATGACCTGCGCACCACCGTGCGCCGTCTGCGCAGCCTGTTGCGCCCCTTGCGCGGGCTGCCTGGGGTGGAACAGCTTGAATTGGCCGCTAGCACTGTCGGCCAACTGACCACGCCGCTACGCGATCGCGAAGTGCTGGCGGCGTATTTGCATCAGCATGGACATCGCGAGGCGGCCGACCGGCGCCTGTGTCTGCAACCTGAGGCCTATCGCCAGGTGGCGCAAAGCGCTGAGCTTGCGCATTTGTTGTTGATCCTGGATGCGTTTCCGCGTTTCATCCGGGCTTGCGAACATCAGAAATTGCTCAAAGGCCTGCGCCCGCGTATTGAAAAACGTCTGGCCAAGCAATGGCAGAAACTCGATGACGCCTTGAAAGATCCCGATCATGACCGCCACCGCCTGCGGTTGTTGATCAAGCGGGTGCGCTATGCCGCCGAAGCCTATCCCGAATTGGATAAGTTACCGGCCAACGCGATGTCGCGCCTGAAAAAAGCCCAGGGCGCTTTAGGCGATTGGCACGATTGCTGGCAATGGCTGGCCCAGGCTGAGCATCAGGCAGATCTGCAACCTTGTGTTGCGGTGTGGCATCGCACCATGGCCAAGGCTGAAGGGCAGGCGGACCGCGTGCTGGACAAACTCAGCGCAGATTGTTTCTGAGCCGGTCCGGCTTTTGGCCGGAATAGGCGCTGTACCTGGCCGACCCGATGGTTAAGATCGCTCATCTGTTTCTTTTGATGTGAGACCGCCATGCGCTTTAGTGATTTGCTCGACGCCGCCCGTAGCAACCCGCTGGACGTCACCATCCCCGCCGAGTGGGCCCAGGGGCGCGCGACTTTTGGTGGCCTGGTGGCTGCCTTGCAATACGAAGCCCTGCGTGCCCAAGTGCCGGCCGAGCGTCCGCTACGCTCGCTCGCCATTACCTTTGTCGGGCCTGTAGCGCCGGATGTTTCAGCCAGTTACCAGGTCGAAGTCTTGCGCGAAGGCAAGGCCGTTAGCCAATTGCTGGGCCGTGTGGTGCAGAACGGTGAAGTGGCGACATTGGTACAGGCCAGTTTCGGTGCGTCCCGTGAGTCGGAAATCGCTGTCGAGAGCGAAGCGCCGCCGGTGTTCAAACATTGGGATGAATGCCAGGAACTGGCCTATATCAAGGGCGTGACCCCGGAATTCATGCGCCACCTGGCGATGCGCTGGAGTGTCGGTGGCTTGCCGTTTACCGGTAATAAATCCCGAGACATGGGCGGTTGGGTGCGGTTGCGTGGGGATGTGAAAGAAGAGCCGTTGACCGAGGCGCACATCCTCGCCCTCGTCGACGCCTGGCCTCCGGCCTTGCTGCCGCACCTGAAAAAGCCGGCACCCGGCAGCACCCTGACCTGGACCATCGAATTCATCCAGCCCTTGCAGGATCTGACGACCCTCGACTGGTGCCAGTATTATGTCAACATCGAACACGCCCGCGACGGTTACGGTCATGCCGCCGCTGCCCTCTGGAGCCCGACCGGCGAACTGATCGCCATCAGCCGCCAGACTGTGGTGGTCTTCGCCTGACCTTAGTGCCTGTGGCGCTGCCGCCAGGCACGCCACCAGCCGCCACTTAATACAAAACGTGGAAAGGTCACGAACTGCTCGACCACCAGGCGCTGCACCGCATCTTTACGGTCACTGAACGGCTCACTGGCCCGGGCTTCCAGGCTATGGCCATGACGCTGCAATGCCAAGCCGGCCAGAATCCCGACCACACCCACGGCAAAACTGGCCAGGCTCAGACTGAAAACCCCGGATACGATCAACAGAAACCCGATGATGAACAGCGGCACGGCAATCAGGTGCAATGCCAGATTGGTCGGGTGCTGGTGGTTCTGCGGGTAGTTACGCCATTGCCAGGCGGGGAGATTGGGATGACGTTTGCCCATGATGGTGAATCCTCTGTCCGTTGAAATAGCATGGAGAGAGTTTAGGTGGGGTTGGGTGGCGGGGCGAATTGGGGCTGGCTATTGGGGTCATAGAAGGCAATTTGTGGCAGCCACGCTCATGCCCAAATAACGCAGTCATGATCGTCCAGATGCATTAGAAACGTGAGGTCCTGATCGGTTACCCAGAATGGGTATCCGGTCGTTTCACCCAGAACTACTGCAATGTCTTGAGCATCAGGGATTTTCCACGCCCGGTATGCCGAGTCGAACACTAATAGAACCAGGTTTTCTTGACTAATTCGATGCTGTATTTCCTGCCAAAAGTTAGGGTTTTGTTCTGTGCTTTTTTCGTTCAGTTGGACTGGGTCGAGTACGTTTCTTTCTGACTTGAAGAACTTCTTAGTCAGTGACTGTATCAAGCTCGCAATTTCGCTAAACTCCAGTTTCTTAGAGCGGATATCCAGAGCTTTTAGGGCATGGTCTATCTCTTTTTCGAGCTGATGCATCAGCTAGCACCGCCTAGGGTATCCTTGGGGAGTATTATATTGGTTTTGGGTTGTTTAAAAGTAATAGTCGTCCGAACCGTTAATGTAAACATTTGGCCCGCTAAGTGAAATGAATTTTGCATTGAATTCTATAGATGCATTGTCGCTGGTAGCTTTAAAAGTAAAGTAATCCGTTTTTTTATTGATTTTTACTGTAAATACCTCATGCGCGGGGATGTTAAGGATCTTCAGGTTTTTAATGTCATTGCAGGTTATCCCAAGTCTGCACATGTTATATCCTTTGTTTTTCCATTTTTCTGGTAGGTTGTCTGGAAATTCGGGTATGTCGAAACCTATTCCAATACAAGGTTGATCATTTTCTACCCGTAATGAGAAAAGAGCTATTTTTCCAATTTCAACAGGAAGGCTGAAGATTTTGCTGAGAAATATACTTCCGTCTAACTCGTTCCAGTGTTTCATTTTTACTTCCTGAATGGATAGTGTTTTTTTGCGCCTTCAAGATAACCTTTTCGAGGCTTTTCGATGGGTCGCAAATTGAAGTGTGATGTATGGTCTCCAATACCATCTTCGCTACCGAATTTATGGCCTGCTGAGTGGTCTTGAATGAGGATTTTCGAGCCGTTTGATCTTGTAAATTGATAGACTTTTGTGTCTATGGGTTTACCGTTTTCATCCAGAATTGTTTTCCTGTTCTTGTCTGTCATTTTTTCAGTAGTGTATTGTTTCGTCTTTCCTGTGTCTGGGTCTACTACCATGTCTGGAGTCTGAACCATCGGTATCCCGGCATCTCTTTTCGCCTGCCTGAAGGCACCTCTGCGAGAAATATCAGGTGTTTCCGGTTCATTCGGTGTTTTACAGGCTGGCTGTTGTATCCCTTTCGGCGGACAGTTGGCGCTCAGCCCTGTCGGATCCACCCATCCGGTAGGGTTCGGCACGTACTGGTACGCATTGATCCCACCCGCCAACTTCACCGGGTCAGGCGTCAGATAGCGACCGATATCCGGATTGTAGTAGCGATGGCGGTTGTAGTGCAGCTCGCTTTCTTGATCGAAGTATTGGCCCTGGAAGCGCAGCGGGTTGTCGATTTTTCCGATGTCGAGACGGCTGATTTCTCCATAGGCGCGGTAATGGGCGGACCAGACGATTTCGCCATCGGCAGCGGTGAGTTCCTGCGGCGTACCAAGGTGGTCGAGTTGGTAGTGGTAGGGCTTGGCTTCCTTTGGACCAAAGCCTTCGAGCAAGGCTAGCGGACGGAAGCTGTCCGGTTCGTAGAGATAGCTGCGGTGACGGTCCGCGTGGTGCTCGGCGATGAGCTTGTCGCCTTGCCAGAAGAACTCGGTGGTTACACCGTCGACGGTTTTGCTTATGCGCCGTCCAAATGGGTCGTAGCGGTAACTAGCTTTTTTGCCATTGGGGCGGGTGATGCCGGTCAGACGGTGCTGGCAGTCATAGCGGTATTCAGTAACGAGTTGATGGCCTTTGCCACGCCGTTCGCGGATCAGGTTGCCGAAGGCGTCGTAGTCGTAATGGTGGTCGCCCTGGATCATCAGGCGGTTGCCGGCGACGATGTCGGGGCCGGGGCGGTCTTGCATCAGCAGGTTGCCGGCCGGGTCGTGGGCGAAGCGTTCCTGCTCGCCTTGGGAGTGGTCGGCGCGGGTGAGGCGGTTTAATGGGTCGTAGTGGTAGTGGTGCTCGCCTTTGCGGGTGTCGAGCAGGCGGGTGAGGTTGCCGGCTTCGTCGTAGTCGTAGTGGCGGCTGTATAGCGGACCTTCGGCGTCGTGGATGCTCTGGTTGAACAGGCGGCCCTGGTGGTCGTGTTGGTAGTGGCTGAGCAGTGTTCCTTGCGCGCGTTGCTGTTCGCGTCCGGCGTGGAACAGGTGCGAGGTGAGAACGGTGCCGTTCAGGTCGACGGTGGCGAGGTGGCCGCCTTTGTCGTGTTTGAAGGTGAGGCGGTTGTTGTCCGGCAGGCGTAGGTTTTGCAGCTGACCGCAGGCGTCGTAGCCGTAGCGCAGGGTGCCCCAGCCCTGGTGTTCGGCGGTGAGGCGGTTTTGGCTGTCGTACTCGTAGGCCAGGGACCAGTGGCCGTCTTCGACGCTTACGAGGTTGCCCTGGCGGTCGTAGGTGTAATCGACGGTGTTGCTGTCGGGCAGGGTTTTTCTGATGAGGCGTCCGGCGTAATCGCGCTCGTAGCGGGTAACCAGCTGACTGCCATCATCACCGTGTTCGGTCTTTTCCCGAAGGTTGCCGTTGAGGTCGTAGAGGTAAGCCGTACGCTGGCCGTCAAAACCGATTTCCTGCTGGATCAGGCCGTTGCTGTGGTACTGGAGCCGGTAGGTTTCGCCCACCTCGTTTTCGATTTCGGTCAGCAACAAACGTACGTTGTCGTAGCGGTATTTGACCTGAGTGCCATCAGCATTGATGCGGCGGCTGATCAGGTGCAATCCGTCGGCGTATTCGTAGCGGGTGACGTGGCCCAGTTCATCGCGCTCGGAGGTGATTTTTCCGTAAGCGTTGTAGGTATATTTACGCGTGTCGCCGCTCGGCAAGACGATTTGAACTAACCGCCCAACGCCGTTCCACTCAAATTGTGTGAGCGAACCGTGCTCGTCTTCCTGGGTGATTTTTCGCCCGAGGTCGTCATAGCGATAACGCTTGACCCCGCCATTCGGCAACTGCTCCTCAAGCAACTGCCCACGCTCATTCCACACCAGCCGATGACAGCTGTGATCCGGGTACCACACCCCAACCAGCTGGCCGCATTTGTTGTAGCTGTAGTCAGTAGCATTGCCGTCTGGATCGATCTTGCGAATAACATCGCCCTGATCATTGCGCTCATACTTCCAAACCGCTTCCCCACGTCGCACAACCCGTACGAACCCGTTGTCATGCTCGTAGGACGTTGGCTCGTCATCCCCCGGAAACACCGCCACCAAACGCCCGGCTTCGTCGTACTGGTAGGCCGTGATCGCCCCCAGCGGATCCTGCTCAACCGTCAGCCGACCTTTGTCATCGTAGGACTTGAAGTGCTCGGCCCCATCCGGATCCACCCGCTGCACCAGCCGCGCCCGCTGGTCATGCACGTAGACTTCCCGGCTGCCATCGGCGTTAAACACCGTGACCTGGCCGTTGTCATCCCAGGCGTAGCGTGTGTCCATCTGCGAGAAACTGGCCCAATGCCGGACACACCGCGCCGTCTTGCCAGACTTTTCCCACTCCCAGAAGAAACTCGCCCCACCGGCCAAGCCACGTTCAAGAATGACGTGCTGCTCGTCGTACCGATAAACCTCGCTTTCGCCGACAGCATTGGTCGCTGAAACGAGTCGCCCAAGGTCGTCATAGGCGTAGGAAACAACCGTCTGCTCCGTCACCCAAACAAACGGCCCCTCATCCACGACGCGATGAATCTGATAGTCCACCGCCACGATCCGCCCCGAGGCATAGCGCAAACACAGCGAGCGCCCGACACCGTTATCCACCCGCTCAATGCGCCCCAGAAAATCCCGGGAAATGCGCAGCCGGTTGTCATACGCATCGCTGATCGCTGTCAGCACACCGTCGCGAAAGTGGTAGAACCGTGAGGCCTGAGCCAGCACCAACTCATCAGGCAATGAACCCAGATAGATCGCCGCTTCGGCCAGGCTGTTGGTGATCGCAGGTCGAGCAGCCGTAGGCAAGGGCAGGGTGGTCGAGCGATTCTCATGATCGGTCCACACCACCGAATCCCCGGAAACACTCAAGCGATGCGCCAGCGAGTGACTCCAGCCAAACCCCAACCCACAATCCACTTCCACCGCACTGGTGCGATACAAGCGGGTCCACTCAAACGCCAAAACTCCGTCCAGCGCGCCATCGGTGAGGGTCAGCAGTTCTTCGCCCGTGACCATCGACACCGGGCAACCGTTAGTGGCTGTCTTGTCCGAAGGCGCCGCCGCATCCCCAGCCGGATTCTTCGCAACAGCCGGCACGTCATCCACAGGCTCTTGCCGCACCAACACCGTCCGCTGCCTGGCCTTGTGCCGCACCACCGGCACCGGGTTGGAAACCAACTGATCGCCAGCCTTCAACGGCACATCCGGAACCGTCCGAATCGGTGTCGCCGGGCTACCCAGCAACAGCGGCCTGGCCGTTTCGACATGGGCGTCCAACCGAGGCCCGACCAACTGATCGGCCAGCCTCTCCAGCCATTTGCGTGCTTGGCCAGACTTGATGGTCCCCAACACCTGCATACCCAGGCGAACCTGAACCCCCATGCCCCGCGTCGCCCAGACCAGGAATAAGTTGATCAGCACCTCGCCGGTCATCTCGCCCAGCAATTCATACATCTGCGGCGGCGGCAGCATGCGTATCCAGGCGACCATGGCCGACAGATAGATAAACAGCAGCGGCTCATCGCTGAGCACAAGCAGACCCTGGGCGATGGTGTCTTTGCCCAGTTTCAGCAGTTCGTTGAGTTCGGCCTGCGAGAGGTAATGCAACAACTTCTGGCTATTAGCCTTGATATCCGCCAACAGCTCGTACAGTTGGGTGAAGTTGTCCCACAGGTTGTAGAGCGCCTTGGCAATCCCGTTTGAGAGCGCCATGCCTTGCATGGCGCTGCGCTCGAACGGTGTGGCCTTGGCAAAGTCGTTCCATTGCGGCCTGAAGGTCTTCGTCCATTCATCACGCAGGCGATCTTCCAGTCCGGCAATCACCGACTGATAAGACGCGTACAGCGTCTTGATGTGATCCTTGGAAACGTTGGGATAAAAGGTGATCTGATAACGTTGGTCGCGGATGCAATCGTTGACTTCTAGAATGCCGCTGGCGTCGATGGTTCGATGAATGGGGTCACCGAACGGCTCGCCGTCTGAGCCGATGGCCTGCAGCATCACCGGCGTGTTGCCGATGGGCACAAACTGCGTGCTCTCGAACATATGCACCAGGGTCAACGCACCCTGGGCCTTGCAGGTGGCAACTGCGCGATTCGGTTGTTTGGAAGACACGGGAGCGACGAGGGAAACCTCGTCCCCGACCTTGAACACCTGCTCCACGTCCAGTACCGAACCGCTCCAGAAGCTTTCGGCCCACTCGTCAAATGCGTTCAGGCACGTGCGGAAATCGCTCAGGACGGATTCCACGTCTGGCGTATTGGTATCCATGGGGTAGAGGACGAACTGCGCAATAACCGGAATCATGAAACGGCCCCATTAAGTGGGGCACTGATAGAAACGTGCATCGGCGGTCCCTCGCGCTGATTGGTCAGGCGAGAGACTTTGGAGAGGTTGGCTGGGAAAAGAAGTCGGCGTTAATCGCCGAGAAGGCTAGGAAGTTTCGCCAAACCCTCGGGCAAACCGAGGCTTTGTTGTAGGTGGGGGATTACAGGGTGAACAGTCCTACAGCTTCAACTGCCCAATCGCCTTGCTCAGTTCCCCGGCCAGGGTGGCCAGTTCATTGCTGGTGGTCGCCGAGTCTACGGTTTGCTGCACCGTGTTCTCGGTCACGTCACGAATGCTGACGACCGCACGGTTCATTTCTTCGGCGACGTGGCTTTGCTGTTCGGCGGCGACGGCAATCTGGGTGTTGCTTTCGCGCATCTGCGCCACGGCGCCGGTGATTTCAGCGAGGGCGGCGCCGGCTTCCTGGGCCTGCTGCACGCAGTCGTCAGCCTTGAATGAGCTTTCCTGCATGAAGTCCACCGCGTCGCGGGTGCCGACTTGCAGGGCCGAGACCATGCGGGTGATTTCATCGGTGGAGCTTTGCACGCGTTTGGCCAGGTTACGCACTTCGTCGGCGACCACGGCAAAGCCACGGCCCATTTCCCCGGCGCGGGCGGCTTCGATGGCGGCGTTGAGGGCAAGCAGGTTGGTCTGCTCGGCGATGCTGTGGATCACGCTGACCACGCCGTTGATTTTTTGGCTGTCCTCGGCGAGCTTCTGGATCATCTCGGCGGTCTGCTGCACGCCTGTGGACAGGCCGGAAATCGAGCGCTGCACCCGGGTGACCACTTCCTGACCGCTGCCAGCGAGGGTGTCGGCGGTCTGGGACAGATCCCTTGTGGCGCCTGCGTGTTGGGCAATGTGGTAGACGGTGGCGGTCATCTCGTTGATGGCGGTGGCGGCCTGGTCGGTCTCGCTCTGCTGGCCGAGCATGCCGTGCTGCACCTCGTTCATGCTGTTGGCCAACCGCGTGGCGCCTTCATCAAGTTGCTTGGCGGTGCGTGCCACGGTTTTGACCACGCGTTGGTAGCCAGCCTGCATGGCGTTGAAAGCGCTGGCCATCTGGCCGACTTCATCCTTGCACGCCAAGGGCACGCGGGCCGACAGATCGCCGGTTTTTTCCACGTGCAGCATCACATCTTTCAGTGTGTTGAGTTGGCTGAGCAGGAAACGGATCAGCAACTGAGAGGCGCCGAGCATCGCCAGCATCAGGATCAAGACTGCCGCTGCATAGTTGGCGAAACGCTCGCCGAACACCTGAGTCAGGCTGGGCGCGTAGGCGAGGACGGCAACGTATTGACCATCAGGGCGGGCGACGACTTCGGCGCCCATCAGCGGGTTCTCGCCGAACACCGGCATGTGGTTCAGCTCGACCCAACCCGTGGCGCTGCCCAGAGCTGACAGATCCCGGTCGGCCATGTGTGGGATTTGGCCTGGCGCGAACGTCAACCAGTGCTCATCCTTGGGCAGTGCTTCCCCAGCCGGCCAGGCGCCAAGCAGCCGCGCTTGTGCCTGGGCCGAGGTGTGAGAGGCCGTGCTGCGCGCCTGTTGTTCAAGCTGCACGGCATACAGCACCAGCAGTAAGGTAGTGATGAAGGCGACCGCGTTGACGGCCCAGAATTTGTACTTCAGCGAGATATTGCTAAGCCAGGCACCCATGGAAGGTTTTCTCTGATAGCGGAAACAGCATTGGCAAGGTGCCATTATTGTGCTGCTATCGAGGGAACCGGTTTTGACGTGGGTCAATGCGCTGCATCAATCCACTTCGGGCAGCCCAAAAAAGCGACGGGCGCACGCTGTGCTGTTACGGGCGAGGTCTTCCATGCTTTCGTGGCGGTGCAGGGCGACTTCGTGCAAGACTTCCGGCAGGTACGCTGGCTCATTCCGGCCATTTTTCGGCTTGGGGCGCAGGGTGCGCGGCAGCAGATAAGGTGCGTCGCTTTCCAGCATCAGACGGTCACGGGGAATTTCCCTGACAAGTGGGTGTAGGTGTGTCCCACGGCGTTCGTCGCATATCCAGCCGGTGATGCCGATATGCAAGTCGAGGTCGAGGTAGCTGAAGAGCGCTTGCTGTTCGCCGGTGAAGCAATGCACCACGGCGGCGGTGAGGTGGTCGCGGTAGTCCTTGAGGATTTCCAGCAGACGCTGGTTGGCGTCACGTTCGTGGAGGAACACCGGCAACTTCAGCTCGACGGCCAGGGCCAGGTGTTCTTCCAAGACTTTTTCCTGCTGCGGGCGCGGGGAAAAATCCCGGTTGAAATCCAGCCCGCATTCACCCACCGCACGCACGCGGCTTTCGCTGAGCAAGCTGCGCAGACGCTGGGCGCTGTCGCCGTTCCACTCGCTGGCGGAGTGGGGGTGGATGCCAGCGGTACTGAACAGGCGTTGGCCGCTTTCGTCTAGTTTTACGCAGAGTTCCATGGCCTGTTCGCTGCCCTCGATACTGGTGCCGGTAAGCACCAGTTGCCGTACGCCAGCAGCATAGGCGCGGTCGAGTACAGCCTGGTGCTTCTCGTCGAAACTGGGGTTGGTCAGGTTGACGCCGATATCAATGAGTTGCATGGTGCTATCTCCGCCTGCGGCCGGAAAGCATATCAGAGCTGTAGATTTATAAGAAAAACGAAGAACTACAACGGGTTATAGCTGTCTTTGAACGTCGCAAGTGACATGTGGTTGGCCGAGCGCCTGACCCTGTGCCACCGTTGCGCGCGAAGCCTGCGCATAAAGCGCTCTGTTTCTGACCCCCACCGCCTCGTTTTTCGCGAGGGCGTTGGCCAGTATTCTTTTGCGGAGAGCGGATGATCCGACCCTCGGCGTTGCTTATGTTGTGCCTGACGTTGCTGCTGCCCATGGCGGCGGTTGCGCGTCTGGACGGGCCGCTGGAAGTGACCAAGCCCGGCAAGGTGCGCGATCTGGCGGACATTCGTTCCAGCCGTACTCTGCGTGTATTGGTCAACCAGAGCCGTAATAGCTCCGGCGAGGTCCAGGGCCAGGCCATTGGTGTCGAATACCATCGCCTGCGCGCTTTTGAGCAATACCTCAATGGCCATGCCCGTGATGGGCAGGAAATCAACTTCAAGATCATCCCCAAGGCCAAGGATCAGTTGCTCGGCGCGTTGGCCCGTGGCGAGGGCGACTTGGTGGCGCCGGGTGAGTTGCTCGACGTAAAGGCTGCGCACAAGATCAGCACCAGCGACCCGATTGTCAGCGATGTGCCATTGTGGCTGGTGGGGGTGAAGGGGGAGCGGCGGTTCACCAAATTGGAACAACTTTCCGGCCGCACCCTGGCGCTGACGACCGGCAGCGCGGCTGCGGATGCCGTCAGCCAGGTCAACCAGAAGTTGGCGTTGCACAAGCAACCGCCGGTGAAAGTGGAATGGGTGGATCCGACATTGGCCGTGGAGGATGTGCTGGAGATGGTCCAGGCCGGTATTTTCCATCTGACCATTGTAGAAAAGCCGATTGCCGAACGCTGGTCAAAAATTTTGCCCAAATTACGTTTCGATAAGCAGGTGGCAATCAGTGAGCCGGCTGACGAGTACTGGTTTGTGCGTCAGGATGCCTCGATGCTGCGGGCCAGCATTGATCGATTCCTCAAGACCTATCGGAGCCCCTCCGACCAGGATGTAGCGTTCCAACGTATCTATCGTCGCCTCTATCAAGTACGTAACCCGTTGGCCCGTGCCGATCGTCAGCGCCTGGAAAAGCTGCGTCCGGTATTGCAAAAGCATGCCCGTGAGCAGGGCATGGATTGGCTGAACCTGGCCGCGCTGGCGTTCAAGGAGTCAGCGCTCGACCCTGGCGCCCGTAACAGTGGCGGTCCCACTGGCCTGATGCAAATCACGCCTTCTGCTGCGCAGCGAGTGGGTGTGAGCAATATCGAGAATCTCGACAGTAATGTGCAGGCGGGTGCGCGTTATTTGGCGATGATCCGTCGCAAATTTTTCGCCAGCCCCAAGCTCAATGAGCGCGAGCGCATGGCGTTTGTGCTGGCGGCCTACAATATGGGGCCGGAGCGTGTGCAGGGCATGCGCACTGAAGCCAAACGCCGGGGGTTGAACCCCAATCAGTGGTTTTTCCAGGTTGAACGCATTGCCATGGAGCAAGTAGGGATGGGCGGCGTCAGCTATGTCAATAGCGTCAACAAGTACTATTTGGCGTTCGATCGGGAGCGCAAGTCTCTGGAGCCGCCAGCGCCGAAAATCGCCTCACAGAAGTAATCGATTTTATCGATATTAATTAGGCATTTTTTCGGCTTTTATCATTGCTAAAACTGATTAATATGGCGGCCAACCAACCCCTACTTAGAAAAGGACTATCACCATGAGCCCACTGATCAAAAGCATCCTGTCCACCCGCGCCGGTTACGGTCTGACTATCCTGCGCATCGTTGTCGGCATCATCTTTGCTGCCCACGGTTCGCAAAAACTCTTCGGCTGGTTTGGCGGCTACGGTCTGGCGGGTACTGCCCAGTGGATGGAAAGCATCGGCCTGGCGCCGGGTACTCTGATGGCGCTGCTGTCGGGTGGTACCGAGTTCTTCGCTGGCCTGGCATTGATCATCGGCTTGCTGGCTCGCCCTGCTGCGCTGGGCCTGACTATCCTGTCGCTGGTGGCGATCTTCTCGGTGCATATCCATAACGGTCTGTTTATGGCTAACAACGGCTATGAGTTCGCACTGGCCCTGCTCGGCGGTTCCCTGGCGGTGCTGCTGGAAGGTGCTGGCAAACTGTCTGCCGACCGTTCCATCGCCAACTGATTTCCCTTCACAACCTTCAAACGGCCCGCCATGTGCGGGCTTTTTGCTGCTCAGGATTCTTGACACCTCCCCACCGGCTTCTCTAGGATGCCGCTCATGCGCCGATTTAAACAGCTAATTGCGGGGCGCCATGGGTGATCGTTATCGGTCCCGACAGAAGCATGCTCCATGCTTCGAAATTCCGCTAAAGCGCTGGTTCGGTGTTGCCTCTCACCTGCCCGCAGACTTTTGAGGCAGAGACACGACACGATGAATGCACTACGCCCCCTGATACGTTTGGCCCCGATCACCGCGGACCTCACTCAACGCAATCCGAAAATCCTCTTGGGCGGCAAGCACCAGCCGACGCTGTTGCGCTATCTGGATGGCTGGCCACGCCGTACCGGGCGGCCTTCGGCATTTCTGATTCAGTTTGTTGAGGACGGCGATTCCCTTGCACGGTTTGCCAGCAACAGTTTTGACCTCGCGGTTATTCAAGCCCCTAGCGTGAGTGAAGCCGATGAGGTCATTCGTCAATTGACCCGCATTGCCCGACAAGGGTTGATAGCCCGTCGTTGAGTGTTCAGTCAATCACGCTGCCGGCTCGCAATTGCCGCCGGCGATGGCTTAGAAAGACGATCCAGGCGATCAGGCATAGCACCAGTGGCATCGCAAAAATCACCACCATCGTTATAGCCAATTCCAGGTGACGCACCTGGGCATAAGCTTCGCGCTCCAATGCATGCAACTCCATGGGCAAGCGCAGGCGTTCCTTGTTAAGGGCTTGCAGCTGGGTGGTGGTGTCCACTGCCTGGGTGCCGAGGGGGGTGGTCCACGGACGCAACCGTTGCCACTCCTGCTCCGTGCGCTTCAGGCGTCGTTCCAGTTCGCTGGCCTTCACGCGATAGGCTTGTTTCGCGTTTTCGCGCATGGCCTCCAGCAATGTAGACCCCATTTCCTGCGCCACGCGAGGGCGAATAGCGGCAAGCGAGGCGGGAGAGGACAGGTTATCCAATGTATTCAAGACAAACAGTGCATTGCTGTCAGGTGCCAGGTTGCTTACCTTATCCGTGAGCATGTCGGTGTCGGCAACGACCACAACATGGATATGGGCAGCTTTCTTCAAACTGGGCGGCTGCCCCGTGAGGCCACTTTGAAAAATCGAGTATCCCGGTCCTTCGATACGCGCGGCTATGACGTGGCGTTGTTCTTGGCTGGAGGTATCTTCAAGTACTGTGTCGAACGTGGCTGCGCCTGTAACGCGGCTGGCATCCAGCAGTACGGATTGCTCGGAACTGTGCAGGAGAGGGGTGAAGGTCGTGCGACTTTTGTTCAGGCGGGAGAGGGCGCCGCTGCTCGATACCGTGACTCTGTTGAGGTTCCATGTGCTGATGTCGTTCGTGTTCATCGCCTGCCGGGGCAGGTTTAATCTGATCTGATTGGGCGTGCCTGGCGTCTCCCAAGGCATGTAGAGATCGTCGACCACCAGCTTGTCCGCCGACATCTGTATGCCCCAGGCCGCGAGCAACTCGTCCAGGCGGTTGTTGGGCGGGTTCGCGTTTGCGCTTTGTTCGCTCAAGGGGTCGATGAACATCATCAATCTGCCGCCCCCCAATACAAATTGTTCAACGCCATACAAGGTTCGCTCAGACAAGGTGCGTGGGTGTACAACCATCAGTGTTTTGATGTGTTCCGGGACTTGCGCGACGGTCGGGTCCAGGCTAATCAGGTTGAATGCTTGCCGTAGCTCATGCAGCATTCGACCTGCCGATTTGTCTATCGCCAGCCCCGACAGCATCCCGATGACCGGGGGCTCGGGGTGCTGCAACTTATGGAGCAGATGGCTGATTTCATACTCGAGCAAGGGTTCGCGGTCAGGGCTGAATGCCCCGATCCGTCGCACACCATGCCCTGCGCGGGTGCCGATGAGGCCGATGAACCCTGCATTGTCGTCGAGACCCGATAGCCGGGCCTTAAAGGCGTCCTCCGAAAAAGGCGCAGGTGCAATAAGGTGCAGGTTGATCATACCTTTACCCTTTTTTTCATATTCCTTGAGCAGATCCCCAATACGTTTGCCGTAGCGCTTCACTACGCCATTTCTTTTCGGGTGGTTGTTCGAGTTGAAATAATATAAGTCCACAGGGCTTTCCAATGTGGCGAGCTGTTGTTGCACTGGCGGCGACAGGGTGTGGATTTTTCGTTGAGAAAAGTCCCAGCGTATATCAGGCGTGTAGTTTATCCACACCAAGTTGAAAGCCAGGAACAAAAGCAGGGTGACAATGAGTGTCATCCCGGTACGCAGAGTGGCGCGCATTAAGGGTTTCCCTTTCTCAGCTGTGTTTGTAGTTAAGTGTGACTGTCGTTGCTGTGAGAAAGGCGAGGATCAGGCTAATGAAGTAAAGTGTATCGTGAAGTGTGATTTTTCCCTGATCGATACTGCTGAATCGTTCAGTAGGGCTGAGGGAAGTCAGGCTGTCGATCAGCCCTATAGGTGCTTGATGCTCAAGCGCATCCAATAGAGAAGACAGTCCGCTGGCCGCCAGCAGCAATCCAAATGTAAGTAAAAAAATGACAATGCGCTGGCGTACAAGCGCACAAATAAAACATCCTGCAGACAGGTAGCTACCCGCCAGTAACCAACTCACCATAAATTGCGAGGCGATAACGTTGTTGTCGGCCCTGCCCAAGTAGTTGGCCATGATAACGATAGGAAACATCAGTAGCAGGGCTGTGCCTGCTACGAGCCAGGCGGCGAGGAATTTCCCGATAACCCATTCGAATGCCGTGATGGGCATGGTTTTCATCAGGCTGAAAAAACCTGCATTAGCCTCATCCGACCAAAGTTGCGTTGCCAACGCGGGAACCAGCAGTAAGTAAAGCCAGGGGTGAAACTGAAAGAACACCTGCAGGTCACTGTCGTCCTGCTCGAGCCACGAGTTCGTGTGCAGCCCCAATGTCGCTGACAATGTGAGGAAAATGGCAATACTCAGGTAGGTAGCCGGTGCGCGTGCATAACTGGCAAGCTGACCCTTTAATATGATGGGCAACAGTTTCAAGGGGACGCCTCCGAACTCAAATGGTGAACCACATCATTGAGGCGACCTGGCTCAAGGTTCAGCGAGTTGATTTTCCAGCGGCGGCTAGCTATGAGTGCATTGATATGCGGATAGATGGTGTGCCCCGGCATGGCGAGAACGGTCACCGTGCAGGGGGCATGCCGATGCTCTTCGATGCCTGCCACGCCTGGCAGTACGGCCAATGCCAGCAGATCCAGCGGGCCCTCCGCGGTGAGCGTGACAGCCTGGAAATGCCGGGAACTGCGTTGTAGATCGGGCAGTGGTGTATCGGCGACCAAGTGACTGCCTGCAATGACTAACGCGCGCGTACATAATTCGGACAACTCGTCACAGTGGCGAGAGGCAATGACGACTGTCATTTCTTGCGTCAATGAGTGGATAAGCGCTTTGAATGTAGGTTTCTGATCAGGCGCAAGCCCTTCGGTTGGCTCATCGAGCAGTAACAGGGCAGGGCTATGCAAGATGGCCTGGGCAATCGCAACTTTGCGTTTCCAACCCGTAGAGAGTGCGTCGAGGGGGACATTGAGCACCGCAAACAACTCCAGCCGTGTAACAGCTTTTTCCACCCGGGAACGTTTTTCGGCACCGTGGAAACCGCGAACGGCAGCGATGAAGTCGAGAAATGCTTTAACGGACATCGTCGGATGACCGAGATCTTTTGAAGGCTGATAGCCAACGAGCTGTTTTGCTTTAAGTGCGTGTGTATGAGTGTTGAAACCTTGAATTTTTATGTAACCGCTGGACGGCATTGTCGAACATGCCATGACGTTGAGTAATGCTGTTTTAGCGGCATGATCTTGTCCGAATAATCCCAAACATTCTTGTTGTGTCGCACTGAATGAAATGTCGCTGAGTAGAGGGTTGTCGCTCACGTGTTTTGTCAGATTGCTTATTTCGATCATTTTTTTACCGAATAAGTGTGGCATGACGTTTGGAAAGGTGAAAAAGGGTACGGGTAACCGCCCTATTTGGGAATGTCGATTGGCTTTAATAAGATAAGTCCTACGTCTGACTCGGGCGAGGCGCTGAAACAATGTGTGGTGGTTTGGGATGTTCAATTGCCGAGCTTTTAATTCTTTTGTTCTGCCTAATGAGGCCTGATTACCATGATGCTGCTACGTACCCTTGTTCTTGAACGCAACGGTCAGGATGCTCCGGTCAACGGTGCCTTGCTCTGTGGGTTTGCTGTGGGGCAGATGGCTTCCAACTTTCTTGTTTACAGTCTGGACGAAGAAGTCGAGCCGGGAAGTTCCAGGGTGTACATCGCGGCCTTGCGTATGAAAATGGATCGGTATTTCCTGGGCGGGGTTGAGTCCCAGGAAGGCTTGCAGGTGGCGTTGAATGTTTTCAAGCAAATACTGACGTTGGCCGCTTCGGGATCCAAGGCGGGCGCAATGACCGAAACCCAAGTGCCCTTTCATTTTATCGATTTGAAAGGTTGCAAACTGCCGCCTGCCAGGCCAGAGGATCATCACTCGGTCATCATCAAGAAAGCGCTCGTGATGAAAGTGATTACCTTGGGTATGACTGCGCCGACGCTGCCGGCGATCGAAAGCACTGCGGTGATCGTGCCCTCGATTCGTTTCTCATCGCAGATGACGAGCGCTCCCAGATTGGAAAGCACTTCCCCGGCTCCCCACGTGCCTGTGCGTGAGCAGCCCGTTGAGGACGTTCGGCCAACACCTGTCGAGACAACTGTGCAATCGAAACTACTTCCGACATCAGGCGACGACAGTACGTTGTTCGAAGTGGACAGTACGTTGACCAACCTTGCCCGAGTCGCCCAAGAGCTGACACAGCAAAAGCTCGCGGCCGTTGAGAGGGAGAACGCACTTGAGCAATGGCAGTTGCGGTTGCAACTGGAGCAAAGTCAGCTGGATGAGAGGGTCAGAGAGCTGGAGCAGCGCACCACTCAACTGCATGATCAGTCGCTTTCGGTCAGCCAGAGGAGCGAAGCCCTGAAAGTGACGATATCAAAGGTGTCGGCTTTGCGGCAGAACCTGCGGGGTATGCTGCTCGAGCTGGATCAGACACTGGATAGCTAGACTGGCCTGGCTACTTTCACGGGTTCATTTATCATCAACGCCAGCCAGTCGAGGTCAGGGTTTGAATCCAGACGTATCGGCACTTATGGACATTGCCTGGGGATGCGCGCGTTGAGTACCAAGCTGATTACCAAAGAAGGTCATGAAGCGCTCAAGAAGGAGCTGGATTACCTGTGGCGCGAAAAGCGCCCGGACACTACGCGCAAGGTGACGTGGGCCGCCTCTTTGGGTGACCGTAGCGAAAACGCCGACTACCAGTACAACAAGAAGCTGTTGCGCGAGATCGACCGGCGCGTGCGTTATCTACGTAAGCGCCTCGAAGACATGCGCGTGGTGGAGTACATGCCCGAGCAAGAAGGCAAGGTGTTCTTCGGCGCCTGGGTGGACATCGAAAACGAGCAGGGTGAGACCAAGCGTTTTCGCATCGTCGGCTATGACGAAATTTATGATCGGATGGACTACATCTCCATCGATTCACCCATGGCCCGTGCGTTGCTGCGTAAGGAAGTGGACGATGAAGCCATCGTCCAGACGCCAAATGGAGAAGTGTGCTGGTGGATCACCGGCATTGAATATTTGAAGTGAGCGAAGTTGGCCCGCGTTCTGTGAAGAGCACGGGCCAATGGCGTTTCAACCCTCGCGCAGCACGGTCAGCGGGCTGGCATTCAGCGCGCGGCGGGTGCCGAACACACCGGCACCGCCGATCAGTACGGCACCGATCACCGGCAGTAGTAACAGCCAAGGGTGAGGGTGCCATGCCAGGTCGAACGCATAGCGGTACAACACAAAGGTCACCAACTCCGTCCCCAGTGCCGCCAGCAGCCCACTGACGGCCCCCAGCAAACCGAACTCGATACGCCTGGCCTTGACCAGCAGCTTGCGTTCGGCGCCCAGTGCGCGCAGCAGCGCCCCTTGACGGATGCGCTCGTCCAGGGTGGCTTGCAGGCCGGAGAACAGCACTGCCATGCCTGCCGCCAATACAAACAACAGCACATACTCCACCGCCAGGGTCACTTGGGCGAGGATGCTACGCAACTGCTCCAGCAGCGCCTCGACCTGCAGGATGGTCACCGCCGGGAAGGCCCGTGACAAGTCGACGATTTGTTGGTCATGTCCAGCTGCCAGGTAAAAGCTGGTCAGGTAGGTCGCTGGCAGGTCCTTCAAAGTGCCGGGCTGGAAAATCATGAAGAAGTTAGGCTGGAAGTTATCCCAATTGATGGTCCGCAGGCTGGTCACCCGCGCTTCACGATTTTCCCCGCCCACCGTGAACACCAAGTGGTCATCGAGCTTGAGCTTGAGGCTTTCCGCTACCTTGGCTTCAACAGACACGCCAGGAATTTCATCGGTGGGTTGCTGTGACCACCAAGAACCCGCGGTCAGGGCATTGCCCGGCGGCAGGTCGGCGGCCCACGTCAGACTCAGGTCGCGTTGTACTGCGCGGTCACCGCTGGAGTCTTTGCTCACTATCTCCTGCACCGGTTCGCCGTTGATGCTGATCAGGCGACCTGGCACCACCGGGTACAGCGGCGCCGACTGCGCCTGCAGTTCCAGCAGCCGCGCGCCAAAGGCGTCCTTGTCGGCCGGCAGGATATTCAAGGCGAAGTAGTTGGGCGCGTCCTTGGGCAGCTGGTTTTGCCAGGTGTCGAGCAGCTCGCCACGCAGCAGGGCAATCAAGCCCATGGACAACAGGATCAAGCCAAATGCCAGGGACTGACCCGCCGCCGCCAGCGGATGGCGCAGCAGTTGGCCTAAGCCCAGGCGCCAAGGCAGGGAGGCGCGCGCCAGCAGGCGGCGCAGGCTTTGCAACAGCAGCAGGAGCAGGCCACCAAGGACCAGTGCAGCCACCACGCCGCCGCCGAGTAAGGCGAACGTCAGCACCAGGTCGAGGCTCAGGCGCCACATGATCAGGCCCAAGGCAAACAGCGCCGCGCCGTAGACCATCCAGGTACTGGAAGGGATCGGCAGCAGGTCGCGACGCAAGACCCGCAGCGGTGGCACACGGCCCAGTGCGGCCAGCGGCGGCAGGGCGAAACCGGCGAGGGCGACCAACCCGGTGCCGATCCCGGCAATGGCCGGTAGCAGCCCGCCGGGGGGAACGTCCGACGGCAGCAGGTCGTGGAGGAAATAGAACAGGCCAAACTGCGCCAACCAGCCAAGTAAGGCGCCCGCAAGGCTTGCCAACAACCCGAGCGCGCTCAGTTGCAGGCTGAACAACCACATGGCTTCGCGTCGCGACAACCCCAGGCAGCGTAGCAGTGCACTGGCGTCGAAACGCCGGGTGGCGAAACGATTGGCCGACAGCGCCACGGCCACACCCGCCAGCAACACCGCGACCAGGCTCGCCATGTTCAGGTACCGCTCGGCCTTACCCAGGGCGCCACCGATTTGTTGGTTGCCGTCTCGTGAGTCCTGCAAGCGTTGGTTGGCGGCGAGCCCCGGCTTGACCAAGTCTCGGTAGGTTTGCAGCACGGTGCTGCCCTGCGGCCCGCGCCACAACTCGCGATAACTTACGCGGCTGCCGGGCTGCACCACACCGGTGGCGTCCAGGTCCGCGAGGTTGATCATCACCCTTGGCGTGAGGCTGTAGAAGTTGCCGGCACGGTCTGGCTCATACGTGAGCACGCGCGCCAGGCGCAGGGTCTTCATGCCCACATCGATGCTGTCGCCGACCTTGAGATCCAGTGCCGTCAGCAGCCGCGCTTCCACCCAGGCTTCACCGGGTTTCGGCCCGCCGCCTGGGGTTTCATCGCCAAAGGGCGCAGCCGCGCTTTTCAGTTCACCGCGCAGTGGGTATTGTTCGTTGACCGCCTTGATGCTGGAAAGCTGGATGCCGTTATCGGTGGCTATGACACTGGAGAACTCCACGACGCGGGCGTGATCCAGGCCCAGCTCGGTGCCGGACTGGATTTGCTCGGGACGCGCCGGTGAGCTGCCTTCGAGCACGAGGTCAGCGCCGAGGAACTCGGTGGCGCGCAACAGCATCGCGCCATTGAGGCGTGCACCGAAGTAACCGATAGCGGTGCTGGCGGCCACGGCTACCAGCAGGGCGAAGAACAACACGCGCAATTCGCCGGCGCGGGCATCGCGCAGTAATTGGCGCATGGCAAGGCTGAACAGACGCAACAGCGGCAAACGTGCCATCAAGGCTCCAGGGGGGCGACCATCAGGCCGGCTTCAAGGCGGATCAGGCGTCGGCAACGGTGGGCCAGGCGCTCGTCGTGGGTGACCAACACCAAAGTCGTGCCGCTTTCTTTGTTGAGTTCGAACAGCAGGTCGCTGATGCGCTCGCCGGTGTGGCTGTCGAGGTTGCCAGTGGGTTCATCGGCAAACAGCACGTCAGGCTCCGCGGCAAAGGCGCGGGCAATCGCCACCCGTTGCTGCTCGCCACCGGAGAGTTGGCGCGGCGAGTGGGTGAGGCGCTGGCCCAGGCCTACGCGTTCCAGCAGGTGCCGGGCGCGTTCGCGGGCGTCTTTGCGGCCGTCCAGTTCTAGCGGGAGCATGACGTTTTCCAGCGCGTTAAGGCTGTCGAGCAGTTGGAACGACTGGAACACGAAGCCCACGTGCTCGGCACGGATGCGTGCTCGCTGGTCTTCGTCGAGGGTGCTGAGGGCTTGCCCGGCGAGGGTGACTTCGCCGCTGCTGGGCAGGTCGAGGCCAGCCAGCAAGCCGAGGAGGGTGGATTTACCGGAACCGGAGCTGCCGACGATAGCCAGGCTATCGCCCTTGTTCAGTTCCAGGCTCAGTTCGTGCAGGATAGTCAGTTCACCTTCCGCGCTGGGAACCACTTTGCTAAGGTTCCGCGCGGTGAGAATGCTTGCGCCCATGGAGAATCCGATGCGAATGTGGTTTGTGAGTGCTGCCCTGGCCTTGATGTGCATGGCCCAGAACGCAGCGGCGGGTACAGTCCTGATCGTTGGCGATAGTATCAGTGCCGGTTTCGGCCTGGATACCAGCAAAGGGTGGGTTGCCCTGTTGCAGCAACGGCTCAAGAGGGAAGGTTTCGACGATAAAGTGGTCAATGCTTCCATCAGCGGCGATACCAGTGCCGGAGGCCTGGCGCGGCTGCCGGCGGCGCTTGCAGAGCATAAGCCGGACGTGGTGGTGATCGAGTTGGGCGGCAACGACGGCTTGCGTGGACAGCCACCCGCGCAATTGCAACAAAATCTTGCGTCGATGATCGATCAGTCCAAGGCGGGCGGGGCCAAGGTGTTGCTGTTGGGGATGCAGTTACCCCCCAATTATGGCCCGCGATACACCACTGCGTTTGCCGAGGTCTATGGTGTGTTGGCCAAGCAGAAAAACGTCCCGCTGGTGCCGTTTTTCCTCGATGGCGTGGGCGGGCATCCGGAACTGATGCAGGCCGATCAACTGCATCCGGCGGTCGGCGCCCAAGGCAAGTTGCTGGAAAATGTCTGGCCGACGTTAAAACCGCTGCTATGACGCTTTTCTACCGGCAGGCTTTCGGCTAAGGTGGCGCCCCCCCGATTTGGAGCCCCTGATGTCGCGTCCTGCCTGGTCCCTGTTTAACTACCAACTGATCGAGCCGGACGAGCAGCTGGATCTGTTCGCCTGTCAGGAAGTGCGGGTGCATCTGGTGGCGCGTCAATTGGAATTGGGCGGCTCCATTGATCGCACGCTGTGCGGTACATTATTGCCTGCGCAACCGCGTTGGTCGCGGGTCGACCGTTCGATCTTTCAGGACCAGCGCCTGTGCCCTTTGTGTCGTGCGATACTAGAGTCCCAGAAGCGTGGCACGCCGCCGATCTGGCCGGAGCTGCGTTTCGAGCTTTAGATGCAGCTGCAAGCTTCAAGCTATAAGCTGTAAGCTAGCGGCTGAAAGCCTGCGGCTTGTCGCTCGCCTTTAACCTACCCGTCGTTCTGCGAAGGATTTTCCGGATGTTGTCGCGCCTTTCCGTCGTCACCTGCTGCCTGTCCCTTGCTGCACTTTGTGCCGCCGGTTCTGCTTCAGCCCTGCAGTTGCCCTTGCCGCCACCGGGTGAGGACATTGTCGGTCAGGTCCAGGTGATCAAGGCCAAGTACGAAGACACCTTTGCCGACCTGGGCACCACCTATGACCTGGGTTACTCGGAGATGGTCGCCGCCAACCCCGGCGTGGATGCTTGGTTGCCGGGCGCTGGCACCGAGATCGTGCTGCCGACGCGTTTCATCCTGCCGCCGGGCCCGCGCGAAGGCATTGTGATCAACCTGGCGGAATACCGGCTTTATTACTTCCCCAAGGGCCAGAACGTGGTCTACACGTTCCCGCTGGGGATCGGTCGTGAAGGCTGGGGGTCGCCAATCGCCCACACCAGCATCATTGCCAAGACACCCAACCCGACCTGGACTCCTCCCGCGTCGATCAAGGCCGAGCACGCCGCCAACGGTGATCCGCTGCCCAACGTGGTACCGGCCGGGCCGGACAACCCGCTGGGTCCGTTCAAGTTCACCCTGGGCACGCCGGGTTACTTGATCCATGGCTCCAACATGAAATTTGGTATCGGAACGCGTACAAGCCACGGCTGCTTCCGCATGTTCAACAACAACGTGCTGGAGATGGCGGGCATGGTGCCGGTGGGGACATCAGTGCGCATCATCAACGATGCCTACAAGTTCGGTCGCAGTGGTGGCAAGGTTTATCTTGAAGCACATACGCCGCTCAATGATGACGGAACGCCGTCGGTGGTCGACAAGCACACTGCAGTGATCAACGCCTTGCTGAAGCGTGAAGACTTGGCCAACCAATTGCGCGTGAACTGGGACCAGGTGCGCGACGTCGTCGCGGCGGAAGACGGCTTGCCGACGGAAATCGGCGTGCCTGGCGCAGCCTCGGTAGCCGCGAGCGCACCGATCGACCTGCAGCAGTAACACGGTTCGATCAACAGCCCGCTACGGCGGGCTTTTCATTGCCCGCGATTCGCGCACAAACCCCAGGCAATAAAAAAGCCGACCCATAAATGGATCGGCTTGATAACAACCCCGAGGGATTATTACTTGCGGCTAGCTTTTTCAAGCATACGCAGTGCGCGCTCGTTAGCTTCGTCAGCAGTCTGTTGTGCTTTTTGAGCAGCAGCCAGAGCTTCATCAGCTTTACGGTAGGCTTCGTCTGCACGAGCCTGGGAGCGAGCTGCTGCGTCTTCAGTTGCAGTCAGACGTGCTTCGGTTTCTTTGGAGACGCTGCTGCAACCGGTAGCCAGAACTGCGGCCAGAGCCAGTGCAGAGAATTTCAGAACGTTGTTCATCGTGTTCCCCTTCAAGGACTTTCTATTAGATGGCTAGTTCGCCCAGAGTGAGCTAAGAGCCGGCGTACATACTACCCATTACTTGTAGTAAGTAAACTGACGTAGCGCAAGAAGCAAAAAAAATTCTCGTGCCGCATCTATTTTGGCTAATCTTTTGGAGGTTTGTATAAAAACCGTCCAGTTTTTTTCAATCAGGCGAAAATTGGATCCAGGCTGAAAGGGCCGGCCCGCATATGTTAAGCCTTGTAAACAGATGAAAATTTATATATCCACGCTGACACTTACGTTCAGCCTGGCTTTGCTTTGTCTTGCATCTTTTATGCATGTAGAGGTGACTTTAAGAGCCCCTGTTCGTCTTAAGGTTCAACTGCCGGCAATGTTCAGGCTTTCGATCCCTGGTTGATCGGAGCCCTTTCTATATCCGCCAGCGGCGGGGATGACGAGTGCGCCTTGAGCAATTTCAGGATTGGTGCCTACTATTATTCCCTACGGCTGGTTGTAAGCGCTCAGGGTTTTCTCGATGTCGAAACCGGCACGGGGTGGCGCAGAGGTTCCTTCGCCGGAAAAACATCGGTAAGGTAGGGGTCAGAAACCAAGACCCGCGAGGAGTAGTGATGAGCGAGGCGTTGTCCATCCACCATGACCAGGCTGGTCATCAGTTCGAGACCAATGTGGACGGTCATCGTGCCTATCTGACCTATATGGACCTCGGCAAACAGACCCTGGATATCTATCGCACCTTCGTGCCCAATGCACTGCGGGGCCGTGGTATTGCGGCGGCATTGACCGAGGAAGCCTTGAAGTTCGCCGAAGAGGCAGGCTACACGGTGATCCCGTCCTGCTCCTATGTCGAACGCTACATGGAGCGCCACCAGCGCCATGCCGCGAAGCTGTAAACCGTAAACAGCAGTATGAAAAACGCCGGGCTTAGCCCGGCGTTTTTGTGTGCGCTCGATACAGATTCAGGTGCGTTTGCGCTTAGGCAATACGTCCTTGAGCTTGGCATGCATGCTGCGCAGGGTGTTTTCGGTGGCGGACCAGTCGATGCAGGCATCGGTGATCGACACGCCATACTGCAAGTCGGCCAGATCTTTTGGAATCGCCTGGCAACCCCAGTTCAGGTGGCTCTCGACCATCAGGCCGATGATCGATTGGTTGCCTTCCAGGATCTGGTTGGCGACGTTTTCCATCACCAGCGGCTGCAGGGCCGGGTCCTTGTTGGAGTTGGCGTGGCTGCAGTCGACCATGATGTTCGGCTTGATCTTGGCCTTGCTCAGCGCCTGCTCGCACAGGGCAACGCTGACCGAATCATAGTTGGGCTTGCCGTTACCGCCGCGCAATACCACGTGACCGTAGGCGTTGCCCTTGGTGGTGACGATGGACACGCCACCTTCCTGGTTGATACCCAGGAAACGGTGCGGGCTGGAGACCGACTGCAGCGCGTTGATCGCCACGGTCAGGCCGCCGTCGGTGCCGTTCTTGAAGCCCACGGCCGAGGAGAGGCCGGACGCCATTTCGCGGTGAGTCTGGGATTCGGTGGTACGTGCGCCGATGGCCGACCAGCTGATAAGGTCCTGCAGGTACTGCGGAGAGATCGGGTCGAGCGCTTCGGTGGCGGTGGGCAGGCCCATCTCGGCCAGGTCCAGCAGCAACTGACGACCGATGTGCAAGCCGTCCTGGATCTTGAACGAGTCGTCCAGGTACGGGTCGTTGATCAAGCCTTTCCAGCCGACGGTGGTACGCGGTTTTTCGAAATAGACGCGCATCACCAGGTAGAGCGTGTCGGACACTTCCGCCGCCAGCACTTTGAGGCGCTCGGCGTACTCGTGGGCAGCCTTGAGGTCGTGGATCGAGCAAGGCCCGATGACGACGAACAGGCGGTGGTCGGTGCCGTCGAGAATATTACGGATGACTTCGCGGCCCTTGGTGACTGTCTGCAGGGCAGCGTCGCTCAAAGGGATTTCGCGCTTGAGCTGATCGGGTGTGATCAGGGTCTCGTTGGATTCGACGTTTAGGTCATTGATCGGTAAATCAGCCATCGTGTTACTCGTCAGGGTCACGGGTGCCGGCCGCCAGCCATCCCCGTGCGGCGGAGCACAGCATGATTTGAATGCAGGGGGGAAGAACCTTAGCGCGTAACACGGGCCCGCGACAATGGGCAAAGCCCGCTTTAATCCGGTGCCGGCGCCACAAAGGCCTCATGGGAGAACTCGCTGGCATGGCGCGATACCCATTCACGGGCCAGTTCCTCGAGTTGCTGGGGAGTAGGTTCGGCGTCTTCGTGCTGGCGGCAGTAGCGCTCTATCCTGCATGCTTGCTCACCCATTCGCGCACCGAACAGCGCATGTTCATCGGTAAACGAGACGCCGATGCGGTAGCCGTTATCCACCTTGCGGCACCATGCCACGTAGCCCGGATACCGCGCACTGGCACCCAGGGAAGGGATATGCAGATCAACCGCCGTGCCTTCGCGCCAGGCGCGCGGCCAATGGCAGGCGACGCCGCCCATGCCGGCAGTGTGCAGGCGTTGACGGGGAATAGCAGGGGAGGGGCGTTGGATTAACTCGACGGCGACATCATCAGGGTGAGGTAAAAAACGACCCATGTACACGGACTCCGAGCACCGTCCAATTGACGGCGGTGGCAGCAGTATAGTGAAGGAACTGGAATTGACCGACCTGGATATTGACCAGCAATTGCTGGGATTGCCAGGTATTTCGCTCGTGGTGTTTACCAGCGTAGGCTGCTCCAGTTGCCGCTGGGCACGCCAGCAACTGCCCGGCTGGCCGTTGCCGGTGGACCGCGTGTGCTGGGTAGATGCCGGGCACAACGGGGGTGCGGTCGAACGCTACCAGATCTTTCATTTGCCGGCGTTGTTCATGGTGTGCGAGGGTCAATTCCTCGGGCAATTACAGACGCGTCTTACATGTACTGACCTGAACGACGCCATTCAACAAGCGCTTACCCGCACTCCAGAGGATCTGCCATGACCACACAATCACCCCGCATCGGCATTATTGGCACCGGTGCCATTGGTGGTTTTTACGGTTTGATGCTGGCCCGCGCCGGTTTCGATGTGCACTTCCTGTTGCGAAGTGAATACGCGGCGGTCAGCGAGCACGGTCTGCGCCTGAACAGCACAGTGCATGGCCCCTTGCACTTGCACCCGGTGCAGGCGTATGCCCGCGCCGCTGATATGCCGCCGTGCGATTGGCTGCTGGTGGGCACCAAGTCGACCGGCAACGTCGACCTGGCCCCGACCATCGCCCAAGTTGCTGCCCTGGACGCCAAGGTGGTGTTGCTGCAAAACGGCCTCGATGTTGAAGACAGCCTGCGTGAACACCTGCCAGCGTCGCTGCATCTGCTCGGCGGCCTGTGCTACATCGGCGTGCACCGCTCAGCCCCTGGCGTGATCGAGCATCAGGCGTTAGGCCGGGTCAATCTGGGTTATCACAGTGGTACGGCGGCCAATGATGATGCGGCCCAACAGGCGATTGTCGAAGCCGGCGCTGCGCTGTTTCACAAGGCCGGCATTGAGTCCCAGGCCATGGCCAGCGTGCATCAGGCCCGCTGGCACAAGTTGGTGTGGAACGTGCCATACAACGGCCTCTCCGTCTTATTGGGCACCGGCACCACAGCCATGATGGCGGACGAAGCCAGTCGCGAGCTGATCCAGGCACTGATGGCCGAAGTGGTGCAGGGCGCCCATGCCTGCGGTCATGAAATCCCCCAAAGCTACGCCGAGCAGATGTTCACCATGACTGAAACCATGGACGACTACCTGCCGAGCATGTACCACGACCACGTGCACAAACGCCCGCTGGAGCTGGCCGCGATCTACGCTCGGCCACTCGCCGCCGCCAAAGCCGCCGGTTGCGAACTGCCGCGGATGCAGGCGCTGTACCAGGCCTTGAGTTTTATTGATCGGCATAACCGCTGAGTCGGGAGACACGCAATGGCAAAAGGATTGGGCGACAAACTGGTGCTGGCGATTTCTTCGCGAGCCCTGTTCGACTTGAGCGATAGCCACAAGATCTATCTGGCCGAAGGGGTCGAGACGTACCGTCAATACCAGATTGAACACGAGGAGGAAATCCTCGAGCCCGGTGACGCCTTCCCGCTGGTCAAGAAGCTGCTCAGCCTGAACGCCAGCCTGGGCCGTGCCCGGGTCGAAGTGGTGCTGGTATCGCGCAACAGCGCTGACACCGGCCTGCGCGTGTTCAACTCGATTCAACATTACGGCCTGGATATTTCCCGCGCTGCTTTCGTAGGCGGGCGTAGTCCTTATCCTTATCTGGCGGCGTTTGGTTGCCATCTGTTTCTTTCGACCCATGCTGAGGACGTGCGCAGCGCCCTCGACGCCGGCTTTGCGGCGGCGACAATTTTGTCTGGGGGGCCAAACCGCGCCTCCAGTGACGAACTGCGCATCGCCTTCGACGGTGACGCCGTACTGTTTTCCGATGAGTCGGAGCGGGTGTACCAGGCGGGCGGGTTGGAAGCGTTCCAGGCCAATGAGCGAGAGTCGGCGCGCCAGCCGTTGCACGGTGGTCCATTCAAAGGTTTTTTGGCGGCACTCAATCTGTTGCAGCGCGAGTTCGCAGATGAGGCTTGCCCGATCCGCACCGCGTTGGTTACCGCTCGATCGGCGCCGTCCCATGAACGGGTGATTCGCACCTTGCGTGAATGGGATATACGCCTGGACGAGTCGTTGTTCCTCGGCGGCCTGGAAAAATCCGCGTTTCTGGAGGCGTTTGCCGCCGATGTGTTTTTCGATGATCAGGCCGGGCATTGCGAGAAAGCCATGGAGTTCGTGGCCACCGGGCATGTGCCCCATGGCATCAGTAATGAGGTGAAGCGCTAAGTCGATCCAAGTCGCCCGGGCACTGCTAAGCTGATTTCATCTCCGCCATCCTGGCAGTTCCAGGGGGTTATATGATTCGTTCGATGCTGTACGCCACAGACCTCGGTCTGTACGCGCCTTATGTAATGCAACATGCGCTGGCGCTGGCCCGAACGTTCAAGGCGGACCTGTATGTGATTCACGTGGTCGAGCCCATCGGGCTGTTCGCCGAATCGGTGCTACAGAGCTACCTTGATGAGAAGGCGCTGAATGAATGGCAGAGCCAGGGGTTGACCACGGTAATGGCGACCATCGAGCAACGGGTGCTGGAGAGTTTTCGCGAGGAGTTGGGGGAGGGGGAGCAAGACCTGAAGTTGATTCGCTCGGTACGGGTGATCCAGGGTGACCCGTGTGAGGTGATTCTCCACCAACTGCGCAAACTATCCGTGGACCTGTTGATCGTAGGCAGTCATAGCCATGCGACCGTGGCCGCTACTCCGTTGGGGCGCACCGCTGCACGTGTGCTGCAGTTGTCTACGGTGCCGGTTTACCTGGTGCCTTCGTTGCAACGTCGACGCAGTGATGACGTGTGATGGGTAGAAGCGATAAAAAGTTCTAGATTTATCCATCGAACCTTTAATATAGTTATATACCGTCGCTGATACCCGTGGCGTCTATCTGCTTTGAGGGACACATATGAAGCTTCAACAACTGCGCTACATCTGGGAAGTGGCGCACCACGACCTCAACGTTTCCGCTACCGCTCAAAGCCTCTACACTTCGCAACCCGGTATCAGCAAGCAGATCCGCCTGCTCGAAGATGAGTTGGGCGTGGAAGTGTTCGCGCGCAGCGGCAAGCACCTGACCCGCGTCACCCCGGCCGGTGAGCGCATCATCACCACCGCTGGCGAAATTCTACGCAAAGTCGAAAGCATCAAGCAGATCGCCCAGGAATTCTCCAACGAGAAGAAGGGCACCCTGTCCATCGCCACCACCCACACCCAGGCGCGCTATGCATTGCCGCCGGTGATCCGCGACTTCATCAAGCAATACCCGGACGTGGCGTTACACATGCATCAGGGTTCGCCGATGCAGATCGCCGAGATGGCCGCTGACGGCACCGTCGATTTCGCGATTGCCACCGAGGCTCTGGAGCTGTTCGGCGACTTGGTGATGATGCCGTGCTACCGCTGGAACCGTTGCGTCGTTGTACCCCAAGGACACCCGTTGGCCAAGCTGCCGAAGCTGACCCTGGAAGCTCTGGCCGAATACCCGATCGTGACTTACGTATTCGGTTTCACCGGCCGTTCCAAGCTTGACGAAGCCTTCAGCCATCGCGGCCTCACGCCGAAGGTGGTGTTCACTGCGGCCGACGCTGACGTGATCAAGACTTACGTGCGCCTGGGCCTGGGCGTGGGTATCGTCGCCAAGATGGCGGTCGACACGGCGCTCGACAAAGACCTGGTGGTGCTCGATGCCAGCGAGTTGTTCGAGTCCAGCGTGACCAAGATCGGTTTCCGCCGTGGCACCTTCCTGCGTGGCTTCATGTGCGACTTCATCGAGAAATTCGCACCGCACCTGACCCGTGAAGTCATGGCCAAGGCGATCCAGTGCCACAACAAGCAGGAACTGGAAGCGTTGTTCGACGGCGTTGAACTGCCGGTTCACTAAATCGGCTATTTGGCCTCGGTAACGGTAAAATGTTGCCGAGCGCCCGCTACCAGAATCTCCACCTCATCGCCTTCGAACTTGCCCAGCAGGCTTTTGCCCAGCGGCGAGCGTGAGGTGATGACGGTCACCGGTTGGCCGACCACATCAACTTTCAAGCCCGCTGCGTCAGGCGCGAGGAACAGCCATTGCTGGCGAGCGTTCTCGTCTTCCAGACCCAGTAGCGCACCCACCTCAATACCTCGTTGATCATCATAAGCGCGCAGTTGCATGTTCTGGCACAGCACCAACGCCTGCTTGATCTCCTCCACGCGCTTGGCTTGCCCCGCCGCCAGGTAGGAAGCTTCCAGCCCCAGGGTGTCGTATTTGTTTTCCGCGATGTTTTCTTCGTGGGTCGAGGTTTCGTAGGCGGTCTGCGCAGCGCGTTGGGCAATGTCGAGGTCGAGGGTGAGCTTTTCCAGTACGAGCTGGTGGACAGCGTGTTTATTCATGGTCATCAATCGCAGAATTGCAGGACATTGGCCCGGGTCTTTTCGTTGGGAGCGTTCTGGTCCTGTTGCAGCCAGAACTGGCATTTGGGGTTGGACAGGTTGCGTGCGTTGGTGCGGGCCTGGTCGAGGATTTGTTGCTGTTCCTGCTTCTGCAGGTTTTGTTGGTATTGCTCGAACATGCGGTTCGGCGGTTCAGGTGCCACCACCGCAGGCTTACCCAATTGCTGCACGGCCTGGGCGACCGGCGCCAGGCTCTGTGGGAACAGGTAGCGCGACGCCAGCCAGGTGGTCAGCACGATGGCGATAAACCCCAGCCATACGCCAAAGGCGATAGCGGCACTGAGTTTGAACAACGACAACGGACGATCAGACATGATGCCCTCCTGGCAGGCATTGACGGCGTGGCGGCGATTGTCGCACAGCCACTGTGCAGAATAATCGCGATCAAGCCTTCTGCATCCGCGCATTTATGCGGACAATCGAGGCTTTGAGCGTTGGAGCCAGGAATGAAAGCCCGCTGGGATATTTTTTGTAGCGTCGTCGACAACTATGGCGACATTGGCGTGACCTGGCGCCTGGCCCGGCAATTGGTGGCGGAACATGCCTGCGATGTGCGCTTGTGGGTCGATGACCTGCGCGCATTCGAACGCATGTGTCCCGAGATTGACGTACAGCTCGATCAACAATGGCAGGAAGGCGTCGAAGTGCGCCATTGGCCGGCCGACTGGGTAGGCGCGCCAGCGGCGGATGTGGTGATCGCCGCGTTTGCCTGTCAGTTGCCGCCTGACTATATGGAGGCCATGGCCGAGCGGGAATGCACGCCGGTGTGGATGAACCTGGATTACCTGAGTGCCGAAGAGTGGGTGGTGGGCTGTCATCGGCTGCCGTCGGTGAAATTCAAGGGTGTGCAGAAGTACTTCTTCTTCCCCGGATTCCGCCCCGGCACCGGTGGCCTTTTGCGTGAGGGCGGGTTGCTGGAACAGCGTCGGACTTTTCAGCAGGATGCGAGCGGGCAGCAAGACTTCCTGCAAACCTTGGGTGTGTTTCCCACAGCCGGTGCGCGGCTGATCTCATTGTTTGCCTACGAAAATGCCGGGCTCGCCAGTTGGTTGGACGTGTTATCGACGGACGGGCGTGCCACTCATCTGTTGGTGCCGGAGGGGCGCATTCTGGGTGATGTGCAGCGCTGGCTCGGCCTGGAGCGGCTGTCGGCGGGTGATATCCAGCAGCATGGATCGCTTACCGTGCAGGTGATTGCTTTCGTGCGCCAGGAACAATATGACCGCCTGCTGTGGTGCTGCGATTTCAATGCCGTACGCGGCGAAGACTCCTTCGTGCGCGCCCAGTGGGCCGGGCGACCGCTGCTGTGGCATATCTATCGACAGGACGAAGACATTCACCTCGATAAGCTCGATGCCTTCCTGGAGCTGTATACCGCCGGTTTGTCACCGTCGGCAAGGGCAGCTCTGATCGGGCTCTGGCAAACCTGGAACACGGGGGGCGATATGGCCCAGCCATGGAAAATGCTGCTGGAACATTGGCCGGAGGTCAGCCAGCACGCCGAAACATGGTGTCTGGAACAGGGCTTGCAGGCCGATCTTGCGACGGCGCTGGTACAGTTTTATGAAAGTTGGATATGATACGCGACCTTGAATTTTGTAAATCCCATCCAAATTTCGGATATTCGTAATGAAAACTGGTAAAGAACTGAAACCCGGTACCGTGATCCGTATCGACAACGACCCTTGGTTGGTTCAGAAAGCTGAGTTCACCAAGTCTGGTCGTAACAGCGCAATCATGAAGACCAAGCTGAAGAACCTGCTGACCGGTTACAAGACCGAAACCGTATACAGCGCCGACGACAAGCTGGACGACGTGATCCTCGACCGCAAAGAAGCGACCCTGTCCTTCATCAGCGGCGACACCTACACGTTCATGGACACCACCGACTACACCATGTACGAACTGAACGCTGAAGACATCGAAGCCGTTCTGCCGTTCATCGAAGAAGGCATGACCGACGTTTGCGAAGCGATCTTCTTCGAAGAGCGCCTGGTTTCCGTAGAGCTGCCGACCACTATCGTACGTAAAGTGGCCTACACCGAGGGTTCCGCTCGCGGCGACACGTCGGGTAAGGTCATGAAGCCTGCCAAGCTGGCTAACGGCACCGAGCTGCAAGTGGCTGATTTCATCGAAATCGACGACCTGATCGAGATCGATACCCGCGAAGGCGGTTCGTATAAAGGTCGCGCCAAGAAGTAATTCCGGCCCTGCCGATACGAAAAAAGCCCGACCATGCGTCGGGCTTTTTTATGCACGTTGAGTTTTACTTCAAGTGTTGCTTCAGCTCATCCGAAGCCTGGAGCAATGCCGAACGAACTGCCGGGACCTGGCTGACTACGTTGAGCAAACCGTAGTCGTGGATCATGCCGTTGTAGCGCACGGCGGTCACCGGTACACCGGCGGCGTCCAGCTTGCGGGCATAGGCTTCGCCCTCATCGCGCAGCACATCGGCGCTGGCAGTCTGGATCAGCGCAGGCGGCAAGCCCTTCAACTGATCAGTGGTAGCCCGCAGCGGTGAGGCGTAGATCTCGGCGCGCTGCTTGGCGTCGGTGGTGTAGTTGTCCCAAAACCACTTCATCATGTTGCGGGTGAGGAAGTGCCCTTCGGCATATTGGTTGTAGGACCCGGTGTCGAAATTGGCGTCGGTCACCGGCCATAACAGCACTTGGAACTTGATGGCCGGCGTGCCCTTGTCCTTGGCCATCAGACTCACGACCGCCGCCATATTGCCGCCGACACTGTTGCCCGCTACTGCCAGGCGCTTGCCGTCGACGTTGATCTCCTGGCCATGTTCGGCCACCCATTTTGTAGCGGCATAGGCCTGGTTGATCGCTACCGGGTAATGCGCTTCCGGCGAAGGCGTGTAGTTGACGAACACCGCCACCGCCCCCGAACCCACTACCAAGTCCCGCACCAGGCGTTCATGGGTCGGGTAATCCCCCAACACCCAGCCGCCGCCGTGGAAGAACATGAACACGGGCAATGTGCCCTTGACTCCGGCTGGGCGCACGATGGTCAGGTCCAGCGGCTTGCCATCGACCTGGATGGTCTTCTGGCTTACATCCGCTGCTGGCAAGGTCAGCTTCACACCGGCCTGGGCGCCGGTCAGTACGGCACGGGCGTCCTTGGGCGTCAGTTGTTCCATCGGTTTGCCGGTGCCGGCGTTCAACACATCCAGAAAGGCCTGGGTGTTGTGTTCGACTTCACCGGTTGCCGCAAAGGCATGGGTGATGGACAAGGCGAGCAAGGTGCCGGTGAGTGCTTTACCAATTGTGTTCATTGTTTTCTCCAGGTGCGGCTGAGGTCATTTAGACAGTTACGTGCAGACGTACATCCACGTTGCCACGGGTGGCGTTAGAGTACGGGCAGACTTGGTGAGCGGCGTCGACCAGGCTTTGCGCGTCGTCCTGAGCCAAGCCGGGCAGGCTGATGTGCAGGTCGATATCAAGGCCGAAACCACCAGGAATCTGGCCGATGCCGACGTGGGCGGTGATCGAAGCGTCATCCGGGATTTTGCGTTTGGTCTGGCTGGCGACGAATTTCAGGGCGCCAATGAAGCAAGCCGAATAGCCGGCTGCGAACAATTGTTCAGGGTTGGTGGCCTGGCCACCGGCACCGCCCAGTTCTTTGGGAGTGGAGAGTTTGACGTCGAGGATGTTGTCGTTGGAAACAGCACGACCATCACGGCCGCCGGTGGCGGTAGCTACTGCGGTATAGAGCGTTTGCATGGTGTTTTCCTCTCGTTTGTTAGCGCTAAATATTTGCGCGCTAAATTGTTTGCGAGATAAATGTACCGCGCAATTATTTAGTGCGCAACATAAATTTCCAAATGTGTGATTTTTTCCTTTCGGTGCAATCACCTCGTAGGAAGGTAAAGCTTTATGAACGGGAAAAAGGGCTCAGACTATAGGATTAATCTGAGCTGGTACTTCGAGGGGATGTGGTTTTGCGCAGGTGAAGTGCAGTTACTGACTGGCTTGCAAATTTGCCCGAAGTGCTAGCAAATCGCTTTGCAGCTCTCGCAATTGGCCAAGCTCAAGGCCGCTGGCGCCTAGGATGCACTGGGGAATACCCATGGCTTTTTCCTGCAAAGCGCGACCGGCGTCGGTCAATTCCACGACCACCACGCGTTCATCTTCGCGGCTGCGGGTACGGCTGAGCAGGCCTTCGACTTCCAGGCGCTTGAGCAGCGGTGTCAGCGAACCTGGATCGGTCAGCAGACGGTTGCTGATTTCTCCGACGGTCAAACCGTCCTCTTCCCACAGCACCATCATGGCCAGGTATTGCGGGTAGGTCAGGCCCAAGGCCTGCAGCAGTGGTTTGTAGACCTTGGTCATCAGCAGCGAGGTGGAGTGCAGCGCGAAGCACAGCTGGTTGTCCAGCATCAGGGATTCGCACAGGTCGGAATTTTTACTCATGGTGGTGCCTCCGGAAAACGTTTCTGGGCTGGAATCTAGCGGGCAAATCTTTAATGCGCCAGATAATTCTGTCCGAGCGGTCAGACAAAGCCACTTTGCAATGTCAGGTCCCAGGGCGGCACCGGGCTGAACCGGGTTTTAAGATATTCCAGCAACAAGCGGCTGCGCGCGTTGGGTTGCTGTTCCAGGCGGAGTGCATAGATCCCGGTGGTTTCTGGACTGGGCAGGCCATTTTCGCAAAATAGCGGCAGCAGTTCGCCGCGCACCAGGTACTCACTGGCCAGCCAAGTAGGCAGGTGAGCAATGCCCAGTCCGGCCAGGGCGCCGGATAGCAAGGCTTCGGCGTTATTGGCGCTCATGCGGATACGACGCGGGCGGTAGGTGGCGCGGCGCCCATCCAGATCGAAGCGCCACGCGAATGTTGGCGCCAGGCCATCCCAGTCCAGCCCGTCGTGTTCGCTCAGCTCCCTGGGGTGGCTCGGCATGCCTCGGTTTTTCAGATAGGTCGGGCTGGCGCAGGCAACCCGCACGATGCTCGCCAGCGGCGTGGCAATCAACCGGGTATCGACGATATGCCCGGCACGTAACACTAGATCGACCTTGCCAAGATGTGCACCCTGCATGTCCACAAAGCTGTCGATCAGATGCAGGTGCACATCCAGCCCTGGGTAGACATTCAGGAAGTCCGCAATCACCGGCGCCAGGTGCCGTCGACCAAATGCTGCCGGCGCATCCACCCGAATCAGACCCTCCGGCGCATGGCTCAACGACACGGCTTCGGCCCGCGCCAGTTGCAGCTCACTGACGATGCGTCGCGCCCGCTCGGCAAAGGCCAATCCTGCCGGAGTTGCCACCACTGCGTGGGTGCTGCGCTGGAACAAGCGGCTGCCCACCGAACTTTCCAGGCTGTCGATGCGCCTCGCCACTGCCGAGGGGGTCAGTGGATGGCGGCGCGCCGCAGCGGAAAAACTGCCGGTTTCCAGTACATCGAGAAACAGGCTTAGTTGATCGGTCAGGGTATTCGGGTTCATTAAAAAGACGCTTATGCGAGATTGGCACAGCCATTGTGCGTTGCTGTGCGTTTCCGTGCCATAGCGGACTGCGTAGCATGCAAGGCCTGGGATTGTGGAGTAGCACGCGGTGTTGGATTTAGTGATGTACCTGGTGTTGGGTGTGGCCCTCGGCACGGTGGGCGGTCTGTTTGGCATTGGTGGCGGGTTGATCGCGATCCCGGTGCTGGGCGTATTGTTCGGCCTGGATCAGCAACTGGCCCAGGGCACGGCGCTGGTAATGGTGGTGCCTAACGTGATGCTGGCGCTTTGGCGCTATCACCAACGCAACCGCATCGAACTGCGCCATGCGCTGCCTCTGGGAATCATGGGTTTCAGCTTCGCCTGGCTCGGTTCGATCTGGGCCGTGGGCCTGGATGCGGGCGCGATGCGCATCGGTTTTATTGCCTTCCTGCTGACGCTTTCGGCCTACAACCTGCTGCGTATGTTCACTCGCAACGCGCCGCCGACCGCGCAGATGCGTTACTCCTGGCCATGGCTCGGGGTGCTGGGTGCGGCCTCCGGTTCCATGGGCGGTTTGTTCGGTGTGGGGGGCGCAGTGGTCGCCACGCCCGTGCTGACGAGTGTGTTCGGCACTACCCAGGTGGTTGCCCAAGGCCTGTCACTGGCCTTGGCATTGCCGAGTACTGGGGTGACGCTGGCGACCTACGCCTGGCATCAGGAGGTCGACTGGATGATCGGCGTGCCCTTGGCCGTCGGCGGTCTGCTCAGCATCAGTTGGGGCGTGAAAGTCGCCCATGCCCTGCCGGAGCGCGTTCTGCGCGGGCTGTTCTGCGGCTTCCTGGTGCTGTGCGCGGTGATGCTGACGTTTAAAGTCTGAAACCTTCGATGATGTATTGCGCCAGACAATCGGTGATGGGCGAATTCATCCGCGCGTTACGCAGCAAGTGCAGATTCATCGACGGCAGTGGCGGGAAACCCTCGTCGCGGCCGAGTATGCGCAGGTCATCGGTCACCAGGCTCTCCATGCTGACCATCACCGCCAGCCCGGCGTTGACCACAGCCTGGATCGCCGACACGTTGGAGCTGTGGTAGGCCAGGCGATAGTCGCGTCCGGCCGCGTCCAGCGCCGAACGGGCCCACTGGGTATAAAGGCAGTCCGCGCCGGACATCGCCAGGGGCAGAGAGTCGTGCTCGTCGATGCAGAAGCACGGCGCTGCCGCCCACACCATGCGTTCCGTGCGTAACAGCTCGCCGATTTCATTGCCAGGCTCGCGGCTGACGACGGTCAGTGCCAGATCCCGACGCTGCATCAATACTGTCGACGCCTCGCAGTGCATCTCAATCTGAATCAACGGGTACGCTTTGGAGAACTGCTTGAGAATGCCCGGCAGGAAACGCATCACGTAGTCATCCGGCGTGCCGATGCGCACTAGACCCACCATATGCGGCTCGCGCAGGGTATTGAATACCTCACTGTGCAGCTTCAGGATGCGCCGCGCATAGCCCAGTAGCACCTGGCCTTCGGGCGTCAGCCGCACCTGGCGACCGTCGCGCTCAAACAGCTTGCGCTGCAACACGTCTTCTTCCAGGCGCTTCATCTGCATGCTCACCGCCGATTGGGTGCGGTTGACCAATTCGCCCGCACGGGTAAAACCGCCCTGGTCGGCAATGGCGACGAAGGTGCGCAGCACTTCGGTGTCGATGCTCGGGAAGCTGGACATTGATCAATCTCTGAGATGTATTGCATAAGAAACATTCGTTGGATTGATCTTAAGCCCAGGCACACACTTGCGCCATCCCCACTGGAGGGCGAGAAGATGAAAGGTCAAAGAGGTTTTGTGTTGATGGCGAAGCGTCCGTTTGCCGGGCTGTTTCACAAGATTACCCGCTGGCAGACGTTGCATGAGGAGCGCCACATGCTGGCGACCTTGAGTGATGATGCGCTCAAGGATATCGGCATCAGTCGCGGCGACGTCGAGCACGAAAGCCACCTGCATTTCTGGCAGGATCCGCTGCGCAAATAATCACTAATGCAGTAGGGTAGTCGGCGAGCCCACACGGAAAACCCCATGCACGCCGACCTGTCATTCTCTCTCAAGCAAGCACGCCGCATGGCGCTGGCAGCCCAGGGTTTTTCCGGGCGCCAGGCGCCTGCGCTGATCAAGGCTGCGCACCTCAATCGCATGATCGAGCGTCTGGGCGTATTGCAGATCGATTCGGTCAATGCGGTGGTGCGCTCCCATTACCTGCCGCTGTTTTCCCGCCTGGGCAACTACTCTCCGTTGCTGCTTGAGCAGGCCGCCTGGAGCCAGGGGCGGCGGCGTTCGCTGTTCGAATATTGGGGGCATGAGGCCTCTTTACTGCCGATGACGCTTTACCCGTTGATGCGCTGGCGCATGGCGCGGGCGCAGCAGGGGCAGGGGATTTATTCGCAGATGGCGCGTTTTGGCCGTGAGCAGCAAGCCACCATTCAGCGGGTGTTGCAGACGGTCGAGCAGCAAGGCGCATTGGGGGCTGGCAGTTTGTCGACCCGTGAGGAGCGTGCCGGTCCGTGGTGGGATTGGAGCGATGAAAAACATGCACTGGAATGGTTGTTTGCCGCCGGCTTGGTCACGGTTGCCGGCCGACGCGGTTTTGAGCGGCTCTATGATTTGCCGGAGCGGGTCATCCCCAGCGATATCCTTCAAACCGCTGTGACTGAAGCCCAAGCCCAGCTTGGTTTGTTGCTGCACAGCGCCACCGCGTTGGGCGTGGGGACTGAAAAAGACCTGCGCGACTACTTCCGCCTCGATCCGGCCGACAGCCGCATTCGTCTTGCCGAACTGGTGGAGGACGGTCAACTGCGGGTTTGCCAAGTGCAAGGCTGGAAACAGCTGGCTTACTGCCTGCCCGATCCTAAAGTGCCACGCAAAGTGCCGGCCAGTGCGTTGCTGTCGCCGTTCGATTCGTTGGTCTGGGAGCGCAGCCGTACTGAGCGACTGTTCGATTTCCGCTACCGCCTGGAGATCTACACCCCACAAGACAAGCGGGTGTACGGCTACTACGTGCTGCCGTTTCTGCACAACGAGCGGATTGCTGCGCGTGTGGACTTGCGCGCCGAACGCGCCAATGGGCGCCTCGCGGTGCACGCCGTGCATGAGGAGGAACCGGGCTTGGATGATGAGGGGATGGCGGCGCTGGCGTCGAACCTGCTGCAAATGGCCGACTGGCTTGGACTGGAACAGGTCCGGCTCAATTGCCAGCGGCCAAGTGCCGACCGGTTGAGGGCGGCTATGTTGTTCAGCGCTTGACCTGTTTCAGGGTCTCGGCAATCAGAAACGCCAATTCCAGCGACTGATCGGCATTCATCCGAGGATCGCAGTGGGTGTGATACCGATCCGACAACCCATCTTCGGTGATCGGCCGCGCGCCGCCGATGCATTCGGTGACGTTCTGCCCGGTCATCTCGATATGAATCCCGCCGGCATAAGTGCCCTCGGCCTGGTGCACCTGGAAGAAGTCTTTCACTTCGCCCAGGATCTGCGCAAAGTCGCGGGTCTTGTAGCCGCTGCTGGCCTTGATGGTGTTGCCGTGCATCGGGTCGCAGCTCCACAGCACCTGCTTGCCTTCACGCTGCACGGCGCGTATCAGCCCCGGCAGATGATCACCGACCTTGCCCGCCCCCATACGTGCGATCAGGTTGAGGCGGCCGGGGTCGTTGTCCGGGTTGAGGATGTCGATCAGGCGGATCAGGTCATCCGGGTTCATGCTTGGGCCGACCTTGACCCCGATCGGATTGTTCACGCCACGCAGGAACTCGACGTGGGCGCCGTCCAGCTGGCGGGTGCGGTCGCCGATCCACAGCATGTGGGCCGAGCAGTCGTAGTAGTCGTTGGTCAGGCTGTCGCGACGCACGAAGGCTTGTTCGTAGTTGAGCAGCAGCGCTTCGTGGGCCGTGAAGAAACTGGTTTCGCGCAGTTGTGGCGAGCTGTCCATGCCGCAGGCACGCATGAAGGCCAGAGTTTCATCGATACGGTCGGCCAGTTGGCTGTACTTCTCGGCCAGCGCGGAGTTGGCGATGAAGTCCAGGTTCCACTTGTGCACCTGGTGCAAGTCGGCGAAACCACCCTGGGCGAAGGCGCGCAGCAGGTTCAGGGTGGCGGTGGACTGGTGATAGGACTGCAGCAGGCGGTCCGGGTCGGGCACGCGGCTTTTCTCATCGAAGCCGATGCCATTGACGATATCGCCACGGTAGGCGGGCAGGGTGATGCCGTCGATGGTTTCATCATTGGCCGAGCGCGGCTTGGCGAACTGGCCAGCCATGCGCCCGACTTTCACCACCGGGCAGCCGGCGGCAAAGGTCATCACAATGGCCATCTGCAGCAGCACCTTGAAGGTGTCGCGGATTTTGGCGGCGGAGAACTCGGCAAAACTCTCGGCGCAATCGCCACCTTGCAGCAGGAACGCGCGGCCCTGGGTCACTTCGGCAAACTGGCGGCGCAACTCACGGGCTTCCCCGGCAAACACCAGTGGCGGGTAGCTGGCCAGGTTCTGCTCCACTTGCAACAAGTGCGCAGCGTCCGGGTACTGGGGTTGTTGCTGGATCGGCAGGGCGCGCCAGCTGTCGGGGTTCCAGGGTTGGCTCATCATGAACTCGATTGGCTGATTGACGGTCGGGCGCCAATGTTATCAGCAATTAGTGCGTGACCTGTTGCCGCCGGTTGGCCGACAATCGCGCCTTTGCCGTGCGGTAAACCCTTTAGGAGTAGTGATGACCGAGGAGCGTGTCGAGCGCCTGCTGGCCGAAGTCCATGATGATTTCGGCATGATCCGTGTGCTCGAAGTAGCCGACTACCGTTTTCTCGAGTTCGGCGATGCCATCGAGCAAAGCTGTGTGTTCACTGCTGACCCGAGCTGGCTGGAGTACGACTACACTCGCGCGATGCTGATTGGCGCGTTATGCCATGAGCAGCCGGAAAGTGCGTTGTTCCTTGGCCTGGGCGCCGGCACGCTGACCCAGGCATGCCTGAAATTCCTGCCGCTGGAAGACGTAGAAGCCATCGAACTACGCCCCGATGTCCCGCGCCTGGCCATCGAATACCTGGGGCTGGACGACGACCCGCGGCTGTACATCCGCATTGGTGACGCGCTGCAATTGCTGGAGACTGCCGAGGCGGCTGACCTGATCTTCGTTGACCTTTATACGGACGTCGGCCCGGGCGTTGGGCACCTGGCCTGGACCTTCCTGGAAAACTGCCAGAAAAAGCTCAACCCCGGCGGTTGGCTGGTGATCAACCAGTGGGCCACCGACGATGGCAAACCACTGGGAGCGGCTTTGCTGCGTGGCTTGTACCACCGGCATTACTGGGAACTGCCGGTGAAGGAGGGCAATGTGATTTTGCTGGTGCCGTCGGAGCTGGATCAGGCGCTGGACCTTGCTGCACTGTCGGCCCGTGCCGAGGATTTGGCGCCGCGCCTGGGGTATTCGTTGCAGGCGTTGATCAAGGCGATCCGGCCGGCAACTTAGTTGTCTGTACCGACGCCTTCGCGGGCAAGTCGAGTCGTCGCACCGCCGCTCCCACAGGGAAATGCAGTTCAAACTGTAGGAGCGGGCTTGCCCGCGAAGAGGCCATCACTGCCGACGACTAAATACCTTTGAACACCCCTGGCCGCTTCTCGATCATCGCCCGCACGCCTTCCTTGGCATCTTCGCTGTTGAGCAGCTTATCCACCATCGGCGGCAATGCGGCCGCCGCCACGGTTTCGCCTTCTATCCGCGCCAGGCGTGCCGACATCAACGTGGCCTGCACACCCAGCGGCGCTTGCCGCGCGATGCGGTTGGCCAATTCGACAGCACGGGGCAGCAGGTCTTCGCTGGCCATCACTTCCTGCACCAAGCCCAATCGCAGAGCATCATGGGCATCGAATTCGTCGCCGGTCAGCAGCCAGCGCATCGCATTGCCCCAGCCGGCAATCTGATGAAAGCGCAACGTCGCGCCGCCAAACGGAAAGATCCCACGTTGTACTTCCATTTGCGCAAAACGTGTGTTGCTCGCGCAAAGGTTGATATCCGCTGCGAGCATCAACTCTATCCCGATCGTCAGGCAGTAACCCTGGGCCGCGACGATCACCGGTTTGCTCACGCGTGGACCGGCAAACACGCCCCAGGGATCGCAACCGCCGAGGGGAGGTTGCCAGCCGCCGGCCATCACACCGCTGACATTGGCCAAATCCAGGCCGGCGGTGAAGTGGTCGCCATGGGCAAACACCACCGCCACTCGCGCATCGGCATTTCGATCAAATTCGCCATACGCCAGGCTCAGGTCATTGAGCAGATCCAGGTCGAAAGCGTTACGCTTGGCGACGCGATCCAGGCCCAGCATCAAGACATGGCCCTGGAGTTCACGGCTGACGCGGCTGCTGCTGGCTTGATTCATCGGGTGTGCCTCGGGCGCGGGGAAGGGTTTCGGACCAATGGGTCGCGAAAGTCAGATGAAACGTTTAAGCGTTATGACCAGCAGGGCCGGGCCTTTGAAAAATAGACCTTGCCGCAATTATCTGCAAAGACTGTGACACGGCGCGGTTTATCGATGCTTTCCGATAAAAAAAGCTCCCTTTTTCAGCTATTTCCGGTATAGTGCGCGCCGGCCTTTAACCGGGCCGCGTTTAGGTAGTGCAATTCCCCGAAGTCAGCTTCGGCTGCACGTTCGCACAGCGGACTCTCCCTTGACGAATCTTTTTCATTCATTCGTTTTCGCAAATCCCCGCCGACAAAGCAGCCAGGGCGACTCTTGAGTCTCAACACGGCATGCGCAGCTTTGGAGCATGGGTCTTTGCGGATGCACTTAGAGGCAGACCCATGACCCAGGAAACCGGCGGCTTCGTCGCTTTTAATCTTAACCCGAACATTCTCGCTGCCGTCATCGCGACCGGCTACGAAGAACCTTCGGCGATTCAGCAGCAATCGATCCCGATCATCATGGCCGGCAAGGACATGATTGGCCAGGCGCAAACCGGTACTGGTAAAACCGCCGCGTTCGCCCTGCCTATCCTGCACTGCATCGATCCTGCCAAGCGCGAACCGCAAGCCCTGATCCTGGCGCCAACCCGTGAGTTGGCGCTGCAAGTAGCAACCGCTTTCGAAACCTACGCCAAGCAAATGCCAGGCGTCACCGTTGTGGCCGTTTACGGCGGCGCGCCTATGGGCCCGCAACTGAAAGCAATCCGTAATGGCGCACAGATCGTTGTCGCCACGCCGGGCCGTCTGTGCGACCACCTGCGTCGTGACGAGAAAGTCCTGTCGACCGTGAACCACCTGGTTCTCGACGAAGCTGACGAAATGTTGAAGCTGGGCTTCATGGATGACCTGGAAGTCATCTTCAAGGCACTGCCACCGACCCGTCAGACCGTGCTGTTCTCGGCCACCCTGCCACAGTCGATCCGTGCCATCGCCGAGCGTCACCTGCGCGATCCAGAGCACGTGAAGATCCAGACCAAGACTCAGACCGTTACCGCGATCGAACAGGCTCACCTGTTGGTTCACGCTGACCAGAAGACCTCGGCTGTATTGAGCCTGTTGGAAGTCGAAGATTTCGACGCCCTGATCATGTTCGTGCGCACCAAGCAAGCGACCCTGGACCTGGCCAGTGCCCTGGAAGCCAAAGGCTACAAAGCCGCTGCGCTGAACGGCGACATTGCCCAGAACCAGCGCGAGCGTGTGATTGACTCCCTCAAGGATGGCCGTCTGGACATCGTTGTAGCGACCGACGTAGCCGCTCGTGGTCTCGACGTTCCACGTATCACTCACGTGTTCAACGTTGACATGCCTTACGATCCAGAGTCCTACGTTCACCGTATCGGTCGTACCGGCCGTGCCGGTCGCGAAGGTCGTGCACTGCTGTTGGTGACTCCGCGTGAGCGCCGCATGCTGCAAGTGATCGAGCGTGTTACCGGTCAGAAAGTCGCCGAAGTCCGTCTGCCGGATGCCCAGGCCGTTCTGGATGCGCGCATCAAGAAACTGACCAACAGCCTGTCGCCGCTGGTGGCTGACGCTGAATCGACCCACGGCGACCTGCTGGACCGCCTGACCGCCGATATCGGTTGCACGCCGCGTGCCCTGGCTGCAGCCCTGCTGCGCAAAGCCACCAACGGTCAAGCACTGACTCTGGCGGCCATCGAGAAAGAACGCCCGCTGGTTCCGAACAACGCGCCACGCGGTGATCGTCCAGAGCGTTCCGGTGACCGTCCAGATCGTGGTGATCGTGAGCGTCGCGCTCCGATTCCACTGGCTGAAGGCCGTGCTCGTTGCCGTACCGCGCTGGGCGCGCGTGACGGTATCGCTGCCAAAAACCTGCTGGGCGCTATCCTCAACGAGGGTGGCCTGGCACGTGAAGCCATCGGTCGCATCCAGGTGCGTGACAGCTTCTCCCTGGTGGAACTGCCGGAAGACGGTCTGGAAAAACTGCTGACCAAGCTCAAAGACACTCGCGTTGCGGGTAAGCAGCTGAAGCTGCGTCGCTACCGCGAAGATTGATCCGCCCCCGGGCTGACTGATCGCACATAAAAAATCCCCGACTGGTTCGGGGATTTTTTTTGGCTGCTGTTTGAGGTATCTGGGTTAGCCGAAGCGGTAGATGTCCATGCCCAGCGCGCCCAGGGTGAAGCCCTGGTGCGCGATGCTGAAATCACCGCCGGCACCTCGCGCGAAGTACAGCGGCAACAGGTGCTCATCACTGGGATGGCTGCGCACGGCATTTGGCGCCTGGCGGCGATAGTTGTGCAGCGCCTCTTCATCGTCAGCGGCCAGCTTCTCGACCATCCAGTCCCGGAAGACTCGCGCCCAAGGCTCGATGCTCTCAGGCCCCGCATGCCAGTCAAGCTCACCGAGGTTGTGGGTGATGCTGCCCGAGCCGATCAACAGCACGCCTTGTTCGCGCAGGCTGGCAAGTGCGTGTCCGACCCGAGTCTGCAGGGTTGGACCCATGCGAGTGGGGAGGGATACCTGCACCACCGGAATATCCGCCGCCGGGTACATCAATGACAGCGGCACCCAGGTGCCGTGGTCGAAGGGCCGACGATCATCGATGCGCGCATTCAGGCCGTCGGCCTGTAGCAGGTCAACAATTTCGCCAGCCAGTTGCGGGTCGCCCGGCGCCGGGTACTGCACGGCAAACAATTCGCGGGGGAAGCCGCCGAAGTCGTGCCAGGTTTCGGGCGCGGCGCTGCCGCTGACCAGGAGTTCGTGATTTTCCCAGTGTGCCGACACCACCACGATTGCCTTCGGGCGTGGCATCTCGGCAGCGAGTCGCTGGAGGGCCGGGCCGCTGGCACCGGGTTGCAGGGCAAGCATGGGCGAACCGTGGGAGATAAACAGGCTGGGGAACATAAAAGGGGTCCTGAGCGTTAATATGGCCCATCTTCAATCAGATCATTGATCTAAATCTAATATAAGTTTTAGTGCCTTTTGATCGAATTTTCAGGGTGATGTATGGAGCCTAAATTTTGGCAGGACCGCTGGGCAAGCAACCAGATCGGCTTTCACCAACCCAAGGTCAATCCGTATCTACAACGACATTGGCCGCAACTGGCCCTGGCCGAGGGCACGCAGGTGCTGGTGCCCTTGTGTGGCAAAAGCCTGGACTTGATGTGGCTGGCCAGCCAGGGGCTGCGAGTATTGGGTGTGGAGCTGTCGGAGCAGGCGGTCGAGGCGTTTTTCAACGAGCAGGACCTTGTGCCCCGTATCACGCAACGGGGCACCTTTGCGGTGTACCAGGCGGGCCTGATCGAGGTGTGGTGTGGCGACTTTTTCGCCCTTGATGCTGAGGCGCTGGCCGATTGCGCTGCGCTTTATGACCGCGCCGCCCTCATCGCCTTGCCGTCGCTGATGCGTGTGCGGTATGCCGAGCATCTGAACAGTCTGTTGCGTTCAGGTTGCGAGGGGCTGCTGATCACCCTCGATTACGACCAGACGCAAAAAGCCGGGCCACCGTTTGCGGTGACGGATGATGAAGTGAACGTGCTGTTCGGATCCCGCTGGACCTTGGAGATACTGGAGGAGCAAGACATCCTGGTAGACAGCCGGAAGTTTGTGCAGGCCGGCGTGACACGGCTTGAAGAGCGCGCCTATCGGCTGGTCAGGGCATAAATTGCACAAAAAGGGGCGATCAAATCGCCCCTTTTTGTCTGACGACTGGCTATCAGCCCCGACGACGCAGTGCGTCGATACGCTCTTCCAGCGGCGGGTGGCTCATGAACAGGCGAGCCATGCCCTGCTTGATGCCACCGTTGATGCCGAAGGCGGTCAGGCTGTCCGGCATATGTACCGGCAGGCCCTGTTCTGAGCGCAGGTGTTGCAGCGCCGCGATCATTGCCCCTGTACCGGCCAGGCGGGCACCGGCTTCGTCTGCACGGAATTCCCGTTTGCGCGAGAACCACATGGTGATCGCGCTGGCCAGGAAGCCCAGTACCAACTCGGCGAAGATGGTCGCGACGAAGTAGGCAATGCCACGGCCGCCTTCGTTTTTGAAGATTACCCTGTCGACGAAGTTGCCGATGATCCGCGCGAAGAACATCACGAAAGTGTTCACCACGCCCTGGACCAGCGCCAGGGTGACCATGTCACCGTTGGCCACGTGTCCGATCTCGTGGGCCAGCACCGCCTTCACTTCATCGTACGAGAAGCGTTCCAGCATACCCTGGCTGACCGCAACGAGTGCGTCGTTCTTGTTCCAGCCGGTGGCAAAGGCGTTGGCTTCATAAGCCGGGAAGATCCCGACCTCAGGCATCTTGATACCCGCCTCGCGGGACAATTGCTCGACGGTCTGCAGCAACCATTGCTCATGCCGGGTGCGTGGCTGGGTGATGACTTGGGTGCTGGTGCTCATCTTCGCCATCCACTTGGAGATGAACAGCGAGAATAGCGAGCCGGCAAAACCAAAGACCGCACAGAAAACCAGCAGCTGATTGAGGTTCAGGTCAACCCCGTTGGCCGCCATGAACCCGTTGAAGCCGAAAAGGCTCAGGGTGATGCTGGCAATCAGCACGACCGCAAGGTTAGTGGCCAAGAACAGCAGGATGCGCATCATGGTTGTAGAGTTCTCCTCATGCTTAATATGTCGCGTACTGCGGGGTATATAAGGTGCTGCATGGGGTGATTCAACCGAGCGACTATTTCAAACTGTGTCCTACAGCCTGAATGTAGAGCCTTGAAGGGATTATCCGACGCGCAAAAGGTGGCTTGATCGGTTCGTCGTTGCCTTGCAGCCCTGTAATTATGGGGGGTAGGTGGCTTTTATCCGACCCGTGAAGTGCTGACAGGGGGATGGACAGAGAAGTGTTGCCAGATACTCGCTGTACGACCGATTGTCGGTCGTACAGCGCCCTATTCGTTACTGGCGATAGGACTTGAGGAAGTTTCCGATGCGACCAATGGCCATATCCAGGTCATCCACGCGCGGTAGCGTCACTACCCGGAAGTGATCCGGCCACGGCCAGTTGAACGCAGTGCCTTGCACCACCAGCAGCTTTTCCGACAGCAGCAGGTCGAGCACGAACTTCTCATCATTGAGGATCGGGCACACCTTCGGGTCGATCCGCGGGAAAGCGTACAGCGCACCCATGGGTTTCACGCAGCTCACGCCCGGAATCGCATTGAGCAACTCCCAGGTGCGGTTGCGCTGTTCCAGCAGGCGACCCTGGGGCAGGACCAGGTCATTGATGCTCTGGTAGCCGCCCAAGGCAGTCTGGATCGCGTGTTGGCTGGGCACGTTGGCACACAGGCGCATATTGGCCAGCATGTCGATGCCTTCGATGTAACTCTGGGCATTGTGCTTGGGTCCGGAAATGGCGATCCAACCGGAGCGGAACCCCGCCACGCGGTAGGACTTGGACAGGCCGTTGAACGTCAGGCACAGCAGGTCCGGCGCCAGGGAGGCGGTGCACACGTGCACGGCGTCATCGTAGAGGATCTTGTCGTAGATCTCGTCGGAGAACACCACCAGGTTGTGCTGGCGCGCAAGTTCGAGCATGCCCAGCAACACTTCTTTGGAATAGACGGCGCCGGTCGGGTTGTTCGGGTTGATGATCACCAGGGCCTTGGTGTTCGGGGTGATCTTGGCCTTGATGTCGGCCAGGTCCGGGAACCAGTCGGCGCCTTCGTCACACAGGTAGTGCACCGGGTGGCCGCCGGCCAGGGTCACGGCAGCGGTCCACAGTGGGTAGTCCGGCGCCGGCACCAGCACTTCGTCGCCATTGTTGAGCAGGGCCTGCATGGACATCACGATCAGCTCGGACACGCCATTGCCCAGGTAGATGTCTTCGATGCCGACACCTTCGACCTGCTTCTGCTGGTAGTACTGCATCACCGCCTTGCGTGCGCTGAACAGACCTTTGGAGTCACTGTAGCCTTGGGCGGTGGGTAGGTTGCGGATCACATCCTGGAGAATTTCGTCCGGCGCTTCGAAACCAAAGGGCGCCGGGTTGCCGATGTTCAGCTTGAGGATGCGATGGCCTTCCTCTTCCAGGCGTTTGGCGTGCTTGAGCACTGGGCCGCGAATGTCGTAGCAGACGTTGGCGAGCTTGTTCGATTTGCTGACCTGCATGGCGATGTGATCCTGAAAATGAACGATCCAGACGGTGGGGACACTACCGTACTGCGAATCCTGCGGGGCCCGCACCCATAAATACGTTTGAATGCCGGTAGCGCGGGTGCCAGACTGGCGTTTTGAAGAGGCGCAATCATACGTGCCGCCTGATCCATGGAAAAGACACAGATCAGGCTTTTTCAGTTGCCGAGGTGTACCGATGGAAAAGTTGCAGAAAACCGTTGAAGAATGGAAGGCGATGCTCGATCCGGAGCAATATAACGTGTGCCGTCTCAAGGGCACCGAGCGACCTTTCAGCGGCAAGTACAACTGCACCAAGACGGACGGTGTGTACCATTGCATTTGCTGCCATGAGCCGCTGTTTGACGCCAAGACCAAGTTCGACTCCGGTTGTGGCTGGCCGAGCTTCTACGCGCCGATCGTCAACAGCGCGATGATCGAGATCCGTGACGTCAGCCACGGCATGATCCGCACCGAAGTCACCTGCGCCAAATGCGATGCCCACCTGGGGCACGTATTCCCGGATGGCCCGCCGCCGACCGGTCTGCGTTACTGCATCAACTCGGTGTGCCTGGACCTGGTGCCTCGCTAGGTCTGCCAGCGCTCCTGCACGCAGTGCGGGAGCGCCCTATAGCGGGATATCATTCCGATCAATTGAATTGTGAGCAATTTAATTGCCTACTATGTTTATCTCTCTTTCCACCTTGTTGAGGCACTGCCATGAGCAACAACCTGCTGAGCATCCCTTGCACCACCATCAAGGGTGAGCAAAAGACCTTGGCCGATTTCGCCGGTAAGGCCATCCTGGTGGTCAACACCGCCAGCAAATGTGGCTTCACCCCGCAATACAAGGGCCTGGAACAGCTCTGGCAGCAGTACAAAGATCAGGGATTGGTGGTATTGGGCTTCCCTTGCAACCAGTTCGGCAAGCAGGAACCCGGTAACGAAGGCGCGATTTCCGAGTTCTGCGAGCTGAACTTCGGCGTCAGCTTCCCGTTGTTCAAGAAGATCGACGTGAATGGCAGCGATGCGCACCCACTGTTCGTGCAGCTTAAAAAACAGGCCCCGGGCCTGCTCGGCTCCAAAGGCATCAAGTGGAACTTCACCAAGTTCCTTATTGGCCGTGACGGCCAGATGGTCAAACGTTTTGCCCCGACGACCAAGCCGCAGGACCTGACCCAAGAGATCGAAGCTCTGCTCAAATGACCGTTTCCCTGGCGCTCGACAATCAGTTGTGCTTCAAGCTCTACGCGGCCTCTCGGGCCGTGACCCGTGCCTACAAGCCGATGCTCGATGAACTTGGCCTTACCTACCCGCAATACCTGGTGATGCTGGTGTTGTGGGAATGGCACGCCACAGCCCAGGCGCAACCCACGGTCAAGGCCTTGGGCGAGCGGCTGATGCTCGACTCGGGCACGCTGACGCCGCTGCTCAAGCGTCTTGAGCAACTCAAATGGGTCAAGCGCCAGCGCAGCACCAAGGATGAGCGTGAAGTGCATCTGAGCCTGAGCGAAGCCGGTGTGCAATTGCGCGATCAGACCCACACCCTCAAGACGCAACTGTTGTGCGACAGCGGCATCGATCTTAACCAGGCTGACGCCCTGCGCGATGGTCTGGACCAGTTGCTGGGGCAGATCAGAGCGGTGTCGTCTTCGGCACCCACAGCTCCAGCAGGCCGCTGAGTTCCTCACGACGAAACGGTTTGGCCAGGTAGTCATTCATACCTGCCGCCCGGCAACGCTCGCGTTCTTCGGACAGCGCGTTGGCGGTCAATGCGACGATGGGCAGGTCCGGCCAGCGCCCGCTGCGACGGATCTGCCGGCTGGCCTCGTAGCCGTCCATCACCGGCATGTTGCAGTCCATCAACACCAGGTCGAAGCGTTGTTCCTCGAGAAACTTGAGCGCCTCACCCCCATGGGCTGCGACGATCACCTCACACCCCAGTTTGCTGAGCATGCCCTTGGCTACCAGTTGGTTGACCGGGTTGTCCTCCACCAGCAGGATGCGCGCCCTGTGCGCCAGGGGCGCGGCTTCCATCTGAACCGGGTCGAGCATTAGTTGTGCGTCGCTGCGCAAGTTGCGTTGCAGGATCTGATACAGCGCATTGCGGCTCAGCGGGCGTGCCTGTTGTTGCAGCGGTGCGAGTGCGGCGACTTCTTCGCTGGGCATGAAGTTGCCATAGGCAGTCACCAGCAGGATCGGCGCGGTGATGGGGGGGCGTAGGCGAAACAGGCATTCCGGGCAGTCAGTGATCAGCAGGTCCGGGGTTTGCCCGCTCAAGTCATCGTCTTGCGAATAGCAGCGGAGTGTCAGCCCCCAGTAGGGCAGCAGGGTGCTGAGCAGTTCTGTCAGGCCACTGCCGGCACTGGTAATGGCGATCACTTCACCCTTGAGCGGTGCAGGTTGCACGGCGGGCAAATGGATGGGCAGTGGCAGGTCTGCGCAGAACTGGCTACCAAAGCCCACTTCCGAACTGATACTCAACCGGCCTTTCATGGCTTCACACAGGTTGTGCGTCAGCGCGAGGCCCAGGCCCGTGCCGCCGAACTGCCGTGTGATACCGGCACCGGCCTGGGTGAACGGTTGGAATATCTTCACCTGGGCTTCCTGTGCAATGCCGATGCCGGTATCACAGACCTCGATGCGCACCCGGCCCTCCAACGCAATGAGGCGCACATCCACCCGGCCGAATCGCGTAAATTTGAGGGCGTTAGACAGTAAGTTGCTGACGATTTGCCGCACGCGAGTCGGGTCGCCCAGGACTTGGGCCGGAAACTTCGGGTCGATCAGGCAGCTCAGCTCCACGCTCGGCGCCGCGTTCTGCGACAACAGGTTGGCCGTGTCTTCCACCAGCGAGCCCAGGTCGAACGGGATGCGCTCCAACTCCAACTGGCCAGCGTCGAACTTGGACAGGTCGAGAATATCGTTGAGCAACTCCACCAGCACCTTGCCCGAGTCATGGGCGATCGACAGTTGCTGACGCTGTTCGGGATTGAGCGGGCTGTCCAGCGACAGGGCGATCATCCCCAGCAGGCCGTTCAGCGGCGTACGGATTTCGTGGCTCATGTTGGCCAGGAACGCCGCCCGTGCCTGGGCCATGCCCAGTGCATGCATCTTCGCCGCTTCCAGTTCATCGTTGGACTGGCTCAGCCGCTGGTTGCTGGCCTTGAGCTCCAGGGTGCGGGCCGAAACGATGTCTTCCAGTTGCCCCAGGTACTCGGTCAGCCGATCCTCGGCGTGACGGCGTTGCTGGATTTCCGTTTCCATGTTTTCGAATTGCTGGTTGGCCACGTTCACCAAGACGCCGATTTCGTCGTTTTCGTGGCCGGGCGGGCAATCCAGGCGGGCCTGTCTGCGGTTGCTCAGCTCGCGGATGATGCGCACCAGCGGTTGAGTCAACATCACATAGAACAAGCCCAACAGGATGCCGGTGAGCAACAGGCTGCGAACGAAGCCATTGAGCAGGGTGATTTCGGCACGGCGCAGGAAGCGACCGCCAAAGGCATAGGTGTCCACATCCAGGCGCAGCACGCCGAGGGATTCGTTGGGCATGTGGCTGAGAAACAGCCGGTCTTCGAACTGGCGGTTGGCCCCAAACAGGAAGTCACTGAGGGGCCGATAGGTGCTTTCTTTGCGCGGGCGGTCGACATCGGCCAATACCACGCCGTTGTTGTCGACCAACTGCGCATGAATGATAGCGGGGGAGTGCAACAGGCCCAGGGTCAGTTCCTGGGCCAGTTCGGCGTCGATGTTGTAGGCGATGCGTGAAGCGGGGTTGTGGCTGATTTCGATCAGCGAGCGAATTTCACGGTTGATGGATGCGTCTTCGCTGGCATAATCAATGCCGATTTGGATCAGGCTGAGCAAGGTTCCCAAGACGAAACCGACCAGCACAGTCAATCTGGCTTGTTTATAAGACAAGCGGTGGGCGAACTTGATATCCATCGAGTGTTGAACCACTTCACGTTTCCCTTCGCCCGGCAAGCATAGCTGAACATCCACAGGCTCTGGCTTACCCGGCATGAATCGTTTTTTTACGCAGCCTCGTGCGGTCTGCCGCAGGGTTGCCAATACGCCATCTTTTGCAGGAACTTGCCAGAGGAATAATTGTGGATTCTCGATTGAGTGCCTTTCTTGAGCGGGCCGATGCAGTGCTCGCCCGCCTGGAACCCCTGTTGCCCGCGCCCCGCCAAGCCATCGACTGGAACCAATGCCTGGCTGCCCGCTGGCAGCGTGAAGGCCGCAGTGGTTTCTTGTTGCCGCTGGACGTAAGCCTCGACATGCGCCTGTCCGACCTGATCGGCGTTGACAAGCAACGTGAAACACTGGCGCGCAACACCCAGCAATTCATCGACGGCCTGCCCGCCAACCATGCACTGCTGTGGGGGTCCCGTGGTACCGGTAAATCGTCGATGGTGCGCGCCTTGCTCGCCCAGCACGCCAAGGCCGGCTTGCGCTTGATCGAAATCGAGCGCGACCACCTGGCGGACCTGCCGCGAGTGGTCGAGCAACTGGTCAAGCTGCCGCAGCGGTTTATCCTGTTCTGCGATGACTTGTCGTTCGAAGCCGGTGAGGGTGATTACCGCGTGCTTAAAAGCGTGCTCGACGGCTCCCTCGAACAGGCCCCGGAAAACGTGCTGCTGTATGCCACCTCCAACCGCCGTCACCTGGTGCCGGAGAACCAGAGTGACAATGACAACTGGAAGCGCGTGGATGGCGAGTTGCACCCAAGCGAAGCGGTGGAGGACAAGATTGCCTTGTCCGACCGTTTCGGTTTGTGGTTGTCGTTTTATCCGTTTACCCAAGAGCATTTCCTGGACGTGGTGGAACACTGGATCGGCGAGCTGGCGACCAAGGCGGGTTTGCAGTGGCAACGCGATGAAGCCCTCGACATCCTTGCGGTACGCTGGGCAACCGGGCGCGGCAACCGCAACGGCCGGTGCGCGTACCAATTTGCCCGTTACTGGGTGGGCCTCAAATTGCTGGAGCGTCAATCATGATCGATCTAAACAGCGCCGGTACTGGCCTTGATGGCTATGCCATGCTCTGCGCGCAACTGGAGTCGTTGCTGGCCGATGAGCGGGATTTCATCGCCAACAGTGCGCAGTTTTCGGCTTTCCTGTTCAATCAGTTGGACGACCTGAACTGGGCAGGCTTTTACCTCAACCGTAACGAAGAGTTGGTGCTCGGCCCGTTTCAGGGCCAGATCGCCTGCGTGCGTATACCGTTCGGTCGTGGGGTGTGCGGCGCGGCAGCGGCGACGCGGCAAACTCAGCGGGTGGAGGATGTGCACGAGTTTCCAGGGCATATTGCCTGTGACAGCGCATCGAACAGCGAGCTGGTGGTGCCCCTGGTCAAGGACGGCAAGCTGATTGGCGTCCTTGACCTCGACAGCCCTTCGCTCGCACGCTTTACCCTCCAGGACCAGGAGGGTATTGAACAACTGGCGGCGATTTTCCTGCGCTTGACCCACTGCTGATCATGTAAGGGGCCTCTCGCGCCCCTTATTGGCTACGCAGCTTTTGAAGCTGCGTCTGCAGCATCCTTTCCAACTCCAGCATGAGCTTTTCCAGGGACTTCATTCCTGTTTCGATCAGCGCCCGGTCTTCGCCGCGTGCACAGGCCTGTTCAATGATTTCACACTGCTCGGCCAGTGACGTTGCCTGTACGATACGGGCGGCGCCCTTGATCTTGTGGGCCTGCTCGATGATGTCCTGAGGCGAGGCGCACGCGGCTATCAACGCGACCAGTTCCTGGCGATCATGCTGACTGCTGCTCAACAGTTCCTCCAGTAAACGCAAGCTCAGCTGTGGATCGCCACCGGTCAGCGCCTCGAAGTTGCCGAGGTCCAGGTGCAGGTCGGCAGAATGAGAGGTGATCTGCGCCAGTTGCCGCTCCAGCGCCGTGAGGCTGATGGGTTTGAACAGACAATCGTTCATGCCCGCTTCGGCACAACGTTGTTTCTCTTCAGGCTGGGCATTGGCGGTAAAGCCCAGCACCACGCACGGTGCCAGTTGCTCACGTGCTTCGTATTCGCGGATCGAACGACTCAGCTCATAGCCGTTCATGATGGGCATATTGCAATCGGCGATGACCAGGTCGAAGCGCTCCTGGCGCCAGGCCTGAAAACCGGCTGCGCCGTTCTGGGCGGCGGTGAACTGGTGGCCCAGGTAACCCAGCTGTTGGCACATCAGCAAGCGGTTTGCAGGATGATCATCCACCACCAATACATTGAGTACCGATGTGGTTGCCGGCGCCTCGGGTTTCAGCTCATCCGTTGCCTGTTCCGGCGGCAGGCGCGTCATGTTGAGGCTGACATGTACCTGGGTACCTACCATGGGCACGCTGTGCAAGCTCAGTTGCCCACCCATCATTGCGCACAGGCTGCGGCAGATCACCAGCCCCAGTCCGGCGCCGCTCCTGGCCAGTTGCCCAGAGTTGTCGGCCTGGGCGAAGGGTTCAAACAAGCGCAATTGATCATCCCTGCTGATACCTATTCCGGTGTCCTCGACCACCAGCTTCACCGCTACCTGTTGGGCCATGTCTGTAGGCAATACCTCTACCTTGATTTTTACCTGGCCACGCTCGGTAAACTTGATGGCGTTGCTGACGATGTTGGAGAGTACCTGCTTGAAACGCAGCGGATCGATCAGCACTTCGATGTCATGGAGGCTGGGGTTGAACTCAAGAGACAGGCTGAGGGTTTTCTGGCGTGCCAGACCGTCGAAGACACGTACCACCGACTCAATCACCTCGCGCAGGTTGACGCGCTCCGGCGCCAGGCTCAGGCGGCCGGACTCTATGCGCGCTATGTCCAGGATATCGCCGATCAGTTCAAGCAGGTCCTTGGCTGAGTTGTACGCGACTTCGATGGCCGGGCGATCAAGATGGCCCTGGTCGGCTCGCTTGAGGGTCAGTTCCAGCATGCCGATCACCGCGTTCATCGGTGTGCGGATTTCATGGCTCATGGTGGCGAGGAACGTGCTCTTGGCCCGGTTGGCTTCGTCGGCGCGCTCTTTGGCGGCGCGAATTTCATCGAACAGTTGGCGCCGTTCGCTGATGTCGATCCAGCCCCCGATGATTCCCTGTACCTCGCCAGTGGAGTCGCGGTACGGCAGGATCCAGTGGTAGATCGTCAGTTTCTTCCCGCGAATATGCAGGGTGCGATCCAGAATCATCGGATTGCCTTCGGCCATCACCCGCTGGTAGTCGGTATGGTATTGCGTCGCCTCTGTTTCAAGCGCCGTGCTCATCTGAATGGCGCTTCTGCCGATCACGTCTTCACGCTTGACGTCGAACACCTGCAGGTAGCTGTCATTGCACGTCTGCAGTAGACCTTTACGATCGCGTACGTAGATGGGGTGTGGAGTTTCGTTGACCAGTGCGCGCATGAATTCGAACTGATCATTGAGTGCGCGCTCGGCCATCTTGCGATGTCTGATCTGGCGGCGCATGTAAGCATTCCAGGTCAGGGAGATCAGCAGCAAAAGCCCGGTACCGATGACGATGCGGGCGATCAACTGGTGATAGTTGCGCCAGTAGCTGTCGGAGGCGGCGGTGTAGCCTCGCCAGCGGCTGTTGATGACGCCCAGTTCATCCGGCGCGATGCTCAGCAGGGCCTTGTCGAGAATCGAGCTGAGTTCGGTGGCGCTGCGTGATGTCGCCAGGGTGAACAGGGCGGGAAAGGTGCCGATGCTGGTGCTGATTTGCAGCTTGTCCTGGAACACCTGGGATGACAGGAAGTAATTGGCGACGACCAGTGAGTTCACCGCGCCTTCCACATGCCCTTGGGCTAGCAGTTCCGAGGCCTTGAAGGTATCGCTGGCGTTTACCAGTTGGACCGCTGGAAAGTCGCGGCGCAGGATGGGTTCCAGAGGGTTGCCCGGTGTGATTGCCAGCCGCATGCCAGCCATCTGCTCCAGGTTCGCGGGTGCATCGGGCGCTTTGCGTGTCAGCAGCACGTAGGAGTTTTCCAGGTAAGGTCGGCTGAAATTCAGCTGCGCTTCCCGCTCGGCGCTGGGCACGATTGCGCCGATGATGTCGACCTTGCCGGCGCCAACCTGTTCGATCATCGTGTTCACGTCACGCTCGCGCTGGATCTCGAAACGCAGCCCGGTGCGCAGGCGAACCAATTCCAGCAGGTCGGCGGTGATCCCGCGAAAATTGCCTTCGGCGTCGAAGAACGTCAAAGGGGCGAAGGTTTCGTTCACGATCACTTTGACCACGGGGTGGTCTTTCAACCAGCGCTCCTCGCGTTGGGTCAATTGCAGCTTTTGGTCGGTCAGCAAGATATCGCTGCCCGCGCTCCAGCGCTTGCTGATCGTTTCCCGTTCATTCATCGGTACTGCGGTCAGTACCGCGTCGACGATACTCAAGAGGGTGCGTTGATGCTGGGGCATGGCGAAGCTGAACCCATAGGCTTCGTGTTTGCCAAAGTTGGCCATGCGGATGTTTTTCAGGTAGCCCTTGTTGATCATGTAGTGGGTGGAAATGGTATCGCCGAGAAACACATCCGCCTGGTCGAATGCCACCGCATTCAGGGCATTTTGGTACGAAGGGTAGGCGCGGATTATCGCTTCGGGGTACAGCTTTTCTACCTCGTCCAGAGGCAGGTAGTGGTAGACCAGCGCCAGACGCATTCCGGCCAGGCCATCATTCAGGCTGAGGGTCTCACCTTCGCGGGTGACCAGTACCGGCTGGTCTACTGCATAGGGTTCGGACAGTGTGAGGTTAGGGTTTGCTGCCTCGAAGCCGTTGGAGGAGCCCAGCAAATCGACTTCCCCCGCTTCAACGGCACGAATGGCGGCCTCTCGGGAGGGATAACGCACTACTTTCACCGGCAAGGCCAGCGCCTTGGCCAGCAGGCCGGCGTAATCGGCGGTGAGCCCTTCATAGTCGCGACCACTGGACGTAAGGTCGAAGGGCGGGTAGTCAGGTGCAGCAGTGCCTAGTATCAATTCTCGCTTGTTTTGCAGCCATTGGCGTTGGGCCTTGTTCAGCTGGACGTCCAGTTGGACCGAGCCTGCACGGCTCAATAGGGTGAAATGCTCCGGGCCCGTTTGATGGTTCGCGAGTACGGAGGTGCCGAAGCACAAGCCGACACTCAATATAATCAGATAGTCCTTTATACGCCTGGGCATCCGCTTTCTCACACTAGCGCGTTTCGTTTTGCCATCTCGATAAGTTCTACCAAGGATTTGGCTTGAAGTTTTTGCATCAGCCGTTTCTTATAAGTGCTTACTGTTTTGTTACTCAGAAACATACCTTTTGCAATTTCCTTGTTGGTGCGGCCCTGTGCAAAAAGTTGCAATACCATTAGTTCCCGGTCGTTGACGGTCTTGAAGAGTTCAAGTTCCTGGGATTCGATGCCGTCTGCACCGCTGGTATTCAACGCCTGGCTGGGAAAATAGTTGTAGCCGGACAACACCGCGCGGATAGCGCTTAACAACTCACTCAGGTCGCCTTCCTTGCACACGTAGCCATCGGCGCCCGAGCGCATGCAGCGTGTGGCAAACAAGGTCGGAGACTGGGCTGTCAGGATCAGCGTTTTCATCGATGTATTCATTGCGTTGAATCGACAGAGCACCTCGAGTCCATCCAGTTTGGGAATACTGATGTCGAGGATAATCAGATCGGGCAGGCACTCGCGGACCATTTGAATGGCGTCGCACCCGTTATCCGTTTCGCCGACCACTTTGTAACCTTCGTGTTCCAACAACATTCGGATGGCAAGCCGTATAACCGGATGGTCGTCGATGATAAAAACTGAGTTCATAATCACGTTCCGTGCAAGTGCAAATAAAGCGGGCACATTAGCTCAGAAGAGGAGGGAGGAGCATGAGCTCAAGAGGGAGCAAGTATAAAACAGGAAAAATCCTACCTTGAAAAAGGTTAGTTCCTACGGGTTGCTAAGGCTTTGTGAAGTGATGTGTCAGTAATTTTGGCTGAATGAGATAAATGCTACTGCTATGGGTTTGACGGATATAGCGCAGATATTTTTCGTCGGTCCATTATGTTTAAAGTCCTACATTTTTAACTCAAGTAAGGGACAGATCAAACGTGCAAGTTCGTCTTTGTTCAGTGGCTTTGATAAATAGCCCAGTAAGGGCAGGCCACGAGCCTCGGCTTGGGTCATAAGGTTGGCGAGTTCCGCCACGGGTAATCCGCTCAGCAAGATGGCGTTCGTAGTAAAACGTCGGCGGCTGGCGATTTCAATCAACTCGAGTCCAGGCAGGTCTGGCAGGCATTGGTCGCACAAGATGATATCGAAAGGTTTCTCGGCCCGAGACATCAAGCAGATTGCCTGCTCTGCGTTTTCGGCCGGGGTCAACTGTGTGAAGCCGAAGCTTCTGAGCAGGCATTGGGTGGCCAGCAGTTGGAACGGATGATCCTCCACCAGCAGGATACGAAGAAGGTAACTGGGCATTGGGGGCACACGGTGAGTCAAGCGTCTATGAAAAGCGCGTAGGAACAGTTCGCTTGTGGCGCCCAGCGCTTGCGTGATTATTCATCGGGTGTTTGTGCGAATTCGATCAGGCCACTCTGTTCCCTTCGTAGGTAGATTCCTTTCAGGGAACAGGCAGCTTGATCGTAGCCGCTATTGAGGGCTGGAACGCCCCGTCATTTCCCGCGCCATTTCAGTGGCATAGCTGTCGGTCATTCCAGCGATAAAATCGATCATGCGCAGGAATGAAGCGTGCAGCGGCCACTGAGGATTGGGGGCATTGTTGCCCAGCAGGTCGAGAATGCGCCGGTTCTTGAATGACGGCGTGCGCCCACCATGCTGCTCCAGCGCTGCGCCGCAAAAGGCGTTCAAGAGAATTTCCAGTGTGGTATAGGCACCAATTTCATGCAGTGTCTTGCGTTTATCCTGGAAGATCTTCTTGCGTGCCATGTCCTTGGCGTCCAGTACGCAGCGTTTGGCCGGGCCGTGCATGTGTTCCACCAGGTCGCCGGGCAGGGTGCCGGCAAGCAAGGCATCCTGCTGTTCGACGAAGGCGCTCGCCGCAGCGTTAGTCAAATGCTCGATGGCCTTGCCCCGCAGGATCGCCAGTTTGCGTCGGCGGGAGTCCTGCGCGCCGAGTTGACGATAGGTCTGTGGCAGGTCGTCGCCCACAAGATTGAGCAGCAGTGACTCGACTTCGGCGTATTCCAGCAACTCCATTTCCAGGCCGTCTTCCAGGTCGATCAGCGCGTAGCAGATGTCGTCCGCCGCTTCCATCAGGTACACCAACGGGTGCCGGGCCCAGCGTTGTTCTTCGAGTTGCGGCAGGCCTAGCTTGTGGGCGATCTGTTCGAGGATCGGCAGTTCGCTCTGGTAGCAGCCGAACTTGTGTTTCTTGTAGCCCAGGGAATCGGCATGGCGGGCGGTCCACGGGTATTTCAGGTAAGTGCCCAGGGTCGCGTAGGTCAGGCGCGTACCGCCGTCGAATTGGTGGTATTCCAGTTGGGTCAGTACGCGGAAGCCTTGAGCGTTGCCTTCGAAGTTGAGGAAGTCATTGCGCTCGGCGCTGCTCATGTCGTCCAGCCAGCCGCGCCCCGCAGCCTGTTGGAACCAGTGGCGGATGGCGTCTTCGCCGGAGTGCCCGAACGGCGGGTTGCCGATGTCGTGGGCCAGGCAGGCCGATTGCACCACCATGCCCAGGTCGCTCGGGTCGCACCAGTCGGGGAGGGCGCTGCGCAGGGTTTCGCCGACGCGCATGCCGAGGGAGCGGCCCACGCAGCTCACTTCCAGGGAGTGCGTCAGGCGTGTATGGATGTGGTCGTTGCTGGAGACCGGGTGCACTTGGGTCTTGCGGCCAAGGCGACGAAAGGCGCCAGAGAAGATAATACGGTCGTGGTCTTTGTGAAACGGGCTGCGCCCCAGTTCTTCCGGGCTGTGCAGCGGTTTGCCAAGACGTTCGCGAGTCAGCAGGGTGGGCCAATCCAAGGCGGGTACTCTCCGTGCGGTGAATGACCCGCCCAGCTTCCCGGTTCAGCGCGGCCTGGGCAAGCGAAAATCTATAGCCTGGCCGCTTCGATATCGATTAACAGCAAACGCTGACCGTTATCGAAGAACTGTCCGGCGGTAAGGCAATACTGATTAGTGGTCGCGTCGCGGTAGGTCGAGGACAGGGTCAGGCGCCGCTCCTCCCAACCCTCGGCCAACAGGTGATAGAAATACGGACGCCAGGACCAGTTATGGCCCAGGTAGCGGCTGTCGGCCTGCCAGGCGTCCTGGCGCCATTCGAAGTTGGGTGTCAGCTGTGTGCCATGCCGGTCGCACTGGTAGAAGCGCAGCAGCCACGGGAAAGCCGGCAGTTGCGGCAGTTGGCTCAGCGGCGCCTGTACCTGGGCCCAGGTTTGCAGGATGTTCATCAGTTCAGCCAATTGGTGACGTAGTTGCATGAAGCGGTCGCGCTCGGCCAGCTTTTGTTGAACGTACGCCGTGCGCAGTTGGGCAAAACGTGGCACGAAGGCGTCGGTGGCGAACCAGTCCAGTTGCGCCTGGGCAAACAGATAGCCCTGCACATAGCGCGAACCGCATTCCAGGGCGAAACTCAACTGCGCGTCGGTCTCCACGCCTTCGGCAATGATCCAGCACCCGGTCTTCTCGGCCATTTGTGCCAGCGCACGCACCACTTCGCTGCTCGGCCCACCTCGGGCGGCGTCCTGGAACAGGCGCATGTCCAGTTTGAGAATATCCGGCTGCAACGCCAATACCCGGTCGAGCTGGGAGTACCCGGCGCCAAAGTCATCGATGGCGATGCGCGCGCCGGCTTCGCGATAACGCGCCACTACGTCGGCCAGGCGCTGGATGTCGCCGCCCAGCTCGGTGATCTCGAACACGATGCGCCGTGGGTCGACGTCATGGTGGTGGATCTGCTTCAGGCTCGGCAGGGCTTGGCCCGGTCGCAGACGGCTGATCCAGCGCGGCGAAATGTTCAGGCTCAGGAACCAATCTTCAGGGGCTTCGTGCAAGCGGCTTAACGCATTGTCGCGAATCTGCCGGTCCAGGCGACGCAAGGTCGCGCCCGGCGTACGCGGGTCGGCGAACAGTAGGCCCACGGACTGCAGGTGACCGTCAGCCTGGCGCAGTCGGCCAAGGGCCTCGACGCCAGCAATGCGGCCGGTAGCGGTGTCGATAAACGGCTGGAAGCAGGCGAGCGGTTGCCCGTCGATCACGGGGCCTCCTTAACATCATTGACAAAAAAGGCCCGGCCCTCGAAAACGAGGGCCGGGCCGATTCTGTTAGCAAGAATGCAGCCAGCCGGCTTCAACTTTTACGCGACGAGCCCTGCATGGCCAGTTTGATCAGCGGAATCAAACCCGCGCCGAGGCGTACCAAGCGCGTCAGGCTACTGATACCGCCGCCCTTGGCGCCTTTGCCGGTCAAGAAGCCCATCAGCGTCACGGCAGCCACGCCCCACAGCGGCGCGTGCTTGATGCCCAGGCTGTCTTGCCAGTGGGTACCCAGGTTGCGCACCTTGTTCAAAGGCAGCATCAATTGCTGGGACTCGTGGCGGATCTCCTGGCGGTGCATTTCCATGCGCAGGCGTATCAACGCCTTGCGCATTTCCCGCCGCGACGTGTTTTGAGGCATTTCAGTCATGCTCATGGCAACAGGCGCTCCCGGTCATTGGCCAACTCTTCGAGGGTCGCGTGGAACGGCGTGGACTCATCGAACACCGCCGCTTTCAAACGCACCCCGCAGAACGCGGCGGCCAAGGTGTAGAACACACAGAGGCAAATGATCCCGGTCAGACGGTAGCCGGTGTCCCATACCAGGATCATCACCAACGTCGACAGCCCCACCAGCAACAGCAACGCAAATACCAACGCCAGGCCGGCAAACAGCAGCAGGCTGACGGTGCGGGCCTTCTGTTCCTGCAGTTCGATGCCAAACAACTCGACGTGGCTGTGCAGCAAGCCCAATACGGCCGCGCCCAGACGCCTTGAAGTAGTGCCCGTGGACGAGCCAGTTTCGCCGATAGACATGATTAGCGCCTTGTGGCCAGCAGGCCGATCAAAAAGCCCACGCCGGCGGCAATGCCCACCGACTGCCACGGGTTAGCTTGCACGTAATCTTCGGTCGCGATGACGGCCGCCTGGCCGCGCTCGCGCAGGGAATCTTCGGTTTGCTTCAGGGTTTCGCGCGCCTGTAACAACGAGTCATGAATTTTCGCTCGCAACTCGTCAGCCTGGTCGCCCGCCAGAACTTTGGTGTCGTCCAGCAACCGTTCGGTGTCAGTCACCAGGGTTTGAAAATCCGCCATCAATATTTCTTGAGCAGTCTTTGCAGTTCTTCTGGCCATGGTTATCTCCGTGATTGGCTGATCTGTACGTTTTCGAGTCACCGGCTCCGGTGAAGGTTCAGTGCAATTGAGTGGTACAGCTTTTGCTTTGCCTTGGTGCGCAGGCCTCGAGGCTTGCGCTGAATCTGGGCGGTCGGGCAGGAAGCCTTGAAAAACCTTACCCTAAATAACTGAAATTCGCGGAAAAACCCTATCGGCAACGGCTTGTTTGTGTTGATCGCTGCGCTAAAGCGGTTCACGCCCTCTGGAGAGGGAGGATCGGTGGTGCCAACTTAGTGCGCGCAACCTGCGCTTGAACCGTTTTGGTGCTTTTTGCCTTTATTGCAGGCCTGCCAACTTCCATGGAAAATTTGCAAAGTGCAGTGGACACACTCATCCATAGCTCCAACACCCTGTTTATCCTGATCGGCGCGGTCATGGTCCTGGCCATGCACGCCGGCTTCGCGTTCCTGGAAGTCGGTACAGTACGCCAGAAGAACCAGGTCAATGCCTTGTCGAAGATCCTCAGTGACTTCGCCATCTCTACCCTGGCCTATTTCTTTATAGGCTATTGGATCTCCTATGGTGTGAGCTTCATGCAACCGGCGGGGGTGATCAGTGCCGATCACGGCTATGGCCTGGTGAAGTTCTTCTTCCTGCTGACCTTCGCGGCCGCGATCCCGGCGATCATTTCCGGGGGCATTGCCGAGCGTGCGCGGTTTGCTCCGCAGCTCTGTGCGACGGCGTTGATCGTGGCATTTATCTACCCGTTTTTCGAAGGCATGGTGTGGAACGGCAACTTCGGCCTGCAAGCTTGGCTCCTCGCGACCTTTGGCGCCAGCTTCCATGACTTCGCCGGCTCGGTGGTGGTGCATGCCATGGGCGGCTGGCTGGCGTTGGCGGCGGTATTGCTGCTTGGCCCGCGCAACGGACGCTACCGCGAAGGACGTCTGGTGGCGTTTGCACCGTCGAGTATTCCTTTCCTGGCGCTGGGCTCGTGGATTCTGATTGTCGGCTGGTTTGGCTTCAACGTGATGAGCGCGCAAACCCTGAGCGGCGTCAGCGGCCTGGTAGCGGTCAATTCGCTGATGGCCATGGTCGGCGGCACGGTTGCGGCCTTGATCATTGGGCGCAATGACCCGGGCTTCCTGCATAACGGGCCGTTGGCCGGGTTGGTGGCGATCTGCGCCGGTTCCGACCTGATGCACCCGGTGGGCGCGCTGGTCACCGGTGCCGTCGCCGGCGGCTTGTTTGTGTGGTTCTTTATCGCGGCTCAGGATCGCTGGAGGATCGACGATGTGCTGGGCGTGTGGCCCTTGCACGGCCTGTGTGGGGTCTGGGGCGGCATCGCCTGCGGCATCTTCGGCCAGACCGTGCTGGGTGGCCTGGGCGGGGTCAGCCTGATCAGCCAGTTGATCGGCACCGCCCTCGGTGTGCTGGTGGCGCTGGCTGGCGGTCTGCTGGTGTATGGCGTGATCAAGCGTGTTACCGGGCTGCGTCTGAGCCAGGAGCAGGAGTATTACGGCGCCGACCTGTCGATTCACAAGATCGGCGCGGTCAGTCAGGATTGACCGGCTTGTCTGCCGGTCGATAAAACCCATGCAGCAAGCGGCAGCGGTTTTGTCGCACTTCATCGACCCGCGCCTGGACCTTCGGGTCTGGCAGGCCCTGCAGGATCAAGGCGTGGACGGCGAGCATCAGGATCGGCACTCCGCAGCCCAGCACCTGCAAGCTGTGGAGTGGGGGGGCAAGCCCGCTCGCCACAGGTTTTCGTCAGGCTTAGAATGTTCACCTACTTTCTGATCGGGTGCTTTCGTCATGCTTCCTGAATGCCAGTTGCTCGGCACCCTGGGTTGCCATTTGTGTGAGATTGCCGAAGCCGAAATCATGCCGCTCGTCGAACACGGGTTGCTGGTGGAACTGGTGGATATCACTGAGCCCGAAGACCTGACCGAAGCTTACGGGCTACGGATTCCGGTACTTCGCCGGGTAGATACCGGGGCGGAACTGGATTGGCCTTTTGACACACAACAGGTGGTAGCCTTCCTTCGATGAGTGTGAACCGATGGCGGGCTTCTGAATATTACGTTACTGTATGTTTGTACAGCGATTGAATAGAGGGAACGCCCGTGGTGAATGTCGAACAACTGAAAAGCAGCGTCAATCGCATGTCCGCCGACGTCGTGCGCGACGCGGTGAACGAGCTGCGCCTCGATGGCCTGGTCACGGAAGGCAAGACGCCATTTAACAAAGTGCATTTCAATACCTGCTTTGCCGAGATCGAGGCGCTGTTTCAGCGTGCCGGTTACCACAAGCAGCTGGATGTGGTGGGTTATCAGGGCCTGTTGTACGCGTTGTACGATCCAGGCCGCTGGGAAGCGGTGGACGTGCTGCGCTGGCTCAAGGAGTTCACCGAAGCCGCCAGTGCTTCGCCGATCCTGCGGGCGGAGTTGGTCAAGGCCTGAATCCGCCCTAGGCCCAATCCCGCTCCATGCGGGATAATGCCCGTCTGTTTTGTCACAGGCTTTGAGCATTTCATGTCCACCTCCGGTTTTTCCGCGTCCCAGCACCAAGCCAGCACCTTGTATTTGCCGCCCGGTTCATGGGCGACGGTGCTGGATTGTCTGTGCGAGCACTTCCCGGCCATCAGCCGCGAGCACTGGCTGGATCGCATTGCCCGAGGCCGTGTGCTGGACATTAACGGCAACCCGATCAGCCTGGACCTGGCCTACAAGGAAGGTCTGTGCATCTACTACTTCCGGGAAGTGCCGAACGAGAAAGTCATCCCGGTGCAGGAAACCATCCTGTATGCCGACGAGCACCTGGTGGTCGCCGACAAACCGCACTTCCTGCCCGTGACCCCAGCCGGTGAATACGTCGAGCAAACCCTGCTGCGCCGTCTGATTCGCCGCCTCGACAACCCGTCGCTGGTGCCGTTGCACCGCATCGATCGACACACGGCGGGGCTGGTACTGTTCTCGGCCAATCCGGCCAGTCGCTCGGCTTACCAGCAACTGTTTCCCACGCGCCAGATCGATAAATTCTACGAAGCCATCGCACCGGCCTTACCGAACCTGACCTTCCCCAGGGTGCATAAAAGCCGCCTGGTAGACGGCGAACCGTTCTTTCGTATGCAGGAAGGCCCTGGCGCGAGCAATACCGAAACGGCGGTGGAAGTGCGGGAAAAAAATGGCGATCTGTGGCGCTATGGCCTGTTCCCGGTGACCGGCAAGAAGCACCAGTTGCGCGTGCACATGACTGCACTCGGTGCGAGCATCTGCAACGATCCGTTCTACCCCGACGTGCTCAAGGATGCCGTGGACGACTATGCCAACCCTCTCAAACTGCTTGCACAGGGCGTGCGGTTTATCGACCCGGTCACAGGTGTCGAGCGCAACTTCCGCAGCCAGATCACCCTCGACTGGTAACCCCCGGAAACAACAAGGCCCGCGCGAGGCGGGCCTTGTCGGCAAACGCTAAGACTTACAGGTCTTTAACGGTGCGAACCTGATCTTTGTTGATGCGGGTACGCTTGCCGTCAAGTTGTTCGAATTCGTAGAAACCCGAATCTTCGTTGTATTTCGGGGTGTCGACGGCCTGGATTTCGCGACCGTCATTCAGGGTGATCACTGTCGGCGAGGCGCAACCGGCGAGGGTGGCGAGGCCCAGTGCAAGCATGAGAGCGGCGATGGTCCGTTGAGTCATGAGTCTGTCTCCGAGAGAATACTTTTAAATAGCTGACCTTGTGACGCGTACGGCGCCGACAAAGTTCCTTGTACGAGGTTCATTCTGACACGCCCGACGACGTCTGTAACAGCGCAGGCGTATTAAGATTGGCCAGACGCGGGTCATCCGCCGGGCACTCCAGGCCCAGGCCGCCCAGTTGCAGGAAGAGCTTGCGCGGGCTGCGCTCACCGGCGTGCCAGGCGCTCTCAACCGCGTTACGCAGGCCGGTCGGGACGATGCAGATCAGCGGTTCCCAGAACTCACCATGGCGCACCATCACCGGCAACCGAGGGTTGCGTCCTGCGGTCTCGCGCAGTTCGGCGAGCAGTCGGGCGTCGATCTGCGGCACGTCGCACGGCAATATCAGCAAGTGCCCATGACCTGCGGCGGCGAGCCCCGCACGGATACCCGCGAGCGGGCCGGGAAAGTCCGGGCTGTCGTCGCTCACCAGTTGGTCGGCATACGGCGCGTACCTATCATGGTTGCGGTTGCACGAAATAATCAGATCGTCTGTCAGCGGGCGCACCAGGCGCTGCAAGTGCGCTATCAAGGGCTGGCCGCGCCACTCCAGCAAGCCTTTGTCCTGCCCGCCCATGCGCTGGCCGCGCCCACCGGACAGCAGCAGGATCGAGCAGGGCAGGGGTGAAGAATCAATCGACATGGCGGTTCCGCTGCGGCAGGTAAATGGAGGCCTGTGATATAACATCGGGCTGTTCCTTCGACAACCGGACCGTGCCATGAAAGCCAAGGCAGATGCGCCCTTCGTACCTCTGAATATTGCTGTACTGACCGTCAGCGACACTCGCACCCTTCAAACCGATACCTCCGGCCAGGTCTTCGTCGACCGCCTCACCGCTGCCGGCCATAACCTGGCCGAGCGCGTGCTGCTCAAGGACGACCTCTACAAAATCCGCGCCCAGGTCGCCCACTGGATCGCCGAAGATGTGGTGCAAGTCGTGCTGATCACCGGCGGCACCGGCTTCACCGGCCGCGACAGCACCCCCGAGGCCGTCAGCTGTCTGCTGGACAAACAGGTTGACGGCTTTGGCGAACTGTTCCGCCAGATTTCCGTGGCCGATATCGGCACCTCCACTGTGCAGTCTCGCGCCCTGGCCGGCCTGGCCAATGGCACCCTGGTCTGCTGCCTGCCGGGTTCCACCAATGCCGTGCGCACCGGCTGGGACGGCATCCTCGCCGAGCAGTTGGACAACCGTCACCGCCCGTGCAACTTCGTGCCGCACCTGAAACAGGCTGAGCCTTGTGAATCCCGTGGGTAAGCCCGGCAAGGTCGGCGCCTTGCTACCGGTTGAAGACGCGTTGGAACAATTGCTGGCCATGGCCGAAGCCGTGCCGATCCGCGAGCAGGAAACCTTGACCCTGGCGGACTGCGACGGTCGTGTACTGGCGCAAGACTTGATTTCCACCCTTGACCTGCCGCCATGGCCGAACAGTGCCATGGACGGTTACGCCGTGCGGCTGGCGGATTGGACCGGCGAACCCTTGGTGGTCAGTCAGCGCATCTTCGCCGGCCAGGCGTCAGAAACCCTGGCCGTCGGCACCTGCGCGCGCATCTTCACTGGCGCTCCGGTACCCGAAGGTGCTGACTGTGTCGAGATGCAGGAAAACGCTGTGGTTCACGCGGATGGGCGCGTGAGTTTCGCCGAACCCCTGCATATCAACCAGAACATCCGCCCCCAAGGTCAGGAAACCACTGTCGGTGAGCTGGTTTTAACCGCCGGCACGCGCCTGGGCCCGATTGAACTGGGGCTGGCGGCGTCCCTCGGCCATGATCGCCTGGCGGTGATACGCCGCCCGCGTGTGGCGGTCTTGTCCACCGGCGATGAGCTGATTGAACCGGGCTTGCCGCTCGGCCCGGGGCAGATCTACAACAGCAATCGGCGCGTGCTGTGCTCGTGGCTTGCGCGCATGGGCTGCGAAGTGATCGACGCCGGCATTCTGCCGGACGATTTGGAGCAAACCCGCGCGCGCCTGGGCGGTTTGGGCAGTGTCGACTTGATCCTGTCCACGGGCGGTGTGTCGGTGGGCGAGGCGGACTTCCTCGGCATTGCCCTGCGTGAAGAGGGGGAGCTGGCGTTGTGGAAACTCGCGATCAAACCGGGCAAGCCGCTGACCTTCGGCCACTTCCGGGGCGTGCCGGTGATCGGCCTGCCCGGCAACCCGGCGTCGACGCTGGTGACGTTCGCGCTGCTGGCACGCCCCTATCTGCTACGCCGCCAAGGTGTGCTGGATGTCGAACCATTACGTTTTGAAGTACCAGTTGGGTTTACCTGGCCCAAGCCGGGCAACCGCCGCGAATACCTGCGCGGTCGCCTTGAGCAGGGCAAAGCGATCATCTACCGCAACCAGAGCTCCGGCGTGCTGCGCAGCGCAGCGTGGGCGGAAGGGTTTGTGGAGGTAGTGGAAGGGACGACCCTGGCTATCGGCGACCGGGTCAACTTCATCCCGCTGAGTGAAGTCCTGAACTGATCCCGACTCCTGACAAGTTTTAAATTTTGTGGTGAGCGAGCTTGTCGGGTCGCCGAATCGCTCGCGCGGGGAAAGCCCGCTCACCACAATAGTTGGGCTGTGTGACGCTAATAATCATCCCCTCTATCGGTCACATCCCGCTCCACCGGCCCCGCGTCCGGGTCATACCCCACCGGAAACTTGCCCTTCAACGTCCACGCAAACGCAATGATCTCGGCAATCGTGCGGTACAACTCCTCCGGAATACTGTCCCCCAGTTCCATTCGCGCCAGCAGCTTCACCAGCTCGGCGTTTTCATAGATGGGCACTTCGTTTTCCCGCGCCAGCTTCAGGATGGCTTCGGCCAGGGCGTCGTCACCCTTGGCGGTCAGGGTGGGGGCCTGCTGGCCATCGTACTTGAGGGCAATTGCCTGGCGCGGTGGCGTAGGGTTTTTCATGCGGTTTCATCCACCCAGCGTTGTTCCAGTCCGGTTTTCGGCCCGCGCGGTGGGGTACCGAGGTGACAATCGAGGTCGCCGACGTTGATGCCCGATGTCAGCAAGCGTTCGCGCAAGTTACCCAAGTGACTTTCGATCAGGCTGGCGGTGAACGGCCGGGAGGCCCACAGTTGGCTGGACAGTTTGCCCTGGCTCAATTGCGCCTGGACCTGCAGCGGGCCCAACGGCTCCATGTCGAAGGCCAGCTCGACGCGCCAGAGCATCTGCTTGGCGTCCTTCTTGTCCTTGCGCTCGGGCTGGTCCTTGTCTGGTGCGGGTTCTTCGCGTTGGAATTTGACCTGCAGCGGCACGATGTCCTGCAACGTACGCATCGGAATTTCCAGCTGCCAGGTGGTCTGCAGGCGGCCATCGGCGGTGGTGCCGGTCTGTTCCAGGCTCGACAGCTGGTGGCTCTGCAAACGCGAGATGGCCCCAGCGGCCAGGCGCAGCAGGTTTTCCAGGTCGCTTTCGCCTTCCAGTTTCGCCATCAGCCGTTCGGGCAATGGGAAACCGGCGGGTATCTGTCGGGCGCTGACTTGGCCGAGCGTGTTCAATGGGCTACGTACAAAGTTGGGTAGCACCTGAACCAGGGTGTTGGCGGCGAGAATGGCAGTCATATTCGTGCTGGCGGGCAGGGCCGGCAGCAGATCGGCGACCAGACGCAGCAGTGCACCTTTCATGTCCAGCGGTGGAATTTGCGGGTTTTGTCCGGCCAGCAGCTTGGCTTCAAGAAACGCGCCGCTGTTCTGGATGACTTGCGCCAGTACCTTGGGGTTGCTGACCTGGGCCAGGTCGGGCAGGGCGGCGAGTAAACGCTCGGCAGCGTCGCGCAGCTCGGCGGAGGTGCTGTCGCCGCGCGGCAGGTTCTGCAGCGCAGTGAAGACCGCATCCAGCGAGCCCTGGCGGCTTTGCTGGGTCGACAGTTGCTGTGTGACCGCCAACTGATCCTTGAGCCCGCTCAGCGGCACAAAACTCAAGGTCTGCGTGTTTTGCACCACGGCGCTGAGCAGGCTGCCGACACGCAGCGGCTGGGGGCTTTCTACGCTCAGGGTCGCGCCGGTCAGTGCGCTGTTGAGCACGGTCACCAGCGAGCGGTAGATGGCCGGTTGCGCCGCGCCTTGGGGCAGCATCTGGGTGGTCAGCACCTTGGCCTGCAACAGGGTGCCCACTGGTATCTGGTTGGTGTCGATGCGGGTGAGGGCGGCGACATTGGCACTCAAGGCTTGTTGCAGGCTGAGCGTCAGATTGCCCGTTTGCGTCTGGCTCACCGCCACGTTGCTGCCCAACGGCAGCGGTTGCGGGCTGGTGGCCTGCACCAATGTCTGACGGCCGCCTTCAAGAGTCAACTTCAGCAGCAACTGAAAGGCTTCACCGCCTTGTTTCAGGGCGATCACTTCCGCATTCGCGGTTTTCCCGGGGGCGATCAGGCCGATCTGCGGCTCCAGCAGTTTCAGCAACTCGCCGGCCACAGGCGCCGCTCCGGGCCCGGCAGCCGGGGTGGGTGGAAGCGTAGGAAGGTTGATCTCACCGGTCATCGCGCGCGTCGTCTCTGGGGAAATTGCCCTCTTTAGAGTAGGGCATCACATGTATAATGCCGCCCGTCTGCAAAGAGAGCGCTAAAAACCTCACAACTATTTGATCCAGCTCTCTAAAATCGGTCGCCAAAGCCGTTATTGTGCATTTCTCTTTAACGGCCGCTGCACCGCCGACTTGAACCGTAAAGGCCCGCGATCTTTTGACCAGCCCTCTTCTTGAAGCCGTAGCGCTCTCCTGTGAACGCGACCTGCGCCTGCTGTTCGAGCACCTCGAACTGCGGTTGGCGGGCGGCGACATGGTGCAGGTCAGCGGCCCCAACGGCAGCGGCAAGACCAGTTTGCTGCGCCTGCTGGCCGGGCTGATGCAGCCGACGGCAGGCGAAGTCCGCCTCAACGGCAAGCCCCTCAACGAACAGCGCACCGAACTTGCACGCAACCTTGTATGGATCGGCCACGCCGCCGGCATCAAGGATGTGCTCACCGCTGAAGAAAACCTCAGCTGGCTCGGCGCCCTGCATCATCCCGCGTCCCGTGATGCCATCTGGCAGGCCCTGGCGGCTGTCGGGCTCAAGGGCTTCGAAGACGTGCCCTGCCACACCCTGTCCGCCGGGCAACAGCGCCGCGTGGCCCTGGCGCGTTTGTACCTGCCGGGCCCGCCGCTGTGGATTCTCGACGAGCCGTTCACAGCCCTCGACAAACAAGGCGTGGCCCAATTGGAAGAGCATCTGGCCCAGCACTGCGAGCAGGGCGGGCTGGTGGTACTCACGACTCACCACACCTTGACGCGCACGCCAGCTGGCTACCGCGACCTTGACCTTGGCCGGTGGTCGCTATGAGCGTCTTCGCCCTGCTTGTCGCCCGCGAAGCGCGGCTGCTGTGCCGTCGCCCGGCCGAGCTGGCCAACCCGCTGGTATTTTTTGCGATCGTCATCGCGCTGTTCCCGCTGGCGGTCGGCCCGGAGACTAAACTGTTGCAAACCTTGTCGCCGGGACTGGTGTGGGTGGCTGCGCTTTTGTCGGTCCTGCTCTCGCTGGACGGGCTGTTTCGCAGCGATTTCGAAGACGGTTCCCTGGAACAGTGGGTCCTTTCGTCGCACCCCCTGCCACTTCTGGTACTGGCCAAGGTACTGGCACACTGGGCTTTTTCCGGCTTGGCGCTAGTCTTGCTCTCGCCACTGCTGGCGATGATGCTGGGGCTGCCCGTCGAATGCCTGCCGGTATTGCTCCTGTCCTTGTTGCTCGGTACGCCGGTGCTCAGCCTGTTGGGGGCGGTGGGCGCAGCGTTGACCGTGGGTTTGAAACGAGGTGGCCTGTTGCTGGCCCTGTTGATTCTGCCTTTGTATATCCCGGTGTTGATCCTGGGCAGTGGCGCTTTGCAAGCCGCGCTCATGGGCATGCCGGCGACTGGTTACCTCCTGTGGCTTGGTAGCCTGACCGCCCTGGCGGTAACCCTGACACCCTTTGCTATAGCGGCCGGCCTGAAGATCAGCGTCGGCGAATAATGAGGTCTGGTTAAGCGTTGTCTTAACCAGTAAAGACCCTAAGCTTTTCGCAACGACGAAAAGCTACCGTGATGGAAACAGCAATGAACTGGACCTGGTTTCACAAGCTCGGCTCGCCCAAATGGTTCTATGGCATCAGCGGCAAGCTGTTGCCGTGGTTGAGCGTCGCCGCCGTGTTGCTGATCGGCATCGGCCTGGTCTGGGGCCTGGCCTTCGCGCCGCCGGACTACCAGCAAGGCAACAGCTTTCGCATCATCTATATCCACGTTCCCGCCGCGATGCTGGCCCAGTCCTGCTATGTAATGCTGGCGGTGTGCGGCATCGTCGGCCTGGTGTGGAAGATGAAACTCGCGGACGTGGCCCTGCAATGCGCCGCGCCCATCGGTGCGTGGATGACCGCCGTCGCGCTGGTCACCGGCGCGATCTGGGGCAAACCGACCTGGGGTTCGTGGTGGGTGTGGGATGCGCGACTAACGTCCATGTTGATCCTGCTGTTCTTGTACTTCGGTCTGATTGCCCTGGGCAACGCGATCAGCAATCGTGACAGCGCCGCCAAGGCCTGCGCGGTGCTGGCGATTGTTGGCGTGATCAACATTCCAATCATCAAATACTCGGTGGAGTGGTGGAGCACCCTGCACCAGGGAGCGACGTTTACCCTCACCGAAAAACCGGCGATGCCTGTGGAAATGTGGGCGCCGCTGCTGTTGATGGTGCTGGGGTTCTACTGCTTCTTCGGCGCCGTGCTGCTGATGCGCATGCGCCTCGAAGTGCTCAAGCGTGAAGCCCGCGCGAGCTGGGTCAAGGCCGAAGTGCAAAACAGCCTGGGAGCGCGCGCATGAGTTTTGCTTCTTTCAGCGATTTTCTCGCCATGGGCCATCACGGCCTTTACGTCTGGACGGCCTATGGCATCTGCCTGGCGGTGCTGGCCCTTAACGTCGCCGCGCCGATCCTGGCCCGCAAGCGTTACCTGCAACAAGAGGCGCGTCGTCTGCGCCGGGAGACCGAAAAGTGAATCCGCTGCGTAGAAAACGTCTGTTGATCATCTTTGCCATCCTGGCTGGCGTCGGCATTGCCGTGGCCCTGGCCTTGAGTGCCCTGCAGCAGAACATCAACCTGTTCTATACCCCGACCCAGATCGCCAATGGCGAAGCGCCGGTGGACACGCGCATTCGTGCTGGCGGCATGGTGGAGAAGGGCTCCTTGAAGCGTTCCGGTGATTCCCTCGACGTTACTTTCGTGGTCACCGACTTCAACAAGGCCGTGACCATCACTTACCGCGGCATCCTCCCGGACCTGTTCCGCGAAGGCCAGGGCATCGTCGCCCTGGGCAAGCTCAATGCCGACGGCGTGGTGGTGGCCGATGAAGTGCTGGCCAAGCACGATGAGAAATACATGCCGCCCGAAGTGACCAAGGCCCTGAAAGACAGCGGCCAGTCAGCCCCAACACCTGCCAAGGAGGGCTAAGCCATGACGTCCACACTGTTTATTCCGGAGCTGGGCCAATTGGCGATGATTCTCGCCCTGTGTTTTGCCGTCGTGCAGGCCGTGGTGCCGTTGCTCGGCGCCTGGCGCGGCGACCGCCTGTGGATGAGCCTGGCGCAGCCGGCAGCCTGGGGGCAATTTGCGTTTCTGCTGTTTGCATTTGGCTGCCTGACCTACGCCTTTATGACCGACGACTTTTCCGTCGCCTACGTAGCCAATAACTCCAATAGCGCGCTGCCCTGGTACTACAAGTTCAGCGCCGTGTGGGGCGCCCACGAAGGTTCGCTGCTGCTATGGGCATTGATCCTCGGCGGTTGGACGTTTGCCGTGTCGGTGTTCTCGCGCCAACTGCCGCAAGTGATGCTGGCGCGGGTGCTGGCGGTGATGGGCATGATCAGCATCGGCTTCCTGCTGTTCCTGATCATGACCTCCAACCCGTTCAGTCGTATTCTGCCGCAGATTCCGGTGGATGGGCATGACCTCAATCCGCTGTTGCAGGACATCGGCCTGATCGTGCACCCGCCGATGCTCTACATGGGTTACGTGGGGTTCTCGGTGGCCTTCGCCTTTGCCATCGCCGCCTTGCTCGGCGGGCGCCTCGATGCGGCCTGGGCGCGCTGGTCGCGGCCGTGGACCATCGTCGCCTGGGCGTTCCTCGGGATTGGTATCACGCTTGGCTCCTGGTGGGCTTATTACGAACTTGGCTGGGGCGGCTGGTGGTTCTGGGACCCGGTGGAAAACGCCTCCTTCATGCCTTGGCTGGTGGGCACGGCGCTGATTCACTCGTTGGCCGTCACTGAAAAGCGCGGCGTATTCAAGAGCTGGACCGTGTTGCTGGCCATCGCGGCGTTTTCCCTCAGCCTGCTCGGCACCTTCCTGGTGCGTTCAGGCGTGTTGACGTCGGTGCATGCGTTTGCCTCCGACCCGGAGCGCGGCGTGTTCATCCTGATCTTCCTGCTGTTTGTGGTCGGCGGCTCCCTGACGTTGTTTGCGTTGCGCGCGCCAGTGGTCAAGAGCCAGGTCGGTTTCAACCTGTGGTCGCGGGAAACCCTGTTGCTGGGCAATAACCTGGTGCTGGTGGTGGCGGCGTCGATGATCCTGCTCGGCACGCTCTACCCATTGGTGTTGGATGCCCTGAGCGGCGCCAAGCTGTCCGTCGGCCCGCCGTATTTCAACGCGTTGTTCATTCCATTGATGGGCCTGTTGATGGTGGTGATGGCCGTGGGCGTGCTGGTGCGCTGGAAAGACACCCCGGTAAAATGGCTCGTGGGCATGCTGATGCCGGTGCTGCTGGGCAGCGTGGCCTTGGCGGTGATCGCCGGATTTGCCTACGGCGACTTCAACTGGGCGGTGCTCGCGACCTTTCTGCTCGCTGCCTGGGTATTGCTGGCCGGCGTGCGCGACATTTTCGACAAGACTCGTCACAAAGGCCTGATCAAAGGGCTGCCAAGCCTGACTCGCAGCTATTGGGGCATGCAGATCGCCCACATCGGCATCGCCGTGTGCGCTCTGGGCGTGGTGCTGTCCAGCCAGAACAGCGCCGAGCGCGACCTGCGCCTGGCGCCGGACGAGTCCATGGACCTGGCCGGTTATCACTTCATCTTTGAAGGCGCCAGGCACTTCGAAGGGCCGAACTTCACGTCAGATAAAGGCACCGTTCGTGTCGTGCGCAACGGCAAGGAAATCGCCGTGCTGCACCCGGAAAAACGCCTGTACACCGTGCAGAGTTCAATGATGACCGAAGCGGGTATCGACGCCGGTTTCACTCGCGACCTGTATGTGGCGCTGGGTGAACCCTTGGGCGACGGCGCCTGGGCGGTACGTGTGCATGTGAAACCGTTCGTGCGCTGGATCTGGTTCGGCGGCTTGCTCACCGGTTTCGGTGGTTTGCTGGCCGCGCTGGACCGGCGTTATCGGGTCAAGGTCAAGAGCCGGGTGCGTGAAGCCCTCGGCCTGCAAGGAGCGGCGGTATGAAACGTTGGTTGATGGTTGTGCCGCTGGCGTTGTTTTTGGTGGTCGCCGTGTTCCTGTATCGCGGGCTGTATCTGGACCCGGCCGAGCTGCCCTCTGCGATGATCGGCAAACCGTTCCCGGCGTTTTCGCTGCCGACCGTGCAGGGTGACAAAACCCTGACTCAGGCCGACCTGCTGGGCAAACCGGCGCTGGTCAATGTGTGGGGCACCTGGTGCATTTCCTGCCGTGTCGAACACCCGGTGCTGAACAAGCTGGCCGAGCAGGGCGTGGTGATCTACGGCATCAACTACAAGGATGACAACCCAGCGGCCTTGAAGTGGCTGGCTGAGTTCCACAACCCGTACCAGCTGGATATCCGCGATGAAGACGGCAACCTCGGTTTGAACCTCGGCGTGTACGGCGCCCCGGAAACCTTCTTCATCGATGCCAAAGGCGTGATCCGCGACAAGTACGTCGGCGTGATCGACGAGGTGGTGTGGCGCGAGCAACTGGCCGCCAAGTACCAGGCGCTGGTCGATGAGGCCAAGCCATGAAGCGTCTGATAGCCGCTGTGGTGCTGGCGCTGGGGTTGGCCGGCGTCGCCCACGCCGCCATCGACACCTACGAATTCGCCAAGGACGGTGACCGCGAGCGCTTTCGCGAATTGACCAAGGAACTGCGCTGCCCCAAGTGCCAGAACCAGGACATCGCCGACTCCAACGCGCCCATCGCCGCCGACCTGCGCAAAGAGATCTTCCGCATGCTGGGGGAGGGCAAGGACAACCAGCAGATCATCGACTTCATGGTCGACCGCTACGGTGATTTCGTGCGCTACAGGCCGGCCCTCAACGGCAAGACCGCGCTGCTCTGGTTCGGTCCTGCGGGGCTGTTGCTGGCGGGTGTGGTGGTGATGGCCGTGATCGTGCGCCGCCGTCGCGCTGCGCCGACCGATGGTTCCGACGCGCTGTCCCCTGAGGAGCGTAAACGCCTCGACCAATTGCTGGACACCAAGACTGATGATTGATTTCTGGCTCGCAGCCGGCTTGCTGCTTCTGATTGCCCTGAGTTTCCTGCTGATCCCTGTACTGCGCGGGCGCCGTGCCCAGCGCGAAGAGGACCGCACCGCGCTGAACGTGGCGCTCTACCAAGAGCGTGTCGCCGAGCTGCAAGTGCAGCAGGACGAAGGCGTGCTCAACGCAGCACAACTCGACACTGGCCGCGCCGAGGCGGCGCGTGAATTGCTGGCTGACACGGAAGGCGTGGAAAAACCCCGCGAATCGCGCCTGGGCAAGCCGTTGCCATTCCTGGCGGCGTTTCTGGTGCCTGTCCTGGGGGTGGCGCTGTACCTGCATTACGGGGCCAGCGACAAGGTGGAACTGACCCGCGAATTCTCCCAGCCGCCAGTGTCCATGGAAGACATGACCCACCGCCTGGAACGCGCTGCCGCCGCCCAGCCGGATTCGCCGGAAGGCCTGTACTTCCTTGGCCGTGCCTACATGGCCCAGGATCGCTCCGCCGATGCCGCCAAAGTGTTCGAACGCACCGTGGCCCTGGCCGGGCGCCAGCCGGAGCTGCTCGGCCAGTGGGCGCAAGCCCAGTATTTCGCCGACAACAAACAGTGGTCGCCCAAGATTCAGGCGCTGACCGATGAAGCCTTGAAGCTGGATCCGAAGGAAGTCACCAGCCTTGGCCTGCTGGGTATCGCAGCGTTTGAAGGCCAGCGTTATCAAGAGGCAATCGACTACTGGAATCGCCTGTTGGCCCAGTTGCCCCCGGAAGACAACTCCCGCGCCGCCCTGCAAGGCGGTATCGACCGTGCCGCCGAGAAGCTCAAGGAAAGCGGCGGCACCGTCGCGCAGAAGGCCGTGATGAAAGTCCGCGTGGACCTGTCTGCCGCGGCGAAAGCCAAAGCCTTGCCCACCGACAGCGTATTCATCTTTGCCCGTGCGGTCTCCGGCCCGCCGGCGCCCTTGGCGGCCAAACGCGTCACCGTCGCCGAGCTGCCGATTACCGTCGAACTGGGCGATGCCGACGCGATGATGCCGCAGTTGAAACTGTCGAACTTCCCCGAAGTCCAACTGGTTGCGCGCATATCCCGGGCAGGTGTTCCAACCGCTGGCGAGTGGATCGGCCGCAGCCACCCCTTGGCCAGCACCACGACTGCCTTGCAACTGCTGACCATCGACAGTCCGGATAAGTAAATCGAGGAAACGCCTATGACCGCATTTGCACGCATCACCCTGCTCAGCCTGGTACTCGGCCTGAGCGCTTGTGCGGTCCACCGGCCACCTCCGGCGCCCACTGGCCCGACCATCCCACCGGCGGGCCCGTCGACCCAGCCGAGCACCAAACCCTCCGGCCCGGTGACCCCAGCGCCGAAACCGGTGCCCACCAAATCAGCCACCTTCGCACCACCCCCGGGCGCCGTAAGCCACTGGGACGGCAAGATGCAGGTGTATGTGCTGGACGAGCAGCCTGACACCTTCTACCGCCAGCGCACCTATTACCGTTGGAGCAACGGCTGGAGCCGTTCCATCAGCCCGAACGGCCCGTGGGAAGAAACCGACGTGCAGGGCGTGCCACCTGGCTTGAGCAAGCAATACGCGCAATGACAAAAGGCGACCTCCGGGTCGCCTTTTTCAGGCCTGTGAAATGCCTTCCCCTACCACAGGAGATCTCCTCGGCCATCAGCCTACGGTACGCTACTGTAAACATAACGAAATACCCGGTAGCGAACCGGCCTTACTCGGGTAATGTGTGCGCTGCCGGCCGGGTGACCGGCGACAAGTAAAGAGGGGGTTCTGATGGCAGGCAGGTTGATCTATCTCATCGGGCCGTCCGGCTCGGGCAAGGACAGCCTGTTGGATGCCGCGCGCCCGAGTTTGGCCGAGCGCGGTTGCCGAATCGTGCGCCGCGTGATCACTCGTTCGGCGGAGTCGGCGGGCGAGGCCGCGCGAGGCGTGAGCCCGGAACAGTTCGCCACGATGCAGACCGAAGGCGCGTTTACCCTCAGTTGGCAGGCGAATGGCTTGTCCTATGGCATTCCCAAGGAGATCGACGACTGGCTGGCGGCAGGTGACGACGTGCTGGTCAACGGCTCCCGCGCGCACCTGGCACAGACCCGCGCACGTTATCCGACGTCGCTGGTGTTGCTGTTGACGGTGGATCAGGCGGTACTGCGCGAACGCTTGATCGCACGCGGGCGTGAGGCCCTGGCGGATATAGAGGAGCGGCTGGCACGCAATGCACTATTCACCGCCGAGTTGATCGCGGGGCATGGGGCGGGGTTGTTTGTGCTGGACAATTCCGGGCCGCTGGAACATACGGTCGAACGCCTGCTGTGCTGCCTCGACCACGGGCACTCGGCATGCGCTTGACCCTGCTTGGCACCGGTGACGCGCGGCAGGTCCCGGTGTACGGCTGCGAATGCCCTGCGTGCACTTTGGCGCGCAGCGACGAAAGCCTGCGCCGCCGCCCGTGCAGTGCGCTGATCGAATGCGGCGACCAGCGCTGGTTGATCGACAGCGGCTTGCCCGATCTCACCGAGCGTTTCCCGCCGCGCAGCTTCAACGGCATTCTCCAGACCCACTATCACGCCGACCATGCCCAGGGTTTGCTGCACTTGCGCTGGGGGCAAGGGCTGGTGATTCCGGTGCACGGGCCGGCGGATCCCGAAGGTTTGTCCGACCTTTACAAGCATCCGGGCATCCTGGATTTCAGCCAGCCTTTTACCGAGTTTGAAACGCGGCAGTTTGGCGAGCTGAGTGTCACGGCGTTGCCGTTGCAGCATTCGAAGTTGACCCTGGGTTACCTGTTGGAAGGCGAGGGGCGGCGCATCGCCTACCTTACCGACACGGTCGGCCTGCCACCGGCGACCCTGGCCTGGCTGCAGCGCGAACCGCTGGACGTACTGGTGCTGGATTGCTCCATGCCGCCGCAGCCGCAAGCGCCGCGTAATCACAACGACCTGACGCTGGCGTTACAGAGCATTGAGGAGACTGGCGCGCAGCTTGGGGTGTTGACCCATGTAGGGCATACGCTGGATGCGTGGTTGCTGGAGCATCGGCGTGAACTGCCGCGTCATGTCACCGTCGCATGGGACGACCGAGTGCTCTAGCGGATCAACAACTGTTCCACATACTCCACAAACGCCCGCGCCTTGGCGCTCGCCATCCTGCCGGTGGGGAACACTGCCCATAAGTCCCGCGCCGGCAACTTCCAGTCCGTGAGCACCGGCTTCACTTCGCCGCTGGCCAGTTCCGGCGCAAACATCCAAGTGGACGAGAGTGTCAGCCCCAGATGACTCAACACCGCTGCACGGACGCCCTCGGCCGCCGTCACACGCACGCGGCCGTGGGCGACGAGGGAGTATTCGGTATCGCCTTGGGTGAAGGTCCAGTGCGAGCCTTCGCCGCGGGTGTAGATGATCGCCTCGTGTTGCAACAATTGCATCGGGGTGGCGGGTTCGCCGAAGCGTTCGAAATAGGTGGGGGTGCCCAGGATGATGCAGCGGGATTCGCCGATTTTGCGCGCTGTAAGGCTCGAATCATTCATGTTGCCCATGCGCAGGGCCACGTCGATGCCTTCTTCCACCAGATTGAGGTTGCGGTCGTCGAGCACCACGTCCACATTCAATCCGGGGTATTGCGCAAGGAACGGCCCCAGATGAGGAATGATATGCATGCGGGCGAAGGTGACCGCCGCACTGATGCGCAAGTTGCCGGACAAACCCGCGCCCGCGCCACGGGCCGCATCGTCCGCTTCATTGGCTTCGTCGATGGCACGCTTGGCCCTCTCGAAAAAGGCCTGGCCGGCTTCAGTCGGGCTCAGCCCGCGCGTTGAGCGCATCACCAACCTCACCGCCAGGCGCGCCTCCAATTGCGCAATGCTCTTGGAGACTGCGGGCTGGCCGATGCCCAAGCGCTTGGCGGCTGCCGAGAACGAGCCGGTTTCGATGACGTGGACGAAGGTTTCCATGGCAGTGAGGCGGTCCATCGATGGTTCCTGTGGGGCTTGACGGCGTTCAAGCCTAAGGCGATGCAGTGGCGGTGTCATGCGTTTGCAGTGTCGAGCGAGTGAGTTTTCAATATCCAGTAAAACAGCCGCCAGTCAGGTCCGCATATTTTGTGCTTGAGTAAAGGTAACTCTAGGGTTATTTTTATTCAGGCCAAGCCAAGGAGGCTCGGGTGCAAAGCAGGCTATTGATCAAGGAACTGCAAGAGGCAGGTTGGGTGCTGGATCGGGTCACGGGCAGTCATCATATTTTTACCCATCGCTATAACCCGTACACCATTCCAGTGCCTCATCCCAAAAAGGACCTGCCCCTGGGCACCGTCAGAAGCATCAGGAAACGCGCCGGCTTGTTTCAGTTTTAAGGAGAACATTCATGCAATACCCAATCTGTATCGAATGGGGCGATGACTTCACCGCCACCGGTATTCAGATCCCCGATATCCCAGGCGCAGTCACCGCTGGGGACAGTTTTGAAGAGGCCTACAACGCCGCGGTGGAAGTGGCGCATATCCTGCTGCAAGAGATCGCTGCTGAGGGTGGGCCGATTCCCATGCCAACGTCGGTGACCAACCATCACGCGCACGAAGACTACGCCGGTATGGGCTGGGGGATGTTGGAGCTGGACATCTCGCCCTATCTTGGCAAGACCGAGAAAGTCAATGTGACGTTACCCGGTTATGTCATCCAGCGCATCGACCGTTATGTACGTGAGCACAAGGTCAAGAGCCGCTCCTCCTTTTTGGCGGATGCCGCGCTGGAGAAGCTGGTAAGGTCCTGAGTAAGGTTTAAGGGATGTGTCCTGATTATCGGCAAAACAACGTACTTGAGCGAAAAGTGCTTTTTTAGATTTTGTTTTTCTCTTGCCAAAACAACTCGATGCCACCCGTGCCTTTGTGTTGTCGAGTGTTTAATTTGCAAAGGAATTCCTGATTGTATCGCCGCCTGTTTCGGGGCGCGCAGGTGTTGTGATTAGAACCAAATCTGCGTTGGTATCGGATTTTTCAGCGTGCGAATTTACCTCTGGAATGGTTGGTCAACGATCGGTTGGCCGGCCCTCTTGATAGAAACCAAAGGTGTCGCACAATGAATAATCATAAGCTGCTGGGTAGAAGTCCTCTGAATAATTTGCCGGTATCGGACCCCGGTCCGTTTGGTGTGGGGGCTGGTAATAAGCCGTCTTACACAACGGAACAGGCCGCTAGACAACTCACGCGGGAAAATCTGCGTTTTCATGACCGTAATGGTGATTCGAAAGTCGATGTGAATTACACGGTGGATAGCAGCTTCACCCACCAGCAGAAGCGGCGTGTTCGCCAGGCCGTGCAGTCCTGGCAGGATGTGGTCAATGTCAACTTTCGCGAGCAGACGGGCAGGGCGGACGGCACGCTCAACATTCGCAACAACCCAAATGGTGATCGTGGGGTTGCCACCTTTCCTGGCCGGTTCACTACCCAGACTTCGGCCACGATTGGCACGCGGGGAGAAAGTGGGTCGCCGGCATTGGGCAGTCACTTTTCGTTGACGGCCATCCATGAGGTCGGCCACGCCATTGGCCTGCATCATCCGGGGAACTACAACGGGGGCGGTTTCAATTACCAGAACGGCGCGATCTACGCGGAGGATACCAAGGCGCGTACGGTGATGAGTTATTGGTCGGAGAAAAACCAGAAGGGGCACGACTTCAAGGGGCAGAATCCGTCTGCGCCGATGATGGATGATATCGCTGCGGCGCAACGCCTGTACGGGGCCAATCACCAAACCCGTAGCACCGACACCATCTATGGCTTCAACTCCAACACCGAGCGGGAGGCGATGAGCCTAAAAAGCGCTGCGGACAAACCAGTCTTCTGTGTCTGGGACGGTGGTGGCGTCGACACCATGGATTTCTCCGGGTTTTCCCAGGACCAGAACATCAACCTGAACGCCGAATCGTTTTCTGATGTGGGCGGGATGAAGGGCAATGTGTCCATCGCCAAGGGCTGCACGATTGAAAACGCGATTGGCGGCTCTGGGCGAGACAACATATCGGGGAATGAGGCGGCAAACCGGATCAAGGGCGGTACACGGGGCGATACCCTGAGAGGCGGTGGCGGCACGGATACCTTTGTCTACGACAAGGCCAGCGATTCCACCCCGTCCGATCCCGACCTGATTGAGGATTTCACCAGCGGTACCGATAAGATAGATGTGACGGGTGCCTTGAAGGGCGCTGGTGTGCGCACCCTGGTATTTACTGATCGGTTTACCGGGCGAGCCGGAGAAGCAGTGCTCAAGCATGATGCCAACACGGGCCGTTCAAGCCTGGCCATCGACCTCAAGGGAACAGGCAGCGTGGATCTGCTGGTCAAGAGCAAAGGAGAGATCAAGCCTGCCGACGTGCAGTGGGGTGGCCAGGCGCAGAAGGTCCAGCCCGCGCCTGTTCCCGTCCCAACCCCTGCGCCCGCCCCGTCGCCGGATAACACACAGGAACATACCGCCGGCTTGATCCAACGAATGGTCACCATCCTGTTGGGGTTTTTCTCACAGTTGCTGAACCTGCTGACAGCGTCGTCCAACCAGATATCCGCGGAAAAAACCGGCCTTAAGCCTAATGCCCTTAACTGACTGGCATTAGCCTCAAGCCCATGACTCAAGCGGTGGCAATTGCCGCCTGACGCGATGCAGCCAGGAACCGCAGCAGCGCGATCAAGGGGAACGCGCTGCCCACCAGCATCACGCCCAGCCATCCGCCATGTTCATACACGCTGCTGGCGATCGCCGACCCGAAGGCGCCGCCGATGAAGATGCTGGTCATGTACAACGCGTTCAGACGGCTGCGACTGTTGGGGTCGAGGGCGTAGATGGCGCGTTGGCCCAGCACCATGTTCATCTGCACGCAGAAGTCCAGGACCACGCCGGTCACCGCCAGGCCGATCACGCTGTACAACGGGTGTACGAAGGCCGGCAGGAAACTCAGCGCCGCAAACAACATGGCCAGCAACGACGCGCGATGGGTATGGCCGGCATCGGCCAGGCGACCGGCGATGGGCGCTGCGATGGCTCCCAATGCACCGACCAGGGCAAACAGTGCGATCTCGCTTTGGCTCAGGCCGTGGTTTCGCGCCAGTTCCAGCGGGGCGGCGGTCCAGAACAGGCTGAAGGTGGCGAACATGCAACCCTGATAAAACGCCCGTTGGCGCAACACCGGTTGCTCACGCAGCAAGGTGCCGAGGGAGCGCAGCAACTGGCCATAGGTGGCACTGTGGTCAGGTTGGCGCTTGGGGATGGTGATCAGCAACACCACGCTGATAAACGCCATCAACGCCGCAGCGGCCATGAACATCGCGCGCCAGCCGAAGTGATCCGCCACCACGCTGGACACTGGCCGGGCGAGCAGGATACCCAGCAACAGGCCGCCCATGATGCTGCCGACCACACGGCCACGGGACTCGGCAGGTGCCAGGTGCGCGGCCAGCGGGATCAGGATCTGCACCGACACCGAACTGAAACCGATCAGCAGCGACACCAGCAGGAAAAGGTTCGGCTGTTCGGTAAACGCCGCACCCAACAGACTGACGATGGCAACCACGGTGGTGGTGATCATCAGCTTGCGGTTTTCCAGCAGGTCACCCAGGGGCACCAGGAAAAACAGGCCCAGGGCATAGCCGATTTGCGTCAGCGAGACGATCAGGCTGGCCATGGCGGGCGTGAGGCCGATATCCGGTGCGATCAGCTCGATGATCGGCTGTGCATAGTAGATGTTGGCAACGATTGCGCCGCAGCAAAACGCAAACAGCATCACCATGCTCCGGGTCATGGTGGTTGTAGCGTGGGAGGTAGCGTTCATGGTGTTCTCATAAAAGCGAAGGAAAGTGGGGCGAGCCTAAAGACAACACCGTAGCCCGGGTAGGCCGCTGGCAGTGATAACACTCATGCCCGGTAATGATGAGTGAATCGTTAACTTTCTGCGCGAAGGGTAATGATACATTCAGAAACAACTGCCAAAACAGGAAATCCCATGAAAATTACCCTGAATAAGATGCTCCTGGCTTCCTCCCTGGCCGCCGCCATGGCCGTGGGCCTGGCCCAGGCTGCCGAGGCCCCGCGTGTGGGCGTGCGCGGCGCCATCACGGCAGTGGAGGGCGATGCGATGCATGTCAAGGTCAACAGCGGCGAGGACGTCATCGTGCACCTGACCAAAGACACCCAGGTGCGTGCGGTCACCCTGGCCAGGATCGACGAGATCAAGCCGGGCAGCTACATCGGTTCGGCCGCCATGCCCAATGCCGATGGCACCTTGACCGCGCTTGAGGTGCACGTATTCCCGCCGGCCATGGCCGGCACGGGTGATGGTCATCGCGCCTTCGATCTGAAAGAAGGCAGCAGCATGACCAACGGCACCGTCGGTGACCTGGTGGTGAGCAATGGGCGCACCTTGACCGTGAAGTACAAGGGTGGCGAACAGAAGATCGTGGTGCCGGGGGATGTGCCGATCGTCAACCTGGAGCCAGGCGATCGCAGCTTGCTCAAGCCGGGGGTGAAGGTGGTGCTGTTTGCCGCGCAGGGAACGGATGGAATTATCACGGCGCAGGCCATCTCGGCGGGCAAGGACGGGGTGACACCGCCGATGTAGGCCGATTGTCCGCATGAGCAAGTTCCTACGTGTTTTTCGGAATCGCCCGGCAATATCGCTCACGCCCCTCTGTTTTAGATTTTACGCCTGTATCAGCCCGTGAGCGCCGCCTCGTGGGTTGATTCCTTCCGGCTTGAATCAAGACAGGAACTCCGGCATGAGGATGATTTGCATGTGGGTCCTGGTACTGATGGTCTCCGCGCTTTCGGACGCCGTCGTCGCCAGCATGAAGACCATCAGCAACAGCGATTATGTCGCCAGGATGGCTGCCGCCACCGCCACTGCCTGGCCCCTGTTGGCAGCCACCGCGCGCCTGAAGAACGAAACCCGGTTCTATGCCGATGCGCAAATTCTTGTCTACGACGGGGTCAATGCCTGGCTGATCGATGCACAGGGTTCTCGGGCGATAGACCCACAGCCGGTGCGGGCCTTGGGCCTGCCGTCGAGCTATAGCCAATTCGACAAGTTGTCGTGGGAGGGGCGTCCCACCGTCTACATAGGGTTGGGCTCGGAACTGCCCGAAGAGGAAGCCATACGGATGGTCGCGAACCCCGGGGCGGTCCCGCAAATGTTTTTGTTGGCCACCCATGAGGCCTTTCATTTTTATGGGCAGGTAGGATGGTCATTGGGGGTGGGGTCCCGCGCTGAGCATTACCCCTCGCGCATTGCACCCAGGCAGTATCGACAGCATTTGATCCGTTCTTTGCATGCGGCCATCCAGGGTGAGCCCCAGGCTTTGGGGAAGGCACGGTACTGGTATGACCGATGGAACGCTGTGTTTCCCGATGAGGTTCGCAACATTGAGCCTTTCGACATCATGGAAGGCACGGCCGATTATATTGAGGTACTGGCCGAGAGACTCGCTGTCGGGGACCCCGCCGAGCCTCGTGCATGGTCGGCTGCCGTAACGTCACGCTTCCCGTGCGCCTCAACGTTGTCGATTGATAGCGAAAGCTACGCCCTGGGTGCCTTGGCGATTTATTTGCTCTACCGGCAAACGGATGATGAGTGGAAAAACATCGTCCGCGGGGCGACGCCGGTAAGTCGGCTGTTGGCGTCGGTAGCGGCGGTTGTCGATGAGCCGGACACGGCGATGAACGATCGGATCGCTCAACAAATCAACGAGAAAAACCTGGCGCTGGAAACCACAGTGGGCAAGGTGATCAGCCAGTTAAAGCATCCGGACACGGTTCGTTTGCTCGTGCCGATGGCGTTTGTCAGGGGGGCGATTGGGGTGGAGGGGCATTATCAATCGCAAGGTCTGGCTGAAGAAGTGTATTACCGGTTTTCGGCGCGATTTTCGCCTACGGTCGGCCGGATTGCTTTTGACTCCGCTACGGTAGGAGTCTTGATCAGCAAAGCGTGCGGTGAGGAGGACGCCTTTGTGGTGGTGCCTCTGCCTGTCGAGGTATTCCAAGGGGCCGCGCCCGCGCGCTTGCAGATAAATACCGAGGGCAAAACGCTTGATGTGCCTTTTCCCGTGAAGGGCGCGGGCGGTGAGAATGTGTGGTGTGTTCGCTCATGAAAAAGCCCCTGGGTTCAGGGGCTTTTTCGCTGCTCAGTTACTGTCCGCTGTAGATCTGGTCAAACACCCCACCATCATTGAAGTGGGTCTTCTGCACGGTGCGCAAGTCCCCAAAAGTCTTCTCTACCGACAGGAAGTCGACTTTCGGGAAGCGGTCGGTGTACTTGGCCAGCACTTTCGGGTCGCGTGGACGCAGGTAGTTGTTGGCCGCGATTTCCTGGCCTTCCGGCGACCACAGGTACTTCAGGTAATCTTCGGCAGCTACACGGGTGCCTTTCTTCTCGACTACTTTGTCGACCACCGACACTGGCGGTTCGGCTTCGGCGGAGACGCTTGGGTAGATCACTTCGAACTGATCGCGGCCGAATTCACGGGCGATCATTTCCGCTTCGTTCTCGAAGGTCACCAGCACGTCGCCGATCTGGTTGGTCATGAAGGTGGTGGTCGCCGCACGGCCACCGGTATCCAGTACAGGGGCCTGTTTGAACAGCTTGCCGACAAAGGCCTTGGCCTTGTTTTCGTCGCCGCCGTTCTTCAGCACATAACCCCAGGCCGACAGGTAGGTGTAGCGGCCGTTACCCGAAGTTTTCGGGTTGGGCACGATCACCTGCACACCATCCTTGAGCAAGTCCGGCCAGTCTTTCAGGGCTTTCGGGTTGCCTTTGCGCACGATGAACACGGTGGCGGAGGTGAACGGCGCGCTGTTGTTCGGCAGGCGGGTGACCCAGTTGTCCGGCACCAGTTTGCCGTTGTCGGCCAGGGCGTTGATATCGGTGGCCATGTTCATGGTGATCACGTCAGCCGGCAGGCCGTCGATCACCGAGCGCGCTTGTTTGCTGGAACCACCGAAGGACATTTGCAGGGTCAGCTTGTCGTCTGGGTGCTCGGCTTCCCAGTGCTTCTGGAAAGCGGCGTTGTAGTCCTTGTAGAAATCGCGCATCACGTCGTAGGAGACGTTGAGCAGTGTGACGGGGGCGGCCTGGACAGCGCCCGCCAGGGCAAGGCCGGCGGCCAGGAGAGAGGCGCTAACGAGTTTTTTCACTGCTCATTCCTTGTTGTTCGAGAAGGTGGTCGATTGAGTAGGGGCAATTTGCCAGCGACTATAGCTGGCGCCGCATAGACGTTTAAAGATTAAAACGTACTGTGCTTATTCCACTTTACGGAAAAGATTACTCCCGCAACGCGAGCAGAACGCGGCATTCGGCTCGTGGCTGTTTTTCTTGCACACCGGGCACTCGGTTTGCAGCTGTTCACCACGCATGGCGCTCGCCAGTTCAGCCGTAAAAATACCGGTGGGCACGGCAATGATCGAATAACCGGTAATCATCACCAGCGACGAAATCACCTGGCCCAGCGGCGTCTTCGGCACGATATCGCCGAAGCCCACGGTGGTCAGCGTCACGATGGCCCAGTAGATGCCTTTGGGGATGCTGGTAAAACCGTGCTCCGGACCCTCGATCACATACATCAAGGTGCCGAACACGGTCACCAGGGTGCACACGCTGACCAGGAACACCACGATCTTCTGCTTGCTGCCTCGCAGCGCCGCCATCAGGTAGTTGGCCTGCTTGAGGTACGGGCTGAGCTTGAGCACGCGGAAGATCCGCAGCATGCGGATGATGCGGATGATCAGCAGGTACTGCGCATCACTGTAATACAGCGCGAGGATGCCGGGCACGATGGCGAGTAAATCCACCAGTCCATAAAAACTGAACGCGTAGCGCAACGGTTTGGGCGAACAATACAGCCTTAGCCCGTATTCGATCAGGAAGACGAGGGTGAATCCCCACTCGATGTAGGCCAGCACATCGGCATAGTTCTGGTGGATCTCGTCGATGCTGTCGAGCATCACGATCACCAGGCTGGCGAGGATGATGAGCAACAGGATGCCGTCAAAGCGCCGCCCAGCGGTGGTGTCACTCTGGAAAATCATGACGTAGAGCCGCTGGCGCCAGTCGTTGTTGCTGTCCATACATCCCGCCTGAAACTGATATCGAGCAAGCCTAGGGGGATTCGACGGGGCTGTCCATGCGAGGTTTCTGAAGCGTCCGGCCGCCTGCGCGTACCAGCCAGCAGGCGAGGATGAACGGCGCGGTCAACGCGGGCAGGTGCACGGCGGCAAAGCCGGGTGTGAGAATGATCGCCAACAGGATGCCCAGTAGCGGCGGCCAGGGCTGGCGACGTACCTGGCTCAACGCCACGCCAGCCAATGCCGGGTTGTAGCTGTGCAGACCGAGGAGGGCGCTGGCGGGTTCGTCCAGCCACACCGCGATCAGCACACCGACACTGGCGCCGATCAAGGCCCACAAGGCAGCTCGACGGTTGGCCAGCCACAGGCCGAGGACTATGAGGGCGCCAGCCAGGGGCTGATCCAACAGCATGATTTGCGCGAGCCCGGTCAAAGGCGCCGTGATAAGGGAAACGGTGTCGGGTTCGCTCAGGACAAACGTGCTCTCGGGGACCGTGCCCAGCAACAACCAACCCAGGCAGACGAAGGGCGCGGTATAGGCGGGCAAGTCATTGGGTTGACCCGCGTGCTTCAACCATTGTCGGGTCAGGATCGCACTCAAGCCACCGCACGCCAGGATCAGCGGCGGCAACAAGGCGGACCAGGCGAAGTGTTGGCTGATCAACAAACCCAGCAACACCCCGTTATAGCTATACAGCCCGGCCTGCCGTTCGGCCTTGGGATAGTCACGACGCTGGGCCGTGAGCAACCCCGCCACGCCGCCCAGCAGCGCGCCGCCCAGCAAGGTCGGCGCGCCGATCAGGATCGCCAGCAGGCACAGCAGGCCACACAGCGGCTGGCGCTGCAGGAAGATCTGGCTGAAGCCGTTGAGCAGGGCTTCGGCCCAGTCGGGGCAGGTGGGGTTGTGCATGGTGGTTAGTCAGTGAGACCGAGTTGCCCCCTTCACGAGCAAGCCCGCTCTCACATTTGACTGCGTCGTCATGTCGAAATGTGGGAGCGGGCTTGTTCGCGAAGAGGCCATAAAAGGCGCTAGATCAATGTCTCTATACGCAAAGAGTTGGTCGACCCCGGTTGCCCGAACGGCACCCCCGCCGTGATCACCAACGTATCCCCACGCTCCGCCATCCCCTGTGCCTGGGCAATTTCCAGCGCCGTGGAACACACCTCATCCACCTGGCGCAGCCGGTCATTGACCACCGAATGCACCCCCCACGCCACGCTCAAACGCCGCGCCGTAGACAGGTTCGGCGTGAGGTTGAGGATCGGCGCCACCGGCCGTTCCCGCGCCGCGCGCAGGCTGGAGCTGCCTGACTCGCTGTAGTTCACCAGCACCGACACCGGCAGGATGCTGCTGATGCGGCGGATCGCGCAGCTGATGGCGTCCGACACAGTGGCATCGGCTTTCGGGCGGCTGACGTCGAGCTGGGCCTGGTAATCCGGGCCGTTTTCCACCTGGCGGATGATCTTGCTCATCATCTGCACGGCTTCCAACGGGTATTCGCCGGACGCGGTTTCCGCCGACAGCATCACCGCATCCGCGCCTTCCGCCACGGCATTGGCGACATCAGTGACTTCGGCACGGGTCGGTGCCGGGGAGAAGCGCATGGATTCAAGCATCTGTGTCGCCACCACCACGGGCTTACCCAACTGGCGGCACGTGCTGATGATGTCCTTCTGGATCTGCGGCACGCTCTCGGCGGGCACTTCCACGCCCAGGTCGCCTCTGGCCACCATGATCGCGTCGCTCAGTTCGGCGATTTCCTGCAAGCGCTGCACGGCCGAGGGCTTCTCGATCTTGGCCATCAAAAATGCCTTGTCGCCGATCAACTCGCGGGCCTCGCGGATATCTTCCGGACGCTGCACGAACGACAGCGCCACCCAGTCCACGCCCAGTTCCAGGCCGAAGCTCAGGTCACGCCGATCCTTGGCGGTCAATGGGCTGAGTTCCAACAAAGCTTGTGGGACGTTCACGCCTTTGCGATCAGATAATTCGCCGCCATTCAGCACGGTGGTGTCGATGGCGTCGGCATGCTTGGTGATGACCCGCAAACGCAGCTTGCCGTCGTCCAGCAGCAGGTCCATGCCGGGCTCCAGCGCCGCGATGATTTCCGGGTGGGGCAGGTTGACCCGACGCTGGTCGCCGGGCGTTTCGTCCAGGTCCAGGCGCAATGCCTGGCCGCGCACCAGTTGCACCTTGCCTTCTGCAAAGCGTCCGACGCGCAGCTTCGGCCCTTGCAGGTCCATGAGGATACCCAGCGGGTAATTCAGCTGGCGCTCGACTTGGCGAATCCACTGGTAGCGCTGCGCATGGTCGGTATGGTCGCCATGGCTGAAATTGAGCCGAAAGATGTTCACGCCGGCTTCCACCAGCTCGCGGATGTCATCGATACCGTCGGTGGCCGGGCCCAGGGTGGCGAGGATTTTGACCTTCTTGTCAGGCGTCATGTTTGGCAGTCTCAAGGATCAGGATGGCGCGGAAGTCGTTGACGTTGGTGCGCGTGGGCTCGGTGATGAGCAAACCGTCGAGGGCGGCGAAATAGCCGTAGCCGTTGTTGTCGTCCAGCTCGTCGCTGGCCGACAGCCCGAGGGCTTCGGCGCGCGAATAGCTGCATGGCGTCATAATGGCGCCGGCGTTGTCTTCCGAACCGTCGATGCCGTCGGTGTCACCGGCCAGGGCGTACACGCCGGGCAGGCCTTTGAGGCTGTCGGTGAGGCTCAACAGGAATTCCGCGTTGCGCCCGCCACGGCCATTGCCGCGCACGGTCACGGTGGTTTCGCCACCGGAAAGGATCACGCACGGCGCCGCCAGCGGCTGACCGTGTTGCACGATCTGCCGCGCGATGCCGGCGTGCACCTTGGCCACGTCCCGTGCTTCGCCTTCCAGGTCGCCGAGGATCAAGGGACTGAACCCGGCTTGGCGGACTTTTACCGCCACCGCTTCCAGGGATTGCTGGGGGCGGGCGATCAATTGAAAGTGGCTGCGGGAAAGTATCGGGTCGCCAGGCTTGACGGTTTCCGAGGCCGGGTTCTGCAACCAAGTGCGCACCGAGGCGGAGGCGTCGATGTTGTAGCGCTTGAGGATCGCCAGGGCCTGTTGCGAGGTACTCGGATCACCGACCGTGGGGCCGGAGGCAATCACTGTGGCCTGGTCGCCCGGCACATCGGAAATCGCATACGTGTAGACCGTGGCCGGCCAGGCCGCTTTCGCCAGTCGCCCGCCCTTGATCGCCGAGAGGTGCTTGCGCACGCAATTCATCTCGCCGATGGTCGCGCCGGATTTGAGCAGGGCTTTGTTGATGGTTTGCTTGTCGGCCAGGGTGATGCCCTCGGCGGGCAGCGCCAGCAGCGCAGAGCCACCGCCGGACAGCAGGAAGATCACGCGGTCGTCTTCTGTCAGGTTGCTGATCAGCGCCAGCACGCGCTGGGCCACGGCCAGGCCTGCGGCATCGGGCACCGGATGGGCGGCTTCGACCACTTCGATTTTCTTGCAGGGTGCGCCGTGCCCGTAGCGGGTGACGACCAGGCCGGTGACTTCGCCCTGCCAGACGTTTTCCACGACCAGCGCCATGGCGGCGGCCGCTTTGCCGGCGCCGATCACGATCACACGGCCGCTGCGGTTGGCGGGCAGGTAGGGTTCAAGGACTTGCCGGGGGTGGGCGGCGTCGATGGCTGTGGCAAACAGCTCGCGAAGCAGGTGTTGCGGATCGACCGACATAAGCGGGCTCCCGGGGGATTCTTGTTATTAGAGGTTCAGCAAATTCGAGCATTGGATGCGATCAAAAATATGGGAGCGAGCAAGCCCGCTCCCACATTCGACCGCATTTCAAAGGTAGGAGCGGCATGGATTACTTCTCGCGAATCGAGAAATTCGCCATATGCTCCAGGCCCTTGATCAGCGCCGAATGGTCCCAGTTGCCGCCGCCAATCGCGGTGCAAGTACTGAACACTTGCTGCGTACCGGCAGTGTTCGGCAGGTTGATCCCCAGTTCCTTGGCGCCGGCCAGCGCCAGGTTGAGGTCCTTCTGGTGCAGGTTGATGCGAAAGCCAGGATCGAAGGTGCCCTTGATCATGCGTTCGCCATGCACTTCGAGGATCTTCGACGAGGCAAAACCACCCATCAGCGCTTCACGCACCTTGGCCGGGTCGGCACCGTTCTTGGAGGCGAACAGCAACGCTTCCGCCACTGCCTGGATGTTCAGGGCGACGATGATCTGGTTAGCCACCTTGGCGGTCTGGCCGTCGCCATTACCGCCCACCAGGGTGATGTTCTTGCCCATGGCCTGGAACAGCGGCAGGACGCGTTCGAAGGTCTGCGGCTCGCCGCCGATCATGATGCTCAGGGTGCCGGCCTTGGCGCCGACTTCACCACCGGACACGGGCGCATCCAGATACTGCGCGCCGGTCTCGTTGATCTTGGCGGCAAATGCTTTGGTGGAAGTGGGAGAGATCGAACTCATGTCGATCACCACTTTGTTCGGCGACAGGCCGGCCGCGACGCCGTCTTTGCGGAACAGCACGTCGTCGACCTGCGGGGTGTCTGGGACCATCACAATGATGAACTCGGCTTCCTGCGCCACCTGCTGCGGACTGGCCAGAGCCACGGCGCCTGCGTCGATCAGGGCTTGCGGAGCCTTGCCGTGGTGTTCGGACAGGAACAGTTGGTGACCTGCTTTCTGCAGGTTGGCGGCCATGGGTTGACCCATGATGCCGGTGCCTATAAATCCGATTTTAGCCATGAAGCAATCCTCTTAGATGGCGTTGTGGGTCTTCAACCAACCCAAGCCCGCTTCGGTAGTGGTCAACGGCTTGTACTCACAGCCAACCCAACCCGTGTAGCCGATGCGGTCTAAATGTTCGAACAGGAAGCGGTAGTTGATTTCGCCGGTGCCCGGCTCGTTGCGCCCTGGGTTGTCCGCCAGCTGGATGTGGTTGATCTCACCCAGGTGCGCAGCCATGGTGCGGGCGAGGTCGCCTTCCATGATTTGCATGTGGTAGATGTCGTATTGCAGGAACAGGTTGTCGCTGCCCACCTGTTCGCGAATCGACAGGGCCTGCGCCGTGTTGTTCAGGTAAAAGCCTGGGATGTCGCGGGTGTTGATCGCTTCCATCACCAGCTTGATGCCTACCGCTTGCAGTTTTTCAGCGGCGTACTTGAGGTTGGCGACGAAGGTTTTTTCCAGGACCTCGTCGTCAACGCCTTGTGGCCGGATGCCTGCCAGGCAGTTGATCTGGGTGTTGCCCAGTACTTGCGCGTAGGCAATCGCCAGCTTGACCCCGGCACGGAATTCCTCGACCCGGTCCGGATGGCACGCCAGTCCGCGTTCGCCCTTGGCCCAGTCACCGGCCGGCAGGTTGAACAGCACCTGGGTCAGGCCGTGGGCGTCAAGTTGCGCCTTGATTTCGGCAGAGCTGAATTCATAAGGAAACAGGTACTCGACCCCTTCGAAGCCCGCATCGGCGGCCGCTTTGAAACGGGCAAGAAAGTCCTGTTCGGTAAACAGCATGGACAGGTTGGCGGCGAAACGCGGCATAGGGTTCTCCTTAATCGAGCAGGGCAATGGCAGTCGGCGCATCGTTGCCGACCAGTGCCAGATCTTCGAATTCGTTGAAGGCGTTGATCTCGGTGCCCATGGAAATGTTGGTCACGCGCTCCAGAATAATCTCAACAATCACCGGAACCTTGAATTCTTCGATCATTGCCTCGGCACGGCGCAGGGCCGGCGCGATCTGGCTTGGCTCGAACACACGCAGGGCCTTGCAACCCAGGCCTTCGGCGACGGCGACGTGGTCTACGCCGTAGCCGTTGAGTTCTGGCGCATTGAGGTTGTCGAAGGACAGCTGCACGCAGTAGTCCATTTCAAACCCGCGCTGGGCCTGGCGGATCAGGCCTAGGTAGGAGTTGTTCACCACCACATGGATGTACGGCAGTTTGAACTGCGCGCCCACCGCCAGTTCTTCGATCATGAACTGGAAGTCATAGTCGCCGGACAGCGCCACCACTTTGCGGCTCGGGTCGGCCTTGACCACGCCGAGGGCGGCGGGGATGGTCCAACCCAACGGGCCGGCCTGGCCGCAGTTGATCCAGTGGCGTGGCTTGTACACGTGCAGGAATTGCGCGCCGGCAATCTGCGACAGTCCGATGGTGCTGACGTAGCAGGTGTCTTTGCCGAACACCTGGTTCATTTCTTCATATACGCGCTGTGGCTTGACCGGCACGTTGTCGAAATGGGTCTTGCGGTGCAGGGTGGCTTTGCGTTGCTGGCACTCATTGAGCCAGGTGCTGCGGTCCTTCAACTTGCCGGCGGCTTTCCACTCGCGGGCCACTTCAATGAACATCGTCAGCGCCGAGCCGGCGTCGGAGACGATGCCCAGGTCCGGCGTGAACACGCGGCCGATCTGCGTCGGTTCGATGTCGACATGGATGAACTTGCGACCCTCGGTGTACACCTCGACCGAACCGGTGTGGCGGTTGGCCCAGCGGTTGCCGATGCCCAGCACCACGTCCGACTTCAACATCGTCGCGTTGCCATAACGATGGGAGGTCTGCAGGCCGACCATACCGACCATCTGTGGGTGATCGTCCGCAATAGTACCCCAGCCCATCAGGGTCGGAATCACCGGAATGCCGGTGAGTTCAGCGAACTCGACCAGCAGCTCGCTGGCGTCGGCATTGATCACGCCGCCACCGCTCACCAGCAGTGGGCGCTCGGCCTGGTCCAGCAAGGCCAGGGCTTTCTCGATCTGGATGCGGGTTGCCAATGGCTTGGCCAGGGGCAGCGGCTGGTAGGCGTCGATGTCGAATTCGATCTCGGCCATCTGCACGTCGAACGGCAGGTCGATCAGCACCGGGCCTGGGCGGCCGGAGCGCATTTCGTAGAAGGCTTTCTGGAAGGCGTAGGGCACCTGGCCCGGCTCCAGGACGGTGGTTGCCCACTTGGTCACCGGCTTGACGATGCTGGTGATGTCCACGGCCTGGAAGTCTTCCTTGTGCATCCGGGCGCGGGGGGCCTGCCCGGTAATGCACAGGATCGGGATCGAGTCGGCCGAGGCACTGTACAGGCCGGTGACCATGTCGGTGCCCGCTGGGCCCGAGGTGCCGATGCACACGCCGATATTGCCGGCCTTGGTGCGAGTGTAGCCCTCGGCCATATGGGAGGCGCCTTCAACGTGGCGAGCAAGGACGTGATCGATGCCACCCACTTTCTGCAAGGCCGAGTACAGCGGGTTGATCGCGGCGCCTGGGATACCGAAGGCGGTGTCTACGCCTTCACGGCGCATCACCAGGACTGCGGCTTCGATTGCTCTCATTTTGCTCATAATTTTGGTGCCTCTTGCGTTTTGTAATTGTATACAAGTGGTGTCTGGCCAAAGTGTATTCACGGCGGGCGGCGCAGGTCAATGCATTTTCTAATCTGGCCTTTGCGTTCGTCGGAAGCACTTTTTTCGACGTGTGGAGCCTTTGTGCGAAAATATTGTATACAAAATCAAAAATCATTGTGTTCTATTTGTTTGATCGAGCATCTGATCATTCAGACCTCCACGGCTTTCCCAATAACAAAAGAAGGACGGCACCATGAGCGCTTTAACCTTGAAACTCGCTACCCAGCTGGCCAGCCAGGCCCTCACCGCAGGACGCACTATTTCGGCGGCGCCGCTGACCATCGCCGTGCTCGACAGCGGCGGCCACTTGATCACCCTCCAACGCGAAGACGGCGCCAGCCTGCTGCGACCGCAGATCGCCATCGGCAAGGCCTGGGGCGCAATTGCCCTTGGCAAGGGCTCGCGTCTGTTGGCACTGGACGCACAGCAACGCCCGGCGTTTATCGCTGCGCTGAACAGCCTGGGGCAGGGCAGCGTGGTGCCTGCGCCGGGTGGGGTATTGATTCGAAATCCGGAAGGTGCGGTGCTGGGGGCGATCGGGATCAGCGGGGATACGTCGGACATTGATGAGCAGTGTGCGATCACGGCGATCGAGGGGGTGGGGTTGATGGCGGATGCGGGGGTGTCTGCCTAGTTTTTTGCTGATTTTTCTGGCCCCTTCGCGAGCAAGCCCGCTCCCACATTGGACCGCATTCTCATGCTGGAACTCGATCAAGTGTGGGAGCGGGCTTGCTCGCGAAGGGGGCAACTCGGTCTCGCCCCTACAACCAAACTGCATCCCACAGCGGATAGTCGCCAATCCGCTTCACCAGCCCCGCCCGCAGAGGATTGGCCACCACATACCGGGCCATCTTCACCAGATCATCTTCCTTGCGCAGCGCGCGGTCATGAAAGCTGGTTTGCCAAAGCCTGCCTCTGCGACCAGAAGCACCGTTCACGCTTCGGGTGCTTTTGGATTTTACCTGGCACATCAAATCGCCTAGTGAGCCTTTTTGTAGTCGACCAACCAGTGGAAATGGTCTGGCATCACTACCCAGGCCAAAGAGTTTGCCAGCCCTTGAGACTGAGCGAGTCTGAGTTGCCAGACCACTAATCGGCCTAGGTAAAAGTCACTGAATATCGGCGCACGTTCGTGAGTATTGGTGGTGATCAGATAGATGCGATTGGGTTCGCTGAACCGCCCTATACGCAGGCGGTGTGAGTTGGCTAGATCAGGCATTCCTTGGCCTCTCTTCAGATGGTGTCCTGAGAGGCTAGATCTCGATGGCTGATGCTGACTTGCTCGCGAATGGCACAGGCACCGCGGTGTATCAGTCCGGCTCACACCCCTTCAACACCAGCCGAATGATCGTCTGCGCCGCGGCCTCATAATCCGCTTCATCCAGCTTGGCCTTCCCGGTCACCGCCGAGATCTGCCAGTCAAAATCCGCATAGGTCTGTGTGGCCGCCCAGATGCTGAACATCAAGTGGTTGGGGTCAATCGCCGCGATCAGGCCGCGATCTACCCAGTCCTGGATACAGGCGATGTTGTGCTTGGCCTGGGCGTTCAGCTGTTCAACCTGATCCGCACTGAGGTGCGGGGCGCCGTGCATGATTTCGCTGGCAAAGACCTTGGAGGCAAATGGCAGGTCGCGGGAGATGCGGATTTTCGAGCGGATGTAGTTGCTCAGTACGACCAAGGGTTCGCCATCCGGATTGAACGGCGTGGAGGCCGCCAGGATCGGCTCGATAATGCTTTCGAGCACCTCGCGGTAGAGGTTGTCCTTGGACTTGAAGTAATAGTAGACGTTGGGCTTGGGCAGCCCTGCCTTGGCGGCGATGTCACTGGTTTTGGTCGCGGCGAAGCCCTTGTCGGCAAACTCCTCGCTCGCCGCCCGCAGGATTTTTTCTTTGTTGCGCTCGCGAATACTGCTCATAAACCAGAGGTTTCCTTGCCATGACAGGCGGTTGCGCATGGTAGCACCGGCCATCCGCGTGCCTCAACAATCTGCCCATAACGCCCTGCGCCGCGCTATGCTCGCTCGATCTCCCCCTTACGGATACTTGATTCATGGCAGGAAGCAGCTTGTTGGTGTTGATCGACGATATCGCCGCGGTACTCGATGACGTCGCCCTGATGACAAAAATGGCGGCCAAGAAGACCGCCGGTGTGCTGGGTGACGATCTTGCGCTCAATGCCCAGCAGGTCTCCGGTGTGCGCGCCGAGCGGGAAATCCCGGTGGTGTGGGCGGTGGCCAAGGGCTCGTTTATCAATAAGTTGATCCTGGTGCCTACCGCGCTGTTGATCAGCGCCTTCGCCCCGTGGGCAGTGACGCCACTGTTGATGCTGGGCGGTGCCTACCTGTGTTTCGAAGGATTCGAGAAACTCGCGCATAAGTTCCTGCGCAGTAAGACCGAGGACCAGGCCGAACACGCGCAATTGGTCGAAGCCGTGGCCGACCCGGCCACCGATCTGGTGGCCTTTGAAAAGGACAAGATCAAAGGCGCAATCCGCACCGACTTTATCCTCTCGGCGGAAATCATCGCCATCACCCTTGGCACCGTGGCCGACGCGCCGTTGATGCAGCAGGTGGTGGTGCTGTCGGGCATTGCGATCGTCATGACCGTGGGCGTGTACGGGCTGGTGGCGGGTATCGTCAAACTTGACGACCTGGGGCTGTGGTTGACCCAGAAGCCGGGCCAGATGGCACGCCGTATCGGCGGTGCAATTTTGCGCGCCGCGCCGTACATGATGAAAAGCCTGTCGGTGATCGGCACGGCGGCGATGTTCATGGTCGGCGGCGGGATTCTCACCCATGGCGTGCCGGTGGTGCATCATTGGATCGAGACGGTCAGCCAGAACACCGGGGGACTGGCGTGGTTGATGCCGACGTTGTTCAACGCGGTGGCTGGGATTATTGCCGGTGCGCTGGCGTTGACGCTGGTGTTGGCTGGCGGCAAGGTTTGGCGAGCGGTTAACCCTGGGTAATGATCATGCAAGGAATGCTTCTTGAATAAATTGGCCAACGCTTGCCGTGAATGAAGTGCGCGCGACCCTCTTTATGAGCGACCGAGCGCTTGAACGTTGTTAAGCGCTGGTCAATAGAGGAGGGCGGGTACGACTATCTTAAGGCAGAGCGCTATAGCCGTTTTTACTGAAGTTGTCTAATAGTCGCGCTTCGCTGCCCTCAATCGTATGCACGGTCCTGAATCCGGCACTACTAAAGTTTCTGATAGGGCTGAAGCCATCTATTCTATTGTTGTTAGAATCCGCAGCGGATGAGTTGTGTTGGTCGATATACTTAAGTACACGCTCTGCATTGGCTGCTATATCGGCCCTCTGCTGCGGTGGTAGGTTTGGATCGTTCCAATCACCCCCCACCTGCTGTTGAAAGCGTTTATACATGTCCGTCTTTTTATTTAAGTTTCCAAAAATCGGATTGTCCGTGATTTGCATGACTGAGCGATGATCTCCTGGAGCCCTTCCTTCATTGTGAGTTGGCTTCTCCAAGGGCGTTGGATGGGCCGATGAGGTTTCCGGTGGCGTGCTGAGCGCTGTTGCATGTCCAAATTGGGAAGCTCCATGGGACCACGGACTGTTTTGAAGAATAGTTGACATGTTTTTTCCTGTGTGGGTTTTAGTGCGCGTGAGTTATCGGATTCTTTCATAAGCTGATGTGGGCTTTTCTATATGTGTTGTAGGCAGCCAGAACAGTTCCAAGGTGATTTTGGCTACACAGCATCCAATTGTTTTTTTATATTTCTGTTTTAGCGCCCAAGGAATGCCAGACACAGCGCGGGGATCGCGCAGGGGACGGATTTACTTCTGACCTCCTCTCACTGGCGGTGCAAGCGCACATTTGCCACGCCCAAAAAAAAGCCGCCCTGACATTTCAGGGCGGCTTTGAAGGGCTTATTTGTTTACTCGGCAATCTGCAACTTACGCGACTCCGTATAGATATACCGCACCTTCTCATATTCGAATGGCGAGTTCATCTGACCATAGCGGAAGCTGGTCTGGTAGCGTTTGTCCACTGCGCGCAAGGCCCAGATTTCCGGGTGGTTGGAGCTGACCTCGGAGACGTTGAGGAAGTTGATCTGTGACTCGGCGCTGTAGTCCACCAGCAGGCCGGTGGTGTCGCGCAAGTTCGACGGACCAAAGATCGGCAGCACCAGATAGGCGCCGCCCGGTACACCGTAGAAGCCAAGGGTCTGGCCGAAGTCTTCGCTCTGGCGCGGCAGGCCCATGGCGGTGGCAGGGTCCCAGAGGCCGGCGATGCCAATGGTGGTGTTGACCAGCAGGCGGCCAGTGGTTTCCAGGGAGCGGTGGCCCTTGAGCTGTAGCAGGCTGTTCAACAAGTTGGGCACGTCGCCCAGGTTGTTGAAGAAGTTGCTCACGCCGGTGCGCAGGAAGCTCGGCGTGACGTAGCGATAACCGTCGACCACCGGCAGGAACACCCATTGGTCGAAGCGGTAGTTGAAGTGGTACACGCGACGGTTCCACGCTTCCAGCGGGTCGTACACATTGAGCGCGGTGAGTGTCGAACGCTCAAACTCGCGCTGGTCCAGGCCCGGGTTGAACTTGAGCTTGGTCAGTGGCTCTTTGAAGCCATCGGCGTCGACCTTGACCGGCTCGTGGGCCTTGCTGTTGTCGGCATTGGCCACGCCTGCGCACATCAAGGCAGCAAGCAGCAGAAGATATTTAGCCACGGAAGAACTCCAGCATGGCGTCGGCGTTGACGCGGTAATTGAGGTTGCCGCAATGGCCGCCCAGGGGGTAGACGGTCAAGCGATCGCCGAAGGTTTTACGCAGGAAGCCAAGGTCGCCCGGGCCGAGGATCACGTCGTCGGCGTTGTGCATGACGGCGATTTTCGGGCTGGTGTGCAGGTAATCCTTAAGGGCGTACAGGCTGACCTGGTCGACCAGTTGCAACAGGCTGCCGCCATCGGAGCGGGCGCGCCACATCGGGATCACTTGCTCGGTGAGGTAGCAATCGAAGTCGCACTGCAGCGCACGCTTGAGGAACGGCGTGAGGCTGGTGCTTTCAGTGATCGGGTATTTCGGCGGGATGATCAAGCCGCGCCGGTTGATCAGGTCCGAAGTAAAGGCAATGTCGGCCGCCGAGAAGCGGAACGAAGTGCCGATCAACATGGCCATCTGTTCGTTGGTCAGGTGCTGCTTGGATTGCTGGAAGTCGTAAAGCAGGGCGTCGTTCAGGTCGATGTAGCCCTTTTGCTGGAAATAGCGGGTCAGTTTGTTCAACACCAGCTCATAAAAAGTAGTGGTGTTGTTGATGCCCTTGACCTCGGTCTGCACCAGCTTGTCGAGGTTGGTGATCGAGGTGTAGAGGTTGACTGGCGGGTTCAGCAGCAAGACTTTCTTGAAGTTGAAACTGCGGCGGGTCTCGTCGAGCTTGCTGATGAACGCCGCATCCAAGGCGCCAAGGCTGTAGCCGGTGAGGTAGAAGTCGGTCACCGGCAGGGAGGCGTTCTGCGCGCGCACGGCTTGCATCACGCGGTACATGTCTTCGGCGTCTTCCTGGGTGATACCTGGGGTGGCGAAGCGCGAAGCGGCGCTGATAAAGTCGAAGCTGGTGGGCGACGACAGTTGCACCACGTGGTAGCCGGCCTGGTAATACAGTTTTTTCAGGTATTCGTTGATGCTGCTGTCGAAGCGCGCACCGGTACCCGCGATCAGGAAGATCAGCGGCGCGGCGCGATCCTGCTTGGCGATGCGGTAGGTGAGTTTCTTCACCGCCCAGAAGTTGTCCGGCAGGCTGAATTCGCGCTCGGGACGCATGTTCAGGGTGTAGTCGGACTGGTTGATCTCGTCATCGCTCGGCAATTTTGGCCGAAGGTCAGGCGGGGTGGTGGCGATGGTGGCTTCAAACGGGTTGGTCAAAGGGTAGCCATAGCTGGCTTGGTCAATATCGACGGCCAGTGCTGACGCACTCAGAAAAAGGCTGCCCAGTAAGGCAGCACAGCGCAAGGAACGGAGCATGACTTAATCCCTAGGAGGAAACGTGCTTGATGAAGGTCGCAGGCTATGACCACCGCCCAGTCGCCGAAGTGCCAGTACTCGGCACGAAAAGTCGGAAAATAACGCCGGAATCGGGGTAATAGTAGCGAGAAGATACACTTTGCCACGCTTCGGTGAACACTAATTGTGTATATGCGTCTTGCTAACGGCCGCCGGAGCATTAAGCTGAGCGCCGTTTTTGCCTATCGGAGTACCCCATGACCCGTCGTTTGCCACTGATTTTGTTGCTTATTGCACTGCCGCTGTGGCTGGCCGCCAGTTACGCTGCGCGCTACGGCTTTATGGAAGATGGTCGGTGGGTAGGCATCTGCGCGGATGAGGCCAGCCGCTGGGAATGCCAGCTGCGTTCGAACCTGGGCTTGATGATTCACTTCAAGGTGCTGGGCTGGGCGGCATTGATTACCTCGGTACTGGCGTTTTTCGTACCGGGTCGGGTGGGGTGGGGGTTGGCGGTGCTGGGGATGGTATTCGGTCTGCCAGCGCTGGCGTTGTACAACACCACGTTTGCGGTGTTTGCGGTGGTGGTCGCGGGGTTGCGGTTGGTCAGGAAGCCTCGCATGGCCTGATAGGGTCCCTTCGCGAGCAGGCCCGCTCCCACATTGAATTGTGAACACTGTCAAAATGTGGGAGCGGGCCTGCTCGCGAAAGCGGTTTTAAGTCCTGCGCACCCGCAAGCAACGCCACAAAGCCACGACCATGAGCAGGCTAGCCATCGCCCAACCCCACGCCTGCTGGTTCAACAACCCTTCACGGTACAATTGTGGCGCAATGCCCGCACCGATGATAAACGCCAACAGCGCAATCTCCCGACGCGGTCCGGTCACCGGACGTATCAGATAAACCAGGGCCGGCAATACCAGCGCCGCACTCGGGAAGCTGCGGTAACGCGGATCAAACACCAACGCCAGCATCATCACCGCACCCGCAAATCCGGTAATCGCCACCAGCCAGCCTGCGCGCCGCTCCAGCCAGTTGAACGCCCGCTCACGCCAACCTTCCTGTGCACTCAAGGCCAAGGCCGCATGAGCCAGCACCAGCAGGTTCAACACCAACAGCAACCCAGCCCACACCCATTCATCATTGAAACGCGCAGTCACGCGCGTCAGCTCGGCCCAGGTGCCGATGGAGCAAGCCGCCAACGCGCCCAACAGCGGAAGGGTAATGGCGGCACGGGTGCTGCGTACACGACCACCCAGCACCAGAGTGCCCAGCAGGATAATCCCGCCGACGCCCAGCCACAGCGGCCAGTACGGCACGTTGCTCACTGGCCCGGCGAGGATGCTCTTGTCCTGGCGATCGGCATCAAAAAGGCCCCAGTAGCCGCCCACGGCGCCTTCGCTGGCGCGTTTCCAGGGTTGGTCAAACGCTTCGATCAGGTTGTAGTGCCAGCCATTGGCCTCGGCCATAGCCACAAAACCACGCATGAACTTCGCTTCGTTGACCCTGCTTGGTACAGCGGTTTCACGTTGGCGACCTTCGCTGGGCCAACCGGTTTCGCCTATAAGGATGTCCTTGGGGGCAAACTTGTTGCCAAAAGTCTGGCGCACATCGCCCACATGCTTGAGGGCCTGGTCAATGCCCGACGGATCATCTTCCCAGTACGGCAGCAAGTGGATGGTGAGGAAATCCACCGCCGGAGCGATTTCCGGGTGTTGCAGCCAGAACTCCCACACATCTGCATAGGTCACCGGCTGCTTGATCCGGCTTTTGACGGTCTGGATCAGCTTCACCAGTTGTGCGGCGGTGACTTCTTTACGCAGCAGCGCTTCGTTGCCGACGATCACCGAGGTCACTACGTCAGGGTTGGCGTTTGCTGCAGTGATCAATGTTTCGATTTCTTTCTCGGTCGCCACCGCGTCACTGCTGACCCACGCGCCGGCCATCACCTTCAGCCCATGTTTGCGTGCCATGCTTGGCAATGCTTCCAGGCCAACCATGGTGTAGGTGCGCACGCACTCAAAGCGGGTGGCCAGCAGGGCCAGGTCGGTGTCCATGCGTTCCGGGCGCAGTGTGAATGGCTGGTCAAACGGAGATTGGTCTTTATCGAACGGCGTGTAGGACGCGCACTGCATCTTGTGCGTGGCACTGGCGACATCGGGCAGCACTACGGGGCGGCCGAGGCCATACCAGTAGCCGATCAGGGCCAGCAGGCCGAGGAGCAAGGCGCAGAAATAGGGCAGGGCAGGGAAGCGGGCAGTCGCAGGCATGGTCGGCTTATCTGGAGAGCAAAGGCGCGCATCTTACCCGGATTTGGCCTGTCCCAGTGGGGCAGCATAATTTTGACATGCAAAGTTCGGGCGGGATTTTGACGTCAAGTCCTACAAAGCTTCCTACTGGCTATGTGATGTCGTTTCTTGCTTGCATGAGGTCGCTGACAGAGCAGGTCGAAGGTCCCGGCAGGTTGATGATCCAAGTGTCAGCACTCCACTGATGTCACTGCAACCGGATCGATGCGCGTGAAGGGGGCGCGGTGCACCACATAACAACAGGTTGACGTCGCTCGGCATCCGCCGGGCGCAGCACTTTCGGGGAAGTACTATGAAGATGCGACGACTCTTGGGCGCAGCTGCCACTCTGGTAGTTGCGATGAGCTCCACACTGGCCAGCGCCGACAGCAAGACCCTGAGCATCGGCTATGTGGATGGCTGGTCCGACAGCGTGGCCACCACCCACGTGGCGGCAGAAGTGATCAAGGCCAAGCTCGGTTATGACGTGAAACTGCAAGCCGTCGCCACCGGGATCATGTGGCAGGGCGTGGCCACCGGCAAGCTCGACGCCATGCTCTCTGCCTGGCTGCCGGTCACCCACGGAGAGTACTGGGCCAAGAACAAGGACAAGGTGGTCGACTACGGTCCCAACTTCAAGGATGCGAAGATCGGTCTGATCGTGCCGGAGTACGTCAAGGCCAAGTCCATCGAAGACCTCAAGACCGACACCACCTTCAAGAACAAGATCGTCGGCATCGACGCCGGTTCAGGCGTGATGCTCAAGACCGACGCGGCCATCAAACAGTACGGCCTCGATTACAAACTGCAAGCCAGTTCGGGCGCGGCAATGATCGCCGAGTTGACCCGTGCCGAAGACAAACAGGAATCCATTGCGGTCACCGGTTGGGTGCCACACTGGATGTTCGCCAAGTGGAAACTGCGTTTCCTGGACGATCCAAAAGGGATTTATGGTGCTGCTGAAACCGTCAACAGCATCGGCAGCAAGGGCCTGGAGAAGAAAGCGCCGGAAGTTGCGGCCTTCCTGAAGAAATTCCAGTGGGCCTCCAAGGACGAAATCGGCGAAGTCATGCTGGCGATTCAAGAGGGCGCCAAGCCTGATGCCGCCGCCAAGGATTGGGTCGCCAAGCACCCTGAGCGCGTCGCCGAGTGGACCGGTAAGTAACCAGCACCGGTAGAAAATACGCCGCAGACCTAATGTGGGAGCGGGCTTGCTCGCGAAAGCAGTGTGTCAGTCAATGCATAAGTTGACTGAACCACCGCTTTCGCGAGCAAGCCCACTCCCACATTTTTTGTCTGTATTCAAGCTGGTGTTTATTTGTTGGCTGCAAAACTTGCGAAGTTGCTATCTCCTTCTACTACTAAGGTCGTCTGGAACCTCTACGTCAGCCGCATACAGTGGATACGTTCCAAAATAATAAAAAAGCTGTGCTGCGAGGATAAAAACAATGAACGACAGCATTTACCTCTCGATTCAAAACAGCCCGCGTTTCAAGGAGCTGGTGAGAAAAAGGGAAAGGTTCGCCTGGATTCTCTCGGCGATCATGCTAGGGCTTTACTCCGCTTTCATCCTGTTGATCGCCTACGGGCCACAAGTGCTGGGCGCCAAGCTCAGCCCCGGTTCGTCGATTACCTGGGGCATTCCCCTGGGCGTCGGGTTGATTGTGTCCGCCTTCATCCTGACCGGCATCTACGTGCGCCGGGCCAATGGCGAGTTTGACGACCTGAACAATGCGATTCTCAAGGAGGCTGCGCAATGATCCGGCGTCTACTGGCAATATTCGGCGCTTCGCTCTTTGCTCCAGCCGTTTGGGCGGCGGATGCATTGACCGGTGAAGTGCACAAGCAACCCCTGAACGTTTCGGCCATCGTGATGTTCGTCGCGTTTGTCGGCGCCACCCTGTGCATCACCTACTGGGCCTCCAAGCGCAACAAGTCGGCGGCCGACTACTATGCGGCCGGCGGCAAGATCACCGGTTTCCAGAACGGCCTGGCGATTGCCGGTGACTACATGTCGGCGGCGTCCTTCCTGGGGATTTCCGCGCTGGTCTACACCTCCGGTTATGACGGCCTGATCTACTCGATCGGCTTCCTGGTGGGCTGGCCGATCATTCTGTTCCTGATCGCCGAGCGCCTGCGTAACCTGGGCAAGTACACCTTTGCCGACGTGGCGTCCTATCGCCTGGGCCAGACCCAGATCCGCAGCCTGTCGGCATGTGGTTCGCTGGTGGTGGTGGCGTTCTACCTTATTGCGCAGATGGTCGGCGCCGGCAAGCTGATTCAGTTGCTGTTCGGCCTGGACTACCATGTAGCGGTGATCCTGGTAGGTATCCTGATGGTGCTTTATGTGCTGTTCGGCGGCATGCTGGCGACCACCTGGGTACAGATCATCAAGGCCGTGCTGCTGCTGTCCGGTGCCTCGTTCATGGCGCTGATGGTGATGAAGCACGTCAACTTCGACTTTAATGCCCTGTTCTCCGAGGCGATCAAGGTTCACCCTAAAGGTGAAGCGATCATGAGCCCCGGCGGCTTGGTGAAAGACCCGATTTCAGCATTCTCCCTCGGTCTTGCGTTGATGTTCGGTACCGCTGGCCTGCCACACATCCTGATGCGCTTCTTCACCGTCAGCGACGCGAAAGAAGCGCGCAAGAGCGTGTTCTACGCCACTGGTTTCATCGGTTACTTCTATATCCTGACCTTCATCATCGGCTTCGGCGCGATCCTGCTGGTCAGCACCAACCCGGCATTCAAGGATGCAGCAGGCGCCTTGCTGGGCGGCAATAACATGGCCGCGGTGCACCTGGCCAATGCGGTGGGTGGCAGTATCTTCCTGGGCTTTATTTCGGCCGTGGCCTTCGCCACCATCCTCGCGGTGGTTGCCGGCTTGACCCTGGCCGGCGCTTCGGCGGTGTCCCATGACCTGTACGCCAGCGTGATCAAGAAAGGCAAGGCCAACGACAAGGATGAAATTCGTGTATCGAAGATCACCACCGTTGCCTTGGGCGTCCTGGCTATCGGCCTGGGTATCCTGTTCGAAAGCCAGAACATTGCGTTCATGGTCGGCCTGGCGTTCTCCATTGCTGCCAGCTGTAACTTCCCGGTGCTGCTGCTTTCCATGTACTGGAAAAACCTCACCACCCGGGGCGCGATGATTGGTGGCTGGCTGGGTCTGGTCAGTGCTGTTGGTTTGATGGTGCTGGGCCCGACCATCTGGGTATCGATCCTGCACCATGAAAAAGCCATCTTCCCTTATGAGTATCCGGCGCTGTTCTCGATGATTATTGCGTTCGTCGGCATCTGGTTCTTCTCCATCACCGACAAGTCGGCGGCAGCAGAGAAAGAGCGTGCGCTGTACTTCCCGCAGTTTGTGCGTTCGCAGACTGGCCTGGGGTCGAGTGGGGCAGTGAATCATTGAGGTAGTTGCAAGCGTTAAGCTACAAGCTACAAGTTAGAAACAGTGCTGTGTAGAGAGATACCCCTGTAGAGATGCAGGGGTATTTTTTTGCTTGTGGCTTATAGCTGGAAGCTTGCAACTCACTAAATCCCAGCCAAAAAAAACGGCCTCATCAAGAGGCCGTTTTTTCTGGCTGGGATTTAGTGCCGATCTTCCAGCTGGGTGATGTCACGCGACTCGTAGCCGGTGTACAGCTGGCGCGGACGGCCAATCTTGTACGGGCTGGAGAGCATTTCTTTCCAGTGGGAGATCCAGCCAACGGTCCGCGCCAGGGCGAAGATCACGGTGAACATGCTGGTTGGAATGCCGATCGCCTTGAGGATGATCCCCGAGTAGAAGTCGACGTTCGGGTACAGCGAGCGTTCGATGAAGTAGGGGTCGGTCAGGGCGATCTCTTCCAGGCGCATGGCCAGTTCGAGTTGCGGATCGTTCTTGATGCCCAATTCCTTCAACACTTCGTCGCAGGTCTGCTTCATGACGGTGGCGCGCGGGTCGCGGTTCTTGTAGACCCGATGACCGAAGCCCATCAACTTGAACGGATCGTTCTTGTCCTTGGCCTTGGCGATGAACTTGTCGATGTTGGAGACATCGCCGATTTCATCGAGCATGGTCAATACGGCTTCGTTCGCACCGCCGTGAGCGGGGCCCCACAGTGCGGCGATACCGGCGGCGATACAGGCGAACGGGTTGGCACCCGAAGAGCCTGCCAGGCGCACGGTGGAGGTGGAGGCGTTCTGTTCGTGGTCGGCATGGAGGATGAAGATCCGATCCATGGCCTTGGCGAGCACCGGGCTGATCGGTTTGATCTCGCACGGCGTGTTGAACATCATGTGCAGGAAGTTTTCCGCGTACGTCAGGTCGTTGCGCGGGTACATCATGGGTTGGCCCATGGAGTACTTGTAAACCATCGCGGCCAGGGTCGGCATCTTGGCAACCAGGCGGATCGCGGAAATTTCACGATGCTGCGGGTTATTGATGTCGAGGGAGTCGTGATAGAAGGCCGACAGGGCGCCGACCACGCCGCACATGACGGCCATCGGGTGGGCGTCGCGACGGAAGCCGTTGAAGAAGGTCTTCAACTGCTCATGAACCATGGTGTGGTTCTTAACGGTGCTGACGAACTGGGCTTTCTGCTCGGCTGTTGGCAATTCGCCATTTAGCAGCAGGTAGCAGGTTTCCAGGTAATCCGATTTCTCGGCCAGTTGTTCGATCGGGTAGCCGCGATGCAGCAAAATCCCATTATCACCATCGATATAGGTGATCTGCGACTCGCAAGAGGCGGTCGACATGAAGCCTGGATCGAATGTGAAACGGCCCGTGGCCGTCAGGCCCCGTACGTCGATAACATCGGGACCAACGGTGCCGGTTAAAATGGGCAGCTCGACGGGGGCTGCGCCCTCGATGATCAACTGCGCTTTTTTGTCAGCCATGTGGCCTCCTATTTATGCTTCAAATCATCAGACAGACCCCCCACGCAGGGCCCGCACCACTATATTGATATAAATCCAGATGTCAATTTGCCTAAAGTCTTGCGCCAGAAGGCTTTAACCGTACTTTTTCCTCGAAATTGCCTGCCATTTACGCCTTTTATCCCGTCAGCGCAATCCGCTATTAGGGTGAGGAGCGCGCGTTGTCATTAGTAACCTAACTGTCTATACTCGGCCACCGACCGCCAAGGGCTTTTGGGCTTGCTTTCATTGGGGGTCGCACTCCCTGGGTGGTGCTTACCTGACCAGTGCACTCCCCGACAACTTTGCCCTGATTGTTAGGGGCTCTTAAGTGTGAAAAAAGCCGTGAATAGCCAACGACCTGTAAACCTAGACCTAAGGACCATCAAACTCCCCATCACCGGCGTTACGTCGTTCCTGCACCGTGTTTCCGGCATCATCCTGTTCCTGGGCTTGGGCATCATGCTTTATGCATTGAGCAAATCCCTGGGTTCCGAGGAAGGATACGCCGAGGTGAAGGCATGCTTGACCAGCCCGCTGGCCAAGTTCGTAGCATGGGGCCTCCTGTCCGCTCTGCTGTATCACCTGGTAGCCGGTGTGCGCCACTTGATCATGGATGCGGGTATCGGTGAGACGCTGGAAGGCGGCCGCCTGGGCTCGAAACTCATCATCGCCATTTCCGTGGTGCTGATCGTTCTGGCAGGAGTTTGGATATGGTAACCAGCGTTACGAACCTTTCGCGTTCGGGCCTCTATGACTGGATGGCGCAGCGTGTGTCTGCGGTCGTTCTCGCGGCTTATTTCATTTTCCTGATCGGATACCTCGTCGCAAACCCGGGCATCGGCTATGAGCAATGGCACGGCCTGTTTTCCCACAATGCGATGCGAATCTTCAGTCTGCTGGCCCTTGTTGCCCTGGGCGCACACGCCTGGGTTGGCATGTGGACCATCGCGACCGACTACCTGACGCCGATGGCGCTGGGCAAGTCCGCGACAGCAGTCCGTTTCCTCTTCCAGGCAGTCTGCGGCGTCGCGATGTTCGCTTACTTCGTCTGGGGTGTGCAGATTCTTTGGGGTATCTGATTCATGGCTAACATTCCAACTATTTCATTCGACGCCATCATTATTGGTGGCGGCGGTGCTGGCATGCGCGCCGCGCTGCAGCTGGCCCAAGGCGGTCACAAGACTGCCGTGATCACCAAAGTGTTCCCGACCCGTTCGCACACCGTATCGGCCCAGGGTGGCATCACCTGCGCCATCGCCTCCGCCGACCCGAACGATGACTGGCGCTGGCACATGTACGACACCGTCAAGGGGTCCGACTATATCGGTGACCAGGACGCTATCGAATACATGTGTCAGGAAGGTCCGGCCGCAGTATTCGAGCTGGACCACATGGGTCTGCCGTTCTCCCGTACCGAACAAGGTCGTATCTACCAGCGTCCATTCGGCGGCCAGTCGAAGGATTACGGCAAAGGCGGCCAGGCTGCCCGTACCTGCGCTGCGTCGGACCGTACCGGTCACGCGCTGCTGCACACCCTTTATCAGGGCAACCTGAAAGCCGGTACCACGTTCCTGAACGAGTACTACGCTGTCGATCTGGTGAAGAACGCACAAGGCGAGTTCGTCGGTGTGATCGCCATCTGCATCGAAACCGGTGAAACCACCTACATCCGCGCCAAGGCTACCGTGCTGGCGACGGGCGGTGCCGGTCGTATCTACGCGTCGACCACCAATGCCCTGATCAACACCGGCGACGGCGTCGGCATGGCACTGCGTGCTGGCGTACCGGTACAAGACATCGAAATGTGGCAGTTCCACCCGACCGGTATCGCCGGCGCTGGTGTACTGGTTACAGAAGGTTGCCGTGGTGAAGGTGGCTACCTGATCAACAAGCACGGTGAGCGTTTCATGGAGCGTTATGCTCCGAACGCTAAAGACCTTGCTGGTCGTGACGTCGTGGCCCGCTCGATGGTTAAAGAGATCATCGCCGGTAACGGCTGTGGCCCGAATGGCGACCATGTACTGCTCAAACTCGATCACCTGGGCGAAGAAGTGCTGCACAGCCGACTGCCTGGTATCTGCGAGCTGTCCAAGACCTTCGCTCACGTTGACCCGGTAGTTGCTCCGGTTCCGGTTGTTCCGACTTGCCACTATATGATGGGCGGCGTGCCGACCAACATTCATGGCCAGGCGATCACCCAGAACGCTGAAGGCGAGGATGAAATAATCCACGGTCTGTTCGCCGTAGGCGAAGTGGCCTGCGTATCGGTTCACGGTGCCAACCGTCTGGGCGGCAACTCGCTGCTCGACCTGGTGGTATTCGGCCGCGCTGCCGGCCTGCACCTGGAAAAGGCACTGACCGACGGCATCGAATACGATGACGCGACCGACGCCAACATCGAGGCTGCACTGGCGCGCCTGAACGCTCTGAACGAGCGCACCGATGGCGAAGACGTGGCTACCCTGCGTCGCGAGCTGCAAAGCTGCATGCAGAACTACTTCGGTGTGTTCCGTACCGGCGAATACATGCAGAAGGGTATTGCCCAACTGGCCGATCTGCGCAAGCGCATCGCCAACGTCAAGATCAACGATAAGAGCCAGGCGTTCAACACCGCTCGTATCGAAGCCCTTGAGCTGCAAAACCTGCTGGAAGTGGCCGAAGCGACTGCAATCGCTGCCGAGGTTCGTAAAGAATCCCGTGGTGCTCACGCCCGTGAAGACTTTGAAGATCGCGACGACGAAAACTGGTTGTGCCACACCCTGTACTTCCCGGGTGACAAGCGCGTAACCAAGCGTGCCGTGAACTTCTCGCCGAAGACGGTTCCGACGTTTGAACCGAAGATTCGGACTTACTAAGGGTGGCTGCCATGTTGAAAGTCAGTGTTTATCGCTACAACCCTGATCAGGACGCTGCGCCGTTCATGCAGGAATTCCAGGTCGATACCGGTGGTAAAGACCTGATGGTGCTGGATGTACTGGCACTGATCAAAGAGCAGGACGAAGGTTTCTCCTATCGTCGCTCTTGCCGTGAAGGTGTGTGCGGTTCCGACGGCATGAACATCAACGGCAAAAACGGCCTGGCGTGCATCACGCCGCTGTCCGCCGTGGTCAAAGGCAACAAGCTGATCGTTCGTCCTCTGCCAGGTTTGCCGGTTATCCGTGACCTGGTCGTCGATATGAGCATCTTCTACAAGCAATACGAGAAAGTGAAGCCGTTCCTGCAGAACGACACGCCGGCTCCGGCCATCGAGCGTCTGCAGTCCCCGGAAGAGCGCGAGAAGCTCGACGGTCTGTACGAGTGCATCCTGTGCGCTTGCTGCTCGACTTCGTGCCCGTCCTTCTGGTGGAACCCGGACAAGTTCCTGGGTCCAGCTGCCCTGCTGCAAGCGTACCGCTTCCTGGCAGACAGCCGTGACACCAAGACGTCCGAGCGTCTGGCTTCGCTGGATGACCCGTTCAGCGTTTTCCGCTGCCGCGGGATCATGAACTGCGTCAACGTATGTCCCAAAGGCCTGAACCCGACTAAGGCCATTGGTCACATCCGTAACATGCTGCTGCAGAGCGGCGTGTAACCGACGTTGTAGTAAAAGCAGGACCGTTGTGCCCGTAAATGCTACGGCGCAGGCTTCAACCGGCGCCGTAGTTTTAACTTGAGCAGCGACTTACAAAGCCGCGGCTCTTATTTTGAAGAAATGAGACAAGCAGGGGCATTCGGGTTGGTACCCGAACTATCAGCGTGATCCTAAGTGGCTTGTTTTGGTCGCTGCACTTGGCCTTTTGCAAGCAGACTCGGTGTTTTCGCCGGTGGTGTCCCCAAATCGAGGGTGACCAAGCATGCAAGAAAGCGTGATGCAGCGCATGTGGAACAGCGGCTATCTTTCAGGTGGTAACGCTGCCTATGTGGAAGAGCTTTATGAGCTCTACCTGCACGACCCTAACGCTGTGCCAGAAGAATGGCGCACCAAATTTCAGACGTTGTCTTCAGACGGCAACGCTGCCACCGATGTATCGCACGCAACAATTCGCGATCAGTTTGTGCTGCTGGCAAAGAACCAGCGCCGCGCCCAACCGGTTTCCGCCGGCAGCGTGAGCAGTGAGCACGAGAAGAAGCAAGTTGAAGTATTGCGATTGATCCAGGCCTACCGGATGCGCGGCCACCAGGCGGCCCAGCTTGACCCGCTGGGGCTCTGGCAGCGTCCTGCACCTGCTGACCTGTCGATCAATCATTACGGCTTGACCAATGCCGATCTTGATACGACCTTCCGTGCCGGCGACCTGTTCATCGGCAAAGAGGAAGCGAGCCTACGCGAAATTCACGAAGCGTTGCAGCAGACATATTGCCGCACCATCGGCGCTGAGTTCACGCACATCACCGATTCCGAGCAACGCCACTGGTTCCAGCATCGCCTGGAAGGTGTGCGTGGTCGTCCGGTGCTGTCCGCCGACGTACGCAGCCACCTGCTCGAGCGCGTCACCGCTGCCGAAGGCCTGGAAAAATACCTGGGTACCAAATACCCGGGCACCAAGCGTTTTGGCCTGGAAGGCGGCGAAAGCCTGATCCCGATGCTCGACGAGCTGATCCAGCGTTCCGGTTCCTACGGCACCAAGGAAATCGTCATCGGCATGGCCCACCGTGGTCGCCTGAACGTGTTGGTCAACACCTTCGGCAAGAACCCGCGTGAGCTGTTCGACGAGTTCGAAGGCAAGAAGAAGGTCGAGTTGGGTTCCGGTGACGTTAAATACCACCAGGGCTTTTCGTCCAACGTAATGACCACCGGTGGTGAAGTTCACCTGGCCATGGCGTTCAACCCATCCCACCTGGAAATCGTTTCTCCAGTGGTCGAGGGTTCGGTGCGTGCTCGCCAGGATCGTCGTAACGACACCACCGGTGAGAAGGTCCTGCCGATTTCCATCCACGGTGACGCGGCATTCGCCGGTCAAGGCGTGGTCCTGGAAACCTTCCAGATGTCGCAGACTCGCGGCTTCAAGACCGGCGGTACCGTTCACATCGTCATCAACAACCAAGTCGGTTTCACCATCAGCAATCCGCTGGACGCGCGCTCCACCGAATACGCGACCGACGTTGCCAAGATGATCCAGGCGCCGATCCTCCATGTGAATGGCGATGACCCGGAAGCCGTACTGTTCGTGACCCAACTTGCTGTCGACTACCGCATGCAGTTCAAGCGTGACGTGGTCATCGACCTGGTTTGCTACCGCCGTCGTGGTCACAACGAAGCCGACGAACCAAGCGGCACCCAGCCGTTGATGTACCAGCAGATCACCAAGCAGCGCACCACCCGTGAGCTGTACGCCGAAAGCCTGATCAAGGCCGGTGTGGTTGACGATGCGCGTGTTCAGGCAAAAGTCGATGAATACCGCAACGCGCTGGACAATGGGCTGCATGTCGTTAAAAGCCTGGTTAAAGAACCAAACAAAGAGCTGTTCGTTGACTGGCGTCCGTATCTGGGCCACGCCTGGACTGCGCGTCACGATACGTCGTTCGATCTGAAGACCTTGCAGGAATTGTCCGCCAAGCTGCTGGAAATTCCTGAAGGTTTCGTGGTGCAGCGCCAGGTGGCGAAGATCTACGAAGACCGTCAGAAGATGCAAGCCGGTGGCCTGCCTATCAACTGGGGTTATGCTGAAACCATGGCATACGCGACCCTGGCGTTCGAAGGTCACCCGATCCGCATGACCGGCCAGGACATCGGCCGTGGTACGTTCTCGCACCGTCACGCGGTTCTGCACAATCAGAAAGACGCAAGCACCTACGTTCCGTTGAAGCACCTGTACGAAGGCCAGCCACGTTTCGACCTGTACGACTCGTTCCTGTCCGAAGAGGCCGTGCTGGCGTTCGAATACGGTTACTCGACCACCACGCCAAACGCGCTGGTGATCTGGGAAGCCCAGTTCGGCGACTTCGCCAACGGTGCCCAAGTGGTTATCGACCAGTTCATCACCAGCGGCGAGCACAAGTGGGGTCGCCTGTGTGGCCTGACCATGCTGCTGCCGCACGGTTACGAAGGTCAGGGCCCAGAGCACTCGTCGGCCCGTCTGGAGCGTTACCTGCAGCTGTGCGCCGAGCACAACATCCAGGTGTGCGTGCCGACTACCCCGGCCCAGATCTACCACTTGCTGCGTCGCCAGGTGATCCGTCCGCTGCGCAAGCCGCTGGTAGTGCTGACACCGAAGTCGTTGCTGCGTCATAAATTGGCCATCTCGACCCTGGAAGATCTGGCGGATGGTTCGTTCCAGACCGTGATCCCGGAAATTGACGCGCTGGACGCGGCAAAAGTGACTCGCCTGGTCCTGTGCAGCGGCAAGGTCTACTACGACCTGCTGGAAAAACGTCGTGCCGAAGGCCGCGAAGACATCGCCATCGTGCGTATCGAGCAGCTTTACCCGTTCCCGGAAGACGACCTGATGGAGGCCATCGCGCCTTATACCAACCTCAAGAATGTGGTTTGGTGCCAGGAAGAACCGATGAACCAGGGCGCGTGGTACAGCAGCCAGCATCACCTGCGTCGCAGCATCGGCAACCACAACAAGGCCCTGGGCCTGGAGTACGCCGGTCGTGACGCTTCTGCTGCACCTGCATGTGGTTATGCGTCGATGCACGCCGAGCAGCAGGAAAAACTGCTGCAAGATGCTTTCACTGTTTAACGCCTTCGCGCTGACTGAAACCGAATTTTAAGGACCCACAGATAATGGCTATCGAAATCAAAGCCCCGTCATTCCCGGAATCGGTTGCCGATGGCACCGTTGCCACCTGGCACAAGAAACCAGGCGATGCTGTAAAGCGTGACGACCTGATCGTTGACATCGAAACCGACAAAGTCGTGCTGGAAGTGTTGGCCGAAGCGGACGGCGTGCTCGGCGCTATCGTGGCTGAAGAGGGCGCTACCGTCCTGTCGAACCAAGTGCTGGGCTCGATCGAAGAGGGCAGTGCTGCTGCCGCTGCTCCGGCCGCTGCTGCACCAACCGCCGCTGCCGCTCCTGCTGCCGCACCGGCTGCTGGCGCTGAAGACCCGATCGCTGCACCGGCTGCTCGTCAGCTGGCTGAAGAGAACGGCATCAACCTGGCGTCCGTAAAAGGCACCGGCAAAGACGGTCGCATCACCAAGGAAGACGTGGTTGCTGCTGTTGAGGCCAAGAAAAATGCTCCGGCTGCCGCACCCGCCAAGGCTGCTGCCCCGGCTGCCGCTGCGCCGGTGTTCGCCGCTGGCGACCGCACCGAGAAGCGCGTGCCGATGACCCGCGTACGTGCCACCGTGGCCAAGCGTCTGGTTGAAGCACAGTCGAATATGGCGATGCTGACCACCTTCAACGAAGTGGACATGACCGAAGTCATGGCCCTGCGTTCGAAGTACAAGGATCTCTTCGAGAAGAGCCATAACGGCGTGCGCCTGGGCTTCATGTCGTTCTTCGTGAAAGCGGCCACCGAAGCGCTGAAACGCTTCCCTGCGGTCAACGCTTCCATCGACGGCGGCGACATTGTTTACCACGGCTACGCAGACATCGGCGTCGCCGTGTCCAGCGACCGTGGCCTGGTGGTTCCGGTACTGCGTAATGCCGAGCTGATGAGTCTGGCTGAAATCGAAGGCGGCATCGCCGGCTTCGGCAAGAAAGCCCGTGACGGCAAGCTGACCATCGACGAGATGACCGGCGGTACCTTCACCATCACCAACGGTGGTACCTTCGGTTCGATGATGTCGACCCCGATCGTCAACCCGCCACAAGCCGCGATCCTGGGCATGCACAACATCATCCAGCGTCCGATGGCCATCAACGGCCAAGTTGTGATCCGCCCGATGATGTACCTGGCGCTGTCGTACGATCACCGCCTGATCGACGGTAAAGAAGCCGTGACTTTCCTGGTGACCATCAAGAACCTGCTGGAAGACCCGGCTCGTCTTCTTCTGGATATCTAAAAAGCAGTTGCAAGTTTCAAGCTGCAAGCTCCAAGCTCAAAGCGAGCGATCGGTGCTTCAACTTGTAGCTTGCAGCTTCTAGCTTGCAGCTAAAAAGGGAACCTTTTTATGACACAGAAATTTGACGTTGTAGTGATTGGTGCAGGTCCTGGCGGCTACGTTGCCGCGATCAAGGCCGCACAACTGGGCCTCTCGACTGCTTGCATCGAAAAATACACCGACAAGGAAGGCAAACTGGCGCTGGGCGGTACTTGCCTGAACGTCGGTTGCATTCCTTCCAAGGCGCTGCTGGACAGCTCCTGGAAATTCCACGAAGCCCAGGACGGCTTCGCGATCCACGGCATCAACCATGCTGGCGTGACCATGGACGTGCCAGCAATGGTCAGCCGTAAAGCCAACATTGTTAAGGGGCTGACTTCCGGCGTTGCTACCTTGTTCAAGGCCAACGGCGTGACTTCCCTGCAAGGCCACGGCAAGCTGCTGGCCGGCAAGAAAGTTGAAATCACCAAGCCAGACGGCTCGACCGAAATCATCGAAGCCGAGAACGTGATCCTGGCGCCGGGCTCGCGTCCAATCGACATCCCGCCTGCTCCAGTGGACCAGAATGTGATCGTTGACTCGACCGGGGCCTTGGAATTCCAAGCGGTGCCTAAGCGCCTGGGCGTGATCGGTGCTGGCGTGATCGGCCTGGAACTGGGTTCGGTATGGTCCCGCCTGGGTTCCGAAGTCACCGTGCTGGAAGCCCTGGACACGTTCTTGCTGGCTGCCGACACCGCTGTTTCGAAAGAAGCGCTGAAAACCCTGACCAAACAAGGTCTGGACATCAAGCTGGGCGCTCGCGTGACCGGCTCGAAAGTCAACGGCGAAGAAGTCGTGGTTAACTACACCGACAAGGATGGTGAAAAAACCATCACTTTCGACAAGCTGATCGTAGCCGTGGGGCGCCGTCCAGTGACCACCGACCTGCTGGCTTCCGACAGCGGCGTGAACATCGACGAGCGTGGTTTCATCCACGTTGACGATCACTGCGCGACCACCGTGCCGGGTGTCTACGCCATCGGTGACGTGGTTCGTGGCATGATGCTCGCGCACAAGGCTTCCGAAGAAGGCATCATGGTTGTCGAGCGCATCAAGGGCCACAAAACCCAGATGAACTACGACCTGATCCCATCGGTTATCTACACCCACCCGGAAATCGCATGGGTCGGCAAGAACGAACAGCAGTTGAAAGCTGAAGGCGTTGAAGTTAACGTCGGCACCTTCCCGTTCGCCGCTTCTGGCCGTGCCATGGCAGCCAACGACACCGGTGGTTTTGTCAAAGTCATCGCTGATGCCAAGACTGACCGCGTATTGGGCGTCCACGTGATTGGCCCAAGCGCTGCAGAGCTGGTACAGCAAGGCGCAATCGGTATGGAATTCGGCACCAGTGCCGAAGACCTGGGCATGATGGTCTTCTCCCATCCGACCCTGTCCGAAGCGTTGCACGAAGCAGCGTTGGCCGTGAATGGCGGTGCCATCCACGTCGCCAACCGCAAGAAGCGCTAAGCGAGATAATAAGAAACCACGGCGGAGTTGCCCGTCGTGAGCCTTGCGCGCAAGACTCACCGCGGAATATCCGCTGGACGCAGCCTTGCGCAGCTTTACGGGCCTTTGAGCCCCGCAAGTTGCGCAAGCAGCAGTCACAGGTGGCGCGGCACTCATAATGAGCGCAGCGCCGAATGCGCAGTACCTAACGAAGACGGTAAAAAGCATGAATCTTCACGAGTATCAGGGTAAGCAGCTGTTCGCTGAATACGGCCTGCCAGTTTCCAAGGGCTACGCAGTAGACACCCCGGAAGCAGCAGCAGAAGCTTGCGACAAAATCGGCGGCAGCGAGTGGGTTGTCAAAGCCCAGGTCCACGCCGGTGGTCGCGGTAAAGCGGGCGGCGTTAAGCTGGTTCGCAGCAAAGAAGACGCCAAGGCCTTCGCACAGCAGTGGCTGGGCAAGCGTCTGGTGACTTACCAGACTGATGCCAATGGCCAGCCAGTCACCAAGATCCTGGTTGAATCGTGCACTGATATCGCTAAAGAGCTGTACCTGGGCGCTGTCGTTGACCGTTCGAGCCGTCGCATTGTGTTCATGGCTTCCACCGAAGGTGGCGTGGACATTGAGAAGATCGCCGAAGAAACCCCAGAAAAAATTCTGAAAGCCACTATCGATCCACTGGTTGGCGCTCAGCCATTCCAGGGTCGCGAGCTGGCTTTCCAGCTGGGTCTGGAAGGCAAGCAAGTTGCCCAGTTCGCCAAGATCTTCGTAGGTCTGGCCAAACTGTTCCAGGATCACGATCTGGCCCTGCTGGAAGTGAACCCGCTGGTGATCAAGGCTGACGGCGATCTGCACTGCCTCGATGCCAAGATCAACATCGACGCCAACGCCATGTACCGTCAGCCTAAGCTGAAGACTTTCCACGATCCGTCGCAAGACGATCCGCGCGAAGCGCACGCTGCGAAGTTCGAACTGAACTACGTAGCCCTGGAAGGTAACATCGGTTGCATGGTCAACGGTGCTGGCCTGGCCATGGGTACCATGGACATCGTCAACCTGCATGGCGGCAAACCAGCCAACTTCCTCGACGTGGGCGGTGGTGCTACCAAAGAACGCGTAACCGAAGCTTTCAAGATCATCCTGTCCGACTCCAACGTCGCTGCAGTACTGGTCAACATCTTCGGCGGCATCGTTCGTTGCGACATGATTGCCGAAGGCATCATCGGTGCAGTGAAAGAAGTTGGCGTTAAAATCCCGGTTGTTGTTCGCCTTGAAGGTAACAACGCTGAACTGGGCGCTAAAGTACTGGCGGAAAGCGGTTTGAACATCATCGCGGCTACCAGCCTGACCGACGCTGCTCAACAAGTTGTCAAAGCTGCGGAGGGCAAATAATGAGCGTCCTGATCAATAAAGACACCAAAGTTATCTGCCAGGGTATTACCGGTTCGCAAGGTAGTTTCCACACCCAGCAAGCCATCGAATACGGCACCAAGATGGTTGGCGGCGTAACTCCAGGCAAAGGCGGCACCGAGCACCTGGGTCTGCCAGTGTTCAACACCGTCAAGGATGCTGTAGAGAAAACTGGCGCTACCGCCAGCGTGATCTACGTTCCAGCGCCTTTCTGCAAAGACTCTATCCTGGAAGCGGCATTCGGCGGTATCAAGCTGATCGTCTGCATCACCGAAGGCATTCCTACCCTGGATATGCTGGACGCTAAAGTTAAGTGCGACGAGCTGGGCGTAGTCCTGATCGGCCCTAACTGCCCAGGCGTGATCACCCCAGGCGAATGCAAGATCGGCATCATGCCAGGTCACATTCACTTGCCAGGTAAAGTCGGTATCGTTTCCCGTTCCGGTACCCTGACCTACGAAGCTGTGAAGCAGACCACTGACGCCGGTTTCGGTCAGTCGACTTGCGTCGGCATCGGCGGTGACCCGATCCCAGGCTCGAACTTCATCGACATCCTGAAGCTGTTCCAGGAAGACCCGAAGACCGAAGCGATCGTGATGATCGGTGAAATCGGCGGTTCGGCTGAAGAAGAAGCGGCTGCCTACATCAAGGCACACGTGACCAAGCCGGTTGTTTCCTACATCGCTGGTGTGACTGCCCCTGCTGGCAAGCGCATGGGCCATGCTGGCGCAATCATCTCTGGCGGCAAAGGCACTGCAGACGAGAAATTCGCTGCACTGCAAGATGCAGGCGTAAAAACCGTGCGTTCGCTGGCAGACATCGGCAAGGCCCTGGCCGAGCTGACCGGTTGGGCTGTCAAGTAAGCTTCGCGCTTAGCTGACGCTTCACCACACAAAGGCCACCTTCGGGTGGCCTTTGTGCGTTTAAGGACAGCTATAAGCGGCAAGCTTCAAGTTGCAAGAAGAGAGCATGCGATTTCTTGGCATTTGCAGCTCACCACTTGTCGCTGCTCTTACAAAAACACGACATTAAGATGTCGCTTATCGGACAGTGCGCCCCGCAACAGTGCGTTTGTCAGCCCGATTCTGTAACCTAGCCGCCTCTTTATGCGTGCGCATCCCAAAAGGAAGCCCCGCGCTAGACCGGTCGGCTCCCATAAGGGTCGGCAGCATTTCCCTCATCCATAGGGAATCCCTCTCTAAATTCCGATTCAGTAGTGTGGTATTTCCTCAAATGAAAGTGTTGAAAAGCCAGGACATCCTGGCGTTGGGCTTTATGACGTTTGCCCTGTTCGTGGGCGCCGGCAACATCATCTTCCCGCCTATCGTTGGATTGCAGTCCGGGCCTCACGTCTGGATGGCAGCGCTGGGCTTTCTGATCACCGCCGTGGGTTTGCCGGTGGTGACTGTGATCGCCCTGGCCAAGGTTGGTGGCGGGATGGACGCGTTGAGCAGCCCGATCGGCAAGATCGCCGGTGGCCTGCTGGCGGCGGCGGCGTATCTGGCGGTAGGGCCGCTGTTCGCCACCCCGCGTACGGCGACCGTGTCCTTTGAAGTGGGCCTGGCGCCGCTGACCGGCGAGAGCCCGCTGGCGCTGTTCCTCTACAGTTCGGTGTATTTCCTGGTGGTGTTCTTTGTTTCCCTGTACCCAGGGCGACTGCTGGACACCGTAGGGCGCTTCCTGGCGCCGCTGAAGATCATTGCGTTGGCCATTCTGGGTATCGCCGCATTTGCCTTGCCGGCCGGTGAAGTGGGCGTCGCCACCCCGGAATACGTGGCTGCGCCGTTCTCCCAGGGCTTCATCAATGGTTACCTGACCATGGATACCCTGGGTGCCCTGGTATTTGGCATCGTGATCGTCAATGCCATTCGCTCCCGTGGCGTCGAGTCGCCGAAGCTGATTACCCGCTACGCCATCATTGCCGGGCTGATCGCCGGCGTGGGCCTGGCCCTGGTGTATATCAGCCTGTTTCGTCTGGGCTCGGGCAGCCATGCTGTGGCGGCCGGTGCCAGTAACGGTGCTGCGGTGCTGCACGCCTATGTGCAACACACCTTCGGCTCCTTGGGCAGTGGCTTCCTGGCGGTGCTGATCTCCCTGGCGTGCCTGGTCACCGCCGTGGGCCTGACCTGCGCCTGCGCCGAGTACTTCAGCAAAATCCTGCCGCTGTCCTACAAGACCCTGGTGGTGATCCTCGCGCTGTTCTCGTTGTTCGTGTCCAACCTGGGCTTGACCAAGCTGATTGCCTTCTCGATCCCAGTCCTGACTGCGATCTACCCGCCGTGTATCGTGCTGGTGGCGTTGAGCTTCTGCAAAGACTTCTGGCTGGAACAGGGCCGCATTGTCGGCCCGGTAATGCTGGTGTCGTTCATCTTCGGCAGCATTGACGCACTCAAGGGCGCGGGCCTGGCGGATTGGATGCCTGCGCAGTTAACGAACCTGCCGCTGAGTGAGCAGGGCCTGGCATGGCTGGTGCCATCGGTGATGACGCTGGCCGTGGCGTTTGTGGTTGACCGTATGCTCGGTAAGCGCAGCGAAGCCATCGCTTAACCCACGTTTCCCGCTGTACTGAAATGCCTCGTATCAATCGATACGGGGCATTTTTTATGGGTAAAGGGCAGTGTCTTTTTCTGTGCGCTAACGTCGAACTGACGCAAAAGCTTTTTAGCCCTCTTTCTGCAAAGGACCCGCATGTCGTTCGTCGAAACCAATCAGATCCACCTGCTCGCCGCCCTTTGGTTCGTGTTGTGTTGGGGTGGCTACACCCGTTATGCCACCTGGAAAGCCCGCGACACCGCCTGCCTGGCCAGCGTGCTGCATCTGTATCGCGAAGATTGGATGCGCCGCATGCTGCTGCGCGACAACCGCATCGCCGATGCCAGTGTGATCGGCAACCTGGAGCGCAACGCCTCATTCTTCGCCTCCAGCACTCTGATCATCCTCGCCGGCATTCTCACCGTGCTCGGCGCTTCGGAGCGTGCGGTGTCGTTGCTGGCCGATATCCCGATGGTGCAACAGGCCTCCCAGGGCATGTCGGAGATTAAACTACTGTGCCTGGCGCTGGTGTTCGTCTATGCGTTCTTCACATTCAGCTGGTGCATGCGCCAGTACAACTTTGCGGCGGTGCTGGTGGGTTCGGCGCCGATGATTGGTGAGCGGCATGTGTCGGAGCAGGAGCGCAATGCATTTGCGCTGCGCGCGGCGCGGGTGATCTCCATGGCCGCCAACCAGTTCAACTTCGGCCTGCGCTCTTATTACTTCGGCATGACCATGCTGGCGTGGTTTGTCAGCCCCTGGTTGTTCATGTTGATGAGCAGTGGGGTGGTGTTGGTGCTGTATCGGCGGGAGTTTCATTCCGACGTGCTGCAGGTGATGGTGTATACGCAGACGGACACACCGCCGCCGGAACCGGCTAAAGAATTGGGTTAACTAAGCCGTCAAATAAAAAACCAGACAAAGTAAAGCCCGCTATCTAAGCGGGCTTTCTTTTTGCAGCCAGGCTATTTCAAGCCGCGGTCTCAAGAACCGGTGGCAGGGGTAGCAGGTGCTGCTTCTTTTGCTGCGGCTTCGTTCGATTCAGCCTGAGCTTTGGCAGCATCGGCGTTTTCTTTCGCAGCGTCGTTCACTTTATCCTGAGCCTTCGCCATATCTTTCTGAGCTTGCTCAGAGTGCGCGGCGGCGTCTTGGGCTTTGTCTTCGGATTTTTTGTCGCAGGCAGCGAGACCGAGGGCAGCGGCGAGCATCATGGAAATAGCTAAAGTCTTGCGCATGGGTGTTTCTCCTTATTGAAGATATCTACTGGCCTTTCGAGCATGGCGGTTCGGCATTAGTTCCTTTTATTCCATAGATATATAAATCCCTGACTAACCGGAACTTTTGCCCGCCCCACCACTTTTGCGAATCAACACTAATAAGAGTCTGGAACGAATGACCGAAAATCCCCTGTTAGAGCGCGCGGCGCGCTTTGTTTCGGCCTTGCGCCATTGTCAGGTGCTGGGCATTACCGCTCATCAGGCCAGTGAAGAAGGCATCACCTTGATCATGCCCTACGCCCCGCATTTGGTCGGCGATCCCCAGTCAGGCGTGATCCACGGCGGCGCGCTGACCTCCCTGATGGATACTGCCTGTGGCATGGCCACTCTGTGTGTGCTGCCGGAATTTGAAGTGTGCCCGACCCTTGACCTGCGCGTTGACTACATGCATCCCGCCGCGCCGCACAAACCCGTGTATGGCTTCGCCCAATGCTACCGGGTGACCACCGACGTGATCTTCACCCGCGGCTTTGCCTACCAGGATGACCCCCAGCAACCCATCGCCCATGTGGTGGGCACGTTCATGCGCATGGGTAAACGCCTCAAGGGCACGCAAGGATTGGGTAGCGCGATAAAGGGAGAGCACGCATGACGCACCGATTCAAGACCCGCCTTGAACAGGCCCATGAGCGCGGTGATTACGAGGCGCTGCTCAACCTGATCCCTTACGCCAAGCTGATAGGCATCGAATGCACCCGGCTTGGGGATGAGTTGTTGTTTCGGCTGCCGGCCAACAGGGACAATATTGGTAACCCCATATTGCCGGCGCTGCACGGTGGGGTGATTGCGGGCTTTATGGAGCTGTCGGCGGCGCTGCATCTGCTGGTGTTCACCGGCGCGCCGGGTACCCCGAAAATCATCGATTTTTCCCTGGATTACCTGCGCGCCGGCCAGTTCCGCGACACCTACGCCAAATGCCAGGTGTGGCGCCAAGGCCGACGAGTAGCCAATGTGGCGATCACTGCCTGGCAAAGCACGGCCGCAGAGCCCATCGCCACCGCCCGAGCGCATTTCAAGATCGAGGAACCGGACCGCCCTTGAAATCCTGGTCTTAGTCCCCAACTCTGATGACAACCCGCCGCCAACCCTCAAGGGCGCGGCCACTGCCATCCAATTGGAGTTTGATGACCATGAGTGTGGAAACTCAAAAGGAAACCCTGGGCTTCCAGACCGAGGTGAAGCAACTGCTGCACCTCATGATCCATTCGCTGTATTCCAACAAGGAAATCTTCCTTCGCGAATTGATCTCGAACGCCTCTGACGCTGTCGACAAATTACGTTTCGAAGCCCTGTCCAAGCCTGAGTTGCTGGAAGGTGGCGCCGAACTGAAAATCCGTGTGAGCTTCGACAAGGACGCCAAGACCGTCACGATCCAAGACAACGGTATTGGCATGAGCCGCGAAGACGCGATTACCCATTTGGGTACCATCGCCAAATCCGGCACCGCCGATTTCATGAAGAACCTCTCGGGCGACCAGAAGAAAGATTCGCACTTGATCGGTCAGTTCGGCGTGGGTTTTTACTCCGCCTTTATCGTGGCCGACAAAGTGGAAGTGTTCAGCCGCCGTGCAGGCCTTGACGCCAGCGACGGCGTGCACTGGTCGTCCAAAGGCGAGGGCGAATTCGAAATCGCCACCGTCGACAAGGCTGACCGTGGCACCCGTATCGTGCTGCACCTGAAATCCGGTGAAGACGAATTCGCCGATGGCTGGCGCCTGCGCAATATCGTCAAGAAGTACTCCGACCATATCGCTCTGCCGATCGAGCTGCCGAAAGAACAGACCGCTGCCGAAGGTGAAGAGGCCCCGGCCCAGGAATGGGAAGTGGTCAACCGCGCCAGCGCGCTGTGGACCCGTCCGCGTACCGAGATCAAGGACGAGGAATACCAGGAGTTCTACAAGCACATCGGTCACGACTACGAAAACCCGCTGAGCTGGAGCCACAACAAGGTCGAAGGCAAGCTGGAATACAGCTCGCTGCTCTACGTACCGGCCCGTGCTCCGTTCGACCTGTACCAGCGTGAAGCGCCAAAAGGCCTGAAGCTCTACGTACAGCGCGTGTTCGTGATGGACCAGGCGGAATCGTTCCTGCCGCTGTACCTGCGCTTCATCAAGGGTGTGGTCGATTCCAACGACCTGTCGCTGAACGTGTCGCGGGAAATCCTGCAGAAAGACCCGATCATCGACTCCATGAAGTCGGCGCTGACCAAGCGTGTACTCGACATGCTGGAAAAACTGGCGAAGAACGAGCCTGAGCAATACAAAGGCTTCTGGAAAAACTTCGGCCAGGTCATGAAAGAAGGCCCGGCGGAAGATTTTGCCAACAAAGAAAAAATCGCTGGCTTGCTGCGTTTTGCCTCCACTCAGGGTGACGACGGCGAGCAAAATGTATCGCTGGCCGAGTACCTGGCGCGCGCCAAGGAAGGTCAGGACAAGATCTACTACCTGACCGGCGAGAAGTACGACGCTGTCAAAGATAGCCCGCACCTGGAAGTCTTCCGCAAAAAAGGCATCGAAGTGCTGCTGCTGACCGACCGTATCGATGAGTGGCTGATGAGCTACCTCAACGAGTTCGACGGCAAATCCTTCGTCGACGTGGCCCGTGGTGACCTGGACCTGGGTAACCTGGACTCCGAAGAAGAGAAGAAAGAAGCCGAAGAAGTCGCCAAGGCCAAAGAGGGTCTGGTTGAACGGATCAAGGCGTCCCTGGGCGAGGCTGTCAGCGAAGTGCGGGTTTCCCACCGTCTGACCGACTCCCCGGCGATCCTGGCCATCGGCGAAGCGGACTTGGGCATGCAAATGCGCCAGATCCTCGAGGCCAGCGGCCAGAAAGTGCCGGATTCCAAGCCGATCTTCGAATTCAACCCGGCTCACCCGCTGATCGAGAAACTCGACGGCGAGCAAAGCGAAGAGCGGTTTGGCGACCTGTCGCACATCCTCTTCGACCAGGCGGCCCTGGCCGCTGGCGACAGCTTGAAAGACCCGGCCGCCTATGTGCGCCGCCTGAACAAGCTGTTGGTTGAACTGTCGGTTTGACCCTGACGTAGAAAAACCCGCTTCGGCGGGTTTTTTCGTTCTAGTGCACCTCAACTGGAGTAAATGATGAGCCAAGTCACAGTACGTTCCGTGGGCTATCAGATTGATGGCCAGTCTTACGAAAGCCGTCTCGCGTTCGATGCCAGCCACAAGGGCCCGCTGCCGGGCCTGCTGATGGCGCCGAACTGGATGGGAGTGAGTGCGGGTGCCGAAGAGATCGCCAAGAGCGTCGCCAGCAAAGGCTACGTGGTGCTGATCGCCGACCTGTACGGGCAGACCGTCCGTCCGTCGAATGGCGATGAAGCCGGTGCGGCGATGATGCCGTTGAAGAACGACCGTGCGTTGTTGAACAAGCGCATGCAGGCGGCCTTCGAGCAGCTGCAGGGCCAAACTGAGGCAGCGGTTGATACCTCGAAACTGGCGACCTTTGGTTTCTGCTTCGGCGGTTGCTGCTCCCTGGAACTCGCGCGTACCGGTGCGCCGGTCAAGGCTGCCGTCTCGTTCCACGGCACCCTCGACACGCCAAACCCGGCGGACGCGAAGAACATCAAGGGCTCAGTGCTGGTGCTGCATGGCGCTTCTGACCCGTTGGTCCCTAAAGAGCAACTGCCGGCGTTCGAAGATGAAATGAACGCGGCCGGTGTGGATTGGCAACTGCTGAGCTACGGCGGCGCGGTGCATTCCTTCACCGACCCGCATGCGAATGTGCCGGGCAAGATGATGTATGACGCGAAAACGGCCAAGCGTGCGTTCAAGTCGATGCATGATTTGTTGGATGAAGTGTTCCAGGGCTGATGGCTTCAGCGTTTGTGCTGGCCTTTTCGCGAGTAAGCCCGCTTCCACATTTGATGGCGTTCACAAATCAAAGTGTGAGAGCGGGCTTGCTCGCGAATGCTATCTCACCGGCAACTCAATTCTTTCAGACTCACCCGGCACCGTCGGCCAATCCCCAGCCGCCCAGCGTTGCCTGGCTTGTTCAATTACCGCTGGATCACTCGCGACAAAATTCCAGTTGATCCGCCGTGGCCCCTCCAGCGTCGCGCCGCCAAACACCACCAAGTGGCAATTGCTCTCGGCGAACAGCGTCATCTCCTGTCCGGCGGGCAATACCACCAGGCTGTGTACTTCCAGTGTTTCGCCATCCAATTGCGCCTCACCCTCCAGCACATACACTGCGCGTTCCTCATGTTCATCCGGAATCAGCAGCGTCGTGGCCGTTTGCATGCGCACCTCGGCATACAGCGTGGGCGACAGCACTGGCACCGGCGACTTGAGGCAGAACCCATTGCCCGCGATCAAGCGGATCTGCACGCCCAGGTTGTCACTTACCGGCAGGCTCGCCGCGGGGTGATGGCTGTAGTGTCCGGGCCCCGTCTCATGGTCCTTGGGCGATGCCAGCCACACTTGCAACCCATGCAAGCTGAAACTGCTGGCCTTGAGCGCCTCGGGTGTACGTTCGACGTGGGCAATCGCGCTGCCGGCAGTCATCCAGCTGACGTCGCCGGCCTGCACCACTTGGTCCGACCCCAGGCTGTCCTTGTGCTGCAACGCACCTTCAAACAAATAGGTAAGGGTCGACAGCCCGATATGCGGATGCTGGCGGATGTTCATGCCATCGCCCGGTTCATAGCGGGTGAGTAGCATATGGTCGAAGAACACAAACGGCCCGACGCTGCGGCATTCCCGCGACGGCAGTGGGCGCAGGATCGGTTGACCTTCGACATCTTCGGGGCGAGGGCGGATCACGGTGAGGGTAGTCATGGTGCGTCCCAGTCTGAGCGGGTTAGATGCTGCTGAGCATAACCCGCTCGGTAGGATGTTGCCGCTATTGGCTGAAGGCGCCTTCCGATAGTTTTGTCTCAATGGTGACGTCGGCGGTGGTCATCAGCTTGTGCACCGGGCAGCGATCCGCCACGCGGTGCAGTTCGTCGCGTTGCTCGTCGGTGAGCACGCCCTTGAGCGTCAGCTTGACGTTGAGTGTGTATTTGCCCTTTTGCTCCTCGGCAGCGTCATGGGTGACTTCCACGGTCACGCCGGTCAGCGGAATGTCTTTTTTTTGCGCATACAGTTTAAGGGTCAGGGCTTTGCACGAGGCCAGCGCAGCGTCGAAGTAGTCATGGGGGGAGGGCGCCGAGTCGTCGCCGCCCAGGCTTTTGGGCAGGTCGGTGAACAACTCATGGTGGTTGATGTTGACGCTATGGCGAAAGTTATCCTGGTTCAGGGTGTTGACGGTAACAGGCATGGTAAACCTCACAGGGTGGCAGGATGAAGGTCATGCAGTTATAGAGCATGCTGGCACTTCGGTGTTCCGCGTTTTTTGCCGGATGAACCCTCGCACGGCGCGCAAGGTCTACCCGTATCAGCCCTTATCGAGGTTTTACCGTGTCCTGGACCCGTCTGACGCTCGCCCTGTTGCTCGCCGCCAGCAGCCTTGCTGCGCAGGCCCGCGAGTATGCCTACAGCGATGCGCATCTGCATTACGTGGATTTCTTCCAGGAAACTGCGGGCATGGACAAGCTGCTCAAGGCCATGGCTGACAACGGCATTGAGCACGTGATGATTTCCGGCATTCCGGTCGCGAAGAAATGGCACGAAGACGAACCCAAGCGTCCACGCTATTACGCCGGTGACGACGCCGATGCCTATTGGTACAGCGCCACCGATGTGATTGTCGCCGCAGCGGTCAACAAACTGTCCCCTGAGCAGCGCCAGCACTTTCATCCGTTTCTATCGGGCTTCAACCCCAACGATAAGAACTCGGATGCCCATATCCAGCGCATGCTCGACCTCAATCCCGGGTTGTGGCAGGGCATCGGCGAAGTCTTCACCCGCCATGACGACCTCACGGCCATCACCGCCGGCGACACCCCGCGCGCCAATAACGAAGCCATGACGCGCATCTATCATTTGGCGGCGGAAAACGACCTGCCGGTGATGCTGCACTCCAACATCACCTCCAAACGCGAGCGCAACCCGCTTTACCTGGCTGAAGTCGAGGAGCCACTGCGCAACCATCCGCACACCCGCTTTATCTGGGCCCACGCCGGCACCAGCAAGGAAATCCATCGTCACCAGGTGCAGATGGACTTTTTGCTGCCCACGTTGAGCCGCCTGCTGGAGGCCTATCCCAACCTGTACATCGACCTGTCCTGGAGCATGCTTACGCCGTATATGCTGGATGACGCAGGTCAGCCCCGCCCGGAGTGGTTAAAACTGGTGGAGCGCTTCCCAGAGCGTTTTATGCTGGGTTCGGACGTCGTAGGACGGTTCAACAAACTCGGTAAGGAAATGCGCCGCTTCGACCCGTTCCTTGATGCCCTGCCAGAGGACGTTGCGCACAAGGTGGCGCGGGACAACTTCCTGGCGATCCTGCCTAAAGCTACCCGCGATAGTGCGGTGCGTTGATATCGCGTTTTCGTCTTACGCAAAGGCAGTAACGTGCCGATACCTTTCAAGAGCCAGCTGCAAATGGATGCAGCGCATTTGGAAGGAGCCAAGGCATGAGTATCAGAAGTCTGAATATCGCCCCGCGTGCAGGCTTGGGGTTTGGCGTATTGGCGTTGATGGTGTTTGCCCTGGGCGGCTTCGCCCTGTTGCAGATGGCCAATATGCGCCAGCAGTCGGATCAGGTGGAGAACAACTGGCTGCCCAGCGTGATGGCGGTGGGGCAGATGAGCCAGGACCTGCTGCGCATTCGTGCGCTGACCTTGCGCCTGCTGGTCAACCGCGATCCCCAGGCGCTGGCGCAGAACGAGCAGAAGCTGAGCGACCTGAAAAGCGGCCTGCATCATGCGCAGACTCTCTACGAGGCGCTGGTTGTGCTACCAGAGGAGCGCGCGCTGTTTGATCGCTTCAAGGCCCAAGAGCAGCAATACCTGCAACTCCAGGAGCAGGTCATGGGTTTTTCCAAGGCCAACCGGTTGGAAGACGCGATCAAAGTGGTCAACGGTGAGATGAATCAGCTCGCCGATGAAATGGCCACGACCCTGCACGAACTGGTCAGCCTCAACAAAGCCAGTGCCAACCAGGCGGCCAGTCTGGCGCAGAGCGTGTTCAGCCAGTCGCGCAGCTGGGTGGTCGGCATGATCGTGCTCACGGCGCTGATCACCATTGGCCTGGCGGTATGGCTGACGCGTAGCATCGTGCTGCCACTGGCGCAGTCGTTGAAAGTGGCCCAAGGTGTAGCCAGTGGCGATCTGACGGGAGAAATCAGCATCAGTGGCAACGACGAGCCGGCGCGCCTGCAGCAGGCCCTCAAGGGCATGCAGGAGAACTTGCGTGACACTATCCGGCGTATCTCCGAGTCTTCCAACCAATTGGCATCCGCCTCGGAAGAACTCAGTTGCGTGACCGAAGATGCCACGCGTGGCTTGTATCAACAGAATCAAGAAATCGAGCAGGCCGCCACGGCGGTGAACCAGATGACCGTGGCGGTGGAGGAGGTGGCGAGCAACGCGGTGGCCACGTCCCAGGCATCCCGCGAGTCCGACCGCATTGCCCAGCATGGGCGCGAACAGGTGCACCAGACGGTGGTGTCGATCGAGGCGCTGGCCACTGACGTGACCGACAATGTGACGCAGGTCGAAGACTTGGCACAGAAGGTCTATGGCATCAGCAAGGTGCTGGACGTGATCCGCTCGATTGCCGAGCAGACCAACCTGCTGGCGCTGAACGCGGCGATTGAAGCGGCGCGGGCTGGGGATGCCGGGCGTGGGTTTGCGGTGGTGGCCGATGAAGTGCGGGCCCTGGCTCATCGCACCCAGCAGTCGACCCAGGAAATCGAGCAAATGATCGGTGGGATCCAGCATGGCACTGATCAGGCGGTCAGCTCGATGCAGCAGAGCAATACGCGGGCGCGCTCGACCTTGGATATCGCCAAGTCGGCGGGCACGGCGCTGGAGGAAATTGCCTCGGCATTCACCTTGATCAATGAACGCAACCTGGTGATCGCCAGCGCATCGGAGCAACAGGCGGCGGTGGCACGGGAGGTGGATCGCAATTTGATGAACATTCGCGATTTGGCGCACCAGACGTCGACGGGGGCGAATCAGACCAGTGCAGCGAGCCAGGAGTTGTCGCGGTTGGCGGTAGACCTGAACACCCTGGTGGCGCGGTTTTCGGTGTAGTACAGAAGCAGTTGCAAGCTTCAAGTGACAAGCTGCAAGTGGTCGGATTGCCTTTTTCCTGCGGCTTGAGGCTTAAAACTGATAGCTCTGAAAGTAAAAAGCCCCGAACCAGTCATAATGCTGTTCACTTAAGCGGAGCAGCCTTACGGTCCACTGGAAACCGGGTCTTTGAGATCTTCACCGTCCTTGGCCTCGCAGGTCTGGGGCGGTGATCCAGAAACAATCCGCCAATACCTTTCCTCAATTCCGCCAAGCGTCTTCCTGTAGCTGAAACCGGATTGGCTGCTGCCATCACGATCAACTGCACGGCAATGTATTGGCAGACCGGCTTAAAGCGTATATCCGACGGTGCACGACCAAACGCTACTGCTGCTTGACCAGCCTCCCGCCGAATCACGTTGTAAGCCAGCAAAAGCCCCCACACTTCCTGATAGACCAAGTCGACTCTCTTACTACGCAAGGTCACAGCATTCTGCTGCATGGAGCTTTTGATATCCCTGAAGCCCAACTCGATTTCCCAGCGCTCCTGATAGAGTTTGGCAACGACCTTGGTGCTGTAGGTGTTGGCTGGCAACGATGTCATGACCGTTTTTACTCTGCCTTGGATTTCATAGCTGACTTCACGGGCTTCCCAATGGGTACCAAGAGCCGGATTTCTCTTTCTGGCTTGCGGTGAGACCTTCATGCGCACCAAGCGGTCGTGCTCGCCGTAACGGATCACTTCTTCACAGACCATGCCTTTTTTGGCGGGAATCAACCAATGACGATGGGTTCCGGTGTTACTCAGGCTCAACAGCATTTCTGCGCCCCAAAATCCTTTATCGAATAGCGTCACGGAGTGATCGGGGACTTGCTGCAAAAACTCGTCGGCCAAGCGCATTTCACTGCGCCGGTAAGGCCCTAATTGTGCATCCAGGATTAAGTGCGAACGCACATTCATTAGCGCTACCAAGCGCATCATGGGGAAGGGAGTCTGACGATCACTGGGCGTATTTCCTGACCCGAAATGATCTCGAAGCTCGGGTGTGTCCGGTGTGCGCAAGAGCACACCGTCCACCGCGAAGACCTGCAAACCGTGCCAGTCGTCCTCGTTGTAGCGCTCCGAGCCCCATTGAGTGCCGGTTTTACGGAATAACCACTCAACTGGATCGGCCCCTAGTCGCTTGCGGGCTTCAGTGACACCGCTTCGGGCCAACAAGTGGTCGCAAGCGAGGCCTTGAGCGCAAATGTTCAACCGTCTAGCGACCTCATGAACAGGCTCATTACGAAACGACGCCATGCCAAGCACCAACCAAAGTACCTGATCGGCGGGCAAGCGACGCCGACGAATAGTGGCCTGACTGGATAGATCCAGCGCAGACGCAACCCATTCTATGGGGATGTTCTGGGTGAAAGTGCTTAGGTCGCAGAAGTTGAAAAGGTCGCCGAGGTCGAGCAGGTCCTGTTGAACAGACATAAAAAATCCGATGCCAGAGGTCTGGCATCGGATTTTCCAGGAAGCCTCGCTTTAGCTCAAATGCTTAAGTGAACAGCATTACGAACCAGTCAGGGCTTTTTCATGTGATCGGCCTGCGGGGTTTATTTACCCTGCCAGCGTTTCAGCACCAGGGTGGCGTTAGTGCCACCAAAGCCGAAGCTGTTGCTCATCACGGTGTCGATTTTTGCGTTTTCAACGGTTTTGGTCAGGATCGGCATGTCAGCCACCACCGGATCAATCTCGTCGATGTTGGCCGAACCGGCCATGAAGTTGCCTTCCATCATCAGCAGGCAGTAGATCGCTTCGTGAACGCCGGCGGCGCCCAGGGAGTGACCGGACAGGCTCTTGGTGGAGCTGATGGCCGGAGCCTTGTCGCCGAATACCGCACGCACGCCTTCCATTTCCTTGGCGTCGCCGACCGGGGTCGAGGTGCCGTGGGTGTTCAGGTAGTCGATCGGGGTATCTACGGTGGACATGGCCATCTGCATGCAACGGATGGCGCCTTCACCGCTTGGCGCAACCATGTCATAGCCGTCGGAAGTGGCGCCGTAGCCGACGATTTCCGCGTAGATCTTGGCACCACGGGCCAGAGCGTGTTCCAGCTCCTCGACCACCACCATGCCGCCACCGCCGGCGATGACGAAACCGTCACGCTTGGCGTCGTAGGCGCGGGAGGCCTTTTCCGGGGTTTCGTTGTATTGGGTGGACAGTGCGCCCATGGCGTCGAACAGGAACGACTGGCTCCAGTGCTCTTCTTCACCGCCGCCGGCGAACACGATGTCCTGCTTGCCCAGCTGGATCTGCTCAACGGCAGTACCGATGCAGTGAGCACTGGTGGCGCAGGCGGAAGAGATCGAGTAGTTCACGCCCTTGATCTGGAACGGCGTGGCCAGGCAGGCCGATACAGTGCTGCCCATGGTTCGGGTGACACGGTACGGGCCAACACGCTTCACGCCTTTTTCGCGCAGGATGTCCAGCGCTTCCATCTGGTTGAGGGTCGATGCGCCGCCCGAGCCGGCGATGAGGCCGGTGCGTACGTTCGAGACCTGGTCGTCGCTCAGGCCGGAGTCGGCGATCGCGTCTTTCATCGCCAGGTAGGCGTAGGCGGCAGCGTGGCCGACGAAGCGATAGATCTTGCGATCGATCAGTTCTTCGAGAGGCAGGTCGATGGAGCCGGAAACCTGGCTACGCAGACCCATTTCGGCATATTCCGGGTTGAAGCGGATGCCAGGGCGACTTGCACGCAGGTTAGCGGTGACGGTCTCTTTGTCATTGCCCAGGCAAGAAACAATGCCCAGACCAGTGATAACGACGCGGCGCATGCGGATAACCCTTAAAAGTTGTCAGTGGATGTGAATACGCCGACCCGAAGGCCTTCGGCAGTATAGATCTCGCGACCGTCGACGCTCACCGAACCATCGGCGATGGCCAGGTTCAGCTTGCCCTTGAGGACGCGTTTGATTTGAATGTTGTAGGTGACTTTCTTGGCGGTCGGCAGGACCTGACCAAAGAACTTCACTTCGCCCGAACCCAGGGCGCGACCGCGGCCCGGCAGACCTTGCCAGCCAAGGAAGAAACCGACCAGCTGCCACATGGCGTCAAGGCCCAGGCAGCCTGGCATCACTGGGTCGCCTTCGAAATGGCAGGCGAAGAACCACAGGTCCGGGGTGATATCCAGCTCGGCGACCAATTCACCTTTGCCGTACTTGCCACCCTCTTCGCTGATATGGGTGATGCGATCCACCATCAGCATGTTCGGGGCGGGCAGTTGCGCGTTACCTGGGCCGAACAGCTCACCGCGACTGCAGCGCAGCAGGTCTTCCCGAGTAAAGGCGTTTTGTTTGGTCATGCGAGCTCCTCAATAATCCCATGCGGCAGGGTAGGGTAAATCTTCCCGAACCGAATGAAGCGTTCATGCCTCATGTCGGCAGCCTACACATAGACTATTGCGTTGTAGTGAAAGTCACAGCGGCAAGGCATTGAATGTACACTTGTTCACTGAAAATTTAAACCGAGCCTGTTTATCGGCCCGTTCGGGTGCCTAAGACTGCCGCACTTTCGCCTTTCACGCCAGTCGGAGTTGGCTGATGGCGCGGCGCTATTGCACCCAGCGCTGCAGGATTTGCTGCAAATCCGTGCGTTTGAACGGCTTGGCCAGGTAATCGTTCATTCCCGCTGCCAAACAGGCTTCTCGGTCACCCTGCAAGGCGTTGGCGGTGAGGGCGATGATCGGCAGGTCGGCGCAGCCCGGCAACTGGCGAATCTGCCGGGTGGCTTCATAACCGTCGATCAGCGGCAGTCGGCAATCCATCAGGATTGCGGTGAAAATCAGGCTTTCAGCGCTGCGGATCGCTTCGGCACCGTCGGTGGCCAGGCTCACTTCAAACCCCAGGCTGCGCAGCATGGCCTCGACCACCGTGCGGTTGACCGGGTTGTCTTCCACCAGCAGCACATGGCGGCCATTGCCCGCGTTGGTTTTGCCGTCGGCGTCACTGGCAGTGGCGGGCACGTTGTGCTGGTCGATGGCCAGCGGGATTTCCAGGGTGAACACCGAACCGCGGCCTTCTTCGCTCTGGGCACGCAAGGTGCCACCCATGCGTTCGGCCAGGGTGCGGGCGATGGGCAGGCCCAGGCCGGTGCCGCCGTAACGTCTTGAAATGGAACTGTCCGCCTGCTGGAAAGCATCGAACATCGCCTCCAGGCGTTCGGCGGAAATCCCGATGCCACTGTCGCGCACGGTGCAGGTGAACCACACCAATTGATGGTCGAGGGTCTGCCAATGGGGCTCGACGCTGACGCTGCCGTGCTCGGTAAACTTCAGTGCATTGCCGATCAGGTTCACCAGGATCTGGCGGATCCGCGTGGGGTCACCCTGCACCCGCACCGCGTCCATCCCTTGCGGAATCGACAGCTTCAGCGCCAAACCACGCTGTTGCGCACTGTGCTGGAAGGCCTGGGCGCAGTTGTTGATCAGGTCCACCAGGTTGAACGGAATATGCTCCAGTTCCAGGGCGGCGCGTTCGATACGCGAGAAGTCGAGAATGTCGTTGATGACCTTGAGCAAGTGCTCGGTGGATTCGGAGGCCAGCGCCGCGTATTCGCTCTGCTCCTCGGTCATCTCGGTGGTTTCCAGCAACTGCAACATGCCCAGCACGCCGTTCATGGGCGTGCGTAGCTCATGGCTCATCATCGCCAGGAAATCCGACTTGGCGTTGTTGGCGCGCTCGGCTTCTTCGCGGGTCTGGATCAACTGGGCCATGGCCTGCTGCTGCTCGCGACTGGCCTGGTTGAGGCCCTCGGCGAGGTTGTTGATGTGCCGCGACAGGTCGCCCAGCTCCGAGTCATCCACAATCGGCAGCGGCGTCTTGTAGTCGCCTTGCTGGATCGCCTTCACTGCGTGGCCCATGGCGCTGATCGGCTGGGACAGGCTGGCGGCCAGACGCCGTGCGAGCAGGAAGGTAAACAGCAGGGCGAACAGCGCGAGAATGCCGGCCTTGAACAGGATCTCCTGCTGGCGTTGGCTGAACGCGTCGTTGGACATGCCGACGATCACCCGGCCCAGGTAGTCCGCCCGCGGGGCCTTGGGTTCGTTGAGGTTGTCCTGGAAGAAATCATTCCCCAGCTGGATATGTTGCAGGCGAATCGGTGCCTGGAACACTTTCACCGACAGTGAGCGGTCGTGCTTCTCCGACGGTTGCTCGACATACACCAGGATGTTCTCGCTGCTGTCCTGGATTTCCAGGAAACGCACATGGGGCGTGGCCAGTGTGGCGCGCAACAGGCTTTCGAGCACATCATTGTTGCCGGAAATCACCCCGTATTCGGTGGCGGGCGCCAGCTGGTTGGCGATCAGTTGGCCGGTGTGATCCAGTTCCTGACGCAGGTCCTGGATTCGGACGAAGGTGAAGAAGCTGATCAACAGCAACGTCAGCAACAGCGCCGGGCCCAGGGTGATGAGCTGGGTGCGGGTGTTGATGTCCCAACGACGACGCAAGGTCATGGGCGTTTTTCTCCTTCGGCCAATCGGGTGGCGACACTGGCTTCGTCCACCTGTTCGATCCCCAGTGAGCGCGCGACTTGCGCGTTGCCCACGACTTTGAAGTGTTCCGGGTAGAGCGTGCGTGGCCAGTTGGCCGGCGAATGGTCGAGCAGGCCGTCGAGCACCGCCAGCCAGTCGGCCTGGTCGCTGTAGGTGCTGGCCAGGCTGCCGGCCTTTACAAATCCTGCATTCGGGCCAATCAGCGGCAATTGCTGGGCATAACTGCTCAGCAGCAGGTTCTTCGCGGTTTTCGGGTTGTACAGCTGCGGGTCGTCGAGGCCGAGTAGTACATCACTGTTCCTGAACAGGTTTTGCAATGGCCGACTGTCATTAATGTTGTCCCAGAGCTGGGGCACGATCTCCAGGCCCAGCGGCGTGGCGTGCTGGCGCAGCTCGGGCAGGAGGAATTCACTGTCGGTGCCGTAGAGCACGCCGATGCGCCGCGCCTGGGGCAGGATGCTGGCGATCAGGCGCAATTGACGCCCCAGCGGTGGGTCGCTCCACAGCAGGCTGATGCGTGGGTGCGGCATGCTGCCCAGGCGTTGATGGGCTTGGAGGCGGCTGATGCGCAGCACCAGGGTCGGCGGACCCTGAGGCTCTTGCAGGCGCCAGTCGAGGCCGGGCAGGTCCAGCAAGATCAGACGGGTGTTGGCCGGCAACCGGCCGGGTGTCGGCAAGTCCTTGAGGAGCGTGAAGGTGACGCGGTCTTCGGGGCGTTGCTGGGCCAGGGCCTGGGCGAAGGACTGGACGCCGGCACTGTCTTCGGCGGCCGTCAGCAGGATGTCGGCGCTCCAGGCCGGCGCGGTCAATAACAGGCACACGAGCAGCAGCGTGCGTCGCCAGAGCGCGGTGATAAAGAAGCAGGTCATCCGTGACGAGTCGCCCATGTCAGAACTCTAACTCCGCGCTGAAGTAGAGCACGTGGCGATGGTCATAATTGTTGTCGGCCCATGTGGTGGGCTGGTTGTCGAGGCGTTCCTGCAACATGCCGGCCAGCTCCACGTTGGCTTTGCCCAGGGCAATGCGCTTGGCCACCCGCAGGTCGACCCGTTCGAAGCGGTATTGGTTGAGTGCGTCATCGCCATAGTAGAACAGCGCGCTTGACCAGCCCTGGCCCCATTCACGCAGCCAGCCGGCAGAGCCGCTGTTACGTGCGGTCTGCGCCTTGTCGAGCGGGTTGCTGCTGCTGGCATCGACGTAAGCATAAGTCAGCCGCAGGCGGTCGGCGTTGCTCACGCGCCAGTCGAACTGCGACTCGGCGCCGGTAAACCGTGAACTGTTGGCATTGCTGGCGATGTATTGGTTGTTACGCAGCGGCGAGCTGATCATGTCGGTGATCTCGTCGTAAAACAGTTTCACGTCCATGTTCAGCCCGATGTCGGCAAAGAAGCCGTTGTACCCCAGTTCCCGCGATTTCATCATCTCTTTATCGAGGTTGCCCGGGCCTCGGGTCTTTACGAAGTATTGCCCGGTGGTCTGCCCGTAAGCCGGGGAGCTGAGGTTGGTGACGCGGTAGCTCCAGTTGACGTTGTTTTCGAACATGTCCGGCGAGCGAATCGCCTCGGAGTACACCGCGCGCAGGCCATGGCGCGGGTTGATCAGGTAGTTGACCGCTACCCGTGGCGTCAGCGAATTGCCGCTCAGGCGGGTGTCTTCATACATGGCCCCGCCTTGGAGCAGCCAATGTTCGCTTGCGCGCCATTCCAACTGGCCGAACAGGCGCCAGGTGGTGTCGTCCAAGGTGCCGTTGAAATAGGTGTCGGAGTCGGCGCGGTCGTAGCGGTAGTTCATGCCGCTGACGAGGCGCAGGCTGTCGGACAGGCTGAGGGTGTCTTGGATCTCCAGGTCGTAGCGGCTTTCGCGGGTGCTCTGGTCGATGTCGCCGCACACGCCCTTGCTGCCGCCCTCACGCCATTGCTTGAGTACCTCGTTGGCCAGCGCTTGCTCGGCGGCGTTGCCCGGTGGCGCGGTGCCCTGGCTGTAGCTGTCCATGTGGCGGGCCAGTAGTTCGGCGTAATTGGGGTTCATCTGCCACAACTGGGTCAGTTCGGGGCTGAATGAGACTTTGGCATCACAGGCCTTCCAGATCTGGCGGCGGTCCCACTGTTGGGCGGAGCCTTGGATATACAGGCTGTGATCAGGGTTGAAGTCGAAATTCCAGCGCAGGGAGCCCGCATAATCCTTGGCGGTGACGTCGGAATTGTTACCGCCTTCGGTAATTCCAGCGAAGACCGGGCTGTAGGTATAGGGCCGCTGGTTGGTGCCTTCCTTTGCATCCAGCTGCAGGTCGATGCTCTGCTGCGTATTCAGCGTTTGGCTGATGGCCAGGCTGAAGCGGTTGAGGCGACGGCTATCGCGACGGTCGGCACCGGCGGCATCGCTGTCGAAGCCATCGTCCTGTTGTCCGGAGAGGGACAGGCGCAAGTCGCCGGTTTCCCAGCCCGCACCCTGGCTGGCGTAAAAGTCGTTGATACCACGTTCGCCACGCACCACTTTTATCCGCGTGCCGTGGCTGTGGGCCGGCGAGCGCGTAAGGATATTGACCACCGCCATCAAGGCATTGGCACCGTAGCTGACCGTATTCGGGCCACGGAACACTTCGATGCGCTCGATATCCTCCATGGCCACCGGAATGTCGCTCCAGTCCACGGTGGCCAGGCCCGCGCGGTACACCGAGCGGCCGTCGATCAACACCTGCATGCGCCGCGCATCGCTGGCACTGGTGCCGTGATAGTTCACCGCCGCCTGGTTTCCGGTGGTGTAGCCGACCATCATCCCTGGCACCAGGCGCAGCAACTCACTGATGTCTCGCGCACCACTGGCCTTGATCAGTTCGCTGTCGATCACGGTCATGCTGCCGGGCACGGCGGCGGCCGATTGCTTGAGGCGCGTGGCCGTCAACACCTGTGGCAGCGGCTGGCTGTCGAGGAACAGGTCGTCGGCCAGCGTCGGTGCACTGCACAACAACACCAGCCAGAGGGATGAACGAGGAGGAGGGCCCAAATACACGGCACGGCCTTGATAATTGCGGATAGCCGCCCATGTTAACTGAGGTGGGGCCTTTTGCCAGTCGCCGGACTTGCAATTACTTCATGTAAATGTGGCATTTTCCGACAAACGCACGAATTGATGCGGGGGCTGGTCGCAAGCGGGTCGGCCCGTATAATGCCGCCATCGCCACTGGTATGGATTAACGGATTGCATATGACTGAACAGCGCCCTATCGCGGTCCTGGGAGGCGGAAGTTTTGGTACCGCCGTGGCAAACCTGCTGGCCGAGAACGGTCACGCTGTGCGCCAGTGGATGCGTGATCCCGAACAAGCCGAGGCTATCCGGGTGCAACGGGAAAATCCGCGTTACCTCAAAGGCATCAAGATTCATCCGGCGGTCGAGCCTGTTACCGACCTGCTGGAAACCCTCACCGCCTGCGACCTGTGCTTTGTCGCGCTGCCGTCCAGCGCCTTGCGCTCGGTGCTGGCGCCCCATGCCGAGCGCCTGGCGGGCAAGCTGCTGGTCAGCCTGACCAAGGGCATCGAGGGGCAGACCTTCAAGCTGATGAGCGAAATCCTTGAAGAGATCGCCCCGCAAGCGCGTATTGGTGTGCTGTCCGGGCCGAACCTTGCACGGGAAGTCGCCGAGCACGCGCTGACCGCCACCGTGGTGGCCAGTGAAGATGAAGCCCTCTGCGAACGCGTCCAGGCCGTGCTGCATGGCCGCACCTTTCGGGTCTATGCCAGCAACGACCGTTTTGGTGTCGAACTGGGCGGTGCGCTGAAAAACGTCTACGCGATTATTGCCGGCATGGCCGTGGCGCTGGGCATGGGTGAAAACACCAAGAGCATGCTGATCACCCGCGCGTTGGCCGAGATGACCCGCTTTGCAGTGAACCAGGGCGCCAACCCCATGACTTTCCTTGGGCTGGCAGGCGTGGGCGATTTGATCGTCACCTGCTCCTCGCCGAAAAGTCGCAACTATCAAGTCGGGTTCGCGCTCGGCCAGGGCCTGAGCCTGGAAGATGCGGTCACGCGCCTGGGCGAAGTGGCCGAAGGGGTCAACACCCTCAAGGTGCTCAAGGCCAAGGCCCAGGAAGTCGGTGTGTACATGCCGCTGGTCGCCGGGTTGCACGCGATCCTGTTTGAAGGGCGCACCTTGAACCAGGTCATCGAGTTGTTGATGCGCGCTGAACCCAAAACCGATGTCGACTTTATTTCCACCAGTGGTTTCAACTGAGGAACGCGTCATGAACGATCCGAAAGCAGCCCCCAAATACGAATCCATTGCCCTGCGCATCCTGTGGATGCTGGTGTTTGCCCTGGTGTGGCAGGTGGCGCAATTCCTGCTCGGCGCACTGGTGGTGGTGCAGTTGATCTACCGGCTGGTGTACAGCGCTCCTAACCTGGGCCTGATGAACTTCGGCGACAGCCTCAGCCAGTTCCTCGCACAGATCGGCCGTTTCGGCAGCTTCCACACCGAACAGAAGCCTTGGCCGTTCGCCGACTGGCCGACCCCGCGCGCACCCGAGGGTGAGGCTGCCCACAGCGTGCCGCCGGCGCCGCACCCGGTGCGTGATGAAGAGCCGAAGCTGTGAAACTGTGGATACTGCGCCACGGTGAAGCCGAAGGGCATGCGCGCACCGATGCCGAACGCAACCTCACCGAGCATGGCCGTGGCGAAGTGTTGCGCAGTGCTGCGCACCTGATCGGTCAGCCCCTCAGCGCAATCATTGCCAGCCCTTATGTACGGGCGCAGCAGACTGCGCAGCTGGTGCGTGAAGCGCTGGGCTTTGAACCGGAAATTTGCACGGTGCCGTGGCTGACACCCGAGGGCAATCCGCTGCAGGTGTTGGAAAAGCTCGACACCGATGACAATGTACTGCTGGTCAGCCATCAGCCGTTGGTGGGCAGCCTGATCAGCGTTCTGCAGCATGGACACCAGCGTCAGCCGCAGCCGATGCACACCGCCAGCCTGGCGGAACTGGAAGGGGATTTTCCACTGGCGGGGCTCATGAACCTGGTCAGTGTGAAGAATCCGTAGGCTTTATCGCGGCTTTGTGTGTGCAGCGGTGCGACGATGCTCGGCTATTACAAAGACCCGCAGAAAACCGCCGAGACCATCACCGCCGATGGCTGCCTGCGCCTGACCGGGCGGCTCAAGGAAATTTTCAAGACCAGCAAAGGTAAATATGTGGCGCCGGCGCCGATTGAAAACCGCCTGGCTGAACATGCGCGGATCGAGCAGGTGTGCGTGGTGGGCGATGGCCTGACTGTGCCCATTGGCTTATGCGTTTTATCGGCTGGGGGGGAAGACTCACAAACCCTGCGTATCAGCCTTGAGCGCTGGTTGGAGCAGGTCAACCAGGCGCTGGATAAGCATGAGCGTCTACGTCAACTGGTTGTCGTCAAGGACAATTGGGCGGTGAAAAACGGCTTTCTGACACCCACCTTGAAGATCAAACGCAACGTAATCGAATCGACTTACGGTGAATATTTCCAGCCGTGGAGCGAGCGTTCCGAAACCGTTCTGTGGCAGGATTAGGGTCGTAATAAAATCAATAAGGACTATTTCCATGAGCCTATGGCGCACCCAACCGAATATCGATCAACTCAACGCGATCCAGAAAAACACCATCGGTGAACTGCTGGACATCCGTTTTGAAAGCTTCGACGACGAATCCCTGACCGCGAGCATGGTGGTCGACCATCGTACCCATCAGCCCTATGGCCTGTTGCATGGCGGTGCTTCGGTGGTGTTGGCCGAGAGCGTCGGCTCCATGGCGGCCTACTTGTGCATTGACCCCAGCAAGTTCTATTGCGTGGGGCTGGAGGTCAACGCCAACCACCTGCGTGGTGTGCGCAGCGGGCGAGTGACAGCGGTGGCCAAGGCGATCCATATCGGCCGCACCACCCAGGTGTGGGATATCCGTCTGACCAGCGATGAGGGCAAGGCCAGTTGTGTCTCGCGTCTGACCATGGCCGTGGTGCCACTGGGCGAGAACCCGCCGGCGCGATAGGCGTGGCGTGAGTGTCATCATTCCTGGCAGTTACAGTCATTGCTGTGCGGGCCGGGCATGGTGACAATCAATCTCTGTTTTTGTAGACGGATCCGGTATGTCGCAGCATGTGTTTTTCGCCCACGCCAATGGCTTCCCTTCGGCCACCTACGGCAAGTTGTTTGCCGCCCTGGCTCCGGAATACGCAGTGGCTCATCTGCCGCAGCACGGCCACGACCCCAGGTTTCCGGTGGACGATAACTGGCAGAACCTGGTGGACGAACTGATCCACCACCTGGAGCAGCAACCGGAGCCGGTGTGGGGCGTGGGCCATTCTCTCGGCGGCGTGTTGCACCTGCACGCGGCCATGCGTTGCCCGCAGTTGTATCGCGGGGTGGTGATGCTGGATTCGCCGGTACTGACCCGCGCCGACCGCTGGGTGATTCGCGCGGCCAAGCGCTTCGGTTTTATCGACCGCCTGACCCCGGCCGGGCGCACCTTGGGCCGTCGTGAAGAATTCAGTGACCTGGAGGCCGCGCGCAATTACTTCGCCGGCAAGACCCTGTTCCGTGGTTTTGACCCCGAATGCTTCGACGCCTACCTGCAACACGGCCTGCTGCAAGTGGGCGATCGCCTGCGCCTGCGCTTCGACCCGGCCACCGAAATCAGTATCTACCGTGGTGTACCTCATACCAGCCCCGGTCAGGTGCGCCAGTTGAAAGTACCGCTGGCGGTGGTACGGGGCCGGCAGAGCCGCGTGGTGATGCGGCATCACGCCAGCGGGGTCGGGCGCCTGCCCATGGGCGAAATGCTCACCATGCCCGGCGGCCACATGTTCCCCCTTGAACGCCCCCAAGACACCGCGACCTTGATCAAGAACCTGTTCTCCCGCTGGGAAGCCCGTGAGCGCAACTGCGCATGAGTACACCCGTCGAAGAAGTGCGCCTGAGCCTGCCGCATATTGAATTGGCGGCTCATCTGTTCGGTCCCGAGGACGGTTTGCCGGTGATCGCCCTGCATGGCTGGCTCGACAACGCCAACAGCTTTGCGCGACTGGCGCCGAAGCTTCAGGGCTTGCGTATCGTTGCCCTGGATATGGCCGGGCACGGGCATTCTGCGCATCGTCCTACCGGTGCCGGTTATGCCTTGTGGGATTACGTCTTTGACGTGCTGCACGTCGCGGAGCAACTGGGATGGAAACGTTTTGCATTACTTGGCCATTCTCTTGGCGCCATCGTGTCTCTGGTGTTGGCGGGTGCGTTGCCGGAGCGTGTGACGCACCTGGGGTTGATCGACGGTGTGATCCCGCCGACCGCCAGCGGTGAGAATGCCGCCGAGCGGCTGGGCATGGCCTTGCAGGCGCAATTGAACCTGCAAGATAAGCGCAAGCCGGTGTACAACACCCTGGATCGAGCGGTCGAGGCGCGCATGAAAGGCGTGGTGGCGGTCAGCCGCGAAGCCGCCGAACTGCTGGCCCAGCGCGGTTTGATGCCGGTGCCGGGCGGTTACACCTGGCGCACTGACAGCCGTCTGACCCTGGCTTCGCCGGTGCGCCTGACCGATGAGCAGGCCATGGCTTTCGTGCGACGCGTCAGTTGCCCTACGCAGCTGGTGGTCGCCGCCGACGGCATGCTGGCGAAACATTCCGAATTGCTTTCCCAGCTACCCTTTACGGTCAGCACGCTGCCGGGCGGCCATCATTTACATCTGAATGATGAGTCCGGCGCGGTCCTTGTTGCAGACTGTTTCAATCGGTTCTTCTCCGCGTCTTGACTTGGGGCGGTCAACTGCCGAGGCTGGGCGGATTGAAAGGGAGTCAACCATGAACAAACTCAACACCGCTGCGACCTCCGATGGCCAGGGCTCGTTGATCTTATGAGCGTGCGTAACGGATGTATCCGTATCCTGGGCTTGAGCCTTTTGAGCCCACTGGTTTTCGCCGCCGACATACCGGGCAGCCAGGACCTGCCCACCGTGGCTCGTCAGGTCGATTCGCAAATCGTCGATTACCGTCCCGCCGAAGAAAAAGAACGTACTTACCCCATGGGCGCGATCCGCAAGATCAGCGGCCAGTTGCGCTATGAAGGCCAGGCCACCGCCCGTGGCCAAACCACCGCCATCACCTATGAATTACCCGCCGAGCACAGCTCCAGCGCCGCGTTCAAGGCGACGCGCGAAGCCTTGCAGGAGCAGGGCGCGCAGTTGTTGTTCTGGTGCCAGGCCCGCGATTGCGGTGAAAGCAGCCTGTGGGCCAATGAAGTGTTCGGCAATGCCAAGCTGGTCGGTGCCGATGGCCAGCAGGAATACCTGCTGCTGCGCCTGGCCGCCCCGCAGGAAAATGCCCTGGTGGCGCTGTACGGCATCACCCGCGGCAATCGCCGCGCCTACCTGCATGTGGAGCAACTGGATGCCAACGCGCCGCTGGCCGACCTGCTACCCACCTCGGCGACCCTGCTGCGTGAATTGAAAAGCACCGGCGAGCTGGATTTCCCCGCGTTGGGCAGCGAGCCTGACGACACCTGGCTGACCCTGATTTCCCGTGGGTTGAACCTCGACACCACCTTGCGCGTCAGCCTGACCGGACCGACCGCCGAAGCCTGGCGCCAGGCGTTGGTCGACAAGGGCGTGCGCGCTGCACGCATGGAAACCGGCACGGGTGACGCCAAGGGTCTGCACCTGCATCTGATACGCTAGGCGTAACAGGGCGAACGGACCCGTGCCGTTCGCCTAAGCTGTCTTCCTACAGTCTTCCTTTCGAGATCCTACATGCTCAATAACGATCGCCTACTGGTGCAAATCCTGCTGCTGGTGCTTTTCGGTGCCAGTTTCTGGGTGATGGCGCCGTTCTGGTCGGCGCTGTTCTGGGGCGCGGTGCTGGCGTTTGCCAGTTGGCCGTTGATGGTCCTGCTCACTCGCTGGCTGGGTGGCCGGGAATCCTTGGCTGCCGGCATTCTCACGTTGTGCTGGATGTTGCTGGTGGCACTGCCGCTGGTGTGGCTGGGCTTCAACCTCGCGGACCACGTGCGCGATGCAACGGCGTTGATCAAGGATATCCAGGTCGACGGCTTGCCGGAGGCGCCAACCTGGCTCGGCTCGATCCCCATTGTCGGCGAGCGGCTGGTGGCCATGTGGGACAGCATCGACCAGCAAGGCGCAGCCTTGATGGTCAGCATCAAGCCGTACCTGGGGCAGGTCGGAAATTGGCTGCTGGCGCGCAGTGCGCAAATCGGCGGCGGTATCCTTGAGCTGACCCTGAGCCTGGTATTCGTATTCTTTTTCTACCGTGATGGGCCGCGTCTGGCGATGTTCGTGCACCGCCTGCTGGAACGCTTGATCGGCGATCGTGCCGGCTACTACATCGAATTGGTGGCCGGCACGGTGCAACGGGTGGTCAACGGCGTGATCGGCACCGCTGCCGCCCAAGCCCTGTTGGCCCTGATCGGCTTCTGGATTGCCGGCGTACCGGGTGCGTTGGTGCTAGGCATCGTTACCTTCCTGCTCAGCCTGATCCCCATGGGCCCGCCGCTGGTGTGGATCCCTGCCACGGCCTGGCTGGCCTGGAAGGGTGACTACACCTACGCGGTGTTCCTCGGCGTGTGGGGCACCTTCATCATCAGTGGCGTGGACAACGTGCTCAAGCCCTACTTGATCAGCCGTGGCGGCAACCTGCCGCTGGTGATCGTGCTGCTGGGGGTGTTCGGCGGCTTGATCGCCTTTGGATTCATCGGCCTGTTCATCGGCCCGACCTTGCTGGCGGTGGCCTACAGCCTGTTGATGGATTGGAGCGCGACCCAGGCCCAGGGACGGCGGGAAGACAAACCGCTTTAAGCTCTGGGCAACCACATCACGGCGGTCAAGCCACCGCCGGGGGTTTCTTCCAGGTGCAGCCGACCGCCGAGGCGCTCGGCCGCTTCCTTGGAAATCGTCATGCCCAGGCCGACCCCTCCGGAGTTGCGATTGCGTGAGCCTTCCAACCGGTAGAAGGGCTCGAACACCGCCTCACGCTTGTCGGCGGCAATGCCGGGACCATGGTCGATGACGCGGATCACCAAGGCCTCGCGACTGTCCGTCAGTTCGATGCGCGCCGTACCGGCATAACGCAGCGCATTGTCGATCAGGTTGTTGAGGCACGAACGCAAGGCCATCGGCTGCACCTGCAGCGGTGCGCAGGTGCCGGCGAATTGCACGTCGGCGCCCTGATCCTGCGCATTTTCACTCATCGACTCCACCAGCGCTTGCACGTCCAGCCAATGCCGGGTTTCGCTGGTGCGTTGCTCGTGCAGATAGCTCAGGGTCGCGTCGAGCATGCTGATCATGTCATCCAGGTCCTGGCGCATCTGGCCTTGCAACCGGGTGTCCTCGATCTGTTCCAGGCGCAACTTGAGACGTGACAGCGGCGTGCGCAGGTCATGGGAGACCGCGCCGAGCATGCGCGCACGTTGGCTGACCTGTTCGCGGATCCGCCGCTGCATCAGGTTGAAGGTCGACGCGGCCTGCCGCGCCTCACGCGGCCCCGACTCGTCGAGAGGTGGGCTGTCGAGGTCCAGGCTCAAGCGCTCGGCGGCTTCGCTCAGGCGCTGGATCGGCCGGCTCAGCAACTTGGCGCCGTACCAGGCGGCAATGATCAACGAGATGAACTGGAACGTCAGCGGCACCACCGGGCCGCCAAACCACCCACGCTTATGCTTGGGCAGGAGCTTCATCGTGCCGTCGGGCTGTTCGACAAAGGTTTCCTGGGGCGGCGGCGGAGGCGGGCCGTAATAGCGAAACCAGGAGATCGCCAGCACGTGGGCCAGCACGATTGCCACCAGCAACACGCCAAACAGTCGACCGAACAGCGTGTTGAAGGCGTTGCGCATCAACCGATATCCCGCGCATCGAACAGGTAGCCTTCGCCGCGCACGGTCTTGATCAATTGTGGTGCCTTGGGATCATCCCCGAGTTTTTGCCGCAGGCGCGACACCAGCAAATCGATGCTGCGATCAAAGGCTTCGATGGAGCGGCCACGGGCGGCATCCAGCAATTGCTCGCGGCTCAATACCCGGCGCGGACGCTCGATGAACACCCACAGCAGGCGGAATTCCGCGTTGGACAGCGGTACCACCAAGCCATCGTCGGCCACCAGTTGGCGCAACACGCTGTTGAGGCGCCAGTTGTCGAAGCGGATGTTGGCGCGCTGTTCGGTGCGGTCATCGCGCACACGGCGCAGGATGGTCTGGATGCGCGCTACCAGCTCACGCGGTTCGAACGGCTTGGACATATAGTCGTCGGCGCCCAGTTCCAGGCCGATGATACGGTCGGTGGGTTCGCAGCGGGCGGTGAGCATCAGGATCGGGATGTCCGACTCCGCGCGCAGCCAGCGGCATAGCGACAGGCCGTCTTCGCCCGGCAGCATCAGGTCGAGCACCACCACGTCGAAGGTTTCAGCCTGCATGGCCTGGCGCGTCGCGGTGCCGTCGGTGACGCCGGTGGCGAGGATGCCGAAGCGGGCGAGGTAGTCGATCAACAGTTCGCGGATCGGCACATCGTCGTCAACGATCAGCGCGCGGGTGTTCCAGCGCTTGTCATCGACGATCACCGCGCCTTTTTGCTCGTCGTTCAAAGAGACGGAAGGGGTCTGCATAATACGATCATCTGCCTGGTCGTTGCGGTCAGCATAGGCGTCCAGCCCCATGGCTGGAAGTGCTGGTCGGTGGGGCGTGCGAGCGAGGCTAGCGGTGAGGCGTGTTGGGGGCATGTCGTGAATGTATCAGCTTTGAAATAATTGAAGAAAATGCCCGCCCGATGGCGGTTGGTCAGTATTTACCGATCATCGGATCCCGCAACGGCGCCGCTTGCGCTACAATCCGCGCCGATTTCGACTTGCCTGAGAGCTCATTCCAATGCCCGTCTGCCAGACTCCTATCATCGTCGCCCTGGATTACCCCACTCGTGACGCCGCACTGAAGCTGGCTGACCAGTTGGACCCGAAGCTCTGCCGGGTCAAGGTCGGCAAGGAGCTGTTCACCAGCTGCGCGGCGGAAATCGTCGGCACCCTGCGTGACAAAGGCTTCGAGGTGTTCCTCGACCTCAAATTCCACGATATCCCGAATACCACCGCCATGGCGGTCAAGGCCGCCGCTGAAATGGGCGTGTGGATGGTCAATGTGCACTGCTCCGGTGGCCTGCGCATGATGAGTGCTTGCCGTGAGGTGCTGGAGCAGCGCAGCGGTCCCAAGCCTTTGTTGATCGGCGTGACTGTGCTTACCAGCATGGAGCGTGAAGACCTGGCTGGCATCGGGCTGGACATCGAGCCCCAGGAGCAGGTGTTGCGCCTGGCCGCTCTTGCGCAGAAAGCTGGCCTTGACGGTCTGGTGTGCTCGGCACTGGAAGCCCGGGCGCTGAAGACCGCGCACCCTTCGCTGCAATTGGTGACCCCGGGGATTCGTCCGGCGGGCAGCGCACAAGATGACCAGCGTCGCATCCTGACGCCGCGCCAGGCGCTGGACGCGGGTTCCGATTACCTGGTGATCGGCCGCCCGATCAGCCAGGCGGCGGATCCGGCCAAGGCGTTGGCGGCAGTAGTGGCCGAGATCGCTTGATATCAGGTCTGACCGGGTAACCAATGTGGGAGCAACTGTCTTGATGACCATAACTTGGCCATCGATTTCAAAGACAGCCAAACTCCCACAGCTTCAAGCCGTGTGACCTTCAACGACACATCGCTGCCGATCTAGGCAGCGTGTTCTTTCCATTCAGTCCTATCGCGCAGCATTGCGTTCAGCCGGATTAACAAAACACGCATGCATGCGATTAGCGCAACTTTTGCGCATTTTCCTTTGCCACGCAGTGCTTTATAGCGGGCCTGGAATTCAGGCTGGTCCCGAATGACTACCCAGCAGGCCATGTATAGCGAGCGACGTGCGGAAAACCTTCCGCCACGAATGTGACGCGCGCCTATGTGCTTCCCACTGTCGTTGTTATACGGCGCGAGGCCCGCTAGGGCCGCGATCGGACGCTTGCCAACCTCACCCAACTCCGGCAGGTATGCCATAAGGCTAGCCGCCGTAATGAGCCCGATGCCCTTAACTGAACACAGGCGTTCGACTTTTTCGTGGTCTAGCACGTTGGCGCTTTGACGAATCAACTGGTCTATCGCGTTCACAGCTTTGATCAGGTAGTCGATATGACTCTGCAACGCTGGCTTTACTACGTCACATGAGGCCGTTTTCAGGCGCCTTTTGTCATCGTCTCTCTGCTGAATAAAGTTTTCTCGCTGTTGGACTAACGCGCGCAACTCGTCATGTTTCGGGCTGGTGATTCGGCTGTTAGGCGAGTCGAGTACCGCTGCGAACTGCGCAAGGGACTTTGCATCTATCGGGTCGGTTTTGGCTTGTTGGCCCATCGCCGTGGAAAAACTCTTGGCTCGACGGGGATTGATGCAGTTGAGGCCCGCAGCCTGGAGCGCCTTCATGACTTTGCGCTCGTAACCGCCAGTGGCCTCCAACAGCACGCGACCGACCTGGTGAAGCAATAGCCACCCAATCAACCCAGGGAAATCATCTTCGGCGTTAGCGCAACTTACCCCAACGTCAATCAGATTAACTCGAGCCTCAAGGCTGTCCTTGGAAACATCAATGCCTGCTGGATAGGAAAACATAGCCAAACCCTCTTACACTCAAAGTGAGAGCGCTCTGGCTTGGCCCACGCTTGTAACTGTTCGAGGTGGGCTCGTTCAACTGTTCGGGCTCATGTCCAGAGCGGAGAAGTGAGTGGCAGCATGGGCTCCCACACGTGCTTTAAGCACTTCGGGCATTCAGCTTGCCACTCACCCTCTCACCTTCAGCTTAATCCTGTCTCAAGACACAAGCGGGCTTGCTCGCGAATGCGATGGATCAGCCAGTACATCTGTCGACTGACACACCGTATTCGCGAGCAAGCCCGCTCCACCATCAGATCCAAAGTGTGTCAGTTGACCTTCAGCACCAACTTGCCGAAGTTCTCGCCGTTGAACAGCTTCATCAGCGTCTCCGGGAACGTCTCCAGCCCCTCCACGATATCTTCCTTGCTCTTGAGCTTGCCCTGGGCCATCCAGCCGGCCATTTCCTGCCCGGCAGCAGCAAAACCTGCGGCGTGGTCCATCACCACAAAGCCTTCCATGCGTGCGCGGTTGACCAGCAGTGACAAGTAGTTGGCTGGACCTTTCACGGCTTCCTTGTTGTTGTATTGGCTGATGGCGCCGCAGATGACCACGCGGGCTTTCAGTGCCAGGCGGCTGAGGACGGCGTCGAGAATATCGCCGCCGACGTTATCAAAATACACATCGACGCCCTTGGGGCACTCGCGCTTGAGTGCAGCGGGCACGTCTTCGCTTTTGTAGTCGATGGCGGCGTCGAAGCCCAGTTCATCCACCAGGAACTTGCACTTGTCCGCACCACCGGCAATCCCCACTACCCGGCAACCCTTGAGCTTGGCGATCTGCCCGGCAATGCTGCCCACGGCACCCGCCGCGCCAGAGATCACCACGGTTTCGCCGGCTTTGGGCGCGCCGGTGTCCAGCAGCGCAAAGTAGGCGGTCATGCCGGTCATGCCCAGGGCAGACAGGTAGCGCGGCAAAGGGGCCAGTTTCGGATCAACCTTGTAGAAGCCACGCGGCTCGCCGAGGAAGTAGTCCTGCACACCCAACGCACCGTTGACGTAGTCGCCGATGGCGAACTGCGGGTTGTTCGACGCGATCACCTTGCCCACGCCCAGCGCACGCATGACTTCGCCGATGGCGACGGGCGCAATGTAGGATTTGCCTTCATTCATCCAGCCACGCATGGCCGGGTCGAGGGACAGGTATTCGTTATGCACCAGCACTTGGCCGTCCTGGGGCGCGCCCAGCGGGACCTCCTGATAAGTGAAGGTGTCCCGGGTGGCTGCGCCGACCGGGCGTTTGGCGAGCAGGAATTGGCGGTTGGTCTGGGCGGTCATGGCAGCGACTCTTCTGGAAATGAGCCTGAAGTGATAGACCTTCAACGGGCCGCGGGCAAGGTTCACCGAAGGCGCGAATGCCGGTCGATAGGCGTTGCTGATAATTGCCCGGTAGCTCTTATCAATGCGATCCATGCAGCGCCAACCGGCCGTTTGATAATGCTGACGCCTGCGGCGCGGTGTTGGCTAGACTCGACGCACCGTTATTTTCTCCCACAGGACATCTCCTATGAGCATGACGTTTTCCGGCCAGGTCGCACTGGTAACCGGCGCCGCCGCCGGTATTGGCCGCGCCACCGCGCTGGCATTCGCCGCCGAAGGCTTGAAGGTCGTGGTTGCCGACCTGGATGCGGCGGGTGGTGAAGGTACCGTTGCCCTGATCCATCAGGCGGGGGGCGAAGCGCTGTTTGTGCGCTGCAATGTCACGCTGGAGGCGGATGTGCAGCAATTGATGGCGCAGACCATCGCCGCCTATGGTCGCCTGGACTACGCCTTCAATAATGCCGGGATCGAGATCGAAAAGGGCAAGCTGGCCGACGGCAGCCTGGATGAGTTCGACGCGATCATGGGCGTCAACGTCAAGGGCGTGTGGTTATGCATGAAGCATCAGTTGCCACTGCTGCTGGCCCAGGGCGGCGGGGCGATCGTCAACACCGCGTCAGTCGCGGGGTTGGGCGCGGCGCCGAAGATGAGTATTTATGCCGCCTCCAAACATGCGGTGATCGGTCTGACCAAGTCAGCGGCCATTGAGTATGCGAAGAAGAAAGTCCGCGTCAATGCGGTGTGCCCAGCCGTGATCGATACCGATATGTTCCGCCGTGCCTATGAAGCCGACCCACGCAAAGCCGAGTTTGCCGCTGCCATGCACCCGGTCGGGCGAATTGGCAAGGTGGAGGAAATCGCCAGCGCGGTGCTCTACCTGTGCAGCGATGGCGCCGCATTTACCACGGGTCAAGCCTTGGCGGTGGACGGCGGCGCGACCGCTATCTAAGACCTCGCGCCGCCGCCCATTCGAAAAGGTTTGGGGAGACTGTGGGGCGTTTCCACAGCTGGCAGAGTGCCCTGTCAGATTGTGTATCAGCAGGTAAATAATTCAATAAAATCAATACTTTAATAAATATCCATGGACGGCCGACATGGGCTTCTGTGCTTAACTGTTCCGGGTTGAATAACAGACAGTTGAAGTGAGTGGCGCATGGATTTAGGGATCGATCGACAAGCCCTTGTACCGGTGGTGCAGCAAATCATCAGTGCGGTGGCGCAATGGATTCGCACGAGCGGGGCGGGCCCTGGCACACGCTTGCCGTCCATTCGACAGGTGGCCCTCGATAACCTGCTCAGCCAATCCAGCGTGATCGAGGCATTCGAGCGGATGGTCGCACAGGGCTTGCTGGTGTCGAAGCCGGGGTCTGGTTTTGTGGTGGCCCAGCCGCCGGCTTTGCATGAGGGGCAGTGGTACGAAGGCGCAGAGCGACAATGGGGCGCCTTCGCGGATAATCCATTAGGCGAGCTGAAACTGGGCTGCGGCTGGTTGCCGGATGCCTGGCGCGAAAGCGATGACATCAGTTACGCGATCCGCGAAGTGACGCGTACCGACACTGCCGGGCTCTTCAATTACAGCACGCCCCTGGGGTTACCGGCGCTACGTGAGCAATTGCTCAAGCGCCTGACCCGAATCCAGATCGCCACCCACCTTGACCGTATCGTCACTACTGCCGGCGCCAGCCATGCCCAGGATTTGCTGATACGTACACTGCTCAAGGCTGGCGACTGCGTGGTGGTCGAAACGCCTGGCTACGGCAATCTCTATCGGCAACTGGCATTTCACGGTGTAAAACTGTTGCAAGTGCCGCGCACCCGCAGTGGCCCGGACATTCCGGCGCTGGAGGCCCTGCTGCGGGGGCATCAGCCCAAGTGCCTGTTCATTAATAGCCTGTATCACAACCCTACCGGTTCCAGCCTGTGCCGCACGGTGGCGGAGCGGTTGTTGGAGCTGGCGCGGCGCGAAAATTTCCTGATCATCGAAGAAGATGTTTTCGGTGACCTGCAACATGCCAGCTGCACGCGACTTTCGGCATTACCCCATGATGATCGGGTGATCTACGTTTCGAGTTTTTCCAAAACCCTGAGCAGTGCGCTGCGTGTGGGGTATCTGAGTGCCAGCACAGCGATCATCGCGCAGTTGGCCAACCTCAAGACCTTGACCGGTTTCGGTACGTCGCGCTTTGCCGAGGCAGTAGTGGCAACGCTGCTGGCTAATGGCACCTACCGTAAATGGGTGCAGCGTTTGCGCAAGCGACTGAGTACGGAGATGGCGGCCACGTTGCAGGTACTGGAGGACGAGGAGTGGGAGGTGTTCGCCGCGCCCGCTGGCGGTATGTTCCTGTGGGCGCGGCCGGGGATTGTTGATCCGTCGCGGCTGCAAGCCTGTGCCCGACAGCTCGGTGTTTTGTTGTCGCCGGGGGCACTGTTCAGTCCCACCAGCGAACCCAGTGAGTGGTTGCGCATCAATGTTGCCTATGCTGGTGATCAACGGGCCCTGGCGTTATTCCGCGCCATGGGACCCGCCAGATCGACCTCGACCATTCTGAAAACGACGAGCGTGTAGCTTTTTGCCATTATTGTGGCGCCAACGACTTGTGCTCAGTGCCTTGTGGTTGCGAATCTCGCCTGTGTAACCGGGCTCGATGGCAACCGCCATTGCAAGAGGATTCAAGTGCAATGATTTCGGCCGTGCAACGACAATTCGCCAACCTCGGTATGGCAAAGAAACTGGGCTTGGGTTTCACCCTGGTACTGCTGCTGACAGCCTTGGTCGCGGCGATCGGGGTGTGGTCCCTGCAGACCGTTGGCCAGCGCTTCGAAGGGCTCAAGGCCATGTCGTCGCTGAACAGCGGCTTGCTGAAGGTGCGCCTGATCGAGCAGGACTACGCGCTGCACGCCGACCCCAAGGCTGTCGAAGCTTTGCATGAGAGCGTCGATGCCTTGGCGGCTCTTGCGGCCAGTCTCAAGGCCCGGTCGGCGGCCAACGTACCGGTCATGACTGATGTGGAACAGGCCTTGGCGGCCTACCGCAAGGCGTTCGATGAGTTTGTCGAATTGACCCAGACCAAGGACCTGGCGTTGGAAATGGCCAGTTGGTCGGTGTCCAGCGTCGCTAACAATCTCGACGTGTTGCAGGCCGGGCTGGCGGACGACGGCGCCTATGGCCTCAAGGAAAGCCAGGGCAAGGAGGGTGCCGAATTTATCGAGCAGGCGGGGCAGGTCAGCCAAGTCTCACGTTTGATGCTGCAAGCCATGAACGAAGCCCATGTACGTCTGAACCAGAGCCGCAAGGTGAGCGAGGAAGACACTGAGCAGGGCAAGATCGAGCAGGCCGACCAGGCCCTGGCGCAGGTTGAGCAACTAAAAACGTCGGTCAAGGATTCCGGCTACCAGACCGTGCTCAACGAAGTGGCCGGGCATATCGCCGCGTTCAGTGAAAAGCTCGGTGAGTACACTGGTTTGCTGGCCCAGGAAAAGGTGGTCTACAAGCAATTGCATGATCGGGCGGACCAAGTGGTCAGCCGGGTCAACCAGGCGTACGACGCCGAAGACCAGTCGATGCAGGCGCAATTGAAGAAAAGCTCAATGCTGATTCTCGGTTCTTCGGCGCTGGCCTTGCTGGTGGGGTTGATGGCAGCGTGGGTGATCACCCGCTTGATCGTCGCGCCACTGCGCAGCGTGATTGCTGTGGCGCAGCGGATTGCCGCCGGCGATTTGAGCGGGCGCATGGAGGTCAGCCGTCGTGATGAAATCGGCCAGTTGATGCAGGCAATGCAACAGATGGGCAACGGCCTGAGCCAAATGGTCAGCGGCCTGCAAGCCGGTATCGAGCAACTGGCCAGCTCGGCGCATTCATTGTCCAGCGTCACCGAGCAAACCAATGTCGAAGTCAGCAGCCAGAAAGAAGAAACCGAACAGGTCGCCACGGCGATGAACCAGATGACCGCCACCGTGCACGACGTGGCGCGCAACGCCGAAGAGGCCGCGCAAGCCGCACAGACGGCAGACGACAAAGTCGAGAGCGGCCAGCAGGTGGTGCGCCAGAGTTTGCAGCGCATTGAATTGCTGGCGACCTCCAGCACCAGTGCCAGCGCCAGTATCGAAAGCCTGAGCGCCGAGATTCAGCATATCGGCACCGTGTTGAGTGTGATCAAAAGCGTGGCCGAACAGACTAACCTGCTGGCCCTCAACGCCGCCATCGAAGCCGCCCGAGCCGGCGAGCAGGGGCGCGGCTTTGCAGTGGTGGCTGATGAAGTGCGCGCGTTAGCCAAGCGCACCCAGCAATCCACCGAAGAAATCGAACGCCTGGTCAGTACGTTGCGCAGTGCTGCGCAATCTTCGGTGCAGCAGATCCAGCAAAGCGGCGAGTTGGTGAAACTGGCGGTCAGCGATGCGCTGGAAACTGAAAGTGCCCTGGGTAGCATCGCGGTGGCGGTGTCGCTGATCCAGCAGATGAACCAGCAGATTGCCGCGGCAGCCGAGGAGCAAAGCTCGGTGGCCGAAGAGATCAACCGCAGCGTCACCAGCATTCGCGCCAGTGCCGATCAGTCGGCACTGAGCATGCAGGGCAACGCCGCGTCGAGCATTCAACTGGCGCAGTTGGGCGCGGAACTCAAGGGTATGGTGGGGCACTTCCGCCTGTGATCGCCGCGCGCTTGCAGCGATCACAGGGGAGGGCGGTCAGGCGTTGTTGGCGAGGAAGGTCAGCAGGGCTTCGTTGACGAAGTCCGGGTTTTCCCTGGCGCTGATATGACCCGCTTCCGGAATCAGGATCAGGCTGCAGCCGATCAGGCCGGCCATCTCCTCGGACTCGGCGGGAGGGCGCGGCTTGTCTTGTTCGCCGCACATCACCAGCGTGGTGTCGGCGTCCAGGCGCGGCAACTGATCCAGCATGTCCTCACGACTGAAGATCAACCGACCCAGAGGCACGATGCTCTGCAACAGGCGTTCCTTGGAGTAGCCCTGCAATTGCTGGCGGAAATCCTGGTACAGCGCTGATTCACGGTCGATGCCCGGGCGGAAGAAAATCGGCGCAACCACATCCAGCAACGGCTCGGGGATGGCACCGGCATCTTCGATCATCTTGAATAGCGAGAAATAGTACTGGCGCGTGGCCTCCGGCTCGGCGCCCAAATAGGTGTCCATCAGCACCAGGCTGTTGATCCGCTCGGGCGCCAGCAGCGCCAGGCGTGCGCCCCACATGCCACCGACCGAAAGCCCCACCAGGTTGACCTGTGGAATATCCAGCTGGTCGAGCAGGGCCAGGGCCTGGCGTGCAAGGTCGTCGAGGGAGCGGGTTTGCGCAGGCAACGAGCCGGATTCACCATGGCCCCACAGCTCGGGCACGATCACCCGGTACTGTTGCGACAGTGCTTCGATCTGCGGCGCCCACATGTCGGCGTCCCACAGGTAGCTAGAACCCAGCAGGGCGACCGGGCCGGTACCCTGGTCCAGGTAGTGCAGCGGTTGTCCATCAATGACGGCGACAGGCATAGCGGGCCTCTGACTTCAGGGAGTAAGGGGCACTTTTTTACGCTAGTCGGGCGCGGGGGGATAGATGCAAAGTGATGGCATGTGGCGAACCGGGTTCGCCACAGAGGGAGGGGTAAATCAGTCGTAGATGACTTTCTTCTTCCACTCGGCGTCGGCATCCACCACTTTGAGGCCTTCGGTCAGTTCGTTGACCTCATCCTCGGCGGGCTTGCTGTTGGTCAGCACCGTGGAGTTGGCACGGGCCAGCTGGGCTTCCAGCTGTTGCAACTGTGCGCTGTAGATCACCGGCTCAGGCTGTTTACGCAGGTACTGCACGCCGCGCTCGAACGCCAGGCGTGCCTGGCCCGGCTGGCCTTGCTGAAGGGCGTGCTGGCCGAGGTTGTTGAAGAATTCGATGTGCAGCAACACCAGGATATGGCGGATCTCCCGAATCCAGTGCTTGGCCTCGTTGGCCGGCAGGAAGCCGTCCTGGGCGGCGCGAGTGACCTGGCCGTGCAGGGCTTCGAGCAGGAAACGCACGTCCTTGGCCTTGGCTTCGGTCTGGATCGGCGCGGGTGGATTGTTCACCGGGATCGATTCGCCCTGGGCCACCCGTGTATTCAGCTCGCCGATGCGGGCTTTCAGCGGTGCGCTGCCTTTGTTGAGGTTCAACAGGCGCTGGTTGACGTTGAGTTCCAATCGGGTCAGCAATAGTTTGAGCGCCGGGGTCATCAACTGGCCGGGGAAGGTCTCGGTGATTTCACCGCAACGGCGCAGGCGATCATTAAGCTCGATCTCGGTGCGCTTCTTTTCCAGCTTGTTGTTTTCCACCACGTGGTTCATATAGCCAATGGCGATCAGTATTGCAATCCCGGCTATTACCAGCAGGGTGATCATGAGTGGTGTCACCGGTGTGACCTCTTTATAGGGTTTACAGTGGAGTGTAGTGACTGGGGCATCCGGCGGATAGGACTGATCGACCAGTTGCCCGGGTAGTTTGCTTCTATGGAGATAGGCGCTCCCTGCATGGATGCACATTGCCATCATTTGCCGGAGCGAACTATAGCGCCTTGTCGGGCGCCAGAATATAGGCGTCAAAGCCCGAACGCGCGCAATCCGCCCGCAAGCCCAAAAAGCAGATCGAAGTCATTGATTTTAATAAATTAATCCTTGGGGGTTGACGACCTTTCAATCCATCCATAGAATGCGCGCCACTTAACGCGTAAAGCACACAGCGAAACGCGGTTAAGTAGTGAATGTTGTACGTGTGTCCCCTTCGTCTAGTGGCCTAGGACACCGCCCTTTCACGGCGGTAACAGGGGTTCGAGTCCCCTAGGGGACGCCAATATGCGGGAATAGCTCAGTTGGTAGAGCACGACCTTGCCAAGGTCGGGGTCGCGAGTTCGAGTCTCGTTTCCCGCTCCAAGTTTAAGCAGTGTGGCTCTCGGGCGGCACTGAGTGAAACCAGGGCATGATCTTCGGATCTAACCTCTGGACACTGAAATACACATCCTGTGTTTCAGTTGTGTGTCCCCTTCGTCTAGTGGCCTAGGACACCGCCCTTTCACGGCGGTAACAGGGGTTCGAGTCCCCTAGGGGACGCCATTTGCGGGAATAGCTCAGTTGGTAGAGCACGACCTTGCCAAGGTCGGGGTCGCGAGTTCGAGTCTCGTTTCCCGCTCCAATTTAAACAGTGTGGCCTTCGGGCGGCACTGAGTGAAACCAGGGCATGATCTTCGGATCTAACCTCTGGGCACTGAAACACACACTCTGTGTTTCAGTAGCGTGTCCCCTTCGTCTAGTGGCCTAGGACACCGCCCTTTCACGGCGGTAACAGGGGTTCGAGTCCCCTAGGGGACGCCATTTGCGGGAATAGCTCAGTTGGTAGAGCACGACCTTGCCAAGGTCGGGGTCGCGAGTTCGAGTCTCGTTTCCCGCTCCAATTCTTAATCTACAGATGCCCACCAAGGTCTGTAGAGTCTTGATTCCACAGAGGTTTTACTCTGTGGGTCATCCAGCGAAAGCTGCTGAAATCCACGCCTAGCCACGACTTTTTAGTACACGAAGTAGTACATGAAAAGTGGTCGCTGGGCGTTTCGGTTTCTTCCTGTGATGCCTTCACCGAGAACGGTACACCTCTCCTCATTGCATGATGGAGATGTGTCATGGCACTCACTGATACCGCCGTCCGCAAGGCAAAAGCCACGGGCAAAGACTATACCCTCAACGACTTGGATGGCCTGCTGCTCTTCGTGGGCATCAAGGGCGCGAAGAAGTGGCATTTCCGCTTTTCGTGGATGAGCAAGCAATTTCGCGTTGCCCTCGGGGCCTACCCTGAAATCTCCCTGAAAGAAGCCCGTGCCCTGGCGATGAGCTGCGCGTGCAGTTGGCCAAAGGCGTCGATCCGCGTGCCTATCGCCGTCAGGCGCAGGAGGCGGCAAGCGCGGCAGCCACCAACACCTTTCAGGCTGTCTTCACGTCGTGGCGCAGCTTCAAGGCCCTGAGCCTGAAGACGGGACGACAAAGCACGCTGTCGCAGATTGATCGTATTTTTGCCATGGACGTGTTGCCGTGGATTGGCGAACTGTCGATCTTCGAGGTTTCGCGCCAGCACTTGGTGGAAGTGCTGCGCAAGATTGAACGCCGCAACGCCCTGACCACGGCCGAAAAATGCCGCGCCTGGTTCAACCAGTTGTTGCGCTATGCCATGGTGGAAAAAGGCCTGACCAGCAACCCGGCGAGCGACCTGGACATCGTGGCGATCCCCAAGCCGCCAGTGACTCACAATCCTTTCCTGCGCATGGACGAGTTGCCCGCATTCCTGCGCACCTTGCGCCAGTACGGAGGGCGCTCCGCCACCCGGCTGGGCTTGTACCTGTTGCTGTTGACCGGTGTGCGAACAGGCGAACTGCGCTCGGCGGTGCCGGAGCAATTCGACTTGGAGCGCGGGCTGTGGATCATTCCGCCGATTCTGGTCAAGCAGCTGCAGGTTCGCCTGCGCAAGGAAAAAAAGACCATCCCTCCGTACATCGTGCCCCTGTCCCGACAGGCGGTGGTGATCGTGCGTCAGTTGTTGGAGGCCAGGCGCCCAGGACAACACTACCTGCTGCCGCACCGCGACGATATCAAGCAACGCACCAGCGAAAACACCCTGAACTCGGCGTTGCGGCGCATGGGCTACGAGTCCCAGCTGACTGGGCACGGCATTCGTGCCACCTTGTCGACGGCGCTCAATGAGTTGGGTTACCGCAAAGAGTGGATCGAGGTGCAGCTGTCCCACGCCGACCCTAACCAGATCCGTGCGGCCTACAATCATGCGGCCTACGTCGAGCAGCGGCGGACAATGATGCAGGCGTGGGCGGATCGTTTGGACCGCTGGGAGGCCGGTGGCGTGGTGAACGAGGAAAAGGCGCCGGTGCAGCCCGACAGCCTGGCGTTTATCGGCGCCTACCTCAAGGCGTTGGCCGATGGGCAGGTTATAGAGGTCGGCGAGCAATCGTTCGTGAGCGGTCTCCAGGACTTTCGATCAGGATGATCTGTCATCGTCCCAGATAGACCGCCGTGATCTGTATCCGCTCATGGCCCAGCTCGCGGCTGATGCTCTGGCGGGCCGCTTTGTCCTGGGCCTGCTGGGTGACGGAAAGGGTGCGTGATGCTGGCCCGCCAGCGGCGGGCGCCTTCCACCCTGTCAACGCTTCGTAACGTTCTTGCGCGTGGCGATGGCGCAGACCGTGCATATGGCTCAATCCTGCCGCTTTGCACTGCCCATCGTAGACATGGCGTTGCTGGATGTAGGTCTTGTGCGCCGGAATCAGAGAGCCGACTCCGGCGAATAGTTGAACTTGGTCAAGCAGTGCGCGTTGCTCCGCTGTCGTGACTGGTACGACGCGCTCACGTCCGCCCTTGGTCCATGACCCCTTGAGGGTGATGTGATCGCCGTGATCAGCGTAGCGTGGCTGGAACTTGATGGACTCCTCGCGTCGCAAACCAAATGCGGCTTGCAAGGCCAGGCTCATGCGCACATGGGGATCGCTCACGCGATCCAGGCCGTCACCCAGCCCCCGTGCTTTGTTGGCATGGGGCGCTGCGCGGCGCTCAGAAATGCCCAATCGGGTATTGTCGGCGGGAATCAGTCCTGCTTTGCCGATCTTCTCGGCCCACCAGCGCAGCTGGGCCAAACGGTTCTTCAAGGTGCCTGAAGACAACCCTTCGGCCTGCCAGCGTTCAATCAGCGTTTCGATATGCTTGCCCTTGAGCGAAGTGGCGCGCATCTGCCGAAAACCGGCCTCGCGCAATTGGTGAGCGATCAATGTGAGGCTGCGTTGGCGGTCGGCTTGTGTCGTGTGGCTGCCATCGCGGTTGCGCTGGCACAGTTGACGCAAGGTATAGGTGAGATCGTCCATAGTGCGCTCCATGGGGTGCTGCCAAGAAACAACACGTTTGGTTGTGGTGATAAACACCTCCAGTGGAGTGAGAGAGTGGAAGGCAGGCGACAGACATTGCGCCTGAATACGTTGCCGCAGACGAACGCGTGCCCAGGGCACGGAAGAGGGTTGAAGGCAAGGTGCTTGCCGTGGATGAACAGGGTTCCACCCCATGGGTAGGGGCGATGCGCAGCGTGGAACCGGGCGCATCTGGGATGGTTCCTCCCGAGGCGGGATAGCACTTTCAGGAACCTGTGCTCTGGGCAACCGGATGGGTACGGCATCGGCGAGTCAATCGCACGGTGTGACGCTTACTGCCCGCGCCAGGGGTTCCGGTGATGAGACCCACCGGCAGGTCGTTGCAGGCTCAGTGTGCAGGGCATCGTCATGCAGTGCCAAGTAAATAGGAACTGCGCGATGCCGCATTGTTGCGGGGCTGCTGGGGGCCGTCACTGCGGTGGCAGTGACGGCCATGCGCGCGAACCGCGTTGCGGTTCACTTGCCAGTGGCTGGTGAAGGGGGGGCTTAGATGCTGGAGGATTGTCGTATTGGGCTTCTATCCGTCGCTATCACGATGGCTCCAGCCCCATCCAGCGCCAGACGACTCTCTCACCATCCACGGTCGGCATCGGAACGCCATGCTCGATGACTTGCTTACTCCCCGGCTTATATTCACACACCCAGGCACCCGGATATGGACAGGGTTGCCCGCTGTTCGCACGCATGCCGCTGACGGTCCAGTGCCAGCGCACGACCCGGCCTTCGTGGGCGGGTAGCGGCTCGTTCAACTGAACATCGTGTGCGATGAAGCGGTCGCTTTCAACTTCCCAGCGTCCTGCGCGAGGAGCCGGATCATGGGTATTGGCATAGCGGGCAGGCTCTGGTGGTGTCTGATCAAGGTCACGCTGCCATGTCACCAAATCGTCTGTGGGCGCCGCATTGAGGCCTGGCATGATCTCGCCCTGTTTGAAGGCTCGCCGGGTTTCCGCCTGCCCTGGAACCAGCCACCATCCGGCTTGAATGCAAGCTGTGCCCGCTACCATACGAAGAGGTATTGGCGTAGAGGCTTGGACGGAAGGTATGGGCGATGGAGCAATGAAGCGCATTGTTGGCGTAGGCCAATCGCTGTCAGCGTCAAAGCGGGCCATCCAGCGACGGCTGTCAGCGTCAGTGAAACGCTCGTTGGGATCGCCGTCCCATTGGCCGAAGCCCAGCAATCCCAACTCATCGCAGCGGATAGGCTTGAGCATTTTGTTCAAGAGCATGGGCAGTTCGGGTACACCCTGTTCCACCGGATACAATTCTGGTTGTTCGCCCAGTTCGATCCATTGGCCGCTCTGTAATTCGGTGATGCTGATGCGTGGGTGAGACAGCGCCGTACGTACTTGCTCGCGGGTCAAGTCAAGTTTTTCGCGCCAGTGGTCGGCGAGCAGGAAGGCCCAGGTGGGGGGGCGGATGCCGTGGACCAGTTCACTGTTCATACTGAAGGCGTAGTCGATATCCAGGCCGAAGAAACTCGGGGTTAATGCCCGCTCCCAAGTGGTGATGGCTGATCGCGTACCAAATTCAAGCGGGTTGGCCATGGCGAAGCCACTGTAGACCTGATGCGCCTTGAGCAGGTCAATGGTCTTGAGCACAAAGCGGCGCCACACTTCGCGGTTGTCCAGCCACCATTGCCAGCGGTAATAGAACGTGATTGAGGAATAAGGATTATAACTACCTTCGTATTCTAAAAATGATGTTCGCCAGAAGTAACCTGCCGTTGTGGGTGACGTGGCATGGTTTTTTTCATCAGTGAAGTTAAAGACAAAAGTTTTATAGCTAGAAATTTTCCTCGCCTGTTCACGAAGATCTGGCAGACGTGTAGAGCCATATGGGTGTGGACGCTCCGAAATTGGATGGGTGCCAACGGTGTAAGGTTTGCCAAGGAGTTGTTCGAAGGCTTCGTGGATATCCACCATCATCAGCGCTGCTTCTTGGTGGTTATCTGGACCAGGGGGGAAGTAGAAACTGATAAAAGGGGTGACGCTGTGTCGAGCTTCGTCCGTACCCCAATCAGTGTTTGGCCACTCCTTGAGCTCTGCAATAAATTCATTACGCTCATCTTCATCAAACAATTTATGGGTAGTACTCACGTTCACCTCCTGTTTTTGGCGCCCTTGGATGTAGGGGGCTGTCTGTTCTCCGTTTCAGAGCCAGTGCAATCTTCCGGAACGCGCAGCAAGGCCACTTTCTCCCGCCCAATCCTTTCTCGGTTGACGCCAGTTTTGGGTCTCATCAGTCGCGCGTAATCGTTTATTTGTGTTTGTTTTACCCAATCCCCTGGAAACTTGATCTCGACCGCCGCAAATACATTTTCGATCTCAAACGGTTCCTGGCGGTATTCCACTATCACCAGATCAGGTGCCAGAGAGCGTGGGCGAGGCCAGAATGGCTGTATCGCGCTACCAAACCGTTTGGGGCGAGTTGCTGGATCGCCCAGCAACGCTTTTTGGCTGCTTTGGTTGTAATTCGGCTCGGCCTTGAGTGGGCTTCGCCACTCCAGCGCCTCGTCCACGGATTCAAAGAACAGCGAGGCCGTGAACTGCTTGAGTGCAACCTCAATCGTGGTTTCCACTCTGTCGCCAGCGATCTTCTTGCGAATGCGGCGTGGCACCTTGATCGGCATCTGTAGGGCAACTGTGCACACTTGGCTAATGGCTGGGCGAAAAGGCACTTTACGTTCGATGTATTCCTTGAAATTCAAGTTCTCCTTACCTCTGCGAGAAGCCGTGCTATTGCCGCCCCGGTCCACCGCGGCAAACGTGGAGCTTTTGACGTCGATTTCACGCGTCATTGCTTCGATAGTTGCTCGAAGCATTTTTTTAATCTGTTTTCTCCGCTCGTTAATCTCTACGGCGAGCTGGGCCAGCTCGGTGGCAGTTTTGGCGTTTTCATAAGCCTGGTTTGCTCGGTAGGCCTTATAGGCTCTGTCGATAACGTGAGCGAGAGTACGGGCAATGGGGGCTACTGGCATCAGTCGAGGTCTCCACTGTGCTGAGCAAGAAAGTCATCAGGAAAAATGGCCTTGGTCTCTACGGGTGGGGCTTCATCATCGAAAGCCATCAGATAGGGTTGCCAGGTTTCGGTGATTCGCTGATCGTCGCGCATGATTGCCTTATGGGCCTGCACGGATTTGGATGCCTCGGTAACAGTCCAGTCAGTTCCCCCTTGGGGGCAGGTGAGGCCTTCGGTGAGTAGGGTGGCGCCATCAGTGATGCGATATCGATAGCCCGCGAAAGCACGTTGATCGTTCTTCAGCAACGTGTAACGTCCCAGGAATGCTCCAAGCGGTGCGGGAGGCGATTGTGGACTGCCAAGCGGATTGCCCGTACCGATTGCATCTGTGGTGACGGGGCCTTTGATCTTGATGGTCAGCCCATCAAGGGTAATGCCATCGCTATCAATCGTGATGCTGCCACCGGGGGCTCTCAGAACAATGCGTTCGCCCGATGTGACATCGAACACTGTCGTTTTTTGCTCAATGCGTTGCCCAGCGGACAGGCAGTAGTGGTTCCGGACTGATTGCTCAGCACTGCCGCCGATCTGGATGTTATGGTCAGCGGCAATTTTATCATGCCGGTTGTTGGCAATTTCCTCGACTCGGTCCCCGCCGACGCTGGTGTGATGATTGCGCCCCAGCATTTGAATTCGATCACGGCCCACCTCCAGATGCTGGTCCTGAACAATAGCTATGCGCTCATCGTTACCTACTCGCTCGCTGCGGTTACGACCAATTTCAACCTGCTCGTCGTGTTCGACCTTCTCGCTTCGGTCGTTACCCACGTAGGTGGTGTTGTTGTGCTTGATGTGGACGTTCTTGTCTTTTTCGGCATGGATATAAACTTCTTCCTTCCCCAGCTCATCCTCAAAGCGCAGCTCATTGAAACCTTCGCCTTTATGGGTTCGGCTCTTGATGGTCATTCGAGTCTTGTGTTTGGGCAGCGCGTAAGGCGGCAGGTTGGTCTGCCTGTACGCGGTTCCAGTGGCGATCGGCTGATCAGGATCTCCATCCAGGTGGCTGATCACTAACTCCTGACCCACACGTGGGATGGCCATCGAGCCCCAAGTCGCCCCGGCCCAGCCTTGGGTCACTCGAATCCAGCACGAGCTGTGGTCGTTGTTTTTGTCCGAGCGATCCCACGGAAACTGCACCTTGACCCGGCCCCATTCATCGCAATAGATCTCCTCACCCGGTGGGCCGACTACCGTGGCGATCTGTGGGCCGTCGATGCAGGGTTTGTCGCATAGCGGCGCCTTCCAGTCGGAGGTCCAGCGGATGGCGCTGGCCCTCAACGTGTAAGACGTACCGAGGCCGCTACCAAACGATTCTTCCTGCAAGCTGGTGTGTTGCGTGCCTTCGTGCTCGATGGCGATGGTGCGCCAGCGATCATTGAAGTCCTCACGCGGATGGTCGTTGAGGTCGAACGCCAACCCCGGTTGCAGGCGTTCATCGTCGCCCTCCAAATGAGCCAGCTTGGCGTCGTTGCGCAGGGCGGTCAGGCGGGTCTTGGTAAAGGGCTTGCCAGCGATGTCGCGTTTGTAGCGCCCGGGATAGTCGTAGCGTTCGTAGTCCTTGTGCTGGTTGTTCAGGTCCTGGTCGCCGGTGGCGGTGTGTTGCTGGTTGTAGCGTGGGTGGGTGAAGGTGTAGTCGCGCTGCACCTGGCGCGCAGTACGCACTTGTTCGGTGTAGTGGAAGCGGGTCAATGCCGGTTCCAGGGCGTCGCCGCCGCTCATGGGCTGGTAGATCACCGGGCAATTGGTGTGCGTGCCGATGGTGCCCAGGCCGCCGACGCGGTCGGTGAGGACCAGGGTGTGGCCGTCGGCGCGGTGTTCGAAGGTGTAGAGCAGGCCTTCTTCGGCGGCGAGGCGGGCGATGAAATCGAGGTCGGTTTCGCCTGCCTGTACGCAGTATTCGCGGGGATGAACTCCAGCACATGCTGGTACCTGGCCGCTTCGGGGATCATGTTGTTCATAACGGTAAAGAATTTTTCGCCGCCCCATGTCTCCTCATGAAACTGACTGAGCAGTGAGCGTGCACTCCAAGTGGAGGACTTGCCCCAGGTAGTGCTCATGACTACCTCATCCAACAACAGGCACAGGCTGTAGGAGTAGGCCTTGAGCATGCCGGCGTCGTAGTCGAGCTGGTTGACTTCTTCCATGATTGTGGTGATCTGGTTGCTGACGCTTTGGTACAGAGCGGGCACGTCGTCGTGTCGGTCCAAACGACGCAGGCGGATGACCAACCCGATCAGGGGCGTGGCGGCATCGCACAGCGGGTTCCAGGCCAGGCCACGCATATCGAATTCGGGATCTGCGAGCAGAGGTTCAGGTTTGGTGCCAGTAGACGTCGGCTCAAGGGTATTTTCGGGCGAGGTGGCAGGTGTTGGTTCTGTGTGGGTGGCTCTGTTCGATATGGCGTCACTCATCGCGTGCACTCTATCTATCTATCTATCTCTTTGGTTGAGAGTTGCAACGCCAGTCCTGCATGGAAGTTCGCTGCTGACGCGACTCTAGGCAGACAAGATTTGGCACTTCAATAGGGCGCGGACGATCAAGAGCCGTCCTACAATTGCTGGTGCAATAGGCTGTCAGTTTTGACTGTCCTTTGCGGGCGTCTTTCAGCGGTTGATGTGAGTGGGTTGGGCATACTCCGCATGGCGCTCCACGGACACACCTGGACTGCTGACTATCGGCCTTTCACGTGGGATTGTCAGCTTTGTCGAAGTAGTACACAATGTAGCCCGTCAACCAACGAGGCGTACCTAAAACCTCTTGGGAATCAAGGAATTGCGCGGGAAACGAGTGTCTCGTTTCCCGCTCCATATTCAACAAAAACGCCGATCAGTAATGATCGGTGTTTTTGTTTGTGCGTAATATGTGAAGTCACGCTGGCGTTCAATGCACCGGCAACGCCTCCTGCCCAGGCGTGAAAAACCGTGCAAATAACTCGGCTTGAGACTTGATGCTCAGCTTGTTGTAGAGGTTGCGACGGTGAACTTTGATGGTCTCTGCCGACAGGCTCAGCTTGCCGGCAATCTCTTTGTTGGGAAAACCACTCAACAGTAACCGGAGCACATCTTTTTCGCGCGCAGTGATGCGCCGAGTTGCGTGATCGCCTCAGACCATGGTGGCGGTTCGGCCTGGCTTTTTTGCGCATCACTCTCAAAGCACATGCATTGATGCATCAACGCCATCACCCAGGGCTTGATCATCTCCAGCGTCGTGATTTGCCGCGGGCTGTATCGCACGTTGCTGCCCAGTGAAATGCACAGCGTTCTGTCGGCGTCGAGCTGCACGTTGTACTGCACCTCATCCACGCTGACGTACTGGGCGAAATACTGGTGGTAATACTCGGTGGTCAGAAAGTGCTCCGGCGTGATGTCGGACAGATGGAAAAGCCATTCTAGGTCAAGGCCGCCCTGGGTGAGGGCGCCCCGGTGGGCAGTTGGGACCTGATCTTCAAGGAAGAGAACATCAGCCAGCTCAAGTCATGTGGCGTGGCGATGCTCGACTCGCCGAGTGAAATCATTTCGATCGCCCTGCTTTACCTCGGGCTGCCGAGCAACAGCCAGAACCCTGAGGATTATCAGAAAGCTCTGGCACTGCTGCTGAAGGTCCGCCCTTACGTCCTCTACTTCGACTCGTCCAGGACTGACGCTGACTTGGCCGACGGCAATATTTGCGTGGTGGTGGGCTGGAAGAGCGGGGCGCTGACGGCGCCATCAATGAGAAAAACAACACCGACCGCAAGATTGCCTACAGCCTACCGCGTGAGGGCGGGTTGGTGGGGTCGGAAAACTTTGTGCTGCTCAAGGATGCGCCGCATGCCAAGCAGGGGCTGGCATTCATCAACTACATGCTGGACCCGCAAGTGATTGAGATCGGCCACTGTACGCCCGAACAAGCCTGGGTCATGTATTACGTCTCGACGGGCATGGTACGTGAGTACATTACGCGGACGGTGATGGAGCATATCGGCCGACGCAACCGCGCGTTGCTGCTGGAGTTTCCGGAGCTTGCCCGGACCGAGAAGAGCTCCCGCTTCTTGCTGCCGCTCTAACCGAATGCCAGTCAGTGATGATCGGCATTTTTGTGCGCGCGCCGGTTCGCCGCTTTGGCCAGGCGCAACGTAGCCTCGCGGATCTCTTCCTGGTTCAGCGAGGCGAAACCCAGGCGCAACGCATTTTCTGCTTGGTCCATCGGCGAAAACTGCCGGCCGCTGCGTACGACCAGACCGTGGTCAAGGGCCGCGCCTACCATCTGGTCAACATCGATTGCATCGTCGAAGCGTACCCATAGCGCCAGGCCGCCTTCCGGCTCGCGCACCCGGATCCGATCACCAAACGCTTCATGCAGGCAGCCCTGCAAGGTTTCACGGCGGGCGCGGTATTCCTTCGACACCCGGCGCAGATGTTTCTTCAGTTCGCCGTCGTTGATCAGGTCGGCGAGCATCTTTTGTGCGACTGCATCGGCATCACCCAGCATCGATGCGGCGTTGCTGTGCAGGGCTTCTACCACCTGCGTGGGCGCCACCACATAACTGCAGCGAAACGTCGAGCCGAGAGCCTTGGATAGCGAGCCGACATAAATCACATGGCGCTGCGCACGATCACTGGCCAGGGGCAGGTAGGGCCGCCCGTTGAAGTGATATTCGTGGTCGTAATCTTCTTCGATGATGCAGAACTCATGCAGCGCCGCCAGCGCCAGCAACTGTTGCCGCCGTGCCGCGTGCAGGCTTACGGTGGTGGGGAACTGATGGTGCGGCGTGAGATAGATCATCCGCACCTTATGCTCGCGACACAGGCGACCGATCTGGTCCGTGCGACAGCCTTCTTCGTCGATGTCCACCGTGACCAGTTGCGCACCCAGCTTACGGAAAATTTCCCACGCCGGTGGGTAGCTCAGCCGTTCCACCAGCACCACGTCGCCGGGTTTGAGCAACAGGCTGGCGGTCAGGTACAGCGACATCTGGGTGCCTTGGGTCAGGCAGATGTTTTCGGCGCTGACCGTCAACCCACGGTTGTTGCGCAGCATTTCGGCCAGGGCGCAGCGCAAATGGTAGCCGGTGCCTTCGCTGCCGTAGCGCAGGGTATTGGATGCGAAGCTGTTGCGCAAGGCGTTGCGGTAGTAGCGATGCAGCACAGCTTGGGGCAACAGGCGGTGGTCGCTGGTGCCGTTATCGAAAAACAGCGCGTCATGCCGATGGTTCAGCGCCGTCACCTGGGCGTTTTGGGCGAAATAGGGCGCGGCTGCCCGCGTCAGGATGGGCGGAGCGAAGGACGCTTGCGCGCGGCTTGGCAGTTGCTTGGCCGTCAATTGCGCATTGACGAAGGTTCCGCGTCGCGGCTCGCTGACCAGCCAGCCTTTGGTCATAGCCTCTTCGTAGGCCAGGATCACGGTCTTGCGGTTGACGTCGAGCAACTGCGCCATCTCCCGTGTGCCCGGTAGCAAGGTGCCGGGCGGCAATCGCCCTTCAACGATTGCGGTCACCAGGCCTTCGGCAATCTTGCGATAGGACGCCTGGCGCGCGCTGTCGTCCAGCTTGAGCAGCGGGCGCCATTTGCGCATCTGGACCATCTGAAGTATCCAAAACTGGAGGTTTTAATGGACCTAGTCTAGCGCAACAATCAAGCCTCACTCACCCCGAGGTTGTTATGAACACACGTCATGTCATCGAACTGTCCCCCTCGGGGAAAACCTTTGAAGCCGGTGACGAGTTGTTGCTGGATGCGATGCTGGCCAACGGTCTGTCGGTGCCGTTTTCCTGCCGACGAGGCGCCTGTGGCTCATGCAAGGTGGTGGTTGCAGAAGGGGAGTACCGGGCCAAGCACTTGGTGCCGGATGCCCCCGCGCCGTGTTATCCGTTGGCAGTCAATGAAATGCTGTTGTGCCAAAGCCACGCCTGCAGCGACATGCGCCTGGAAATCCCCGGTTGGTCGCTGGATACGCCTGCGCTGGTGGTCGAGGCGCAGGTCATGAGCAAACGCGCACTGAGCCCCGACATCATTGAACTGGTGGTGATGCCGGACAGGCCGCTGGCGGTGCGGGCGGGCCAGTACCTCAAGTTCCGCCTGGTCGACGGCGACTCGCGGTGTTTCTCGATCGCCAACCTGCCGGCCGAAGATGATGGCCGACTGGTTTTTCAGATTCGCCGGGTGAGCGGCGGGTTGTTTTCCGAGACGCTCCTGGGCGACCTGGAGGCCAGCGATCTAGTGCAACTGGAAGGGCCTTTTGGTGCCTGTACCTGGCAGGACAACGACGATGCTTCCGTGGTCCTGTTCGCCACGGGCACCGGCTACGCGGGCATCAAGCCGATTCTGCTGACGGCCTTCGCGCGTGATGTGGACGTGACCTTTTACTGGGGCGGCGGGCAGCCGACAGATTTCTATGACCGCGTGTTCCTGGACCAATCGGTCATTGACCACCCGCGCTTTCACTGGCACCCGGTGTTGGCGTCCCAAGGACGTGTGCAGGAAGTTGCATTGAATCACGGGCACGACTGGGAAACTGCCCAGGTGTATGCCTGCGGGAACGGCGCAATGATCAGTCAGGTGCGTACGGAGTGCCTGGACGCGGGTTTACCTGGCCATCGATTTGTCGCGGAAGCCTTTGTGCCCAGTGGTCGTTCCAGTGCCAACACGACGCCCAAGGCGCTGCACCCGATCTGGGAGAAAGTCGGCCCACGTTACTCACTCGACGGCATGCTGGCGGCCCGTGACCAATCCATCCGCGCCCTGGCGGCGATTGCCAGCCGGCTGCAGGTGGGCATGACCACCGGCGAAGCCCTTGATATGGCCGCCGAACAATTGCTGGCCATGGGCGCGTCCCACACGTGGCATCCGACCTACATCCGTTTCGGCGACGATACGGTGCGCCCACCTCGCGAAGGCATTGACCGCCAGCGCAGACTGCGCGCCACCGACATTGTCGTGGTCGACCTGGGCCCGGTGTGGGACGGTTACGAGGGTGACTACGGCGATACCTTTGTATTCGGTGACGCGCCGCTGCACCTGGCGTGCAGGACCGCTGTGCACCAAGTGTTCGACGAAACCCGCGAAGCCTGGCTACAGGGGCTCACCGGTCGGGAACTCTATGACTTCGCCGAGCAGAGCGCCGTGGCAAAAGGCTGGAGGCTGGCGCGCAACCTCGCAGGGCACCGTCTCGCGGATTTCCCCCACGCGTTGTTCGAGAGCAAGGTGTTGGCGGACTTGGAAATCCCACCGAGTGAAATGGCCTGGGTCCTGGAAATCCAGCTGTGCCATCCTAAGGAACCGGTGGGTGGTTTTTTCGAGGACATGTTGATGCTGCGAGCCTGAAGAGCCCGCCGTTGCGGCGGGCTGCTTTTTATCAGAGCTTCGGCAGTTGGCCGATACGGCCCATCATTTCGGTGACGATCTGCAGGTCCAGCAGGAACTGGTCGACGGTCTTGAACTCGTTGTCGGTGTGCCCGGTGTACTTCACTTCCGGGCGCGCCAGGCCGAACTGCACGCCGTTGGGCAGTTCATGCACGGACGTCGCGCCGGCCGAGGTGCCGAACTTGTGTTTCATGCCCAGGTTTTCGGTGGACACTGCCAGCAGGGCCTTGACCCATTCGCCTTCAGGGTTACGGTACATCGGCTCCGCGACCGAGTAGGTGAAGCCCACCTTGACCTTGGATTGCTTGTCCCAGGCGCTCAGCTTGTCGGCGATCTCGGCTTTGAGTTTTTCCGGTGACTTGCCCTTCGGCACGCGCAGGTTCACGGCCAGCTTGAAGGCTTTGTCATCCAGGCCAACAAAGGTCAACGAAGTGGTCAGCGGCCCCATGAACTCGTCGGAGAAGCCCACGCCCAGCTTGCCACCCAGGTAGTCCAGGCTCCAGTTGTCGGACGCATACCGTGCGGCGTCGGTGATGTGGTTGTGCTTGAGGGCGATCTTGCCGTCGACGCTGTGGATCAGCTCCAGCATGCGCGCCACCGGGTTGACCCCGGATTCCGGCTCGGAGGAGTGAGCGGACACACCGGTGACGGTCAGCTTGACGTCTTTGCCGTCGACCTTGGCGGCCACTTCAAAATCGCCACCGTTGTTCTTGGCGTATGCAGTACCGGCCTTTTGCAGGCTGGCAGCCAATTCGGCAGGCTTGTCGCTGACGAACGTCGCCACCGAGGCCGACGGAATCTGGTTGGTGGCCATGCCGCCGGTCATCGAAATGATTTCCGCGCCTTTGCCTTCACCCTTGCGACGCGGGAAGGTTGCCATCACCGTGCCGTAGCCTTTCTCGGCAATCACCACCGGGTAGCCGCCATCCAGCGCCAGGTTGTACTGCGGTGTCGGATTTTTTTCGAAATAATACGGAATCGCGTCGCCGGAGGTTTCTTCGGTGGTGTCCACCAGCAGCTTGAAGTTGCGCGCCAGCGGCAGCTTCTCTTCCTTGATCACCTTCATGGCGTACATCGCCACTACGATGCCGTTTTTGTCATCCTCGGTGCCACGGCCGTACATGCGGTCGCCGATCAGCGTGACCTTGAACGGGTCGAGCTTGGTGCCGTCTTTGAGCACCCAGTTTTCCGGCGTCACCGGCACTACGTCGGCGTGGGCGTGGATGCCGACCACTTCGTCACCGCTGCCTTCCAGGGAAATTTCGTACACACGGTTGTCGATATTGCGAAAGGTCAGGTTGAAGGCCTTGGCCAGTGCCTCGATCTTGCCGGCGATCTTGATGAATTCCGGGTTTTTGTACTGCGGCAGACCGTCGACGTTGAACGTCGGGATTTCCACCAGCTCGCGCAGGGTTTCGGTGGCGGCCTTGCCGTACTTCACTCGGGTGTAGATACCCAGCAGGCGATTGATCTCGTTCTGCTGATCCGCGCTCAAGGTTTTGTTATCAAGAAACGCACTGATCGCCGGGCCCACCTCACTGGTCTTGCCCAGGTCGCCCTTGGCCAGGGTGCCGAGAAAACCACGGAAGTCGGTGACGGAGGTTTCGTTGAAACGCTTCAGAATCGCTGTGCTTTGGTCTGGAGTGATGTTGGCGAAAGCGGGGCTGGTGATGGCCGAAAGGCTCGCTGCGAACAGGGTGGCAGCCGCCAATTGCTTGAGTGGAAAGTGCATGGAGAGACGCATTCCTTTGCAGGTAGTAAGTGGGAAGTTTCTGATCAAACTGTCAGAAACATTTCCACACACTACCACTGCGAAGGCGTGGGAGGGGAGATGCGAATGAAGGAAATATCGTACTTCAATAAAAAACGCCGCGTCTTCATGAGCGGCGTTTTTGCAGGGTCAGCGAGGAACCAGATACAAGGTTTGCTTGAATCTGCCGTCGGGCATGGGTTCGGAATTCATGTGTCCTGTAAAACCTCCATACTTCCCGGTGCTGCCCAGAATGGCTACGGTGGAAAGGCCTGATTCATGCTCTTGTCCGCCTACGACAATGGTACCTACGATGTTGCCGGTGGCATCCATGAATATCAATGTCCACTGACACTGGCTGTGAGCACCAGGCAGTGTGGTGACGCAGTAGCCGCTGTTGCTGCCGATGTCCTGTCCGCCCTGATCCTGCAACGGTTGGTCATAGACAAACAGGTCGCCTTGGGAGGGCCCCGGTGTACCTGTATCCACAGGCGTCTTGAGGCCCCGAGTACCATCGGCATAGGTGACCAGAGTGACTGTTGGCGAGTTGTTGACGCAGGCGCTGAGGGAGATAAGCAGAAGCAGTGCGCACAAGGTGCGAAGGGTAGCGGTTTTCATGGCTGTGCTCTCGTGTGGGTGGGCTCCGGGCGCAGCACCGCTAAAGCTGCGTCCGGAGACTGAAAAGGCTAGCTGCCAATTGCCAGAATTCAAATGTCCGCAAGCCGATTTTGTATCACAAGGTTCCAGGGTGCGGAGCCGCGTACTCAGCCGTCACACCCAACGCCTTGGCATACGGCCCATCCCACAACTGCTCATGCAATGCCCCGACACGTTTGGCCATCGCTTCGCTGCGCATTACCACTTCCAGATTGCGCGAATTATCCAGATACCCACCCAGCCAGTTGCTGGTGCCGATCCACGCAATCTGGCCGTCGATTTCCATGGTCTTGCTGTGGATCACCCGTGCATACGGGATAAAGCCTTGCCTGGCTTCTGGCAGGGTGACGATCTTGATTTGGACGTTGGGTAGCACGGCCAGGCTTTTGAGATAGGGCAGTTCCAGCGTGTCGGTGTTCCAGTTGGACACCATCAGCTTGATCGACACGCCACGCGCCGCTGCCGCGCGCACAGCGTTGTCGATCACCGCGTAGTACGGACGGGTCTTGTCCGGTCCGTAGGACAGTGGCGCATAGTCCAGCAATTGCACGCGCACTTCATGTTTGGCTTCGCTCAGCAAACGCGGCAGTTCCAGCTGTGAATCGCCTACGCCCGGTGGGTTGTAGCGTTGCGGGCTGGCGACCAGGTAGTTGCCGGTGCGCGGTGGTTCGTTGCTCGTGGCAGGCTGCGGCACCGGTTGGTTGTCGGTCAAAGCCTGCTGGGCTTTCCAATCCTGCTCGAAGATCGCCTGCACCTGGCTCACCACGGTCGAGTTGGTGATGAGCAGCCCGGTTTCGTGGATGTGTTCCAGGGAGCGCCAGTCGAAATTCTGGCTGCCGACAAAGGCTTGCTTGCCATCCACCACCAGGTATTTGGCGTGGATGATTCCGCCGCTCACCCGCGCGTAAGGCAATGCGCGAAAGGTCAGGTTGGGGATCGCCCGCAGGCGTTCAAGGGTGGAGGCTTCCGACAACTTGATGCCTTTTTCTTCTAGCAAAAAGCGAATTTTCACACCGCGCTTACCGGCGGCTTCCAGGCGTTCGATCACGCCGTCCATCACCGAGCCTGGGTGATCGGCAGCGTAGAACTGGCCGATATCGATACGGCTTTTTGCGCCGTCAAACAGCTCGCTCCACACTGGGCCGGGCTGGCGCAAGTCGTCGGTGCCGAGGGCGGTGTCCACTGGCACGGTGTGCACCAATTCAAACCCCGGAATCGAAAAGTCCGCCTGGGCCAGCGGACTGAGGAACAAGCCTGCCAGGCCTGCGATGCGCAATTTCAAGGAAACGGACATAGGGATTCCCATCAGAAAAGAAAGCGGGCGCATTGCGCGCCCGCTGTTGTGTTTACGCCGTGCGGCTGTGCAGCGGCGTTGGCACCAGGTGCGGCACTTCACTCTGCACGCGGGCACCGGTGGCAGCGCGGATCAGCAGGATTTTCAGCTGGTCGTTGATGCGCTCCAGGCTGTCCTGGAAAAAGTTGTGGAACACCACACAGAACAGCGCGATGGCGATCCCCAGTCCCGTGGCGAACAAGGCCGTGCCGATACCACCGGAAATCTGCCCTGGGTCGGACACACCCGCCGTGGCCAGCGCCTTGAAGGTGTCGATGATGCCGAGGATGGTGCCCAGCAAACCCAACAGCGGTGCGGCGGTGGTGATGGTTTCGATGATCCAGAGGCTACGGGCCAAGGGTGCACGGGTGGTCAGGTACTGGGTTTCGATCACGTCATCCAGATCCTTGCGCGACCCCTGCGAGGCTTTCTGTGCCAGCACCGGCAACACCATGCTCAGTGGCAGGCTGTCACGGCGGGTCAGGCTTTGCGGCAAGTCGCGTTCGCTGTGCACATTGGCGCCCAGCACTTCGGTCAGCGCGCGGGCTTGGCGGCGTACGTAGGCGAAGTAAATCCCGCGCTCGATGGCGATAAAGATCGCGATGGCCATCGCGGCATACATCACATAAAAGGTGATGTCGTGGAGCAGATTCATGTCCATGTTCACTTACCTCGCAATTAGAAGTTGGCTTCCAGGGAAACCGTCACGGTGCGTTCCAGGCCCACGATGTAGGCCGGGTCGCCGTCGCGGAAACCGCTATAGCTGGCCGCGTTGGTCTTGGTGGTGTACACGCCGTCCAGGTACTTTTTGTCGAACAGGTTGTCGACGTTCAGGCGCAGGGTTGCGTCCTTGACCACCTTCTTGTCCACCGGCAGGTAGATGCCCGCACCGGCGTTGAACACGGTACGGCCGGAGATGGCTTCGTCGTTGGTCAGGTCGCCGTAGAGCTTGCTGGTGTACTTGCCGCCGAAGGTGCCATAGAAGCGGCCGTCGTCGTAGCCGATGTTGGCGGCCAGCATGTTTTTCGGCACGTTGGCGAACTGCTTGCCGCTGGTGGGCAAGAGGATGGCTTGGCCGGCGTTGTACACGGTCAGGTCGTCTTGCTGCTCGGCCTTGGTGTAGGTGTAGGAGGTGTAGTAGTTGAAGTGATTGGGCAGCAAGCCGCTCCACTCCAGCTCCAGGCCGCTGTTGTTGACGGAGCCGGCGTTGATGTCGGCGAAGTCGCCGTTGATGTCGCGCGACGACACCTGGCGATCCTTGAACTGCATGTAGAACAAGGTGGCGGCCACGGTCATGTCTTCATCGGTGTAGCGCCAGCCCAACTCGTGGTTCCAGCTGGTTTCCGGCTTGGCGTCGATGGAGCCGACGCCCTTGTCGTACAGCACGTAGTTCTGCGGGATGCGCATGTTGCGCGACAGGCTGTAGAACAACTGGTCGCGTTCATCCAGCTGGTATTTCAGGCCGGCGTTGGGCAGCAGTTTGTTGTAGGTCTGGTTACGTTTTTCCGACTGCTCGGTCAGGCTGCCGTGGTTGGTGCCATCACGCTTGACGTTCATGTAGGCCAGGCCCGCGATCAGGGTCCAGTCCGAGTTGATGTACCAGGTGTCCTGGGCCCAGACCTTCTGCGCCGGGGTGATGGTGAAGCGGTCGCGACCCTGGATGGTGTTGCCATTGGCATCGACCACGGCGTCGTTGGAGTCCGGCCAGGTGTCGACTGGCTTACCACTGGCCTTGAGCGGGATGAACGGCTGGGTCTGGCTTTGGCGTGCGCGCTCGTACCAGTAGCCGACTTGCAGGCTGTGATCGCCCAGGTCCCAGTTCAGTTTGGTGGTGATGCCCGGACGCCAGGTCTGGGTGCGCGAAGGGCGGTAGTACACGCCGTTGTTCGGGGTGCCGTCGGCGTTGTATTGGGCGCCGGTCGGCAGATTGCCCAGGTCGAATACGCCGCCTTGGTTCGAGCCGCGGTTCAGCGCATAGCTGGACGCGCCGACGCCGCTGCCGTTACCCCAGTAGTAATACGGGATCACCGACAGCGCGAGGTTGTCCGCCAGCTTGAACTGGGTGTTGAGCACGGCGGTGAACGTCTGGAACGGGTTTTGCGCCAGGGCGTAGTAGCTGTTGTACTTGCCGTTGCTGCCCACGGTCGGCGTGGCCGGGTAGGGGTCGTACTTGCGGCCGTTTTGCTGGTATTGGGCCTTGGTCAACTGGCTGTAGCTGTTGTTGTCCTGCTCGTGATACTTGAGGATCAGGTTGGCGGTGTTGCCGTCGCCGGCGTCGAAGAAGCTGTTCCACTCCACCTTGTCCGCGCGCACGGCGCCCGAACCACGCCACATCTGGCCTTCGGTGTGGGACGCCGACAACCAGTTGCTCAGTCCGTTGATCTCACCCGTGTTAAGGCGGGCAAAGGTCTTGCGCGTAGCGTTGCTGCCCATGATCTGTTTGACGAACGCCCCGGTTTCCTTGGTCGGGCGAATGGTCACGATGCCGATATTGCCACCGCTGGAGCCGATGTGCGGGCCGTCGGCTTCGGAGGAACCCTGGGTGACGAAGATCTGATCGATGTTTTCCGGGTCGCCCAACAGGTTGGAGTACAGCGCGTAGTTACCCGAGTCGTTGATCGGCATGCCATCTACCGACATCCCCACCTGGTCGGAGTTGAGCCCGCGCATGGTGAAGCGAAAGCCCGACAGGCCGGTAGCGTCTTCGCTGGAGATGTTCAAACCCGGGGTGTACTTGAGCTTGTCCACGGCGTTGCCGGTGGCGGTCTGTTTATCCAGCGCTTCCTTGGTCACGGTGGAGCGGCCCTTGATGCTTTCTTCCTGCACCATGTAGCCACCACCCGCGGTGGCCTTGCCCTGAACCCCAATCGTGCCGACGTCGCTGTCGCGGGTGTCGGCCATGACCATTCCATGGCCCATGCTTGCGGCAACGAGTGCCAGATGAATCCGTGTGAACCTCATCACTGTCGTCCTGGTGTCGGGTGCTTATTGCACGCTGTAGTTGAAGGTGGCGGTGAAGCGCTGCTCGTTGCGTCCCCCGAAGGCTTGCTCGGGGAACGGCTTGACTTGCTTGATGCGACGCAAGCTGTTGGTGGCGGCCCGATTGAGCAACATGCTCGAGGCCTGGGTCTGCAAGCCGGAGTCGAGTACCCGACCCTGGCGATCGACCAGCAACCAGACCACCACTTCACCGGTGGGGCGTTCGAGAGAGGCCTGGCGTCCAGTGGGGTACTGCTTGTAGGTGTCCAACTCGTTGCGCAAACCCTTGAGGTAGCCACCTTCCAGGGCTTGGCCGTCGACCTTGGGGGGGGCGGGAGGCGCAGGTGTTGGCGCGGCCTGAGCCACAGGTGCCGGTTTGGCTGCGACCGGTGGTGGTGTCGGGGTGGGCGTTGGCTTGGCGACCACTGGCTTGGGCATCGGTTTCGGCTTGGGCTCATGCTTGGGTTTTGGCAGCGGTTTTGGCGGCGGTGGCGGTGGGGCCGGTTCGGCCTCTTCATCCTCGATTACCGGTGGCGGCTCTTGTTCCACCACGGGCTCCGGGATCACTTCCGGCTCTGGCTCGACCAGCGCCAACTCGACCGCCGACTCGTCATACACCGGCTCGACTTTCAATGTCTGGGACTGGATAACCAGTGCAATCAGCACCAGGGCGATCAGGGCCGGAACACTGCCCAGCAGCTGACGCGCACGAAACAAGACGTACATGATCAGGACTTACGCGTGGCAATGGACACGGAGGTAAAGCCACCCAAACGCAGGGTGTCCATTACCTCCACCAAGCGCGAAACCTCCACGCCTTTGTCGCTGTTCACGATGATGGTCGACTTGGTGTCGGGCTTTTGCGCTGCCTTCAATGCTGGCACCAGCGCGTCGACCGTGAGGTCTTTGCCATCCAGTTGCAGCTGGCCCTCGAGGCCCAACGTCAGGATGAATTTATTCTGTGGTTTGAGCTGCTGTGAACTGCTGGCGCTGGGCAGTTGCGTCTTCATGCCGAGGGCCGGAATCACGTTCAGGCTCACGAGTACGAAAAACACCAGGAGGAACATCATCACATCGATCATCGGGATCAGTTCGATGTGCGCCTTGCGTTTTTTCGGTTCGTCCCAGGTTCTCATTCCGTTACCCCGTTATTGAATTAGGGGCGACACGCTAACAACCAAAAATGACCGATTGGTTAACTTTAATTGACGTTTTGAGGGCTCTAGGGCGCGTATTACAGGTGATTCTAAAGATATTTTTGTGACGTAACAGAACTGACACGCAGCGGGGGCATTCTCAAAAACTTTACATCGAGGGCCCCTGGGAATGAGTCATGAACTGCCGCAAATATCCACGCCGCGACTGTTAATGCGCGCGCTGGAAAAGCATCAGGCCGAAAAGTTGCGTGCCCTCGCCAACGGGCCGAAAATCGCCGATAACACGGCGAGCATCCCTTCGCCTTACACCCTTGAAGTCGCGCAGGATTTCATCGATGGCATGCAGGAGAAATTTCGCTCAGCCAACCTGCTGAGCCTGGGCATGCATCGGCGTGATAGGGGTGAGCTGATCGGCATCGTCAGCCTGCGCATCAAACAGGATCACCTCTACGGACACCTGGGCGGCTGGGTCGCAGCAGATGCCCGCAACCAGGGCTATGCGGCAGAAGCGGCGCGTGCGCTGATGGACTACGGCTTTGCGGAACTCGGCCTGCATCGCGTGGGCAGCCAGTGCTTCAGTCGCAACAAAGAGTCGGCGCGGGTCATGGAGAAAATCGGCCTGCAGTACGAAGGCTGCATGCGTGGAGCATTTCTCAAGAACGGTGTGCATGAAGACATGCTGGTGTTCGCCACCTTGCGCGAGGACTGGGAGTTCCGGTTGTGAGTGGCGAGGTTGATCATGGTCGACGCCGAGTGCTTGCCGGGCTGGCCGTCGCCACCACGTTTGCGATCCTCAGTCCGTTTGCGCGCAGTGCCGGCGTGGACTATCCGTTCACCCTTGGCGTGGCGTCGGGTGACCCGTTGCCCGATGGCTTTGTGATCTGGACGCGCCTGGCGCCGTTGTTCAATGCCGTGGATGGCCGAGGTGGCTTGAGCCGTTCTGTGCCGGTGCGTTGGCGGGTCGCCAGCGATGCAGCGATGACCCACGTGGTGCGCCAGGGCGAAGTCACGGCCAGCGAGCGCTGGGGGCATTCGGTGCATGTGGAAGTTGCGGGGCTGGAGGCGGGCCGGCCGTATTGGTATCAGTTCGAAGGGCTGGGTGCGCAAAGCCCGGTAGGGCAGTCGCGCACGGCGCCGGCCGTGAATGCCATGGCGTCGGCGCGCCTGGGGTTTGTCTCGTGTTCCCACTGGGAACGCGGCTATTTCAGTGCCTATCGCCACCTTGCAGAGGAGCAGCCTGACCTGGTGTTCTTTCTCGGCGACTACATCTACGACAGTTCCTACGCGGCAGATTCGGGCAAGATCATCCGCCCCCATGGCAGCGGCAATGCGGTGAGCTTGAGTGACTACCGCAACCGCTATGCCTTGTACAAAACCGATCCGGATCTGCAGGCCTTGCACGCCGCCGCACCGAGCATAGCGACCTGGGATGATCACGAAGTGCAGAACGACTACGCGAGCCGCTGGTCCCAGGACCCGAAGATTCCGGTCGGGCAATTCCTGCAGCAGCGTGCGGCGGCCTACCAGGCTTACTACGAACATATGCCGTTGCGTGTCAGCAGCTTGCCGAAAGGAGCGGACATGCGCATTTATCGACGCCTGGACTACGGACGGCTGGCCCGTTTCCATGTGTTGGACGGCCGGCAATATCGCTCCGAACAACCGTGCATTTTGGCCAATGGCAGTCACCAGGGGCATATCGCCGAAAACCTGTGTCACGATTTGCGCGACCCTGGCCGCACGATGCTCGGTTGGCAGCAAGAGGCCTGGCTGGACCAGGGGTTTGCTCAGTCGAAGGCGCAGTGGAACATCATCGCCCAAGACCTGCTGGTCGCGCCGCTGACCCAGCGCGACTTGACCAACCACAAGCCGGGGCGTTGGACCGATGGATGGGATGGCTACATGGCTAATCGCTCAAGGATGCTGGCGTCCATTGAGCGCAACCGGGTCAACAACCCGGTGTTCTGGGGCGGTGATATCCATTCGTTCTGGGTCACAGACTTGCATGCCGATGGCAACAACCCGGATTCGCCGGTGGTGGCCACCGAATTCGTCGGTACTTCGGTGACGTCTGACGGGCCGCCCTTTGACGCGTTCAGCAAGCTGCTGCCGCTCAATCCCCATGTGCAGTTTTTTGACAGCCGCCAACGGGGGTATGTGTCGGTGGAAGTGGAGGAAGGCAGGATGCTTACGAACCTGCGTGTGATTACCGATCCCCGCGACCCGATGGCCTTGGTGTCGACCCTCAAGTCGTTTGTGGTGGAACCGGGGCGTGCGGGGGCGATTGAGGTTTAATCGAGTTCGTAGCGCACCGACAGCGCGCCCTTTTTCTCTGTCAAGGCCAGGATGGTCACCTGACCCAATTCGCTCAGTGTCTGCACATGGGTGCCGCCGCAGGCATACGCCGGCAATTCGCCAAAGCCGACCTCACGGGTGCCGTCTTCCAGGTTCATGTGGCGCGGGTAATCCGCGGCAATCCATTGGTTGACCTGCTGCTGGATCGCCTCGGCGTCCATGGCTTGCGCCGCTTCGCCACGAATGAAGGTGATCTTGCCTTCGCCGGGCCAGTGATGGGCCTTGATCGGCATCCAGCCCAGGGTCTCGCCTACGTTGCCGATCAAGTGTCCGGCGGAATGCAGTCGGGTGTGCAACGCGCGACGCTGTTCATTGACCCGGGCGGTGACCGGACCGGGTTCCAATGGCCGGTCGATGTAGTGCACCACGCGGTCGGCTTCCTGAGTGACGCGCAGCACAGTGCTTTCACCGAGCCAACCGGTATCGAAAGGTTGCCCACCACCCTGTGGGTGAAAAATCGTCGACTGCAGAATCACTGCAAATTGCTCCTCGTGGGGTGTGCAGCTCAATACTTCCAGCTCGGCAGTCAGGTGGTCGTGGGTAAAAAACAAGCGCTCGGTCATGATCTACATCCGCATCAGGGTTCTGTGGGCAGTATAAATAGTGCGTAGATGGGTGATAATCCGCTCAATTATCAATGGACCTGTGCACCATGAGCATCAATCTTCCTCTGCCGCTGCTCGGCGAAATGGCGATTTTCGTCAAAGTGGTGGAAGCCGGCAGCTTTTCCGAGGCCGCCCGGCAACTGGGTGCTTCGCCTTCCTCGGTGAGCCGCAGCATTTCGCGCCTGGAAAAAGCCCTGGCGACGCGATTGCTGCAACGCACCACGCGCAAGTTACGTTTAAGCGAAGGCGGTGAAGAAGTGTTCAAGCGCTGCCAGGAAATGGTCAACGCGGCGCGTTCGGTGATGGAGATCAGCGGCCAGTTCACCCATGAAGCCGAAGGGCTGGTGCGGATCAGCGTGCCCAAGGCGGTGGGGCGGTTCGTGGTGCACCCGCATATGCCGGAATTCCTGCGGCGTTACCCCAAGATGGATGTGCAGTTGATCCTGGAGGATCGGCAGGTGGACATGATCGATGACAATGTCGACCTGAGCATCCGCATCACCGACAGCCCTCCGCCGGGGTTGGTCGGCCGGCAGTTGTTGCCCATCGAGCATTTGCTGTGCGCGACGCCGCAGTATTTGGCTGAGCACGGCACACCGGGGCATCCCCATGATCTGCTGGCGCACAGCTGCATCTACCTCGGGGAGACACCCGGCGATTCACGCTGGAAATTTCGCCAGGCCGGCAAGGCCGTGACGGTCGCGGTGCGCGGGCGTTATGCGGCAAACCACACCGGGGTTCGGCTGGATGCGGTGTTACAACATGTGGGAATTGGCAGCTTGCCGTATTTCACGGCGCGCCATGCGTTGGAGGCTGGGCGTTTGGTGCAGGTGTTGCCGACGTGGGACTTTATTGCGTCCTATCATGGCGAGGCGTGGTTGCTGCATTCGCCCACGCGCTATCTGCCGCCGAAGTTGCGGGTGTTTATTGATTATCTGGTGGAGTGCATGGCGACGGAGCCGACACTGCGCCGTCGGTAGACATGCGGTCAAAACTGTGGGAACGGGCATGAAAAAGTCAGTGCTTGCTCTGGTCATCTGGCATGGCCAGCAGCTGCTTTTCCTGGTTCCAGTCGAAGGGCTCGTCATTCTGTTCGGCTTCGAAGCGACGCTCTTCCAGGGCCTGGTACAGGTCCAGTTCTTCGTCGGGCATAAAGTGCAGGCAGTCTCCGCCAAAGAACCACAGCAGGTCGCGCGGCACCAGGTGGGCGATTTGCGGGTAGCGCAGGATGACCTGGCTCATCAGGTCCTGGCCCAGGTACTGGCTTTCGATTGGGTCGATCGGCAGCAGGGCGCGCAATTCGTCGAAGCGCTCCAGGAACAGGGCATGGCTTTCCTCGGGCACCTGTTCGGCTTCGCCGACGGCAACCAGGATGCTGCGCAGGTGGTCGAGCAAGACGAGATGATCGGCAACGACGTTGGACACGAGATAAGTCCTCTAAAGCAAAAACGGGCGCGAGAGTATATAGCTCTCGCGCCCGTAATTATATGACCGCTGGAATCAGCGGACTTTACCCTCGGCCTGGGTCAGCTCTTCCTTGCTGAAATCATCCACGTCGATCACCTTGCGCCGTGCCGCTTCGGCGTTACGCAGGGTTTGCGCCTCGGCCGGTTGCAACACCCCTGCGTGCAGCGCTGCATCAATGGCGTGTTCCCCGGCAGTCGGTTTGACCTGGCCGCTTTTGAGCGCGCTGTGCAGTTTCTTCTGCAATGGATGGCTCGCACCCAGCAGATCGTAGGCATGTTGCAAGGCGCCCACCGGATCTTGCGCCGATTGCGGGCGGTAGCAGCCGGCCAGCAATTCTTCCAGGGTCGGATCGCCCTTGGCACGGCCGATCACCGCGGCCACTTTGGCATCCAGCGCATCCGACGGCCCGGTATGGCGACGGCCGAACGGGAATACGATCACCCGCAGCAGGCAGCCCAGTACCTTGTTGGGGAAGTTGCTGAGCAATTCATCCAGCGCACGTTCCGATTCGCCAAGGCTTTCTTCCATGGCCCAGGCGAACAGCGGTTCCAAGTGGTCCGGCGAATCCAGGTCGTGGTAACGCTTGAGGGCGGCCGACGCCAGGTACATATGGCTCAGCACATCACCCAGACGAGCCGACAGGCGTTCGCGACGCTTCAACTCGCCACCCAGCAGCATCATGCTCAGGTCAGCCAGCAGCGCGAACGCGGCCGCCTGGCGGTTGAGTGCACGGAAGTAACCCTGGCTCAAGCGGTTGCCCGGAGCCTTCTCGAAATGCCCCACGCCGAGGTTCAGCACCAAGGTACTGGCGGCGTTGCTCACGGCGAAACCGATGTGTTGCATCAGCAGGCCGTCGAACTCCTTTAGCGCCTGGTCATGGTCTTCGCGACCAGCCAGGGCCATTTCCTTGAGCACGAACGGGTGGCAGCGGATCGCGCCCTGGCCGAAGATCATCAGGTTGCGCGACAGGATGTTCGCGCCCTCTACAGTGATGAAGATAGGCGCCCCTTGCCAGTTGCGGCCCAGGTAGTTGTTCGGGCCCATGATGATGCCCTTGCCGCCGTGCACGTCCATGGCGTGGCTGATGCACTCACGGCCGCGCTCGGTCAGGTGGTACTTGAGGATCGCCGACAGCACCGAGGGTTTTTCCCCCAGGTCCACGGCGTTGGCGGTAAGCATGCGCGCGCTGTCCATCAGCCAGGCGTTGCCGCCGATACGCGCAAGCGCCTCCTGGATACCTTCGAAGGCCGACAGCGGCACATTGAATTGCTCGCGCACCTGGGCATATTGGCCGGTCACCAGGCTGGTGAACTTGGCCGCGCCAGTGCCCACGGCGGGCAGGGAGATCGAACGGCCCACGGAGAGGCAGTTCATCAACATCATCCAGCCCTTGCCGAGCATTTCCTGGCCGCCGATGAGGAACTCCAGCGGGATGAACACATCCTTGCCGGAGTTGGGGCCGTTCATGAAGGCGGCGCCCAGAGGTAGGTGGCGACGGCCGATTTCCACGCCGGGGGTGTCGATGGGAATCAACGCCAGGCTGATGCCCAGGTCTTCCTCTTCACCCAGCAGATGATCCGGGTCGTGTGCCTTGAACGCCAGGCCAAGCAGAGTCGCGACCGGGCCGAGGGTGATGTAGCGTTTTTCCCAATTCAGGCGCAGGCCGAGGGTTTCCTTGCCTTCCCATTCACCTTTGCAGATCACGCCGGTGTCGGGCATGGCGCCCGCGTCGGAGCCGGCCAGCGGACCGGTCAAGGCAAAGCACGGAATGTCATCGCCGCGCGCCAGGCGCGGCAGGTAGTGGTTGCGTTGTTCTTCGGTGCCGTAGTGCAACAGCAACTCGGCGGGGCCGAGGGAGTTTGGCACCATTACGGTGGAGGCCAGGTCGCCGCTGCGGGTGGCGAGTTTCATTGCGACCTGGGAGTGGGCATAGGCAGAGAAACCCTTGCCGCCATATTCCTTGGGAATGATCAGGGCGAAGAAACCGTGGGTCTTGATATGCTCCCAGGCGGCGGGCGGAAGGTCCATGGCCTGGCCGATTTCCCAGTCGCTGACCATGGCGCAGAGTTCTTCGGTCGGGCCGTCGATAAACGCCTGTTCTTCCTCGGTCAGTTGCACCTTGGGGTAGGCCAGCAATTTGTCCCAGTCCGGACGACCGCTGAACAGTTCGCCGTCCCACCACACGGTGCCGGCGTCGATGGCATCGCGCTCAGTCTCGGACATCGGCGGCAGGACTTTCTGAAACCAGCTGAACAGCGGCTTGGTGAAGTATTGGCGGCGCAGGTCGGGCAGGAGCAGGGGCGCGGCGATCACGGCGATCAACACCCAGAAGATCAGCAGCAGCCAACCCGGTGCATGGCTCCAGGCGCCCATCGCCAGCAGATAAACGGCGACCACACCCAAGGCGGGCAGGGGCGCGACGCGGCGGTGTGCGAGGTAGGCGATGCCGACCACCAGCACCAGTATCCACAACAACAGCATATTCAATCCTCCGTGAAACCAGGGGCGAAACCACCAGGGAGCTTAGTCGGCATCCGAACAAGCGGGGTGATCAGGGTGTAACGAGATTTGGCCGATTCGTCGTTATCTCCCCGGCAGGCCTGTGGTTAGACTCCAGGCTTCCTTCGGAGATAAAGCTCATGGATATCTACCTGAGTCCCAGCCGCTTCATCGATAGTGACCACCCTGCGGTGGTGGAGTTCGCCGAAAAACACCGTGGAACCCGTAGGGATTTTAGTGACCAAGCGGTCAGCCTTTACTACGCCGTGCGTGAGGCGATTCGCTACAACCCCTACACCTTCAGCCGCGACCCAGACACATTGAGCGCAAGCTTCGCCCTGGCCACCGGCGAAAGCTATTGCGTGCCCAAGGCCACCTTGCTTGCCGCCTGCGCTCGCCACTGCGGCATCCCGGCGCGCATCGGCCTGGCGGATGTGCGCAATCATCTTTCGACGCCGCGCCTGATCGCTCTGCTCAAAAGCGATGTGTTCGCCATGCACGGCTATACCGAGCTTTACCTCAACGATCGCTGGGTCAAGGCCACGCCCGCATTCAATTCGCAACTGTGCGTGGTGTTCGATGTGCCGCCCCTGGATTTTGACGGCCTTCACGACAGCGTCTTCCACGCGTTCAATCGCCAAGGCCAGCGGTCGATGGAGTACGTGGTCGACCACGGGCAATTTCCTGACGTGCCCGAGGCCTTTTTCTTCGCCCATATCCAGCAGTGTTACCCCCATCTGTTTGCCGAGGACAGGCCGCCGTTACTTGGCGACATGCAGAGTGATTCAAGCCGCACGTGAACCGGCGTATGCTGCTGCCTTCATCAAGCCATGTTCATCAACAATAAAGGCGCGGTCATGCTGAAGATCTGGGGTCGTAAAAATTCATCAAACGTCAGGAAGGCACTGTGGTGCGCCGAGGAACTCGGTCTGGACTATGAAGCAATTGATGCGGGCGGGGCTTTTGGTGTGGTCGACACGCCGCAATACCGGGCGTTGAATCCCAACGGTCGGGTGCCGATGATCGAAGACGGCGACTTTGTGCTGTGGGAGTCCAACACCATCGTGCGTTACCTTTGCGCCAAGCAGGCCTCCAACTGGTACCCGACCGACCTGAAGGCACGCGCCAACGCGGAAAAGTGGATGGACTGGACCACCTCCACCTTCGCCGAACCGTTCAAGATTGTGTTCTGGGGCGTGCTGCGCACCCCGGCGGAAAAACAGAACTGGGACACCATCCACGCCGGTCGCCAGGCGTGTATCGACGTGCTCAAAACCGTTGATGAAGCGCTTGCCACACAGCCGTATCTGTCGGGCGACGAGATCGGCATGGGCGATATCCCCCTGGGCAGCTTTATCTACGCCTGGTTCGAAATGCCCATCGAACGGCCTGCAATGCTCAACCTAGAGGCCTGGTACGCGCGCCTGCAACAACGTCCTGCCTACCGCAAAGCGGTCATGACTGCGTTGACTTAATACCCACTATTAATACGGGTGACTGTACTTGTGCGGCGCGGGCAAGCACCATGCTTGTCATGCGCCGCCGTTGAACTACCTGGGCTGCGCCCTCATCTACTATTTCTATTCCCTTCTTTGGTGCGTATTCCGATATGAGTTCCGCTCTGTCCATCCGGCAGCTAACCAAAACCTACGGCAACGGTTTCCAGGCCCTGAGTGGTATCGATCTGGACGTTGCCGAAGGTGACTTCTTCGCCTTGCTCGGCCCTAACGGCGCCGGCAAATCCACCACCATCGGCATTCTCTCGACCCTGGTCAACAAGACCAGCGGCACGGTGAATATCTTCGGCCATGACCTGGACAAATCCCCGGCGGCGCTCAAGCGTTCCATCGGTGTGGTGCCCCAGGAATTCAACTTCAACCAGTTCGAAAAGACCTTCGACATCGTCGTGACCCAGGCCGGCTACTACGGCATCCCGGCGAAAGTCGCCAAGGAACGCGCCGAGCAGTACCTGACCCAACTGGGCCTGTGGGATAAGCGCGACGTGCCTTCCCGTTCGTTGTCCGGCGGCATGAAACGCCGCCTGATGATCGCCCGCGCACTGGTGCATGAGCCGCGTCTGTTGATCCTCGACGAGCCCACTGCCGGCGTGGACATCGAACTGCGTCGCTCGATGTGGACCTTTCTCACCGAGCTGAACGAGAAGGGCATCACCATTATCCTCACCACCCACTACCTGGAAGAGGCTGAGCAGCTGTGCCGCAACATCGGCATCATCGACCACGGCACCATCGTCGAGAACACCAGCATGCGTAACCTGCTGGGTCAGTTGCATGTGGAAACCTTTTTGCTCGACCTGAAAAACAACCTGTCGGCGCCGCCGCAACTGCTCGGCTACCCGAGCCGCCTGGTGGACAGCCATACCCTGGAAGTGCAGGTGGACAAGGCCATGGGCATCACCGCGTTGTTCACGCAGTTGGCGACCCAGAACATCGAAGTGCTGAGCCTGCGTAACAAAACCAATCGCCTTGAGGAGTTGTTCGTGTCCCTGGTGGAGAAAAATCTGGCGAAGGTGGCGGTATGAGTTCCGAACTGCAACCCAACCTCGTCGCGCTGCAAACCATCGTCTATCGCGAAGTGAAGCGCTTTACCCGGATCTGGCCGCAGACCCTGCTGCCGCCGGCGATCACCATGGTCCTGTACTTTGTGATCTTCGGTAACCTGATCGGTCGGCAGATTGGCGACATGGGTGGCTTCACCTACATGGAGTACATCGTGCCGGGCCTGATCATGATGTCGGTGATCACCAACTCCTACGGCAACGTGGTCTCCAGTTTCTTCGGCAGCAAGTTCCAGCGCTCCATCGAAGAATTGATGGTGTCGCCGGTGTCGCCCCACACCATCCTGATCGGCTACACCCTGGGCGGTGTGCTGCGAGGCTTGATGGTGGGCGTGATCGTGACCCTGTTGTCGCTGTTCTTCACGCACCTGCAGGTGCATCACCTTGGGGTCACCATTCTGGTGGTGGTACTGACGGCGACGATCTTCTCGCTGCTGGGTTTCATCAACGCCGTTTTTGCACGCAACTTCGATGATATTTCGATCATCCCGACCTTCGTGCTGACGCCGCTGACTTACCTGGGCGGGGTGTTCTACTCCATCAGCTTGCTGCCGCCGTTCTGGCAGACCGTCTCGCTGGCCAATCCGGTCTTGCATATGGTCAACGCCTTCCGCTACGGCATTTTGGGCGTGTCGGACATCAAGATCAGCGTGGCGATCACCTTCATGCTGGTAGCGACCGTGGTGCTGTATATCGGTTGCGCGAAGTTGCTGGTGAGCGGGCGCGGGATGCGTACCTAACGCATTGGATGCACGCTGTAAAAATGTGGGAGCGGGCTTGCTCGCGAATGCTGAGTGTCAGTCACCGGAAATATTGACTGAACCACCGCATTCGCGAGCAAGCCCGCTCCCACAGTTGGTTTTGTACAGGGTTTTAGATTTTCAGCGCCAGATCAATCAGTTCATGCAGCTCTTCAACCGGCAACGGTGCGCTGGAAAACAGGCTGCGATACACCGTGGGCGCCGCGATCAGGTTCAGTAAGCGATCCAGGTTTGGCAGCCTGGCGACCGTGCCCTGATAGCGGTCGAGGATGACCTGCAACTGGCCCATCAGAATGTGGCTGCAATAGTCCCGGGGATGGCTGCATTGCACATCGCGCATCATGTTGCGGCCCAGGTCAGAACTCATCTCATCCAGGTACTGCTCGCCCCAGGCGCGCAAGTCTCCACGCAGGCTACCCGTGTTGGCCGGCTCACTGTCCGGGCGCAGGCGCTCAAGCGCCACATCGGCGAGCAGCGCGGCGAGGTCGCCCCAGCGCCGGTAGATGGTAGAGGGCGTGACACCCGCGCGCGCGGCAATCATCGGCACGGTGACGCTGGAGCGCTCATGGGCTTCCAGCAATTCGCGCGCGGCGTTATGCACTGATTCTTGGACCCGGGCACTGCGGCCCCCCGGGCGAAGGCCTTCTTTAATCGCCATGCATAAAACCTTAACACAAAGAATTTGCTTTAAGCGCTTTCCGGTAGCACACTCTGCAAAAGCAAAATATTAGCTTTAGCGGAGCGTGCCCATGTCCAGTCACATTTCTCATCGTTCCAGTCTGGTGTTTCTCGCGATTACCTTGCTGACGTTTCTCGCGGCTTCCAGTGCGCCGACGCCGTTGTACCACCTCTATCAGGAAGGCCTGCATTTTTCGGCGGGCATGCTCACGCTGATCTTCGGTGTCTACGCGTTGAGCCTGCTGGCCGCGTTGCTGACCGTCGGTTCACTGTCGGACCATCTGGGGCGTAAGCCGGTGATTTTTGCCGCATTGGTCCTGGATATGCTGGCGATGCTGCTGTTTATCAATGAAGGCAGCGTGGCCTGGCTGATTGCCGCGCGGACCTTGCAAGGGTTTGCCACCGGCATGGCTACTGCTGTGCTGGGCGCGGCATTGCTCGATACCGACCGTCAACAGGGCCCACTGGTCAACAGCGTGGCGCCTTTGCTGGGCATGGCCTGCGGGGCGATGGGCAGCAGTTTGCTGGTGGAGTTCGCGCCATTGCCGACCCAGTTGATCTATTGGACGTTGCTGGCCCTGATGTTGGTGCAGGCCCTCTACGTATGGCGCTTGCCGGAGACCGTGGGCCGTATTCCCGGCGCACTGGCGTCGCTGCGTCCCACTTTGCATGTACCACCCCAGGCACGCCGGGCGTTGTGGCTGTCATTGCCGGTGGATGTGGCAGTGTGGGCGATGGGCGGATTTTACCTGTCCCTGGCGCCGTCGCTGGTGCGGGCAGCCACCGGCTCTACCTCCAACCTGATCGGTGGCGGCCTGGTGGCTGTGTTGACTTTAAGCGGTGCGCTGATGATCTTTACCCTGCGCAATCGCCCAGCCGACAAGGTGCTGCGGCTTGGCGCCGGGTTGCTGGCAATCGGTGTGACGCTGATTCTCACGGCGGTACACAGCGCCAGCCTACCGCTGTTTTTCATCGCCACCCTGGTCGCCGGCAGCGGCTTCGGCGCGGGCTTTCTCGGCGCCTTGCGCAGTGTGGTACCGCTGGCCTTGCCCCATGAGCGCGCGGGGCTGATGTCAGCGTTCTATGTGCTGAGCTACCTGGCGTTCTGCTTGCCTTCATTGCTGGCGGGCAATCTCATTCGCAGCTTTGGCCTGATATCCACCACCGACGGCTATGGCGCGACCCTCATCCTGCTGGCCCTCGGCGCGCTGGTTGCGTTGCTCTTGCAGGATTCGGCACGCTTAAGGGCGACGACGGGCGGTTGATGGGTAATAATCGATACCCCGAATTCGCCTGATCGAGATGCGAGCATGAAGATCATCCGCAGCAAGGACTTCACCGGCAGCCGTGCCTGGGAGGCGTTGGATATCGCCAATATGAACGGTATCACCACACGCCTGCACTGGACCGACCAGCCGTATCGCTGGCACATCAACGACGGTGAAGAGGTGTTCGTGGTGCTGGATGGCCGGGTGCTGATGCACTATCGCGATAATGGCTTCGAACAGGTGGCGGAGCTGGGTGTCGGCGATATCTTCTACGCCAGCGTCGGCACCGAACATGTGGCTCACCCCCAAGGCCCTTCGCGCATCCTGGTGATCGAAAGCGAAGGCAGCGTGTGACGCTATATTGGCAAAGTAGATAACAGATAGAGATATTACCCGTTATATAGATATTCGATCAGGTTCTACCATGGTCTCAACCTCATACGAGGAAGAGGATTGCCATCATGACCTGCTCGAATACCATCAGCTACAAACCTTTTAGTCACTTGACCCGTCCACGGGAAGTGATCCGCCAGTTCACCCCCAACTGGTTTGCCGCCACCATGGGTACTGGCGTGCTGGCGCTGGCCCTGGCGCAACTGCCGGTCAATTTGCCAGGCATGCATGCGATTGCCGAAGCGCTGTGGTTGTTCACTATCGGCTTGTTTGTGCTGTTCAGCGTGTTGTACACAGCCCGTTGGGTGATGTTTTTCCATGAAGCGCGGCGGATTTTCGGACACTCCACGGTGTCGATGTTCTTCGGCACAATTCCCATGGGACTCGCGACGATTCTCAACGGCCTGCTGTTGTTTGGCCTGCCGCGTTGGGGCAGCGACGTGATCTCTGTGGCTGAAGCGCTGTGGTGGCTGGATGTAACGCTGGCCATGGCCTGCGGTGTGCTGATCCCGTTCATGATGTTCACCCGCCAGGAACACAGCATCGACCAGATGACCGCCGTCTGGCTGCTGCCCGTGGTCGCGGCCGAAGTCGCTGCCGCCAGCGGTGGCCTGCTCGCGCCGCACCTGGCGGACGCTCATTCGCAACTGGTGATGCTGGTGACCAGCTACGTGCTGTGGGCGTTTTCCCTGCCGGTGGCGTTCAGTATCCTGACCATCCTGATGTTGCGCATGGCCCTGCATAAACTGCCTCACGCCAACATGGCCGCGTCGAGCTGGCTGGCGCTGGGCCCGATCGGCACCGGTGCGTTGGGCATGTTATTGCTCGGTGGTGATGCGCCGACGATCTTCGCGGCCAATGGTTTGCCGGGTGTCGGCGAAATGGCCAACGGTCTCGGTCTGGTGGCGGGCATTACCCTGTGGGGATTCGGCCTGTGGTGGATGTTGATCGCGGTGTTGATCACCCTGTGTTACCTGCGCGCCGGTATTCCGTTCAATCTCGGATGGTGGGGGTTCACCTTTCCACTGGGTGTCTATGCCTTGGCCACGTTGAAGCTGGCGAGCTTGTGGCACCTGGGTTTCTTCAGGGTTTTCGGCAGCGTGCTGGTGGTGGCGCTGGCGCTGATGTGGCTGGTCGTCGCCAAGCGTACCGTGCAAGGCGCCTATAAAGGTGAGCTTTTTGTTTCACCGTGCATTGCAGGACTAGCGAATAAGTAAGTCGGATTAGGTAAAGTCGTGGCCTGAATGCTTTTACAAAAAACAGGCCACGCAGGAACACGGACGATGAGCCACCCCTCGCAATTCACTTTGCTGCGCACACGGCGTTTCCTGCCGTTTTTCATCACCCAGTTGTTGGGTGCGTTTAACGACAACATCTTCAAGCAGTCGTTGATCCTCGCGATTCTCTACAAGCTCACCATCGACGGTGACCGTTCCATCTGGGTCAACCTCTGCGCCTTGCTGTTCATCCTGCCGTTCTTCCTGTTCTCGGCGCTGGCCGGGCAGTTTGGCGAGAAATTCAACAAGGACGCTTTGATCCGCGCGATCAAGATCGGCGAGATCGTGATCATGGCCGTGGGCGCCACCGGCTTCCTGTTCAATCACCTGGAATTGATGCTGCTGGCGCTGTTTGCCATGGGCACCCATTCGGCGCTGTTCGGCCCGGTGAAGTACTCGATCATGCCCCAGGCCTTGCACGACGATGAGCTGGTCGGTGGCAACGGCCTGGTGGAAATGGGCACGTTCCTGGCGATCCTGGCCGGTACCATTGGCGCCGGGATCATGATGTCGACCACCCATTACGCGCCGGTGGTGTCAGTGGCCATTGTCGGCGTGGCGGTGCTGGGTTACCTGGCTAGCCGCAGCATTCCACGGGCGGCTGCGTCGACCCCTGGGTTGCGTTTGAACTGGAATATCTTCAGCGAATCCTGGGCCACCTTGCGTTTGGGCCTGGGGCAGACGCCGGCCGTTTCGCGTTCCATCGTCGGCAACTCGTGGTTCTGGTTTGTCGGCGCGATCTACCTGACACAGATCCCGGCCTACGCCAAGGAGTGGTTGTACGGCGACGAGACCGTGGTGACGCTGATCCTCACCGTGTTCTCGGTGGGCATCGCGCTCGGCTCGATGCTCTGCGAAAAACTTTCCGGGCGTAAGGTAGAAATCGGCCTGGTGCCGTTCGGTTCATTCGGCCTGACGGTGTTTGGCCTGCTGCTGTGGTGGCACTCCGGCGGCTTCCCGCAGAACGTGCAGGCCAACGACTGGCTCGCCGTGCTCAGCTACGGCCAGGCGTGGTGGGTGTTGTTCGATATCCTTGGTCTGGGCGTATTTGGTGGCTTTTACATCGTGCCGCTGTACGCATTGATCCAGTCGCGTACCGCCGAGAACGAGCGCGCGCGGGTAATCGCGGCCAACAACATTCTCAACGCATTGTTCATGGTGGTCTCGGCCATCGTGTCGATCCTGCTGCTGAGCGTGGCCAAGTTGTCGATCCCCGAATTGTTCCTGGTGGTGTCGCTGTTCAACATCGCGGTCAACACCTACATCTTCAAGATCGTCCCCGAGTTCACCATGCGTTTCATGATCTGGCTGCTCAGCCATTCCATGTACCGCGTCGAGCACCGAAATCTCGAGGCGATTCCGGATGAGGGCGCGGCGTTGCTGGTGTGTAATCACGTGTCATTTGTGGATGCCTTGTTGATTGGCGGCGCGGTGCGTCGGCCGATTCGCTTTGTCATGTACTACAAGATCTACCGTTTGCCGGTGCTGAGCTTTATCTTCCGCACCGCCGGGGCTATTCCGATTGCCGGGCGCCATGAAGATATCCAGATCTACGAAAAGGCGTTCTCGCGCATTGCCCAGTACCTCAAGGATGGCGAGTTGGTGTGCATCTTCCCGGAAGGCAAGCTGACAGCCGACGGCGAGATGAATGAATTCCGGGGTGGGGTGACGCGCATTCTGGAAGAGACACCGGTGCCGGTGATCCCAATGGCGTTGCAGGGGTTGTGGGGGAGTTTCTTCAGTCGCGATCCGCATAAGGGCTTCTTTCATCGGATCTGGTCGCGAGTGGTCTTGGTTGCGGGGCCGTCGGTGGAAAGTGAGGCGGCGACGCCGCATGCTTTGCACGCATTGGTTGGAGAATTGCGCGGGAGTGTCAGGTAGTTTTTTGCTGGTAATGCGGGCTTACCTGAGATAACGAGTGTGCGCTGGTCTGGAGCTCAATGAGTCTCTTGCGCATAGGCGTTGGTAAGCTTTCACTCGATGTTCAGGAACGTAATCGATCAATCTCACCACATAACCTTCGTAATCCAAAATGCGTGATTGGAGGTAATGATGGAAACTTCTCCGGTTTCACCATCGACTGCTTCACGTTCCAGGGAAGAGGAAATAAACGACGCAGGCTATCGACAGGCCGCTGATCCGGCAGCGCAGGGTGCGAACGCTGCCCCGAACACGGCCAATGTGCCATTTATGTATAGCAATCACCATGATGCTTCCCGGGTAGAGATCAGTTCTACCCGTGCGGGGCCGGTGACCTTTGGTGGCGATAACGAGCATCAGAGGCACGCAAGGCAATCTGATACATCACAGGACGAACCATACAACCAGAATGCCCCCAGTCGAGACCAGGTTAGAGCCGCTGCCCGAGGCAAGCAAAACTCAATATATTTTGGCGGGCCGCCGCCGATTCGCATAACCGCCACTCAATATCAGGACAGCAATGTTCGCATTGATTTTGCCTCTGTCCCAGCCAAGGACCCCTCGGACCCTCAGGCGCGTAATGAGGTTCTGCAAATATCTACTGCTGGTGGTGACAATAATGTCAGTGTTGAAAGGGACCGCGGTGGCGGACTACTGATGCACATCAATGGACAGCCGTACCAAATACCTTTCATTGAAAATTCCGCTAATCAACAGCGCGTTATCATCAGGACCGGCGATGGAAAGGATGCCGTCAATATCGATTATGGGGGGAACCAGGAAACCATTGTCGATCTCGGAGCGGGTAACGATACCTTTTATGGCGGGTCAGGCCGAACGAGCGTATTTGGGGGCGATGGCTCTGACATTATTAACTTGGGGAGTGGTGACAGCTACGCAGAGGGTAATGATGGAAATGACTTTATTACGGGCGGTATGGGCAATACGACGATTTACGGGGGCAACGGTAGCGATGAGTTGCGTGCGGGCGGCGGCCCGGATACGAAAGTCAGCTATGTGGATGGCGGGAACGGCAACGACCTCATTTTTGGTGGGAGGGGGAACAATACTCTGCATGGAGGGCCAGACGATGATTTTATCTACGGCGGTGAGCGAAATGTTATCTACACGGGGAGAGGGCGGGATACCGTCCAGACATATAACCCAACCGATACGGTGTACGGGCAATACGGGATTGACGACCTGAGCGGTGTGCGTTCAGGCGCGAAGGTTTACCACTCGGTGCCTCAGAATGTTGGCCGTACGATCAGAATCGAGGGGTCCAAGGAATTCAAGCAAACCATGGAAGACACTTTAGAGTTTTATAGGAGCTCACCGGTAGGGCAACGCATGCTTGCAAAAATCGATTCGCTTGAGGCCCCTCTTATCCTTCGCGAAGGATACGATGGCAGTTTCTATCATTACAGTGATCCTGGAGTAAGAAATGCGCGCGATGATGAGAATCGCCGTATAGGTCTTGCAGATGGTTATATAAGAGACGGCGTTGCGGGTACGCCAGCGACAAACCCTGTGGTGACTCATCAGCGTAATTTCATTACTCCTGGAGCCGGGCGACCTCCGGTTGTTGTTCTTTATCATGAGTTCGCTCACGCGGCCAACGGTGGCGAAGGCACCTTTTTCTCGGGGAGAACTTATATCGGTCACTCTAATCCAAGGTTTGCCCACGAGAACAATCTCGAGCGCCAAGCTGTCGGACTCCCTTCCAACCATCCGCCTTATCACTTCAACGGACCTAGGAATCCAGCCTCCCCCTACAACCCATGGCCCTTCACCGAAAACGCGCTGCTGGAGGAGTTAGGTTTACCGTTACGGCTCAGGTATTTCGAATAACGTATCAATGCAACTCATGCTACGTGTCGTGGGAGAGTTCCCACTAGTACTCACTTCCGGTACTTTTTCATTCAGCGTGCGGAACGAAATTCTTGCAGCTCCCACATAGTCATCGCAGTTATCTATTTTTAAGGATTTCTCCGGTGAATATGCCAGTGTCAAATCGCCAACCTCAGGCGTCCTCATCAACACCATTGGTGCTTTCGTCCAATGCACCCGGAACGTCGCCAATAAATGACGCGGGCCCCATCAAGATTTCCGCCAATCAGCCCTTCAAAGATGGAGGCGTTGAAATTGAACTTCAGGTCACAGGTGGAGGCTCGAAGTCACAGCGGCCGCGGGAGGAAGTGCTCTTTATCAAGACCGGCGACGGTGCGGACAAGGTCGATGTGAGGCGGTCAGCCGACGGAGGGGTCAGTGTCAACATCAACGGCAAAACCTATGACATTCCGATCTCCAGTGATGGCGGGCCAGGGAAGAAGATACTGATCCAGACCCAGGAAGGTGCCGATACAGTTGTTGTCGCGCATAACGTCAAGCTTCAAACACGTGTCGATTTGGGGAATGGTAATAATACTTTCTGTGCCGGGAGTGGCAGCACCCAAGTCTTGTCCGGCACAGGCGATGATAATATCCAGCTGGGATCCGGCGTCGGTTACGTGGAAGATCATGGCGGCAATAACCAATTCAAGGCCGGCAGCGGCTACAGCGTCATGTACGGATTAGGCCAAGGGAACAATGATTTCCAGGCGGGCGATGGCGGTAGTTATATGCTAGGGGCGGGTGACCGAAACCGGTTTCGCGGGGGGAGCGGCCATAACACGATGGTTGCCTTGCGTGGGGAGAGTGTCTTGGAGGGGGGGAGTGGGCAGAATGTGTTTTACACAGGCAAGAGCCAGGCTACCGTTACCTCCAAAAACGATGTGGATATCACGTATGGGAAAAAGGAAGATCACATAACCCGTACCGAAAAATCCAAGTATGTTGAGGTAAAGCCCAGTGATGCGGGGCGCAAGGGGTTTGTCATTGAAGGTACGCCGCAGTTCAAGGCGCGTGTCGAAGCCGAGTTGGAAATGCTCAGAGGCTCCCCGGTTGGGCAGCAGATGTTGGAGCAAATGGATAAGGCCGCCGCGCCGGTCACAATCGTAGAAGGCGACAAAGGTGATTTTTATCAGTACCGGCGCCCGGAATTGGCATTTGAGAGCCCTGAATCTCGCGATCGTCAGGACGCTGCCCATGGCTATCTGACGAATAAAAAGCCTGGGCTGCCGGCTGAAAACTCGGTGTTGACTTACGATCGCGCCTTTACCCAAGAGGACTACAAGCGACCACCGATCAACTCGCTGTTCCATGAGATGGCGCATGCCTACAACGGGGCCAACGGTACGTCTATTCCAGGCGAGACCTACGTTGGTCCGCACCCCAGCGATCCTGACCGCCCCCACTACGAAGATAATTCTGAGCGCCAGGCAGTCGGCCTGCCCACCGATGGCGAGCCTTATGATTTCGACGGTGACCCGACTACCCCGCCGACCAGCACCAACCCTTCGCCGTTCAACGAAAACGCGTTGTACAAAGAGATGGGCAAGCCGCTTCGTACGCGGTATTTCGACTTGGACAAGCGCTGAAAGAGGTACGACATCGAGTTGATACCGATGCTCGCCGGGAAGGTCGGTTGCATTTCAATTGACCTTCCCCGCGCCGCTGGGTCGGGCGCTAGGTGCTGACCTTGAGCCCGATCAACCCGCAGATGATCAACGCCACACTGGCCAACCGGAACAATGCCATGGACTCCCCAAACAGGATGATCCCGGCAATCACGGTGCCCACGGCCCCCACGCCGGTCCAGATAGCGTAGGCCGTGCCCAGGGGCAGTTCCTTCATCGCCAGCCCCAGCAGGCCAAGGCTTACGGCCATGGCGGCAATCGTCAGGGCAGTGGGCAGCGGCTTGCTGAAACCGTCGGTGTACTTCAGGCCGACGGCCCAGCCGACTTCAAACAAACCCGCAAAAAACAGAATGATCCAGGACATGATGACCTCCTAATGCTAGGTGGGGTCGTCCCCGGATTAGGCGCTTGAGAGCGTCGCGGGGTCGTCCCCGCGAAGCTTGTTGGTAGAGTGCCGAAAAGTGATCGGGGGATCAAGATTGCGGCGTATTTTCCATTACCCGGCGATCTTCCTTTTCGCTCATGCGACGGAAGTAGGTCGACAGCAATGCTCCGGAAATATTGTGCCACACGCTGAACAGCGCACTCGGCACCGCCGCCAATGGCGAAAAGTGAGCACTGGCCAAGGCGGCACCCAGCCCGGAGTTCTGCATGCCCACTTCGAGGGCCAGCGACTTGCGTTGTGCCAACGGCAACTTGAACACGCGGCCGGTGAAGTAACCCAGCAGGTAACCGAAGCTGTTGTGCAGCATCACCACCGCCATGATCAACAAGCCCGACTCGGCGATTTTCGCCTGACTCGCCGCCACCACCGCCGCGACGATGATCACGATGCTCACCACCGACACCAGCGGCAACACATCCACCACATGACGAACCCGCTCACCGAGCACACGTTGCGCCAGTACGCCGAGCACAATCGGCAACAGCACCACTTGCAGGATCGACCAGAACAGCTCCATGAACGACACCGGCAGCCAGGCCGAAGCCAGCAGCCAGATCAACGCCGGCGTAAGCAGCGGAGCGAGGAGGGTGGTGACGGCGGCGATGGCCACCGACAACGCCAAATCGCCCCGTGCCAGCCAGGTCATCACGTTGGACGAGGTGCCGCTTGGGCAGCAACCGACCAGGATCACGCCGACGGCGATTTCCGGTGGCAGGTGGAAGGCCTGGCACAGCAACCAGGCCACGCCCGGCATGATCACAAAGTGCGCGACCACGCCCAGGGCCACGCGCCACGGATGGCGGGCGACTTCGGCGAAGTCATCAATCTTGAGGGTCAACCCCATGCCGAACATCACCAGACCCAGCAACGGGACGATGGCGCTTTTCAGGCCGATGAACCAGCCAGGTTCAAGGAACGCAAGCACCGCGAAGATCAGCACCCAGTAGGCGAAGGTATTGCCGACGAAGCGGCTCAAGGCGGCGAGTGCGCGCATGGGGATGGCCCTAACTGTTAGATTTTGAAGTGTAAGCGCGGTCCAAATGTGGGAGCGAGCAAGCCCGCTCCCACATTTTTGATCTTCACACGGTTTAGATACCCTGCGGGGTCTCTTCACCGCCCAGTGCTTCAACCAACGCGGGGATAAAGTCGCCAAACGTCAGCATCATCAGGGTAAAGCTCGCATCCAGTTGGCCTAGGGCCTCTTCACCGCCGTCCTGTTCCGCCTGGTCTTGCAGCAGGTCTTCGAACTTCAGGCGCTTGACGGTCATTTTGTCGTCGAGCATGAAGGACAATTTGTCCTGCCACGCCAGGGACAGCTGGGTCACGACTTTGCCGGTGGTCAGGTGCAGCTGGATTTCTTCGCCGGTCAGGTCCTGGCGTTTGCAGCGCACGATGCCGCCGTCTTCGTGGGTGTCGCGCAGCTCGCATTCGTCGAGCACGAAGAAGTCAGCGGCGGGCTTCTGGGTGGTGACCCAGTCGGTCATGATCGCCGTCGGTGCAGTCTTCACCGTCAGCGGACGTACCGGCAGGGTGCCAATCACTTCACGCAGGGTCGACAGCAAGTCTTCGGCGCGCTTGGGGCTGGCCGAGTTGACCAGGATCAGGCCCTGTTTCGGCGCGATGGCAGCGAAGGTCGACGAGCGACGGATAAAGGCGCGGGGCAGGAAGGCCTGGATGATTTCATCCTTGATCTGGTCGCGCTCCTTCTTATAGACCTTGCGCATCTGCTCGGCTTCGATCTCTTCGACTTTCTCTTTAAGTGCGTCACGCACCACGCTACCCGGCAGGATGCGTTCTTCCTTGCGCGCGGCGATCAGCAGGAAGTCACCGCTGACGTGAACCAGGGGAGCGTCTTCACCTTTACCAAAAGGTGCGACGAAACCGTAAGTGGTCAATTCCTGGCTTGCGCAAGGGCGCGCCAGTTTGGTGGCCATGGCCGCTTCCAACGCCTCGGCATCAACAGGCAGATCTTGGGTCAGGCGATAGATAAGCAGGTTCTTGAACCACATGGGGTGAGTCTCTCCTTTATACAAAGGGGGGCATTATTCTCTTGATAACGTCTCAGGCCAACCCTGCCTAAGCCATTGGAAGCTATCAAAAAAAAGATTTAAGAAAGTGCTTGCCAGACTTAAGGTCGCTCCGTAGAATGCGCGCCACACCGAAACGAAGGGTGATTAGCTCAGCTGGGAGAGCGTCTGCCTTACAAGCAGAATGTCGGCGGTTCGATCCCGTCATCACCCACCATTCGTTTCATGTGTTACGCGCAGCGGTAGTTCAGTCGGTTAGAATACCGGCCTGTCACGCCGGGGGTCGCGGGTTCGAGTCCCGTCCGCTGCGCCATATTCGGTCACCTGGAACACTGAACGCCAGGCGACCACAGAAAGCCCGCTTAATCGCGGGCTTTTCTTTGTCTGGAATATGTTAAAAAATCGCGGTTTAAACTTTTTTTAAATAAATTTCATTTAAATCAAGACATTACGATTTTTTGGTGTATGATGCGCCCACACCGAAACGAAGGGTGATTAGCTCAGCTGGGAGAGCGTCTGCCTTACAAGCAGAATGTCGGCGGTTCGATCCCGTCATCACCCACCATTCGCTTCAAGTGTTACGCGCAGCGGTAGTTCAGTCGGTTAGAATACCGGCCTGTCACGCCGGGGGTCGCGGGTTCGAGTCCCGTCCGCTGCGCCATATTCGGTCACCTGGAACACTGAACGCCAGGTCCCCCTAGGAAGCCCGCTCATTGAGCGGGCTTTTTTTCGTCTGCGATTTATCCTTAACACGCGCTGCCAGTGTGCACTGCATGTTCGCCCTGAACTGTGCTGGTGCGTCATGACGTGGCGGAATACCCCTATGCTCATTGGTTGATTGCGCCGTCGGCCGCTTAAACGTTTATCTATAGCCACGCAAAGACTTCAAGGCGAGTGACCGGCAGCAGGATGCTGCGGGGCTCGCTCTCCAACATAAAAATGGTCTGCAAGGGGAATGGCTCTACATGAAATATCCACTGCGTCCGTTGGTCTTCTGGCCAACTTTCCTGATCCTGCTGTCGGCTGTGATCGCCAGCTACATTGACCTGAATGCATTCCTTGCGGTCAGCAAGCAGCTCAATAACCTGATCCTGAAAAATTTCTCATGGCTGTTCAGCGCCGGCTCGTTTGCCATGGTGGTGTTGACCGCTGTCGTCTACTTCTCCGCGCTGGGCAAGGTGCGCATCGGCGGTGAAGACGCTCAGCCGTTGTTGAGCAAATGGCGCTGGTTCATGGTGGCGCTGTGTACCACGCTGGCGGTGGGCGTGCTGTTCTGGACCACCGCCGAACCGCTCTACCACCTGTACGGCCCGCCCACCAGCCTGCCGATCGAAGCGGGCAGCTCGGCGGCGAAGAGCTTTGCCATGTCGACGATGTTCCTGCACTGGACCATCACTCCCTACGCCATCTACCTGGTGCCTTCGTTGGTGTTTGCGCTGGTGTTCTACAACCGCCGCAGCAATTTCTCTATTGGCGCTATGCTCGAGCCGTTGCTGGGCGCAGCGCGGGTCAAGCGTTACGCCGGGTTGATCGATACCCTGGCGATGTTCGCCCTGGTGGCTGGCATGGCCTCGTCGCTGGGGACTGGCGCACTGACGTTGGCCGGTGGCCTTGCCCAATACATTGGCGGTGAAACCACGCCGTTCCGTCTGGCCATCATCATTGCGATCATCGTCATCACCTTTGTTGCCTCGGCCGCCAGTGGTTTGCAGAAAGGCATTGTGATGCTGTCCTCGTTCAACACTTGGATCATGTTGGCCCTGGGGCTGTTCGTGCTGCTGTGCGGACCGACCCTGTACATGTTCAGCCTCGGCGTCGAGTCACTCGGCGTGTACCTCGACACCTTCTTCAGCCGTAGCCTCTTTACCGGCGCTGCCAGTGGCGACACCTGGCCCCACAGTTGGACGGTGTTCTACTGGTCGGTTTGGTTTGCCTGGGCACCGGTCAGTGCACTGTTTCTCGGCAAGATCGGCCGTGGCTACACCGTGCGTGAATTCATTCATATCAACATGCTCTACCCGGCGCTGTTCACGGCGGTGTGGATCTGCATCTTCTCCGGCACCAGCCTGTACTTCGATGCGCTGGGCGACGGCAGCCTCAACCGTGTGCTGAATGAGCAAGGCGTGGAGCACGTGCTGTACCAGATGTTCCAGCAACTGCCGGCGAGCGGCCTGATGATCGCGTTCCTGCTGTTCGTGGCATTCATCTCCTTTGTTACCGCTGCGGACTCCAGCACCGATGTGATCGCCAACCTATGCAGCAAAGATGTAACCGCCGATTCCGACCTGGACGGTAACCCGCTGCTGAAGATTGTCTGGGGCTTGATCATCGGTTCAGTGTCGTGGGTGATGGTCGCGTTTGTCGGCGTCGACGGGGTGAAGATGCTCTCCAACCTCGGCGGATTGCCGGGAATGATTCTGGTGTTGCTGGCCAGTACTTCATTGATCTTCTGGTTGAAAAACCCTGCCTTGCTGGATGTGAAACGCCTTCGGCGGACCCCCGAGACGGAACTGCGCGGCGCCAGCCCGGTGCCGGATTTTGCCCGCTGATCGATTGAACCGCTGCTGGAGCTACTGATGGAAATCGTCACTGAGTTTGCTTACACCGTGCGCGAAATCGAGCACTGCCTGATCCCCTTGAAAGACGGCACTCAACTGGCCGCGCGTATCTGGCTGCCAGAAGTCGCCGGGTTGCAGCGCTTCCCTGCGATCCTGGAATACCTGCCGTACCGCAAGCGCGACGGCACCGCCGTGCGCGACGCGCTGACCCACCCGTGGATGGCGGGGCAGGGCTATGTGTGTGTGCGGGTGGACATGCGTGGGAACGGTGAATCCCAGGGTTTGATGGCCGATGAATACCTGTTGCAGGAGCAGGAGGACGCGCTCGAAGTAATCGACTGGCTGTGCCAGCAACCCTGGTGTGACGGGAATGTCGGCATGATGGGCATCTCCTGGGGCGGCTTCAACGGGCTGCAAGTCGCGGCACGCCAGCCTGAGGCATTGAAGGCAATCATCACCCTGTGCTCCACCGATGACCGTTTCGCCGACGACATCCACTACAAGGGCGGCAACCTGCTGATGGAAAACTTCGGTTGGGCGGCCACCATGCTCAACTTCAGCGCGGCGGTGCCTGACCCTTTGTTGGTCGGTGACGACTGGAAGACCCTCTGGCATCAACGTCTGGACGCGATGCCATTGCTCGCCGAGACCTGGCTGCAGCACCAGACCCGCGATGACTACTGGCGTCATGGGTCAGTGTGCGAGGACTACTCGCAGATCAAGGCGGCGGTGTATGCAGTGGGCGGGTGGGGCGATGCCTACCGCAATACTGTCTCGCGCCTGATGGAAAACCTGCCGGGACCGAAAAAGGCCATGATCGGCCCGTGGATCCATAAGTACCCGCATTTTGCCGTGCCCAACCCGGCCATCGGCTTTCTGCAGGAAGCCAAACGCTGGTGGGATCACTGGCTCAAGGGCGTCGATAACGGGGTGATGGATGACGCAGCCTGCACTTTTTACCTACAGGATGTTCTGCCGCCCAAAGGCAGTTATTCCGAGCGTCCCGGCATCTGGGTACAGACTGCGGGGTGGCCGGATCCGCAGGTGCAATGGACCGATTTCAGCCTGGGCGACAACGGCCTGAACGCCGGCACACAGTCCTTGGCGACGCCGCGCAGCATTTGCTCGCCGTTGACGACGGGGTTGCATCAGGGCGAATACTGCGCCATCTGGTTCGGCCCTGATGGCCCAACGGACCAGCGCCGTGATGACGCCAACTCGCTGTGTTTCGACACCCAGCCGCTCACTGAGCCCCTGGCGCTGTTGGGCGATGCGCGTCTCAAGCTACGCCTGGCCAGTGACACCTCCTGCGGTCAATTGGTTGCCCGCCTGAATGCCGTGGCGCCAGACGGCCAAGTCACACAGATCAGTTACGGAGTGCTGAATCTCACGCTTCGCGATGACTTTTCCCGCATAACACCTGTAATCCCAGGCGAACCGATGGACGTGCAGTTAAACCTTGATCACATCGGCATACGCTTGCCCGTCGGCTACCGTTTGCGCCTGGCGCTCAGCACCGCGAGTTTTCCGCTGCTGTGGCCGAGCCGTGAGCTGACCACCCTGACGTTGTTGCCCACCCTGCACAGCCTGCAACTGCCGGTATTCAAAGGCGAGGCGGTTGACAGCCCATTCGAAGCGCCACAATCGGCGACGCCGGTGGCGATGGAGGTCCTGCGCGCCGCCGCGCCGAAACGTACGTTGATCGAAGACGTAGGCAGTGGAGAAGTCTGCGTGAAAATCGAAGACGACTTGGGTTCGGTGCTTTTTACCGACCACGGCCTGGCGGTGGACCAGCGTTGCACCGAGCAATACCGCACCTTGCCCTGGGATCCGCTGTCGACGCGGGCCGATATCGAATGGCACTACCGTGTCGGCCGCGACCAGTGGGCCGTGGAGGTGGACAGTCACTTGAGCGTGCAGGCCGATGCCGAGTGGTTCTACATCGAAGCGGAGCAGACAGCCTGGGAAAATGGCCAGCTGGAACATCGCCGGCAATGGAGTAAACGTGTGGCGAGGGTCGCACTGTAAGCAGGCAACTGGCAGGATGCTCACCAACATGATCTCTGCGGGCCTGGGGTAACCTGGGCCCGTCATTGCCAATGGACTTGCTCATGTCGCGCCGAAACGTCGATCTTCCGCCCCTCAACTGCCTGCAGACCTTCGAAGCGGCTGCCCGCCACCTGAGCTTTACCCAGGCGGCCCATGAACTGAACCTGACCCAAAGCGCGGTCAGCCGCCAAGTCAAACGTCTGGAGGAAGACCTGGCCCGCCCACTGTTTTATCGGTTGGCTCAGGGCTTGAGCTTGACCCCCGCCGGAGTGCGCTACTTCCGCACTATCCAACGCCTGTTGCGCGAACTCGACCGCGAGTCCGCCGAGTTGCGCAGGCGCGGTGCCGAACGCCAGTTGACCCTGGCCAGCACGCCTACCATCAGCTCCATCTGGCTCGCCGGCCTGTTGCCCCAGTTCCAGCGCGAACACCCGGACCTGGATATCCGCATCCTGTGCAGCGAAAGTCCCAGCCACTTGGATGTCAGCGAATATGACCTGGGCCTGTTCTATCACCTTGATGAACTGGCCGCGCCCCACGGCCTTGAACTGTCGCCGGTGTTTGACAGCGAACAGGTCATCACCGTGTGCAGCCCTGGCTACATTGAGCGCCACGGGCCGATTCATGACCTGCAACACCTGTTGCACGCGCACACCTTGTTGATTGTCGAGGATCACCATCACGACTGGCTGACCTGGACCGACTGGTTTGCCGACGCTGGCGCCGATTACTACTCGCCACGCCATGCGTTGCGCACCAACAGCTATCAACTGTTGATGCAATCGGCGGTGATGGGGCACGGCGTTGCTCTGGGCTGGAAGCGCTTGCTGGAAAGCGACCTTGAATCCGGGCGCCTGCAAATGGCTTTGCCCCAAATCATGCACAGCCGTGGTCGCCTGCACCTGATGCAACCCCATCACCGCAACCCGCCCGCGGCGGTGCGCAGTTTTCGTCAATGGCTGCAGGCCCGTACCGCAGAGGCCGGACTCGCTGGCTGAGTGTCAGTGTTCGCTGCGCCATTGAGTCCATTGTGATGCATTCTTTACGGAGCGTTGCGGCTGTGGCGGTAATCGCTGACCGCCTCATATACCGCCTTGCGCAAGCGGTTGATACCGCCGATAGGCCGGTGTTCCGCTACGCCGAACCAGGGGTTGAACGACTGGTTGTCGCACGCCAGGTTCTGCTCGGGCGTATCGAAATCCTGCGCCGGGACACGTACCTTGGCCACGGTTTCAAATGGCGCATCGCTTTCCTTCCACTCGATGCTGGTGTCTTCGATGGGCATGAATTTCTGCGGGTTCTGCCGCTGAATCTGCACTACAAAACACGCCGGCACACGGTCGGTCGATAACTGCTGGTTCAACGCACTGCGCAGAAAATTCGGCAGGTCCTGGTTCTGCTTGGGCAACACATACCCCGGACAACTTTGCGGGTCAGGCGCGACACGAAACTTTGCATTGGCCGTACCGAACTTGTAGGGCGAGACCGAAAAATAAGTAGTCTGCGTCGGGCTGGCCGGTGCGGGGGCCAGGGTCGCCAGGGCAATAAACAAGTGACGGATCTGCCAGGTGCGCGGGTCGACCTTGGGGAAGAACGCCAAGACTTTCTTGCCGTCCGCTTGCGCGCCGATGTTCTGCGCGTATTCCGCTACATCGCTGACAAAGAAGTTCGGGTGGCTGAACATCACAAAGTCCTGTTCCGTGCGCGCCTGCTGGTCGGCCAGCAGTTGCTTGCCCGGCACATCCAGCAACTTGAGGGCCATACCGCGCGCATCACGGATGCTGTCGAACTGCGGATAGGCGTTACCGTTGGACAGGCGTATCAGCGCTTGCCAGGTCTTGCCCGGCTCGGCGAACACGCCCTGGCGCAGTACCGGGTCGAGGTCGGCCAGCACGCTGACTTCGGCTTTTACGCAACCATGGGCCTTGGCGTGGGCATCGCGCAGGTAGCGCGTGCCCTCACGGTGCTGGTCAACGATGCGCACGGCAGTCTGGATAATGCCTTGGGTCATCGCCGCTTCGTCGGGCGCAATCTGTTCATTCGGCGACACCGGGCCGCTGTGTTGCCAGGCGTACCAGGCGGTAGCCGCCAGCCAACCGAATAGGCCGAGGCCTACCAGCCACAGCAGGGTCTTGCCGAGAAACGCGCCGACGCGCAGCCACAGGCGGGCGAGCAGGGAAGGTCGGTCGTAGGGAGATCGAATCATCATGGCAGTTGTTGCTCCAGCGGTCCGCCCAGCACTTTGAGGTATTCCAGCAGCGCCCAGCGTTCCTGCGGCAGCAGGCCACGGCCGATCACGCCATTGCCACGACTGCCGGCACGGAATTCGTGACCGCTGTTGTGGTTGCCGGTGATTTTGGTATCGAACAGAAAGGCATTCTTGAACGCACCCGTCTCGAAGCCGAGGTGGCGCGGGTCGTAATTGAACGTGCCTTTATAGAAGGTGGTGCTGCGCTCGTCCTGGGGCGAGAGCAACTGGTAGATCGTCGGCACCGAACCGTTGTGCAGGAACGGTGGCGTCGCCCAGACGCCCGCCAGTGGCCGCGCCTTGTAAGCACGCAACTCGCGCACGCCGATGGGCAGGCCGTAACCGTCCAGGCGCGGGCGCTCGGCCGGGGTCACGCCGGCGGCGCGGTAGGCATGTTCTTCGACGAAGGCGGTGACGTAGGCGAGGCCCTTGGCCACGGACATCTTTTTCAGGTCCAGCGGCTCGGTCGGCGTCGAGTGCAGCTCGACGTTGAGCTTGGCCAGTTCCGCCAGGTCCCATTGCAACGCGCTGAGGTCGTAGCGCTGGTCGGCGATGTTGCTGGCGGTGCCAGGGTCGGTGCCGATGTAGTCAACCGGCAGCATTTTCAGTTGTTGCACCGGGCGGCCGCCTTCCTGGGTGATGCTGGGCACATGGCAGCCGGCGCAGTTTTCGGTGAACAGTGCACGGCCTTGGGCGGCGAGGGTTTTGTCGATGCTGCCGAACAAATCTTCGGGCCAGGTCGGTGGCTTGAGGTGTTGCAGGGTTTCTTCGATCAGGTTGAGGTCGCGTACCCGTACGCTGGACGGGTAGCGCGCATCGCCCTGGAGCGGCTGGCCGGCGGCGTCGAAAAAGGTCAGGGTCGCGCCGACACCCAGGGCTTCGCCGATATTGCGTGCCATGGGTTGCTGGGCCGAGCCGTTCCATTGCACCCAGTCAAACGTCCAGATGTCCCACAGTTGCGGGTAGTCCACCGGCGCGTTGGCGACGCGATAGTTGTCCGCAGAAATGGCATCGCCAAAGCTGGCATTGGCGATACGGCCAAAGGCGTCCGTGCGGCCGGGGCCTTCTTCGGTGGGGTAGAGGTCGCGGTGGGTATCGTTCCAGGCGACCTTGAGGAACCTGTTCAGCGACTCCTTGAAGTCCTGGCGCAGTTGCTTGTGCTCGGCGTCGTAGCGATCCCCCAGCACTTGGTGGGCAAAGCGCTCGAACTTCCACGGGTTGTAATAGGTGGCCGCCAGGCTCGCGACCAGCGCCTGACCGAAACTGCCGCCGCGCAAGGTGGGCACGCTGGAGGGCAGCACGTGCTGGGCAGAACCGCCATCGATACGCAGGGCCTGGTTTTTGTAATGCAGTTCGCCGGTGTGGCAGGCGGCGCAGGTTATATCCAGGTACTCGACGTTGCTGCCGGCGTTTTTATGCCGGGCGAAACCCACCGGCAGGTTGCCAGGGTTTTGCGCGGTGGGCACCTGCTTGGGGTCGACCAGGAAGCCGAAGCGCGCCAGATACTCCGGCGTGGCGAAACGCTGTTCGGAAAACGGCAATTCCAGGGCGGTGAACCAATCGTAGTGCAGGCCTTTTACCTGGGTGCCCTGGGGCGTGAAGTAATAGGTCTGGCGGTCGGCGGCACTCCATTGGTCCTGGTAGTGCACTTGCTCCACGGGCACGTAGTCCGGGAGTTTGGGGTTGACGGTGTAATAGAGCAGCACGGCCAGGATCAGGCCCAGTGCTATCAATATCAGGAGTAAAACACGGAAAAAAATGCGCAAGATGGCTATCCTTGTCTCGGTCTTGTCGAGTGGTCGCGTTGTTATGCCACTACGCCACAAGTGCGGCAAGTGGCCATGAGCCCATAGTGGGCGGTCCCGCGATCCGTCGCGGGCCTCCATCATGAATGAAAATGCTTTTAAACACGTGAACTTATCAGAAGTTTCCTGCTCACATGCCGGTAGCCATTGGTCGTGGCCGCCTGATAAGCTCGCGACTTTATTCGAATGCCCTATTGGCGCATGAACAAGGAAATAGCATGAAACAGCATCGGTTGGCGGCGGCGGTGGCCCTGGTTAGCCTGGTACTTGCGGGTTGTGATTCGCAGACCAGCGTAGAGCTGAAAACCCCGGCGCAGAAAGCTTCCTACGGCATCGGCCTGAACATGGGCAAGAGCCTTGCCCAAGAAGGCATGGATGACCTGGATTCCAAGGCAGTAGCCCAAGGCATCGAAGATGCTGTCGGCAAAAAAGAGCAGAAGCTCAAAGACGACGAACTGGTTGAAGCGTTTGCCGCACTGCAAAAGCGTGCTGAAGAACGCATGACCAAGATGAGCGAAGAGTCGGCAGCCGCCGGCAAGAAATTCCTCGAGGACAACGCCAAGAAAGACGGCGTCGTCACCACCGCTTCCGGTCTGCAGTACAAGATCATCAAGAAAGCCGACGGCGCCCAGCCTAAGCCGACTGACGTGGTGACTGTGCACTACACCGGCAAACTCACCAACGGCACCACCTTTGACAGCTCCGTGGATCGCGGTAGCCCGATTGACCTGCCTGTCAGCGGCGTGATCCCGGGTTGGGTCGAAGGCCTGCAATTGATGCATGTCGGCGAGAAGGTCGAGCTGTACATTCCTTCCGACCTGGCCTACGGCGCACAAAGCCCAAGCCCAGCGATCCCAGCCAACTCCGTGCTGGTATTCGACCTGGAGCTGCTGGCCATCAAGGACCCAGCCAAGGCTGAAGCTCCTGCTGCACCGGCTGCCAAGAAGTAACAGTCGCCTGAACCCACAACGCCCCGTCTCGACGGGGCGTTGTTGTTTCTGAGGGTTGCAAAACCCGCACCCACAAACATCCGACCGAACGGCTGCAATCTGTAGCAGTCTGATATAAGACTCGAGTACGGGTAGCCGCACATCAACGCCAAGTCAATGAAATCTTGGGTTTTTTTTCAGTGCGCAAAAAACGCCCGATCTGACTGTAGGCCTTGTATTCCGTGGCTTCCAGCGCGGAAATCAGGCTCTGTTCACAAGGTTATCCACAATTTGTGTGGATAACCTTTTATGTCGCCTGGAACTGGAGTGACAAATGAAACCACCCTTCAATTTCACCCGTTTCCTGCCCATGGCCGCACGCCTTCTGGGCCGTGGGCGTTTGCCGACGCTGCTGTTCGCCGTAGCCGCCAAGGGTTCGAGCCAGGGCAATCGCCTGGGCAAACTCAAGGATGACTTCAAGCTGCTTCAGGCACTGTGCCTGGCTTACTGGCGTGGCGAATACCGAACCATCAGCCCCAAGGCGCTGATTTCGGTAGTGGCGGGGTTGATGTATTTCCTGAGCCCGATCGATGCAATCCCGGACTTTATTCCCATGTTCGGCATGCTAGACGACATTGCCGTACTGGCGTGGGTCATGAAGACCCTGGACGGTGAACTGAGCGCCTTTCGCGCCTGGCGTGACGCCCAGCGTCCGGAAAAGCTCGCCGTGGTGGAGCGCCTGCCTGCGACGCCCGCGCTACTGGCCAAGGAGAATCGGCAAAAAAACGGATGACGTGGCTATCCCCCTGCGACCTTTATGGCTGTTAGGATTACACTCCTAAGGAAAGAGCTTACTCAGTAAGTGCAGTTATCCTACGGGGCAGTCATGGATATTCAGATAATTTCACGCAATGGCGAACCCGAATATGCGGTGTTGCCATGGGATCAGTACCAGGCGCTGCTAAAAGCTGCCGGTCAGCAACAACCGACGTCACCCCCTTCTCCTGCTGCCCAAGCCGCCTCTGAACCGGACCTGCGCCTACTTGCAGACCTGCGCGGCTTGCGTGAAGCAAAGGGCCTGGCGATCGAGACCCTGGCTCGCACTGTGGGTATCAGCCCCTCATATCTTGGATTGATTGAAAGTGGTGAGCGCCAGCCGGATGCCGCGATCCGCCGCAGCCTGGCCTGGGAATTGGGCGTTGCAGGTTGGAGGGATGAATCTTGAGCCTACGTATCAGCCGTCAACATTGGGATGGGTTGCTCAACGAACTGGACCAGGCGCGCCGCCAGCGCCATCTGCTGACTTACCGTGCGCTGCTGGAGCGCTTGCAGTTCCCCACGCCGGCCATGCAAACCCTGGCCGCCGCCCTGGAACACCTGGCGGCGCTGGACGCCAAGGCCGAGCAGCCGTTGCGCAGCTCGCTGGTCATCAGTCAGGGTGCCAGTCGTCTGCCACGTACCGGCTTCTTTGAATGTGTAGAGCGCCTGGGCCGCTTCAGCGGGCCGTCCGATGGTGTGGCCGCTGCCGCCTGGCATGCATCGGAAGTGGTTCGGGTGTTCGAATACGAGTATCCGGAGTCCGCCGAGGCTTAAAGCGCCTGGGGCAGCGCGTCCATGCTGTCGATCACGTGAATGCTGTATCCGGCCATATCCTTGGCATGGTGCTTGGCTTGCGAGGCCAGCTCTGCCAACTGGCTGGCATCGAGCTGTCCACAGGCCTGTGGATATAAATGCACCACGCCGATGGACAGTGACAGCAGTGCAAACTCCTGACGCACGCCCTGGCGGTTCAACGCCACGAAACAACCGGTCTCCAAGTGTTCGGCGCGGTAGAAACGCCGGCATTGAGTGTGGAAGTCATCCAACAGCTGATTGAGGCGTTTGCGCCAATCCTGCGGGCCCAGCACCAGCAAAAAATCATCGCCGCCGATATGCCCGACAAAGTCGCGGCTGGGGTCGACGCGGTCGTTCAGGCACTGCGCCAGGCACAGCAACACTTCATCCCCACGCCCGTAGCCGTAGATATCATTGAATGGCTTGAAGCTGTCGATATCCACGTAGCAGATCACCGATTCGCGCTGTTGTTGCAGCAAGCGCGTGAGGCATTGCTGGATCGGCACGTTGCCCGGTAGCAGGGTGAGTGGGTTGGCGTAGCGCGCTTGTTGGATCTTCAACTCGGTGATCAGTTTGAGCACATCGATCACCCGTCCCAGGCCCAGATAATCGCCATTGAGCGTGATAATGAAATCTTCTTCGATACGTTGCCGCGCGCGGCTGGTCAGCAACCGACTGACCTGTTGCAGGGACTGGCTCAGCTCCACCGCCAGAAAGTCGGTGCTCATCAAGCGGCTGATGGGCTTGCGCGCAAACAGGTCGGTGGCGAAGGGTTTGAGCAGCGCATCCGACAGCGAATGCCGGTGCACGATGCCGATCGGGTGCCCGCGCCCATCCAGCACCGCCAGGGAATTGAGGTTGGCCTGGCGTCGGAACGCTTCCAGCACTTGAGCAGTGGCAGTGTCCTGATCCACCGCCGGCTGTTCGCTGAGCAAGGCGCTGAGGTCGCTGCCTTCGTCGTTCAGCGCCACGTTCGCGCTGTCGGGCTTGGGTAACATCAGGCGTGCTTCCTGCGGCGGCTGCTCCTGCGGACGGCAGAGCAGGTAGCCTTGGACCAGGTCCACGCCCATCTCTGTCAACACCGCCAATTCTTCGGGCAATTCGATTCCCTCCGCAATCACTTGGGCACGCGATGCCTTGGCGATTTGCAGGATGGAGCCGACAAATTCCCGCTTGAGCGCATCCTGATGGATGCCGTCGATGAAGTGTCGGTCGATCTTCACGTAATCCGGGCGCAACTCCGACCACAAACGCAGGCTGGAATAGCCGGCGCCCAGGTCATCCAGGGCAATCGAAAAACCCATGTTGCGATAGTGGTGCAGGGCGGTTTGCAGCAGGTCGATATCGTTGGTGGGCGTTTGCTCGGTGAGTTCGATCACCACCTGGCTCGGTGGAATGCCAAAGTCATGCAGCAATTGCAGGGTACGGCCCGGCTGGTGCGCGGTTTCCATCAGGGATTGTGGCGAGACATTCAGAAACAGCTTGCCCGGAAGCTTCTGCTCGCTGAAGCGGCGGCATGCGCTCTCGCGGCAGGCGATCTCCAGTTCACTCAGCCGTCCGGCCTGGCTGGCTATGGAGAACAGGGCGACGGGGGAGTGCAGGGGGCTGTTGGACGGGCCACGACTGAGGGCTTCATAGCCGAGAATACGCCGTGCAGACAGGCTGATGATCGGTTGGAACAGGCTGTGCAAACTGCCTTGAGCCAGGATAGAGCCCAATGCATTCAGCTGTTCGGTCATGGTCATGGCGATCTCGATCGAAAAAAAAGGACCTCAGGCTGGAAGCCTGCGGTCCTTCATTTCACGACAGAATGATGTCTATATGATGACACTCTGCGGTGCGATCACATTAAATTGCCATCACTTACTGCTTGGCTACCTGCTTAGTGATCTTCAGATAATCCAGCAGAATCCGGCCAGTCTCAGCCAGGTAGGCGTCATCTTCCGGCTTGGTTTTGTCGGCCTCGACCGGCAGTGCATCTTCATCTTCTTTCTTCAGCTCCTTGAGTGGATCTTCCCCCTTGGCCTTGCGGCGGATGTTTTCCAATGCAAGTTGCTTGTTTTCAATGTCGGTGTGCTGCGCACGGCGGTCCACTTCGTTGAGGCTGACGGTTTTTTCTTCCATCAGCTTCTTGGCCAAAGCCAGCTTGTCGCGGATGAACACGAACTCGGCATCCTTGGCGGAGCGGGTGTCGTGGTCAGCCTTCAACTGCGCCAGGAACGGCTTGAACGGATCCGAAGCGGGCTTGATCGCTGGACGGATGGTGTCCCACGGCATAGCTTCCGGCAGCGCGCTTTCGCCGATTTCCTTGGTGTCGATGATCGACGGGAAATCGATGTCCGGCAGTACGCCCTGATGCTGGGTGCTCTGCCCGGAAACCCGGTAGAACTTCGCCAAGGTCAGTTTCAGCTCGCCATGGTTCAGCGGCTGGATGGTCTGCACGGTGCCTTTGCCGAAGGTCTGGCCGCCGATGATCAACGCGCGGTGATAGTCCTGCATGGCGCCGGCAAAAATTTCCGACGCCGAGGCCGAGAGGCGGTTGACCAGCAGTGCCATCGGGCCTTTGTAGAAGGCGCCTGGGTTCTCGTCTTCCAGCACGTCGACACGGCCGTCAGCGTTGCGTACCAGAACGGTCGGGCCCTTGTCGATGAACAGGCTGGTCAGCTCGGTGGCTTCCTGCAGGGAACCGCCGCCGTTGTTGCGCAGGTCGATGACCACGCCGTCGACTTTTTCCTTCTGCAGCTCAGTCAGGATTTTCTTAACGTCGCGGGTGGTGGACTTGTAATCCGGATCGCCAGCACGGAAGGCCTTGAAGTCCAGGTAGAAGGCCGGGATTTCAATCACGCCCAGCTTGTAGTCCTTGCCATCCTGCTTGAGGTTGAGGACTTTCTTCTGCACGGCCTGGTCTTCGAGCTTCACCGCTTCACGGGTGATGGACACGATCTTGCTGGTCTGGTCGTTCGGTGCATTGGTGTGCGGAATCACTTCGAGGCGCACCACGCTGCCTTTCGGCCCACGGATCAGCTTGACCACTTCGTCCAGGCGCCAGCCGACCACATCGACCATCTCTTTGTCGGCCTGGGCCACACCGATGATCTTGTCAGCCGGGGCGACCTGCTTGGTCTTGTCTGCCGGACCTGCTGGCACCAGGCGCACGATCTTGACCTGGTCATTGTCGCTTTGCAGGACGGCACCGATACCTTCCAGCGACAGACTCATGTTGATATCGAAATTTTCCGCGTTATCTGGCGACAGATAATTGGTGTGCGGGTCGTAGGACATTGCGAAGGTGTTGATGTAGGCCTGGAAGATATCTTCGGCACGGGTCTGGTCCAGACGCGCCAATTGATTCTTGTAGCGCTTGGTCAACAGTTCCTGGATGGCCTTCGGTTCTTTGCCAGCGATCTTCAAGCGCAGCACTTCGTCCTTGACGCGTTTGCGCCACAGGTCGTCGAGGGCAGCGGTGCTGGTCAGCCAAGGGGCGTCCTTGCGGTCCACCAGAAGGGTTTCCTTCTGGGTGAAGTCGAGCTTGTCGACGCCCTTGTTCAACTCACCCAAAGCAAAGTCCAGACGCGCTTTGACGCGGTCCAGGTAACGCTTGTAGATGGTGAAACCGGGCTGCAGGTCGCCGCTTTTGAGGAAGTCGTCGAACTGGGTCTTCCACTTGTCGAACTCGGCGATATCGCTGGCCAGGAAGTAGCTGCGCGACGGATCCAGCAGCTTGAGGTAGCTGTCATAGATGATCACTGAGCGAGCGTCGTCCAGCGGCGGCTTGCTGTAGTGATGACGCTTGAGCAACTCGACAACGTTAAGGCTGGCAATCACCTCATCGCGATCCGGCTGAAGGTTGTCCCAGCTGTTGGCTGCGAACGTATTGGTCGACATCGACGCGAAGCCGAGACCAATGAAAAGAGCGAGGGCGGTGCTGGGGAACAAATGCTTCATGCTGATTCGACGCGGGGGCAATTGATAACGCATATTAGGCCGTCTTTGAGGGAGCCGGTTCCATATGGTCCGGTCGCATAATGCAAAAAGCCCGGCGATACAGCTACGGGCTCAGTCCAGACTCACTATGGAGGCACTGTGAAAGCATTGCAAGGCGTTGACGGTCATGTGGAGTGGTTGGAAGAACCCAGTCCTACCTGCGATGTAGGGCAAGTTCGCATTCGCGTGGCGGCAGCGGGCCTCAATCGCGCCGATTTGTTACAGCGTGCCGGGCTTTATCCGCCGCCGCTGGGTGCCAGCCAGGTGCTGGGCCTGGAGTGTTCCGGGGTGATCAGCGAAGTGGGTGCGGGCTCGTCCTGGCAAGTCGGCGACCGTGTCTGCGCGTTGCTGGCCGGCGGTGGCATGGCCGAAGAAGTGGTGGTGGATGCGCGTCACGTACTGCCGGTGCCGGAAGGGTTGTCGCTGACCGACGCGGCGGCACTGCCTGAGGTGTACAGCACCGCGTGGCTCAATCTGTTCCAACTGGCCGGCCTTAAACCCGGTGAGAAGGTCTTGTTGCACGCCGGCGCCAGTGGCGTGGGCTCGGCGGCGATCCAGCTATGCAAGGCATTTGGCAGCCCGTGCTGGGTCAGTGTCGGCTCGGCTGAGCGCCTCACATACTGCGAGGAGCTGGGCGCCCAGGGCGGCGTGGTGCGCACCGATGGCATCGAAGGGCTGCGGGATTTCGGACCGTTCGATGTGATCCTCGACCCGGTCGGTGGCAACTATGCGGCGCTGGACCTGAAACTGCTGGCGCTGGATGGGCGCTGGGTATTGATCGGCTTGATGGGTGGCCGTGAGGCGCAGTTGGACTTGGCGCAGGTGTTGGGCAAGCGTATTCAGCTATTGGGTTCGACCTTGCGCAGCCGCAATGATCAGTTCAAGGCGGACCTGTTCAGCGACTTGAGCCAGCATGTCTGGCCGTTGTTTGTTGAGGGGCGACTGAGTCCGCAACTGGCCAAGACGTATCCGATCAAGGATGCTGAGGCGGCGTTTGCCGAATTGGCGAGCAACCAGATTTCCGGGAAGTTGGTGTTGGTGATTGACGAAAGCCTCATCTGATTCCAACGTGAAATGCAGTCAATGTGGGAGCGAGCAAGCCCGCTCCCACATTTAGATCGAGGTTGAATCAGATCCAGTGATGGATCGGCCAGCCGGTTTGCTCTGCATGCTCGCGCAACACCGGATCCGGGTTCACTACCTGCGGATGTTCGACCTTCAACAACAACGGCAAATCATTGCGCGAATCCGAATAGAAGTACGCGCCCTCCAGCGTTTCGCCTTCCTGCTCCAACCATTCCATCAGCCGCGTGATCTTGCCCTCGCGATAGGTCAGCACACCGATCGTACGCCCGCTGTACACGCCATGGCTGACTTCAAGGTTGATCCCAAGCACTTCATCAATACCGATCCGCGCCGCAATCGGCGTGACCAGGTGCGTGCCCGACGCAGAGATCACCAGAATCCGATCGCCATTCGCTCGATGACGGGCGATGGTCTTGGTGGCGTCACTGTAGATCAGCGGCTCGATCACGTCCTCGACCCACGGCTCCACCAGATGCTCGATTTCCTCCGGCGTGCGGCCGATCATCGGCTCCAGGCTGAAGTCCATGAAGTCTTCCATGCGCAGCTTGCCCTGGCTGTAGGCGGCCATCAGTTCGTTGTTCTTGCGCATGAACGACTCGGGGTCGACCCAGCCCAGGCGGCCCATTTGCTCGCTCCATAGCGTGGCGCAGTCGCCGTGGATCAGGGTATCGTCCAGATCAAAAATTACCAATGCCATCGGTCACGCTCTCTCAATCAATCGTTGCATCAGGCTACTTCACACAGGGCGCTGGGGTCGATGGAAAGTGCCAGGCGTTGTCCGTCCGGGTGCAGGTCGTCGGCCGAACGGTTGAGTACGTCCACCACCAGCTCCACGCCGCGTGCTTCGATGCGGTAGCGAATCACGTTGCCCAACAGGCTGTGGCTACGCACCAGGGCGTCCAGTTCGCCATCGCGGCTCAGCTCGATGGCCTCCGGGCGAATGGCGATACGGCTGTTGATCGGGCGTTGCAGCAATTGGCTGGCCTTGTCAGCGTCCAGCAGGTTGTAGTTGCCGATGAAACCGGCGGCGAACACGTCGACCGGCGCGGTGTAGAGGGTCTCGGCATCGCCGCTCTGCACGATCTTGCCCTGGTTCATCAGGAAGATGCGGTCCGACATGGTCAGGGCTTCTTCTTGATCATGGGTCACGAAGATCGTAGTCAGGCCCAGTTCGCGCTGGATCTGGCGAATCTGTTCGCGCAAGTGTTTGCGAATGCGTGCATCCAGTGCCGACAGTGGCTCATCCAGCAACAACAGGCGCGGGCGAGTGACCAGTGAGCGGGCGAGGGCCACGCGTTGGCACTGGCCGCCGGACATCTGGTGCGGGTACCGGCCGGCCAGGTCCTTGAGCTCGACCAGTTGCAGCACTTCCTGCACGCGCTTGTGGCTGTCGTCGGCGTTGACCTTTTGCATGCGCAGACCGAAGGCAACGTTCTGTTCCACGGTCATGTTGGGAAACAGTGCATAGCTCTGGAACACCATGCCGATGTGACGTTTCTGCGGGCTCAGCGGGACGATGTCCTGGCCATCCAGCAGGATTTTCCCACTGTCCACCGACGTCAGGCCGGCGATGCAGCGCAGCAGCGTGGATTTGCCGCAACCGGACGGGCCGAGCAGGGTGACGAACTCACCCTTGGCGATCTCGCAGTTGATATCACTGAACACCGGGGTGCCGGCGTAGCCTTTTTGCAGGTGTTGGACGCTGACGAAGCTCATTGGCTTTTGTCCTTGTTCAAGATGTTGGCGGCCCAGGTCAGCACCAGCACAAAAAAGAAATAGGAAATCACGACGGCACTGGTGAAGTGGCCGCTGCTGTTGCGCATGTTGTTGAGGTACACCTGCAGAGTTTCGTAGCGGGTGCCCACCAGAATGTTGGCGAACACGAACTCACCGAACAGGAACGAGAACGACAGCAACAGCGCTACCATCAGGCCTTTACGCAAGTTGGGCAGCACCACCAGGATCGCCGCCTGCCAGGTGCTGGCGCCGAGCAACTGAGAGGCGTCCATCAGGTCGCGCAGGTTGATCGCTTGCAGGTTGTTGGTGATCGCCCGGTACATGAACGGCAGCGCCACGGTGAAGTAGCAACCGATCAGGATCCACGGCGTGCCGACCATGGCCATTGGTCCGGAGCCATACAGTTGCAGCAGGCCCACCGACGACACCACGGGAGGCACTGCGAAGGGCAGCAGGATCAGGATGTTCATCAGCGCATCGAGCTTGGGGAAGTGGTAATGCACCACGAACAGCAATGGCAAAATCAGTACCACCGACAGGATCAGCGCGCCGACGCACACCAGCAACGACTGCCCGAAGGCCATCAGAAAGCGCGGATCGCTCCACAGCTGCACGTACCATTTGACCGTGAAGCCGGCGGGCAGAATGGTTGCCGACCAACTGCTGGCGATGGAGTAGACAAAGGTGCCAACCAGCGGCAGCACCAGGATTGCAAACAACAGCCACACCACCACCCGATGGTAGAGGGAGGCCGGGCCGGCTTCAGCGCGAGACATGGTAGCTCCTCTTGAGCAACAGTTGATGAACCACGGTGACCACGGTCATCAGCGCCACTAGCACCACGGCCAGAGCGCTGGCCATGTTCGGGTCGAGGGACACATCTCCGGACACCAGGCCCGCGATGCGGATCGGCAGCACGTTGAAGTTGCCGGTGGTCAGCGCATACACCGTGGCGTAGGCGCCCAAGGCGTTGGCCAACAGAATGACGAATGTACCGAGCAGGGCCGGGGTCAGCACTGGCAGGCCAATGTGGCGCCAGAACTGCCAGCCATTCGCGCCGAGCAGTGCAGCCGACTCACGCCAGTCTTCGCGCAGTGCATCGAAGGCCGGGTACAACAGCAACACGCCCAGGGGAATCTGGAAGTAGGTATAGAGGATGATCAAGCCGGTTTTGGAGTACAGGTTGAAGTCCTGAATGATCCCCGCCTGCTTCAGCATTATCGTGATGCTGCCGTTGAAGCCCAGCAAAATGATAAACGCGAACGCCAGGGGCACGCCGGCGAAGTTGCTGGTCATGTTGGCAAAGGCGGTGACGAAATTGCGCAGCGGCGAATCCACACGGCGCAATGAGTAGCTGCCCAGCGTGGCGATGATGATGCCGAAAATGCTGGAGTAGAAGCTGATCTCCAAGCTGAATTGGATGGCTTGCAGGTAGAACTTCGAGCTGAAGATGCGCATGAAGTTTTCCAGGCCCCAGCCGGACTCTTCGGTTTGCAGACTGTTGATCAGTACCCACACCAGCGGGGCGATTTCGAACACGATAAAAAACAGTGCGAAAGGTACCAGGCACAGCAGCGCCAGCCATTTGCCACGGATCATTTCAATAGCTCCCGGCACACAGGTTTGTCATGAGGCACGCCGAGCAGTTCACAGACCGTGCCGCACAGCTCGGTCTGTTTCGGCGTGGCGTTGGGGTCCAGGCTGAATGCGTCGCCGAGGACGAACAGCGGCACTTCGCGTTCCTCCGGCAAAAGGCCGTTATGGGAACGGTCGTTGTTCATGCCGTGGTCGGCGGTCACCAGCACTTGGTAGCCGGCGTCGAGCCAGCCTTGCAGGTAGTCGGCCAGGATGATGTCGGCCGAGCGTGCGCTGTTGCGATACTGCGGGGTGTCGAGGCCGTGCTTGTGGCCGGCGTCGTCGATGTTCATCGGGTGCACCACCAGGAAGTTTGGCGCGTGTTTGAGGCGCAGGCTCTCGGCGTCGGCAAACAGGTGGGAATCCGGGTAGTGATCATTCCAATAGAAATGCCCGTGCTGGATCGCCAGCGCCTTGTCGTCGGTATAACGGTCGCGGGCGGCGAGAAAGGGCGTGCGGTTATACAACTCGCTGACCCAATGGTAAGCCGCCGCCGCCGTGGTAAGGCCGGCGTCGGTGGCGTAATGGAAAATGCTGCGCTGGTTGGACAGGCGCGAGACGTTGTTGTGCACAATGCCGCTCTGGATCGGCGGCACGCCGGTCAGGATGCATTCATACAGCGGGCGGGACAGGGCAGGCAGTTCACATTCCAATTTGTAGAGCGCTGCGCGTCCTGCGCCGACATAGGCCTGCAAGTGTCCCATGGCGTGCCTCGCAACCTCGAAGTTCAGGCCGTCGAGCACGACAAGGATGACATTGTGCTTCATGGGGGCTGGGGCTCCGCAACAGTAGGTTTGACTCAATGTCTCAGGAGGAGCAAGGGCAAAAAACGTGGGAGCGGGCTTGCTCGCGAATTCAGGGTGTCGGTGAAGAATATTTCATCTGGTACACCACCTTCGCGAGCAAGCCCGCTCCCACATTGGATCTCCAGTAGAGCTCCAATGTGGGTAACCCGATCACTTCATCTCTACGATGACCTGCTCGTTCCACAACTGAGGCAGTTTCTTGGACGTGGCTTCCCAGGCATCGGCATCCTTGATCGGCTGCGGGTTGGCCTTGGTGTACTGCTCGCCCGGGATCAGGTTCTTGGCGATGTCGGCCGGCAGTTTCAGGTCGGTTTCCGCGCGGATCGGACGCGCATTGCCTTTCGCCAGATTCAGTTGGCCGGCGTCGCTGAAAATGTATTCGCGAGTCAGCTTGGCGGCGTACGGGTGCTTGGCGTATTTGTTGATGAGGGTGGTGTAGCCGGATTTCACCGAGCCGTCCGATGGGATCAGCACCACGTAGTCATCCGGGTTGGCCATCTTGGCCTTGTAGCTCAAGCCGTTGAAGTCCCAGACCACGCCCACTTCGACTTCGCCTTTTTCCATGGTGGCGATGGTCGGGTTGGACAGTGATAGACGGCCTTGCTGGGCGATCTTGGTGAAGAATTGCAAGCCAGGGGCGATGTTCTTTTCGTCACCTTTATTGGCGATGGCCGCTGCCAGTACACCGTTGGCCGCTTGCGCTGCGGTGCTCACGTCACCGATGGAGACCTTGTACTTGCCGTTCTGCAGATCAGCCCAGCTGGTCGGCACCTCAGAGCCGTGCAGCAGCTTCTTGTTGACGATAAACGCGATGGTGCCGGTGTAGGCCAGGGCCCAGTGACCGTCTTTGTCTTTAGCCCAATCCGGAACCTGGGCCCAAGTGGACGGTTTGTACGGCTGGGTTACTTCCTGCTTCACCGCAATCGGACCGAAGGCTGCACCCACGTCGCCAATATCGGCGCTGGCGTTGTCTTTCTCAGCCTTGAATTTGGCGATTTCCTGGGCAGAGCTCATGTCGGTGTCGATGTGCTTGAGGCCGTAGGTCTTGGCGAGGTCTTCCCAGGTGCCTTTCCAGTTGGCCCAGTCATCGGGCATGCCGACGCTGTTGACGGCGCCTTCCGCTTTCGCGGCGGCTTCAAGAGTTTTTAGATCGGTATCAGCGGCCATGGCGGCGGTGCACATGGCAATGGTCGAGCCTAACAGTGATGCCAGGAAAAGCTGTTTCATCCGAAGCTCCTTTGGGCGTTTTCAACGCGGCGGTTTTTTCTACGGTGTTGTTGGTCTAGGTCAGAGCAATACCTGAGCCAATCTAGACACGATGGATGACAGTTTCATGTCGATGTCGTTTTCAAAGCGCAGATGTCGCTAAGTTCAGAATGAGCGTAGACCATGTCCAAGTGCCCGCATTGATTGGACTTGGCCGATGTATTGCAGGGTGTGCTGCGAGGGATCGACATGGACTGTCATCTGTCGGTCATCTGCAATGCCTAGGCTGGCATTTAGTCGTACAGCCCGATTGCGCAGCGGTTTATGCACCTTGTCGGTGCTGGTCTAGTCCAGATAGGTAACGTTGATGCGTGATGAGGCAATCAAGGCGGTGACATCCATTGGCCTGGCGCTGCAAGAGCAGATTGACCACGGTTTGTTGCGGCCTGCCAGCAAACTTCCCGCCGAGCGCAAACTCAGCGAGTTGTTTGGTACCACTCGGATTACGGTGCGGGAAGCCTTGTTACAACTGGAGGCCCAGGGCCAGATCTATCGCGAGGAGCGGCGTGGCTGGTTTGTCTCGCCGCCACGACTGGCCTACAACCTGATGCAACGCAGCCATTTTCACGCGATGGTCAGCGATCAGGGGCGGGTGGCTTCCACAGAAGTGATTTCCGCGCGGCTGCAACCGGCCTCGGCGGCGGTGTGTGCGTGGTTGCAGCTGCCGGCACTGTCCAGCGTGATCCAGATCTGCCGGGGCCGGCGGATTGACGGGCGCTTGGTGCTGTATGTGGAGCACTACCTGAACCCGCAGTATTTCCCGGGGATTCTGGCGTGTGATTTGAATCAGTCGATGACTGAGTTGTATGCGCGCAAGTACGACCTGCACTACGGGCGGGTGCGCTTTGAAATCGTGCCGACCTCACTGCCGGTGGAAGCCGCCGCCGCGCTGCGCGTGTCGGTGGGCAGCCCGGGTTTGCGGATCGCCCGGGTCAATTATGACCAGCACCAGCGGTTGATCGACTGCGACCTGGAGTTCTGGCGGCATGATGCCATTCATGTCGGTGTGGATGTTACGGGGTCAGCGCCTTGATCACCTGATCCACATTGGTCTCCAGTTCTGTCACCGGTTCGGCACCGTCCACATTCAACACCAACAGCGTTGAACTTCCGGCAGTGATAGCCGCCTTCACCGCGTCACTCGGCCGGCGATGGTGCAGCACCACCGCGACCTCGTTGTCCTTCAATTCGGCAGTCAGTTTCTGCAACGCCTCAGGCGTCCAATCCGCGTCGGGCCGTGCGTCGGTGCTGAGCACTTCCAGGTTCAAACTGCTGACCAGGTACGCGAAGTGGTCACTCAAGCTGACCACGCTCAGGTTATCCGCCTTGGCCAATCGTGTTTCGCTGTCGGCGGTGAGCTTGAGCAGGCGCTGTTTGAGGGCGGCGAGGTTGGCGTCGACCCTCGGCTTGGCGGTGGGGGCGAGGCGGCTCAGGTCGGCGGCCAGCACATCGGCCATGCGTCCCATGTTGTTGCTCGACTGCCATGGCTGGCTGTTCAAACCATCGGCGACGCCCGGCTGCACCGCGATGCCGGGCAGACCGCCGTCCACCGGGCGTGCGGCATCGACTTCGACGATGCGGATATTGCTGCGCCGCGCCACCGGGTACAGCGGGTCGTCGGCCCACAGCGAGCGCAGGCCGATGGCGGCGTCGGCGTCCAGCGCCAACTTATTCAGCGCGGGGGCGCCACGGCCGGTGAAGTAGGACACTTGCCGCGAACCCGGCAAGTTGGCCGGCGCGGCGCGCTCAAGCTGTACGTCGGTGCCTTTGAGCAGCACGTCAGCCAGACCATAGGTGATCGGCAACGAGGCCAGCACTTTGACCGGTTTTGCCGCATGGGCGGCCGGTTTGGTCGCTTCAGCCGCCATCAATGGCGTGGTGAACAGACAGGCGATGGCCAGCGCCAGAGGACGAAGAACGAAGCGCATTATCCAAGATTCCCTTTAAGGCTGGGCACCGTGCCGCGCGCGATGGCGGCCAGGGCGAAGGCGATACCGGCGACCAGTATGATTGCGGCGCCGGACGGCACCGGCAGGTCAAAAATGATCGGCAGCAGGATCCCGCAGAGGGTGCTGACGGTGGCAATCGCGACAGAAACCCAGAAGAAGCCCTTGAGCGACTGGCTCAGCAGACGCGCCGCCGCCGCCGGAATCACCAGCAGCGCGCCGACCAGGATGGCGCCGATGACCTTGACCGCCGCGACGGTGATCAGCGTCACCAGGATCACGAACAGATAGTCCAGGGTCTTCACCGCCACACCGCGCACCGCCGCCAATTGCGGATTGAAACTGGCCAGCATGATGCGGTTGTACAGCGGTAGCGCCAGGGCCATCACCAGCGAGCCGACAACCGCCAGCACCAGCAGGTCGTTGCCGTTGACCGTCAACACCGAGCCGAACAGCACGTTCTCGAGGATGTGCACGTTGATCTTGCCCGCCAGGATCAGCAGCAGGCTAGCCCCCAACGCCAGGGACACCGACAGGAACACGCCGATCAAGGTATCCGGCGCGAGGCCGGTGCGGTTGCGCAGGTAGTTGAGCAGGATACCGAACAGCAGGCAGTAGCCGAACAACGCGCCATACGGACCGGTGTAGGGTTCACCCAACAGAATGCCCACCGCCACGCCGGTCAGCGCGGCGTGGCCGACCGCTTCGGAGAAAAACGCGAAGCGCTTGACCACCACCAGCGTGCCCAGGCCGCCCAGCACCGGGCCGATCAACAGGCCGGCGAGCAGGGCATTGACCACAAAACCGTAGGCCAGCGCCTCCGGCAGATAACCGGAAGAGGCCCAGCCCTGGACCATCAAGCGAAAGGCTTCATAACTCATTGCGCTGGGCTCCGAGGGTGGGTGGAGAACAGGGTCAGCAGACGATCCGGGGTCAGCGCTTCCTTGGGCGTGGCGTCGAACAGCACGCGGCGGTTCAGGCCGGTGACGCGGTCGGCCAGGCGGCCTACGGCCTCCAGATCGTGCTCGATCCACAGCACAGTCATCCCGGCCAGGCGCCAGTCATTGAGCAGGCGCTCGAACACCTGGATTCCGGCTTCATCAAGCGCCGACATCGGTTCGTCCAGCACCAGCAGCTGTGGCGCCGGAATCAGCCCCTGGGCCAGTAGCACGCGCTGGCGTTCACCGCCGGACAGCGCGCCCATGCGCCGCTTGCGTTTGTGCTGCATGCCCACGCGCTCCAGCGCATCGCCAATTGCGCCGGCGTAATGCTTGGACAGGCCCAGAAACGCCGGACGTCGTTGGCACATGGCGGCCATGAAATCATCCACGGTCATCGGCAAGCCACGGTCGAACTCCAGCGCCTGGGGCACATAACCGATGGTGCCGGGCGCTGCTGGCCAGTGCAGGCTCAAGCGCCCCTGGTGAGGGGTTTGCCCAAGCAGGGTCTTGATCAGCGAGCTTTTGCCGCCGCCGTTGGGGCCGACCAGGGCATGGATGCTGCCCGGTTGGACCTGGAAACTCACGTCATCGAGGATCACGGTACGGCCCAGGGTCAGCGCCACCTTGTCGAACTCAAGCAGCGGGCCGAGGCTGACCGCATTCAGTTGTTCCGCCGCCGTCATGCCTCCGACTCCTGAATCGCTCGCACCACCGTGTCGAGATTGCCGGTCATCTCTACTTCGTACTTCTCGGCGCTGTATTCACCGTAGGAAATATGCGACAGCGGGTACAGCTTGACGCCCGACTCGCGCTGGATGGTGTCGACGTAGGTGGACGGGAAGTCCATCTCCGAGAAGATCACCTTCACGTCCAGGGCGCGCAGTTCATCGATGGTTTTCTTCAACTGGCTCGGGCTAGGCTCGATGCCATGGGCCGGTTCGACCACGGCGGTGACTTCCAGACCGAATTCGCGCAGCAGGTAATCATAGGCCGCGTGCACAGTGGCTACGCGCAAGTCCGGGTTGGGTGCACTGGTCAACTTGGCCAAGGCATCGGCGCGCATCTGGCGCAGGCGTTTGCCGTAGGCGCGGGCGTTCTGTGTGTAGGTCTTGGCGTTGTCCGGGTCGAGCTTGCCCAGCTCGCGGGCGATGTTGTTGACCTGGGCAATCGACGCACTGATCGACAGGAAGGTATGCGGGTTGACCACCTTGCCCGCACCGCGCGCGGCGTTCCCGGTGGCGGCCAGCAGCGGCACATTGGCGTTGGCCTCGATCACCGGGATGTCCGGACGTTCGCTGGTGGCGATCATGCGGTCGGCGAAATCATCGTGGCCGACGCCGTTGAGCACGATCACGTCCAGGGTGCCGATGCGCTTGATGTCTTCGGCGCGTGGCTCATAGGCATGCGGGTTGAAGCCGGCCGGAATCAGTGGCACCACCTCGGCCTTGTCGCCGACGATATTGGCTACATAGCTGTAATAAGGGTGCAGGGTGATGCCGATACGCAAGCGCTTGGCCGCTTCGGCATTGGCCAATGGAGCGAGCATCAGGCTGAACAGGCTGACCAGCAACAGGCGCAACAGGGGAGATGAAATAGACATGAGCAATCGGTCTTCTCGTTCAGTGACGGTGCTGGCGGGTGACGCCGGCATCGAATTGCGCGACCACCTGCTGCCAGCCGGCTGCGATCAACGCCTGGTCAGAGAGGTCGGAGGGGGCGGCGAGGTTGGCCTGGCGATTGAGCCAGATATCCGGCTCGGGACCGTGCACGCGCATCAGCAGCGAGCCGCTGGTGCCGGGTGCCTGGCTCAAGCCCAGATAGGCCGAGGGTTCCAGCAACTGCCAGCGATGATCGCCACGGCTGACCGAACTGGCGTCCTGGGCAAACGGTGCGAAGCCTTCTTCGGCCAGTTGCGCCGGGCTGGGTAGCGCGCTTTGCTCCTGCTGCAACAGCTGGATTTCATCCAGGGTCACTCGCAGGTCGGCGTAGATGCCTTGCTCGGCGGCGCTCAGGTCGCGGCGCGCGTCCAATTGGTGGCTGGGCACCGCCGCGACTTCCTGTGATTCTCCGTGCAGCGCTATCACCGAGCCGGCCACCGCGAGGATGATCAGGCACAACAGCAGCACGTAGAGGGTTTCGTGACCGGCACCGGCCGGGCGTACAACCTGTGTGGTCGTCATTGCGGCTGGATATCCGCTTGGTCGATTTCCACCACATGGCCGGGACCCGCATCGAACAGCACGTAGAACTCGGCGGATGGCTTCTTGAAGGTCAAGGTCGAATCCTCACCCAGCTTGCCGGGCATCAGGATGGTTTCGTCGTAGCCGATCACGTCCAGGGTCACACCGGGTGCGCCGCTGCCGTCCGAAAAGCCGCCTTTGCACTGGATCTGCTCGCCGGGGATTTCCTTGCACTCGCACATCGGGTTGTGGGCCAGGGCGACGGTACTGAAACCGGCGCAGGCCAACAGGACGACACAGGTGCGGGTCATGCGCATCAAAGTCATGGTTTAACTCCTTGCTTGTTCAGCCAGGCAATAGTGGCAGGCGAGGCCTGGCTCAACGGGATGGAACCCTGGTGCATGCTGCCGTCCCAGCCTTCCATGGTAATCCACACTTCGGCGTCGGCCGGGGTGCGTTCAGGAATCGGCAGGGCGGCGCCCATACGATAAGGCGTGCCGAAGAAGATCACCCCGGCAGCGCGCAGGCTGCGCGGCTTGCCGATACGCAGGTAGGTGGCCTTGACCTGGTCGGCGCAGATGTCGCACAGGGCGGCGTTGAAAAACTTCATCGGGCCGGCCGGGTCGGGGGTCGGTCCTTCATTGCGAAATTCCGCGAGGGTCAGGCTCCAGGGCCCGACCTGCACCTCGCCCGCGACCCGCTCGCCGATGCCGGCGTCACCGCGAAACAGCGCAGCATCGGCGAAGTATTTAGGCATGAAGCCCAGGGGCACCAGCAGCAACAGCACGTTGATGTGGAAACGCCATTTCAACCAGAAGGCCCGCAACGGTGAAGGCTTGGCAGCAGCGACCTTGCTCATGGGTTGGCCTCCGAGGTTTCAGCCTGTCTGGCCGGGATGGAAACGGGTTTTTGTTGGGTCTTGGCCTCACGCTTCAGGGCATTGAGAGTGGCCAGGGCGGTACGCTTGGTCCAGATCAACAGGCCGCTCAACACCATCATGCTCAGCACCAGGCCGAAAAATGCCCAGATCAGCTTGATCCACAGGCCGCCGAAGTCGCCGGTATGCAGCGGGCGCATGGACTCGGTGACGAACTCCAGGGTGGTGCGGTCGGAGAGCAGGTGCGAGACAGCGATTTCGCCGCTATAGGGGTTGAGTTGCGCGGTCTGGAACATCAGTGGGTACCAGCCCCGACCGCCAATCTGTAGATGGCTATAGGCGTTGAGCGGCAGGAAGGCAAAGGTGGCATCCAGGCCGGGAATGCGTTGGGTCGCGATCTTGATGGCTTCGTCCAGAGGGATCATGGGGGCCGGTACGCCAGGGGCGGAGGTAGGCACTTTCTCACGGGCAATCACCGGGACAATCGGTTCGCTGGAGATGGAAATCTGGTTGTCCCCCAGGATTGCCTGGATCAGGAACCAGGTGCCGGTGATCGAGATGACCGCGATAAACCAGATCGACCAGATGCCGCTCAGGCGGTGGAAGTCGCCCCAGAAGATCCGCGCGCCGTGGCGGATACGCAGGGTTGGTCGGAAAAACCCTTTCCAGAAGCGCTTGTACACCACCAACCCGGTGACGAGTGATGCCAACAGTGGCAAACCGAGGAGCGACACCAGGTACCAGCCCCAACTGTAGCCATTGGTAAACGGCACTAGCCACCACCCGTGAAGTGCACGCGTGAATTGCTGGAAGTTGAACGACGGGCTGATGCCCTGGATCGCGCCGGTGTAGGGGTTGGCATAGGCCTCGACCGAGCGCCCGTCGGGGTAGCTCAGGCCGACACTCAGTGCAAAGTGTGACTCGTCGGGACGGATGATCGAGCGGACGATCACCTGGGGTTCGTCGCGCTTGATGGCGGCGATCACCTGGTCAAAGCTCAGCGGTTGAGCGTCATCCGTCGGCTTGCTTGCACGGATATCCGGGTTGGCCAGCCAGACGATCTCCTGGCTGACCACCGCCAGGGTGCCGGTGACGCAGACGATCAGTACAAAGAACCAGATGGGCAAGGCCAACCAGCTATGCACGAGAAACCAGAGTTTGGAGCGTGACTTCTTCGACATGTGAATGAGGGTCTTGATCGGAGGGGGCAGTGAAGGCCCGGAAAAGGCCAGTCGTAGCTTTTGCTGACGCGACAGGCTGTATCTAAGTTAAGACGGATGAGAATGAGAAATCCCTAAGCCGGATATGAAAGAAAATGTTTCAGGCTCACATTCAGGCCGCTTAAACGCCTCGATCGAACACGAAACATGTTCAAAGCCATCACTCAAGCGGCATTGATGGGGCTCGGGCGCTGCGTAGGATGGGCTCATACCGTTGAGCGAGCCTTAAAAATGACTGCCAGAACCCTCTACGACAAACACATCGACTCCCACACAGTGTGCCCCCTGGATGATCAGGGGCATGTCCTGCTTTATATAGACCGCCAGGTGATCAACGAATACACCAGCCCTCAAGCCTTCAGTGGTTTGCGCGAAGCCGGGCGCACGGTGTGGCGCCCCGGCACAGCGTTGGCCGTGGTCGACCATGTAAACCCCACCACACCCCAGCGCATTGCGGCGATGCCCGATGCAGGCGGTGCGCGGCAAGTGTCGTACCTGGCGGAAAACTGCCGGGACTTCGGTATCGAGCTGCTGGACATCCTCGACAAGCGCCAGGGCATCGAACACGTGATTGCGCCGGAACAGGGTTTCATCCTGCCGGGCATGGTGATTGCTGCCGGTGACAGCCACACCACTACCTACGGCGCCCTCGGTGCCTTCGGTTTTGGCATCGGCACCTCGGAAATCGAACACCTGCTGGCTTCCCAGACGCTGGTCTACAAACGTCTGAAAACTATGCGGGTGACGGTAGACGGTGACCTGGCCCCGGGTTTGACCTCAAAAGACGTGATCATGGCGCTGATCGGCAAGATCGGCGCGTCCGGCGCAACGGGCTATGCCATTGAATTTCGCGGCTCCACCATCGACGCGCTGAGCGTCGAGGCGCGCATGACCATCTGCAACATGGCGGTGGAAGCCGGTGCGCGGGGGGCGTTCATGGCGCCGGACGAAAAAGTCTTCGCCTACCTCAAGGGAAAACCACGCGCACCGCAAGGCGAGCTGTGGGAAAAAGCACTGTTGGAGTGGCGAAAACTCCACACCGATAACGACGCGGTGTTCGACCGGGAGGTGCAACTCGACGCCACCACCTTGGAACCCATGGTCACCTGGGGCACCAGCCCCGACCAGGCCGCCCCCATCGGCGCCCGCGTGCCCGACCCGCTGGACGTCAGCGACCTGATCCTGCGCCAGGATATGCGCCGCGCCCTCAACTACATGGGCCTGGAAGCCGGCATGCCGCTGAGCGAGATCGTCATCAGCCACGCCTTCATCGGTTCCTGCACCAACGCCCGCATCGAAGACCTGCGCGACGCCGCCAGCGTGGTGCGCGGCAAACACGTGGCCGACCATGTGCGCGCCATGATCGTGCCCGGCTCCACCGAGGTCCGCGACCAGGCCGAAGCCGAAGGGCTGGCGGCGATTTTTATCGACGCCGGCTTTGAGTGGCGCCAGTCCGGCTGCTCGATGTGCCTGGCGATGAACGACGACGTGCTGACCCCCGGCGACCGCTGCGCCTCCAGCACCAACCGCAACTTCGAAGGCCGCCAGGGCGCGGGCGCACGCACCCACCTGATGAGCCCGGCGATGGTCGCCGCTGCTGCCATTACTGGCCGCCTCACTGATATCCGCCATTTTGGAGCGCGCCCATGAGCCTGCAACCCTTCACCCTGGTCACCGGCAAGGCCGCGCCGATGCTGGCGGCCAACATCGACACCGACGTGATCATGCCCAAGCAATTCCTCAAGGGCATCGACCGCAGCGGCCTGGACCGTGGGCTGTTCTTCGACCTGCGCTTCTTGCCGTCCGGCGAGCCCAACCCCGAGTTCGTGCTGAACCAGCCGGCCTGGCAGGGTGCGAGCTTCATGGTGGTGGGGCCGAACTTCGGGTGCGGTTCCAGCCGTGAACATGCGGTGTGGGGCTTGAAGCAAATGGGCATCCGCGCGTTGATCGGCAGCAGCTTTGCCGGGATTTTCTATGACAACTGCCAGCGCAACGGGGTGTTGTTGATCACCTTGGACGAGGGGGTGTCGCAGGGGCTGGGCAAGACGGTCAGCCAGGCGAATCAGGCGCAGATCAGCGTGGACCTTGAAGCCCAGGCGATTCGCTTGGCGGGCGGCGAGGTGATCCCGTTCCAGATTGATACGTTGCGCAAGACTGCGTTGCTGCTGGGCCTGGACGCCATCGGCAGTACCTTGCAACGCAGTGAACAGATCAAGGCTTTCGAGCAACAGCACCTGGCAGCCAATCCCTGGCTGAGCTAAATCGATAACCCTTTGAAATGCTCCTGTAAAAATTCCACGCAGGCGCGCAGCTTCCCGGAATACGCCAACCGTGTCGGATACACTGCCCACACGTTGGCGCTCTGGGTATAGCCGTGCAGCACCTGCACCAGCTTGCCTTGTTCCAATAACGGCTTCACATCCCACATCGAGCGCAGCAACATCCCGCGCCCATCCAATGCCCACTGCAATACGATCTCGCCGTTGTTCGACGACAGCGGCCCGCGTACGCGCACGCTCTCCTGGGCGCCGTCGTGTTCCAGGTTCCAGATGCCAAACGCGTTATCGCGCTCCTTGATCACCAGGCAGTCGTGCTGTTCCAGGTCGCTCAATTGCTGCGGCGTGCCGCGGCGCTGCAGGTAAGCCGGAGCGGCGCACAGCACGCGGCGGTTGCTCACCAGCCGGCGGCCGATGTGCTGGCCGGGGATGTCGTCGCCCACGCGGATCTCCAGATCGAAGCCTTCGCTGACGATGTCCACCACGCGGTCGAACAGGTCCAGGCGGATCTCCAGATCCGGGTACTGTTCCGCCAGCAACGACAGGGCAGGCGCCACATGGTTGCGACCGAAGCCGAAGCTGCTGCACAGGTGCAGGCGGCCACGGGGGCTGTCACGGGCGTCGGAGAGTTCATCGGTGAGTTGCTGGAAGTCTTCCAGGATGCGCACGGCCCAGCGCTGCACTCGTTCGCCGTCTTCGGTGAGGGCGATGCGCCGGCTGGTGCGGTGCAGCAGGCGGGTGGCCAGGGTGGTTTCGAGGATCTGGATGCGCTTGCTGACATAGGCCGGCGACAAGCCCAGCTCATCGGCTGCCGCCGCGAAGCCGGCCTTGCGGATCACGGTCAGGAACACCCGCAGGTCTTCGGGTAGGGGCACGGTATCGTTCTTATTCGTCATCAGAAACAGGGCTGGCGGTATGAGCCGCCAGAATAGCATTGCGCTGATCGCGGCTCAGCGCAGGAAGCTCAGGACTTCGCCCAGCAACAATTCAGGGGTTTCTTCTGCGATGTAATGGCCGGCTGGCAGGGCCTTGCCGCGCACATCAGTGGCGACTTTCTGCCATTCCTTGAGCGGCTCGAAACAGCGGCCGACGGTGCCTTCGGCGCCCCACATCACCAGCAGCGGCAGGTTCAGGTGACGACCGGTGTCGATGTCCGCCTGGTCGTGCTCAAGGTCGATACCGGCAGCGGCACGGTAGTCTTCGCAGATGCCGGTGGCGGCGCCCGGCAGTTTCAGGCAGCGCAGGTATTCGGCGAAGGCCTCGTCGGTGAACGGCTGGAGCCCGGCACTGCGGCTGCCCATCACACTGCGCAGGTACAGCTCCGGGTTGCTTTCGATCAAGGCTTCCGGCAATGGCGCTGGGCGGATCAGGAAGAACCAGTGCCAGTAGGCGCGGGCGAAGGCTTCGTCGGTCTGCGCGTACATCGACAGGGTGGGGGCGATGTCCAGCAGCACCATGCGTTGCACGGCGCCGGGGTGATCCAGCGCCAGGCGATGGGCCACACGGGCGCCACGATCGTGGGCCAGGACCGAGAACTGCTCGAATCCCAGGGCCTTCATGAGCTCGAAGCCATCCTGGGCCATTTCCCGTTTCGAATAATGTGTGTGATGGTCATTGGCCGGTGGCTTGCTGCTGTCGCCATAACCGCGCAGATCGGCCGCCACGACGGTGAAGTGTTCGGCCAGTTGCTCGGCGATTTTGTGCCAGATGACGTGGGTTTGCGGGTGCCCGTGCAGCAAGAGCAGGCCGGGACCTGTACCGCCTTTGCGGTAGCTGATATCCACGCCGTTGACGTGGCATTTGTCTTTTTTGAATCCGGCGAACATGGAATGACTCCTTGTGATGAGTACTTGCATCGTGGAATCACGCGGCGTTCGGGGCAAGGCCGAAAACGTGGAGGGGCTGTTCATGAAGTGTGTAGGAGCCGTCAGTTACTGCACGATCCTTCAAGCAGTGGAGATCAACTGTGGGAGCGGGCTTGCTCGCGAATGCGGAGTGTCAGTCACCGGATTCATGTCTGAGAGGCCGCCTTCGCGAGCAAGCCCGCTCCCACAGTTAATATGTACTGTTCTGGCGATCTCAGCTTTGTTTGAACATCGCTTCGGCGCGTTCGCGGATCTGCGCTTCGGTGAGGTCTTCCTTGTGGGTCGCCAGGAACCACATATGCCCGAATGGATCTTTCACGCTGGCGGAGCGGTCGCCGTAGAACTGGTCCTTGGGCTCGGACACTACGCTGGCGCCTGCGGCAACGGCTTGTTTGAATTGCGCGTCGACATCGTTCACATACAGGTGCAAACCGACACTGGTGTGTTCATCCGGATTGCGCAGAGCCATTTCATCGCAGGGGGTGCCCAGCATGATCGCCGAGTCGCCAATGCGCAGTTCGGCATGGCCGACTTTGCCATCGGGCATGTCCAGGCGCATGACCTGGATGGCGCCGAAGGCTTTTTTGTAGAACTCGATGGCTTCACTGGCTTTGTTGATGCCCATATAAGGCGTGATGCTGGCGTAGCCCTCGGGAATAGGTTTAACGCTCATATCGCTCTCCTTGATTAGGGTTGCAGAGACACGGCCTTTTCACTATAGGCCACGTTCCGTGTGGCCTGTGGGCAGCCGACGAGGTGTTGGGTTCGTATGTCATGCATGGGGTGTCGGTTCTAACAACTGTGCACCGGGCCCGCGTTCACCGAGCTGATCATCCTGATTGCGCAATGGGCACGCCTCCAGCGACAAGCATCCGCACCCAATACAGCCACTGAGCTTGTCGCGCAGCAGCATCAGCTTGTTGATGCGCTCATCCAGGTCTTCCCGCCACAACGCCGACAAACGCTCCCAATCCTGGGCGTTGGGCGTGCGCCCCTCCGGCAATGTCTGCAACGTCTCGCCAATCGTCGCCAGCGGAATGCCCAGGCGTTGAGCGATCTTGATCACCACCACACGCCGCAGCACATCCCGTGGGTAACGTCGCTGGTTACCGGCATTGCGATTGCTCTTGATCAGCCCCTTCGTCTCGTAGAAGTGCAGCGCCGTGACCGCCACGCCACTGCGTGCGGCCAATTGGCCGACAGTGAGTTCCTTGTTGAGCATGAAAAACTCCAGATAAGCACTTGACCTTGACTTAACTAGAGGTTTTACCCTGCGCGGCATCGAATCGCAAGATTCTGCCTACAGAGAAAGGGGAGTGTTCATGCAGGTATCAGAGAAAAATCGCAGCTTCACTCAATTGATCGAATTTCAGATCGAGCCCCGGCAACAAGTCGCCCTGGTGGCGGCCTTGACCACCCAGAGTGAACGCCTGGCCCAAGGCCACGGCGGTTTCATCAATGCAAGTGTGCAGGTCAGCGATGACGGACGGCGGGTACTTAATTACCTGCAATGGCGCTCGCGTGAAGACGGCGAGGCGGCGTTCCAGTGCTTTGAGCATGGCGAGGAAGATTTCTGGACGCTGATCCGCGCCCACCAGGCCACGGCGGTGACCTTCGGTTCGTTCCAGGTGCTGCGCAGTTTCGAGCGCAGCCATGACAATGCGTTGCACTGCCGCCTAAATGGATAAATGCAGCATGCGCTCGCCTTGCACGTTTTCACCGGGGCGGCGCTTGTTCACTGCCAGTTCGCCGATCTTGATCAGGCGCGTACGCGTGACGTTGCGGCTCAAGCCCAGCAGGTTGGCGGTGTGCACCTGGTTGTAATGACTGAAACGATAGGCGGCGCGTAGCAGGGTGTCTTCGACCTTTTCGTGCAGGGCGCCGGCCTGTTCCTCGAACAGCTTTTGGAAGGCGCGCGCGAGCAAGGCCTCGGCACTGTTGTCGAGGCCACGCTGGCTGTCGTCCTGGCGCTCGATGCGCATGTTCGACAGGCGCAAATCGTCCCGTTCGATCACACCGTTACGGCAGATCAACAGCGTGTGATGAATCACGTTCTCCAGCTCGCGGATATTGCCCGGCCAGCTGTAGCTCTTGAGCTTTTGCTCGGCCTCGCGGCTGATGGTGATAGGACCGTAGCCCAGGCGCTGGCTGTAGGCTTCGATGAAGTGTCGGGTCAGCGGCAGGATATCGCCGGGGCGATCGCGCAACGGGCTGAGTTCCAGGCTGACCACGTCGAGGCGGTAGTAGAGGTCTTCACGGAAGTGCCCGGCGTTGATAGCCTTTTCCAGTTGCACGTTGGTTGCAGCCAATACGCGCACATCAATCGGAATGCTCTTACGCGAACCCAGGCGTACGACTTCACGCTCCTGTAGGACGCGCAGCAACTTGACCTGGATCGCCATCGGCAAATCGCCGATCTCATCCAGGAACAGAGTGCCGCCGTCGGCTTCCTCGAACCAACCGGCCTTGGCACTGAGAGCGCCGGTGAAGGCGCCTTTTTCATGGCCGAACAGCTCGGCTTCCACCAGGGATTCGGAGAATGCCCCGCAGTTTACCGCCACAAACGGCCGGTTGCGCCGCGCACTGAGGTTATGGATATGGCGCGCTACCAGCTCTTTGCCAGTGCCGGTCTCGCCGATGATCAGCACACTGGCTTCGCTGGGCGCCACTTGCTGGATGTGGTCGAGCAGTGCCTGGGATTTCGGGTCCTCGAAGACCTGGGCCGTGGCGCGGATCGACGTCGCGAGAGCGGGCGAGGGCGGTAGGGTCAACAGCTGCATGGGCACCTCTCTTAGGAATAGAACGTTGGAAGCGGCAGGGATTGGTTCAACGCCCAATCCCCCAGTTCGTGGAGTTTGTAGTCCACCGGATCGTGCAGGGTCTGCGTGCGCAGGTTGCGCCAGTGGCGGTCCAGGCGTAGCGAGGCGTGGGTGGAGCGCGCGCCGGTGACTTCGAACAACCGGCTGCACAGGTCCAGGCCCTGGCGGGTGGCGGCCACCTTGGCGGTAGCAATGGCAATGGCGAGTTGGCCGCGCTCGGTTTCGCTGAGGTTCGGGCCCTTGGCCCAGGCTTGGTCGAGCAGCCCGGTGGCGCGCTCCACCAGCAGGCGAATCCCTTCCAGGGCGACCCAGAACTCACCGTAGTGATGCAGCACGTAGGGGTCTTGGCGCACGTCTTCAGCCGAGGACTTATGCCAGACACGGGTTTCGGTCAGGGTGTAATTGCGCGCCTCCTCAAAGGCGCCTTCGGCAATGCCAAGAAACATGTGAGTGAAGGTCAACTGCGCGATGAGCGGACGCAGGCAGGCAAAGGGCGTACTCAGCGGGCCGGGATCGAGCAGCAATTCGGATTCTTCGACGCGCACCCGTTCGAAGCTGGCGCTGCCGCTGTCGGTCTGGCGCTGGCCGATATTGTTCCAGTCATTGTGCAAGGTGATGCCGCTGCGCCCGCTGGGGATCGCAGCGATCAGCAACTTGCCGCCGGCGGTTTCATCCACTGCCGAGGCGATCAGCATCTCCGAGTCGCTGGCGCCGGAGCAGAAGCTCTTTTTGCCGGAGAACTCGCGCCAGCCGCCGAAATCCTTGACCACGGTGCGAGTGTCCAGCGGGTTGAGGGCGTTGCCCCAGAACCAGTTTTTACGCGCGGTCTGTTCGAACCAGGGCTGCCATTGGTCCGGGCGCGCAAACAGGCGCACGGTGGCGAGCATCAGGTGGTGAAAGCCGAAGACGTGGGCGATGGAGCTGTCGACCTTGGCGAATTCGCGCACGATCCCCAGGGTATCGCTCCAACGTGCGCCGAGGCCGCCGTATTGGCTGGGGATGCTCAGGGCCAGCAGGCCGCTGTGGCGCAAGGCGTCGCGTTCGGTTTTGGGCGTGCCGCCGCGTTCGTCGCGCTCGACGGCGGTGAGGGCGAAGTCGGCGGCCAGCAGTCTGGCGGTCTGCAAGGGGGAGGGCAGGACGCTGTGGGGTTTGGCTGTCACGGGGTTTCCTCTTTATAGGCGGGAACGGCCAGGGCCGTTCCCGCTGCTCAGCCAATCAGGCCTTGGCTGGCAGTACATCGTTCGCAATCATTTCGCCAAACGGGCCAGTGAGGTTGGTGATGCCGCGCCCGGCCAGGCTGGCGTAGGGTTCCGGCAGCAACGGGAACACCAGCTCGGCGAAACGATAGGCTTCTTCCAGGTGCGGATAGCCGGAGAAGATGAAACTCTCGATTCCCAAGTCGGCGTATTCCTTGATGCGCTCGGCGACTTGCTGGGGGTTGCCTACCAATGCAGTGCCTGCACCGCCGCGCACCAGACCGACGCCAGCCCACAGGTTGGGGGCGATTTCCAGGTTGTCGCGGCGCCCGTCGTGCAGGGCGGCCATGCGGCGCTGGCCTTCGGAGTCAAAACGCGAGAAGGATTTTTGCGCGGCGGCGATGGTTTCGTCGCTGATGTGTTCGATCAGTTTGTCGGCGGCTTTCCAGGCGTCCTCGTCGGTTTCGCGCACGATCACATGCAGACGAATGCCGAATTTCACCGTGCGGCCGTGGCGTGCCGCGCGCGCGCGCACATCCGCAAGTTTTTCCGCGACGGCGGCGGGCGGCTCGCCCCAGGTCAGGTATACATCGACCTGCTCGGCGGCGAGGTCGTGGGCGGCGTCGGACGATCCGCCGAAATACAACGGTGGATAAGGCTTCTGCACTGGTGGGTAAAGCGCCTTGGCGTTCTGCACACGTAGGTGTTTGCCTTCTAAATCTACCGATTCGCCCTGCAATACGCGGCGCCAGATCTGTAGGAATTCATCGGAGACTTCGTAACGTTCACTGTGATCAAGGAAGCTGCCGTCGCCACGGTTTTCATCGGGGTCGCCGCCGGTCACCACGTTGATCAGCAAGCGGCCGTTGGACAGACGATCCAGGGTTGCCGCCATGCGTGCCGAGACAGTCGGCGAAATGATGCCCGGACGAATCGCCACCAGGTAACGCAGGCGTTCGGTCAGCGGCACCAGTGCCGAGGCGATGACCCAGGAGTCTTCGCACGAACGCCCGGTAGGAATCAGTACGCCGTGGTAACCCAGGCTGTCGGCCGCCTGGGCGACTTGTTTCAGATAATTGAGGGTGACCGGCCGTGCACCTTGGGTAGTGCCCAGGTAATGACCGTCGCCATGTGTTGGCAAAAACCAGAAAACATCCATGGCTAATCCTTAAGCGATTTTCAGCAGAGAGGGGGAGTGCGCTGCAAACAAAGGCGCTGCACGTTCTGCCGCCAGTTGAATACGGGCTTTTAATAATTCACTGGTGATTTTGTAGTCGGTGAAGTCGGCTTCGGTGGCGTACACACCAATCGGCAAGGTCAATGCCTGGAAAAAGCTGAACAACGGACGCAGTTGGTGATCGAGTACCAGTGCGTGACGTTCGCTGCCGCCGGTGGCGGCGAGCAGTACCGGCGTGTTGATCAGGGCGTTGAGGCCGATCAGGTCGAACAGATGTTTGAGCAGGCCAGGGTAGGAACCGCGATAGACCGGCGCGGCGACAATCAGCAGGTCCGCCTGTTCGATGGCAATCAGTTGGGATTCGACGTCAGCCGGCAGTTCGTCACGGGACAGCGCACCTCCCAGAGGCCTGGCAATGTCGCCCAGTTCAATCAGGCTGGTCTGGATCGGCAGCAATGTGGCCAGTTCGGTGAGCACCGCTTGGGTCAGCACCAAGGTACGTGACGGGCGCCAGGTTCCGCCGGAGACGGCAACGACATTCAGGGGACGGGTCATAAACAGTTCCTTTTTCAACAGGGGTGCAGGGCGAGTGGAGTGCAGCCTGTTGAGCAAGAGCCATACCAACGGGCGCAAGCCTTGATTGGCGTGGGTTGCAGGCTTACTGCCGAATAATGTCGCGGTTGTTTGACTGAAGAATTGTTGAATGGCTGTTGCGTCGGCAACAGTTGCGTGGGCAACAGTGTCGATGCGGTGTAGCACCCGTTATAGAGGGTTGTATTTATTCCGTAAATAAACGTATTTAAATATTTATAGATCTTAATGGAATATACGGGTGGCGCTATCGCAGGAGCATTGGCGGTTGATAGCGACTATCACGGCAGGTGATTTTTCACCGTGTGGGGCCGGGAGTAGCCTGTGTTCATTGACTCTAAACCTCCTTTGCAGGGCCACCGCCATGAACCGATTTTTCGCTGTTTCCTTATTGATTGTCAGCTCAGTCCTCGCCGGATGTGCGAACCATCCTTCACCTGAATTGCGTCCCTACACGGCGGAAGAAACCAAACAGTTGGCCCTGGAAGCATTGAGCCGTCGTGGTTTGTCGTTTGATGAATACCAACAGCAGCGCGCCGCACTGACCGGCCAGCCACAGAAGCCTTTCGGCTTTGATCGCCAGGGCGAAATGAACGCCGAACGCAGCGTAACCCTACATGGTCGTCCCAGTTGAGCCTGCGAATGGCGGCAAAAAGCCCGAGGTTTTCCCTAGGAACCTCGGGCTTTTTGTTTTCCATGGTGCGACTTCAGCCTGTTAAGCTGAATTTCAGGAGCGTTCCTACGCACATTTACATAAAGTGGTCTTTCTTTAATGGCATTCGATCGGTTAAACCTGACGACCTTTGTCCCGGTCCGTGCCCCCTGAGACGCTGCTCTCGGGAACCTGCTCTGCGAGTTTTTAACGTCATGAATAAACGTCCGCTGTATTTCGACTACGCCGCCACCACACCGGTGGATGAGCGGGTCATCCAGGTGATGGTCGAGTGTCTGGGCTTCAATGCCAATTTCGGTAACCCAGCGTCCAGCTCCCATGCGTTCGGCCAGGCGGCCCGGCACACGGTCGAGCAGGCGCGTCGCCAGGTGGCCGAGCTGGTCGGTGCCGACCCCGAGCAAATCGTCTGGACCTCCGGCGCCACCGAATCCAATAACCTTGCAATCAAGGGCGTGGCCCAGGCGCGGGGTGTGGCGGGTGGGCATATCATCACCAGCCAGATCGAACACAAGGCCACGCTGGATACCGCGCGGCAACTGCAGGAAGCCGGCGTGGCCGTCACCTACCTGGTGCCGGATGCCGATGGGTTGATCAGTGCCGAGGCGGTCAGCGACGCTTTGCGCGAAGACACGTTCTTGGTCTCGCTGATGCTGGTGAACAATGAACTGGGCACCCTCAATGACATCCCGGCCATTGGCGCGCGGGTGCGTGAACACGGCGCGTTGTTGCATGTGGATGCCGCGCAGGGCGCGGGCAAGGTGGTGATCGACCTGGCGCAGTGGCCGGTGGACTTGATGTCGTTTTCGGCCCACAAGCTGTATGGCCCCAAAGGGATCGGCGCGTTGTATGTCGGGCCACGGGCAAAGCAGAAGGTGTCGGCCCAGATTCACGGTGGCGGCCACGAAGGCGGCCTGCGCTCCGGCACCCTGGCGACCCATCAGATTGCAGGTATGGGCACCGCATTTGCCCTGGCGGCGGCGTCTTTTGCTGAAGAAAAGGCGGTGATCGTCGCCTTGCGTCAGCGTCTGCTGGATCAATTGGAGTCGGTGGCGGGCGTGCGCCTCAATGGCAGCGCGACACAACGGATTCCACATACCCTGAGCCTGACGTTTGGCGAAGGCGAATTCAACGCCGCTGCGTTAAGTGCGGGCATCGCATTTTCCGCGACCTCGGCTTGCAACTCGGCGAGCAATGCGCCGTCCCATGTGCTGCTCGCTTTGGGCCATGATGCACGCAGCGCCGGTCGCACCATTCGCTTGAGCCTGGGCCGGTTTACCACCGAGCAGGATATCGACCAAGCGGTGCATTTGATCAAGGCGGCCTTGACCAGTGCACCCGCGTTCTGGGCGGTCTGATTCATCTATCGCAACACATAATAATTATTCGTGGTTAGCAGGAGACACAATGAGTACGCAGCCTTTGACCCATGGAACGGTTCCCCAGCGCCTGGCGCGCACCCGTGAACTGATGAGCCGCGAGGGCATTCACGCCCTGCTGGTGCCGTCCGCCGACCCGCACTTGTCCGAGTATCTGCCGGGTTACTGGCAGGGGCGCCAATGGTTGTCGGGGTTTCATGGGTCGGTGGGGACGCTGATTGTCACTGCGGATTTCGCCGGTGTGTGGGCCGATAGCCGTTATTGGGAACAGGCGACCAAGGAACTCAAAGGCAGCGGCATCGAATTGGTGAAGTTGCAGCCGGGCCAGCCTGGGCCGTTGGAGTGGCTGGCCGAGCAAACGCCGGAAGGTGGCGTGGTCGCGGTGGACGGTGCGGTCATGGCCGTGGCTTCGGCGCGTACCTTGGGCGGCAAATTGGCAGAGCGCGGTGCCCAACTGCGTACTGATATTGATCTGTTGAATGAGGTCTGGAAAGACCGTCCGACGCTGCCGAACCAGCCGATCTATCAACACCTGCCACCGCAGGCCACCGTCAGTCGTGGTGAGAAACTCGCCTCGCTGCGTGCCGCCTTGAAAGAGAAGGGCGCCGACTGGCACTTCATCGCAACCCTGGACGACATCGCCTGGCTGTTCAACCTTCGCGGCGGCGATGTTTCGTTCAACCCGGTGTTTGTGTCCTTTGCATTGATCAATCAACAACAGGCCACGTTGTTCGTGGCGCTGAGCAAAGTCGATGCCGAGCTGCGGGCTGTGCTGCAACAGGAGGGTGTAACGCTGCGCGACTACAGCGAAGTGGCGGATGCATTGCGCGCGGTACCGTCGGGCGACACTTTGCAGGTCGACCCGGCTCGCGTCACTGCCGGTTTGCTGGAAAACCTGGATGTCGGCGTCAAGCTGGTCGAAGGGCTCAACCCGACCACCCTGGCCAAGTCACGCAAGAGCCTGGCCGACGCGGAGCACATCCGCCAAGCCATGGAGCAGGACGGTGCGGCTTTGTGCGAGTTTTTCGCGTGGCTGGAGAGTGCGCTGGGTCGCGAACGTATCACCGAACTGACCATCGATGAGCACCTGACGGCTGCGCGCACCCGTCGCCCAGGTTATGTGTCGTTGAGTTTCAATACCATTGCGGCGTACAACGCCAACGGTGCGATGCCGCACTACCATGCCACCGAAGAAGAGCACGCAGTGATCGAAGGCGATGGCCTGCTGCTGATCGATTCGGGCGGCCAGTACCTCGGCGGCACCACAGATATCACGCGGATGGTGCCGATCGGTACGCCGAGTGAGGAACAGAAACGCGACTGCACCCGTGTGCTCAAGGGCGTGATTGCCTTGTCCCGTGCGCATTTCCCGAAAGGAATCCTGTCACCGCTGCTGGACGCCATCGCTCGCGCACCGATCTGGTCCGAGGGTGTGGACTACGGCCATGGTACCGGGCACGGCGTAGGCTATTTCCTAAATGTGCATGAAGGTCCGCAGGTAATTGCCTATCAAGCGGCGACTGCGCCGCAAACGGCGATGCAGCCTGGGATGATCACCTCCATCGAACCGGGCACTTACCGTCCGGGACGCTGGGGTGTACGTATCGAGAACCTGGTGCTGAACCGCGAAGCCGGCAAGACTGAGTTCGGCGAGTTCCTCAAGTTCGAAACCCTGACCTTGTGCCCTATCGACACACGCTGCCTGGAGCCGTCGCTGCTCACGACAGAGGAGCGTGAGTGGTTCAACGCCTACCACGCCGAGGTGCGAGAGCGTTTGAGCCCGTTGCTTGACGGTGCTGCGCTTGAGTGGTTGCAGGTGCGTACCGCCGCTATTTGATCGCCTCAATTCGAGCGCCTGTGCCAGGGCGTTTCCGGCGATTAAGATTTAACTGAGAGCTTCGCGCACAAAATCCAGACGGTCCTGACCGAAGAACAGCTGGTTGCCTACAAACATACTGGGCGCACCGAACACGCCGCGTTGAACGGCCTGTTCGGTGTTGTCCTTGAGGGCGGCTTTTACCGCTTCGTCGTTGGCCAGGGCCAGGACTTCTTCGGGATTGAAGCCGTGCTCGACAAATACGGCAGCCACAACGGCGGGATCTCCCAAATCACGACCCTCTACCCAGAGGGCGCGGAACAGACAATCCACAAGGTCATCGAAGCGCTCGGGTTGGCGCAATTGAATGCCGGTGACGGCCCGCATCAACAGTAGGGTGTTGATGGGAAAGTTCGGGTTGAATTGGAGCGATACGTTGTAGCGGCGAGCATAGCGCGCCAGGTCATCAAACATGTAGCGACCTTTGGCGGGAACGGTGATGGGAGAGGCGTTACCCGTAGCCTTGAATACCCCGCCCAATAGCATGGGTTTGTAAATCAGCTGCGTACCGGTTGATGCGCACAATGCGGGGAGCTGGGTGTAGGCCAGGTAGGTAGCGGGGCTGCCGAGGTCAAAGAAGAATTCCAGGGTTTTACTCATGGTCAATGCTCGCTGCTGGTTATTGTGGGAACGTGCTTACCAAGGTTCATTCCAGGGACGCAGGTCCAGTTCAAACGTCCACGCGTCACGTGGCTGGCTGTGCAGGTACCAATAGTTATCGGCGATATGCTCGGGGTTGAGAATGCCGTCCTGGTCCTTGAGCGCGTATTTCTGCGGGAAATTGTCACGAATGAAGTCGGTGTCGATGGCGCCGTCGACCACCACGTGGGCGACGTGGATGTTCCTGGGCCCAAGTTCCCGCGCCATGCTTTGCGCGAGTGCGCGGATACCGTGCTTGGCGCCGGCGAAGGCGGCAAAACCCGCCGCGCCGCGCAACCCTGCGGTGGCCCCTGTGAACAGAATGGTGCCTCGATTACGCGTGACCATGCGCTTGGCCACTTCACGTGCATTCAGGAAACCGGAGAAACAAGCCATCTCCCATATCTTGAAATACTTGCGCGCGGTTTCTTCCAGGATGCTGCACGGCACGTTGGCGCCGATGTTGAACACTAAGGCTTCAATGGGACCCAGCTCGGTTTCGATCTGTTCGATCAGCGCGATGACGTCTTCTTCTTTACGTGCATCGCAGGCAAAGCCATGGGCTTCACCACCTGTCGCATGGATGCTGTCTACCAGCGGCTGCAATTTATCGGCGCTGCGGCGGGTGACACACGCCACGTAACCTTCGCGGGCAAAGCGTTTGGCAATGGCACCGCCCGTTGCGTCGCCAGCACCCACTACCAATACGATTTTCTTGTGGTGCGTCATGGGAACTCCCTTGGCTCGATGGTCGAGCAGGAGTTTAGTCGCAGCGCCGCAAAGGGCTGGGTTTGTCGTTGGAATTTAATGAGAGCAGTCAGGGAATAACTGCTCGAGCGATTACTTGCAGATGACGATCATGCTGCGGCTGGTGTAGCCGGCAGGGTTGAGGCCGAAGGGGTAGTCTCCTGGTTCCTCGGAATTATCACCGGACTTTGCAATTACCCGGTAGCCCTTGGCACCGCAGGAGTTGGATGCACTGGTGTAGCACTGGTCCCAGGAGGAAGACAGGCCGGAACAGTTGATATGCAGCCCTTTTTTGCCACGTTTCACTTCTGTCTTGGTGGTCGCGGCACAACCGGCAATCGCCATGACCATCGACAGTATCAAAATTCGCTTCATTCCTATCCTTAATAGCCGCCCCGCAATACTAGAGGCTGGCTCTACTCGCTCTCGGGTGTAGCGTTAACGCAGTCCTTGTCAAAGTTCTCCATGAATGACATTCGTTCACGGCTTAAACATGGCCTAAATGAGCGCCAAATGCCAGAGCTACATTCAAACAGGCTTCAATCGGCTGGAACCAGCGGCTTTGTCTCGCCGCGCATCGTTACGGTAGCGCCTACGGAGGCCAAGATGATGCAAGTAATGGCCAACCACTGTGCGAGGGACAAGTGCTCGTGCAGGAAGAACAGGCCGGAGAGGGCGCCGAACGCCGGTTCGATGCTCATGAGGGTACCGAAGGTGCGGGCGGGAAGGCGCGTGAGTGCGACCATTTCTAGGGTATAGGGCAGGGCGGTGGACAGAATGGCGACGCCGATCGCTACGGGTATCAATGCGGGGGTCAACAGGGCGCTGCCCGCATGAACGATGCCGATAGGGGCAACAAACAACGCGGCGATCATTACGCCAAGGGCGGCGGTTTGCACACCGTTATCATTGCCCGCCTTCTGGCCGTACAGAATGTAAAGCGCCCAACAGATCCCGGCCCCTAGCGCGTACCCTGCCCCAACCAAGTCGATTCCGCTGCTGGTTTCACCCATGGGAATTAACAAGAGCAGGCCGACAATCGCGAGGGCTATCCACAGGAAATCGACTGCGCGCCGAGAGGCATAGATGGCTACTGCAAGCGGCCCGGTGAATTCAAGGGCAACCGCAATACCGAGGGGCACGCTACGCAAGGACATATAGAAGAGGAAGTTCATGCCGCCCAGCGCCATTCCGTAGACGATCACAGTGCGCAGGGACTTGGCTGTCAGTTTGGCACGCCATGGTCGTAATAGAAGCAGCATGATCACGCTGGCGAAAATCAGCCGCAGCGTCGTGGTGCCTTGCGCGCCGACGATGGGGAACATGCTCTTGGCCAGCGAGGCGCCGGACTGAATGGAGGCCATGGCGATCAACAGCAGACCGACCGGGAATAATGTCGAGGCCAGGCTACGCGAGGAGGTGTTCATTAGGGATAGCGTCCGATGTCATATTAAGAAAAGCGTGGCCGCTATGATGCTTAACTGTTTGGTGTTGAGCAATATATTGCTCAATTATCCTGGTCGTCTCCGTATATAGCGAAGATTTTTAGGTTTGCAGAGTCTTTGATAGAAAAACCAAATTAAGACTTGACGGCAGATTCTGGAAGTCTATAATTCGCCCCACTTCCGGCGCAGTCGAAACGGAAAACTCCTTGGTAAACAACGGGTTACGTAGGTTTCGGCGGTAAGTTGCTTCAGGTTATCGAAGTCAAAAGGAAGTTGAAAAAGAGGTGTTGACAGCAGCGTGTAACGCTGTAGAATTCGCCTCCCGCTAACGAGAGATCGCAAGCGCAAGTGGTTGAAGTTGTTGAAGAAATCTTCGAAAACTTCTGAAAATAATCACTTGACAGCAAATGAGGCTGCTGTAGAATGCGCGCCTCGGTTGAGACGAAAGATCTTAACCAACCGCTCTTTAACAACTGAATCAAGCAATTCGTGTGGGTGCTTGTGGGGTCAGACTGATAGTCAACAAGATTATCAGCATCACAAGTTACTCCGCGAGAAATCAAAGATGTAACCAACGATTGCTGAGCCAAGTTTAGGGTTTCTTAAAAACCCAAAGATGTTTGAACTGAAGAGTTTGATCATGGCTCAGATTGAACGCTGGCGGCAGGCCTAACACATGCAAGTCGAGCGGTAGAGAGAAGCTTGCTTCTCTTGAGAGCGGCGGACGGGTGAGTAATGCCTAGGAATCTGCCTGGTAGTGGGGGATAACGTTCGGAAACGGACGCTAATACCGCATACGTCCTACGGGAGAAAGCAGGGGACCTTCGGGCCTTGCGCTATCAGATGAGCCTAGGTCGGATTAGCTAGTTGGTGAGGTAATGGCTCACCAAGGCGACGATCCGTAACTGGTCTGAGAGGATGATCAGTCACACTGGAACTGAGACACGGTCCAGACTCCTACGGGAGGCAGCAGTGGGGAATATTGGACAATGGGCGAAAGCCTGATCCAGCCATGCCGCGTGTGTGAAGAAGGTCTTCGGATTGTAAAGCACTTTAAGTTGGGAGGAAGGGTTGTAGATTAATACTCTGCAATTTTGACGTTACCGACAGAATAAGCACCGGCTAACTCTGTGCCAGCAGCCGCGGTAATACAGAGGGTGCAAGCGTTAATCGGAATTACTGGGCGTAAAGCGCGCGTAGGTGGTTTGTTAAGTTGGATGTGAAATCCCCGGGCTCAACCTGGGAACTGCATTCAAAACTGACTGACTAGAGTATGGTAGAGGGTGGTGGAATTTCCTGTGTAGCGGTGAAATGCGTAGATATAGGAAGGAACACCAGTGGCGAAGGCGACCACCTGGACTGATACTGACACTGAGGTGCGAAAGCGTGGGGAGCAAACAGGATTAGATACCCTGGTAGTCCACGCCGTAAACGATGTCAACTAGCCGTTGGAAGCCTTGAGCTTTTAGTGGCGCAGCTAACGCATTAAGTTGACCGCCTGGGGAGTACGGCCGCAAGGTTAAAACTCAAATGAATTGACGGGGGCCCGCACAAGCGGTGGAGCATGTGGTTTAATTCGAAGCAACGCGAAGAACCTTACCAGGCCTTGACATCCAATGAACTTTCTAGAGATAGATCGGTGCCTTCGGGAACATTGAGACAGGTGCTGCATGGCTGTCGTCAGCTCGTGTCGTGAGATGTTGGGTTAAGTCCCGTAACGAGCGCAACCCTTGTCCTTAGTTACCAGCACGTGATGGTGGGCACTCTAAGGAGACTGCCGGTGACAAACCGGAGGAAGGTGGGGATGACGTCAAGTCATCATGGCCCTTACGGCCTGGGCTACACACGTGCTACAATGGTCGGTACAGAGGGTTGCCAAGCCGCGAGGTGGAGCTAATCCCATAAAACCGATCGTAGTCCGGATCGCAGTCTGCAACTCGACTGCGTGAAGTCGGAATCGCTAGTAATCGCGAATCAGAATGTCGCGGTGAATACGTTCCCGGGCCTTGTACACACCGCCCGTCACACCATGGGAGTGGGTTGCACCAGAAGTAGCTAGTCTAACCTTCGGGAGGACGGTTACCACGGTGTGATTCATGACTGGGGTGAAGTCGTAACAAGGTAGCCGTAGGGGAACCTGCGGCTGGATCACCTCCTTAATCGACGACATCAGCTGCTCCATAAGCTCCCACACGAATTGCTTGATTCATTGAAGAAGACGATAGAAGCAGCTTTAAGCTCCAAGCTGATAGCTCCAAGCTAACAGTTGCGCGCTCGAAATTGGGTCTGTAGCTCAGTTGGTTAGAGCGCACCCCTGATAAGGGTGAGGTCGGCAGTTCGAATCTGCCCAGACCCACCAATTTTGTTATGGGGCCATAGCTCAGCTGGGAGAGCGCCTGCCTTGCACGCAGGAGGTCAGCGGTTCGATCCCGCTTGGCTCCACCATATAACTGCTTCTGAAGGTTTGAAAGCTTAGAAATGAGTATTCCGTTGAGAATATTGATTTCTAGTCTTTGACTAGATCGTTCTTTAAAAATTTGGGTATGTGATAGAAAGATAGACTGAACGTTACTTTCACTGGTAACGGATCAGGCTAAGGTAAAATTTGTGAGTTACTCAGTTTTGAGTATTATCGAATTTTCGGCGAATGTCGTCTTCACAGTATAACCAGATTGCTTGGGGTTATATGGTCAAGTGAAGAAGCGCATACGGTGGATGCCTTGGCAGTCAGAGGCGATGAAAGACGTGGTAGCCTGCGAAAAGCTTCGGGGAGTCGGCAAACAGACTTTGATCCGGAGATGTCTGAATGGGGGAACCCAGCCATCATAAGATGGTTATCTTGTACTGAATACATAGGTGCAAGAGGCGAACCAGGGGAACTGAAACATCTAAGTACCCTGAGGAAAAGAAATCAACCGAGATTCCCTTAGTAGTGGCGAGCGAACGGGGACTAGCCCTTAAGTGGCTTTGAGATTAGCGGAACGCTCTGGAAAGTGCGGCCATAGTGGGTGATAGCCCTGTACGCGAAAATCTCTTAGTCATGAAATCGAGTAGGACGGAGCACGAGAAACTTTGTCTGAATATGGGGGGACCATCCTCCAAGGCTAAATACTACTGACTGACCGATAGTGAACTAGTACCGTGAGGGAAAGGCGAAAAGAACCCCGGAGAGGGGAGTGAAATAGATCCTGAAACCGTATGCGTACAAGCAGTGGGAGCCCACTTTGTTGGGTGACTGCGTACCTTTTGTATAATGGGTCAGCGACTTATTTTCAGTGGCGAGCTTAACCGAATAGGGGAGGCGTAGCGAAAGCGAGTCTTAATAGGGCGTCTAGTCGCTGGGAATAGACCCGAAACCGGGCGATCTATCCATGGGCAGGTTGAAGGTTGGGTAACACTAACTGGAGGACCGAACCGACTACCGTTGAAAAGTTAGCGGATGACCTGTGGATCGGAGTGAAAGGCTAATCAAGCTCGGAGATAGCTGGTTCTCCTCGAAAGCTATTTAGGTAGCGCCTCATGTATCACTGTAGGGGGTAGAGCACTGTTTCGGCTAGGGGGTCATCCCGACTTACCAAACCGATGCAAACTCCGAATACCTACAAGTGCCGAGCATGGGAGACACACGGCGGGTGCTAACGTCCGTCGTGAAAAGGGAAACAACCCAGACCGTCAGCTAAGGTCCCAAAGTTATGGTTAAGTGGGAAACGATGTGGGAAGGCTTAGACAGCTAGGAGGTTGGCTTAGAAGCAGCCACCCTTTAAAGAAAGCGTAATAGCTCACTAGTCGAGTCGGCCTGCGCGGAAGATGTAACGGGGCTCAAACCATACACCGAAGCTACGGGTATCACGTAAGTGATGCGGTAGAGGAGCGTTCTGTAAGCCTGTGAAGGTGAGTTGAGAAGCTTGCTGGAGGTATCAGAAGTGCGAATGCTGACATGAGTAACGACAATGGGTGTGAAAAACACCCACGCCGAAAGACCAAGGTTTCCTGCGCAACGTTAATCGACGCAGGGTTAGTCGGTCCCTAAGGCGAGGCTGAAAAGCGTAGTCGATGGAAAACAGGTTAATATTCCTGTACTTCTGGTTATTGCGATGGAGGGACGGAGAAGGCTAGGCCAGCTTGGCGTTGGTTGTCCAAGTTTAAGGTGGTAGGCTGAGATCTTAGGTAAATCCGGGATCTTAAGGCCGAGAGCTGATGACGAGTTAACTTTTAGTTAACGAAGTGGTTGATGCCATGCTTCCAAGAAAAGCTTCTAAGCTTCAGGTAACCAGGAACCGTACCCCAAACCGACACAGGTGGTTGGGTAGAGAATACCAAGGCGCTTGAGAGAACTCGGGTGAAGGAACTAGGCAAAATGGCACCGTAACTTCGGGAGAAGGTGCGCCGGTGAGGGTGAAGGACTTGCTCCGTAAGCTCATGCCGGTCGAAGATACCAGGCCGCTGCGACTGTTTATTAAAAACACAGCACTCTGCAAACACGAAAGTGGACGTATAGGGTGTGACGCCTGCCCGGTGCCGGAAGGTTAATTGATGGGGTTAGCTAACGCGAAGCTCTTGATCGAAGCCCCGGTAAACGGCGGCCGTAACTATAACGGTCCTAAGGTAGCGAAATTCCTTGTCGGGTAAGTTCCGACCTGCACGAATGGCGTAACGATGGCGGCGCTGTCTCCACCCGAGACTCAGTGAAATTGAAATCGCTGTGAAGATGCAGTGTATCCGCGGCTAGACGGAAAGACCCCGTGAACCTTTACTATAGCTTTGCACTGGACTTTGAATTTGCTTGTGTAGGATAGGTGGGAGGCTTTGAAGCGTGGACGCCAGTCTGCGTGGAGCCATCCTTGAAATACCACCCTGGCAACTTTGAGGTTCTAACTCAGGTCCGTTATCCGGATCGAGGACAGTGTATGGTGGGTAGTTTGACTGGGGCGGTCTCCTCCTAAAGAGTAACGGAGGAGTACGAAGGTGCGCTCAGACCGGTCGGAAATCGGTCGTAGAGTATAAAGGCAAAAGCGCGCTTGACTGCGAGACAGACACGTCGAGCAGGTACGAAAGTAGGTCTTAGTGATCCGGTGGTTCTGTATGGAAGGGCCATCGCTCAACGGATAAAAGGTACTCCGGGGATAACAGGCTGATACCGCCCAAGAGTTCATATCGACGGCGGTGTTTGGCACCTCGATGTCGGCTCATCACATCCTGGGGCTGAAGCCGGTCCCAAGGGTATGGCTGTTCGCCATTTAAAGTGGTACGCGAGCTGGGTTTAGAACGTCGTGAGACAGTTCGGTCCCTATCTGCCGTGGACGTTTGAGATTTGAGAGGGGCTGCTCCTAGTACGAGAGGACCGGAGTGGACGAACCTCTGGTGTTCCGGTTGTCACGCCAGTGGCATTGCCGGGTAGCTATGTTCGGAATAGATAACCGCTGAAAGCATCTAAGCGGGAAACTAGCCTCAAGATGAGATCTCACTGGAACCTTGAGTTCCCTGAAGGGCCGTCGAAGACTACGACGTTGATAGGTTGGGTGTGTAAGCGCTGTGAGGCGTTGAGCTAACCAATACTAATTGCCCGTGAGGCTTGACCATATAACACCCAAGCAATTTGATTACTCTAACGAGCATCAGATTGCGGTGTGTGAAGACGAAATGAACCGAAAGTTCGAATCTCACAAAACACCGAACGCTGTCACATACCCAATTTGCTGAAGCGAGGCCAACAGGTCGCGACTCAGTACCCGAATTTCTTGACGACCATAGAGCATTGGAACCACCTGATCCCATCCCGAACTCAGCAGTGAAACGATGCATCGCCGATGGTAGTGTGGGGTTTCCCCATGTGAGAGTAGGTCATCGTCAAGATTAAATTCCGAAACCCCATTTGCGAAAGCAGATGGGGTTTTGTTTTGGGCGGGCGAAAAGTCAATTGAAACGATACAGGTTACGTCACTTAAAAATCTTTCTCCTTGATCAGCTCTATCAACGCCCTCAACCCCGCCGGCACATGCCGCCTTCCTGGATAATAAAGCCGCAACTTATCAAACGACGGCGTCCAGTCTTCAAGCGCACGAACCAAGCTTCCTGCTGCAAGATCCGCCGCTGCATTCCATTCAGTTAAATAAACCAGACCTAACCCTGCTCGGGCCGCCTCAAGCATCAGTGTAGGATTATCAAGCGTCAGCGCGCCTTGCACATCCACAGCAATAGTTTCACCGTGCCGTTCAAACTCCCACCGATAAATGGCACCACTCGGCATGCGGCTGCGAATGCAAGGGTGTGCGCTTAAATCCAACGGGGTCAGCGGGGCAGGATTTTCAGCAAAATAGGCCGGACTTCCCAGTACGGCAAAGCGCTGCCGAGGGCTGATATCCACGGCGATCATGTCTTGGGGAATGCTATCGCCCAGGCGAATACCCGCATCAAACCCTTGAGCGACAATATCAACCAGGCGGCCCTCGGTGACGATATCCAGCTTCATCTTTGGATAGCGCCGCAAGTATTCGAGCAACAGCGACATCACCTGTTTGGCCGCGCCTGCCGAGGTGTTAAGCCGCAACGTACCGCTCGGGGCTGTCTGGCGATTGCCAGCGTGCTCCAACGCCTCCCGGATCGTCGAAAGCGCGGGGGTGATAGTGCTGACAAATTCAGCCCCTACCTCCGACAACGACACGCTACGTGTCGTCCGATTGAACAACCGCACCCCCATTCGCGCTTCAAGCGCAGCAATCGAGTGGCTCAGGGCGGATGTCGACACCTCCAGTTCAGTCGCCGCCGCACGGAAACTGCGATGACGTGCCACCGCCAGTACTGCTTCCAGCTCATTCAGCCCGGATGTGTTCATTGTCCTGGATCGCTCATTAGCTCATGCCGTTTTATACGGATTATCAGGCTAATCATAGTGACTTACTTTAAGGCATACCAACTGAGTGTCTTCGGAGAACCTATGCACACGATCAATCACATCTACATCAATGGCAAATTTGTCACACCCCACGGAGAGGAGCTGTTCGACCTGTTCAACCCAACGACCGCCCAGCCCATCGGGCACGTCAGGTTGGCTGATGAGCAAGATGCCTACGCCGCCATCGAGGCCGCAAAGCAGGCTTTTCCTGAGTTCTCACGCACGACTCAATCCACGCGGGTTGCTCATCTCAAACGCATGCATGCTGCCGTAGCGTCCGTACAAGCCGAACTGACCCAAGCCATCATCGAAGAATACGGCGCCCCTGTTTCCCGTGCAGTCTGGATGGCCAAGCATGCAGCCAGCGTCCTACTGGATGCTGCGAACATACTGCAGGACTATGACTTCACCCGGCGCATCGGCATTGCAGAAGTGATCATGCAACCCTTGGGCGTCGCCGGACTTATCACGCCCTGGAATAGCAACGCCGGCTTCATCTGCGGCAAACTCGCGGCCGCTCTCGCCGCCGGTTGCACTGCTGTGGTCAAGCCCAGCGAAATGAGCGCCCTGCAAACCGACGTCGTCACCCGCGCTCTTCATCAAGCGGGATTACCCGCCGGCGTCTTTAACATCGTGACTGGGCGGGGCGAAACCGTCGGTGCGGTTCTTAGCACGCACCCTGACATTGCCAAGGTCTCATTCACCGGTTCCACGGCGGTGGGTAAACACATCCTGCGTGCGGGCGCTGAGACCCTGAAACGGATCACCCTCGAGCTAGGCGGCAAGTCGCCGGTATTGGTGCTCGACGATGCCGACCTGACAAAAGCCATCCCCATGGCACTTCAAGCGGGTTTCATGAACAGCGGGCAGGCCTGTATAGCGGGCACCCGCATCCTCGTACCGGCTCACCGTTTGGCTGAGGTAGAACAGTTGATCATCAAGGAAGTTGCCAACGTTCGCGCAGGCGATCCTCAGGACCCGAACACCAGCGTCGGTCCCATGGTCAGCCTCAAGCAATGGCAGAGGGTCCAGAAATACATCCAGCTCGGTATCGAGGAAGGCGCCCACCTACTGACGGGTGGCCTCGGCCTGCCCCACGAATGCAAAGCCGGATGGTTCGTCAAACCCACCGTATTCAGCCGCGTGACGAACCAAATGACCATCGCCCGCGAAGAAATCTTCGGCCCCGTGCTTTCGGTCATCACCTACAAGGATGAAGCAGAAGCCCTGGCCATCGCCAACGACACGTCCTACGGCCTCCAGGCCTATATCCTCTCATCCGATCTACCGAAGGCCCACACCCTGGCCGAGCAAATCGATGCCGGCCGCGTGCTGATCAACACCCTGGCCCACGAACCCCGTGCACCCTTTGGCGGTTTCAAACAATCCGGCATCGGTCGCGAATACGGTACTTTCGGTCTGGAGGCCTTTCTGGAACCCAAATCCATCCTCTCTTGACCTTAAAAAGCGATAAGCCAGCATGCCGTTGGGGAAATCGATGCAAAGTGTTTCTGCATTTTTGGTATGGTGCAGCACATTTTCACAGGGATTGATCTTTCATCCGCAGGACGCGGCGTCGACTTTCTTCAACGAGATGCTGTAGAAATGCCTGAACCGATACCGATCAAGGATCACGAAAAAGAGAACCGCCTGGTCAACAAGCGTCTGCTCGCCTGCGCATTGTTGGTGATTGGCATCACCTGTGCCCTGGTGGGGCGCATGTACTTCCTGCAGGTCGTACAATTTGACTATCACTCCACGATCTCCGAGAACAACCGTGTCCACGTGTTGCCGATTACCCCGACACGCGGGTTGATCTATGACCGTAACGGTGTGGTACTGGCCGACAACCGCCCCAGCTACAACCTGACCATCACCCGCGAGCGCACCACTGACCTCAAGGGCGAGCTGGACGCTATCGTCAGCTTGCTGCATCTGCCTGCCGAAGACCGCGCTGTCTTCGACAAGGCGCTGAAACAGGCGCGCCATCCCTTTGTCCCTGTGACCTTGTTTTATGAACTGACCGAAGAGCAGATCGCGCTGCTGGCCGTGAACGAGTTCCGCCTCCCAGGCGTAGACGTAGAACCGCAATTCGTCCGCCATTACCCATTGGGCGCTCACTTCGCTCATTCCATCGGTTATGTAGGCCGGATCAACGAGAAAGAATCCAAAGCCCTCGACTCCGTGGAGTATCGCGGCACGCAATCCATCGGCAAGACTGGTATTGAGCGCTTCTACGAATCCGAGCTACACGGCCACGTCGGCTATGAAGAAGTCGAGACCAACGCTCAGGGCCGCGTACTTCGCGTGCTCAAGCATACGGATCCGATCCCTGGCAAAAACATCGTGTTGAGCCTCGACGTGCATCTCCAGGAAGCAGCAGAACAGGCCTTGGGCGATCGCCGTGGCTCGGTAGTTGCTCTCGACCCGCAAACCGGCGAAGTGCTGGCCATGGTCAGCAAGCCGAGTTTCGACCCGAACCTGTTCGTCACCGGTATCAGCTTCAAGGAGTATGCCGCACTGCACGATTCCATCGACCGGCCTCTGTTCAATCGTGTGCTACGTGGGCTCTACGCACCGGGCTCGACCATCAAGCCGGAGGTCGCTATCGCCGGCCTCGACAGCGGCGTCGTCACTGCACAAACCCGCGTGTTCGACCCCGGTTACTACCAACTGCCGGATTTTGACCATAAATACCGCAACTGGAACCACAGCGGTGACGGCTGGGTAGACATGGACGCGGCCATCATGCGCTCCAATGACACCTATTTTTACGACCTGGCCCACAAGCTGGGCATTGACCGTCTGCATGACTACCTGGCTGAGTTCGGCCTGGGCCAGAAAGTCTCGCTGGACATGTTCGAAGAGTCAGCCGGCCTGATGCCTTCCCAGGCCTGGAAGCGCGCCACGCGCCGCCAACCCTGGTTTCCGGGCGAAACCGTGATTCTCGGCATCGGCCAGGGCTACATGCAGGTCACACCGTTGCAGCTGGCCCAGGCCACAGCGCTGATTGCCAATAAAGGCGTGTGGAACCGACCGCACCTGGCCAAGACCATCAACGGCGTGCCGCCGGTGGATGAAAATCCCATGCCTAACGTTGTCCTGAAGGATCCGCGTGATTGGGAGCAGGTCAATCACGGCATGCAACTGGTGATGCACGATCCACGCGGCATCGCTCGCGCTGCCGCACAAGGCGCGCAGTACCGCATTGCCGGTAAGAGTGGTACGGCGCAAGTGGTGGCGATCAAGCAGGGCGAGCGTTACAACCGAGAGAAAACCCTGGAGCGCCATCGCGACAACGCCCTGTTCGTCGGCTTCGCGCCGGCCGAACACCCGAAAATCGTGATTTCGGTGATGATCGAAAACGGTGAGGCTGGCGGCCGCGTGGCGGGCCCGGTGGTGCGCCAGATCATGGACGCTTGGCTGCTCGACCAGGAAGGACACCTGAAACCTCAATATGCGACACCGGCCAAAGCGCCCGGCGATCCCAAGGTTTGATTCAAGCCTGCACGCGAACATTCAACTCGGGTTCCTACGGCGAGCCGCGTAACGCGATGGTCAATGCCAAGTGGAAGTCCTGAAGTAAGTCGCAACACCAATGCGTGACTGAAAGGTTGCGCATTGTTCGATGTCGCCTACTGTCAATGGAGGAGGTGACTTATGCACGTACTGGATCGAATCGAACGAAAAGTCCTGCTCAACGCTACACGTAAACAAGTATGGGAAGCCCTCACCGATGCCGAGCAATTCGGTCGGTGGTTTGGTATCGCACTCGACGGTAAAACCTTCGCTGCCGGGCAAAGCATCGAAGCGCCGATCACTTATCCGGGTTACGAACATGTGATCTGGAAGGCCAGGATCGAACGTATCCTGCCGCAAACGCTGTTCTCATTCTGGTGGCATCCCTTTGCGGTAGAAGAGGGCGTGGACTACGACCAGGAAACCCCGACACTGGTGGAGTTCACCATTGAGGACCGTGCACCGGGTATTCTGCTGCGGGTGGTCGAGTCCGGATTTGATAACGTGCCCGAAGCCCGCCGGCAAAAGGCGTTCAAGATGAACTCGCGCGGTTGGGACGAGCAAATGGGCAATATCGAAGACTACCTCCAGCGTTCGTGAGCGTTAACCTGCCGCATGTGCGTGATGCCGAGTAGAATCACGCCCTGAAAGCGATTCCTGAGGTGCGGTACGGTGGATTTACAGCAGGGTTTTGTCCTGACCCGGCATTGGCGCGATACCCCGGCGGGCACGGAGGTCAGCTTCTGGCTGGCCACTGACCAGGGTCCAAGGTTTATCCGCCTACCCGTGCAGACCTCGGTGATGTTCATTCCCGAGGCCCATCGCAAGCCGTTGGACTGGCTGCTCAAGGGCGAGCGTGATATCGAGTTGCGCCCGTTGCAGCTGTGCGATTTCCATCACCGCCCCGTCCTCGGCCTGTACACCCGGCAGCACCGTCAGGCGATGGAAGTGGAAAAACGCCTGCGCGCGGCGGGCGTCGACGTCTACGAAGGCGATGTACGCCCACCCGAGCGCTACATGATGGAGCGCTTCATCACCGCCCCGGTGTGGTTTGGCGGCACGCCCGACGCCACCGGCGTGCTTTGCGACGCGCAGATGAAACCTGCGCCCGACTACCGGCCGTCGCTGAAACTGGTGTCCCTCGACATCGAGACAACCGCCCAAGGCGATCTCTACTCCATCGCCCTCGAAGGCTGCGGCGAGCGCCAGGTGTATATGCTCGGCCCGCCAAACAAAACCACCGCCGTGGACTTCAAGCTCGACTACTGCGACACCCGCGCCCAACTGCTCGAACGCCTCAACCAATGGCTGGTCCTGCATGACCCCGACGCGATCATCGGCTGGAATGTGGTGCAGTTCGACCTGCGCGTGCTCCACGAGCATGCCCAGCGCCTCAATGTGCCGCTCATGCTCGGGCGTGGTGAAGAGCCTATGGCTTGGCGCGAACACGGCAGCCGCAACCATTACTTCGCCGCGGCGGCGGGTCGCTTGATCATCGATGGCATCGAAGCCCTGCGTTCGGCCACCTGGAGCTTCGAATCCTTCAGCTTGGAAAACGTCGCGCAAACCCTGCTGGGCGAGGGCAAGGACATCTCCACGCCGTACCAGCGCATGGACGAAATCAACCGCATGTTTGCCGAGGACAAGCCCGCCCTGGCACGCTACAACCTCAAGGACTGCGAGTTGGTCACGCGGATTTTCGAGAAGACCGAACTGCTCAAGTTCCTGCTGGAGCGGGCCAGCGTCACCGGGTTGCCGGCTGACCGCAACGGTGGCTCCGTCGCCGCCTTCACTCATTTGTACATGCCGTTGATGCACCGCCAGGGTTTCGTCGCGCCGAACCTGGGCGACAAGCCACCCCAGGCCAGCCCCGGCGGTTTTGTCATGGACTCACGCCCCGGCCTTTACGAATCGGTGTTGGTGCTCGACTACAAAAGCCTTTACCCGTCGATCATCCGCAGCTTCCTGATCGACCCGGTTGGCTTGATCGAAGGCCTCAAACATCCTGACGATAGTGATTCGGTGGAAGGCTTTCGCGGCGCCCGTTTTTCCCGCACCCGGCATTGTTTGCCGTCCATCGTTGCACGGGTCTCAGAAGGCCGCGAAGACGCCAAGCGCGAACACAACGCGCCACTGTCCCAGGCCCTGAAAATCATCATGAACGCCTTCTACGGCGTACTCGGTTCCAGCGGCTGCCGCTTCTTCGATACACGCCTGGCCTCGTCGATCACGATGCGCGGCCACCAGATCATGCGCCAGACCCGCGAACTGGTCGAAGCACAGGGCTATGAGGTGATCTACGGCGACACAGACTCCACCTTTGTCTGGCTCGGTAGTGCGCATTCCCAGGAGGATGCCAGCCGCATCGGCCGGTCGCTGGTGCAGCACGTCAATGATTGGTGGCGCGCGCACTTGCGCACCGCGTTCGGCCTGCAAAGCGCCCTCGAGTTGCAGTACGAAACCCATTTCGCGCGCTTTCTCATGCCGACTATCCGTGGTGCGGAAGAGGGCAGCAAAAAACGCTACGCCGGCCTGGTGGTGCGCAGCGATGGCAGCGAAGAAATGGTCTACAAAGGCCTGGAAACCGTGCGCAGCGATTGGTCGCCCCTGGCGCGCCGCTTCCAGCAGGAACTCTACCAGCGCATCTTTCATCGCCAGCCTCATCAGGACTACATCCGCGACTACGTGCGCCGTACCCTCGGCGGCGAATTCGATGAGTTGCTGATCTACCGCAAACGCCTGCGTCGCCGACTGGACGACTACGAGCGCAACGTGCCGCCCCATGTGCGTGCCGCGCGCCTGGCCGATGAATACAACGACCGCCTGAAACGCCCGCGCCAGTACCAGCGCGGCGGCTGGATCAGTTACGTGATCAGCGTCAACGGCCCGGAACCCCTGGAAGTGCGGCAAGCACCCATCGACTACGACCACTACGTCACCCGTCAATTGCAGCCGGTGGCGGATGCGATCCTGCCGTTCGTGAATGACGATTTCAGCACCTTGGTCGGCGGTCAGATGGGCCTGTTTTAAAACGCTTGATTCGTCCGGGTGGGAGCCTGCACTCTCTGTCACTGATGACCACCCAGACGGCGCTGCCACCATGACCCTGATCACACTGAGCGGCACCACGGTCGAACTCCTGCCCCTGCAGAGGGAACACCGGGCCGCGTTGCTCGACGCCGCCGCCGATGGCGAATTGTGGAACCTCAAGGTCACCAACGTGCCCGGTCCGGATACTGTCGATAAATATATCGACACCGCCCTGGCGGGGCGTGACGCCGGTAGCGTGATCCCGTTCACCCTGGTGCGTCGTGATGACGGCAAGGTGGTGGGCAGCACGCGGTTCTGGAAGGTCGACCGGGTTAATCGCAAACTGGAAATCGGTCACACCTGGCTGGCACTGTCCACGCAAAAAAGCGGCATCAACACCGAAGCCAAACTGCTGTTGCTGACCTACGCTTTCGAAGTGCTTGACTGCGTGCGTGTGCAATTCACCACCGACGAACTCAATGAAAAGTCCCGCGCCGCGATCCAGCGTCTCGGCGCCGTGCAGGAAGGCATCGTGCGTCACGAACGCATCATGCCAGACGGCCGCAAGCGTAACTCGGTGCGCTTCAGTATCATCGATTCGGAATGGCCGCAGGTGAAGGCGCATTTGCACGCCAAATTGCAACGCTAGGAGGAAAAGTCCATGTACACGCTTTATGGCATCGACGAATCCGGTTCCTGCATGATCGAAATCGCCCTGCAACGCTGTGCGGTGCCGTGGCGAAGAGTGGACGCGGCCTCTTGGGCGGAAGGTGAAGGCAGCGATGAACTGGCCCGGATCAACCCGCTCAAGCAAGTGCCCACCCTGGTCACCCCCGATGGCCAGGTATTGACGGAAAGCGCCGCGATCCTGATCCACCTGGGCTTGGAATATCCCGCCTCGGGCCTGCTGGCTGGCGACCGCGCACAGATCATCCGCGGCCTGGTGTACATCGCGGCCAACTGTTATTCGGCGATCGGCATCATCGACTACCCGCAACGCTGGCTCGGCAACGTCAACGAAACAGTGCAGGCGCAGTTGGTGTCGGGCACCCGGCGTTACCTGCATCAGGCCTGGGTGGTGTTCGCCGATCAGTTTGCCGAGCAGTTGTTTGCGCCAAACGGTGTGCCGAATGCACTGGGCCTTATGGCGGCGGCAGTGTCGCGCTGGGATGAAGCACGAGAGGCATTGAACGGCTTGGCGCCGAGCTTTGCCCAGAGCCTGGCGCAAGTGGATGCCGACCCACTCGTCGCCCCCGTATTTGCTCGTCATTGGCCGGAATGGAAGGTCTCATGATGTTTCCGAAATCAGTGGAAACAATGACAGTCGCAGCCACCAAACCCTTGCGTAGCGGGCGTCCTGTCCTACGCTTTCTTGAAGTGGTGTAGGAATCATCCTTGAATTTGACTGTCGCAGACATGAAACTCAAGAACCCTGCATGGAATACAAAGGAGGTGCGCATGCTCATCCGGTCGCTGACCCTGGCTACCTTGATGGCTTTTACGGGGCCGCTGTTGGCTGCTGATGATATCAACCCGCTCAAGCAGGACTTGGGCAAGGCCCGGCCGCTGGTGGTGGTAGAGCTCGATTCGGGCAACGACACCTTGGCGACCCTCAAGAAACAGTTGGACGAGCCTGCGACCAGGCAGTCCTTTGACGAACGCAGCATGGTGTTCTACACCGTGAAGTTCGGCAGCATCGGTGCCGAAGGCGAGAAGTTCGCCAAGGATCCCAAGGACAACAAAAAGCTCACGCCGCCGGAAACCAACGCGCTGATCCGCGCCCTTAAGCTGGGTGCCGGCAGTGGTACCAAAGTGATTCTGGTGGGTAAGGACGGCGAGAAGAAACTCGAGAAGACCGTGCCGCCGGATACTCTCGACCTGAAGGAGTTCTTCAGCGCCATCGACCAGATGCCGATGGCCGAGAAAGAAACCGCCGCACCGGCCGAGCCGGAGCCCACTGCACCGGCCCCAGCCAAGGGCGCCAAGCCTGCCAAGCACGGCAGTAAGCCAGCCGCGCAACAACTCGACGACTGAAATAAACAACCCCTTGTGGGAGCGAGCAGGCCCGCTCCCACATTTGGAGCTTTTGCGTTCTCAAGTAGGGGCCTTCTCCCTAGCGGGTTTACGCACCGGAAACGGAAAGTAGAAGAACCGCAAAAATGCCACCCGCTTGATCACTTCCCCGATCAACAAAGGCACCACCACGGCCACCACAAAACCCACGCAGGCCGCGACAAACGCGTGCAGCCCCAAGCGCTCCAGCAGGTCGAAGGTCTTGTGCTGGATCTCGCCATGGAAGATCAACAGGATCAAGGTGTTCTGACCGATGTAGGTCATGGCCCGCGTGACCCAGGTCGACACCATCAGCACGCGCGCCAGCGCCCAGCAGGCGTACACGCCGATCACGGCCGGCAACGTGGTCCAGAACCAGTGGTCGTAGCGTCGCTGCGCCAGGTCCATGGTGTCCCAGGTGAAGGTGAACACCGCGACAAACAACGCAATCGAAATCAACAGTGTCAGCCAGGAGCCCGCGTGGGTGCGCAGCCAATCACGCAGCAGGTAGCCGACAATGAAATAAGTGCTGCTGATCAAGGTGATATCCACGCTGAACGGCAGGCCCGGCAGCACCCAGGTATGCTCGCCGAATGTGACCGGCAGTTGCCAGAACCAAGGCAGCATCCAGACACCCACTATCAGTTGCAGCGCCATCAACGCGAGGCTGAACAACAACGATAGCTTCAGGCGCTGGATCAAACGCAGCATCACCCAGCTGAACAGAATCGCCACCCAGAAGTGCGGCAGGAACCACAACGCCTGCCACGGGATGGTGTCCACCGAGGCGTACAACACGCCGCCGATATCCGGCAGCAGCGGCTGGTCACGCAGAATGCTGCGCGCGATCACGTAGGTCAGCATGGTGAAGAAAAACGGCTTTAGCAGACCATCGGCCTTGCGCACTGCCATCTCAACGAACGGCTGTTCCGGCTTGAAGAACACCCCCGACAAAAAGAAGAACAACGGCAAGATGAACGACGCCAATACCGGGTACAGCAAGTCCGGCGAGGTGGCGACAAACCAACTGTGGGCGAACACGATCACCAGGATGCCGATGCCTTTGGCGATGTCCATTTGAATCCAACGATGTTTCATCCACCTATCCCCGATCGATCATTCATGCCTTGCGCCACGGTTTGAGCCACAGCCCCATGCCTAGCAACACCACGGCGCCGGCCAGGGTGCTCAGCCCCAGTTGCAGCCACACGTCTTCAATCCGAAACAGCGTCAACCCTGCCACGCCCATCAGCACGGCACTGAGCAGCCAGCTGCGTGTCCAGGACAGGGCGCCGAGCAAGGCCTGGCGTTGCATCAGCAACAGCGCGGTGCAGATCACCCCAGCCAGCGCCGACAACGCAATACCCGCCAGGCCAAACACAAAGGGCAACACGCCGAGCAGCAGCACGTTGACCAGACTGCCGAGCAGTTCGCAGCGCAGCGGCTGGCGCGTATCCCCGGCCGCGTAGGCATAACGCGCAAGCAAGGCGTTCCAGGCACCGAATACCAGCGGCACGGCAAACCAGGCCAGCAGCAGCGGCAACGGCGAGTCCAGCGATTGCTTAGGCAGCAGCAACGCCACCAGGCTCGGGGCTGCTGCCACCAGGCCGACACCGGCGGGCAGGGTCAATACGCTGGCGGTTTCCAGGCCACGCTTGAGCAGGGCCAGGCGCTCGTCGCCCTGGCGGCGGCTCATCATGCCCAGCAGCACCTGGTTGAGGCTCATCAGCGCAATCAGCGGCAGGTTCATCAGCTTGCGCGCCAGGTTGACCCAAGTCACCGCGCCTTCACCCAGCAGCGACGCCACCAGTCGTTCGATCAGCGCCAGGCCCTGGCTGGCGCCGTTGCTCAGCAACAACGGGCCGGCGCGTTGGCCCAACTCCCGTAGCGGCGCCCACGACAGTTGCCAGCGCCACGGCCGCCAGCCCTGGCGCCACATGGATGGCAGCAACGCCAACGGCATCAACAGGCTGCCTGCCAGGCAGGCCAGGGCCAACGAGTGCGGTTGGGTGGCGGTGCCGGCGAGGGCGAGGTAGGTCACCGGCGGCAAGTTGAACAACAACGAACCCAGGCCGGCCAGCACAAAACGTTCGCTGGCCTGCAAAGGGATGCTGAACAGTGCATGCAGCATCAACCCCGGCACGCACCAGGCGACGATCTGCAAGTTGCTGCTGGCGAGCGCCGTGGCGCTGGCCGCCAAGCCGGGACCGAGCAGTTGCACCAGCCACGGCGCCAATAGTGTCAGCAACAGGCTGGTGACCAGGGCGATCAGCAACAGTGCGGGGAACAACGCGGCCAACCAGCCCAATCGCTCGTTATCCTTGCGCGTCAGGTACAGCGGCAGCGCCGCGGCACTCAGCACGCCGCCGGCCAATGACATGCGCAGCGCTTCCGGCAAAAATAACGCGATCAGGAATGCATCACTGCGCTCGCCCGCGCCCCACGCCGCCACCAGCAGCCATTCACGGGCAAAACCCAGGCACAGCCCCAGCAGCGTCGCCAGCGTCAGCCAAGCGGCGGAGCCCAGCATCAGGGCCGTGCGCCATCAAGCATGGCGTTGCGAGAGACCACACGTTTCACCTGCGGCAGGCGTGCCGGAAACAGTCGACGTGCCTCCAGCACGTTGATGCCGACCATCAGCCAGAACAACGCGACCATCACCACCGCAAAGCTGAAGTAGTGGTCGAACAGGCCGCTGACCAGCGCCGAGAGAATCCCGGCGGTGGTGCCCAGCCACAGCGCATTGTCCTTGGTCAGGCGGATCGGGCCGCGTTCCGGGCGCGCTTCACGCCACCAGCGCACGGTGACTGCGATAAAGAACAGCATGCCGACGATGCCGGTTTTGTAGATGTAGTTCAGCCACAGGTTGGAGATGCCCAACAAATCGGTGCCCGGCACCGGCGGGTCGACCTTGAAGCCGATGCCGAACGGATACGACACCACTGCCTGCGGGAACATGCGGTATTCGTCGAAGCGCACTTCGGTACTGGCGTTGCTCGAAGAAAAGATTGTCGCCAGGCGTTCCTGCAACGGGGGATATGCAATCACCAGCGCCACGGTCAGCGCCGCGCCGATCATCAGCAGACGCCCGGTGTACGCCACCCGACGCGTGGCCATCCACAGCAGCACCAACGCCAGGCTGACCATCGCCCCACGGCTACTTGCCAACAGCAAGGCCGCCGCCCCCAGGCATGCCACGCCCAAGCCCAGCGCGCGCTTCCACCCTTGCTCGGTCATGCCAAAACAGAAGGCCAACGGCAGCAGCAGCGCCATGATCCCGCCGATGGCATTGGGGTGCATCCACGGCGAGCCCATGCGTGACGACATAGCTTCCAGGCCGAATTTCAGCGTGTCGAAGTTACCGTAGTTGAACAGCGCCAGCACCGGCGCGATGCCGGCCCCGGAGCGCGTGCGCACGAACACCGCAATCGACAGCACCAGCATGGCCAGGCTGCCCAGCAGCAGGGCGATCACCAGGGACTCACGGTGTTTGTGGTCCACCAGCAACTTGGCGCAGAGAAACACCCCCGACAAGTTCAGGAGCCAACGCAGCCAGTTGGCCACACCGCTGCTGTCGGCGTGAATGGTGACCTGGCCGACAATGAAGGGAAACACGCTGAACACCATCAGCCACAACAGCATCTGGTCGGTAGGGCGTCGGGCGAGGCTCGGCGTATCCGACCAGCGTGCCAGGAAGCTGTTCCAAAGGACCGCGCCCCAGGTCATCGCCAGGATGGCTTCGCTGACGGTACTGCGAATGCCCAGGTTGACCGTGGAATACGGCATGAACGTGGCGACCAGCGCGAAGAGCAACAGACCCCAGAATGGAAAGCGCAGGATGGTCACGGCCCCGGCCAGGCCGATCACGGCGAGAAACGCCTTGGCGGGCGACAGCAGCAGGGCGACGGCGCCAAACAGCAGGCCGAAGAGAATGGCGACGAGACTGGGCAGGTTCACTCTCACTTCAGTTCCTCGATCAGTTCGGCCAGGCGCCGACGATAGGCGTGATGGTTGAAGCGTTGCGCCCATTGTCGGTTTTGCTCGGGTGATTCGTCTTCAACACGTTCGCCGAGGCTGAGCATCAATTGCGTCAACGCCGGGCCGTCGGTGGGCGAAAAACGCGGCGCCGAGGGCGGGGTGATTTCATCCAGCGAGGTGCCGCTGGCCACCGCCACCGGGGTGCCGACGCTCAGGGCTTCGATCACCGGCAGGCCGAAGCCTTCGGCATAGGACGGCTGCCACAGACGCGAGGCCTTGCGGTACAGCGCATGCAATTCGGCATCCGACACGCCGCTGAGTGCGCGAATCCCCGGCAGACCGCGCTGGCCTTCGGGCAAATGGTCCAGGCTGCCCACCAGCACCAACTCCGGCACGGCGGGGGATAGCCGTCGTGCCTGTTGCCAGGCGTCTACCAGGAACGGCACATTCTTGCGCAACTCGCGGGTGCCCACCAGCAACCAATAATGCTCGGGCAACTGACGCGCACCGAGGTCTGCCGCCAGTTCGGAAAAGCCATCGACCTGATTGGGCAACACACGAATCTTGCCTGCGGCCTTGGGGAACAACCGCGCGGTTTCATCAGCGCTGTACTGCGAAGGCGTCCACACCCGGTCGGCGCTGTGCACCGCATAGGCAATCGAAAGGTGATCGCTGGTCTTGTAGATCAGCGCCTTCAATCGGTTGGCGTGGTAGTTGTTCAGGGTGATCTGAAACAGGTCATGCAACAGCACCACGGTGCGCAGTCTCTTCGGCTTGGGCGGCAATGGCAGGCCCATGTTGAACGTGCTGATGTACAGGTCGATCTGCTGTTCACGCAACGCACGGGGCAGAAAACCAGCCTCGAAACGCAGGCGATTCTGCGGCTGGTGCATCGCGGTCTTGGCGCAGCCCCAGGCTGGGCAATGGGCCTGCAAGCGGGTTTCATCGCCCAGGGGGGCGACGGTGAACCGCTCAAGCTCGATGCCCGGCATACCCTGCAGGGCGCTTTCCAGCGCGTACACCTGGCGGCTGATGCCCGATTGCGGCGAGGTGCCGACGGTGCGGTAATCCAGGCCTACACGCATGCGGGCTCCTTTTGATTCAGCGGCGAAAGGCTCGCGTACACCTTTTCCAGCTGGCTGGCGGCGACGCTCCAGTCATGGGCGCGACGCACATAGGCGCGACCGGCTTCGCCCATGGGGGCGGCGGCGTCGGGGAATTGCAGCAAACGCACCACGGCGTCGGCCAGGCTCGCGGCGGTTTGCCCGCCAAGGTAGTCCAGGCCTTCCACCAGGTCCAACCCCGACACGCCTTGCTCGGTACTCGCCAAGGGCAAGCCAGCAGCCAGCGCTTCCAGCACTTTGAGCTTGGAACCACCGCCATGGCGCAACGGCGCCAGGAACACCGAACAGCTCGACTGCAGTTTCAGCAGGTTGGGCACAAAACCCTGCCACTCAATGCGCGGGTCCGGCCAGCGTTCACGCCAGCTGTCGGGCATGCCGAAGCCGCACACACTCATGCGCGCGTCCGGGCAATGTTCCCAGACCTTGGGCAGGATTTCGTCCAGGGCCCACTCGATGGCGTCCACGTTGGGGGCGTATTCGTAGTTGCCGAGGAACAACACGCGGCGGGTCGAGGGGTCAGGGCGGGCGGCGGCGAAGTGGTCGCAATCCACGCCATTGACCACTACCGACACCGGTTTGCCGGCGATTTTTTCCAGGGTCTGAGCATCGCTGTCGGTCACCGCCACCACCTGGGCAGCCTGGCGCATTACCCGGCGTTCCCAGCGGGTGTAGCGCCATTGGTCATAGCGAATGAATGGCAACGACCAACCCGGCAAACGGTCATAAGTGGCCGCGCCGAGGGCCGATTCGACGTTGTGTTCGGTCAGCACGAACGGCTGGGATTTACGCGCCAGTGCATCTTCATAGGGTTGAAAACTGTAGCTGTGTTCGATCTGCACCACATCCCACTGTTCACCCATTAACCAGTTGAAGGTGTCCTGCAACCCACCCGACAGTCCATTCACACTGGCGAGCAACGGGTAAGGGGCGAACAGCCCGGCGAGCAGTGTCGTGACGCTGCGCAGTGGGCGACGCGGCAGGATGATCAGTTGTTCGAGAAACGCCTCCAGCACCTGGCGGTCGGTGAGCGACACCGGATGTTTGTCATGCAGCAGCAAGGTGATCCGATGCCCACGCGCGGCCAGGCTGCGCAGCAGGTGGAACTGGCGCGTCTTGCCGCCGCTGGTGGCGGGCCAGGGCGAGTAGGGCAGGATCCATAAAATGCGCATGGCGGGCCTCACTCCCATAACAGAATTTGCAGGTTCGACTTGACCGGAACGGTCAGGCCATTGGTGCCGCTCACCGGGGTTTGTGTGCCGCGCAGCGGGTCGTACAGGGTCGCGCTGGCCAAACCCGGCAGGTGCGCGTTGCCGCCCTGGGCCGACCAGAAGAACCACAGCTTGCGCCCGTCGGTGCGGGTCCAGCCGATGCTGAACAGGCCGTCGGGCAGCGTGTCGGCAGCCGGCGGATCGCCCGGCGTGAGCCTCGGCCCGCTGACATCGAGGAAGTTTTTCAGCGCGGTGTAGACCGGCTTGGGGTTGGAGTCGATATCCAGCAAGCCATAGGAGCGGTCACGCACGCTGGCGCGTTGGTCGAGGTCGCTCAAGGTGAACAGGAATATTTTGTCGTAATCCATCGCGCTCATCAGCGCCAGGCGGCGCACCACGTAGTCGGCCTGTGCCTGGGGGGTGATGATGTCCTGAGCGTCTTTGGGCCCCTTGTAGGTCGACCAACCCCACTCGGTGCTCCACAACGTCTGTACGCCGCCGTTGCGCAGGGCCTGGTTGAGCTGAGTGGTCTTGGCGATGAAATCCAGGTTGGCCGGGTCGTTGCCTTCGGGCAATTGGGTGTAGGGGTGGTAGGAGATGATGGTGTTCAGGCTGGTCACGCCCAGCGCGCCCAAGGCGTCGAACATGGTCTGGCCGTTGGGCATTTCGCTGAAGAACGCCATGCCGGCGGCGACCACTGGTTTGTTCGGGTTTATTGCGCGCAAGGCGTTGGTGGTGACGGTCAGCAGGTTCGCATAGCCGGCAGGATCCGCCACCGGGCGCCAGAAGCCGATCAGGTTCGGCTCGTTCCAGACTTGCCAGGCATCGACGCTGGGGTAACGCTGGGAGAGCAATGCCATGCGGTTGGCGAAGACGTTGGGATCTTTTGGCGGGTACTGGTCCGGGTACATCGACAGCGGTGGCGCGCTGGTGATAAAGCGTGCTGAACCCACCAGGTAAAGCAGCGACTTGATCTGGTTCTGTTGCAACTTGCCCACCAGTTCATCGAGGGTGGCGAGCTTGTATTGGTTCTGCGCGGTTTCCAGTTGATCCCAATGCAGATCCAGGCGCACCCACTCCAGGCCCAGGGCCTTGAGACGGTCGATCTGCTTTTGATAACGCTCGGGGCTGAACCACAGGAACTGCGCATTCACCCCCAGGAAATCCTTCCATACCAGCTCCTTGTTGCCCTTGAGCACGTGGCTTTCGGCATCTGCCTGGCGTCCCCACAAAAATGCGCTCAAGCCCAGGGCGGCCACCACTGCGAAGGTGGCGAGGTAGGTGCGTTTACGCGCCATAAGGGGCTCCGGTGATGGCCTGCTCAAAGAGCTGCTTGAACTTCTGCGCGGTCAACGGCCACAGGCGTTCGCGGCCGATTTCCCCGGCGCGTTCAGCCCAGTCCCGCGCCAGCAGTGGCGTGCGTGCCAGGCGTAGCAGTTGTTCGCCCAGTGCGGTCACATCACCTTCGGGGTAGATCGCGCCATTGCCGCTGGCGACCTCCTCGGCAAACGCGCGAGCGTCGGAGGTGATCGCACCGCGCCCACAGGCGGTGGCCCAGGACAACGCGCCACTGGTGCCGCGCTGGCGCCCCAGCAGGCCGAGTTTTTTCGATTCGCGATAAGGCAGCACCATCACATGGTGGGCCTGGATGGTCTGGGCGATGTCATCGGCCGGCAGGTTCAGCCGCCAGTCGATGGCGTCGGTCAGACCCAGTGCGGCAATCTGGGCATTCAACTGCTCCAGGTAGTTACCGCCCGCGCCAAACGCCATTTCCGCAGCGGTGCCGCCGGCCAGGGTCAGGCGCATGCGGCCGCGCAATTCGGGGGCTTGCTTGAATACATCCGCCAGGGCTTGCACCAGATCTTCGATGCCTTTGCCACGGTAGATAAAGCCGAAGTAGAGCAGGCGCAGAGTGTCCAGCGACGGCAATGCAGCCGCTGCAATCGCCAGGTTGGCATGGTTGATCACTGCGACTTTGCCGGCCGACAGTTGCATGCGTTGGGTCAGGCAGTCGGCGCCCAGGCGGGTGAGGGTCACCAGCCGGGTCAGCCCTTTGGCCACCTGGCGTTCTTCGCACAGGGTCAGCGGGTCGGCCAGCACCACCGCCGCCTGGGGCAATGGGCTGGGCAATCGTTCCAGCAGATTCAGCGGAAACGGCAACTGTTCACGCCGCCACACGATGCGCTCCGGATCATGCACGGTGGCCGTCAACGGCAGCTGCGGGTAAGCCTTGCGCAATTCACGCAAGGCCAGGAACTCTCCGAGCCGCCCGCCACCCAGTTCGGCGTGCACCAGGTCGATGGATTGCCAGTCGAAAGCGGCAATGGCTTGCTTGATCGCCTCGGAGTTGCCCGCCACCCCGGCCAACGGTGTCAGCACCGTCACGCCGAGTTGTTCCAGTGCCGTGCGGAAATGGTTCGCGTAGTCGGCGATCCCGTTTTTTTCCGGCGGCAAGGGCGCGAGCAGGGCGATACGCATCAGAACGCTCCCCGGTATTTACCGATGGTCTGCAGCACTTTGCCTGGCACTTCGAACTTGCGACGGTTGATGATGATGCCGTCCACCTTGCCAAACGCGGTGTTGAGGATCGACAGCGCATGCTCCACCACCGGCACGGTACTTTTGCGCGCTTCCACCACCAGGCCGATCAGATCGGCGCGGCGCAGGTTGATGAATGCCTCGCGGTTGTCCAGCAGGGCCGAGGCGTCGAGCAGCACCACTTCACCCGGCGCGGCGGCTTCCAGACCACCGACCCGTACATTGATGCCGTTTTCATGCAGCAACTGGCGCAGTTGCTCTACTACAAAGGTCACCCCTTCGCCATGGCGCGCCGAGGTCAGGCCCAGGGTCAGGCCCTGTTCTGCAATGCGGTCGGGCTGCAGCAGGCTATACAAGCGGTAGATGCTCGCATTGAAGGCGTTGGTGCTTTGCGCGGTGGAAGTGTCCAGCTCCGGCAGGGTGGTCCACAGTGGCAGGCCGAACTTGCGTTCCACCAGGCCACCGTCGTGAATACGCTGGTCGAGCAGGTAGCACAGGTAGATCACCAGCAAGCCGACGACGATGGCAAACGGAATCGCCAAGATCAGCATCACCAGGGTTTTCGGGAAGATGCGACCTGGGTTCAGGGTGGCTTCTTCGATCACGGCAATGTTGCTGATCTGGCTGTTGTCCAGCTCGCGGTCGATGCGGGATTTTTCCAGGTTATCCACGTACAGCGCGTAATTGCGCTCGGTGGTGTTCAGCTCGCGGGAGAGGCGGGCCAGCTCCGGTTCAATCTCCAGGGCCTGCTTGCGTTGGGCTTCCAGGTTCACCAGTTGTTTCTGCTGTTGAACCAGCTGGGTGCGCAGCGCCAGGTTGTTGCTGGTTTCATCCAGCAATACACGCTGCAAGTGGATTTCCAGAGTGTTCGGCGCACGGTTTTCCGAGGCTTGCACCGTGTTGCTCTCGTTGTTGACCTGGGCCTGCATGGCACGAATCGACGCGTCCAGGGCTTTGACCGGCGGCGCATTGTCGGTGTAGGTGCGCATCATGTCGGCCTTTTCCAGCAGCTTCTGGTTGAGCAGGCGACGCAAATCCTGCTGCTGCGGGTTCAGTGCAATCTGACGCACTGTGGTGACTTCCTTGGGCTGGCCCTTGAGCTGGGTGCGCGTGCTCGCGATGGCGCTGTCGGAGGAGGCGATCAGCCGCGTGGTGTTGAAGGTCTCGCCACGCAACACGTTGATGCGTTCGGACAAGTCTTCCAGGCGATCGGTGATGCTCGCCGCGCCGATCTCGTTCAGGTGGGTGAGGATCTGTTCCTTGTAGCTCTTGATCTCGGTGGCGCTGTTGGCCACCTGGCCTTCATAGAAGGCATACAGGCTCTTGCGCCCCAAGGCCTCGGTGCGCTCGTTGTTGTAGGTCTCGACCCAATCCTTGACCACCGCCTGGGCGATTTCCGGGTCGCCCCACTTGAAGCTGATGTCCATCACCGTGGAACCGGCGGCGTGGCTCACCTCGAAGTTCTTCTCCAGGCTGGCGGCCAGGCGTTCGACCGCGGTGGTTTTTTCGACGATGCCTACGGTTTCCATGACCACGCGCAGACCGTCGAACACCGCACCCACGCCGCTCTTGACGTAGTACTTGGTGCGCTTCCAGAAACCCTCCGGCGGCGGTGCGTTTTCGATTACTTCCAGGTAATGCTCGGCCACCGCGCGCACGATGGGGCGGCCGGTGAGCAAGCGCTCTTCGTCGACAATCGGGTCGCGCTGGGTGCTGGGCATCACCAGCGCCTGGCGATTGCTGATCTCGATAGGCAACGTCGAATCCCGACCCGGTTTCACCAACAGCCGCGCGGTGGACTCGTACTTGGCCGGCAGCAGGAACGCCCCCAGCAGGATGATCACCAGCGCGGCAATGGCCGCCAGTTTGAACTCATGCCGGAAGATGAAGAACAAGCGCAGAAGATCACGAAAAGAACGGATCTCGATCATGGATGTCGCTCCTTTAGTTATTGCCGCCGCTGGTTCGGGTGTAGTTGTAGCCAACCCCGATGGACTTGGTGAACGGGATCAGTTGGTTCATGTAGGTATCCACCCCTTGGATGCGCTCGCCCACGTTGGACTTGGGCACGAACACCACATCGCCGCGTTGCAGGTGCACGGGTTTGCGGCCGTTGGGGCCGGTCTTGAGTAACTGGCTGAAGTCCAGGAAGTACGCGCGATACGCGCCCTGGGCGTCTTCGCGCAGCAGGGCGACCATGCTGGCGTTGCCCGCGGGGCTGACCCCGCCGGCACCGATGATGGCCTGTTCCAGGGTGTTGGCCGTGCCGAGCTGCACCGCCGTCGGGTTGTTCACCGCGCCACCGACGATGATCGAACTGGCGGGTGCCTGGTTGATGTTCACCGTCACGCGGGGTTCGCGGTAGATGGGCGCGAGTTTGCTGGTCAACTCCGTGGCCAGTTCCGAAGGCTGGCGTCCGGCGACCTGGACCGGCCCCAGGAATGGATAGTTGATCTTGCCGTCGGTCTGCACCGTGTACAGCGTCAGCTCATAAATAGTGCTGACGTTGAACGCCGACAGCGTTGGCATCTCGCCGGCATCGCGCACGATGCGCAACTGGTCGCCGATGCGGATGCGCTCCACCGCCGGCGGCAGTTGGGCAAGTTGGTCGAGGGCGCGTTTGCCTTCCTCGACGGTCTTGTCGTCGGGCGGGACGATGCGTGCCGGCGTATTGCAGGCGGCCAGGGCCATCATGGCCACGATGAGCAGGGTTCGTTTCATCAAGGGGGACTTCCTGTGGGTCATGATGCTCACCTCCAATAACCGGGAAACATGCTGATGCGCCGCTTGAGGGCGAGGGGGAGGCGACGCTCCAGATGGCCCAGCCGGTAGCCGAGCAGTTTGAACGCACTGCGTACCAGCACTTCGGGGACGCGGTGCAAGGCACCGGCTTTGCGCAAGGCCGCGAGTTCGGCCAGCACATAGCGCTTGCCTTCGCCCCCCGCATCGCCAAAGGCCTGTTTGATCCACGGTTCGCGCCCGTAGAACACGCCGATATCGAAGTAGCGGTGAAACTCATCCAAGAGCTTGTAATCGTGGGAGTGATGCACCTGCGCCGTGGCGGCGTAGCGCACCTTGTAGCCTTCGAGCAGCATACGTGCCGCCACATAGGCGTCTTCGCTGCCGATCACATCTGCCGGAAAACCGCCCACCGCTTCCAGCACAGTGCGCCGGTACACGGAGAACGAGTCGGAGCTGAAGCAGGTCTTGATCCCCAGCTCCGGCGCATCGGCCAGGCTCTTGCTGCGGCTCTGTTCCGGATAGTTGAAGTGCCGCGATTGCGCACCCAGCACACCGGCATCGGGGTGGGGCAACTGGCGACCGTAGGCCACGCCGTTGAGCGGATCCTGCTGCAATTCGGCGAGCAGGTTGGCGAAGGTTTCGGGGGTGGCGGGAATCGCGTCCTGGGTCATTACGAACAGTGCGTCGCCGGCCACTTGTTCGCTGGCCCAGCGCCGCGTGCCGCCGTGGTTGAAGTCGCGCGCGTCGATCACCTCGACCCGTGCGCCGAACTCGCGAAAGCGCGCCACGGTGTCATCGCTGGAAGCGCTGTCCACCACCAGCATCTCGTCAGGTTGCAGGGTTTGCATGCGCAGCGCCGGCAATAGGCGCGCCAGGTGGCTGGAGGCGTTACGGGTCGGGATGATCAGAGACGTACGCATATCATTTTTTCACTTCAGCCGGGGCACGCCCGTAGATGTCGTCGAAACGCACGATGTCGTCCTCGCCCAGGTACTCGCCGCTCTGTACCTCGATCATCACCAGGTCGATGATGCCGGGATTGGTCAGGCGGTGTTTGTGCCCGGCCGGGATGTAGGTGGACTCGTTGGCATTGATCAGGAATTCACGCTCGCCGTTGGTGATCTGCGCCGCGCCGCTGACCACCACCCAGTGCTCGCTGCGATGGTGATGCATCTGCAACGACAGCGACGCCTGGGGTTTGACCACGATGCGCTTGATCTTGAAGCGGCTGCTTTCTTCCAGCACGGTGTAGGTGCCCCAAGGCCGGGTGACGGTGCGATGAAGGCTGTACGCCGGATGGTTCTGGCGCTTGAGCTCGGCGACGATGTAGCGCACATCCTGGCTGCGGTGGGCGTCGGCGATCAGCAGGGCATCCGGGGTGTCGACGATGATCAGGTCACGCACACCCACGGCGCCAAGGACGCGCTTGGGCGAGTCGATGTAGCAGTTGTGCACGTCATGCAGAATCGCCTCGCCATTGACCTGGTTGCCATGAGCGTCGCTCGGGGTGAGCTGGCGCAGGGCTTCCCAGGAACCGATATCGCTCCAGCCGATGTCGCAGGGCACCACGGCGACTTGCTTGGACTTCTCCATCAGCGCTACGTCGATGGAAATGTCGGGCGCGCTGCCAAAGGCCTCCGAGTCCAGTTCACGCTGGCGCGAGGTTTTGTTCTGCAGGCTCTGGCTGTGTTCCAGCGCAGCGCGGGCGGCCTCCAGCACGTCCGGTGCGTGGGTGGTGAGTTCGTCCACCAAAGTGCTGGCCTTGAAGCAGAACATGCCGGCGTTCCACAGGTGTTTGCCGCCGTCGAGGTAGCCTTGGGCGGTGGACAGGTCAGGTTTTTCGACGAAGCGTTTGACCCGGTTGCCCGTGCTCAATGGCTCACCTTGTTCGATGTAGCCGAAGCCGGTTTCCGGATGGTCCGGCTGGATGCCGAAGGTCACCAGGTAGCCGGCTTCGGCCAGGTCGCGGGCCTGGCTCACGGCTTCGGCGAACGCCACCTCATTGAGGATCAAATGGTCGGCGGGCATCACCAGCAACTGGGCGTCGCCGCCGAAGTGTTCCTGCACATGCAGCGCCGCTACGGCAATCGCCGCCGCCGTGTTGCGACCGAACGGCTCCAGCAGCAGGTCCAGGGGCAGATGGGCCTTGTTGACCGGGCGGTAGTCATCCAGGGTACGGAACAACAGCTCGCGGTTGGTCACCGTGAGCACGCTTTCCACGCCGGGCAGTTTGGCGGCGCGCTGGAAGGTTTTCTGCAGCAGGCTCTGGCCATCGCGCATGCGCATGAAAGGCTTGGGCATGTTCTGCCGGGACACCGGCCACAGCCGCGTGCCCGAACCACCGGAAATGATGCAGGGAATCAATCCGTTGAGTGTATTCATCAGTAGACTTCCTTGGTGGAAAGGACGGCCGGGACCGTCATGAAGACGATGTACAAGTCAAACCACACCGACCATTTGGAGATGTACTCCAGGTCGTATTCGACACGTTTCTGGATTTTGAACAGGGTGTCGGTCTCACCCCGGTAACCGTTGATCTGCGCCCATCCGGTAATGCCCGGCTTGACCCGGTGCCGCGAGCTGTACTCGCTCACCGCCACCTCGAAGGGAACACCGGCCGCCTTGGTGGCGGTGGCATGCGGGCGCGGGCCGACCATGGACATGTTGCCCAGCAGCACGTTGAACAGTTGCGGCAGCTCGTCGATGCTGGTCTTGCGGATGATGCGGCCCACACGGGTGATGCGCGGGTCTTCGCGAGTGGTCTGGCGTTCGGCGGTGAAGTCGCTCTGGTCGGTGTACATCGAGCGGAACTTGAACACGCGGATTTCATTGTCGTTGTAGCCGTAGCGGTTCTGGCGAAACAGCACCGGGCCCTTGGAGTCGAGCTTGATGGCAATCGCCGTCAGCAGCATCACCGGCGACAGCACCACCAAGGCCAGGCTGGCCAGCAGCAAATCCTCACAGCGCTTGATCACCGGCGACCAGCCGCGCAACGGCAACTGCGAGGTGTTGAACATCAGGATGCCACCCACATCAGTCATCTTGCTGTGGCCGTAGCGCAGGGCGGCCATGTCCGGCACGAGCATCACGTTCACCGACAGCTGCCGCAAGCGGTTGACCAAACCGTGGATACGCTGCTCGGCGGCCCAGGGCAGGCAGATCATCACCTGGTTGACCTGCTCGGCGCGGATCAGTTTTTCCAGGTCGCGGGTGTTGCCCAGCAGGGGCAAGTTGCTCAGCTCCTTGGGGATGCGCTCGGTACGGTCGTCGATGAAGCCGATCAGACCTGAGCGGATATCCCCGTTGCGCTGCAAATGATCGGCGACGTGCACTGCAGTGTCGGTAAAGCCCAGGATCACCGTGCGTTGCAAGTATTTGCCTGCATGCATCAGCCGGCGGTACAGGCGAAGCATTATCAGGCGCTCAAGGCAAAACAGCCCCAGGCTGACGATGTACCACGTCACCAGGTTGCGTGGGGTCAACTGCGGAAAGAACTGCAGGATCTGGTACATGAACAGCAGGATGCAAAAAGCCGCCGTCCAGGCCTTGATCTTGGTTTTCAGGCGCAGCCGGTTGCTGAACAATTCTTCGGAATAGATGCCCAGGGCCTGGAACAGAATAATGGTCAGGACCGCGAAAAACACCAGCAGGCCCAGGAAGTGGGCGCGCAGCTCAGGGTCCATCGGGTCCAGGAAGAGCACCAGGACCAGTGGGGGCAACATGGCCGTCAGGCCATGGATCAACTTGACGAAAACAACAAAGAACTCAACAAAACCGGCGCGCGTTAAAAACAAACTGTCGACGGACGACTTCTCTCGCATACAAACATCCCTCATTGCACTCCAGCTTCGCCGTTTGAAGGTTTACTCAATAAAGCAGCGGGCTGCTTTTTAGAGCGCAGGTCAAACTGGCTGCTCTGGGTAATACGCAACTTTCCATTCCAAATGCAGCTATCCATTTGAAGGGATCTTGCGGGGGTAGTGACTAAGGAGTGTTCCTTAATATTTATTTAGTCAATGAATTGACCGTGGTGCGGAGGTGGCATGCTAGACAGGCTAATTAGTCTTTTTTTGGGCATTTTATTGACGTTCCTTGTCTGGACACTCGGTCATCAGGTGTGTTTTTGAGTGTAGGAACAAATGTAAGATTTTTCCTGCATAAAGGAAAAACCTTTTTTGGAGGGAGGTGGGAAAGGGGGACAAAGAAGGCATGGCAGGGCGCACTGAGTGCCCTGCCTGTGGGACTTTCTCGGTATCAGAAGTTACCTTTCAAGCTCACCGTGAAATTACGCGGTTCACCGTAGAAGTTGCCCCAGGACGCTGTACCGACGGTGTTGTAGTAGCTTTTGTCGAACAAATTGTTGCCATTGAGCGCCACGGTCCAGCTGTCATCGATACGGTACGCCAGGCGAGTGCTCCACGTCGCGTAACCGGCCTGTTCCAGCTTGATGGTCTGCACGCGGTAGTTGCTGCTTTGGGCGTTGACCCCGGCGCCCACGCTCCATTTCGACAGCGCGCCATCGAGCTGGTAGTCACCCCACAAGCGCAGCATGTGCCGAGGCACGTACGTATTGGATGAGCCGCCTTCGACCTTGCTGTCGATATTTTTCAGGGACTTGGTCTGGGTGTAAGTGTAGCCGCCGAAAAGCTGCAGGCGCTCGAGCAATTCACCGCTGATTTCAGTTTCTACACCCTGGGCGCGCACCTTGCCGGTGTCGGTGTAGCAATAGCCATCGGCGGAGGTCGGGCACATCGTGGTGTAGTCGGATTCGGCGCCGTTTTTCTCGATGGCGCGAAACAGCGCCAAGGAGCTGTTGAGGCGCCCGTCGAACCATTCGCCCTTGATACCCAACTCGTAGTTGTCCCCAATCTTCGGTTTGAGCGCCGCACCATCGACGGTGGCGTAGGAGCTTTGCGGTTGGAAGATATCCGCATAGCTGGCGTATACCGACCAGTGTTCGTTGAGGTCGTAGATCAGCGCGGCAAAGGGTGTGACTTCACCGGTCTCCTTGGTGCGCGCGTCCTGCACGGCCCATTCGCCCCAGGCCAGGTTGTTGGACTCGCGGCGGTTTTCGTACCAGCTCACGCGGCTGCCCACGATGAACATCAACGGCTCGGCCAGGCGCAGGCGCAAGGTGGCATAGGTGCCGTACTGGGTGGCGGTTTCCTTGACTGTGCCACCACGGTACATGTTCGGCCAGAAGGTGCTGTTGTCTGGTTCCGGGAAGTGGTGGTCGGGTTGGTAGATGCTCTGGCGCTTGGGCAGGTTCTGGATCGCGTACACGTCGTCCTGGGTGCCACGGCTGCCATTGGCGCCGAGGATCAATTCGTGTTCCAGGCCGAAGGCTTCGAACTTGCCGTCTATGTAGGCGTCGAGGCCGAAGTCCTTGTGGTCGTAGTCCATCAATGCGGCGTAAGAGTTGGCCGTGGGCGTCGGGTCGCCATAGTTGAGGGTGCCTTCGCTGGCGGCGTACTTGATGTCTTGCAGGTTGCGACTGTGAACCGCCGCGACCTTGAGCTTCCAATCATCGTTGAAGTGATGGGTCATATCAGCGAAGAACGTGGCGCGCCGGCTTTGCCAGTCGTTCCAGGATTGGCCCAGGCAGGTCGAGCGGCTGAGGTTGGCGCTTTTGCCGTCGGCATAGCGCGGCAGGCCGCCCCAGCACGGCGTGGCGTCGACATCTTCGTAGCTGGCGCCGACGCCCAGGGTGGTGTCTGGCGTGAGGTCGAAATCCAGCGCGCCGTAGAATGCCTGGTCCTGGCGCTTGGCGATGTCCATGTAGGACCCGCGAGTCTGCTGGCTCACCGCTGCGCGTCCACGCAAGGTGCCGCTGTCATTCAGCGGGCCGCCGGTGTCGACATCGGCGCGGTAGTTGTCCCAGGTGCCGGCCGATAGCGACAGGCTGGTAGTGGGCTTGGCCTGTGGCCGCTTGCGCACGAAGTTCACCGCTCCGCTGGCGGTGCCTGCCCCCTTGAGCATGCCGGCGGCGCCCTTGAGCACTTCCACACGGTCATAGATCGCCATGTTCGCAGTGAAACTGTCGGCCTGGACGTAGTCCTTGCCCATGTCCAGGGGCACGCCGTCGTATTGGTACTGGCCGAGCATCTTGAAGCCTCGGGAGTAGAAATACTTGCCGCCCATGGGCGATTCGTAGGTGGTGATGCCGGGCGTGCGCTCCATCACGTCGTCGATGGTGGTGACGTTCTGGTTGTCCATGAACTGGCGGGTCATCACACTCACCGATTGCGGGGTTTCCCGCAGGCTGTGTTCGCCCTTGCCGATGGTGACCGCGCCGGTGGTGTAGGAGCCAGTGCCATCGGTGGTGGCGCCCAGGCGTTCGCCGTTGATCAGGGTAGCGCCCAGGTTCAGCGAACCGGAGTCGGGCGCTTGCGGTAGCAGCATCCAGGCGCTGTCGCCCTGGCGCTGGGCTTGCAGTCCCTGGCCGCGCAGCAGTTGTTCGAGCGCCTGCTGAGGGTCAAAGCGGCCATTCACACCCTGGCTGGTCTTGCCGGCGACGCTGGTGGCGTCGTACGACAGGCTGACGCCGGACTGGCGTGCGAATTGGTCCAGCGCGTTGGCCAAGGCGCCGGCGGCGATGTTCCACTCGCGAGCCTGGGTGTCGCTGGCCGGGGTTTCGGCCATCACGGCCACGGGCAGGGCGCTGCTCAGGCAGGCGCCGAGCAGGGCGGCCTGTACCGCGCGCTTGAAGGGGAAACGTTGGGAAGGGAACGCTTGCATGACCGCGGGATGCTCCTGAAGGAAGTGGACAGAACCGGCCTGTTGATCGGCCTTTCCTTACAGGTCGAGCGGCAATGAGAATTCACCTCATTTATTTTTGAACAATTACACGCGCGATGAAACGGTCACCCAATAGCGGCTGCGGTAAGTGACATCGAGCTTGAGCGATTGCGCCACCAGGCCCAGCACTTGATCGGTATCGTCCAACTGATAAGTCCCCGACACTCGAAGCCCGGCCACTGCTTCGCTGCAGCGCAACAAGCCGTTGCGATAACGGCCCAATTCGCTGAGAAAGTCGTCCAGGCGCATGTTGTGGGCGCTGATCACGCCGTCGCTCCAGGCCCAGGGATCCAGGCCGTTGGCGACCGCCGGGCGAATGCCGCTGCGGTCGAACACCACCTGTTCGCCGGGCTTGAGGACCTGGCGTGCGCTGGCCGCTTGGCTCTGGGCAAACACCGCCACGGTGCCTTGCTGCACGGCGAGCAAAGTGCCCTGTGCTTCTTCGCGCACCAGGAATCGCGTGCCGAGGGCGCGCAGGTAACCGTCGCGGGTCTGGACCCAGAAAGGACGGTTGTCGACCCCGGTGTTCACCACGATTTCGCCCTGGCGCAACTGCACCAGACGTCGTTCTGCGTTGAGCGACGCATCGATTGCGCTGGCGCTGTTGAGCTGGATCCGGCTGCCGTCGTTCAACGCCACCCAGCGTCGTTCGCCGGTGGCGGTGCGGTAGTCGGCCATCAAGGCGGGCAGGGGCGTGTAGTCGCGACCGAGCCAGGTCAAGCCGGCGGCGCCGACCACCAGGCCCAGCAGTTTCAAGCCCTCACGGCGGCTGATGCGTTGGCGCGCCCCACGCAGGGCATGGCGGCCGATCTGGGCCGGTAGTTGGCTGAAATCGTCATTCATCGTCGCCACCCGCTGCCACACCTGCTGGTGTTCGGCGCTGGTGTGCAGCCAGCGTTCAAACGCGGCGGTGCTGGCGTCGTCGGCGACATTGAAACGCAGCGTGACCATCCACTGGATGGCCTGGTCGACCAGTTGCGCGTCAGCCTTCGACATAACGCAACCGGTAGCACGCGTGCAGGGCCTTGGACAGGTCGCGTTCCACCGTGGCCTTGGACACGCCGAGGCGCAGGGCAATCTGCGCGCAGGTCAGTCCGTCCAGTTGCGCCAGCAAGAACGCTTCGCGTACGCGTGGCTTGAGTTGGTCCAGCAGGCGGTCGATGCGCTCCAGGCTATCGAGGATCAGCAAGCGGGTTTCCTCCGACGGCACCTCGACTTGCGGGAAATGCGCAAGGCTTTCCAGGTAGGCACGTTCCAGTTCACGGCGGCGGTATTGGTCGATCATCAGGCTGCGGGCAATGCTGCTCAAGTACGCGCGCGGCTGCTGCAGGGTTTGCTGCCTACGCGCATTGAGCAGGCGCACGAAAGTCTCTTGGGCCAGGTCGGCAGCGTGTTCGCGGCAGCCGGTGCGACGGCTCAACCAGCCCCGCAGCCAGGCATGATGGGCATGGTAAAGCTGGCCGATGGCGGCATGGTCCAGTGGGTGGTCGCTCGACATGGGCATCCTGGCGCAGCTGTCTTAATTGATAATGTTTCGCATTCTAGACGCTGATCGTAGCGATTCGCAATTGCCGCGGCGCAATGTATCCAGCACAATTTTTTGTCGGCGTCAGGTGCGCGCACTAATCTGCAAGCTTTTCCCGGTGGAGGGCTTGAGCATGATCGACCTTGCGACCCTGGCGATCTTTTCCGGTGCTGTGTTGTTGCTGCTGTTATCGCCGGGGCCGAACATGGCCTTTGTGATCAGCCATGGCGTGACCCACGGTTGGCGGGGTGGGATGGCATCGGCCTTGGGCATTGGTGTGGCGGACCTGCTGCTTACGGCCTTGACCGCCACCGGGGTGACGGCGTTGGTTGCCGGTTGGCCGCCCTCTTTCGACCTGATCCGGTATGCGGGGGTGGTTTACCTGCTGTGGCTGGTGTTCAAGACGTTGCAGAAAAACTCTGGGGCCGATGTTGCCCTTGTCAGTCGCGTGCCCTTGGTGCGGGTGTTTCTGCAAGCGATGCTCAACAGCTTGCTAAACCCCAAGGCGTTGCTGTTTTTCCTGGTGTTCCTGCCGCAGTTTGTACGGCCGGAGGCGGGGTCTATGGCGGTGCAGTTGATGGTGCTGGGGGGCGTGCTGACCTTGATTGCAGCGGTTTTTCATGTGCTGTTGGGGGTGTTTGGTGGAGCGCTCAGCCGGTTTTTTGCCAGGCGCTCGAAAGGTGTCTGGTTGCAGAAGTGGGGGTTGGCGACGGTGCTGACGGTGCTGGCGGTGCGTTTGGCGGTGATGTCTCGGCCGGCCTGAGTGCATATCCGTTACCCAAATAATGGATAAGTACCCGGCCAGACGGGACTGTCATAAATTTTGTGTTCGGGCATAACATGTTGCTAGAGGTGCATGTATGCCGACAAAAAAGAAACCGGCCCGTGAGGCCACGCGAGACCTTCCATCCATTCCCAAAGAGCTGATCGACCAGTTCGTCAGCGGTCCGATGAGTGCCGAAGCCATTCAGGACGCCTCGATGGCGTTCAAAAAGGCGCTGATCGAGCGAGCTCTTGGTGCCGAGTTGGGCCACCATCTTGGCTATCCTCAGGGCGCGGAGCGCCCTGAGGATTCGAGCAACCAACGCAATGGCAAGAGTGGCAAAACGGTGCTGACCGATGACGGCCCTTTGCGTCTGGATATTCCCAGAGATCGCGATGGAAGTTTTGCCCCGATCTTGATCCCTAAGCATGAGCGCCGTTTTACAGGCTTTGATGACAAGATCATCGCGATGTATGCCCGAGGTATGACGGTTCGCGAAATCAGGGCGTTTCTCTCGGAACAGTACGGAACAGAAGTCTCCCACGACTTTATCAGTTCCGTCACTGACGCCGTTTTGGAGGAGGTTGCCGCCTGGCAACAGCGACCGCTTGAACCGATGTACCCGGTAATTTTCTTCGATGCATTGCGAGTCAAAATTCGTGACGAAGGCCTGGTGCGCAACAAAGCGATTTACCTGGCACTGGGCGTATTGCCGGACGGAACCCGAGATATCCTGGGCATTTGGATTGAAACAACCGAAGGCGCCAAGTTTTGGATGAAGGTCTTCAACGACCTGAAAACGCGAGGCGTCGAGGACGTCTTGATCGCCGTAACTGACGGTCTCAAAGGCATGCCCGAAGCGCTGAGTGCTGTGTTTCCTGAGACGACGTTGCAGACCTGCATCGTCCATCTGATCCGCAACAGCCTCGATTACGCAGGCTGGGACAAGCGCCGTGAGCTGGCCAAGGCATTGAAGCCGATCTATCAAGCGCTCAATGCTGACCTCGCCGAGCAAGCGCTGCTGGCCTTCGAAGCCGGGCCTTGGGGCAAGCAATATCCCACGGTTGTGGCGGCTTGGAAGCGCGCTTGGGATCGGGTTATCCCGTTCTTCGTGTTTCCCCCGGCGATACGCAAAGTGATCTACACAACCAACGCCATCGAGAGCATCAATGCTCAGTTGCGCAAGATCATCAAGACGCGAGGCCACTTCCCAACGGACGATGCCGCGACGAAGCTGATTTGGCTGGGTTTACGCAATATCACCGCGAACTGGGGCAGTGCAGCCCATGACTGGAAGAGCGCGATGAATCAATTTGCGATCCTGTACGCAGATCGATTTATCAGGCCGACCTGGTAAAGCTAGGGCCTGCCTGACGGCAGGCCGTTACCGGCCCGCACACAAAAAATCTGACACTCTCGGCCAGACCCAAACATCGCTTTTGCCCTATGAAGGTCAAGACGGTATCTACAGGTGCTATGCAGAGTCACCCCAACCGAGCCGCAGCCCGCGCAACGATCTCCCCACGCACCCTGCGCGATTCCGCCGTGCGCTTATTGGCTTCCTCCAACACATGCCTGGGCGCGGTGTCCGGGCGGCCGGCATCGAACGGCGGGGCCGGCGCGTATTCAATCTGCAACTGCACCAACTGCGCAGCCGCTTCGCTGTACAACTCGGCAGCCAACGTCAGGGCGAAATCGATGCCAGCGGTGATGCCTCCACCGGTCAGCAGGTTGCCGTCACGCACCACACGTTCTTGCACTGGGATCGCACCGAGCGGGGCGAGCAGGTCGTGGTAGGCCCAGTGGGTGGTCGCCTTGCGCCCACGCAACAAACCGGCGGCACCGAGCACCAGCGAGCCGGTGCACACCGAGGTCACGTAGCGCGCGGTTTGTGCCTGGGCCTTGAGGAAATCCAAAGTCTGCGGGTCTTCCATCAACGCGCCAACACCCGAACCGCCAGGCACACAGATCACATCCAGGCGCGGGCAGCTGGCGTAGGTCATGGTCGGGGTGAACACCAGGCCGGTGCTGGAAGTGACCGGTTCCAGGTCTTTCCACACCAGGTGCAACTTCACGTCCGGCAACGAACCCAGTACGTCGTAGGGGCCGGTAAGGTCCAGTTGCTGGATACCGGGAAACAACACAAAGCCGATCTGCAGGGTCATGAATAGCGCTCCGTCAAAGAAGTGGACGGCTTCACTCTAGAGGCCTAGGCTTTGGCGAATACGCCATTGAGCCCACGAATCACGCCAATCATGCCCAGAATCGTCCACATCCTCGCTTTCGATAACGCCCAGGTGCTTGATGTCACCGGGCCGTTGCAGGTCTTCGCCTCCACTAACGACTTGGCGCGCCAACGCGGCGAACCCTTGCCTTACACCGTGTCGGTGGTCGCCGCCCAGGTGGAACCGGTGATGACGTCCGCTGGCCTGGCCTTGGTGGCTGAACCGCTGCCCGCCGTCAATGCACCCTGCGACACCCTGGTAATCGCCGGCGGCTGGGGCGTCTACGGCGCCGCCGAAGACCCGGCGCTGGTGGAGTGGGTACGCGATAAAGCCCGGCACACCCGACGCATGACCTCAGTGTGTACCGGGGCGTTCCTGCTGGCCGCCAGTGGCCTGCTCGACGGCTGTCGCGTGGCCACCCACTGGACACGCTGTGAAGAACTGGCGCGCAAATTCCCGGCGTTGACGGTGGAGTCCAACCCGATCTTCATTCAGCAAGGCGCCGTCTGGACCTCCGCCGGCGTCACGGCCGGCATTGACCTGTGCCTGGCGTTGGTGGAAGAAGACCTGGGCCGCGCCGTGGCCCTGGAAGTGGCGCGGCATTTGGTGGTGTTCCTCAAGCGGCCCGGTGGTCAGTCGCAATTCAGCGTGACCTTGTCCTTGCAAAAAGACGACAGCCGCTTCGCCGAACTCCACGCCTGGATGGCCGAAAACCTGACGCTGGATTTGAATATTTCGACCCTGGCCGCCCAGGCCGGCATGAGCGAACGCAGCTTTGTGCGCCACTACCGTGCTGAAACGGGTCAGACCCCGGCGCGTGCAGTGGAGTTGATCCGTGTCGAAACCGCGCGCCGGCAATTGGCTGACAGCAATGCGTCGATCAAACGCATTGCCGTGCAGTGCGGTTTTGGCAGTGAAGAAACCTTGCGTCGCAGCTTTCTACGGGCCTTGTCGGTGACGCCTCAGGCTTACCGCGAACGCTTTTCGCCGAGCAACTCCAGCAGTGCATCCAGTGTGGCCTGCGGTGCTTCCTGAGGAATATTGTGGCCCACGCCGGGCAGCACCTGGCGTCGGTAAAACCCGCTGAAATGCTCGACATCATCATCCACTTCAGGCGGCGGGCCCACGCCATCATCGGCCCCGCACAGCGCAATGCTTGGTACCGAAATCACCGGCTGCAAGGCCAGGGCCTGTTCGATGGCTTCCAGCGCCGGGTCGCCGGACGCGTACATGAAACGGTGGCGATAGGAGTGAATCACCACCTCGACGAAGTCCGGGTTATCGAACGACGGCGCCGTCTGCGCATACAGCTCCGGCCCCTGGGCCCAAGACGGTGACCACAGAGCCCACAGCAACTTGCAGAGTTCGCCACGGTTGGCCGTCAAACCGTCCACGCCGCGCTGGGTATGAAAGTAGAACTGGTACCACAAACGATGCTCCGTGACCGGCGCCCGTGGCTTGAGGGATTTGACGATGTCCTGGATGTTGTAGCCATCCCCGGTCACCAGCCCGCGCACCCGCTCCGGCCACAACGCCGCGACGATACACGCGGCACGCCCACCCCAGTCGTATCCGGCGAGGGTCGCTTGCGGGATCGCCAGCGCATCCATGAAATCCAGCAAGTCCTTGGCCAATGCAGCCTGCTGTCCGGAACGCATCACCTGCGCGTTGACAAACCGCGTCGGGCCGTAACCGCGCAGGTAGGGCACCAGCACCCGGTAACCCTGTTCGGCCAGTACCGGCGCAATGGCGTCATAGCCGCGCGGGTCATAGGGGAAGCCATGCAGCAGGATCACCGGCTCACCGTCGACGGGACCGTGGGCTTCATAGGCGATATCGAGCATGGACGTGCGCACGTAGAGCAGTAGGGCGGTCGTGGTCATGTTGAACGTTCATCAGCTGGCCAGAGGTACTGGAACTCTAGCCGAAAGCCGTGACGGGGTGGGGTAGGATTCGCGGCAGTGGGCTTACTTGTCTAGACCGATCGGTCCGGCCATTCCCACGCCAGCAGCCCCAGCACTTCAAGATCATGCCGCTGGCCGTTCCAGAAACCGGCCTCTCGCAGTGTTCCTTCGGATTTGAAACCCAGACGCTCCAGCAATGCACGGGACGCGTGATTGAGTGGATGAACCAGCGCTTCGACTCGCTGTAAGTGCATTTGCACGAAGCCCCATTCAAGCGTCGCGCGCAGGGCTTCGCTCATCAGCCCTTGCCGTCGGAACTCGGGCGCAAGCTCACAGGCCAGTGAGCAACTGCTCCACCCCCGGTTCCACTTGAACAAACCACAACTGCCGATCAATCGGCCCTCGAACTCAAGCCCCCAGCGAGTCCCCGGATTCGGGTGGGTGCGCCACTGGGCAAAGGTCACAATCAGGCTCTTTGCCTGGGCAATATCGGTCATTGGGTCGGCGCCGAACCAGCGCATGCTGTCGCTATCGCGGTAGAGGGCGAACAGTACCTGGGCATCTTGCGCCACCAACTCCCGCAGGTGCAGGCGTGGAGTGTGAAGGGTAGGGAAAGGGTTCATAAGCGTGCGGCGACCTGGTCCCGATCAATCACTTGTCCAAAATGGTGTCGCCACAAATCCACCCCCAACTGACCCGACCGATCCAGCGACGAACCCAGCGTGAGGTCGCTGATCAAGGTCGGTTGCAACCCTGCATCGAACAGCGCAAACCCTGCCGCCAGCACGCAGGTGTCGGTCTGGATACCACACACCAACACGCGATGTGGCGCGAGGCTTTTGAGGTAGGCGACAGTCTCGGGTGTTGGCGCATAGCCGTGTTTGATAAAGATGCGGTCGGCGGCAATCAGACTCTGGTCATGGGGCGCCGGTTGCCAGCCGAGTTGCCGGGTGAAGGGCGTGATGCTCTCGTCGTGGCGCTCCACTGTGGCGACTGACGGCATGCGGCCCAGCAGGGCGCTGATGCCGTCCACCAGCCACATGGGCGGGTTGAAGGAAGGTTGCACGTCGATGATCAGCAGTACCTGGCGCATGGCGTTCCTGTCCGTGGTCGAGGGGCTGCCCATTGTGCACAGGCCACCTCAGGGTTGCCAGGTGGTTTTCGCCCCACTGAGTTTGCGGTCCAGGAAGGTCGCGGCGCTGATCAATGCCAGATGGCTCAAGGCCTGGGGCGTATTGCCCAGGTGGCGTGCCTGGTTGTCGAACTCTTCGGCGTACAGACCCAAGGGATTGGCGTAGCGCAGCAATTGTTCGAACTCCAGGTGGGCCTTTTCCACTTGCCCGGCGCGCGCCAGGCATTCGACGTACCAGAATGAGCAGGCGGCAAAGGCGCCTTCGGTGCCTTGCAGCCCATCTATCTGACTGTCGTCGTTGCGGTAGCGGTAGACCATGCCGTCGCGCACCAGGCTTTTCTGAATGGCTTCCAGGGTCGAGAGCCAACGTGGATCGGTGGCCGCGACAAACCTCACCAGCGGCATCAATAACATCGAACCGTCGAGCGCCGTGGTGCCGGTATGCTGCACGAAATGCCCGCGTTCTTCGTTCCAGAAGTTGCTCCAGATGTCGGCGTAGATCGCTTGACGGGTCTGGTCCCAGCGTGCGAACGGCGCTGGCAGCGAACGCTTGGAGGCCAGGCGGATGGCGCGGTCCAGCGCCACCCAGCACATCAGCCGTGAGTGCAGGAAGTGGTGCTGTTCGCCGCGCATTTCCCAGATGCCCACGTCTTTGGTGTTCCAGATCTCGCAGACTTGGTCGGCAACCTCCACGGTGTGTTTCCAGCCGTCGTGGGAGATGGCTTCGCCGTACTTGTTGACCAGATACACCGCGTCCATCAGTTCGCCGTAGATGTCCAGCTGGATCTGGTCGAACGCTTCGTTGCCGATGCGCACCGGTTTGGCGCCACGGTGGCCTTTGAAGTGTTCAAGCTCGGTTTCCGGCAGTTCCTGGCGACCGTCAATGCCATAGAGAATATTGATCTTGGTCGGCTGGTCGCAGCAGTCACTCACACGGCCCTTGAGCCAACGCATATAAGCGTTGGCTTCCTCGACAAAGCCCAGGCGCATAAAGGCGTAGACGGTGAACGACGCGTCGCGGATCCAGGTGTAGCGATAGTCCCAGTTGCGTTCGCCGCCGGGTGTTTCGGGCAGGCCGAAGGTGGCGGCGGCGATGATCGCGCCGTGCTTGCGCGAGGTTAGAAGCTTGAGGGCCAGGGCCGAGCGGTTGACCATTTCGCGCCAGCGACCACGGTAGTTCGATTGGGCGATCCAGCCGCGCCAGAACTTCAAGGTATGGGCCAGCGTCAGGTCGGTGCAGTGGCTGTCCACGCGTTCATCTTCTTGGCCGCCGAGGACGAATTCGGCACCTTCTTCCTGGTTGAGAGAAAAACTGGCCACGGCGGCACCGTCCTCAATCTGCAACGGGTGACTGCTGGCCAAGCGCATGCCCGGCTGGCCATCGGCGTTGAAGCGTACCGTGCCGTTGTCGAGGGTGGCCTGGGTCGGCGTGCGCGCATAGTCATGGCGCACCGCGCAACGCAAATGAATATCGGCCTTGCCACTGACCACCCGCACTCGACGGATCAGCAGCGGCAAATCATCGATTTCTTCGCTGATCGCCAGCAGGTCAGTGATCTCCACCACCGCTTCGTCGCTGAGCCAGCGGGTTTGCAGCACGTTGGTGTCGGGCAGGTAGATCTGCTCACGGCGCGCGTCAGGCAGGTCCGGGGTGAGTTGGAAAATACCGGCTTGCGGGCTATCCAGCAGCGCGCAGAAAATCGACGGGCTGTCGAATTCCGGCCAGCAGAAGAAGTCGATGCTGCCTTTGTCGTTAACCAGTGCCGCACTGCGCATATCGCCGATGATGCCGTGGGCATCGATGGCGCTTTGTTGTTCATTCTTCAAATCAACCATTGCCACGGAACTCCGGATAAAGGCTCATGCCGCCATCGATAAAGAGCGTGCTGCCCACCACGTAGTCGGAGGCATCGCTGGCCAACCACACCACGGCGTTGGCCACATCTTCCACATCACCTACTCGGCCGTATGGAATCAGCTTCAACAGTTCCTTTTGCGCTGCACCTTCGGTGGCCGCGCGGTTGATCGCGGTGCGTATCGCCCCCGGTGCAATACCGTTGATGCGGATGCGTTGTTCGCTGACTTCCTGAGCGAGGGTGCGCATCAGCATCTCTACGCCACCCTTGGACGCTGCGTAATTCACATGCCCGGCCCAGGGGATCAGTTGGTGCACCGAACTCATGTGGATGATTTTGCCGGCTGCCCGCGATACACCTTCACGCACGCCCTGGCGGTTGAAGATGCGCACGGCCGCGCGGGCACACAGAAACTGGCCGGTGAGGTTGACGCCGATCACGGCGTTCCAGTCGTCCAGGCTCATGTCCACCAAGTTGGCATCCTTCTGCATGCCGGAGTTGGCTACCAGAATGTCCAGGTGGCCGAAGGCATTCAGGGTCTGGGCAAAAAGCCTTTCCACCTCTTCTTCTTTTGAGACGTTGGCGCCGATGGCAATCGCCCGGCCACCCTCGGCATTGATCTGCGCGGCGAGCGCTTCGGCAGGCGCCGCCTGGGCGTTGTAATTCAGCACCACGGCTGCTCCGGCCTGCGCCAGCGCTTTGGCCGCCCCGGCACCGATTCCGGAACTGGCACCGGTCACCAGCGCCACTTGTTGCTCCAACGAAATACGCATTGCTCCGCGACCTTGAATTCGTGAGTTCAAGTAGCTGACTGATCGCGCGCAAGGGAAGTTCACCCGTGTGAAATTAGCGACTACAACCATGGTGAAAAATGGAATAACAGAACTATAAAAAATAACCATAAGATACTAAAAAACCGCTCAAAAGCGTTTGACAGGCTTTTTCGTCGCGTGTCTTATAGGCACACATCAACCCGCTCCGTTGGTAGTTCGGGATTCATCGCGGGGCCACCTATAAGAGATTTCTATGTGCCTTTCGGCCGATATAGGGGAACTACCGGTTCAGGTAAAAGCAGCGGCATTAGTTGGCGTGCCCAAGTTAGTTATCTTCGATTGCGATGGCGTTCTCGTCCAAAGTGAAGAAATAACCCTGTCTGTATTGCTCTCCATGCTTAATGCCCTTGCTCAGGGCGATACGCTGCTGGATGTCACGCGTTTTACCGAACACTTCCGTGGTCGTAAGATTGCCGAGTGTTTGCGCGAGGCTCAGCAGATATTGAATGTCAGTTTGGATAATGAGTTTGAACAACGCTTTCGCGAGCGGGCGCTGCACGCACTGACACTCAATTTAAAAGCCACGGATGGCGTGTTGGAAGTATTGCAAAAGTTGGAAGTGCCTTATTGCGTTGCCTCGAGTGCTCCACGCAACAAGATAGAGCACTGCTTGCGCCTGGCTGGACTGTTTTCTTATTTCGAAGGGCGGATATTCAGTTGTTATGAGTTGGGCAGTTGGAAACCTGACCCCCTGGTATTCCTGACGGCCTGCCGAACTTACAGCGTTGATGTAAGTGATGCGCTGGTGGTGGAAGACAGTGTGACGGGTATCCAGGCTGCTGTGGCGGCCAATATAAAAGTGCTGGGCTTTGGCCCACCGCATCGGCATGCGCGATTGGCCGCGGCGGGGGCATTGCCGATTGCCGACATGCATGAAGTATTGACCATTTTTAATTGACTCAGGGAGGAGGCGTCGTGAACACACTTGGTTACCTGGAACGGCTCAAACGCAACGATCACTCTTCGCAAGTTTGGTGGGACTCATCGCCTACCGTGTACCTGCCCTACAAACAGCACTTGCTGGAGAAGTACCCGGCGGCCGCGACTTATATAGAAACGTTGATGCCGGACGGTTTTTCCCAGCCTTGGGGTTTGTGCAGTGCGACTACGAATCCCCGGTTGGTGACGGCCGTCATCCTCGAAAAGCGCGAGTATTGGTCTTCACGTTTCAACCTGGCCAAGCTTTCTCCCGGCGAGTTGCGCAAGCAACTGTACAACGAAGTCATCGTTGAAGGCGCCGCGACGCTCAAGCCACGGTGGGTTCAATCGGCACAGGCCGAAGGTTGGATTTCCGCCCAGGTCGACCCGGTGGACGTGCGCTGCTCTGAACGCATGACTACCCGGGGGTTGGAACTGCAGCGCCTGGCGCCGAATGTGATGGTCAAGGTGCCGGGCAGCCTGGAAGGGTTGGCAACGGTCGAACACCTGGTGGCTCAGGGCGGTTCGGTCAATATCACCTTCTGCTTCACGGTTGCCCAGTTTCAGGCCGGTATCCAGGCAATCGAGCGCGGTATGGCGACCGCGCGCAGCAACGGTATCGACACCGGCCGTTGCAAATACGTCATCACCTTCATGATCGGGCGTTTTGCCTGCCAGCCCGAGTTCACGCTGCAGGCGGCCGAGCGCGGTCTGGTCTTGAGCGCCGAGGAGTTGCGCTGGGCCGAGTTGATGATCTACGAACAGATCCAGGCGCTGGTGGCGGCCTCGACTGTGCCGGTCAAGACTCTGCTTTCCAGCATAAAGGTCGATGTGGACGAGCGAGGCAACAAGCATTGCTGGCACCTGGAAAAGACCGGGTACACGGCGACCTGCTACACGTTGACACCGGATGTAGTGGAGTTTTTGATCGAGCGCGAAAGCCACGGCAAACCCGTCGCCCCAGCGTTGGAACCTCAGAAACCGCCTGCGTCGACCTTCGCGAAGCTGGTCCGCATCCCGTATTTCTACGAAGCCTACTTCATCGACAGTATCGAGCCTTACGACTTTGGCAACCACGAGGCTTTTATCAATGCCTGCAATGAAGCCAACAGCGCGCATCGGCGCCTGGCGGATTACTGCGTGCGACTCTGCCCGGTGGACAAGCCGTTCAAACGCGCGCTCAACGCGCTGCTGGCCGCCGAATTTGGGGTGATCGCATGAACCGGATGATCGGGTTGTGGGCACACCCACGCTCGCGTTCCACCGTACTGGAGCGCGTATTCATCGAGCGGGGGGACTTCGAGGTGTTCCACGAGCCCTTTGCGCATATGGCGTTTTCAGAGGATTCGGCGATTCCTTCGGATGAGTGGGATCACAGTCTGCCCACGACATATCAGGGTATAAAAGCGCATCTTCTCAATGCCCGACAACGTACAAACGTTTTTCATAAAGACATGTGCTACCACTGTCTGGACGATTTAAAAGTTGATATGGGTTTTCTGGCGCAACAGGACAATATTTTTCTCATTCGTGAGCCCGCCAGCAGCATTATTTCCCATCATCGGGTGCATCCCGATATGCCATTACACGCCATTGGGCATAAAGCGCTTTATGACATATTTTGTGTCGTCACTAAACTAACAGGCAAAGTGCCTTATGTGATCAATGCCGATGATCTGGCCGCAGAACCAGAACGGGTGATCCGTAAACTGTGTGATCACTTGAATATAGACTTTCTGCCACACGCCATGACGTGGAAACGAGAGTGCCCGCAACAATGGAAGACGTGGCGTAGTTGGCATGTCGACGCGGAAAACAGTGAACGCATTGTTTATCCGGATAAGCCGCACGTCGATATCGAGGCTTTTGATCAATATCCGAACTTAAAGGTGATGTACGAATATCACCGAACGTTTTACGCGCGCATGAATGAATTTTGCCAATAGGGATTGTTGTATGAAAAAGTTGATTGTTACCGGTGCTGCCAACGGCATTGGTCGGGCCACCGTAGAGTTGGCGATTCAACAGGGATACTTTGTTATTGGCGCTGACAAGGATGCCGAGGGTCTGAACGTTCTACAAGGTAGGTATGGCCCTGATGTATTCGAAGCGCACCGTGTCGATTTTTCGGACATGGCCGTTATCAAGGGTTTTATTCCCACACTCTATGAACGGCATTCAAGTATTTATGGTTTGGTCAATAACGCCGGTATCTACCACGGCAAAAGTGTCTACGCCTACTCCGATGAGCAAATAGACGAGATTCTCACCGTCAACCTCAAGGCACTGGTGTATCTCTCCAAAGACTTCGCCGAACGGGAAATGCAACACGAAGCCGCGCGCAGCATCGTCAACATCGCTTCGGTGGCCGGTGAAGTGGGCAGCTGCGACGCACTCTATGGTGCGACCAAGGCGGCCGTGATCGGTCTGAGCAAGGCCAACGCCTGGAACTTTGCGCCGTTCGTGCGCGTGAACGTGGTGTCCCCGGCGCTGATCCATGAAACCGCCATCTACGGCACCATCCCCGAATACCGACGCGCCGAGTACGCCCGCCAGGAGGTCCTCAAGGACCCCATCCTGCCCAGCGGCGTAGCAGAGATCATCATGCTGCTGGTGGGTGATGCGATGCGTCATATCACCGGCAGGGTGATCCCGGTCGACAACGGAGCTTATCCACGATGAGCCATTCAATGCGCAAGAAAAAACTGTTGCTGGTGGGCGCTGGCAACTTGTGCCTGCAGATCCTCAAGATTCTGGGGCCGAAAAATGCGTTCGACTTTGTGGTGCTGGGTCGCGATGAAGAGGCCACGATCCGGTTGTGCAACCTGGTGGCGCTGTCCTGTGCGCAACTGGGCCGGTTTATCGAGATCAAGCCGGTGATTGCCGACTTGACGGATATCGGCAAGGTCACGCGACTGCTACGTGAAGAGGCCCCGGACATGCTGGTGAACTGCGCGTCGTTGCAGTCATGGCGGGTGATCACCGGGTTGCCCAAGCTGTCGTTCGAAAAGCTCGACCAGGCCCAGTTCGGCCCCTGGCTACCCATGCACCTGACGCTGATGCATTGCCTGATGCAGGCGGTGAAGGCTTCCGGCATCGTCACCAAAACCGTGAATGCGGCGTTTCCGGATGCGGTCAATCCGATCCTGGCGCGCATCGGCCTGGCGCCGGATATCGGTGTGGGTAATGTGGCCAACCTGATCCCCGCCGTGAGTCTTTCCATCGCACGCTTGCTCGAATGCGCACCCGCTGATGTGCACGTGCAGCTGTATGCCCAGCACTACTTCAGCCACTACGTGCCGCGCGGTGGTTTGCCGCCGCGTGCCAGTTACCGCCTGTTGTACGAGGTAGGTGACCGGCCAGAGGTGGCGCGCCTGCCGGCCGAGTCGATTTTCTCTACGGTGAAGTCCGAGTTCCGTCGCCTGGGCGGGGTAGATGGGCAGTTCCTTACCGCATGTTCTGCGGTCACGGTCATCGAAGGATTGTTCTCGCCCGTGCCGGTCCTGGTGCATGCGCCGGGGCCTCTCGGGCTGCCGGGCGGCTATCCGGTGTGGCTGCATGATGGGCGGATCCAGGTGCAGTTCTCCGAGGCGTGCCCACAGGATGAGGCGGTGCGCATCAATAGCATCTGCCAGAGCCAGGACGGCATCGATGAGATCCACTGTGATGGTTCGGTCACCTACAACCCGCAGTGCATGGCCGTCATGCAAGCGATGCTGGGGTATTCCAAAAGCAGCATGTCGATCGAACAGTCCGCCGAGTTTGCCCATGAGCTGGCAAGCAAGTACCTGTCCTTCAAGAATTCAACCTGGTAGGTGTGTGATGAATCAGATATCGGGGCGCAAGCACAACGAAGTCGCCAGTTATTCCACGCAGTACACGGCGGATTTCGTCGAGCGTTGGGATGAGTTGATCGATTGGGAAAAACGCAAGGCGGGGGAGGACGGGTTCTTTGAAAAGCTGTTGCGCAGTCATGGCGTGAAGTCGGTGATCGACGTGTCGACGGGCAGTGGTTTTCATGCCGTCCAGCTCAAGCAGGCGGGCTTTGATGTGGTCGCCACGGATGGCAGCAGCACCATGTTGACCAAGGCGCGGGCGAACTTTCGTAAACAGGGCCTGGACATCCAGTCACATTACCGCGACTGGCACTCACTGGACTCCCAGGAGCTTGGCCAATTTGATGCCGTCGTGTGCCTGGGCAGTTCGCTGTGCCATGTCTTCGCCGCCCACGATCGCTTGCGGGTGCTGGCAAAATTCCGCTCCTTGCTCAAACCGGGTGGCTTGCTGATTGTGGATCAGCGCAATTTCTTCGCCATTCGCGCCGGTAACTACAAGGCCAGCGGCAATTACTATTACTGCGGTACGAATGCGTCAGTCAGCCTGGGAGAGGTCAATGAGCACCTGTGTGAGTTCATCTATTCCTTTGAGAACGCGGAACAGTACCGGCTGCAGGTGTATCCGCTGTTGCCGGGTGAATTGAAGGGGGAGATGCTCAAGTCCGGGTTCACCCAGCATGAGAGTTACGGTGACTTCGAACGTGACTACGACATGATGGACAGTGATTTCATCATTCACACCGCGCAGGCTCAATAAGGAGGGCTTGATGAGCACACTCGTACAGAGCAATGTCCGCCCGTTGGACAGCATCGTGCTGGCGGTGGTCCTCACAGGGTTTGTGGCGAGCACCTATGGTTTTGGCGTTTACCTGTTCGCCAACCTGGTGGTGGACATGCGCCGCGACATCGGTTTTGACTACACCACGGTAGGCTTGATCACCGGCGGCGCACAGATTGGCTTCTTGCTGTTTTCATCGGTGACCAGTTATATCAGCCGTTTTTTCGAAGGCTGGAAAATCAGCCTGGTGTCCACAGTAATGACGTCCCTGGCGCTGCTGGGGCTGAGTGTCAGTAACAACATTTGGTTGTCGGGAGCGCTATTGATCCTGCTTGGGGGGTGTTCCGCCTCGGTCTACATCCCATTGGCGGAGATCGTCACCAAGGGCTTCAGCCCGGGCAATCGCTCCCGGGTCATGGGGCTGATCTCCAGCGGCACCAGCTATGGCGTGTTTATCAACGGCTTGCTGGTGTCGTTCCTGACATTCAATGGCGGCTGGCGCTCGATCTGGCTCACCGCCGGACTGATATCGGTCGCCTTGTGCGTGGTGGCGTGGTGGCTGTTGCGCAACCTGGCCGCGAGCCAGGACACCGGGTTTTCCGGGGCGCGCGCTGCAGCGTTCGACAGTCACCAACCCTGGCTCAGCCGCTCGTTGTACCTGACCTGGGCCATCGCCTTCCTCAATGGCATGGCGCTATTGCCGTTCCAGACTTACCTGGCGCCGTTCTTGCGTGATGAGTTGGGTGTGTCGGTGCAAGACACCGGTTTTATCTGGACCACCCTCGGTGCAGTGGGCATGGCGTCGGGTTTCCTGGTGGGGTGGATTGCCGACAAGGTGGGCGTGCGGACATCGCTGGCCATGTGTTTCCTGAGCGCAGGGCTGGCCGCCACCCTGGTGTTCAGTTTCAACAGCCTGCCGTTGTTCTACCTGGCTGCGTTTTTGTTTGCGCTGGCGTTTTACCCCATCTTTGGACTGGTCCCCAGTTACATCGGGCAAATCGTACCGATCAGTCGGCTGACCCAGGCTTTCGGCATCGCCAACGTGTTGATCGGCTTGGGTGGCGTGTGCGGCAACTTCCTGGGTGGGTTCTCCAAGGACCTGACGGGGTCGTTCTCAACGGTCTACTGGGTGGTGGCGCTGTTACTGTTTGTGCAATGCGTAATGGTGTTCCTGTTGGGTAAACGTCCCATTTCGGGCAAGGAGGGCGAGCAATCATGAGTTATTTTCCAGACACTTCAAACCAGAATCTGCACGCCTTTGCGTTCAGCCACCGGCGCGCCGGACATGCGGGCATGAAACACAAACCCGTGGTCATCTGGATGACCGGGCTCTCCGCGTCCGGCAAGTCGACCATTGCGGATGCATTGGATCGCGCTCTACAGGAGCAGGGACGGATCACTGCCATTATCGACGGCGATTCGGTGCGTGGCGGGCTGTGCCGAGACTTGGGATTTACCGACAGCGATCGCGACGAGAACATCCGTCGGGTTGCCGAAGTGGCGCGGTTGATGCTGGAGGCGGGGCTGATCGTGATCGTGGCGCTGATTTCACCTTCGTCGGCCAGCCGACACTATGCGCGCTCGATCATCGGCAATGAGTTTTTCGTCGAAGTGCATGTGGATGCGCCGTTGGAAACCGCTGAACAACGTGATCCCAAGGGGCTGTATAAAAAAGCCCGCGCCGGGTTGATCAAAAACTTTACGGGTATCGACTCCAACTACGACGTGCCGGTGTTCCCGGAAGTGCACTTGGATACCCAGGCGCTTTCAGTGGAACAGTCGGTTGCGACGATTCTTGATTGGATGGCGCACAACGAGGATTGCACTTAGCCGTCTGTCTTTGCGCCGGGATCACACTGTCTGCCATTTGAAAAAACAAGGTAATCTGCGCCATCGCAGGGAGAATGCGTTTTTTCAGGAGCAGGCATGACACATTTTACGGGCACTGCAAAATCGATCCGTCTGATTGGCGGGGCCCGGGTATTGGACTTTATCAATACCACCAATGGCCGTCGTCCCGGCACCGCTCTGAAGGTCATAGAAGAACGGCTCACCAGTTTTCAGTTCTTCTTTGAATGGGCATTGCATGCGACGGTGATCTCGGCCCGTGAGTTTGATGACTACAAACCCATGGTGTTTGAGTCATCGATAGCCTACCAACCGAACCTGGATGCGATCATTGCGTTCAGGGAGTGCCTGTACGCGGTGTTTTACCCGCTGTCGCTGCACCAAGCCGCGCCTGATGAGGCGTTGCGACAGCTTAACGAAACGTTCCTGCAAGGTGTTGCGTGGCGGGTGCTGCGCTCTGTCGAGGGGCGGCCTGCCTGGGCGTGGAAGCCCTGTACCACGGCGCAGGAGCTGACGGCCATGGTGCTTGGGCGCCTGGCTATAGAGGCCACGCAACTGCTGGTATCCGGTGATCTGCACGCATTGCGCATTTGCGGCGCCGCTGACTGCGATTGGGTGTTCCTGGACATCTCCAAGAACAAACAACGTAAATGGTGCCAGATGAGCGTGTGTGGCAGCCGCGAAAAACTCAACCGGCTCAAGCAGGTCGGCAGCGCGCGTTAGTTTCGATGTCACACGGCGGGTAGCAATTGCTCCACTTAATAGGAAGCATTACTATTCACGCCCCGCCTTCCCAGTGTTCCCGCGATGATCCCTCAGCCGCCCCGCAGAACAGGCTTTTTCGAACACTACGAAGAGTTGATCGGGACCTGGACGCGCCGCCTGAGAAACCGTCAACAGGCCGAAGACCTGGCTCATGACACCTTCGTGCGGGTGTTGGAGTCAAAATCCTGCGAGGTGGAGCAACCGCGCGCGTATCTGCATCAAACCGCGCGTAATATTGCAGTGGACGCCTATCGACGCGAAGACCGTCGCGAGGCCATCACGCTGGAAGCCTTTGATCAGCGTTCGCCCCACAGTGGCGACCCGGAGCATTTCATGCACGCGATCCAGTTGGCGGACTCCATCGAGCGGGCCTTGGCTGAGTTGCCGCTCAACTGCCGCAAGATTTTCATCTGGCAGAAAATCGAAGGCCTGACCCAGCAGGAAATTGCCGAACGCCTGGGGTTGTCTAAAAACATGGTGGAAAAGTATATGATCCGCACCCTGCGGCATCTGCGCGACCGCCTGGACGCGATGGCGCCATGACTGCCCGCTTTGAAACAGGATCTTCCATGATGGATAACCGTGCCCGAGACGAAGCCGCGCAATGGTTCGTGCGCCTGCAAGACGCCGAGTTGAGCGTTGCCGAGCGCCAGCGCTTCGATGCGTGGCGTAACGAACACCCTGACCATCAATACGAACTCGATGTGCTGCAAGGCTTGTGGCGCGCCACCGACTTGCTGCCCAAGGCGCGCCTGCAAGCGCTGTGCGAAGCCCCGGTGGAACGCCCCAACCGCCGCGCCGTGTTGCGTTACGCAGTGGCTGCCAGTGTAGTCGCCGTGGCCCTGGGATTGGGCTTGTTCAGCGGGCTGGATCATCCCAAACCCTACAGTGCCGAATTCAGCACACGCTTGGGCGAGCATCGCCAGGTGGCCTTACCCGATGGCTCGGTGATGGACCTCAACAGCCGCAGTATCGTCGCGGTGCACTATGAAAAAGGCCGACGTGGCGTGGAGCTCAAGCAGGGGGAGGCGATGTTCAGCGTCGAGCATGACACCAGCCGACCCTTCGTCGTGGTTGCCGGGGCAGGGCAGGTGACGGTGACGGGCACCCGGTTCGATGTGCGCCGCGATGAGGACCAGACCCGCGTGATGGTCGAGGCCGGAACCGTGAAGGTACAAGGGCATTCGCCAGACAAAGGAGTGACGTTGACGGCGGGCTTGGGCACGCATGTCGACAATAAAGGGCTGGTGGCAGCCGCCTACGGCGTAAACACCGAAGAGTTGACCGCCTGGCGCACGGGCAAGCTGGTCTTCAACAATGCTTTGCTGGGCGAAGTGGCGCGGGAGGTTTCACGTTATCGTGAGCAACCGCTGCGTGTCAGTACACCTGCCGTCGGCAACCTGCGCCTGACCAGCGTGCTCAAGGCCAATGATACCGACGCTTTGCTCAAAGCCCTGCCGCACATACTGCCGGTGGCCTTGCGCACCTTGCCGGATGGCAGCCAGGAAATTATTTCACGCTGACATTCAGGTTTTTTCCGAGTTCTTCGTCTTCTCCTGCAACTGCAACTGGTTTGCATTAACAGCCGCACACTCTTGCGATCACAGGACTGGGTTCGACGTGAAAAAACTCGCCGTTAACAACAATAAAATCTCCCGCTGGGCGCCGCTGGCCCTGGCGCTTGCAGTCAGTGCCGCGCTCCCTGCGGCCTACGCAGCCGATGCTATTCACATCCAGGCCCAGCCCCTGGGCGCGGCACTGAGTCAACTGGGCCAGCAGACTTCCCTGCAAGTGTTCTTCAGCCCTGACTTGGTCGCAGGCAAGCAGGCGCCGGCGGTAGACGGCAACCTTTCCTCTGAACAAGCCTTGCGCCAACTGCTGCAAGGCAGCGGCCTGGACTACCAGATGGATGCCGGCTCCGTGACCCTGCGCCCACTGAACAGTGGCACCGGTGAAGCCGGTTCGCCCCTGGAGCTGGGTGCCACCGATATTAAAGTGGTGGGTGACTGGCTGGGTGATGCCAATGCTGAAGTGGTGCAGAACCACCCCGGCGCACGCACGGTGATCCGCCGTGAAGCCATGGTGGAGCAGGGCGCAATGAACGTCGGCGACGTGCTGCGTCGTGTGCCTGGCGTGCAGGTGCAGGAATCCAACGGCACCGGCGGCAGCGACATCTCCCTCAACGTCGGCGTACGTGGCCTGACATCGCGGCTGTCGCCACGTTCTACCGTGCTGATCGACGGCGTGCCCGCCGCGTTTGCGCCTTATGGCCAGCCGCAATTGTCGATGGCGCCGATTTCAGCGGGTAACCTGGACAGCATCGACGTGGTGCGCGGCGCCGGTTCCGTGCGTTACGGGCCACAAAACGTCGGCGGCGTGATCAACTTCGTGACCCGTGCCATTCCCGAGAAATTCTCCGGCGAAGTCGGCACCACCCTGCAAACCTCCGCCCATGGCGGCTGGAAGCATGTGGACAACGCCTTTATCGGCGGCACCGCCGACAACGGCATCGGCGTCGCTTTGCTGTATTCCGGGGTCAATGGCAACGGTTACCGCAACAGCAACAATTCCAACGACATCGACGACGTGATCCTCAAGACCCACTGGGCGCCGACCGATCAAGATGATTTCTCGCTGAACTTTCACTACTACGACGCCAGCGCCGACATGCCCGGCGGCCTGACCCAGAAACAATTCGACGCCAACCCGTACCAATCGGTGCGTGACTGGGACAACTTCAGCGGTCGCCGCAAGGACGTGTCCTTCAAGTACATCCGCCAGATCGACGACCGCACTCAGGCCGAAGTGCTGACTTACTATTCCGACAGTTTCCGCGGCAGCAACATCGCCAACCGCGACCTCAAGACGATCGGCTCTTACCCGCGCACCTACTACACCTTTGGCATCGAGCCGCGGGTGTCCCATGTGTTCGACGTGGGTCCGAGTACCCAGGAAGTCAGCCTGGGTTATCGCTACCTCAAGGAGGGCATGCATGAGCAGGCCACCAGCCTGAACCTGGTCAACAATGTGCCTACGCCGGGTGGGCAGAGCGATGGTCACGTCTATCAGGACCGCACCGGGGGCACCGAGGCCAACGCGTTCTATATCGACAACAAAGTAGATATCGGCAAGTGGACCATCACGCCGGGGATCCGCTTCGAGGACATCCGTACCGAATGGCACGACCGCCCGGTGGTTGCCTTGAACGGCACGCGTACCCAGGAAAAACGCCGTGAAGTCCACAACAACGAACCGCTGCCGGCCTTGAGCGTGATGTACCACGTCTCCGACGCCTGGAAACTGTTCGCCAACTACGAGACGTCGTTTGGCAGCCTGCAATACTTCCAACTGGGCCAGGGCGGCACAGGCGACCAGACCGCCAATGGCCTGAACCCGGAAAAGGCCAAGACCTACGAGGTGGGTACGCGCTACAACGACAATGTCTGGGGCGGTGAGCTGACGTTCTTCTACATCGACTTCTCGGATGAGCTGCAATACGTCAGCAACGACGTGGGCTGGACTAACCTCGGCGCTACCAAGCACACCGGTATCGAGGCCTCGGCCCACTACGACCTGTCGAATCTGGACCCGCGCCTTGACGGCCTGACCGCCAATGCCGGCTTCACCTATACCAAGGCCACCTCGGAGGGCGATGTACCGTTCAAGGGCCGTGACCTGCCACTGTACTCCCGTGAAGTGGCCACGTTGGGCCTGCGTTATGATGTCAACCGCTGGACCCACAACCTGGATGTGTACGCCCAGTCCGGCCAGCGTGCGCCGGGGACCACGAGTACCTATATCACCCAAGGCACCGCCGATGGTCAATTTGGTGATATCCCTGGTTATGTCTCGGTCAACGTGCGCAGCGGTTACGACTTTGGCGAGCAATTGTCCAACCTGAAGCTGGGTGTCGGCGTGAAAAACGTCTTCGACCAGCAACACTACACCCGCTCCAGTGACAACAACGCTGGGTTGTATCTCGGCGAACCCCGTACGTTCTTCGTACAGGCCAGCGTCGGTTTCTGACCCACCGCGATTCAAAAAATCGCAGTCCCTTTCAGGGCTGCGATTTTTTTTGCCTGTTTCCTACGCCTACACGGCACATCTGTATGGTTGTTCTGGAACTGATTCCGACATGATCCCCACATATGGATACACCTGAGGAGCAACAGGCTGAAGGTGACGCCTAACGTATTGGAGAAACTTATGTCGGTATCCACCCTCGATTCATCCCCCTCCGCTTCATCCACGCGTGAGTTTGCGCCCACCTCTCCCAAGCCTCAGGCCAAGGCCAGCGATTCGGCGCTTGCTGCGCCTTCCTTCAGTGGCCAGAGTCCTGCGCGCGTCAGTTTCAGCTCCCGCGAAAGCCAGGCCGGCCCTGTGTTCGGCGATGCTCAGGCGCAGACCGACCGTAGCAGCCTTCAGCACGCTGCTGTGTTGCCTGGTGTCATGGATAAGCTCAAGCACTGGATGGGCAATTGGTTTGGTGGGCACCGGCCTCCCATGCATTCTGGGTGTAATAATCCGCCACCAAGACCGAATCCTGGGTGGAGTAACCCACCGCCGCGCCCCATGCCCACCCTTGGCAGGCCGCATCCGACCCAGCCAGGCAGGCCCGACCCACACTACTCACTGAAGAATAATGAACAATTGGCTCAGCAGTTACTCGACAACTTCGATGCTTTCAGGGATCCCAAGAACCCAGGTTATGTCAGCGTTGACAGTATTCATGCGATGGCGAACAGAGGGTGGTCGAGTGATCCTGTCATGAACGAGAACATTCGTCTGGCCAAGGAGTTGTTGCGGCGTCCGAAGCTGATCGATGCCGCCGACCGGCACAGCACCACAGGCGCGCTGGATGGCCTGATCGACCGGCAAAAGCTGGGTATGATTATCAGGGGAGATAACTACTTCAAGTACGCCAGTGACAAGCAATTGGTCCAAGAGATGCTTGATCATTTCAAGGAATTGAAGGGCGGGCAGTGGGGGCCATACCTGCGGGTCAAGGATCTGGAAAGGTTGGCTGCACGCCCACTGACGGGTGATTCTGCAAGGGACCATCTAACCCAGTTGGCGCAGGAATTCCTCAAACGTAGCGATTTAGTGGAGGAGATGGCCGACTGGTTTGGCCGAATCCGCTGGAAAACGTTGAACTCGGCTTCTCTCTGATTATCCCTACGGCGCCGTAACACAGGGTTACGGTGTTTGCCCCAATTATGTCAGGAACTGTTTACGTCCCTTTGCCACACAGATCATGTCCAACGGATTTAATCAATACGGTCGCTTTTCGATTCCGCATGAGGGCTAGCCAATGACGTCAACCTCCCTTCAACCCCCTTCATCCGGCTGTCAGATATTGTTTTGCAAACACCATGAAACGGATCATCCGTCAGCAGATCGCGGCGCGATTGTGCAACATCCCTTGGCTCCGTCGTTTGCCCATGCCGCCGAAACCCGGCGAATGAAGGCTTTCACCGGCCAGAGCAAATTTCAGGCGCCGGTCGCCGATGACTTTTCCCGCGGCCTGGCCGAACCTAGCGGGTCTTCCAGTGATGATGACAAGGTGCTGCGGCGCGCTGGAGTGATCAACGGCTTGACGGCCTGGTTGCGTCGGCAAACGCTGAGTTGATCCTGCGTGGCGCACGTGTTTTTACATGCTGTCATTGGTCTACATCGATCAACCGGAACTGTTACGCCCCTCCGACCACACATCGAGTGCCTGTCTGACTGAAATCCATTTGATGATTTCGGCCATCTCGGTGGCGATTACCTGGCAGGCATGTAACTGAAAAAGTTGGAGAGACCCATGAGACTTGAGGGTGCATCAATCCCTGTACGGCCGTCGGCCCCGGACGAGTCGACTGTACGTACAGCTACGCCACCATTGGCCCTCCAGCCAGAACCCTGGAATGAGGCCCGTCCTTTGCCGACTGGCGGGGTATTTCGCAGACCACTGCTATTGAGTGAGACACCATCGGTACTGCATCACAGGGAGCTGCAGAATGCCCCTGTGGCACGCACGAAGCCCCATGAGCCGGGTGCGAAGTCCTCTGACAGCCAATTGGCGACAGCCCTGGAGAAAAATTTCGGGTTACTGCATCCGTTCCTCAAGGAAGGTCGGCTGACGTGGTCAGCATTGCTGCGGGTTGCTGCAGAACCTACAGGGCAAAACGAAGAGTTTGATAAAACAATTAAAATCGTCAGCGAAATTATCGGGCGTCCCCCGTTGAGGGACGCGATCATAAGCCGCTATGGCGATATTACGAGAGACAGTCTCAAAGCGGCTGCTTCGGCGTTGCTGGGCAACAGCTCGTCAAGCGAATTCAGCCAGGATCCGTTCCATGCTCAAGGCAATGCCAGGGTGGTTCAAGCCCTGCAAGGTCAGTTCGAGCAATTGAGAGACAAAACCAAGGATCGGACGTTTCTATTCGAACAGCACCAGTATGTCAAAATTGACACACTCAAAGCGGTGATGCAGGACCCATACGACGTCGATCAACATGGTGCACCTGTACTGGAGCCGTTTACGGGTATGCCCAAGTCCAAGTACAGCGAGCTTTGCGTCTATACCGCCAGGAACATCCTCGAGCGTCCAGGGTTGTTGCCCTCGCTGGTGCAAGCCAATGGCGCGCGACTGTTTGGTCCACCTCATCATGAAGGTTGTCTCAGCAATAAAAGCCTCGACCGCTGGCTGGAGCAGGATCACGCGCGCAAGGCGCGCTGACGCTTACACCTTGAGGATCCTGCCACTGATAGCCACGGCCGCCAGCAACACCGCGATCAGCACAAAGGCGGTGCTCAGGCTGCTGCCATGGGCGATAAAGCCGATCACAGCGGGGCCGGCAAGAATGCCGGCATAACCCAGAGTGGTAATGGCAGGCACCGCGATATGTTCTGGCATGGCCTTTTGCTTGCCGACTGCGGTGTAGAGCACCGGCACGATATTCGAGCAACCGGCACCCACCAAGGCATACCCGAGCAGCGCGGTTTCCCACGCCGGGAACAAGGTCGCCAGCAACATGCCAGCAGTGGCCAGTGCACCGCCGATCATGATGACTCGGGTGGCGCCCAGTCGTCGCACAATGGCGTCACCCGTCAGGCGCCCGGCAGTCATGGTCAGGGCGAACGCTGCATAACCAAGGCCCGCATAGGCTTCGTCCAGACCTCGTTCTGCGCTGAGGAATACAGCGCTCCAGTCGAGTACGGCACCCTCGGCCAAAAACACAATGAAACACAGGCAACCGATAAACAGCACCACGCCGTGGGGTACTGCAAACGCGGGGCCGGAGCTCTCACTGCCGTAAGGCAGCAGGTGCGGCCCTGCCTTGAGCAACGCCACGGCCATGATGACGATCACCACCAAGGTTGCCTGCAGTGGCGATAAGCCCAGCCCCAGCAACCCGGCAACCCCCGCCGCGCCGACGATGCCCCCCAGGCTGAACAGACCGTGGAAGCCCGACATCATGGTTTTGCCGCTGGCGCGCTCGACGATCACCGCCTGCAGGTTGACCGTTGAATCCACCGTACCCAGGCCAGCGCCAAACAGGAACAATCCTGCTATCAGCAGTGGAATTGAGCTGACGGTTGCCAGCATCGGCAAGGCCAGGCAGATCATGATCGTGCCGGCGCTCAACACGCGTCGGCAGCCATAGCGTGACGCCAGTGCGCCTGCCACCGGCATCGCGATGATCGACCCCACGCCCAGGCACAGCAGCAACAGGCCAAGCGTACCTTCATTCAGGTTTGCACGCGCCTTGGCGTAAGGCACCAGCGGTGCCCAGGCGGCGATGCCGAAGCCGGCGATGAAAAAAGCGATGCGGGTCGACATTTGTTCCAGCCGGCCGGGAACCACGGGTGCTGAGGTGGAGATGGCAGTCATGAAAAATCCTTGGTTTTGCATTCAACGAACGGTGTCCGGCGTGACATCCTTGCACATCAGGTCCTTTGGAGCGAGCCGGGTGTCTCTGGGTCTTTGATGATCGTGAATTTTATTTTTACAAGCTGGAACCTCGTGGCGGTTGATTGCCACCCAAGAGTCATCGAGTGCGTAGGAGGCGGTCTGGAAGGTGCGTAATCCCTGTGGGAACTGATGAACCCCAGGTTTCTCGCGGTGGATTACCACCTTCCAGGCCGCCTCTGAAACGTCAGGTAGACCATGACTTGAAAGCATAGATCGCACACAATCGAACACACTTTGCTGTTTCGATCATCAATGCATGTTCAAGTGGACGACCTTATGACCCGGTTCTACGACGCCCGCGGCAATATTTATGGCGTGGTCAGCCCGACCGTATTAAGAAGCAAGGGCATTGATCTACCCGAAAACGCTGCCCTGGCCGCGCAGACTCGCGCCCGTTGGACGACGTCAGCTATCGCATCCGAATGCAGTTGGGGTTCGATGCCACGCCCGAACGGCGCCAAGGCCCACCGTTGCGATGGTCTGCTGGTCGGGCCGTTCCAGGCCACACCGCCGTTCGATCTGCTGATCATCAACACCGACGGTTCCCTGGCCGAACGCAGTGGTAATGGTCTGACGATTTTCGCCCAGGCGCTTACTGACCAGGGCTTGATGGCAGAGGCCTGTGAGTTGCGGGTCCATCACGACCAACCGGACGCGATATCGCCAGTCATCACTCGCGTCGAGCCGGCCGTGCGTGAGCGGGTTGCAGGGTTCTGGCTCGAACTGGGTTCGCCCGAGTTCGGGCCAGTAGCGGTGTGCGCAAAGAGCATTGATCAGGCGTTTCTGGGCGCCACTGAGATGAGTCATATCAGAGCGCTGGCGGCGCTCAATCCTGAATGGGCAAACAGTCAATTTGTGCGGGTGGGTAATCCCCATTGCGTGACGTTGGTCGAGCAGGTATCGGCACTGCCGGATAACGCACAGATGCAGCAGCCGGCGCTGTTCAAACCCTTGCAGGCGATTGCCTTCGCACCGCCGATGGGTGAAGGTCGGCCCTGCCTTGCCGGGGTCAACTTGCAATGGGCGGCGCGACAGCCGGGTAATCGAATCATCGCACGGGTGTTCGAGCGGGGAGAGGGGCCTACCGCGTCTTCGGGTACCAGTGCCACCGCCGTGGCTTGCGCAGGGTGGCGTGCGGGTTGGGTCGAGGATGGGGAGGTCGCCGTGGTAATGCCGGGTGGCGTTGCGCCAGTGCGTCTGCGCACTCAGGATGAGAGGTTGCTGGGTGTCAGTCTATTCGGGGCTGCAAGCCTACAGGTGTAGTGTGTGGAAACCGCTGATGCTGTAATTCGGTGTCGGCTGTTTCTTTAATAGTTAGTTGCGTATATGAAGTTATGTGTAGGGCATTTCTTGTTGATAAGAAGTGGCGATTTGACTCGTTTTATTTTTTTGTAAAAGACCTTTCTAGTTTGGTTGTACGAAACTTCTTTTTTATTTTTCAACGGCCGTTTTTCGCCTGTAATCGCTAAGCTTTGGCACGTTCAGGTGCTTTTTCGGTCACTCATTCTGCGTGTGGCGAGAGAAGGTTTTTCAGGGTGATCATGTATTAACGACGGGTAACAACGGATGGTTGACACGTTTGTTTTGTCACGTTTCAAACTGGTTCTTCCAGGCATAAGTAATGACTTCCAGGTGTTGGCATTCAAAGGCAGCGAGGCCCTTGATCAGCCGTTTTCCATTCAGGTACAGGTAGTGAGTGAAAACCCATGCCTTGATCTGGAGGCATTGCTTCATCAACCCGCTTACCTGGACTTCGGCGACATGAGCGAAGGCCTGCATGGGCAGGTTTACGCCGTTGGCCGGGACGACCCGGGGCGACGGATCACTCGCTATCACCTGACCCTGGTCCCCCGTCTGGCCTACCTTGCGCACCGGCGCGACCAGCGGATTTTCCAGCAGCGCAGTGTGCCGCAGATCATTGCAACGGTTCTTGAACAGCACGGTATTCTGGCGGACGCCTATACCTTTGAGCTGGGTCCGGTAGTTTATCCGCCGCGCACGTTCTGTGTGCAGTATGCGGAAAGCGATCTGCACTTCATTCAGCGGCTTTGCGAAGAAGAGGGTATTCACTACCATTTCCGCCACAGCGCGGATGCTCATCTGTTGGTGTTTGGTGATGACCAGACGGTATTTCGCCGCTTGCCCGTGCAGCGCTATTGCCCGGGTGGCGGGCCGCACGCTGATACGCAGGTTGTTCAACGGTTCGATGTTCGCCTCGCCACCCGCAGCCAGAAGACGGTGCGCCGCGATCATGATTTCGAACATCCTTCGTTGCACCTGCAGGACTCTGCAGGGTCTGTTCCGACGCAACCGCTTGAGGATTATCACTACCCCGCAGGATTCATCGACCGCGCTCGGGGTAAGCGATTGGCGCGCCGGGGTCTGGAGCGCCACCAACGCGACCGTCGTCGCGCATTGGGCAAGAGTGATCAACCCACGCTGCGCAGCGGGCATTTCCTCCAATTGAGCGATCACCCCGATCCGTCCTGCAATGATTTGTGGCTCATTACGTCGGTTCGTCACGAAGGCTATCAACCGCAGGTGCTGGAGGAGGCGACACCCCCGGCTGATGGGTTCCGGGGGTATCGCAATCGCTTTACCGCGACACCCTGGCAGGCGGTGCATCGACCGCCTCTCAAGCATCCCAAGCCGACCCTCCATGGCAGCCAGACGGCAACGGTGACCGGGCCTGCCGGTGAAGAGGTGCATTGCGACGCCCATGGTCGGGTAAAGATTCGTTTTCACTGGGATCGCCTGGACATGACGAATGAGAAAAGCAGTTGCTGGGTACGCGTCGCGTCCGGGTGGGCGGGTGACGGGTTCGGTGCAACCATGATCCCAAGGGTCGGTATGGAAGTGCTGGTGACCTTTCTGGAAGGCGATCCGGACCGGCCGTTGATCAACGGTTGCCTGCCGAACGCGTTGCACCGTCCGGCCTATCTTTTGCCGCAGCACAAGACCCGCAGTGTCTTGCGCAGCAGCTCCCTCGGCGGTGCAGGTTCGAACGAGTTATACCTGGAAGACCGCCGTGGCGAAGAGCTCGTTTATCTTCGCGCGCAGCGGGACCTGGAGCAGCAGGTCGGCCATGACAGTCGGTTGGAGGTGATGGGGGAGCGGCAGGAAGTCATCCATGGCATGAGTACGGTTCATCTGGGAAGCGAAGAGCATCGTCATGTCACCGGCGATCGCAACGTCGTGCTCAAGGCAAGCGACCACCTTGATGTACAAGGCGATAGCCGGACCCATATAGGTCAGACCTTGATCGTTGAAGCCGGGCAGCAGCTTCACCTCAAGTCCGGTTCCAGCCTGGTAATTGATGCCGGTGTGCAATTGAGCCTCAAGGCCGGTGGGGAGCATCTGGTCATCCAGGCGGGCGGCATCTTCAGCAGTCGCCCCATTAGCCTTGGCGGTTTGCCGTCCGTCACCCGGTTGACGGGTGTCGCGGCGTCGTCCGATCGGCCAAAGATCGCTACGGTGCAAGGCAGCATCGGAAACTTGGCCAGGCAATTGGGCGCGGATTATTGCCCGGTATGCGAGCGCTGTCGTGAAGGCCTGTGTGACCTGCCGGGGAGGGCTGCTTGATGCCGAACATGCCAGAGCAATGGATGGCTCAACAACAGCACGCAGGGCGGCGACTGTGTTTGATCCTTGAGGGCCAGAACGACGCATGCCAGCCGCTATTGGCAATACGGGATTTGGCGGAATATCGCAGCCTTTACGCCGAGACCGCGCTAGCGGAGTTGGCGGCGCAAGGCCCGGTGATTCTGCTGCTGGAGCAGTTGAGCGAACCCGCATTGCTCGGCCTACTGCAACTTCCCGAGGCGAACTGGGGGTGGCTGGGCAGTTTGCCAAGTGAAGACCTGGCCGCCGTGACACGACACTGGCGCGAGCGGCTGCTGGTGGGCCCACAAGGCGCGCAATCGATGTACCGTTTTCACGACAACCGTACCCTGGCGCGTGCGCTGGCCTATCTATGCCCGGACCACTGGCCGGTATACCTCGGGCCGTTGATCAGCGTGTGCTACTGGCATGAAGACCGCTGGCACACGGGTGACAACCCGGCCCCCGGTGAGTATCCGTTGCCTGACCCGGCTCCCTGGCTGAGTACGCCCAACCCAAATGGCGAAGCCATCCTGCACGCCAATATCCTGCGTTATCTGTTGGCCGAACACAGTGAGGATCTGATCGCATTAGTGGAATTCCAGGACCCAAGAATCTGGCTGGACCACGTATTGAAAAAAGCTCGGGGCTGGCAATGGCAGGCGCCGGACCAGCTGGAATTTCTGGTGGTGCGCCAGTTGGAAGAGGTTACGCGAAGCAGTGTTATTCGGTGGCAGCCGGTAATTGGTGAAACCCCGCGGGAGCACTTTGACCGGGTGGTTGAACAGTGGAGATTGGCGGAGGCAAAGGATGAATAAGCCAAGGTTGGTTCTGTTCATTGCGGTGGCGTTGTCAGGGCTAACTGGGTGTGCGGGGAAGTCGGTCGATAGCTTTACGTTGGAGGTGGATTTACCGGCGGAGTTTCGCTTCATCGGTGGCGCCAACTACGGGCCTGCGACCGGGGAAACCTGCACGTTGCCGAATCGTCGAGGCAAGAGGCCGGAGCGGAAGATTTTCATTGCGCGCTACAAACCGGTGGCTGAACGGGTGAGTTTTGAACTGCCGCTGACGGAGGTGATTGAAGGTTGCCCTACGGTTTTGTGGAGTGTGGACTTTGATATTTATGCGAAGTGGGGAAAGAGAGATACAGACGTTGGGGGGGACATTGCAGGTTTCTCAATTTCGGACCCTTCTAACGCCGATAGACCTGAGATGCCAGAAACAGGTGTTCAGGAACTCCATAAGCAATGTCAGTGGTTTTTCCGGACAGTGGGCCCTCAGCATGCGATCAGAAAGATTCTCGAGTGCCGTTCACTGGGGGCAGTGAGTCCTTTGCCTCGGCTCATGCAACGAGAACAGTTAGCAGGGAAAACCCTCAGGATGGTGCTGACTGTCACTGATCGGGAAGAACCAGCGTTTGGCGATAGTTGGGTTGCCGTTCCGGGCGGCTGGAAGCGATGCAAAGGTAAAAGTTTTGAAGATTTGGATGCGTTTTGCAACGGCAATACGACCGACTTCAAGCCCATAAAAATGCCGGATGGTCGCGTCTGTGATGTTTATCCAACATGTAAGTAACTAGGAGCAGGTTCATGAACATGGATGCAAGGAAGCAGTCTTTTTTCAGTGATAGCAGACCAGCCTGTTCATTGCGCGGGCATTGGGTGAGTTTTTGCCTGGTCGATGAACAGGGTGTCGGAGTGGCATACGGTGGCCTGCCTTACACCGTCCACGATAGTGCAGGGCAGCAGTACAAAGGCAGGCTGAATGGAGAAGGTTTTGCGAAGCTACAAGATATTTACTGTGGGCCAGCGGTGCTTGTTTTTGACGATCTGTATTCAGGCATGGAGCAGCCTTATCAACGGCTGATGTTGCGCCGGCACTACCCGCTACCTATCACCGAGCTCCAGGTTCGGGCAGAACAGACTCGGTTCGCCGCGGTTGATGGTCGTCGCCCCGTCAGCAATCCTGCTCAACACGGTGCTGACCAGTTCTATCAGGTTGAAGTGCGCGATTTAGTGCGCCATGGGGCTCATTTGCCACCGAGTGGCCAGCGCTCCCATCAACCTCAAAGGCACGCACTAAAAATGATGGCCGACCTCGGGTTTGGTCCGCCCCAGTCGACCTTGGCGGGAATTGTATTGTTTCCCAACAACCACACCGCGTTGGAGGTTCGGCCGTTGCGAGCCTTGCGCCCGATGCTTTCAACCGAAGACAGTTTCTGCGCCTTGAATCTCTATCAACTGGCATTGATGGCCACCTTGAGTTATTGCAATTTCGGCCAGGAGCCCCCTAAACAGCCTCTGGACCAAGTGCGCTACCCTTGCGATCCCAGCGTCGGAAATCTATTTGCCGCACAGCTTTCGGCTTATCGGGAGGCTTGGCAATTTGATGCGCAACAAGTGCAGCGTTTCTACCCCCTTTACGAAGAGGTCCCCTATTCCCAGCGCTTCGAGATTCTGCCCTTCGATCCTGCGCTGTACCCACAAAATCAACCGGAGCGGGGGGAGAAGCAAGAGCATCCGGCGCGATTGCACTTCTTCGATGATGAGGCATTCGGTACGGATACCCAGGCGTTCATTACGCATCACGATGACGTGATCCTGATTGCGGTTCGTGGTACCGCCAGCGGCGCAGACGGGCTGCGGGATGCAAACGCCCATCAGGTGACCTTTGCCGATGGCGTCGGCAAGGCACACGAAGGTTTTTATCAAGCTTATCGGGCGATGCGCGAATTTGTGATGCGCTACCTTGACCAGTTCCACATCGGCCAACGAATAATCATCTGCGGCCACAGCCTGGGTGGCGCAATCGCTTTGCTCTTGGCGGAGGGGCTGCGCCGAGCACCCGAGGGCCCTTACAGCATCCTCCTCTACACCTACGGCGCCCCCCGCGCCGCCGACTCCGAATTCACCAGAGCGGCCTCACCCCTGGTCCACCACCGCATCGTCAACCACAACGACCCGGTCCCCAGCGTCCCTGCCCCATGGATGAACACCACCGCCAAACTCTGGATCCCTGGCGTCGTCACACTGTTCAGTGCCCCCGCTCCGGGAGGGCTGCTGTTCGCGGCCGGGTTGGTGCGTTTTGGTGGAAACCCTTATCAACATCATGGTGAACAACAGCACTTCATGCCGATCATGCTCGCGGACGGCACGCACTCTTCAGTGTTGTGGAAACCCGGTTGTGAATCCATCCAGGAGGCCGGCTGCAATCGCGCCCTGCAGCTGCACGGCGACATGCCTGACCGTGACAACCTGCTCAAACAGCTGTTCCAGGCCAACCAACACTTCATGACCGCCAGCTACATCCCGGCTGCCTGGGCGACGCTGCGTCGCTGGCAACAAACCCAGGAAAGCAACGGCCCATTGGTGACGCCAAGGGAATTTGAGTTACTCGATAACGCACTCGAAACCATGCGCCAGCAACTGCGAAACAAGCGTCGAGAACTGGCCCGTCTAAGGCCCGCCAACGACCGTGGCTACGAACACAACGAAGCCTTGAACGCCGAGATCGACCGCCTGCACACCAGTCGCGAACGCCTGGCGAGCCTGCGGTGGCGTCGCCTGGAAGCCCGTGACGTCTACGGCAGTCAAGCCCACAGCACCCATTTGCAACCCAGCCTCAAGCGCTGGTTCAGCCACCGCGAAAACCGTGAGGTGCCCCAGGTCGCCGGCATCCCTCCCTCCACGCCAACTGAATGGGGGAGGGTGCATTCGCTGGATGTCGACTCCATCGTGTGACCAACGTCTTTACACAAATTCCACTTGTGCCGGTTGACGCTTCATCAACACTTTGCCGTTGCGGATCGAGTACAGCGGCAGGCCTTGACTGCGAATGACCTCGTAGTCGCTGTCTGCCGAGAGGATCAACAGGTTGGCCGGTCGTCCAGGTTCCAGGCCGTAACGTTCACCCAGGGCCATGGCCTTGGCGCTGTTGTCGGTGACGAGGTCAAGGGCGCTTTGCAGGTTGCGATAGCCGAGCATATGACAGATGTGCAAACCGGCTTCCAGCACCCGCAGGATGTTGCCGTTGCCCAAGGGGTACCAAGGGTCGACGATGGAATCCTGGCCGAAACACACGTTCATACCGGCCTCCAGCAGTTCATTGACCCGGGTGACGCCTCGGCGTTTCGGGAAACTGTCGAAGCGACCTTGCAGATGGATGCTCTCGGTGGGGCAGGAGACAAAGCTGATCCCCGAGTGCCCCAGCAGGCGGAAAAGTTTGGCGCAGTAGGCGTTGTCGTAGGAGCCCATGGCTGTGGTGTGGCTGGCGGTGACGCGGGCGCCCATGTCGCGGCTGCGGGCTTCTTCGGCCAGCACTTCGAGAAAGCGCGAATGCGGGTCGTCGGTTTCGTCGCAGTGCACGTCCACCAGGCAGCCGGTGCGTTCGGCCAGGTCCATCAGGAACTTCACTGAACTCACGCCTTGGTCGCGGGTGTATTCAAAGTGGGGAATGCCGCCGATTACGTCGGCGCCCAGTCGGATGGCTTCTTCCATCAGTTCGCGGCCGTTGCGGTACGACTCGATACCTTCCTGGGGGAACGCGACGATTTGCAGGTCGATCAGGTGCGCGCTCTCTTCGCGTACTTGCAGCATCGCCTTGAGCGCGGTGAGGTCCGGGTCGGTGACGTCGACGTGGGTGCGCACATGTTGAATGCCGTGCGCGGCGAGAGCCTGGATAGTCTTTTTGGCGCGGGTCTTGGTGTCTTCCCGGGTGATGGTGGCTTTGCGTTCTCCCCAGCATTCAATGCCTTCGAACAGCGTACCGCTCATGTTCCAGCGGGGTTCGCCGGCGGTCAGGGTGGCGTCCAGGTGGATATGCGGTTCGACAAACGGCGGGATCACCAGGTTGCTCTCAGCGTCCAGGTCGCCAGAGGCCAGTACCGGTGCTGTCGTTTGTGCAGTAATGCTGGCGATCCGGCCATGTTCCAGGTGCAGATCATGCAGGCCTTCACGGTTGCGCAGGCGGGCGTTGATGATGTGCATGGGCAAGTTCCTCTTGGCTAAAAACAATCAGGCAGACAGCCGCCAGATCATCAGCGCGATGCCGATGTCCAGGCGATCATAAGCGTTATCCAGGGTCAGCCCCCACAGGGCTTCGATGCGCTGGACACGGTGCATTAATGTATTACGGTGCACGGCCAGCCGCTGGACGGCGGCCACAAGGTTACCATTCTCGTGAAACCAGGCTTCCAAGGTGGGCATCAGGCTGGGGCCATGATGCAGGTCGTGGCGCAGCAGGGGCCGAACACCCACTCGGCAATTCCACTGTTTTCCGCCTGGTCAAGCTCATGCCTGGGCATCAGCCAAAGGCGCACGCCCGCGTAGTACGGCGCTGAGCACGATGTAGGTCAGCGAGGCGGCGACGATACCCACCAACGGCGCGACCCAAGGCGAGTTGAACGCCAGCACAGTACCTACGGCATAGGCTACCAACCCCGGCCAGTTGAACGCCGGCAGGCGTGCGTCCGCCAAGCGCGGGTAGTGGCCGCGATAGCGATAAAAGAAGTCCGCCATGATCACGCCGCCAATCGGTGGGATCACCGTACCCAGCAGAATCAGGTAGGGCACCAGCAGGTCGTACATACCGAGCAGCGCCAGCAAGGTGCCGATCACGGCGCCGGCCAGGGTGACTGTTTTGCGACGTTTGGTGCGCAACAGGTTGCAGCCGGCCACGGCGAAGTTGTAGATCGTGTTGTCCTGGGTGCTCCAGATATTGAGCAGCAACATGGCCATCGCCGCCATGGCAAAGCCTTGCAGCAGCAACACTTCAACCACGTCCGGCTGCTGATAGACGATGGCACCGTAGGCGCCGATCAGCACCATCAATCCATTGCCGATGAAGAAGCCGATCAGGCTCGCCAGTACCGCCACTTTGGCTGAGCGCGAAAAACGCGTCCAGTTGGTGGCCTGGGTCGCACCGCTGACAAAGGTGCCGAACACCAGGGTGATCGCGGTGGACAGGTCCAGCTCACCGCTCGGCACTACCGACAGCAATCCATCCAGCCCGCCGACTTTCACTGTGGCCACCCACATCGACAGAAACAACAGGATGCCCATCGCCGGCACCGCGAGGTAGGACAGAATTTCCAACCCTCGGTAACCAATGTAGGCCGTGGCGCAGAACACCAAGCCGAACAGCACCATCAATGCCAATACGCTGCCCTGGCCCAGTCCGAAATATTTGCCCAGCACCACCGCGGCAGTGGCGGTGCCCCAGGCGTACCAGCCGATCTGGGTAAAGCCGAGGATCAAGTCACTGAGCTTGCTGCCCACTTCACCAAAGCAAAAGCGCCCCATCAACACCGAATTCAGCCCGCTCTTGAAGGCGATGTAGCCCAGGCCGGCGGCGTAGATACCCAACAGCAGGTTTCCCAGGGCCACGACGCCGAGCATGTCGGTAAAACTGAACGCCACCCCCAGCTTGCCGCCGGCAAACATGGTTGCGGTAAAAAAGGTAAAGCCCAGCAGCACCATGGCGGTGGACGCCAGGCCTTTGCGCGCATGCATCGGGACTTCGCTGAGGGGGTAATCATTGCCCGGTTCTTGCTGCGTCATGTGCCTTGCTCCTGAATGAGTGACGCAGGCCTATTGCACCGCGCGTGCCAAACCGGCGGCAGTGAGGAGCGCACAACGAGCGCTGCACCGTGCACAGTATTTATAGCCAAACCGCGGAGAAACGTCGAAGGCATGTCACTGTGCCCAATCGGGCACGAAAGCGGTGCAGCAGTGATACAAATTGGATCAGTCGAACAGCGTCTGGGTGGTCTCGCCACGGTGGTAGGCGAATGCGGCCTCCAGATCACTCTCGATGGTGCGTCCCCGGGACAGCGGCGGCAGCTCATCCATGCGAAAAAAGCCCACTTCGGTGGTCTCGAACCCCGCCATCGGTGCCGACTGATCTACCGGTTCACACAGGAAGTACAGCTTATAGAAATCGCGCACATCCGGCCGGTACAAGCCCTTGGCCTTGTGCGTCACGCTGTACAGGGCCCGTGCCGTCACCGTCAGTCCGGCTTCCTCGCGAATCTCCTTGACGATGTTTTCCGCCGCCGACAAACCGATATCGGCATAACCGCCCGGCAACGCCCAGCAGCCATCGGTCAATTCACGTACCAGCAGAATCCGGTCGCCTTCGATGATCGCCCCGCGCACGTCGATCATCGGCGTCGAATAACGTTTGGCAAAATCGGGGACCAACCCGGTTATACGCTCCAACGGCACATTACCCAATTGCGCGAGCATGCTGTGGGCAATCTCGGCAATCTCTTCCAGGCGTTCGCGCTCGAAATCATCGGTACAAAAGTGCAGCCCTGTGGACGCCAACGCCTGCAAGCGTTTGGCCTGGGCCAGCCAGGTGTTTTCCATGGGTTACTCCTGGAGTTGCTTGGTCATGTACACACGCCGCGGGCCATGTTCTTCGGCCCGGTGGGGCTCAACATAATCAGCAGCAGTCGCGGGGCGCATCATTGCAGCGGGCTCCTCTGGACATTCGATCAGTCTGCCGGCGCTTCGAAGATGCCTTCGATAGGCCGTTCGAACACCTTGGCGATCTTGAACGCCAAGGGCAAGCTTGGATCGTAGCGGCCGGTCTCGATAGCGTTGACGGTTTGGCGCGACACCCCCAGGCGCTCGGCGAGGTCGGCCTGGGACCAACCCAGTTCCGAGCGCAACTGGCGCATCAGGTTGTTCATTGATAGCGCCTTGTGCCGATGATCGTGGCGACGCACCAGACGCCGCCCATGATCGGCCACACCATAAAGGCCGACAGCCGTGGGAAGCCAGCGGTTTCCAGGAAGCCGTAACTGAAGGTTGTCAGTGCCGTGCACACAAAGGCCACGGCCAGTGCGTCCAACTGGATTTTGCGGCCCATTTCATCCATGGCGTTCAGCCGACGGATGATCGCAATCGCCATCGCGATCATCGGAATGACTGGCAGCAAAGCCAGGGCAATTCTGCCGGCGCCGTTGGGCATGGACGACATGTATGCGCTGGAAACCACGACGCACACCATATACGCCAGCATTGTCACCGCGAATTCCATCAAGAAGCGTTTGACCGACATAGCCATCTCCGTAAGTAAAGGGTACTTTACATTAAGCACAGGTCATTGAGGTGTCAAGGCTGCTTTACATGGGGGAATGCCAGGCGCAAAAAAACCACCCGAAAGGTGGTTTTTATGGACGCAGTCGCTTACTCGCCGCGATAGATGCAGCCGCTGGTGCAGGTCTCGTGGATGCGAATCGCACTGAGCTCAGGCAGCAGGGGTTTCAATTCATTCCAGATCCACTTGGCCAGCACTTCGCTGGTCGGGTTTTCCAGGCCTGGGATGTCATTGAGGTAGTTGTGGTCGAGGCGTTCATAGAGCGGCTTGAAAATCGCCTTGATCTCCGAGAAATCGCGAATCCAGCCGGTACGGGGATCCAGGTCGCCGCTCAGGTGGATCGCGACTTTGAACGAATGCCCGTGCAGGCGCCCGCATTTGTGGCCTTCCGGTACGTGGGGCAGGCGGTGGGCGGATTCGAAGGTAAACTCTTTGAAGATTTCCACGGTGTGACCTGTAGGGCTTGTGTTGCGTTGCTTTGGGATAATTGTCAGTCGCCAGTGTACTGATCAATGGACTGATTGGTCGTTACCGGGCGTGAGTGAGGTCATCCCTTCAGCAATCGCCGAATGGCGCCAGGCGACCGAATTGGGGCCTATTCTAACCTGTTTCCGGCCAGAGAATGTGGGTGTCACAGTGGCCGCAGGCTTTTTCCTTCTTGATCTGCCCTGAGGCGCCGCTCTCCGAAGGTAGAGAGTAGGTGGAAAATACCGTCTATCTTTAAAGGAGTATTCCCTTTCGGAGAACACGGTCATGTTAAAAACTCGCCCACTTGTAGTCGCCGTTACCTGTCTTGCGTTGGCCATAGGCTCAGTGACAGCGCTGGCCGACCCAGGCAATGGCAAGGGGCAGGGCAATGGAAAAGGTAACTCCCAGGGCGGCCAAGGGCATGGCAACCAGAGTAACAAGGGGAAAGGTTCCAGCGGCGGCGATTGGAGTCATGGTCCCAGTATTGACCGAGCCGGTGTGTTGGGAGTGCTTGGTGGCTATCGTGACTATTGGCGGCCAGGTCCATCACTGCCACCAGGGATACAAAAGAACCTCGCCCGAGGAAAGCCTCTTCCTCCAGGCATCGCCAAGAAGCTGGATGGCCGGTTGCTGGGCAGGCTGCCCCATTACGACGGCTATGAATGGCAGCAGGCGGGCACTGACCTGATTCTTGTGGCAATTGCTTCCGGCTTAATTTACGAGGTGCTCAATGGAGCATTCGATTGAAGCGGTATCCGCTCATTCAAGAATGACAGTTTGATCCGCCGGTGCGCATGCCGCTGGATCAAAGGGGCTGTAAGCGCTCGCCCAGCTGCCCGTTATCCGCCAGTTCCAGGAATTCGTCGCCCAGCCTTTGGCTCTCGCTCATTGCGGTCTGCCAATACTTGTTGCGGCTCGGATCGTCACCCATGAAGCGCTTGAAGTCGCTGCGGTCCGGGAGTTTGCCGTGAGGCAGGCGGGCCAGATATTCCTTGGACGGTGCCAGCAACAACACATCCCGCAACCCCTGTTGGTTGCTGCGCCGCCATGGCAGGCCTTTGTCGAACCAGCCGGGGATGACCCGGTCGGTAAAGTGCGGGTACAGCACAATGTCATCGCCGTGGTAGGGCAGGTCGAGGTGGTAGTCCAACAGGCCGCCGTCACGGTAGGTGCCGGCGCCCGCGCCCGGTAGATCGCGCACGCCCTGCATCACCATGGGGATCGAGCCCGACGCCAGCAGCGCCTGGCGCAGGTTGCCCAGTTCCAGGCTGAGGAACCGCGAGGGGAAATCCTTCAAGGGATGCACCGGTGGCGCCTGGCGAGGGTCATGGATGATCAGTCGTTCGAAGTGCCGCGACAGTCGCGCGCGGCCGCGCAGGTTATCGGCGATCACCGACGACAAGCCCAACCCGAGGCGGCCACGATGGTCATCGGCAAGCAGGCCGTGGCTTTTGACCACCATGATGTTGAGGCGATAGTGCGGATTGTCCAGCACCCTGGCGTCGCGGCCGGCCAGCAGGTCGTCGAGCATGCGCTGACAGCTTTGGCTGACTTCGGCCATGGTCACGCCTTTGGCAAAGCGCTGTTCGTTGTACAGACGCCCGAGGTCCAGTAGACCTTGCACTGGGTCGGGCAGGCAGGCACTGGCAAAGCGCCAGGAACCGATGGACGCCCCGATCAGTGCCCGTTCCCGTTGGGCACGAGGCAGCCAGCCACCGAACAGCGCCAGGTCCAGGCCCTGGATGCCCAGCGCTTTGGGGCCACCGGCCGCACCCGGCAGGATGCCGACGTCGGCAGGTTCGAGGCCTTGCTCACGAATACGGGTGAAGGCGCGTTTGCCGGCCTTGAGCGTCAGGGCGGAAAACTTGATGTGGATGGCTGTCATACCGGTCTCAGTGGGAGCGAGCGGGGCAGTATAGAAAATCTCGTGGGATGTTGGAAAAGGCCTTGGCTGGAATTGCCATGGTGGCAATTCAGTTTCAGTTAAGTTGCAACGCGTACGGTGATCGGCGTAGGAAAACATCCTGTAATGGAGACTTATCATGAAGCGCCTCACCGCGCTGGTTGCCACCGGTATCATCGCTTTCACGGCGACCCAGGCCCAAGCCGTGGACCCCGACAAGCCACTGAAAGTGCCGGCCACTGTTACTATTGTCGCCTTCGATCAACTGGAAGCCACGGCCCTGGCCCTGCATCCCGGTTCGACATTACTGGACACCGACCTGGACGAGTCCTATGGCAGGTACGTCTACGAGGTCGAGTTGGAGGATGCCCACGGCATCGAATGGGACGTTGAATTGGACGCGCTCTCCGGGCAGGTTCTCAAGAATCATCAGGATACGTAATGAAGGTAAATTTACGCGCTGGCAGTCGCGTGGCGTTGGTGCTCATGGCATTTTGCTCCAGCCTGGCGGCCCGCGACCTCAACCAGGATGAAGCCTTGTCGCTGCGCCAGCAGGGGGTGATTCTGCCCCTGGAGCATCTGTTGCATCAGGCCATGGCGCGTCATCCGGGTTCCCGCCTGCTGGAAGCCGAACTGGAAAAGAAGCACGGCCAATATGCCTATGAAGTGGAACTGGTGACCACTGAAGGCGTGGTGCGCGAGATCAAGCTGGACGCCCGCACCGGTGTGTTGATCAAAGACGAGGAAGACTGATGCGCCTGCTCTTGGTGGAAGACAACGTCCCCCTGGCCGATGAACTGCTGGCCGGGCTGCAACGCCAGGGCTATGCCGTCGATTGGCTCGCCGATGGTCGCGATGCCGCGTACCAGGGGCGTAGTGAACCCTATGACCTGATCATCCTCGACCTCGGTCTGCCCGGTTTGCCTGGGCTCGAGGTATTGGCACGATGGCGTGCCGCCGCGCTGGCCACTCCGGTGCTGATCCTCACAGCCCGCGATTCCTGGGCTGAGCGCATCGAAGGGCTCAAGGCCGGCGCCGATGATTACCTGAGCAAGCCGTTTCACCCCGAGGAATTGTACCTGCGCATTCAAGCACTGGTGCGTCGCTCCCACGGCCAGGTCAACCAGCCCACCTTGCACGCCGCCGGCCTGCACCTGGATGAAGGCCGCCAGTGCGTGCTGCGCGATGGCGCAGAGATCCAGCTGACCGCCGCCGAATTCCGTCTGTTGCGTTACTTCATGCTGCATCCCGAACAGATCCTGTCGAAAAACCACCTGGCCGAACACTTGTACGACGGTGAAACCGAGCGCGACTCCAATGTGCTGGAAGTCCACGTCAACCATCTGCGCCGCAAATTGGGCCGCAGCGTGATCGAGACCCGGCGCGGCCAGGGTTACCGGTTTGGCGCCAGCCCTGCATGAAGTCGATCCAGCGACGCCTGAGCCTCGGCCTGGTCAGTGTCATGGTGATCGTCGGCGTGGTGCTGGCGCAAATCAGCTTGTGGTTGTTCGAAGCCGGTTTGCAGCGTTATCTGGAAGCCGGTTTGCGCAACGACGCCGAGAACCTGCTGGTGGCGCTGGTGCGTGGACCCAGTGGCGTTCAGTTGGATGAACATCGTCTTTCGCCAGCCTATCAGCGTCCGTTTTCCGGGCATTACTTCCGCATCGACTTTGCCGATACCCACTGGCGGTCCCGCTCGCTGTGGGACCAGGAGCTGCCGCGCCTGCCCGAAGCCGGGATCAAGGGCAATCTGCAACTGGGGCCGGAAGGCCAGCAACTGCTGGTGCTGCGTTCGGACTACAAACGCTTTGGCCAGTCGATCTCCATCAGCGTCGCCCAGGACTACACCCCGGTGCGGGAGAGCTTCCAGCTCATGCGTCAGATCGGTTTGGTGCTGGGGCTGGCGGCGCTGCTGCTGGTGCTGGTCCTGCAAAGGCTCACCGTGCGCCGCGCCTTGCGTCCGCTGGAAACCGCGCGCAACCAGATTGCTCAACTGCAACAGGGCCAGCGTTCGCAACTCGACACCCAGGTGCCCTTGGAGCTGGAACCGCTGGTGGCGCAGATCAACCACCTGCTGGCCCACACCGAAGACAGTCTCAAGCGTTCGCGCAATGCCTTGGGCAACCTCGGCCATGCCCTCAAGACCCCGTTGGCCGTGTTGCTGAGTGCTGCGTCGAACGACGCGCTGAAGGAGCATCCCGAGCTGAGCAGGCTGTTGCGTGATCAGTTGGAGCATGTGCAACAACGCCTCAATCGCGAACTCAACCGAGCACGCCTGGCCGGGGAAACCCTGCCAGGCGCGCTGTTTGATTGCGAAAAAGAACTGCCCGGCCTGCTCGCCACCCTCAATATGATCCATGGCGAACACCTGGATCTGAGCTACCACGCCGCGCCCGGCCTGCAACTGCCCTGGGATCGTGAAGACCTGTTGGAGCTGCTCGGCAACCTCTTGGATAACGCCTGCAAGTGGGCAGATGCCGAGGTGCGCTTGACCGTCACCGAAGCCGAGCACAGCTACTTGTTGGCGGTAGAAGATGATGGTCCCGGTATTCCCGAAACCCAGCGTGACCAGGTGTTCAGCCGTGGCACGCGCCTGGATGAACAGACCCAAGGACATGGCCTGGGGTTGGGCATCGTGCGGGACATCGTCGAGGTGTGGGGCGGGGTGCTGCAGTTGCAGGAAAGCGAGTCGGGCGGGCTGAAAGTGCTGGTCGAATTGCCGAAGCGCCAGGGATAAGCCTGTCGCTCCGACAATCGGCTGTTACACCCTGAACTGATCCATCAACCCCTGCTGTTGATTCGCCAGGCTGTTCAACGCCTGGCTCACCCGCGCCGATTCATTCGCTTGTTCGGACAGCGACTCGGTCACATCGCGAATGGTCGCCACGTTGCTGTTGATCTCCTCGGCCACCGCGCTTTGCTCTTCTGCGGCACTGGCGATCTGCAAGTTCATGTCACTGATCACCGTCACGGCATCACCTATCTGGCGCAGGGCCGTCACGGCTTGCCCCACCTGTTCGACACTGCCCTGGGCCTGGCGATAGCTGTTGCCCATGGAGCCGACGACCTCTTGCGTGCCGCTTTGCAGGTGCTCGATGACCACGCGGGTTTCTTCCACCGATTCCTGGGTACGCTGCGCCAGGTTGCGCACTTCATCGGCCACCACCGCAAACCCACGCCCGGCTTCACCCGCGCGGGCGGCCTCGATGGCGGCATTAAGGGCCAGCAGGTTGGTTTGCTCGGCGATGCCGCGAATCACTTCCAGCACCGAGCCGATTTTCTCGCTATTGGCCGCCAGGCCTTCGACCTGGCTCATGGCCGTGCTCATATCCGCCGCCAATTCGCCGATATTGCGGGTGGTGCGGTCGATCACCGTCAGGCCGTCGCGGGTGGCCTGGTCGGCATCGCGTGCGGCTTGCGCGGCCTGGGCAGCGCTGCGGGCTACGTCTTGGGCGGTGGCGCTCATTTCATGGGAGGCGGTGGCCACCTGATCGACCTGGCGGTACTGCTGCTCCATGCCGGCGCTGGTTTCAGTCGCAATGGCAGCAGATTGGTCGGCGGTGCCACGGGCGTCCTGCACCGAGCGCTTCACCTCGGCGATGATCGGTTGCAGCTTGTCGAGGAAGCGATTGAACCAGCCGGCCAGCTGGCCCAGCTCGTCCTGCTTGTCGTAGGCCAGGCGAAGGGTCAGGTCGCCTTCGCCGCTGGCGATATCTTCGAGCATGTGCGCCACGCCGAGGATCGGCCGGGTCACGCTGCGTGCCATCAGCCATACCAGGATCAAGCCGATCACGGCGGCAATCAAGCCCAGGCTCAGTTCCAGCAGGGTGCCCTTGGCGTTGTCGGCATCCAGCTGTGCCTTCAGTGCTTCGGCGGGGGCGACCAGGACTTTCTCCGGCACATCCAGCAACACGCCCCACGACTTTCCGTCGGGGATCGGCGCGAACGGCGCCAGCACCTTCAGTTGATGGTCAGTGCGCAGGCTACGAATGTGCGTGCTGCCTGCCAGGGCGCTGATCAACTGTGCGCCATTAGCGGTGTCGACTTGGTCCAGCCGCTGGCTGAGCTTGCCGGCATCGGGGCTGTAGCCCGCCAGCAGACCGGTGGGGCTGAGAATGCTGACCTGCGTCTGGCCGTCGTATAGCTTGTGGCTCGCTTGTTGGCTCACGGCCTGCAGGCTGTTGAGGTTGATGTCCACCGACAGCGAGGCGATGACTTTGCCGTTGACCATCAACGGGAAGACGATGCTGGTCATCAGCACGTTTTGCCCGTTGATTTTGTAGAAGTACGGTTCGATCACGCACGGCTTGAGCGTGGTGCGTGGGCAGGTGAACCAGGCGTTGGCTTTTTCACCGCTGGGGCCGACGCGGGTGTCGGACATGTCGCTTTCCGGCAACGCCATCGACTCCAACTTGCCGGAGGTGGGCTGCGACCAATACAGGGCGAAGCGGCCCTTGTCGTTACTGCCCAGTTCGGCTTGGCCGGCGAACAATTCATCCTTGCCATCCAGGGCGTTGGCTTCGAATACCAGGGACAGGCCGAGCAAATCCGGGTTGGCCTGCAACGCGGCCTTGACCTGGCGGGTCAGGTCTTCGCGGGTGTCAAAGGCGTCGAGAAAGCGCTTCTCGGCCTGCTCACGCAGGAACAATACCTGGCGGGAGAAACCATGGCCGTACTGATAGGCGTCCATGAATTGGCGGCGGATGCCCAGCGCCTGCACCTCGCCTTGGGCCTCGATGCGCGCCTGGGCGGCTTCATCCAGCATCTGCATGCTGGACGCCTTGACCTGCTGCGAACTCTGCTCCATGCGATACAGCGACAGACCCACCAGCAGGGTCACGATTCCCAGCAGGCAGAGGCCAGCGAGCAGGGTGATTTTCCATTGAATGGAGAGCGGCCTAAGCGACATCGGTACATCCTTACCTGAAAACACATAGGCCTGTGTTATCGGCCGACGCCGGTTTTTCTTTATTCAAACGATCAATTTAAACCTGCTTTTGTGGTGAGCGAGCTTGCTACAAGGTTCGTTTTTTGACATGTGAACCTGCGTCCGGCAAAGTGCGCGCCCTCTAATAAGACCTCCTTCAAGCCTGCACGTTGGCTGCCACCCGATGGCCGCCTGGGCGCGGGCGTGCCTGTTTTTTATGTTGTTCTGCTTGAGGTAACCATGATTAACGCAGTCATTGCCGCGGTCGGCACCATGCTGGTGCTCAGCCTGTCCCGCGTGCATGTGGTCATCGCCATTATCGTCGGCGCGCTGGTGGGCGGACTCACCGGTGGCCTGGGTATAGACGCCACGCTCAAAGCCTTCAACGGTGGCTTGGGCGGGGGGGCGACTGTGGCGTTGTCCTACGCCTTGCTCGGCGCTTTCGCCGTGGCGATTGCCAAATCCGGCCTGGCCCACGCCCTGGCCGACAAGGCGCTGCTGCTGGTGGATCGCCAGGAATCTACCGGCGGCAGTCACGTCAAATGGCTGTTGATCGGCCTGCTGTGGGTGGTGGCGATTGCGTCGCAGAACATCCTGCCGATCCACATCGCGTTCATTCCATTGCTGGTACCGCCGCTGCTCTACGTGTTGACCAAGCTGCAACTGGACCGCCGACTGATCGCCTGTGTGATGACCTTCGGCCTGATCACGCCCTACATGTTCCTGCCGGTGGGCTTTGGCAATATCTTCCTCAACCAGATCCTGCTGGCCAATGTGGCCAAGAGCGGTGTGGACATCAGTCAGGTCAACGTCACCCACGCCATGAGCTTGCCGGCGCTGGGCATGGTAGTGGGCCTGCTGGTGGCGGTGTTTATCAGCTACCGCAAGAAGCGCGTGTACGACCTGGAGAAAATCGAGCGGGTCGAGCAGGTGGCGGTGCAGTACAACCCGTTGACTCTGCTGGTGGCCGGCCTGGCGATTGCCTCGGCGTTCATCATCCAGTTGTGGCTGGACTCGATGATCATCGGCGCCTTGGCCGGGTTCCTGATTTTCTCGGTGTCGGGCATCGTGCGCTGGCGCGACACAGACGACCTGTTCACCGAAGGCATGAAGATGATGGCCATGATCGGCTTCATCATGATCGCCTCGTCGGGCTTTGCCGAAGTGCTCAAGGCCACCGGCGACGTGCGCTCGCTGGTGGAAACCTCGGCGGCCTTCATCGGCCATAACCGTGGGGTGGGGGCGCTGTTGATGTTGCTGGTGGGGCTTTTGGTGACCATGGGTATCGGTTCGTCGTTTTCCACGGTGCCGATCCTGGCCGCGATTTTTGTACCGCTGTGCGTGCAACTGGGCTTCAGCCCGATGGCCATCGTATGCATCGTCGGCACGGCCGGTGCGCTGGGAGATGCCGGCTCGCCGGCCTCGGACTCCACCCTCGGCCCGACCTCCGGCCTGAATGTCGACGGTCAGCACCACCATATCTGGGACACCGTGGTGCCGACGTTCCTGCACTACAACCTTCCGTTGCTGGCATTCGGCTGGCTGGCCGCCATGACCCTCTGACAGGGTTGTCCTACAGAATCTGCGCAATTGGCCGTTAACCTCTCAAGTCGCCACTTATAAGAGAGAAAAAAGTCATGCGTCTGAGCCTCAAGGCCAAAGTCCTGTCCCTCGCTGTAGTGCCGGTATTGTTGTTTGCCGTGGTCATCAGCCTGACCACGGTGTGGATCCTGCAGGGGCAGGCGCGCAACGAGGTGGATGAAACCCGCCAGCGCCTGCTCAACGACGCCAAGGCCACCCTGCAAAGTTATGTCGAAGTGGCCATGAGCACCATCAAGCCGCTCTACGACGCGGCGGCGCCTGGCGATACCGCCGCGCGTGCCGAGGTGGTCAAGCTGCTCTCCAACACCAGCTACGGCAAGGACGGTTACTTCTTCGGCTACGACTCCGAGACCATCCGCCTGTTCAAGGGCAACAGCCCCGATGGCGTCGGCAAGAGCTTCAAGGACAATCGCGACCCCAACGGCGTGTACGTCAACCGTGACCTGGTCAAGGTCGGCAAGGACGGCACCCACTACCTGCAATACAGCTCGACCCAGCCGGGCCAGACCGAACTGGTGCCCAAGATGGGCTACACCGAATACCTGCCGAAGTGGGACATGGTCATCGGAACCTCGGTGAACCTGGACGGCATCGAAGCCCAGGTGGCGGTGGTCGAGGCCAAGGTGCAAAAACGCATGGAAGGCGTGCTGCTGAGCATCCTCGGCGTGGCCGTGGTGGTGCTGTTGGTGATCGCTGCCGTCGGTATGCTGCTGGCCAATACCATCCTGCGTCCGCTGCACTTGATGAAAGCCAACCTCGACGACATTGCCGCCGGCGAAGGTGACTTGACCCGCCGCCTGGCCATCACCAGCCAGGACGAGCTGGGCGATTTGGCGGGGGCGTTCAACCGTTTTGTCGACAAGATCCACGGTCTGGTGCGCCAGATCACCGAAATGACCACCCAACTCACCGGCCTGGTCAGCCAGGTTTCCGATCAGGCCCAGCGCTCCGAGCAGGCCATGGAACGCCAGCGCCACGAAACCGATCAGGTCGCCACCGCAATCAACCAGATGTCGTCTGCTGCGCAAGAAGTAGCGCGCAGTGCCCAGGGCGCCTCGGTCGCCGCGCAGCAGACCGATGCCGAAGGCCAGGCCGCCAAGCGTGTAGTGGACGGCAGCATTGCGCAGATCCATGCGCTGGTGAACGACATCCGCAGCAGCGGCGTGTCCCTCGACAGCCTGCAGCAGGATGTGTCTTCCATCGTCAGTGTGCTCAGTGTGATCCGTTCCATTGCCGAACAGACCAACCTGCTGGCGCTCAACGCCGCCATCGAAGCCGCAAGGGCAGGCGAGGCCGGACGTGGATTCGCGGTGGTGGCCGACGAAGTGCGCGCCCTGGCCAGCCGCACCCAGACCAGCACCCAGGAAATCCAGGGCATGATCGACCGCCTGCAAAAAGGCACCGAGGCCGCCGTGGAGGCCATGCGCCGTTCCAGCGATGCCGGCGACGGCACTTCGGCCCAGGCCAACGAAGCCGGGGCCTCCCTGGACACCATGGCCCAGTTGATCGGCACCATCAATTCGATGAACGCCCAGATTGCCAGCGCCGCCGAGGAGCAGACTGCCGTGGCCGAAGAGATCAACCGCAGCGTGCATCAGATCGCCGTGGCGGTGGACAGCGTCGCCGACGAAACCCAATTGGGCGCACAGACCTCCCGCAGCCTGGCGGACCTGGGCCAGCGCCTGGGGCAGTTGGTCGGTCAGTTCAGAATTTAGACATCACGCATCAGCAAGCCGAAGCGCACATCCATCTCCGCCGGGACCGGCACATACACCGTGTGCCCGTCCCCCGGCGCGACCTCGACTGCCTCGTTCAGGTTGTTGTGCAGCCTCTCCAGGTCAAAGTGGAAGTTGCCGGCAGGGGTCATCAATTCCAGGTGATTGCCCACGGCGAAGCGGTTTTTCACCTTGACCTCGGCCCACTCGCCCCGGCGCTCGCCAGTCAGCTCGCCGATGAACTGCTGGCGTTCCGACACTGAGCTGCCGTTCTGGTAGTTCTGGTATTCATCATGCACATGGCGGCGTAGAAAACCTTCGGTGTAGCCACGCTGGGCCAGGGATTCGAGGTCGGTCATCAGGGTGCGGTCGAAGGCGCGACCCGCCACCGCATCATCGATGGCCCGGCGATACACTTGGGTGGTGCGCGCGCAGTAGAAATGCGACTTGGTGCGACCTTCGATCTTCAATGAGTGCACGCCCATCCGGGTCAGGCGCTCCACATGCTGTACGGCGCGCAGGTCCTTGGCGTTCATGATGTAAGTGCCGTGCTCGTCTTCGAAGGCGGGCATCTGCTCATCGGGGCGGTTGGCTTCCTGGAGCAGGAACACCCGATCGGTGGGCGCGCCAATGCCAAGGGTGGGCTGGCATTGCTGAACGATATCCCCCGTGGCGTTTTCCACTGCCGGGGTCGCCTGGTATTTCCAGCGGCAGGCATTGGTACAACTGCCCTGGTTGGCATCGCGCTTGTTCATATAGCCCGAGAGCAGGCAGCGCCCGGAATAGGCCATGCACAACGCACCGTGCACAAACACTTCCAGCTCCACGGCCGGCACCTGCCGGCGGATCTCATCGATTTCTTCCAAGGACAATTCCCGCGACAGAATCACCCGGCCGATCCCTTGCTGCTGCCAGAACTCCACACTGGCCCAGTTCACCGTATTGGCCTGCACCGACAAGTGGATCGGCATCTGGGGGAAGTGCCGGCGCACCAGCATGATCAGGCCTGGGTCGGACATGATCAGCGCGTCCGGGTCCATGGCGATCACCGGGGCCAGGTCCTTGAGGAAGGTCTTCAACTTGGCGTTGTGCGGCGCGATGTTCACCACCACGTAGAAACGTTTGCCCAGGGCGTGGGCCTCCTGGATACCGAGGGCCAGGGTGGCGTGGTCGAACTCGTTGTTGCGCACCCGCAGGCTGTAGCGCGGCTGGCCGGCGTAGACCGCGTCGGCGCCGTAGGCGAACGCATAGCGCATGTTTTTCAGGGTGCCGGCAGGGGCGAGCAGTTCGGGGGCGAGGAGGGAAGGCATGGGGTCGGATCGCAAAAGATCACGAAAGTAGCCGAGCGGCGAGGGCGGTTTATTGATCCAGATCGTCCTTTGGGCTTTTTGTATCGCTGTGTATCGGCGGGGGCTGTGGATACGTATCGATTTATCCGCGCGGTTTTCCGACACAGGCGCGATACCTCAGGGGCTTTTAATTGATTCCAACGAGGCACACACCGCCTCCAACCCTGAGAACCTGGAGTCAATCGCCATGAACACCAAAGCCATCTACGCCGCCTGCCTGTTTGCCGCCCTGAACATCTGCACCTTGTCGGCCCGCGCCGAAGCCGCGACTACCGTGCAAACCTACAACTACGGCACCCACCTGGACATCAAGCAAGTGGTCTCGATGAGCCAGGACGCCAAGCCCGCCTGCGGCGTGGTGAATGCGCGCATGACCTACCTGGATTCCCACGACAAGACCCAGGTGTTGGACTACCTCAAGTTTGGCGACGGCTGCATCGGCGACAACTGAGTGCCACTTACCCATCCCCTTTTCTGACACAGGAAGACCGCCATGAACCACCTGACCCGCTTTTTGACCGCCAGCGCTTTTGCCCTCGCCGGCACTGCCGTGCACGCCAACGCCGCCCTGGAGAAGAGCAGCTGCGCCGCCAGCACCTGCTTCCAGCTGACCCCGGTGCAACACGCCGCCGGCCATGACCTGCTGGTGGAGGACGGCAGCCGCCGCACACCGCTCGGCCAGGCGTTGGACCACCAGACGGCGTGAAGCCGTCTCCCCACTCGATAAGGTGAACCTCATGCTACTCATCGCATTCCTGGGCGGCATCCTGACCGTCCTCAGCCCGTGTATCCTGCCGGTGGTACCGTTTCTGTTCGCCGGCGTCGACCGCACCCGCCGTTCGATCCTGCTGACCCTCGGCGGCATGGTCCTGACCTTCGCGCTGATCTCCAGCCTAGCCGTGGTCAGCACGGAGTGGGTGATACAGGCCAATAACACTGGCCGCCATGTGGCGCTGATCGTGATGGCGCTGTTTGCGCTGTCGCTGATCTCGGCGCGGGTCGGTGGCTGGCTGGCGCGCCCCTTCGTGTTGTTGGGCAACCGTATCGACCCTGACGGCCGCACGCTGTCCGGCCCGTTGAAGTCGGTCATGATCGGAGTCGCGACAGGCCTGCTGTGGGCGCCGTGCGCCGGACCGATCCTGGGGGTGATCCTGACGAGCGCGATGTTGCAAGGCGCGAATGCGCAGACCAGCCTGTTGCTGTTGGCCTATGGCCTGGGCAGCGCCCTGTCCCTGGGCACGCTGATCTTTGCCGGACGCGGTTTGGTCAATCGACTCAAGACCTCGATTCCGGTGACTGGTTGGCTGCGCCGTGGGGCAGGGGTGGCGGTATTGGCGGCAGCGGTAGTGATCTCCACCGGTGCCGACAAGACCTTACTCGCCGGCACTTCGTCCGAAGGGGTCAGCAGCCTGGAAAAAGGCGTACTGGAAAACGTACCCAAAGTGGTGGATTACGTGGTGAGCAAGGTCAAGGCCGACGCGGCGCAGGACAATGCCGAGGGCGCCATGCCCTCGCTGGCCGGCGCGGTCGAGTGGCTGAACTCACCGGAACTCACCCGCGAATCCTTGAAAGGCAAAGTGGTGCTGGTGGACTTCTGGACCTACGACTGCATTAACTGCCAGCACACGCTGCCGTATGTGAAGCAATGGGCGAAGACGTACGAGAAGGACGGCCTGGTGGTGATCGGCGTGCATACCCCGGAGTACGGTTATGAGCGCATCATCGGCAACGTCAAGGACCAGGTACGCAAGCTGGGCATCACCTACCCGGTGGCCATCGACAACAACTACGCGATCTGGCGCAACTTCGACAACCAGTACTGGCCCGCCCATTACCTGATCGACGCCAAGGGACAAGTGCGTTACACCCACTTCGGCGAAGGTCGTTATGAGGCTCAGGAGCAGATGATCCAGACGCTGTTGAGCGAAGCCAAGGCCGCTCAGTGACTCAATGCAGCGGCTTTGCCAGCAAAGCCGCCATCTTGACCAGGTCCGCCAACGAGCGGGCCTTCATTTTGCGCATCGCTTTGCCCCGATGGGCCTTGACCGTGATCTCACTGATCGCCAGGTCGGCAGCGATGACTTTGTTCATATGCCCCGCGACGACCCTTGTCATCACTTCCTGCTCCCGTGGCGTCAGGGTGGCGTAGGCCGCCCGCAGGACGCGCAATTGATCCTGCTGATCGAGCAGGATGCGGCTCTTTTCGAGGGCACCGGCAATCGCGGTCAACAGCACGTCATCATTGAACGGCTTGGTCAGGAACTCCATCGCGCCGGCCTTCATGGCGCGCACGGTAAGCGGGATGTCGCCGTAGCCGGTGATGAAGATGATCGGCGTGTCCGGGCGTTCGTTGGCGATGGCGGCTTGCAGATCCAGGCCGTTGAGGTCGGGCAGGTTGATGTCCAGCACCAGGCAGGTGGGTACGTCTGTACGCGGTTGGCTCAGAAACGCCTGGGCCGATTCGAACAGCCGGGGTTGCCACTGGGCAAACCGGATCAACAGCTCCAGGGATTCACGCACGGAAACATCGTCATCGACAACGAATACGATCGGCTGGGTGTCGGTCATCGGCGCGGCTCTGCGTGCATGGGCGATGGGGGGAGTCGAATGCATCATGATAGCTCCTTCAAGATAGCTCCCTGATGGAGCGGTTCAGTCGACCGGGAAGGCCGCACTCAGCGCTTTGAGCAGTTGCGCTTCGCTGAACGGCTTCATCAGGCAGTCCACCACGCCGGTGCGCATCAATTTCTGCCGGTCGCCGGCATCGCCATGGGCGGTGATGAAGATCACCGGTATGGCATGGCCACCCAGTTTTAGGGTGGTGTGCAGTTCCGGGCCGGACATGCCTGGCATCGCCACATCAAGGATCAGGCAGCGCGTACTCGCCACATTAGGTGATGATAGAAACACTTGGGCCGACGGAAACGCTTCGACGGCGAAACCGAATTCCCGGAGCAGGTCCGGCAGGGATTCTCGCACCGATTCGTCATCATCGACGACCGCGATGAGTAGTGGCTTTTTCATCAGTGACCCTCCTTGGTCGAATCGGCGTCCTGGTCGGTCACCCGTGGCAGGGTAAACCGGAACGTGGCGCCAGGTCCGCTATGGGCGCAGGCCCACAGTACCCCGTCATGCCGCTCGATAATGGAGCGGCTGATGGACAACCCTATGCCCATGCCGCTGGTTTTAGTGGTGTAGAACGCCTGAAACAGGCGCTCGGCGTCCAGCGGATCGAAACCGTTGCCGTTGTCCTTCACGGCAAGGTAGACGCGTTGGTGTTCGTCCAGGCCAGTGGTGACGTGCAGGTGCCGCGTGCGACCCGTCATGGTGTTCATCGCCTCGGTGGCATTGAGGATCAAGTTGAGGATCACTTGTTGCAACTGCACGCGGTCGGCCTTGACGGCGGGCAGGGCGTCGGCAAATTCCAGGTGCAGTTTCGCGTCATTGCGCTGCAGTTCATCCAACAGCATGGCGATGACCTCTCGCGCCGCTTCATTCAAGTCGACCGGTTCGAGGGTGAGGCACTTCTTCGAAAACAGCGCACGCAGGCGGTTGATCACCTCGGCGGCGCGATTGCCATCGCGGATGGTACGCCGGGCGGTCTCCAGGGCACCGGCGACATTTGGCGGGTCGGCGCCCAGCATGCGCAGGCAGGTGCTGGCATTGGTGATGATGCCGGCCAGCGGCTGATTGACTTCGTGGGCAATCGAGGCGGTGACGGTGCTCAGGCTCGCCACGCGTGCCAAGTGCGCCAGCTCCGAACGGACCTTGCTCAGGGTTTCTTCCGATAACTGGCGTTCGATAGCGATGCTGGCCGCCAGCATTTCAGCGCGTTTGCGGTCTTCGATATCCGTGTTTTCTCCGTACCAGCGCACGACCGTGCCCCATTGGTCCCGTTGCGGCACCGCGCGCACCAGGAACCAGCGATAGTCGCCGTCGAAACGACGCAAACGTGCCTCGTACTCTCCGGCTTCGCCCGACTGCAACAGGGCGCCCCAGTACTCGGCCAGTTGCCCGGCGTCGTCGGGGTGGACCGAACGCGCCCAGCCGTTGCCGCGCGCTTCGTCCAGGCTCATGCCGGTGTAGTCGCACCAACGCTGGTTGACGAAACCGACACTGCCATCCGGTTCCGCGCTCCAGACAAATCCGGGGATGGCATTGATGATGTTGCTGAGGCGGTCCTGCGAGGCGCTGACTTCGGCCAGTGCGTGGGCGATCAAGGCTTTGTCGCGCTTCTGCTCATCAATATCAACGCTGATCACCCACCAGCGGATGATCCGGCCCTGGCTGTCACGCATCGGCTTGCCGTCACTGACGAACCAGCGGTATGCGCCGTCCGCCTGCTGCAGGCGCAGTTCCTTGCGATAGGGCGCGCCACTGCGCACCGCTTCGCGCCATGCGTTGGCTGTGCTTTGCAGGTCATCCGGGTGCACGGCCGACTGCCAGCCACACCCGACGGCCGCGCTGGCACTGCGTCCGGTGTAGGTGCACCAGCCTTGGTTGACGTAGTCGACGCTGCCATCCACCAAAGCGGTGAAGGCCACCCCGGGCAGTGCATCGACGACGCGATCGAATTCATTCGACATACCGGTTCTCTAGTGACAGGCGCCGTGCGCAGAGAATGCCCTGTGGGCGGCTGTTCGCCCATCATACTTAGGTGTCGCCTGTCCGCGCAGGCGGGCAGGCGAACGATACCATCGTGTTATCGATGGCGGGCACGGGTTCTGTTCTGATTGAGCCACGCACCCCGAGTGCGCATTCCTCAATTTCCCGGAGCTCTGCCATGACCGCCAAAAAAGTACTCTACACCGCCAAAGTCCATACCACCGGTGCGCGCGACGGGGGCACTTCGCGCAGTGACGACGGGCGCCTGGACATCCTTCACTCCCTGCCGGGTTCCAAAGGCAGCGGCACCAACCCCGAGCAACTGTTCGCTGCCGGCTGGTCGGCTTGTTTTGACGGCGCGCTGGGGTTGGCGGCGCGCGCATTGAAGGTCGACCTGCCGGCTGATGTAGCCATCGATGCTGAAGTCGACTTGTGCCTTGAGGGCGATGCGTACTTCCTGCGTGCGCGCCTGAACATCAGCCTGCCGGGGCTGGAGCGCCATGTGGCGTTGGCGCTGATCGAAACTGCTCACCAGACGTGCCCGTACTCCAAAGCGGTGCGTGGCAACATCGACGTGGTGCTGAACCTGGCTTGAATGTAAGCCACTGTATCCAGCACGACTGACGTTACACAGCCATTCAAACCTGCCGCTTTGCCGACATGCCGTAGATACACGCGCCGCGCAGCATTGCGGCAGGTTCGGCGTCACCCGACGCTGACGGATCTTGAAGGCTATGAACACGATGAAAGCTGTGATGATCAACGCATTTGGCGGCCCCGAGGTCTTGGCCGTGCAAGAGGTTTCACTGGCCCGACCGGGGCCCGGGCAGGCACTGGTCCAGGTCATGGCCGCCGGCGTGAATTTCATGGATACCGGCGCGCGCCGAGGCCTAGGCGCCGCCGCGAGCCCGTTGCCGCTGACGCTGGGCGCAGAGGGCGCGGGAGTGGTTTTGGCCATCGGTCCCGATGTGACCGACGTGGTGCCTGGTGACCGGGTGGCCTGGTATTACGTGCCAGGCAGTTACGCGCAACAGGTGATCGCCCCGGTCAGCCAGTTGGTGCCGTTGCCCGATGACATCGGCTTCGAAACCGCCGCCGGCCTGATGATGCAAGGCCTCACCGCGAGCAATCTGGTGTTTGACGTGCACGCCCTCCAGAAGGGCGACGTGGCGTTCATCCATGCTGCGGCGGGCGGTGTTGGGCTGATGCTGACGCAGATGGTCAAGCTGCTCGGCGGTCAGGCGATTGGTCGGGTTTCCCATGCCGACAAAGTCGACAGCGTATTGGCGGCCGGCGCCGATTATGTGGTGATCGGGCGCGCCGGGCATATCGCCGGCCAGGTCGAACGCCTGGTGGGCGAACACGCGGTGAATGTGGTGTATGACGGCACCGGCAGTGAAGGTTTCAGCGAATCACTCAATCTGCTGGATTACTTCGGCACCTTGGCCTTGTTCGGTCCGTTCATGGACCCGATCGCGCCGATCGATATCTTTTCCATCCCGCGCAGCATCAAGCTGACCTATCCGGTCGTAATGCACCATGTGCGCAGCCGCGAAACCTTGCTGGCGCGTACACAGCAGTTGTTCACCTGGGTGCGCACCGGAAGGCTCAACGTGAACATCGGCCAGCGTTATTCGCTGGCGCAGGCGCACCAGGCTCATCGGGATATCGAGTCACGCAGGAGCACGGGCAAGCTGATTATCCTGCCTCAAGAGTAGGCCGGCGGCTACGCCAGATCAGCAGGGCAGCCAGCAGTTGGCTGCCCGCGTAGACGGTGAACAGATCCTGGGGGCGCCACTGGGCGTCGAGCAGTACACCGGCGAACGTGGGCGACACAATTGCACCCAGCCTTCCCGTGGCCAGCACCAGGCCCACACCGCGAGTACGCTCGGGAGTGTCGAATGCCTGGGGCGCCAGCACAAACAGCGCGGCAATGGCGGCGTAGAGCAATAGCCCGGCCGTGAACCCCGTGGCAATGGCCAGCATCGGTACGCGCGTGGCCGTTACCATCAGTAGCATCAGCACGGCATTGAACAGCAGGCACATGCACAACAAGCGGTGGCAGCCCCAGCGATTTGCACCCAAGCCCAACAGTAAGGCGCCAAACATGCCACCGACCGTGAGCAACATGCCGCCGGTGATGCCATGGCGTGCGGAAAAACCGCTGTGAGTCAGCAGCATGGGGGTCCAGCTCATCACAAAATAAAACCCGAACATCAGCAAGAAACATACGCCGGCCAAAGCGCAGGTCGATGGCCAGCGGCCGTGGCTGAACAGGCCGCAATAGCCTTGACCCGGCTGCTCGGCCGCCAACTGCGACGCAGACTCGCGCAACCACAGCGCACCGACGGCACCCACCAACAGCGTCAGGCTGCCCCCCGTCAGGAACACGTAGCGCCAGCCGAGGCTGTCGTTGAGTTGATGGGCCAGTACGCCGCCCAAGGTGGCGCCCAGCGCAAAGGCCACCGATTGCAAGGCAATCGCCAGGCTGCGACGTGTGGGCGGTGCGTGGTCGTGGGTCAGTACATTGGCGCCGACCAGCACTGCGCCCACGCCGATACCCGTGAGCAAGCGCAGGCACAGCAACGTGCAATACCCCTGGCTCCAGAAACACAGCACCATGGTCACGCCGCTGAGCATAAGGCTCGCCAGCAACACACGGCGGCGTCCATGCCGGTTGGCCAGCGGCGCAGCCCCCAGCGAGCCGCAGGTCATGCCCACCAGGCTGGCGCTGAGCAGCAGCCCGATTTGCGCCGCGCTCAATGACCACTGTGCCGCCACGCGACTGGCCGTGAACGCCATGGCCATTGCATCCAGGCCATCGATCACATTGAACAGCAAGCACAGCCCCACAACGGTCCACGCCGCGCGCCGTGTCGAAATGCTCGGTGTTGTCGCATTGATTGCTTGCCCACTCATTGGCTTCGGGTCTCTTGTTTATCGGGGATGGATGGCAGCAGCGGGCGGCCCTGCTGGCAAGTCATACAAAGGTATCGACCGACACCTACGTGCAATCGTGCGCTGCAAACGCCGATGGTCTGATCAGTCTTGCACCGGCCACCAGGCACGGTGCCACGACAGGAGATTCATCATGTTTGCAGCTTCGTCCCTTTACCTGCGGTTTCGCTGCCGGGCCTCGTTGCTCGGCCTGGCGCTGCTCGCCGGTAGCCAGGCCGCGTGGGCGGCCTCCGACGCCATCCGCCCGTACCGTATTCATGTTGAAGAAGCACAACTGACCGACCTGCATAAACGCATCGCCGCCACCCGCTGGCCCGACAAGGAAACCGTCAACGACAGCTCCCAGGGTGTGCAATTGGCGCAGGTCCAGGCGTTGGTCAAGTACTGGGGCAGTGGCTACGACTGGCGCAAGGCGGAGGCCAGGCTCAATGCACTGCCTGAGTTCATCACCACCATCGACGGTGTCGACATCCAGTTCATTCATGTGCGCTCGCGCAACCCCAACGCGCTGCCGTTGATTCTTACTCACGGATGGCCGGGCTCTCAATTTGAGTTTCTCAAGACCATCGGCCCGTTGACCGACCCGGTCGCCTACGGTGGCCGCATCGAAGACTCATTCGACGTAGTGATCCCTTCGATCCCCGGCCATGGTTTTTCCGGCAAGCCCACCGAACTGGGCTGGGGCCCGGACCGGGTCGCCAAGGCCTGGGACGTGCTGATGAAACGACTGGGCTACAGCCATTACGTGTCACAGGGCGGCGACCATGGTTCGGTGATCTCTGACGCATTGGGCCGCCTGTCGCCCCCTGGTTTGCTCGGCATCCACCTGAACATGCCGGCCACCGTGCCACCTGAACTGGTCAAACCGATCAATAGCGGTGAGCCGGCGCCCGCCACCCTGACCGAACCTGAGCGCACGGCCTACAACGCGCTGAGCACCTTCTTCGGGCGCAACGCGGCCTATGGCGCAATGATGGTCACTCGTCCACAAACCATCGGTTATCTGCTGGCCGACTCTCCGGCCGGTACGGCGGCCTGGATGTACGAGAAATTCGCCGCCTGGACCGACAGTGATGGCAAGCCCGAGCGTGTGCTCAGTCGCGATGAAATGCTCGATGACATCAGCCTGTATTGGTTGACCAACAGCGGCGCGGCGTCCTCGCGTTTCTACTGGGAAAACAACAACAATAACTTCAGCGCCGCGGCTCAGAAGACCGACACTATCAAGGTTCCGGTCGGCATTACCGTGTTCCCCCACGAGATCTATCAGGCCCCGAAAACCTGGGCTCAGCGCGCTTATCCCTCGTTGTCCTACTACAGCCAGGTCAGCAAAGGCGGGCATTTCGCTGCCTGGGAACAGCCGCAACTGTTCAGCGAGGAACTGCGCGAAGCCTTCCGGCCGTTGCGTTCGGCGGCCAAGCGCTGAGGCTTTTTCAGCTGTGTTGAGCATCGTCCAGGCGCGCCTGTAGCAGGCGCAGGTCCTGGGTGTCGAAGCCTTCCGAAAACTGCTCGCGGTGCTGGCCCAGCAAGCGCTGGGCCTCACTGCCGCGACCTTGCGCCTGCCACAGCGCGGCCAGGTCGATGGCGCTGCGCAACGCCCAACTGCGTGAGCCTTGCTGCTGGCTCAGACTCAACGACTCTTCCAGCAATGCCTCTGGCCGCCGGTGGTCGCCAGGTACTTGCGCCTTATGAATGCTGGCCTGGAGGCGTAGCAGTTCCGGCAGAGGGAAGGCATCGCCGCTGTGTCGGCAGTGTTCGATGGTCGCCGCCACTTGTGCCAGGGCTTTTTCAAATTGCCCGGCCAGCATCAAGCCCTCGACCAGTGCCATCTCAAAGGAGGTGGTCAGCAATTCGTAGCGCATGCCGTGCAGGCGGGCCAGGGTTTCTTCAAGGATGGCGACCGCATTTTCGGGCTGGCCTGCCCGGATCGCGACCGCTGCGCCGAAGCCCATGGCTGCAGCGATATAGGGGCCGAAGGCGTTGGCCTCGGCAATGGACTTGAAAGTGTGGAGGCGCTCGGCGGCGGTGTCCAGGTCACCGGTCCAGATGTAGATCTGCAGGGTCCAGACCAGCGCGATGCAATAGGTGGTTGCATGGTCCAGCGCGGCGGCTTCGGTTTCGACCTGCAGGGCGCCGCGCCTGGCCTGGTCGGGAAAGCCCATCAGCCAGAGTGTGCGTGCCAGGGCCAGGCCGGTGCGGTTGCGATGGTCGAAACCATAGTGAACGGTGAGGCTGCGTTGCGACGGCAAGCTATTGCGCAGGGAGTGTTCCAGCGCCTGGCGCGCCAACGCCTGGTTACCCAGCAAGTGATAACAGATGCCTGCTAGTGAGTTGGCCACGGCGATGGCTTCCGGTTTATCGATCACAGCACCGATCTCCACGGCACGTTCGGCCCAGGCCAGGGACGCCTTAAAGTCACCGATGCGTTCGTAGAAGATCTGCAAGCGTCCCAGCAGGCGCAGTTGCGAGCGGTGCTCTCCGAGGCTGACCGCAATATCCAGGGCGCGTAACAGGGCTTTTTCTGCGGCGGTGCTATTGCCTTTGGTGAACATCAGCACCAGGCCCAACGCGGCTTGCAATTCCATTTCGGTGGGCGTGCCGAAATAGCCAAGTTCCAGCAACTCGGTGGCGCGGGTACACCAGATGCGGCATTCCACCAACAGGGAAAAATGCAGGAACAGTTGCGCACTCGCCGCCGCCAGCGGCAGTGCCAGGCCGGGGTCGCCCTGGGGGCCGAAACTCCATTCCAGCGCGCTGCGGATATTGCCCAATTGGCAGCCCAGTCGCGTGGCGCTGGCGAAGATGGCATGAGGGGTGTCGCCCAGGTGCTTGAGCTGCTCCATATGGTACGCCGCGTGCCTGAAAGCCAGGGCGTGCACCTCTGAGGGGCCGCGCCCCTGCAGTTTTTCCCGCGCATAGGCGCGGGTCATTTCCAGCAAACGGTAAGAAGCCGTGGCACTGCTGCGGTTCACGGTCACCAGGCCCTTGGCGGCCAGTTCATCCAGGGTGGCGGCTACGCTGATGGGGTCGATCCAGTCGTCGGCGGCGATCTGCGAGGCCGCCTCCAGGGAAAACGGGCCGACAAATACGGCCAGCCGATCGAACACCAGGCGTTCATTGGCCGAGAGCAGGTCATAACTCCAATCCAGCATCGCGCGCAGCGTCTGATGCCGTGGCAGCGCGGTCCGGCGACCGGCCCATCCCAGGGAAAACCGCTCGCCGAGCAGGGCGTGGGTGGCATGTACACCGTGCACCGCGACGCGCACGGCCGCCAACTCGATGGGCAGCGCCATGCCTTCCAGGCGTTGGCACATGTCGGCAATCAGGCGTGCATCGCCGGGTCCGAGGGCCAGCGCGGCGTTGCTGGCGGACACGCGCTCGACAAACAGTTGCACGGCGGGAAACCCCAGCAGTTGTTCAACGCTCAAGCCCTGCGACTCGGTGGGAAAGGCCAGCGGGTTGAGCCGATACACGTGCTCGCCGCGCGCCCGCAAAGGTTCGCGACTGGTGGCGAGAAGGGTCACGCCCGGAGCCGCGTCCTGGATCTGTTCAACGATGGTGCAGACCGCATCGATCAGGTGTTCGCAGTTGTCGAGGATCAGCAGCAACCGATGCGAATGCAGATGGGCGAGCAACACCCGCATCGGTTCTTCGGCCTGCACCGCAATGCCCAGTGAACTGGCGAGGGCGATGGGCACCAAGTGCGCATCCTCGACCTGGGCCAGGTCAACGAAGTGCACGGCGGCGTCCTCAACACGGCGGTGGCCGGTTTCAATGGCCAGACTGGTTTTGCCCACGCCACCGGGGCCAACGATGGTAAACAATGGGGTCTGCAACAGGCGCTCCATCACCAGTGCCACATCTGCGTTGCGACCGATCAGGCTGGGGCGTTTCGGCAGGCGACCGACGCCGGTGGCCGCACGTTGGGGGGTATACGGGGCAGGCTTGGTGGGGGCCGCGCGCTCAATCGGCGCGACGAATGCGTAGCCCACGCCTACTTGAGTGTTGATATAGCGTGCACCGTCATCGCCATCGCCCAGAATGCGACGCAGCCCGGTCATGTGAAACCGCAGGCTGCCTTCTTCGACGATGATGTCGGGCCATACCAGGTTGATCAATTCACGTTTGGACACCACGCGCCCTGGGCGTTCGAGCAAGGCGATCAGCAGGTCGAACGCGCGACCGCCGATGTCGAGCGCCGCGCCATCTTTCGTGAGCAAGCGTTTACCCGGAACCACGCGAAAGGGGCCGAAGGCGAAATCCGGGCTCGCGGCCTCATGCAGGTCGTCAGAAGCGGACTCCACGGTTATCGTGCTCTCGAAGAAAAGGGGAGGGTGTATTCAAGGGGGTTGGAACCCTGTATCGGTCTGAGCATGATAGGAGGTCCCGGCGTTCGTTCAAGTCCGTACAGCCTCAGCCGCGTGTGGCGCGGGGGCGTTGGTCGGGGCCGGTTTGAGCATCGGCGTCAGGCACAGCATGAAGACCAGCACGGCAAATAGCATGGCGTAGGCCAGGTTATAGTTGCCGGTGTGATCGCGTAATGCGCCAAAGCACAGCGGGCCCAACGCGGCCACCAGGTAGCCGATAAACAGCATGAATACCGTCCATGCACCGGCCTGTGCAGGGGTGGCGGCATTGTCCAGCGGCAGCGTCATGCCCACGGTAAACGACATGCCCAGACCGATTGCCACCAGCAACACGTACAGGGTTGGCCAGGCTGTCGGTGCGAATGCCATGCCGGCGGTGCCCAGCAGCGCGATCAGCGTGCAGACGGCCAGCAGGCCACGACGGTCATGGGCTTTGCCTGGGATCAGGCCGGCGCCCACACTGGCGACCGCGAACACAGCAGTAAACAGTCCCAACAAAGTGCCGGCGGGCAGGTGGGTGACAGCCGTTTCCGTGGATGCCGGTGCCAGCCAGGCGAACAGGGCGTAGACCACAAATTGGCTGGCACCGAAGTACAGCGCCACCCGCCATGCTTGAGGGTTGCGCCACGGCAGCCGGATCGACTGGGCCGGTGCAGTTGCCAGCCGGGGCGCACCGGCCGCGAAACGCCTGGCCATCCACACCCAACTGATCACCGCCGTGACGCTCAGCAGGCTCCATATACCGGCACCCACACGCCAGCTGTGGGCGAGTTCGGTAATGGGTGCCGTGAACAGCGCAGAAAGGGTGGCCCCGACACTCAAGCCTGCGGCATAAATGCCCATGAAAAACGCGGGCCGCTGGGCAAAGTGGGTTTTGATCCAGCCCCCCATCAACGCGCCGGCGATGGCAATGCCCACACTGATCACAAAGGTGTTGAGCAGCAGGAACGCAGCATTCGGTGAGACCGCCCGCAACAGGCACGCGGCACCGATCAGCACCAGGGCCGCGATCATGCAGCGGTCCGAGCCAAAGCGTCGGCTCAAGCCAGGTGCCAGCAAGGCGAGCATGCCCATGCAGACGTCCGGAATCGACGTCAGCAGCGCCGCCTGGGTAAAGCTCAGGCCATACTGGTCCTGGATCAACAACAGGATCGGCCCGATGGACACAATGGCGGGGCGCAGGGCGATGGACAGCACCAAAAGGCCGATGACGGCTGCCAGGCTGTGCTTGTCGGTGGAGGTCATGTCGGCGGGCTCTTCGGGTCGTTGAAGTCGAACCGATCGTAGCAATGTGCAAGAATCGACAAATGCCAGCTTATATCGACAAAGTGACAAAACGAAGAGCCTACGATGAAGCAAGATGCCCGCACCGTCGGTAAGCCCGTCGCTCTGAACGGACGCAGCGAGGATTACCTGGATTACCAGGACGTACCACGCGTGCTCATGGCCCTCGTCCGTAACCAGGCGGCCGGCGCCTATAACGCACCGCACACCCATCGGCACGGCCAGTTGCTGTATGCAGTCAGTGGTGTGATGCGTGCGGTTGCCCAGGGTAGCCTGTGGTTCTTGCCGCCCAAACGGGCGCTGTGGATTCCCGCCGAAGAAGAACACGATCAACTGATGCTGACGCCGGTGCAGATGCGCTCGATCTACATCCAGGCCGACGCAGCCGCCGGTTTTGGCGACAGGTGCCGTATCGTCGATGTTTCGCTGCTGCTGCGCGAGCTGATTCTGGTGCTGGCCAATGAGCCGATCGAGTATGAACTCGAAGGTCGCAATAGCCATGTGGTAGCGCTGATCCTCAGCGAACTGGCTGCCGCGCGCACCTTGCCGTTGCAGATCCCGTGGCCTGTCGACCGTCGCTTGCTGGTGGTATGCCGCGCGATTCTTGAAGCACCTGGGCAAAATCATACGGTGGAGTATTGGGCCGACCAGGTCGGCGCCAGTTCACGCACGCTGATCCGCTTGTTCCTCAAGGAAACCGGCCTGACCTACCGCCAGTGGCTCCAGCAGGTACGCCTGGCCTGTGCCCTGGAGCGACTGGAGAATGGCGAGCCCATCGGCCGGATCGCTCAGGACCTGGGCTATGTGAGTGCCAGTGCCTTCAGTGCGATGTTTCGCCGGGCGATCGGCGTTTCACCGCGCGACTTTCTGGTCCGCGACTGACGGCATGTGCGACTGGCGGTGAGGCAGCCGCAGCTGAGCACACAATCCACCGCCCTCGCGGTTGTACAGCGTCAAGGCGCCTTGCAGGGTGTGGGCCAGTTGCTGCGCGATGGCCAGGCCCAGCCCGGTGCCGCCGGTGGTGCGGTTGCGTGAGCTTTCGACGCGATAGAACGGTTTGATCACGTCGGGCAACTGCGCCTCGGGAATGCCGGGGCCACGGTCAAGGATCTGGATCGACAGCTGCTCGTCGGCGTGGCGCTCGACGTTGACCGTGACCTCGCTGCCAAACTTCAGCGCGTTGTCCACCAGGTTCACCAGCACCCGACGCAATGCGTGGGGGCGGGTGTCGATTACGGTGCCGGTGGGCGCGGTGAGCACCACCTGTTTGCCGACGTCCTGATAGTCAAACACCAGGCTGTCGAGAAACGAATGCAGGTCGAGCCGGCGGCTGTCCTCGACGGTGCCGTCCATGCTGCGTGCATAGGCCACGCCTTCCTGGACCAAGTGCTGCATTTCATTGAGGTCGTTCCAGAGTTTTTCCCGTTCCACCGACTCTTCCATCAGCTCGGCGCGCAGCTTCATGCGCGTGATCGGAGTTTGCAGGTCGTGGGAAATGGCTGCGAGCAGTTGCATGCGTTCCTTGATATGGGTGGCGACCCGTTCCTGCAAGGTATTGAAGGCCACGGCCGCGTAGGCCACTTCGGTGGGGCCGTTTTCATCCAGGCGCGCGCCGCCGCCGTTGGGCTCCAGGCGGTAGACCGCATTGGTCAGGCGGGTCAGCGGCTCAATGGCGGTGCGCACGGCCAGCAGAGTGCAGCCGAGCAACAGCAACAGTTGCACACCCAGTAACAGCGGCAGCCAAGGCGACAGCGGTGAGACTTGCGGGCGCACATCAAGGGTCAGCGGCGTGCCATCGCGCAGGCGCAGATGCGCCTGGTAATGCGGGCGTTTGTCGGGGATGGTATTGAAGGTCAGGCTGTAGTCCTGACCCAGGGTGGCCTCCATCGAATGCACGGAGGCGGGCGCAGTGGCCATGTCCATCGGCTGGCCGGGCTGGCCTTCATCCAGTTGATAGCGATAGGTGGCATGTTCGAAGCGCGGCAGCCAGGCATGGCGCTCCTCGGCGGGCAGGCGTTCGAGCATGGCCACCGAGGTGCTGATGTCCTGTTCGAAGTTGCCCAGCATCAGCGACATCGCGCTCTGGTAACGCTCATAAAACTGCAGCCCGAAGGACAGCCCGTGGGCGATCACCAGGCTGGTCAGAAAGATCAGCGTCAGGCGTGAGGCCAGGGAGCGCGGCCAGCGCAGCCGTTTCATGACGCTTCTCCCAGGATTTCCACCGGGTAGGTGAATACATAGCCTTCGCTGCGCACCGTCTTGACGTAGGCCGGGTCGCGCGCATCATCCAGCAGGCGCTGGCGCAAACGGCTGACCAGCAAGTCGATGGAACGGTCGAACAGGTCGGCATCGCGGCCCTGGGTGAGGTTGAGCAATTGATCACGACTCAGCACACGTTGAGGGTGGTCGACAAATACCCGCAACAAACGGTATTCGCCGCCGCTCAGGTTGACGATGGTGCCCTGGGCGTCCATCAGGTGACGTGCGGTGGTGTCCAGCCGCCATTTGCCGAAAGCCAGCAGACGGCTGGCCTCGCTGACGACCAAGTTGGGCGGCAGCGACCGAGTGCGGCGCAACACGGCATTGATGCGCGCCAGCAACTCGCGAGCGGCGAAGGGTTTGACCAGGTAATCATCGGCGCCCATTTCCAGGCCGATGATGCGGTCGGTTTCGTCATTGCGTGCGGTCAGCATCAGGATCGGAGTGGCCTTGTGTTTGCCCGCGCGCAATTCGCGGCACAGCACCAGCCCGTCGTCGCCCGGCATCATGATGTCGAGCACAATCAGGTCCACCGTCGTGGAATCGAGCAAGGTGCGCATTTGCCGACCATCCGAGGCCACCGTGGTGCGCAAGCCATTTTTCTTCAGGTAGTTGCCGACGAGTTCCCGGATCTCACGATCGTCGTCGACAATCATAATGTGATCGATATGGTCCATCTGGCTCACCCCAAGAGTTCAATGGCGCGGGCAACACCCGCGCCATAGGCAGGATCGGCGTGTGTGCAGTGCTGGATGTGGCGTTCTTTGGCCTGCGGGCTCGCACCCTGGATCGAACGCGCGGTGTTGTCGAACAGGGCTTGTTGTTGGGGTGCGCTCATCAAGCGGAACAGCGCGCCGGGTTGGGAAAAATAGTCAGTGTCTTCCCGATGGTTCCAGTGCGCAGCGCTGCCTTGCAGGGCCAGCGGTGGCTCGCGAAAGTCGGGTTGTTCCACCCATTGCGCGTGGCTGTTGGGTTCGTAGCCGAGGGTGCTCCCGGCATTGCGGTCAGTGCGCATCTGCCCGTCGCGGTGATAGCTGTTGACCGGGCAACGCGGGGCATTCACCGGGATCTGATGGTGGTTCACGCCGACGCGGTAGCGTTGTGCATCGCCATAGGCAAACAGGCGCGCCTGCAGCATTTTATCCGGCGAGAAGCTGATGCCCGGCACCACGTTGGCAGGGTTGAAGGCGGCTTGTTCGACGTCGACGAAGTAGTTGTCGGGGTTGCGATTGAGCTCCAGAACGCCCACTTCGATCAGTGGATAATCCTGATGCGGCCAGACTTTGGTCAGGTCGAAAGGGTTGATCGCATAGGTAGCGGCGTCTGTCTCCGGCATGATTTGCACGTAGAGCTTCCATTGCGGAAAGCGGCCTTCTTCGATGCTGGTGTACAGGTCGCGCTGGGCGCTTTCACGGTCGTGGCCGACCACTCGGCTGGCCTGCTCATCGGTGAGATTGTGGATGCCTTGCGCGGTTTTCCAGGTGAATTTCACCCAGAAGCGTTCGTTGGCAGGGCTGATAAAACTGAAGGTGTGGCTGCCAAAACCATGCATGTGCCGATAGGACTGTGGCAACCCGCGGTCGCTCATCACAATCGTGACTTGATGCAGGGCCTCGGGCAGTAGGGTCCAGAAATCCCAGTTGTTGCGCGCGCTGCGCATGTTGGTGCGCGGGTCGCGCTTGACGGCGTGGTTGAGGTCGGGGAATTTCAACGGGTCGCGCAGGAAAAACACTGGGGTGTTGTTGCCCACCAGGTCCCAGTTGCCTTGCTCGGTATAGAACTTGATGGCGAAGCCACGGATATCCCGCTCGGCATCGGCAGCACCGCGTTCGCCGGCCACGGTGGAGAACCGCACGAAAATATCAGTGGTCTTGCCGACGTGGGAAAACAGGTCGGCCTTGGTGAAACGGCTGATGTCATGGGTGACGGTAAAACGGCCGAATGCGCCGGAACCTTTGGCATGCATGCGTCGCTCGGGGATGACTTCACGGTCGAAGTGCGCCAGTTTTTCCAGCAACCAGACGTCTTGCAACAACACGGGGCCGCGGGGGCCGGCGGTTTGCGAATGGTTGTTGTCGACCACGGGTGCGCCAGCGGCTGTCGTCAGTTTTTTCATGCTCAAATCCCCTTGTTTCTGATTGTTGTGTCAGGGGCATCAAACCAGACCGCTCAATGCGCGGCGATTGCACGTAGGTATCGAGTCACTGAACCTCAGTTCAGGGTGAAGCTGACGTCGATGTTCCGGCGTGTGGCTTTTGAGTAAGGGCAGTTCTGATGGGCCGCTTCAATCAGTTGGTGGGCAATCTCGGGTTCGATCTCGGGTAACGAAACGCTGATACGCGCCTGCAGGAAAAAGCCCTGTTCACCGTGCAGCAAGTCAACCTGGGCAGCGATCGCCGCTGCCGCCGGAAACACGACCTTCCGGGCGTTACAGGCATGGCGCAGTGCAGCCAGGAAGGACGCCGACCAGCACACGGCAAACAATTGTTCGGGGTTGGTGCCACTGCCGGGCGCACCGGGCGGGGAGAGCTTGATATCAAGTCGACCATCCTCGCTGTGGCCGGCGCCCTCTCGACCGCCTGTGGTCAGGGTGTTGCCGGAATACAGAGTTTTTTCGATGTTCAGCATGGGCATTTCCTGGAAGGATCGACGGCAGTCGGGGTTATATTGCCCACTGGATGTGTGGCGAACTCAGCAGAGAGGTAGCGTCATTGGCCGGCAGATAGCCCAACAGCGTAGTGCGGGCGATCTGGAGCAACCAGGCGCGAAAGGGCGTGGCGGCGTCGTAGCCTGCAGCGTTTTCCAGCACCGCCAGGAACGCCTCGTGTGTCAGGTATTCGACGTTTTCATGGCGGATGCGCCCGACCTGCGCCTGGCCTTCATAAAAGGCCACCAACAACGGCGTGACCTTGCTCGAGAGCCGCCGCACGGCGCCGCGGTCACCGTTGAGCACATGCGCCAGCAAGGTGCACAGCCCTTCATTTTCGAGGCGGCCCACCTTGCACAGACAGTTACCGCGATACCCTTCGGTCATGGTTGCATCCCTCTTGAATGCTGACGGTGGTGAGATTCAAGAGTGATGCCTGGCCGCGTTGACCACCAGTTAGCCGGTGTTAGCAGTTGTTAGTCGAAGCGCTCACCGGCCCGAGCGGTGCCGATTCGCGGCTGAACGCCTCCAGCTCGCGCACCAGACTCTCGGCGGCCAGCTTGACCAGTTCCCCGCCTTTTTCCACGCTTGCCTGGCCTGGGTCGGAGCCCATGCGGCCGTCGGGGAAGCGTGAACGAAAATCATGAGCCTCGCGAATCGGCCCGGAGTTGGCGATTTTCGGCGAATAGGTCGCCGACTTGATCGATTCCGGGTAGGCCCATTGGGTCACTGCAATCTCCGACGGCGTGGCGTGTATGCCATGGCCGGTGGGGAACTGTCGATTGGCCAGTGCGCCAACGCCTTCCAGGTCCCACCAGTTGCTCAATTTCAAGGCGAACCCGGCAGGCTGTCTGGCGAAACTGGCCTGTGCATACAGTTGCGAAAACGCCGCTTCGATCGAGGCGATGTTGCCGCCATGGCCATTGAGAAAGAGGATCTTCTCGAAGCCGTGGGCAACCAGGGAAAGGACCCAGTCCTCGATGGCCGCGATAAACGTCGACGGGCGCAGCGTGATGGTGCCGGCAAAGCCCAGGTGATGTTGTGCCATGCCGATATTGAAAGTGGGAGCGATCAGGATATCGGCGGATTCCTGCGCCTGATGGGCAATGATCTGCGGACACATCCAGTCGGTGCCCAGCAGGCCGATTGGCCCGTGCTGCTCGTTGGAGCCGATGGGAATCACGATGGTGCGGCTGCGCTCAAGGAACTGCTCGATTTCAGCCCAGGTAGACATGTGTAAAAGCATGATGGCCTCTCTGTTCGACAGGGCTCCGCCAGGAGCGTGATGGAGTATCGGGAGTGCGCACCCATCTCATCACGGGGCAGGGGCAGCGGACATTGCACGATGGTGTCGATCGCTGCGTTGCGGGCCGGTCTATGCTTGTTCAATAAACGAGGGCACTCCCAGGTTTCGCTGCGGACTAAGCAACTGGGCCTACAAGGGACCTCTGCTTTCTGACATGGACCGGACATGAATCAAACCAACTTGCAATTCAAGACCCTGCTGTTATTGCTGGGCCTGGTGACCATCGCCTTTATCTGGATATTGCTGCCGTTCTACGGCGCGGTGTTCTGGGCGGTGATCCTCGGCATCATCTTTGCCCCGATGCAGCGTCGCCTGCAGCAGCGCTTTGGCTGGAACCGCAACCTCACTTCCCTGACCACCTTGAGTGCCTGCCTGATCATTGCGATCCTGCCGGTGATCATCACCAGTGCCTTGCTGGTGCAAGAGGGCGCGACGCTCTACAAGAACATCGAGAGCGGCAAGCTGGACGTGGCCGGGTATATCGAGCAGTTCAAGAATGTGTTGCCGCCTTACTTCCAGCATCTGCTGGACCGTTTTGGCATGGGTAACCTGGAAGGTTTGCGCGAGAAGATCGTCAAAAGCGCGATGCAGGGCAGTCAGTTCTTTGCCACCCAGGCATTCAGCTTCGGCCAGGGTACATTTGATTTTCTGGTGAGCTTTTTCATCATGCTGTATCTGCTGTATTTCCTGCTGCGCGATGGGCCGGAGCTGGTGCGCAAGGTACGTACCGCAGTGCCGTTGGCCGAGCCGCAGAAGCGCCGCCTGCAACTCAAATTCAATCGGGTGGTACGTGCCACGGTCAAAGGCAACGTGCTGGTAGCCGTGACCCAAGGTGCGCTGGGCGGTTTGATCTTCTGGTTTCTGGATATTCCCAGTGCGTTGCTCTGGGCGGTACTGATGGCGTTTCTGTCATTGTTGCCGGCGGTGGGCGCGGGGATTGTATGGGGGCCGGTGGCCGTTTACTTCCTGTTGAGCGGTTCGATCTGGCAGGGCGTGGTGCTGGCGCTGTTTGGCGTGTTTGTGATCGGCCTGGTGGACAATGTGCTGCGCCCGATCCTGGTGGGCAAGGACACCAAGATGCCGGACTATCTTATTCTGATCTCGACCCTGGGCGGCCTGTCGGTGTTTGGCCTGAACGGTTTTGTGATCGGACCGCTGGTGGCGGCGTTGTTTATGTCCAGCTGGGCGTTGTTTGTGGAAAGCAAACCGCGGGTCAAGTTGCCATTGCCCTAAAAAGCAGCTTCAAGCTTCAAGCTTGCAGCTGCTTCCACGCTGCTTTTAAAAGGACCGCTGATGGCTTCGCCGTCGCGTACCAGGTACCAGCAGGCAAGCAAACCCAGCTTGCGAAGCGGGGCGGGGACGGCGCTGCCGATGACGGACATGATCTGAATAGTGGGCATAAGGACCTCCAATCGCTATGGGGGTCACTTTACGGGGCAGGCTGGCGTAGCAAAAATCAACCGTCTCGATAGTCGACATCGACGTGAGGCGTCAGTCCACCACTTGATCAAGCATGTTCACTACTTCCTGCTCGCTGAGCAAACCCTTGCGCACCAGGTTTTCTGCCAGCAGCGCGAGAAATTTGGCGCTGCGGTGGCCTTCCAGGTGCTTGAGCTCGGTGAGGGCGCTGTAGACCTTGCTGGACGTACAGAGGCCGGCTGTGCGGTGCGGGTTTTGCGTGGGCATGATCAGTCGTCCTTGTTGTTATTGGGTGGACAGTCTCGATAGTGGGAGTGTTTCGTGACACAAACATGACAGCGCGAGGCCTGTTCGGGCAAGTAGACATTGGTGTTGATGATGTGCGATTGCGCTTCGGGCATTGTCCTCAAAGCGACCTTGACCCCATGAATCCGGACTTTTCAGATAAAAAAAGGCCTCGCAATGAGGCGAGGCCTGTTTTAGACGATCAGATTACCAGCCGCGGCCGTAGTAGCCGTGAGGAGGACCGTAGTAGCCACGCGGAGGACCGTAATAGCCACGGGGTGGGCCGTAATACACCGGCGCTGGCCGGTAATAAACCTGTTGTTGCACATACACCGGTGGTGGCGGTGCGTAATAGACCGGTGGCGGCGCGGCATACACCGGCTGCGGTTGCACATACACCGGCTGCTGCACATAGACCTCACGCGGCTGGCTGGCAACCACGGAGCCCACGACAGCTGCACCGACTAAAGCACCCAATACGGCCGGGCCACCCCAACCACCACCGTGGGCGGAGGCTTGGCCTGCCATCGCGAGTGCGCCAACCAGCAAGGCGATCTTGGGGATTGTACGAATCATGGTCATTCCTCGGTTAGCCCCAGCGCTTGTGGTCTGCAATCAATAGACTCAAGTAATGTCGCGGGGATACTTTTAAGACAACGTATTTCTAAAAACAGCACAGCCGCTAGGTAAAGGTTGTGTAAGGTCTGTACAGATTTGCTTACTCAAAGGAGTTACCCATGCAGATGCACCCCAACAAGGACACCCAACTGTGCATGTCTCTGTCGGCGCGCCCCGGGAATTTTGGCCTGCGTTTTCATAACCACCTATACGAACAGCTGGGTTTGAATTTCTACTATAAAGCCTTCAGCAGCCGGGATTTGCCCGGCGCGATCAGTGGTATCCGGGCGCTGGGCGTGCGGGGTTGCGGGGTTTCCATGCCGTTCAAGGAAGCCGCCATTGCCTTGGTGGACGAACTGGACGATTCGGTTCAAGCCATCGACTCGCTGAACACCATCGTCAATACCGATGGGCACCTCAAGGCCTACAACACCGACTACATCGCCATCGAACAACTGCTAAAAAAGCACGCTGTGCCGAAGGACTCGACCTTTGCCCTGCGTGGCAGTGGTGGCATGGCCAAAGCCGTGGCCAGCGCCTTGCGTGATGGGGGTTACACCAATGGCGTAATCGTGGCGCGCAACGAGGTGGCGGGCCGGGCGCTGGCGCAGAACCTGGGATATGAATGGTTGGCAGAACTGAGTGACTTGCGCCCGCAGATGCTGATCAACGTCACGCCCATCGGCATGACCGGTGGGGCCGAGGCGGATGCGTTGGCGTTTGACGCAGAGACGGTGGATGCTGCCGAGACTGTGTTCGATGTGGTGGCAATCCCCGCCGAAACGCCATTGATCGTGCGAGGCCGGGCTAAAGGCAAGCGGGTGATCACCGGGTTGGAAGTCATCGCGATCCAGGCGTTGGAGCAGTTTGTGCTGTATACCGGTGTGCGACCGACGCAGGAGCAGTTTGAAAAGGCTGTAGCGTTTGCCCGAAGCTGAAACCTTGTGAAGACCAATGTGGGAGCCGGCTCGCTCCCACATTTAGAGTGTGTCAGGCCTGTTCCAACTGAGCCAGGCGCGCCTCCAGCGCCGCAATCCGCGCTTCCAGCTCTTCAATACGTTCCACGCAAACCCCTGTGCCGCGCTCCACCGGACTGCCGCGCGCCGCTATAATCGCCTCGATATCCGCCGGATCCCCCAGCGCGTGGGTGTAGCGATCTTCCCGCTGCCCCGCCTGACGCGGCACCAACAACGCCAGCCCGCGTGCAATCAAACGCTCGAGCTGGTGCACGACTTGTTCGGCATCTTCAAAATCATGCATGCGCCCGCTGCGGGTCAGCAGTTCATTGACAGTCTGCGGCCCGCGCAGAAACAGGAGCCCGGTCAGGATCACCTGGGCCGGCACCAATTCCAGTGCCTTGTCCACGCGATGCTCCCAGCGGTCGGCGCGGCTGCCCATCACCAGGCGGGTGAAACCCTGGCCTTCCAGTGCGCGCAGGCTCTGCCCGACCTGGCCTTGACCGAGGTTCATCACTGGCTCGCGGCTGGTCTTCTGGTTGCAGGCCAGTACCAGGGCATTAAGGGTCAGGGGATAGGTTTCCGGGTTGGTCGCCTGTTTTTCGATCAGGCAGCCCAGGACGCGGATTTCCGTGCTGTTCAGGCGCGGCTCAGGGGTGTCGGTGTCGTGCTCGGCGGTCATCGCGCGTTCCCTATGCAGTGAAGTGCCTAGCGTAAGCCGGAAAAAATAAAAGACAAGCTGCGTGCATGGCTGGCGAGTCTATAATCGCCGCTGGTTCAAACCGTGACATTACCCAGAGACTGCCATGACTATTTCCCTGTACGCCGCTTCCATCCCCGTCTTCAAGCAAATGCTCACCGCCCTCAGCGGTGTGTTGACCAAGGCCGAAGCCCACGCCACCGCCAGGAACATCGAGCCGAACGCCTTGCTGCAGGCGCGGCTGTTCCCGGATATGTTCCAGCTGGTGCGCCAGGTGCAAATCGCCGTCGATTTCGCCAAGGGAGTTTCCGCACGGCTGGCTGAAATCGAAGTGCCGAAATATGAAGATACCGAAGTCACCTTCGCCGACCTGCAAGCGCTGATCGCCAAGGTGCTGGCCTTTGTCGACACCATCCAGCCTGAGCAGGTCGACGGCAAGGAAGGCATCGAGATCGTCACCCGTCCAGGCACGCCGAAAGAGAAGCGCTTCAGTGGCCAGTCTTACCTGCTGACCTACGGCCTGCCGCAGTTCTTCTTTCACGTCACCACCGCTTACGCTTTGCTGCGTCACAACGGTGTTGAAGTGGGCAAGCGCGACTACATGGGCGCTTTCTAAGCATCCAGTCACAAAAAAGCCCGGGGTCGTTTTTCAGTGAACGGCCCCGGGCTTTTTTGGGCCCGTTCAAGCTGTTTGTTCTTCCTTGCCCAGGCAAGCGGCTGCGGTAAACAGCACATCGGTGGACGAATTGAGCGCCGTCTCCGCCGAGTCCTGCAGCACGCCGATAATGAAACCTACCGCCACCACCTGCATGGCAATTTCGCTGGGAATGCCAAACAAGCTGCACGCCAGCGGGATCAGCAGCAGCGAACCGCCCGCCACACCGGAGGCACCGCACGCGCAGATGGCCGCGACCACACTGAGCAGCACGGCGGTAGGCAGGTCGACGGCGATGCCCAACGTGTGCACGGCGGCCAGGGTCAGCACCGTGATGGTGATCGCGGCGCCGGCCATGTTGATGGTGGCACCGAGTGGGATCGACACCGAATAGGTGTCTTCATGCAGGCCCAGGCGTTTGCTCAACGCCAAGTTGACCGGGATGTTCGCCGCCGAACTGCGGGTGAAGAATGCAGTGATCCCGCTTTCGCGCAGGCACATCAGCACCAGTGGATATGGGTTGCGACGCAGTTTCCAGAACACGATGGCCGGGTTGACCACCAGCGCCACGAACAGCATGCAGCCGATCAGCACCACCAGCAGGTGGGCGTAACCGAGCAGGGCGCCGAAGCCGGAAGTGGCCAGGGTCGAGGCCACCAGGCCGAAAATGCCCAGCGGCGCAAAGCGGATCACTACACGCACGATCAGCGTGACACCGTTGGACAGGTCGTCGAGTACAGTGCGGGTGGTCTCGCCAGCATGACGAATGGCAACGCCCATGCCGATGGCCCACGCCAGGATGCCGATGAAATTGGCATTCATCAGTGCGCTGACCGGGTTATCCACCACGCTCAACAGCAGGCTTTGCAACACTTCACCAATGCCGCCCGGTGCGCTGACCGTCGCGTCATGGGTCGCCAATACCAGCGAGGAGGGGAACCACATGCTGGCGACCACCGCGACCACGGCAGCGGCAAAGGTGCCCAGCAGGTACAGAAACAGGATCGGCTTGATATGGGTTTCCTGACCGTGCTTATGGTTGGCGATCGACGCCATCACCAGCACAAACACCAGGATCGGTGCCACGGCCTTGAGCGCCGCGACGAAGACCTTACCGATAAATCCAGTGGCCTTGGCCGCCTCGGGCAATAGCAAGGCCAGCAGGATGCCGGCGATCAGGCCGATGACGATTTGCGTGACCAGGCTGACACGGGCCAGGCGTTGCAGAAGGAAAGGAGCAGCAGTCATAAACACTTGTCTCTAGGTATTGGAGGCACGGCGGCACAGGCAGAAAGGGCTGTAGGACGCGGATCGCGAAGTCTAGCATGCTGTAGGAAATGTCCCCGCCGGTGCGGCATTGCGTCACCTGCCCGCCCAAGTCTTTGCAAAATCCTGTTAAGATTGCGTCCTCTCATTTTTCCTATCCTTCAGCGAGCCCTTTGGGCTGTCGTTGATGTCGTCGTTTCTGGAGTTTTCATGTTGTTTCCCATCCTGCTGCTGTCAGCCGCCGGTTTTACCGTGCTGACCACGGAATTCGTCATTGTCGGCCTGCTGCCGTCCATCGCCCGGGACCTGGATGTGAGTGTGTCCCAGGCCGGGCTGCTGGTGACCTTGTTCGCGTTTACCGTGGCGGCCTTTGGGCCGTTTCTGACAGCCTACTGCGCGCGTTTCCCACGCAAGCGTCTGTTCATCAGCATTTTGATCATGTTCGGCGTGGCCAATACCGTGGCGGCGCTGGCACCGAATATCTGGGTGATGGCCGTGGCGCGGTTGATCCCGGCGCTGGGCTTGCCGGTGTTCTGGGCGCTGGCCAGTGAAACGGCGGTGGACATCGTTGGCCCCGAATTCGCCGGGCGCGCTATTGAGAAGATCGGCTTCGGTATCGTCTGTGCCACGGTGTTCGGCATTCCGGTGGGCACCTTGATTTCCGATATGTTCGGCTGGCGCACCGCGTTTGCCATGCTCGCGGTGGTGGCGTCCGCAAAGGCCTTGCTGCTGTTTATCTACCTGCCGGTGACAAAGCCGAAGAACGATCAAGTGACGCTGCGCTCGCAGTTCAAGATCCTGCGCAACCCGCTGATGCAGGGGCATATCCTGCTGTCGATCCTGGTGTTCAGCGGCATGTTCACGGCATACACCTATTTGGCGGACATCCTGGAGCGCCTGGCCGGTTTCGACGGTACGCTGGTGGGCTGGTGCCTGATGGGCTTCGGTGCGGTGGGCTTGATTGGCAACTCGTTGGGCGGACGTGCGGTGGACCGCCATCCGTTGATCGCGTCCATGGTGTTCTGCGGCTTCATGATCGCCGGTATGGTGGCGCTGGTACCGGCGATTCATTCCACCATTGGCCTGGCGGCAGCGATGGCCGTATGGGGCGTGACCCAGGCGGCGATGTTCCTGGTCAGCCATGTACGGTTGATGAAGGCCGCGCCCCATGCGCCGGCGTTTGCTGCGTCGCTTAACATTGCCGGGGCCAACCTGGGCATCGGCCTGGGCGCCCTGGTCGGAGGCCATGTGATCGACACCCTGGGCCTGGGCAGCCTGGGCTTCGCGGCGTCCGGGTTTATCCTGGTGTCGATCCTGCTGGCGTTGTGGCTGATGACCGCCAAGCAACCGGTCGCCTCCAGGGCCTGAGCCGTCAGGGCAGGGTAGTGAACAACTCCCGTCGAGCACCTTCGGTAATTGCCACAATGCCGGGGTGCTTGACCTTGCGTTCCACCGAGATCGCGTAGAACGACTCGGTCACCGCCACCGTCTGGCCAATCAGCGCCACGCCATACTGGCGCACCACCTCATCGGCAATCACGCTGGGGGCGATAAAAACCCCGCTGCCGGACTGGCCGAATGCCTGCATCAAGGCACTGTCGTCGAATTCGCCGATGATTTTCGGCTGGATCTGCTGCTCGGCAAACCAGCGCTGCAACCGGCTGCGGACCACAGTTTCCGCCCCTGGAATCAATAGTGGCGCGCCGTGCAGGCGCTGTGGGAAATCCCCGCCGTAAGCGTCAGCCAATGCCTGGGTGGCGAAAAAGCTGATGCCACATTCCCCCAACTTCTGGCTGTAGCCCTTGATGTCCAAGTGTGAGGGCATGGGGCTGTCGGAAATCACCAGGTCCAGCCGCTGGATCGCCAGGTCGGCCAACAAGCGTTCAAGTTTGTCCTCGCGACAGGTGATGCGGATCGGCTCACTCAACTCCATGGTGGGCGCGATCAACCGGTAGACGATGGATTTGGGCACCACATCCGCCACGCCGACGCGGAACAGGATCTGCTGTTCATCGGGCTGCGCCCGCAGCATCGCCTCCAATTCGTTACCGGTCTGGAACATGTGCTCGGCGTAGGGCAAGGCCTGGCGTCCGGCTTCGGTCAGTTCCAACTGACGGCCGACGTGCTGAAACAGCGCAATACCGAACGTTTCCTCCAACAGGCTGATCTGCCCGCTGATGGTCTGGGGGGTGAGGTTGAGCTGCTCACAGGCGCGAACGATGCTGCCGGTCTTGGCTACCACCCAGAAGTAGTGCAGTTGTCGGTAATTGAGCATGGGCGCTATCGCTTCGTAAAAATCGAAGTATACGCGGGAAAAATACGAATTTTCCTGAATTGTTTGCGTGCATAGAATGCCTCGCTATCGCGGGGCCACTATTTGGACCCAATGGTTCTAACGAGGAATACATCATGAAACTCAATTCCCTGGGCGCGGCGTCGTTGCTTGCGCTTTCATTGGTAGTGATCAGCGGCTGCGATCAGGTCGAAAAAAGCGCACAGCAGGTATTGGGCAAAGCCACCGAATCGGCCAAGCAAGCGATCGACGATACCCACAAAGCCGCCGAACAGGCATTGAGTGAAGCGACCAACGGCCTGATCAACCCACAGAAGAAGGATGATCAGGAAGGCAAAGAAACCGAATCGCACAGCAAAGAAGCTTAATTTCTCCGCACAACGTCAGGACTGACCTATGGATTACCTTTTACAGCTGGCCGCCAGCCCCACCGCCTGGGTTGCCCTGGCAACCTTGATCGTCATGGAGATCGTGCTGGGCATCGATAACCTGATCTTCATCTCGATCCTCACCAACAAACTGCCGGAGAAGCATCGGGCCAAGGCGCGACGCATCGGTATCAGCATGGCGTTGGTGTTGCGTCTGGGCCTGTTGAGTACTATCGCGTTCATCGTGCAGTTGACAGCGCCGGTGTTCGAAGTGTTTGGTCAGGCGTTTTCGTGGAAGGACATGATCCTGATCGCCGGTGGCCTGTTCCTGGTGTGGAAGGCGACCACCGAGATCCATCACAGCATGGACCCGGAGCCGGAAGAGAAGGCCAGCGTCGGCAATACGGTCGCCATCGGTTTTGCCGCGGCCATCGGGCAGATCCTGTTGCTTGACCTGGTGTTCTCCATCGACAGTATCATCACCGCCGTGGGCATGACCGAGCACTTGCCGATCATGATCATTGCCGTGGTGACCTCGGTGATCGTGATGCTGGTGGCGGCCGAGCCGTTGGCCAAGTTCATCAACGATAACCCGACTGTGGTGATGTTGGCCCTGGGCTTCCTGATCATGATCGGTATGACGTTGATCGCCGAAGGCTTCGGTGCTCATGTGCCTAAAGGCTACGTGTACGCGGCCATGGCGTTCTCGGCGGCGATCGAGTGCCTGAACATTGCTCGCCGTAATCGTCACAAGCGTCTGCTCGCTGCCCGGCAATAACGGCTGAACCCAAAAGGCCGGCTGCGCTCACAAGAGCCCAGCCGGCTTTTTGCTGTCTGTTAGAATTCGCGCACTTGATAGCGTGAGGTCCTACATGAACGAGCCGATTCGTCTTACCCAGTACAGTCACGGCGCAGGGTGTGGCTGCAAGATATCCCCCCAGGTATTGGAGGTGATCCTTGCCGGCAGCGGCGCGCAGAACCTCGACCCCAAGCTATGGGTGGGCAATGCATCACGCGATGATGCGGCGGTGTACGCCATTGATGACGAGCGCGGCGTGGTCTCCACCACCGATTTTTTCATGCCGATTGTCGATGACCCCTTCGATTTCGGCCGGATTGCCGCCACCAATGCCATCAGTGATATCTACGCCATGGGCGGCGATCCGTTGATGGCCATCGCCATCCTGGGTTGGCCAGTGAATGTGCTGGCGCCGGAGATTGCCCGAGAAGTGATCCGCGGCGGCCGCTCGGTGTGCGACGAAGCCGGTATTCCTCTGGCGGGTGGTCACTCCATCGACGCGCCGGAGCCGATCTTCGGACTGGCCGTGACCGGTATCGTGCAAAAACGCCATATGAAGCGCAATGACACCGCCACCGTTGGCTGTCGGTTGTACCTGACCAAGCCCATCGGTATCGGCATCCTGACCACCGCTGAAAAGAAGGGCAAATTGCGCGAGGCGGACATCGGCCTCGCGCGCGACTGGATGTGCACTCTTAACAAGCCGGGCAGCCGTTTCGGCAAGCTGGCAGGTGTTATGGCCATGACCGATGTCACCGGTTTCGGTCTCTTGGGGCATTTGGTGGAAATGGCTGACGGCAGTGGTGTGTCGGCACGCATCGAATATGCCAAGGTCCCACGCCTGGCGGGGATCGAAGATTATTTGGAGCAGGGCTGCATGCCCGGTGGCACCCTGCGTAATTTTGACAGCTATTCCAGCAAACTCGGGCGTCTGCAGGAGTTGCATAAGCGTGTGCTGTGCGACCCGCAGACCAGCGGTGGCCTGCTGATCGCCGTCACCCCTGAAGCTGATGCCGAGTTCCATGCCGTGGCCGCCAAGTTGGGCTTGGCCCTTGAGCCCATCGGCGAACTGGTGGAGCGACAGACCCACGCGGTAGAGGTGGTTTGATGGCTACCGACATCACCGACTACCGCGATATCTTCCTCAATGACCGGCCGATGATGGATACCCGTGCGCCGGTTGAATTCATCAAAGGCGCCTTTCCAGGCGTGGTCAATCTGCCGCTGATGACCGATGACGAGCGCCAGCGGGTCGGCACCTGCTACAAGCAGCAAGGCCAGCAAGCGGCAATCGTGCTGGGGCATGAATTGGTGTCGGGGGCGATCAAGGCGCAGCGCATCGAGCAGTGGGCACAGTTCGCCCGGGCCAATCCCGAGGGTTACCTGTATTGCTTTCGCGGCGGCTTGCGTTCGCAGATCGTGCAGCAATGGCTCAAGACCGAGGCGGGTATCGAGTACCCAAGGGTCGGCGGTGGCTACAAAGCAATGCGCACCTTTTTGCTGGAAACCCTCGAGCAGGTAACAACCCGTTGTGATTTCGTGCTGCTGGGTGGCATGACCGGCACCGGCAAGACCGAGGTGCTTGGCCAATTGCATAACGCTCTGGACCTGGAAGGCCACGCCAATCATCGCGGTTCCAGCTTCGGCAAGCGCGCCACGGGGCAGCCGTCCAACATCGACTTCGAAAACCGTCTGGCCGTGGACCTCCTGAAAAAATCTGCCGCCGGGATCGAGCAGTTCGTGGTCGAGGACGAAAGCCGCATGATCGGCAGTTGTGCGTTGCCACTGCCGCTGCACAAGGGCATGCAGACGTTTCTGATGGTGTGGTTGGAAGACAGTGTGGAAGGTCGGGTCGAGCGGATCCTGCGCGATTATGTCGTGGACTTGTGTGCGGAGTTCGTCAAGGTGTTTGGCGAACGCGGCCAGACGCTGTTCGCCGAGCGTCTGACCCAGAGCCTGGGTAACATCCATAAGCGTTTGGGCGGTGAGCGTTTCCAGCGTTTGCGGGCGATCCTGCAGGATGCCCTGGCGGAACAGGCCCGTAGTGGTGCCGTGGACTTGCACCGGGCCTGGATCGAAAGACTTTTGCGGGAATATTACGACCCGATGTACGCCTTCCAACGTGAAAGCAAAGGCGCGCGTATCGAGTTTGCGGGAGAGCAGGGCGCCGTGGTGGCCTATCTGCGCGAGCGCGCCAAGGCTAAAGAATAGCGGCGCCGATCAAGCCGCAGGCCACCCCCACCAGCATCGTCAGCCCGGCCACCGTCACCAGCACCCGTGCATCGAAATCCTTGCGCAGCATCAGCAGTGACGGCAGGCTCACGCTGGGCAGGGTCATCAGCAGGGCCACGGCCGGGCCAGTGCCCATGCCCAGGGCCATCATGGTTTGTACGATAGGGATCTCTGCGGCGGTGGGAATCACGAACAGCGTGCCGACAATCGCCAGCGGTACCAGCCACACCAGGCTGTCGGCCATGGCGCCATCCACGTGGGGAAACAGCCAGACCCGTGCCGCGCCCAATATCAGTACCGCCAGGATGTAGATGGGGATCGTGCTCCAGAACAGCTGCCACAGGGTCCGCAGCCAGCGATTCAGGAACGGTTGCGACTCGACCACGGCGGCTTCGCTCACGGCTTCCAGCGCTGCTTCCGGCACATGGTCCGGACGGGCAATGCGTTGTGCCACCAGGGACACCCCCACCACCAGCACAATACCCGCCACCAATCGCAGAGCGGTGAAGCCCCAACCCAGCACAAACCCCATGAACACCAGGGTGGCCGGGTTCAGCACGGGGTTGGCGATCCAGAACGCCAGCGCCGCGCCCACCGATACCTGCTGGCGGCGCATGCCCGCCGCAACCGGTGCCGCGCAGCAGCTGCACATCATGCCCGGCAGGGCGAACAACCCACCGCGCAGCGTAGAGCCCAGCCCCGCACGGCCAAAAAGGCGCAATAGCCAGTCCCGCGGTATGAGCACTTGCAGGAGCGAGCCGAGGATCACCGCCAATACGGCGGCTTTCCAGATCGCCAGGAAATATACCTGGGCGTAGGCCAGGGCGGCTGCCAGCGGTGCGCTTTGCTGATCATTGAGGATCGACCCGCCAATGCTGTGGTTGTCGGCGGCCAAGAAAGCCTTGAAGTAGTAGGGCGACCACTTCACGTAGTAGAGGCCGACGCAGGCAACCAGCAGGAACAGCGCAGGTTTCCACCAGAAGGACCAACCCCGATTGGGTTGGGAGGACGTGAGGTCAGGCATGGTGATGTTCCGCAATTGAGTCAGTTGCGGCGCATCATACGCTGTCAGCTATCGGCACTCACCTGCGTGGGTTCCGGGCAGCTTTCGTCGCCGTCGTTCAACCCTTGCTTGTAGTTGCGGCTCAACAGCGAGGCCTTGCCGTTGTGCCAGGTCAGGGTCAGCACGTAGAGCGTGTCGTAGTCACTGCCCGACCAGTCGTCAGTGATGGTGTGCTTTTCGCCCGACGCTTCGCTCGCCACCTTGTTGATCAGCTCCGGCAAGTAACCGTGTGACCAGGCGGTGTAGATCGTGGCGTTGTGATACTTGTCTTCAACCAGTTCGTCAGCAAGATCGCTGGTGTCATTCGCGGAAAACTTGATGTTCACCGGCAGGCCCAACTTGATGGCGCTGGGGCTGATGGTCATCAGCGGGCGAATGTAGCTGTAGGAGTTGTCCAGCTCGCCTTCTTCCACATTACGTGTCGGGTTGGCGGCGAAAACGAAGTCGGCCTTGCCGAACTTTTCCGGGAGCAGGGTGGCCAGGTTCATCGCTCGATTGAGCCCCTGGCAATTGAGCTGGCCAAGGCCGCCGGCAGGTTTTTCGCCATGACGCAGAAACACCAGGGTTTGCACGCCGTCAGCCTGTTCGGCGTTGCTGGTGCGCGATTCCAGGGTCAGGCCGATGGCGCCGCCTACGAGCAGCAGCGGCAACATGATGTATGAATATCGTTTCAGGCGCAGCGCAAGGCACAAAGGCTTGATGGTCATTAGTGTCGAGTCTTCAGTGCATCGGATTAAGGCGGACAAGCCCGGCCCCAGTGACGCTTCCGGCGTCCTGCGGTGTTCCCTGTCGATGTAGCGCGTTGCCTCCATTCAGCGTTCGAGCGCACTTAAGAGTGCGCCCGGGCCTATTGGTTCGCCCTCGTGGGATAATAGCCCGCGGTTGTTGCGTATTGATGACCCCTGCAGGACGCTTGGCAGATGACTATCATGGTTGCTTTCTGCCCAGGTACTTGTGATGAACCCACTCGCTGCTTTCCCGATCAACAGCAAATGGCCTGCCCGGCATCCCGAGCGCTTGCAACTGTACTCGCTGCCGACGCCCAACGGGGTAAAAGTGTCGATCATGCTCGAAGAGCTGGGCTTGCCATACGAGGCACATAAAGTCAGCCTGGAGGCTCAAGAGCAGTTGTCTACCGAGTTCTTGTCCCTGAACCCTAACAACAAAATCCCGGCGATCATCGACCCAAATGGTCCTGGCGGTCAGCCGCTGGCGTTGTTCGAGTCTGGTGCGATCCTGATCTACCTGGCGGAAAAGACCAGCCGGCTGCTCTGCGAAGACCCTGCCTCGCGCTATGAAACGATCCAGTGGCTGATGTTCCAGATGGGCGGTATCGGCCCGATGTTTGGCCAGTTGGGCTTCTTCAACAAATTCGCCGGCAAGGCCTACGAAGACAAGCGCCCCCGCGACCGTTACGCCGCTGAATCCCGGCGCTTGCTGGCGGTGCTGGAAAAACGCCTGCTGGGTCGCACATGGATCATGGGCGACGCGTACAGCATTGCCGACATCGCGACCTTCCCGTGGATCCGCAACCTGATCGGTTTCTACGAATCGGGCGATCTTGTAGGTATCGCCGACTTCCCTAATGTCCTGCGCGCGCTGGACGGTTTCGTCGCACGGCCGGCGGTGATCCGTGGCCTTAATAATCCGAGTTGAAGCATGCCGACTTTCGATTTCAAACAGCTGGACGTTTTCAGCAGCGTGTCCCTCAAAGGCAACCCGTTGGCGGTGGTGTTCGGCGCCGACAGCCTGACCGATCAGCAGATGGCGGGTTTTGCCAACTAGACCAATCTCAGCGAAACCACGTTTTTGCTGACACCGCGTGATCCCAGGGCTGACTACCGGGTGCGAATTTTCACCACCTTGAAAGAGCTTCCCTTCGCTGGCCACCCGACGCTGGGCAGTTGCCACGCGTGGCTGCAGGCGGGCGGCATGCCCAAAGGCGAGGAGATCATTCAAGAGTGCGAAATCGGCTTGGTGCGAATCCGTCGCCAGGGCGATGAGTTGGCGTTTATCGCGCCGCCATTGTTGCGTTCAGGGCCTATTGAGGTTTCGTTGATCGAGCGTGTGCGCTTGGCGCTGGGCTTGACGCCCGAAGCCATCGTGCGCAGCCAGTGGGTCGACAACGGTGCGGGTTGGCTGGCAGTGATGTTGGCCGAACGTAACCAGGTGCTGGATTTGCAACCGGATTACGCGCAACTGCTTGGCTTGGCGGTGGGTGTGATCGCCCCCTGCGACCCCTCAAGGGACGATGTGGACGCGCAATTTGAAGTGCGTGCCTTCCTCGCGGGTGACGGCGCCCAAGAGGACCCGGCCACTGGTAGCCTGAATGCCGGTATCGCTCAATGGCTATTGGCCGAAGGCCTGGCGCCTGAGCGCTACGTGGTGAGCCAGGGTACGGTCCTGGGACGGGCAGGGCGGATTCGCGTTGAACGCCTGGGCGAGGAAATATGGGTGGGCGGCGCTGTGGCGGTGTGTATCGAGGGGCGCCTGCAGCTCTAGATCAATGAATTGTTACGCGCGGCGCAATACACTATTGGCCCCTCGGCATTTGTGCTGCCGGGGCCAGGGGCATAAGCTTTCGCCCCAAAGATTTCTGCCTTCTGTATAGGAAAGCCATGACCAGCCAGTTCCCCCAAGCCCGCCCACGCCGCCTGCGCCGCTCTCCGGAGCTGCGTGGCTTGTTCCAGGAAAGCGAATTCACGCTCAACGACTTGGTGTTGCCGATTTTCGTCGAAGAAGAAATCGACGACTTCGTGCCCATTACCAGTATGCCCGGCGTGCTGCGCATCCCTGAGAAGAAACTGGCGGGTGAGATCGAGCGCTATGCACATGCCGGTATCAAATCCGTGATGACCTTTGGCGTCTCTCATCACTTGGACGCAAACGGCAGCGACACCTGGAAAGAACGCGGCCTGGTCTCGCGCATGTCCTCGATCATCAAGGACGCCGTGCCGGAAATGATCGTAATGTCCGACACCTGCTTTTGCGAATACACCGACCATGGCCACTGCGGCGTGATGCACGGTGCCCATGTCGACAACGACGCAACCTTGGTCAACCTCGGCAAGCAAGCCGTTGCCGCTGCCCGTGCCGGTGCTGATGTCATCGCCCCTTCGGCGGCGATGGACGGCCAGGTCCAGGCAATTCGCTGCGCGCTGGATGACGCCGGTTTCACCCATATCCCGATCATGGCTTACTCGACCAAATTTGCCTCGGCCCTCTATGGCCCGTTCCGCGAAGCTGGCGGCAGCGCGCTCAAGGGCGACCGCAAGAGCTACCAGATGAACCCGATGAACCGCCGTGAAGCCGTGCGCGAATCGCTACTTGACGAACAGGAAGGTGCGGATGCGCTGATGGTCAAGCCGGCGGGTGCCTATCTCGACATCATTCGCGACATCCGCGAAGCCTCGCGCTTGCCGGTGGCGGCGTATCAGGTCAGCGGCGAGTACGCGATGATCAAGTTCGGCGCCCAGGCTGGTGCTATCGATGAGGATCGTGTGGTGCGTGAGACATTGGGATCGATCAAGCGGGCGGGGGCGGATTTGATCTTCACCTACTTCGCGATGGACCTGGCGTTGGCCGGGATCTGACACACGCGCCTGCGGAACTGCCGCTATCCTTGGGCGTCGATAGTTGATCGTCGCTCAAGGATGTCCCATGTATTCAAGCCGCCTGATTCTCTGCCTTGCCACGTTGCTGGTGCTGGCCGGTTGCTCCACCACACGCAACCCACAACAGCCGGAGCGCAGCGAAGCCGAAGTGAAGGCGCAGATCGTGCGGCTGCTGCCGGCCAGGGTGCCCGACCGCAACGGTTGGGCCCAGGACATCTACACGGCCTTCGACACCCAGGAAATCTACCCCAGCACAGAAAACATCTGCGCCGTGCTGGCGGTGACCGAGCAGGAGTCCACTTATCAGGTGGACCCACCCGTGCCGAATATGGGCAAGATTGCCCAGGATGAAATGTTGCGGCGTGCCGGAAAAGTCCACGTGCCAGCTTTTGTTGTACGCAGCGCGCTGCAATTGCGCTCGCCTACCGGCAAGTCCTATGCCGACCGCCTGAGTGCCGCGCGCACGGAGAAGGACCTGAGCGGCATCTTCGATGACTTCATCAGCATGGTGCCCCTGGGCAACACGCTGTTTGGTGGTTTCAACCCGGTGCATACCGCAGGCCCGATGCAGGTGAGTATCGACTTTGCGCAGAAACAGGCGCGGGGTTATCCCTACACGGTGGACGGCAGCATTCGCCGCGAAGTCTTTACCCGCCGGGGTGGGATGTACTTCGGCATCGCGCATTTGCTGGGTTACCCGGTGAACTACGACCAGCCGCTGTATCGCTTTGCCGACTTCAATGCCGGTTGGTACGCCAGCCGCAATGCCGCGTTCCAGGCCGCCGTCAGTCGTGCCTCGGGCAAAGAGTTGGCATTGGATGGGGATTTAATTCGCTACGGCTCATTGCTACCCGGCACCACGGAGCTGGCAGTGCGTTCCTTGGGGGCGAAGTTGGATATGCGTAACCCAAGTATCCGCAGCCAGTTGGAGCAGGGCGAGCAACTGGATTTCGAGGACACCACGCTCTACAAGCGCGTGTTTGCCCTGGCCGACAAGGCAGCGGGCAAGCCGATGCCACGGGCGATCCTGCCGGGCATCGTGCTCAAGAGTCCCAAGATCACCCGCAACCTCACCACCGCCTGGTTCGCCAAGCGAGTGGATGAACGTTATCAGCGGTGTATGAAGCGCTGATCAGCTTTGTGGTGAGCGGGGTTGTCCCGCGCTTGGGGTGCGTAGCGCCCTCAATCAATACAACGCGGTGTTTAGGGTGCCGATGGGACGGGCGTGGAGGGTAAAGAAAAGGCCTGATTTTCGTGGAACCAGGCCTTTTCCATGTTGCCCTTTGTATCAGTTGCGTTCGAGCGCCAGTGCTACACCCTGGCCGCCACCGATGCACAACGTTGCCAAGCCTTTCTTGGCATCGCGCTTGATCATTTCATGCAACAGGGTCACCAGCACACGGCAGCCTGACGCGCCGATAGGGTGGCCGATCGCGATGGCGCCGCCGTTGACGTTGACCTTGTCCGCATCCCATTCCAGCTCTTTGCCCACCGCCAGGGACTGCGCGGCGAAGGCTTCGTTGGCTTCGATCAGGTCCAGGTCGCCCAGGCTCCAGCCGGCTTTGTCCAGGCAGCGACGGGTGGCCGAGACCGGGCCGATGCCCATGATGGCGGGGTCGACACCTGCGTTAGCGTAACTGGCGATGCGCGCCAATACTGGCAAACCGAGGGCCTTGGCTTTGTCGACGCTCATCAACAGCACGGCGGCGGCGCCGTCATTGAGGCTGGAGGCGTTACCGGCGGTGACGCTGCCGTCTTTCTTGAACGCAGGTTTCAGTGTGGCCAGGGACTCGGCAGTGGTGCCGGCGCGTGGCTGCTCATCCACCGCGAAGGCCACCGGGTCGCCTTTGCGCTGGGGAATCAGGATCGGGGTGATTTCATCGACAAAGCGGCCTGCTTCGATAGCAGCGGCGGCTTTTTGCTGGGACGCCGCGGCGAACGCGTCCTGGGCTTCACGGCTGATGCCGTACTTGTCCACCAGGTTCTCGGCAGTGATGCCCATGTGGTAGTCGTTGAACGCATCCCACAGGCCGTCGGTGATCATGCTGTCGACCATCTTGGCGTGGCCCATGCGCAAACCGGTGCGCGCGGCGGGCAGTACGTACGGAGCCAGGCTCATGTTTTCCATGCCGCCAGCGATGATCACCTCGGCGTCACCGCAACGGATGGCCTGGGCACCCAAGTGCAGGGCCTTGAGGCCCGAGCCGCAGACCTTGTTCAGGGTCAGGCTGGGCACCGCGTGGGGCAAACCAGCGAGGATCGAGGCCTGGCGCGCCGGGTTCTGGCCGCTGCCGGCGGTGAGCACTTGGCCGAGGATCACTTCATCCACTTGCGCAGGGTCCAGGCCAGTCTGTTCCAACAGGCGACGGATCACGGCGGCGCCCAGTTCCGGTGCCGGAATGTTCGCCAGCGAACCCTGGAAGCTGCCCACGGCGGTGCGGGTGGCAGCAACAATCACGACGTCTTGCATGAGATCTGTCCTCATTGGAAGTGCATTTCTGGAACGTGGTCCGGGACGATCAGTTTACCGGCGGTCTTGCTCACAATCTCTTCAACGCTGACGCCAGGTGCGCGTTCCTTGAGGACAAAAGCGCCATTTTCGATTTCCAGGTACGCAAGGTCGGTCAATACACGCTTGATGCAGTTGGCGCCGGTCAGCGGCAGGCTGCACTGGCTGAGCAACTTGGACTCACCGTCCTTGGACGCGTGGGTCATGATCACGATGATGTTTTCCGCACCGGCCACCAGGTCCATGGCGCCGCCCATGCCTTTGACCAGCTTGCCGGGGATCATCCACGAGGCGATGTTGCCTTGTACGTCCACTTCAAACGCACCGAGCACGGTGAGGTCGACGTGGCCGCCACGGATCATCGCGAAGGACTCGGCGGAGGAGAAGATTGAGGCACCGATGCGTGCGGTCACGGTCTGCTTGCCGGCGTTGATCATGTCGGCATCGATGGTTGCTTCAGTAGGAAACGGTCCCATGCCGAGCAGGCCGTTTTCCGATTGCAGCATCACTTCCATGCCTTCGGGGATGTAGTTGGCCACCAGGGTCGGGATGCCGATACCAAGGTTGACGTAGAAACCGTCCTGCATTTCGCGGGCGACGCGTTGAGCCATTTGTTCGCGGGTAAGAGCCATTTTTATGTGTCCTTATTGTTCGGGCTGGGGGCGGATTATTTGCGCACGGTGCGCTGTTCGATGCGCTTCTCGAACGTGCCGCAGATGATCCGGTCGACGTAGATGCCAGGGGTGTGGATCTGCGCCGGGTCCAGCTCGCCCGGTTCGACGATTTCTTCTACTTCGACCACGGTGATCTTGCCGGCCGTGGCGGCCAGCGGGTTGAAGTTCTGGGCGGTGTGGCGGTAGATCACGTTGCCGAAATGGTCGGCTTTCCAGCCTTTGACGATGGCGAAGTCACCGGTGATGGATTCTTCCATCAGGTAGGGGCGACCGTTGAATTCGCGGGTTTCCTTGCCTTCGGCCACTGGAGTGCCGACGCCTGTCGCGGTGAAGAAGGCCGGGATGCCGGCACCGCCCGCGCGCATTTTCTCGGCCAGGGTGCCTTGGGGCGTCAGCACCACTTCGATTTCGCCGCTGAGCAATTGCTTCTCGAACAGCGCGTTTTCACCGACGTAGGAAGCGATTACTTTGCTGATCTGTTTTTCTTCCAGCAATACGCCCAGGCCGAAACCGTCGACGCCACAGTTATTGGAAACCACGGTCAGGTCGCGGGTGCCTTTGCGCTTGATCTCGGCGATGAGGTTTTCCGGAATGCCGCACAGGCCAAAACCGCCGGAGAGTACGGTCATGCCGTCTTCCAGGCCCGCCAGTGCTTCCTCGTAGGACGCCACGCGTTTATCGAAACCTGCCATATGCACCTCTTTTATTGTTTGTGGGCCAGCCAATGAACCGAGTGTTGCTCTGATGGATTGATTTGTTAAGTTGTTTTTTTAGGTTGATTGGTTTGAAAAACAGCATAATCAGTTTTAAGCCGCAAGCTTCAAGCCTAGTCAACGGCCGCGTTCACTTGCGGCTTTCAACTCGTCGCTTGGAGTTTCCCTATGACCGTTAAACAAATGCGCGCGTTTCTCGCCGTGGCCCAAAGCCTGAGTTTTGCCGCCGCCTGCGAGCGCCTGCACCTCTCCCAATCGGCGCTGAGCCTGACCATCAAGGGCCTGGAAGAAGGCCTGGGCGGGCGCCTGTTCAGCCGTAATACACGCAACGTTGCCCTGACGCCCGAAGGCGAATCCCTGCTGCCCCTGGCGCGCCGGCTGATTGCTGACTGGGACAACGCCGAAGACGAACTGCGTCAGCGTTTCACCCTGCAACGCGGGCGAGTCACCGTCGCGGCGATGCCATCGTTTGCGGGCAACTTGCTGCCACCGATCCTGAAGATGTTCCGTGCGCGTTACCCTCAGGTGAATGTGACCGTGCATGACTTGATCAATGAGCAAGTGCTGGAGATGGTGCGCGACCGGCAAGTGGAGTTGGGCGTGGCGTTTGAGCCGGCTGAGGGCTCATCACTGGCGTTTACGCCGTTGTATCTCGACCGCTTCATCGCCGTGGTGCCGGGTGATTCGCCTTTAGCAGATTGTGCCGGGATCGATTGGAAAACCTTGCTGGAACAGCCTTTCATCACGTTGCAAAGACCATCCACGGTGCGGGTGATGCTGGAGGAACACCTGGGCGCCCTACAGATGAAGTTGCCGGTAGCCCTGGAAAGCCATCAACTGGCGACGGTGGGCAAGATGGTCGCGAGTGGTTTGGGCGTCAGCGCAGTGCCGGCGTTGTGTGCACGGCAAATGCAGGAGGCGGGCGCCCATTGCATCACCTTGACTGATCCGGTGATCGAACGGCCGATTGGCGTACTGACCAAACCAGGACATGAACTCTCGGCGGCGGCGCAGGTGTTGTTTGATATTTTTCGCGATGAAGCGGCAAAGGGGCGGTTTCCGGCATTGTTATAAGTCAGGCACTAAAAAGCCCGCTTGAACTAACAAACGGGCTTGAATGTTTAATGCTGTGTTATCAGCAGTATCTATCAATCACTTTAACTTGCGACTGACCCTTGAGGTTCTGCCATTCGGTATTAAGTGTTTGAAAGACCTGCTCGATAAAGTTGCGATCGGCGGCCGCTTTCTTGCCGACATAACCTTGGCCGCGACGGTACATCTTCAGGCGCGCCGCCAGTTCCCGGTGATTGCGGTCGAACTCGGCTTCTTCGGTGTGGGGCGCCAGGCAGTCAATTTGGACTTCGCCCGATTTGCCAATCCACAGGATATGGTCGTCGAGTGTGTCTTTCTGCGCTGCGAACATCTCAGCCAATTCATCGATAGTTGGTTGGTTGTTCAGATTCATGTGTAAGCCCCTTGACCAGTTGGCGATCTATCAGTTGGTTCGTTAACACTTGGTTAGTTGTCTCCGGTTGCGAAAACCGGGCGTCAGCGACGGTCTGCCGAATACGGGCAGGGTCTTGAACCTGATGCATGTAGTCTTGCTGATGAACTGCTACGCAATGCATTCATAACGAAGACAAGCCGCATTTGAGCGTCTTGTACCGAGCCCTTCGGGCCGATCAGCTTCATCAATCTGCCTTGTGGGCAGTGCACATCCGGAAAAAACAGCTCGGCGGTCAGACGAGCTCTTTCAAAACGCTTGTTGCCAACGCTCCCGATCCGAGAGACGACTTGATAATGCAAGGACAAAAAGGTTACGTCAACGATTATGTAGTGATTATTTTTTATCACTACATAAATCGCCGCGGGGACGGGAGGATGCGGGAAAACGTGACTTGGGCGTCATTTTCTGGAGGTGCGGGTCAGGCTGATATCAGGTTAATCGCTCCGCCAGCAAGGGCAGCAATCGCTCGCACTCGGCTTCGATCTTCACCTGTAACAACTCATCCCCTCGGGTCTTGCCCAAGTTGATGGCAATGACGGGTTTGCCCTGTTCGACCATGGCTTTACATAGACGAAACGCTGAATAGGCCATCAGCGACGAGCCCACCACCAACAACCCTTCGGCATGCTCTACCGCAGTCATCGCCCGGGCTGCTGTTGTCGGCGCTACGTTTTCGCCAAAAAACACTACATCCGGCTTCAAGCGCCCGCCATCGCAATGAGGGCAGCGGGGCACCTGGAAGTGTTCTTCAAAGGCGGGATCGAGCAACGTGTCGCCATCCGGCGCCTGCACCGCATGGACTTGTGCCAGGTAGGGGTTGTCGATTTCCATCTGCCGCTGGATCGCATCACGCTGGCTGCGCAACTGGCAATCCAGGCACAGCACCCGGTGCAGGCTGCCGTGCAGTTCGATCACGTCGTGGCTGCCGGCTTGATCATGCAAGGTGTCGACGTTCTGGGTGATCAGCCCGCTGATGTGCTCGCGTTGCTGCAGTGCTGCCAATGCCAGGTGCGCCTTGTTCGGCTGCGCAATGCGAACCCTCGGCCACCCCAGCATCGCCCGGGCCCAGTACCGGCGCCGCGCCTGCGGGGTGGCGAGGAATTCCTGATACATCATCGGCGCCTTGCCCCGACGCACGCCTTCGTTGTCGCGGTAATCGGGAATGCCCGACGACGTGCTGATCCCGGCACCGGTCAATACCAAGAAACGCCGTTCGGCCATGGCCCGGTACAGGGTGTCGAGGTGATCCTCTTGATGTTCCAGCGTGTCGAGCATGGGATCCCCTATTCGCCGCGGATGTACTGCTCCAGCTGTTTGATCAGCTCTGCCTGCTCGGCAATGGCTTCTTTTACCAAGTCACCGATAGAGAGCAGGCCCAGCAGTGTGCCGTCTTCGACCACGGGCAAATGGCGCAGGTGACTGTCGGTCATGATATTCATGCACTCATCGACCTTTTTATGGGTGTCGACGGTGATCACCGGAGAACTCATCACCTCATGGACTTTTGTAGTAACCGACGATAACCCCTTGAGCATGATTTTACGTGCGTAATCACGTTCGCTGATGATGCCTACCACCACGCCATCCTGAACGACCGGCAAGGCTCCGACGTTTTTCTCCGACATCCGGACCAGTGCTTCAAACACAGTGTGGTCGTGTTTGATGACATGGACTTCCTGGTTTTTCTGGTCCTTGGCTTTGAGCACTTGTGCAACGGTTTTCATGGCGGCCACTCCGGTGTTGTTGTTGGGTAGTCAGGGTCCCCTTACAGAATCCTAGACGGCTCACGCTACGGCAAGGTCCAAAGCGGCGCTAAACCCGTCGAAAAACGTCATTCGCCGGTTTTTTTCGTGGTTTACCCCGCATTTGCCGGCTTTTTCGTCCGTTTGGGGCTGGCTGCGGTCTTGCGTGGTGCGCCCTTGCGCTTCTTTTTCCACGGCGCGGCGCCTCGGCCTGCCGGGCTGGCCGGGCCGGTGATGGTCATACGCATGCCATTGCAGCGCGCCACCTGTTTGCTCATCCAGGCCGCCTGTTTGGCCACGAATTCTTCCAGGCTCATTTCGCCGCTTTGCACCATGTCCAGGGCCTGCTCCCAGATTGCGGTGGTGCCGGGGTCCGCGATGGCGCGGGGCACGGCGTCGATCAGACTGAACGCTGCCGGCGTGGCCGACAGCGCCTTGCCGTTCTTTACCAAGTAACCACGGTCCAGCAGCCCCTGGATGATGCCGGCCCGAGTGGCTTCGGTGCCGATGCCGGTGGTGTCCTTGAGCTTTTGCTTGAGCAGTGGGTCTTCCACCAGTTTAGCGACGTTTTTCATTGCCTTGATCAGGTCGCCTTCGGTAAAGGGTTTGGGCGGTTGGGTCCACAGGTCCTTGAGGTTGACCTTGGCAACAGCGTATTCCTGGCCCTGCACCAATGCCGGAAGCGCTTGTGGAGCTGGCGCTTCACGGCCTTTGGCCGGCGCGAGGGCTTCGGGTAAGGCGCGCTTCCAACCGGGTTCTATCACCACTTTTCCCACCGCACGGAGCGCTTGCCCTGCACAGTCGAAATCCGCCTGGGTGCGATCGTACTCATGGTTGGGCAGGAACTGCGCCAGGTAGCGTGCGCGAATCAAGGTGTACACCGCGCGGTGCTTGCCGGTGAGTTGCCCCACATCCTTGCCGGCGCCGGTCGGGATGATGCCATGGTGGGCGCTGACCTTGGCGTCGTTCCACGCTCGCGAGCGGCGCTGGGGGTCGATATAGGGCATCAGCTCATTCACCGCCGTATCAGCACGTCCCAACGCAGCAAGAATGTTCGGCGCGTCGCTGTGCTGGCTCAGTGGCAAGTAACCGCAATCGCTGCGCGGGTAAGTGATGACTTTGTGGGTTTCATACAGTGATTGGGCGATATCCAGGGTTTCCTGGGCGCCAAGGCCGAGCTTCTTGGAGCAGATTTCCTGCAGGGTGCCCAAGTCGAAGGGCAGGGGTGCCACTTCACGCATGCGTTCGGTGCGCAGTTTCACCAGTCGCGCGCAGGCGGCGTTGCGCATGGCATCGGCGGCATCTCGCGCCAGTTGTGGGTTGAGGCAACGGCCCTGGTCATCACAGGCATCTTCGGCCGCGCGCCATTGGGCAGTGAAGGTCATGCGAACATGGCGCAGGTCTACATCGATAGCCCAGTAGGCCACGGGTACAAAGTCAGCAATGCTGCGATCGCGGTCCACCACCAGGCGCAAGGTCGGCGTTTGCACCCGTCCTACAGGCAATACGCCCTGGTAGCCGGATTGGCGCCCAAGCAAGGTAAACAGGCGACTCATGTTCATGCCGATCAGCCAGTCGGCGCGGGAACGACCCAGGGCCGAGTGATACAAACTGAAGGTCTCGATACCGGGCTTGAGGGCTGCCAGGGCTTTACGGATGGAGGCGTCGTCCAGCGCCGACAGCCACAGCCGCTGGATCGGACCGCGATAGCGACAATGTTCCACCAGCTCGCGCGCGATCATCTCGCCTTCGCGGTCGGCGTCGGTGGCAATCACCAGTTCCTGGGCTTCCCCCAGCAAACGCTTGACCGCCTTGAACTGGCTGGCGGTCTTGGGCTTGACGCGCATCTTCCATTTTTCCGGGACGATGGGCAGGTCGGCCAGCACCCAGCGTTTGTACTTCTCGTCGTAGGCGTCGGGCGGGGCGGTTTCCAGCAGGTGGCCGATGCACCAGGTGACTGTGACGCCATTGCCCAGCCAACAGCCATCGCCCCGGCGACTGGCGCCGAGTACGGCCGCAATATCCTTGGCCTGGGAGGGTTTTTCACAGAGGTACAGCCGCATGCTCAGCCCATTCGTTACGCTGTTGAATGGGCTGAAGCATGGGCAAAAGAAGAGGTTTGATCAACCTTTATCTGGATGGATGTACAGCTATAAGTTTCAAGCTGCAAGCTGATTCAGTTGTTATCAATATCCACATGCCGCGTTTCTTTGAGGCAGAACATCCCCACGATCAGGCTCACCCCGGTCACCACGACGGGATACCACAGGCCGTAAAAGATATCGCCGGTATACACCACCAGCGCGAACGACACGGTCGGCAGGAACCCGCCAAACCAGCCGTTGCCGATGTGGTAGGGCAGGGACATCGAAGTGTAGCGGATGCGCGTCGGGAACAGCTCCACCATCAGCGCCGCCAGCGGGCCGTAGCACATGGCGGCGATCAGGATCAGCGCCACGATCAGCACCACCACCATGGTCTTGTTGACCTGGGCCACATCCGCCGAAGACGGGTAGCCAGCCAGGGTCACCGCGCCGCGCAGGGCTTTTTCGTCAAAGCCATCGATACGCACGTCGCCTACGTTCACCTGCACCGGGCTGCCGGCCGGGGCGGCGGCGCTGCTGTAGGGCAGGCCCTGCTTGACCAGGAAGGTCTTGACCTTGTCGCACGGGCTGTCAAATTTCGCCTTGCCCACCGGGTCGAACTGGAAGGTGCAGGTGGCCGGGTCGGCCAGCACTGTGATGGGGGCCTGGTTGCTGGCCTGGTCCATCGCCGGGTTGGTGTAGTGCGCCAGGCTCTTGAAGATCGGGAAGTACAGTACGGTCGCCAGCAACAGGCCGAGCAGCAGCACCGGCTTGCGGCCCACCTTGTCCGACAGCCAGCCGAAGAAGATAAAAAACGGCGCGCCGATCACCACGCTGATGATCAACAGCATGTTGGCCAGTGCCGGGTCCATTTTCAGGAACTGGGTGAGGAAGAACAGCACATAGAACTGCGCCGCGTAGAAAGTGACCGCTTGCCCGCCGTTGATGCTGAACAGGGCGATCAGCACGATCTTGAGGTTTTCCCATTTGCCGAAAGAATCGCGGATCGGCGACTTGCTGGCCTTGCCTTCCTCTTTCATTTTCAGGAACGCCGGCGACTCATGCAGGCTCATGCGGATCCAGGTGGAGATACCCAGCAGCACGATGGAAAACAGGAACGGGATGCGCCAGCCCCACACTTCGAACTGGTCACCGGTGAAGTAACGGCAGGCCAGCACTACCAGCAGCGACAATAGCAGGCCGAGGGTTGCGGTGGATTGAATCCAACTGGTGTGGAAGCCGCGTTTGCCGGCAGGCGCATGCTCGGCTACATAAGTTGCCGCGCCGCCGTATTCACCACCCAGCGCCAGGCCTTGCAGCATGCGCAGCACAATCAGGATGATCGGCGCCGCGATGCCAATACTCGCGTAGGTCGGCAACAGCCCGACACAGAAGGTCGCTACCCCCATCAGAATGATGGTAACCAGGAAGGTGTACTTGCGTCCGATCATGTCGCCCAATCGGCCGAATACCAGCGCGCCGAACGGCCGTACCACAAAGCCGGCCGCAAAGGCCATCAACGCAAAGATAAACGCCGTGGTGTCGTTGACCCCGGCAAAGAACTGCTTGCTGATCACCGCCGCCAGGGCGCCGTATAGGAAAAAGTCATACCACTCGAACACCGTCCCCAGGGACGAGGCGAAGATGACCTTCTTTGAATCGTTGCGGGTGATGGCGGTGTTGACCGCCGAGCCCAGGGGTTGAGCATGTTCTGACATCGGGTAGCCCTCACAGTGATTATTTATTGTTGTTCCACTGTCGGCGCCAGGTCTGGCGCCGCTATTCAGATTGCATGAATCAGTTCTTTCTCCGGGGCGAGACTCCTTGTATTCGGCGAAAGGATCAGCTGCGCGGCCTTCTCCGCGATCATCAGCGTAGGTGAACAGGTGTTGCCGGAGGTGATGCGCGGCATGATCGACGCATCGGCAATGCGCAAACCCGGCACGCCATGCACTCGCAGTTGCGCATCGACCACCGCGTCTTTATCGCTGCCCATGCGGCAGGTGCCGACCGGATGGAAGATCGTCGTGCCGATGCGTGCGGCGGCTTCGTGCAGCTGCTCTTCAGTCTGCAGCGAATCGCCTGGCAGATACTCCACCGGTTTGAACTGGCTCAGGGCGGGTGCGGCAACAATGCGGCGCGTCAGGCGGATCGCGTCGGCGGCTACGCGCAAGTCCTCCGGATGGCTCAGGTAATTGGGGCGGATCAGCGGTGCATCCGCCGCGTTGGCCGAGCGAATATCAATACGCCCGCGACTTCGTGGACGCAAGTCGCAGACCGATGCAGTAAACGCCGGGAACGCGTGCAGGGGCTCGCCAAAACGCTCAAGCGACAGCGGCTGCACGTGGTATTCGAGGTTGGCCGACGTCTGTTCCGGACCCGAGCGGGCAAACGCGCCGAGCTGGCTGGGCGCCATCGACAGTGGGCCGCTTCGGTCATACAAATAGCGCAGGCCCATGCCCATCTTGCCCCATACGGTGCCGGCGATCTGGTTGAGGGTGCGAGCGTTTTCCAGCTTGTAGATCAGCCGCAGCTGCAGGTGGTCCTGCAAGTTGCCGCCGACGCCAGGCAGTTCATGCAGCACCTCGATGCCCAAGGGTTTGAGGACGCTGGAGGGGCCAATCCCCGAGCGTTGCAAAATCCCCGGCGAGCCCACGGAGCCGGCGCACAGCACGATTTCCTTGCGCGCCTTCCAGCTCAGCTGTTGGCCCTGCTGACGCCCGATAACCTGGGAGGCGCGGCCGTTTTCCAGCAGCACGCGGTCCACGTCCACTCCGGTTAAAACCGTGAGGTTGGGGCGTTGGCGGACCGGCTTTAGAAACGCTTTGGCTGCGTTCCAGCGCACGCCAGCCTTCTGGTTAACCTGGAAGTAGCCGCAACCCTCGTTGTCGCCTTGATTGAAGTCGTTGATGTTGGCAATGCCGCTTTGAGCCGCTGCATCACGGAACGCATCGAGGATCGGCCAGTGCAGACGCTGTTGTTCGACCCGCCATTCACCGCCGTCGCTGTGGAATTCCGAGCCCCCGGCAAAATGGTTTTCGCTTTGCTTGAACAGCGGCAGCACGTCTTTCCAGGCCCAGCCCACATTGCCTTCCGCCGCCCAGCCATCGTAATCCTGGGCCTGACCGCGCATGTAGATCATGCCGTTGATGGAGGAGCAGCCGCCCAGCACCTTGCCCCGTGGGTAACTCAGTGCACGGCCCTGCAGGCCTTCTTGGGCTTCGGTCTTGAAGCACCAGTCGGTGCGTGGGTTGCCGATGCAGAACAGGTAGCCGACGGGAATGTGGATCCAGGGGTAGTTGTCGCGGCCGCCGGCTTCGAGCAGCAGCACGCGGTGCACAGGGTTGGCGGACAGCCGATTAGCCAGCAGGCAGCCCGCGGGGCCGGCACCTACGACGATGTAATCGTATTCAGCAGTTGCAATGGGCATCTGAAGGTCTCGCTTGTTTTTCTTATTGCGGCCATCCTAGTTGTTAGTTTTCGTCTTAAAAATGTTAGTTTTTACCCAGCTGCTGTGCGTTTTTAAACAGCGTAGCCCAGGCTCACGCAATGGAGGCGTCATGTTCGACTGGAACGACCTGCGGTACTTTCTGGAGCTACAGCGCAGCGGCCGCTTGCTCACCGCCGCGCAACGCCTGAAAACCACCCACGCCACCGTTGCCCGGCATATCGAAGCCATCGAGAAAAGCCTCGGCACCGCGCTGTTCGTGCAGCATGCCCAGGGCTACGAACTGACGCCCGCCGGCGAAGCCCTGCTCAAGCACGCCGAAGCCATGGAAAACGTCGCACTGCTGGCCGAAGACGAACTGACCCACTCCGCCGCGCCCCTGGGCAAGATCCGCCTCGGTGTTGCCGAAGGGTTGGGCGTGATGTTCCTGGCCAGCCGCATGGGCGGGCTGTTCGACCGCTACCCCGGGCTGGAAGTGGAACTGGTGGCGGTGCCGCGCTTTGTCAGCATCCTCAACCGCGAGGCGGAAATCAGCATCCACCTCGAACGCCCCAGCGTCGATCAACTGGTCACGCGCAAACTCACCGACTACCGCCTGGCCCTCTACGCCAGCCGCGCGTACCTTGACCGCCATCCGCCAATTGAAAAGCGCGAAGACCTCGCGACGCATGCGTGGATCGATTACGTGGACGACCTGCTGTTCAGTCAGGAACTGAAGTTCCTCAGCAGCTTCTGCCGCAACCCCAAGGTGGTGTTCCACAGCACCAGTGTGATCGCCCAGCACCAGGCCGCGCGCTCGGGGTTGGGGATTGCGGTGTTGCCGTGCTTCATGGCCTCAGGCGACCCGCAATTGGTGCCATTGTTGCCGGGGGAGGGGATCCAGCGCAGCTACTGGATCAGCTCGCGTCGGGAATTGCACAAGTCGGTGCGGCTACGGGTGTTGTGGGATTACGTGGTGGAGTTGTGCGCGCGGGAGCAGGGGTTGCTGTTGGGCGTAGCCTGACCACAGGCTCGCCCAACGGTCGGGTTAGAGCTTCACCACCTGATGCACCTGCTCCGCGCAAGCCCGTGAATCCTCAATCATCTTCCCGAACGCCTTGCTGATAATCTCGTCATGGCCCAACCAGCGCACCTTCTGGCTCAGACGATAGTGATAACGCAACCCGCCATCTTCCCGCGTCCCCCCCAGATCCAAGTCGTACCATGGCGAGCGCACCTGGCAACCAGGGATGGCTTTTTCCATTTGCCCACCGCTCAGGGTGATGGTGTAGTCATGAGTTTGCGGGTTGCCCAGATCAAGCTCGGCCTGCTGCCCTTGTCGGCGGTAGTTGATAAAGCCATCCCAGCGCCCCTTGAGCGATTCATCGCTGTACACGTAATCATTCGCCAGTTTTTCCAGTGCACGCTGGTCATTCATTGTGGCCGTGACGGTATACCCGTCGTGCACCACAAAGCCGGTAGCCGGGCGGGTGATGTGGCAGTCGCTGATCTCGTTGCCGAAGTTGGCGCAGATGTCCTGGTCGGTAGCGGTGCTGCCTTGCTGGCGGTCGGCGACGCTCAGTTGCATCAGCGGCAGACGACTGAAGGTAATCGTGGCCTGGATCGCGCCGTTGCCTTGTCTGTCGTAGTGCACCTGCTTGTCCAGGCGCAGGGTGGTTTCGGGGCGTTCCAATGGAATATGTTCTTCGCGCACGTGGCCCTGGGCATCGTTGACCAGCACCCAGCGGTCCTGGATGTCGGGCATGACCTGGCCGGGGGCATACACCGGGTTGGTCGGGTCGAGCCACCACACCTGGCCGTCCACTTCGGCGCGCACGATGGCGTGGTTCGGCGCCTGGGTGCCCGGAATCAATAGCGACTCGACCACATCACCACGGCTGACCCAGGCGGTTTCGGCCTTGATGCCACTGGTCTTGAGCAAGGCGGTCAGCAGGATTGCCAGGTCCTTGCAGTCGCCATAACCGTGTTGTTCGATTTCAGCCAGGTTAAAGGGCACATAGCCGCGCTCCGTCGCACGCCAATCGCCCAGGTAACGGTAATGGTCGTTGATGTGCTGCAACAATGCGGCGACCTGTTCAGCGGGTGTCAAACCGCGCACGGCAACCACGGCAGCAGCACTTTGCGGCGGCAGGCTGGCGCCGAGGATCTGGTTGTAGCGCTGGGCGAAACCACCGAAGTACGCCTGGCGCTCCAGGGCGCTGCCCACCTCGATACGCGGGATGCGTAGCAACGCGGCGTTGGACGCTTCGTTGATGTAGTTGAGGTAGGTCGGGGCCTTTTGCACCACGTCCAGGGTCTTGCCGTTCTGCGACAACGTTACGCTGAAACCCTCGAACAGTTCACTGCGCCACTGGATCGGTCGTTCTGCCGTAAACCGCGCCTTGAACTGATCGCGCCGCGCCGGGCTAGGGCCGAATTTGAGCACGTAGTGAAACTGGGTCATCAAAGGTTTGGCGGCATGGTGCTCGCGCACCGTGTAGCGAATCTGCGTGCCGACACGCAGGTTGGGGAAGGCCAGGGATGTCTGTTTGTCCCGGCTGAAGCCCTGGTCCGGATTGGGCGCGGTACGGGTGTCGATCTGCGTCGCATCCAGCGCCATCGGCTTCGCGCCGGGCTGGGTGGACTGCGCGCTGATCACTTCAAAGGTGTCGCCTTCGGAATAATCGAAGTCGATGCGCGAGAGCATTTCGCGGCCGCTTGGCTTGAGGATCGTATAGCGGTAGGTGGTGGTGCAGTCGGTACTGGCGTCGCGGTTGAAGTGGCAGTGCAGCTCGGTGTCGCTGGCCAGCGGCGCTTCGGCCTGGGGTTGTAGTGCGGCAAACACGCCAGGAGCAGCAAACCCCAGGCTGATGGCAATCAGGGGGCGGTGAAACGAAAAAAGGTACATGGGCGCCTCGGGTGACACATTGAAACAGCTACCCGACGGGTAGCGAGAAGGCGCTGGATGATAATGGATCGCAACTGACTATGCCAGGATTGTTCGACAATTTATAGGGCTGAAAGGCCCGTTCCAGAGCCTTTTCTTTGATTTGCGTCAGTCGTTTCGCAGTTCGAATTCGGCGCTGGCAAGCTTCTCGCCGTTGATCAGCACATGGACGACGTGCTTGCCGGGGTAATGCTTGCGCGTGGTCAACTCGCGGATATGTTGCTCACGTCGGAGGCTCTGCTGCTCGCCCGCGCCGAGGGTAAACGCCTTGAGCTTGAACACTTTCGCGGCACTGTGGCCCGCGCTTTTCACGTAGTCGATGGCGTAGTCCACCACCAGTTTCTGCGGCGCGTTGGCGGTGGACTCCAGGTTAAAGGACAGGTTGATGCGTTCGCCCAGGTTGATCACCGCCGGCGTGACCTGCAACTGGTGGATCTTTACCTCGGCCTTGGCGCCAGCGCCCATGATTGTCAGCGCGCGGGTGTTGCCTTGCTTGATCAGGCTGCGCAAGGCATGGCGGGCGATCCACGCGGTGTGCGGGGTATTCAGGTTCCAGCCCTCGATCAGGCTGAGCACCCAGTCCGGGTGGTCCTTGGTGATGTCGTTGAGATGGTTGGCCACGGACTTGCGCACATAGAGACTGCTATCGGCCTTGAGGTTGTCGAGGATCGACGCGCAGAGCTCGGGGTCAGCCTGGACTTCGGCGAGGCGGAATGACCAGGGCAGGCGCGGTCGTGAACCTTCACTGGCCAGACGGCGCACGTGTTCGTTGCCATCCAGAGACCATTCCTGCATGACCGCCAACGTGCGCTGGAAGTCGTGCAGCAAAAAGTGGCGGATGGCGAATTCGGCGGAACCAAAGGTGGTGAAGTATTTAAGAGCAGCCATGGAACGCTTGAAGTCGTGCTGCCCGTAACTCGCCACGAAGTGCGGCAGGAACAGGCTGACAAACGCACTGTTCAGGCGCGGGGCCAGCGCGTAAAGCACCTTGAGGGTCTGCGGGTAATCCAGCGCGATCACCGCATGCAGGCTCTCACTGACCCGCGCCATGCGCTGCATCACCGACAACTCGGCCAAGCCGGCCTTGGCGTGCTTGAGGAAACCCTTGGCGTCGAACGCCGGGTACACCGCCGTCATTTCGGCGGCGATGTGTTGCAGGCGTTCGACGTTGAAGATTTCCTTGAGGGCCGGGGCGTTTTGGTCGGTCATCGGTGATTCCAGAGGCGTTTAGAGAAACCAGCGATATTCCCGCGCGTTGATCTCTTGTTGGAAGGCCAGGTGGTCCTGGCGTTTGTTTTCGCAGTACACGTCGACAAATTCGGCGCCCAGCTTATCGCGTAATACCGGCTGATGTTGCATGGCGCGCACGGCGTCGAGCATTTCCAGGGGGAAGTCGGTGCCGCTGCTGCGGTCCTCGTTCAGCGGTGCGATGGGTTCGCGCTTGGCTTGCAGGCCGTGCTCCAGGCCGACCAGAATCGCCGCCAGCACCAGGTACGGGTTGGCGTCGGCACTGGCCAGGCGATGCTCGATGCGTAGATTGCGCGGATCTGACTCAGGAATGCGCACACACGCATCACGGTCTTCAAAGCCCCAACTGGCTCGGGTCGCCGCATTCACCGTACCGCCCAGGCGGCGGAAGGCGTTGTGGTTGGGGGAAAAGATCGGCATGCAGTGCGGCAGCAATTCCAGGCAGCCGGCCACGGCATGCCGCAACGATTGCTGCTGGTGTGCTGCCAGCAAATTATTGCCTGCGCCGTCATACAGGCTGACATGCACGTGCATGCCGCTGCCGGGATATTGCAGGTATGGCTTGGCCATGAAGCTGGCGCGGTAACCGTGCTTGAGGGCCACGCCACGGGTGCTGCGGCAGAACAGGGCGGCCCAGTCGGCGGCGCGCATTCCATCGTCGAGGTGACCGAAGTTGATTTCGAACTGGCCTGGGCCGATCTCGGCGGTGATCACCGTGATGTCGATGCCCTGATCCTTGGCGGTTTGCGCCATGTCATCCAGCACTTCGCCGAAGCGCGACAGCCGTTCGATATGCAGGTTGGGCTGGTCGTCGGCGTCGCCGCTCAGCGGGTCGCGGGCGAATTGCGGCAGGCCGTTATCGAGTTTTTTATCGAACAGGTAGAACTCCAGCTCGAACGCCACCACTGGGTGGATGCCCTTGTGGTGCAGGCGCTCCAGCACCTTTGCCAGCACTTCGCGGGGCTCGAATTCGATGGGGGCCTCAGTGCCGTCGGAGGTGATCAGCATCTGGCCCAGCGGCTGCGACTCCCAGCTCACCGGCTTGAGCGTGCCCGGCACCAGGCGGCGGTTGGCATCCGGGTCGCCGTCGTTGAAGCAGTAGTCACCAATCTTGAACAGCCCGCCCTGGACCCCGAGCAGCACGGCGTTCTGCGGCAGCTTCAGCGGGCTGCCGGCGGCGACTTTTTCCAGCATCTCGATGGGATAACGCTTGCCGTAGAAGTGCCCGGGAATGTCCAGGGCGATCAGGTCGACATAACGCACGTCGGGGTGGTTCTGGCGAAAGGTCCGTACTTCGGCCAGTAACGTGCAGGCATGGCTTTTCACGGGTGCAGCTCCTAGTTGTAAACCCACAACACGCGGGCGGGCAGGGCGGTCAGGTTGGCGTAGCGGCAATGGGCGAAGCTGGCCAGGTGAAAGCTATCGCCGGGGCCGAGGGTCACCGAGTCGGCTTCACCTTCAACCCATAGCGTCAACTCGCCTTCCAGCACAAAACCGGCCTGCTCGGCGCGGTCGCGCATGGTTTGTTCACCGCTGTTGGCACCGGGGGCCAGCAGGCTGTCGAGCATCGAAAAAGCGCCGTTCATGCTCGGCGAGACGAGGATGTCGGTGATGCCATTGGCGTAATACACCGTGCGCCGTTCATTGGGACGGGTAATCCAGTCCACCGCCTTGGGTTTGGGTTGGCTGTAGAAATAGGTGGTAGGTACGTCGAGGGCGTGGCTGATGGCGGTGAGATCCGCCACGGTCGGGCGCGACAGGCCGCGTTCGACCTGGGACAGGAAACCCACGGAGCGCTCGATTTTTTGCGCGAGCTGAGCGAGGGTGAGCTTCTTGTGCTTGCGCAGGTCATGGATCAGCGCGGCCAGGGTGGCGAGTTCTTCTTGTGGAGTCATGAAAATTATTTCTATAAATTTCATGAAAAAATACAGCATTTATTTCACGAGGGCAACGAGGTATCTGCCAGTGCTGGATTACCTGTGGCCTGATTGAATGATCATGCGCGGTAGCGGTCCGAACCTGAGTACGCATCATTCATTGAAGGAGCACCCATGAAGTCCAGATCCCTACTTGCCTGCCTGCTGGTCGCCACCAGTCTTTCCACCGCCAGCTTCATCGTGCAGGCCGGTGATACCCCTCAGGAAACCGTGCAACCTTCCAACATCAACACCCGCGACCTGAAAGAAGGCGACCGCGCCCCGGATATGCTGATGCGCAAGGAATCGGCTGTCGGCGATTGGAAAAAACGCGGTCTCAAGCAGCCTGAAGAAGACAGCCAGTGGGCGCGGGTGGGCGATAAATTTGTGCTGCTCAAGACCACCAACGGCACCATACTTGAGATCACCCCTGTCAAGAAGTGACGGTGCTTGTAGTGTTCGTTCTGGGTTAAGGTAACCGGCTATAGACGCCGCGTTACCTTCGCAGAATGAGAGCAGGATGCTTGCCACGATAAGAGGCTACCCCCGCGCTGTTAACCTGTTGCTGTCAGCCACGTTGCTGCTCACGCTGGCCAAGGCAATTACGTTTCCGTACCTGGTGATTTATCTCACCAGCCACTTCGCTCTCGATATCACGCAAGTCGGCCTGGTGATCGGCAGTTCGCTGATCGTCGGCTCGTTACTCAGTGTGTATGGCGGCTTTCTCGTAGACCGCATCAACAGCTACCGGCTATTGCTCGCCTTGAGCATGCTGTTTGTGCTGGGTTTCATCGGCACGGTGCTCGCGCAGAATATCTGGGCGTTCTACAGCTGCCTGATCCTGATCAACCTGGCGTACGCGGTAATCGATATCGCCGTCAAAGCCGGGTTTGCCAGCCTGTTGCCCATCGACGCGCGCAGCGAAGTGTTTTCCATCAAGTACACGCTGACCAACATCGGTTATGCCGTAGGGCCTTTTTTCGGGGCGATGATCGCCCAGTTGGATATCAGCCTGCCGTTTATCCTGTCGGCGCTATTGGGGGGAGGTTTTTTCCTGCTGTACTGGCGTTGGGGCGACCGTACGCTGTCGACTGTCGATGCCACGCAAAAAGCCGTGCCGTTCTTTGCTGTTGGCCGGGTGCTGTTAAGGGATAGGCGCCTCGTGTGCTTCACCCTCGGCGGCGTGCTCAGTGCCGTGGTATTCGGCCATTTCACCGCGTGGCTTTCGCAATACCTGGTGACCACTACCACCGCCGATTACACCTACACCGTGGTCAGCGCCGTACTGACCACCAACGCGGTGTTGGTGATTGCCCTGCAATACGTGATCGGGCGGCGTATTTCGCACCGCTATCTGGGTCAATGGCTGATCGCGGGGCTGGGCATGTTCTTGCTGGGGGTCATTGGTTTCGCGCTGTCCACCAGTGTGCTGTGGTGGGTGTTGGCGATGGCGGTGTTCACTGTTGGGGAGATCATTGTGTTCCCGGCCGAGTACATGTTCATCGACCGGATCGCCCCGGATCACCTGCGCGGCATGTACTACGGGGCACAAAACCTGTCCAACCTGGGCGCCGCATTGGGGCCGGTGTTGTGTGGGCTGGTGCTGGCCAGCCTGCCGGCCCACTACATGTTCTTCATGTTGGGGGCGTTCATTGTGGGGGGCGGGGTGTTCTATTTCATTGGGGCGTCGTTGAAGGCAAGTCATCCAGAGTGAGATTGCCCATGGTGTTGCTCTGCAGTTCGTAGCGCAGCTCTTCCACCATCTTTGCGACTTCTTGCGGCGTCTGCAGCCGGTTGGTACTGATCCCGGTGACCACCAGGTCGACCCGGCCGGTTTCAGCGTCGTAGACTTTGAGGGTCAGGGACGCGTCGCGGCACAGGGTGAACTCACACGTCAGCGGCGACAGGCCTTCTTCGATGCAGTTTCGCAGTTGGGCGAGGGTAAACATGGGGGTTCCTTCAGGACAAAATGTTGGACCCCTGAAGGTTATGGCTTGCCCCTCGCTGTAATAAGGCGAATTCGCACTAGGTGCACTAGTGCATTTGCACTTGCAAGGCCTATTTCTTAAGACGCAATTCCCCGGCAAACAGCCCGCGTTCACGGGCCCAAACGATGGCCGCACTGCGGCTGTGCACCCCCAATTTCGAGTAAACCGTGGCCACATGGTTACGCACGGTATTGGGCGCCAGTTTCAGGCGTGAGGCGATCTCTTTGTCGGCCAGGCCCTCACAGATCAAGCCCAGCACATCGCGCTCACGGGCGGTGAGGTCGGTGTAGGCGATATTCGGCTGGTTGGGGCTGTTGACGCTTTTGGCGTTGGCGAGTTTTTCGATCAGCGTCTGGCTGAACCACGAAGCGTCCTGCATCACTTCCTCGATAGCCGCCACCAGTTCCAGCTCGGAACGTTTACGTTCGGTGATGTTCATCATCACCAGCAAGTAGCAGGGCACGTCCTGGATGATCACGGTGTCGGCAGACACCACGCAGTCGATCACCTCATTGCCTTTCTTGCGCACCTTGAGGTCCTGGCCTTCGAGGTTGCCGGATTTTTCCAGGGTGGCAAACAACTGCGCGCCCGCCTGGGGGCTGTCGATAAAGTCGATGTCCTCGATGGACTTGCCAATCAGTTCTTCGCTGATATAGCCAGTAATGCTCATGAACGCTTCGTTGATGTCCACCACCTGACGGTTGTCGGCGCTGCACACCAGGGTCGGCACGGGCGTCAGGCGGAAAGATTTGGCAAAGCGCTCCTCGCTCTGGCGCAGAGCAATTTCTGCCTTGCGCCGTGGCTCCAAGTCCATGAAGGAGAACAGCATGCAGTCCTCTTCATTCATGTCCAACGGCTGGCCGGCAACGATCACCAGCTTGCTGCCCCCCTCAGGCAACCGCAGCTCAGCTTGCATCTGCGGGATAGTGGCCCCTTCCCCCAAACGCTCGATGGCCAGATCCTTGCGCTCGGCCTGCTCCAGCACGTCCAGCTCATAGACGGATTTACCGATGACCTGGTCGCGGTTGTAGCCGGTCATCTCCAGGAAACCCTGGTTGACCTTGATGTAGCGCAAGTCGCTCAGGCGGCAGATCACCGCCGGTGCCGGGTTGGCATTGAAGGTTTTTTCGAAACGCTGTTCGGCGCTGGCCCATTCGGTGGCGTCGCTGAGGATCAGCACCAGCAGCTCAGGTTCGCCACGGGAGTCGGTGATCACCAGGCTGCGCAGGCGGTGGACCCAGGTTTTTTCTTCATCGGCGGTGGGTGTGACTTCCACCACCACGTCGCTGAATTCATCGCCTGCCGCCGCTCGGGCCAGGGGGTAGTTTTCCGGCTGTACCGGGTGGTTGTTACGGTAGCGTAGGGCGAAACGCTCGGCGTATTGCTGCCCATTGGCGCCCAGCCCCATCACGTCACCCACGCCATGCATGGTGAGTGCCGCCTCGTTGGCCCATAGGATGGTCTGGTCGACCTCGGCCAGAATCACGCCGTCAGACAGTCCGGAAATGATCTGCTGCAGCTGGCGGCGGTTGGTTTCCTTGGCTAACACATCCTGGGTCATAGGTTCTCCTGGGGTTGGGCGCATGGGAGTACGACACCTGGGGCTCAGGATAGTGCAGATGCACGAGGCGCAGACCTGGGTAAAATGCCCGTTTTACACGTATCAGGCACAGGTGCATATTGAGCGCAGGCAAAACCGTCGGACTGTTGTTACTTACTTCCTTGCTGGCGGCGTGCGGCACCTCGCCGCCACGCACGCCAGATGACCTCTGCGGCATCTTCCGCGAAAAGGACGACTGGTACGACGCCGCCAAAGTCACGCAAAAACGCTGGGGCGTGCCGATCCAGGTGCCGTTCGCCATCATGTATCAGGAGTCCGGCTTCCGCCAGGACGCCCTGGCCCCCCGCAAATACCTGCTGTGGATCATCCCCTGGGGCCGCGTCTCCACCGCCGCCGGCTACGCTCAGGCCAAGGACGAGGTGTGGAACGACTACCGCAAGAGCACCGGCCGCACCGGCGCCAGCCGCCAGGACTTCGATGACGCCATCGACTTTGTCGGCTGGTACATGGACAAGACCTACACCATCAATGGCGTCTACAAATACGACGCGTACGGCCAGTACCTGAACTACCACGAAGGCTGGGGCGGCTACCGCCAACGCACCTACGCCGCCAAGGCCTGGTTGCCGCCGGTGGCCAGTAAGGTGCAGGCGCGTTCACAGCTGTATGCGGCGCAGTATGCGCGGTGCAAGGATGACTTGGGGCGGGGGTTTTGGAGTCGGTTTTGGCATGGGTTGTGAGGGGCAAAACCAGTTCCCACGCTGCACGAAAAGCGCAGCGTGGGGGAAGAACTACAGCTGGATCAGCCAACCCACCAAAGGCACTATCATCAACGTACTCAACGCCATTGAGATTACATTGCCAATATACGGGTGAAAATGTGCGGGCAAGCGACCGGCAATCGCACAGGCCAGCGGCGGCGCGATCAGAGCCCCAAGCAGTGCACTTGAACCGATGACTGTCCAACTACCACCATGGGTCAACACAGCTGCCGGCACTACAGAAACCAGTGGAACGTAGGTCGGAAACCATCCTCGTGTCATCCACTGTTTTCGCCAGATCACGACACCCAGAGCCGATGTCAGCGCCTGGGCGGCGAGCAGGTGCAAGACCAGGCCTGATCCATACGCCGGGCTGCTGGGGTTCAGCGCATAGGCCACCAACACACCTGCCAGCAATCCCAGGCTCGCGAGTTCGTTTCCGAAAAATGGCGCTTCGGAAAAATCCGCCAACACCCGACGCAGACTCCAGGCCATCCCGTAAGTGGGCGGTTTCGCGGATGCCGGCTTGGCGGGGGCTATGTAATCAGAACTGACCAGCGCTGGTACTCGGCGGCACAGTACAAACGCAATGACGCTGCCGATTGCCATGCCCACCACGTTGCCGATCACTACGGGAAGACCCAGTGGAGCGCATACGAAGTTCACGATCAGCAGGCACATAGGCGTCACCAGCAATGCGCCTAACACCGCACCGTTTACGGCAACTTTCCAGCCGCCGCCGAACATCAGCACCATGGCTGCCGGTAACGAGACGAACGCTGCAAACGTCGGTTGCCACGTCTGTGCGGTGACGGTCCAGCCCCACAGTAAATTGCTCAGCATTAACCCCAGCAGTGAACTCGTGACCAGCCAAGGCCAAAGTCCCGTTCCATAGGAAATAGAAAATCCTTGCCAGGCTTTGCCGTGTTTGCTCGCCCACCATGCCAGGTAGGCGCCGCCTAACAAACCGAGTGATGCCAGTTCGTGCTTGTAGAAGGCGACTTCACTGATATCCCCGACTATCCACCGTAGCCAGGCAACAGGATGGGGCAAGCTTGCGACCATCTCCGTGTAGCCCGGCCAGGACCATTGGTTGCTGAGTGCCACCCAGAGCACCAGTACCACGCTGACTAACCCCAGCATCAGGACGGTGAGATCAGCCCTGGACCGGCTGGACCTCGTTTCGGTAATGAATGTTTTCATATCCTGCCCTCCGATCAGCGCGGAAGGGCAGGGTGTTGGCAGTAGCCGAGCATTTGATCGTAGAGATCATTGCGTCGATCACGCTGCAGGTCATTGAGGCTGTTCCAGATTGGAGCGCTGCGGGCGCTGGTGATATCAATGTCGGCGAACAGGATTTCCTGACGATTGGCTGAAGCTACGGCGCCAATCGGCCAGCCGTTGGTTCCGGCAATCAACGAACATCCGAGGTAACGCGCTTCACGCTCTTCGCCGATGCGGCTGGCGGCAGCGATAAACACGTTATTGACGTGGGCGGCGGTCATCGTCAGGTACGACGCCATGCATTTGCCTGCCTCATCGAACAGCGGCGGTGGCGTCCACACCCAATTGTTCAGGCTGCAAATAATATCGGCGCCCTGCTGGCCGAGAATACGTGGCACCTCCGGGAACCAGATATCCCAACAAATCAGCAAGCCAATACGGCCTATCGGTGTTTCAAACACTGGAAACCCGGTATCACCAGGCGTGAACCAGAGTTTTTCCAGGTTCCATAGGTGCGCCTTGCGGTATTTGCCGATGAACCCATTGGGGCCTAGCAGCACAGCCGTATTGAACAACTGCATACCGTCTATTTCACACACGCCTGCCACCAGGTACACCTGATGCGTGCAGGCAAAATCCATCCACGCCTTCACACTTTCGCCGCCTGGAACCAGCTCGGCATGATCAAAAGCGTCCTGGCGACTGCTGAAGAAATACCCGCAATTGGTAAGCTCGGGCAGTACGATCAGGTTTGCTCCACCGTTTGCGGCTTCGGTCGCCAGTGCAAGACTTTGACGCAGATTGTTGGCTCGGTTGTTCATGCCAACCTGCGGGTCCAGTTGGACGACTGCTACGCGTGCGGGGCTTGCTGGTTCGCTCATGTCGGTGACCTCTTATTGTTATACAACCGGGAATCGGTTGGGCGTTTATAAGAGGCGAGTAAATGTTTAATTGAAAGTCAGGTGATTCCCGTTGCGTTGTAGTCTCTTTCTTTTATGGTTCGGCTTTATAGGTTGGGTAGTCGTCCATAGTAAAACCCCCGTTGAAATCGGCTTGCGTTCTATTACAAATGTTTATCGCGGTATCGATTGCTCCCCTGAAGCAGGGCTCCGTCCAGCCCGCATCTACGGAAAAGGATTCACCGCAGAGGTACAAGCCTGACTTGTGAGAAAAGTCTCGATTGTATTTCAGTAGCTTCATGGCGTCGTAATAAGTACCTGCACGATAAAGCTTTGCGCAGCCAAGGGAATTTTTATCATTCATCCATCGTTGAACCACCGCGTGGTTACGACCGATATACGGTGATATTTTTTCTTTTATGTTGGTGGATTTCAAAAGAATTCTGTCGAGGTCTTCGATGCATCTGTCAACGAGTTCTTCATCGGTGAACACCGATAGTTTGGTAGCGTCGTCTTCCCATGTGTAGCTGAGAAGGATGCAGTCGTAGGTATTGGCAGGGTGGTAGCGGTAGGTATATACATCATGAACCAAGCTATCCGTCACGATGGCTTGAAGGATTTTTTTATTGTGAGAGAGAAACGATTTTTTGAGTGGGGCGTAGACTTTACAGCTGGTTTCCCAGTGGGCCGTTTTATAGGCTTCTGTGACGTCAAATGGAAGGATCTCCTGGCTGAAATTTTCAATTGATATTTGTGTTTCGATCAGCCATGAGGGCAGTGTCATTACCACAGAATCGTAATCGATGAATTCTTTTTTGGTCTTTTCTTTTTGTGTGACGTTCCAGTCGAAATAGACCCGCAGTTTCCCGCTTTTTAGTTTTTTGATCCTGGTCACTGCACAGTTGGTCATGAAGCCTGAATGAGTTTTTATGAGGTGCTCATATAGAGAATCATGTGTGTCTTCGGGTTTGATGAAGAGTAGGGATTCGGCCAGCGATCCAAGGCCGATGTAGTTTGGTTTGTTGAATGACAGGCCTCTCGAATCAAAGGTCTCGGGATGATCCAAGTAAGGCGATTCCATCGGTGCGCCGTCCGCGTTTACGCGCCCGTGAATTAATTGCAGATGACTGCTGAACCCAAATAATGCCGTGCGCAGGGGATAAAGCGAACATACGTCATAGAATGCTCCCCAACTGCCATCACCAATACCGATGGAGTAGAAAACAGCGGATTCCTATGCAGTCATGCCCATGCCACCGAAGTTTCCAGGGTCACTGGGTCGCCAGCTATCGATGCTTGGCATTTTCACCAAGTCGCGGAAGGAAATACCTTCATATTTTTTGACTATTGAATGCCACATGGCCTCCCAGTCTTCAGAGCCGTAATGTTCGGAGACGATCAACGTCATGCGCTCAGCGAAGGTTTTCCATTTTGCGAAAACGTTGCCCAGTGTTTGACCTGGAGGCGGTGTTTTTCCATCAGCGTTCTCCCAGATAAGCAGGGTGGGCTCGGTGCTGTTATCTATGCTGCCTTCGCGTAGAAATATACCTGTGGATCGGACCGCAGGGCTGCCTGGGTTGGGAAAGTCTGAATGGCGCAATTCGAACTCGTTGGCGTAATACGCCATAAGCGAACGTCCATCTTTAGGCGGTTCGTCTGATGTGTTGAAGAACGGCATTCTCATTGCGCCCATTTCGAAAGGCGGTCTGCCAACGGTGTTGGTATTGTTATTCCCAAGAGCGGTGAGGTGCCTGCCGCCAATACGCTTTGATTTTTCAATTAACGTAATGTTTGTGAAGCCACACCTGTAAAGTTCACGTGCAGTTGTTAATCCTGTAATCCCAGCGCCAATAATGCATATTTTATGATTCGGTTCTGTGGCTTTGGCAATTCCATTCACGTGCTCTACTAAAGCGCGATAGTCGAAACACAAGTCGGGTGGGTTAGGAAACCTGGCTGCCCATTTGCTCTTGCTGGAGCGCTTTTTTCGATGAGGATGTTGGGCGGTATCTGCGGGGTAATTAAAGGTGGAACCGATGGTCATTCTGATATTCCCTGTTCAGAGTTAATGGACTCGGAACAGGATGGCCGTGAGTGTTGCTAGCCAAAAATAGGCTAGCGTTGGATTTTGGCACGGTAAATTCGTATTTTTTCGTAGGGGCAGTGCAAGCGATTAAAGGAACACCTGTTGCAACGCATTGATGAGCGTGTGCAAAAGGACCATCCTATGCATCGCGGTCAGGGTTCTTGGCAACTGCTGCGTTGCGCGAACTTTCTGCATCAGGCAGCGCAAACAAACACTATGTATCCAACGGAATCGCTATGAGCACCGAAGAACTCCAAATCACCGACATCCGCCCCGGCACCGGCAAAGCCGTGGTCAAGGGCGCGCTGATCACCACCCAATACACCGGTACCCTGGAAGACGGCACGGTGTTCGATTCCTCCTGGGAGCGTGGCAAACCGTTCCAATGTGTGATCGGCACCGGGCGTGTGATCAAGGGCTGGGACCAGGGGTTGATGGGCATGCAGGTGGGCGGTGTGCGCACCCTGTTCGTGCCGGCGCATCTGGCCTATGGTGAGCGGTCGATGGGCGCGCATATCAAGCCCAACAGCAACCTGCGTTTTGAGATTGAGTTGCTGGAAGTGCTGACGCGGGACGATTGAGGGCGATGGACATGGAGGTTGATTCACACGGGTTGCCGGCGTGTTCCGTCGTGGGCATTCAGCTCGTTGAGCTGGGTGATCGCGATGAGGTCGAGTTGCAGCGGTTTTTTGAGCGGGCGCCGGATTACTTCATCGCGGTCAACGGCGAACCGGCCACTGCGACCGAAGCGTATGAGGAATTGCAGGGACAGTTGCCCGCAGGGTGGGCGTGCAGTCGGATGTACTGGCTGGGTTACCGCGATCTGGAAAACCAGCTGGTGGCGGTGGTGAACATTGCGGCGGACTTGCTGGCTGTTGGTGTTTGGCATATCGGGCTGTTGCTGGTGGATGCACGCTTGCATGGCACCGGGTTGGCGCAGCGGCTGCACGCGGATCTTGAGGCTTGGGCTGCGGGCAACGGCGCTCAATGGCTGCGTTTGACGGTAGTCATCAGCAATGCCAAGGCCGAACGTTTCTGGCCTAAGCTTGGCTATGTGCAGGTACGCACCCGCGAAGGGATCACGATGGGGCGTCAGGTGAACAGCGTATCGATTCAGGTCAAGGCCCTGACAGGTGGACAGGTGGGTGATTACCTGACGTTGGTGCCGCGAGATCAAGTGGATGCACCTTCCTGAACCCATCCTGAAGAATCTTCTTATTCACCATACGGAAACTTTCCTACGGTTTACTCTCGTTAAATCGGGGCGTAAGCTTCGCGCGTTTTCATCAATAGCGGAGACCCTCAGTGGGTACTTGTTCGAGTGACAGTAGTCGGCCGGTTCTGATAACCGGCACAGGCTTGGCAAGGTAACGCGCATTTTTCCGATGCCGTTGTCTCGCCACTAATCGCGAGAAGCGGCATCCCGGCAGTGGCCAGTCCTGGCACCTGCCCGAATCCCTCTCATCGACGCTGATCAGCACCCGGTTCATCTCGGGATGCTACGGACGCGCCTGCCTTTTGCGGCGGGCGGGCCAAGCTGGCTGTGCCTATAAAACGGGCGCGGTGCAGACGGCGGTACCTGCACGACGGTTTTTCCTGGCGCAGGAGTAACACCATGAACTTGACTCTGTTGAAAGAGTTCTTTGCCGGCTTCCTGCGGACCCGGCACATCGCCCGGCATTTCCGCCGCCTGGCGATGCTCGATACCGTGACCGACGCCAGCGTCAGCCGCGAAGTGCCGCCGACCCTGGCGCAAACCCTGGTGATCTCGGCCAACAGCAGTGCGCTACAGTTGCTCGGCACCCTGGGCAGCCATTCCGAGGGGTTGACCACTCAGGAAGCCGATGCCCTGCGCGTGCAATACGGCCTCAACGAAGTCGAGCATGAGCAGCCGCTGCCATGGTGGGTGCACCAGTGGCACTGCTACAAAAACCCGTTCAACCTGCTGCTGACGTTGCTGGCGGTGATCTCCTGGCTGACCGAGGACATGAAGGCCGCCACGGTGATTTTCTCCATGGTGGTGTTGTCGACGTTGCTGCGTTTTTGGCAAGAGGCCAAGTCCAACAAGGCAGCCGATGCGCTGAAAGCCATGGTGAGCAACACCGCCACGGTGCTGCGCCGGGATGAGGCCAAGCGTATCGAACTGCCGATCAAGCAATTGGTGCCGGGCGACCTGATCGTGCTGTCCGCCGGTGACATGATCCCTGCCGATTGCCGTGTGCTCAGCGCCAAGGACCTGTTTGTCAGCCAGGCGGCGATGACCGGTGAATCGATGCCGGTGGAGAAGTTCGCCCAGCAGCAGGACGCCAGGACCCGCAACCCGCTGGATCTGGAGAACATCCTGTTCATGGGCACCAACGTGGTGTCCGGCGCGGCGACGGCGGTGATCCTGACCACCGGTAACAGCACCTATTTCGGCGCGCTGGCCCAGCGTGTGACCGCGACTGATCGTGCGACCACCTCGTTCCAGCATGGCGTCAACAAGGTCAGTTGGTTGCTGATCCGCTTCATGTTCGTGATGGCGCCGCTGGTGCTGTTCATCAACGGCTTCACCAAGGGTGACTGGACCGAAGCACTGTTGTTCGCGCTGTCGATTGCCGTGGGCCTGACCCCGGAAATGCTGCCGATGATCGTCACTTCCACCCTGGCCAAAGGCGCGGTGTTTCTGTCGCGTAAAAAAGTCATCGTCAAGCGTCTGGACGCGATCCAGAACTTCGGTGCCATGGACGTGCTGTGCACCGACAAGACCGGCACCCTGACCCAGGACAAAATTTTCCTGGCACGCCATGTGGACGTGTGGGGTGAAGAGTCCGATGACGTGCTGGAAATGGCCTACCTCAACAGCTACTACCAGACCGGCCTGAAAAACCTGCTGGACGTGGCGGTGCTGGAGCATGTGGAGGTGCATCGCGAGCTGAAAGTCGGCACGGCGTTCCAGAAGGTCGATGAGATCCCGTTCGACTTCAACCGCCGCCGCATGTCCGTTGTAGTTGCCGAGCAAGGCCAGCCGCACCTGTTGATCTGCAAGGGCGCCGTGGAAGAGATTCTGTCGGTGTGCAACAACGTGCGCCATGGCGACGTCAACGAAGCGCTGAGCGAAGACCTGCTGGCACGTATTCGTCAGGTGACTGCTGCGTTCAATGAAGAGGGGCTGCGCGTGGTCGCCGTGGCCGCGCAGCCGATGGCGCCGGGGCGCGATACCTACAGCCTGGCGGATGAGAACAACCTCACGCTGATCGGCTACGTCGCCTTCCTCGATCCACCGAAGGAAAGCACCGCGCCTGCACTAAAGGCGCTCAAAGCCCACGGCGTCGCCGTGAAAGTGCTGACCGGGGACAACGAACTGGTCACCGCCAAGATCTGCCGCGAAGTGGGCCTGGAGCAACAGGGCCTGCTGATGGGCAACGACATCGAGGACATGACCGATGCCGAGCTGGCCAAGGCCGTGGAAACCACTAATGTGTTCGCCAAGCTGACGCCCTCCCACAAGGAACGCATCGTGCGCCTGCTCAAGGCCAACGGGCATGTGGTCGGTTTCATGGGCGACGGCATCAACGATGCGCCGGCGCTACGGACCGCCGATATCGGCATTTCGGTGGACAGCGCGGTGGATATCGCCAAGGAGGCCGCCGACATCATCCTGCTGGAAAAGAGCCTGATGATCCTGGAGGAGGGCTTGCTGGAAGGCCGGCGTACCTTCGCCAACATGCTCAAGTACATCAAGATGACCGCCAGCTCCAACTTCGGCAACGTGTTCTCGGTGCTGGTGGCCAGTGCGTTTATCCCGTTCCTGCCGATGCTGCCGATGCATTTGCTGGTGCAGAACCTGCTGTATGACATTTCGCAGATTGCGATTCCATTCGATAACGTCGACGCAGAAATGCTCAGCAAACCTCAACGCTGGCAGCCGGGAGATGTCGGCCGTTTCATGCTGTTTTTCGGGCCGATCAGTTCGATCTTTGACATCACCACGTTCGCACTCATGTGGTACGTCTTCGATGCCAACACTCCCGACCACCAGACCCTGTTCCAGTCCGGCTGGTTCGTGGTGGGGCTGCTGACCCAGACGCTGATCGTGCACATGATCCGCACTCCGAAAATCCCGTTCCTGCAAAGCCGTGCGGCAATGCCTTTGATGGTGATGACCGGCGTGGTCATGGCGGTGGGGATCTTCCTGCCGATGGGGCCGCTGGCGCACTACTTCAAGTTGCAGGCGCTGCCGTCGCTGTACTTCGTATTCCTGCCGGTGATCCTGCTGGCGTACATGGCGCTGACCCAGGCGGTGAAGGGCTACTACATCCGTAAGTTTGGCTGGCAATGAACAGGGAGGATGTCCTATGCAAGCAATCAACAACATCAACCTCGAATCCCTGGTCGACACGCTGGTCAGCCTCACTGCGGCCTTTGTCCTCGGCGGCCTGATCGGTTTCGAACGTCAATACCGCCAGCGCACGGCGGGCCTGCGCACCAACGTGCTGGTGGCAGTGGGCGCGGCGATTTTCGTCGATATGGCTAGCCGGCTCGGCGGCGCGGAAGGCGCGGTACGGGTGGTGGCCTATGTGGTCTCGGGCATCGGTTTTCTCGGTGCCGGCGTGATCATGCGTGAAGAGGGCAATGTGCGTGGGCTCAACACGGCGGCCACCCTCTGGGCGTCAGCGGCGGTCGGCGCCTGCGCGGGGGCCGACCTGGTACTCGAAGCGCTGCTTGGCACGCTGTTTGTGCTGGCGGCCAACACCTTGCTGCGACCGATCGTCAACAACATCAACCGCCAGCCGTTGGACGTGGTGTCGGCGGAAGTCACCAACATCCTGTATGTGATTGCGCGGCGTACCCAGCAGAAAGCCGTACTCGCCTTGCTGGAAGCGGAGCTTGCATGTTGCAACTACCCGGCCAGCGATGTGGACGTGCGCCCCTTCGGCACGGAAGAAGTGGAGATCGAAGCCACCCTGGCCGTGACGTCGGTGGACGGTGACGAACTGGACGCGCTGGTGGCGCGAATCTCGATGTCAACTCTGGTGGTGCAGGCATTCTGGAGCCCAAGTACCACCGAGTAGTCCCCGGCTGTCAGGCGTTATCCCGCGCAAAGCTGACTATGCTATTGCAAGGAAAAGTCCTACAAGCAATTGAGACTATCCCTTCATTTGATAAGCCGCACCGTTGTTAAGGTTGCGCCCTTGCGCCTCAGGAACCAAGACACAGCTCAACGTATTGACAGTGTTTTATCAAAAGGAGGGGTCTGTACTGCCTGAAGTGTCATGCAGAGTAATCAGTACCGTTTGTCGGAACTGTTACTTTTCACAGGTAGATAGATCCCGTGTGATATGTAAGCGTACTGATCCCTCGGGGAGTCTTATGAGCAAAGCTTTAATTGTGGATGATCACCCTTTTATCCGTGCCACCGTGAAATACCTGTTGAAGCAAGAAGGCTTCACTACAATCTTTGAAGCAGGTAACGGTGCTGACGCCATGCAGATTGCGCGTGAGGAGCGCCCGGATCTGATCATCCTTGACCTGGCCATGCCCAAACTCGGCGGGCTGGAGGTGATCAGCCGGATCAAGGCGCTGGAATTGCCTTGCAAGATCCTGGTACTGACCTCGTATCTGGCGGTGTTTTTCTCCACCCGCTGCATGCGCGCCGGGGCCATGGGTTTTGTGGCCAAGACGGGCGAACTGGACGAATTGCAAAAAGCGATCAGGGCGATCCGGTCCGGCTACAGCTGCTTTCCCAGCGTGGCCACCAGTTCGGTACGCCGTGACGATTTGCAGACCACCGAGCAGGAACTGGTCGAGGCACTGTCAGACCGCGAATTGACCGTGCTGCAAAAACTGGCTCTGGGCCTGGGCAATAAGGAGATCGCCGAGGACATGCTGTTGAGCCACAAAACCATCAGCACCTACAAGACGCGACTCAAGGAGAAGCTGCGCATGTCTTCAGTGGTGCACCTGTCCAAGTTCGCTCAGCGCAATCATTTGATCTGAAATGCCCACCTCCCGGCTTTTGAGATTCACGGCCATCCTGCTGATCGGGTTGTTGTCCCAGGCGGTGATGGCCCTGGATGAGCCGCATACCCTGCGGCTCCTCGGCCACGCCACCCTTGAAAACCCAGGCCTGGAGCTTGATGAAAGCGACTGGCGCTGGTTGCGCGAGCGACGCGTGTTGGTGATGGGTGTGTCGGCACCGGACTACGCACCTTTCGACCTCAGCAATAACAACGACTTTGAAGGTATCACCGCTGATTATGCGTGGTTGATCAGCCTGATATTGAGTGTGCCTATCGAGGTTCGACGTTATGACACCCGCGATGAGGTGATCGAGGCGCTCAAGTTGGGTGAGGTGGATTTAGTGGGATCGGCCAATGGTTATGAAGCGGCCGACAAGCAGTTGGTGTTGTCCCGTTCCTACGCCAATGATCAGCCCGTGCTGGTGACACCCAACAGTGACAGTCATCTACTGAGCGCCGACCTGGCTGGAAAACGCGTGGCGATGCTCTACCACTACATGCAACCTGACGCTGTCCAAAGATATTATCCAGAGGCGCAACTGCTGTTGTATGGCTCGACGCTCCAAGCCATCGGCTCCGTGGCGTTTGGCCAGGCGGATGTATACCTGGGCGACGTCATCAGTACTCGCTATCTGATCAACAAGAATCACCTTAATAATGTGCGCATGGCCGATTTTTCCGGACTGGAGGTCAACCCGTTCGGGTTCGCTTTCACTGCCGACAACATCCGCCTGCTGAACATCGTCAACGCAGCGCTGAACGTCATTCCACCCAGCGAGCAAATGAGCATTCTGCGGCGCTGGAGTGCCGGAGACAGCGGTTTCCTGGAGGCCGACCGGTTGCGCTTGAGTGACAGTGAGCAGCACTGGCTGGAGAAGCATCCACGGATAAAAGTCGCCATGCTCGACAAGTACGTGCCGCTGTCATTCGTGAATGAGCAAGGGCAGTTCGTGGGCTTGAGTGAAGAGCTGTTGTCGCGGATCAGCTTGCGTACGGGCTTGAAGTTCGAGGTGGTGCAGGGCAGTTCTCTGCCTCAGCAAATTGATGAGGTCAGTACCGGCCAAGTGGACATGATGGCGGTCATCACGCCGAGCGCCCAGCGCTCCGAGAAGGTTCGGTTTACCCGGCCCTATCTGTCCAATCCCTATGTGTTGGTGGCGCGTGCCAGCGATGAGCGGCTGTTCACCCTGGAAGACATGCCCGGAAAACGCCTGGCGTTCATTGGTGGCAACAGCCTCGGTGCGCAGATAGCCAGGGATTATCCAGGTATCCAGTTTGTTAACGTCGAGAACCCTGAGGTCGCCATGGACCTGGTCGCCAGGGGCGATGTCGATGCGACCATTGTTTCATTGATCAGCGCACGCTACATGATTGCGCGCAACTATCGAAACCGCCTGCGTATCACCAGTACGGTCGGCACGGAGCCGGCGCGCATTGCCTTCGGCGTCAACCGCAGCCAGCTGGAGCTGTATTCGATCCTCGAGAAGGCGTTGTTGAGTATCACCCCTGAAGAAATGGATGAACTGACCAACCGTTGGCGCAGTGAGATCATCATCGATGACAGCTACTGGGCCAGTCATCGTAACGTGATTATCCAAGGGTTCGGCCTGGCCGCGCTGCTGCTGATCACCCTGGGTTGGGTGTTTTACCTGCGCAACCTGATTCGCAAACGCGTCCAGGCCGAACGTGCCTTGAGCGACCAGATGCGCTTTATGAGCGTGTTGATCGACGGCACGCCGCACCCGATTTATGTGCGGGACCGTCATGGACGATTAATGGCCTGTAACCAAGCCTACCTCGATGTGTTCGGTTTCAAGCTGGAAGAGGTGATTGGCAAGACGGTAGTGGAAACCGACACCGGTAACCCGCCCCAGGCCCGCTCATTCCATTCCGACTACCTGAGCTTGATGGAGCGCGGAGAGCCGCAGATCCATGACCGTGTACTCAAGGTACCCGGCGGTGGTGTGCTGACTATCTACCAGTGGATGCTGCCGTACCGTGATAGCAACGGGAGCGTCGTCGGTATGATCGCCGGCTGGGTGGATGTGAGCGAGCGCCAGCGCCTGTTGGGACAGTTGCAGGAAGCCAAGGAGGAGGCTGACGCCGCGAACCGTGCCAAGACCACGTTCCTGGCGACCATGAGCCATGAGATCCGAACGCCCATGAACGCGATGATCGGCATGACTGAGCTGGCGCTGAGGAATGCCGAGCAGGGCATCGCCGATCGTGATGCGCTGGAAGTGGCGACGATGGCGTCCCGCAGCCTGCAGGAGTTGATCGCCGATATCCTGGATATCGCGCGGATAGAAACCGGCCACCTGTCCCTGACGCTGGAGCCGGCCAACCTGCATGACGTGTTGGCCTCTGTGGCAAGGGTGTTCGAAGGGCTGGCGCGGGACAAAGGCTTGTTGCTGCAAGTGGAGTTGGACCCGATGACTGACCGATCAGTGTTGATCGACCCAATGCGTTTCAAGCAAGTGGTCTCCAACCTGCTCGGCAATGCAATCAAGTTTACCGTCACCGGCGGGGTACGCCTTGGAGCCCAGTGCAAGCAGGCATCGGCTGACGACCGCTTGGACTTGCGGTTGTATGTGGTGGATACGGGGATCGGCATCAGCGCCGAAGATCAGCAGCGTCTGTTCAACCCGTTTATCCAGGGCAGCAATAACGAGCAATCGGCGCGCAGCGGGTCGGGCCTGGGGCTGGTGATCAGCCGTAACCTGTGCGAAATGATGGGCGGGCAGCTGCATTTGAGCAGTGTGTTGGGCAAAGGTACGCGGGTGGATGTGACGCTGGCACTGACGCTGGCCACCGTTGCGCCAGTTGCCTTACCTGTTCCCAGTGTTTCACCGGCGCGTACGTTGGATATCTTGATAGTCGATGACTACCCTGCCAACCGCCTGCTGCTGGCTCGACAGCTTAACTTCCTCGGGCATCGCATCGTCACCGCCGAAGACGGTGCCCAGGGCTTTGCACTGTGGCAGGCCGGGCAATTTGACGGCGTCATCACCGATAGCAATATGCCTGTGATGGACGGCTACACCTTGGCGCGTAATATTCGTGCGCAAGAGCGCATGCGTGGCCTGGAGCCGTGCCTGTTGCTGGGGTTTACGGCCAACGCCCAGACGGCCGAGGTCGAGCGCTGCCGGCTGGCGGGCATGGATGGTTGTCTGTTCAAACCCACGGGACTTGATGATTTGCGTAAGGCGTTGGCATCGCGTACGGCCAGCGTCGCAGCGGATAAAGCCGAACCGGTGTTTGATTTGAGCGCGCTGATCACGCTGACAGGCGGCGACAAGGCCGCACTCAACGAGTTGATGATGCCATTGCTCAGCAGCTTGGCCGAGGATCAGGTGTTGCTTCCGGCATTGTGGAAAAAGGCTGATTTAGCCAAGTTGTATGACCTGGCGCATCGCGTCAAAGGCGGGGCTCGCATGGTCAAGGCCCATGGGCTGGTTGCCTGTTGCGAAACCTTGGAGGGGGTCTGTGAAAGGCGCGATCACGACGCCTTGGCGGCGGCAGTCGAGGCAGTCGGTACAGCCATTGATAACTTGAACCACAGCCTGAACTTGCATATCAAGCAGGTTTGACTAGGGGTAGATAGTCATTCGATGAGTTTGGGAGAACTCCTACATGGAACGGGAACAAGCCTGATTTTGTCTTCGGGGTATGTCTGGAAAATGGCCTCGCTCACTGACGAGCACTGCCTGCCCAGGGGTTCGCCATGCCAAACAAAGCACTTACCATCCTGATTGCCGATGAACAACACCTGCAATGCCTGTACATCGAAAAAATGCTCAACCAGTTGGGGTACCACCGAATCGTACCGGTGCAAACCTTCGAAGAGGTTCAATTGCTCACCGCCATCCCGGCTCAGCCCTTTGACGTGCTGATCATCAACGCGGGGCTGGCGATTCACACCTGTGGGCCGCAACCTCAGGCCCACCATGTGCTGGTCTACGATCACCTGGACCTGGGCACGCTCGCCGACGCAACGCCGGCGGTGCTGGTACGGCTGCCCGGTATGCCGGACACCGTCAACCTTGAACATTTCATGGACATCATCGACCCGCCCGCAGCCACCACCGGCCTGCGGGTGTTGCCGTGGCTGCGGGAATTATCCCGCGTGCCTGTGGCTGGGGTTTAATCCCACTTCGGTGCGATCCCCTTGGGGCTGGTCAGGCGATGGCCACGTTCCAGTTCGTTGATTTGCGCCATGTCGTCAGCGGTCAAGGTCAGTTGCAGAGCCTTGAGATTGCTTTCCAGGTTGGTGCGTTTGGTCGACGAGGGGATAACGGCGTAGCCCAATTGCATGGCCCAGGCCAATGTTACTTGCGCTGCGGTAGCCTGATGGCGTTCGGCGATCTGCTGGATCACCGGGTCCTTGAGCACTTCGCCGTAGGCCAGGGTCATGTAGGACGTGATCTGAATACCGTTGGCGGTGGCGAAATCCACGACCTTGCGGTTTTGCAGGTAGGGGTGTAGCTCGATTTGGTTGGTGGCGATGTTCTCGGCCCCAACGGCTGCAATCGCTTGTTTCATCAAGTCGATGGTGAAGTTGGAAATGCCGATCTGGCGCGTCAGGCCCAGGCGCTTGGCCTCCAGCAACTGGCCCATGAATTCGGCGACAGGTACCTCGCCTTCTGGCGAGGGCCAATGGATCAGCGTCAAGTCCAGATAGTCGGTTTTCAGTTTGCGCAGGCTTTCTTTCAGGCTTGGAATCAATTGGCCTTCAGCAAAATTCGCGATCCAGATCTTGCTGGTGATAAACAGTTCATCGCGCGGGATGCCGCTGTCGGCAATCGCCTGGCCGACGTCGGCTTCGTTCTCGTAGATCTGTGCAGTGTCGATCACGCGGTAGCCCAGTTCCAGGCCGGTGCTGACCGAATCAATCACCACCTCGCCTTGCAGGCGGAAGGTGCCAAGGCCGAAGGCCGGAACGTTTTGCATTGGGATAGACATCAGTAACTCCTGAAGATGTGTGAACAATGGAGTCGAGTATCCGCCCGTCGTTCCTTGGGAAAAACCGCCGGTTCCGAAAAGGACTCTTTACCGCAGATCACGAATGGCGCCGCAGTGTGTGGGGCGCAGGCTTGTCCTGCGCGGGGCTGCGAAGCGCCCCCCACTCGGTTCAGCGCTCAGTCTGGGGTGGGACTGCTTCGCGCTCCAGTTTGTCATCAAGGATTTATCGGTGTCACTTGCCAGCAGCCGGTGCGGCGGGGTATTCCAGAGCGCTGTCCATTTGCCTGGGAAATTCCATGACTCAACACCTCACCGAATACGCCGATGCCAGCCCTGAAGTGCGCGTGGTCTATGACGACATCATGCAGACGCGCAAGGTTGATCAGGTCAACAACTTCTGGAAATGCCTGGCCGCCCACCCGCCGACGCTGCGCCGCACCTGGGAAAGCCTCAAGGAAATCATGGCGCCGGGCGCACTCGACCCGCTGACCAAAGAACTGCTCTACGTGGCTGTCAGTGTGACCAACAATTGCCCGTATTGCATTGCGTCCCACACCGCCGCGGCCCGCAAGGCGGGGATGACCGATGAGATGTTTGGCGAGTTGCAGGCCGTTGTCGGCATGGCCAATGAAACCAACCGCCTGGCCACGGGTTACCGTGTGCCGTTGGACGAGCCGTTCAAGCTGCCTTAGGGCAGTTCAGGCGTCAAACCAGGCGAGCAGCACCGTGACATTGTCGCGTCCGGCGTACTCGCGGGTGAGGTGGATCAGCCGTTGGCAGGCGGTGTCCAGTGTGTCGCGGCTGGCAACGGCCAGCACCTGGGCCATTTCCAGATGCGGTACGCAACCGTGCAGACCGTCACTGCAGAGCATCAGCAGGTCGTTAGGCTGGACCGGTTGCACGCGCACTTGCGGTTCCACCCGCGGTCCCGGACCAATGGCTTGCAACAGCAGGTTGCGCGCCGGCAAGCGATCCACTTTGCCGGCTTCCAGGGCCTGTTGATACCAGGTCTGGTCGCGGGTCAACAGGCTCAACTCGCCGTTGCGGTAACGGTACAAGCGACTGTCGCCGACATGGAACAGCAGCAGCGGCCCATCGGCATGCGGGCGCCAGGCGCCGGTGAGGGTGGTGCCCATACCGTTGCCCTCGCTCATCTGGCGCGCCACGTTTTGCTGGTAGACGCACTGGTTCACATGGTCGATGGCGTTGTGCAAGCGACTGGCAGCTTGCATGTCCGGGTCCGACCAGGTGGCGTCCGGGTCGCTTTTGTCGTCAAGCGGATCAACGCCGTGGGCGTTGAGCGCCTGACGCAAGCTGATCAAGGCTTCGGCGCTGGCCAAGGCCCCCGCTTCGTGGCCGCCCATGCCATCGGCCACGGCAAACAAACCAAGGGCGGGCTCCACCAGGAAATTGTCTTCATTACTCTGGCGCACCGTGCCGACATCGCTGGCCCCATAGGCGACGGCGCAGGCCAGGCGATGGGGCCCGCAGGCGCTGAGGGGAGAGTCGGTCATGGCTGGGGCTCAAAGCTGGTGAGGAAGGCCTGGCGCCGGGCTTCGCTCTCGATTGATTCGGCCAACCGTTGCACGAAGAGCGGGCGCGAGGAAGTGGCGCGCAGGGCACGGCTGACTATGATGCGCGCGATTGGGCCGATCAGTACGGCCAGACGGCATTCGGCCATGTGGGCGAAGTCGGGGTCGATCTGCTCGTTGGTCACCTCGGTGGTTGGGGCAATCGTGGTGGGCTCGGTAATAACCTCTGGCATGGCTGTTGGTGGGTTGAGGCGCCGGAACAGCAACTGGCTGGCGCTGGCGAACTGCTCACGGCCACGCTCCGACGGAATATGCGGCAACAACGCGGCGCAGATACCGTCGAAGTCATCGGCGCCATTGAGGCTCTTGCGTACCAGAAAGCGCGCAAGCGGACCGATCTGATGTGACAGCAGCGACTCAAGCTCAGGCATCACTGCCAGCTTCCAGGGTGTGAGGGTCTCCACCGCTTCGGTCGCCAATGGCGTCACGCCACTGCTCAGCGGTTGGTTGGGGCGCATCAGAACGGTACGGTCGTCGTCGATCTGGGCGGTGGTCCAGCTGCCGGTGGGGGTGCCGAGAAGGGCCTCGAGGTCATTCAGAAAGGCGTGCGCCGAGGGGTAGCGATCGGCCGGACGTTTGGCCAGGGCGCGGACTATCACACTGTCCAGCGCCGGGTCGAGGGCCAGGTTCAAGCTCGACGGTGCGACCGGTGTCTGGTTGAGAATCTGCTGCATGACCATGGTGGCCGAGCCGGAAAACGGTCGCTCGCCGGTGAGCAGTTGGTACAGCACGATGCCGGCGGAAAACACGTCGGAACGCCCGTCGATCAATTCACCACAGAATTGCTCCGGCGACATGTAGCTGGGGGTGCCGATCATCGAGCCGGTCTGTGTCAGCGTCGAGGAGTCCAGGCGCGCCACGCCGAAGTCGGTGACCTTGACGTGGTTGTCGGCGGTGATCAGCAGGTTGGCCGGCTTGATATCGCGGTGCACTACGCCCTTGGAGTGCGCGTACTCCAGGGCCTGCAGTAACTGGCGCATCCAGCCGAGGCTGTGGCTGAGGTCGCGGGCCGTCTGCGCGGCCAGCAAGGTGTTGAGCGGCGTGCCTTCGACGAATTCCATGGCGATATACGCCGAGCCTTCGTCCTCGCCATAGTCGTACACCGCAACGATATTGGGGTGCATCAGCCGGCCGGCGGCCTGGGCCTCGTTCTTGAAACGGCTGACCAGCTCGGCGTGCTGGCTGTCGCCGAACAGCTCCTTGCGGATGGTCTTTAGCGCCACGGTACGTGCGATATTCGGGTCGAACGCTTTGTACACCGTGCCCATGGCGCCTTTGCCGAGCACGCTGTCAATGCGGTATTTGCCGAGTTGTTCAAGCATGATCGCGACCCTATTCCTCAAGCATCTTCATGGCACTGACCAGGCTGGTGCGCATGCGCCCGAAGGACTGACCCAGGCGCGCCAGCTCGTCGTTGCCGCTGACGTCCATTGGCGGCACGTCGGTTTCGCCCAGGCTGACGCGGTCGGCCAGCGCCGACATATGTCGCAGGCGCCGCGTGACAAACAGGTGTACCGCCACATTCAGGGCCACGAACAACACGGCGAAAATCCCCAGCATCGACAGCATGTAGCTGTGCAGCAGGCTCCTGGCGCGTTGCAGTGGTAGGTCCAGCGGCACCGAGACCAGTTGCGCGCCGATGATGTCGTTGAGCTTCCAGCCGAAACCATTGACCGGCCCATAGATGTCGACCATGGTTTTCGGTGCCGCGTCGGGTGTGCTATGGCAGGCCAGGCAGGCGCCGTCCTTGATCTGGATCGGCTGGGCGATGTACAGCGACGCGCCTTTTTCATCGGTACGCTCACCCACGATCTCCTCGGTTTGTGGCTGGCTGCGCAGGGTGCTGATCAGGGTTTTTTCCCAGTCATTGGCCAAGTCACGCGGGTTGGTGGGATTGAGCGTGGCTTCCTTGTAGGCATAGTCCGGGTACGACTTGAGCAGTTGCTGCAAGTGCGAAATGGCGGCGAAGTCCGGCACCGATTGTGGCAGGAACTGAAACTTCAGGCGGTTCTCCAGCAGCGGCACAATCTGTTCGGCCGTGTAGGTGCTGGCGGCAGAAGCTGAACGCATCAACATGCGCGCGGTGTCCAGGGTTTCCCGGCGTGCACTCTGCTGCAACATGTAATGGGTTGAAAGGCTGGTGGCGATAAAACCGACGATAAACACCGCCAGGAACACCACGTTGAATTTGACCGCGAGCGACAGTTTCATAAGGACCTTTGGAGAACGACGTGATGGGTATCAGTGGGCATTCTTGCGACGTTCCAGGCGCAGCAGTTCCAATTCCCACTCCAGCACGCCGCCGCGATTGATCTTCACCGCCTGGCGGAACGTCGGGTCGTTGAGGCGTGGGGCGAAGCGGTTGGCGAGCATCTGTTGGCTGAGATTCAGCGGGCTGATAACCCAGGGCTCGATGTCATCGTAGGTGACGTCACGCTCCTTTTTCGGCTCGGTTGCGGCAGGGGTTTTTTTGCCGAGGGGCACCAGTGGGTCGAGGAACTGGCGGGGCAGGGCGTCGATGAATGCCTGCTCGGGGCGCGCCACAATGGTGAGGGCGCCGCCGGCGCTGCGTTGTGCAAAATCCTCGTGGCCCAAGTTGACGCTATGGTCGCCTTTTCCATGGGCGCCGAGTTCCTTGACCACTTGGTTGCCATCCTCGACGAACACTTCGGTTTGGCGTGGCGTCACGTGAATCACGCTGGCGCTCTGGGTGACGGTGAACGCCAGGGTACCGGTGGTCACCGCCAGGTTGGTGTGATTGCTACCTGGAACCGGTTGCAATTTGAGCCAGCCATCGAGCAGGTTGATTTGGGCGGCGGTACGATTGGTGGCAATCAGGATGCGCGTATCTGGGCCCAATGCCAGGGTGGCCGACGCCAGGCCTTCGATCTGAATACCGGCGGCACCGGTCTGCAGGATATCGCCCCCTTGCAGGCGTGTGCCGGCGCCCACGGTGTAGAGGGTGGTGGCGCGTATCAGCTTCAGCGGCTTTTCCGCATAGGCGATCACGCCAATGTTGGCCGTAGCCGCCAGGGTTTGCGGCAACTGGAGCAGGCCGGCGAGCAAGAGGACTATCGAAAGTTTTTTCACGTGGGCGCCATCTATCGAGCACTGGGGGTCAGGCACCGATGCTGTAGCTACAGCCGGTGTTCGTGCGTGCGCAAGGCATCGCAGGGCCGAAGGCTACCGGCTGATAGGGCGTAGGAAGAAGACAATTATCTGCATGGAAAAGGCGTATTTCGATTAAGCGAAATCATGGAATAAAGCGTCTGGGGAGGGTGTTCTTCTGATGATTTCCCGTGATTCGAACGGCGTTTGCAAGGATTGGCCAGACGTCTGCATTTTCCTTTTATCCGGAGCGCCTATGACCACTACGTGCATGGCCGAGCTGTCGTTTACCAAGACCTTCCTGCAACAGAACTTTATGACTGCCAAACGCATTCCACCCAGCCTGGTGAAGGGGATCAACGTGTTTGACGTCAACAGCCATAAAGCCGGTGGATACCGACTGGCTACCCTGGATAAACCGGGTGATTTCGGCAAGATCGAACGGCCGCTGATGGGGCATTGGGTGCCCCAGGGCGATTTCTGTGATATCCCGGTCAATCCTGGCGCGACCGGGTATGTGTTCACGCCGGACTTCAGTGGGTGCTCGATCCTGATCGACCAGCTTGATGAACTCACTTACCGGGTGTTTCACGTTCAGGGCGGCAGCGATTACTTGAACAAGGAATACCTCAGTCGCTCTGACGGCCATGGCCTGGGTTTCGCCACCGCGATGACCTTTGCCGACTACGGCGAAGCGGCGTATCCACGAGGGTTCGCGTTCATGAAATTTGAGGAAGAGCGCTGGTGGATTTACTTCCAGCGCCAGAACGGCGTGGGGCTGAACTTCACCAATGGCAAGTTCGCCATGGTCGGCGCTCAAACGGTACGCGGAGGCGGGCGCATACCGGTGCCGAACCTCAAGCGCGAGCCTCCACGTCAGGGGGTGGTGCACAGCGGCAAGGTTGTGCCGACGCCGGCCAGTCAGCGCGCTGAACTGGAGATCGAAGTCTGGTAGGCGAGGTTTTTTAGTCGGCTTGGAAAATAGTCGGGAATAAACGGTTCGGGCCGATTGTTCATCCTGCAGACGCTGATAACCAGCCGCTACTGACGGACTTCAAGATGATTGACCAGCCGCACCTCGACTCTTCTTCTGGCAGGCGCAAAATGAGTGACACCGACCCTGATGTTATCACTCGTCGCAATCGGCTGGTGCTGTTGGTCGTGCAAGTGATCGGCCTGATTGTGCTGGTGATCTGCGCGATCGATGCACAACGGGCACAGGCGCAGGATCTGCCGGAAGCTGCCACTGGGGCAGCCAAAAGAGTGCTCATGACCGTGCGGGCTGCCGGCGTGCAGATCTACACCTGTGCCCAGGACAGCAGCGGCCAACTCACCTGGCAATTTCGCGAGCCGCTCGCGACGCTGATGGTCAACGGCAAGACCGTTGGCCGACACTTCGCCGGACCCACCTGGCAACTGGATGATCGCAGTGCAGTGGTAGGCAAGGTCATCGCCCAGGCACCTGGGGCGAGTGCCCAGGATATTGCGCTGTTGCGCCTCGATGTGGTGAGCCATCAGGGCGAGGGCGGGCTGGCACAGGTGGTCGCGGTGGAACGCCTGCATACCTTGGGCGGTGTGTTCAATGGCGGTTGCGCCCAGGTCGGTGAATTGCATCTGGCACCCTACAGCGCCGATTACCGCTTCCTCGTCCAATAGTGTCATCCCGAGCCGTTCGGTCGTACCGGCAACACTCAGTTCAGCGGCGATCAGAGCCATTTCAAGATGGGTTACACGGTGGGGGGCGGTAGCTGTGATTCAGGGCAGTGGTGGAGCAGGGACTGGGTATGACTCCAAGTTCAAGAACGATGGGCAGATGTTGCGCGTTGGGTTGAACTGGAAGTTTGACTGACGTTGGCGCCTCAGGCGCGGAGGCTTTCAGTTTGCCTCGGGCGCGCGGGGCGGTGTCGATGGAACTGGCCCTGTCGCGTCTTGCCACTGTCGCCAGTCCGCAGGACACGCCTCCATTCGTATTGGTGGCCTAAAACGTCGGCGGTGTAATCACCCAGATCACGACGGTTTCCACCTTGCCAGGGTTGCCGTACCGATGGGGTTCATGGCTGGCGAAGCTGAAGCTGTCACCGGCTTCCAGCAGGAAGTATCGCTCGCCCACCCACAACTCGAACCGGCCGCTCAGCACGTATCCCGCTTCTTCGCCTTCATGGCTATAACTCTGCTGGCTGTAGGTGCCGGGCGGAAAGCTCGACTGCAGCATTTCCAGCTGGTGGTTGGGCAGCGGTGTCAGCAGTTGGTCGACAATGCCGTCCTCGTAACGAATGCTTTGGCGGTTGCCTCTGCGGACCACGTAGCCTTCGTCCTCGACAGCGGGCACGGTTTCGCTGGCGAAGAACCACTGGGTGGTCACGCCCAGGCTGCGAGCGATGTTGAACAGTGCCGGGATCGATGGATAGGCCAGGTTACGCTCCAACTGGCTGAGGTAACCGGCGGTCAATTCACTGGCCTGCGCCAGGGCGGTGAGGGTCAGGCCACGCGCTTTGCGCAGACCGCGAATGCGCGTGCCGAGAAACAGTTGCTGGGGCTCGTCTGTCACAGGTTCCACGCTACCTTGAGTCCTTCGTAAATCGCTTCTTCGGCGGTGCGCGGCGCCAGGCAGTCGCCGATCCGATTAAAGGCAACCAGGCCTTGCAGCTCCGTGCCAAGAGTGTCTACCGGCTGGTGGCCCTGGCACAACACCAGGGTATCGATATTCTCCAGCAGCATCGGCTCGCCGCTGGCGGTGTGTTGCAGGTAGACCGTGGTGTCATCGCAGCCGTAGAGGCGGGCGTAAGGGATGATCGGGATCCCCAGCCGATGCAGTTCGCCCGCCAATTGATCGCGCACATACAGCGGCAGGTTTTCCCCGCAGTGGGTGCCGTTGACCGCCAGTTGCACCTGGTGGCCGGCGCGCACCAGTCGTTCGGCAATGCCGGGGCCGATCCAGTCGCAACGCCAGTCGACCACCACCACCGAACGCCCGAGGGGGACTTGGTCGCGCAGCACCTGCCATGCATCCACCACTTGCAGCTCGCCGGCTTGTTCGAAGTTCGGCCAATACGGCTCGGCACCGGTGGCGATGATGACGTGATCGGGCTGTTCCTGTTCCACCAACGTCCGGTCGACCCGGGTATTGCGCACCACCTGTACACCGGCCAGTTCCATTTCACGTTGCAGGTTGGTACTGGCCCCACCGAACTCGCTGCGCCGTGGCAGCAATTGGGCCAGCAACACTTGCCCGCCGAGTTGGCCGCTGGCTTCATACAGCGTCACTGAATGCCCGCGTTGTGCGGCAACCGCAGCGGCTTTCATACCTGCCGGGCCACCGCCCACCACCATGATACGTTTGCGCTTCAACGCCCCTTGCTCGTTACTAAACATCAGCTCACGGCCAGTTTCGGGATGCTGGATACAGGAGATCGGTAGCCCCTTGTGAAAGTGACCGATACAGGCTTGATTGCAAGCGATGCACGCCCGCACATCTTCGGCACGGCCCTCAAGGGCCTTGGCCGGCATCAGTGGATCGCAGATCAGCGCGCGCGTCATGCCGCAGACATCGGCCTGGCCCCGCGCCAATATCAGCTCAGCCTCCTGAGGCTGGTTGATCCGCCCAGTGACGAATAGCGGAATCGACAGGCTGGCCTTGAACGTCGCCGCCTCGCTGGCCAGGTACGCAGAGGCAATCGCCATGGGTGGCACGATATGGATCGCACCGCCTAGTGACGCCGATGTGCCCGCGACGATATGCACGTAATCCAGCCGGGTTTGCAGGTGTTGAACGGCTTCAAGGGTTTCGTTTTCAGTGAGGCCTTCGGCATCGCGTTCATCGGCAGAAATACGCAGCCCGATGATGAACTGTTCGTCGGTGGCGGCCCTGACCGCTTCGATGATTTCCTTCAAAAACTTCAACCGATGTTCCAACGAACCGTTGTAGTCATCGGTGCGTCGGTTTACCCGAGGATTGAGAAACTGCGCCGGCAGGTACCCATGGCTGGCGACCACTTCCACCCCATCGATCCCGGCCTCATGCAGGCGCCGGGCAGCGGATGCATAACCCGCGATGATCTCGTCGATCATCGCCTGATCCAGCGCCCGTGGCATCACGCGAAAGCGTTCATTCGGCACCCCTGACGCCGAGTACGCCACGGCCAGCAAACCATCGGCCGACTCCATGATTTCCCGTCCCGGATGGAAGATCTGTGACAACACCACAGTGCCTTGGGCATGGCAGGTTTTGGCCAGTTCGCGGTAGCCGTCGATGCAGCTGTCGTCAGTCGCCATCAACACGTGGGCGGTATAGCGCGCGCTGTCATGTACCCCGGCCACCTGTAACACGATCAACCCCACACCGCCCTCGGCGCGTACGCGGTGGTAAGCGATCAATTGCGCATTGACGCGGTTATCGGTGGGCATCGAGGTGTCGTGTCCGCTGGACATGATGCGGTTTTTCAGGCGTTTTCCACGTAGCTCCAGCGGCTCAAACAGGTGGGGGAACGTCGGGTGCGACATGGTACGGATACTCCAGGCGCTGTTATTGTTATTTTTCTATAGGAGGCGAGCCCCAGTAAAAAATCAACTTGTTTTTTTACTGGCGACTGGAATAGCGTCGCCCTCACCAATCCCCGTGCCTGGAGAATAAAAATGACTCATTGCGCCGAACAGCAGCTCCGTGAACAGCTCGCGGCGTGCTACCGATTGATCGCGCACTACCGCATGAGTGATCTGATTTTTACGCATATTTCGGTACGTATTCCCGGGCCCGAGCATCACTTCCTGATCAACCCTTACGGGCTGATGTTCGATGAAATCACGGCATCAAGCCTGGTGAAAATCGGCCTGGACGGTCGTGCCGTGGAGCCATCGGCTTACGCGGTCAACCCGGCGGGTTTTGTGATCCACAGCGCGATTCACGGTGCGCGCGAAGACGCCCACTGCGTGCTGCACACTCACACCCGTGCAGGTTGCGCAGTGGCTGCGTTGGAGTGTGGGTTGTTGCCGGTCAACCAGATATCCATGGAGTTCTATGGCAAGGTCGCCTACCACGACTACGAAGGCGTGGCCCTGGACATGGATGAGCAACAGCGGCTGGTGCGGGACTTGGGCGACAAACCGGTGCTGATGTTGCGCAACCATGGCCTGCTCACCGTCGGCGAGACGGTCAGCCAGGCATTCCTGCGCATGTATTACTTGGAAAAGGCCTGCGATATCCAGATCGCCGCCCAGGCGTGCGGCAAGCTGGTGCTGCCGTCTGACGAGGTTTGCGCCTACACCGAACAGCAATTCAACAACCCTGGGCGACCGCTGCAAGAAGGTGAGTTGGTCGACCTGGATGCCATGCAACTGGCCTGGGCGGCGTTGCTGCGGATGCTGGATCGGGTGTCGCCGGGTTATCGCGACTGAGGTAGAGTCGTGCTGCCGACTCAACCGTAGGAATTCGCCGCATGACCCAGGAATCCCGTTTTTCCCGGATGGAACCGCAAGTGCGCAAGGCCAACCTGGTCCAGGCCACGCTTACTTGCCTCAAGCGCGATGGTTTTCAGGGCGCATCGATCCGCAAGATCAGTGCCGAGGCCGGGGTGTCGGTGGGGCTGATCAGCCATCACTATTCGGGCAAGGACGAACTGGTGGCCGAGGCCTATCGCACCATCACCGATCAGGTCATGAGCCTGTTGCGCGAGACCATGGCCAAGGCACCACCGAACCCTCGGGAGCGTCTGTCGGCGTTGTTCCGTGGTTCGTTTTCCGCCGAATTGCTTGACCCGCACCTGCTGGACGCCTGGCTGGTGTTCTGGGGCGCGGTCAAGACCGCGCCGGCGATCAACCTGGCGCACGAACACTCCTATGGCGAGTACCGCACCATCATGCGTTCGGCCCTGACCGATATGGCCAGGGAGGAGGGCTGGAAGCACTTCGATGCCGATCTTGCGGCCATCGGCCTGAGCGCACTGCTCGACGGGTTGTGGCTGGAATCGGGGCTCAACCCCGGCACCTTCACACCCGAGCAGGGCATTCAAATCTGTGAAGCCTGGGTGGACGGCCTGCAGGCTGGCGGTCGCCAGCGTTACCAGCTCGAATCCTGAGCCCATCTCGTTCGAACGCCAAGTTCGGGCCGGCATTTCCCTCTTTGAAAATATTTGCAGTTTGCTGATTGCCTTCTTACTGAACACTTGTTTAGTATCGCTTCATGTCGCACCCCTCAAGCCAAATACAATAATTCGAGGAAGCCATGACGATCGATTCGCCCGTGCTCAGTCATGTACAAGCCGGCGTTGCCTGGATCACCCTCAACCGTGGCCCGCAGCGCAATGCCTTGGACATTCCCACTCTCAAGCACCTGCACGCCTTGCTCGATGCCTTCGACACTGACGCCGCTGTGCGCGTGGTGGTGTTGACCGGCAACGGTCGTAGCTTCTGCGCGGGTGCCGACCTGGCCGAATGGGCCGACGCCGAAGCCCGGGGCGCCCTTGAGACCTATGGCTGGACGCAAACCGCCCACGCCTTGATGACTCGTTTGCATGCCCTCGACAAACCCACGATTGCCGCCATCAACGGCACCGCCGTCGGCGCGGGCATGGACCTGACCCTGTGCTGCGATCTACGCATCGCTGCCCAATCGGCGCGCTTCAAGGCCGGCTACACCAGCATGGCGTACTCGCCGGACGCCGGTGCCAGCTGGCACTTGCCGCGCCTGATCGGCAGCGAACAAGCCAAGCGCCTGCTGTTCCTTGACGAACTGTGGAGCGCCGACCGAGCCCTGGCCGCCGGCCTGGTGGGGGAAGTGGTCGCGGATGATCAACTGCACGCCCATGCCACCGAACTCGCCACGCGCCTGGCCAGCGGCCCGACCTTTGCCTTCACCCAGACCAAGACCCTGATCCGTGAAGGCGCCGAGCGCAGCCTGCCCGAGCAACTGCAGGCCGAACTGGCCGCTGGCCTGTTGTGTGGACGCAGTGCCGACGGCGCCGAAGCCTTGCGTGCCTCCATGGAAAAACGCCTTCCGAACTTCTCCGGCCAATAAGAACAGCACAGGTAGCGCCATGAATTTCCAACTCAGCCAAGAACAAGACATGCTGGTGGACGCGGTACGCAGTTTTGTTGCCAAGGAATTGTTGCCCCATGAAGAAGCCGTGGACCGTGCCGATGAGGTCTCGCCCGAATTGGCTGCGCAGATCCGCGACAAGGCGCTTGCCGCCGGTTTCTATGCCTTCAACATGCCGGAAGAAGTGGGTGGCGGTGGCCTGGATTACCTGTCCCAGGCCCTGATCGAGCGGGAGTTGTCCAAAGTTTCCTGGGCGTTGCATGTGTTTGTCGCGCGGCCGTCCAAGATCCTCATGGCGTGCACTGGCTCACAGATTGGCGACTACCTGTTGCCCTGTGTGCAAGGCAAGAAAATCGACTGTTTTGCCTTGACCGAACCCGGCGCCGGTTCCGACGCCAATGCCATCAAGACCCGCGCCGTGTGCAGTGGCGATGACTTCGTGATCAACGGCAGCAAGCACTTTATCAGCCATGCCGGGCACGCCGATTTCGCCATCGTGTTTGCGGTCACCGACACTTACGAACACAACGGTCGGCAACGCAATGCGGTCACTTCGTTCCTGGTGGATCGCGGTACGCCTGGCATGACCATCCGCCGTGGCCCCAAGTGCGTGAGCAACCGGGGTTATCACACCTATGAAATATTCTTCGATGATTGCCGCGTCCCGGCGTCCAAGGTGCTGGGCGAAGTCGGCAAGGGCTGGGACGTGGCCAACGCTTGGCTGACGGCCGGCCGTGTGATGGTCGCCGCGAATTGCGTCGGTCAGGCCCAGCGTGCGCTGGATGTGTCATTGCAATGGGCGGCGGACCGCAAGCAGTTCGGCCAGCCGATCGGCACCTACCAAGGCGTGAGCTTCAAGCTGGCCGACATGGCCACGCAGATCCGCGCCGCTGAACTGCTGACCCTGCACACCGCCTGGAAAATGGATCAGGGCAGCATGACCGACGGCGAGGCGGGCATGGCCAAGCTGTTTGCCAGTGAAACCCTTGGCAAGGTGGCTGACGAGGCGGTGCAGATTTTTGGCGGCATGGGCTTGATGGATGAAGGTCCGGTAGAACGTATTTGGCGCAACGCGCGGATCGAGCGGATATGGGAAGGCACGTCGGAAATCCAGCGCCATATCATCGCCCGTGAACTGTTGCGGCCCCTGTAGCGCTGAATGGCGGAGAACGCTTATGTCCCAGGTTATTCGCGACAACCTCAGGCGCCTGTTGGCGCCCCGGCATCTGGCGTTCGTGGGCGGACGCAGCATGGCGCGGGCGCTCAAGCGCTGCGCCGAGGGTGGTTTTACCGGGCCGATGTGGCTGGTCAATCCGCAGCATGACAGCCTCGATGGCATCCCCTGTGTACGCCGCGTGGCGGATTTACCCTGCGGGCCGGATGCGGTGTTTATCGCCACCAACCGTGAGTTGACGCTGACCTGCGTGGCAGAGCTGGCCGCCATCGGCACCGGGGGCGCCATTTGCTATGCCTCGGGTTTTGCCGAAACCGGTGCCAGCGGTGCGGCCATTCAGCAGCAGCTATTAAAGGCGGCAGGCGATATGGCCTTGCTCGGCCCCAATTGCTACGGCCTGCTCGACTACCTGCACAGCTCAGCGCTGTGGCCGGTCGCCCATGGCGGCAAGCCCGTGGAGAAGGGCGTGGCGGTGCTGACCCAGAGCGGCAACTTCGCCTACAACCTGTCGATGAGCGACCGTTCGCTACCCGTGGCCTATATGGCTTCGGTGGGTAACCAGGCGCAGCTGGGCGTTGCCGAGTTGATGGATGTGTTGCTCGATGAGCCACGCGTCACCGCCATTGGCCTGCACCTGGAAGGCTTGAAGAATGTGCCGGGGTTTGCCCGAGCAGCGCACAAGGCGCTGGAGAAAGGTATTCCGATTATCGCGTTGAAAACCGGCGTTTCGCAGATCGGTGCCGAGCTGGCCTTGAGTCACACCAGCTCGCTGTCCGGCTCCGATACGCTGTACGACAGCCTGTTTGCGCGCCTGGGCGTGATCCGTGTCAGCGGGCCGGTGAGTTTTGTCGAAACCCTCAAGGCCGCCGCGTGCGGCAACCTTCCGGCGGGCAACCGCCTGATTGCACTGGCCTGTTCCGGTGGCGATGCGGGGCTGATTGCCGACTATGCCGAACGCAATCATCTGGTCCTGCCCAAGCTCGATGAAGGCCAGCGCAGTGAGCTGGCGCAGGTGTTGCCCAGCTACGCCAACCTGGTCAACCCGCTGGATTTCACCACCGCCATCTGGGGCGACCGTGATGCCCTCAACGCGATGCTCGACACTGCGCTGCGTACCGAGGCGGATGCCGCCATGTTGGTGCTGGACTACCCGGCTGAATTTACCGGCGAGCGCAAGGAATGCGACCTGCTGCTGGAGCTGTTTTGCGCCGCGCTCGATCGGCATGGCAAGACCGGATTTGTCACCTCCGCCTTTCCCGAATTGTTGCCAGTCCATGCCCGCGAGCGCCTGCATGCTCAGGGCATTGCCGCGCTGCAAGGCGTAGAGGATGCCCTGGCGGCCTGGGGACGGATTGCCGACTACCAGAACACCCGCTGCGTGTTGCTGGAACGAGGGGAGTCGACCCTCGAGCCCTTGTGCCCAAAAGCCCTGGATGACAGCGGCGGGGCCTTGGACGAGTGGGCCTCCAAGCAAGCCTTGCGTGCGTTCGGCCTGGCTACACCGGCCGGCGTACTGAGTACGCCGGGAAGGGCGGTCAGCGATGCAGAGTTGCTGGGCTATCCCCTGGTGCTCAAGGCGGTCAGCGCGCAGTTGCCGCATAAGACCGAGGCCGGTGCCGTGGTGCTGAACCTGCAAGATGGCATGGCCCTCACCACCGCACTTGAGCAAATGCGCGAGCAGGTCTCGGCTCATGCGCCGCATGTCATCTTCGATCAGTTACTGCTGGAATCCATGGCGACCCCGCCGTTGGCGGAGTTGATCGTGGGCATCAAGCGCGAAAACGACTTCGGCCTGGCCCTGGTCATCGGTGCCGGTGGCATCCTGGTAGAACTGCTCAAGGACAGCCGCAGCCTGTTGTTGCCGACGACCGACAGTGCCATTCGCAATGCCTTGCTCAGCCTGCGCAGCGCCGCGTTGCTGCAAGGTTTTCGCGGGCGTGAAGTGGCGGATATGGACGCATTGGTGGCGGCGATCCGTGCCGTGGCCGACTACGCCTGTGCCAACGCCGGGCAATTGCTGGAGCTGGATGTGAACCCATTGTTGGTCAGTGCCCAGGGCGCCATGGCGGTCGATGCATTGATTCGTCTAGGAGATGAACATGCAAGATAAAGCGATGACCGGTGGCCAAGCCTTGGTGCGGTTGCTGGCCAATTATGGTGTCGACACTGTGTTTGGCATTCCCGGCGTACACACCTTGGAGCTGTATCGCGGCCTGCCCGGCAGTGGCATTCGCCATGTGCTTACGCGCCACGAACAAGGCGCGGGCTTTATGGCTGATGGATACGCGCGAGTCAGCGGCAAGCCGGGGGTGTGCTTTGTGATCACCGGCCCCGGCGTGACCAATGCAGCAACGGCCATAGGCCAGGCGTACGCCGATTCGATTCCGATGCTGGTGATATCCAGTGTTAACCACACCGCCAGCCTCGGCAAAGGCTGGGGCATCCTGCACGAGACCCAGGACCAGCGTGCGATCACCGCGCCGATCACCGCGTTTTCGGCGGTGGCCCTGAGTGCCGAAGACTTGCCCGAGCTGGTCGCACGCGCCTATGCGGTGTTCGACAGCGAACGACCACGCCCGGTACACATTTCGGTGCCACTGGATGTGCTGGCCGCGCCGATCAAACGGGATTGGAGCAATGAGGTGGTGCGACGCCCAGGTCGAGGCTTGCCTGCGGTTGAAGCCTTGGATCAGGCCGTGGCCAAACTCTCGGCAGCCAAACAACCAATGATCATTGCCGGCGGTGGTGCGTTGGCGGCCGGCCCGGCATTGCAGCGTTTGAGCACACAGTTGGCCGCGCCGTTTTTCACCAGCGTGGCCGGCAAAGGGTTACTGCCGATCAATGACCCGCTGAATGCCGGCGCTACCCTGTGTGTCGACCCCGGCTGGCAACTGATCAGCGAGGCGGACGTCGTGCTGGCGGTGGGCACTGAAATGGCTGACACCGACTATTGGCGCGAGCGTCTGCCGCTCAACGGCGAGCTGCTGCGGGTGGATATCGACCCGCGCAAGTTCAATGATTTCTACCCCTGTGCCGTGGCGCTGCAAGGTGATGCCCAACCAACAGTGCTGGCCTTGCTGGAACGCCTGCCACTCGCGTCGCGCAATGCTGAAACAGCTATTTCAAAGGTTGCGAATTTGCGTCAGGCGATAGCGCTGGGCCACGGCCCCTTGCAGTCAATCCACCAAGCCATTCTCGACCGAATCGAAGCCGAATTGCCGGCCAATGCCTTCATCAGCAGCGACATGACCCAGCTGGCCTATACCGGCAATTACGCCTACCGCAGCCGTGCGCCGCGCAGTTGGTTGCATCCCACCGGTTACGGCACCTTGGGCTACGGCCTGCCCGCAGGCATCGGCGCCAAGTTCGGTGCGCCACAGCGGCCGGGCCTGGTGCTGGTGGGCGACGGCGGTTTTCTCTATACCGCCCAGGAACTGGCCACCGCCGTCGAGGAGCTGGACAGTCCGTTGGTGGTGCTGTTGTGGAACAACGACGCCCTCGGCCAGATCCGCGATGACATGCTCAACCTGGACATTGAACCCATCGGCGTGTTGCCTCGTAACCCGGATTTTGCACTGTTCGCCCAGGCGTTCGGCTGCGCCGTGAACCAGCCCCGCAACCTGGATGAATTGCAGACGGACCTGCGCAACGCTTTCCAACGCAATGGCGTGACCTTGATCGAGTTGAAACATGCCTGTGCCTGTTGACCTTTAGAGAGACAAGACCATGAGCGAAAACAACAACAAAATGACTCAAGCGATGCACCGCCGCGACTTCCTCAAACACAGCGCCGTGGCTGGCGCGGTGGCTGCGGCGTTTTCCATGGGCTTGCCGTTGCAGGTGTTTGCCGCAGACGCCACGCCCAAACCGGGCGGCGTGCTGCGCCTGGGCCTGGCCGGTGGCAGCACCACCGATTCTCGCGATCCGGGTTCCTGGGTCGATACCTTCACCTTTGTCGGTTTCTCGGCGGTGTACAACACCCTCACGGAAATCGCGGTGGACGGCAGCGCGATTCCTGAGTTGGCCGAGCGCTTTGAGTCCACGCCGGATGCGCGGGTCTGGACCTTCCACTTACGCCCCGGCGTGACCTTCCATAACGGCAAGAGCCTGACAGCCGAGGACGTGGTGGCCTCGATCAATCACCACCTGGATGCCAAGTCCACTTCGGCGGCCAAGACCGTGCTGGGTGATGTCGCCAGCGTCAGTACCAAGGGCAGCGATGCGGTGTTGTTCGAGCTGCATTCGGGCAACGCTGACTTCGCCTACGTCGTCGCCGATTACCACCTGGTGATCATGCCCTCCAAGGACGGCGTGGCTGACTGGCAAGGTGGCGTGGGCACCAGTGGCTATCGCTTGAAAAGCTTCGAACCCGGCGTGCGCATGGACCTGGAGCGCAACCCTGATTACTGGAAGCCCGGCCGCGCGCACTTCGCCAGCGCCGAGTTGCTCGCCATCGCCGACGGCGCCGCGCGGGTCAACGCGTTGGTCACCGGCCAGGTGGATGTGATCAACAAGGTCGACCTTAAAACCGTGGCGCTGCTCAAGCGCAACCCCGGTCTGGTGATCGAAGAAACCAAAGGCGCCCAGCACTACACCTTCCCGATGCTGTGCGGCAGCAACGAGTTCAAGAACAACGACATCCGCATGGCCATGAAGCACGCGATCAACCGCGAGACGCTGTTGGCCTCGGTGCTGCACGGCTACGGCCTGGTGGGCAACGACCACCCAATCCAGCCCGGCAGCCGCTTTATCAATGCGGCACTGGAGCAGCGCACCTACGATCCGGACAAGTCACGCTTTTACCTGCGCAAGGCCGGTGTGGAGTCGCTCAAGGTGCGCCTGCAAGCTTCCGACGCGGCTTACACCGGTGCGGTGGACGCCTCGGTATTGTTCAAGGAGCAGGCACGCCAAGCGGGTATCGACATTGATGTGGTGCGTGAACCGGCCGATGGCTACTTCTCCAACGTCTGGATGAAACAGCCATTCACCACGTCGTTCTGGTACAGCAGCCTGACCGCCGACCGCATGTTCAGCATCGGCTACGCCAAAGGCGCGGCGTGGAATGAAACCCACTGGGACAACCCGCGCTTCAACCAACTGCTCAACGCCGCCCGTGGCGAGATGAACGCGCCGTTGCGCCAGGAAATGTACAACGAAATGCAGGCCCTCTGCCGGGACGAAGGCGGGGCGATTGTGCCGTTGTTTGCCAGCTCCGTGGCGGCGCGCTCGAACAAGGTCAACCACGGGCCGCTGACCGCGCCCTATGGTGAGTTGGATGGGTTGCGGTTGATCGAGCGGTGGTGGCAGGCCTGAGGAGTGGCACCATGAATAGCCTGTTGAAGCTGGTCCTGCAACGCCTGGCCCTGGGTGTGCTGTCGTTGTTCGCCGTGTCGGTGAGCATCTTTCTCGCCGTGAGCATGCTGCCGGGAGATATTGCCCAGGCCATGCTCGGCCAGTCCGCCACGCCGGAAACCGTGGCGGCGTTTCGCGCGCAGCTAGGCCTGGATCTACCGCCATTCACGCGGTTTGCGCAGTGGCTGCTGCGTTTGCTACACGGCGATCTGGGTGCGTCGCTGGCCAATCAAAGACCTATCGCCGAGCTGATCGGTGCGCGACTGGGCAACACCCTGAGCCTGGCCGCACTGGCGGCATTGGTCTCGGTGCCTACCGCGCTGGTGCTTGGCATGCTGGCGGCGCTGTACCGCAACAGCTGGTTCGACCGGCTGCTCAATACCTCGGCGTTGAGCGCCGTGTCGTTCCCGGAGTTCTTCGTCGCCTACCTGCTGATCCTGGTGTTCTCGGTGAAACTCGGCTGGTTCCCCAGCCTGTCCAACCTGGCGCCGGATGCTACGTTCGGCACGATTCTGGAACGCTCGGTGTTGCCGGTGGCCACCCTGAGCCTGGTGGTGATCGCACAGATGATGCGCATGACACGCGCGTCCCTGATCAACCTGCTCGCCAGCCCGTATATCGAAATGGCCCGCCTCAAGGGTATCCGCCAATCGCGGATTATCTGGCGGCATGCATTGCCCAACGCGCTTGCGCCCATCGTCAACGTGGTCGCATTGAACCTGGCCTATCTGGTGGTGGGGGTGGTGGTGGTTGAAGTGGTCTTCGTCTATCCGGGCCTCGGCCAATTGCTGGTGGACTCGGTGTCCAAGCGCGATATCCCGGTGGTGCAGGCGTGCAGCCTGATTTTTGCCGCCACTTACATCTTGCTCAATACCGGGGCGGACGTGTTGTCCATCGCCAGCAACCCACGCCTGATGCATCCCAAGGGGTAGCCATGAACCTGTTGAGCCAAGTGGTCCGGGCCCCGTTGAGCGCCAAGTTCGGCCTACTGATTATTCTGCTGTACATCGCCGTGGCCGTGTTTGCGCCGTTGCTGGCGCCCTATGGCGAAACCCAGGTGGTGGGCGAGGGTTTTGCGCCCTGGAGCGGGCAGTTCCTGCTGGGCACCGATAACCTGGGGCGCGATATGTTCAGTCGCCTTGTCTATGGCGCGCGCAATACGCTGGGTATTGCTTTCCTGACCACTGCATTGGCGTTTTTATTGGGTGGCTTGAGCGGCTTGGTGGCGGCAATCAAGGGTGGCTGGATCGATCAGGGCTTGTCGCGGGTGGTGGATGTGCTGATGGCGATCCCGCAACTGATCTTCGCCTTGCTGATTCTGAGTGTGGTGGGCACCAACGCCACATCGCTGGTGTTGGTGATTGCGCTGCTGGATTCGACACGGGTGTTTCGCTTGTCCCGCGCGGTAGCGATGACCGTGGTGGTGCAGGACTTTGTCGAAGCCGCCCGCCTGCGCGGCGAAGACCTGTGGTGGTTGATCACCCGCGAGGTGTTGCCCAACGCAGCCGCGCCGCTGATTGCCGAGTTCGGCCTGCGCTTGTGCTTTGTGTTCCTGTTCATCAGTGCGTTGTCGTTCCTCGGCCTGGGTATTCAACCGCCCACTGCGGACTGGGGCAGCATGGTGCGCGATAACGCGGTGTTGATTACGTTCGGCGACATCAGCCCGTTGCTGCCGGCCCTGGCGGTGGCGTTGATCACTGTCAGCGTGAATTTTGTCGTCGATTGGATGCTGCACAAATCCAGCGGCCTGAAGGAGTGTTGAGGATGGACAAGCCATTGCTGGAAATCCGCAACCTGCAGATCGAAGGGCATTACGATGACGCCTGGCACCCGCTGATCAAGGGCATCGACCTGACCTTGCAGCGGGGTGAGGTACTGGGTTTGATCGGCGAGTCGGGGGCGGGCAAATCCACCTTGGGACTGGCGGCAATGGGCTATGCGCGGGATGGTTGCCGCATCATCGGCGGCTCGGTATGTTTTGACGGCATCCAGTTGCTGCAGGCCAAGCCCGAGGCGTTGCGCAAGCTGCGCGGCCTGCGCGTTGCCTATGTGGCACAGAGCGCGGCGGCGGCGTTCAACCCAGCACATCGCCTGATTGACCAACACGTGGAAACGGCGGTAATCAACGGCGGTATTGACCGCGCTCAGGCAGAACGCGAAGCGGTCGAACTGTACCGCGTACTGGGCCTGCCCAACCCGCAAACCATCGGCCAGCGTTACCCCCATCAAGTCTCCGGCGGGCAATTGCAGCGGGTGATGACGGCGATGGCTATGGCCTGCCACCCGGACCTGATCATCTTCGACGAACCCACCACTGCCCTCGATGTCACCACCCAGATCGAAGTGCTGGCGGCGATCCGCGATGCGGTAAAGACCTACGGCAGCGCCGCGTTGTATATCAGCCATGACCTTGCGGTGGTGGCGCAGATGGCCGACCGCATCATGGTGCTGCGCCACGGCAAGTTGGTGGAAGAGGCGGACACCCGCAGCATGCTCAGTCAGCCGCAGCAGGACTACACCAAATCCCTGTGGGCGGTGCGCAGTTTTCGCACCGAGCCCAAGGTTTGTCCGACGCAAGAACGGCCGCTGCTGGAGGTGCGTCAAGTGAGCGCCAGTTATGGGCATCAACCGGTGCTGCATGACGTATCCATGAAGCTCTACCGCGGCCAGACCCTGGCGGTGATCGGCGAATCCGGCAGCGGCAAGAGCTCCACGGCGCGATTGATCACCGGACTATTGCCGGCCACGGCGGGGCAGGTGCTGTATGACGGCGAGGCGTTGCCGGTGGATTTTCGGCGACGCGGCAAGGAGCAACTGCGGCGTATCCAGATGATCTACCAGATCCCAGATACCGCGCTGAACCCGCGCCAGCGCATCGTCGATATCATCGGCCGCCCGCTCACGTTTTATCTCGGGCTCAAGAGCAAGGCGATGCGCGCCCGTGTGGCCGAGTTGCTGGAGATGATCGAACTGGACCCGGCGGTGTTCATGGAGCGTCAGCCGAGGGAATTGTCCGGTGGCCAGAAGCAGCGAATCTGCATCGCCCGCGCCCTGGCGGCCGACCCGCAGCTGATCATCTGCGATGAAGTCACCTCGGCCCTCGATCAACGGGTGGCCGAAGGCGTGCTGAAATTGCTCGACCGCCTCCAGCAACAACTGGGCGTGGCCTACCTGTTTATCACGCATGACGTCGCCACCGTGCGTGCCATTGCCGACGAGGTGGTGGTGATGCAGCGGGGCAGGGTGGTGGACCAGGGCAGCCGCAGTGCGATTTTCACCCCGCCGTACCAGGACTACACCGGCCTGTTGTTTTCATCGGAACCGGAAATGGATCCGGACTGGCTCGATCATCTGCTGGCCCAACGGGCGGCGCACACCGTTTGAGGAAATCCCATGAAGGTTTTGATTGTTCACGCCCATCCTGAGCCGCAGTCGTTTACCGCCGCCTTGCGCGACCAGGCGGTCGCCACGCTGGAGGGGCAGGGGCATGAGGTAAAGATCAGCGATTTGTACGCCATGCAGTGGAACCCGGTGGCGTCGGCGGCGGACTTTTCGTCGCGGGAAAATCCGGACTATCTGGTGTATGCCCTGGAGCAGCGCCTGGGGGTGAAGAAGCAGTCGATTGCCGCGGATATCCAAGGTGAGTTGGACAAGCTGATGTGGGCTGATCTGTTGATCCTCAACTTCCCGATTTTCTGGTTTTCGGCGCCTGCGATGCTCAAGGGCTGGATCGACCGGGTACTGGTGTCGGGTGTGTGCTACGGCGGCAAGCGCTTTTACGATAAAGGCGGGCTGGCGGGTAAGCAGGCAATGGTCACGGTGACCCTGGGCGGGCGTGAGCATATGTTCGGCGAGAGCGCGATTCACGGGCCGTTGGAGGATATGTTGCGACCGATTCTGCGCGGTACGTTGGCGTATGTGGGTTATGACGTGCTGGCGCCGTTTGTGGCGTGGCATGTGCCGTACATCAGCGCCGAGGCACGCCAGGATTTCCTGATGGGCTATGAGCAACGGCTAAAAGGGCTGGCGGATGAGCAGCCCCTGGTATTTCCGAAGCTTGAGCAGTTTGATGAGGCGCTGTACCCGCTGTAGCAGCGCCTTGATCGTTTAGCCTTGGGTGCGCAACCGCTGCGCCGCACTGCGCAGCAGTTGCTCGGTGCCATTCCAGCCCAGGCAACCATCGGTCACTGACACGCCGTACTTCATCGACGCGCTCAGCGGCTGGCAGCCTTCGAACAGATGGCTTTCGAGCATCATGCCAATCAGCGAAGTGTCGCCCTGCAGGCGCTGTTCCAGCACCTCGTTGAACACCGCCGGTTGGCGCAACGGGTCCTTGCCGCTGTTGGCGTGGCTGCAATCGACCATGATGCGTGCTGCCACCTTGGACTTGGCCAGGTCGTGCTTCACCTGCGCCACGCTCTGCGCATCGTAGTTCGGCCCACGGTGACCGCCGCGTAGCACCAGGTGAGTATCGGGGTTGCCTGGGGTCTGGATGATCGCCGGGTGGCCCTGGCTGTCGACGCCGAAGTGACGGTGCGGGTGGGACGCCGAGCGCATCGCGTCACAGGCAATCGCGACGCCGCCATCGGTGCCGTTCTTGAAGCCCACGGGCATGCCCAGGCCGCTGGCCATCTCGCGGTGGATCTGCGATTCGGTGGTACGTGCGCCAATCGCGACCCAACTGAGCAGGTCATCGAAGTAGCCGGCCGCCATGGGTTGCAGCAGTTCGGTCGCCACCGGCAGGCCCAGGCGCAGCATTTCGCGCATCAGTTCGCGGGACAGGGTGAGGCCGGCCGCCATGTCATCGCTGCCATCCAGATGGGGGTCGTAGGCCAGGCCTTTCCAACCGATGGTGGTGCGCGGTTTTTCGACGTAGGCGCGGATCACCAGCAGCATCTGGTCGCTGACCTCAAGGGCGAGTTTCTTCAGGTTGCGCGCGTATTCCATGGCCGATTCGGGGTCGTGGATCGAGCACGGGCCGACAATCACCAGCAAACGGGAGTCTTCGCCATTGAGGATGGCGCGCACGGCTTGGCGGTGGGCGTGGACTTGTTCGTTGAGGAACGGGCTGAGGGGCAGCTTGAGCTTTAAATCAAGGGAGCTGGGCAGGCGCTGGGTCAGGGTTTCATTGGCACTGGTCAGTGCAGAGATCGGCAGAACGGCGGTGGCGGAGTTCATATTCAAGGCTTCCTGGGCAAGCGGCGGGCTGTTCCCGCGCGCTTGGCCCTACTGGGGTGTTCGACAATTGGCCGTATTGGCTACGTGTGTTGGCTTGCCACCAAGAGGTGACCGATCGGAGGCGGCAGGCTGTCCCGAGCGGAGCTGGCTAAATCGCCATGCGGTGGAAGTGTCGTAGCGGTAATAGGTGGCGTAGTTCATGTCGTGTGTCCTTTAAGTGTTCTGCAAAATGGATAGAGGCCTGAAAAAACAAAACCCCCGGTCGGGGAGCCGACCGGGGGTTTAGATTTCTCTGGAAGGCGACCCCTTGAGTAGTGGGCGCCGACTTCAGGTATCAGGCGCGCCAGTGGCTAAACCAATACCCAAAATAAAAGCTTACCGCTGCGCTCGAACCGTTCACACGGGTAGCCGACACCGAGCGCGGGGCGCTGGCAGCAGGGCAAACCTGAGTGTGGGTGAGTTGCAACATGGTAGGTCTCCAAATGATGGGGGGAGCTTACTAGAGGCACGCAGGAGGATTCAATCAGTAATTTCTATCGCGCACGGGTCCCAACCGCTATGGGGCGAGATATGCTTGTAAGCACCTGATGATGATTGCTTGGACGCGACCATGACTGCCCTGACCCTTGCTGCTGCTCAAACCCTATCCATCGCGGGCGATGTGCCTGCCAACATCGAACGGCACCTGGCGTTTATGTGTGCTGCAGCCGGGCGAGGTGTGCAGTTAATGGTGTTTCCGGAGCTGTCATTGACCGGGTATGAGCCGTCATTAGCGGCTGGTCTGGCGATTGCGCCAGGGGACGCGATCCTGGCGCCGCTGCGTGAGATGGCCCGTGAGTTGAGGTTGACGGCGGTAGTCGGTATGCCTATTCGCATGACACCTGAAGGCGGTGTGTTGATCGGCGCGTTGGTGTTCGGGGCTGACGGCTCCCTGGCGGTGTACACCAAACAGCACCTGCACCCTGGCGAAGAGGTGGTGTTTGTCCCAGGGCAGGGCGGTGCGGCGCTTGAGCTCGGGAATGACCGGATTGCGCTGGCGGTGTGCGCGGACTTCTCCCACGCCAGCCACCCGCGTGAGGCCGCTGAGGCGGGCGCGACTGTGTATGCCGCCAGTGTTTTGATCAGCGAAGGCGGCTATGCCAAGGACAGCGCTTTGCTTCAAGGCTACGCCGCCGAGCTGGGTCTGCTGGTGCTGATGGCCAATCATGGTGGCCCATCCGGTGGCTATATTTGCGCTGGTCGAAGCGCCATCTGGGCAGATAACGGCGATTTACTGGCCGCCGCTCCCGGTGTCGGCGATGCCCTGGTGATTGCCCGTCGCGATGATGGGCGTTGGGTTGGCGAAGTGGTGGTTGTCTAAATGGCGTTCCACCTGCGCGGCGCAACGGACCAGGACCTGTCATTCGCCCGAAGCCTGACCTTCGAGGCCATGAGCCGCTACTACCTGCAATACGGCCTGCTATGGTCCAACGAGGGCTTCGATGTTGCCTGGGCGGGCCGCGAAAACTGGCTGATCTGCAGCGATGACGCGGTGATGGGGTTTGTCAGCCTTAGTCGCGACAGTCGTGCACTCTATATTCGCGAGTTGCATATGCTCCAGACGTGTCGCGGCCTGGGTGCGGGCAGTTGGGTATTGGAGCAGATGGCGCTCAAGGCGCAGGCGTTGGGGCTATTGCGTTTGACCGTGTTCAAGACCAACCCTGCCAGGAGGCTCTATCAACGGTGCGGCTTGATCATCGTTGGTGAAGAAGACTGCTTCTGGCGCATGGAGCGTGTCTGCCAATCAAGCTAAACCATGCGCTTAATCCTAATAAGCGCATACTGCCCCCAGGAAACGACTTACCGAAGCGGGTGCTGGCTATCAGCCTCAGCAAGGATGATCCCTTCTTTCATGCCCAAGAGGACCGCGACCTTGTGGGCTTCGCCACGCCGTCCCTTTTTGCGCCCAGCGAGCACTTGATAGGTGGTTGCCGGGTCAACGCCATGTTCACGGGCGAACGCTTGGACTGACTTTCCTTGATGTTCCAGCCAGGCCTTGGCTTGTGCAGCGGTACGGATTCCGGGCATAGTTCAAAACCGTTCAAGTTCGTTTAACAAAGAGATGAGTGTGTCACCTCTTGGGGTGTGCCAACTAGGATCATACATCCAAATGAGTGGAATCGGTTCGCGCTTGAGGCAAGAAAGAGAGCGGCTAGGTCTGTCGCAAAAAGTCTTTGGTGAAATAGGAGGCGTTGAAGCCAATGCACAAGGTAAATACGAAAGCGGAGGGCGAGCGCCTAAAGCGGACTATTTGTCGCGTGTCGCTGAAAAGGGTGTGGATGTGTTGTACGTGCTGACTGGTACGGCAACACCGATCCAATTGGAGAACCTGAGCCAGATCGAAGAGAAAGTGTTGGGTGATTACCGCTCCATGTTCAAGGAGGACCAGGACGCGATCCGCCGCCTGACGTCGACCTTGGCCGAGCATTCCGTTTCGCTGAATGGAAAAATCAAGCCGCAGCCCCAGGATTCCTGACCTGCTGCCCAGCAAATAGAGCCGTCCATCTCTCGGTGGGCGGCCACTCTCTGCCCAAACGCTATATATATGACGCTTGCAGCTAGGTCTGCGCCTTGGTTTTTTGCTAAGGTGTTCAGCAACCTATAAGACCATATCGCGAGGTGTCTGCTTGATTAGGGTGCTAGTAGTCGATGATCATGATCTCGTTCGTACAGGCATTACACGAATGCTGGCTGACATCGACGGCCTGCAAGTAGTCGGCCAGGCCGAGTCCGGGGAAGAATCCCTGATCAAGGCCCGAGAGTTGAAACCCGATGTGGTGCTGATGGACGTCAAGATGCCCGGTATCGGCGGGCTTGGCGCCACGACCAAATTGTTGCGCAGCCATCCGGACATCAAAGTCGTGGTGGTTACTGTGTGTGAAGAAGACCCGTTCCCGACGCGCCTGTTGCAGGCGGGGGCAGCCGGCTACCTGACCAAGGGCGCAGGCCTGGCGGAGATGGTGCAAGCCATTCGCCTGGTATTTGCCGGCCAGCGCTACATCAGCCCACAGATTGCCCAGCAATTGGCGATCAAATCCTTCCAGCCCGTCAGCGACTCACCGTTCGATGCGCTGTCGGAGCGGGAAATCCAGATCGCCTTGATGATCGTCGGTTGCCAGAAGGTGCAGACGATCTCCGACAAGCTGTGCCTGTCGCCCAAGACCGTCAACACCTACCGCTATCGCATTTTCGAGAAGCTCGCCATCAGCAGTGATGTTGAATTGACCCTGCTCGCGGTGCGCCACGGCATGGTGGACGCCAGCGCCTGACATGACCACATCGTTTGATCCAAGTGCCTTCCTCTCGACCTGCAGCGGCCGCCCCGGCGTGTACCGCATGTTCGACAGTGAGGCGCGCCTGCTGTATGTCGGCAAAGCCAAAAACCTGAAAAACCGCCTGGCGAGCTACTTTCGCAAGACCGGTCTCGCGCCGAAAACCGCTGCCCTGGTGGCGCGTATCGCCCAGGTCGAAACCACCATCACCGCCAATGAAACCGAAGCGCTGCTGCTTGAGCAGACGCTGATCAAGGAGTGGCGACCGCCCTATAACATTCTGCTGCGTGACGATAAGTCCTACCCCTACGTGTTTTTATCCGACGGCAACTTCCCACGCCTGAGCATTCACCGGGGCGCGAAGAAGCAGAAGGGCAAGTATTTCGGTCCTTATCCCAGCGCCGGTGCGATTCGTGAAAGCCTGAGCCTGCTGCAAAAGACTTTTTTTGTGCGCCAGTGCGAAGACAGCTTCTACAAGAACCGCACTCGGCCGTGCCTGCAATACCAGATCAAGCGTTGCAAGGCGCCTTGTGTCGGCCTTGTTGAGCCGGCGGAATACGCCGAGGACGTGCGCCACTCGGTGATGTTCCTCGAAGGGCGCAGCAATGCACTCACCGACGAACTCTCCGGCGCCATGGAGCAGGCCGCCAGCACCCTGGATTTCGAGAAGGCCGCCGAATTGCGCGACCAGATATCCTTGCTGCGCCGAGTCCAGGATCAGCAGAGTATGGAAGGCGGCACCGGCGACGTAGACGTGATTGCAGCCTTTGTTAACCCTGGCGGCGCCTGTGTGCACCTGATCAGCGTGCGTGGTGGCCGTGTGCTGGGCAGCAAGAACTTCTTCCCGCAGACCGGTATCGACGAGGACGTGGCGGAAGTCATGGCGGCCTTCTTGGGCCAGTATTACGTCAGCAGCCCAGAGCGCGACCTGCCGTCGGAACTGATCGTCAACGTGGTGCACGAAGACTTCCCCACGCTGATCGAGGCGATCCACGAGCTGCGCGGCCGCGAGCTGGACATCAGCCATCGCGTGCGGGGCACTCGCGCTCGCTGGCAGCAACTGGCCGTGACCAATGCCGAACAGGCCCTGAGCGCACGCCTGGCCAATCGACAGCACGTCGCCGCTCGCTTCGACGCCCTGGCCGAAGTCCTCAACCTGGACGAGCCGCCGCAGCGCCTGGAGTGCTATGACATCAGCCACTCCAGCGGCGAAGCCACCGTGGCGTCTTGTGTGGTGTTCGGGCCGGAAGGGCCGATCAAGTCCGATTACCGGCGCTATAACATCGAAGGCGTCACTGCCGGCGATGACTATGCCGCTATGCACCAGGCCCTGACGCGACGCTTCAGCAAGCTGAAGGACGGCGAGGGCAAACTGCCGGACATCCTGCTGGTGGACGGCGGCAAAGGCCAGCTGTCCATGGCCCGCGACGTGCTCAACGAACTGGCGGTGCCCGATCTGATCCTGCTCGGCGTGGCCAAGGGCGCTACGCGCAAGGCCGGTTTCGAGACGTTGTACTTGAATGATGCCGCCCATGAGTTCACTTTGAAGGGCGACTCACCTGCGCTGCACCTGATCCAACAGATCCGTGACGAGGCCCACCGATTCGCCATTACCGGTCACCGCGCCCGGCGTGGCAAAACCCGGCGAACCTCCACCTTGGAAGGGGTGGCGGGGGTCGGGCCGACGCGGCGACGCGACTTGCTTAAACATTTTGGTGGCTTGCAAGAGCTATCCCGTGCCAGCATTGACGAAATAGCCAAAGCACCCGGTATCAGTAAAAAGCTCGCTGAGTTGATTTATGCGAATCTGCATAGCGAATAGAATGCCTTTCCACCTCGTAGCCAGTTGTGCCGATGAATATCCCTAATCTGATCACCGTTCTACGCGTCCTGCTTATCCCGATTTTCATCCTGTTGTTCTATTTGCCGTATGAATGGAGCTATATGGCCTCCAGCTCGGTGTTTGCCTTTGCCGCCGCCACCGACTGGCTCGACGGCTACCTGGCTCGCCGCCTGGAACAGAGCACGCCGTTCGGTGCGTTCCTGGACCCCGTGGCCGATAAACTCATGGTGGCCGTCGCCCTGGTCCTGCTGGTGCAGGAGCACGGCAACCTGTGGCTGACCCTACCGGCCGCCGTGATCATCGGCCGCGAGATCGTCGTCTCGGCCCTGCGCGAATGGATGGCCGAAATCGGCGCACGTGCTCATGTTGCCGTCTCGAACATGGGCAAATGGAAAACCGCCGCGCAAATGCTTGCGCTGGTCATCCTGCTGGCCAATCCTTCGGACTTCACCTTCTGGGTCCTGCTGGGCTACGCCTTGCTGCTGATCGCCGCCGGCCTGACCTTGTGGTCCATGCTCCAGTACCTACGCGCCGCCTGGCCGCATCTGCGCACCACGGTTGAAAAGAAATAAAACTTTTTGAATCAAAGGGTTGACCGGTCCTGATAATTCTATAGAATGCGCATCACCAAGACGCGGGAATAGCTCAGTTGGTAGAGCACGACCTTGCCAAGGTCGGGGTCGCGAGTTCGAGTCTCGTTTCCCGCTCCAAATATTGTGCTGCAGAGTTCCATGGAAGTCTGTAAGTCATTGAAAATAGACGCTTAGGCGTCTTTTTTCGTTCAATCAGCATCCACCGAAAGCCTCGGGTATTCGGACGTTTTTAGTCCAGAAACTAGTCCAGAAAAATGGCGGGCTTCGAGATCGGATTGTTGTAGGAGCCCGACGAGTCATTTGCTGAACATCTAGCCCTGAATCCAACCTTCAGGAGGCTAGAAGCATGGCTCTTTCAGATGCTGCCGTCCGGCAGGCCAAGCCCACCGGCAAAGACTACACCCTCGGCGATATTGACGGCCTGTCCCTGGCGGTGACGGCTTCGGGCGGGCGCCCGTGGCACTTCCGTTACTGCTGGAGCGGCAAACAAAAGCGCATGCCGCTGGGCACCTATCCGCAAGTCAGTTTGCGTGACGCGCGTTCACTACTGCCGAGAAGTGCCGGACCTGGTTCAATCAGTTGTTTCGTTTGCCATGGTCAAGGTTCCGGCTCTGGAGCAGAACCCTGCCTCGGACCTGGATGTGGTGGCGATGCCCAAGCCGCCGGTGGTCCATCAACCCTTTCTGCGTATGGCCGAGCTTCCGGCCTTGTTGCGCACCTTGCGTGACTACGGTGGGATGGTGCAAACGCGGTTGGGAATATGTCTGCTGCTGTTGACCGGGGTGCGCACGGGGGAGCTGCGCTGGGCGACGCCGGCTCAATTTGATCTTGAGCGAGGGCTGTGGACCATTCCGTCCGAGGTGGTCAAGCAGTTGCAACTGAAGATGCGCAAGAAGAGCAAGCGTGCACAGGACATCCCTCCTTATAGAGTGCCGCCGGCTTGCCGGCCGCCGACCCAGGGCACGCCACGGTTGCCGCGCTTGGCTTCGGTCTCCTCAATCGCCGCCACGGCGTCGGCCTTGCTGGTGCTTTCTTTCAGGGCCATGCCCTCGGCCAACTGCTCCCAGCCCGACTGGTTGCCGGCGATATCGGCCATGCAGTTGGCCATGGCGCGACAGGTGGTCTTGGAACGATCGAAATCCAGCCGCGCCTGCAAAATCCCATTGGTCAGCAGGTTGTACAGCCCGGGGTTGGCCCGCTGGATGATCAGGGCGGGAGGGGACGCGACGGCGCTGGTGGCGTTCTGGATCACGCTGCTCATGATCGACTGGAAGCCGTTGGTGATGCCGTTCAACTGGTTCTGCAAGGTGGTCTCCAGGCTCATGTCGCCGCAGATCATATTGCTGCTCCAGCCCACGCCGATGCCGAGGCTGCGCATGTTTGCCCCTGATCCCATCGGCACGGCGCGGCCGCCACCGATGCTGTAGAGCACATCGTCACCGATCACGCTGCCGCTGGCGCCGAAGTTGGGATCGTCGGCGTAGACCGGGTAGCACAGCAACCCGAAGATCACCAGAGCGGCGGGGTAGTGGGTCTTCATCGTTCAACTCCCTGTGTCGGTGCTGCCGAGAAACAACTGGCCCTCGCGCTTGCAGCAGCTATACGGGCGCCACAAACCCCAGGCATACTCGCCGTCCTCGGACTGCGGCAACGCCTCGCTATTGGGGAACACCGCGCAGATCATCGACAGGTCCGGTTGCAGCCGTTGCCATTTGCTGCTGTCGGCATCGTTCTCGCGCAATGCGCCGGCTGGCCAATAACCCGGCTGCGCCTGGGCCAGCAAGGACTGGTATTGGATCTGTCTTTAATCTATTCAGTAGATTCCTACGTCACAAGTAGACCTGTCGCGGATTTCGCGAGTCGGCGCAGGTGTAGCGTACTAAGCGTTTCAAACCTTCTCAGGAAAAAGGCATGGTCACTCGTTACGCAAAAATCGTCTTGGTCGGGATGCTGGCGGCCTTCGCGGCGCTGGCGGCGTTCAACAACCTCACCGACTACAACTCCAATTTCTTCTTCGTCCAACATGTGTTGAGCATGGACACCACCTTTCCCGGCAATGCGGCCATGAATCGTGCGATCAATGCACCGTGGCTATGGCATGGCGCCTACTGGCTGATCATTGCGGGTGAGGCGTTGACTGCCATGTTGCTGGTCAGTGGCGCGATGATGCTATGGCGCGCTCGGCGGGGCAGTGCACAGCAGTTTAATCGTGCCAAGGCCTGCGCGGTCGCGGGCCTCACCATGGGCCTGTTGGTGTGGTTCTTTGGCTTCATGGTGATCGGTGGCGAGTGGTTTTTGATGTGGCAATCTCAGGAATGGAACGGCCAGAACGCGGCATTCAAATTTTATGCGGCGATGCTTGGAGTGCTGGTATTTCTCAATCAGCCAGATGCGGATTGCGACTGACGGGGCGTAGTTGCACCCGTGTGGATAGCCGGTGCGCGCAACGCCCGCACCGGATGTCGGGCTTACTTGGTGCAGGTCAGTCGTGAGTACTTCGGTGGTTCGAGCAGAATGCCTGGAGTCATGAACGTCGAGCAGTTGAACACCCGGCCCTTGGCGGTGGTGGCCTGGAAGGTCAGTTCAGCGCCACCCAGAAAGTCTTCCTTGCCCTTGGTCACCGGGCCCATGGTCAGTTCATCGGTAGAGGCCAGCCCGATTGTTTCGGCAGTGACCTTGTGTATCTGCAGGACGTTTGGGTTGGTGGCGCAGCCTGCCAGCAGACTGGTCAGGGCGATGAGCAGGGCGGCAGTTGAAGTTCTGGTCATGGGTGTGGCTCCTTGCGGGTCTAGGCGGCAGGGAACTGTGCTGCGTGCCGCCTGTGGGAATCGTCGAGGGACAGGGCGTTGCCCTACGGCGGCGGAGTCTATGGGCACACACATGCACCAACAATCAGTCGAGCGAAATCGAGACGGAGCCCACGACAGAGTGTTTGCAGGATGACGGAAATCGGCTACAAAGTGAGAATGTATGTTGACCGATAGGACAAAAAAGGCGCCCGAGTCGGGCGCCTTGAGGTTCATCGGGCCAACAGCCAATGTGATACTCGTGAAGCATCAGTTGCCCCATGGAACGGAGCGGTTCAGCAGGTCTTTTAAACCGGGATTGTCTAGCGCGGGCCGGTCAAGCAGCTCAACGAAGGTCCGGGCTTGTTCGGCGTTGAGCACGGTCGTAATTCAGTGATCTGACGGTATCGAATCTGGCCATGAATGGATAGATCAAACGCAGGTGCGGCAGTGCGTCCTCGTAGGACACGTGAGCATCCCGGACAGTGGAAATAAGCGCATCTCTGACCTCTGTGTGACGTCGAAGTAGCGGTACTCCGGTGACTCAAGATGGGCCAGGATTGACGGTTCGAAACGGTGCAGGTTGCTCCAACGGATCGCCGCTTCAATCGGGTGGTAATAGGCTTTTATCAACGCAGTCGGTAGTTCTCGCATGATCGATACCTTGCATAAAGAGTGGACTCATCGATGGAATTTTTGGGTGGGCGGCTGTGCTGGTGAGGGAATGCACGAGGCATGCGCCAGCAGCCGTCGTGGCTATCATCCAACGAAACGGAGGCACTTGGGTCGGCAACGTAATGATCAATGTGAGGGCGTATGGATGCCAGCGGTGAGCATTCGCGCCGTAAGCGACAAGGGCACAGGTAGCCTGCCGCTCAATCGGTGTACATCAGTGGTTACAGTTTTTTCGCGGCGTGCGTCGTGACCAGCATGCTGCTCGGGCTTATGCCGCTTCGTCAGGATTGATGCAGCGCGCCGGGCGCTTCAAGGCATAGACGCCAAATACGCGTTTGGTAGAAATGCACGAAGAGGTGATAACCCTGATGGCAGTGCACGTGACGCACATCACGACGCGGGCCTGATATGGATTCCAGTTTGCGCAGCGATGGCTGCTGTGCCAGCGCGGACGCCAAAGGCATGTGGATGCGCAGGCCTTCCACCGCACAGCGCCTGGAAAAGTTGCCGTAGAACCACACCGACACCAGCCGCGAATCCGCCCCAATGCGTGCCATGAACCCGTCCAGACGCCGGGCAGGTCGCCACCAGCCGTCATCCTGCGCGCGTGGCGGGCACCAGCTTGCGCCAAGCGCCGCCTGCAGCTGTTCCAGGGAATCGCCGGGACGCAGCAGCGCCAGGCGGGCGCAATCGAGGCGGGTAGCAGGATGCGACATTGTGTGACGGTGAGCACGCAGGCGCGTAAGCGGGGGCCAGAGGATATTTTGACCGCTCGATTCGGGGCAATAGGAATTGGACTAAAACGGGGACTGTGTCTGTCCGGTGGCATGGAGCGCACAACAGAGAGCCCCCGGCAGGCGGGGGCTCAAGGTCTGGTGGTGGATTGGGTTACGGCGAGACGGTCCGCAGCATCAGGTGGGTCGCCGTGGCGGCGAGTTCCAGATCGTCCTCGCCGTTGAGGATGCGCGTGAAGGCCTCCGAATGCGGGTCGAAATGCTCACCGAAATCGTCGCCGCCCAGCTCATTGCGGGCTAACGCCCACCAGTCGTCGAACGCATCGACATCGGGGTTGCAGCCGACCGCATAGGCAAGCAACTTTTGGCGGCCATTGGCTTGGCGTTCACCGCGCTCGGCGAGCCAGTAGACGCCCTGGTCCTTGACCAGAATGATGGAACATTGATGGGCGATAGCCTCTGCCAGCACCGGCTTCAGATCGCTGCCTTTGAAGAGCAATGACATGGTGGTCTCCTAGCAACAGCGGGACTCTCCAACCGCAAGGGTGGGCGTCCCTTGGGATGACGGAAGGATGAAGGTATGACGCGGCCAATGCGCCGTTGGCGCACCGCGGTCCTGAAGGCTTTGACCGCCTGGGATGTTGCCGGCGACGCCAGCGAACATGGGGGCAGCGTGGTCGGCTGAGTGGTAGCTGGTGTCAGTTAAACCGCATCAGGGACGTGCCGGTTTTATGGCCGTCAGTACTCATCCAGCAGGAACACCGCAGTTAGGCTCCGGTCTGCTTCGGTGAAGATACAAAGGCCAAAACCGTCACTGGTGGTGTAGGACGACAGCAGGTAGCCGCCGAGTTCCAGAGCTGCATCGTTGTAGCGTTGGTGCTCTGCACGCACATCGCCCCAATCGCCGCAGATGTGCCGGCGCACATAGGGCAGCGGATCGAGCAGATCCCGTCGGATAAGTGCGTCCAGACAGCGGGAAAAGGTCAGGCCGCCGAAGGGGAACCGGGGCTGGAGGGTGACGAAGGCGGGCATGGGGATGCGCAGATCCTCCACGGCGATGGGGCTTGGTACTCTAGCAGGGGAAATTGTTTCGGTGACGAGGCGGCGGTCACAATCACGCTCGCAATGGAGCCGATTGTGGGGGCGGCAGACATGCTTCGGCTGGGTAGGAAAGTTCCATCGGTCAGGCGGTGTTGGCAGGCGCTTGGCAACGTGTCCAACCCCATCGGTGCTTCATTGTTCGCTGACAGATAACTGCGTCACTTTTTTATTGGCGAGGGTGTTCGGACCGGCCGGTTTCCTTGACCGCAAACATCAGACAACGCACCGCTTCACGATCCTGTTCCGACAATAAGCGGTAGTAGCGGATCAGTCGCTCTTCCTCTCGGTTGAGTTGGCGGGGGCGCAGGGATGTGCCGGCCGGGGTACGCAGTGAGGACATAAACGAGGTATTTAGCATGATTCTAGTCCTTCATGACGCGAATGGAGGCATGGGCGTCGTGCCCAGAACAGCTAAATACATAACGTTTATCGGGAAGCTTGGCTCGCCATTTTTCGTGACTGTTAGGTTTTTCGGAGACGGCTGTCGGAAGTGGTTGGCCGAGGTGTAAGAGTGGTCTTTCAAGGGCGACTGAATCTGCCAGAAAGTTCTACTTATCGGGTGTCTGGCTGCCGGGGGAGCTTACGGCTTGGCGTCATTGCGCAGGGCGGCCAGACGCGTTTTGGTAAAGGGCTTGCCGGCGATGTCGCGCTTGTAGCGGCCGGGGTAGTCGTAGCGTTCGTAGTCTTTTTTTTGGTTGTTCAGATCCTGATCGCCGGTGGCGGTGTGCTGCTGGTTGTAGCGCGGGTGGGTGAAGGTGTAGTCGCGCTGCACCTGCACGGCGGTGCGCACTTGCTCGGTGTAGTGGAAGCGGTTCAGTGCCGGTTCCAGGGCATCGCCGCCACCCATCGGCTGGTAGATCACCGGGCAATCGGTGTGCGTGCCGATGGTGCCGAGGCCGCCGACGCGGTCGGTGAGGACGAGGGTGTGGCCGTCGGCGCGGTGTTCGAAGGTGTAAAGCAGACCCTCTTCGGCGGCGAGGCGGGCGATGAAATCGAGGTCGGTTTCACCGGCTTGTACGCAGTATTCGCGGGGTTGGTGCTCGAAGCAGATTTCGCTGCGGATGTCGGTCAGCTTCTGCTTGGCGAGCATGCTGGTGATGATGTCGGGCACGGTTTGGGCCTGGAAGATGCGCCAGTTGGAGCGCAGATCGAAACGCTTCAGGGTCGGCTCGACCACGGCGGTATAGCGGGTGCGGCGAAAGGAATAGGCTGACCAGGCCGTGCACGTAGCATTGCAGTGGGGTTATTAAGGAGAGCCGCCGCACTGTGGAACAATTTTGGCGTTCGCTAAGTGTTGGCGGCGATACTCTCCTTGGCCTACACTCATGCGCCTTTCATGGCAGCGTGTTTTTGGCCTTTTAAAATTAAAGTCACATTTTTTCGTTAACTTGGTCGAACCACTGGTCGAAAATATCTTCGGAGGTCAATGTCCTGTGATTTGTATATGTTGGTTCGTATTTGTACTCAGCGTTTAATCGACCAGTATCAACGTTGTAGTGTAGCTTGATTTCAGTAGGGGTCGGTTTTTCGTATTTGTCTAACATGACCTGAAGGCTCTTAAGGTCTTGGATTCCGGTTTCTAAAAGCGCACTTTGTCTTTCGGATGATGTATCGTAATAATTCTGGGCGGAGGAAGGGGTGGAATCGTTCAGTCGGTGTTTGTGATAGAGAACTCCGTTTATACTATAGAAAACATCAAATGTATAAATGCCCTCTTCAATGGAGCAGTACGCATATATGTCGTTTACTTTTCCGTCTGCGTACTCCAGGCAGAGTGAAATAATATCTGCTTGTGATTGAGAGAAAATATCTTCGAAGTTATCTTTCATTAGTTGGCGGCCTAGTTTGGGAAATCTTTAATGACAATTTTTCCGTCTATGGAATATTTCACAGTGAAACTGCTTGGTCTAACGTCCTTGTCAGTATAGTTTGGCTTGATTTCAGTGGAAACCTTTTTTCCATCCTTAATTGCTTGTGCCCATTTGTTTTCAAGTTTTGCGAAGTCGCTGAGATTAGCTTTCCGTGATTGGGAGACTAAATTGTCAAGCTTGGCGGAACCTCCAAATCTGTCCCCAGCTAAATGCCCAGCATGGTCTCCTGGTTGTTTCCCGGGCGTGTTGCTGGAGTGAGGTAGTCTCGTAGTTCGTGTTGTTAACTTCAGCTCCTCGGCAGTGAATTTTGTTATGCGCCCCAGATCGTCCGTTTCGTAAAGGTATTGATGCTCGCCTGTTCGATATTTTATGTCAGGCTTTAATTTCCCGCCTTTCTGGAGGTGCGAGCCATCTGTAATGATGTCGCTTTTTATTTTGGCGCCATCTTTCGCTTTTGGAAGCTCTGGCTGTTGTGCAAGTCTTTCCAGAGTTTCTTTTTCTGTCCGTTCTGATGCTTCCTTAGCCGCTTTTTGCGCCACTTGTTGCGCTGCCTCTGACCCGAGGCGGTGCACGCCCTTGCCAACCAGTACGCCTCCTTTTATCGCATCGCCAACAAAGGGTATAGCCGCTACTGCTGACAGACTAGCATTGACCGCATCGCCCTCAGCAGCGTAGATCCCCGCGTTGATCAGGTCTGGGATAGCACCCAGTCCAGGCACGAAGCCCAACGCATCCAAGCCGCCATGAACCCACGGGCTCGCGCTTCCCCACCAGCCTTTTTCTGCGTCTGTTTCTGCCTCTGTCGGCGGATTCGCCTGTGTGGCGGGGACGGCAGCGGGTGCGGTTTCTCCCACTACTCGACCTATGGTGTTGCCGTTTGCGTTCGTTCCACCTGGGCTTCGGTTCAAGCGTGGATCAGGATAGTCGGGCAGCGGAACAGGCAGTGCTTCTTTTTGCAGTGCTACATACTCGGCATAGGTCATTTCCTGTTGGGTCAGCAGCGTCTTTCCTTCATAGACCTGAACAGTCACGCCCCAGCCATTCTCAAAACTAGCGAAGACCTTGCCACCATATGGCACGAAGGATTTGTTGATGTTGATATTTAACGGCTCGGTCATGGTCTAGACCCCATTCATCCAGAACATGTCGTCATGGCGCACCACCAACTTCCCTTCAGCCCGCACCGTGCTGCTCTTCTCCAACGGGTAGCATTTTCCGCCGACGGTGTTGCTCTTGATGCCTTTGGCGGCGCCAGCCCCATCACCCTTGGTGGTCGGCACCAGGCTCTTATCGAACACCACCATTGGCTTGCCGTTGGCACGTACCGATTTGGCCACGCCGGTAGCGGTATTCAGTTCAGCCGTGACGGGGTAGGGCACCGGCGGGATGGCGCTGCCCATCGGCGTCTTGCACACATCGGGGACGATGCTGACCACTTTCCATTTGCCCTGCTTGCGAGCGATGACGTTATCGGCCATGTCAGAGCACCTCCTTGTTCATGCGCTTGATTAGCGCTGCGCTCGGATCGGTCTCGAAGCGCGCTTCCAGCACGCGAATGCCCAGGTGATTGGGCAGGCTGATGCGATGGGTCAAGGCCAGGGTCATGGTCTCGGTGTCGATGCGCAGGGTGTCGGTGAGCATGGGCAGTGGCAGCATGGCGCCGTTGTGCAGGCGCATCAGCACAAAGGGGCGATGGCCGGGCAGTTCGACGCACAACGTGCCGTCGGGGGTGAGGTCGGGATTGGTCAGGTTGAACAGCTCAAGACGAAACGCAGGCGGTGGAAAATCAATCTGCTGATCAACCGGTGCGCCGTTCCAGTAGGCAAAGTCGAAATCCCGCGGCAATCCCGGCCAGCGCTCTCGCTGCCAGACTTCGTCGTAGCTCCCGGCCAATGGTAGGCGCGGTGCCCAAGCACGTCCCACTATTCCAAACCCGGTCGGTTGGTTTTTGTAGCTGGCCGCGACCTGCGCCATGCCGTGGGCGTCGAGTTCACCCTCGGGATGTTTGACCCGCTCCAGGCGCCACACGGGGTTGTGGATGGGTTCGATCTGCGGCGCGGGCAGCTCGCGCAGCGGCTTGTCCAAGTGATAGCCGAGGTCTTCCTGGCGTTTTTCAATCCAGCCCCGGCCCAGCGGGTTGCTGTAACAGACTTCGTTGAGCAGATAGGGCGGAGTATTTGTATCAACCGCGTGTTCGGGATTGGGCACCACGCTGCTGCCACCGAAGGCATATTCCCAGCGCAATGGCACTGAGGCGACCGGTTGCGGCTCGGTCAGTTGCCAGCCACCGAACAGGCTGTGGCGGAATTGGCGAGGGCCAGTGAATTTCAGGTGCTTGTCCAACAAGTAATGGCGCGTCGGCGCATCGGCCCGACGCTTAAAAGCTTCTTGCCGGGCGGCTTGCCATACCGTTAGCTGATACTCGGTCAGCCGTTCGCCGGGGCTCAACGGCGTCGGCAGCGGCACCTCGATTCTGGGCGGCGGCGTCAGCGGCGCACTGATGCGCAGTCCTGCCGTCCACTGCGTTGCTGGTTGACCTTGTGGTGCGTAAGCATTACCCACCACGATCACATCACAACGCGGTTTGAACGGTGCCAGGTCACTTTCCTCGCAGACGCTGCTTGCCCCTTCCTCGCCGTAATAGCGATCAGCGGTGCACAGCGCCGGTGGGTTGTCGTCCAGCACTTCAGCGCGAAACTGCCCCGGCTGCCCGTCAATCGGCAGCAACCGATAACCCACTTTCATGACCAGCACCGGGTACTCTTGATCGTCCATACCCAGCGCGCTGAAACACAACGCATCGAAGGGCGTCAGATTGCGAAATTCCATGTCCGCCCCTCAGTTGATATCGACGTCTTTGCCGTTGATCTGCACTGCGCCAGTGGCGGTGAAATCGAAGGTGCGGCCATTGATCAGCACGGTGCCGTCGGACTTCATCACTAAAGTCGATTTACCGACTTTGATGCTCAGTTCATCCCCGGCGGTGATGGTGAATTTCTTTCCCACCACCACCGACTTGTGAATACCGATCTGCTCGCTCTGACTCAGCCCCACGGTGGTATTCATCGTCGCGCCAACACTGGTCTGATACGCCGCACCAATGGTCAGCGCCTTGGCCAGGCCGATGGTTTCCGCTTTGGCGAGGGCAATGGTCTCGGCTTTGTTACCGCCGATGGTCACGCTGCGATTGGCACCGATGCTGATGGTTTCGTTCTGGCCGACGTCTTCGGTGCGGTGGTCGCCAATGGACACGGTTTCGTTGTGCTCGACCCGCTCCTTGCGGTCATTGCCGACGAAGATGCCGTTGTTGTTTTTGATGTGGACGTTCTTGTCTTTTTCGGCATGGATAAACACTTCCTGGTGCCCAAGTTCATCCTCAAAGCGCAACTCGTTGAAGCCAGGTCCCTTATGAGTGCGGCTTTTGATGGTCATCCGCGTCTTGTGTTTGGGCAGCTCATACGGCGGCAGATTGGTTTGGCGGTAGGTGCGGCCCGTGGCGATCGGCTGGTCAGGATCGCCATCCAGGAAGCTGATGATCAGTTCCTGATTCACGCGTGGCACGGCCATGGCACCCCAAGTCGCGCCTGCCCAGCCTTGAGCGACACGGATCCAGCACGAGCTCTGGTCATTGTTTTTGTCCGAGCGGTCCCATGGGAACTGCACCTTGACTCGGCCCCATTCATCGCAATAGATCTCCTCACCGGGAGGGCCGACCACCGTGGCGATCTGCGGGCCGTCGATGCAGGGTTTGTTGCACAGTGGGGCTTTCCAATCCGAGGTCCAGCGGATGGCGCTGGCCTTCAACGTGTAGGACGTACCGAGGCCGCTACCAAACGATTCTTCCTGCAAGCTGGTGTGCTGCTTGCCTTCGTGCTTGATGGCGATGGTGCGCCAGCGGTCGTTGAAGTCCTCACGTGGATGATCGTTGAGGTCGAAGGCCAACCCCGGTTGTAGGCGTTCATCGTCGCCTTCCACATGGGCCAGCTTGGCGTCGTTGCGCAGGGCGGTCAGTCGGGTTTTGGTGAAGGGTTTCCCAGCGATATCGCGCTTGTAGCGGCCGGGGTAGTCGTAGCGTTCGTAATCCTTGTGCTGGTTGTTCAGGTCCTGGTCGCCAGTCGCCGTGTGCTGCTGGTTGTAGCGCGGGTGGGTGAAGGTGTAGTCGCGTTGCACCTGCACGGCGGTGCGCACTTGTTCGGTGTAGTGGAAGCGGGTCAACGCCGGTTCCTTGGAATCGCCGCCACCCATGGCCTGGTAGATCACCGGGCAATCGGTATGGGTGCCGATGGTGCCGAGGCCGCCGACGCGGTCGGTGAGGACCAGGGTGTGGCCGTCGGCGCGGTGTTCGAAGGTGTAGAGCAGGCCTTCTTCGGCAGCTAGGCGTGCGATGAAGTCGAGGTCGGTTTCACCAGCCTGCACGCAGTATTCGCGGGGTTGGTGCTCGAAGCAGATTTCGCTGCGGATGTCGGTCAGCTTCTGCTTGGCGAGCATGCTGGTGATGATGTCGGGCACGGTTTGGGCCTGGAAGATGCGCCAGTTGGAGCGCAGATCGAAACGCTTCAGGGTCGGCTCAACCACAGCGGTGTAGCGGGTGCGGCGAAAGCCGGTGTCTCCCTGTTGGAACAGGCTGACCAGCCCATGGACGTAGCGCACCGGGGTGTCGTTGCGCCAAATGGTGAACACCGCAGCCAGATCGAGCATGCGGTAGAAATCGATGGCCTGGTGGTGACTGACCAGCTCCAGTTCAAGTTTGAAAGGTTGGGACAGGCCTTCTTCAAGGGTGAACGAAACCACTTCGAAGGGATCGCCCCGCAGCGGTTCGAAGGTGTAACGCAGGTCGCTTTGACGGGGCATGAAACCTCCTTGTGGTGAGTCCGGATCAGTTGATCATCCAGCTGGCATCGCCGTTTTCCAGGATGCCTTCGTGGTCGGTGCTGTCGCCGACGCGGGCTACGGCTTTGCCGTTGATGATCATTGAGGGCGAGCCGCTGATGATCACAGCACCGCAGCCGAGGGTGTCGCCGACACGGGCGATGGCGCGGCCGTTGACGGTGACGTTGCGCGTGCCGCTTTTGACGGTGGTGGGGCCGCACAAAGGGCAATCATGGTCGTGTCCGACCAGAACGACGGCGGGCATAAAACCTCCAGAGAGCATCGAGTCTGTGAACATTCCGCCGCCTGTGCGGCGGAACGTGCCGGTTGGCGGTTAAGCCGGCTTGCGCCAGTCATCCGACGCTTCGGTACCGGCCACCACATGGCTCCAACTGACTTTGCGATAAGCCAGGCTGGTCTTGATCAGTTGGGTGTAGTTGGCGTTGCCGCTGTCCTGTGCGTGGGGCAGCACGGTGTCGATCTCGACGACGGTGGCGTCTTCCAATTTGGTGGTGAAGAAGTGCTCCTGTTTGCCGTCTCCAGAGGTGCGGAACCACTTGACCTCGACGGTCGGCAGCATTTCGCCGGTGGCCAGCGCCTGGTAGAGCATGGGCGAGGCTTTGCTCAGGGCGCTGGTGAAGATCAGCGGCTTGTGCACGCGCTGGCCGGCGGGCTGACCGCTTTGCGGGTCGGTAGGCGTGGTGATCTGATGGTCGATGGCCTGTGCAAGAATTTCATCCTCATGGCCTTCGACATAAACGTTGCCCACCGAATCAGCGGTGAACGCGCCCTTGGTGATATGGCCTTGGTTTTGGCCGTGGATGCTGATGTACGCGGGTGTTGGCATGACAAGCTCCTTGTCGCGATGATTAAACGACCCTGAGGTCGTGGGTTCTGGCCCAAGAGGCCATGGCTTTGCAGGCGCTCGGAATGAGCACGCTGAAAATCGGTTACAGGTTGAGAATTCGTTCCAGGGAGGCGAGCACTTCCTGGGTGATGCTGTTCAGGCGCATGGAGTAGATCGTGTAGGCGCAGGTCAGCACGACAGCGGCCAATGCCCATGGCGTCCACAATGGCCAGGCGCGTTTGATCCGGTAATTGCGCGGCGCGACGTTTTTCAGCGGGTCGGTCAGCCGTTTGGGCGTCTCGCCGCGCAGCGGGCGCAACAGTCCATGCAATTGGTTGATGATCTTCTGTATTTCGTCATCGCCCTTGCTATGGGCGCCGTATTTGCCCTTGAGGCCGGAGATCAGGCACTGGTACATGAACTCCAGCACATGCTGGTACCGGGCCGCTTCGGGGATCATGTTGTTCATGATGGTGAAGAACCGCTCACCGCCTCGGGTTTCCCCATGGAACTGGCTGAGCAATGAGCGTTCACTCCAAGTGGAGAGCCTGCCCCAGGTGGTGCGCATGACCACCTCGTCGATCAGCAGGCACAGGCTGTAGGAGTAGGCCTTGAGCATGCCGGCGTCGTAGTCGAGCTGGCTGACTTCTTCCATGATCGTGGTGATCTGGTTGCTGACGCTTTTGTACAGCGCGGGCACGTCATCGTGATGGTCCAGGCGGCGCAGGCGGATCACCAGGCCGATCAGGGGCGTGGCGGCATCGCACAGTGGGTTCCAGGCCAGGCCGCGCATGTCGAATTCAGGGTCTGCGAGCAGAACTGGGGCGTTTGGCTTGGCCTGTTCCTCCGCGAGGTCCGAACCCGTGCTGCTGGTGGCCTGCTGCAAATAGCTTAAGATTCGGTTGCTATCGTCCGTTGGCAGCGTGGGTTCGGTGGGCATGGTCTCACTCATCTTTCTCACTCCTGATCGCCCAGAACTGCAATTCCAGCTCCGGGAATTCGCCGGCAATGTGGAAACCAAATCCGCTGCCGCTGCTCAAGCCTTGCCACGCAGGGTGATGGCGGTCGAGTTCGAAGTAGCTGAAGCCGGCATGGAACGGCAGGTGCCGTGGCGCCACCGGCAACGGCAGCAGCGGAATGCCCGGCAGTTGCAGGCTGACCAGTTGTTCCAAACCTTCGGTGGAGCTGATCTTGATCTGCTTGGGCAGTTGCTGGCGCAGGGTCTCCGCTGGCAGTTCGGCGCGCACGGCGAGGATGAATTCGGCGTTGTCCAGCAGGCGTTTGTCGTTCAAGGCAGCGGTGCGTACGCCGTATTGCTGCACGACAATCGGCAGCGACACTGCACGCGGTTGCAGCACGGTGCCCAAAGCGCGGCGCAAGGTGTGCTCCAGGAGCTGGAAGGACTCGCGCAGGTTGTCGTGCTGGTAGGCCGGGTATTCCTGGGGCAGGTGGCCCTCGTCGGTAAAGGTGACCAGTTCGCCGCAGGCCTGGGCCAGTGCGATGTACAGCCGTTCCGGGTGGACCTGGCGCTGGCGAGCCAGGTGCTGGAACAATGGGAACAAGCGGTTGAGGGTTTGCAGCAGGTTGAAGTCGGTGACATCGGCCACACCCGATTGCCCCGGTGAACCGATGCGCTGTGCCAGGTTCTTGGCGCGCTCGCGCATCAGCCCGGCCACTTCACCCAGGTAGCGGTGCAGCGCCGGCACGGCTTGCACGGACAGGCTGGTGGGATAGAAATGCTCGTCCATCACCAGGCTGCCATCCGGGCGCTTGTCTTTGATTTTGCCCAGGGCGATGCCGGTAAAGGCACTGCGGTCGCTGCGTTCGAGCATCAGTTGCAGGTTGGGCACGGCCAGGTCCATGCCGACCTGATCGCCGTCATCGCTGTGGGTATCGCGGATTTCTTCGCGGCGGGCGATGTAGCGGCTGTTGCCGTAGCGGTCGGGCCAACGCACTTCGAGGGCGCCGTTGGACCGCAGCGGCAGGGTCAGATAGACGATCTGGTTGACTGCGCTGCTGTCGGCAATTTCCAGCGGCGCGGGTGGCGCCAGGTCGCGGGGGATATCAAAGACACTGCCGTCGGGCATGATTCCACACGCCTTGGTAAGGGCAACTTTGCCGAAGCTCAAATATTCGCTGTTCAGCTCCAGCTCGCTGAAGCCGTAAAGGGCGTCGTTCAGGCTGTGCATACGCTGATGCACGGCGGCTTCGGCGGCGCGGGCCTGTTGCTGAAAGTGCTGGGGTTTGACGAACAAACCTTCATGCCAGATGACGGGGTTGCGTGAACTCATCGGTGATTACTCAGGGCAATAGCGGCTGAAAAGGGCGTCATCGGGTTTCTCCCTTGAGGCTGATCTGGGTGGCGTCCAACTGCACCAGCACGGCGTATTGCCGGCCTTTGGGCTCGACCCGCATACGCTGTTTCCACTGGCCGACTTCGTCGTTGTGGTAGTTGGCGATGACCGCGATAAAGCGGGTGTCTTCATCCAGGGGGCGCAGGTCGACGAACTTGAATTGGCCGGGCTGGAGCAGGTAGTCGTCGGCGCGAATATAGGTGCTGCCCAGGGTCTTTTTCAGGTCCTCGGCCAGGGCCTGGGGGCTGGCGTTGACCAGCAGCGAGTCGTCGGTCAGCTGCAAGACCTTGAAGGCGATCGGCGTGGCGACGTGCTGCAGCGTCGGGTTGCCCCAGGGCGTGGTCAGGCTGACGCCTTGGGCGTCGTATTGGCCCAACAGCGTGTCTTCGAGGGGCGACATCTGCACCATAGGCTCAGGGTCCAAGGTCAGCGGCGACTGGGCCGGCACGCTTTCGTAAAGGCGGGTGAGCAGGGTTTGCACTTTGTCGGTCAGTGCCTGCGGGCTGCTCGCCTGAACGTTGAGGGTGTAGGGCGCGCGGCTCGCGTCTGCATCCGGGGCGGTGCCGGTGCTGATCAGGCGTGGGTTAACGTGGTCGCTGGCGTGCAGGCTCAGGGAGTAACGGCTGGGCTGATCGTCGGGGCCGCCGACCGGAATCGACGGGGTCCAGATCACCTGGCCGACTTTGCCGAGCATGGTGCAGCCGCCGAGGGTTAGGCAGGCCAGCAGCAACGTGCCCAGGCGCAGATTGCTGAACAGGCTGACGGGCTTCTTGGGTGCAGGCGCGCCAATGTCAGCCAGCGGTTTTGGTGGCTCTGCCGCAATCATCGCTCGCAGTGGATCACCTTGGCCCGTCAAATCCACGGGTTGGCAAAGGCGCTCGAACTCCGGGCAAGTGGCAGGTCGCGGATCGGGCAGGGGCAGGCTCGGTAACTCCTCCAAATGCCAGGCTTGCATGCCTTCCGGGTGACCGGCGAATAGCTCATCGAGTGACCGCTGACCTGGGGCGTGCTCGCCCAACTGCACCGCGACCCGATACGCCCCAATCTGCAACAGGTCGCCATCGTTGAGGCTCACCGCCACATTGCGACCCAACGGCAAATCATGGCCATTGGCGTAGGTGCTGCCACTGCGGTCGATCACGCAGAAGCGCCCTTCGACAACGCGGATTTCGCAGTGGTTGGGCTGTACGCTGTTGTGGCGATCCTCCAGGCGCCAGTCCGCCGCCGCACTGCCGATGCTGCCGCCCTGTGGGCCAAACCGGTGAAGGGGCAAATACCCGTGCAGCAACTGCGCAGGATTGTTGATAACCAGCGTCAGTTTCATGCGCGCCCCCGAATCCGCACCACGGCGGGATGACGTTGTTCTTGATGTTCGATAAAGCTGGTCCAGCCCAGGTGGGTGCCGCTGGCGCGTTGCAGGTTGAACGGCGGTACATCTTCTTCGCGCAGCCCCAGTTCCAGGTCGTAGGCGGTGGCATCGCGCAGCAGAAAATCCATCAATTGGCGCAAGCGCCCGAACTGATCGCCGCTGGGTAAAAACTGCCGAAAGCGCGCCTGGGTCAGGTTGGGAATGACGAGGGTGAACTTGCTGGCGCGGGTCTTACTGCGGTCACCCACCACAAAATCGCTGCCCAGGGTGCCGTTGCCCTTGCCCAGTGCCAGGCGCTGACGCTGCGGCAAATTTACCGAGCGCACCTCGAACTCGCGGATGTACACGCCGTGCAGATCAAAGCAATGCTCGACAATGCCGGACACTATCGAAGGCGAACGGCTGCGGCTGGCGATCAAGCCGGCAAAGCTCAGCAATCGGCCCCATGGCAGTGGCGTCGCACCGCGCAGGTCGTTGTCGTTCAGCCCGATCAGGGAAAACACGTAGCGCGAAAAGCGGTCGCTGGCCTCGGCCTGAAAGCGGATGTAGTAGCGGTACTTGCGCCAGCTGGTGTGCAGCAGGGTCAGCAAGCGATGATTGAAAAAATCCATGAACGCCGGGCGAATCCCGCGTTCCTGGGCCTGTTCGTAGGCCAGGCGATCCAGGTAATAACCGGGCAGCGGCGAGTCGGTGCCGTGCAGGCCAAAGAAACTGGTCTGCGAGCGATAGCGCACCTCTTCGCGGTCCTCCTCAATGCGTGCCGCCTCGACCACGTCCGAGGCTGGAAAGCCCAATCCCGCATGGCTTTGCAGGCGCACACGACGGCGCGCCGCCGCACTCAAGGGTTGCGCTTCCAGGTCATCGCCATGCAGGGCGTGCAGATGCTCCAGCAGACGGTGAAACGAGTAGTTCCGCGCGTCGGCCAGCAGCAGGTCGGCTAGATCACGGGTTGTCTGCCGGTCAACAGTGGCCATTCGTAGCACTCGTTGTTAGTGGTATTGATCACTTCCAGGCGATGGAAGGAATTGATGCTCGCGTACAGCGCAAAGAAGTGCGAAAGCACGCTGGCAAACAGGTACAACTCGCCCTCGCAAAGGAAGGCGTTCTGGTCCAGTTGCAGGCGGGTGTGCAGGCCGCGTACCGGCAGGCCCTTCATCAGCCAGTCGATGGGCGTGGTCACCGCGTCGTGGATGCCATTGAGGCGCTTGCGGGTGGCGCGGGCCTGTTGCAGGTCGTGCAAGGCGGCGAAGTCGTAGGCGCGGATTACCGCCTTGAGCGGCTCGGCCGAGAGCAGCGACAGGTAGTTAAGTGACAGGTTGGAAATCAGGGTCCAGTGCAGGCTGCTGTCCAGTACGGGCCGATAGCTGCGGGTCGGGGCAATCAGGTTGGTGTAGGTGGCAAACGACGGCGTGATTTCGGTAGACAGCGACACATCGCCTACGCCAAGCAACTGCGGCAGGTCACGATTGCTGCAGGTCAGTTCGATGGACGCTGCTTCATGCTCGCCGATGTACAAGCTCTCATCGCCACGCACAAAGGCGATGCGATGGCGCAAGCCCTCGCGGCCATGGGACTCTTCGATATGCGTGCGAAAGTACAGTGCGGTGCGGCCCCGTGCGTGCTCGATCTCATGCTGGAACGATTCGAAAGGGGTAAACCTGCGCAGTGGATCACCCTTGCGCTCCTTGTCGGCTGCGTCCCAGCCGGCCACTTGGTCGACGCTGAAAATCTCAAAGGCTTCGGGACGGTTGCCGCTGGGGCTGATGCGTCTTTCCAGGCTGCGACCGTCCAGCGCAATCGGGTTGGCATCGTGGCGGAACAGATTGACCGCCGGTGCGCAGTACAAATGCAGGTCACTGGTACGCAGGCGAATATCGGGCGGCATGGGCCGACTGAACTGAAACTCGAAACGCAGGCTGGTGGCGCTGACATCCGGCCACACCTGAGCCAACCGCGTCAGGCTGAAAAAGTCGAAACGCTGCGGGAACACAAAGTACTCCTGCAGGATCCGGTAGCCGTCGAAGACATTGCGCGGGTAGGGCAGCAGTGCCTCGTCGGCGGTGAACCCGGGGAAGCCGATATCCTTGGCCGACAGGCGAAAGCTTTGCTTATCAACGTGCAGCGTGACGCTGTCCAGATAATGGGCCAGCCACAGGTACAAGGTCAGCGCGGTGGCGTTATCGCCGCCCAGATGAAAATCCAGCTGGTCACAGGCCATGCTGGTCAGCGGTTGCTCCGTCAACACCTTGAGGTCGATGCACATCACCGAGGCCTCGCGGCTGTGGGCGTCGCTGACTGCCTGCAAGGCCAACGGGTATAGGTTGACGTCGGTGCAGGTGCGGAACTGGCAGGAGATGCCATCCACCGGTTTGGCAAACAACGGCGTGCCTTTGGGAATCACCTGTCGCTGGCTGATCGCATCGGGCAACGGCGTAAAGCGGATGATGGTCGCGCTGGGCAGGGGCCGCAGGTAGTTGGGCCAGAGCATCTGCAATAGCGGGTGAGTCAGCTCCGGCAAGTCGTCGTCGATCTTCATCCCCAGCTTGGCGGTGAGGAAGGCAAAGCCCTCCAGCAGCCGTTCCACGTCCGGGTCGCCGGCTTGATCGCCGAGAAATTGCGCCAGTTGCGGGTTGTCCTCGGCAAACTCGCGGCCGAGTTCGCGCAGGTAGCGCAGCTCTTCGGCAAAGCGTTGTTTCAGGTCCATCGCATCCTCATCTCACGCGGGTGTAGCCGTCGCGGCCATGCATGGCCACCTCGATCTGCACCTGTTCTTCCTTGTGATTGACTCGCACCTGGCAATCCAGGCGAAAGTTCAGCTCCAGCGGCAGGTCCGAGTCGGGCTGATAACGCACGCCCGTGACCTTGATGCGCGGTTCAAACGCTTCCACCGAGCGCCGGATATCGGCGCTGATGGCCACTACCAAATCACTGCTGGCCTGGGTGACCCCGTTGAAGTCGCGCAGGCCCAGTTCAGGGCTGCTTTGTGAGCAGCCCTGGCGTGAGTTGAGTACGTGTTCCAGGTGACGTTTGATCGCCTCGACACGCTGGCGCGCCTGTTCATCCGCGCTGCCGGGGTAGTAGCGCGGTGCATCGGGCTCCAGGCGTTCGAACAGGCTGCGGCCCACTTATTGGGTGTCCAGCCGACCGACCAGCGAGATCTCGAAGTTGGCGCCCATGTACTTGAAGTGCGGGCGTACTGCCAACGACACCTGGTACCAGCCCGGATCGCCGGCCACGTCCTGCACGACAATTTGCGCGGCGCGCAAGGGGCGACGGCTGCGTACATCGGAGGAAGGATTTTCCTGGTCGGCGATGTACTGCTTGAGCCAGGTGTTCAGCTCGCGCTCCAGATCCTGACGTTCTTTCCAACTGCCGATCTGCTCGCGTTGCAGCACCTTGATGTAATGGGCCAGGCGATTGACGATAAACAGGTACGGCAACTGGGTGCCGAGCTTGTAGTTGGTCTGGGCTTCCTGGCCTTCGCGGGTCTTGGGGAAGTTCTTGGGTTTCTGCACCGAATTGGCGGAGAAGAACGCCGCATTGTCGCTGTCCTTACGCATGGTCAGCGGGATGAAACCAGCCTCGGCCAGCTCGAATTCCTTGCGGTCGGAGATCAGCACTTCGGTAGGGATCTTGGCCTGCAATTGGCCGAGGGATTCGTACAGGTGCACCGGCAGGTCATCCACCGCACCGCCGGATTGCGGGCCGATGATGTTCGGACACCAGCGGTAGCGGGCGAAGCTGTCGGTGATGCGCGAAGCCAGCAGAAACGCGGTATTGCCCCATAGGTAGTTGTCGTGGTTGCCGTCGACGGTTTCGTCATAGCCGAAGCTGCGCGTTGAATTGTCTTCGGTGCTGTACGGCGTGCGCAGCAAGAAGCGTGGCAGGGTCAGAGCCAGGTGGCGGGCGTCTTCGGACTCGCGCAGGCTGCGCCATTTGGTGTGGCGTGGGCCTTCGAAAATGTCGCTGACTTCCTTGAGGTCGGGCAGGCCCTGGAACCCTTCGAGGTTGAACAGCTCAGGCCCGGCTGCCGAAACAAACGGCGCGTGGGACATCGCACCGACGGAGGCCACATAGCTGAGCAGCTTGATGTCCGGCGAGCTGGGGCCAAAGGTGTAATTGCCGACGATGGCGCCCACCGGCTCACCGCCAAACTGCCCGTAACCGGCGGTGTAGACGTGCTTGTACAAGCCGCTGCGGGTGATGTCGCCGGCATTGTCGAAGTCGTCCAGCAGTTCTTCTTTGGTGACGTGCAGCATTTCCAGCTTGATGTTCTCGCGAAAATCCGTGCGATCCACCAGCAGCTTCAGGCCGCGCCACGCCGACTCCAGTTGCTGGAACTGCGGCTGATGCAGAATCACGTCCATCTGCTTGCTCAGCGCCCGGTCGATTTCGGCAATCATCTGGTCGACCCGGTGCTTGTTCACCGGCTGCTGGTGATCGCCGCTTTGCAGGATCTCGCTGATGAACGCAGCCACGCCTTGGCGGGCAACGGCATAGCCTTCCTGGGACGGGCGAATGGTGGTGTTGGCCAGCAGTTGGTCAAGCAACGACGTGGGTTCGTCAGCCACCAATACTTGGGCGGCGGCGCTTTCCATAGGCATGGGGAATACTCCGTTGAGAAGGGCGTTCAAATCAGTTGCTTGGCGCGTCGAGCACCAAGTTGAGTTCGCTGGCCAGGCGTTGGCGGGCGGTTTCATCGGTCAGCAGGTTTTGCAGGTGTTTGCGAAAGGCCGGGACGTTGCCCATGGGGCCTTTTAGTGCAACTAAGGCTTCGCGTAACTCCAGCAACTTATTCAATTCGGGCACTTGGCGGGCGACGGCGTCGGGGCCGAAGTCATTGATGTTTTTGAATTGAAGTTGCACGTTCAAGTCGGTGTCGTGATCGTTGTTCAAGACAGACGGGACCGCCATATCCAGAGCAACTTCGGCTTTGGTCAGAACTTCATTGAAGGTGTCTTTATCTATTCGAACGGATTGTCTGTCTTCCAGGGCGGTTAGTTCACCGTGGCCTTTGAAGTCGCCCGTTATCAACAACTTCAGGGGCAGCTCAACTTCGGCCTGTTGATCGCCCGTGGCCGGGACGTACTTGATGTTGACGCGTTCTTTGGGGGCGACAGAACCCTGAGTTTTCGACATGGGAAAAATCCTTTTCGGAAGGTCGGCGTATTAGAACCAGCTGTTGCAAGGTTTGTCTTGTAGGACGAAATGGACGCGATTCGTGGGTGTTGGATGTAGGAAATTATGCCTAAAAGGGTGTTTCTATTTTTCCTACGGGTTTTATGGATGTGTCTGAGAGAGGCTTCTTTTTATTCATGTTTTGGCGGTGGGTTGTTCATTTTTTACTTGCCTGGCTCATTGAACTCAGGTGACGCTCGTGAAGTTGTGAAAGCAACTTTCTGGCTAAGCAACGTTAGTTCGAAAGTTGAAAAATATCCGGTTCGGATTTCGGTGAGGCATATCAGGAGGCGTTGATGCGCGACGGATGGCGAGGATGGAAATGGGCGTTCTGCTTGACGGTTGTGGCGGTAATGGACGCGCAGGCAGCAACTCAGGATTGCCCTGCCATCGTCTCGCCCTTGAAGCGCCTGGAATGTTTTGATTTAGCCGCCGGTACACCTATCCATCACACACCGGCGCCGCCGCGTGCACTTGGCCGGGTATTGCCGATTGTCGATCTGGTGCAACGCAATGAGGCCAAGCGTCCGCCCGAGGATCAGCGTTTTCTGTTGTCATCATTCCCAGAGCCGGACAACGACCAGCAACACCGCCTGGTGATCTCCGCCCCAGCCTTGGGCGCGTTGCCGCCCCGGCCTTATCTGGCCATCAGCTGCGAATCGAAAATCTCGCGCCTGCAACTGGTGCTGGATGAACCGGCCAAGCCCAACAAGATACGCATACAGCTGTTCAAGGATGAGCGCCCGGTCTCCGAGGCCTACCAGTGGCAGGTGTTGGACGACGCCGGTCTGGTGGTGGATGCCGGGCGCGGGCTGCAGGCCATTGCCTTGTTGCGCAACATGGGCGGCGGCCAGCGCCTGCGGCTGGAGAGTGACTATCCCCGGTTGCACGGCTTGGTCTTCGACGCTGAAGGGCTGGGCGAACTGATTGAGCAGGAGCGCCAAGTATGTCGCTGGTGATCGACGTGCCGGCGGACAGCGTCAAGCTGCTGCTGACCCCCATCGAGCCCGAGCAACCCGCTGGCCATTTCGATGTCGAGGACGAAACCTACCAGGCCATCGACCAGGAAATGGTCAAGCTCGGCGGCCTGCGCGAAGGCGACATCGACTGGCTGTATATTGACGAAGCCTCCCGTCAATACCTGGCGATCCAGTGCAAGCACTGGCGTATCCTCGGCCACTTGCAAGTGGTATGGCTGCGCACTCGTCAATGGGCGCGCTGGGCCGATGCCCTGGGCCTGATAGCCGGCATGGTCGAACTGTATTGGGACAGTGCCTACCCCAAGCCCGGCCCCACCGGCTACCTGAACAAACGCAAGCAGGTACAGCGCCTGTTGGGCGACCTGGGGCAGGTGTTGCCAACTCTGGAACGCAGCAGTTTTGAACCGGCCTATCAAGCCGCAGCGGAACTGGCCCTGGCCAATCTGCAACGCTGTGCCGAAAGCGCCAAGCTCGACCCCGCACCGTTGGACGCGTTGCAACGCCAACTGGACAAATACAGCGAGCCGGTCGTCGCCACTGAGCCGACCCGTGCGGCCACCTCCGGCAACGCGCTGGAGTCAGCCTTTTTCCCCAGCCCCAAACCGCAAGCGCCGAGCAATGAGCGCGAACAACGCCGCGCCGTGTTGAACATGGCCGAGCAGATCAACCAGCAAGACCCCTACGACCCCACCGGCTACCAACTGCGACGCTTCGGCCTGTGGTCGCATCTGCGTACCGCGCCGCTCATCACTCGCGACCGCCGCACCGAATTGACCGCCGTGCCCAAGGACATCGTCGACGGCTACCAGGACGCGCTGAACCACAACGCCATTGAGCCGAACCTGCTGCTGCGCATCGAAAAAAGTGTCTGCGCCTCGCCGTACTGGCTGCGCGGCAGTTACCTGGCCGCCCAGGTCGCCTCGCGCCTGGCGATGGAAGAAGTGGCCGGCGCCATTCGCCAGACCTGCGAGCGGTTCGTCTGCCGCCTGCCGGCCCTGCTGGAGCTGTGTTTCAGCGATGGCACGCCGTTCGTTGATACGCAAACCCAGGCCTGGATCACCGGCGCCGATCAGGCGCAAACCACCGGCAGCCTGATGCAGGAATACGCCGGCCTGCGCGACGAACTCACCACCCAACTCAACACCGAAGGCGTCGAAGTGGTGCTGCTGCGCCTGCAGGATCTGCATGCCACCCATGACGCCCCGCGCCAGCGCAGCTACGCCACGGTGATTGCCGCCGACCTGCTGGCCTCGCGTGGGCTGTCGTGGCTGGCGGACGACCTGTACGCCAGCGTTGCGCGGCTGATGCGCGATACCACGGCGCAGGGCTGGGAGCCGGAGTTGTATCAAAGGGTCGCAATTATTGATAGTGAACGTAAGGACTAGCCACAATGCCCCGCCAAAGCGACCTGCGCTTCACCTTTGAGCCCTTGAAGGGCGATCCTTTCGATGTGGTTTCATTCTCCCTTGTGGAAGGCCTGTCCTGCCCCTTCAAACTTGAACTGGAGCTGGTCAGCCACAACGCCGCTGTCGACTTCAATCGGGTGCTCGATCTGGCGGGGCTATTCACCCTCTGGCGTGGAGAGGCTCCGGTACGTTACGTTCACGGCCTGGTCAGCCTGTTCCAACAGGGCGACACCGGCTTCCGCCGCACCCGCTACACCGCCGTGGTCGAACCGACTCTAAAACGCTTCGACCTGCGCTCCAACTGGCGCATCTTCCAGGGCCAGACCGTACCCGACATCATCACCAGTGTCCTGGTCGAGCAAAAGCTGACCGACATCCGCACTGAAATCTGCTTCGACCACCAGCCCCGCGAATACTGCGTACAAGCCGGTGAAACCGACCTCGATTTCATCGCCCGCCTCGCCGCCGAAGAGGGTCTGCTTTACACCTTCGAACACCGCGCCGACGGCCACACCCTCGTCCTCACCGACCGCGTCGGCGGCCTGGGCACCATCGGCACGCACACCGATTGCCCGGTGATCTACCAGCCCATGGGTGGCGGCGACGCCCTGGAACCGGCACTGAACCGCTTCCACTACACCGAACAAGTGCGCACTGCCGTGCAGGTGCAACGCGACTACACCTTCACCCACCCGCGCTACAACCAGCAGCACACTGCCACCGGCGATCAGGACCTGAACAACCAACACAAGGGTTACGAACGCTACGACTACCCCGGCCGCTACAAGCGCGATATCGCCGGTAAGCCCTTTACCAAGACCCGGCTTGCGGCCCTTCGCAATGACGCCAAGCTGGCGCATCTGGAAGGTGATGATGAACGTCTGCAACCTGGGTTGGCATTCGACCTCAACGATCATCCACGTGAGGACTTCAATGATCGCTGGCGCACCATCGCCATCAAGCACGAAGGCAAACAGCACACCAGTTTGCAGGAAGAATCGTTCGGTAGCGGCCTCGGCACCTCTTACACGCTGGAAGCCAGCGCCATCCGCTGGACCTCGGATTGGAAAGCTCCGCTGCATGACAAACCCTGCATCGACGGCCCGCAGATCGCCACGGTGGTCGGCCCGCCTGGGGAAGAGATCTATTGCGATGAATGGGGTCGGGTCAAGGTACAGTTCCCGTGGGACCGCTCGGACAAAAACAACGACCAGAGTTCGTGCTGGATCCGTGTAGCTCAAGGTTGGGCAGGCGCGACTTGGGGGGCAGTGGCGATCCCCCGAGTCGGCCAGGAGCTGATTATCAGCTACCTGGACGGTGATCCAGACCAGCCGATTGCCACCGGGCGAGCGTACCGGCAAACCAATTTGCCGCCCTATGAGCTACCCAAGCTGAAGGCTATAGCAACCACCAAAAGCCGCGAGTTCGGGGGGACGCGGGCCAACGAGTTGCGTATCGACGACACCACCGCGCAGATCAGCGCGGCGTTGATGAGTGACCATGAGCATAGCGCGCTGCACCTCGGTTACCTCACCCATCCACGCCACCATGGTGGCGGCAAACCTAGGGGCGAGGGGTTTGAGTTGCGCACCGATGGTCACGGTGCGTTGCGCGCAGCAAAAGGTTTATTGCTGACCGCTGAAGCTCAATTCAAGGCCGGGGCGGGACAGTTGGAGCGCCAGCAGGTGATTGATGTGTTGCAAGCTGCCCTGACGTTGGCCAGGCAGTTGGGAGCCTCTGCCGAAAATGCCCAGGGAATTGCCCAGGACTCACAACCGCAACAGGCTCTGACTCAGGCAGTGAATGGACTGGGTCATGGTGCTAATGATCAACCCAATGGCACCGGTAATGGCACGCACCCCATCATCGCGCTAAGTGGACCAGCCGGCATCGCCGCCGCGACTTCCCGCAGTATCGCCCTGGGCGCAGGTGAGCATATTGACAGCGTGGCCCAACAAAACCAGCAACTCACCGCTGGCAAAAAAGTGGTGATCAATGCGGGTGAAGAAATTGGGCTGTTCGCCCAAGGCGGCGACATGCGGCACATCGCACATAACGGTCAGCTTTTGCTGCAAGCCCAACACAACAGCATCCAGGTGCAAGCCGACCAAAGCGTCGAAATCAGCGCCAGCCAACAGCACGTGCTGGTAGCGGCGGACAAGCACATCACCCTGTTGTGCGGCGGGGCCTATATCAAGATGCAGGGCGGCAATATCGAGCTGGGCATGCCCGGTGATTTTACGGTGAAGGCCGCGAACAAATACTTCATTGATCCAAGCACTGCCGCAGCCGAGCTCAATAGTTGGCCTGTCACCTCTTTCAACGAACGCTTTCAAACCCGCTTCACCAACGGTGATCCCATCCGCGACCGTGCCTACGCCTTGATTCGCAAAGACGGTGCACGTTTCGAGGGCCGAACCGACGGGGAAGGCTACGTCACCTTGCAACAGGGCATGACGCTCGAAGGGCTGGTACTGGAATGGCTTGATAACGGAGAACCCGCATGACCGAAAGCCCATCGGCGCCGCGTATTGCGCCCATGACCTACAACGCCCGGGGCAACCCGGTGCATACCTGGACCCTGACACCCAGCCATATCACCGACCCGGTGCAGTGCATATTGCCGCCGGATGGGATTTTGCCGGTGATATTTGTGCCGGGGATTATGGGGTCGAATTTGAAGAGTAAGCCGGACAAGCGCAATAAAAAGGAAAAGGCCGTTCCCGTCTGGCGCCTGGACGCGGGATTCATGGGCAAGAATATGTGGCTTGCCTTGAATTGGATCAATAAAAAAGCCGGTATCCGGCAAAAGCTGTTGCACCCGGGTAGGGTGGAAGTCGACAACCAAGGCGCGGTGCCTGAACGAGCTGCCGGCACGGTATTGGCGTCGCCAGGGTTGGACAGGAAAAAGACCATTCTTGCCCTGAGCAAACGCTATCAAGAGCGCGGTTGGGGAGAGGTCAGTGAAACCAGCTATCACGCTTTCCTGCTCTCGTTGGAGGAGGCGCTCAATAGCGAATTCCTGCCCCATCGATGGCCACAATTCGACATTCGGCCGGAGCATCTGCATACCGTCGCGGTCGAGCCTGGGCCGACTCACATCACCCGGTTAAAACCCGGAATACCCATCGCCATGCCAGGGTTGGGCGTGACCTTGGCGACTCAGTTGCAATCGATTCTCTCGGATGAGCTGGTGGCGCGAGCTGGTTACCGAATGCCGGTGCATGCTTGTGGTTATAACTGGCTGGACTCCAACAAGGTCGCAGCACAGCGTCTGGCCGAACGCATTGACGAACTGATGCACCAATACGGTCGCAACTGTCAGCAGGTGATACTCGTCACTCGTTCCATGGGCGGATTGGTGGCGCGTCGGTGTGCCCAGTTGCCCGGTATGACCGACAAAATTGCCGGTGTCGTGCATGGGGTAATGCCCGCCACTGGGGCACCGGTTGCTTATCGCCGTTGCAAGGTCGGCATGAGCGACGAAGATCCCATTGCCGGTGCGGTGATTGGCCCGACTGGCCAGGAAGTGACCGCCGTGTTTGCGCAGGCTCCCGGTGCCCTGCAATTGCTGCCCACCCAAAATTACGCCCCAGGTTGGCTGCGGCTGATTGACGACCAAGGCGTTTCGGCGATGCCGCGCCAGCCCGTGAAAGATCCTTACGACGAGATCTATTTACGCCGCGACCGGTGGTGGGGGTTATTGCGCGAAGAATGGTTGGCACCGAAGGATGGGGGTGCGATCACGTGGGAGATTTTTGAGGAAAACATATCGGAAGCGAAGCAGTTCCACCTAGCAATCGCGGGCTTCTATCACCCTCAAACCTATGTCTACTACGGCAACGACGATAAACACCGCAGCTTCGAATCCATCACATGGAAAATGCAGCGTGGTTCTCGCCTTAGTGGCCCCCACGCCTCACGGCCAGATGCCTTCGCGGTGTCCAGCCTGCAGATGAATGAGGTGCGCGACGACGGCCGCAGCCCTGTGTATGTGGGCGGGCAAGCCGAAGCCGTGCCGCCAATGCGTGGTGATCCTGATGCGCCGATCAAAACCGTGCAGACCAGTTACTGGGAATTGCACTGTCAAATGCAGGACGGCTCCGGCGACGGCACCGTCCCGGTAAGTTCGGGCAGCGCGCCGATCAAACATGCGCGCAATGGCGAGGTTCGCCAGCAAATCAAGGCGCCTGGCTTCGATCATGAAACCTCCTATGCCAGCCCGGTAGCGCAACATTTCACCCTTTATTCGCTTATCAAAATAGCGGCAAAAGCCAAGAGGCCCCTATGCGTCAGCTGATTCTTTTTTTTGCATGCCTGGTACTGGGCTCTCTCACCGGCTGTGCCGCCTTCAAACAACCCAGCGAACAGGAGAAACACAACGTGAGCGAAATGACCAGTAACATGCGTACCTGGGCGCTGGGCCGTGGCCTGATTGATCTGCCCGCCAACTGGACGGGCGGCGGGGATGTGAAGCTGTATTACGGGCTTGGCGCCGATCACACATCGGTAGAGGTGCGTGTATTGGGGGAGGGCGTGACACAAGAGCGGTTTGACGCAGCTATACGCGAGCGGGCCAGTCGGATCGCGGCGGTCAAGAACGATGAAATGGACGATATACCGATGTTGGTTTCGGCCCAGGTAGAGACACCGAAAAGTGTCATGTTGCAGTACTACATGCGCATGACTCAGCGCCAAACCTTCGTCCACGAACTCCATCTTCTTGTCGATGATGCCTACGTCATGCTCCGTGCCGATTCCTTCAAAGGCAATACCGCCCCAGTTGAGGTACGCCTGCTAAAGCTATCCAGGGAAATCTTCAAAGTTGCACCGGAGAACGCAGGAGTGGGCTTCGCCTTGGGCCCCATTGTGATCCGAAGTCATCACGATCAGGAAATCGCCAGCTTCGATTTTAGTCCCCCTGCGTCTGACGTATCGCTGGAGGTCTACATCAATGCGTTATCACCGGATGATGAAGAGCGTTTGCACGTCCGCACGCAAAAAGATACGAAGATTTTCCTCGCTGGCGACTATGAAAATTTGCGCGCTGGGAAAATCACTCTGGCTGACATGCAGGCCGAAGAGTCCCTGATCAGCTTCAGTGACGATACTCACCGTCAAATACTCTTTGTCAGCGAGAACTATCGCGACAATCCTTCCCTAAGCCGTCCAGCAATGAGTGTCCGTCTTTCGGCTGGTGGCATGAAAGCAGGCACCATTGACCCTAACGAACCAGAAGACCTCGTGCGCTGGACCCTCCCCGAGTTCGCCAACAAAGGTTATGAACTGCCACTCTGGCAACAACCCGCTACACCGGACCCCGTCAACCCGTCTCTAACCGACTACGAAGCCATGGCCGTCTGGGACGCGATCCTCAAGTCCGTGCGTATCCGCTACGGCGCGGTCGCACCCAAGCCAGACCCGTGGTTCAACCCCCGTGGACCTACGCCCGAAGACGCCGCCGAAAGCAAACGCATCCTTGATGAGTTCATTGCCAGCCTTGAGGCGCGCAAGCCATGACAACGGAAGGGGCTTTAGCGAGAGCGAAGGGGGGCATGTTCATCCTGTCCATGGGCAACGAACACAACAAATACGCTAGGAGCGATTCATGAAAACGGTCTGGAGTTACCTCAAACGCTGGGGCCTGCCGGTGCTGCGTCAGTTCAACCAGGCGGTGCCCATACTGGTGCTGCTGGGCGTGGTGTTTTTGCTGATCGCCATCTGGTGGCTGGGCCCGCAGTGGACCTGGCGCGAGCATCACCCGCTGGGTGAATTGGCGATGCGCGTCTCGGCCAGTGTCGTGGTGCTGGTGGTGCCGTTGCTGATCTGGGCATGGCGGGTGCGTAATCGCTACCAGCGGCTGCAGCTTGAACGCCAACATGAGGCCGCGATGCAGGCCGACCCGTGCCTGTCTTATATCGAGGCGCAGGAGCGAGCACTGGACCGCAGCCTGGGCAATTTGCTCAACAATATGGAGCGCCGCCGCTCGCTCTATCAGCTGCCGTGGTACCTGGTGCTGGGTGAGGAAAATGCCGGCAAGACCAGCCTGATCACCCGCTCCAACCAGAGTTTTGCCTTGTCCCATGTGACCAAGGCTGGGGTCAGGACGCATCAGGAAGAGCAACTGGCCTATCCGGTGGACTGGTGGATTGGTGACGAGGCGGTATTGATCGATCCGCCGGGTGAGTTTCTCAGTCATCCGGAGCCAACGGCTGATAGCGTCGAGCAGCAGGGCAAGGTCAAACCGATACTGCCCGCCGGCACCCACCCGCGTCTATGGCGACACCTGCTCGATTGGCTGGCACGCAACCGCAGCCGTCGGGCATTGAACGGTGTGGTGCTGGTGATCGATGTGCAGGCGTTATTGGCGCAACGTCCCGAACAACGCAAGGCCCACGCCAACCTGCTGCGCACCCGGCTGTTTGAGCTGACGCGGCAATTGGGCACGCGCCTGCCGGTGTACGTGACGCTGAGCAAGTTTGACCTGCTGGAAGGCTTCGAAGAGTTCTTCGCCCGGTTGTCGCGCAGTGGGCGTGAAGACCTGCTGGGCTTCACCTTCAGTCTGGACGCGGTGGATGACTTCGATGCCTGGCTGGCGGAGCTGACCCGCCAATACCAAACCTTTGTCGTCTGCCTGAGCGAACAGATTTTCGACGGCGCCGGTGAGTCGCGTACATTGACCGAACGCGATCGCTTGCAGGCGCTGGTGCATCAGATGGCGGGCCTACGCCCGGCGCTGTTCGGCTTCCTGAGCGAAATGCTCGGCAGTGATCGTTTCACCACTCCGGCGCTGGTGCGCGGGCTGTATTTCTCTTCGGTCTTGCAGCAAGGCACCTTGAGCAACGCCTTCGTGAAAGAAGCGGGGCAAGCCTATCAACTGCCGCCACCGCCACCCGAGGTCAAACCGGCCGGAGGCACGGCGATCTACTTTGCCCAGCAATTGTTCCAGCGGGTGATCTACCCCGAAGCGGGCCTGGCGGGCGATAACATCAAGGTGGCCCGCAACAAGAGGCGGATGCTGATCGCCGGGTTCAGTGTCGCGTCCTTGGGCGTTCTGGTGGTCATCGGAACCTGGCAGTTCTACTTCAACATCAACCGCGACAAGGCAGCCAGCGTCTTGGCCAAGAGCCAGGACTTCAGTGGGCGGGACATCGACGCCAGGGTCGACACCACCGGTCGCAACCTGCTGGTGCCGCTGGACCAGATTCGTGATGCGGTGCTGGTGTACGGCGACTACCGCGAGGCGTGGCCGTTGCTGTCGGATATGGGCCTGTACCAGGGGAGGGCTATTGGCCCGACGGTGGATGAAGCCTATCTGAATCTGCTGTCCAAACGCTTCCTGCCGGCGATTGCCAGCGGTGTGTTGGATGCCATCAACACCGCGCCCGTCGGCAGCAATCAGCAACTGGCGGCCTTGCGCGTCTACCGCATGCTCGAAGAACGCCAAAACCGCCGCCCGGCCATCGTCGAAGAGTGGGTCGCCAAACAGTGGCAGCGTGCCTATCCGGGCCAGGGCCAACTGCAGGCTGATTTGATGGGGCATCTGGGCTACGCGCTGAAATACGCCGACGCCGACCTGCCGCACTACCGGGAACGCATCACCCAGGTGCAACAGCAATTGCGCCAGTTGCCCATGGCTGAACGGGTCTACATGAGCCTGAAACAGGATGCTCTGGAACGTTTGCATCGTCCTCTCGACCTGCGCAACGAAGTAGGTCCGGCGTTCGATATCGTCTACCGTCCACTGAGCACCGACCAAGAGGGCAGCGGCCTGCAATTGCCGCCGCTGCTCACCGCCAAGGGCTTCAAAGACTACTTCGAGCCCGGCACCGAGGGCATCATCGAACTGGCCATGATCGACCAGTGGGTGCTCGGCGAACGCCAACGCCTGGACTACTCCGACGAAGACCGCAAATTGCTGACCCAACGTATCCGCGCCCTGTACAGCGCCGACTACGTCGACAGCTGGCGACGCGCACTGAATCAGTTTGCGGTCACCGATTTCGATGACCTCAGCCACGGTGTGGCTGTCCTGGAACAAGTCACCGGCCCGGCCGCCCCCCTGCGGCGCCTGCTGGAGACCCTGCGCGACAACAGCGTGATCTACCCGTCGGTGCCCCTGGCCGAAGGGCAGGCGCCGCTCTCGCTGGACAAGGTATCGGACGGCCAGCAACAAGCCGCTGGCATCCGGCGCGCGTTCTCCAGCCTGGCGGAACTGATCACCGCGCGAGGCGAGCAGCCGTCCTATTACGAAGAAACCCTGCATTCGGTCAGCGCCGTCTACGACTACGCCAAAGCCGTGCACGACAATCCCGACCCCGGCAAGGCGGCGCTGAAAACCGTACTCAACCGCTTCTCCCTGGGCGGTGCCGACCCCATCGCCAACCTGCAACGCGTCGCCGTGGGCCTGCCCGAGCCACTGAACCAGCAGGTCAAAAAACTCGCTGACCAGACCTCGCAGGTACTGGTGATTGCCGCCCTGCGCGAACTGGAAAAACGCTGGGACAGTGAAATCTACAGCTTCTACCGCGACCGCCTGGCAGGCCGCTACCCGTTCAAGGCCAGCGGCGAAGACGCCTCGCTGGAAGACTTCGAAGCCTTCTTCGGCCCGCAAGGGCGCCTGCAGCAGTTCCACGATCAATACCTGAACGTGTTCCTCAAGGACAACCTCGACGCCCTGTACTCCGACAGCCTCGGCGGCTACCTAGTGCGCAGCGACGTGCTGGAACAACTCAAGAAAGTCGAGCGCATCCGTGACACCTTCTTCAACCAGCGCGGCCACCTGGCCGTACAACTCACCATCGAACCCCTGGCCCTCAGCGCCACCCGCCTGAGCAGCATGCTCAGCGTCGACGGCCAATTGATCCCCTACCAGCACGGCGCACCGCAACGCACGGGACTGGTGTGGCCCAACAGCCTGGGCAATACCAATGGCAGCCAACTGACCCTGGTACACAGCACCGGCAACACCGCCAGCATGAGCTATCGCGGGCCATGGTCGTTGTTCCGGCTGCTTAGTCGCGGGCACCTCAATGGAAGGACCGACACCAGCGTGGACCTGACCTTTGCCGTTGCCGATGGACTGATGCGTTATCGGATTGGGGCGGAGAAGGCCAACAACCCGATTACCCAGCGCAGTTTTGAAGGGTTTGTGTTGCCGAGGACGTTGCTGGAGGAACGTCGCAAAAAGACTGTCGACACGGTCAGCCAAAGATGAGGAAGTCGACATGACAGAGAGACCCGATCATGTCCGCAGCTTGAACCATTCCACCCAGGCATTGGAGCAGTTGGAGGCGACATTGCCACATATCTTCAAGAACATGCCCGGTATACGGATGGCCTTCAAGTATGTGGTGAAGCAACTGCGAGAGAGCGTGAAGTTTCTGCTCCCCAACTGCGCGGAACTGGTTGACATGCGCGAACTGCGCCAGGCTCATGTCGACATGGCTCGGTTGCCGTATCCGGTGGTAGCCCTGGAAGCACCGTGGGTATTGCCGGACGGTGCGGGCGGCGACAAGTACGATGGTATCCGTTCATCCAGGCGCATTGCTCTGTGCCTGGTCATGACACCGGAAGTCGCGATCTGGCTGCCGGATACCCGTTGCTTCTTGAAAGAGCCGCTCGGCGGGGTAGTGGTGATTGCACTGTGCTGGGACGATTACACGGGGAAATGGAATCTGCCCCTGGGCGGTGTTTTCGTGCCCTATGACAATGAAGTCAGTGACTACGTCCCTGGCGAGGCAGAACTCTCCGTGCAACTGCTGTGCGAACGCTATTTGGCCGCAGGAGTTCCTCTAAGCCAGCTTCGGCAGTTTCGAGTGGCTCCATTCTTTGTCCTCCCTGAAATGGCGGCCGATGCACTGGCCCAAGCCTCGGAGAGCGAAGTGTCTGCGAGAATTTTGGCCGATACGAGCGATGAAGTGTCCATGCTGTTGCAAACCGGGGTGGTGCTCAACTGCGCTAATGTCACCACCTCGGAAATCGCCGCGCCAAAACTGATCAATCACAAACGCAAGGCCAAGGGCAAGCCGCCGTTGTTCAGCTATCGCGTTCTCCAAGTCAGCGCCCCACGCGCGCCTGGCGCTTCAAGTAGCGGCGGACAACATGCTTCGCCTCGCGCGCATCTGCGGCGCGGGCATATACGGCGGTTGGAGGAACGGACCATTTGGGTGCGACCTGCGATGGTCAACCCTGGGGCGGGTGCGACAGTGGGGAAGGTTGATAAGGATTACGCAATACGGCTACCAACACTCTGAAAGAAGAGAAGGTGAGACACACCGCTGCAGTTGTGTTCACCGGATGAGCGAGAAAGGAATCAGCCAGAGCTGAAGTTGAATTACCCGCAGATGAAATAGGACCCTATACATGGCAATCAAGCTACAAATGCTGACTGAACATCCGAACGAAATAGCGTTAATTGAGCGTTACTGGGCTGTCGATGAGTCAGGGCAATTCCTCGAAAAAGTGAGCGTTCTGGCTGATGTTATTCAAATGCCTCAGGGCGTTACGCTCGCCAGCTTCATCCGGCAACGATGCACTGCATTTGATGAAAACCAGGTTTGTCCGCAGTGCGCAGAATTGATCGAAATCCGAAATCGCTCCGAGGCCAAAAAGGTTCCTCAGCGTTCGGCCAAACTTTGTACTTTTTGCCAAGACAAGCGCAATGCGATTGAGTTGGAAGTTAAAAAAGCGAAAGCGGAGGAGCTTGAAAGACGACTCGCAGAGTATTTCAGGAATCAACTGTCTAGAACCGTGGATTACGCTGGGATTGCGGATGGTCAAGTCTTACTTTTGTTGGCGCTGGACAGGGCGATTACGCCCAGGCTGACCAATGGTGGTTTCACGATAGGGGATTGCCGGGGGCTGGCACCTAGATACATTAGCGACTTTTTGAGTCAATTACGTGAGGCAGGTCTGATCCTCGAAGACCCGAACAAAGCCAAGCCTGGCACGTACTATTGGCAGCAGGACGAGATATGGGTGGTGAATACGCAGGTAGCTTATCGTTTGGCGCCGGATACGAAATTAGGGAGTGGTGAAGAGGTAATCCGCAGCCTATTGGACAGGGTATACACAGATAACGAAGGACTGTTCAACCTGTGGCTTGATTACTCAGTTGCTGATGTCATGTGCTATTTGGCCGATCAATGCGATCTGTACAACCATGCACTGTCTGAACATGAATTTGAAGAAATCAAAAGCAGCCTGCGCTCAGCATTGGAAATCTACAGTGTTTCGCAACTTTGGTCGGTGGCCTGGAAGGTCGTCAGAGACGCCGCCAGCTTGGCTAATCGCGAATATTACAATCGCCAGAAGGCGGCAGCGACCATCCCGGGGAAGATCCGACGGTACTTGGAAAAAGCTCGACGGGAGTCAATAGAACTCAAGTCATGGAGTCGCCCGGAGCTACAGCCCGCTGGCACATTGGGAATGGTGTTGGGCGAGGTATTTGGAATTGATGAAGACTCCAGTGGATTAACCGTTTCGTCCCTGTTTGCCAGGTTGACCGGGAGGGAGTGTTCATCGAATGTCGAAGCCGAGCTTTGCGAACCGGTACGGGAATTAATGACCAACGCATTGGCGCACGACGTCGGGCCATCAGTATTGTTTCGGTTCGCGGAGCTGATTCGTGCGGGGCATGACGTCGGCTTTGCGGTTAAGGAAATTGGTAGTGCTCTGCGGTCGTGAGCGTAGCAGGGCATCAGGTGAGCCATTGTGGGTAGTGGCTTGATCAATCATCGGAAGAAGTTCGCGAAGTTGAGATCTACGGGCCCGTTTGAGTCCGTATTATGACTGGCTCCCCTCGGGTCTCCAGGCGAGCATCAGGTGCTGATTCTCTTACAGGAGCTCACCCTGCCACTCTCGGAATTCACCATTCGGCATGCCCTAATCACCGCTAAAACTACACCCTCTGCGACGTTGATGGCTTATCCCTTTGAGTCGCCAGAGCGGGCAGTAAGCTGTGGCTGTTTTGCTATTACTGGGAAGGGTGTCAGCAGCGCATGTCTTTCGGTGCCTATCCTGAAGTTAGCACTAAAGCAAGTGCGTGAGCGACGTAAGCGTCCGGGCAGGCGAGTAAAAACGTCCTTCAGATAGGCATACGTATCGTGCCCGTTGAGCTTGGCCGACAGGATCAAACTCATCAGCGCCGCCGCACGCACTCGCTGGCTCCAGCATCCGCTTTATTCCAGTCGAGCATGAGTCATATGCCCGCCCCCTGCGTTCCGCGACCCTCCCGAGAACCGCAAGATAGCTCCAGCGCTCTTGCCGACCCACTCAAGGAAAACTGCGATGACCACTTTCACTCGTTACACCATCGATACCGCCCCTGCTGCCTCCAAGCCTGTTCTGGAAGCGGTGCAGAAAGCCTTCAGCTTCGTACCCAACCTGCAAGGCAATATGGCTGAATCGCCAGAGTTGCTGGCCGGCTATAGTCAACTCTGGGACCTGTTTGGCAAGAGCACTCTGACTGTGCACGAACAGCAGGTTGTCTACCTCACCTCCAACTTCGAGAACAATTGCCACTACTGCATGGCAGGGCATACCGCTCTGGCCAAGATGATCGAAATGGCGCCTGAGGTGATTGCGGCATTACGTGCCGGTGGTGTTATTCCAGATGCCCGCCTGGAAGCTTTGCATGTGTTCACAACAGCGGTCGTGCGTGATCGCGGTTTCGTCGGTGATGCGCGTATCGAAGCATTCCTCGCTGCCGGCTTTACTCGCCGCAACGTGCTGGAAGTGGTATTGGGCGTCGCCACCAAGGTCATGAGCAACTACACCAACCACTTGGTGCACACTCAGCTTGACTCGTTCATGAACGGTAACGAATGGATTAAGCCGGTCTAAACGCTATTATCGACCTACATTCAGCCAGCCCTGATACGGGCTGGTGCCAGGAGCACTCATGAACATGCGGACTTTTTTGATCACGGGCGCGAGCAAAGGAATTGGCCTTGCGCTAGCCAGGACGCTGGCGGACGCGGGGCACCGCGTTGTGGGCATTGCCCGCCAAGTGGAGAACATCGATTTCCCCGGTACGTTGGTCTCGGTTGACCTAGGGAACCGCTCAGCGACGGAGCAAACCCTGACAAGGCTAACCGAGCAATATGCTTTCGACGGTCTTGTGAATAACGTCGGCGTGGTTCACCCGCAGTTACTGGGCGAGGTGGATCTGGACGACTTCGATGCGGTGATGCGCGTGAATCTGCATTCAGCGATTCTGGCCACTCAAGCCGTTCTACCGGGAATGCGTGAGCGGCAGTGGGGCCGAATCGTCAACATCTCCAGCCTTACTGTGCTCGGGATCACTCATCGCACGGCCTATGCCGCTGCCAAGGCTGCGCTGATCAGTTTTACCCGGTCCTGGGCATTGGAATTGGCCACGACCGGCATCACTGTCAATGCCGTTGCCCCAGGGCCGACCGAAACAGAATTGTTCCGCGCGAACAACCCTCCTGGCAGCGAGGGAGAAGCCCGCTACCTTTCTGGCGTACCTATTGGCCGCTTTGGCCAGCCAGAGGAGATCGCTGCAGCCATCACTTTCCTGCTGTCCGAGAGCAGTGGTTTCATTACTGGCCAGACATTGTTTGTCGATGGCGGTGCTTCGATCGGCAAGGCTGCGTTCTAGACAGGCTTGCTTTGTACACGCCGCGTTGAGATAAGCCATTCGCTGCGAGCGAAGCCTCTGCTTCGCTCGCTTTTTGTCTTTTCTAACCGTTTCAGAGGGAACAACGATGAATCGATTGGCTGCAATGGAAACCTTCGTCAGCGTGCTCGACGCAGGTTCGTTTTCAGCAGCGGCTCGGCGTCTTAACCTGGGCCAGCCCGCCGTGTCGAAATCCATTGCACAACTGGAAGAGCGTCTTGGCGTTTGCCTGCTTTTGCGTTCCACTCGCGGGCTCACGCCGACTGAGGCCGGTACGGCCTACTACGAGCGCGCCAAACGTGCCATCAATGGCAATTGCCGCCGTTGGATCTTTGGGCGGTATTTCCTACAGGACGCCTGGCGAGCGCCAAGGCGCGGGCATTTGTCGACTTCGTCGAGGGATTGATGAGTCAGCAATAAGCAAGGCCGCCCGAAGGAGGCCTTGAGAGGTTCAATATCAACCGCGCAATGCAGGCAGCAACTCGGTGGGCTCTGGACGCAGCGTGTAGTCCGGATTGACCTCCGCATACAGAATGATGCCGTCTTGACCGATGACAAAACGACCTGGCATCGGCAACGTCCAGCTCTGATCACCGTTGATGACCGGCAAGTTGTTGCCCAAGCTAAGATAGAGTGCCGCTAGGTAGTCTGGCAGCTTGAAACGTAGGCCGAATGCGGCCGCCACTTCATTACCGCTATCACTCAGGATGGGGAAGTTCAGGTCATTTTGGCGCTGCGATTTGCGGCTGTTGGCCTGGCTCTGCGGCGAGATCGCGACCAGGCTGGCACCTCTTTCCTGAAAGACCGGCAGTGCTTGCTCCAAGGCTTGCAACTCCATATTGCAGTACGGGCACCACACCCCGCGATAGAAGCTGATCACCAGCGGGCCGCGTGACAGCAACTCTGTTGAAGACACCAGGTTCCCCTCAGCGTCAGGCAGTTTGAACGCCGGCGCCAGGTCGCCGGCCTTCAGCGCTCGCTCAGCTTGACCACTGGCGATCAGTTCGGCGGTGGTGCGGTGCATAACAGCATGTACTGGCGCAGGGGCATTGTATGGAGGCTTGCCGGCAACGAAATCAGCCTTGAATGCATCCAGTTTGGCTTGAAGGGTCATGAATATTTCCTCGGTGGTTGATCTGTCGAGGCTCATGATCGCGGTATCGAAATCCCACCAGTAGAGAGCTGGCCAGCATAGGAAGTATGCCCTGCGGGAATGCCCCTCGGTTGACATCTCCCGCATTCGACTTCTATTCCCGCGGGCAATTATTCATATCGCTACGAGCTGTCTGCTCTATTCCGGCCGTCCTTAGCAGAATGACCTCCATCGTAGCCACTTGGCACGAAGCGTTGCGCCGCAGGTCACGCGGTACTCCAGGCGCCGCCCACTTAAGTCCTGCTGTGAAAGACCTCAAAGGGCCAACCCTGAGTGGCCAAATAGAGGGAGCGTTACCCTAATCTCCGGTCACCCGCTAGCCTGCTGGCGTCGATTTGCTTTTTGCGAGCAGGGTCTCCCAACCACACCATCAGGCACATGCCTGTCAGGAGGATGGCTGCTACCGCAAAGAATGGCATGGAGTAACTATGGGTAGAGTCCTTGATCAAGCCGATCATGAACGGGCCGGTAAAACCACCCAGGTTGCCGATCGAGACGATCATGGCCAGGCCGCCCGCGGCAGCGCGACCGGTTAGAAAAGTGGACGGGATCGCCCAGAACGTCGCCTGGAAGGAGAGGATACTGGCCACCGCAATGCAAAGAGCGGCAATTTTCAGTACGGGGTGGTCTGTCACCGCCGCTGCCACGAGGGCTGTGGCAGCCATGGCCAACGCACTCACGACATAGGGCAGCCGGTGGCTGCTTTGGTTGGCCAGTCGCGCCCAGAGTGTCATAGCGATTGCGCCTACTATGTAGGGCAGGGCGACGACAAACCCCAGGGTCCCACTGGGGATGCCCAGGCTTTTGACGATTTGCGGCAACCAGATACCGATACCGACCGAACCCACGATGCAGCAGAAGTTAATGGCCGCCAGCGTGAATACTTTCGGATTGGTCAGGGCTGCCCGCAACGTGTTGCCATGGGAGGCGCCAATTGATTTCTGCTCTTCAGACAGGCGATTGTTGAGCCAGGTTTTTTCGCGATCCGATAACCACCGAGCCTTCAAGGGGGTGTCTACCAGCAAAAACAGGCACGCGATGCCCAGGAGTACAGCGGGCAACGCTTCGGTAATGAGCAGTAGCTGCCAGTTCTGCAGCCCAAGAACGCCGTGCTGTTCGAGCAACCAACCCGACAGTGGCGAACCGACGATGTTCGCCACCGGGATGCCGAGCAGGAATGCGGCAGTCGCCTTGGCGCGCCACTTACCCGGGAACCAGTAGGTGAAGTACAGATAAACCCCCGGCGTGAATCCGGCCTCGGCAACCCCCAGCAGGAAGCGTGCAATGCTGAAGCTGATTGGGCCGGTAGCGAACGCCGTGGCCATGGAAATGAGACCCCAGGTAATCATGATGCGAGCAATCCAGATCCGCGCGCCAAAGCGTTGCATCAGGAGGTTGCTGGGGATTTCAAAGATGAAATAGCCAAAGAAGAACAGGCCGGCGGCCCATCCAAACATGGTTGCGGTCAGCCCTAAATCCTTGTTCATGCTGATCGCCGCGAACCCTACGTTTGTGCGGTCGAGGTAGCTGATGACATAGCAGATGAAAATGAACGGAACGACGCGCCACAGGATGCGGCGCATCAGGCGCTCACCCTCGGCGTCGTCAAGCGGCGCAGAATGGGTCGGATTGTCGTAAGTCATGTTGTCACATCTCTTATAGTTGTTGTGTGAACTGCACTGCGGATTCAGGTGTGGGAGTACATCGGCATCCCGGGTGTGGCGGTTTGGACTTGCAGAATGCTCCCGGTTTCGGACTCGACAATGAACAGCGTTCGACCGTCCTCGCCACCGAAAGCCAGGTTGGTATTGCTGATGCCCGCGCAGGAAACGATGCGTTGCAGCGGTTCTGCCACTTTTGACATTTTCCAGACGGAACCGAAGCCCGTGTGTGCAATGTAGAGATTGCTGTCTGCATCAAGTGCCAGCCCATCGGGACCGCCAAGGCCTCCGTGCAGTTGGGCGAAGACCCCGACCTTGCCAATGATCGAGCCGTTGCCCAGCGGGATACGCCAAATCTGTTGGGCGCGGGTGACCGCAATCAGCAGGTGATTCAGGTTAGGGTCGTAGACAATGCCGTTGGGGCTCGGGACGGTATTGAGCAGGCAAGTCAGGTTGTCATTGACGTCGAGTTTGTAAACCCGGCCGCTCGCATCCTGCAGGCCGGTCTGGCCCTGATCGGTGAAGTACAGGTCACCATTGGGCGCGAAGACGAGGTCATTCACGCCCTTGAATCCTTCGGAACCCGCCGACGCCAGAAATGGCTGAATATCGCCGGTGACCGGATCGAGCACCATGATCCCGCGCTTGTAATCGGTGATGAAGATGCGCCCGTCCTGATGGATCTTCAGGCCGTTCGGCCAGCCGTCATAGGTGCATACCAGTTCCCATTCACCGAGAGGGGAAACCCTGAAGATCCGCCCGTTGGGGATGTCGGTCACATACAGGCGACCCTCTCGATCAAACGAAGGCCCTTCCAGAAACGAATCTATCGCTCGACCTTGGCGGTTGGCATTCGCCCAGGCCGTTGGCCGCGCGTTGCGAAAGTGGTCCGGTAGACGCGTGAATACGCTGGTCTGGAGGGTCGGTGGGGCGGCAAAAAAGCTCATTTTCGCTCCTGGCGGCGGCATAGGCGTGGTCGCCCAAACATTGTTATTTGTTTTTTATAATGCAATGGCGTTTCAAAATAAAGCAAATTTTGATGATGGGGATGATCCATGTGCCGCATAAAAAGGGTTTTATATGTGCATTTTCATATAGGTGTCTGGCGTGGGATTGTTTTTGGCTTGTTATAAAAAGAAATGTCATTTTAAAAATACAATTTTTCGTGTGCTCGGTTCCTGGCGGAAGAAGCAGTATCGCCTTGCGCTGTCGGTTTGCTGCGCCGCGATCGCTTGCGGGCTTTTAGCTGGCGGCGCGGCTTCGCCACCCAGCGAGCGGGATGGCTGCCAGGATCATCAACGCAGCTGTGAGGCCATGCACCCCCAAGGCTGTTCTCGTGGAAACTTTCGCCGTAAGGACGAGTGCCAGACCAACCCCACACGATATCGCGCACGCCCTTGAGGCGAAGCCAGCAGGCAATGTTCGCGCCGGCTTCCGGCAGTGGCAGTCCGAATAGCCACGGGGATGGCTAGGAGACTATCGTTGTAAGATAATGGATTTTCCTGCCCTGACAGTTTTTCAACGGGCCCAGTAATAGAGGAATATTCGATGGTAAAGGCGCGGCCGCGTCCAGCGGTAAACGGTGTGGCTTCGGCTGACCGAGTCTTGACCGTTCTGTCTGCATTTCGAATCGGTGATTCTGCGTTGAGTCTGGTTGAGTTGGTGGCGCGAACAGGGCTCATCAAAAGCACGATCATGCGTTTGATGGTTTCGCTTGAAAACCAAGGTTACATCACGCGGATGACCGACGGACGTTATCAATTGGCCAGCGAGGTCATGAGACTCAACGCTGTGTATCAGGAGTCGCTTGATCTTGAGCGCCATGTGATGCCGCGTCTGCAGTACCTCTCCGAGCAAACGGGCGAGACCGTTTCTTTCTATGTTCGCCATGGCGCCTATCGGATGTGCCAGTACCGGGTAAATTCCTCACATCGCCTGCGCCTGAATATGCAGCCTGGCGATATGCGCCCCATGGACGAGGCGGCTGGAGCCCAGGCGTTGCGAGCGCCTTTTCATGTTGGTATTGCGCTGGAAAAACCTTACTACTCTCGCGGTGCGACGGATCCGCATGCGTCCTCCATCGCGCTGCCGATCTATGGGGGGCAGCAAGAGCTGATGGGCGCGCTTGTCATTTCAGGGCCTGCCAGCCGACTGACAGAGGAGTGCGCCGATAACCTGAAGGACGTTTTTTTCGAGGCTGCGCGCGACCTGATGCGTAGCCTGGGGCTCAAGCCGGCGGACGGCCAAACCGCCGGAGCGGAGTCAGAAGCCGTAAAGTGAGGTGGGATTGTCGCGCAGAATCAATTCGCGTGTACCTGCGTCCGGAGCCCAGAACGCCAGCAGATCCAGGATATTAGCGTCATCAGGTTTCTGCTCTGTTGCAAGTGTCGGGTGGGGCCAGTCGCTCCCCCACAGCATACGCTCGGCGTTATGCTTGATCAGCGCGCTGGCTACCTTGCCGACGTCTTCATACATCGGCGCCCCTGTCTTTGAGCGTAAGTAAGGGGCGGACAGTTTGACCCAGGTTTTTTCATTATCCAGCAGCCGGGTGATCGAGGCGAAGGCGGCAGAGTTCAATCCCTCCGGTTGTGGCACATGTCCCATGTGATCGATGACCACCTTTGCCGCAAGCTTTGCCAACCTTGGCTCCAGATCGACCAGAAGCGGGCCGGGTGCAATCTGAACGTTCCAGCCCAGTTCATTCACGCGCAAGGCAAGCGATTCCAGATCATTAAGTGCCGCACCGCCAACACTAAGATTAAAGCGTATGCCGCGCACGCCGGCGCTGTGCAGGCTCGCCAACTCCTTGTCGGTGATTGAGCCATCGACAACCGCGACCCCACGTGCATCGCCGCGGCTGCGAAGCAATCCATCGAGCAAAATGCGGTTGTCGGTGCCATACGTGGATGGCGTTACGATAACCATCCTTTTCATGCCAAGGCGTTTTTGCAGTTGACGATAATCTTCCAGTGAAGCATCGGGCGGGAACAAGGTTGCATTGGGTGCAGTGGGATAGTGGCCGTCATACAGGTGCATGTGGCAATCCACGCTGCCGGCCGGTGGCGTAAGCTTCGGCCTTTCATCCCCTTGGCTGAAAGGAACGTTTGCAAAAGCGCCCATGGACGCGGCAGCGCCCAGTGCACTGCCTGCTTGCAGAAAGCGGCGACGAGATAGAAGCATCGCAAAACCTCTTGTTATTATTTTTACATCGCGAGACCAGCACTCCGATAGGGGAGCGCTGGCATCGTAGCCTTGATTAAGAAGTGACTACTTGGCGATCATGGACGCGCCCAGCTCGGCTTTTTCGCGCTGACGCTTGCGCCCGACCACCAAAACCATGACGCCGGCCAATGTGCAGAGGGCTGCCAGTGGCATGAGCGCCAGGGCATAACTGCCGGTTGCATCATGGATCGCACCGTAGGCATTCACCATCAGACCGCCACCGATCAGGTTGGCCATCGCGCCGACTGCCGCGAGCCCTGCGGCGGCGGTGGAGGATGACAGCCAGCCGGAAACCAGTGCCCAGAATGGGCCTTTCATCGAGTATGCGCCGACCAGAACCATGGTGAGCATAATGACGGTCGCGATCAGCGAGGAGGTGAACAGCGTCATGAGCAACCCGGCTGCGATCAGCAACATGGTCGCTGCCGTGTGCCAGCGACGCTCCCCGGTGCGATCGGAACTGCGTCCCCAAACGATCATGAGTACCGAGGCGATACCATAGGGAATGGCGTTCACCAGGCCAATCTCCAGGGAACTCAACCCGAAGGTCTTGAGCAACTGAGGGGCCCATACACTCATGGTGCTGCCAGCGGCGGACGCGCCCGAGTAAATCAGTGCGAGCACCCAGATGTCTTTATGGCGCAGCAGCTTCCACAAGGAGATATGCCCGATTGCCGTTTTTTTCGAGGCTTCTTCAGTCAGGCGTTTAGCCAGCCAGTTGCGTTGTTCATCAGTGAGCCACTTGGCTTGCTCGGGGCGATCCGTCAGCACGAACAGGCAGGCAAGCCCCAGCAATACAGCGGGTATGCCTTCCAGAATGAATAACCAATGCCACCCGCGCATCCCCATCCAGCCATCCAGGCTGAGCAACAGGCCGGACAGTGGCGAGCCAATGAAGTTGGCGGCGGGAATAGCCACCATGAAGATCGCGACCATCCGTGCACGATAAGCGGCGGGCAGCCAGTAGGTGAGGTAAAGGAGTACGCCGGGGAAGAAGCCCGCCTCGGCGGCGCCGAGCAGAAAGCGCATCACATAAAGTGAATGGGCGCCCTGCACGAACGCTGTGCCCGCGGAGATGAGCCCCCACGTGATCATGATTCTGGCGATCCAGATACGCGCGCCATATTTTTGCATGGCCAGGTTACTGGGTACTTCGAGGAGAAAATAAGCAACGAAGAACAAGCTGCTCGCGAAACCAAAGACTTTCGCCGTCAGGCCCAGGTCTCCGTTCATCTGCAGCGAAGCCATGCCGATATTGCCGCGGTCAATGATCGCGATCAAATAGCAGATGATCAGAAAGGGCAGGATGCGCCAGGCGACCCTGTGCATCGTACTGCGCTCTAGCTCGCTTATGGGGGAAGTTGCTGTAGTCATGAGGCTCTCCGATTGTTATTTTTTCTGGAGTGTCGCGTTTCATTTTGAGCTTCCCGTTTTTCAGGGAAGGCAGTGGGTATCACTCCACGGCTGAACAGAGATCGAATAGGTGTCGGTTGACAACGCAGCGAGGATCCAGAGCCTTGCCCGCCCACACATCGAAAATCTGTTGAAGCGCAACGAGGCCTACACGGTCCCGCGCCTCGGAGGTATTTGCGCCGATGTGGGGTGTGGCCACGAGTGTCGGCAGGCCCCAGAGTGGGCTGTCGGCAGGGGGCGGCTCCGGATTGAAGGTGTCCAGGCCGGCGCCGGCTATCTTGCGTTCGCTCAATGCCTCGACCAGTGCCCCGGTATCGATCAACTCGCCCCGGGCGGTGTTGATCAGGATGCTGCCCGGGCGCATGCGCGCCAGCTGTGCAGCCCCGATCAGATTGTGGTTGGAGTCGGTCAGCGGGCAATGCAGGCTGATGATATCGCTCTCGGCCAGGAGTCGATCGAAATCGTCCTCGCGCTCCACGTGAGCGCGTTGCGGTAGCTGCTTCAGGTAGGGGTCGTAGACCTTTACCTTCATGTTCAAGGGGGCAACCAGGTCCATCAGGATGCTGCCGATCGAGCCCAAGCCAACCAGTCCGAGCGTCTTTCCAAACAATTCAATGCCGTTCGCCGAGGACTTGTCCCAGTGACCGTCGCGCATGCGTGCGTCCAGCAAGGCGGTCTGGCGCGCCACGCTGAACATCAGCGCGAAGGCGAGTTCGGCCACGGACTGCGCGTTGGCGCCGGCGGCGATGCTGACCGGAATGCCATGGTCTGCGGCCGCCTGAATATCAATGGTGTTGTAACCCACGCCGTGCTTGGCAATGGATTTGAGGTTGGAGGACGCCTCAATCATGTCACGGGTCAATTGCCCTTGGCGGACAATGATTGCATCGGGTTGCTCCGCGCGGATTATCGCTTCCAGCTCTTCAGAAGAAAGGTAGGGAATTGTGGGGATTACTCTGACGCCTTGGCTCGCGGCCAGGTTCATGGCGTCAGCGGCGAGTTCGGGCCCGGTAAGCAGGATGGTTCGGGACATGACAGGTACCTTGTTTTTATGGTTGTGGCTGACGATCCAAGAGGATGCACTGCGGTGGGTTAACACTACCATATTGAAATGGCGTTGCAATATTGATTAGTAAAATGCGTCGATGTGCTGATTGGTAGCATTGATTCAGTGTTGATTTTAAATAAATGAAATGTAATTCTGAAATTAGGGTTGGCTGCTTGGCCAACGATTGTGAATAAATTCAATAAAACAACGTCAATAGAGGTGGGTCGCATGAGCATCGGATTCAGGGTTTTGGAGCGTGCGCGCAAGGTCGATGCCGAGTGGGTCGCCCGTTACCGGGAAGTTCCAGTGGCGAATGTCAGTGACTCAATGAACCGCATGACCGCCGGTGGCGCCAAGCTGCGTCCGATGCATCATGCCGGTGTGCTGGCTGGCCCGGCGCTCACGGTCAAGGCCCGTCCGGGCGACAACCTCATGCTGCATTACGCACTGGATATTGCGGAGCCGGGAGATGTGGTGGTCGTCGATGCGGGGGGCGATCTGTCCAATGCCTTGATCGGCGAAATGATGGTTGCCTACGCCATCAAGCGCGGTGTCGCGGGTATCGTTATCAATGGCGCGATTCGAGATTCGGCAGTCATCGGCGCGGATGATTTTCCCTTGTTCGCGGCCGGCATTTCACATCGCGGCCCTTACAAGGATGGCCCGGGTGAGATCAACGTGCCCATTGCGATCGATGGTATGGTGATTGAGCCCGGTGATCTGATTATTGGCGATGATGACGGCCTCTTGTGTGTGCCATTCGATCAAGTCGGCGAAGTCTATGGGCGTGCGGCCGCCAAGCATGCCGCCGAGAGCAAGCAGATGGAGCAGATTGCTCTGGGCACCAACGACCGTACCTGGGTGCTGGAATCGCTGAAGAAAAAAGGTTGCCTGCTGCCGTAATGTGCCATTGATGCGGGCGGGGCGAGCATTACTGTTAATTGTCAATCAGGAGCAATGACTTGCCTGAGCCCCTCACGACGCATCGTAGTCAGTGGCCCGCATCCGTGAGGGCGCTGGCACATCGCAATTTTCAAATCTATTTTGCAGGGCAAGCCGTTTCCACCCTGGGCAAGTGGGTTCAACAAGTCGCGTTGTCGTGGTTGACCTATCACCTGACAGGCTCGGCGGTGCTGCTCGGCGCCATTACCTTCCTCAGCCTGGCGCCTCAGTTGCTGATTGGCCCTTTGGCAGGAGCCTGGACGGATAGGCACGACAAGCGTCGCCTGCTGATTATTGTTCAGACCGTCCTCGCTCTGCAGTCCCTGGCATTAGCGATTCTCGCCTATGGGCAGTGGATGAACGGCTTGACCATTGCGCTCATGGCGTTGCTGCTCGGGTTGCTCAATGCCGTAGAGACTCCGCTTCGTCAGGCGTTGATCGCAAGCTTTGTCCCTGATCCCGCCGACCTGCCCAACGCCCTCGTACTTAACGCCATGTTAATCAATGCGGCTCGCTTTATCGGACCACCGCTGGCCGGTGCCCTGATTGCCTTGGCGGGGGAGGCGGGCTGTTTTTTACTGACCGCCGTGGCGTTTCTGTGTCTGTTGATAGGGCTTATGAAAGTGCGCGTGACGCCAAGCCCAAGAGCCACTGGCTCAACAGGAGAAGTGTTTCGAGAGGGCGTACGTTATCTCTGGAGAACGCTTGAAGTCCGGCGGTTGATGGTCAGTGTCGTGATCATCAACCTTCTCGCGTCGTGCTACACCGCATTGCTGCCCATTTTGGCCAAGACAGTTTATGCGGGGGATGCTCGCACGCTTGGGTGGCTGTGGGGCGCAGCGGGCGGCGGGGCTTTCCTGGCAACCATTGTGCTGGCCGTAAGCGGTTCAGCATCGAGCTTGCAGCGTTTCATTTTGGCTGGAGCGGTGTTATGCGCAATAGGCTTGCTTGGGCTGGCTATGCCTATCCACCTGATGTTGGCGTTACTGTGTTTGGCAGTCCTCGGGTTTGGTATCACCGTGAGTAATGTGAGCAGTAATATGCAACTGCAAAGTGGGGCGCCCAGCGCGCTTCGCGGACGCGTTATCGCGTTCTACATCGCATTGCGCTTCGGCTTCGAGGCCATTGGGGGGCTGTTTGCAGGGCTGATTGCGGCTCAACTGGGGGCGCCTTTGATGCTTGGGTTAGCGGGTGGATTGTTGTTAATGATCGTTATTGCTCGTGAAATTTCCAATCGTGGGTAAAGTGCGCCCTATGGACGGTCTGAAATAGAAGGACATTTTCCGACCTAAAAGCCGTCAGAGTACGGCTTTCCCCGGCGTGGCCGTCGCGGGATTCACGCAGCGTTGTGAAGTCCTGATTGCGGTAATCGATCATCTCGTCCGCGCCCAGGCCTTTCACCCGTTCAATGTTGAGCGCGTAAGCCGTGGCAATGACGTAGGCGCCGGCCGGATGAGTCCATTGCCCAGGCGTTGAACCAAATCACAACCGCGCTGGTGGCAACGCCTGGTTTTATGCCCATGTATTGGCCTCTCCCGAGGGGCGATGAGCGCCCGGGCAGGGACGTCAATACAAATCACAGGGTGATGAAGTCAGTCAGTTCCTCGGGGCGGCCCGTGGGAAACGCTTCTCTCAAATGGTCGAGAAATACCGAAACACGTGAGCTCAATAATCGCCTTGATGGATAGAGTGTCCACAGCGCAACTTCCGGTGCGTCCATATCTCCCCAATGCACCAACTTTCCGTCGAGAATATCCTGGTTTACCAGTGAAACAGGCAGGCGTGCGATCCCAACCCCTGTCCGCACCGCATCGCGGACCATGAATAGCGAAGAGAGACGCAGAACCGGTTCGACGTTTATCTGAGACTTGCCACTCGGTGTGGTGATAGCCCACACCGGGCCCTGGTCGCCGCGGCCTCGAACCACAGCCGGTACAGCCGCATCAGCCCCTGGACGAACAAGCGCCGGGCTCGCCACCACCACCAGTCTGTCACGCAGGAAAACACGGCCAATCAAATGCTCATCGGGCGCCGGATTAACCCGAATGATCAAGTCATAACCCTCCTCAATCATGTCTACGATTCGGTCCTCGGTGGTGACCTCCAGGCGCACCTCTGGATATTTGAGGGCAAACCCCGCAGCGAGCTTGCCCATTGCCGCCTGGGCGAAAAAGAGTGGCGCACTGATTCGAAGCGTGCCCCGTGGGCGCTCCCCACCTGAAGCAATGGCGGCCACGCTCTCGTCCAGTTCAGTCAACAGCGCCGCAGTTCTGTCGAACAGTACTCGCCCTTCCTCGGTGAGCTTGAGTGTTCGCGTGCCGCGTTCGAACAGGCGCAGTTCAAGGCTGCGCTCCAACTCCGCCACGCGGCGTGACAATGTCGCCTTCGGGCGTCCGCTGGCACGTGCGGCACGGCCAATCCCCCCATGGCGGGCAACAAGATTGAAATCGGCAAGCGCAAGTAGATCCATGGTTTCACCTATGAGGTGGTGGCGTGCATGGCTGCGGGCATTGCACAAACGTTCTAGCCGTTTATCCCGCTGTCCAGAATGATAAAGACGTGTTTCGGACTGTTCCACAAGTGGAACGCGCTGTCCAAATCTGACGACTATCGCGGTGTTTTGTAAACAGAGATAGTGAGGCTGTCATTCAAATCACTACGGAGAACTACCATGACCATCCTCGTTACTGGCGCAACCGGCCGAGTTGGCAGTCAAGTTGTTGAGCAACTCCTCAAACGCCATGCGGACGTACGCGTCCTCGTTCGGGATCCCTCGAAGGCTGATTTTCCTGAGCAAGTGGAGGTTGTACAGGGTGAAATGCTGGACATCGACTCGCTGCGCCGCGCGTTCAAAGGTGTTTCCAGCTTCTTCCTACTCAATGCAGTGGCCGCAGACGAATTTACCCAGGCGCTGTTGGCGCTGAACATCGCTCGAGAGTCGGGCGTGGAACGGGTTGTGTACCTCTCGGTGCTGCATGCCGACCGTTTCGTGAATGTGCCGCACTTCGCGGTCAAGTCGGGCGCCGAGCGAATGATCGAGCAGATGGGCTTCAGTGCCACGATCCTGCGCCCGGCCTACTTCATCGACAACGAAGTGATGGTCAAGGATGCCATGTTCGACTACGGCGTCTACCCGATGCCAATCGGCGGCAAGGGCATCGCCATGGTCGACGCCCGTGACATCGCCGAAGTGGCGGCCATCGAGCTGGTACGCCGCGACCGGGCGCCGGGCAAGCTGGCGCTCGAAACCATCAACCTGGTAGGCCCCGATACGCTGACCGGTTCCGATATCGCCGCGATCTGGACCGAGGTGCTGGGACGCCCGGTCAATTACGGCGGTGACGACCCGAGCGGCTTTGAGCAGACCGTGGCCAATTTCATGCCCAAGTGGATGGCCTACGAAATGCGCCTGATGGCCGAGCGTTATGTCAGCGACGGAATGATCCCCGAGGCTGGCGATGTCGAGCGCCTGACCAGGATCCTTGGACGCGACCTGCATAGCTATCGTGACTTTGCTACCCGACTGGCAGGCGCGATCTGAATAAGAACGGGCAGGGCGGTCATACATTGCCCTGCACCCCAGGCAACCTATGGGACCACTTACATGAAAACTGTATTGATTACCGGCTGCTCTTCGGGCTTCGGCCTGACCACCGCCAACTATTTCCTCGAACAAGGCTGGAAAGTTATCGCAACCATGCGCAGCCTCGACGAGCGCGTTTTGACGGCTTCCGAGCACCTGCGTGTGCTGGTGCTGGATGTGACCGACCCGGCCAGCATTGAGCAGGCGATAGACGCCGCAGGGCCGATCGATGTGCTGGTTAACAATGCCGGGATCGGCCTGTTGGGCGCCGTCGAAGGTACCCCGATGCACACGGCCCGCGAGCTTTTCGAAACCAATACATTGGGCACCATCGCCATGATCCAGGCCGTGCTGCCGCAGTTTCGCGAGCGCAAAGCCGGGGTGATCGTCAACGTAACGTCCACTGTGACGCTGATGTCGTTACCCCTGCTCAGCGTTTACACCGCAACCAAGGCGGCCGTGAATGCGTTCACCGAATCCCTGGCGCTGGAGCTCGAGCCGTTCGGTATACGGGCCAGGCTGGTCTTGCCGGGACGTGCGCCTGGGACTGACTTCGCTAAAAAGGCGCAGCCTCGCATGCAGCACAGTATTCCACCCGCCTATGAGGGCCTGGCGCAGCAAGTATTTGCCCAATGGTCAACCTCCACCGTAGTGACGCACGCCCAGGACGTCGCCGAGGCAGTATGGCGTGCAGCCGTTGATCCAAGCGCGCCGATGCGCATCGCAGCCGGCGAAGACGCCGTCGAGTTGATGAAAGAGCAATCATCAGTCGCTTAGATAGGGCTCAGAAAAAACAGAAAGGAGCAGCCAATGTTCGATACCAAAGTCGCAATTATCGTCCGCAATGACTTGCAGATCTGGCAGCGCTTGAACGTCGTCGCGTTTCTTGCAAGCGGCATTGCTTCGGCGGCTCCCGAGGCCATTGGCGACACTTATGTCGATGCCAATGGCCACGTCTATGGAAAGATGCTGGGGCAGCCGATGCTCATATTCGAAGCCGATCTGGTGGGGATCCAGGCTGCCCATCGCATCGCATTGGCGCGTGATATCACGGTTGTGCCGTATGTGTTTGCCATGTTTTCAACCGGCCATGATGAAGCGAACCGTGAGGCATTTCTCGCAGAAGACCCCCAACATCTGAACCTGGTGGGGATAGGTATTCGAGGACCAAAGAAGGCTGTGGAAAAAGCGACCAAGGGCTTATTGCTTCATGCGTGACAGGGTTGAGACCCAGTCGCGCAGTTGAAACTTAAACCGATCCAACCGCCGATGATTCTTCAATCGCCTGCGCCCAACGCTGCCGCGAATGCCTCGGGAGTGGGGCTTTCCGGCCAGGTTGCGAGAGTGGCAGGCAAGCTCAGCCACGGCTGTTTGTGCTTGACCCAAATGTGCGCGACAGGGCTCAAGGCGGCGCGGTCGTCGAGCGTGCCCGCACGAAGAATCCAAAGTCCAGGCGCTGCCGAAGTGGTGTTGTAGATGCGCGTATGACAGCTCGCGCACAGATGGTGATGCGCGACCTGCCTTTGGTCCTGATAGCTATATTCGACAGTCGCCCCCTCCAGGACAAAAGCGTCCTTGGGCAGCATCGCATGCAGCGCAAAGCTGCTGCCGCTCCAGATTTGGCAAAACTGGCAATGACATGCATAGATGGCGACCTGTACGTCGCTGATAGAACGATAGGAAACGGCGCCGCAACGGCAACCACCGGCAATTTTCATGCGTGAAATCTCGTGTTTGGGCGACTGAATGATTGATGCAGCGCACCAATACGGGTAAAGCATGCACAAGTTTGCGCCTGATTAAAATTGATCAAACCTTTCTACCCGCTCGCAGGAAATGTATGAACCTCCCGCCACTTCAATGGGAAACCCAGCGGGTCTTCCTGGCTGTTCTTCGAACCGGAAGCCTGTCCGCGGCGGCACGAGCGCTGGGCATTGCCCAAGCCACCGCCAGACGACGTATCGACGCACTGGAGGGCAGCGTGGGAACGAGTTTGTTCGTGCGTTCGCCAGCGGGATTGATGCCCACGGACACCGCCCGAGAGTTGATTGGCCATGCGCAATCGATGGCATTGGCCGCCGAAGCGTTCGCTCGTGCGGCGTCCGCGCAGGCCAATGTGCCTGGCGGTACAGTGAGGGTCACTAGCAACCAGTTGCTGGGCGTGGAAGTGCTCCCTTCAATGCTGCGCGAGATCCGCGCCGCCCAGCCCCAGTTGGCGCTCGAACTGAGCGTGTCGAATCGCCTGGAAGACCTGGCATTGCAGGAGGCAGATGTGGCCGTACGCATTCGTCGGCCGGTCGAGGCCTCCGTTGTCACTCGGCATGTGGGTGATTTGCGCGTGGGTCTGTATGCGACGGCGGGGTTGCTCGAGTACCGAGGCCGGCCGCGATGCGCAAATGAATTAAGCGAATATCCGGTCATCGGTCCGGACCGCAACCTGGCGGAGCAGGCGTTCCTGGCACAACAAGGTTTTGCCTGTACAGGGGAGCACGCAGTGTTTCGCAGCGACGATCACCTGGCCCAGTTCGCAGCACTGCGCGCAGGGCTGGGCATCGGCGTGTGCTCGAGCCAACTGGCGCGCCGTCATGACCTGGTGCGCGTGCTGCCCGAGCAGGTGGACTTCCCGGTGGACGTCTGGGTCGCGATGCACCAAGACTTGAAGCGGGTGCGACGTGTCTCGCTGGTATTTGATGCACTTTCGCAATCGCTGTCAGAGTTCTTAACCGATGCCTGGCTGGATAGTTGAGTGCCCGCCAAGCCCGAACTGAAAGTGAGTGAGATCAGACTGGGCATCTGTTTCAGACATACCCCGTCGAATACGCATAAGGCCCTGATAAGCGTCAGTGCGTTTTGCCTCGGGGCTGTCGTTCGCCTTTAAGGTACCGCGCTGCCTGACTAAGTGACGTGGCAGTCACCGGCACCCAGCCGGTAACTGCGACATCAGATCCGAACGTTTGGATCAAGCCGCAGGCCTGACCCGGAAAGCCAGGAAAACCGGCCCCCCTGGAAACGTGCTGACCTCCAGTTCATCCAGTGGGTTGAGAGTACGTGTGCGGTTTCCCGCATTGCTGTAAAGCGTGTGGCCGCTCGATGCGGCGATGCTGATCTTGCCGGCTGCCGCCTGGATCAACGTCGCCCTGAAGCCTTCGGTCACATCATCGCCGATTGTCAGCGTGACATCCGTATTGCTGATGACCAGAATCGACTTGCCTGAGTCCGCCATGGTCAGGGCTCTGCTGCCCGTGATCGAGATATTGGTATGCACATGGCCCCCGGCGTGATAACTGACCATCCGGGGATCGGCAAAGACGCGGGCGAATGCCCCGACATAGTTGACGCTGGCGCGCATGTCATCGAACTGTTCCACCACGTAGGTGCCAATGCTGCCGGTATCCGCTGCGTCGACGTCCAGCGCCCATTTGCGGCCTACCAAGAGTCCGATCTGGGTATTGTCACGTACACCTGCACGGACTTCTTCGAGAAACAGCGTACCGACCTGGCGCCCGCCGTTGCCTTGGGCATAGGTCAATCGTGCAATGGAGTGGCTGTCACCTGTCGGGCTGCCCTGGGAGGTGTTAACGCGGTAGTCGACGCAATCCGCCGAGACGATGGTGGTCGTCGTATTGCTGTCAGGCGCCCAAGTGAAATCCAGGGCTCGGCCGGTTTTAGCTTGCTCGAATGAGATGGTAGGTTGCGAGGTGGCGGTAGAACTTGACTGCTTCAAATCGTCGCTCATGATGCTCATCCTTAAGTTGTTTAGCTGTACATAAATACAGTAGTCAGGATTTTTTTCTTCGTGCGGTTTTGCCGACGAACTGCACTCATGCATGGGGGCGTGTAGAGTGACCGGCAATTCCCCGGCAAAGGTGACCCAAGGATGTCGAAACCCGCAAAACCGCAAGGCAAGAGCCAGGACACAGGCTGGCGTGGCTCGGTCGATGTGTGGCTGGATGCCGCTTACGCGGCCCTGAAAGAATCCGGCATCGATGCCGTGCGCGTGATGCCCCTGGCCAAGCAGCTTGGTCTGTCGCGCACCAGTTTCTATTGGTTTTTCGAGGACCGGGAGCAATTGCTATCGGCCTTGCTGAGCCGTTGGCGCGACAAGAACACCGGCAACCTGGTGTACCAGTGCGAGCGCTATGCCGAGAGTATTTGCGAAGCCATTCTCAACGTCTTCGAGTGCTGGTTGAACCCGGAGCTGTTCGACTCGCAATTCGAATTTGCCGTGCGCAGTTGGGCGATGCAGTCGGCAGAGGTCGCGGCAGAAATCGCGTTGGCCGATGAGACCCGTATCAACGTCTTGACCGGGATGTTTCGACGTTTTGGCTACGATGAAGAGGCCGCCGATGTGCGGGCCCGCACCATCTACTTGACGCAGATCGGCTATATCTCGATGAACACAGACGAGGACGTGGTGGTACGGTTCCGGCGTATTCCCCAATACGTCAGCGTGTTCACCGGCAAGGCCTTGAAGCGGCGCGAACTGGACCGCTTCTATGGGGCGTTTGGCTACGCTGAAACCACGCCGGGGGTGTTTGAGGCTTTTTAGAGGTCTTTGACCAGGCGCAACGCATCGTAAATCGCCGCATGAGTATTGCGCGCCGCCACCGCATCACCGATTCTGAACAGCTGGAATCGACCCTCTCGGTTGGTCACGATGTTCTGCGCGTTCCCGGCGATCAAGTCGTGCTGCTCGACCGCGCCGCCATTGCTGGAATGCGCGCGCAGGTCGAAATACAGGTCATCCAGGGGAAGCGTGCCGTGGTTCACCACCACCTGGTCGACCACCCGCTGCTTGTGCACCGTGCCATAGTCACTGCTGAAAGTGGCAACTAGCCGACCGTCGCGTTTCTCCACCGTCTCGACCCGGTACGTCACTGTGAACGTCACATCCAGGTCCTGCAAGCTGCGCATGTAAGGCACCAGGTTCATGGCCATGACTTCCGGGGCGAACGCGCGGTCCGGGGTGACGATTTCGACGCTGGCACCACTTTGCGCAATCACCTCGGCGGCTTGCAGCGCGGCATGGTCGCCGGCGTCGTCGAAGATCAACACATGGCGCCCCGGTTTGACGTCGCCTGAAATGATGTCCCAGGTCGACACCACCAGTTCATTGCCCTCGGCCAGCACATCGGTATGGGGCATGCCGCCGGTGGCGACGATCACTACGTCCGGCTCATGGGCCAGCACGGTCTCGGCTTCGGCCCAGGTGTTGAAGTGGAATTTCACGCCAAGGCGTTCGCATTGGGCCATGCGCCAGTCGATGATGCCGATCATCTCGCGGCGTCGCTCGCTCAAGGCGGTCAGGCGGATTTGCCCGCCGGGTTGGTCTGCCGCCTCCAGCACCGTCACATCATGCCCGCGCTCGCCGGCAACCCTTGCGGCTTCCAGACCGGCCGGGCCCGTGCCGATGATCAGCACCTTGCGCTTGCGCGCAGCCTTGGGGATGTCATGGGGCATGCTGGTTTCACGGCCGGTCGCCGCGTTGTGGATGCAGTAGGCGGCGCCCCCCTGGTAGATGCGGTCCAGGCAGTAGTTGGCGCCGACGCAAGGCCGGATGTCTTCTTCACGCCGCTCGATGATCTTGCGCACAATATGCGGGTCGGTCATGTGGGCGCGGGTCATGCCGACCATGTCCACCTTGCCCGACGCGATGGCGTAGCGCGCGGTGGCGACGTCCGGGATTTTCGCCGCATGGAAGGTGGGAAAACCGGTGGAGGCGCGAATCTCGCCGGCAAAATCCAGGTGCGGCGAGTTGCGCATGCCCTGGATCGGAATCACATCCGTCAGGCCCGCGTCGGTATCGATATGCCCGCGCACCACGTTGAGGAAGTCCACCAGCCCGCTGTCCTTGAGCATGTGCGACACCTGCAGGCCTTCGCTGGCGGTGAACCCGCCCGGCAGCGCTTCGTCGCCGGTGTAGCGCACGCCCAGCAGGAAGTCTTCACCGACGCGCTGGCGAATCCCGCGCAAGACATCGAAGGTAAACCGCATGCGGTTCTCCAGGGAGCCACCGTAAGGGCCATCGAGGTCGTTGGTCAGTGGTGACCAGAACTGGTCCATCAAATGGCCGTAGGCTTGTAGCTCCAGGCCGTCCAGCCCGGCTGCTTTCATGCGGTCGGCGGCGTCGACGTAGTCTTTGATGATCCGCTCGATGTCCCAGTCTTCCATCTGCTTCGGGAAGGAGCGGTGTGACGCTTCGCGACGGTGCGACGGCGAGACCACCGGTAGCCAGTCGGCTTTGTCCCAGCGTGTGCGGCGACCCAGGTGTGTCAGCTGGATCATCACCGCCGCGCCGTGTTCGTGACACTCTTCGGTCAGGTCCTTCAACCAACCGACTACTTCATCTTTGTACGCCAGCACGTTGTTGAACACCGGCGGGCTGTCCCGCGATACCGCCGCGGAGCCTGCGGTCATGGTCAAGGCCACACCGGCCTTGGCGCGTTCGACGTGATAGGCGCGGTACAACGCCTGCGGCATGCCGTCCACCGGGTAGGCCGGTTCGTGGGCCGTGGTCATGATCCGGTTGCGCAGGGTCAGGTGTTTGATTTTGTACGGCTGCAGCAGGGGATCGCTGGACATTATTGTGTGCTCCGTAGTGGGCATCATCAGGCTCGGCGATTTGAAATTAGGGTAAATGTACATATGTGTCAATAATTGACGACATGCATGTACATTTTGATCGCGACGCTCTGAAGGCGTCGCTGAGATCGCCTTAACCCCTGGGAGGACGCCTGATGAATGCCTTGCAGGAACACCTCAAGCGCGACAAGTGGTCATTGGCAGGCGCGGGAAAGCACGGCGAACAAGGCACGCTTTGAGGGGATGTCCAATCCGGCGCTGGTTTCCAACACCCGGTAAGCCTGCTTATTCCTGCGGCTTGAACATCGGCAATCGCGCCAGCATCCAGTTCAACAGCTCCTGCGCAGGGGCGGCCAAGGGGCGGGCGGCCTTCACCAGCAATTTGGCTTCCACCCCCAGCAGCAGGGGGTGATCAATCAGCACCGACGCCAACTCGCCATTTTCGATTTCCCGGGAGGCCGCGAACTCCCCGGCCAGTGAGGCAAAGTCGCCATTGGCAACCAGACGCTTGAGCGCCGCCAACGAATTGCTGACCAGAATCGGGCGCACCTGGATCTTCTCGGCATACTCAAGCAGGGTGATGGCATGCCCGATGCCGAAGGTAGTCGGCGTGAGTACCAGCGGGCATTCGAGCACATCCTGCACGGTTGCCATGCTGCCGCGCACGGCCAACGGGTGATCGGGACGCACCAGCAACATCACCGGCTGCAAGGAGGCGGCGCGAAAATCGATGTGCGGGTGTGCAGGCGGGTTGTACGCCAGGCCGATGTGCGCACGGTTTTCGGCAACCTCGTCGAGCACATCCACCACCGGCAAGATATCCAACGTGACTTCAAGCTTGGGGTACTGCTTGCAGAAGGGCGCGAGCACATTGTCCACCAGCACATCCACATACCCTTCACTGATCACCACGCGCACATGGCCTTGCTGCAAGCCCTTGATCGCTTGCAACTGGTCTTCGAGTTTCTCCTGGTGTGAACGATAGCCGCGCCAGAACTCGAGCAAATGCGCCGCCGCCTCGGTCGGTTGCACACCACGGGCCTGGCGTTCGAATAGCTTGGCGCCCAACTCTTCCTCCAGCAGTTTGATCTGGCGGGTAATCACCGAGGGCGAGGTGTTGATGCTGTCCGCCGCACCTCGAATGGAACCGTGCATCAGCACTTCATGAAAGTAGCGCAGGCGTTGCTGATTGATCTCTCGCATAAGGGTTACCGTCGTAAAGGTTGCGTTGCCTGTAGGGCAACACTGCGCGAACTTAGTTGCTCTTGCTGGTGATGATGGGCCGGCGCACCATGGATTGGCAAGCCCGCAGCACCCACAAGAATAACGGGAGATACGTATGCCAAACGCACTGGCGCCGACATCCAACGAGGCCATTTCTGCCCTCTATCACAAGCTCAACTGGCGGCTGCTGCCCCTGTTGTTTATCGGTTACGTCTTCGCCTACCTGGACCGTATCAACGTCGGTTTCGCCAAGCTGCAGATGCAAAGCGACCTGGGGCTGTCCGATGCGGCCTACGGTGCCGGTGCCGGGATTTTCTTCATCGGCTACGTGCTGTTCGAACTGCCCAGCACCCTGATGCTGCCGCGCATCGGCGCGCGCAAAACCTTCAGCCGCATTCTCGTGCTGTGGGGCATCACCTCCGCTTGCATGCTGTTTGTGCGCGACGTGCCGACGTTTTATGCCATGCGCTTTTTGCTGGGCGTGTTCGAAGCCGGTTTTGCACCGGGCATGATCTATTACCTGTCCCGCTGGTACGGCCCGAATCGCATGGCGCGGGCGATTGCCATCGTGTTTATCGCCGGGCCCATGGGCGGCATCCTGGGTGGCCCGATATCCGCGTGGCTGATCACCACCTTTGCCGGCGTGGGTGGCCTGGCCGGGTGGCAATGGATGTTCCTGATCGAAGGTTTGCCCTGTGTGTTTCTCGGCGTGCTCATGTATTTCGTGCTGTGTGATCGGCCCGCGGATGCGCCGTGGCTGAACGCCGCCGAAAAGCACTTGCTGGAAACCGAACTGGGTACGGCGAGCGCCCGCAGCCATTCGTTTCGTTCCGTATTGCGCGACCCCAAGCTATATGTCCTGGCGTCGGCGTACTTCTGCATCATCTTCTCGATCTACGCCATGAGCTTCTGGCTGCCCGCCGTCATCAGAGCCCTGGGCGTCAACGACACCCAGCAGTTGGGCTGGTACGCCGCGCTGCCTTATGTTGGCGCGGCGCTGGGGATGTACTGGATCGGGCGGCGTTCGGATCGCCTGGGGGAACGACGTTTGCACTGTGCCATTCCCGCCGCCACCGGTGCGGTCCTGCTGATCTTCTATCCCTTGGCAGGCGGCAACCTGCTGGTGTCGATGGCACTGCTGATCCTGTCGATCAGCATGATGTTCATGGCTTACACCGTGTTATGGGCGATGCCCTCCGAGCACATCAAGGGTGATGCGGCCGCAGGCGGCATCGCACTGATCAACACCATCGGGTTGTCCGGTGGCTTCTGGGGCCCGGCCATGATCGGTTGGGCCAAAACCGCCACCGGCAGTCTCGACACGGGGCTCGTTGCGGTGGGCTGCGTGTTCCTGTGCGCAGCCTTCGTGATCATCGCGACCAAACCGCGTATACGCACCGGCTCGGCAGGCGAGTACAGCGCGGGCTGAGCAGCCCGCAGTCATTGAAAAATACGAGGAACTCATCATGCTTTTATACCTGTCGACCTGGGTCGAGATCGGCCAATTCCTTGAGCGCAGCCGCACCATCGTGATTCCGATCGGCTCCAACGAGCAGCACGGTCCCACCGGTTTGTTGGGCACCGATTGGATGTGCCCAGAGATCATTGCGTGCCAGGCACAAAAGAGCGCCGATATCCTGATCGGGCCGACCTTCAACATCGGCATGGCCCAGCACCACATCGGCTTTCCCGGCACCATCTCGCTGCGCCCGTCGACCTTCATTGCTGCCATCGGCGACTGGGTGCACTCGCTGGCGGCCCACGGCTTTGAAAAAATCCTGTTTCTCAATGGCCATGGCGGCAACGTCGCCTCCATTGAGGCCGCGTTCTCCGAGCTGTACGCCGAGGCCAGTTTCGCCCGGCGCCCGGCTGGGTTTGCACTGAAGTTATGCAACTGGTGGGATCTGGAAGGCGTCGGCGAGCTGGCCAAGGAACAGTTCCCCACCGGGCACGGTATTCATGCCACGCCGTCCGAGATTGCGGTGACCCAGTGGGCCTACCCGGAGTCGATCAAAACCGCCGAGTACTCGCCGCAGGTCGCACCTTGGGGACCGATTCGCGAAGCCTTCGATTTTCGCGCACGCCATGTGGACGGACGCATGGGTTCAGACCCGGCGCAGGCCAGCCCGGACAAGGGTCGCGAGTTGGTGATGATGGCCGCGCAAGGCTTGATTCAGGAGGTCGAGGCGTTCAGTCGCGAGCCGTGGCCAGCAGGTTACCGCGCGGGTGGATTGATGAATTTCACATAGATCCGCTCAGGATCGTGGTCGTCAAGGTTCTCGATCTGCCCGCTCGGCACGAACCCGGCCTTTGCAAACAGCGCCTGAGAAGCGGTGTTCGACGCATTGGTCGAAGTGAACAGCTTGGGCGTCTTGCACGCGGCCTCTGCCGCCGCCAGCAACCGCAGCGCCACCCCTTGACGTTGATGTGTCGGCGACACGACCACCAGCGCTACAAAACCATGATCGAAAAAGTCATGGGTCAGCACCAGGTACCCTGTGCAATATCCGGCGGTGTCGAGGGCGACCAGGCATTGTTGGCGAATCACGGCATCGTGGATGAACACGCGACGATGGGTGTGGGCCGTTGCGTAGATGTCCAGTTCGATCAGGGCGCGCACGTCTTCGGGTGTGGCTTGGCGGATGGGGCCTGTCGCGTTGCTGCTGTCATGGGGCATAGGGAGCGTCCTGCCGGTGTGGGAGTACGGCTTAGGCCGAGACTACTCCATGGGTGACTGGCCTGGAAAGACCCTACCTTTCCAGGGTTGCCCTCTGGCATTTGCCCAACCCAATGTCGATATCAGACCAATCCACGCCGCTCCCAGGCTATTTTTGATGAAGTCAGGCCGCGTAAGGTGACCCATCATTAAGAAATGATGATCGCCTGACTCTTCAGTCAGTACGCCCTAACGTCGATCACCGAGAACAACAAAAACAATGAATAGCCTGAGTTCCAACGATTCGAACGGCCAGTTGGCGCAAGGCTTCAAGCCGCGTCATGTGACCATGCTTTCCATCGCGGGCATTATCGGCGCGGGGTTATTTGTCGGTTCCGGGCATGCGATTGCGGCGGCGGGGCCGGCAGTGCTGCTGGCCTATTTGTTCTCCGGCACGCTGGTGGTGCTGGTCATGCGCATGCTGGGGGAGATGGCGGTCGCCAACCCCGATACCGGGTCTTTTTCGACCTACGCCGACCAGGCCATCGGCCGCTGGGCCGGCTTCACCATTGGTTGGTTGTACTGGTGGTTCTGGGTGCTGGTGATCCCCATCGAGGCCCTGGCCGCCGGGCATATCCTCAACCAATGGTTCCCGCAGATCGACGCTTGGCTGTTTGCCTTGTTGTCGATTTTCTTGTTGGTGGTCACCAATCTGTTCAGCGTGTCCAAGTACGGCGAGTTCGAGTTCTGGTTCGCCATGGCCAAGGTGATCGCGATCATTGGTTTCATCGGCCTGGGGTTCGCGGTGCTGATGGGCTGGATTCCCGAGCGCGAGGTGAGCGGGTTAAGCCGGCTGATGGAGGAGCATGGTGGCTTCGCGCCCAACGGGCTATCGGCGGTGGTCGGCGCTTTCATCACCATCATGTTCAGTTTTATCGGCACTGAGGCGGTCACCATCGCGGCGGCCGAGTCCAGCAACCCGGCGCAGAACATTGCCCGGGCCACGCGCTCGGTGATGTGGCGCATCGGTGTGTTCTACCTGTTGTCGATCTTCGTGGTGATTTCCGTGGTGCCGTGGAATGACCCGTTGTTGGCCTCGGTAGGCTCTTATCAGCGCGCACTGGAACTGATGAACATTCCCCACGCCAAGCTGCTGGTGGATGTAGTGGTGCTGATCGCGGTGGCCAGTTGCATGAATTCCTCGATCTACATTGCCTCGCGCATGCTGTTTTCCTTGGGCAAGCGCGGGGACGCACCCAAACTGATGAAGAAGACCTCGGCGGCCAGTGTGCCGCGGGCGGCGGTGATCGCCAGCACGATCTTGGGCGCAGGGGTGACCCTGTTCAGCTACTTTGCGCCGGCCGGGTTGTTCCAATTCCTGCTCGCCAGTTCGGGCGCCATCGCCTTGCTGGTGTATCTGGTGATCGCCGTGTCCCAGCTGCGCATGCGCAAGATCCTGCGTCAGCGCAACGTCACGCTGACCTTCCAGATGTGGCTGTTTCCCTGGCTGACTTGGCTGGTGATTGTGTTCATCTGTGCTGCCTTGACGGTGATGTTGGTCACGCCTGAGCATCGTTTTGAAGTGTCATCGACCATCGGCCTGGCCCTGATGATTTCTCTGATCGGGTTGCTCACCGCGCGGCAGCCCGAACGCACGCAAAAATCAATGGCCGCAGTCTCACCGCCATGAGTGGCCGCCCCGTTAGCAGCATCGTGTTCGTGCTGCTGGACCAGTTCACGCTGATGTCACTGGCCTCGGCGGTCGAGCCCTTGCGCATGGCCAACCAGTTGTCGGGCCAGGAGCTTTACAAATGGCACACTGCGAGCCCGGATGGCAACCCCGTGTGGGCCAGTGACGGCGTGCCCATCACGCCGGACGCTTCGATATTCGGCGTGCCGCCCGCCGACATTGTGATTGTGTGTGGCGGCATCGGCATCCAGGGCACTGTGACCGGCGAACTGGTCAAGTGGCTACGCGGCCAGGCGCGTTATTCCAAGCGACTGGGCGGTATCTGTACCGGTAGCTTTGTGTTGGCGCGGGCCGGCTTGCTGGACGGCTATGAGTGCAGCGTGCATTGGGAATGGTTGGCGGCCATGCAGGAGGCCTTTCCACGGGTGACCGTCAGTTCCAGCCTGTTTACTCTCGACCGCGACCGTCTCACCAGCTCGGGCGGGACGGCGCCCCTGGACATGATGCTGCACCTGATCGGCCGTGATCACGGGCATGAGCTGTCGGCGGCGATTTCCGATATGTTTGTCTACGAACGGATCCGCAACGAGCAGGACCATCAGCGCGTCCCCCTCAAGCACATGCTCGGCACCCAGCAACCCAAGTTGCAGGAAATCGTGGCATTGATGGAGGCCAACCTGGAAGAGCCGATCAACCTGGATGAGCTGGCCGCATATGTCGCGTTGTCGCGTCGCCAGCTTGAGCGCATGTTCCAGAAATACCTGCACTGTTCGCCGTCGCGCTACTACCTCAGACTGCGTTTGATCCGGGCGCGGCAATTGCTCAAGCAAACGCCCATTTCCATCGTGGAATTGGCCGTGCTTTGCGGTTTTGTATCCACGCCGCACTTCTCCAAGTGCTACCGCGAATACTTCGGCGTGCCGCCCAGCGATGAGCGTTCAGTCAACGACAGCGAACGAACTACCGTGTTCAAGCCGGTGCTGCACGTGTTGCCTACCCCCGCGCCCATGAATGTGTTGGAACAGGCGCGGGGCGAGGCAACGTTTGCCAGCGTGAAGAACCTTAAGTCTTGAACTCAGCGCATATGCAGGATGATCGGGCTGCTGCTCGCCGGGTCGGTATGCCCGCGCAGCTTGCCCACCGCCTTGGCGTCAACCGCGCCGCCGTTGTTGCCCCAGGTGCTGCGCACGTAACTGAGTACTTCGGCGATTTCCGGGTCGGACAGTTGCTCGCGGAACGCCGGCATGCGGTAGGCATCCGGCACGCCGGCGGCTACCACGCGTTGCGAGCCGTTGAGGGTGATGTTGATCGCCGAGGCGCTTTCCTTCGCCAGTGCCGAGGTGGCACCGGCCAGGGGCGGCATCCACTCAGGCTGGCCCTTGCCGTCGAGGCCATGGCAGGAGGCGCAGCGGGTGGCGTAGGTGTGGGCGCCGGGAGCGTCTTGAACCGCCGCCACCGCCTGATATTGCCAGGGCGCGCCGTCGCGCTGCGGGTCGCCGGGCAATGACTTGAGATAACGGGCGATGGCCGCCAGGTCGTCGTCCTGCATGAACTGCGTGGAATTGTTGAAGGCCTCGGTCATCGAACCGTAGACCACCGCATGGGCGTTGCGCCCGGTCTTGAGGAACTGCACGATCTGCGGCTCGCTCCAGCGGCCCAACCCGGTGTTGGGGTCCTGGCGCAGGCTGGGTGCGTACCAGCCGTCGAGCAGGGCGCCAGCGAGGAACGGCGCGCCGGATTCATCCAGGGCTTTTTCGTTGAAGGCCAGGCCGCGTGGCGTATGGCAACTGCCGCAGTGACCGGGGCCTTGGACGATGTAGGCGCCGCGGTTCCACAGTGCATCCTGGTTGGTTTTGGCCGCGTAGGTGGCCGTCGGTGCGAACACGCCGTTCCATAGTGCGATGGGCCAGCGCATATTCAGCGGCCATGGAATATCACTGGGGATATTCGGTTGGTTGGCCGGTTTTACGCCCTGCATGAAAAACGCGTACAGCGCTTTTATGTCGTCATCGCTGAGTTTTACATAGGACGGATAGGGCATGGCCGGGTACAACCGACGGCCGCCCGGTGCCACGCCATGGCGCACCGCACGGTCGAAGTCGGCCAGGCTGTAAGTGCCGATCCCCGTCTGCTTATCCGGCGTAATGTTGGTGGCGTGAATCGCCCCCAACGGCGTGGCCATTTCCAGGCCTCCGGCAAACGGCGCCTTGCCGGCCAGGCTGTGGCAGGCCACGCAATCGCTGAGGCGGGCGACATACTCGCCGCGGCTGACCAAGGCGGGTTCGAAGGTGACACCCGCCTGTTGCTGTTCGAACGGCGTAGCCGGTTCACGGGTGACGTACCAGGCCAGCAGGCCTGCGGCGACCAGGCAGGGCAGCGCCAGCCAGCCTGCGGTTCTTACGAATCGACGGTTGTTCATGGGCGTTTCCTGAAGGTCAGCTGAAAGTGTGTCGGCTCAAGGGTAGGCTGCGCACGCGCTGGCCTGTCAACTGCGCCACCGCATTGGCCACGGCCGGAGCCACGGCGGGCAGCGGCGGCTCGCCGATACCGCCCATCTTTTCGCCACTTTCAACTATCCGCACATGCACCCGCGCCATCTGCGCTGGCGTCAGGATTGGATACAGGTCGTAGTTACGCGCCCGTGGCTTGCCATCTACGTACACCGCTTCCTCCAGCAAGGTCTGGGACAAGCCCAACGCCACCGCGCCATTGACCTGGGCCTCGACAATCGCCGGGTTGACGATGCTGCCGGGGTCAATGGCTTGCCAGATATCGTGCACCTTGACCTTGCCATGCTCGATGGACACTTCAGCGATCGCTGCCGTGTGGGAACCGAACGGCGAGGCCATGGCCACGCCGCGCGCGCGTCGGGTGCCGTCTTCGGCGGTGAAGGGGCCGCGTTTCCAGCCACCGGAAAGCTCACCTGCTGCTTGCAGCAAGGTGGTCAGCCGGGCGTTGTCGCGCAACAGGTGCAGGCGTAATTCGTACGGATCATGCCCGCCCTTGTCCGCCAGCTCGTCGAGGAACGACTCGTAGAAAAAGTCGTTGAGCGAATTGCCCACCGAGCGCCAGTAACCGAGCATGGGCGCGCCTTTGACGTAGATCTGCGCGATGCGTTTGTTGGGGATGGCGTAGGACTTGCCCGACAACCCTTCAAGGGCCGTGGGGTCGATTTTATCGCCCTGTTTGCCGGCGAGGGCTTCGGTCGGGCCTTCGGTCGCGCTGACGGCTTCGATGGCATGCGGGAAGCCTTTGTCATCCAGTGCGGCGCGGAACTTGACCACGGCCACCGGGCGCAGCACATCACGTAGAAACTCTTCTTCGCGACTCCAGATCAACTTGATCGGACGGCCCACGGCTTTGGCCAATGCAATAGCCTGAGGGTAAGGGTTGGCCGAGTCGTACAAGAAGTGCCGGCCGAAAAAACCACCCAGTAACGGCGAGTGCAGGGTGATTTGTGCGGGATCGAGGCCGGTGCGCTTGGCGATGTCGGTGCGGAACATGTCCGGCGCCTGGTTGGGCAGCCAGATTTCCAGGGTGCCATCAGGGTTGAAGCGTGCCAGGGCTGACGGCGGCTCCAGTTGGCCGTGGTTGAGGTATTGGTTGTGATACGTCGCCTCAAGCTGAGTCTTGCCACCTTTGAGCGCGGCGGCGACGTCACCTTCGTTTTCGTCGTCACGGGCCGGGCCTTGCTGGGCAGCGAGGAACTCGAAGTGCTTGTCGCTGGAGAAGTCCGCCGGCATCACGCGCAGTGCCGAATCAGCCGCCGCCTCCTGCCAATCGACCTGGATGGCTTCCACCGCACGCTTGGCGTGCCACCAACGCTCAGCCACCACCGCCACCGCGCCGGGCAGCACGTGCACCGAATGCACGCCTTTCATGCCTTCGACCTGAGGCTGGTTGCGCAGGCTGCCCACGGTCATACCCAGGCGTGGCGCATGTTGTACCGCCGCGTGGAGCATGTTGTCGACTTTCAGGTCGATGCTGTAGAGCGCCTTGCCGGTGGATTTGTCGTAGGCGTCCAGGCGCTTGACCGGCTTGCCGATCCAGCGGAACTGGCTCGGGTCGCGCAGGGTGATACTGGCGGGATCGGGTACGGGCATGTCGAGGGCGCTGCTGGCCAGTTCGCCATAACCCAGCGAACGGCCGGAAGCTGCGTGTACGACTCGGCCAGGCTGGGTGGTCAATTCGCCAACCGGCACGCCCAATTGTTTGGCACCGGCCTGCAGCAGCATCGCGCGGGCCAGGGCACCAAGGCGACGCATGGTCGGGTAGCTCATGCGCACCGACATGCTGCCGCCGGTGATGCGCATACCGTTCTCCATCACCACATAGGCTTCGCCGGGCGGAGCGGCTTCGACGATGAACGTCGCGGGATCGGCATCCAGTTCTTCGCCGACGATCTGCGCCATGGCGGTGTGGGTGCCTTGTCCGCCTTCCATGAACGGGCTGAGCAGGCGCACTGTGCCGTCCGGGCGAATCTCCAGGAAAGCCGGCACCTGGGTGCCGCGTTCAGCAGCGGTGGCGGCTTGCACCCGGCCCGAGCCCAGTGGCAGGCCAAAACCAATCACCAGCGCGCCCACCGCCGTGCTCGCCAGAAAGCGGCGGCGCGACAGGTTGACCGGTGCATCAAGCAGTTCGTTGAGAGTACTCATCAAGCGCCCTCCTGTTTGGCCAGGGCGTCGACGGCCGCATGGATAGCGTTATAGGTGCCGCAGCGGCACAGGTTGATCATGGCCGCATCGATCTGCGCCTTGCTGGGCGCCGGGGTGTGCTTGAGCAGCGCAGTGGCCGCCATGACCTGCCCGGACTGGCAATACCCGCATTGCGCCACCTGATGCTCGACCCAGGTCGCGACCACGCGCTTGCCCACCTCATCGGTTTCAATCGCTTCGATGGTGGTGATTTCACGCCCGACCACCCCGGCCACCGGGGTGACGCAGGAGCGCACCACATTGCCATCTACCAGTACCGAACATGCGCCGCACTGGGCCAGACCGCAGCCATACTTGGTGCCCGTGAGGCCCAAGTCGTCGCGGATCACCCACAGCAAGGGCGTGTCCGCATCGGCATCGACCTGATAGGCCTTTTGGTTGATTCGTAATTCCATGGCTCACCTGCTGATCAACGGGAGGTGCGGCCTTTTTAGTCGTCAATGCACTGGCCGCTTATCGACGAACTCTAGACCAGTGTGCAAGGGCTATCTATCTGAAATCCGAGAAGTCGGAGGATCAGGCAAGTATTCAAGAGGATTGAGCTAGCGTGTCTGATCCCATCCTTGGCTTACCGCGCTGCGAATCCCATCCAGCAACATCGCGAACGCCGGGTTGTCGTTGTTCTCGCGCCAGATCAAATGCAGCTCGCTCTGTGCCCCTTCGCCCAGGTCGATATCGCGGAACACCACGTTCTTGAACACGACACTGCTGGCGCAACGCGGCACCAAGGCCAGGCCCATACCGGCATTGACCAGCGCCAGTATGGTCAGGGAGGACCCCAGCCACTGCACGAACTGCGGTGCAACGCGGGCCGAACGCAGCAGGCCGGTGAGCAGTTCGTTGAACGGCGGGTAGGCCGAGTGGGCGTACATCAGGAAGGGCTGGGCGTCCAGGTCGTGCACGCTGACCGTCGCGGCATTGGCCAGCCGGTGGCCGCTTGGCACCGCCAGTACAAAGGGTTCGCGTACCAGGCATTCGGTGGCATAGCCGGGCTCAATCAACGGCGCGCGGACGATCCCCAGATCGATGCGGCGCGCGCGCAGGGCTTCGTATTGCTGGTAGGTGTTCATCTCCGCCAGGTCGATCTTGACGTGAGGTTGTTTGAGCCGCGCCTCGGCGATCACACGAGGCAAAAATTCATACACCGCACTGCCGACAAAGCTGATATTGACCGTGCCGATATCGCCCTCGGCAAAGCGGCGCGCGGTAACGGCCGCCTGCTGGGCACGCTCCAGCAGGTTCTGCGCTTCGATAAAAAACGCACGACCGGCGGCGGTCAGTGCAACGCTGCGGGTGGTGCGGGCAAACAGTTCGACCCCCAAGTGATGTTCCAGCAATTGGATCTGCCGGCTGAGGGGCGGCTGGGTCATGTTCAACCGTTCGGCCGCCCGCCGGAAATTCAGCTCGGTGGCCACAGTGGTGAAGCAACGCAGTTGGGTGAGCTCAAACATTGATCTAATCCAGGTATCAATCGGATGCCAAGTTAGATTAGACGGGATCAATGCCCGGCGTCCATGATCAACGCGTCCCTAAAAAAACAATGATTGGGAGTAGCCCTTGGACACTGTTCAGAATCCGCCAGACCCGACCGTGCTCGTTCGTGCGGCCGCCAAGGTCAAGCGTCATGTACTGCCGTTATTTGTGGTGATGTTCATCGTCAACTACATCGACCGGGTCAACATTGGCTTTGTGCGCAGCCATTTGGAGATCGACCTGGGCATTGGCGCGGCCGCCTACGGCCTCGGTGCCGGTTTGTTCTTCATTGGCTACGCGATCTTTGAAGTGCCGTCCAACCTGCTGCTGCAGCGCTACGGCGCACGGGCCTGGCTGACGCGCATCATGTTCACCTGGGGCGCGGCCGCGATGGCCATGGCTTTCGTCAAAGGTGAAACCAGTTTTTATATCCTGCGCTTTGTCCTTGGCGCTGCCGAAGCGGGGTTTTTCCCCGGTGTCATCTACTACTTCACCCAATGGCTGCCGGCCTCCGAGCGCGGCAAGGCCATGGCGATTTTCCTCAGCGGTTCTGCGATTGCCTCAGTGATTTCCGGCCCGGTGTCGGGGGCCTTGCTGCACATCAATGGTTTTAGCCTGCATGGCTGGCAGTGGATGTTTCTGATTGAGGGGTTTGCCTCGATCGTGCTCTGTGGCTTTGTATGGTTCTGGTTGCAGTCCCGTCCCGATCAGGCGACGTGGCTCAGCGCAGAGGAAAAACACGCGTTGGTGAGTGCCATCGAGGCGGAACAGCTGGCGCGTGAAGCCGTCCGGACTGTCCGGCCCTCGATGTTCAAGTTGCTCGCCGACAGACAAATCGCGCTGTTCTGCTTTATTTACTTTTCCATCGCCCTGACCATTTACGGCGCCACTTTCTGGCTGCCCAGCATGATCAAGAAAATGGGCGACCTGGGCGACTTCCAAGTGGGGCTGTTCAACTCGATTCCCTGGTTGATTTCCATCGTCGCCATGTACGGTTTTGCTGCCCTGGCCGCCAAGTGGAAGCACCAGCAGGCATGGGTTGCATTGATGCTGGTGATCGCCGCGTTCGGCATGTTCATGTCCACCACCGGCGGGCCGGTGTTTGCCTTTGTCGCCATCTGTTTTGCCGCGATCGGCTTCAAGGCCGCCTCGGCCTTGTTCTGGCCGATCCCCCAGGGTTATCTGGATGCGCGGATCGCCGCGGCGGTGATTGCCTTGATCAATTCAGTCGGCAACCTGGGAGGCTTTGTTGCCCCTACCACCTTTGGTTTGCTGGAGCAGACCACCGGCTCCATCGAAGGCGGGCTGTATGGACTGGCCGCTACCTCGCTGTTGGCGGCGGTGGTGGTGTTTTTTGCGCGCACCACACCACGCGGCACCGTGCCCCCCACACCCACTACACATCAGCACGCTTCTCGTCCACGCCCACAGGGAGCAACCTCTTGAAAATCATCCGCGTGACCGTCACACCGATTGCCTTTCGCGACCCACCGCTGCTCAACGCCAGCGGTATCCATGAAGCCTTCGCACTGCGCTCGATCATTGAGATCGAGAGTGACACCGGCTATATCGGCCTGGGCGAAAGTTATGGTGATGCCCCGGCGTTGGCGATCCAGCAACAGGTGCAGCCACAACTGATCGGCCTGGACCCTTTCAACCTGAACGGGCTGCGTGCGATCGTCCAGGCCACGGTGGCCGCGCATAAACCCGCGAGCCTCAGCGGCGCCGAACTGGCGCCGGGTTCCCACGCCAGCAAGGCGGTGAGCAATGCCTATTCGGCGTTCGAAGTGGCCTTGCTCGACCTGCAGGCCCACGCCTTGAATGTGCCGCTGGTGGACTTGCTCGGTGGGGCGATCCGCGACCGGATTCCGTTCAGTGCCTACCTGTTTTTCAAGTACGCCGAACACATCGACTCGCCCTACAGGCCCGACAGTTGGGGAGAAGCGCTCAACGAACAGCAGATCGTCGCACAGGCCCGCCGGATGATCGAAACCTATGGTTTCAAAAGCATCAAGCTCAAGGCCGGCGCCCTGGAACCGGAACATGAGGTGCGTTGCATCAAGGCGCTGAAAACGGCTTTCCCCGGCCTGCCGCTGCGCATCGACCCGAATGGCAACTGGTCCCTGGAAACCTCGGTTCGCATGGCTGAGCTGCTGGGCGACGACCTGCAGTATTACGAAGACCCGACCCCTGGCCTGTCAGGCATGGCCGAGTTGCATAAACGCACCGGCTTGCCCCTGGCGACCAATATGGTGGTCACCGATTTTGACGAGTTCCGCCGCAGCGTGGCGTTGAACAGCGTGCAGATCGTACTCGCCGACCATCACTACTGGGGCGGCCTGCGCGACACCCAAGTGCTGGCGAAAATGTGCCAGATCTTCGGCCTGGGCGTATCGATGCACTCCAACTCACACCTGGGCATCAGCCTGATGGCGATGGCCCATGTGGCGGCGTCGGTGCCCAATCTCGATTACGCCTGCGACACTCATTACCCCTGGCAGGAGCCGGACGAAGAGGTCATCAAGGGCGGCAAGGTGCCCATTGTCGATGGTTGCGTGACGATCACTCGCGCGCCGGGGTTAGGCCTGGAGCTTGATCACGACCAACTGGGCAAGCTGCATGACCAGTACCTCAACTGCGGCATACGCCAGCGCGATGATGTGAAACAGATGCAGCGTTACCAACCGGATTGGAAGACTGTGAAACCGCGTTTCTGAAGCGGGTCGCTTCGCTTTGCCCGGCAACACACCTGTGTGTCGCCGGGCTTTTTTTCAGCCAAAATCTTCTTCGAAGTGTTCCTGTTCGCCCCGCGTTTCGCTCTGGCGACGCAGTACTTCCATCTGGCGCAGTTCCACCCGACGGATTTTTCCCGAAATGGTCTTGGGCAGTTCGCTGACGAACTCAATACGCCGCACCCGCTTGTAGGGCGCCAGATGTTCGCGAGCGAACGCCAGGATGTGCCGGGCCAGCTCGGCGTCGCCGCAGGCGTCATGGGCCAGGATCAGGAAAGCCTTGGGCACTGCCAGGCGCAGCGGATCGGGGCTCGGCACCACGGCCACTTCCATGACGGCCGGGTGTTCGATCAAGGCGCTTTCCAGCTCGAACGGGCTGATGCGGTAGTCGGAAGCCTTGAACACATCGTCGGCGCGACCGACGAAGGTGATGTAGCCGTCGGTGTCGACCTGTGCGGTGTCGCCGGTGCGGTAGTAGCCGTCACGCATGACCTCGGCGGTTTTTTCCGGGCTGTCTTCATAGCACAGCATCAGGCCGAGCGGGCGCACGTCCAGAGGCAGGGCGACTTCGCCTTCAGTGCCGGGGTTGCCATCGGGATCGAGCAAGGCCACCCGGTAACCTGGCAACGGGCGGCCCATGGAGCCAGGCTTGAGCAACTGGCCGGGGGTGTTGCCCACCAGCGCGGTGGTTTCCGATTGTCCGAAGCCATCACGCAGCGGCAAGCCCCAGGCATGTTGAATCTGTTCGATGATTTCCGGGTTCAGCGGCTCACCGGCCCCGACCAGTTCGCGCAGGCTCAAGCGCGATTTGTAGCTGGCGAGATCCTCCTGGATCAGCATGCGCCACACCGTGGGCGGCGCGCACAGGCTGGTCACACCGTAGCGTTCCAAGGCACTGAGCAAGGCCGGCGCGCTGAAGCGCGCGACGTTATGGATAAAGATGCAGGCGCCGGCATTCCACGGTGCGAACAGGCAGCTCCAGGCATGCTTGGCCCAACCCGGTGACGAGATATTCAGGTGCAGGTCACCCGGTTGCAGGCCGATCCAGTACATGGTCGACAAGTGCCCGACCGGATAGCTCTGGTGACTGTGCAGCACCATCTTCGGCTTGGAGGTGGTGCCAGAGGTGAAATACAGCAGCATCGGGTCGGTGGCCAGGGTGCGGCCTTCGGCCTCGAACTGCTCGGCGTGCTCAAACGCGGCGTTGTGCGCGACCCAGCCGGCAGGTGCCGAACCCACGCAGATGCGGCTGCAACCCTGCGCAAGCCCGGCGAATTTGTGCACATGCGCCTCACCGACCACCAAGTGACGAACCTGTCCGCGTTCAATGCGGTCGCGCAGGTCGTCGGGGTTCAACAAGGCTGTGGCGGGGATGACCACGGCGCCAAGCTTGAACGCGGCAAGCATGGTGTCCCACAGCGCCACATCGTTACCGAGCATCAACAGCACACGGTCCCCCCGACGCACGCCGAGGGCGCGCAGGTGGTTGGCCACTTGGTTGGAGCGCGCGGACAACTGCTGGAAGCTGTAGCGCTGCTCGCTGCCATCTTCCTCGACGATCCGCAGCGCATCCGCTGCATTGCCCTCGGCCATGGCGTCGAAATAGTCCAGGGCCCAGTTGAATTCGCCCAGCTGCGGCCAACGGAAATCCCGTACGGCGGTGGCGTAGTCGGTGCGATGAGCGAGCAGAAAATCCCGAGCGGCCAGGAAGGGCTGGGTCATGGTGGCTGTCCTTAATTATTGTTGTGGGGACTGGCCCTCGGTCGAACCGAGAGATTGGACCGAGTATAGGCACGCATAAATCGAAGCAGAACGGCCAAAAACACCGGAGCGTTATGCAAAAAAGTCATGGGTGTCGCGCCTCACCCCATGTAGCGAAACCCTCCCGACAATTTTTCCTTCAGAAACCCCACCAGCGCACTCACCGACTTCGGCACATGAGGCGAGTACGGCCGAATCAGATAAATGTCATCGGCAAATGCGCCTTTGAGCGTCCACCCCTTGAGCACCTGCACCAACTTGCCGCTGGACAGGGCGGCGTGGGCGCTGAAATCCGGAAGCAGGGCGATACCCAAGTGGTTGAGCGCCGAGTCGCGCAAGGCTTCGCTGTTGTTGGTAGCGAAGCTGCCGGCGATGGGCACGGTGAGGCGTTCGAGATTTTTAGCGCCGCGCTCGAAAGTCCAGGCGGGTTGGTCGGTGCCGCGTGGGTAGAACAGGCAGTTGTGCGTGGACAAGTCGCCGGGGTCGCGCGGTTCGCCGTGGCGTTGCAGGTATTCGCGGGTGGCGACCAGCACCGAGCCGGTGTCGCACAGTTTCCAGGCCACATGGGTTTCCGGCACCCGGAAGCCGTGACGCACGGCCAGGTCGTAGCCTTCGGCGGCCAGTGAACTCAGGGCGTCGGACACGTCCAGTTGAATGCGCACCTGCGGGTACTGTTGCAGGAATTCCGACAGGTGCGGCACCAATTGCTGACGGGCGAACGCCACTGGCGCGGTCAGCCGTACCAGCCCGCGAATCTCGCCGACCGAGTCGCGCACCGACGAAAAACTGCGGGCGATCTGCTCATAGGCGCTGCGCACTTCACGGGTCAACGACAGCCCCGCGTCGGTCAGCCTCACGCTGCGCGTGGTGCGGGTGACCAACTGCGTGCCGGTGGCTTTTTCCAGGTCGGAAATACGCTGGCTCACGGCGGACTTGCTTACGCCCAGGCGCGCGGCAGCGGCGGTGTAGGTGCCGTGTTCCTCCAGCACTGCGAGCCAATGGATATGGGTCCACAGCCCCTCGATCTCAGCCTTTTCCATGATTTTATTGTTCGCCATTGTGGACAATAAGTTCTGGATTCTGCTCTGGTTTGGAACAAATCGAAAGCCTATCGTGTGCTCCAACGCTACTCACCTGGGATCTGCTGCCATGACCACCACCATCGAGCACTACATCAACGACCAGCGCGTGTCCCGCGATGATCGCTATCAGGACGTCTACAACCCGGCCACCGGCGAAAAGACCGGCCGCGTCGCCCTGGCCAGCCGCCAGACCGTCGGCGAAGCCGTTGCCGCTGCCCAGGCTGCGTTCGCCGGTTGGGCCGACACGCCGCCGATCCGCCGCGCCCGCGTGCTGTTCGAATACCTGCACCTGTTGCGTGAACGCAAGGACGACCTGGCACGCATCATCGTCGCCGAGCACGGTAAGGTTTTCACTGACGCCCAGGGCGAAGTCGATCGTGGCATCGACATCCTCGAATTCGCCTGCGGCATTCCCAACCTGCTCAAGGGCGAACACTCCGACCAGGTTTCCCGTGGCATGGACAACTGGACGATGCGCCAGCCCCTGGGCGTTGTGGCCGGTGTCACACCGTTCAACTTCCCGGTGATGGTGCCGATGTGGATGTACCCGATCGCCATCGCGGCGGGCAACACTTTTATCCTCAAGCCAAGCCCGACCGACCCAAGCGCCTCGTTGTTCATGGCCGAACTGCTGCGTGAAGCCGGCTTGCCCAAAGGCGTGTTCAACGTGGTGCAGGGCGACAAGGAGTCAGTGGACGCGCTGATCGAACACCCGGACGTCAAGGCCGTGAGCTTTGTCGGCTCCACGCCGATTGCCCAATACATCTACGAAACCGGTGCCCGCAACGGCAAGCGCGTGCAAGGTCTGGGCGGCGCGAAAAACCACATGGTGGTGATGCCCGACGCCGATATTGAAAAAACCGTCGATGCTCTGATGGGCGCCGCCTACGGCAGTGCCGGCGAACGCTGCATGGCCATCTCCGTGGCAGTGCTGGTGGGCGATGTGGGTGACAAAGTCATCGCTGCCTTGACCGAACGGGCCAAGCAACTGCGCATCACCGACGGCCGCGACCTCAAGGCCGAAATGGGCCCGATCGTGTCCCGTGCGGCGCTGGAACGCATCAGCGGCTACATCGAGCAAGGCGTACAGGCTGGTGCGCAACTGCTGCTGGACGGGCGCGACTATGTGCCCTCTGAAGCGGGCCTGGAAAACGGCTTCTGGCTTGGCGCGACCCTGTTCGACCACGTGACCCAAGAGATGAGCATCTACCGCGAAGAAATCTTCGGCCCGGTATTGGCCTGTGTGCGCGTGAATGACTTTGGCGAAGCGATCAAACTGGTCAACGACCACGAGTTCGGCAACGGCGTGAGCTGCTTCACCCGCGACGGCAACATCGCCCGTGAATTTGCGCGACGGATCGAGGTGGGCATGGTTGGCATCAACGTGCCGATTCCGGTGCCGATGGCGTGGCACGGGTTTGGTGGCTGGAAGAAGAGTTTGTTTGGCGATATGCACGCGTATGGCACTGAAGGTGTGCGCTTCTACACCAAACAGAAGTCAATCATGCAGCGCTGGTCGGAGAGTATTGAGCAGGGTGCGGAGTTTGCGATGCCGGTCTCCAAATAACTAAAGCCAGTACGCGGTCAACTGTGGGAGCGGGCTTGCTCGCGATAGCGTGGTGTCAGTCAGCACATCTAGTACTGATACACTGAAGTGCGCCCCAAAAGTTGGACAGTTGTTGGTTAGGCTACAGCGGACTTGACCCTATAGGCTACAGGGCTCAGTCCGCCAAGCTTCACTTTGATTCGTTTATAGTTGTAGTAATGGATGTACTCATCCAACCCAGCTTGCAACTGTTCCACGTTGTCGAAGTTTTTTCGGTAGTAAAATTCTGACTTCAGTGTGCCGAAAAAACTCTCCATTGTGGCGTTGTCATAACAGTTTCCTCTGCGTGACATGCTTTGCTCCAGCCCCGCCTTTTCCAGTCGCTCTCGGTATTTTGAGTGTCGGTAATGCCAGCCCTGATCCGAGTGCAGCATAGGCTTAGCCCCCTCAGGTAAGCGTTGAAGAGCTTTTTCCAACATCTCGCCCACCAAAGCATATTGGGGGCGCATGGCCATCTGATAGGCCACAATCTCGCCGTTGTACAAATCTAAAACTGGAGATAAGTACATCTTCTTGCCAGCCACTTTGAACTCGGTGACATCAGTTACCCATTTCTGATTCGGTTTCTCAGCCTCGAATTGACGAGCCAGTGTATTGGGCGATACATCTCCCATCGGTCCGTTATACGACCGGTATTTCTTTGGTCGCACGGTGCATTTCAGACCCAGCTCCCCCATCAGCCGACGTACCGTTTTCCCGTTGATCTGTGGTCGTTCTTTACGAAGCTCTAAAGTCATACGACGATAACCAAGACAGCCCATATGCTCATTCTGGAGGTTCTGGATAGCTGCTTTGACCGAGGCAAACCGGTCTGCAACGCCCATCGCTTTGAGTTGGTAGTAGTACGTGCTTCGCGCAAGGCTCACCAGCTTGAGCAACTCACTCAAGGAAAACTCTTGCTTAAGCTCACTGACTAATCGGGCTTTTTCTTCTGTTCTTTCTCCCGCCTCATCACTGCCTCGCCTAACTCCCCAAGCTTTTTTAGGTAGGCGTTCTCCATGCGCAGATACTTGAGCTCATCGAGCAACGTCTTGTGTTCGGGCTCAGGGGCAGTGATTGGGGCAGAAGATTTACGTGGTTTAATGGGTGGCTTAGACATAACGGTACACAGTCCTTTTTTCCCTGACTCCAGGGCTTCAATGCCGCCACTGTAATACTGCTGCTGCCATCTGCCCACCTGAGTGGAGTTACCCAAATTGAAAAGCGCCGCTGCGCGGCGTAAGGAAAGGGAGTCACGCCACATGCGTTGTAGGACGGAGAACTTGAACAAGGCGGAGTAACGTTGGCCGGTGGTGCTCAAACTGGCCTCACCGTGCAATCGATACGCCTCGACCCAGCGACGAAGCAATGTAGGGTCCATTTGAAATTGAGCGGCGATACGGCGAAAGCCTCGGCCTTTCTCAAGGAAAGTGGTAATAGCGGATAGCTTGAACTGCGTCGTGTACTTACTCATGAAAAATACGCCCCAAGAATTGGATGGGTGTCCAACTTCTGGGGCGCACTTCACACCGCTATCGCAGGCAAGCCAGCTCCCACATTTTTTTAATCCGTCTCCAGCAGATGCCCCAGCGCCAGGCGCGGGGTGCTTGCTCTACTTAGAGGAACTTGGCACGCTCACCCAGCGAGCGAACACAGTCAAGTCAACAATAGGGAAATGCTACGTTGAGCCTTGACGTGTATTTGGCCCGATACGGCGTGTTCTGGTTGACTGTCCTGACGCTGGTGTACTTGTTGCTGGTCGCCATCTACATGCTGATTTCGGCTTATAAAGTAGATGAAACCCGCCCTGCGTCACGATAAATGACTTTCCATGCATGGAATGGATCCCTGCCCCCGTCCCTTGGAGAACGCTTTGAAAGCAATCATGGGTATCGCCTTGTTGTGCACGTTGCTGGCCGGTTGTGCGCCGTCTTATTCGGCATGGACGGACGGTATGAATGCGTTTGTCGGCACGCGCTTCGATGCCCACCTCTATGACGATTGCACCCGCGGCTGTGGCGATTCGTATTGGTCTCCGGTCAACAAGAAAGAGGTCTATGACCAGGTTGTGAAGGAGGGCGACAGCCTGCGCTACTTCATGACCTGGATCCGCGACTGTCGATACTCCGTGCTCGTCTCGGGTGAGGGCATTATCCAGTCGTGGCGCTATGAGAATGAAGACCGTAGCAGCTGTTACGTTTTTTAGTCGGCTGTCTTCCTCGTCACCACGCCGCCTGCCCGGGCAGGCCGGCACTTTTTACAAGACCTCATGTATAGATGAGGTCAGGCCGCCGATGGAACCGAAAATCGATGTGCACCCCCCCTTGGGGTAGATGGAGGAGGGGGCGTGTTGTTGGGCAAGTGAGGTTGTCAGCGTCTGCCTGTGCGCGTACTCACATCCACCCACACTGCCAGCACCAGGATGCTGCCCTTCACGATCATCTGCCAGTAGCTGTCCACATCCAGCATCGACATCCCATTGTCCAGGCTGGTGATCACCAATGCCCCGAGCAACGCGCCATACACCGTGCCCGAACCACCGCGCATTGATGTGCCGCCGATAAAACACGCGGCGATGGCATCCAACTCGCCCATGTTCCCCGCTGACGGCGAGCCGGCCGCCAGGCGAGCCGTGTTGACCAAACCGGCGAGGGCGCACATCACGCCCATGATGCCGAAGATCCACAGTTTCACCGCCTGCACATTGATGCCCGACAGGCGTGTGGCTTCCATGTTGCTGCCGACCGCGTACACACGACGCCCAAATACGGTCTGGCTGGTGACGTAGCTGAATACGCCCAATAAAACCAGCAGCAGCAAGACGGGGACGGGAATTCCGTCGTAGCTGTTGAGGGTCGTGACAAACCCGGCCAGTACGGCTCCGATCACCGCCACGCGCACCAGGTCTCGTGCGAACGAGTGCGCCGCCAGACCATGCAACGCCCGGTTGCGCCGCTGCTTCCAGGTCAGAAAAACCGTCAGCGCAAACAACAGCACGCCCAGCCCGATACCCACCGAATGCGGCAGATACCCCTGGCCCACATACACCAGCGACGGCGAAACCGGTGCAATGGTGGTGCCGCCGGTAATCCCCAGCAGGATCCCGCGAAACGCCAGCATCCCACCCAAGCCGACAATGAACGACGGGATGCGCAGATAGGCCGTCATGTAGCCGTTGGCCAAGCCAATCATCAACCCGCACAACGCTACCAAGCTCAGGTTGGCCAGCAGCGGAATGTGATAAACCACATCCAGGATCGCCGCCAGCCCACCCAGCAACCCCAGCAACGACCCCACCGACAAATCGATCTCGCCGCTGATGATCACCAATACCATGCCGCACGCCAATATTCCGGTGATCGACATCTGCCGCAGGAGGTTGGACAGGTTGCGCGGCGTGAGGAACCCACCCTCGGTCTGCCAGCTGAAAAACACCCAGATCACCGCCACGGCGATGACCAGGGCGAGCATTTTGTAGCGGGTGAAAAGGTGTTTGACCTGATTCATCTACGCGGTCTTCCGATCATTATTGTTGTGTTGGCTGAGCGCGGCGGCGAGTACCTGTTCCTGGGTGAGCCCCTCGTTGATGAAGTCGCCGCGCAACTGACCGTCGCCGATCACCAGCACGCGGTCGGACACCCCGAGCACTTCTGCCAATTCCGACGAGACCATGATGATCGACACCCCCTCGGCAGCCAGCGCGCCCATCAGCTTGTAGATCTCATACTTGGCGCCCACGTCCACACCCCGTGTGGGCTCATCGAGGATCAGCACCTTGGGCTTGGCCATCAGCATTTTTGCCAGCACGGCCTTTTGCTGGTTGCCGCCGGACAGGCTGGTGATCGGCAGGAACGGGCTGGCGGTCTTGAGGTGCATGCGCGCGATTTGCTGGTCGATGCTGCCCAGTTCGGCTTCGGCGTCGATGCGGGTCATGTGCGCATAAGTGTCGAGCACCGCCAGGGTGATGTTCTGGCCCACGCCCAAGTCGGGGATGATGCCTTGGCGCTTGCGGTCTTCGGGCACCATGCAGAGCCCGGCGCGGATGGATTTGAGTGGCGTGCGCGTATCGATCACCTCGCCGTCCAGCCACACCTCGCAGCTGTAGCGGCCGGGGTAGGCGCCGAACAATGCTGACACCAGTTCGGTACGCCCGGCGCCGACCAGCCCAGCGATGCCGAGGATTTCCCCGCGCTTGAGCACAAAGGACACATCGTCCACGCGCTTGCGCTTGGGGTTGTCGACGTCATGACAGGTGACGTTGCGTGCCTCGAAAATCACCTCGCCGACGGCATGCGGCTCGGTGGGGTAGAGGTTGCTCATCTCGCGGCCGACCATCTGAGTGATGATCTTCGCGATGTCCATGTCAGCCATGGCGGTGGTCGCGATGTGCTTGCCGTCGCGGATCACCGCAATGGTGTCGCACACCGCCGCCACTTCATCGAGCTTGTGGGAGATGTACACGCAGGCCACGCCCTTGGCCTTGAGGCCGCGGATGATGTCCAGCAGTACCTCGATTTCCGAGCGGGTCAGGGCCGAGGAGGGCTCGTCGAGAATCAGCAGTCGCGCTCTCTTGTTCAGCGCCTTGGCGATTTCCACCAGTTGCTGGTAGCCGCCGCCGTATTGCGACACCGGCAGCGCCACGTTCATGTCCGGGACCTTGAGCTCGCGCATCAACGCTTCGGCGCGGTGGAGCATGGCCGGGTAGTTCATGCGCCCACCCGGCAAGGTCAGTTCGTGGCCCATGAAGATGTTTTCGGCCACCGACAGGTCGGGCACCAGGGTCAGTTCCTGGTGGATGATCACGATACCGGCGGCTTCGGTTTCGCTGATGGAGTGGGCCTTGAGTGGCTGCCCCTCCCAGAGTATTTCGCCCTCCCAGGTGCCGTGGGGATACACCGCCGACAGCACCTTCATCAAGGTGGATTTGCCGGCACCGTTCTCGCCGCACAGGCCGACGCATTCCCCCGGCCGCACCTGGATATCGATGCCGTTCAGCGCGTTGACACCGCCAAAGCTTTTGACGATGCCGTTCATTTGCAGCAGGTAGTCGGCCATGACGGTCACTGCCCGGTAATCTGCTCTTTGGTATAGAACCCGTCTTTCTCCAACAGGTCGATATTCGCCTTGGTCAACGGCGTCGGAGTCAGCAGGATGGTGTCGACCTTTTTGCTGCCGTTGTCATATTGCGAGCTGTAGGTGGGTTTCTCATTGCGCGCCAGTTGCACCGAGAGCTTGGCTGCTTCCGTTGCGATCAGCTTGAGCGGCTTGTACACGGTCATGGTCTGGGTGCCGTCGACCACGCGCTTGATCGCGGCCAGGTCGGCGTCTTGTCCGGAGATCGGCACCTTGCCCGCCAGTTTCTGCGCGGCCAGGGCCTGGATCGCACCGCCGGCAGTGGCGTCGTTGGAGGCGACGATGGCGTCGATCTTGTTGTTGTTCCGCGTCAGGGCGTTTTCGACGATGCTCAGGGCCTCGGTGGGGTTCCATTCCTTCACCCACTGTTGGCCGACCACCTTGATGTCGCCCTTGTCGATGGCCGGTTGCAGCACCTTCATCTGGCCTTCGCGCAACACCTTGGCGTTGTTGTCGGTGGGCGCGCCGCCTAGCAGAAAGTAGTTGCCCTTGGGCGCCGCTTGCAACACGCCGCTGGCCTGCATTTCGCCGACTTTTTCGTTATCGAAGGAGATGTAGGCGTCGATGTCCGCGTTGAGAATCAGGCGGTCATAGGACACCACCTTGATTCCGGCGTTCTTGGCTTCGGCGACGGCATTGGTAAGCACGGTGGCGTTGAACGGCACGATGACGATCACGTCGACGCCACGGGAGATCAGGTTTTCGATCTGGGAAATCTGCTTTTGCTCGTTGGCATCGGCCGATTGCACGAAGACCTTGGCGTCGAGCTTCTCTGCGGCGGCGACGAAGTAGTCACGGTCGCGGGACCAGCGTTCCAGACGCAGGTCGTCGATGGAGAAGCCGATTTTCGGGTGGGCGGAATCGGCCATCGCCGGCAGGGCGAGCAGGGCCAGGGCAGTGGCGAGCAGGGTACGTTTGAATGACTTCATGGTGGTGCGTCCTTTTATTGTTGTTGGAAGACTCTAGACAAACACTGTACCTGTGGCGAGGGAGCTTGTTGTGGTGAGCGGGGCAAGCCCGCTCACCACAGATAGCCGCCAGCCACAGTGTCACCGGTAGATAAAGCGATTCACCACACCCTCAAGCATCTCCTGGCGACCACTCACCGCCTGTGGGTTCAGCTCATGGGCGAACGCATGCTCCGCCAGCGACTCCAGGCTGAATTCACCCGCCAGCACGGCCTGGCCCAACGGTTGCTGCCAACCGGCGTAGCGCTGGTCCTTGAACTGCTGCAACCGATCGTTCTGTACCATCGCCGCTGCGCGTTCCAGGGCCAGGGCCAATACATCCATGGCAGCTACATGCCCATGGAACAGGTCCACATCGTCCAGGCTCTGGCGGCGCACCTTGGAGTCGAAGTTATAGCCGCCATTTTTAAAACCGCCAGCTTTGAGGATTTCATAAGTGGCGAGCGTCATTTCCTCGACGCTGTTGGGAAACTGGTCGGTGTCCCAGCCGTTCTGCGGGTCGCCTCGGTTGGCGTCGATGCTGCCGAAGATTCCCAGGGACACGGCGGTGGCAATCTCATGATGAAAACTGTGCCCGGCCAGGGTCGCGTGGTTGGCCTCGATGTTCACCTTGATCTCATGTTCCAGCCCGTACTCATGCAGGAAGCCGAACACCGTGGCGCTGTCGTAATCGTATTGGTGCTTGGTTGGCTCCTGGGGCTTGGGTTCGATCAGCAGGTCGCCCTTGAAGCCGATCTTGTGCTTGTGCTCCACCACCATGCGCATAAAGCGCCCGAGTTGTTCGCGCTCGCGCTTGAGGTCGGTGTTGAGCAGGGTTTCATACCCCTCGCGGCCGCCCCACAGTACATAGTTGGAACCCTTGAGGCGCAGGGTGGCGTTCATCGCGCTGAACACCTGGGCGGCGGCGTAGGCAAACACCTCCGGGTCCGGGTTGCTCGCGGCGCCAGCGGCAAAGCGTGGGTTGCTGAAGCAGTTGGCGGTGCCCCATAGCAGCTTGATGCCGGTCTGTTCCTGATGGCGCTCCAGGTGATCGACCATCTGCGCGAAGTGGTGGCGGTACTCCTTGAGCGAACTGCCTTCAGGGGCGACATCCGTGTCGTGAAAGCTGTAGTAGTCGATGCCTAGCTTGGAGAAAAATTCGAAGGCGGCGTCCGCCTTGCCGATGGCCAATTCCATCGGGTCGCCACTGCGCTGCCATGGCCGCTTGAAGGTGCCGACGCCAAACATGTCAGCCCCCGGCCAGACGAAGGTGTGCCAATAACAGGCCGCCATGCGCAGGTGTTCGCGCATGGGTTTGCCAAGGATGAGCTTGTTGGCGTCGTAATGGCGAAAGGCGAGGGGGGCATCGCTATCGGGGCCTTCGAAGCGAACCTTCTCGATACCGGGGAAGTACGGCATGGCGTTTTCCTTATTGTTCTTGGCGGTGGCTCGATACTAGCAACGGCGTCGAGCTTCCCGATTATGAAAATCACCAAAGGATGGTGCGATTTTGCGTGACAGGGGCTAGTCTGTTTCGACCGGCCTCAGGATAAAAACAATGAAGACCCTACCGCCCGTGCACCGCATTGCCTTGCTGTTCAACGGCAGCAAAATCTACGACCGCGGCATCATCGCCGGCATCGGCAACTACCTGAGCAGCACCCGCGCGTCCTGGGACTTGTTCCTCGAAGAGGACTTTCTGTGCCGCCTCAAAGGCATTGAGCGTTGGCAGGGCGACGGCATCATTGCCGACTTCGACGACCCGCTGATCGGCGAGGCGCTGGTCGGCAGCAAAGTGCCGGTGGTGGCAGTGGGTGGCTCCTACGAGGATGCACGCGCCTACCCGAAGGGTATGCCTTATGTGGCGACGGACAATTACGCCTTGATCAAGTTGGCCTACGAACATCTGATCGAGGCAGGCCTGACGCGCTTTGCCTGTTTCAGCCTGCCCGAAGCCCAGGCCAATCGCTGGGCCCAGGAGCGCGAAAAGGCTTTCAAGCGCTTGCAGCAACGGGATGGCTTGTCCGTGCAGATCTATCGCGGCCTTGGCACCAGCGCGCCGCTCTGGGACAGCGCTGTCGAGCAACAAATCGCCTGGCTGAAAAGCCTGCCCAAACCCATCGGCATCATCGCCGTCACCGACGCCCGCGCCCGGCAGCTGCTGCAAGCGTGTCTCACTGCTGGAATTGCTGTGCCGGAAGAAGTGGCGCTGATCGGCATCGACAACGACCCACTGACCCGTACCCTCACGCGTGTGCCGCTGAGTTCGGTGATCCAGGGCACCGAAACCATGGGCCGCACCGCCGCCGCGTTGCTGCATCAGATGTTGCACGGCAAGCCTTGCACCGGCACGCAGGTACTGATCCCGCCGGATGCGATTAACGTGCAGGCCTCAAGCCTGCATCAACCTTTGGGTAACCCTTACGTGATGCAAGCGCTGCTGTTTATCCGTCAGTACGCCTGCCAGGGGATCAAGACCGCCCAGGTGGCGGCCTATGTCGGCGTGTCGCGCTCCTCGCTGGAGGCGCACTTTCGCAAGGCGCGCGGTTGCAGCGTGCATGACGAGATCCTGCGTTTCAAACTCGCCAGCGCCGCCAAGGGCCTGGAGGACGATCACCTGGCGATTGCCGATATCGCCCAGCAGTGTGGCTTCAAGTCCGCGCAGTACCTGCACACGGTGTTCCGCCGCGAGTTCGGCTGCACGCCACGGGAATACCAGCAGAGCCATTAGAAACTTTACAGGCTTGGCCCATTCGCCGCTGGACTTGCACCGCACAGACTAGGGAGAATGGTTTTTTGTGGCGTAAATGGAAGCTCCCATGACCGACAGTGCCCAGCGTGCCGCCAGCGACATCGACCTGATGACCGAAGTGGCCATGCTTTATTACCTCGACAACATCACCCAGGAAGCCATCGCCAAGCGCTTCGACCTGTCGCGGGTCAAGGTCAGCCGGCTGCTCAAGCGCGCCCGGGATGAAGGGGTGGTCGAGGTGCGGGTGTTGCAGCATCCAGCCCTGAACACTGAACTGGAGCAGGCGCTGGTCGAGCGTTTCCAGTTGGACCGCGCCTTGATTGCGGTCGACCACGGCGACCCCGACACCCAGCGCTCGGCCGTGGCCAGCCTGGTCGCCAACTACCTGAACAAGACCCTCAGCGACGGCATGATCATCGCTGTCGGCATGGGCCGCAACGTGGGCGCCGTCGCCGAGAATGTGTTCCTGCCGGTGACGCGCAACTGCACCTTTGTGTGTGCGATTGGCGGTTCGCTCAAGGCCGGTGAGTACATGAACCCCGACCATATCTGCCGGCGCCTGGCCCTGCGTTTCGGCGCCGAGAGCGAAACCCTGTATGCCCCGGCCCTGGTGGCCAACCCGGAACTGCGCAGCGTGTTGATCAACAACGACACCGTGCGCTCCACCCTCGACCGCGCACGCCGCGCCGATATCGCGCTGATCGGCATCGGCGACATGAGCGAGAACAGCAACATGGTGCGCATGGGTTGGTTCTCGCCCCAGGAAATCGCCCAGGCCCGTGTGTCCGGTACGGTGGGCGACATGATGGGCTACGACTTCATTGACATCCACGGCCAGCCGGCGGTCAACGCCATGCAGGGCAGGGTGATCGGCTTGACGGTGCAGGAATTGGTGCGCATTCCCGACGTGGTAGCGATTGCCAGCGAGAACACCAAGGCGGCGGCGACCCTCGGCGCGTTGCGCTCCGGGGTGATCAACACCCTGGCGACGACCGTGTCGAACGCCTACACGATCCTCGCCCTGGATGATGCGACGCGCCGTTAAGTAACATTCTTGTAGTGAGCGGGCTAGGCGATCAGCCGAGCCTCGACCGATTCGGCGAGGTCGGTGAGGATCAGGCAACACGACACCGCGCCGGCATCCAGCACGCCGAGGGAACGCTCCCCGAGGCGGCTGGCGCGGCCGATTTTCGCCACCAGGTCACGGGTGGAATCGCGGCCCTGGGACGCCGCGCTTTTCATCTGGCGCAAGGCCTCGCTGAATGACGCGCCGCTGGCCTGGGCCTGTTCAAATGCCTCGACGGCGGGGATCAGCGTATCCATCAGGCATTTGTCTCCCACGCCTGCATCGCTGATGTCCTGCAGGGACGTCAGGCCGCCGCGCAGCAGCTTGGCGAAGGTCGCTGCGTCGATGCTGTCACGGCCGCGCACTTCATCTGCCATGCCGATGAACAGGCTGCCGTAAAGCGGGCCCATTGAGCCGCCGATGCCTTCCATCAGTGCCAGGGTCAGTTCGTCGAGTGCCTCGGCCAGGGACAGCTCGCGACCTTCCAGGGTCTTGCCGCAGCGTGAAAACCCCTTGGCCATGTTGATACCGTGGTCGCCGTCGCCGATGGCGCCGTCCACTTCGCTGAGGTATTCGCGGTTGGCGACAATGATCGACACCAGGCTGGCGACGATGGCGCAACCGGTGTTGCTGGGGAAATGCTCGCTCATGCTCTACTCCGACTGGGTCATGCCGATGGAGCGGCAGGGTTGGTCTATCAGGCTGCTCAGTTCGGCGTCGAGCCCGAGCAGGGTCAGGGTCACGCCCATCATTTCCAGCGACGTGAAGTAGTTGCCCACATAACAGCGGTGAATGCGCAGGCCCTTGGCGCGCAGTTGGCGCTCGACCTCGGCGTAGAAGATATACAGTTCCATCACTGGCGTGGCACCCAGTCCCGACACCAGCACCACCACACTCTGGTCCCGGGTGAAGTCGCGGTCGGCCAGGATCGGCGCAAGCATGCGTTCGGCCATCGCCGCGGCGGATTCCACCGGCACCACTTCGATACCGGGTTCGCCATGGTGGCCGATGCCCAGTTCCATCAGGCCGTCGGCGATCTGGAAGTTGGGTTTGCCCACGGCCGGGATGGTGCAGGGCGTCAGGCCCACGCCGATGGAGCGACAATGATCCACGGCTTTCTGCGCTACACGGATCACGCCGTCGAGATCGTAGCCCTGGGCGGCGGCGGCACCGCCGATTTTCCACATAAAAATCTCACCGGCCACGCCGCGTCGCTTGGCGATGTCCGCTGGCGGGGCAGAGGCCACGTCGTCATTGGCGACCACGGTGCGAATGGTCATGTCTTTGCTGGCGGCCATTTTCATTGCCAGCTTCACGTTCATGTTGTCGCCGGCATAGTTGCCGTACAGGCACGCCACGCCCGCGCCCTGGTCAGCGGCGCGGAATGCATCGAAGAAGCTCTTGGCGGTGGGCGAAGAAAATATCTCGCCGATTGCCACCGCATCCACCAGCCCTGGGCCGACATAACCCAGAAACGCTGGCTCATGCCCCGAACCGCCGCCGGTAACGATGCCCACCTGGCCAGCCGGTGAGGTCTTACGCCTGATGACCCGTGGGTTGCTCTCGTACTGCACCAGTTCCGGGTGCGCCAGGAGAATGCCCGCGAGCATGTCCTCGACCACCAGGTCGGGATCGTTGATGACTCGATTCATAGGGTGTTTCCTTGTTCTTATCTGTATGGAATCGGATTACTGAATGCTGTAGCCGCCGTCGATGACCACGTTTTCGCCGGTGATCATCTTGGCCGCGTCGCTGACCAGGTAAAGCACCAGGCCGGCGATCTCTTCCGGCTGGGCGAAACGCCCCACCGGGATCTGCAATTTGGCCTTCTCGCCCAGTTCACCGGCCCAGGCCTTCTTGCCCAGGGCGGTCTCGACGATGGTCGGCGATATGGCGTTGACGTTGATGCCGTGGGGCGCCCATTCCATGGCCAGCACCTTGGTCATGCCTACCACAGCGGCTTTGCTGGCGCAGTAGGCCACGTGGCGATCAAGGCCAATCACGGCGGCTTGAGAGGCCAGGTTGACGATGCGCCCGCCGCCTTGCTCGATCATATGCCGGGCACAGGCCTGGGCCACGAAAAAGCTGGCCTTGAGGTTGATGTCCAGGGTGGTGTCCCAGGCGTTTTCACTGACGTCCAGGGCCTTGTCCAACAGCGCGACACCCGCGCTGTTGACCAGGTAATCGATGCGCCCGAGTCCGCTGTGCGCCTCATCAATCGCAGCCTGTACCGACTCAAGCAGGCGCAAATCAGCCACCACACCCAAATGACCCGTGCCGAGGCTGGCAGCCACTTCGACCACCGCCGGGTCACGATCCAGCAAAGCCACCTTGGCGCCGCGGTCCACCAACAAATTCGCGCAGGCCAGGCCGATCCCGGCGGCGCCTCCGGTGATCACGGCACAACGGCCGGTGAGGTCGAACGCCTGGTTCCAGAAATTGGACATTGCACACACTCCACTTAGCGTTTTTTCTTGCGCCAGACATCGATCAGCACCGCAAGCACGATGATCAACCCCTTGGCCACTTGTTGGTAATACGACGACACCCCGAGCAGGTTCAGGCCGTTGTTGATCACGCCGATCAGCAGCGCACCAAACAGCGTGCCGACAATGCTGCCGATGCCGCCCGACAGGCTGGTGCCGCCGATCACCACGGCGGCAATCGCGTCCAGCTCATAAGACACGCCAGCCTGGGGCAGGGCCGACGTGGTCCGTGCCGCCAACACCACGCCTGCCAGCCCTGCCAGCAGACCAGAGATTACATAAACCGAAAACGTCACTTTGCGCACGCCGATCCCCGAGGTGCGCGCGCTCTTTTCATTGCCGCCCACGGCGTACACGTAGCGCCCGTAAGTGGTGTAGCGCAGCACCATCCAGAAGATCAGCGCGACCACCGCAAAAATAATGATCGGCACGCCGATGGGGCCGAGCTTGCCGATGCCCAGGGTCAGGAAGCTGTCCGGCAGGTCGGTGACCGGGCTGCCGTCATTGAGGATGAAGGTCATGCCGCGGGCCACGCTGAGCATGCCGAGGGTGGCGACGAAGGGCGGGATGCTCAGGTTGGCAACCATGAAGCCATTGACTACGCCGAGCATGGCCCCGGCGAACATCCCCGCGCTCACGGCTGCCAGCAGGCCATAGCCCTGGGTCGCGACCAGGGCGCTGCACAAACCGGCGAAGGCCAGGATCGAACCCACCGACAGGTCGATGCCCTTGGTCAGGATCACGTAGGTCATGCCCACGGCCAGGATGCCGTTGATGGAGGTCTGGCGCAGGATGTCCATCCAGTTGCGCCAGGTCATGAAGTATTCGCTGGAAAACGCCATCACCAGGCACAGCACGATAAACACCAGCGGCAGGCCGAAGCGGTCGAGGGACAAGCGCAGGCGGTTGCGCGGCGTGGCGGTAACGGGTGTGGCGAGGACTTTGCTATTCATGAGGCAAGACTCAACAAGGCTTCCTGGGAAAGGGCGGTGTCGGTGCTGACGGTCACCAGTCGACCGCCCTTGAACACGGCGATGCGATCACTCAGGTGCAGCAACTCCGGCGCTTCGGACGAGACCACGATGGCCGCGCCACCGGCACGCACAAATTCATCCAGCAGGTGATAGATCTCCTGCTTGGCGCCTTCGTCGATGCCGCGCGTGGGTTCGTCGCAAAGCAGGCAGATCGGCTGGGTCGACAGGCATTTGGCGAGCACCACTTTCTGTTGGTTGCCGCCGCTCATCGACTCCACCGGCAGGTCCAGTGACGAGACCTTGATCTGCAGGCGCTTGACCATGCTGTGTGCCAGTGCCTGTTCCTTGCGCGCATTGATCACCGACCAGCTCGACAGTTGCTTGTAGGCCGACAGCGCAATGTTGGCGAGGATGCTGGCGCTGAGCACCAGGCCGCTGTCTTTGCGGTCTTCGGTGACCAGGGACATGCCGGCGCGAATGGTTGCCGCCGGGGTGCCCGTGGGCAACGGCTGGCCTTGCAGGGTAGCGCTGCCGGCGTCCGGCAGGGTCAGGCCGTACAGGCAGTTGAGGAATTCGCTGCGGCCCGAGCCCATCAGGCCGTAGATGCCGAGAATCTCGCCCTGGCGCAGTTGCAGGCTGATGTCCTGGAACTCGCCGTCGCGGCTCAGGCCGGTGACGTCCAGGCAGGTGGTGGCGGCGCATTCGCGGCCGACCTTGTGGTCGATGCGTTGCAGCTCCTGGCCGACGATGCCGCGCACCAAATGGGCACGGTCGATATCGGCCATGCGCCCGCTCTCTACAAAGGCGCCGTCGCGGAAGATGCTGTAGTCGTCGGCGATCTGCGCCAGTTCGCTGAGGCGGTGGGACACATAGATGATGCCGGCGCCACGTGCGGTGAGGCGGCGGATGGCCTTGAACAGGGTTTCGGCTTCGCGCTCGCCGATGGCCGAGGTGGGTTCGTCCATGATCATCACCTGGCAGTCATGGCTGAAGGCTTTGGCGATTTCCACCAGTTGAATCTGGGCCACGCTCAGGCGGTGCATGGGACTGGTGGCGTCCACATCAAATTCGAGGCTTTGCAGCAGCTCGCGGGTGCGGCGGTTCAGTTCCTTGCTGTCGACGATGCAGCCGGCGCGGCGCGGTTCGCGGCCCAGCCAGATATTTTCGGCCACGGTCATGTAGGGGATGGGTTCCAGTTCCTGGGTGATCATCGCCACCCCGGCAGCCAGTGCCGCACTGGGGCGGTCGAACTGCACCGGCTGGCCGTTGAGCAGGATGCTGCCGGCGTCACGCTGGGTGATACCCATGAGGATGCTGAGGAAGGTCGATTTACCGGCGCCATTGCCGCCGCACAGTGCGTGCACGCTGCCGGCCCGTAGGGCGAGGCGACCGTCGCGCAGGGCAGGGACCCCGGCGTAGGCCTTGGAAACATGTTCAGCCTGGAGCAGTAATGGCGTGGCCATCGGTGTGTCCTCTTGCTGATTTTCTTATTAGGTAGGCTTAGCCAGCAGCCTGATCATATGATCGTATAGTGATCATATGTTTAAACCGCCTGAGTCGGTTTTGTCAATGGCTTAGGCTGGGGGCTTACGGTGGTTTTGCGTTTTTTACGTATTAGGGTCTTTAAATAAGCCTTGACAGCTCCCTGCCCATCATCGGCTAATGATTGTGCATAATTTCAGTTGGTGATCATTTGATCGATCTGATGGAGAAACAGTAATGGGTGCACAAACGACGTTTTCGGTGGCCATCGGATGCGACGAGGCGGGCTTCGAACTCAAGGAATTGCTCAAGCGCTTCATTGAAAGCCTGGGGTACGGGGTCGAGGATTTTGGCTGTCACTCGTCCAGCCCGGTGCTCTATCCAGATATCGCGGCGGCGGTGGCTGTGGCAGTGGGCGCCGGCCAGCAGCGCTTGGGTGTGTTGATTTGTGGCACGGGCATAGGCATGGCGATTTCCGCCAACAAGATCAAAGGTGTGCGGGCGGCCCAGGCCCATGACACCTATTCCGCCGAGCGCGCGCGCAAGAGCAACGATGCGCAGATCCTGTCCATCGGTGCGCGGGTGATCGGGCCCGAGCTGGCCAAGAGTATCGTCAAAGTGTTTCTGGAATCGGAATTCGAAGCGGAGCGCTCCGGGAAGAAAGTCGAGCGCATCACTGCGCTCGAACAGGCGAACAGGGCATTGCCGTCAGACGATTGAGCCGCCTCAGAACACCGCCTTGACCTGTAGGCCCAGTACCAAGGCGTTGTCGATGTTGTCACCGGAAAACGCACCCGGCTCGATGATGTACTGCACATCCGGACGCAGAGTCAGCCAGGGCATGGCCTGATAGCCGTAGCTGAGTTCGATCAACTGTTCGGCATTGTTCAGGTTGGGATAATCGTCCCCGGCGTTGAGCGCGACCAGTTCCTGCGCCTCGCGGCTGCGTGGGTTGGGCACGGCGCGACCATAGCCGAGGGCCAGGGTGTCACGCGGCCGGCCTTCGAACGGTTTGTACAACACCACGCCCGCGCCATACCACTTGCTGAACGGCGAGGCCGCTTCGCTGGCAGCGGAGTACTGGCCGAAGGCGTGCAGCACACGGCCAGCGGATGAGTCGCAAGCCCAAACGGCCTGGTCGATCAGCAGGTAGTGGCCGCTGCGTCCGCTCACTTCTTTGTTGCTGCCGATGCGTTTCACATCGGAGCTGTCGTAGTAATAGCCCAGCTTGTATTCACTTGGCAGACTGCCCGCGTGTTTGTACACCAGCTCGATCGGCACCACGGTTCCGGTGGTGTGTTTGGGGCTCAGATGCCAGGCGCGGCTGGCGTCGCCGTTGCTCTGCGGGTCCACGTTGAACGCGGCGACGCGTAGTTGCCAATTGGGGGTAAAGTCATATTTCACCCGCGCACCCAGATGCGCATTCGGGTAGTTGGTCCAGCCGCTGCCGCCGGACATGTTCAGCGGATGCCCGCAGAAGCCGGCGTTCATGAAGTTGCACAGAATTCCGCTGTCCAGGCCGCCGAGGTCGTTGCCCATGGCCATGTAGCCGAGCTTGACGTTGAGTGCCGGAGTAAACAGCGTGCGCTCGTAACTCAGCTCGGTCAGGCGGGTGTAAAGGCCGCCGTAGTTTTCCTGGATCGGCAGGCGGTTGCCCACCAGGTCCTCGGAAGCGCTGTTGCCGCGACGGTCGTTGATGGTGACTTGGATGCGGTCGCCATTGTTGAAGCCATACAGCTTGCCCAAATCAAACTGCACGCCCAGCTTGAGGTTCTGTGAGTAACGCGCCGAGCGGTGCTGTCCGCCGTGGGCGTTATAGGCGGTTTCGCCGCTGTAGTCGCCGGTAAAGCGGATGCCTTGGGCGTCGAATTCACGGCGCAGGCCGCCCCAGTCGCCCGTCAGGGTGGTGTCATCGGCTTGCACAGGCAGGGCGGCACCCAGGGCCAGGCCCAGCAACAGGCGCCCAAGGGGAATAGGATAAGTGGGGGTCATGCGGGGTCTTCCAGGCAGAAGGCGCGGTGCCGGGGGAGGCACCGCGCAAACGGGAGTCATGGCAGGGCGTAGGCGATCACGTAGTCGCCACGGTCGGTGGACTGGCGCGCACCACCGGCGGTGATCACGATGTATTGCTTGCCGGTTTTCGGCGACACATAGGTCATCGGGCCACCCTGGCTGCCCACGGGCAGGCGGGCCTTCCAGACCTCATCACCGTTGCCGCTGTTGAAGGCGCGCAGGTAAAAGTCTTGAGTGCCGGCGATAAAAATCAGGCCGCCCTGTGTGGACAGCGTGCCGCCAAGGGTCGGCAGGCCGATCTTGATCGGCAGGTGCATGCGGATACCCAGCGGGCCGGTGTCCTCAACGGTGCCGACCGGCACTTGCCAGGCGACCTGTTGCGTCTTCATGTCGATCGCGGTCAGGGTGCCGAATGGCGGCGCCTGGCACGGAATACCAGCTACCGACAGGAAGCGGTTTTTGTTCACGGCATACGGTGTGCCCTTGAGCGGCACGGCACCCATGCCGGTATTCAGTGCTTCGCCACCGGACGAGGCCTGGGCCTTGTTCTGCGACGGTATCATTTGGATCCACAGGCCCAGGCGCATGTCATTGACGAAGATAAAGCCGTGTACCGGGTCGGTGGAAATACTGCCCCAATTCATGCCGCCCAGGGAGCCTGGGAAGCTCAGGGATTTGTCGGTGCCCGGCGCGGTGTACAGGCCGTCGTAGCGCATGCTTTTGAAGTCGATACGGCACAGCAGCTGATCGTATGGAGTGGCGCCCCACATGTCCGATTCGGTCAGGGTTTGCGCGCCTATCTGTGGCATGCCCACCGATTTGGGCTGAGTCGGCGAGTAGGGTTCGTTGGGGATGTTGGCGGCCTTGACCGGGACTTCCTGCACCTCGGTCAGCGGTTTGCCGGTGGCGCGATCGAGCACGTAGATCTGCCCGGCCTTGGTGCCGATCACTACCGCAGGCACGGCTTTGTCGCTGCCCGGTGGCGTGAAGTCGATCAGGCTTGGCTGCATCGGCAGATCGAAGTCCCACAGGTCATTGTGGACGGTCTGGTACACCCACTTTTGCGCACCGGTGGAGGCGTCCAGTGCCAGCACCGAAGCGCCGTATTTGTGGTTGAGCTGGGTGCGTTCCACGCCGTAGATGTCGGTGGACGAGCTGCCCATCGGCAAGAATACGGTGTTCATCAGTGGGTCGTAGGACATCGGCGCCCAACTGTTCGGCGTGCTGCGCACATAAGTGCTGCCGTCAGCCGGGGTTTTTTTGTCTTCCGGGTTGCCCGGGTCGAAGGCCCAGCGCATCTGGCCGCTGATCACGTCGAAGCCACGGATCACGCCGCCCGGCATGTCGGTTTGCACGTTGTCGGCCACACGGCCACCCACTACCACGGTGGTGCCGGCGATCAACGGGGCAGAGGACAACTGGTAGTAGCTATCTGGCACGTTACCCAGGCCGGCTTTCAGATCCACCTGGCCATGGGTGCCGAAGTCTTCGCAGAATTTTCCGGTGTCGGCGTCCACGGCGATCAGGCGTGCATCGATGGTGTTGGTCATCAGGCGACGCTGGCACTGCGCATCGGCTGGCACGCTGACGGCAATGATTGGCGAGCTGTTGGGCTGGGTCGGCTGGGCGATCGGCGCGGTGGCGTCGAAGTAGGCCATGCCACGGCAACGCTGCCACACCGCCGATTTGGCGTTGACTTCGTTCTTCCACAGCTCTTTGCCGGTGTCGGCGTCGAGGGCGATCAGGTTGTTGTGCGGGGTGCAGATGAACACCTTGTTGCCGATCTGCAGGGGCGTCAGCTGGTCTTCGGCACCGTTGCCGTCACTGATGGCCACGTCGCCGGTGCGATAGGTCCAGGCCACTTTCAGCTTGTTGACCGAGTCGCGGTTGATCTGGTCCAGCGCGGCGAAGCGGCTGCCGCCTTCAGTGTTGCCGTAGTGCGCCCAGTCTTTCTGTGCATCGGCCGCAGCCACCGGGGTGATGCCGGGGCCGGCACCGGTCGGCGCCACGCTTGGGTGGGCAACGAACATATTGCCTGCCGCCACGGCTACGCCTACCGCCAGTACGGCTGCTACGCCATAGGCGCCGCGTGCTGGCCGGTTGACGAGCATCGGGTAAACCAGCGCCACCACCGTGCCGATGACCGCGAACATGAATACGCGGGAGAACAACGGCCAGAACACCAGGCCTACATCCGCCACCGCCCAAATGGCCGTACCCATCAGAAAGGCTGCGAACAACCACGCACCGGCCGGCTTGCGGCAGGCAATCAACAGCCCGGCGATTGCCATGGCTGCGCCGCCGCTCAGGAAGTACCAGGAACCGCCCAGGCTGACCAGTTTGACGCCGCCTATGGCCAACGCGAGACCGAGCAGGGCGATGATCACGCCCAGGCCCAGCAGTAAGAATCTAGAGACGCCAGCGGCGCGCGATGCTCGTTTCATGTCGACAGGACTCGAATGTGAGAGGGCAAAGACGCGATTTTAGCAAGATAAGTAACTGGTTAGTACATTAGAGTCCTGCAATAGACTATTACAGGTGCTGCGATGATGGCGTGTGGCTAAATGTCGCCCAGGATCCGAAGCCATAGGGAAGAGAAACCTGTAGTGAGCCGGCTCACCACAGGTTGTTGCTCGCCGCGCTTGCTGTCCTGTTAGAACTTGAACCGTCCCACCAACCCCTTGAGCTGACCCGAAATATCCGTCAACCGACCTGAACCGGTCTGCGCCGAGTGAGCGAAGCCTTCGACCAGTTGCGCATCGGCATGGATCTGCGCAATGTGCCGGTTGATCTCCTCGGCCACTTGGTGCTGTTCTTCGGCGGCGGTGGCGATCTGGGTGTTCTGGTCGCGGATCGAATCCACCGAACCCCGGATCTTGTCGAAGCTGTCGCGGGCCTGTTGGATGCGTTCCACACTGGTGTGGGACACCAGCAGGCTGCCTTGCATCTGCTGCGTCACTTCCTGGGTGCGACGGGCGAGGTTGCCGAGCAGGCTGTCGATCTCGCCGGTGGAGTCTGCGGTACGGCGGGCGAGGGCGCGGACTTCGTCGGCGACTACCGCAAAACCTCGACCCTGATCCCCGGCGCGCGCGGCCTCAATGGCTGCGTTGAGCGCCAGCAGGTTGGTCTGCTCGGCAATCGAGCGGATGGTGTCGAGGATGGTGTTGATGTTCTTGCTGTCCTGCTCCAGTTGCTGCATGGTCTGGGTCGAGCGCTGCAGGTCTTCGCTGAGCTTGAGCACACTGCCGGTGGCTTCGCCGATGTGATGCTGGCCGTCGTGCACATCGCGGTAGCCTTCGTCGGCACTGGTGGCGGCAGCGCTGCAGGAGCGCGCGACTTCGTTGGCGGTGGCGACCATTTCGTTGAACGCGGTGCTCACCAACTCCACCGCTTCACGTTGTCGGCCGGCGGCCTGGTTCATGTTGTGCGCCACCTCGCTGGTGTCGGCGGCGGCGGTCTGCAGGTCGGACGAGGCGTTGCCGATACGTTGCACCAACTGGGCGATCATGCTCAGGAACTGGTTGAACCAGCCGGCCAGGCTGGCGGTTTCGTCCTTGCCTTGCACTTTTAGCTGGCGCGTCAGGTCGCCCTCACCCTCGGCGATCTCTTGCAGGCCGTCGGCCACGCCGCGAATCGGCCGCACAATGACGCTGGCGAAACTGGCGCCGACCACCGCGAATACCAACGCCAATACCGCTGCAATGGCGGCGATCAACCAGGTCAGGCGGGTGGCGCCGGCCATGACTTCGTCGCGCTTGATCAGGCCGATAAAGCGCCATCCCAGGTCTTTGGAACTGACCATGTTGGCCATGTAGGCCACGCCATCAATGTCGATCTGGCTCACGCCGTCGCCGCGTTTGGCCAGATCGGCGTAATTAGGGCCCAGGTCGGCCAGGGGCTTGAAGTTGTGCTTGGCGTCGCTGGGGTCCACCAGCACGTTACCGTTGCCTTCCACCAGCATCAGGTAGCCGCTGTCACCGAGCTTGATATTGCGCACCAGTTCGGTGAGCTGCTTGAGCGACACGTCCAGACCCACCACGCCAAGGATACTGCCGGTGGCGTCGGCAACGGTGTGCACGGTGCCGATCAGCGTCACATCGTCCGGTGCCCAATAGTAGGCACCGGTGCGCACGGTCTTGCCCGGCGCGGCGATGGCCGCCTGATACCAGGGGCGTACGCGTGGGTCGTAGTTGTTCAGTTTGGTGTCGTCTGGCCAACTGGCGTAGCCGCCGTCTTTCAAGCCCAGGGACAGGTAGGCGGTACTCGGATGGCTCTTGGCGAACTGGTCGAAAATCTCCAGCAGTTCTTTATTGGTGGGGGTGAGGGGAATTTGTGCGGCGTCGGCGCCGGCGTAGCTCTTGAGGTCCTTGGCCGCGACAACGCGCGGGTCATTGGCCACATAGTCGACATTCTGACTGATGCCGTCGAAGAACTGCTTCATGCCATTGTCGATCTGACGGATCTCGCGGCCGCTGCTGTCGAGGAAATTGGCCTGGGCCCCCTCGCGCAGATTCAATACGACCAGCACGGCCACCAGGATAACCGGCACGCACGCGATGGCGGCAAACGCCCAGGTCAGCTTTTGCTTGATATTCATGACTTCACCCGCGGGTATTTATAATTTTGGCAAGGAGAAAACAGTAGCGTCGAGCGTCGCATGTATTGTTTTTAGGGGGGAGGCCATGCGTACTCCTTGTATATCGACTGAGGGAGTACGCGCTTGAGGCCGGAAGGAGGGTTTAACCGATGCGCTCGCCACCCAATGCATCACGCTGCATCGACTGCAGGTTTTTCTCGATGGTTTCGCAGATGGCTTCCATCTGGATCTGGTGCTCGCTGGAGTTGAACGGGCTTTGCAGGTCGGTGCCGATGCGTTCGATGGCCAGCAGCATAAAGCCCACTACGGTCGATGCCAGCGGGGTGAACCAGCCCAGGGACTCCACCAGGCCCACCGGCACGATCAGGCAGAACAGCGAGATGAACAGGCGCGGGAAATACACGTAGGGGTAGGGCAGTGGCGTGTTGGCGATCCGCTCCATCCCACCCTGGGCGTTGGACAAGTCCACCAGGGTCGACTCCAGCCGCGCCAGGCGGATGCTGTCGAGGTGGCCGGCCTTGTATTCCTTGGCCAACAATGCCGCCGACCCGGTGAGGATGTCGTTGGCGAAATTGTTGGTCGCGCCATTGCGCGCGAACTCTTCGCCCGGAATGAAGGCGCGGACTTCTTCTGGGCAAGGCTCACCCTTAAGGTGAGCGGCCAGGCAGTTCACGTAAGCCACATGGCGACGTAGCAGGGTGGCCTTGACCGGGTTGACCTCGCCGTCAGAGTCGTCCAGCAAGGTCAATACCTGGCGGGCAAAACTGCGCGAGTTGTTCACCATCGCGCCCCACAGCGTGCGGGCTTCCCACCACCGGTTGTAGGCGCTGCTGTTACGGAAACTGATCAACACCACCAGCGCCGAACCCAGCAGTGTCAGAGGCATCAGCGGCAAATTGATCTTGGCGGTGAGGAACAGCATGAAGTCCACGGTGACGGCGACGTCCCACAGCAACAGCCAGAACAGCGCCCAGCCTACATAGCCCATGGTCTTGACGATCAGGCGGTACTTTTTGAGGATGGCAGCTTTCAAACGAGAACCTCGCGGCAAGCGGTAAGCAACAGTGCTTAAGCTCGGACGCGGGTTTACGGCAAAGGTTCGGCTGCCGCCTGAATCGTTTAAGTGGTTCTCGCGTCGATGGTCTCTTGACCCAGTAGCTCAATGGCCGCCAGCACGACATGGGCCTGTTCGATGACGTTGCCGGCCAGGACTTCATGGCCGTGCCGCTGCGGGAACCGGGCGTTATCAATGATGGTGTTGATGTTGGTTTCGATAGTGGCGGCAAACAGGAGGGGGGCATTCATGACGGCTTCTCGTTGGCACAGGCGCGGCAGTGTGTTTGATGCGTTCGATATTAAGTGTGTGGGCCTGTCGCTAGTTTGAAGTGGCGGAACTGTTCATTCACTTTTAGGTATCAGTTGTTCGAGTGGGAGAGACCGTAACGTGTTTGTTCAATAACTTCCTGGTCCATTTTTGGGCGCTCAAGAATGCTGACCGGAACCTGTACGCAGCCAAGCGAAACGGCAAGGACTGCGTGTACCTGGATAGAGAGCCTGTGTGGCCGCGTCTGTCTGTTGCAACGAAATAAGCGAGGACGTATGAAAATCGAGTTGGAAGACGTGGATTCACCCAAGGGCTGCCTGCTGCGCCTGGGTGACCTGAGCATGATGTTCAATACTCGGTTGGAGGCGCAACAATTTGTCGACCAGTTGCAAGGGCGTATCGGTGCCATGAAATTTGGCGGCGTGCCAGGCCAGAAGAACGAGCAGGGGAGGAGCAACCTTCAACCTGAACGCGGGTTCAGTGCTGGGCGAGGATGCACTTGAGCAAACCCGGAAACCGTTGCTCAAGCACATCGGCGCGCAACGAATTCATGTGCGTGGTCCCCACACTGCGGGTGTGCACCAGCCCGGCATCACGCAACACGCGAAAATGGTGAGACATACTCGACTTGGGCCGCCCGCCGTCCAATTCGCCACAGGTGGCCTCTGGCACTGCGGCCAGGCAGCGCACGATTTCCAGGCGCACCGGATCACTCAGCGCATACAGCAGGCGCTCGAGGGTCAGGTCTTCAAGAGGTGGGTGCTTGAAAGCTCGCATGAAGCGAATCATAGCAGGGGGCTATCGCGGAATACCATAGTTCGATTACCATCGAACTATCGAATCAACCACCTGCTCTCTGGAGTTGCCTCATGCCCGCATTGTTCGAACCGTTCAAGCTCAAAGACGTCACCCTGCGCAACCGCATCGCCATCCCGCCAATGTGTCAGTACATGGCCGATGACGGCCTCGTCAACGATTGGCACCTGGTGCACTTGGCCAGCATGGCCCGTGGTGGTGCCGGTCTGGTAGTGGTCGAAGCCACTGCCGTCGCACCGGAAGGCCGCATCACCCCAGGTTGCGCGGGTCTTTGGAGCGATGCCCACGCCGAGGCCTTCGTGCCAATGGTCAAGGCGATCAAGGCCGCCGGTTCGGTGCCGGGCATCCAGATCGGCCACGCCGGCCGTAAAGCCAGCGCTAACCGCCCGTGGGAAGGGGATGACCATATGGCTGCCTCCGATGCGCGCAGTTGGGAAACCATCGCGCCGTCGGCCATCGCGTTCGGCGCCAACCTACCGCAAGTGCCGCGCGCCATGACCCTGGACGATATCGCCCGTGTACGCCAGGATTTCGTCGACGCCGCCCGCCGCGCGCGTGACGCCGGTTTCGAGTGGATCGAACTGCACTTCGCTCACGGTTATCTGGGTCAGAGTTTCTTTTCTGAGCATTCCAACCAGCGCACCGACGCCTATGGCGGCAGCTTCGACAACCGCAGCCGTTTCCTCCTGGAAACCTTGGCCGCCGTGCGTGAAGTCTGGCCGGAAAAACTGCCGCTCACTGCGCGTTTCGGTGTGATCGAGTATGACGGCCGCGACGAGCAGACGCTCGCCGAATCCATCGAACTGGCCCGTCGTTTTAAGGCCGGTGGTTTGGACCTGCTGAGCGTCAGCGTCGGCTTCACCATCCCCGAGACCAATATCCCGTGGGGGCCGGCGTTCATGGGCCCGATCGCCGAACGTGTGCGCCGTGAAGCCGGTATTCCGGTCACTTCGGCCTGGGGCTTCGGCACGCCGCAACTGGCGGAGGGTGCGCTACAAGCTGGGCATCTGGACCTGGTTTCAGTGGGGCGTGCACACTTGGCTGACCCGCATTGGGCGTACTTTGCAGCCAAGGAGCTGGGCGTCGAAAAGTCCTCCTGGACCTTGCCTGCGCCTTACGCGCATTGGTTGGAACGTTATCGCTGAGGCGGTAATCGCGTGACAAAAACCACTCGTAAGAGTGGTTTTTTTTGTTCGGTTTTTGCCATGCGTGGATACAAAGCTGTTACCCGAAAAATCGCTAATGAGAATGGATGTCAATGGGTAATGATTTGACATATCATACGCGCCACAATAATTGGCAGATATGCCGCCCCATCTGGCTCTTACACTAGGTTTATCCTTCATGCGTCGTACCCTGCTTTCCGTGTGTGTGCTTCAGGCGTTTTCTCCCTTGAGCTGGGCGGAGGTCGAACCGGTTGAAAAAGCCGCGATCGAGCTGCAAACCACCAGCATCACCGGCGCCGCCGACTATGAAACGGCCCAGGGACCGGTGCAGGGCTATCACGCCACGCGCTCGGCGAGTGCGACGCGTACCGATACCTCGATCCATGAAACCCCGCAATCCATCAGCGTGGTGTCCAAGGCGGTGGTCGAGGACATTGGCGCCACTCGCCTGCAGGACGCGCTGGACTACGCCGGCGGCGTTGGCCGTGCCAACAACTTCGGTGGGCAGGGGCTTACCACCTTCACCGTGCGTGGCTTTACCACTGGCGAGTTCTACCGCAATGGTTTCCCGATCAACCGCGGCTACCCGAACATGCCCGACGCCAACACCATCGAGCGCCTGGAAGTTTTGCGCGGCCCGGCGACCATGCTCTACGGCCGTGGCGATCCCGGCGGCACCTTCAACGTGGTGACCAAGCAACCGTTGGCCGAACCCACGGTCACCCTCGGCAGCCAATTGAATGACCAAGGCATGAAACGCGGCACCCTGGACGCTTCCGGCCCGTTGGATGAGGAGGGGCGCCTAGCCTATCGCCTGAACGTGGTGGGCGAGGGCGGCGACACCTTCCGCGATCATGTGGAAACCGAGCGCTACGGCGTGACCCCGGTAATCACCTGGCAGGCCACCGACGACACCAAGGTGATTTTCGAAGGTGACTTCATGCGCAACAATCACCCGTTGGACCGTGGCCTGACGCGCTTCGCCACGCAGAAAGGCACGGCGTCTCGCGATACCTTCTGGGGTGATAAAGACGTTGGCAAATTGCACAACGACAACAGCATGGCCCAGTTGCGTTTCGAGCATGTACTCAATGACAACTGGACCCTGGGCGGAGGTTTCCAATGGCTCGACGGTACGTTGCAGGGCAACGCGATTGAAGCCAACAGCCTGGCTGCCGACGGGCACACGCTCAACCGCAACTTCAACTACCGCAAGCTGGAGTGGACCGACAAGGACACCCAGCTCAACCTCACCGGGCATTTTTCCACGGGTGGGTTCGATCACACCTTGCTCACAGGCGTCGAGTTTGAGGATTACGACTACAAGTCAATTATCCAGCGTTCGTCCGCTGCCTACACCAGTGATATTTTCAACCCGGTCTATGGCAAGCCACGGCCTGCACTCACCAGCACGCCTACTCATGACAAGGAAAACCTCAAGACCTACGCAGCCTTCGTTCAGGATCAGGTTGCCCTGACTGAACGTCTAAAAGTCCTGGCTGGCGCTCGTTTCGAGCGTTTTGAGCACCAGTACGAGAGCTACGTGCCGGGCACAAAAAACTGGGAAGCCAGCGATAATGCTGTAACACCACGGGTGGGTGTGATCTACGACCTTACCGACTCACTGGCCGTGTACGCCGATGCTGCGCGTTCATTCAAGCCCAATACGGGCGCCGCCCGCACGGGTGAAGGCTTTGAACCGGAGAAAGGCAAGTCCTATGAAATGGGCATCAAGTGGGAAGCGCTGGATCACCAGTTGAGTGTCGACGCTGCGATTTATCAGATCGACAAAAAGAATGTGCTGACCACTGATCCTGCGGACCCCACCGCCACCTTCAAGGTCGCAGCGGGCCAGGTGCGCAGCCGTGGTTTTGACTTGAACGTTGCCGGCAACCTTACGCCAGAGTGGCGCGTGATCGGTGGTTACGCCTACGTGGACGCCGAAGTGACCAAGGACAACACACTCCGTGTCGGTACGCACCTGGCCAACATCCCGCGCAACAGCTTCAGTCTGCTGAACGTCTACGAATTCCAGGACGGCAGCCTCAAAGGGCTTGGGCTGGGCGCGGGGGCGAAATATGTTGATGAGCGTGTCGGCCAGACCTCCAACACCCCGTTTACTATGGACGCCTACACCGTGGTCGACCTGCTTGGCTACTACAAGGTCAACGACAAAGTGCGGCTCAACCTGGATGTGAAGAACCTGTTCAATCGTGACTTTGAAGAGGGCGCGTTCGGTAACTTCTACGCCTACCCAGGCGCGCCACGTACAGTGCAGGTTGGCATCGCTTACACCCTGTGAATCAATAACACGATGGCCTTTCACACCGCATATCCCTGTGGGAGCGGGCAAGCCCGCTCCCACATTTGGATTGATTTAAACCTGATAGAGCGGGGTTGATGGCTCGCCCGTTACAGCGGCGTCAACACATTCATCACCGTATCCAACGCCACCCGCGTGTCATCCAGTTGCACCAGCGATGCATGCCGCGCTCCCAGTGCATCACGATTCTGGATAGCAGTAAGAATCGCCTTGTGCCGGGGCAGGCTCAGGCCCTGGATGTCCGGGCGGCGGTTAGTGATGTTGATCGACTCGCGCAACGGCAGCGATAGCATGTTGCACATGTAGGCGAGCAGGTCGTTGCGGGTGGCGTCGGCAATCGCGCGATGAAAGTCCAGGTCGGCCTGCAACAGGTCTTCGTGGGTCTTCGCGGTTTCCATGCCTTGGTAGGCTTGTTCGATGGTGGCGATGTCTTCGTCGGTGGCAGTGGTCGCGGCCATGGCTGCAATTTCCGGTTCGAGAATGCGCCGCACACCAGCCAGGGTGTTAAAAAATTCGCTGTGGGGCGTGGACTGCATCAACCAGGACAGCACGTCCGGGTCGAGCAGGTGCCATTTCAAACGTGGCCGCACTACCGCGCCCACCCGTGGCTTGGAATACACCAGGCCCTTTGCGCTGAGCACCCGGGTAGCCTCACGCAACACCGAGCGGCTGACCTTGTACTCCTCGCAAAGCGTGGCCTCCATGGGCAGCCGTTCTTCTGGCTTGAAGCGACCGGAAACGATGTGCATGCCCAAGTCCTGAACGATCTGGGCATGCTGGCTCTTGCGCGGCTTGGGCGGCTGGTGATCCATAACGACGGGGAGGCTCTGGCTTAAAGACGCCGCATCATAGCATCCCAATTAGTGGGAATGCCGTGGGACTTCCGCCCCTCGGCAACCCACCAGGAAGTCAAAGTCGCACCCTTGGTCAGCCTGCAACACATGGTCGATGTACAACTGGCGATAGCCGCCGACGATCAGTTTCTCGGGGGGTGCAAGGTCGGCCATGCGCGCGGCCAGCTCTGCGTCGGGGATGTCCAGGTGCAGGCGGCCGTTGGCGCAGTCCAGTTCAATCCAGTCACCTTCCTTGACCGTGGCCAACGGACCGCCGGCAGCGGCTTCCGGGGCCACGTGCAACACCACCGTGCCGTACGCCGTGCCACTCATGCGTGCGTCGGAAATCCGCACCATGTCCGTCACACCTTGGGCCAGCAGCTTGGCGGGCAAGCCCATGTTGCCGACTTCGGCCATGCCTGGGTAACCCTTCGGGCCGCAGTTTTTCATGACCAGGATCGAGTTCGCGTCGACGTCCAGTTCCGGATCGTTGATGCGCGCCTTGTACATGTCGAAGTTCTCGAACACCACCGCGCGGCCACGGTGTTGCATCAGTTCAGGGCTCGCGGCGGACGGCTTGAGCACCGCCCCCAGCGGCGCCAGATTGCCGCGCAGCACGCAGATGCCACCGTCGGCGCGGATCGGGTTGTCGAGGGTGCGGATCACTTCGTCCTGGCCGTAGATCGGCGAGTCCTTGGTGTTCTCGCCGAGGGATTTGCCATTCACGGTCAAAGCATTCGGATGGGGAATCAGGTTGGCTTCACCGAGGCGGCGCAACACGGCGGGCAGGCCGCCGGCGTAGTAGAACTCTTCCATCAGGAAGCGCCCCGACGGCTGCAAATCCACGATGGTCGGCATGCCACGACCCATGCGGGTCCAGTCATCCAGGTCGAGTTCGACGCCGATGCGTCCGGCGATGGCTTTGAGGTGGATGACGGCGTTGGTTGACCCACCGATGGCGGCATTCACGCGGATCGCGTTTTCAAACGCCTCTTTAGTCAGGATTTTCGACAGCTTCAAGTCTTCGCGCACCATTTCCACCGCGCGCATGCCGGACATATGCGCCAGCACATAACGCCGTGCATCCACCGCCGGAATCGCCGCGTTGTGGGGCAGGGAAGTGCCCAGCGCCTCGGCCATGCAGGCCATCGTAGACGCGGTGCCCATGGTGTTGCAGGTGCCCGCCGAACGCGACATGCCACCCTCGGCCGCAAGGAAATCATCCAGGGTAATGGTGCCGGCCTTGACCTGCTCGCTGAGCTGCCACACCACGGTGCCCGAACCGATGTCCTGGCCCTTGTGCTTGCCGTTGAGCATTGGCCCGCCGGTGACCACGATCGCCGGTACGTCGCAGCTGGCGGCGCCCATCAGCAGGGCCGGGGTGGTCTTGTCGCAGCCGGTCAGCAGCACCACGCCGTCGATCGGGTTGCCGCGAATCGCTTCTTCCACGTCCATGCTCGCCAGGTTGCGCGTCAGCATGGCGGTAGGGCGCAGGTTCGATTCGCCATTGGAGAACACCGGGAATTCCACCGGGAAGCCGCCGGCCTCGATCACGCCGCGTTTGACGTGCTCGGCGATCTGGCGGAAATGCGCGTTGCACGGCGTCAGCTCCGACCAGGTGTTGCAGATGCCGATGATCGGTTTGCCATGGAACTGATGGTCGGCAATGCCCTGGTTCTTCATCCAGCTGCGGTACATGAAGCCGTTCTTGTCGGCAGTACCAAACCACTGGGCGGAGCGTAGGCCGGGCTTTTTATCAGACATGATCGATTCTCTTATTGTATGACTATATGTTCTATGCGTGCTTAAACATAAGCGCAAAAACGCTGCTTTGGAAGAGTTGTTTTGCAAATAGTCATACTATATAGTCGGACTCAACTGAGGTATCGCCCTGGCGGATTTTCGCGAGAGGCGCCCCCCGAGCTTCTATAAAAACAACAATCGGAGATCGACCCCATGAGCCAGGAACTGCGGCTTATTCGGCGCATCACGCTGAAACTGATTCCCTTCCTGATCCTGCTGTACCTGATCGCCTACGTGGACCGTTCCGCCGTGGGCTTTGCCAAATTGCACATGGGCGCCGACGTCGGCATCGGCGACGCCGCCTATGGTTTGGGTGCGGGGTTGTTCTTTATTGGCTACTTCCTGTTCGAGATCCCCAGCAACCTGATGCTCGACCGCTTCGGCGCGCGGCGCTGGTTTGCGCGGATCATGATCACCTGGGGCGCCATCACCATCGGCATGGCCTTCGTGCAGGGGCCGCACAGCTTCTATGTGATGCGCTTTCTGCTCGGCGCGGCAGAGGCGGGGTTCTTTCCGGGTGTCCTGTACTACATCACCCAATGGTTCCCGGTACGCCATCGCGGCAAGATCCTCGGGTTGTTCATTCTTTCCCAGCCCATCGCGATGATGATCACCGGGCCTGTGTCCGGTGGTTTGCTGGGCATGGACGGCATCCTTGGCCTGCATGGCTGGCAGTGGCTGTTCATCATCATCGGGACCCCGGCGATCCTGTTGACCTGGCCGGTCCTGCGCTACCTGCCGGATGGCCCCAAGCACGTCAGTTGGATGAGCGAGGAGGAGAAAACCTGGCTCACCGGCGAACTCGCCAAAGACCTGCAAGCCTACGGCCAGACCCGCCACGGCAACCCGCTGCATGCCCTGAAAGACCAGCGCGTATTGCTGCTGGCACTGTTCTATCTGCCGGTAACCTTGAGCATCTACGGCCTCGGCCTGTGGTTGCCGACCCTGATCAAGCAATTTGGCGGCAGCGACCTCACCACCGGTTTCATTTCCGCCGTGCCGTACATCTTCGGGATCATCGGCCTGCTGATCATCCCACGCAGCTCCGACCGTTTGAATGACCGTTACGGCCACCTCGCCGTGCTCTACGTACTGGGCGCCATCGGCTTGTTCTTCAGCGCCTGGCTCAGTGTGCCGGTGCTGCAAATGGCCGCGCTGTGCCTGGCGGCTTTTGCGATGTTTTCCTGCACGGCGGTGTTCTGGACTTTGCCGGGTCGGTTCTTTGCCGGTGCCAGTGCGGCGGCGGGCATTGCGTTGATCAACTCGGTGGGCAACCTCGGCGGCTATATCGGCCCGTTCGTGATCGGCGCACTCAAGGAATACACCGGCAACCTGGCCTCGGGTCTGTACTTTTTGTCCGCCGTGATGGTGTTTGGCTTGCTACTGACGGGCGTGGTCTACCGTCTGCTGGAGCGCAAGCATGTGCTGCCTGCCGACCAATTTGCCGCCAGTGCCCGTGGCGCTACTCGTACTTAATCTGGGAGAAGTTGCATGCGTTTAGTTCAGTTCGAATTGCGTAACGGTGAGCGTCGTGTCGGCGTGGTAGAAGGCACCAAGCTTCGCGAAGTACAGACCGCTCGTAGCGTGCGCGAGTTGGCCCTTGCAGCCATCGAAGCAGGTGTCGGCCTGGCGCGGCAGGTGGACAGCCTGGGCCTGGGTGACAGCCACGATTACGCCACTTTGCTGGCCGACCTGAAGATCCTGCCGCCGCTGGACCATCCAGACCCGGCCCATATGCTGATCAGCGGCACCGGCCTGACCCACCTGGGCAGCGCCTCGGCGCGGGACAAGATGCACCAGGCCGGTGACGACAGCGCATTGACCGACACCATGCGCATCTTCAAATGGGGCGTGGAGGGCGGCAAGCCAGCTGCCGGCCAGGCGGGCGTGCAACCGGAGTGGTTCTACAAAGGCGACGGCAGCATCGTCGTTCGCCCAGGCGCCGCGTTTCCCGTGCCGCCGTTTGCCGAGGATGCCGGAGAAGAGCCGGAGATCGGTGGCCTGTACGTGATCGGCCCGGACAGCAAGCCCTATCGAGTAGGGTTCGCGGTGGGCAACGAATTCTCTGATCACGTGATGGAACGCAAAAACTACCTGTACCTGGCCCATTCCAAACTGCGCAGTTGCAGCTATGGCCCTGAGTTGCGCGTGGGCGAGTTGCCCCAGCATCTGGCAGGCACCAGCCGCATCCTGCGTGACGGCAAGGAAATCTGGCGGAACGAATTCCTCAGCGGCGAGGCCAATATGTGCCACAGCCTGGAAAACCTCGAATACCACCACTTTAAATACCGCCAGTTCCTCAAGCCCGGCGATGTGCATATTCATTTCTTCGGCACCGCCACGCTGTCATTCGCCGACGGTATACGTACTCAACCGGGCGATGTGTTCGAGATCAGCCAAGCCGAGTTCGGCGCGCCGCTGGTCAACCGTGTCGGCAGTGCCGATGCGGCATTTGAACCCGGTAACGTCATCACCCTTTAAAGGAGACCCCCATGACCCAGTTCCTCGGCCACAACTACATCGGCGGCCAGCGCAGCGCCAACGGCAGCGTGAAGCTGCAGAGCGTCGACGCAGCGACCGGCGAAACCTTGCCCCAGGATTTTTACCAGGCCACCCCGCAGGAAGTCGACGCCGCCGCCAAGGCTGCCGCGCAGGCCTATACCGCCTACCGCGCGTTGAGTGCGGCGCGGCGCGCGCAGTTCCTGGACGCGATCGCTGACGAACTGGACGCCCTGAGCGATAACTTCATTGACTTGGTCTGCCGCGAAACCGCATTGCCCGCCGCGCGTATCAAAGGCGAGCGCGGGCGTACCAGCGGGCAGATGCGCCTGTTCGCCACGGTGCTGCGTCGCGGGGATTTCTACGGCGCGCGCATCGACAAGGCATTGCCTGATCGCCAACCCTTGCCGCGTCCGGATTTGCGTCAATACCGCATCGGCCTGGGGCCGGTGGCCGTGTTCGGCGCTAGCAACTTTCCCTTGGCGTTCTCCACGGCAGGCGGTGACACCGCCGCCGCGCTGGCAGCAGGCTGCCCGGTGGTGTTCAAGGCTCACAGCGGGCATATGGCAACCGCCGAGTGCGTTGCCGATGCAATCATGCGTGCGGCCGAGACCACCGAGATGCCTGCCGGTGTGTTCAATATGATCTTTGGCGGTGGGGTCGGTGAAGCGCTGGTCAAGCACCCGGCGATCCAGGCCGTGGGCTTCACCGGCTCGCTCAAAGGCGGCCGTGCGTTGTGCGACATGGCAGCGGCGCGCCCGCAGCCGATCCCGGTGTTCGCCGAGATGTCGAGCATCAATCCGGTGATCGTGCTGCCCCAGGCGTTAACCGCGCGTGCTGAAACCGTGGCGCGTGACCTGACCGCTTCGGTGGTTCAGGGGTGCGGCCAGTTCTGCACCAACCCTGGCCTGGTGATTGGCATCGCCTCGCCTGAATTCACTGCGTTCACCCAACAAGTCTCGCAACTGATCGGCGACCAACCGGCACAGACCATGCTCAACGCCGGCACCCTGGACAGCTATGGCAAGGGGCTGGAAAAACTCCTGGCGCATCCGGGCATCCAGCACCTGGCGGGCAACCAACAGTCCGGCGGCCAAGCGCAACCCCAGTTGTTCAAAGCCGACGCACGCCTGTTGATCGACGGCGATGAAGTGCTGCAAGAAGAAGTCTTCGGCCCCACCACGGTGTTCGTCGAAGTCGCCGACCAGGCCCAACTCAGCGCCGCCTTGCACGGCCTGCACGGCCAGCTCACCGCAACGATCATTGGCGAACCGGCTGACCTGCAACAGTTCGCCGAACTCACGCCACTGCTGGAGCAGAAAGTCGGCCGCATCCTGCTCAACGGTTACCCGACTGGCGTGGAAGTCTGCGATTCGATGGTGCACGGCGGACCGTACCCAGCCACGTCGGATGCCCGTGGCACGTCGGTCGGCACCTTGGCCATCGACCGTTTCCTACGCCCCGTGTGCTTCCAGAATTACCCTGATAGCCTGCTGCCCGACGCGTTGAAAAACGCCAACCCGTTGCGTATCCAGCGGCTGGTGGATGGCACGCCATCCCGCGACCCGCTGTAACGCGCACCTGAGAACAACAAAAATCCAGGAGGCATCATGTCGTTTCACGCCGTTACCCCGCACCGTGCGCAGTTGGGCGAAGGTCCGTTCTGGGACGCCCCCACCCAGGCGCTGTACTGGGTCAATATCGCCGGCAAACAAGCGCTGCGCCTGATGGACGGGCGGGTGCAGGTGTGGCAGTTGCCGGAGCATGTCTCGGCGTTCATCCCGTGTGAAAGCGGCGATGCCCTGGTGACCTTGAGCAGCGGCGTGTATCGCCTCGACCTTGTCACCGAAGCCCTGACCCTGCTGTGCGTGGCCGACCCGCAAACGGGCAACCGAGGCAATGAGGCGCGCTGCGATGCCCAGGGCCGCCTGTGGCTGGGCACCATGCAGAACAACATTGGCGAGCAGGGTGAAGACCTGCCCATCACCCGGCGTTCCGGCGGCCTGTTTCGCATCGATGCCGATGCGCAGGTCACGCCGTTGCTCAGTGGCTTGGGTATTCCCAACACCTTGCTGTGGAGTGATGACGGCCGCCACGTGCATTTTGGCGACAGCCTGGATGGCACGCTGTACCGGCATGAAGTTCAAGCGAACGGCCAGCTCGATCCCGCGAAAGTCTGGTTTGGCCCACACGAACGCGGCGGGCCGGATGGCTCGGCGATGGACGTCGAGGGCTATATCTGGAACGCCCGCTGGGACGGCAGCTGCCTGCTGCGCCTGACGCCCGAGGGTGAAGTCGACCGCATCATCGAACTGCCCGTCAGCCGCCCGACCAGTTGCGTGTTTGGTGGAGCGAATCTCACCACCCTCTATATCACCAGTGCCGCCAGCCCTTTGGATCACCCCTTGGATGGTGCGGTTTTGGCCATCGAGGTAGATGTACCTGGAAAACCCTGTCATCGCTTTGCCGGATAAGTCCCTATTTAAAACAACAACAAGGAGTCACCCGTATGAATCGTCGTCGTGGTTTGCGTTCCCTGTGCTGCGCCGCTGTGGCGGTCTCGGCCATGAGCTTGAGCGGGCTGTTGCTGGCCGCTGAAGAAGTGAAGATCGGTTTTTTGGTCAAGCAGGCTGAAGAGCCATGGTTCCAGACCGAATGGGCCTTTGCCGAGAAAGCCGGCAAGGACCATGGCTTCACTGTGATCAAGATCGCCGTGCCCGACGGCGAGAAAACCCTGTCGGCCATCGACAGCCTGGCCGCCAACGGCGCCAAGGGCTTTGTGATCTGCCCGCCGGATGTGTCCCTCGGCCCGGCCATCGTCGCCAAGGCCAAGGCCAACGGCTTGAAAGTCATCGCGGTGGATGACCGTTTCGTCGACGCCAAGGGCAGTTTCATGGAGGACGTGCCGTACCTGGGCATGGCCGCCTTTGAAGTGGGCCAGAAGCAGGGCGCCGCCATGGCGGCCGAAGCGAAAAAACGCGGCTGGGACTGGAAGGACACCTATGCGGTGATCAACACTTTCAACGAGCTGGACACCGGTAAAAAGCGCACCGATGGCTCGGTCAAATCCCTGGAAGAAGCCGGTATTCCCAAGGACCACATCCTGTTCACCGCTGCCAAGACCCTCGACGTACCCGGCAGTATGGACGCCACCAACTCCGCCCTGGTCAAGCTGCCCAGCGGCGCGAAAAACCTGATCATCGGCGGCATGAACGACAACACCGTGCTCGGCGGCGTACGCGCTACTGAAAGCGCCGGCTTCAAGGCGGCCAACGTGATCGGCATCGGCATCAATGGCACCGACGCCATCGGCGAACTGAAAAAGCCGAGCAGCGGCTTCTTCGGCTCGATGCTGCCGAGCCCGCATATCGAAGGCTACAACACTGCGAAGATGATGTTCGACTGGGTCACCAAAGGCACCGAGCCGCCGAAGTACACCGCCATGGACGAAGTGACCCTGATCACCCGTGAGAACTTCCAGGCCGAGCTGACCAAGATCGGGCTGTGGCAATGACCGCTGCCGCCTTGCGTTTTGACGGCATCGGCAAAACCTTTCCTGGGGTCAAAGCGCTGGATGGCATCAGCTTCAGCGCCCACCCAGGGCAGGTGCACGCGTTGATGGGCGAGAACGGTGCGGGCAAGTCGACGCTGCTGAAGATCCTCGGCGGCGCCTATATCCCCAACAGCGGCACGCTGCAGATCGGCGAGCAGGTCATGGCCTTCAAGAATGCCGCCGACAGCATTGCCAGCGGCGTGGCGGTGATCCACCAGGAACTGCACCTGGTGCCGGAAATGAGCGTGGCCGAGAACCTGTTCCTCGGGCATTTGCCGTCGCGGTTCGGCGTGGTCAATCGGGGGCTCCTGCGCAAGCAGGCCCTTGCGTGCCTCAAGGGCCTGGCGGATGAGATCGATCCTGCCGAGAAGCTCGGGCGCCTGTCACTGGGTCAGCGCCAACTGGTGGAAATCGCCAAGGCGTTGTCCCGTGGCGCCCATGTGATTGCCTTCGATGAACCCACCAGCAGCTTGTCGGCGCGGGAGATTGACCGCTTGATGGCGATCATCGCGCGCCTGCGCGACGAGGGCAAAGTGGTGCTCTATGTGTCGCACCGCATGGAAGAAGTATTCCGCATCTGCAACGCGGTGACCGTCTTCAAGGACGGTCGCTATGTGCGCACCTTCGATGACATGAGCGCGCTGACCCATGACCAGTTGGTGACGTGCATGGTCGGCCGTGATATCCAGGACATCTACGACTACCGCCCGCGTGAGCACGGCGAGGTGGCGCTCAAGGTCGATGGCCTGTTGGGTCCCGGCCTGCGCGAGCCGATCAGCTTCAACGTGCGCAAGGGCGAGATTCTCGGCTTGTTCGGGCTGGTAGGGGCGGGGCGAACGGAGTTGTTCCGTCTGCTCAGCGGCCTGGAGCGTGCCAGTGCCGGGCACCTGGAACTCTGTGGTGAACCCCTGCGTTTGCAGTCACCACGAGATGCCATCGCCGCTGGCGTGTTGTTGTGCCCGGAAGACCGCAAGAAGGAGGGCATCATCCCGCTCTCCAGCGTCGCCGAGAACATCAATATCAGCGCACGCGGCGCCCATTCCACGTTTGGCTGGCTGCTGCGCGATGGCTGGGAAAAGGGCAACGCCGACCAGCAGATCAAGGCCATGAAGGTCAAGACGCCCAACGCGGCGCAAAAGATCATGTACCTCTCCGGCGGCAACCAGCAAAAAGCCATTCTTGGCCGCTGGCTGTCGATGCCGATGAAAGTGTTGCTGTTGGACGAACCCACCCGTGGCATCGATATCGGCGCCAAGGCCGAGATCTATCAGATCATCCATAACCTCGCCGCCCAAGGCATTGCGGTGATCGTGGTGTCCAGCGACCTGATGGAAGTGATGGGCATCTCCGATCGCATCCTGGTGCTGTGCGAAGGCGCGCTGCGCGGCGAACAAACCCGCGCGCACGCGACTGAATCCAACCTGCTGCAATTGGCCTTGCCGCGCAGCGTGGCGAACTGAGAGACGATTATGACCACTCAACACAATGTGCTGCCCAACGCGCGCAAGCCGCTTGACCTGCGCGCACTGCTGGACAACTGGGCGATGCTGCTGGCCGCCGTGAGCATCTTTTTGCTGTGCGCCTTGCTGATCGACAACTTCCTCTCACCGCTGAACATGCGCGGCCTGGGCCTGGCGATTTCCACTGTGGGCATCGCCGCCTGCACCATGCTGTTCTGCCTGGCGTCGGGGCACTTTGACCTGTCGGTGGGCTCAGTCATCGCCTGCGCCGGTGTGGTGGCGGCGATTGTGATGCGCGACACCGACAGCGTCATGCTCGGCATCGGCGCCGCGCTGCTGATGGGCCTGATGGTGGGGCTGATCAACGGCATCGTCATCGCCAAGCTGCGGGTCAATGCGCTGATTACGACATTGGCGACCATGCAGATCGTGCGTGGCCTGGCGTACATCTTTGCCAACGGCAAGGCGGTGGGGGTGTCCCAGGACCAGTTCTTTATCTTCGGCAACGGCCAGTTGTTTGGCGTGCCGGTGCCGATCCTGATCACCATCCTGTGCTTCCTGTTCTTTGGCTGGTTGCTCAACTACACCACCTACGGGCGCAACACCATGGCCATCGGCGGCAACCCGGAGGCGGCGTTGCTGGCCGGCGTGAACGTGGACCGCACCAAGATCCTGATCTTCGCCGTGCATGGGGTGATCGGGGCCTTGGCCGGGGTGATATTGGCGTCGCGCATGACCTCGGGCCAGCCGATGATTGGCCAGGGGTTTGAGCTGACGGTGATTTCGGCCTGCGTGCTGGGCGGGGTGTCGTTGAGCGGCGGGGTAGGGATGATTCGGCACGTGATCGCCGGGGTGTTGATCCTGGCAATCATTGAAAACGCGATGAACCTGAAGAACATCGACACCTTCTACCAGTACGTGATCCGAGGCTCGATTTTGCTGCTGGCCGTGGTCATCGACCGCATGAAACAGCGCTGAGCCTTGCCATGTGAAGACTAAATGTGGAAGCGGGCTTGCTCGCGAATACAGCGTGTCAGACCCGAATGAGTTGCCTGACGTGCCGCATTCGCGAGCAAGCCCGCTCCCACAGTTTAATCGGTGGTGAATTTGAAGATTGTGTTCTGGGTGTAGGTCTGCCCTGGATTCAAACGGGTCGAGGCAAACTTCGGCTGATTGGGCGCATCCGGAAAATGCTGGGTCTCCAGCGTGAACCCGCTCCAGTGCTGATAGGTCTTCCCAGCCTTGCCCTTAACCGACCCATCCAGGAAGTTGCTGGTATAAAACTGCACCCCAGGTTCCGTGGTAAACAGCTGCAAGCGCCGCCCCGAGTCAGGATCATGCACTTCGGCGGCCAGCTGCTTCACATCACCCTTGGTATCCAGTGCCCAGTTGAAGTCAAACCCACCCTGTTTCGGCTCGGCAAACTTGAGTTGTGGGTGATCGTCCTTGATGTGCTGGCCGATCGGCGTGGGCTTGAGGAAGTCCATCGGCGTGCCTTTGACGGGGGCCAGTTCGCCGGTAGGGATCAACGTGGCATTCACCGGCGTGTAATGGCTGGCGTGCAAGGTAGCGACTTGCTTGAGGATGTCGCCATTGCCCGCACCGGCCAGGTTGAAGTAGCTGTGGTTGGTGAGGTTGAGCACCGTGGGTTTGTCGGTGGTGGCCTTGTAGTCGATGTGCAATTCATTGTTGTCGTTTAGGCGATAGGTGACCTCGGTCTTCAGGTTGCCGGGGAAGCCCATTTCACCGTCGTTGGACAGGTAGGTGAGGGTCACGCCCACCGAGTCCTTGGCCTTGACCGGCGTGGCCTTCCACACGTGCTTGTCGAAGCCCTGGGCGCCGCCATGCAGCGAGTTGGGGCCGTCGTTGAGCGGGACTTGGTAGCGCTTGCCGTCGATTTCAAAGGCGCCGCCGGCCAGGCGATTGCCGAAGCGCCCGATGGTCGCGCCGAAGAATGCGGTGCCGCTTTGATAACCCTGTACGTCGTCGAAGCCCAGCACCACGTCTTCGGCCTTGCCGTGTTTGTCCGGCACTTTGAGCGACTGCAACACGCCGCCGTAGGTGATCACCGTGGCTTGCATGCCGTGGCTGTTACGCAGGATGTACTGTTCGACGGCGGTGCCGTCATTGGTTTTACCAAAGGGTTTGTGCTCGCTGGTGAGGCCGGCGGCGTGGGCGCCTCCGCTGGCGATCAACATAGACATAGCGAGGCCGGACAGCAGGTATCGAGGGTGCTTCATGGTCGAACTTCCTTTTGTTGTTTTGAGTGGAATAGTTCTACTAATGTGCGATATTTTGTCAATTGAACAGCGAATTTATAGCCTTTAACGCCATTTTTGCAAAATAAAATAAGACTAATTAAGCGAGGCAAACTTTTATGACTACCCAGCATGCCGTGTACCCCGACCTTGAAGGCAAGACGGTCCTGATCTCTGGAGGCGCTTCAGGCATTGGTGAATTCATGGTGCGTGCCTTCGCCGCCCAGGGCGCCAAGGTCGGTTTTGTCGACCGCGCGCAAAGTCAGGGCGAACGCCTGGCCGCGCTGCTGAGTTCGCGGGGGCACACCGTGGAATTCGTGAATTGCGATATCACCGATGAAATCGCCTACAAGGCCGCCATCGGGCGCTTCGAGCACTCACTGGGGCCGATCACTGTGCTGGTGAACAATGCCGCCAATGACGTGCGCCACAGCTTGGAAGAGGTCGACTCGGCAATGTTCGATCGGCTCATTTCCGTCAACCTCAAGCACGCCTTCTTCGCCGCCAAGGCGGTGGTACCGATGATGAAAAGCGCGGGCGGCGGGGCGATTATCAACCTCGGGTCCGTCGGCTGGATGATGGCGTCCGCCGGCTACCCGGTGTACGCCGCCAGCAAAGCCGCCGCCCACGGCATGACCCGCGCCCTGGCACGGGAGTTGGGGCCGAGCCAGATCCGTGTGAATACGCTGGTGCCGGGCTGGGTGATGACGGAAAAACAACTGACAATGTGGGTCGACGATGCGGCCAAGGAGCTGATCAGCCGCAGCCAGTGCCTGCCAGGCAGTGTGCTGCCGGAACACATCGCCAATATGGCGTTGTTTCTCGCTTCCGATGCATCGGCGATGTGTTCGGCACAGAACTTTATTGTGGATGGCGGCTGGGTGTAGGTCCGCTTACTCGATCGGGTATTTCTTGAAGGCAGGATGCTGTTCCAGCCGCTCGGCGTGGCGTCTCAGGTTGGGAAACGCATCCGCCTTGACCACTGACGCCACGGTGAATTGGCTGAACGACCAGGCCACCGCTGCCGTAATCGACGCCTGGGTCAGCACCTCACTCTCAGGCAGTTGCTTCTCCAGCAGCGAGTAGGCTGCGAGCAATTGACCGCTGACGCGATCCAGCCAGGGTGCATGCAGCTTTTCGGCCGGGCGTAGGTTGTGTTCGTAGACAATCTGCACACTTTTCTCGCAGGCTGCCAAGGCCAGGCCAAGGATGTGCAGGTCTTGGGCCCTTGCAGCGGGTTGCTGCGCGAGCAACTTTTTATCAGCCGGGGCCAGGGTTTCCAGGTAGTCCAGGATAAGGCTGGAGTCCATCAGCACGGTGCCATCATCCAGCACCAGGGTCGGGGCCTTGACCACGGGGTTGATCTGGGCGAACTCGTTGAAGGTGCGGAATACCGACAGGGGTTCATGCACAAAATTCACCTCGTACAGGTCCAGGCAAATCGCCACGCGGCGTACGTAAGGCGAGTCCAGCATGCCGATCAGTTTCATGAAGCCTCCATTGCTTTCAAGGTGATGGCTCAAGAGAGTAAGGGCACAGGATCGGCGTGTGCAATGGCCTGTCGCATAGTTTATGCCGGGCTTCGGTTGCCATGCCGGCTGGCGCCAGGTGGCTGGCCGGTAATGCGCTTGAACGCGCGGCTGAATGCCGCCTGGGAGGTATAGCCCAGGCGCAGCGCGACTTCTTCAATGGGCAACCGCTCCAGGGTCAGCCATTGGCTGGCCAGGCGCATGCGCAGTTCGGTCACGTAGCGCAGTGGCGGGATGCCCAGGGTGGCCTGGAAGCGTTCGGCGAACACCGAGCGGGAGGTATGGCAGTGCGCGGCCAATTCGGCCACGCTCCAATTGCGTCCAGGTTGCTGGTGCAGGGCGAGCAGGGCACCGGCCAGCCGTGCGTCGCGCAACGCCGCCACCAACCCCGACGCGTTGCCGCAGGCGCATTCCACCCAGCCCCGCACGATCATGGCGGCCACCACATCGGCCAGGCGCGCGAGGATGCCGGAGTAGCCGACGCGAGCGGCGCTGACTTCGCGTTCCATCACCGCCAGGATCGGCATCAGGCCGGGGTAACGCTGGCCCTGGGCATCGATCAGCATCAAGGCCGGCATCAGGCTGCCGAGCCCCTGGATACTGCCAAGTTCGAACGCCATACAGGCGCTGAACAACAAGGTTCTGGGCGGCGTGTCGGGCGAGGCATCCACGGCGCATACGGTGTCGCCCAGCGGGGTGGCATCAAAGCCGTTGATGTCCTGCACGGGCCTGTCCGCAGTGGATGACAGCGCATGGGCGCCGCCGTGGGAGATGAATACGGCATTGCCCGCCGACAACGCGAACAGGCTGCCGTCGTCGGTACGCAAGGTGGCCGTCCCGGCGGCGAGGAAGTGAAAGTAGGCATGCCCGGGTTTGGCATCAAAGCCCATGCCGAAGCTCGGTCCGGCCTGGATGCGCCGGTACTGCACCCCGCGCAGGCGCATGCCACGCAGCAGCTCGTCGATGAGGTCGGAGGACAGGTTGAGCGGGGCGGCTGCGATCATGTTCGGGGTTTCGGTCAAAAACTCAAGGGTTTGCATCATAGATCATCCGGATTGGCGAACCTAGACTGACCGTCGCGTTAATTACCGAGGATGTCGTGTGATGAATGATTGTGTAGCCCAAGCCGCTCACCCTGCCCAAGTGGAGCCCGATGCGCCCGCCTGGATGGCGGTGTTCTCCCTGGCCATGGGGGTGTTCGGGTTGTTGACGGCGGAGTACCTGCCGGCCAGCTTGTTGACGCCAATGGCGATGGACCTGGGGGTGTCCGAGGCCTTGGCAGGTCAGGCCGTGACCGTCACGGCAGTGGTGGCGCTGTTCGCCGGGCTGCTGGTGCCTGGCCTGACGCGTGGAGTCGACCGGCGCGTGGTGTTGCTGGGATTCTCCCTGCTGATGATTGCGTCCAACCTGTTGGTGGCGTTTTCTTCCAGCCTGGCGGTGCTGCTGTTGATGCGCATCCTGCTGGGGGTCGCCCTGGGTGGTTTCTGGAGCATGGCGGCGGCGGTGGCGATGCGCCTGGTGCCAGCGGCGCTGCTGCCCCGTGCGCTGTCGATCATTTTCAGTGGCATTGCGGTGGGCACGGTGGTTGCCGTGCCGCTGGGCAGCTACCTCGGCGGTATGTACGGCTGGCGTAGTGCGTTTGTGGCTGCTGCCGCTGTCGGTGGGGTCACGCTGGCGTTCCAGCTGTTCACGCTGCCTCGCCTGGCCCCTACGGGCACCGCACGCTTGCGCACGATATTGGATGTGCTGCTGCGCCCTGGCATCGCGATCGGTATGTTTGGCTGTGTGCTGGTCCACACCGGGCACTTCGCGCTGTTCACCTACATCCGGCCTTTTCTGGAAAGCACCACGGGCGTGGGTACCGAAGGGCTGGCCTTGATGCTGCTGGGGTTCGGTGCAGCCAACTTCGTCGGCACGCTGCTGGCCGGTTGGATGCTGGTGCGTTATCCGCGCGGCACCTTGGTGCTGATGCCGGTATTGGTGGGCGTCGCGGCACTGGCCCTGGTGTTGCTGCCGGCCTCGCTGCCAGGCCAGGCTTTGCTGTTGGCGCTATGGGGCATGGCGTTTGGCGGGGTACCCGTGGCGTGGTCGAACTGGGTGGCCCGCGCCGTGCCGGATCAAGCTGAAAGTGCCGGTGGCATGGTGGTGGCGTCCGTGCAATCGGCCATTGCGGCGGGGGCGGCCGGTGGGGGCGCGATGTTCAGTCTCAGTGGCATCGGCGGAGTGTTTATAGGCGCGGGTGTGTTGATGTTGCTGGCGGCGCTGTTGATTGCGCTGCGGGTACATGTGCCGCGCAATGGCGCCGTTGGCATACCGCTGCATCTTTGAACCGGCGTTGGATAGTGGCCGGCATTCACTGTGTGACGGGCCACCAACCTTTGGTTTAGTCTGGAGCGCTTCGCAGATCGCAAACGCCTCTGGAGCAGTCAGCATGACCGATTACGTACCCCCGAAAGTGTGGACCTGGGACACTGAAAATGGCGGCACCTTCGCTAGCATCAACCGACCGATTGCCGGCGCGACCCACGAAAAAGAGTTGCCGGTGGGCAATCACCCGCTGCAGCTGTATTCCCTGGCCACGCCTAACGGTCAGAAGGTCACCATCCTGCTCGAAGAGCTGCTGGCCCTGGGGCACCGCGGTGCGGAATACGACGCCTGGCTGATCAAGATCGGTGACGGCGACCAGTTCGGCAGCGGGTTTGTTGGGGTCAACCCCAACTCGAAGATCCCGGCTCTGCTGGACCGCAGCGGCGCCACGCCGATTCGAGTGTTCGAGTCGGGGGCGATTCTGCAGTACCTGGCCGAGAAGTTCGGTGCGTTCTTTCCCACTGAGCCTGCGGCCCGCGCGGAGTGCCTGTCGTGGCTGTTCTGGCAGATGGGCAGCGCGCCGTACCTGGGCGGTGGTTTCGGGCATTTTTATGCCTATGCGCCGAACAAGATGGAGTACGCGATCAACCGCTTTGCCATGGAGACCAAGCGACAGCTCGACGTTCTCGACCAGCGCTTGGCGGTGAGCGAGTACATTGCGGGTGATGAATACACCATCGCCGATATCGCCATCTGGCCGTGGTATGGCGGGTTGGTCAAAGGCCGTTTGTATGGCGCGGCGGAGTTCTTGTCGGTGCATGAGTACAAGCACGTGTTGCGTTGGGCTGAGGCGATTGAAGCGCGGCCGGCGGTGCAACGGGGGCGGCGGGTGAACCGGGTGTCCGGTGAGCCCCATGAGCAGTTGGCCGAGCGGCATAGCGCCAGCGACCTGGACTAAAGGTGTGGGCGCGAGCAAGCCCGCGCCCACATTTTTGGATTTGTGCACCCAGTTTATTTGTAGCGCTGCTCGAACACCGCCACCTGTTCCGGCTTGATCATTTCAAACGGCACCCACACCTCCGGTTCAATCGCCTCACCCTTGATCATCCGCACCGCCGCCTGCATCGCCTGGGTCGCCTGGGCCTTCGGGTCCTGGAACACTGACGCCGTCAGCAACCCCCGTTTGATCGCCGCCAACCCATCGGGCAAGCCATCGATACCCACAATTGCCACATCGCCTTTGGCTTTACCCGCTTGCTGCAACGCCATAGCAGCACCTATCGCCATTTCATCGTTATTGGCCACGATGGCATCGAACTGCGTGCCCGCCAGCAGCCAGTTGCTGGTCAGGTCCATGCCTTTGCTGCGTTGCCATTCGGCGCTTTGCTGCTCGACGACTTTGATACCGGGAAAGTCCTTGAGCACCTGTTTGACGCCTTCGGTGCGGTCATGGGTGGCGTTCTGCGCGAGGTCGCCCATGATGATCGCCACATTGCCCTTGCCCCCGAGTTTTTCCGCCAGGTAGCGCATCTGCAATTGCCCGGCTTCGATGTCGTTGGAGGCCACGGTGACCACGCCCTTGGGCAGAGTGCGTTCGTCCGGGTGACGGTTGACGTAGACCAGTGGTGTCTTGGCTGCCACTGCGGCGCGGGTCATGTTGGCGGTGGCGGCGGTGTCCACCGGCAGCACGATCACCGCGTCGACTTTCTGGTTGAGAAAGCCTTCGACCTGATTGAGTTGGCGCACCACGTCGCCTTGGGCGTCTTCGAACTGGATCTGCACGTCCTGCTGTTTGGCGGCGGCTTCCAGGCCGGTGCGTACGTAGGTCATGAAGTTATCGTCGACCCGGGCAATGCTCACGCCGATGCGATAGGCGGCGAAGGTCCATTGGCTGAACAACAGCAACACCGTGGCAGCAACCACTGAGTAGCGATTCATAAGGGGATCCTTTTATTGTTATAGGGTGAATGCCTGGCGGAAACGCTCCAGGGCCAGCTCGCTGTCGCCGCTGGCCCAGCCTTCCAGACCGACCACGCCGCTGTAGCCCATGGCGTGCAAGGCCCTGGCGATGGCCGGGTAGTGGATTTCACCGGTGCCGGGCTCCTTGCGACCTGGCACATCGGCCACTTGGATCTCACCGATGGCGCTGCCGGCGCGCTGGATCAGTTCGATCAAATTCCCTTCACCGATCTGCGCGTGGTACAGGTCCAGATTCATCTTCAGGTGCGGGCTGCCCACGGCCTCGATCAGCGCCAGGGTGTCGTCGGCGCGGGCGAACGGCGTACCGGGATGATCAACGTCCGTATTGAGGTTTTCCAGCAGGAACACACGGCCGGCGTCTTCACCCAAACGGGCGATTTTTTCCAGGGTCTTGCACGCGCTCAGCCACATGCGGCCGGTGGTCTGGCTCACGGGGTGCACGGGCAGGCCGCCTTCACCCAGGCCGGTGCCGTGCAAGTTGAGGCTGGGGCAATTCAGTTGTTCGGCTACCCCCAAGGATTCGCGGGCGCTGTCGAGTAACTGACGGATGCCGTCGGGGTCGGTGAGGGTGCCGCTGATGTAGCCGGTCATGGAGGTGAAGTCGGCGCCGGTGGCGGTCAGCGCAGCGATGTCCTTGTCTGTCCAGTTCCAGATTTCGGCGCTGAACCCCAGCGCGTGAATACGCTTCACGCGCTCGATGAAGGGTAGTTCGAGAAATACCATCTCTGCGCTGATGGCCAGCTTGAACGGGCTCATACGGCCACCACCTTGCCGGTTTCGAACGACTCGATACAGGCGCGCGCAATCGCCAGCGCCGCACGTGCATCTTCGCCACTGGCCAGGGGCTTGGCGCCGCTGCGCAGGCAGTCGACAAAATGGTTGAGCTCGGCGATGTAGGCGTCGCGCAACAGGTCGGTGTCCATGCGCTGGGTGTCCGCCTGAATGCCCTGGGCCAGGTAGCGCACCAGATCGGAATCGTTGAGGCTGCCCATGCTCAGCATGCCGGCGCTGCCGAACACTTCGCCGCGCACGTCGTAGCCATACACGGCCTGGAAATTGGCCTCGGCGGTGGCGATGGCGCCGTTGTCGAAGCGGATGGTGGCCACGGCGGTGTCGAGGAAACCTTTGCTTTTGTATTCCGGAGCGATCAAAGCGTCAGCCATCACATGGACCTGCACGGCCTCGGCACCGGGGTTGAGATAGCGCAGGGTGTCGAAGTCGTGGATCAGGGTTTCCAGGAAGATGACCCATTGTGGCGAATTGGCCGGGTGGTTAAGCGCCGGGTCTCGGGTCAGCGAGCGCAGCAACTGCAGGGTGCCGATGTGGCCTGCGGCAACGTCAAGGTGCGCGGTGCGAAAGCTCTTGGCGAACCGCCGGTTGAAACCGACCTGCAGCGGCACCCGTGCATCGGCCGCAGCAGCGATGGCGCGGTCGGCTTCATCGAGGGTGATGGCCATGGGTTTTTCGCAGAAGATGCCTTTGCCGGCGCGGGCGGCGCTGATCACCAGCTCGGCGTGGCTGCGGGCGGGGGCGGCGATGAGTACGCCGTCGATATCCGGGTCGTCGAGCAATTGCTGCGGGTCGGTATAGACCTTGCTCACGCCCAACTCAGCGGCGAGGCGAGCGGCCTGGCCTGGTGTCGGGTCGGCAATCGCGGCCAGGCTGGCGCCGGGGATATGCCGTGCGGCGCTCACGCCGTGAAAGCTGCCCATGCGACCAGCACCGATCAAACCCAGGCGGATGTTCTGTGTACTCATGAAATGACCCCTTGTTGTTATTGGCCCCAGGACGGACCTGGCGGGCAACGGGACAGGAGCAAGGGCTGTGCCAACTCATAAGCTATTGATAAACAAGGTTTAAAAAATATTGATAAACGAAAAGTGTTCATTCTGATGACATGCCTATACTGACATGTCAAAAATATGAACATGGATACTCCCAATGAACATGGCATTCAGCGTGCAAGACCTCGACTACCTGACGGCCCTGGGACCTGCCGCGTTGAATGAGGGCCCGGTTGCCACACTGGAGCAGGCATGGCGCGACTGCCTGGCCGGCCAGGTCGAACGCCCGGAAGGCGTGCGCCAAGTGATCTGGGATTCGTGGCGGCGCAGCGTCGAGGCCGGTATCGACCCGGCCGACAACGCGTACCGCTTCGTTGCCGCTGATACGCTCGCCGCCACCCAGGCCACCCACCGCGTACTGATCGAGGCGGCCGCGCAAGTCATGCATGGCTTGCTGGCCTACAACCCGCGCGGTCATATCAACCTCACCGATGCCGACGGCACCACCCTGTATTTTTGCGGGCTGGACATCACCCCCGTGGGCAGTCGCCTGCTGGAGTCGGTGCAAGGCACCAACTGCACCGGCCTGGCGCTGGCCGAGGATCACCTGGTGTACGTGCTGGCCGAGGAGAACTTCGGCATCGGCCTGCGCCAGCGCCGCATGCACTGCGCCGCCGCGCCGATCAAGAATGCCCAGGGCCAGACGGTGGCCATGCTGACGCTTACCGCCGAACCTGGCTGGTTTCACTTCCATACTCTCGGCACGGTGCAGGCTGCGGCCGACGCCGTATCGCGGCAGATGGCTCTGCAAGGGCTGTTGGAAGAACAGCAGACCGTCCTCGAAGTGCTCAACGAAGGCCTGGTGGTGCTGGACGAACGCGGCTGCATCAAGGCGCTCAACCGCTACGCCCGGCAGTTGTTTGGTGTCGGGCTGGAGCTGATCGGGAAGCCGTTCCAGCAGTTGGGTCGTAGCGAATTGAGTGACGCCCTTGGCGAACCCGTGCGCGACCTCGACTGCACCTTCCACCTGCACGACCGCAGTCAGCTCGCCTGCCTGGTCTCGGTGTGCCCGCTGGAGCAGGGCGGGGTGATCGTGTCACTGCGGGAGAACCGGCGCATTCGCGAAATCACCCGGCGCATCATCGGCACCCAGGCCAGCTACACCTTCGACACCATCCAGGGCAATTCGCGGGCGATCCAAGACGCACTGCACCTGGGGCGCATCGCCAGTCGCAGTGATTCCACCACCCTGATTCTTGGCGAGAGCGGCACCGGCAAGGAGCTGTTCGCCCAGGCGATCCACAACGGCAGCGACCGCTGTAGCGGCCCGTTTGTGGCGGTCAACTGCGGCGCGATTCCACGGGACCTGGTGCAAAGCGAGCTGTTCGGCCACGTCGAAGGCGCGTTCACAGGCGCCACCCGTGGCGGCTCGGCGGGCAAATTCGAACTGGCGGATGGCGGCACCATCTTTCTCGATGAGATTGGCGACATGTCCTTCGATGCTCAGGTCAGTCTGCTGCGGGTGTTGCAGGAAGGCGAAATCACTCGGGTAGGCGCGAAGAACTCGCGGCAAGTGAACGTACGCATCATCGCCGCCACCCACCGCAACCTCAGCCAAGCGGTGGCGGAGGGTGCGTTTCGCGAAGACCTCTACTACCGCCTCAACGTGCTGAACCTCACCGTGCCGCCACTGCGCATGCGCCGTGAAGACATTCCGCTACTGGCACGGCACTTCCTGGCCCGCTGCGCGCACTCGTTGCGTAAATCGATACAGGGCTTTTCGCCGGAGGCGATGGCGCTACTCACGGCTTACGGCTGGCCGGGCAATGTGCGCGAGTTGGAAAACAGCATCGAACGCGCGACCAACCTGGCAATGGGAGAACTGATCGAACCGGTGGACCTGCCTTTGGAAAGCCGGCAGCGCGCGCCTCTGCGCACCCACGAAGCGCCGCTTGCGCAGGACCTGAGCAGCCACGAAATGCACGCCATCATCGCCGCGCTCAACAGTACCGGTGGCAACATCCGCCTGGCTGCACGGCAACTCAACGTGTCGCGGGGTGGGCTGTACAACAAGATGAGTCGGTTTGGGCTGACTGCCGGGGATTTTCGAAGGCCTTTGTAGATACCGGGTCTCAGTTACCCCTATTTTCCGACGTCACAATCTGTGGCGGTATATACACCCGATGCCGCACCGGATCGAGCCCCTCTGCAGCCTGCAACTCCACCATCAGCCGCACCAACGCCGTCGCCGTCTGCCCCGGCTGCGAGTCCATCACCACATCGATCAAGCCCTGGCCCAGCGCCTGGCGTGAAAGCTCGGTCGACTCCTGCAGGATGCAACACAGCGACGGCCGCTCGGGCAGCTGCGCCAAGGCACTGATGATGCCGTCGCCGCCGCCGCCCACCACACACAGGCCGCGCAGGTCGCTGTGGCGGCTGATCAGGTCGAGGGTGGCTTCTTCGGTGATGTCGCAGTTGTCCAGGTTGATCAGCGGCTCCAGCGGTTTGAGCCCTGGCGCGTGTTCGGTGAGGTAGCTGTGCAGGCCTTCGACCCGTGCCTGGTGCCCGAGGAAACGGTGGCCGCCGAGCAGGATCCCCACGCTGCCTTTGCGTGCGCCGCAGGTGCGGGCGAGCAGCCAGCCCATCGTGCGGCCGACCACGTGGTTATCCTGGCCGACGTAGGGTTCTTCGGCCTGTTCGTGGATGTCCGAAAGCAGGGCGACCACCGGCACGCCGGCTTCGCGGATCTGCTTGAGGCAGGCGTTGATCAGCGGATGGGCAAAGCTGACCACCGCGAGACCATCGCATTGCACGGCCAGTTGCTCGATCTGCGCGACGATGGCGCTGGGCGTGCGATCGACAATGTAGTCGAACTGGCACGTCAGGTTGGCACCGGCATGTTGCTCGGCGGCGACGCTGATGGCCTGCGCCAGGCTGGCATAGAACGCCTGGGCGGTGGCCAGCAACAGGATGCCGAAGCGATACGTCGGTCGGCGTTCGCGAATGCGCTGGCCGATCAGGCGCGCCGCAAAATAACCCACGGCTTCGGCGGCCTGGAACACTTGCTCCGCGGTCTCGGGATTGACCGGCGCCCGCGCATTCAATACCCGGTCGACGGTGGCCACACTCAGCCCCGCCTGGGCGGCAACGGTGGCAATGGTTGGGCGTTTATGGTTGTTCATGACTGCCCCCTTGAGCGTCTTGATAGAAAACTATCAAGCCCCGCTGGGCCTGGATGATAGCTTGATAGGGAATGGATTCAAGGCCTTGAGGGTGATTTAGGCGTTCTCTATCGTGGGTTTCACAGAGCACCTGAAACGACCTGCTTGCGGAGAACAATAACAATGCCTGAACACACCGCTAATCTCACCCGCCGCGACTACAGCCTCACCGGCCCCGAAGCCGCCCGCGCCGCAGAAAAAGGCCTGGTCTCGGCAAGTTGGTACCAGTCGCCCATCTCGCGTAAACGCATGAAAGAACTGATGCAGCGCCGCGACGGCCCAGCCCTGCTCGACACCGCCCTCTGGGTGAGCGCGCTGTTTGCCACCGGTTTTGGTGGCTACTGGTTCTGGGGCACCTGGGCCTGTGTGCCGTTTTTCCTCGCCTACGGTGTGCTTTACGGCACCGCGTCCAACCCGCGCTGGCACGAAACCGGCCACGGCACCGCGTTCAAGACCCGCTGGATGAACGACGGGCTGTATCAGGTCGCGAGCTTCATGTGCATCTTCGAACCCCACGTGTGGCGCTGGAGCCATGCCCGTCACCACACCGACACCATTGTGGTGGGGCGCGATCCGGAGATCGTCGAACCGCGCCCGCCGAGCTTTCTGATGATGTTCCTGAGCCTGTTCAACCTGCCCCTGGCCTGGAAAACCTTCAGCGGCGTGGCGCGGCATGCCATCGGCAAGATGAGCGCCCAGGAGGCGGATTTCATTCCCGAATCCGAATGGCCCAAGGTGTTCCGCGCGGCGCGCATCTGGGTCGGCATTTATGCCGTGGTGATTGGCACCGCGTTGTACCTGCACAGCTGGTTGCCGCTGATGTTGGTGGGCCTGCCGAGCATCTACGGTGCATGGCTCGGCTACCTCTTTGGCCTCACCCAGCATGTGGGCCTGGCCGAAGACGTGCTGGACCATCGCAGCAACTGCCGTACCATTTACATGAACCGCGTGCTGCGCTTTATCTACATGGACATGAACTACCACCTCGAACACCACATGTACCCGATGGTGCCGTATCACGCCCTTGCGCAATTGCACGAAGAAATCCGCAGCGACTGCCCGCCGCCGTACGCCAACCTCTTTGAGGCGTACAAGGAAATCCTGCCGACGATCTGGAGGCAGCGCAGCGATCCGACCTACTTCATCCAGCGCCCGATCCACACTAAAGCCGAACCGGCTCCCCATGCCCCGGTGCATGCAGAAACGGCTGCTGGCTGAATTCCCCCTAGAACAAGAGAAAACACCATGAGCGATCAATGGATCGACGTCTGCGCCGTGGGCGACATCGACGAAGAAGACGTGCTGCGCTTCGACCACGGCCCGCACACCTACGCGCTGTACCGCTCGGCCGAGAATGAATTCTTCGCCACCGCCGGCCTGTGCACCCACGAGAAAATCCACCTGGCCGACGGCCTGGTGATGGACCACGTGATCGAGTGCCCCAAGCACAACGGGCGCTTCGATTACCGCACCGGCAAGGCCCTCGGCGCACCGGTGTGCGTCAACCTCAAGACCTATCCGGTGCGGGTCGAAGCGGGGCGGGTGTTGCTCGCCGTCACGGCCTGATGATGAACGCTCCGTTGATTATCGTCGGCGCCGGTCATGCCGGTGGCCGGGCGGCGCTGACCTTGCGCGAAGAAGGTTATACCGGCCGGCTGATTCTGATCGGCGACGAACCGCACTTGCCCTACGAACGGCCGCCCCTGTCCAAAGGCCTGTTGCAGGGCGCGGTGGATTTGGCCGGATACAGCTTGTGTGACAACGCGAGGCTGGTCGAACTGGGCATTGAGCACATTGCGGGCAACCCGGTGACTCGGTTGGAGCCGCGGCAACATCGCCTGCAACTTGCCGACGGCCAATGGTTGCCCTACGCCGGTCTGCTGTTGGCCACTGGTGGCAGGGCGCGGCGATTGCCCCAGGAGCACCCCAATGTGCTTTACCTGCGTACCCATGACGAAGCGCTGGCGTTGCGCAGTGCTTTACGTCCCGGCACACGGCTGGTGGTGGTTGGCGGTGGTTTTATCGGCCTGGAGGTAGCGGCGACTGCGCGCGGCCTGGGCTGTGCGGTGACGGTGCTGGAAGCCGGGCCGCGCCTGGCGGGCCGTGTGCTACCGGCGGTTATCTCTCAGGCGTTGCTGGATTTGCATCACCGCAACGGGGTCGACGTTCGTTTGAATGTTGCCTTGGAATCCATCCAGGCCGACACCGTGCTGTTGTTGGATGGGCAGCGACTGTCCTGCGACCTGATCGTGGTCGGCATCGGTATGCAACCCAATATCGAACTGGCGGCGGCAGCAGGGCTGGAGGTAGGGCAGGGCGTTCGTGTCGATGCGTACCTGCGCACCAGCACGCCGAACATTTATGCCGCTGGTGATGTGTGTGAGTTTCGCCTCGACGGTCTCTATCAGCGTCAAGAGACCTGGCGCAATGCCGAGGCCCAGGGGCGGCATGCAGCATTGAACCTGCTGGGGCGTGAAGTGGCGTTCGAAGCGCTTCCCGGTTTCTGGTCCGATCAGTTCGATTGGGGCTTGCAGACTGTTGGCGTAATCACGCCTTTAGTGACTCGCCGTACATTACCGGGCGATGGCCTGCTGCTGTTCTACCTCGATGCCGAGCAGCGTTTGCAAGGCGCCTGCGGTTGGGCGCCGGGCAACAGCGTGGCCAAGGACATGAAGCTCTGCGAGCGTCTGATCAGCGCACGAATACCCCTCGACACCGCCAGCCTGGCCGACCCCGAGCTGTCTCTCAAACACCTGCTGCGAGGCTGATATGCGCCAATTTCTAGTGTTCCAATCACTGTGGGCGATGCAAACCGAACCCGGCCCTCTGGAAGCCCAACTCGACCGCATCAAGGCCGCCGGTTTTGATGGCATTACCGATCATTATTTCAAACCCGTCGCCGTCGAGCGCCTGCATGCCGCCGCTACCGCCCGAGGCTTACAGATCGAGGGCCAGTTGTTTCCGCAAACCGTGGATGACCTGGCCGCTGCGCTGGATGTGATCAGCCGCTATGGCTGCCACCACCTCACCCTGCAAGCCGACATGCGTCCGCGTACTCAAGGCGAAGCGGGTCGATTGGTCGAAGGTTGGCAACGCCTGGCCGAGCAAGTGGACTTTCCGGTGTTGCTGGAAACTCATCGTTATCGGCTTACCAACGACCTGCTGTTCACCCTCGACCTGCTGGCACAGATGCCCGATCTGAAACTGTTGGCCGACCTGTCCCACTACGTCGTCGGGCGAGAACTGCCTGAGCCCGGTACCGCTGAAGATGACGAACAGATTCGCACTATCCTGCGTCACAGCTGGGGCTTGCACGGCCGCGTCGCCAGTAGTGAACAGGTGCAGGTTTCCCTGGACTTTCCCCAACATCAAGCCTGGGTCGAGCGTTTTACCCAGTGGTGGCGCTACGGTATCGAAGACTGGCTGGCCCGGCCAGATACGCCACAAAGCCTGTCGTTCACCTGCGAACTGGGCCCGCCGCCCTATGCGATTACTGGCGCGGACGGGCGTGAGATCAGTGACCGCTGGGTCGAAGCGCTGAAGATGCAGGCGCTGATTCGTGAGGTGTGGCAGAGCTGTCAAACATGATCTGCTAATCTGCGCGGGTTCAATCTCGCCCTTTAGCCTGGACTTTCACCATGACCCCATCCTCCGTTCAGCCACCTCTTGAGCCGCAGTCCGTCTGCCATCCCATCACCCGCAGCGCGATTTTCATGGTTGCCACGGTCGCCCCCGGCAGTGAAGACACGGTGCGTGGCTGGTGCGCGGACATCGCCGGCCTGGTGCGTTCGGTGGGCAAGCGCGTGCCGGCGGGCAATCTGACCTGCGTCTGCGGGTTTGGCTCGGACGCGTGGGACCGGCTGTTCGGCGCACCGCGCCCGGCGGCGCTGCATCCGTTTCGCGAATTCGGCGTGGAAGGGCGCATGGCCGTGTCGACACCGGGGGATATCCTGTTGCATATCCGCGCCGAACAGATGGACCTGTGCTTCGAACTGGCCACCCACGTGATGGCGGCCCTGGGCGACAGCGTGAAGGTGGTGGATGAGGTCCAGGGTTTCCGCTATTTCGACATGCGCAGCATCATCGGCTTTGTCGACGGCACCGAGAACCCGGTGGGGCGCAAGGCCGAAGGGTTCACCATTGTCGGTGATGAAGACAACGAATTTCGCGGTGGAAGCTATGTGCTGGTGCAAAAGTACCTGCACAACATGACGGCCTGGAACGGCCTGACGGTGGAGGCCCAGGAAAAGGTGATCGGACGTACCAAGCTGTCGGATATCGAATTGGACGAAGCGACCAAACCGAGCAATTCCCACAGTGCGCTGACGGTTATCACCGACAGGAACGGCGAAGAAGTGAAGATCCTGCGCGACAACATGCCTTTCGGCCGCCCCGGTGCCGGCGAGTTCGGCACTTACTTCATCGGCTATGCGCGCTCGCCGGAGCCTCTGGAGTTGATGCTGGAAAACATGTTCGTCGGCCGTCCGGTCGGTAACTATGACCGCCTGCTCGATTTCAGCACAGCGGTCACCGGTGGCCTGTTTTTCGTGCCTTCGGCCGACCTGCTGGAAGAGCTGGCCGAGCGTGAGCCACAGGCTTAAGCCAGCAACCCGCCGCTGACCGCCACAATCAGGAAGATTCCCAGCAACGCGCGATAGATCACAAATGGCCAGGTGGAGAACCGCTCCAAAAACTTCATCAGGCCCCAGATCGCAAAAAACGCCGAGATGCTCGCGACCACCAGGCCGAACAGCAAATGCGGCCAGGCATGCGCGGGCATATCGGCGTGCAGCAGTACCCACAGTTCCTTCAGGCCGGCGAGGGCGATGGCGGGCAAGCCGAGCAGGAAGGAGAATCGCGCGGCTTCCTCACGCTTGAAGTTGAGGAACAGCGCGGCGGTGAGGGTGGAGCCGGAACGCGAAACCCCCGGAATCAGCGCGCCAATCTGCGCAATACCCACGATCAACGCATCCCGCAGGCGCATCTCACTCATCTCGCGGGTGTGGCGTGCGCGCAGTTCGGCCACCGCCAGCAGCACGGCCATGACCACGCAGGATATGCCAATCACCATCAGCCCACGCAACGGCGAGTTGCAAGCGTTCAGGGTTGAAGACAGCGCCAGGCCGGCGATGCCGATGGGGAGGGTCGCCAGCACAATCGCCACCGCCAGCTTGAACCAGCGATCGTTGTAGTCACCCCGGCGCACCGCACCGATGCTGCCGGTCGTCACCTGGCGCACATCCCGCCAGAAGTAACTGACCACCGCCGCCAGCGCCGCCAATTGCATGGCCGCGGAAAACGCCGAGCCGGGGTCCTGCCAGCCGAGCAGGGCGGGCACCACGCGCATATGGGCGGTGGACGACACCGGTAGCAGCTCGGTAATGCCCTGGATCACGCCCAGGATGAAAATCTGCAGGTAATCCAGGGAGGCAAAACCCACGTCCAGGCCGGCGGTACAGGCGTTTGTCAAAATACGTGTCCTTGAAAGAGAGCGGCAATTTCGCGGAGTTTATTCGAAATGTTTCAGGGTTTCGGCAGAGGCAACACCTATTTGCAATCGGTTCAGCAAGTAGAAAGGTTGGCCGCACTCTTGGCCTGTCCACCGGTTTTGTGAACAATGGCGCCCTGTTTTTTTTCACCGAGAGTCTCATGCCCGAAGTCACCGTCGAATTGATCCAGACCGGCCCGGAGCACGCCGAGCTGATCCGCAATCTTTACCAGTACTACGCCTATGAATCATCGGACTGGGAACAGGAAGATGTCGAGGCTGATGGCCGTTTCTATATCCATGACGAACACTTGACCCGTTACTGGCAGGACCCGCAATGGAGCGCCAACCTGCTGTTGGTCGATGGCTATATCGCGGGTTTCCTGTTGATCGAAGGCAGCGAGCTACCGGGCATCGACGCCCTGGAGCTGGCCGATTTATTTGTCCTCAAGCGTTACCGCCGCAAAGGTATCGGGCGCGCCATCGCCAGCCAGGTACTGTGCAGCGGCGAGGCGGATTGGCTGGTGCGCTTCTACGATCAGGACGAAGTGTCCCAGGCGTTCTGGCGCACGGTGCTGGATAACCTGCCGCGCCCGGTGCAGACGATTGAGCTCGACGATGACCCGCAGTTGGTGAGTTACCTGATTACGCGGGCGGCGCTGCATTGAACGCCTGCTGCATCACCTGCGGCGGCTGCCCGAACGCCCTTAAAAACGCCTGGCGCATGCGCTCGCGATCACCAAACCCGGTTTCGCGGGCGACCACTTCGACCGGATGGCGACTGGTTTCCATCAGCGCCCGGGCGGCTTCTACCCGCAGGGACTCGACGGCCTTGGCCGGCGTCTGGCCGGTTTCCTCACGGAACACCCGACTGAACTGGCGCGGGCTCAGCCGGGCGACATCGGCCAGGGCTTCCACCGACAAGTCGTGGGTCAGGTTCTCGCGGGCGTAGGCCAGGGCCAGTTGCACGCGGTCCGATTTCGGGTCCAGCTCCAACAGCGCCGACAGCTGTGATTGCTCACTGCCCCGGCGCTGGGCAATCACCAGCTTGCGTGCAATGCGCCGGGCCAGATCGCTGCCCAGGTCGTTTTCAACCATTGCCAGTGCCAGGTCCACCCCGGCACTCATGCCGGCGCCGGTCCACACCTGGCCGTCCACCACGAACAGCTTGTCTTCTTCCAGGCGGATAGCCGGGTAGCGCTTGCGAAAGGCGGGCGCGTGAATCCAGTGGGTGGTGGTGCGCTTGCCCTCCAGCAAACCCGCTTCGGCCAGCACAAAGATGCCCATGCACAACGAGGCGACGCGCCGCGACTGAGCGGAGGCGGCCTTGACCCGTTCCAGCAGGTTGGCCTCCGGCAGGCGGAATTCCATATAGCCGCTGACGATTAGCGTGTCGTAGCCTTCGGCCCGAATAGGGGTGGTGTTCACCGAGAACCCTTGCGAGGCCATCACTGCGCCGCCGCTTTCCGACACCAGGTGAAATTCATAGGCCGGCTCGCCCCGCAACAGGTTCGCACATTCAAACACCGAGCCCACGCTGAGGCTCAGGCATTCGAAATTCGGGTAAACCAGTAGCGCAACGCTGTGCATCGTGTTTCTCCAGGGTGGCAGGGGAGCGGGGATTGTCGGCGGCTGGTGGGGAAACGGCAACTGCCATCGGGTCATGTCCGAAATCCTTGCGGATATGACGTTGTGAGGCGAGGTCCAGGCTTCTAAGCTTCAACCCACAGTCATCCCGAGGCACTCGACAATGAAAGTTTTGATGGTATTGACCTCTCACGATCAGTTGGGCAACACCGGCCGCAAGACCGGCTTCTGGCTCGAAGAGTTTGCCGCACCCTATTACGCGTTCAAGGACGCCGGCGCCGAGATCGTGCTGGCTTCACCGGCCGGTGGCCAGCCGCCGCTGGACCCGGTGAGCGACCAGCCGGACTTCCAGACCGAGCAGACCCATCGCTTCGCTGCCGACCCGGCTGCCCAGCTGGCCCTGGCCACCACGCTGAAACTGGACTCGGTCAACGCCGACGATTTCGATACCGTGTTCTACCCGGGCGGCCACGGCCCGCTGTGGGACCTGGCGGAGTCGCCGGTGTCGATTGCCCTGATCGAGTCCTTTGAGCGAGCTGGCAAGCCGATCGGGTTTGTCTGCCACGCACCGGGCGCCTTGCGTCATGTCAAGGCGGTCAATGGCGACCCGTTGGTCAAGGGTCGTCGCGTCACCGGGTTCTCCAACTCGGAAGAGGCGGCGGTGGAGTTGACTGATGTGGTGCCGTTCCTGGTGGAAGATGAATTCAAGAAGTTGGGCGGTCTTTATGAGAAAGGCGCTGACTGGCAATCCTTTGTCATCACAGATGGCCTGTTGATCACCGGGCAAAACCCTGGCAGTTCCAGTGACGTCGCTAAAGCCTTGCTGAAACTCACCGCTTAATTCAATAAACCGCTTCGTGCATTGGCGACTTGTAGAAGTCGCCAATGCTTTAGCGTGTCCAGAATTTGGAAATCTTTAAATGACTCACGATGTTTTAAGTACCCCCGTAAAGCTGGGCCACCATACACTGAACAACCGTATTGTCTTGCCGCCGTTGACGCGTCAGCGCAGCGCCCAACCGGGTGATATCGCGACCGAGTTGATGGCCGAGTATTACCGCCAGCGTGCCAGTGCCGGTTTCATGGTCAGCGAGGGCACGCAGATTGAGCCGCGTGGCCAGGGCTATGCCTGGACGCCGGGTATTTACACCCCGGCGCAGATCGATGGCTGGCGCAAGGTCACCGACGCGGTGCATGCCGAGGGTGGGGTGATCTTCGCCCAGTTGTGGCATGTGGGCCGGGTGTCCCATAACGCATTGCAGCCCGACGGCGCGGCACCGGTTGCACCGTCTGCGCTGCCGGCTCTGCAAGCCAAAGCCTTCATCGAAACGGCGCCGGGGGAGGGTGAGTTGAAGCAGCCGCCGGTGCCACGTGCGTTGGCCACGCAGGAGGTCAAGGAATTGGTCGGGCGATACGCCCAAGCGGCACGCAATGCGCTGGATGCGGGGTTTGATGGGGTGGAAATCCATTCGGCCAATGGCTACCTGGTGAACCAGTTCATCTCGGCGCATGCCAATCAGCGCGACGATGAATACGGTGGCTCGTTGGAAAACCGCTTGCGTTTCCTGCGCGAGATTGTTGAGGCGGTGAGTGCCGTGGTCGGGCCGGAACGCCTGGGGGTGCGCTTCTCGCCGTTGTTCAGCGGCACCGATCAGGACCGCGTGTACATCGGCCTGGTGGAAGACGACCCGCACCACACCTACCTCGAAGCGATCAAGGTGCTGGAAGCGTCGGGCATCGCCTACGTCTCCATCGCCGAAGCCGACTGGGACAACGCCCCGGTGTTGCCCGAATCATTCCGTCGCGCGGCGCGCGACACCTTCAGTGGACGGATCATCTATGCGGGCCGCTACACCGCTGAGCGCGGTGCTGCTCTGGTCAACGCGGGACTGGCGGATTTGATTGCGTTCGGGCGGCCGTTCATTGCCAACCCGGACCTGCCGCAGCGCATTTTCAATGGCTGGCCGTTGAATCCGTTGCGGGTGGACGGGATGTACGGCGGTGGTGCAGCGGGCTATATCGACTACCCCGCCTACTCAGACTGAGCCCCACCGCCTGTAGGCGCCGGCGGGCCTGTCTATTCGACTCGCAATACGATCTTGCCAATATGATCACCACCCTCCATCCGCGCATGGGCCTGGGCGGCGTCGGTGTATTCGTACACTTTGTCGATCATCGGCAGGCACCGCCCGGCGGCCAGCACCGGCCACACGTATTCGCGTAGCTGTTCGGCAATCGCGGCCTTTTCATCCTTGGTGCGTGCGCGCAACAGTGAGCCGGTGACCACCGCGCGTTTAGCAAGGATGCTCAGCAGATCGACATCGTTCGCCTTGCCGCCCCCGAGGAAGCCCAGCATCACCAAGTGACCGTCCATGGCCAGGGACTTGATGTTGTGGTTCAGGTAGGAGGCGCCCATGATGTCGAGGATCACGTTCATGCCTTCATCACCGGTCCTCTTGGCAATGACCTCGGCAAAGTCCTGCTCGCGATAATTGATCGGCTCGGCGCCCAGCTTGGCAATCGCAGCACATTTGTAGGCGCTGCCGGCGGTGGCGAAAGCCTGGATGCCGAACTCGCGACATAGCATCAAGGCGGTGGTGCCGATGCCACTGGTGCCGCCGTGGATCAGCACGCGCTGACCTTTGTGCGCGCCACCGAGGCCGAACAGGTTGGCCCACACGGTAAAGAAAGTCTCTGGCACGGCCGCCGCTTGAATCCAGTCCATGCCCTCCGGGACCGGCAGGGCCTGGGTGGCCGGTACGGCGCAAAATTGCGCGTAGCCGCCGCCATTGGTCAGCGCGCAGACCTTGTCGCCGACCGCGTACTCGCTCACGCCATCGCCCAGGGCGACGACTTCACCGGCCACTTCCAATCCTGGAATCGGGCTCATGCCGGGTTTCATCGGGTACTTGCCGGCGCGCTGCAGGGCGTCAGGGCGGTTGACCCCGGCGGCATGCACGCGGATCAGGATCTCGCCGGGACCTGCGACCGGCACATCGGCCCGGCGTGGTTGCAGCACTTCAGGCCCGCCTGGGGTGGTGATTTCGATCAGGGTCATTTCTTGAGGAAGCGTCATTTCAGATTACCTGCAGCGATGAGCGTATGGGTTGGGACCGTGTCGAGCGGTCGACGGTTCAGCATAATCATGCCCAGTTCCAGGGCCAGTGCGACCACGATGGCGCCTGCGGCGATCATGAACAGCAGCGCGTGCTGGCCGCCGCTGCTGTTGAACAGCGCCGAGTAGGCAAATCCGGACAGTGCCTGGAACGTCGCAAAGGACACGGTGGCGCGGCTCCATGCCACCTGTTGCTGATGATGGTTGGGCAGCAGTTCATGCACCCGCGCCAGTGCCAGCGGCACGATGCCCGGTGGGAAGGAGCCGAGGATCACGGCAAGCACCGCCAGGGCGGTAAATGAACCGGAAAACGGCAACAGGCCGATTGCAAGCGCCTGCACCGCCAGCACCACGCGGATGCTCCAGCGTGCTCCGAGTTTGTCGGCGAGGAAACCATAGGTGACCGGGCCCACAATCGCCCCCAGGCCGTACATCACCCAGATCATTGCACCGATATGCGCACCGTCGCCCAGCCCGCGGGCCACGTAATCCACCAGGAACACCATCGCCGGCACCAGGCCCGCGGCCATGAAGGCGTATTGAGCGAACAACAGGTAAACGCCGGAAGGCATCCGTGCCGAGGTGTCCGAGGGTGCCAATGCTTCATGCTGCGTGCCAGCGGGCCAGGCGAACCAACTGGCCGCCGTCAGGACCAGCGCCAACAGGCCGAGGCCAAACCAGGTCTGTTGCAGACCCAGGCTCAACAGCGGGGGTACGAGCGTGCCGGAGCCGGCAATGCCCAGGCCAATCCCCAGGAATATTGCACCACTGGCCAGGCCGCGTCGTGCCGCCGGAACATGCGGCAGTACGGTGGCGGCCACCAGCACCATGATTGCGCCACCGGCAATTCCGGACAGCAGGCGCCAGGCGAAGAACCACACCACCGACAGCGGGAACCCGCAGGCAAAGAACGCCAGTGTCACCGCCACCATCATGATGCGCAGGGCGGTTTTGTTGGAGGTGCGCTGGGCGATGGGTCGGCCGATCAGCGCACCGATCAGGTAGCCCACCAGGTTCGCGGCACCGAGGTAGACCACGTCATTCGCCGAAAACCACTGAGCCTGGATCAGCGTTGGAATCAGCGGTGTATAGGCGAAGCGTGCCAGGCCGATGCTGACCAGGCTGGCGCACAGGCCGGCGAAGATGGGAAGCCAGATTGAGCGGCGCAGTGATGCGTGAGTGTCGAGCATGATGGCAGTCCTGGGTATTTTTCTCTGGCGCCCAGCATATCCAGGTTTATTGATGCAATAATGCTGCGATTACACGGCGCACTGATGCATATATGCAGCAATGGGGGCAGGCATGAATTGGGATGATGCCCGGGTCTTTCTGGCAGTCTGCCGCGAATCAACGCTGCGCGGCGCCGCACGGATACTGGGTGTGGATCAGGCCACGGTGGGTCGACGGATCAACGCCCTGGAGAAGTCCTTGAGCGCCACCTTGTTCCTGCGCACGTCCGAGGGCTATGCGCTGACGGCAGTGGGCGAGGCTGCCTTGCTTTCGGTGGAAAAAATGGAGCGTTCGGCCCTCGACCTGGAGCGTCAGATCCAGGGCCTGGATGCCCGCCTGACCGGCACCGTGCGCGTCAGTACCACCGACTCTCTGGCCATCGACTTTTTGATCCCGGCCATCGCTTGCCTACATCGCAAACACGCCGACGTACGCGTGCAACTGGATGCCTCCACCCAGATCCTCAGCCTGGCCAAGCGCGAGGCTGACATTGCCGTGCGCAATACCCGCCCCGACAACCCCGACCTGATCGCCCGGCGCATTGCCCGTTGGCCGGTCGGGCTGTTCGCATCGCAAGGCTACATCGACCGCCACGGCTTGCCTGCGCCGGGTAGCCTGTTCGAAGGCCACGACCTGGTGGTGTACCAGCCCTACCTGCAAACCCAGAAAGACCTGACCCTGGTTTCTGAACCCCTGGGACGCGGGCGCATTGTCGCGGCCTTGAGTTCCAGCCTGCTGGTGCGTCGCTCCATTGCCGCCGGCATCGGCATCGGCGAGATTCCGGTGTACACCGGCGAACGTGACGGCCTGGTGCGCCTCTGGCCCGAGCGCACCCGGCCGCTGCCGTACGACGTGTGGCTGGTGACCCACGCCGACCTGCGCCATACCGCACGGGTGCGGGTGGTGATCGATGAGATCGTCGCGGCCTTTGCCGGCACTGGGGACTGAGTTCAGCACAGGCTTGCAAGCGTGGGTGTGCCTTGATCGACACAATGGGCCTTTGTGTCAACCAACCGAGAGCACGTATGAACGAATCAAAACGTCAGGACCTGGGACTGTTGTTTCTGCGGGTCAGTGGGGCATTGTTCCTGCTGTGGGTACATGGCTTGCCCAAATTGCTCAACTACAGCGAACAATTGAAGCTGATCGAAGACCCCTTCCATCTGGGCGCGTCGATCACGCTGCTGCTGGCAATCTTCGCCGAAGTGCTGTGCCCGCTGCTGATCATCACCGGGGTGTTCGTGCGCTTGGCGTGCTTGCCGATCCTGGCGGTACTGTTGATCGCGATGCTGGTGGTGCACCCGGAATGGACGCTGCTCGAAGGGCAGTTCGGCTGGTTACTGCTGATTATTTTCACCAGCGTGTTGATCGCCGGGCCGGGGCGACTGGTCCTGAGCCAGCGTTTTCCTTGAGCAAAAAAAGGCCGGGCAAGCCCGGCCAAATAAGGAGAGGGTGGTTCAGGTGTTTCAGCGGTTCAGGAACGCCAGCAGGTCTTCATTCAACTGCTGCGCATGGGTCACGGCAAACCCGTGGGGGGCGTCCTTGTAGACTTTCAACTCGGCACCCTTGATCGAGGCGGCGGCCACTTTGCCGGTGGTCTCGAACGGAACGATCTGGTCGCCGTCACCATGGATGACCAGGGTCGGCACATCGATCTTGGTCATGTCTGGGCGGAAGTCGGTTTCGGAGAACACAGTGACGCAATCCACTGTCGACTTGAGCGAGGCCAGCAGCGCCACTTGCAAGGTCTGGGTCAGCACGCCTTCGGAGACTACCTGGCCTTTGTTGGTGCCGTAGAACGGGGCGTTGAAATCGCTGATGAATTGCGCGCGGTCTTTCAGCAGGCCTGCCTTGATGCCATCGAAAACTTCGGTGGGCACACCTTGCGGGTAGTCCGGTTTCTGGCCGAACAGCGGCGTCACCGCGCCCAGCAACACCAGGCCGGCCACGCGCGCGCTGCCATGGCGTGCGATGTAGCGCGCGACGTCGCCGCCGCCCATGGAAAAGCCCACCAGGGTCACGTCCTTGAGGTCCAGGTGCTCGATCAACTGGGCGATATCATCGGCGAAGGTGTCGTAGTCGTTGCCTGTCCACGGCTGGTCCGAACGTCCGAAGCCACGGCGGTCGAACGCGATGGTGCGAAAGCCACGGCTGCTCAGGTATTCCATCTGGTATTCCCACATGTCGGCATCCAGCGGCCAGCCATGGCTGAACAACACAGGTTTACCGCTGCCCCAGTCCTTGAAGTAGATCTGGGTACCGTCTTTGGCAACGAATGTGCTCATGGAAAACTCCTTGGGTCAGGTGAAAAAAGGCGTACCTTCACTATTTGGTGTAAGGCGTACGCCGGGCTTGTACGGGTGTGCTGGGTTCGCTCTACCAGCTGAATTTAAGCTCGACGCCCAGGTAGTTACTGTCATCGCCGCCAGCATCACGCAGGGTCTGACCTACATCGTAATGGACAGCTTCGACGGCGCCGGTGAGGTTGGGGCTGAACACATAATCGGTGCGCAGTTGCGCATAGGCGCCGGTCCAGCGATCACCCCTGCCGGCGGTGCCGGCGACCGGCAGATTAGGCTGGGTGTACACCGCGTCACTGGTGGTTTGACGCCAGAGCAGGCCGATGGCGGTTTGCACGCTGAGCTTGTCGATCGGTTTGACTGTGATTGACGGCTTGACGTGAATCAGGTTGCTGTAGCCGGTATAGCCCGCCAGGGAAAAGTAGTACCCGTTGGGGAACAGCGGGTTGAACGTACCGACGGTACCATCCCCGGTTTTACGGTCGCCGGAGGCGATGTCCAGTTGCAGGCCCACGCGCGGTTTCCAGGCCAGGCTGTCGAAGGTGTAGCCGGTGCGGCTGCCCCCGGCCCAGGCGCGGATGTCCTTGCTGCCGACCGAACCGCTTTGCAGCATCGCTTCGATGTCCCAGTCAAAGCCCATGGCCGCGCCGCCCAGGCGTGCGTCGAACAAGTGTCGGGTTTCGTCGCCGTCCGCGTCCAGGTAATGCGCCGCGCTGCGCTCATACACGCCGTAGTAGGCCGACAACTCGTTTTTGCCGCCCACCAGCCGCTCCACGCGGACCATATGGAAACGCGCGTCGCTGTTGGATTTGTCGTCGAAGTGCCGACCGTCCTGATACTGCACCGGCTGGCTGGCAATCCCGATGAAACGCCAGTTGGATGTCTCCCAGTCGGCCCACAGCGCATCGAAGGATTGCCGCACATTCGGCCCGTCCCGCGATGAGATGAAGCGTTGCAGGTCGAAGGCGAAATCCTGACGTCCGACACGGGTCTTGAGTGTACCGCTGCTGAAGGTATTCACGTATTCGGCAAAGGCCAGTCGCAGGTCAACGCGGTTCTGGTCGGCGCCGCCAATCGTGGTTTTATCGTAGGCACGCACATCTTCGAGTTGGGTGAATACCCGCCAGTTTTCGTTCAGGTGCAGGTCGGCATGCACCTGAAAGCGCTGGATCAGGTAGCGGTCACGTTTCACGTTGCGTACACCGAAGCCGCTGGCGTCGTTCATTTCGAAACGTTCGCGCAGCGTTGCGCCCAGGGACAGATAGGTCAACGGGTCGGCACTCGACAACGGGATGTACTTCAAGCTGTCCAGCGGCTGCGTGCGCAGCGCCGGGTCCTGCAGCACCGACCAATCTTCCTGCCAGCGGTTGGCCTTGATGGCCGGACGCGTTGCTTGCTCGTCGGCGTGGACGCTGCCGGCGAGCAGCGGCCACAGCACGGCCAGGCCCCAGCCTGTGCGACGGGTCATTTTACTGCGATGAGTTGATGGATCTCCGCGACGTAGCCGCCTGGGAATTCGACCAACGCACTGCGACGGCCTTTGCTGTCGAACGCGGGCACCAGCACTGTGGCGCCAGAGCCGGTGGCCTTGCCCAGAGTGGCCTTCAGGTCCTCCACTTGATAGCCGGTGGTCTCATGGCCGAACGGGTAGGGCAGTTGGCCGTTGGTGACCAACACCGCCATGCGTCCGAACGGCGACTCGATTTCGACACGACGATAGTGACCGTTGGGTTGACCGATATCTACACCATGGGCCTGTTTGTCATCGACCAGGACTTTGCCGTGGGAGAAACCGAGGAACGCTTTGATGAAAGCCTCGGCCCGGTCGGGGCTGAGGTACACGCGGTTTTCCGGTACGGTCTGGAACGCTGCGTACTCCGGGGTCTTGGTGTGCCAGTAGAGCTGCATGTTCACGCCGCCTGGCCATTGCACCACCGCGTCACGTCCGATCGGGTCGGGAAAGTCGCTGACGATCACCGCCGCGCCGTTTTCGCGGGCGGCCTTGAGGGCGGCGTCCATGTCCTTGACCAGGTAGCCGTTGCGCTCCAGGCCGAAGGGGTACGGGATCGGCGTGGTGAAACCAAACAATGACACCGTGCCCGCCGGAGTCTGCAGCAATTGCGAGGTGGTGCTGCTTGGCACCGGCAGTACATTCACCACCACTTGGTCTGTGCTTTTGCCGCCGAAGGTAGCCAGGAAACTCTGGGCAAACCGGTCGACATCTGCCGGTGCCACATACACGTGGCTGGTGTCGTACTGTGGCGCCACGGCCACCGCAGGTGTTGCCGCAAAGGCACTGCCCATTATCTGCGCGGCCAGCAATGTCAGTGCCAGGGAAACCTTCACTCGTTTACACATGCCCACTCTCCAGCACTTTTAAGCGTGATCGAAAGTCACGATCTTAGGGGCAGGGCCGTGGGGCCGATTGTATGCACGTGCTTGGTTGAGCGTTTCAAGGTCGCTGCGGTTTTACCGATGTACCGAAGGTATTGCCCATGCGCACGCCGGTCGCCGCGGGCGTCGACAGACCCAGGGTATTGGGCAGCCTTTTCTCGATGGAAATGTTCTGCGCCTCACGGTTCTTCTTCGCCGCCTTGGCCGCGTTCGTGTCATTGCCCATCTGTTGGCTCAGGCAGCCATAGTCGGGTGCCTTGTAGCCATCCACCGTGACTTCGGGGCAGCCGCTGGCGTGGGCCAGCCAGGGCAAGGTAGCACTGAGCAACAACGCGGTGAGGGTCGGTAAACGTTTCATCAGTGGCCTCCTGGCGGGGCCCTGGAGCGGCCCGTCATGGCGTGCAAGTCTAGTGCAGCGTGCGTCTCATCACCGTGATGTTTTTTTTGCTATCACCGTAACATCAGGTTCATAAACTGGCCTCAGGATGACGGTTTTCTAGGGCGCGTCGGCCGTGCAGCGATGCAGAGCAGGGGGTGAGCAGCGAGTCTGGAGGCGCGTCATGTGCGCCCTGGTCTTGCTATTGCTGCTGGCCGGCGGTCGCACGGCGCAGGCAGAGTCACCGCTGCTGTCGCTGAATTTGCCGGCGCAAGACCTGGAACACGCACTGCAAGCCTATAGCCGCGCCACCGGGATGGCGGTGCTGGTGGACCGCGAGTTGACGCGGGGCCGGCGTTCCATTGGGGTACGCGGGCGCTTTACGGCACAAGAAGCACTGGCGATGTTGCTGACAGGGAGTGGCCTGATGGCACGTTATGCACGCAGCGATGCGTTTACCTTGCAGACCCCGCAGGTCAGTCAGCCGCCTGCTATTCGTGGTGCGGCAGCACGCCCCGCCACGCGGATCAACAACAGTTACGCGACGGCGTTACAGCAAGCCATCGAGACCAGCCTGTGCCGTTCGCCGCTGACCCGGCCCGGCAGTTTTCGGGCCTTGGTGCAGGTGTGGGTCAACCCGGAAGGGGTGATAGAGCACAGCCGGCTGGTCAGCTCCACCGGCGATGAACAACGCGATGAAGCACTGGTGCGCAGCCTGAGCGCGGCCCGGGTCCAACGCCCGGCGCCAAGTTCACTGCGCCAACCGGTGACTTTACTTTTGATGCCTGACACAACAGGAACACGCATGGAATGCACAGCAGCGAAAGGAGCCTGGGGCGGATGAAAAATACCGGGCACAGTACGATGGTCAGCCTGTTCCTGGCCTCCTACGAAGACTTCAAGGTGCGTTTGCGCAAGCGCCTGGGCTCGGAAGACCTGGCCAACGACGTGCTGCACGAAACCTACCTGCGGGTCGACCGCATGGACGTGCCGCCCAACCTGCAACAGCCCAACGCCTACTTGTACCGCATGGCTCTGAACATCGCCGCCGACCGCCGCCAGGCCGACGCGCGCCTGCTCACCGGCAGCGAAGTGGAAGAGCTGCTGCAAAGCGCCGACGAAGCCCAGGACCCGTCACGGGTGGTGGGCGGCCAGAAAGAAATCCAATCCCTGGTCAAGGCGCTTTACGAACTGCCGGCACGCCGGCGCAAAATCCTTATCGCCGCCCGTCTGGAAGAGGCTCCACACTTGGAGATCTCCCAGCGTTTCGGCATTTCCACGCGCATGGTCGAAAAAGAAATCAAGGCCGCCCTGGGCTACTGCGCCAAGCGCCTGGAAAGAAAAGTGATTCAGCGGTTCGGTCCCGGCGCCGGAAAACCGTCTTAGTGTCGAGTCCCTGATAAATCCGTGAGTACGTGCGCGCTTGAATATTTTTAGCCTCTCCACCGCTCGGTCATCCGCCGCCAGCCCCCTGCACGATGAAGCCCGCGACTGGCTGCTCCTGCTGACCTCGGGCCGCGCCACCGTGGCCGATGCCAAGGCGCTCAAAGCCTGGTGCGCGCAGAGCCCGGAACATGCCCAGGCATTCGAGCAGGCCAAGGGGCTCTGGCAGCAACTGGTCCCGGCGCTCGATCAAGTGGCGCAACCGCGCAGCTTTGGTCGGCGGGCGTTTCTGGGCGGTGCGATTGCGGCCTCGGCCGCCGTGGTGATGGTGCGCGTCGGCGTGCCGGGCGGCTTTGCCGGGCTCACCGCGGACTATCGCACCGAAGTCGGCGAGCAACGCCAGGTGCTGTTGAGCGAAGGCATCAGCCTGGAACTCAATACCCAGACCCGCATCAGTCGGGTGGGGCAGGGCATTGAGCTGCTCGAAGGCGAAGTCGAAGTGGTCGCCCACGTTGCCCAACCGCTCAAGGTGCAGGCCGGTGACGGCTGGGTGAGCGCGGCGCAGGCGCGGTTCAATGTGCGGCATACCGATCACACCGTGTGTGTCACCTGTATCGAAGGCTCGCTGTCGGTGGACGCTGCGGGCAATAGCATGAGCCTGGGCAGTGGCCGGCAATTGACCTACAGCACTGCCGGTTTCAGTGAGGTGACGACCGTCGACACCCAGGCAGTCGTGGCCTGGCGTGAACAGGTGCTGGTGTTCAACAACGCCACGCTGGCGACGGTGGTGGATGAGATCAACCGCTATCGGCCGGGCATGCTGGTGCTGCTCAACAAACAACTGGGCCAGCGCCGCGTGCAGGCGCGATTCAATTTGCGGCAGTTGGCGCGGGTGGCGCTGCTGATTCGCGATGCGTATGGGGCCAAGTGCACGGAGTTGCCGGGTGGGGTGGTGTTGTTGAGTTAATTCAACGACCCCAACGGCCCTACCACTTGCCGATACTTTTCCACGCCCTGAGGCGTCTGCCGCACCAGACTGATTTCCAGCCCTGGCGGATCCTCCCGGCGATTGCCGCTCAGTTGACGCCAGCCCTTATCCGTCTCCCAGACCCGCACCTGAAAATCACTGACGCCCGTCAACACCACCACGCCATCCTTCGCCGCTGGCAGCGGGTACCGGTCCCGAGCTGGCGCGGCAGCCCGATACAGTGAGTCACCCTTGAGCCACCAGCGCACCCGTTGCAGCCCGTCTCCGGCAACCGGGGCGCTACGGATCACGTCCAGACGAAAACCTTTGCTGTCGGAACTGCGCACCGTCACGGCGGCTAGCCCTTCGGTGTTGGGTGCTTCATCTTGCGCAACTTCGGTTGCAACCAGTTCAACACTCGCCCGCAAGCTGATGTCGCGCTGCATCTGGTTCAGTGCTCGCAGCAACACTTCAGTCTGCTCGCTGCTCGCCTGCAAGTGCTGATCGGCGCGGGTGACGCTGTCCAGCCCACGCCAGGCGATCAGGCTGACCACCGCCATGAGCATGATCGCCACCATCACTTCGATCAGTGTGAAACCTTGCTGGGATGTGTTCATGGTTGACTCACTACGCGCATCAAGCCGGCGGCGTCGCGTTGCAGGCTGAGGCTGTGTTGTCCATCGGACAGCACCACCCGCAGTGGCGGGTTGATCCATTCGGCATTCAATATCAGGGTTTGCCGGGGTTCGATGTTGATCTGCATGGGCGTGCTTTCCCAGAAGCGCGGGCGTAGCGCGTCGTCATTCTTGAACGCTTCGACGCCTGTCCCATCATCATTACGGCGGATGAAGCGGAAACCCTTGGCATCCGCACGCCAGGTGATGGGGCGGCCGTCGGCGTGGGCTTCCGCCTGGGCGACTTGCAGCAGTTGGCTCAGGCGCTCGGCGTCCTTGCGCAGCAGGTGCAGCGGGTCGGGTTTGATCGTGAGGCTGATGGCGGCGCTGGCGATGCCGATGATCACCAGCACCACCATCAGTTCGATCAGGGTGAAACCTTGCTGTCTCATCGCGGGCTTCCTGAAGAACTGGGGAGTCTGTGAAATAAAAGCGTGCGAATTGACCTGTAGGCTGATGCGACGGACAAACAGGAGGTCCCTCCCATGGCATTTGCCCATCGTTTCACCCTGGCCCACGGCGTGCAGGCGCTGGGCATGCTGGCTGCACTGGCTGGCGTAGCGGTATGGACACCGCTGCTGCTCACCCGCGCCGAATCCCACACGCCCCAAGCCACGGCCCAGGCACTGGCGGCGCGCAGCGATAACCCGGCGCTGCAATGGTTTTCCACTGTACCGATGGCGTTGCACGTCAAGGTGACGGGCGTGCTGGCGGGCGCCCGTGGCGCGGTGGCGATCCTCAGTCTCAACGACGGCCCGCCGCGCAGCTTTCTATTGGGCGAACGGCTCAGCCCCGGCGTGCGGCTGACGGCCATCCAGGGTGATGGGGTAGAGATCGAGCGCGGGGGCGAGAAGCTGCGCGTCAACCTCGACAAGTTGCCGGATGGCCCTGCGCTGCCGCTGCTCACTCGGCCATGACCTGGGTCTCCAGTCGCGCCAGGGGTGGCGCTTCGCGGCTGGCGTCGAGCACCTGCAGGTTGACCTGAAACAGGCGGCCATCGGCATTGATGGTCTGCTCGCAACGCAGTTTCAGGCGGCCTTGATCGCATTCGAAGGTTCGCTTGCCGGTGCGCAAGTGGCCCTCCAGGCGCAGTTCCGCCAGGCGACTCTGCGCCGCCAGCAACGCGATGGATTTGTCGCGCAGCAAGCCGTTGCTCTGGGTCATCAACCCGGCCACGCGCACGGCGGCAGCCATGGCCACGGCAATGATCGCCAGCGCCACCAGCACCTCGATCAGGGTAAAACCTTGCTCCTTGCGACGGCCGTACATGGCGCTCTCAAAGCCGGGAAACAGGCCCGCAGACTAGCGCCGGCAGTTGACCGATTGGCGACTGAAACTCCCGAGGATTTTCAATACGACTGACATGTGTTCTTGCAACACTGCGCCACGAATTGCACTCAAGCCAAGGAATGTCGAGATGGATATCGCGCGCCTAACGTCCCCATTGCCAGGCTCTCGCGGCCAGCGTGGCTTCACCTTGATCGAGATCATGGTGGTGGTGGTCATCCTCGGGATCCTGGCCGCCATGGTGGTGCCCAAGGTGCTGGATCGGCCGGACCAGGCACGGGCCACGGCGGCCAAGCAGGACATCGGCGGGTTGATGCAAGCGCTGAAGCTCTATCGCCTCGACCACGGCGCCTACCCAAGCATGAACCAGGGGTTGAAAGTGCTGGTGGAGCGCCCGGCGGATGCGAAGAACAGCAACTGGCGCGCCTACCTGGAGCGTTTGCCCAATGATCCGTGGGGCAACCCTTATCACTACCTCAACCCAGGTGCCAACGGGGAAGTGGATGTGTTTTCGCTCGGCGCCGATGGCCAGCCGGATGGCGAGGGTGTGAATGCCGATATCGGCTCCTGGCAGCTGTAAGGCCCATCATGAAACAGTATTCGCCCCCAGCGGCGAAGCAGCGTGGCATGGCGATTATCAGCGCTTTGCTGATCGCGGCGGTGGTGGCGGTCCTGGCCGGCGCCATGCTCACGCGCCAGACCGTGTTCACCCGCAGCCTGGAAGCCGAGCAACTGCGCATCCAGGGCCAATGGCTGTTGCAGGGTGGCCTTGAACGCAGTCGGCAGATGCTCTGGGACGCGCGCCAGAAGGACGTGTTGACCCGCCTCGATCAACCCTGGGCCCGTGCCCAACGGGGTGATTTTGAGGGGCGCATCGAGGACGAGCAGGGCAAGTTCAACCTGCGCAACCTGGTCAATCGCCAACAGGTGGATACCGAGCAGTTGCAGAGCTTTGAGCGGCTGTGCCGATTGATCGGAGTCGACCCGGCGGTGAGCCGGCGTATCAGCCAGCGAGTGATCGCTTCTTATGAACCGCCCGCCAAATACCCGATGCTGCGCAGCCTGGATGACCTGAGCGGCATCAAAGGTCTCGACCCCGTCGTGCTGCAACGCATGCAGGCCTACATCAGCGTGTTGCCCAGCCCTACCTGGGTCAATGGCAACACTGCCAGCGCCGAAGTGCTCAGCGCGGTGGTGCCACAGCTCAGCCTGTCCCAGGCCCATGGGCTGGTGGCCGAGCGTGACAGTGGGCAGTGGTTCATCAACCGTGGGGATTTCGTCAACCGTCTGCGCCTGCCCCAAGTGGCTGTGGACACGGTACAGGTGGGCATTACCAGTGAGTGGTTCCGCGTGAAGGGCCAGGCGCGCCGTGAACAGCGGCGAGTGGTGATCGATGCGCTGTTGCATCGTCCCGAAGACCGCCAGCCGCGCGTGATCTGGTCGCGGGTGGGCGTATGAAGCGCTTGCGCATCCGCTTGCCGCCGCTGGATCAGTTGACCGCTGAAAGCCAGGTCACGTTTGCCTGGCTGGAGCGTGGCGTGGTCGTTGAAGAGGGTTATTCAAGCCTGGCGCAGCTGGGCAAGTCCCGCCAGGCCGTGGACTGTTTCCTGCACCCGCGCGACAGCCTGCTCACCAGCCTGGAGCTGCCACCGCTGCCCGCCGCAAAAACGGCGGCGGCCGTAGCCTGTGCCGCGCAGGCACTGATCCTCGGCCCGGTGGAACAAGTGCAGGTGGCCCACGGCCCGCGCGAAAGCGATGGGCGTGTGCAAGTCGCTTGGGTGCCCAAGGCCGGGTTGGAGCGGATTGCCCAGTTGCCACTCAAGCTGCACGGCCTGTACCCGGCACCCTTCGCCTTGCCGGTGGGCGCTGCGGCGTTGGATGACGGCTATCTGCTAACACGTGAAAGCCTGCAACAAGGCGCGGTGCACCCGCTAGGCTTGCAGGCGCTGGATATGCCACTGGTTGAAGCGTCGCAGCGTTGGAGTGGAGTTGTACCCACTTGGGGCTTGCACGGCCGTCTCAGCCAACCTTCGACTGTAGGATGGGGCAGGGCGCTGGCTTGCGTCGCGCTCGCCATCGCCATCTGGACCCTCGGCCTCAACCTGTACGCCGCACGTCAGGTGGAGGAAGGCCAACGCCTTAAAGCGTTGATGAACCAACAGGTGCGACAGGCGTTTCCCGAGTTGCCGGTGGTGCTCAACCCCTTGCAGCAAGCCCGTCAGCAATTGGCCGCACGCCAGACCGGCGCCGCCGCCGCCCCCAGCCAACGCTTTACCAGCCTGCTGCAATTGGCCGGCAGCAACCTGCCGTTCATGGTCGGCAGCGTCGACAGCCTGACTTTTGAACAGGGGCGTCTGCACGTGGAATTGCTCGCCGACAGCCGTAACCCGACCGCCGAGGGTGAGTGGCAGACGGCGTTGGCCCAGGCCGGAATTACCGCCAGCCGCGATGAGCATGCCTGGACAATTGCCCCTGCACAGGCTGCAGAAAAGCCTGGAGCCGGCGATGAATAAAGTGCCGCGACTGCGCAGCCAGGCCCAGGTGTTCTGGAACGGCCTTGCCCTGCGCGAAAAACGCCTGCTCGGCGGTGCCGGACTGGTGCTGGTGAGCCTGCTGACCTGGTTGATGCTGGTGCAGCCCGCGTTGAAGAAGATTGATTACTGGCAGGCCGAAACCCCCAAGCTGCGCGCCCAGGCAGAAGCCTTGCAGGTGTTGTTGCAGGATGTCGCCGCACCCCGTCAAGGCGATGAAATCACGCTGCGCCAGGCCTTGGATGGCGCAGGACTGCAAGGCCATTACCAGTTGCGGGCGCTGGAGCCCACGGGTTGGTGGCTGACCTTCGACAACGCCCCGGCCGATGTCGTGGTGGGGTGGCTGCTGGGCACTGCCCGTTCGTTTTCCCTGGAGGTGTCCGAGGCGCGATTGCAGCGCGCCCTCGACACCGTCGACAACTCGGCCGGCACTGTGTCCGGGACCGTTCGCATGGATCAGGCGCTTGGCGCTAAGGAAGCTTCATGAAGTGGTCAGTTCCCCCGTTTCGTCTGGTCGCGCCGTTGCTGGTGCTGGCCCTCGGCGCATGCAGCAGCCAGGAGGCTGCCAAGCCGTTGCTGGTGGACAGCGAACTCGGCCAGCCGCTTGCCGACACGCGTGGCAGCGGCGAGGGCTTGCAGGATCGTCTTCGCGAACCGGCCCCCAAACCGCCCGTGCAACACCGAGTGACCAGCAGCGCCCGCGGACACGCTCCGGCACCGATCAAGGCACGCAACCCGTTGGGCGACCAGCCAGTGCAGCTTAATTTCGTCGACGCCGATATCCAGGCGGTGGTGCGCGCATTGTCCCGCGCCACCGGCCAGCAATTCCTGGTGGACCCGCGTGTGAAGGGCAACCTTACCCTGGTCAGCGAGGGCCAGGTGCCGGCGCACCAGGCCTACGACATGCTGCTGGCGGCGCTGCGCATGCATGGCTTCAGCGTGGTCGACGTGGGCGGCGTGGCCCAGGTGGTGCCCGAAGCCGATGCCAAATTGCTCGGCGGGCCGATCTACAGCGCCGGCAGCAGCGGCATGCAGACGCGTACCTTCCGCCTGCAGTATGAAAACGCGGTGAACCTTATCCCGGTGCTGCGTCCCATCGTGTCGCCGAACAACCCGATCAACGCCTACCCCGGCAACAACAGCATCGTCATCACTGACTACGCGGAAAACCTGGCGCGGGTGGCGCAGATCATCAACGGCATCGACACCCCCAGCGCCATCGACACCGATGTGGTGATGGTGCAGAACGGCATCGCTGTGGACATCGCGGCCATGGTCTCCGAACTGCTGGAAACCCAGGGCGCCGACCAGACCCAGAAGATCAACGTGATCGGCGACCCACGTTCCAACTCGATCATCATCCGTTCCGGCAGCCCGGAACGCACCGAGCTGGCGCGCAACCTGATCTACAAACTCGACAATGCCCAGAGCAATCCCAGCAACATGCATGTGGTGTACCTTCGCAACGCCCAGGCGGGCAAACTGGCCCAGTCGCTGCGTGGGTTGCTCACTGGCGAGAGTGACTCCGGCGTCAGCGACGATGCCCGTAGCAAGCTCAGCGTCATGGGCGGCAATGGCAAGAACACCCAAGGCGCGAGCAACGCGCAAAACAGCAGCGGTACCCCCACCGGCAGTGGTGTGCAATCCGGTTACGGTCAATCCACGGGTTCAACCGACATCTCCAGTGGTACCTCCAAAGATCAAGAAACCGCGTTCAGCGCCGGGGGCGTGACCATCCAGGCCGACGCCACCACCAACACCTTGCTGATCTCCGCGCCGGACCCGCTGTACCGCAACCTGCGCGAAGTCATCGACATGCTCGACCAGCGCCGCGCCCAGGTGGTGATCGAAAGCCTGATCGTAGAAGTCGGCGAAGACGATGCCACTGAATTCGGCGTGCAGTGGCAGGCCGGTAATCTCGGTGGCAAGGGTGGGTTTGGTGGGGTCAACTTGGGCGGTAGCGGTGTGAACAGTGCGCCCACCAGCAAGACCAGTATCGACGTGTTGCCCAAGGGGCTGAACGTGGGCTTGGTCAACGGTACGGTGGATATTCCCGGTATCGGCAAGGTGCTCGACCTCAAGGTGTTGGCTCGGGCGTTGAAAAGCAAAGGCGGCACCAACGTGCTGTCGACGCCGAACCTGCTGACGCTGGACAACGAAGCGGCGAGTATTTTTGTGGGGCAGACGATTCCGTTTGTCACCGGCAGTTATGTGACTGGCGGCGGGGGCACCAGCAACAACCCGTTCCAGACGGTGCAGCGTGAGGAGGTGGGGTTGAAGCTGAATGTGCGGCCGCAGATTTCCGAGGGAGGCACGGTGAAGCTGGATATCTACCAGGAGGTCAGTACGGTGGATACGCGGGCGTCGGTGGAGGCGGGGACGGTGACCAACAAGCGGGCGATCGATACCAGTATTTTGCTGGATGACGGGCAGATCATGGTGCTCGGCGGGTTGCTGCAGGATGGGTATAGCCAGAGTAATGATGCGGTGCCGTGGTTGTCGGATATTCCGGGGTTGGGGGCGTTGTTCAGGAATGAAAAGCGCAGTGTGAACAAGACCAATCTGATGGTGTTTTTGCGGCCTTACATTATTCGGGACAGTGGGGCGGGGCGCAGTATTACGTTGAATCGGTATGAGTTTATGCGCCGTGCGCAGGGGGGGTTGCAGCCGGAGCATAGTTGGGCGATGCCGGATGTGCAGGCGCCGCAGTTGCCTTCGGTGGAGAAGGCGATTCCTGGGCAGCAGGGGCCGCGGGCGGTGATCAGGGCGGTGCCCGCGCGATGAGTATCTTTCACCGAGTACATATCCGTTGCTGCGGTAACGGCCACTTAGGGTTCCGCTCTTACAGCGGGTCACTTTTGGCAAACGCCCCAAAAGTAACCAAAAGGTCTTCGCCCCACCACTCGGCACCTCGCCTAGGCTCGGTGTGCCCTCACTCCGGCTTTGGAGCGTGGGCCGCCGCGATGGGCCATCCTTGGCCCAGCGCGGCTAACCCGGCGTCCTGCCGGGTTACCGACGCTCCAAAGCCTGCGTTCGGCCAGCGTGGTTTTACGGGGCGCCTAAGATCAAAAGCAAAAGCCAGAGCCAAAGCAAAAGCAGAGCGCGGCGGCCTTAGAGCCGACCGGTATCTGACTGTCGAACTCGGTCAAATGTGGGAGCTGGCTTGCCTGCGAAAGTATCACCTGGGTGTAGCTGACTCACCGAGGTGCCTGCATCGCAGCGATGCGGCAATCCGACAAGCCAGATCCTACAAGACCGCGTATGCCTTTGCTCCACACCACTCAAGCCGGCTGTCAGGCCGCTGTGCTTTTGCTTTTGCTTTTGATCTTGATCTTGATCTTGATTTTGATCTTAGGCGCCCCGTCAAACACGCTGGCCGGAATTCGACAGGGATTTGGGGGGTAAACCGGCAGGGATGCCGGTTTAGCCGCCCCGCGCCATGGATGGCGCGTGGCGGCGGCCCCCCAAATGCCTGTCGGATTCCGGGCACACCGAGCGTGAGCGAGGTGCCGAGTGTTGGGGCAAGAGCGTTTTGCTTACTTTTGCGCTCTTCAAAAGTGAGCCGCTGTAAGAGCGGAACCATAAGCCGCCGTTACCGCAGCAACGGATATGTACACCCCTCCAAAGGGCAAACCCAATGAGCCTATTGCCGTACGCCTGGGCCAAATCCCAACGCATCCTCCTGCGCCCCAGCGCCGAAGGCATGCTACTAACCGTGTGCCCCTCCACCCCCGGCTGGTCCATCAGCGAAGTCCACCGCCAATTCGGCCAGACCCACCTCGAACACGTCCGTGACGACGAACTCGACGGACTGCTCGCCAGCGCCTACGCCGACACCGGCAGCGCCGCGGCCGTAGTGGGCGCCGCCGAAAACGAGGTCGACCTCGACCGCCTCATGCAAGACATGCCCGAAATCACCGACCTGCTCGACACCCAGGACGGCGCGCCGGTGATCCGCATGATCAACGCCTTGCTCACCCAGGCCGCCCGCGACGAAGCCAGCGACATCCACATCGAACCCTACGAAACCCATTCCGTGGTGCGCTACCGCGTTGACGGCACCCTGCGTGACGTGGTCACGCCACGCAAGGCACTGCATGGCGCACTGGTGTCGCGCATCAAGATCATGGCCCAACTCGATATCGCTGAAAAACGCCTGCCCCAAGACGGTCGTATTGCCCTGCGCGTAGCCGGGCGGCCCATCGACATTCGTGTGTCTACGGTGCCTACCGGGCATGGCGAAAGAGTCGTCATGCGCCTGCTGGACAAACAGGCCGGGCGCCTGCAACTGGAAACCCTGGGTATGGAGCCGCAGCTGCTGGCACGCCTGGATACGTTGATCCGCCAACCCCACGGCATCGTGCTGGTCACCGGCCCCACCGGCAGCGGCAAGACCACCAGCCTGTACGCGGCCTTGGCGCGGCTGGATGCGAGCACCAGCAATATCCTCACCGTGGAAGACCCGGTGGAATACGACCTGCCGGGCATCAGCCAGATCCAGGTCAACGCCAAGATCGACATGACCTTCGGCCTGGCCCTGCGTGCGATCCTGCGCCAGGACCCGGATATCATCATGATCGGTGAAATCCGTGACCTGGAAACCGCACAAATCGCCGTGCAGGCATCGCTCACCGGTCACTTGGTATTGGCGACCTTGCACACCAACGACGCGGTGTCGGCGGTCAATCGGCTGATCGATATGGGCGTCGAACCGTTCCTGCTGGCCTCATCGTTACTCGGGGTGCTGGCCCAACGCCTGGTGCGTCGCCTGTGCCCGCACTGCAAGCAGGAAGACCCGGCCGCGCCTGGCACCTGGCGGCCGGTGGGCTGCGCGCAGTGCAACCAGATCGGTTACAGCGGCCGAACCGGTATCCATGAGTTGTTTTGCGTCGATGACGATGTGCGCAGCCTGATTCACCAGGGCGCCAACGAGCAGGACTTGCGCCTGGCCGCGCGCCGTGCCGGGATGTTCAGCATGCGTGAAGACGGCGAGCGCTGGGTGCGCAGCGGCGCCACCGCGCCGGAAGAAATCCTGCGTGTGACGCGGGACGCCTGATGAATCGCTATCGCTATGAGGCCGCCGATGCCAACGGCAAAATCGAGGCCGGGCATGTGGACGCCGACAGCCAGAGCGCGGCATTTGCCAGCCTGCGTGGCCGGGGTTTGACCGCGTTGCTGGTGCAGAACGAGAGCAATCAGCAGGCAGCGGCTGGCAGCAGCCTTTTCAGTGCCAAGCTGTCGGACAACGACCTCGCCTGGGCCACGCGGCAACTGGCGAGCCTGCTGGGCGCGAGCCTGCCGTTGGAAGCCGCGTTGAGTGCCACGGTGGAGCAGGCCGAGAAAAAACACATCGCCCAGACCTTGAGCGCGGTGCGCGCCGACGTGCGTGGTGGCATGCGCCTGGCGGATGCGCTGGCAGCGCGGCCAAGGGACTTTCCGTCGATCTACCGCGCGTTGATTGCGGCGGGAGAGGAGTCCGGCGACCTGGCCCAGGTGATGGAGCGTCTGGCCGACTACATCGAGGAACGCAACAACCTGCGTGGCAAGATCCTCACTGCGTTTATCTACCCCGGCGTGGTGGGGCTGGTGTCCATCGGCATTGTGATTTTCCTGCTGAGCTACGTGGTGCCGCAGGTAGTCAGTGCGTTTTCCCAGGCGCGCCAGGACCTGCCGGGGCTGACTCTGGCGATGCTGAACGCCAGCGACTTCATCCGTGCCTGGGGTTGGCTGTGTTTTGCCGCAATCGTCGGTGGTTTCTGGGGCTGGCGCCTGTATTTGCGTAACCCGGTGGCGCGTCTGAATTGGCATAGCCGGGTGTTGCGCCTGCCGCTGATCGGGCGTTTTGTGCTGGGCCTGAACACCGCGCGATTTGCCTCGACCCTGGCGATTCTCGGCGGTGCCGGGGTGCCGCTGTTGCGCGCCCTGGAAGCGGCGCGGCAGACCCTGTCCAATGACCGTCTGAGCCAGTGCGTCAACGACGCCACCGCCAAGGTGCGCGAAGGCGTCAACCTGGCCCCGGCGCTGGCGGTGGAAAAGGTCTTCCCGCCGGTGCTAATCCACCTGATCGCCAGCGGCGAGAAAACCGGCTCGTTGCCGCCGATGCTGGAGCGCGCGGCGCAGACCCTGTCGCGGGATATCGAACGCCGCGCCATGGGCATGACCGCGCTGCTGGAGCCGCTGATGATCGTGGTGATGGGCGCCGTGGTGCTGGTAATCGTCATGGCGGTGCTGTTGCCGATCATTGAAATAAATCAACTGGTCACTTAGCTCACCCGACCGACCTCGGGTTCCTCATTGCGTCACATTTGCGCACCCGCGTGGCCTCCAGCCACGCCTGCTGAAACCTCGCTGTCACCTACGCCGAAACCGCTCGGAACCGTGACCAAAACACCCGAGAATCTTTTTAAAAATCAAGGCGTTCCTCCCGAGGTTTTTTCCCATAACCGTCATCGGAAACTGCGACTTTCTCTCCCATGGTTTAACCCCTGGCCGCCCCCGCAAAAGGGCTTGGGACCGAAGCCATGGCGTCATGCAAGAGCCCTCTACCCAAACGTACAAACACGACGAAAGGAGATTCTTCATGTTTAAGCGCAACGTTCTCGCGGTATCCGTGACCCTCGCCGCACTGTGCTCGGCCCAGGCTGCAATGGCAGACATCAACGGCGGCGGCGCGACCCTGCCACAGCCGCTGTATCAAACCGCTGGCGTACTCACCACTGGCTTCGCGCCGTACATCGGCGTGGGCAGCGGCAACGGCAAGTCGGCTTTCCTGAATAACGACTACACCAAGTTCGTGGCTGGCGTGACTAACAAGAACGTGCACTGGGCCGGTAGCGATTCCAAGCTGACCGCCACTGAGCTGTCGACCTATGCTTCCGCCAAGCAACCGGCCTGGGGCAAGCTGATCCAGGTGCCTTCGGTAGCCACTTCGGTTGCCATTCCGTTCAACAAGGCCGGCACCAACGCCGTTGACCTGAGCGTTAACCAACTGTGCGGCGTGTTCTCCGGTCGTTTGACTAACTGGAACCAGATCACCAACTCCGGCCGCACTGGCCCGATCGCTCTGGTGTATCGCAGCGAGTCCAGCGGCACCACTGAGCTGTTCACGCGCTTCCTGAACGCCAAATGCACCGAAGCCCAGCCTTTCGCAGTGACCACCACTTTCTCTTCCAGCTACGGCGGTGGTCTGCCATCGACGGCTGTGGCCGCCACTGGCAGCCAGGGCGTGATGGATGCACTGAACGCGGTAGAAGGCCGTATCACCTACATGAGCCCGGATTACGCGGCGACCACCCTGGCCGGTCTGGATGACGCTACCAAAGTGGCCAAGGTCGGCGGCGTTTCCCCTGCGCCTGCCAACGTGTCGGCTGCGATCGGCCTGGTTCCAGCGCCAACCGAAGCCCGTGCGGATGGCTCGTTCATCGACGCTACCAACCCGGACAACTGGGTACCGGTATTCGCTGCTACCGCAAGCGGCCCAGCCACCTTCGCTTACCCATCCAGCGGCTACCCGATCCTGGGCTTCACTAACCTGATCTTCAGCCAGTGCTACGCCGACGCTACCCAGACCACCCAAGTGCGTGCGTTCTTCGCCCGTCACTACGGTGCTTTCGGTAACAACGACACCGCCATCAGCAACAACCGCTTCGTACCGCTGCCAGCCAACTGGAAAAAAGCCGTGCGTGACACCTTCGCCACCGCTTCCAACGCTCAAGGTATCGGCAACACCAGCGTCTGCAACGCCATCGGTCGTCCGCTGTAACCCACGCTTCAACGACCTGCAACACCGATCAGCAACGGCCTGTGCCGTTGCTGATTTTTTTGCGTTAACAGCCCTGCATGAACTTTGCGTGACAGAAGTTCAGTCCCGCGCCTCGGCAACCGCCTAACCCTCATACGTGAGCCTGTCTCGGCCCCAGCGCGATAACAAAGAAGGAAGATTCCAGATGGTTCGCTGCAAATCACCGGTTAACCTCAAAGCCCCAGTGACAGTCCTGCGCCTCAAGCCCTTGGCCCAGGCCATTGCCTTGTTGATGGTGGCCGGTAATGCCCAGGCGGCCACGGCGTTCAGTTCTGGCTGGTTTGCCGACAAGGGTGCTTCCCAGGCGAGCACGGCAGCGCGCACCGGTGCCGGCCAGGTTCCCGGTATTCCTTCGCTGAACCAGCAGGCACAGGTCAAGCAGCAGTTGGCGCGTTCCATCAGCACATTGAACACCAGCGTCGCGGCGATTGCGGCCCAGCAGGCGGCGCAAGCGGCGGGGCGGCAGGCGGCGTTCGGCCAGGTCTCGAACATCCCCGATGGCTTGGGCAAGGGCGGCCTGCAGGTCGATAACAGCCTGACCCAGGGCTGGACCAACGCCAAAGGCCCAACCCAGAGCCAATCCGGCGGCAAGACCACGGTGACCATCGAGCAGACCGCCGACAAGGCGATCCTCAACTGGGAAACCTTCAACGTCGGGCGCAATACCACTGTCGACTTCCAGCAGCAGTCCACTTGGGCCGTGCTCAACCGCGTCAATGACCCCAATGCCCGCCCCAGCGAAATTCAGGGCCAGATAAACGGCGCGGGCACGGTGATGATCATGAACCGTAACGGTGTGGTCTTCAGCGGCACCAGCCAGGTCAACGTGCGTAACCTGGTGGCGGCGGCCGCGACCATGACCGATGACCAGTTCACCCAGCGCGGCCTGTATGTCGACACCAATGGCACCCAACCCACGTTCACCGATGCGGCGGGCAAGGTGGAAGTACAGCGCGGCGCGCTGATCCAGACACACACTGCCGCCACCTCCACGGACTCAGGCGGCTATGCCTTGCTGCTGGGCAGCGAGGTGGAAAACGCCGGGACCCTCATCACCGCCAAGGGTCAGACCACCCTGGCGGCCGGCGACAGCTTTTACATTCGCAAAGGGGTCGGCACGGCGGGCAACGACCGCTCCACCACCCGTGGCAATGAAGTGGCGACCCGCCTCAAGGCTGGCAGCACCGCCGGTAAAGTCACCAACAGCGGCCTGATCATGGCCTCCACTGGCGACATCACCCTGACCGGTCACCAGGTGCAACAAAACGGCGTGGCCCTGGCCAGCACTTCGGTGGACACGCGCGGCACGATTCACTTGCTCAATGCCGCCAGCGACACCAGCGGTAGCGTGACCCTGGGTGAGGGCAGCACCACCGCGATCCTGCTCGATGCCAGCGGCAGCACGGCCCTCAACAGCCAGAAAGACAACGGTCTGATCAAGCTTGACGGCACGCCCGCCAACCTGATCACCGGGCAGTTCAACAACCTCAGTGCGGTGGTTGACCGTACCGACCAGTCGCGCATCGAGATTGTCAGCGGCGGCACCGTGGACTTCCAAAAGGGCTCGATCACGTTGGCCACCGGCGGCCAGGTAGCGGTCAGCGCCGGCCAGCGCAGCCTGGTGCGTGATGGCGCGATGATCGATGTGTCGGGTGCCATCGGCGTCAAGGTGGCGATGCAAGCCAACAACATCAAGATCAACGTGCAGGGCAACGAGCAGCGCGATGCGCCGGTCAACCGTGACGGCGGGCAACTGATCAACAATGACGTGTGGGTCGACCTGCGCGAGCTGGTGTTTGTTCCGGCCGGCACCAACGGCTACGCCACCGACCGCTGGTACACCGCCGGCGGCTTGCTGGAAGTGGGCGGCTACCTCGGCACCCAGGGCCACTCGGTGGGCGAGTGGATGGCCCAGGGCGGCACCGTGACCTTTACCGGCAAGGAGGTGGTGACCCAAAAGGGCGCGCAGATCAACCTGTCGGGCGGCACCGTGGATGTGCAGGCCGGTTACATCCAGCAGACCTGGCTCAAGGGCCCGGATGGCCGCTTGTATGAGTTGTCGAAAGCGCCGGGGGACATTCTCTATTCCGGTTTCTACAAGGGCTATGAAGACAATAGCGCGCGCTGGGGCCAGACCGAGTATTACTACAACCCGCTGATCGCTCCCCAGCGTCGCTACGAAGCCGGTTACACCGTGGGCCGCGATGCCGGCAAGCTGGTCGTCGCCTCCGCCAGCGCAGTGCTGGAAGGCCAGGTGATCAGTGACGTGTTCCAGGGTGACCGCCAGACCCAGGCACCCAACATCAACCTCGACGGCTACCAGCAATCCCAGAAAGCCAGGGCCCAGCGAGCGCAACTGATCATTGGCCAATACATTCCGATCTATAACAAAACCACCGGCACGCTACGCTACGCCCTCAGTGGTAGCTCCGACCAGGTGCTGATCGACAGCAACACCCGGAAAATCGCCAGTGGCCTGGACCTCAACACCGTGCTGCCGCTCGATCGCCAGGGCAAGATCCTGCTCGACAGCGATCAGCTCAATGGCTACCAACTGGGCGCGGTCAAGGTCGCTGCCAAGCAGCAGGTGACCGTCAATGGCGCGCTCAGTGTGGCGGACGGTGGCGATATCACCTTGTTCGGGCCGGGTGTGCAGATCAATGCCAACCTCACCGCTCACGGCGGCAGTATCAACGCCGGCAACATTCTCAGCCAGGTCGATCCGCTCAAGGCCGGTGCGGTGGCGGATTCGATCCTGGCTGGTGGTTCGAGTGTGAACGTCGCTGCTGGCGTCAAGCTGGACGCCAGTGGCCGCTGGAACAACCTGGCGCTGGACCCGGCCGCCAGCGCGGGAGTGGCCTATGTGAACGGTGGCAAGGTTTCCCTGCGCAGCGCCAGCAACGTGAACCTGGCCGCCGGCAGTGTGGTGGATGCGTCTTCCGGGGCCACCCTTGGCGTGGATGGCAAGCTCATCGGCGGCAAGGGCGGCAATGTGACCCTGGGCGCCCTCGGTGCCTTGGTTCTGGAGGGTGACGTGCGCGGCTACGGCGTCAACGGCGGCGGCACCCTGGCGTTGCAGGCGCATAAAGTGCAGATCGGCGACAGTGCCACTGCGGTGGGCAGCGACACCCTGAAACTGGCCGGTGACTTCTTCAACAAGGGCTTCTCGGCCTACGACATCACCGGCAATGAAGGACTGATCGTCACGGACGGTACTCAGGTCGATGTCAGCCTGCCGGTCTACCGGTTAGGTGCTCAAGCTTCAGGTATGCCAACCGGTAGCGATCCAGCCGCCGCACTGGAGCGCTGGACACCGCCGCTGTATCAGGAAGACGCCGCCAAAGGTGTGCTGACCCAACACCGCGGCGCCGGCTTGAGCCTTACCGCCGGCCATGTCAATTTCACCGCCGCGCAACTGGCGACCACGGCGCTCACCGTCGGCCAAGGCGCGGTCATCAATGTGGACCCTGGCCAGGCGATCAACCTGCGCAGCGTCGGCCAATTGACGCTGGACGGCACGCTCAATGCCTGGGGCGGCAGTGTCAGCCTGGGTGGCTTGAATACGGGCGCTTCAGAAGCGGTGAACGCCATCGGCCATGGCCGTTCGATCTGGATCGGCGAACAGGCGGTGATCGACGTCGCGGCACGGGCGGCGACGGCGGTGGACAACCGTGGACGCAGCTATGGCCTGGTGCGCGACGGCGGCAGCATCAACATTGGCGGTACGTTCGACCTGAACACCGGCCTGGCCAAGGCCAGTGACTTGTTTGTAGTGGTGCGTAACGGCGCGCGCCTGGAGGCGTCCGGCACCCAGGCCCTGATAAACGTGGCGGGGCAGGGCGCCGTGCAAGCGGCCAGCAATGGCGGCAGTATCACGCTGGCGTCGAATAATGGGCTGTACCTGGACGGCAGTTTTGTTGCCAGGGCCGGTGGCGCCGGGGCGGCGGGCGGCGGCCTCAATGTGGCGTTAGACACCCCGTATTACCAGAAGGCGTCCGTCACCGACCGCGTCCTCAACGCGCGTGAACTGGTGCTGGGTCAGACACGTCAGCCGACGACGCTGGCCGGCACCGCCGAAGACGCCGCCGCCAGCCTGGAGTACGGCCATGGTCGGTTGGGTGTGGACAAAGTCGGCGCGGGCGGTTTCGATAACCTGGCGCTGTTGAGCAACGGCCTGTTGAGTTTTGATGGCGACGTGACCTTGAACATGGGCCAGAGCCTGCGCCTGTATAGCCGTGGCTACGGCCTCAGCGACAACGCGGCAGGCAACTCGCGCATCAACCTGTCGGCGCCGCATCTTCTGTTGGCGGGTTTCCTCGCGCCTGAAGAGACGGGCAAGGACTTGTATGTGCGACCGGTGCCGGTGCTGCCGGCCCCGTCCCAGCGGGCAACCGAGGCGCAATTCAACGCCTCGGGCAGCCTGATCGACGTGCGGGGCAATGTCATCTTCGGCAACCGTAGCCACCTGTTGCGGGCGGACAACAGCCAGGCGAGCCTTGAGCGTCGAGGATTCGATCAGGTCAACCTGACCAGCCAGGGCGACCTGCGCTTTCTCGCCGGTGCAGCCGAAAACGACATCATTACCGGTGTCAGCACGCAGTTGCTGACCCAAGGCGATATGACCTTGCGCGCCGCGCAGCTGTACCCGGCCACTGAAGTCAGTGCCCGCGTCATCGCCGGTTACCGTGGGCAGTCGACCACCACGTCCCTTGACCTGGATTTCGATCCCTTGCGTACGCTGACCATCGGCCGCGTGGGCAGTGCCGATGCGCCTATCCCGTATTCGGCGTTTGGCCGCCTGCAACTGGGCGCTGCCACGGTGCGCCAAGGGGGCGTGGTACGCGCCCCCCTGGGGTTGATCGATATCGGCAGTATGGGCAGCAGCGTGGTGCAACTGCTGCCCGGCAGCCTGACGTCGGTGAGCGGCAAGGGGTTGATGCTGCCTTATGGCGGGACGCTGGATGGCCAGGTCTACAAGTACAACGGTAAAACGGTGAAATTTATCGGTCAGGGAGGGGTGCCCTCCCGTGAAGTTGACCTGAATGTCGGCGTCGTGCTGGGCGGCCAGACCATCCGCGTGCTGCCGGATGCTACGTTGGACCTGTCCGGCGGAGGCGATTTGCTGGGCGCCGGCTTTGTTTCGGGGCGCGGTGGTTCCACGGATGCGCGCTACAACCCGTTGGTGCAATTTGGCGCCAATGGCGGGTTTGTCCTGCCGGGACTCTCCACCAACCCGATCTATGCCATTGTGCCGGGGATACAGCCGGGCGCCGCGCCGGTCGCGGCAGAGGGAGGGGCCGTGACGCCGTTGGTCGGCCAGCAGGTCACCCTCGGCGCCGGTGTACCGGGATTGCCGGCGGGTACCTACACGCTGATGCCGTCGACCTACGCGTTGCTGCCGGGCGCCTTCCGTGTCGAAATCAACGGCCTGGCCGGGCTGGGCAGCGGTACCGCGACCACCTTGATGCGCAACGGTTCGTGGGCCACTTCCGGGCACCTGTCGATTGCCCATACCGGGATCAGCAACAGCGTGGCCAGCCAATTGATCCTGACCTCTGCCGACACCTTGCGGCGCTATTCCCAGTACAACGAAACCCGTTACGCCCAGTTCGCCAGGGCTGATGCGGCCAGGTTGGGCGTGCCACGGCCGATGCTGGAGGCCGACGCGAAAACCTTGAAGCTGGCGCTGCGTCCGGGAGACGGCGCCGAGGCCTTCTCGTTCCAGGGTATCGGGCGCTTTGGCGCTGCAACGGGAGGATATGGTGGCACGGTTGCAGTCATCGACCGCAGTCAGCAAGGGATCGAAGTGGTTGGCGCAGGGCAGGCGGCGACAGCCGGGTTCGCCGGCATCACCTTCAACGCCGATAGCCTGAATGCATTGGGTGCCTCACGGCTGATGGTGGGTGGGATGACGGCGGTGGAGTACGGCCAGTCCGGGAACTTCATTTACCTGGCGGGCGGGGTCAATCGCGCCCAAAGCAACGTGACCTTGCGCAATGGCGCAACCCTTGCCGCGCCGGAAGTGTTCCTGGTCAGTGATACCGGCTCGATCGTCGTGGAGCAGGGTGCTTCGATCAATACCCTGGGGCGCGGTAATGCCAGCTACGATGCCCGCGACGGCTATATCTACCAAGTGGCCAACATGCTGGCGGTGTCCAATGGGCTGCTCAATGTGATCAGTGCGCCCAAGGTGGGCGGCGTGATCAGCCAGGGAATCAACATCGGAGCCTGCAGCAGTGGTGCGTGCAGTGGCCAGACCGGGCTGTACTCCAACGGCAGCATCGTGGCCCTGACCGACAGCACCTTCCAGCTCGGCGACCAGGTGCGTTACGGCACCCGTCACCTGAACCTGGGCGTGAGCACCATCAACCTGGGCAGCGCCGACGCCTTGGCCGCAGCGGCCGCGACGAATCGCTTGCCGGCCGGGCTGACGCTCAGCCAGGCGCTGCTTGATCGATTGCTGCGCGGCGATACGCAGTTCGGCGCACCGGCCCTTGAAACCCTGCAGCTTTCGGCCCGCGACGGGTTCAACTTCTACGGCAATGCGCTGCTGGACACCTATGACCCGCTCACCGGCAAATCGCTGCTGAGTAACCTGATGCTCTCCACCCCGGCCCTGTACGGCGCCGGTGGTGCCAACGACGTGGCGGCGATCCACACTGCCAACCTGATCTGGCTGGGCGCGATCACGGCGCCGGGCGCGGTGGTGGCAGGTGGCGCGGGCACCGGCAGCGGGCGCCTGGATATCAACGCCGAGCGAATCGAGTTCGGTTATGGCGCCTTTGGCCAGCCAAGCAACGTGAAAAGTTTCGACCGCCTCGCCCTGGGCTTTACCAACGTCAATCTGAACGCCAGCGAGCGCATCACGGCCAACCATAAGGGCAGCCTGTCGGTGTACCAGAGCCAGGGCACCTATGACCCGGTCAGCGGCTTTCAGTACAGCGGCGGCAACCTGACTATCCGCACGCCACTGATGACCGGTGAAGCCGGCTCGGTGAACGTGATCAAGGCGGGGGGTGCGATCGACATCGGCGCGTCCGCCGGCCCGCGTGGCGCGGCCAGTGGCCAGGGTGCCGAACTGTCCCTGCAAGGCGACAGCATTCGGCTGGCCACTGCGGTGGTGTTGCCCAGCGGCAAAGTCAGCCTCAGCGCCCGTGGCGATGTGGTGTTGACCGATGACGCATCGATCGACGTGGCCGGTCGCTCCATCCCCTTCAACGACGTGACCCAATACGGTTGGGGCGGCGATGTGCGGCTGGACAGCCGCAGCGGTAATATCCTGCAGGCGGCGGGTTCGACCATTGACCTGTCCGCGAAGAACAACCAGGCCGGCAGGCTGCGCGCCGTGGCAACGGACGCGGCCGGGGGCATCGTCGACCTGCAAGGCAAGATCCTCGGCAGCAGCAGCGGCCACTACCTGGCCGGCGGCACCTCAATGCCGTACCAGGCCGGCACCGTGGAAATCCAGGCGCAACGCCTGGGCAGCAGCGGCGTCCTCGACCAACAGTTCGCCGACCTCAACCAGCGCCTTAACCAGGGCGAAGTGTTCGGCGCGCGCAGCTTCCAGCTCAAACAGGGTAACCTGACCATCGGCAACGGGCTCAAGGCCGGCACCATCAGTGTGTCGGTGGACAATGGCAGCCTGCGCGTCAATGGCCTGGTGGATGCCAGCGGCGAGCGAGTCGGCAGCATCAACCTGGCCGGCAAAAATGGTCTGACCCTGGATAGCGCGGCGGTACTCGACGCCCATGGCAGCAAGCTGCGCGTGGACAGCTACGGTAAGATCATCGACGCGCCGAACCGCGCCATGGTGGTATTGGGGTCGGGCACCGGCCAACTGACCTTGGCCGATGGCGTGCGCATCGACCTGCGTCATGGCACCGACGGCGCGGCCGGCAACGATGGGCGCAATCGCGGCACCCTGGAGCTGAATGCGCCACGGTTGTTCAACCCGGACGGCAGCAGCAATGACATCAATATCGACGCCAGCGGGCGCCTGACGATCCAGGGCGCGCGCTCGATTACCCTCAACGGCATGGCCACCTACGACGATGCCCCGGAAAAAACCGACACGACCGCCAGCGGCAGGCCGTATCAGGAGATCACCCAGGGCTACCTGGATGGCAAGCACGCCTTGAGCGAGGCCTTTATCAATGCCGCGCTGCTCAATAACGATTTATTGCAAAACAAACTCGCCGGCTTGAACAACGCCACGTATGCCGATGCCTTCCACCTGCGCCCAGGCGTGGAAATCGTCAGCAAGACCCCGGACGGCGACCTGGTGGTGCAAGGCGATCTGGACCTGTCCGGCTATCGCTACGCCAGCCTCAACCCCAACAGCCAGAAGAACAACGCGGTGTATGGCAGCGGCGAGTCCGGCAGCCTGACCCTGCGCGCCGGCGGCGACCTGAATATCTACGGCAGCATCAACGACGGTTTCGCCAAGCCGCCGGTGTCCGAGGATGACAAAGGCTGGGTGCTGTTGCCGGGTGTCGATTTCAGTGGTGGGAATATCGTGGTGCCGGGTAATGGCGTGACCTTGGCCGACGGTACTGCCTTCCCGGCGGGCGCCACGCTTAACTACGACTTGCCGATCAAAGGCTTGACGGTGGCTGCCGGCACGCGCTTGCCGGTAGCCGCGACCTTGGACCAGGACCTGGTGCTGCCCGCCGGCAGCGTGTTGGCGGCGGATGTGCGCGATGCGGGCGGTAACCTGCTGTTTGCCGCCGGCACCTTGCTCAGCCAGGCGCAATCCCTGGTGGCGGGCACGCAACTGGGCGCTGGCACGTTGTTGACCGAGGGCACGCGCCTGCAAGCCATGATCTGGCCCAAAGGCGTGCCGCTGCCCACCGTGCACGGCGCAACGCTGAGCAATAACATCGTCTTGCTCAGCGGCACCAAGGCCTTGCCGAAGGGCGGACTGATCCCCGCCGGCACCGATGTGAAACTGCCCAACGGGGCCACGTCGGTGCAGTTGCGCGTCGGGGTGTCCGGCGCCGCCGGCCAGGTGTGGGCGATCTCGCCGATGCTGGCCGAAGGCACTCAATCGTGGTCGTTGCGCCTGGTGGCGGGCGCCGACACCGAGGCGGCTGACAGCCGTATCCTGCAAGCCCACCCGCGCAGTGGTGACATTCACTTGGCGGATAACCACTACGGCATGTTTGCCAAGGAAATACCGGCCAAAGGCGTGCAAACCTGGACCGCCCAGGCAGTGATTGATATGGGCTTTGCCGGTGTGGTCGTCAAGGAAGGCGATCCGATTGATCAGGCGGTCCTCGATGGCTTCGGGCTGGGTTCAATCGAGGACTTCTGTGCCGCAACGCCGGAGTACTGCAAGCCCAAGGTGACGTATGTATTTACTCAATATGCGGCGGATGATCTGGCGAACAGTGGGATCAATGTCGTAGTCGGCACTGAAATGACCGATGCTTTTTTCCAGAGTATCGGTTACCCCTCGGTGGATGAGGTGTGTGCTACTGCTCCGGACTATTGCCTGCTGAAGGCGGATAAGGAATACGCTGCCACACCTTCCAGCACGCGATTCAGCGTCATCCGCACCGGCACCGGCGACCTGGAATTGTTGAGTGCGGGCAACCTGAGCATGGATTCGTTGTACGGCGTCTACACGGCCGGCACCTCGTCGACCGGCACCTTTGCCGGCGACCCTTACAACCTGCCCAAGGCGACGCCGACAGGCGCTGACCCCTCCAGTAAAACGGTGCTGAGCGATACAGGCAGCTTCTTTGAAAAGTTCGTCAATGGCTCGCCCACCAGCCTGTATCGGGCCTGGTACCCGGAGGCAGGGGGCAACCTGACGCTGAATGTCGGAGGGGACCTGAGCGGTCATATCACCAGCCTCACCGCGTTGAGCCCCGCGCGACCCAACCCCAAGGATGCCGGGGTGGACTCCGCTGCCGTCGGCAATTGGCTGTGGCGCCAGGGCAGCAGCGACGTGGCGACGGGCGGGCAATCTCAGCCGACGGCCTGGTGGATCAATTTCGGCAGCTACACCGCGACGACGGCGGCGGACAAGATGCTCGGCTTTACCGGCTTCGGTGCCCTTGGCGGCGGCAACGTGGATGTCAACGTCGGCGGCGATGCCGGTGTATTGAACACGCTGGGCTACAGCACCAGCCATGTCGAGGCGAACCCGCATAGCCAGGGCCTGGTACTGGCCGTGGGCAGTACGGGCCGGGTCGCCAGCGATGGCAGCCTGCAGTTGACCGGTGGCGGCGATCTGCGCGTGCGCATCGATGGGGCGCTGAACCCGGCCAGCGTTGCCGACACCGCTGACCATCGTGATGGTGTACTGGTCAACCTACGAGGGGACGTGCAATTTCGCAGCGCCACCGTGGGCAGTGTCGACATGATGTATGGCAGTATCGCCAGGTTCCAGAGCCCCGGCGAAACCCGTGCCTACGATCCACTGGTCGCGACCCGTGGCGCGGCTCGCGGCGGAATGACCCTGGTGCCGGGTGATGCTACGTTCAATCTGCAGACCCTGGGTGACCTGGTGGTGCAGAACGTCGAAGACCCTGGACGGGTCGTGCTTTCCCATCTGTCACCCTTCGTTCAGGGGGGGGAGCAGGGCACCGGTACCAGTTGGTTCACACTGTGGACCAAGGGCACGTCGATCGACCTGTTTTCCTTGGGCGGCAACCTCACGCCCTTCAGCCGATCCGATGCGACGGCTGACCTGGCGGTGGTCTATCCATCGATCGTCAGGGCCACGGCAGCCGGCGGCAGTCTTTATTACGGTAAGGCGGCAGAGACGCAGGCCAATGGCGACGACAACTACACTTACCCACTGCTGTTGGCGCCCGGCGAAAATGGCCAGTTGCAGTTCCTGGCCCAGGATTCGATCTACGCCGGTGGCATGACCGTCAGCCAATCCGGAACGGCCCAAAGCACCATGGCGACCCCTTGGCATCCGGCGTACCAGGGCCGCATCGGTAATGCGGTGAAGGCCAGCAACCTGTCGGTCAACGGCAACTCGGGCAGTCAGCCGTTGTTTGTGTTCGGGCCGGGTACGGCTGGGCTGTCACCCGATGGCAATACTGAACCCGCGCGTTTTTACGCAATAGACGGGGATCTGGTCGGCGTCAGCAGTGGCCGCACGGTTGTCTTCAGTACAGCGGCGGGCAGCTTGCATGAAGGCCAGACCTGGTATGAGGGCAATGGACCGGTATGGATGATGGCGGGACGGGATATCGTCAGCAGCGGTCGGCGCTTCGGTCAGGAATCGACGGCTGTCGCGGACATTCGCACCCAGGACAACTTGATCATTCACAACAACCCCAACGACATCTCCGTGGTGTCAGCCGGACGCGACATTCTCTACAGCAACTTCCAGGTCGCCGGCCCCGGCCTGCTGGAGCTGTCGGCGGGGCGCAATATCCTCCTGACCGGTTCCGGGGCGTTGGGCGAATCCAGCGTGACCAGCCTCGGGCCCCTGTTGGCCGGGGACAACCGTCCTGGGGCGAGCATCGTCATGCAGGCGGGCGTCGGCCCCCATGGGCCGGATTACCTGCGCTTTGTCGAGGCGTACCTGAACCCTGTCAACCTGGCGCAACCTGGCGAGTCGATTCAAGGCAGTAAGGTTGCCAAGACGTACGAAAACGAGCTGGTCACCTGGCTCGCCGAACGCTTCGGTTTTGTCGGCAACACCGAGCAGGCACGCGCCTACTACGCGGCGCTGCCCGCCGAGCAGCAACGGGTATTTGCCCGCGACCTGTACTTCGCCGAACTCAAGGCCGCAGGCCGCGAGTACAACACCGACGGCAGCGTGCGCCAGGGCAGCTACCTGCGTGGCCGTGCCGCCATTGCGGCGTTGTTCCCGGACAAGGACGTGGCCGGCAACCCGATCATCTACAAAGGCGACATCACACTGTTCGGCGGCTCGGGCGTGCACACCAACTTCGGTGGCTCGATCCAGATGCTTACCCCAGGCGGCAGCCAGACCTTCGGTATCGAAGGCGAGGCGCCACCGTCGACGGCGGGTGTGATCACTCAAGGTGCGGGAGATATCCAGCTGTATTCCATGGGCAGTATCCTGCTGGGTCAGAGTCGCATCATGACCACCTTCGGCGGTTCGATCCTGGGCTGGACCAGCGAGGGCGACATCAACGCCGGGCGTGGCTCCAAGACCACCGTGGTGTACACGCCGCCCAAGCGTGTCTATGACAACTGGGGCAATGTGGGCCTGTCGCCGTCGGTGCCGAGTACCGGTGCGGGGATCGCCACGCTCAACCCGATCCCGGAAGTGCCGGCCGGGGACATCGACCTGATCGCGCCGTTGGGCACCATCGATGCGGGCGAGGCGGGCATACGTGTGTCGGGCAACGTCAACATTGCCGCCTTGCATGTAGTGAACGCGGCGAATATCCAGAGCCAAGGCAAGTCGTCCGGGGTGCCGGTGTCTGCCGCGGTCAACACCAACGCCATGACGTCGGCCAGCGCGGCCGGGGCGGCGGCGTCCCAGGCCGCGGAAGACGCGGCGCGCAGCCAGCAGGCGGCGGCCAAGCAGGGCCGGCCGTCGATCATGACGGTTGAAGTGTTGAGCCTGGGCAGTGAGCCCTTGCCGCAGGAACCTGCACCGGCGCAGAAAACCTCCGGCTACAACCCCGACAGCCCGGTGCAGGTACTGGGCGCGGGGCCGCTGAGTGAACAGGCGCGGGCGCGGCTGACGGATGAGGAGCGCAAGCAGATCAGCCTATAAGGCGTTGCCAAGGACCTCTCGTTGTACTGTTCGGGGCGATCACTGATCGCCCCTTTTTTTTTGCTTCGGCTACGGATTGTCCTTGAGGGTCTTGAACGCTTCGACGCGTTTGATCAGGCGCGTGTTCTTCGCCGAGTCGGCATTGCCAAACAGAAAGGAGAAGTCCGACGCCAGGTTGGACGTGCCGGCAATCGCCGCGTACTGGTGGCAGTCGTTGCAGTTTTTGTTCTGCACGTAGGTTTCAAGGGTAGTGTTAGCGACAACGACACTCTGGTCGCTGACAAACGGCCCATAGGACAGCGGCACCTTCACGTTGGGTCCAGGGCCCGGATCGTTGGGCGAGTTGGGCGTCTTGGACCACAGCACATTCACCAGTTTGTAGTACTGGAATACGGATTGGCCCTGTGTTTTCTGGGCGAAGGTCTGTTGCACCACCGTGTTCAGCCCCAGCAGGTCCTGGGGCGTGGCATTGAGCCGCGTGGCCTGCACCGGCTGATCCAGGGGCGTGCAGTTGGGCGGCGTGTGGGTGGCATCGCACTGCACCCGTGCGACATTGGGCGTGCAGGCATCACCGGTGCAGGCCGGGTTGTTGAAACTGTAGCCCTGGGGCGATGCTGTGCCGTTGTCCGGCACGTTGTCGACCTGCTCGAAGGTGGTCCAGATAAAGTTCGGCTGGGTCTGGGTCTTGTTGATGATGTGCAGGCCCACCAGGCCCACCACTTCCTGGGTGCACTGCAGCGTGTCCGGGCGCTGCAGCCAGGCGATGGTGGTCAGGTAACGCCCGTACAGCTGGGGTTTGTTGGTGAGCACGCGCCAGGCTGCCTTGAGTTCCAGGGCGCCGAGTTCCTCCTGGGGCAGCGGCTTGGTGGGCAGCTCGCGTACCAGCTTGCCTGCGGGCAACGACAGGCCGGCCGGGTGCCGGTTGTCGCTGTTCTGCGCCACGATCAGTTGGTTGGCGGCGTCGTACAGCCCGTTATCGACGATGTAGTCAAACTCGGCCTTGCCCACCTTGCGCTCGAAAAACACCAGGTTGCCCGACTGGTCCGTGAGCCAGCCACCGGAGGCTTCCATGATCGAATCCGGCAGCGTCACCTGGGTGCCGCTGGACAGGTGGAAGCGGTGCTTGCGGTTGATCGCGCTTTCTGAGGTAGCCGTAATGAATTTACGCGCGCCCGTGGAAAACGCCTTGAGGTTGCCGGTGGCGGTGCAATTGGACGGCACCAGGGTTTCCACGCCCCAACCGGAGGGCTTGGGCGCGCCGGGCAGGAAAATCTCGCTGGCATCCTTGTAGCTCGCCCACACAGGGGCGACGCTCATCGGTTGGCCAGACGTGGGTGGCACGCCGAACTGAGCGACCGTGCTTTGCGTGTCCGGCTCACCGGCCAGGCTCGGGTTGGCTGGCCAGCCGGGGTTGACTGGCCAGTTCATGGCGATGAACAACTGCCAGCCGAAACAATTGAGAAAGTCCTGCTCGGTGCCGAAGTTGTTCACCGGCAGGAAGCCGCCGCTGGTGGGGTCGAACACCAGTTGACTGACACAGCTCTGGGCATCTGACGCCGCACTGGCCGGTGTGGGTACCAAGGGGAGAAGGGCGCAGGTCATCCAGCACAACACACTCAAGCGTGCCCGACGCAGCGGGCGAAGCCATCCGTTCATGGTCGCATTCCTTGCTCAAGATTCAGGAGGTGGCCGCCCACGCCAGGCATGGGCGGCCAAGCGGTACTCAGGCGACAGGCACCAGCGCCAGGCCGCTTTCCCACGGGTGCTGGGTGGCGCTGGGGTTGGCGGCTTCGCTGGGGTTCAGCGCGCGCACGCTGACCAGCCCTGGCGCCGCGTCGCTGCTGACGGTGACGGTCATGATGTAGCCCTGGGTGCCGCCGCTGTCGGTCTGCCCTGGAATCGCCGAGGCATCCGGCAGGAATTTCGTGACCTGGGCCGTGATCCCTGGATTGGAAAACTGCACCCGTGCATCCGCCGCCGTGGTGTTCAAGTCAGCGCCTTGCACCACCAACACGAACTGGCCTGAGCTGCCGGGCGCAAAACTGGCGGGCAAGTCGCTGGGGGATTGGCCGTAGAACAGGTCGATCGGCAGCAATTGCACCGGCCAGGGCTGCGCATCAGTGTTGTTCGCCGCCACGCAATCACATTCCTGGGGCGTGGCGGTGAGCGGTGCCGGGGTGACGCTCAGGGCCACACTCAGCTCATTGGCGATCACCCACACGTAGTCGATCGGCGTGCCATCGATGGTGATGTCATTGATCGAGAACCCCGCGCTTTCTGGCACCTCGAAGACGGCCTGCAGGATCTGGTCGGAGTTGTTCGGCCCGGTGCCGGCAGTGCCGCGGGTGATGCGCCAGTAGCTGCTCACATCCTGGCCCTGCGGGCCTTTCCAGGTGCTGAAGGACTTGGGCTGTTGCAGGTACAGGCCGATGGGGTTGGTCAGTGAAATCAGGGCTTTGACGGCTTCCTGGTTGGCGGAGAAACCGATATGCGGATCGGAGTTGCGATAGTTCTGCCCGTATTGCGCGCAGCAGATCAGGTTCTGTTGGTTGCCGCTGCTTTTGATCGGCCGCAGGATGGTGGCCGCCGCCGCCAGGTAGATCTCGGCACTCAGGGTGTTGGGGCCGGAAGTCAGGTGCATCGCGCCGCCTGACACGCCGGGTATGCGCACGGTGCCGCTGTTCCATTTGTTCACGGTGTCGTAGGCGGGCTGGCCGGTGGTCGGGTCAAGCACCGGGTCGCCGGCCTTGCCGGTCGGGCCGTTGGCGGTGTAGCGCAGGTACAGGTCTTCGATCTTCACTTGCGGGTCGACATAGGCTTTGTACAGCCCGAGCACGGCCTGCGGGTCGATGTTCCACATGGTCAGGAAATAGGCCGGGTTCTCGCTGGTAAACATGATGCTGCGCATGTTGCCGTCGGGATCGCGAGTGATCGACCACTCGCAATATTCATCCAGCCAGCCCCGTGGGCCCGAGGGTGAAAAGTCGGCGTAGGGCCCGTTCCAGTTGATGGACTTGCACAGCACCTTGGGAATCTGCAGCTGGGTCGCCTTCGGGTCCGGGTACAGCGAATACAGGGTGTTGTTGAGGGTGATCTGACCGTGGTCGGTCAACTGCATCACCTGGTCCAGGGTCATGGCCTTGCCGCCCAATTGTGGGACCACGGCGGCACCATCGTTGTAGAAAAAGGTCCACAGCCGATTGGGGAAGGGCTGCCAGGTGATGGTCACTGGCGTCTGCGTGCCGTAGCCGCTTTCCAGTGGGTTGTAGTAACCCGAACGCGGTGCGTCGTTGAGGTTGGACCAGGGGTTGCCGATCACCGACATCTGGGTCCAGCCGGTGACGTTGTTGTTCCAGTTGGTTTCGAAGGTGGTCAGCTCGTTCTCCAGGCCTAGCTTGTTGTAGTCCTTGGGGGCTTGTTCGGCAGGGGAGGTGAATTGGGTGAAGGGCGTGCTCATGTTGGTTCTCCAGCATTGGTGTTGGTGGAGCAGCAACCGGCGCCCGGAGCGGGGCCGGCGGGGGTTTGGCGTGGGTCGTCCCACACCAGTTGCGCGATAAAGCCAGGCAGGGGCGCGTACGCATCGGGCGTCAACACCTGGCCAGTATCGGGATGGGTCACGATCAGCGATAACTGCGTTGCAGCGGTCGGTGTAAGGTTCAGCGCCTGGGCGTTGCGTGTGGCATTCAATGCGCGTGAGACGCCCTGGGTGATGCAGCGGCCCTTGTCGTCCACCAGGCCCATGCCGATGCGGCTGAAACGCCCCACGTAGTGCGGGTTATCGGCACTTGCGTGTTGCGCCGTCGCGTCGGGCTGGTTGAGGAAGACGTCGATCAGGTAGGTGTCGTGGGTGCAGCGCACGTGGTCGAATACCACCCAGGGGCCGGTAATGGCTGACTGTTGCTGATGGCAGCACGCAGCCTTGGTCGCGCCGAATTGCGGGGCCACCGGGGTGCCGTAGTCGTAGCCGATATGCCGGCTGTCCTGGGCCATATCGCCAAGGGTGGTGTAGCGCCAGGCATCGGCGCTGGTGAAGGTCACGTCGTCGGCCTGGTGCCCGGCGAAGGGTTGCAGCAGGCACTGAGTGGTGTACTGCGCCGCCGGGTTGGCGCGGATCCAGACTTCCAGCATGCGGTCGATATTGGCGTGATAGGAGCAGAACACCGGGTCGAACGCGGTGTAGGCGTTGTCGGCCATGTCACCGCCGATCCAGCCGTGATAGTTGTCGTGGGGTTGCTCATAGAGCCCGTCGAAATTCAGCGCGCGGTTGGGGTACAGGTTGTTCGGTTGCGGCGGGTCAAAACGGGTGATGTTGGCCCATGGATAACCCGGTACGCCCTGTGGCTGGCTGAAGGTGGTGAACGCGAGCGCATCGACCACCTGCTGCTGGAAGATCCGACTCATGCCATACAGTTGGGTGCGCTCAAAGAGAAACGTCTCGCCCTGGGTGTAAAACAGCGGGTTGCGCTGCACATACAGGCAATCCACGTCCCCGACCGGCGCGGTGGCGCAGACCTTGGAACAGCCATCCTTGGCCGCCGCATAACGCAGCGGGTTACTTCGCACCTCGCCGGTGTGCGGGTGGACGTAGGTTTCATCGAGAAATGCCTGGGGCAGGCCAGCCTGGGGGCTGCCATCGATGCTGGCGTCGACGGCCATCCAGTCCCAGTAAGGGATCGCGCAGTCTATCAACGCTTCCAGGTACAGCAGATAGGCGCGATGCCACAGGGCGAAGGCTTCCTGGTAATGCAGGCACCAGTTGGTATGGATGTAGGCGTAACGCTGCCAGGGCGAGCCGCTGTCGGGGTCGCCGATGTGCATCACGTCATCCAGCTTGGCGCGGTACAGGTTCAGTTCGTCGGTGCTCAGCGAGCGGATGTCCTGGCGCACGCGTTTGACCGGGTGCGGTAGCGCCGGTGGCGGGATGCGTTCGGCCAGGTCGAAGGGCGAGATGCTGTCCAGCCGCCAACCCTGGTTGACCCATAGGCGGAAGGTTTCCAGGGCATCGATGGGCCAGAATTGCTGCTGGTCGGTGGTCAGCGGCATGTTGCGCGAGGCGAGGTGCTGATAGATGGTTTGCGACCAGGTCTTGACCGAGGCCGGGTCTTCCAGGAACACATCGTAGGCATTCATGCAGCCGATCCAAGTGGCCGCGACGGCGGCACGCTGGCTGGCGGGTATCCAGTAGGGTGCGCTGAAAAGTCCTTGGATATCAGCGGTCCATGTCGGTTTCGCGACTATCATAAGATCCCTCTCATGCCGCCTTGAGGCCAGTTGTTGGCCGGGCTGCTAAGCTGAATCGATGTTAACTAGCCACTGTGCAGGATTTGTGCAAATTGGCCCGTCATTGCGACGGATTCATTGCAATTTTCAAGGACGATGTGGAACCGATGACAGACGCCATGGATTTGAAAATCCTGGGCAAGTTGCAAAAGGATTGCGACCAGAGCCTGGAGTTGTTGAGCGACAGCGTGGGGCTGTCGTCCACCAGTTGTTACCGGCGGATTCGCCGGATGGAGAGCGTAGGGATTATCAAGGCGAAAGTGGCGGTCTTGGACGAGCGCAAGCTGGGGATTCAGGTGACGGCGTTTTTCCTGATCAAGCTGGATAGGGACAGCAATGATATTGATCGCAGGATGCAGCACATACTCGCTAGTCATCCGGAGATTCAGGATTGTTATTTGATGACGGGGGAGTTTGATTTTGTGATGGTGGCGAAGTTTCGGGATGCTGCTGAATATACCGAGTATATCTATCGGTTTTTGGAGACTTATCGGGATATTCCGATTCGGACTTATTCTTCTACGTTGGTGGTTCGCACGGTTAAGAAGTCTTATGAGTTGCCGTTGCAGGGGGTGGGGTTTTGATTGAGTACATATCCGTTCTTTAGGTAACGGCTACTTACGGTTCCGCTCTTACAGCGGGTCACTTTTGGAAGGACCCAAAAGTAACCAAAAGGTCCTCGCCCCAACACTCGGCACCTCGCCTAGGCTCGGTGTGCCCGAACGCAGGCTTGAATCCGTGGGCCGCCGCGATGGGCCATCCTTGGCCCAGCGCGGCTAACCCGGCGTCCTGCCGGGTTACCCACGGATTCAAACCTGCGTTCGGCCAGCGTGTTTGACGGGGCGCCTCAGATCAAAATCAAGATCAAGAGCGACTCGCTTCGCATCGTGGATACGCGGTCTTGTAGGAGCCGGCTTGCCGGCGAAAAACGTGAGACCGCCGCGTTTATCCAGATGTACTTCCGTCATCGTTGAAGACCATCGCCGGCAAGCCGGCTCCTACAGGACCGCGTTTGATTTTGCCTTTGCTTCACACCACTCAAGCCGGCTGTCAGGCCGCTGTGCTTTTGCTTTTGATTTTGATCTTAGGCGCCCCGTCAAACACGCTGGCCGGAATTCGGCAGGGATTTGGGGGGTAAACCGGCAGGGATGCCGGTTTAGCCGCCCCGCGCCATGGATGGCGCGTGGCGGCGGCCCCCCAAATCACTGTCGGATTACGGGCATACCGAGCCTAGGCGAGGTACCGAGTGTTGGGGCAAGAGCGTTTTGCTTACTTTTGCGCTCTTCAAAAGTGAGCCGCTGTAAGAGCGGAACCGTAAGTAGCCGTTACCTAAATAACGGATATGTACCCGCTCAGAAAATTGCCCCCCACCCAATCCAAAATGAAGCTTTCATGACAAAAGTTCGGTAGTCCCCGGCCACTCCCGTCTCCTCTGTGTAACGCGCTTGAGCCCACCAGAACGTTGGGCTTTTCAGCCGCAAGCAGGATGCCAGGAGTGGGGCGATGGGAACTATGGAACGTTACTCGAAAGTGGGCATGCAGGAGCTCGACCAGCGCCTGTCAAAGATCGTCGAAGCTGCGCGCAAGAAGCCGGTGTCGGTCTATCGCTACGGCGCACCCTGGGTCTGGATCGTCTCTCAGGAAGACTGGCAAGGCGCGCGCAAAGAAGTGTCCAGCTACATCCCCGCAGGCCATTCCCTGGTGCTGCTGCGGCCACAGATCGACGAAGTGCTCGACCAGCATCGCGACTGGCTCGTGGCGCAAGTCCCCATGTCGATCGCCCCGCATACCGTGCTGCAGATCCTCCTGCTGCAACTGCTGTATTCGGTGCCCAGCGAACAGCAGCTGCATGAACAGCTGAACTACAACCTGCTGTTCCGCTGGTTCGTCGGTCTGGACCTCAACCAAAAGGTCTGGAGCATTCACCTGCTCACTCGCGACATCGCCACGCTCCTGAACAACCCGCGAGCGGTGCAACTCATCCAGAAAATCATTGGTGACGTGTTTTGTGGCGCCTTGCTGCACATGCCGGAGTTCTCGTTGAACTTCGCCCTGTTGCACACCTGGCTGGCACGCCACGACAGCACCTCGATCACCAGCAATTGAGCCAGCCGCACGCCGGGTATCCGGCGATGGCGCACAAAATCAGACAGTCAGGGGGCGGTGTGGAGCATCTGTTCAAATTAACGTTGGCGCTGTGTTGCGTAACGCTGGGCAGCCTGGCGCAACCGGTGTTGGCCGAGGAGGAAGAGGGCGCGCGCAAGGTCGACGTCAACGAGTACTTCGTGCGCGGCAATACGGTGCTCGATGCGGCGACGATCGAGGAGGCGGTGTATCCGTTCCTGGGGCCGCAGAAGACCTTGGGCGATATCGAAGGCGCGCGCGATGCGTTGCAGAAGATCTACCAGTCGCGTGGCTACCAGTCGGTGTTTGTCGAGTTGCCGGAGCAGAAGGTCGATGACGGTATCGTCTATCTGCAGGTCAGCGAGACCAAGGTCGGCCGGGTGCGCGTGGTCGGTGCCAAGCACTATTCGCCAGTGGAAATCCGCGAACAGGTGCCGGCCCTGGAGGAGGGCGCGGTGCCGGATTTCGCCACGGTGCAAACCCAGTTGGCCGGCCTCAATCGTGGTGCTGGGCGTCAGGTCACACCGCTGGTACGCGAGGGCCAACGCCCCGGCACCATGGATGTGGATTTGCAGGTGGAGGACCAGAACCCCTGGCACGCCAGCCTCGGCCTGAACAACGATTACAGCGCCGACACCGAGAAACTCCGCTCGGTCGCCACTTTGGGCTACGACAACCTCTGGCAATTGGGCCATAGCATTTCCCTGACCTACTTCACTGCGCCCCAGGACACCGAGAATGCCAAGGTCTGGTCGGGCTCCTACAGCGCCCCGCTCACCGAGCGCTGGACCCTGCAGTTCTCCGGTTACCAGTCCGACAGCAACATCGCCACCATCGGCGGCAGCAACGTGTTGGGCAAGGGGCATTCCTACGGCGTGTCGGCCATCTACAACCTGCCGGCCGCGGGTAACTGGGCCAATTCATTCTCGTTCGGCGTGGACTTCAAAGACTTCGACGAACAGATGAAGTTCGGTGCAAGCAGCGACCAGGTGCCCCTCAAATACGCGCCGTTCACCTTCGGCTACAACGGCTTTCGCTACACCGAACAATCGCAATTGGGCCTGGGCCTGAATCTAGTGGTCGGCACTCGCGCGTTTTTCGGCTACGGCAGCGACGCCGAAGAATTCGAATACAAACGCTACAAGGCCAGCGCCAGTTTTGCCGTGCTCAAGGGCGACCTGAATTACACCTACACCTTCGCCAACGATTGGCAGTCGGCGACCAAGGGCGGCTTCCAGCTGGCGTCGGGGCCGCTGGTATCCAACGAGCAGTATTCCGCCGGCGGTGCCACGTCGGTGCGCGGCTACCTGGCGGCGGAGCGCACCGGGGATGAAGGGTACTTGCTCTCCCAGGAACTGCGCACGCCATCGCTGGCCAAGTTTCTCGGCAGTTATGTGCAGGAATGGCGCTTCTACGCGTTCGCCGAAGGCGCGCGCATGCGCCTGCACGATCCACTGCCCGAGCAAGAAGACGAATACAGCCTGGCCAGTGTCGGCCTGGGCACCCGCGCCAGTTTGAGCAAATGGTTGTCCGGCAGTCTGGATTGGGGCTACCCGCTGCTTGATGGACCGAACACCCAGAAACAGGACTCGCGACTGCACTTCAGTGTGCAGGCGACTTTCTGACTTTTTCTTCCGGAGACTTCACCCATGCAACGCCTATTCCTGAGCCTGTTGATCTGCCTGGGCTTCACGCTCCCGGCCACCGCCCATGCCTGGTGGCAGGACGACTGGCACTACCGCAAACAGATCTCGGTAGACACCACCGCCCAAGGCGCCGCGATCAATCAGTCCCTGGGCCGCACCGCGCTGCTGGTGCGCCTGCACACCGGCAATTTCACCTTTGATGGGGTCAAGGATGACGGCGCCGATCTGCGCTTTGTGAGTGCCGATGACAAGACCGTGTTCAACCACCAGATCGAAAGCTTCGACCCGCTGATGGGCATGGCACTGATCTGGGTCGATGTGCCCAAGGTCGAAGGCGGCCAGCGCCAGGATCTGTGGATGTACTACGGCAACCAAAAGGCCCCGGCCACCGCCAACGGCCAGCTGACGTTCGACCCGAACTACACCGCGCTTTACCACTTTGACGGTGCCAATGGTACGCCGGCCCGGGACACCACGGCCTACGCCAACACCGCGTTGAACGCCACCGGTGCGAGCATCGATGGTGTGATCGGTCGCGCTTTGCAGTTCAGCGGCCAAGCCTTGATGTTGCCGGCCAGCCCCTCGCTGCAACACGCCGCAGGTGGCGCGTTCACTTTCAGCGTCTGGCTGCGTCTGGATCAGGCCAGCGGCGCGCAAGTCGTGCTGGCCCGACGTGATGGCCCCCATAGCCTCTTGTTGGGTCTGAACCAGGGCATGCCGTTCGTGGACATCGACGGCCAACGCGCTGTGTCGAGCCAACCGCTGAACCCCGGCCAATGGCAGCACCTGGCGTTCACCGCCGAGGGCGACAAGGTCACGCTGTATGTGAATGGCCGCGAAGCCGCCGCCCTTGCAGTCGCCTTACCAGCCTTCAATTCTCAATACGCTATCGGTGCTGATCTGCCGGAGGCGGGCAGCACGCTCCAGCCATTCGCCGGGGCCATCGATGAGTTGCGCCTATCCAAAGTGGCGCGTCCGGCTGCACTGTTACTGGCCGATGCCAGTGCCCAGGGCGCCGAATCGAAACTGGTGGCCTATGGCGTGGATGAAGAACAGTCCGGCTTTGGTTTCGGCAGCTTGGGTTTCCTGCTCAACGCTGTACCGGTGGACGCCTGGGTGATCATCCTGGTGCTGGTGGCGATGATGTTCCAGTCGTGGGTGATCATGCTGCGCAAGAACCGTCAGGTCAGTCGCCTCAGCAGCGCCAACGAGGTGTTCCGCGAACATTTCTCGCAGATCGGCACCCGCCTGGAGATGTATGCCGACGATGCCCAGCTGGGTGAACGTTTGGCCCATTCTTCGCTGTGGCGCCTGTACCAGGTGGCGGTCAAGGAAATCCGCACCCGCCGTGCCCAGGGCGCGGACACTTCATCGGTCTCGGCCGCCACCATCGAGGCTATCCGCTGCTCGATGGACGGCGTGCGCACCCGCGAAAACCAGGCGCTCAGTTCCAAGCTTTCGACCCTGTCCAACGCCATCGCCGGCGGCCCGTATATCGGCCTGCTCGGCACGGTGCTGGGGATCATGGTGGTGTTCCTCGGCACGGCCATGGCCGGTGACGTGAACATCAATGCGATTGCCCCTGGTATGGCGGCGGCGTTGCTGGCCACGGCCATGGGCCTGTTTGTCGCGATTCCGGCGTTGTTTGGCTACAACCGCCTGATCACGCGCAACAAGGAAGTCAGTGCGGACATGCGCGTGTTTGTCGATGAGTTCATTACCCGCCTGGCGGAGATGCACGGCGAGAGCCAATCCAGCGAAGCGGCGCACCGTCGTGACCATCACGCGCCTGTTCCGGCCTGAGGAGAATCGCCATGGCTTCCGTAAATGCCTCCCACGACGATGACGATGACGCAGCCGTCGACAGCATCAACATCACGCCCCTGGTGGACGTGCTGATGGTGGTGCTGGTGATGTTTATCCTCACTGCCACCGCCCAGGTCTCGGGCATCCAGATTCACCTGCCCAAGGCCAGCGCCTCGGTGTCGTTGTCGGAGGCCAAGACCAAGGCCATCTCCGTGAACGACGGTGGCCAGGTGTTCCTCGATGCCTACCCGGTGACCCTCGGTGAGTTGGAAGAACGCCTGCGTATCGAGAAAGCATTGAACCCGGATTTCCCGGTGATCGTGCGTGGCGATGCGATGGTGCAGTACCAGAAGGTGATCGAAGTGCTCGACCTGCTGCGTCGGCTGGAGCTGTCCCAAGTCGGGTTGGTCACCGGCAAGCCGAGCCAGGGCTGAACCATGACTGCACAGATCCCGATCACGCCCTTGCCCATGAAAAACAAGCCGCCGCTGCGCCCATTGAAATGGGGCGCTGGCCTGTTGCTGGGCGCTGTGGCGGCCTGGTTTTTGTGGCAGTGGGCCAATGACATGAGTGGCGTGCGCCGCGAAGCACCGAAGGTGCCGACCATTATCCCGCTGCCGCCGCCACCGCCACCACCGCCGGAAAAGCCCAAGGAGCCTGAGCCCCAGGTCGAAGAAAAAATCCCGGAACCGGTGCCTAGCCCCGAACCCGAGGAGGTCAAGCCAACCGAGGAAGCGCCGCCTTCGCCTAACGAAGACCTGGCCAACCCGATGCAGATCGACGGCGACGCCCAGTCTGGCAATGACGGCTTCAACATCGGCGCCGGTAAAGGCGGCGGCATGGCCGGCAGTGGCGGCGGCGGACTGGGGACTGGCACTTACAAGCAGTACCTGGCCGGCACTTATCAACGGCTGATGCGCGAAGACCCTGAGTTGCGCAAGAAGGCCTTCTCGATACAGATAGACCTGTGGTTGGGCGCTGATGGCCAAGTCACCAAGGCGCTGGTAGCCAAGTCCAGCGGCGATGCCGAGACCGATGCGCAGATGCTCGCCTTGATACAGGCACCGCGTGCCACCCAGAAGCCGCCAGCGTCGTTGACGCTGCCTATGCGCCTGTCCCTCAAGGGCCGGCGCCCGGATTGATCGAAACCTCTTATCTACGGTTTTTTACAGGAGTTGCGTACACATGATTTCCCCCGTGAATCGCCTGACCCTGGCGGTCGGCATGGTCATCGCGACCCTGGTCGGCCAAGCGGCTGCAGCCCCGGTCGCGCCCTCGGAAAACGTCACCATCAACCTGATACGCCTGTTGGTGCAGCAAGGCGTGCTGACCCAGGACACCGCCAACGGGCTGATCGCCCAGGCCGAGAAAGAAGCCCAGCAGGCACGCCAGGCGAATGCTGCGCCAGTGGTGGCTGCAGGGCCGGTCGCCAAGCCGGGTGATGTGCGTGTGCAGTACGTGCCGCAGGCGGTGAAGGATCAGATTCGTGACCAGGTCAAGGCTGAGGTCATGGCCACCGCCAAGCAGGAAAACTGGGCCCAGCCCAACACTTTCCCGGACTGGGTCTCGCGCATCACCTTTGATGGCGATATCCGCCTGCGCGACGAGTCGCGTTACTTCTCGGACAACAACAGCAACGAGATCGTCGACTACGCCAAGCTCAATGAAAGTGGCCCGTACGACACCAACAAGGACACCAACACCAAGCTGCCGCCGCTGCTCAACACCACCAAGGATCGCGAAAACCTGTTCCGCCTGCGTGCCCGCCTGGGCATGAAAGCGGTGTTGTCGCCGGACTGGAGCGCCGGTATTCGCGTCGGCACCGGCTCAGACAACAATCCGGTGTCCACCACCCAGACCCTGGGCGGTGGCTTTGGCAAGAAAGACATCTGGCTCGATCAGGGCTACCTGAGCTGGAAGGCCACCCCGGATGTGACCCTCACCGCCGGGCGCTTCGCCAACCCGTTCTATTCCACCGACATGATGTATTCGGGCGACCTGAACTTCGACGGTATCGCCGCCAATTTCAACCATGCCCTGAACAGCCAGTGGGGCCTGTTCGGCACCCTGGGCGCGTTCCCGGTGGAGTACACCTCCGACTCGGCCAGCAGCAACGGTTTCGACAAGGAAGACAGCGATACCAAGTGGCTGTTTGGTGGGCAGATCGGCGCCAACTGGAAGATCAACCGCGAAAACAGCCTCAAGGGCGCATTGGCCTACTACCACTTTGACGATATCGAAGGTAAACGCTCCGGCGCCTGCCAGCCGTGGTCCGGCCAGCCGGCGTGTGACAGTGACGGCTCGCGCCTGGCCTTCATGCAAAAGGGCAACAGCGTGTTCCTGCTACGCGACATCACGCCCAACCCGGCCACGCCTGGCCTGACCCCGCAGCCGCAGTTCGTCGGCCTGGCGTCCAAGTTCGACGTGCTCGACCTGAACCTGGCCTGGGATGCCGAACTGCCCAGCGACTTCAAGCTGCGCACCCAGGGCAACTTCATCCACAACCTGGCTTACGACAAGGGCGAGATGCTCAAGCGCAGCGAAGGCCAGATCGTCAACAACATCAACAGCAACGGCCAGTTTGAAAGCGGCGGCAATGCGTTGATGGTCTCGTTCACCCTCGGCAGCGCGCTGGAAATGCGCAAGCGCGGCGATTGGAACGTGCTGGCCGGCTACAAGTACATCCAGCCCGATGCCTTGCCCGACGGCTTCAACGATTCGTCGTTCCACCTGGGCGGCACTAACGCCAAGGGGTATTTCATTGGCGCCAACTACGGCATCGAAAAGAACATCTACGCGAGTGCGCGTTGGTTGAGCGCGTCCGAAGTGTATGGCGCGCCGTTCGAAGTCGATGTGATGCAACTGGAACTCAACACGCGCTTTTGATGCGCACGGAGATGCCACATGAACACGCGAATCTGCGGGCTGTTGCTGCTGCTGGCCACCACCGGCGCGTCGGCCGAAGGCATGGAGGAACGCCTGCGTACGCAACTGCGCAGCACTACCCAGCAATTGCAGGCCCTGCAAAGCGAGCAGGCCCAGGCCAGTGCGGCGCGGATTGCCGCTGAAAACCAGACCAAGCAGGCCCAGGCGCAAATCAAGCAGCTGACGACCGAACTCGCCCAGGCGCGTGGCGTGGCCGAACAACTGGCTGGCCAGCAACAAAGCCTGCACAGCCAGGCACAGGCCCAGGTGGCGGCCAGCAACGAGCAGATTGGCAAGTTCAAGAAGGCCTATGACGAATTGCTGGTGCTGGCCAAAGGCAAAGAGGCCGAGCGGGCGCGCTTGCAGGCACAACTGAGCGAACGTGACACACAAGTGCAGCAATGTTCAGTCAAGAATCAACAGATGTACGGCGTGGCCCAGCAGTTGCTCGCGGCCTACGAAAAAATCGATGTGGCCGAGGTGATGAGCATTCGCCAGCCCTTCGCCAGCAGCGCGCGGGTCAAGTTCGAGGAACTGGCCCAGGGCTTTGGCGACGATCTGTACAAGAGCCGTTTCGATGCGCCCCAGGCAACCGCCAATCATTGATCGACAGGGAAGAAATCACCATGAGCGAATTGATCACCAGCGTCACCACCCAGAGCCTCACCGAACTGCTGCAGGAAGCCGGCTACCGGGTCAACCAGACTGAACAAAATGGCATCGTGCAATTGCTCAGCGCCAGCCAGGGCATCGGCTTTGCCGTGCGCTTCGGCAACCCGGCAGCGGAGCAGGGCAACTATGTGGATTTCACTTACAGTTGCGCGCTGCGGGTCCAGGGTGAATTGCCCGAAGGTCTGGCCCAGGTGTGGAACGCATCCCGACGTTTTGCGCGGTTGTCGGTGCAGGGCGAATTCCTGTTGATGGAAATGGACGTGGTGGTGGCCGGTGTCGGTGCCACACACCTGCGCAGCCAATTGGAATTGTGGGACCGTCTGTTGCAGGAATTCATCGTTTACCTGCGTGAATACAGCCAGCAGGCCGCGCAGTTGCAGGCTGAAACCGAGGCCCCGGTATTGTGAAGAAACCAACCCTGATGGTCGGCGCGGGTGCGCTGGCTTTGCTGGTGGTGGCGGTGGGCTTGAGCCTGCGACCGGGCAGCGACCCGGTGGCGGCGCAGCAACCGGCACCGGTGATCAACCCTGTATCGGCTGGGCCGGCGGTGGCCCGCCTGGGCAATCAGCAGATCGACCTGACGGAGCTGAAAACCGTGCTGGCCAGCCTGCCTGCCGAGTCCCGCGAGCAATTGCGCGGCAACCGTGGTGCGTTGGAAACCTGGATCCGTTCACGTCTGGCGCAAAAGGCCGTGCTCGAACAGGCCGACGCCCAGGGCTGGCGCCAGCGCCCGGACGTGGAGCAGCAGACCCGCGCCGCCGCCGAGCAGATCGTGTTTCGCGACTACATGCTCTCGGTCAGCCAGGTGCCGGCCGATTACCCCAGCGCGGCGGAGTTGCAGCAGGCCTATGACAGTGGCAAGGCGCAATGGGTGACGCCGCCGCTGTATCGGGTGAGCCAGATCTTCCTCGCGGCAAATGACCCGCAAACCGTCGACAGCGTGCGCCGCCAGGCCCAGGAACTGAGCCGTCGTGCCCAGGCTGCACCGGGTGATTTCGCCGCCCTGGCCACGCAGTTTTCCCAGGACACCGACTCCGCCGCGCGCGGCGGTGACTCGGGCATGCAACCCTTGCAACAGCTGGTGCCGGAAGTGCGCAATGCCGTGTCGCGCCTCAAGGTCGGCGCGGTGTCGGACGTGGTGCAGAGCGCGGCCGGGTTTCATGTGCTCAAGCTCACCGGCCAGCAACCGGCGCGTACCGCGACCCTCGACGAACTGCGCGAGCGCTTGACCCAGGCCCTGCGTGTCCAGCGTCAGGAGCAGATCGCCAAGGCCTACCTCGAAGGCATGCTCAACACCGCCACCCTGAGTATCGACGGCGCCGAGCTGAACAAGGCGCTGGAGTAACCCGCGTCAACCCGCATTGGATGCACAGACCGACAAGACAGGGAGTCTCCCATGGCATTTCTAGAACCGTCTGCCCCCCAGGGGCCGTCCTCTTATCGCGCTACAGGCGAAGGGCGCAGCAACTGGCTGGCCCTGGCCCATGAGATCGACCCGGAGGTGGCGCGCTACTTTCTGGTGAGCGCGCGCTGCGGCTGCTTCATGCAGGCGGCGCGCAGCCTGAATATCAAGGCGACGCTGTTGCGCAAGCGCCTGGCGCAGTTGGAAGAACATTTACGGCATTCGCTGTTCACCTACCAGAGCAATGGCCTGGTGCTCAGTCGCGATGGCCAGCAGTTGCAGGCCCAATTGATTGCCCTGGCCCATGAACGGCGCTTGCCGGTCACGGAGCAGCCGTTGATTCGTCTGGCAGTGGCCGAACCGATCCTGCACGACATCCTTGGTCGCGACCTGATCGCTTTGTTGCGGCGCAATGCCAGCGTGCGCCTGGAGATCATCTCCATCGACAGCCAGTTGTCGCTGCAGGCGGTGGATGTGGATGTGGTGCTGTGGTTGTCGGATACCGAGGGGCCTGTGCCCGGACCGAGCTTTGCTACCGAGCCGCCGCGGGCCTTGGCGCGCTTGCAGTATTTGCCGCATATCGCCAAGCGTTATTCGCGGTTGACGACACGGCCGGACAGTGTGGAAGACCTCGACGACTATATGCTGGTGCAATGGCAGCCCGACGCGCAGGTAGGTGCGCTGCAGGCCTGGAACCAGGTGGTGCAACAGCGCCTGGCGGCGGTGGTGCAGGTGCATGCGTATTCGTTGATGCTGGAGATGATTCGTTGTGGCGCATGCATTGGCTTGCTGCCGCATTACATGAGCAGTTTTGACCGGGGCTTGGTGGCGTTGCCGGGGTTGTTGACCGAGAGCATGCAGCGGCAGGTGTGGCTGGCGGTGAATGCGCAGGTGGGAGATGTGGAGGCGGTGCGGATGATGGTGGAGTTGATCATCGGCACCTTTGAAGGCCGACGCGAGTGGTTTGATTAGCGTTGCAGCACGCCGCGAAAAGTCGCGCTCAAGGCACGCAGTGTTTCCCGTGAGCGCACATCGGCGATGCGGCTGTGAAGTACCACCTCACTCACGGGCAAGGCGGGCAATCCGTATTGCTCGCTCACTTCCACCGCACCCGCCGGTGCCACGCGGTGGGCGAGGGCCGCCACGCCGAGCCCGGCGCTGACGGCGGCACCCACGGCCATGACGCCACCGCCGACGAACACTTCGGTCCAGTCGATACGTGCCTCATCCAGTGCGCGTGTGGCCAAGTGTCGAACGCCGCAGGGGGCGGCCATCGTCGCCATGCGCAGGGGCGTGCCGGGGCTGTGTTGCCAGGTGGGGGCGGCGAACCAGCCAAAGCGTTCCACCGCCAGCACTTCGCCGTCCTGGCGGTCGCCCTCGTTGCGCACGATCACGGCGTCCAGCTCATTGCGGTCGAAGGCGGCGACCAAGTCGCGGGAAGAAGCGATGCGCACTTCGAGGATCACCAGTGGGTCGTAAGCGGCCAGGCGGCTGAGCCAGGTCGGCAAGTCGGGGCCGGCCACGTGGTCGCTGATGCCGATTACCAGGCGTCGCAGCGTGTGGCTGCTCATGTCGCCCAAGGCGCGTTCATGGGCATTGAGGAGGGCGCGGGCGGCAACGATGAATTGCTCGCCGTGGGGGGACAGCCGCACATGACGCGGCGTGCGTTCGAGCAGGCGATAACCGAGGCGTTCTTCCAGGCGTTTGAGCTTGAGGCTGATCGCTGCCTGGGATGTGTCGAGGGCCTCGGCGGCGCGGGTGAAACTGGTGAAGTCGGCCACCAGCACAAAGGCTTGGACGGTGTCGATATCCAGCGGTTTGGGTGCGTCAGTCATATTGGATCCTTATCGCACATATATCGGCTGATATCTTGTTGAAATCATCGCCGCTGCGCAAGCTGAACGTTCAACTTGCACAGGAGTTCGTCCATGTTTGCCAAACAATACTCACATCGCTTGCCTGCCGATTACGACATGGGCGTGATCCGCCGGCGTGCCGCGCAATTGGGGCCGTTGTGGGATAACACCGAGGGCTTGCTGTTCAAGGCGTTTATCGCCCAGGAGCATGGCGGCAATGTGTATTCGTCGGTGTACCTGTGGACCGACCCGCCGCAGGCTGCTGATTTCCTGCTGGGTGAGCGCTTTCAGAAGGTGCTCGACAGCTTTGGACGGCCGCATATCGAGAGCTGGTTGCCGTTGGATGTACAGCGTGGCCCGGCGCGGGACGCGCTAAGCTTGTATCGCGAGGAGTGGGCACTGGAGCCCGGGGCGGACCGCATCGCAATATTGGCCGAGGAGAAACGGCGCAATCAGCAGGTGGCGGGTCGCAGTGACACGTTTGCAGTGTTCCTGGTGCTGGATGTACAGGCCTGGCGGTTGGTTCGGTTTACGTTGTCGGCCGCAGCGTTGGACGCGGGGCATCAAGGCACGGGTTATCAGGTGCTGTATCTGGCACAAGGCGTTGCACCCCAGCGATAACTGCGCCAGTCTTGAGGCCTTATTTTTGGTCTCAAGCAATCATCCATGCGCACCACTCGTTTGACGCTCATCTGCCACGCCGTCACGCCTCTGCAAAAGCAGGGGCGTTTTCCCGATGACGAGGCGGTGGCGATGGATTGGCAAGGCAAGGCGTTGTCACTGGCTGATCGCTACAAGAAAACCCGGCGACTGTTATGTGGGCCTGAGGCCAGGGCACGGCAGACGGCGGGATTGTTCGGCGATGACGGGGCGGTCGACCCCGCGCTGCGCGATGCTGATTTTGGGCAGTGGACGGGCCAGGACATCAGCCAGCTGGCGAGTGGCGAGCTGGACACTTGGCTCACCGACACCACGTGCGCGCCCCATGGTGGCGAATCGGTGGAGCAGATCTGCCTGCGGGTGGGTGGGTGGATGAAAACCCTAGAATCCCAGCCCGGTCATGTCGTGGCCGTCACCCATCCTTTTGTGATCCGTGCCGCTATGTGGCACGTCATGCAGTTTCCGCTGTCGATTTTTTACCGGGTCGATGTCGACCCCTTGTCCGCCACCGAGCTGCGTTTCAACAACGTCTGGCGCCTGCGCCTGGAAACTCACGCCTGGCCACCTGAACATGGCAAAATCCACGCCCCGCAATGAGAGCAACCCATGAAACGCATCCTGATCATCGGCATTGGCGCCGGCAACCCTGACTACATCACGATGCAGGCTGTGAAGGCGCTCAACCGCACCGACGTGTTTTTCCTGATGGACAAGGGCCAGAGCAAAGACAAGTTGATCGACCTGCGCCGCGAGATCTGCGAGACCTACATCACCGAGCCCGGCTACCGTTTCGTCGAGGCCAGTTGCCCCGAGCGGGTGCGTGGCGATATCGACTACACCACCGCCGTGCAGGACCTCAACCGCGACAAGCAGCAGACCTTCGAACGCATGATCAACGAAGAAATGGCTGACGGTGAAGTCGGCGCTTTCCTCGCCTGGGGTGACCCTGCGTTGTACGACAGCACCATTCGTATCTTGCAGGCGATCCTGGCCAGTGGTCGCAGTGTATTTGAATTTGAAGTGATCCCCGGCATCACCAGTGTGCAGGCCCTGGCAGCCCAGCACAAAGTGGCGTTGAACCGCATTGGCAAGTCTGTTGAGATCACTACCGGGCGCCGCTTGGCGGCGGGGCAGGCGAGTGATGCCGACACTTTGGTCGTGATGCTCGACGCCGAAGACTCCTACCGCACCCTGGCCGATCAGGACATGGATATCTATTGGGGCGCCTACCTGGGCACGCCGGATGAGATCCTGATCAGCGGCAAGGTCGGTGAAGTCGCAGAAGAAATCGAACGGGTGCGCAAGGCGGCGCGCCTGGAAAATGGCTGGATCATGGACACTTATCTGTTACGCAAACCTTGAGGCCACGTCCCATGTTCAAACTGTTTGCCCTGGCACTGACGCTTGTCGTCGGCACTGCTCATGCCGACGATACGCTGCACACCGATTTGCCGTTGTCGTACCTGGAACAAACCCAGGGCGATGCGCGCAACCAGCCGCTGGTGATTTTCCTGCACGGGTTTGGCAGCAACGAGGAAGATCTGTTCGGCATCAAGGATGCGCTGCCCTCCACTTGGACTTACTTGTCGGCCCGTGCGCCGATGCCAGTGGACTCCCACGGCTATCGCTGGTTTACCAAGATTCCCGGCAACGGCGATTACGATGGTGAGACGGCGGATCTGCAACGCAGCTCCCAGTTGATCGAAGACTTTGTCGGCAAAGCCACCGCCAAGTACCACACCCAGCCGGATCGGGTGTTCCTGGTGGGTTTCAGCCAGGGGGCGATCATGTCCTACGAGGTGGGCCTGCGCCGGCCGGAACTGCTGCGCGGCATTGCGGCGTTGAGCGGCAGCGTGCTGCCGGTGCTCAAGGCTGAACTGAAGCCGGATGCGTCATTGGGCAAATTGGCGATTTTTATCGGCCATGGCACCTTGGACCAGGCGCTGCCCTATGTGTCGGGGACGCGGGCGAATGAAGTGTTGACGGGGTTGGGGTTGAAGCCGGAGTTTCATGGGTATCCCGGCATGCCGCATACCATCAGCGAGGCGGAAGTGCAGGACCTGAAAGCCTGGTTGGAAAAGAGCCTGAACTGACCGCCGTAGGGTTATTTGCCGCCGGTAATCTGCTTCACCAACGCCGCATGCCCCTTGGCATCATCCGCCCGCGAAATCGCCTGGATCACCAGCAGGTGATTACCCGAACCACCGAGGAACGTGGAGTTCAGCGTTTTGCCGCCGCCTTGGGTGGCGGTGCTGTCCACCTGGCGCAGGCCGAGGCCTTTGAACGTCAGTTTCTTCTCGCTCTGTTTCTTGAAGTCAGGCAGTGCGGCGTTCTGGTCCTTGACGAACCCGGCCACGGCGCCGTCCAGGAATTGCGCGTCGTTGTCGCCGATGGTTACTCCGTCGTTACGTACGGTTTCGGCGACGATCACTACACTTTTCGTGGTCTGGTTGGCATACATCGTACCCTGGGTGTCAGCGGTGCCATCCTCGGCCTTGCCATCTGGCAGGGTGTCGGCGGCGTAGGCTTTGGGCAGGTTGAAGGTGAACTTGCCACCCAAGGTGGAGATGGTTTGCGTGGTCGGCTTGGACGCGGCAAATGCACTACCAGCGGCCAACGCGAGGGTTAGAATGACGGCGGTCTTGGTGAAAGTGGCCATGAAGCGCTCCGGGGGTGAACGAAATTGCGCCGTATTCTGTCAGAATTTTCGCAAAATCGTTCATCCGTAGCCTCACACCTTGTCGGACTCTTCCTCAAGTCGGTCCATCTCAAACAGCCGCGCCAGTTCTGCCCGGGCTTCCTGGGCGGTTTGCATCACTTTGGCGGCGTCGTCGTACACCGCGTGTTGCGCGGCCAGCACCTGCAGGTCGTGGTTCTTGAAGCGGGTGATGCGCGCATCGGCCTGGGCCTGGCTCAAACCGAGGCCGACCAACGTGCGGCGGCTCATTTCCAGGCTGGAGTAGAAGGTCTCGCGAATCGGTGACGCGTCCAGGTCCACCAGGCGGTGCACGTGTTGGCGGTTACGTGCGCGGGCGATGATCTTCATGTGTGGGTAGAGGTTGCGCACCAGTTCGGCGGTCTTGATGTTGATTTCCGGGTCGTCCATGGCGATCACGAAGAACTCCGCCTGGTCGACTTTGGCTGCGTGCAGGATCTCGGGGCGTTGCGGGTCGCCGTAGAACACCGGCATGCCGCCGAAGCTGCGGGTCAGCTCGATGGTTTCCACTGAGGTGTCCAGGGCAATGAACGAGATGTTTTGCGCGCGCAGGATCCGCGCGACGATCTGGCCCATACGGCCCATGCCGGCGATGACCACGCGGGGCGCGTCGCTTTCGATGGTGCGGTATTCCTCGGGCACTTCCATCGGCTTGACCTTGGGCTTGAACAGCTTTGGGCACACCAGCAACAGCAGCGGCGTAACAGCCATGGAGAGGGTGATGGTCAGTACCAGGATGTCGTACAGATGCGGCTCGAACAGGCCCTGATCGCGACCGATCTTGAACACCACGAAGGCGAACTCACCACCGGCCGCCAGCACCACACCCAGACGCAGGGCGCTTTCGCGATTGAGATCACCGACCATACGGCCCACGGCGTACAGCAGGGGGAGTTTCAGGCCGATCAGCAGCAGCGTCAAGCCGATCACCACCAGCGGCGAGCTGAGCAACAGGCTGAGGTTGGCACCCATGCCCACGCTGATAAAGAACAGGCCCAGCAGCAGGCCCTTGAACGGTTCGATCTGGGATTCCAGTTCGTGGCGGTATTCCGAGTCCGCCAGCAGCAGGCCGGCGAGGAACGCGCCGAGGGCCATGGACACGCCCACCAGTTCCATCAACCAGGCCGTGCCAATCACCACCAACAGCGCGGTGGCGGTGGACACTTCGCGCAGGCCGGTCTTGGCGACGATGCGAAACACCGGCCGCAACAGGTAGCGTCCGCCGATGATCACCACCGCAATGCTGCCGAGAATCTGCAACACATGCTGCAGGCCCTGTGCTTCGGTGGTCGGGTGATCGCTGCCGGCCAGCAGCGGCACCATGGCGATCAGCGGGATCGCGGCGATGTCTTGGAACAGCAGAATCGCAAAGGCCAGGCGGCCGTGGGGCTGGTTCAGCTCCTTGCGCTCGGCCAGGCTTTGCAGGCCAAACGCGGTGGACGACAGCGCCAGGCCCAGACCGAGCACGATCGCACTGTTCCACGACTGGCCAAACAGCCACAACGCCACCACGCCCATCACCAGGCCCGTGAGCAGGACCTGCGCCAGACCGACGCCGAATACGGCCTTGCGCATCACCCATAACCGCTTGGGCGACAATTCCAGGCCGATGATGAACAACAGCAACACCACGCCCAGTTCGGAAAATTGCGCGACGCTTTGCGGGTTGCCCACCAAACCCAATACCGAGGGGCCGATGATCACACCGGCGAACAGATAGCCCAGCACCGCGCCCAGTTGCAGGCGCTTGGCCAGGGGTACCGTCAGCACAGCGGCGAGCAGGAACACCACGGCTGCTTGTAACAGGTTGCCTTCATGGGGCATTACGAACTCCAGGATCTCTAAAACCAATCAACAAGGGTGTATTAGAGCGCTTTTTACATTTCGAAAATTGTGTTTTTGCTGCATATGAGTGCGATAAGGCGCCGTATTAATCAGGTACTGAATGTCCTGGCATCCTATTGGAAGGATGTACAAACAATTCCCAGCGCCATCAAGTGCAAGCCTGCCCACTTCATCTCCTAGCTTCAGGCTCTTGAGTTTATATTCCTTGGATGGCATGTTTCATGAGCTGGGAAGTTGAATACACGGATGAATTCGGAGACTGGTGGGATGACCTGGGAACAAAGGAACAAATTTCCGTTTCCGCCAGCGTTGATTTGCTTGGGCTTTTCGGGCCCGGCCTGGGCTTTCCCCATAGCAGCGATATCAAGGGCTCCCGGCATGGCAACTTGCGAGAGCTGCGCATACAGCACGCAGGGCGGCCATTTCGAGTGGTGTATGCCTTTGATCCACGACGATGCGCGGTGTTGCTGATTGGGGGACAAGGCAGTAACCATGGCTAAGAAATTCGATGAACTACAAGCGCGCATGACGCTGGAATCCCGTGCCGAAGCCAAGCTGTTGTTCCAGCAACACCTGCAGGAAATGCCGCTGCACGAGCTGCGCAAAGCTCAGCAGTTAAGCCAGGCGAGCCTGGCGAAAGCACTGAACATCAACCAGGCGGCCGTCTCCAAGATGGAACGCCGTACAGACATGTACATCAGCACGCTGCGTGACTACATCCGTGCGATGGGGGGGAGCTAGAAATCATCGCGACCTTCCCCGATGGCCAGGTCAAGATCGACAATTTCGCTTATTGAAAACCTTGCAGAAGCCTGGCGCGTGTCGGGCTTTGTTCTATCGGGCTATTTACCATCGCCGTCCCTCGTCATCAGGAGTTACCGCCCCATGCAGCACCAGTGGGATGAAATGCACCGCACTCGCAAGCCCACGTTCCTGATGTGCGGTGAGCCCCAGGGCGATGTGCTTAATCTCTATGTCCACGGTTATTCGGCGTTCTTCAACCGGCAACAACTGGGCAACTTCAAGGCGCAACTGGCGGGCATCGAAGGCTCGACCAACCTGATGCTGTTCTGGCCGGCGGGGCATTTCCTGGAAAACCTGTTTGCGCCGTTCAAGGACGTGATCGGCGCGATGCTCGGTGGCGGCAGCCTTGGCGCGGCCACCGTGGGCGTGGGCAAGGCGATTGCCTATTTTCTCGACCACTACAAAAGCGTCGAGGCGCGGGTGGACGAAGTCGCACGGAGCCTACTGCCGGAACTCGCCAGTTTCCTGCAGGGAGAATCCCTTGAAGTACGGCGTATCAACCTGATCGGCCACTCCCTGGGGGCGCGCATCCTGGTCAAGAGCGTGTTGGCCAACCCGGCAACCGCCAGCGAGCTGCCTTTGGACAACCTGCTGCTGATGGGGGGGGCGATTTGCACGTCGAGCCCGTGGAATGAGGTCTCGGCGCCGCTCAGGGGGCGTGTGATCAATTGCCATTCCAGCAAGGACTGGGCCCTGGCCATGAAGCCGGACACCGAGCGTTGTATCGGCCGTTACGCGATCCCCGTGACGCCGGCACTCAAGGGCAAGGTCACCAACGTGCACTTGGCGACCTTCGATCACGCGGCTTATTGGCCGCAATTGCAGACGGTGGTCCAGTACACCGACCTGTTGCACGAGCGACGCGGCATGATCCGCTCGGATCTGCGCAGCGCTGAAGTGCGTTTTGCCGAAGAAGATGTGGAGCTGTTCCCTGCGTTGGTGCAGGCGCGGCCTGAAGAGTTGAAGTTCCTCGCCGAATTGATGGCGAAAAAGCGCAGTGCATCCATAGATGCCAGCGTGCGCGAGCCGCTCAGGCTGGCCATCGAGTTGCAGCGCATGGGGGGCGATACCTTTATGAATCTGGCCCGTGGCCACGGTGTGAGTTACCGCCAGATCGCCGAAGATGTGGTGCAGCGATTGGGGATCAAGTTCGACGAGCCTCTGGATAAGGTCGAGTTGGCAGCGCTCGAAACCCAGGTCGCAGAAAAGCTCATCGAGCAGTACAAAGACAAACTCAGCCATGCGGATCGACAAGTGTTCGATGCACAACTCAAGGCGGCTGCACAAAAGGAACAGGGGTTGTTCAGCCGTTTCGATGTTGGCCGGTCGGCCACCACCGCGTTGAGCGGCACGGCGTTGGCCGGGCTGACGGGGTTTATCCTGCGTCGGGGCGCGGCGACCGCAATCCCGATGATGGGCCAGGCGTTGGCGGCGGTAATGCTTTTAGTGAGCGGTGTGCGCGCGTTTTCCGGCCCGGCATACTCGATCACGACGCTGGCAGTGTTGGTGATCGGTGTGATTCGCCAGCGCTCGGAGCGTGAAGCGCTGAACCAGGAGATGGCCCTGGTGGTGCAGGTGGTGGAAGCGTTCGACCTGCCGCGGGAGACGGTGATGCGCACGGTTGCGTCCGACTGATAAGCTGTGCCTCCATCGAGTGTGTTGCCTGGGATACCGCGTGAAATTCAGCCTGCCAAAAATCGCTACTGCCCCGTTTTGCCCGCCGGAGGTGGCCGGCTCTGTCGCCGTTGACCCCAAGGCTTCTTTCTTCAAACGCATCCTCATGTTTGCGGGGCCCGGCCTGCTGATCTCCATCGGCTACATGGACCCGGGCAACTGGGCCACGGCCATCGAGGCCGGTTCGCGCTACGGTTACAGCCTATTGTTCGTGGTGCTGTTGGCCAGCTTGGCGGGGATGGCGGTGCAGTGCCTGTGCTCGCGGCTGGGCATCGCTACTGGCAAGGACCTGGCGCAACTGTGCCGTGAACGCTACAGCAAGCGTTCCTCACGCACCCAGTGGGCGTTGGCGGAAATCTCCATCATCGCCACCGACCTTGCCGAAGTGCTGGGCTGTGCCCTGGCATTTCACTTGCTGCTGGGGGTGTCGCTGACCACCGGTATCGTGATCACCGCTTTTGATACATTGCTGATCCTGGCCCTGCAAAACCGGGGTTTCCGCCGGTTGGAAGCGATCATGCTGGCGCTGGTGGCGACTATCGGCGTGTGCTTCTTCATCGAACTGGTATTGATCAAGCCTTACTGGCCGGACGTGTTCAGCGGTTTCACTCCGTCACTGTCGGCCATCAGCGATGCTGCGCCGCTGTACCTGGCCATCGGTATCCTCGGTGCTACGGTGATGCCCCATAACCTCTACCTGCACAGTTCCATCGTGCAAACCCGACTGATCGGCAAGGACCTCGCCAGCAAACAGGACGCGGTCAAGTTGGCGCGCATTGACACCATCGGCTCACTGGCCCTGGCCCTGTTGGTCAACGCTGCAATCCTGGTGCTCGCCGCCGCGGCCTTCCACAAGACGGGCCATACCGACGTCGTCGAGATCCAGGACGCCTACCACCTGCTTGACCCACTGGTCGGTGGTGCCTTCGCCAGCATCCTGTTCGGCATTGCGTTGCTGGCCTCCGGGCAAAGCTCAACGTTCACCGGCACCATCGCCGGGCAGGTGATCATGGAAGGCTACCTCAACCTGCGCATTCCCTGCTGGCAGCGGCGCCTGATCACTCGCGGGCTGGCACTGATCCCGGCGTTCCTGGGGGTTTGGCTGATGGGCGACGATGCCATCGGCAAACTGCTGATCCTCAGTCAGGTGGTGCTCAGCCTGCAGTTGCCATTTGCGCTGTACCCGCTGATACGCATGACCGGTGATAAACAGTTGATGGGGCCGTTTGTGAATCGGCTGCCGACTCGCTTGCTGGCGTGGTTCCTGTTTGCGGTGATCAGTGGGGCGAATGCGTGGCTGATTGGGCAGTGGGTGTTCTGATGTGAGGGCGCATTTGTCTGGTGGGCTTCACACCTGGATCGCCAAGGATGTGTATTGGGCAACCTGTGGGTCGGCGGTTAATAGCCGCATCGGCTCGCTCATGGCGGTTGCCACGATGAGTCGATCAAACGAGTCTTTATGAAGGGGCTCAAGGTCTTTTACCGCAATTAGCCAAAAGTCGAAGCGCTATCCAAGACGGCCCGACGGCTGGCGGCAGCGGTTCGCTCATCGCGTGACGGTTTGTAGTAGACGAGGTCCATGAAATCCCTCCCAAATAGGTTTTGACAGAGTCTGCTCCAGGGCATGAGGCTTTGAAATACTGGCCAGGAAATTCAGAATGGAACTACTTCTTGAAGTAGGAAATATCCTCAATGACTCCCCTCACTCAGCGATCCCAATAAGGCACCACGCCAAAACACTCCACAAAATAATCAATCACCGTTCGCACCTTCAGCGACAACCGCCGGCTCCCCGGCCATAGCGCGGCAATTTGTTGCGGCTCCAGGGTGGTCGCCACTTCGTACTCCGTCAGCACTGCCTGCAAGGTGCCTGCACGTAAGCTTTCCCCGATCAACCAGGAAGGAAACACCACCAGCCCAAGGCCTTGTTCGGCGGCGTAAGTGAGGGTGTCGGCATGGTTGCCGGTGATCGGACCCTTGACGCTATAAGGTGTCCAGTCGCCCTTGCCCTTGCGGAAAAACCAGCGCTGCTGGCCGGTGATGCCCTTGTAGGCCAGGCACTGGTGGCTGATCAGTTGGTCAGGGTGTTGTGGCGTGCCATGCCGCGCCAGGTACGCGGGGCTGGCGGCGATGCGAAAACGTTGGGGCGCGAAGATGCGTGCCTGCATGCTGGAGTCGTTTAGCACGCCGATGCGAAAGAGCAGGTCGGTGCCATCTTGCAGGGGGTCGACGTAGGTGTCGGTTTGCTGGATATCCAGTTGCAACTTCGGATAACGCCGGCACAACTCGCCAAGCCACGGGGAAAGATGGCGCTGGCCAAACACCATGGGTGCATTGATGCGCACCAGGCCGCTGGGCTCGCTTTCCTGCTCCTGCAGGGCTTGGCCGGCGGCTTCCAGCTGCTCGAGCATCAAGCGCGCATGCCGTCCGAGCAGGCGCCCGGCCTCGGTGGGGCTGACCGCACGGGTGTGACGGTAGAGCAACTGCTGGCCAAGAGACTGTTCCATGAGCTGAATCTGCCGGGAAATAGAGGAGGGCGCCAGGCCCTCACGTCGCGCCACTTCAGAAAAGCTGCCGAGGTCCAGCACTGCGACGAACAGGCGTAACGCCTTGAAACTCAATTCGTTCAAGCCTTGCATTAGGTTTTCCTTCTGTGCGATTTGCGCAAAGGTGTTGTTGGCATGCTCCCATTTATCGCACAGGACGGCCACCGGATAATGCGCGTCATCCAATCCTTTATTGATGTGCAGGTGATGTATGCAAGCAAGCTCTGTTGAGGGCGTGGCGCGGGCCAAGCCGAAAAAAAACGGCCTGCGGCTGCTGTTGTTGCCGCTGGTGATCCTGGCCGGCATGGGCCTGTCGGTAGAGGCCGGGTTGCTCGGGCCGCTGGGCGTGCAAGTGGGGCACTTGTGGGCAACGTTGAGCATCTTTGGCGTGGGCTCGGCCATTCTGTATCTGCTGCTGTTATTCAGCGGCCCGCAAAAGGGCCCCGCGCTGTCCGAGTTGCCGCGCTGGCAGTTGATTGGCGGTTTCCTGGGGCCGATTTATGTGGTGGTGCTGACCCTCGCCACGCCGCATATCGGTATTGCCATGACCATGATCGCGATTTTGTCCGGGCAGGTTGGCAAGAGTGTGCTGATCGACCATTTTGGTTGGTTCGGCGCGCAGCGTAAGCGGATCAATGGCGAGCGCTGGATTGCCTTGGCATTGATTGTGGTGGCACTGGTTCTGATTGCACGAGGGTAAGACGATGAATCTGATTCTGTTACTGGTAGTGGTGGTGGCCGCGGGAGCGGTGTTGAGTGTGCAGGCGGCGATCAATGGTCGCTTGGGCCAGGCCGTGGGTGTGCTGCGCGGCAGCCTGGTGACTTTTGTGGTGGGCGCGATTGTCACCGCGTTGTTGATCTTGTTCTTTGAGCCCGCCCAGTCCGTGAGCTTGCTGGACGTGCCGAAATGGCAGCTCACCGGCGCGTTGTTCGGTGTGGTGTACATGATGGTGATGGTCGGCGCGGTGCCAGTGGTCGGCACAGCCGTCGCGACCGTCGCAGTCATCGTCGGCCAATTGGGCATGGGCATGCTGATCGACAACTTCGGCTGGCTGGGCAACCCGGCCATCGAACTGTCGGGTGCCCGAATCGTGGCGATGGCCTGCCTGGCACTGGCCCTGGTGTTCATGTACCGCAGCAATACCTGCACCGACTGATCGTTTGAACCATTGCTGGCGGGCCGCAGTCACTGCTTAAGGTGCCGGCGCCCGCCGCACCGGGACGACCATGAAAAAGGAGTCTGACCATGCCAGATAAAACCTGTGCCTGCCCACACTGCAAGTGTGTGCTGGGAGCTGATGCGGTAATGAAGGACGGCAAGGGCTATTGCTGTCAGGGCTGCGCCGAGCACCACGCGCATGGTGAGCCGTGCGCGGCGGCCACGGGGTGCGAGTGCGCCAAGTCGGCCAACGGCTGAACGTGTGCAAAAATATGGGAACTGGCAAGCCAGTTCCCATGGGTATGGCCTACTGGGTTTCCAGTTCGAGCCGCAGGCTGTGGTCGGACAGACGTTGGCTGTCTTTTACAACCGCGCTGGTGCGCCGCCCCTCGAGTGCAAACACCACTGTTTGCGCCTCATGCAGGTCGTCCGGTAGTGGCTGAAACACCTTCAGTACCATCCAGCCGGGTTGTTGTTGCAAGCTCACGTTGCACTCGACATGCTTGGCCAGCGGTCCGAACAGAGTGTCCTGGGTGTAGTCAATGCGTGCCCTGCCATTGACCGATTCGGGTAAGTCCATGCTCATCTCTCCTCGATCAAGCCTGGGCGCGTGCATCCGAGCGGCGCCATTGCACGTTGGTGAGACCGGACTTTTCGGCTTGCGCCTGGCTGGTCTTCTTCACCTGCTCGCGTGAGAAACGGCCAATGCGACCGATGCCTGCGTCACAGCTCGCCCAGTGCCAGGCCTCAACGGTGTCGAGTTTTTCCAGGCGGATGATGAACGACTTGGGTTCACCGTGCAGGATGTAGTCGATCACAAACAGTTTTGCGTTATTCATTGGCCCATTAAACCTCCCTGTATAAGCAAGTGATCCTCCCTGGCGGTAAAAATTCACTCGGATTGTCGAGCGGTGGTCATTACCATGGCGGCTCACCCTTGATTGATGTGTGCCCATGGCCCTGGCCGCGCCCCCCGACCTCAGTAATCACGCCGTCCCCGTGCAACCCCTGGCGCGCACCTATCCGCGCGGACTGTACGTTGAGCCTCATAGCCACGAGTGGGGCCAGCTGCTCTATGCCATGAGCGGCGTGATGTGGGTCGAGACCCCGCGCGAAGCCCTGGTGGTGCCGCCTCAGCGTGCGGTGTGGCTGCCGCCGGGAGTGGAGCATGGGATTCGCGTGGTGTCGGATTTGCAGATGCGCAACATCTACTTGCGCCCGGCGCTGGCGGCCACGCTGGACAGCCAAGTGCAGGTCATCGAAGTCGGTGGTTTGCTGCGTGAGCTGATCGTCACGTTGGTGGAGGAAGGCGATAGTGGTGAGGCGGCGTACTACGACGCGGTCGTCAACCTGGCCTTGCTGGAGCTGCAAAGGGCACGTCGCTCGCAGATTCGCATCGCCATGCCGGTGGAGGCGGACCGTCGGCTGATCAGCGCATGCCAGGCGGTCATGGCTGCGCCATCGCTGGAGATCTCTTTCGAGCACCATGCCGAAACAGCCGGTGCCAGTGTGCGCACCTTGTCGCGGCTGTTCCAGAACAACCTGGGCATGGGCTTCGCCCAATGGCGGCGGCAGGTGCAGTTGGCTACAGCGGTGGCGGAGTTGATTCAGGGGCAGTCGGTCAGCAGCATCGCGCGTTCGCTCGGCTACTCCCCGAGCAGTTTCAGCGACATGTTCCGCCGCGAACTCGGCGTGGCGCCTTCGCACTACATCGGTTGAGTGTTTGGCCGAAATCCTGAAGCACTTGGCCGATGCTTCAGGAGTGCACTCCCTACACTGAGCGCATCCACCCACAAGGCGCCGCCCTATGAACTACCTGATTTCCCTCGCTATCGGCCTGTTTGTCGGTGTGATCTATGGTGCCTTGGACTTCCGCTCGCCCGCGCCGCCGGCGATTGCGCTGATAGGCCTGATGGGCATGCTGCTGGGCGAAAAGCTCTGGCCCATGGGGCGGCAACTGGTGATTGCCTGGTTCTCCTGATCTCTTTTTCAACTTGATGGATATTGGCCATGAAAGCACTGCAATTTTCCGCCACCGGCGACCTTGCCGCCCTTAGCATTGTTGACGTTGCCGCCCCAGTGCCGGCCACCGGTGAAGTACTGGTACGGATCAAGGCGGCCGGTCTTAACCCCAGCGATGTCAAAAACGTGCTTGGTCGTTTCCCCTACACCACCTTGCCCCGCATCCCCGGCCGTGATTTTGCCGGGGTGGTGGTGGAAGGCCCACCGGAACTGGTGGGCCAGGACGTCTGGGGTACTGGCCGCGACCTGGGCTTTTTTGCCGATGGCGCCCACGCCCAGTACCTCACCGTGTCCGCCAAGGGCGTAGCGCGTAAGCCCTGCTATCTGGACTTTGCCCAGGCCGCCAGCCTCGGAGTGCCGTATACCACCGCCTGGGATGCCCTAGAGCGCAGCGGCGTGACCAAAGGCACGCGCTTGGTGGTGGTGGGTGCCAACGGCGCCGTGGGCAGCGCGGCCTTGGCCCTGGCGAAAATCCGTGGCGCCCAGGTGCTGGCCGCCGTACGTCGCCCGGAGCAGGTCGACGTATTGCAGAAGCAAGGTTTCGAGGCGATTGCCTTGGGCAAGTCGGAAGAACTCGGTGTGCAGGTGAATGCGGTGTTCAAGGGCGGTGCGGATGTGATCTTCGACACCACCGGCTTTTGGCTACCAGCTGCTGTCGCGGGTCTGGCGCCATTCGGTCGTATCGCGATCATTGCGGCACCGGTAGACGGCCATGTGCAGCTACCGGCCCTGGCTTTATACCGCAAGGGCGGCTCGGTGGTGGGGATCAATTCGTTGCTCTATAACTGCGAGCAGTGCGCGGCGATGCTGGAGCAGTTCGGACGTTTCTTTGATGAAGGCTTGCTGCCGTTGCCCACCGGCCTGCGTGAAGTAGCGCTGGTCGATGGGGTGCAGTGCTATGAAGAGGTGAATCAAGGCAGCGCAGACAAAATCGTCTTCCTGCCTTGATCCCGGCGGTCAGGCTTCTGGAACACCTTTCTCCCAGGCCGACCAGTTCTTGAGAATCGCCTGTACCAGCGGGTTGCCCGTGCGGTACAGGTTTTCCAGTGCCGGCACGAAGCCGCCTTGATCGGCGTATTTCAACAGGTTGTCCACTTCGCTGTAGCCAGGGTACGGACGGTCGAAGTCCGAGCCTGCACGCACTACCGCCAAGCGCTGGATATCCACGAGACCTTCGCGGCTGGCGCGCAGCAACGCTTCGTAGGTGGAGTTGTCTTCCTGCTGGGTGGTGCAGTATTCACCTTTGTTATCGGTGAGCAATTTGGTCCAGACCTCGGCGCGTTCGCTCAGGCGTGTGCCGGAGAACCAGGTGTTGCCCGCCAAGGTGTCGCAGCGGGTGACTCGCGGCGGTTGATTGGCCGGGGCGGCGGGGTAGTGTTTACGCCAGGCCGCGGATTCCTTGCTTTCTGTCAGCTCCACTTTCTGCGACAAGGCAAACGCCTTGGCCTGTAACTTGGGGTTCAGCTCAAACACCTCTGTTTTGTAGTCCAGCGGAGGTTTTTCGTTGGGACCCTTGGTGTTGATGCCGATATAACCCGTCGGCCAATCCTTGGGGGCGTCCCGCGAGTCCAGCTCCCACTGGGTGCCGAATTCCACCAGATAGTGCGCCCAGGCGGCGGTGCCGATAGTGCCGTGTTTGGGGCTGATACCCGCGATGCCGGCGATCAGGAAGTAGCTCTGACGCAAGTCGAATTTGGGCGACAATGCCAAGGCGAGGGTGGATGCGGCAGCGTTGGTCTGGCCCATGCCGGTGACCAACAGGCACACGTCCTGGGTGTTGCAGCGGATCACCGGGTATTCGGCGGACAGCCCCGGTACGCGCACTTCCTGCTTGAGCTGCAGGCGATCGACCCAGGTTTGCGCCTCGGGGGCAAACATGGTGATCAGCATCACTTTGGGTTTGATCGGTGCGGTATCAGCCAGCACCGTGTGGGGCAACAGCGCCAGGCTGACAGCCATGGAGAGACGGGTAAATGCATTCATCTAAAGCTCCTCTATCAGAATTGGTAACCCACGCCGGCGTAGTAACCCCAGCCGTCGGAGCGGGCACGGAAGTTGCCTTCGCCGAAGTTCAACTCGCTGCCGTCCTCCCAGTTGCCGCCGTTATGGAAGTAACGACCGACCAGGGTGAAGCGCAGATGGGTAAACGAATACAACAGCACATTGGTTGCGACCAGGGAGTTGGCAGTACGCGCCGGGTTGTCCTTGTGCAGGTCGGAGCCGAAATCGTAGTTGGTAAAGCCGATGTAGGTCAGTGAGGCGCCGTTATCAAACTTGCCGATGGGCACGATGTACTTCATTTGCGCGCGGTAGCCGTCCCATGAGTATTCATTGCTGGCGCCGTAGTTTTCCCATTGGTAGCGCCCGTAGAAATTGGCCGACAGGTTCACCCGCGAATGGGTGTCGATGTCGGTGCCGAGACCGCTGTACAGGGTGTTGGCGCGGTTTTCCTTGCGGCTGCCATGGTCGTAGATCCAGTCGAACGCCACGTACCATTCCTTGAACGGCCCGATGGCCAGGCTGCGGCCCGCCAGGTAGTCGATGGAGATACGTGGCTCATGTTCCATGAACACCGGCGAGCCATGGTCCCAAACGCCTTTGTCATTACTGTTACCGATGGTGAGGATCTTCGGCACGTCAATGTAGCCGTATAACTCAAAAGGCCCCTTGCGCCCGAAGTACTCGTATTCCAGGTAGACATCATCCTGTGGCTTGGGGCCGAAGCTGATGTCTTTGCTGCCGATCAATGTCAGGTCCTGGTTGAACCATTCCGACAGGTACGCGCCTTTTTTTGCCGGGCTGGCTTCCGGGCTGAGGGTTTCGCCCTGTGCTGAGTCATCGAGTGGTTTTTCCTGCGCCAAAATGGGGGCGCTGAGTACTCCCGTAACGGCGGCCAGTAGCAAGGAAACACCAAAGGAGGCTGGACGCCTTGAGGTGGGGTGCATTGAAAATCCCTATTCGTACGCGGTTTGGACCCGATTCTTCGGGTAGAGGTGAACTGGGTTGCCAAGTTCATACCGCAAACGTTTGCACAGGCTGTACCAAGTTTGCTCAATAGGTTGATCAATTTGAGAAAAACTGGATTTAGTCGACCTTTTGGTCAGAATTGACTGGGTGTCATTTTTTCAATGCGTTGGAACAGATTCATTGCAGTTTCCCGCCGATAGTCACTTGGCGTCTGGTGCATTTCGATACGAAAGTGTCGATTGAAATTGGACAGGTTGGCGTAGCCCACTTCAAAACAGATGTCCGCCACTGACATCTCGCTTTGCAACAATAGCCGGCAGGCGCGCTGCACGCGGAACTTGCGTACCAGGTCGATAAAACCATGGCCGGTGTTGCGCTTGAAGAAACGCGAGAAGCCCGGTTCGCTCATCTCCAATTGCTGCGCGATTACCGACAGGCGCACATCGCCAGTCAGCTCGCGCATCAGATAGTCGAACGCCTTGTTGATGCGTTCGGCGCTGCGTGCGTCCAGCGTCGGCGCATAGCAGGGGCTGGCCAGGGCCTTGACCTGTTGCGTCGGGGCGTTTTTCAGGGTGTCGAGCAGTTGCAGGAACAGGATAAGGCGTTGCAAGCCGTGGGCGGTGCCGATGGCCTCCATCAAGCGCGCAGCCTGAAACGCGATGTCGCCGGTGAATTCCAACCCGCGCCGGGCATGTTCGAACAGCGGTTGCAGGTCGCCGAGTTCCGGCAGGGTCTTGCGCAGGGCGAGAAGGGCGGCACCGTCGAATTGCAGTACCACGTCGCGGCCGGTCAGGTAGTCGCCGGGCGCCAGCTCGCCGATCCAGTCGTGGGGCAAGTCGGGGCCGATGAGGGCCACATGCCCGGCACTGAACGCACCGATGTAGTCGCCCGCCACCAGTTTGCCGCTGCCTTGGCGGATCAGGTGGATTTCAAATTCGGGATGGTAGTTCCAGCGGGCCAGGTCGTAGGGGTAGTCGTGTTCGAACCAGCGGAAGCAGTGGTCCGGCTCGGGCAGGATCACTTCGAGTTCGGCGGGGCGGTGCTCGAACAGCTTGGCGCGGCTGATGGGCATGGCGGGGAGTCTTATAATGCTTGGAATCGCTCCAAAATACGCGCCCCGGTCATGGGCGCGCTACCCCTGGTTTCGCCTGGCACTGGTACTTTTTTAACGTTCACTCCAAGGTTAAAAAAGTACCAGTCCCCCATCCTCCATGCGTTTGTGGGGGCTTTGCCAAGCTGCTGTAATCGGCCCTCAACAAAAAAAACAACAGGTAGAAACCGCTATGTCCAAGCTCCCGCAAGCGTTGTTCCTGCTTTCCGGCCTGGCGCTGGCCATGCCCAGCCACGCCGCCGACATCGTGACCATCGCCACGGTCAACAACAGCGACATGATCCGCATGCAACGCCTGTCCAAGGTATTCGAAGAGCAGCACCCGGACATCAAGCTCAACTGGGTGGTGCTGGAAGAAAACGTGCTGCGCCAGCGCCTCACCACCGATATCGCCACTCAGGGCGGGCAGTTCGATGTGCTGACCATCGGCACCTATGAAACCCCACTCTGGGGCGCCAAGCACTGGCTGGAACCCTTGACCCAGCTGTCGGCCGATTATGACGCCGACGATATCTTCCCTTCGGTGCGCCAGGGCCTGTCGGTCAACAACACCCTGTATGCTTTGCCGTTCTACGGCGAAAGCACCGTCACCTACTATCGCACTGACTTGTTCAAGCAGGCCGGGTTGAGCATGCCCGCCCATCCTACCTGGAGCCAACTCGGCGAGTTCGCCGCCAAGCTCACCGACAAGGATAAGGGCCAATACGGCATGTGCCTGCGCGGCAAGGCCGGTTGGGGCGAGAACATCGCCTTGCTGAGCACCATGGCCAACGCCTTTGGTGCACGCTGGTTCGACGAACAGTGGAAACCTGAACTGACCAGCCCCGAGTGGACGGCGGCCGCCAACTTCTACGTCAACACCCTCAAGCAATACGGCCCGCCGGGTGTGTCCAGCAACGGCTTCAACGAGACCCTGGCGCTGTTCAACAGTGGCAAATGCGCGATCTGGGTCGATGCCAGCGTCGCCGGCTCCTTCACCACCGACAAGAGCCAGAGCAAGGTCGCCGACAGCGTTGGTTTCGCCGCCGCGCCTACCGAAGTCACCGATAAAGGTTCTTCGTGGCTGTATGCCTGGTCCCTGGCGATCCCGGCTACGTCCAAGCACAAGGACGCTGCCAAGGCCTTCATTAGTTGGGCGACGTCCAAGGAGTACATCCAGTTGGTCGCTGATAAAGAAGGCATCACCAACGTACCGCCGGGAACCCGACAATCTACCTACAGCGAGGCGTACTTGAAGGCTGCCCCGTTCGCCCAGGTGACCCTGGAAATGATGAAGCACGCCGACCCCGCGCACCCTTCAGCCAAGCCAGTGCCATACGTGGGGATCCAGTACGTGACCATTCCCGAGTTCCAGGCCATTGGCACCTCGGTTGGCAAGCTGTTTTCGGCGGCGCTGACCGGTGGCATGTCGGTTGACCAGGCCTTGCTGCAAGCCCAGTCCACCACCGAGCGCGAAATGAAACGCGCCGGCTACCCGAAATAACTTCGACAGGACCTTTTCATGAAACGACTTGAAGGCAAGAGCGCGCTGATCACCGGATCGGCGCGTGGCATCGGCCGCGCCTTTGCCCAGGCCTACATTGCCGAAGGCGCCACCGTGGCCATCGCCGACATCAACCTGCAACGCGCCCAGGTCACGGCCGCTGAACTGGGCCCACAGGCCTATGCCGTCGCCATGGATGTCACCGACCAGGCCTCCATCGACGGCGCGATTGCCGCCGTAGTGGCCCAGGCGGGCAAGCTGGATATCCTCATCAACAATGCCGCGCTGTTCGATCTGGCACCCATCGTCGATATCACCCGCGACAGCTATGAACGGCTGTTCTCGATCAACGTCGCCGGCACGCTGTTCACCCTGCAGGCCGCCGCGCGGCAGATGATCAGCCAGGGCCACGGCGGCAAGATCATCAACATGGCCAGCCAGGCCGGGCGCCGTGGCGAGCCGTTGGTGGCGATCTACTGCGCGACCAAGGCGGCGGTGATCAGCCTGACGCAATCGGCTGGGTTGAACCTGATCAAGCAAGGGATCAACGTCAACGCCATCGCACCGGGTGTGGTGGATGGCGAGCATTGGGATGGGGTGGATGCGTTGTTTGCCAAACATGAAGGATTGGCGCCTGGCGAGAAGAAAAAGCGGGTAGGGGACGAGGTGCCGTTTGGGCGAATGGGTACGGCGGAGGATTTGACCGGGATGGCTATATTCCTCGCCTCAAAGGACGCCGATTATGTGGTGGCCCAGACCTACAACGTCGATGGCGGCAACTGGATGAACTAGAGCCCTACATCAATCACAAAATGTGTGAGCTTCGGCGCTCTTCAAATCGCGTTACTCGGCAAAACTGCGGTCGAAGAAGTAGATTTCTCCAGGTCTGAGAACCGCCACCGTCGCCTGGGGCCTGCCACCCTCACCATTCTTCTTGCGCCCCGTTTCACGCAAATACCCCGCCTCCGTCAGCTTCAGCAAGCGCTGACGGATACTGGTCTTCAACACCGGCCGCGCCAGCACCAGGGAAAAGATCGTGGTTGCCTCCGGCGCGCTGAACTCATCGCCCAGGAACATCAGCGGCAAGCTGCTGTACAGCGACTTGGAGAACAAGCGTTCCTGCACGGCGGCCACGATGCTGTTGTGATCGAACGGCAGCTTGATGCTGCCATCCGCGACCCCCGCCAGTGAAAACCAGGCTTGATGCTCACCCAGCTCTACCTCATCCGCCACGATCGCCAGGTAGTACGTGGACGACGACCAGCAACGCGGATCACGAAACGCATCCCCCACTGTGCCCACTTGTTCGCACCAGACCAGCTCAACACCCACCTTGTCACTCGCGCGCAAGCGCTCCACCGCATCCTTGAGGCTCAGATCTTGCACTCCGCCATTCACCACCATCCCCGGTAGCGCCCAGTGCCCGGCGAAGGGCTCGGCGTCGCGTTTGTTCAGCAGCAATTTCAGTTCCCCGGAGGCGCGGCAATAAAATAATACGCACAGGTCGACGGTGTGGAGGTAGGGGCTCAGGGGCATGTTGACGTCCTTCTAAACAGCGATGGCGCACAGTCTAACCAATCGAGCAGATATGTCATGGACTTGCTTCAGGATAGATAACCAAATGTTTCTTGCAATGAAAGTACATGACGTGTACTTTTGTTTCCAGGCCACAGGAGAACCACCATGACCCTCTCGAAATCCGCCATCGCTTCATTCGACGTCGATGCACAAAAGAGCTTCACGCCACTGTGCCCCCATGAATTGCCTGTGGCCGGCGGTGACCAGATCGGTGCCGAGCTCAACTACATGGCCAGCCTCGCCGGCCATCGCGTTGGCAGCAAAGACGCCCACACCCCGCACGCCCCTTGGGTGGTCTCGCAGCACAGCGAAATGCTGCAGCCCACCGGCCTGGCCCATGCCGATGTGACCTGGGTGAGCCATTGCGTACCGGGCACCGAGGGTTTCACTTTGCTCGATGAGTTGCCTACACCTTATGACTACGATTACTTCATCTGGAAAGGTGTCGAACCCGACCTGCACCCTTACGGCGCCTGCTACCACGACCTGCACGACAAACTGTCCACCGGCGTGATCGAGTTCCTGAAGGCCCAAGGCGTGACCCGCGTGATCGTCGGCGGCCTGGCGCTGGACTACTGTGTCAAGACCACCGCATTGCAACTACTCAAGGCCGGCCTGGAAGTGATCCTGCATCTGCCGGCGTGCCGAGGCATTACAGAGGCGGGCGGTTTACAGGCGGTCAACGAATTGCTCAAGGCCGGTGCCGTCATCAGCAGCACCCGCGAAGAACTGGCAGCACAGGCCACGCGTTAAGGAGACACACCATGGAAAGTGCCTACGACTACGAAACGCCCGTTATCCAGGGTTTGCTCGACACCGACTACTACACCTTCACCATGATGCAGGCTGTGTTGCACCAGCACCCGAATGTCGACGTCGAGTACAACTTCATCGTCCGTTCGAAGGAAAAACTCGGCCACCTGATTCCCGAACTGCGCGCCGAGCTGGAAAAAATGGCCGGCCTGCACATGCGCGAAGGTGAACTGCGCTTTCTGTTCAACCCGCGCTTTCGCGAATACCTCACTCCGGACTACGAGCGTTTCCTCGGCCTGTTTCGCTTCAACCTGCGCTACATCCACGTCAGCGAAATCGACGGTCAACTCAACATCCGCGTGGTCGGCCCGATGCTGCACTGCATCATGTTCGAACAGCCGGTCCTGGCCCTGGTCAGCGAACTGCGCAACCGCGACAAATACCCCGACGTGACCCTGGAAGACGTCACCCGCAAGCTCTACCAGAAGTTCGACTGGCTGAAGAAAAACCTCAGCCGCGAAGAATTGGCCGACCTGCGCGTTTCCGACTTTTCCACCCGCCGGCGCCTGTCGTTCAAAGCCCAGCGCGAAGTGGTCGACATCATGCGCCGCGACTTCCCCGGCCAGTTCGTCGGCACCAGCAACGCGCACCTGGCCTACGAATTCGACCTGCCGCTGATCGGTACCATGGCGCACCAATGGCTGATGGTGCACCAGCAACTGGGCCGCCTGCGCGAAAGCCAGAACGCCGCCCTGGAAAACTGGGTGCGCGAATACCGTGGCCGTCTCGGTATCGCCCTGACCGACTGTATCAGCACCGACTTTTTCCTCAAGGATTTCGACCTTTACTTCGCCAAGCTGTATGACGGCCTGCGCCAGGACTCGGGTGACCCCATCGCCTGGGCCGACAAAGTCCTGGCCCGCTACAAGCAACTGGGCATCGACCCGATGACCAAGGACCTGATGTTCTCCGACGGCCTGAACTTCGAAAAATGCCTGCCGATCCTGCGCCACGTACGCGGCAAGGCCAGGTTCGGGTTCGGCATGGGCACCAGCCTGGCCTGCGATGTGGAAGGCGTCGAACCGCTGAGCATCGTCATGAAACTGGTGCGGGTGCACGGCGAGCCGGTGGTGAAGTTCTCGGATGACCCGATCAAGAATGTCTGCGAAGACGCCTCGTTTTTGCAGTACGCGGCACAAGTGTTCAATGTCGGCAGCGTGGAGGTGTGACATGCAAGAACGTATCGCGCAGGAACTGAACATCAATCGGCAACTGGTCAAGGGCTGTGAGGCCAAGGAGATCCAGCGGCGTATCGACTTCATCAAGACCACCTTGCGCGGCGCCGGCTGCAAGGCCTTGGTACTGGGCATCAGCGGTGGTGTTGACTCCCTCACGGCCGGCCGTTTGTGCCAGTTGGCCGTTGAGCAACTGCGCAGCGAAAACTACGCCGCGCGCTTCATCGCCATGCGCCTGCCCTACAAGACCCAGGCCGACGAGCACGACGCCCAGGCCTCCCTGGATTTCATCACGCCGGACCACACCGACACCCTGAACATCGCCGCCAGCGTCGACGGCCTCATGGGCAACCTGAACGCCACTGAAGCCAGCGCCGCCCATGTGGATTTCATCAAGGGCAACGTCAAGGCACGCACGCGGATGATCGCCCAGTACGCCGTGGCCAATCTGCACAATGGGCTGGTGGTCGGCACCGATCACGGCGCTGAAGCGCTGATGGGTTTTTTCACCAAGTTCGGCGACGGCGCCTGCGATCTTGCGCCACTGTCCGGCCTGACCAAAACCCAGGTGCGCTTGATCGCCACGGCCCTCGGTGCCCCCGACAACCTGGTGCACAAACACCCCACCGCCGACCTGGAAGAGCTGGTTCCGGGCAAGCCGGATGAACATGCCTACGGTTGCACTTATGCAGAGATCGATGCGTACCTGATGGGCGAACCGGTGAGCGAGCGGGTGAGTGCGATTGTCGAGCGTGCGTACAGCAAGACAGCGCACAAACGCGCGCTGCCCATTGCTCCCCTTTGATCAACGCTCGATCGACCGACTCCACCGCGCATTCCACTCCGGACGCGCCTGGTTGACCTGGTCCCAATCAATTGAAATCGCCGTCTGCAAGTAACCCTGCATCGCTTCTACCCGCGCACGGGTCTTGTCGGTGGTCGGTGTGGTCGGGTTCGACGGGATCTGGTCGCCTTCTTCCAACGCCGGGGCCTGGGCTTGGGCGGTGAGCAGGAAGGCCGCCAGTTTCTGCGCCAGTTCCGGCTGGTCGTTACGGGCAATCACACACTCAGCCACGTTCAGCACCACCGCGCCTTCCTTGGGTTGGGCATATTCCATGGGCACGCCGAGCAGTTTCTGGGTGGCGACCTGGGTCGGGGTGAGCGGGAAGATCGCGGCTTCGTCGGTCTGGACCATTTCGGAGATCTTCGCCGAGCTGGCGATGTATTCCAGTACATTGGGGCCGACAGTTTTTGGCCAGGCCTTGAAGCCGGGGTCGACGTTGGTCTCGTCGCCGCCCTGCATACGGTTGAACATCAGGAAGCCATGCAGGCCGAAGGTGGAGGAGGCCAGGGACTGAAACACCACTTTGTCCTTGAAGCGCGGGTCGGCCAGGTCCATCCACGAGGTGGGCGCGGCCCAGCCTTTTTCCTTGAACATCTTGGCGTTGTAGCCCAGGCCGGTGACGCCGAGGGTCACGGCCACGGCTTCTTCCTTGATCTTCGCCTTGGCGGGGATTTGCTCCAAGGTCGGGCTGGGCGCCAACTTGTCACACAGGCCCATGGAAATCGCGCGGTACATGATGCCGTCGTCGAGGAACATCACGTGCATCTGCGGGTTGTCTTTGTTGGCCTGGACCTTGGCGAGAATGTCCGACGACGTGCCAGGCACGATCACCACCTTGACGTTATTAGCCTTTTCGAACGCGGGCAGCACCTTGTCGGCGTACACCCGTTCCATGGTGCCGCCGTTCATGCCCAGGTACAGCGTCGGCGCCGCATGGGCAGTGGAGGCAAGCAGAGTGAGGGACAAGCAGGACAGCGCGATACGTGGGTTCATGGATGTTTTTCCTCTCAGGCTTGGAAACGACGGATGGAAAACGCTTCGATGGGTTGGCGGCTGGCCCCGGTGCAGACAATCTCTGCCAGGGCTTCACCGACCGCGGGACCGAGCTGGAACCCGGCGCCGGCAAAGCCGAAACCGTGGAGCAGGCCAGGTTGGGTGCTGCTGGGGCCGATCACCGGTTCGTGATCGGGTAGATAACCTTCGGTGCCGCTCCAGGTGCGTATCGCCTGGGCACCCTTGAGAAACGGATATAGCTCGCCCGCATTGCGCAGGATCTCCAGCACCGCAGCTTGCCCCGGTCGCGCCTGTTGCGGGCCGATGGCAAAGCCGCGACCGCCGCCGAGGATGCAATTGCCGCGGGCAACCTGCCGTGCATAGATCCCACCACCTTCGACGCCCGTGCTCACGTCCATCACCAGCGGCAAGGGCTCAGTGACCAGCATCGCCGGGTGTGCCGGGGTCATAGGCACCGCTTCGCCAAACTGTTCGGCGACTGTACCTGCCCACGCCCCGGCGCAATTGAGCAACCACGGCGCGTGCAGCTGCAGGCCGTTGGCGCAGTGCACCTGGAAGTGCTGGCCGTCATGTTCAATCCGCGTGACAGGCGACTGTTCATAAATATGCGCGCCGCGTTGTTTCGCCGCGCGGGCAAAGGCGGGGGACACCAAGCGCGGATTGGCATGACCGTCTTCCGGACACAACGAGGCACCGACGGCGATGTCGCCGACCCAGGGGAATCGCGCCCGCAGCTCGGCGTAATCCAGCAGCTGCAGACCCAGGTCAAATCCCCGTGTCTGCTCGGCATACGCCTGCAACGCAGCGAAATCGGCATGACTGCGCGCCAGCTTCAAATGCCCGGAGCGTACGTATTCACCGTCAATGCCGATCAACCCCGGCAAGTCCGCCCACAGCTGGTGGGCACGTTGCGACAGTGGCAACTGGTGCAATGGCCGACCCTGGCGCCGCACGCCGCCATAGTTGACGCCACTGGAGTGAGACCCGCAGAAGTCCCGCTCCACCAGCGCCACGCGCTGGCCTTTCTGCGCCAGTATCAACGCCGCCGATGCGCCAACAATCCCTCCGCCCAGTACGATGACGTCGATCACGGCTGCACCTCCACGCCAAACGGCAGCGGCTTGATCGGTGCCTGGCCACGCAACCGCCCCACGTTTTCAATGCCCATGCCACTGCGCTCGGCCACAATCTCTGCCGCCGCCAACCCGCACATCCGGCCCTGGCAACGGCCCATGCCAACGCGGCAGTGGGCCTTGACGCGATTGATCTCCCAGTGACCTTCATCCACCACCGCGCGCACATCGCCGACGCTGACTTCTTCGCAGCGACAGAGGATCAACTCATCGGGGGCTTTGGCTGCCCATTTCTGCGGAAACGGGAACGCGGTTTCCAGGCCATGGCGAAAGCATTGGATGCTCGCCAATTGCTGCTCAAGCACCGCGGCGCGGCGGTGATCGATGGCAGCGCCCGAATCCTCCAGCGCAGCCAGCGCTGCACGTTCACCGGCCATTTGCGCGGCGTCCGCGCCCATGATCCCGGCGCCGTCGCCGGCCAGGTACACGCCCCTGACACTGCTGCGTCCGGCGTTGTCGCGCTGTGGCAACCACGCACGGTTCAAGGCATTCCAGGCGAACTCACAGCCAAGCAAATCCGCCAGTTGCGTCTCGCTGCGCAGCGCATGGGCGAAGGCCACGGCGTCGCACGCCAAGGTCTGGTCACCCCATTGAATGCCACTGACCCGTTGCTCTCCGTCGATTTTTTTAAGCATGGCACCCTGATGCACGGGAATTCCATGGACCTTCAGCCAGGCGCGGTAATACAAGCCTTTGGCCAGGGTCGCCGGTTGCCCGAGCAGCGCTGGCAATGCACGGCATTGGGCACTGAACGGTGCGCTGTCAAGTACCGCCACCACCTTGGCCCCAGCTTTGGCGTATTGATAGGCGACCAAGTAGAGCAACGGCCCGCTGCCACAAAACGCCACGCGCTCACCGATGGCGCAGCCTTGGTACTTCAAGGCGATCTGCGCCGCGCCCAGGCTGTACACGCCCGGCAAGGTCCAGCCTGGCACGGGCAGGATGCGGTCGGTTGCGCCGGTGGCGACGATGAGTTGCGCGTACTCGATGCTTTCGGCGCGACCGTTGTTGAGCATATCCAGGCGCCCGTCCTCTGCATTCCACACCAGGGTTTGCGGGCGGTAGTCGATCAAGGGGGCGAGCTCATCCATTGTGCGGTGCACGGCTTCAGCCTTGCGTGCTTCAAATCCGTAAAGCTGCCTGGCGGTGCGTTGAAAGCCCAATGGCTGACGCCGATAAATCTGCCCGCCACCGCGCAGGCTTTCATCCAGCAAACAGGCTTTGATGCCATGCTCGAACAGGGTGCGCGCCGCGCTGATCCCGGCCGGGCCTGCGCCCACAATCACCACGGGCTTCATGGCTGGCGCCCCGGATCGCGGCGGATGGCCTGGCCTTCTTCCAATAGCGTCGAACAGGCGCGCACGCGTCGCCCGTCCTCAAGCCGCACCCAGCAATCCTGGCACGCCCCCATCAGGCAGAAGCCCGCTCGTCGTTCAGCACTGAAGTCACTGCCGCGCAGGTGTTCGGCGCAGGTGAGCACGGCGGTCAGCAGGGTGTCACCGAGCAAACCGCTGGCCGGTTGACCGTCCAGGGTGAAGGCCAGGGCCGGGCGCTGGGTCTCGGCCAAACGTTTGAACAGTGGCATTAATGTTTCCCCACCAGCACGCGGTCCAGACCGTAGACCCGGTCCAGCAGGATCATGGTGGCCGCTGTCAACGCAATCACCAGCGCCGACACCGCCGCCATCATCGGATCGATGGACTCGGTGGCATACACATACATGCGTACCGGCAGGGTCTGGGTCGCCGGCGAACTGACGAAGATCGACAACGTCACCTCATCGAAACTGTTGATGAAGGCCAGCAACCATCCGCCCGCCACACCGGGCAGGATCATCGGCAGGGTGATCTGGCGAAACAGCGTAAAGCGGCTGGCGCCCAGGGACTCGGCGGCCTGCTCGGCGCTGCGATCGATGCCGATCGCGGCGGCCAACACCAGGCGTAGCACATACGGGGTGATGATCACGACGTGGGCCAGCATCAGCCAGGTGAAGCTGCCATTCACGCCCATCAGTGCGAACAGGCGCAACATCGCCACGCCCAGCACCAGGTGGGGAATGATGATCGGTGACAGGAACAACGCACTGAAAAAATTGCGCCCCGGAAACTGATAACGACTGATCGCCAAGGCGGCTGGCACCGCAATCAACGTGGCCAGGCTCGCGGCGGTAAAGGCCAGGATCAGGCTGTTGTAGAACGCCTGGATGAAATCCGCGCGCTCGAACACTGCACGGAACCAGCGCAGGGAGAAGCCCGACGTGGGCAGGCTCAAGGTGTTTTCCGGGGTGAACGCCACCAGGCACACCACCACCAACGGCGCCATCATGAACAACACCACCAAACCGTGGAAACCTAGGGCCAAAGGACCGTTTCTGGACATGCGCTTAAACCCCCAGGGACTTTTTGTAGCGGCCTTCGACCATGCGGTTCCAGCTCAGCATGATCAGCAGATTGACAGACAGCAGCACCACCGCGATGGTCGCGCCCATGGGCCAGTTGAGTTCCGAAAGGTATTGGTCGTACACCACGGTGGCGACCATTTTCAGGCGGCGTCCGCCGAGCAGGCCGGGAATCGCAAAGGAACTGGCGGCCAGGCCGAACACGATCAACGTGCCGGACAGCACGCCCGGCATGACCTGCGGCAAGACGATCTTGCGCATCACCGTGGCCTGGCTGGCACCCAGCGATAGCGCCGCTTGCTCAGCCGATGGGTCGAGCTTTTGCAGGGAGGTCCACACCGGAATGATCATGAACGGCAGCATCACGTGCACCAGGGCGATAACCACCGCGAAGGGCGTATACAAAAGCTTTGCCGGGCGCCCACCGAGGCATTGGATGACTTGGTTCACCAACCCGTCCGCGCCGAGCAGCAGGCTCCAGCCAAAGGCGCGCACCACCACTGAAATCAGCAGCGGCGTGAGGATCAGGATCAGGAAAATCGAGCGCCATGGAGTGCCCATGCGGCTGAGGATGTAGGCCTCGGGCACGCCGATCACCACGCACAGCAAGGTGACCAAGGCGCTGATCCAGAAGGTGCGCCAGAAGATTTCATAAAAGTACGAATCGCTGAACAACGACAGGTAATGCGCGAAGGTCCACTCATCCGCCTTCACGCCCACCTGGTAATCGAACACGTTGAACGATAACACCAGTGTCAGGCCCAACGGCAGAATCAGCAGCCCCATAAACAGCACCAAGGCGGGCAATGACAATAGATAGCCCCGGCTCATGCGCGCACCTCATCCGCGGCCAACACTCGTAGCAGGCTGGCTTGCCAGTCCAGGCCCACCGCCGCACCGCAACCGAGCGGCGCGCTGCCATCATTGCTGCGCACCACGGTGATTTCGCCCAGCTGGGTGTGGATGCGATACAGCCATTGGCTGCCGAAAAAGTAGCTGTCGAGGACCGTGCCTTGCAGTCGGCCGCTGCCGGCGTCCACCAGCTGGATCTTTTCCGGACGCAGGCTCAGAGTCAGCTCGCCGTCACCGCTTTCGTGACGCACTTGCGGGCTCCCAAGCGGGTCATAGTCGCCCGGCAACAGGTTGGCCTTGCCGACGAAGTCCGAGATGAAGCGGGTGCGCGGGTGTTCGTAAAGCTTGTACGGCGCGTCGATCTGGGTCACGCGCCCGGCCTGCATTACCACCACGCGGTCGCTGATGGACAGCGCCTCGGCCTGGTCGTGGGTGACCATCAAGGTGGTGATGCCCACGGCGCACTGGATGCGGCGGATTTCGAACTGCATTTCTTCGCGCAGGTTGGCGTCGAGGTTGGACAGCGGCTCATCCAACAGCAACACCGGTGGTTCGATCACCAGGGCACGGGCCAGGGCCACGCGCTGGCGTTGGCCGCCGGACAGTTCACGTGGGTAGCGGTCAGCGTGGGGCGCCAGGCGTACCAGTTCCAATACGGTCTTGACCTTGCTGGCGATCTCGGCGGCCGGCACTTTGCGCATCTTCAGGCCGAAGGCGACGTTGTCGCGCACGCTCATGTGCGGGAACAGTGCGTAGCTCTGGAACACCACGCCCAGGCCACGGCTGGCGGGCTTGGCGTGGGTGATGTCGCGACCGTCGAGCAGGATCTGCCCACCGCTTACATCAACGAAGCCGGCGATCATTTGCAGAGTAGTGGTCTTGCCGCAGCCCGAAGGGCCGAGCAGGGAAACGAACTCGCCTTTTTCCACCGCAAGGTCGGTGGCGACCACCGCATCGACGGCGCCGTAGCGTTTGCTCAAGGCGTTGAGTTGGAGAAATGCCATGTCTGCGTTCCACCTTTTTGAGTCGCGTCGAAACGCGCTTTTTTGTTTTGGGCAGATGCGAATGAGAGGGTGCCGGTGCGTTGGCGCTTGATCTTGAGTCGGCTGCCGTTAGTTGTTCATTTCGCCCCTGTGGACGCAGATTAGGACGAAGACTAGGATGGGCGGAAGATGAAATTTCATTGAACGGACTACTATTTTCAAATTTATTCACTCACCGGAATTTTTTCAGGGATTTATTGCTATGAATTCCATTGGTCGAAATGAAGATGATAAAGAAGTCGGCGCGGGTGCAGTGTCTCGACTGTTCGCCTTGCTGCGAACGCTGGGTGAAGTGCCGGAAGGCGGCGAACGCGTGACCCAACTCGCGCAACAGGTGGGCTTGTCCCAACCGACCACTCACCGCCTGCTGCGCAGCCTGATGGACGAAGGCATGGTCGAGCAGGACGCGCGCAGCAAGCGCTATCGCCTGAGCCTGGAGTTCTTCGCCCTGGCGGCGAACGCGGGCAAGACCGCCAACCTGCGTGACCTGGTGCGGCCGAGCATGTTGCGCCTGAGTGCGTCATTGGGAGATTCGCTGTTCCTGCTCGCGCGCTCCGGTTTCGACGCGATCTGCCTGGACCGCAGCGAAGGTCCGTACCCGATCCGCACCTTCACCGGCGATATTGGCGGGCGCGTGGCGTTGGGCGTGGGGCAGGGCAGTCTGGCAATCCTGGCATTCTTGCCAGAGGAAGAGCGCGAGACGGTAATCCGCTATAACCTGCCACGGCTCAAGGACTTCCACCTGTACGACGAAGTGCTGCTGCGCTCGGAAGTTGAGAACGTGCGCAACCTGGGGTATGCGGCGCGCAATACCGGGGTGCTGGAAGGCATGGCCGGGTTGGCGGTACCAATCCTTAATCGGGATGGGCATGCGGTGGCGGCGTTGAGTGTGGCGACCATCAGCGACCGGCTGGGGCCGAGCCGGTTGCCGATGGTGGTGGAGTTGCTCAAACGGGAAGCGGCGGCGATTGGGCCAAGGCTCAATCCGTTTGATCCGACGCTGCGCCGACCCTCGCAGACGTTTGGTGGATAATCTCTATCAAAGCCCGCAAGCCCCCGGATGAACTGATCGACGTGGTGGACCAGCAGGTGCGCCCCGTGCAGTTGTCGGCCGAATGGGTCGCCAGCCTCAAGGTTTAGGTTACGTTGAAAAACGCCACTTTGGTGCTCAAGCGGTCCGCCAATTCCGCCAGTTCTTGATTGGCGTTCTCCACCTGCTCGGACCCGGCCGCCGATTGCACAGTGGAGCTGTGGATGCGTGTGACGTTTTGCGCGACTTCCTCAGCGGCGGCGCTTTGTTGCACCGAAGCACTGGCAATCTGCGCGTTCATTGCATTGATCGCGCCGACCTCCTGGCTGATCTTGCCCAGTGCCACCTGGGAGTCGCGGGTCTGCGCCACGGTGACCTGGGCCAGGCTGCGGCTGCGCTGCATGATATCGGCGGCGTCCTGGGTGCCGCTTTGCAGCTTGCCGATCATGTCGCGGATTTCCTGGGTGGATTCCTGGGTACGCGTCGCCAGCGAACGCACTTCATCGGCCACCACCGCAAAACCACGTCCGTGTTCACCGGCCCGCGCCGCTTCAATCGCGGCGTTGAGGGCCAGCAGGTTGGTTTGGGCGGCGATGGCGTTGATTACTTCAATCACGGTTTCGATGCTTTCACTGTCGCTGGACACCTGGTTCACTCGGTTGGTGGCCTGGTCGAGGATGGTTGCCAGCTCTTCGATCGCCACGCTCACTTCACCTACCAGACGGTGGCCGCTGTCGACTTCCGCGTCTGCCAGGATGGTTGCCTTGGACGCAGCAGAAGCGTAACCCGAGACCTCGCTGACCGAGGCGGCCATTTGCGTGATAGCGGCCGCCACGTGCTGGGCCTCGCTGGTCTGCAAGGTGATCTGCTGACGATTGTCGCTGGCCACCGCCAGCAGGGTGACCGAGGCGTGACGCAAGGCCTGGGCCGCCGAGCGTACCTCTGTGATGGTGTCGCCCAGGCGTGCCAGGGCGTTTTTCAGAATGCCCATCACGCTGTCGGGGTAGCGGGTTTCGATGGACTGGTCCAACTCGCCATTGGCCAGGCGGCGGATCGCCTCGGCGACTTCTTCCGGCTCGGCACCCAGGGTGGCCTTGACCTTGCGGATGATCAACAGCGACACCAGCACACTCAAGATGATTGCGGCGGCACTGGCCAGCAGCATAAGCACCGCAAAGTTGCTGGCTGCGGATTGCACCGTGTCCAGGCGTTGCTTGATCTGGGCTTCCTCTAAGTCGATCAGGGCATTCACGCGTTTGAGCCATTCAGTGTAGTGCGGCGATGCCTGGGCGAGCAGCAGGTCCTGGGCGCCGGTAATGTCATTGCTGCGACGCAGTGTGATCACTCGTTCGGTGGAGGCAAGGGCCTGGGTTTCGATAGCCTTGATATCAGCCAGCAGGCGGGTTTCTTCTGCGCTGGCGGCGTTGCTGGCGAACAGGCGATCCATCATCACGGCGGAATCCTGGTAGTCGCGCTTGAGTTGGTCGATCTCGGCCAGGTGGCGGTTGAGCGCCGGTTCATCCTTGACCAGCACCGCGTCGCGAATGGCGATGGCACGGTTGTGCACGCTGCCGCGGAAGTTGATCGCGTAGCGCTGGACCACGGCGGCTTTTTCGGCCACGTCCTTGAGGGTGTTGTCGATAAAACCCACGCGTTGAATACCGACGGCGGTGATCAGCACCAGTAACGACAGGGTAGACGCAAAGCCCAGTCCGATGCGCATCGCCAGCGAGACAGGTTTTTTCATGGAAAGCTCGATATTCAAGGGGTTAGGGGTGATGGCTAAAAGCTATCTATGCCGTGAAATCTAACGTCCCTTCTGTCGAGCGTCCAATCAGTAAACACTGAACCTGACATCGAGCAAATTGATGGAATAAAACCTTGGGACAAACGTCACCCGATGTCTGTCCTGTTTCACCGGCGTCGGGCACGGACTTGGTGGTGGAACCCGAAAGCACAGGTAGATGGGATCCACTTGCGGTATAACCTTCGGACGTTTTTGTGATCCGAGGCACCGTTTTTAATGCAAAGCCCTTTGCAACGCCCGCTGTGGCAGATCTACCTGATCTTTCTGGCACCGATGGTGCTGTCCAACTTCCTGCAAAGTTTTTCCGGCACCCTCAATGGTATCTACGTTGGGCAAATGCTCGGCACCCAGGCGTTGGCGGCGGTGTCGGGGATGTTCCCCATCGTGTTTTTCTTTATTGCCCTGGTGATTGGCCTGGGGGCGGGCGCTTCCGTGTTGATCGGCCAGGCCTGGGGGGCCCAGGAAACGGGGATGGTCAAGGTGATCACCGGTGCGACCCTGACCCTGGGCGCGCTGGTGGGTGTGATTGCGGCGGTGCTCGGCAGTCTGTTTGCGCGTGCGGCCTTACAGGCGTTGGGCACACCCGTCGATGTACTGGACGATGCGGTCGCTTATGCCCAGAAGATGATGGTGATCATGCCGTTGTTGCTGGTGTTCATCCTCTACACCCAGTTGCTGCGCGGCGTCAGCGACACGATCTCACCGTTGCTGGCACTGATGGTCTCGACCCTGGTCGGGCTGCTGCTGACTCCGGCACTGATTCGCGGCTGGATCGGCCTGCCGCCCATGGGCATCCAGAGCGCGGTATATGCCGGGTTGGTGGGTAATGCCTTGGCGATGCTGTTTTTGATCTTGCGCCTGCGCCACAAAAACCATGTGATGGCGCCCGATCGCGAACTGCTCAGGGCCTTGCGCCTGGACCGTGCCATTCTCGCAAAAGTCCTGCGTATAGGTTTGCCCACCGGCCTGCAGATGGTGGTGTTGTCGCTGTCGGAATTGGTCATCCTTGCCCTGGTCAACAGCCACGGCTCTCAAGCCACGGCGGCGTATGGTGCGGTGACACAGATCGTCAATTACGTGCAGTTCCCGGCGCTGTCGATTGCCATCACCGCATCGATCCTCGGTGCTCAGGCCATTGGCGCCGGGCGCCTGGAGCGCATTGGGCCAATTCTGCGCACCGGGTTGATGATTAACACCTGCCTCACCGGTGGCCTGATTGTGCTGGGTTATGTGTTGTCTCACTGGTTGCTGGGGCTGTTCATTACCGACGACGCCGCACGGGTCAACGCTGAGCACCTGCTGCACATCATGCTGTGGAGCATCCTGGTGTTCGGCTTCCAGGCCGTGATCGGCGGGATCATGCGTGCCAGCGGCGTGGTGCTGATGCCGGTGGTGATCTCGATCTTCTGTGTGCTCTGTGTTGAATTGCCGATGGCTTACCTGTTCAACGCGCACTTTGGCCTGGAAGGCGTGTGGATGGCGTTTCCGGTGACCTACCTGGCAATGCTTGCCCTGCAGACCGCGTATTACCGGTTGGTGTGGCGGCACAGGCAGATCAAACGGTTGGTGTGATAAAAGGTTGCGCACCTTAAGGACAGAAGACATCTGAGTCATGGCAAACCCTTACGCCGCGTTGTTCGAAGTTCCCGGCGCCCGTGCTTTTGTGCTGGCTGGCATGCTGGCGCGCATGCCGGTATCGATGACGGGTATCGGTCTGATCACCATGCTCTCCCAGGTGCACGGCGGCTACGGCCTAGCGGGCTCGGTGGCGGCGGTGTTTGCCTTGGCCACGGCGTTCTGCGCGCCACAGGTGTCGCGGCTGGTGGATCGCTGCGGCCAGGGCAAGGTGCTGCCGATTGCCGCATTGATCGGCGGCGGGGCGTTGTTGATGCTGTTGCTGAGTACCCGTTTGCAGGCGCCAAGCTGGCTGCTGTTCGTGTTCGCCGCATTGGCGGGCTGCATGCCCAATATGTCGGCCATGGTGCGGGCGCGCTGGACCGAGTTGTACCGGGGACAGTCCAGGTTGCAAACCGCGTTTGCCCTGGAATCAGTGCTGGATGAAGTGTGTTTCATCATCGGGCCGCCGATTTCGGTGGGGTTGAGCGTGGTGCTGTTCCCGGAAGCCGGGCCCTTGGTCGCGGCGCTGCTGCTGGCGGTGGGCGTCACCACGTTTGTATTGCAACGCGAGACCGAACCCCCTGTGCATGAGCATCAGGACCATCACGGCCGCTGGCTGATTGCATCACCCTCGGTGTTGATCCTGATGATCCTGCTGCTGGCCATGGGCGTAATCGTCGGCGTGGTGGATGTGGTCAGCGTCGCCTTCGCCCAGCATCAGGGCCAGCCGGCGGCGGCGAGCATCGTGCTGTCGGTGTACGCCATCGGCTCCTGCCTGGCGGGGCTGGCGTTCGGCACCCTGAAACTCAAGGCGCCGCTGCCCCGGCAATTCCTGTTCTGCGGCGTGGCCACGGCGTTGACCACCTTGCCGTTGCTGCTGGTGACCAACATTCCGGGGCTGGCGGTGGCGGTCTTTATCTCCGGGCTGTTCTTCGCCCCAACGCTCATCGTGTCCATGGCCCTGGTGGAACAGATCGTGCCTGCCAGTCGCCTGACCGAAGGCATGACCTGGCTGATCACCGGCCTGAGCATCGGCGTGGCCATCGGCGCCGCCAGCTCGGGTTGGATGATCGACCACTTTGGCGCCACCAGCGGGTTCTACGTGGCCTTGGCGGCGGGGGCGGTGGTGTCGGGTGCGGCAGTATTGGGTTATCGGCGGTTGGGTAATCAGATCACCGCAGGACACGCGTCATCGCCATGATGTTGTAAAAACTCATTCAAGGCCTGGCGCGTCAGGTCATTGAGCGTCACTTTTTTGCGGGTCGCCGCCAGGGCTGCCGCCAAGTGCAGGTCATGGCCAACCCGGACATTGAAGGAGCCTTTACAGGGTTTCTCCGGGTGATGCCCGAGGGTCTGGCAAGTGGCGAGGTAGTCATCCACCGCCTCACGGAACGCAGCGTCCAGCTCAGCGACGGTTTTGCCTTCGTAGCTCACCAGTGCCTTGATGAACAGGATCTTGCCGAACAGGCAGTTGTCCTCGAGGCTGGCTTCGATGGAGCCGATGTAGCCTTTGTGTTTCAGTTGGTTGTTCACTGAATCAGTTCTCCTGATTTCAATTGCTCGGTGATCTGGTGCCGAATGTAGTGTTTCAGTTCATGGCCAGGGTGAGGCTTGTGCAAGGTGATCATTGTACTGGGGTCACCGATGTCGAACTTGACCCGGCTTCCAGCCCCTTCAATCTCTGTGTAGCCCAGCCGACGCAGCAGCGTTACGAGCTCAGGCCAGGTAAATGCCATGTGCTCATTGAGCCGTTTGGCGAGCAGCTTTTCATTTTTGGACGCGGCGATCCCTGCGTGTAACTAAATGTAGTTGCAAAAAGTGGTGTTCGTCAATGCTAGCTCGGGTTCGGGTGCCTCTGCTGAAATTGATGTAACCCTTGATGACACCTCTCTCCACGCCTCCCACTCCCCGCTAATTTTTCCCTCTCCGGTTCGTTTTATAGGGACGACGTGCCTTTGTGCTTCCCGCCTATTGCTCCGGACTCCAAGAAATGAATGCTGAAGACTCCTTGAAACTTGCTCGCCGGTTTATCGGGTTGCCCCTGGAAAAACGCCAATTGTTCCTGCAGGCCTTGCAGAAAGAAGGTGTGGATTTTTCCCGGTTTCCGATTCCGGCAGGGGTGGAGGCGGAGGATCGCCAGACGCTGTCCTATGCGCAGCAACGCATGTGGTTTCTTTGGCAACTGGACCCGGCCAGTGGCGCCTACAACTTGCCCGGTGCGGTGCGGCTCAAGGGGACGTTGAGCCTCGACGCGCTGGAACGGGCGTTTGCCAGCCTGGTTGCGCGCCACGAAACCCTGCGCACGGTGTTCCAGCGCCAGGCCGATGAGCGCCTGGTGCAGGTCGCGACCGAAGCGTCGCTGACCGTCGAGCAACTCGACCTGAGCCATCTGGCCCCTGCTGAGCGTGAACAGGCCGTCAACGAAGCCGCGACCCATCAATCGCTGCTGCCATTTGACCTGGAAAGCGGCCCGCTGCTGCGTGTGCAACTGCTCAAGCTTGACCCCCAGGAGCACGTGCTGCTGCTGACCCTGCACCACATCGTCTCCGATGGTTGGTCGATGAATGTGCTGATCGACGAGTTCATCCGCTGCTACGACGCCCATGAGCGCAAGCAAGCCCCGCAGTTGCCGGCGTTGCCAATCCAGTACAGCGACTACGCCCTGTGGCAGCGCCGTTGGCTGGAGGCAGGGGAGCAGGCCCGCCAGTTGGACTATTGGAAAGCCCGTCTGGGCGACGAGCACCCGGTACTGGAACTGCCGACGGACCGCCCACGCCCGGCCATGCCGAGCTATCAGGGCGCGCGCCACAACTTCGCGATCGAGCCGGCGTTGGCCGCACAGTTGCGCACCTGCGCGCAAAAGCACAACGTCACCCTGTTCATGCTGTTGCTCGGCGCGTTCAACGTGCTGCTGCATCGCTATACGGGGCAGGGCGATATTCGTATCGGCGTGCCGATTGCCAACCGCAACCGCGCTGAAGTCGAAGGCCTGATCGGTTTTTTCGTCAACACCCAGGTTCTGCGTACCGAACTGACCGGGCAGACCCGAATCATTGAGCTGCTGCAAGGCATCAAGGAGCACGCGCTGGGAGCCCAGGCCCATCAGGAGTTGCCATTCGAGCGTTTGGTGGAAGCCCTCAAGGTCGAGCGCAGCCTCAGTCACACGCCGCTGTTCCAGGTCATGTACAACCACCAGCCGGTCGTGGCCGATATTGCCAGCGTCAGCACCGCTTCCGGCCTGGAGCTGGCACTTGTGGAGTGGCAAGGCCGCACCACCCAGTTCGACTTGACCCTTGATACCTATGAAAAATCCGGCACCCTGCATGCCGCGCTGACTTACGCCAATGACCTGTTCGACGCGCCGTCCATCAAACGCATGGCCGGGCACTGGATCCGACTGTTGCAGGCCATGGTCGCCGACGGTGAGCAGCGTATCGGTGAGTTGCCGATGCTGGCTGCGGATGAACAGCAGGTGTTGGTTCAAACGTGGAACCAGACCGCTGAGGCATATCCGACCGAGCGCGGCATTCATCATCTGATCGAGGACCAGGTACGGGCCACGCCCGATGCGCCGGCGCTGGTGTTCGGCACTGTCACACTGACCTACGCCCAACTCGATGCCCGCGCCAACCAACTGGCCCATGCGTTGCGCGAGAAGGGCGTTGGCCCTGACGCCTTGGTGGGGATCTGCGTCGAACGCTCTATCGACATGGTGGTCGGCTTGCTGGCGATTCTCAAGGCGGGTGGTGCCTATGTCCCACTGGACCCGGAATACCCCCAGGAACGCCTGGCCTACATGATCGAGGACAGCGGCATCCAGTTGTTGCTCAGCCAGCGTAGCCTGTTGCCGTTGCTGCCCACCGATGGCATCCAGGTGATTGCCCTGGATCAGCCGACTGACTGGCTCGATGGCTACCCTACTGAGTCGCCAAGCGTCACCCTGCATGCGCTGAACCTGGCTTATGTGATCTACACCTCCGGCTCCACTGGTAAGCCCAAGGGGGCCGGCAACAGCCATCGCGCGCTGGTCAACCGCTTGTGCTGGATGCAACAGGCCTATGGTCTTGACGCCAGCGATGCGGTCCTGCAGAAAACTCCGTTCAGCTTCGACGTTTCGGTATGGGAGTTCTTCTGGCCGTTGATGACCGGTGCTCGCCTGGTGATCGCAGCGCCAGGTGAGCACCGTGAACCGGCACGTTTGATCGAGACCATTGGGCAGCACGGCATCACCACCTTGCACTTCGTGCCGTCGATGCTCCAGGCGTTTATCCATGAGCCGGGTGTGCAGGCCTGCAGCAGTCTGCTGCGCATCGTCTGCAGCGGCGAAGCCTTGCCGCTGGATGCGCAGTGGCAGGTGTTCGCCAAGTTGCCAAAAGCCGGCCTGTTCAACCTCTACGGCCCGACCGAAGCGGCCATCGACGTCACCCACTGGACTTGCGTCGACGAAGGCGCCGACAGTGTGCCCATCGGCCGGCCCATCGCCAACCTTGGCACCTACGTGCTCGATGCCCAGCTCAACCCGGTGCCGGCAGGTGTCAGCGGCGAGCTGTACCTGGGCGGTGCCGGCCTGGCCCGCAGCTACCACCGGCGCCCGGCCCTGACCGCCGAGCGTTTTGTGCCCAGCCCCTTTGGTGACGGCGCGCGTCTGTACCGTACTGGCGACCGTGTGCGCCAGCGGGCGGATGGGGTGATCGAATACCTGGGGCGTCTCGATCATCAGGTCAAGCTGCGCGGTCTGCGTATCGAGTTGGGTGAAATCGAGACGCGCCTGATGCAGCACCCCTCGGTGCGTGAAGCCGTGGTGCTGGTGCAGGGAGGCAAGCAACTGGTGGCTTACCTGGTGCTGGAAAACCACGCGCCAGGAGACCTCAAGGCCTGGCTGCTCAACAGCCTGCCGGAATACATGGTCCCGACCCATATGGTGCAACTGGCCAAGCTGCCGGTGACTGCCAATGGCAAGCTCGATCGCAAGGCACTGCCGTTGCCGGACGCCGCACCACAGCAGGTGTATGTGGCACCGGAAAACGAACTGCAAAAAGCCCTGGCTACGATCTGGAGCGATGTGCTTGGAGTGAAGCAAGTCGGCCTGGAAGACAACTTTTTCGAGCTGGGCGGCGACTCGATCATCTCGATCCAGGTGGTCAGCCGTGCGCGCCAGGTGGGCATTCGCCTCAGCCCTCGCGACTTGTTCCAGTACCAGAGCGTTCGCAGCCTGGCGCGGGCAGCGACCTTTGAACAAGCGACGGTTATTGATCAGGAGCCGATCACCGGAGAGGTTATCCTCACACCTGTGCAGCACAGCTTTTTTGAGCAGTCGATCCCGGCGCGGCAGCATTGGAACCAATCGTTGCTGCTGACCCCGCGCGAAGCTCTGGAACCAGCGCGCCTTGAAGCAGCCTTGACTCGGTTGATCAACCACCATGACGCGCTGCGACTGCGTTTTGTGCAGCAGGCCAGCGGTTGGCAGCAGGCTCACGCCGAGCCGGTGGCAACCGCTTCGCTGTGGCAGTCCCACATCTGTGACGATGCGGCGTTGGCCGCGCTGTGCGATGAGGCCCAGCGTAGCCTCAACCTTGAACAGGGCCCCCTGCTGCGCGCTGCGCTGGCAACCCTGGCCGATGGCAGTCAGCGCCTGTTGCTGGTGGTGCATCACCTGGCGGTGGACGGCGTGTCGTGGCGCATCCTGCTCGAAGACCTGCAACAGGCCTACCGTAACGCCGCGTTGCCGGCCAAGACCAGCGCCTACCAGCTGTGGGCAGAGCACTTGCACGCCCATGCGCAGATGCTGAATGATCAACTGCCGTATTGGCAGGCGCAGGCGGTGAGCGTCGACCTGCCGTGCGACAACCCCCAGGGCGGCCTGCAAAACCGCCTGGGCAGCAAGCTCGAGATTCGCCTCAGCGCCGAGCTCACCCGCCAACTGTTGCAAGACGCCCCGGCAGCCTATCGCACCCAGGTCAACGACTTGCTGCTGACCGCGTTGGCGCGGGTCATCAGCCGCTGGAGCGAGCAGCCTGCCGCGCTGATCCAGCTGGAAGGCCATGGGCGCGAAGACCTGTTCGACACGGTGGACCTGAGCCGCACCGTCGGCTGGTTCACCAGCCTGTTCCCGGTGCGCCTGCAAGCCGGTGGCGAACTGTCGAGTGCAATCAAATCGGTGAAAGAGCAACTGCGCGCCGTGCCGCAAAAAGGTATCGGCTATGGTCTGCTGCGCTACCTCGGCACGCCTGAGGCCCGCGAAATCCTGTCGAACCTGGCCGCGCCGCGCATCACCTTCAACTACCTGGGTCAGTTCGACCGCCAGTTCGACGAGTCGGCGTTGTTCATTCCGTCGACCCAGGGCAGCGGCCAGGCCCAGGACCCCGAAGCGCCGCTGGCCAACTGGCTGACGGTGGAAGGGCAGGTATACGGCGGTGAATTGGCTTTGCAGTGGGGCTTTAGCCGCGACATGTTCGAGGTGTCGACGGTCCAGCGCCTGGCGGATGACTACGCGGCGGAACTCACGGCTCTGATCGAACATTGTTGCGCCACCCCAGCCGGGCAAATCACCCCTTCGGACTTCCCACTGGCCCGCCTGACCCAGCAGCAACTGGACGCGTTGCCCATCGCGGGGCCGGCCATTGCCGATCTCTACCCGCTGTCCCCGATGCAGCAGGGCATGTTGTTCCACACCCTGTACGAGCCTGAGGCCGAGGCCTATATCAACCAGATGCGCCTGGATATCGAAGGCCTGGATTTGCTGCTGTTCGGCCGTGCCTGGCAAGCCGCGCTGGACCGCCATGACATCCTGCGCAGCAGCTTTCATTGGCTCGGCCTGGATAGCGCGCATCAGGTGATCCAGCGTCAGGTCGATGTGCAGTTGCACGTGATCGAAGATATCGACGCCGATTTCGATGCGCTCGCTACCGCTGAGCGCGAGCAAGGTTTCGCGCTGAATGCGGCGCCGCTGTTCCGCCTGATGCTGGTGCGCGGTGCGGGCACGGCCTGGCACTTGATTTTCACCAGCCACCACATCCTTATGGACGGCTGGAGTAATGCCCAGTTGCTGGGCGAAGTCATCGCTCACTATGCCGGGCACGTCGTGCCTGCGCCGCTGGGGCAGTTCCGCGATTACCTGGGCTGGTTGCAGCAGCAAGCGTCAGGCGAGGCGTTCTGGAAAGCCACCCTGACACCGTTGCAGGCGCCTACTTTGCTGGCGCAGGCGCTGCGTGTACCCGCCGAAGGGCAAGGCATGGCTGACCATCAGACGGTGCTTGAGGGCGACTTCACGCGTGCCCTCGGTGAGTTTGCCGGTCGCCAGAAAGTCACCCTCAATACCGTGCTTCAAGGTGCCTGGAGCCTGTTGCTGCAACGCTATACCGGCCAGGACTGCGTGGCCTTTGGTGCCACGGTCGCGGGGCGCTCGGCACCGTTGCCGGGGATCGAACAGCAACTGGGGCTGTTCATCAATACGCTGCCCATCGTCAGCTGCGCCTCGCCAGCCCTGTCGGTTGCCGACTGGCTGGGTGAGCTGCAGGCCCTCAACCTGAGCCTGCGTGACCACGAGCATGTGCCGCTCTATGAGATCCAGGGTTGGGCGGGGCAGCAGGGGGCGGCGCTGTTCGACACCTTGCTGGTGTTCGAAAACTTCCCGGTGGCCGAAGCTTTGAAGCAAGGCGCGCCCGCCGGGTTGACGTTTGGCCGGATGCATAATCATGAGCAAACCCACTACCCACTGACCCTGGGCATTGAGTTGGGCACCAGCCTGCGCCTGGCGTTCGGTTACGACCGTGCGCGTTTCAGCGCACAACAGGTCGCTCGACTCAGTGGCAACCTGCAACAGCTGCTGGTGCAGATGCTTGCGGATGCCCAGGCGCCCCTGGGCAATCTGCGCCTGCTCGACCAGGCCGATCAAGGTGATGTGCTTGCCCTCAGCCAGTCACCGAGCGCCGCCCAGCGCGACCTGCGCGTGCACGAACGCATCGCGGCCCAGGCCGCCGCCACGCCAGACGCGCTGGCGGTGCAGGCAGGCGACGAGCGCTTGAGCTACGCCCAGCTCAATGCGCGCGCCAACCGTCTTGCCCATCGCCTGCTGGAACTTGGCGTTGGGCCGGGCCAGCGTGTGGGCCTGGCGGCGCGACGTGGTCCGCAGTTGATCGTCAGCCTGCTGGCGGTGCTCAAAAGCGGCGCCGCCTATGTGCCGCTGGACCCGAACTATCCCGACGAACGCCTGGCCTACATGCTGACGGACAGCCGCCTGGATCTGCTGCTCAGCGAAACCGGGCTGCTGGCCCTCCTGACGTTGCCTCAGGGGTTGGAGCGCCTGGACTTCACAGCCTCCGGCACGGAGCTGGCAGGCTACCCGTCAACCAATCCACCCAACCCTGCAGCGGCCGCTGACCTTGCCTATGTGATCTACACCTCCGGCTCCACCGGGCTGCCCAAGGGTGTGGCCATCGATCATGCGGCCCTTGGGCAGTTCTGCGACAGCGCCGAGGCTTACAGCCGCCTGAGCGCGACGGACCGTGTGCTGCAATTCGCCACCTTCAGCTTCGACGGCTTCGTCGAGCAATGCTACCCACCCCTGTGTGTGGGCGCCGCATTGATCATGCGTGGCGATGAGTTGTGGGACGCCGGGCAACTGGCGCGGGAAATCGTCGAGCAGGGCGTGACCCTCGCGGACTTGCCGGCCGCTTACTGGTATTTGCTGGCCAAAGAGTGTGCCGTCGACCAGCGCACCCTGGGCAACCTGCGCCAGGTGCATGTGGGCGGCGAGGCGATGTCGGTGGAAGGCTTGCGCGCCTGGCACGCCGCTGGTCTGGGCGATGTGCGCCTGGTCAACACTTACGGGCCTACCGAGGCGACCGTGGTGTCCAGCGTGCATGACTGCCAGTTGGCGGATGCCAGTGATGCGCTCGGTGTGCCGATTGGCCGGGCGACCGAAGGTCGTTCATTGTATGTGCTGGACAGCGGTTTCGAGCTGCTTGCTACCGATGGCGTCGGTGAGTTGTGCATCGGCGCCCAGCAAGGCCTGGCTCAACGCTATTTCGACCGCCCGGCACTGACTGCCGAACGCTTCCTGCCGGACCCGTTCTCTGCCGTGCCGGGTGCGCGTCTCTACCGCAGTGGCGACTTGGCCCGTTACAACGAAGCGGGGGCGCTGGAGTACGTCGGGCGTATCGACCATCAAGTGAAAATCCGCGGTTTCCGCGTGGAAATGGGCGAGATCGAAGCCAGCCTGCAAGCTTTGCCGCAGCTGCGTGAAGTCGCCGTCGTCGCGCAGTCGAGCGCGATAGGTACGCAATTGGTGGCCTATGTGGTGCCCGTTACCGGGCAAACTTTGGACTCGCAAGCATTGGCGGCCACATTGCGCCAATCCCTGCCGGACTACATGGTGCCGGGGCACTGGGTCATCCTCGATGCCTTGCCGTTGACCAACAACGGCAAGCTCGACCGCCGCGCACTGCCGGCACCGGACCTGAACCTGGCGCGCCAGGCCTACCTGGCGCCGCAAAATCTTCTGCAGGCGCGACTGGCCGCTATCTGGCAAGCAGTGTTGCAGGTAGAGCAGGTGGGGCTCAATGATCACTTCTTCGAGCGTGGTGGCCATTCGTTGCTGGCGACTCAGGTGATCTCCCGCGTACGCCATGATCTCAGGCTGGAAGTGCCGTTGCGGGCCCTGTTCGAACAGCCAACGCTGGAGGCGTTCGCGGCCGCTTGCACAGGGGTGCAATCCGTCACCGCGCTGCCCTTGGTGGCGGTGACGCGTGATCAGCCACTGGCACTGTCTTTCGCCCAGGAGCGCCAGTGGTTCCTCTGGCAACTGGACCCCACCAGCGCCGCCTACCATGTGCCCAGTGCGTTGCACCTGCGCGGCCGATTGGACATCGCGGCGCTGGAGCAGGCATTCCAGGCCCTGGTGCAACGCCATGAGCCGCTGCGCACCACCTTTGTGGAAGAGGGTGAGCACACCTGGCAGGTGATTCACCCAAGCCTGGCGATGCCGATCGAACAGCAGCGGGTGGACGCCTCGTCGATCGAGCACGCGGTGGCGCAGGAAATCCGGCGCCCGTTCGACCTGGTCAATGGCCCGCTGATGCGCGTCAAGTTGCTGGAGGTCGAGGCCGAGCACCATGTGCTGGTGATCACCCAGCACCACATCATCTCCGACGGTTGGTCGATGCAGGTGATGGTCGACGAACTGATCGCGCTGTATCTGGGCCAGGCCCAATTACCCGCGCTGCCGATCCAGTACGTCGACTATGCCCTGTGGCAACGCGATTGGATGGCGGCGGGTGAAAAACAGCGTCAACTCGATTACTGGCGCACACGGCTGGGTGCCGAGCATCCGGTGCTCGAATTGCCTCTGGACCATCCGCGCCCGGCGGAACAAAGCCGTCGCGGTGCGCGCAATCAGATCCAGTTGGACAACGCGCTGGTGACCCAGCTCAAGGCCCTGGCCCAGCGCCAGGAGGTGACCTTGTTCGTGTTGTTGCTGGCGTCGTTCCAGACCTTGCTGCATCGCTACAGTGGGCAGTCCAAGATCCGTGTCGGCGTGCCGATCGCCAACCGCAACCGCCTGGAAACCGAGCGTCTGGTCGGCTTCTTCGTCAACACCCAAGTGCTGCAGGCCGACGTCCACGGGCAGATGGCGTTCGACCAATTACTCGCCCAGGTCAAGCAGCGCACGCAGGAAGCCCAGGCTCACCAGGACTTGCCGTTCGAGCAATTGGTGGAAGCCTTGCAGCCGGAGCGCAGCCTCAGTCATAACCCGCTGTTCCAGGTGATGTTCAACCATCAGGACAACCTGCGCGCAGCCCCGGTGCAATTGCCTGGCCTGGACCTGCAACCGGTGGATTGGACAGGGCACAGCACCCAATTCGATCTTAACCTGGAGACCGAAGAATCCGCTGAAGGCCTGTGGGCGTCCTTGACCTACGCCACCGACCTGTTCGACGCGGCCACCCTGGAGCGTCTGGCGGAACACTGGCAAAACCTGTTGCATGCCGTGGTACGCGACGCGTCCCAGGCCGTGGATGAACTGGCGATGCTCAGTGCGCCGCAATCGCACCAGATGGTCCAAGCCTGGAATGCCACCGCGTTCGACTATCCGCGTGAGCAGTGCGTGCACCAACTGTTCGAGGCCCAGGCCCTGGCACAGCCGGACGCACTGGCGCTGCACTTCTGTGGTCAAGCCCTGAGCTACGCTGAACTCAACCGTCGCGCCAACCGCATGGCCCACCGCCTGATCGCGGCGGGTGTGGGGCCGGACGTGCTGGTGGCACTGCATGTCGAGCGTTCACTGGACATGGTGGTCGGCCTGCTGGCGACCCTCAAGGCGGGTGGCGCCTATGTGCCGCTCGACCCTCAATTTCCGGCGGACCGCCTGGCCTTCATGCTCGAAGACAGCCGCGCCCGGGTGCTGCTGACCCAACCGCATCTGGTGGACCGCCTGGCGCAACCACAAGATGTGCGGGTGTTGATGGTCTGTGATGCCGACGCTGCCGAGCACAATCCGCACGTCAACGTCACACCGGAACACCTGGCCTACGTGATTTACACCTCCGGCTCCACCGGCAGACCCAAAGGTGTGATGGTGCGCCACCAGGCACTTAACAGTTTTACCTGTGGCATGGCCGCCACCCTGGACATCGGCGCGGACGCGCGGATGCTGTCGCTGACGACTTTCTCGTTCGACATTTTCGCCCTGGAGCTGTACGTGCCATTGACGGTCGGCGCCACCGTATTGCTGAGTGGTCAGGCACTGGCCCTCGACCCGGAAGCCATCATCGACCTGGTGCACAGCCAGTGCGCCACTGTGCTGCAAGCCACGCCGTCGACCTGGCGCATGCTGTTGGAAAGCCCGCGTGCCCGCCTGCTGCACGGTATCAAGAGCCTCTGCGGCGGCGAAGCGCTGCCGGTCGACCTGGCGCAACGTATGCTCGACCTGCAAGGCCCGCTGTGGAACCTCTATGGTCCTACGGAAACCACCATCTGGTCGACGGCCCATCGCCTGTACGAAGCACAGCCTTTTGTTGGACGGCCCGTCGCCAACACTGCGTTGTTCATCCTCAATGCCGGGCTGGCACCCACCCCGGTGGGCGCTGCCGGTGAGCTGCTGATCGGCGGTGTCGGCCTGGCGCGCGGTTACCACGAGTGCCCTGCGCTGACTGCCGAGCGCTTTGTACCCAACCCCTTTGGCGCGCCCGGTGAGCGCCTGTACCGCACCGGTGACCTGGCTCGTTACCGTGCTGACGGTGTGGTGGAGTACATCGGCCGGGTCGATCATCAGGTGAAGGTGCGTGGGTTCCGAATCGAGCTGGGTGAAATCGAAGCCTGCCTGCGCGAACATGCCGGCGTACGCGAAGCCGTAGTCCTGGCCGACAACGATCGCCTGATCGCCTACCTGGTCAGCACCGCGCCCGACGCGCCGGACGTCTATAAGGCCGCCCTGCGCCAGCGCCTGCCGGACTACATGGTGCCAGCGCATCTGATGTTCCTCGACAGCCTGCCCCTGACCCCCAACGGCAAGCTCGATCGCAAGGCGTTGCCGGCGTTGGATGCTTCGCTTTGGCGCAAGGGTCATGTGGCGCCAGTGACCCTGCGTGAGCAGCAGGTCGCGGCCATCTGGGCCGCAGTGCTGGACCTGCCGCAAGTCGGCCTCGACGACCATTTCTTCGAACTGGGCGGGCATTCGTTGTTGGCTACGCGGGTGGTGTCGCGGGTTCGCCAGGTGCTGGCGTTGGAAGTGGCGCTCAAGACCTTGTTCGAGCACCCGCTGCTGGGTGACTTCGTGCAGGCTTTGGGCGAGGAGGGCGTCGTTGCCCCGGTGATGCTCAAGGCCGACCGCAGCCAACCGCTGCCGCTGTCTTATGCCCAGGAGCGCCAATGGTTCCTTTGGCAGCTGGACCCGCAAAGCACTGCGTACCATATCCCCAACGCATTACGTTTGCAGGGGCCACTGGACCTGGCTGCGCTGCAACGCAGTTTCGACACATTGCTGGCGCGCCATGAAAGTCTGCGCACCCATTTACGCCAAGAGGCTGCGGGTGCGGTACAGGTCATTGAAGACTCGGGCCTGATTGAGGTCGACCTGCTCGACACCGATGAAACCGACCTCAAGGCCCGGGTCGCTGAAGTGGTTGCGCAGCCGTTCGACCTGCTGCGCGGGCCGCTGCTACGAGTGAAACTGCTGCGCATGGACGCCAATGATCATGTGCTGGTGCTGGTTCAGCACCACATCGTCTCGGATGGCTGGTCGATGCAATTGATGGTCGAAGAGCTGGTGCAGCTTTACGCGGCGTTCAGCCAAGGCCAGGTGCCAGAACTGCCGACATTGACGCTCCAGTACGCCGACTACGCCCTGTGGCAACGGAACTGGATGGAGGCCGGTGAAAAAGCCCGTCAACTGGCCTATTGGCAGGCCCAGTTGGGTGGGGTGCAGCCGGTGTTGGAGTTGCCCTTCGACTACCTGCGTCCGGCCGTGCAAAGCCATCGCGGCGCACGGCTGGGCATCGAGCTGCAACCGCAGCTCCTGGCCGGTTTACGCAGGCTCGCGCAGAACGTTGGGGTCACGTTGCCGATGGTGCTGCTGGCGTCCTACCAGGCATTGCTGCACCGTTACAGCGGGCAGGAAGACGTGCGCGTCGGCGTGCCGGTTGCCAACCGCAATCGCCTGGAAACCGAGGGGCTGATCGGCTTCTTCGTCAACACTCAGGTACTCAAGGCCGATATCCATGGGCAGATGAGCGTGGTGCAACTGTTGCAACAGGCTCGCCAACGTTCCCTTGAGGCCCAGGCTCACCAGGACCTGCCGTTCGAGCAACTGGTCGAGGCCCTGCAACCGGAGCGCAGCATGAGCCTGAGCCCGCTGTTCCAGGTGCTGTTCAACCACCGCATGACCTCGGCCGACAACCACTTGCAGCGCCTCACCGAACTGGACGTTGAGGTGTTGAGCTGGGATGAAGGCGTGGCCCAGTTCGACCTGGCACTGGACGTGGAGGAAAGCCAGGCGACGCTGCGTGCGTCCCTGAGTTACGCCACCGACCTGTTTGCCCCGGCGACTATCGAACGCATGGCCGGCCACTGGCAAAACCTGTTGCAGGCGATGGTTGCCGACCAACAGCAACCCATTAGCCAACTGAACCTGTTGGGCCAGGATGAGCAACAACACATCCTGCAGCTGTGGAATCAGCGCGACGCCGGTTTCTCTGCTACGCGCCTGGTGCACGAGTTGGTGGCCGATCGCGCCCGGGAAACCCCGACGGCGGTGGCCGTGAAATTCGATGCGCAGACGCTGACCTACGGCGAACTGGACAGCCAGGCCAACCGCCTGGCCCATGCGCTGATCGCCCGTGGCGTCGGCCCCGAAGTGCGTGTGGCGATTGCCATGCCGCGCAGCGCCGAAATCATGGTGGCGTTCCTGGCGGTGATGAAGGCCGGTGGCGTCTACGTGCCGCTGGATATCGAATACCCGCGTGATCGCCTGCTGTACATGATGCAAGACAGTCGCGCCCGACTGCTGCTGACCCACAGCAGTGCGTTACAGCAACTGCCGATTCCCGACGGCCTGGATAGCCTGGCGATGGATCGTGTCGAGGACTGGATGGGTTACAGCGACGCTGCACCCAACGTGACACTGGACGGCGACAACCTCGCGTACGTGATCTACACCTCTGGCTCCACCGGTTTGCCCAAAGGCGTGGCGGTGTCCCACGGCCCCTTGGTGGCGCATATCATCGCCACCGGCGAGCGTTATGAAACCTCACCAGCCGATTGCGAACTGCACTTCATGTCGTTCGCCTTCGACGGCTCCCACGAAGGCTGGATGCACCCGCTGATCAACGGCGCCAGCGTGCTGATTCGCGATGACAGCCTGTGGTTGCCGGAATACACCTACGCGCAGATGCATCGTCATAACGTGACCATGGCGGTGTTCCCGCCGGTTTACTTGCAGCAATTGGCCGAGCATGCCGAGCGTGACGGCAACCCGCCGGCTGTGCGTGTGTACTGCTTTGGTGGTGACGCGGTGGCGCAAGCCAGCTACGACCTGGCCTGGCGTGCGCTGAAGCCAACCTACCTGTTCAACGGCTACGGCCCGACCGAAACCGTGGTCACGCCATTGCTGTGGAAGGCCCGTCGTGGTGATCCTTGCGGTGCCGTCTATGCCCCCATTGGCACCCTGTTGGGCAATCGCAGCGGCTACGTGCTGGACGCGCAACTCAACCTGCAACCCATCGGCGTGGCCGGTGAGTTGTACCTGGGCGGCGAGGGCGTTGCGCGGGGTTATCTGGAGCGTCCGGCACTCACCGCCGAGCGTTTCGTACCGGACCCGTTCGGCAAACCCGGCAGCCGTGTGTACCGCAGCGGCGACCTGACCCGTGGCCGCCCGGATGGCGTGGTGGATTACCTGGGTCGCGTCGACCATCAGGTGAAGATCCGTGGTTTCCGTATCGAATTGGGCGAGATCGAAGCGCGCCTGCGCGAACACAGCAATGTGGGCGAAACCGTCGTGGTCGCCCAGGACGGACCGACGGGCAAACAGTTGGTGGCCTATGTGGTTCCGGCAGATGCCAACCTGGCCGACCAGGCCGTGTTCCGCGACAACCTGCGCCGTGCCCTGAAAGCCGGGCTGCCGGACTACATGGTGCCGACGCACTTCATGTTCCTGGCGCAGATGCCATTGACCCCCAACGGCAAGCTCGACCGCAAGGGCCTGCCCGAGCCGGATGCGAGCCTGCTGCAACAGGCCTATGTGGCCCCTGAAACCGAGCTGGAACAGCAGATCGCCGCCATCTGGGCCGACGTGCTGCGCCTGCCGCAAGTGGGCATGAACGACAACTTCTTCGAGGTGGGCGGGCATTCTCTGCTGGCGATCCAGATCACCTCGCGGGTGCAGGCCGAACTGGGCCTGGAAGTGCCGTTGCTGGAAGTGTTCCAGACCGAAACGCTGCGTGCTTATGTGCAGGCCGCTGCCACTTTCTGCGCCGGCAGCGCGGAAGATTTTGATGACCTTCGTGACTTTTTGAGCGAACTAGAGGCGATTTGACCCATGCTTTCCAACCCTAACATCGATCTGGTTTCGCGCTTTCTTCGCTTGCCTCTGGAACAGCGCCAGCAGTTTTACCAACGCCTGCAGAGCCGCGGCATGAGCTTCGCCCAACTGCCGATTGCCTCAATCCGCGAGGACGGCCAGCACCTGCCGTTGTCCTACGCCCAGGAGCGCCAGTGGTTCCTCTGGCAGTTGGACCCGGACAGTGCCACTTACCATATCCCCGGTGCCCTGCGTTTACACGGCCGCCTCGACTTGGCGGCGCTGCAACGCAGTTTTGACAGCCTTCTGGCTCGCCACGAAAGCCTGCGCACCTGCCTGGTACAGGACGGCGAGCGTCTGCTGCAAAACGTAGTGCCCGAGGCGCGTATCGAAATACACCAAGCCGGTGTCGACGAACAGCAATTGATGGCGCACGTCGAAGCCGAAGTCGCACGGCCTTTCGATTTGCAGGCGGGGCCGTTGTTGCGCGTGACCTTGCTGCAACTGGCCGAAGATGAACATGTATTGGTGATGGTGCAACACCATATCGTCTCTGATGGCTGGTCGATGCAGGTCATGGTCGAGGAGTTGGTGCAGTTCTATGCCGCGCACAGTCAGGGCCAGGCTGTGCAACTGCCGGGCTTGCCGATTCAGTATGCCGACTACGCCTTATGGCAGCGCAGCTGGATGGAGGCCGGGGAGAGGGCCCGTCAATTGGCCTACTGGCAGGACCTGCTGGGCGGTGAACAGCCGGTACTGGAATTGCCCATCGACCATCCACGTCCGGCGCAGCAAAGCCATCGCGGTGCCAGCCTGCAGGTGCATTTGCCGGCGGAGCTGGTGGCCGGTATCAAACGCCTGGCCCAACAAGAGGGCGTGACCCTGTTCATGCTGTTGCTGGCCTCGTTCCAGACCCTGCTGTTTCGCTACAGCGGCCAGTCGGATATCCGCATCGGCGTGCCGAACGCCAACCGCAACCGCGTGGAAACCGAGCGACTGATCGGCTTTTTCGTCAACACCCAGGTGCTCAAGGCCGATCTTGATGGGCAGATGACTTTTGCCGACCTGCTGCAACAGGCCAAACGTCGCTCCCTGGAAGCCCAGGCGCATCAAGACCTGCCGTTTGAACAGCTGGTGGTGGCGTTGCAACCCGAACGCAGCTTGAGCCATAACCCGCTGTTCCAAGTGATGTTCAATCACCAGACCGACGCTCAGGGCGGGCGCGGCGGCCAGCAATTGCCCGGCCTGCGGGTAGCGGAGTTGGACTGGGAGAGCCGAACCACGCATTTCGACCTGAGCCTGGACACCCATGAGTCTGTCGAAGGTATCTGGGCGGCATTGACCTATGCCACCGACCTGTTCGACACCGCCACCATCGAGCGTTTCGCGCAACATTGGCAGAACCTGCTTCAGGCTGTGGTCAGTGCATCGCGCAGTCGCCTTTGTGAGCTGTCGATGCTCGCGGCGCCAGAACAATGGCGGATGCTCAATGAGTGGAATGCGCCTGCCACTGTCGCGCCCGCCCAAGCGGTGCACCGGTTGTTCGAGGCCCAAGCGCGCAACCATCCGACACGCCAGGCACTGGTCCTGGATGACCAGGCGCTCAGCTACAGTGAACTGAACCGGCAGGCCAATCGACTGGCGCACTACCTGATCGCCGAGGGCGTCGGCCCGGAAGTACTGGTGGGGATTGCGGTCGAGCGCTCCTTGGCCATGGTGGTCAGCTTGCTGGCGGTGCTCAAGGCGGGTGGCGCCTACGTTCCGCTTGACCCTCAATACCCTCGCGAACGCCTGGTGCATATGCTTGACGACAGCGGCGTGCGTCTGGTGTTGACCCAATCCCACTTGCGTGATCGCTTGCCATTGCCGGCACATCTGGCGGTGCTCGATATTGACCAGGCCGACGCGCAGTTGGCGCAGTGTGCCGAAGACGACCCTCGCACAGCATTCGAACCGCGCAGCCTGGCGTATGTCATCTACACCTCCGGCTCCACCGGCAAGCCAAAAGGCGTCGCCATCAGCCATGCAGCGCTGAGTGAATTTGCCGGCATCGCGGCCAAGTATTCGCGTCTGGTGGCGAACGACCGCGTGTTGCAGTTCGCAACCTTGAATTTCGACGGTTTTGTCGAGCAGTTGTACCCGGCCCTTACCCTCGGTGCCACGGTGGTGCTGCGCGGCCCGCATTTGTGGGATGGCGCTGGTCTGTACCGGCAGATCATCGGCCAAGGCATCACCCTGGCCGACTTGCCGACCGCGTATTGGAAGCTGTTCCTGCAGGATTGCCTGGCGGCGGGACCACGGTCATATGGCGCGTTGCGTCAAATTCATATCGGCGGCGAAGCCATGCCACTGGACGGCCCCGAGCAGTGGCGTCGCGCCGGCCTGGGGCATGTTCGCCTGCTCAACACCTACGGGCCGACCGAGGCGACCGTGGTGTCCAGCGTGCTCGATTGCAGCGATGACAACACCGTGATCGGCGCGGCGGCCAGCCCGATTGGTCATGCGTTGCCAGGCCGGGCCCTGTATGTGTTGGACGGTGACCTCAACCTGTTGCCGGTCGGTGCTGTGGGCGAGCTGTACATTGCCAGCGCCAGTGGTTTGGCCCGTGTCTACCTGCAACGTCCGAGCCTGACCGCCGAACGTTTTGTCGCTGACCCGTTCAGCAGCGCAGGCGAGCGTCTTTATCGCACCGGCGACCTGGCGCGTTATCGCGCGGACGGGGTGATCGAATACGCCGGTCGCGTCGACCACCAAGTGAAAATCCGTGGTTTCCGTATTGAGTTGGGCGAGATCGAGGCATTGCTGTCGGGCCAGGAAACGGTTCGCGAAGCCTTCCTGCTGGCAACCGACAACCAACTGGTGGCTTATCTGGTACTGGCGCAACCGTTGTCCCCAGAGGAACACGCTGGCGCCGCTGAAACGCTCAAGGCCACCTTGCGCGACCAGTTGCCCGATTACATGGTGCCCGCGCACCTGATCTTCCTCGACCGCATGCCGCTGAACCCCAACGGCAAGCTCGACCGCCAGGCGCTGCCCAAACCCGATGCCAGCTCAGTGCAACAGGCGTGGCAGGCACCGGTGACGGCGCTGCAACAGCAGGTGGCGGCGATCTGGGCCGATATCCTCGGTGTCGAACGCGTGGGCCTGACGCATCACTTCTTTGAACTGGGCGGGCATTCCCTGCTGGCCATGCAAGTGGTTTCGCGCATTCGCCAGGCGCTGCACCTCGAAGTGCCGCTCAAGTTGCTTTTCGAGCAACCCCGCCTGGATGGGTTTGTCGCTGCATTGACCGTCCAGGATATCGCGGCACCGAAGGCGCCAGCCCTGGTGCCGGTCGGGCGCGACCAGCCCTTGCCGCTGTCGTACGCCCAGGAACGCCAATGGTTCTTGTGGCAACTGGAGCCGCAAAGTGCCGCGTACCACATCCCCAGCGCCTTGCGTTTGAAAGGACAGCTTGACCTGGATGCGCTGCAACACAGCTTCGATGCGCTGCTGGCCCGGCATGAAAGCCTGCGCACCCATTTGCACCAGGACCACGACCGCACGGTTCAAGTCATCGAGCCGCACGTGTCGTTACAGATTGTGCGTGCTGATGTGAATGAAACCGAGCTCAAGGCACGGGTAGAAGGCGAGATCGCCCAGCCTTTCAATCTGGAATCAGGACCTTTACTGCGGGTTTCGTTGCTGCGCGTGGCCGTTGATGAGCATGTGCTGGTGCTGGTGCAGCATCACATCGTCTCCGATGGCTGGTCGATGCAATTGATGGTCGAAGAGCTGGTGCAGCTCTATGCCGCTTACAGCCAGGGTCAGGCCCTGCAACTACCGGCGTTGCCGATTCAGTACGCCGACTACGCGGTGTGGCAGCGCACGTGGATGGATGCGGGCGAGAAAGAGCGCCAACTGGCCTACTGGCGCGGCATGCTGGGTGGCGAACAAAGCGTGTTGGAGTTGCCATTCGACCGTCAACGCCCGGCGGTACAAAGCCACCGGGGCGCACGCCTGGCATTCGAGTTGCCCAGCGCGTTGACTCAAGGCCTCAAGGCCCTGGCCAAGCAGCAGGAAGTGACCCTGTTCATGCTGCTGCTGGCCTCGTTCCAGACGTTGTTGCATCGCTACAGCGGCCAGGAAGAGATCCGGGTCGGAGTGCCGGTCGCCAACCGCAATCGCAGTGAGACCGAACGCCTGATCGGCTTCTTCGTCAATACCCAGGTGCTCAAGGCGGATATCCATGGCCAGATGAGCGTCGAACACCTGTTGCAGCAGACCCGCCAACGCGCACTCGAGGCCCAGGCCCATCAGGACCTGCCCTTCGAGCAACTGGTGGAGGCGTTGCAGCCCGAGCGGAGCCTGAGCCACAACCCGTTATTCCAAGTAATGTTCAACCACCAGACCGACGTCGGCCAGGCGCAGGTCCAGCATCAGTTGCCGAAGCTTTCGGTGCAAGGGCTGGCGTGGGACAGCAAGACCGCGCATTTCGACCTGGACCTGGATATTCAGGAGTCCACTGAAGGGATCTGGGCCACCCTCGGCTATGCCCAGGATCTGTTTGACGCCAGCACCGTGCAACGCATGGCGCGCCATTGGCAGAACCTGTTGCAGGGCATGGTGACCGACCCACGGCAGCCCCTCAGCCAGTTGAACCTGCTGGATGATGTCGAACGGCAACAGATTCTCCAGCTCTGGGACCGCACCGATTCAGGCTTCCCGGCCCAGCGCCTGGTGCATGAATTAGTGGGCGACCGCGCGAGGGGAAACCCGGACGCGGTGGCGGTGAAATTTGGCGAGCAACACCTGACATACGGTGAGCTGGACAGCCAGGCCAACCGCCTGGCCCATGCGCTGATCGCTCGTGGCGTCGGCCCGGAAGTGCGTGTGGCGATTGCCATGCCGCGCAGTGCCGAGATCATGGTGGCGTTCCTGGCGGTGATGAAGGCCGGGGGCGTCTACGTGCCGCTGGATATCGAATACCCGCGTGATCGCCTGCTGTACATGATGCAAAACAGTCGCGCCCGACTGCTGCTGACCCACAGCAGTGCGTTACAGCAACTGCCGATTCCCGACGGCCTGGATAGCCTGGCGATGGATCGTGTCGATGACTGGATGGGTTACAGCGACGCTGCACCCAACGTGACACTGGACGGCGACAACCTCGCGTACGTGATCTACACCTCTGGCTCCACCGGTTTGCCCAAAGGCGTGGCGGTGTCCCACGGCCCCTTGGTGGCGCATATCATCGCCACCGGCGAGCGTTATGAAACCTCGCCAGCCGATTGCGAACTGCACTTCATGTCGTTCGCCTTCGACGGCTCCCACGAAGGCTGGATGCACCCGCTGATCAATGGCGCCAGCGTGCTGATTCGCGATGACAGCCTGTGGTTGCCGGAATACACCTACGCGCAGATGCATCGCCATAACGTGACCATGGCGGTGTTCCCGCCGGTTTACTTGCAGCAATTGGCCGAGCATGCCGAGCGTGACGGCAACCCGCCGGCTGTGCGGGTGTACTGTTTCGGCGGTGATGCGGTGGCGCAAGCCAGCTACGACCTGGCCTGGCGTGCGCTGAAGCCAACCTACCTGTTCAACGGCTACGGCCCGACCGAAACCGTGGTCACACCACTGCTATGGAAGGCCCGTCGTGGTGATCCCTGCGGTGCCGTTTATGCACCCATTGGCACCCTGTTGGGCAATCGCAGCGGTTACGTGCTGGACGCGCAACTCAACCTGCAACCCATCGGCGTGGCCGGTGAGTTGTACCTGGGCGGCGAGGGCGTTGCGCGGGGTTATCTGGAGCGTCCGGCACTCACCGCCGAGCGTTTCGTACCGGACCCGTTCGGCAAACCCGGCAGCCGTGTGTACCGCAGCGGCGACCTGACCCGTGGCCGCCCGGATGGCGTGGTGGATTACCTGGGTCGCGTCGACCATCAGGTGAAGATCCGTGGTTTCCGTATCGAATTGGGCGAGATCGAAGCGCGGCTGCGCGAGCAGGACAGCGTCGGCGAGACCGTGGTGGTGGCCCAGGAAGGGCCGAGCGGCAAGCAGCTTGTCGCCTATGTGGTGCCGCTGGACCCGATGCTGATCAAGGACGCCGTGGCGCAGTCAACCTATCGCGAAGCCCTGCGCCGTGCTTTGAAAACCCGCCTGCCGGACTACATGGTGCCCACGCACCTGATGTTCCTTGAACGCATGCCGCTGACGCCGAATGGCAAGCTTGATCGCAAGGGCCTGCCGCGCCCTGATGTCAGCCAGATGCAGCAAGTATACGTGGCGCCGCAGAGCGAGCTGGAGCAGAAAATCGCCGCCATCTGGTCTGACGTATTGCGCGTGCCCCAAGTCGGCTTGCACGATAACTTCTTCGAATTGGGCGGGGATTCGATCATCTCGATCCAAGTGGTCAGCCGTGCCCGCCAGGCTGGTCTGCGTTTCACGCCCAAGGACTTGTTCCAGCACCAGACGGTCCAGAGCCTCGCGGCCGTGGCCCGTGAAGGTGAGGGCGCGGTCGTGCTGGATCAATCGCCGCTGTCGGGCGAATTGTTGCTGCTGCCTATTCAGCAAGCGTTTTTTGCCGATGACATCCCCCAGCGCCATCACTGGAACCAGTCCGTGGTGCTCCAGCCGCATCAGGCGTTGCAGGCACCGTTGCTGGTCGCTGCGCTACAGGCGTTGATCGTGCATCACGATGCATTGCGTATCGGTTTCGTACAGGACGCTTCGGGCTGGAGCGCGGCGTATCGCGGGCCGCAGCAGCATCAGGCTGAACAGGTTCTGTGGCAGACCACGTTGAATACCGTCCAAGAGCTGGACGCCTTGGGCGAGGAAGCCCAGCGCAGTCTCGACCTGAGCGAAGGGCCGCTGCTGCGGGCGGTGCTCGTGGACCTGGCCGATGGTTCCCAGCGCTTGCTGCTGGTGATTCATCACCTGGTAGTGGATGGCGTCTCCTGGCGCATTCTGCTGGAAGACCTGCAAACAGCTTATCGCCAGATTGCCCAAGGCGCTCCGTTGGCGCTGCCCGCCAAGACCAGTGCGACTCGCGCCTGGGCCGAGCGTTTGCAAACCTATGCCCGCAGCGCTGCACTGGAACAGGAACTGACCTGGTGGCAGACGCAGTTGCAAGGCAGCCCCACCGGCCTGCCGGGAGCCGATCCGCAGGCCAGCTTGAGCAACCGGCATGCGTTGAGCGTGACCACCCATCTGGACCAGGCATTCACCCGGCGCCTGCTGCAGGACGCCCCCAGCGCCTACCGCACCCAGATCAACGACCTGCTGCTGACGGCACTGGCTCGCGTCATTGTGCGCTGGACCGGTGAAGAGTCGATGTTGATCCGTCTGGAAGGTCATGGCCGCGAAGACCTGTTCGACGAAATCGACCTGACCCGTACCGTCGGTTGGTTCACCAGCCTCTATCCCCTGAAGTTGGTACCGACCGACTCACTGGCCGGCTCCCTCAAGCAGATCAAGGAGCAACTGCGGGCAATTCCCGACAAGGGCCTGGGTTTTGGCGCCTTGCGTTACCTGGGCACTGCCGAGGCTCAACAGGCCTTGAGCGAGTTGCCGCGCCCACGTATCACCTTCAATTACCTGGGCCAGTTCGACGGCAGTTTTGACGGTGCCGAGCAAGCAGGGTTGTTTACACCCTCCGGCGACGGCAGTGGTGCCGAGCAAAGCGCCGAAGCGCCGTTGGGCAACTGGCTGGAAATCAACGGTCAGGTCTACGGTGGCGAATTGAAGTTGAACTGGAGCTTCAGCCAGCAGATGTTCGATGAAGCAACCGTGCAACGTCTGGCCGATGATTACGCGGCGCAGCTCAGGGCGTTGATCGAGCACTGCTGTGACAACCACGGGGTGACGCCGTCGGACTTCCCCCTGGCACGCTTGTCCCAGGCGCAACTGGACACCTTGCCGGTGGCGGTGGCCGACGTCGAAGACCTGTACCCGTTGTCGCCCATGCAGCAAGGCATGCTCTTCCAGTCGCTGTATGGCGAGGGCTCGGGTGACTACATCAACCAAATGCGCATTGATGTCGAAGGCTTGGATGTGCCGCGCTTCCGCCAGGCCTGGCAGGCGGCGGTCGACAGCCACGAGATCCTGCGCAGCGGCTTTCTCTGGCAGACCGAGCTTGAGCAGCCCTTGCAGGTGGTCTACAAGCAGATGCGCATGCCGTTTACCGAGCTGGATTGGCAAGGCCATACCGACAGCAGCACGGCACTCGGCTGCCTGGCCGAGTCGGCACGGGCCCAAGGCTTCGAGTTGGAGCAAGCGCCGTTGATGAGCTTGACGGTGGTGCGTACAGGGTCGTCCAGTTATCACCTGATCTACACCAACCACCACATCCTGATGGACGGATGGAGTGGCTCGCAGTTGTTTGGCGAGGTCTTGCAGCATTACGCCGGCGAGCCGCTGCGCGCGCCCATTGGTCGTTACCGCGATTACATTGCCTGGCTGCAGGCGCAGGATAAATCGGTCAGCGAAGCCTTCTGGAAAGCGCAACTGGTGAACCTGCAGGAGCCGACACGTTTGGCCCGTGGCCTCCAGACCCAGCCAATCGAGGCGCTTGCGATCAACGGCGAGCACCGTTTAAGCCTGAACGCAGACCGGACCACTCAGCTCAAGGCTTTCGCCCAACGCAACAAAGTCACCCTCAATACGCTGGTGCAAAGTGCCTGGTTGCTGCTGCTGCAGCACCACACCGGGCAGGCGACCGTGGCATTTGGTGCCACCGTGGCAGGCCGCCCGGCGCAGTTGCGCGGCATCGAACAACAGGTGGGCCTGTTCATCAACACCTTGCCCGTGGTTGCCACGCCGGATGCTCAAATGTCGGTCAGCCAATGGCTGCAGCAGATCCAGGCGCAGAACGTACGCTTGCGAGAGCAGGAGCATACGCCGCTGTTCGAGATCCAGCGCTGGGCCGGGCAGGGGGGCGAGGCACTGTTCGACAGCATCCTGGTGTTCGAGAACTACCCGGTTTCCGAAGCGCTGGAGCAAAGTGCACCATCGGGGCTGACGTTTGGCGCCGTTCACAGCCTGGAGCAGACCCATTACCCATTGACCGTCTTGCTGGGTATCGGTGAAACCCTGGGCCTGGAGTTCAATTACGACCGACAGGCGTTCAGCGCGGCGCATATCGAACAACTGGCCGAGCACTTCCAGCAGTTGTTGCAGGCAATGGCGGTGGATGGCACCCAGCGCCTGGCAACCCTGCCTTCGCTGGGCACTGCCGAGCGCGAAACGGTATTGCACACCTGGAACGCCACGGCTGAAGACTACCCTGTGCACCTCGCCGTGCATCAGATGATCGAGGCCCAAGTGTTGCGCACACCGCACGCACCGGCGCTGGTATTTGCCGGGCAGGTACTGAGCTACACCGAACTGAACCATCGGGCCAACCGTTTGGCGCATCGTCTGATGGCCGCCGGGGTCGGGCCGGACGTGCTCGTCGGGCTTGCCGTTGAGCGTTCCATCGAAATGGTCGTCGGTCTGCTGGCAGTGCTCAAGGCGGGGGGCGCGTATGTGCCGCTGGATCCGGAATACCCTCGGGATCGGTTGGCGTACATGCTGCAAGACAGTGACGTGAAGTTGCTGTTGACCCAGGCGCACCTGCTGGAGCAACTGCCGACCCCGCAGGGCGTGCACAGCCTCGTACTGGAGGAGGGCGATGGCTGGTTGCAGGCCTACTCCGGGCAGAACCCGCAGGTCGTCGTCGACAGTGAAAACCTCGCCTATGTGATCTACACCTCGGGTTCCACCGGCCAACCCAAAGGGGCGGGCAACCGTCACTCGGCCCTTACCAACCGTCTGTGCTGGATGCAGCAGGCGTATGGCCTGGATGGCACGGATACCGTTTTGCAGAAGACGCCGTTCAGTTTTGACGTGTCGGTGTGGGAATTCTTCTGGCCGCTGATGACCGGGGCGCGCCTGGTGGTGGCCGCGCCGGGCGACCATCGTGACCCGGCCAGGCTCGTGAGCCTGATAGAGGCCGAGCAGGTCACGACGTTGCACTTTGTGCCAGCCATGCTCCAGGCCTTCTTGCAGGAGGCCACTGTTGGGTCATGTCACAGCCTGCAACGGATTGTGTGCAGCGGTGAGGCATTGCCCGTGGATGCGCAGCAACAGGTGTTTGCCAAGTTGCCACAGGCGGGCCTGTATAACTTGTATGGGCCAACCGAGGCCGCGATCGACGTGACCCACTGGACCTGTATCGAGGAAGGTGCGGATGCGGTGCCGATAGGCAAGCCAATCGCCAACCTGGCCTGCTACGTGTTGGACAGCAACCTCGAGCCGGCACCGGTGGGTGTGTTGGGCGAACTGTATCTGGGCGGCGTCGGTCTGGCGCGGGGCTACCACCGTCGGCCAGCGCTGACCGCCGAACGTTTCGTGACCGACCCATTCGGCAGTGGCGGCCGTCTGTATCGCACGGGAGACTTGGCGCGCTATCGCGACGATGGGGTCATCGAGTACGCCGGGCGCATCGACCACCAGGTCAAGCTGCGTGGCTTGCGCATCGAGTTGGGTGAAATCGAAGCGCGCTTGCTGGAGCACGAATGCGTGCGTGAAGCAGCAGTGCTCGCGGTGGACGGCACGCACCTGGTGGGGTACCTGGTCCTGCAGGCGGCGAGCGACGATTGGAAAGCGCAAGTGGCCTCGCACCTGGCGGCGCAGTTGCCTGACTACATGGTGCCGGCCCAATGGGTGGTATTGACGCAAATGCCGCTGAGCCCCAACGGCAAGCTCGATCGCAAGGCGTTGCCCAAGCCTGAGGCGCAGGTTTCAGAGGCGTATCAGCCCCCGCAAAGTGTAATCGAGCAGCAGGTGGCGGCGATCTGGAGTGACGTCCTGGGTGTTGAGCGCATAGGACTGAACGACAACTTCTTCGAATTGGGCGGTCACTCCTTGCGGGTGCTGATGCTCAAGGAGCGAATCCGTAAAGTCAGCGGTGTCGGTTTGTCCGTCAGCCAGTTGATGCTTAACCCAACGATACGCGGGCAGGTCAATTGCCTGCAGGGCGAAGCGCGCAGCTCGTCGATCGTCAAGCTCAATAGCCAGACCGAAGGTACGCCGTTATTCATGTTCCACCCAAGCTTCGGCTCGGTGCACTGCTACACCGCGATTGCCCTCGCACTCCGGGAGCAGCGTCCGGTGTTCGGGGTGATCTGTCGTGCATTGGCAGAGGAGGGGGTAGAGGTGCCCGAATGGCAAGCCATGGTCGAGGATTACGCCGGGCAACTGCTGTCGGCTCAACCTCAAGGTGCCTTCCGCCTGGCAGGCTGGTCACTGGGTGGCAACCTGGCGATGGAAGTTGCCTACGTGCTGGAGCAAGCGGGGCGCGACGTCGAGTTTGTCGGCTGGATCGACTCCGCGCCGCCGCAATGGCTCAAACCTTATTGGGAGGCAGTCGTTATCGAGGAAGACCGTGAGGTCTCGGCCAATGAGCGGCGTGCAGCTTTGCTGGGGGTGATGTTCCCGGCATTCGCTGAGCAGATTCAGGCCGCCTGGCAGCAGTGCCAGCGGGATGGCGACGATGAGGCCGGGCAGTGGCAAGGCTTCGTCGGCTGGGCCGAGCGGACCTTGGGCGATGCCTTTATCGGTATCAAGGAGGAGTTGCTGCGTGGTAACGAGGCGCAGATCTCCTGGGAAATCGACCGCGCGCTCAGTGAGCGTCTGTCTGCGGCGGACTTCAAACCGATCAAAGCCCCCGTCAGTTGCTGGTGGGCCTCGATGAGTCGCGCCGGGCAGTTCAAGGACCTGATCGAGCAGAGCATGGCAGACATCCTTGTCCAGGGGCGCATCGAGCGTTCAGTGATGATCGGGACCGATCATGACGGGATCATCGACAGCGCCGAGTTCATCAGTAGCCTGGTGGCCGCCATGGCATAACGCGCCAGTTAACGAAAAAAACCGGATCATGGATCCGGTTTTTTTGCGCCTGGTTTCGGTGGGAGCAAGGCATGAAAAAGCCCGATGAAGCGTGACTTTCATCGGGCGTCTGATTGATCGGCCTGGGGAGATCAGGGGTTACATCAGAAGTCCCAACGGGTGCTGAACATCACGTTGCGCGGCTCACCATAGGCCGCCGAGTTATAGAAACCCACGTTGGTGTAGTAAGACTTGTCGAAGATGTTATTGACGTTGACGGTCGCCGACAGGCTCTTGGTGATCTGGTAGCGGGTCATCAGATCAACCAGCCAGTAGGCTTCCTGAGTGATGTCCTGGTTGCGGTTGAGCGGGGAGTTGTAGATTTCGTACCAACCCTTGCTCTGCCAGCGCAGGCCGCCGCCGATGGTGAACTTGTCGAGGTCGCCCTTGAGCTTGTAGGTGGTGTTCAGGTTGACCTGATGCTCTGGTTCGAAGGTGGAGATCTTCTTGTCATCTGCGTCCCGCACGATCTTGTGGGTGTAACCACCCTGCAGCTGCCAGCCCGGGGCCAATTCGCCGGAAATTTCAGCCTCGTAACCCTTGGTGACCGCCTTGGAGCTCTTGAACGCATAGTTCTGCGGGGAAGGAGTCTGGTTATTGTAGGCATCGTCCGGGATGGCGCGGTTGTCTTCATGCACCTCGAAGTAGGCAAGGCTGCTGTTCAAACGGCCGTCGAAGAATTCGCCCTTCAGGCCGATCTCGTAGTTCTGCCCCTCGTCCGGTTCCAGCAACGTCTGGTTGCGGTCCTTGTAGGTGCTTTCCTGGGGCTGGAAGATGTCGGTGTAGCTGGTGTACACCGAGAAATTCTCGTTCAGGTCGTAGATCACACCGGCATACGGCACGAACCGCCCGGTTTCCTTGTAGGACGGGTTCAGGCCAGTGACGTGGTAGTTGGCGATACGACCACCGAGGATCACGTTCAGGTCATCCATCACGTTGAAGCGCGCGGTCATGTAGGTGCCGGACTGACGGATGGTGTCGTCGGTGTGTTGCTGCGCAGGGCCATAGATCGGCCGGTCGATCTTGCCGTTCCAGTTGTAGAAGTCGACGGTGTTGCCCTGTGGCCAGGTTGGCGACCAGTAACCCTTGCCTTTCCAGTGCGAAGTACCGATCGAGCCACCGATGACCAGTTCATGCTCGCGGCCGAACAGGCTGAAGGGCCCGGTGGCGTAGAGGTCTGCAGAAGTGCTTTTGGTGTCGCCGGTGTATTTCTGTCCGTTGATCACCGCACTGCCATCGGCCTGCGGCTCAACGAACTGAATCGAGCCGAGGTCGGCATGGTAGCTGTTGATCTTGTGGTCAAGCTGGAACTTGGTCACCCAACCGTCACCCAGGTCATGTTCGAGCATGGCAAAGGCGGTACGGGTGTTTTGCTGCCAGGAACTCCAGGTAGTGCCGTTGTTGTAGGAGCGGGACATCTTGTTGATGCTGCCGTTGGAGTTCACCAACGGGAAGGAACCGGACCAGCTGGAGCCTTTGGGCGTGTTGTCCTGGTAGTCGAAGCCGACCGTCAGCATGGTGTCGGGCGACAGGTCGAATTCGGTAATTCCGTAGTAGGTTTCGGTTTTGCGCGAGTAGTGGTCCATGAACGAGTTCTTGTCCTGGTACGCCGCTACCGCACGGCCCCGGACATTGCCGCTTTCGGTCAGCGGGCCGCTCACATCCACTTCGCTGCGATAGTTGTCCCAGGAACCGGCGCCCAACTGCACGTGGCCCTTGAACTCCGACGTCGGCTTCTTGCGGATCAGGTTGATCGTCGCGCCCAGTGAGCCTGCGCCGTTGAGCAGACCGGTGGCGCCTTTGAGCACTTCGACGCGGTCATAGATCGCCATGTCGCTCAGGGTATTACCGGCCGAATAGCCGACGTTGCGCACGGTGGACGGAATACCATCGTATTGGAAACTGTTGACCGAGAAACCACGGGAATAGTAGTTGGTACGGTCAGTGTCATAGGCCGAGACGGTGATGCCAGGTGTGTGGCGCATTACGTCATCAACGCTGTTGAGGCCGAAGTCCTCGATGTGTTGACGGGTAATCACCGTGATCGACTGCGGGGTTTCCCGCGGTGTCAGGGTCAGCCGCGTGGCCGTGGCGATGGTGCCCGGCGTGTAGGAGCCGGAGCCCTCGGTGATATTGCCCAGCACGTTGCCGGTCACTTGGGTCGGGCTCAGTTCCAGGCCGGCGGTAGCACCGGCGGCGGTGACGGTCAGGGCGTTACCGCTGAGGCTGTGGGTGGTTGACGTGCCTGCCAGCAGCGTGTTGATGGCCTGCTGTGGATCCAGTTTGCCTTTGACCGCCTTGCTGTTCTTACCTGCCACGTCGGTCGGGCTGTACAGCACTTGCATATTGGCCTGACGGCCGAATTCCTGCAGTGCACTCCCCAGTGCCTGTGCTGGAATATCCAACTCGATCTCCTGCGCCTGCACATAGCCGGCGACCGGAAGCGATACCGCAAGGGCAAGCGCGCTCGGAAGGAGGTTGATGTTCAGGGCCCGACGCATGGTTAGCGCTTTGCTCAGTGGGCTGAGACCGAGTCGTGCTGACATGGATGTTTTCTCTTCTATATTTTAAGTGGGCAATTTTTAGTGTTTATTGAGGTTAGTTCTCATTACCACTAGTGAGACGTTCCTACTTTGGAAAACCGGAAAAGAAAGTTTCATGCGGGTTCCATTTCGTGCACCACCTGGCCCGCGCGCAGGCGTACCCGCTGATCGGCGATGTCGAAATAACGGTCGTCATGGCTGATTACGATGATGGTCTTGCCCAGGCGCTTGAGGTCCGGCAGCAGCTCGGTATAGAAAATCCGGCGGAAGGCCGGGTCCTGATCGGCGGCCCATTCGTCGAACACCAGCACCGGGCGTTCCTCCAGCCATGCGTTGACCAGTGCCAGGCGCTTGCGTTGGCCGGTGGACAGGTCGGTGGTGCTGAACACGCCGTCCTTGACGCTGACCTTGTGCGCGATCTCCAGGCGTTCCAGGTATTTGGTGGCACTGTCCAATGACTGGGTGGCGCTGCCCTGGACCAGATCGTCGAACAGGTAGTAATCGGCAAACACCGTCGTGAACAGCTGGCGATAGTCATCGCGCTCGGGGTCCGTCACCGCCTTGCCATTGAGCAGGATCTCACCGGACTGCGGCGGGTACAGGCCCAGCAACAGCTTGATCAAGGTGGTCTTGCCGCTGCCGTTTTCACCGACGATGAACACGATGTCGCCCTGGGCGATGTTCAGGTTGATCGGTCCGAGATGGAATGGCTCGCTGCCTTCTACCGCCGCTGGGCTGTAGCTGACGTTGCGCAATTCCAGGCTGTTGACGATCGGGGTGGGCGCCTCGCTGTCATCCATCAGCAGGTGCGGCTCAGGGGAGGAGAAACGCTCCGACAACTCGCTGATACGGCCAAAGGCAATTTTCGCCTTGCCCACCACCGGCAGGTAACCCAGCAGATGTTCCAACGGGCCTTTCATGTACAGCAGCACCAGCACGAAGCCGGTGATCACCGTCGGGTCGGGGTTCGGGTTGTACGCCTGCATCGCCAGGGCCAGGCCGATGACCACGAAGAACAGCATCGAACCAAAGGTCTTGGCGAGGATGTAGATGTTCACGGAGCGCACCTGAATATCACTGATGCGGTCGGCCGTTTCCTGGATGCGGTGGGTGTTCATGCGAAAGCGTCGCGGCCGGTGCATGCGCAGCTCCTTGGCCCCGGAAGCGATGGCATTGTAGTAACGCTGCAACTCATCTTCATGGCTGCGTGCCAGGTCGAAACCCTGGATGCCTTTGCCGCCGGCGATAAACTGCACGGCGCTGCCGATCACGATGGCCACCACCATCATCAGGAACATCGGCACTGACAGGTAGGCCAGGTAGCCGAGGCAGCCCAGCGTCACCGTGGCGGCAATGGCCAATGGCGTGAACGCGAAAGAGAAGTCGCTGATGGTGTCGACGTCATGGGTCAGCACCGGGATGAGGCGGTGGGAGCGGTAACGTTCGATTTGGCCGATCGGCGCCGACAGCACTTTTTCGCCCAGGTCTTTGCGCAGCGCCGCGATGATCCGTTGGCCGACGTAATTGGTGCCGATGTCGGAAATGATCGAGCTGACCAGCGCCAGCACGCACAAGGCTGCAAACGTCAGGATTACACCCTGGGTCATGCCTTGGGGCGAATGCAGGGCGTTATTGATCGTCGCCAACAGCAATGTGATGGCCAGGCCGCCGGCCATGCCCAGGGCGACGGAGACGGTCACGATGGTGCGAAAGGGCCTGAGCAATGCGAGCAGACCGTTGAAGGCGCCGCGCTTGGGGTCGGTCATAAATACTTCCCGGAAAGTGAAAAAGAGGGGCTGGGCACACAGACCCTTACCCATGACAAACGAAGGATTGGCGCGACTATTTAGCTCGACGTGCCCGACGGTGTTGGTGGCGGATAAATTGCGCGGTGGCTGGTTCGTTCTTGTGGTGTAGGCGCACGCGTATCGGCGCGTGCCTGATCTATCCAGCGAGAGCGAAACAATGACGAAAAAGAATCTGGTGTACGTGTGGTCCCTGCGCAATGCTGCGGCCGATAAGGCCGGGCAGCCGGTGGCCTACAAGGACCACGAGCGTTACATGATGTCGGTGCTGGAATCTTTGGCGGGGGCACTCAACGACACGCCGCTGGGCGAGGCCTACAACCTGGTGGGCGTGGTGTATGACGACGATGAGCAGAATCCGCGGGACCAGCAACTGGTCAGCGACTACGGCTTTGCCTACAAACCTGGCCGTCAATGGTTGTATCCGGCCGACCTGCGGGTGCAGGGTCGCCTTGTCAATGATCTGCTGCTGAGCGTGCCGTCGACCTATCGGCGGCTGCCGCGGGGCAGCGCGGAACACATCGCCGGCAAGCAGGATTTCGAACGCCGACTGCACGACACGCTGGTGGAGTTGAAGGCCGACATCGTGGTGCTCGACGGCTTGCTGGTGATCCTGGATGAACTGGTGCGTCCGGGCGCGCCATTTGCCCGTCGCATCATGAACATTCACCCAGGCATTACCCGTATCGAATCGCCCTACGAGCGCCGTGGCGCCTACGCGACCTGGAGCGCCTTGTACGGCGCGCGTGGGCTGACGATCACGGACTGGGCGACCAAGGCCACGACGCCGTCGGAGCCGCTGTACCTCACTGGCGCGTCTTTCCACTACGTGGACAACGGCATCGATTCGGGCGAAGTGTTCCACGACGTGCTCAAGACCGAGATCTCGCCTGAGGACACCATCCTCGAGTTGCGCTGGAACAACTTCAACAACAGCCTGTTCCCGGCGCTGCATGAAGGGTTGGCGTTATTGGCACAAAAGGGAATCTAAAGCAGCCACGGTTAAAAATGTGGGAGCAGGCCCGCTCCCACACGGGATCTGAAGTGCGCCCCAAAAGTTGGACAGTTGTTGGTTAGGCTACAGCGGACTTGACCCTATAGGCTACAGGGCTCAGTCCGCCAAGCTTCACTTTGATTCGTTTATAGTTGTAGTAATGGATGTACTCATCCAACCCAGCTTGCAACTGTTCCACGTTGTCGAAGTTTTTTCGGTAGTAAAATTCTGACTTCAGTGTGCCGAAAAAACTCTCCATTGTGGCGTTGTCATAACAGTTTCCTCTGCGTGACATGCTTTGCTCCAGCCCCGCCTTTTCCAGTCGCTCTCGGTATTTTGAGTGTCGGTAATGCCAGCCCTGATCCGAGTGCAGCATAGGCTTAGCCCCCTCAGGTAAGCGTTGAAGAGCTTTTTCCAACATCTCGCCCACCAAAGCATATTGGGGGCGCATGGCCATCTGATAGGCCACAATCTCGCCGTTGTACAAATCTAAAACTGGAGATAAGTACATCTTCTTGCCAGCCACTTTGAACTCGGTGACATCAGTTACCCATTTCTGATTCGGTTTCTCAGCCTCGAATTGACGAGCCAGTGTATTGGGCGATACATCTCCCATCGGTCCGTTATACGACCGGTATTTCTTTGGTCGCACGGTGCATTTCAGACCCAGCTCCCCCATCAGCCGACGTACCGTTTTCCCGTTGATCTGTGGTCGTTCTTTACGAAGCTCTAAAGTCATACGACGATAACCAAGACAGCCCATATGCTCATTCTGGAGGTTCTGGATAGCTGCTTTGACCGAGGCAAACCGGTCTGCAACGCCCATCGCTTTGAGTTGGTAGTAGTACGTGCTTCGCGCAAGGCTCACCAGCTTGAGCAACTCACTCAAGGAAAACTCTTGCTTAAGCTCACTGACTAATCGGGCTTTTTCTTCTGTTCTTTCTCCCGCCTCATCACTGCCTCGCCTAACTCCCCAAGCTTTTTTAGGTAGGCGTTCTCCATGCGCAGATACTTGAGCTCATCGAGCAACGTCTTGTGTTCGGGCTCAGGGGCAGTGATTGGGGCAGAAGATTTACGTGGTTTAATGGGTGGCTTAGACATAACGGTACACAGTCCTTTTTTCCCTGACTCCAGGGCTTCAATGCCGCCACTGTAATACTGCTGCTGCCATCTGCCCACCTGAGTGGAGTTACCCAAATTGAAAAGCGCCGCTGCGCGGCGTAAGGAAAGGGAGTCACGCCACATGCGTTGTAGGACGGAGAACTTGAACAAGGCGGAGTAACGTTGGCCGGTGGTGCTCAAACTGGCCTCACCGTGCAATCGATACGCCTCGACCCAGCGACGAAGCAATGTAGGGTCCATTTGAAATTGAGCGGCGATACGGCGAAAGCCTCGGCCTTTCTCAAGGAAAGTGGTAATAGCGGATAGCTTGAACTGCGTCGTGTACTTACTCATGAAAAATACGCCCCAAGAATTGGATGGGTGTCCAACTTCTGGGGCGCACTTCAATCTCCTGCGCTACTACAGGTCGCGCACTACCCTGAACCCAATCCAATCCCCCCGCGTCTGCGGGTAGATGTTATTGCGGTTGCCCGAGCGCGAAAACACCGGTGCTTCACCCCAGTCATTGCCCCGGATCATGTAGCCCTCGCAGTTAGGCTCCATCCAGGCGCTGCCGTCGGTAGGCGCGCCAATGTAGTTGGGGTGCTCGCAGTCGGCGACCCGCTCGTAGACGTTGCCATGCATGTCGTACATGCCAAAGGCATTTGCCGGGTAACTGCCGACCGGTGACGAGTAACTGTACCCGTCGGCAGGGCCATAGGTGTTGGCGTGCCTGGCAATGCTGTAGTCCTTGCCCTCATCGAACGGGAAGGGGAATGGCCCGGTGGAGCCGGCGCGCGCGGCGTACTCGCGCTGGGCTTCGCTGACCATGTGGTACTGCTGGCCGGTCTTTTTCGACAGCCAGGCCACATAGTTTTTGATGTCGTCCATGTCCATGCACACCGCCGGTTGGCGCGGGCCCTGGGGGTAGCGCGGTTTGCTGGCGATGCATTCACGGCCGGGGCGGGTGTCGCCGTCGGCGATCTTCACGCCGGTCTGGCGCACATAACTGTCCCATTCACCGGCGGTGATATGAAAGCGGCTCATGGCGAACGGCTTGGCGAAGGTCACGTCGTGCATCGGGCCTTCGTCCGGCTCGCGGCCGACCTCGTCGTCCGGCGTGCCCATGGTGAAGGTGCCGGCGGGCAACACCACCATTTCCGGGCAGTCCTTGCAGTCCTTGAACACTTTGCCGGGTTGCGGCGCGGCAGCCTGGGCCAGGTTGGGCAGCAAGGCACTGCACAGGGCGGTGAGTGCCAGGGCCGTGAGGGGGTTGTTCATGTGGGCCTCTCATTCAAGGGGGAAAAAGTGGGCTTCACACCCGTGGGTTCAGCAAAGTCATGAGGCGCTGGATCTCATCGGAGGAATTAAGCAGGCCGGAGAAGGTACGGCGGTCGGTCATGGACTGGCTTCTGGATGATTAGCGGTTGGCCAAGGGGTTGGCGGCTTTTTGTACCTGGTCCCACACCCGTAGGAAGTTGCCGCCCCACAGCTTGGCGATGTCCGCTTCGGAATAGCCGCGCTGGATCAGTTCGGCGGTGACGTTGCGTATTTCGCCGACGTTGTTCCAGCCCTGGACGCCGCCGCCATCGTTGAAGTCCGAAGCGAGGCCGACATGGTCGATGCCGATCTTGCGCACGGTGTAGTCGATGGCGTCCCCCAAGTCCTTGAGGGTGGCCTTGGGTTCTTCATCAAGGATGGCGTACAGCGCGCTGGCGTACTCGCCGAACTTCTGTTCAGGCCAGGCGGCAATGATCGCATCGCCCGGCATCAAGGCCACCGCCAAGTTGGGAAGGGGCGGCAGGTCGAAGCGTGCGCGCAGGGTGTTGAGCTTGTCCTGGGTCGGTTGGCTCAGTGGGCGAAGGTAGGCGGAGAAGCCCACGATCTGCACCACGCCGCCGCTGTTTTTGATCAGTTGCAGTTCTTTGTCGCTCAGGTTGCGCGGGATATCCACCGACGCACGCGGCGCAGAGTGGGACGCCACCATCGGCGTGCGGCTCAATTGGGCCACTTGCTCCAGGGCCTTGGTCGACATTTGTGATACGTCGATGATCACCCCCAGGTCGTTGAGGCGGTGCACCGCTTGCTTGCCGATGTCCGACAAACCGTCGAGGGCATCGGTGGAGTCATTGAAAAACGGCAGCGGCCGAGACGAGTCCGACCAGGCATTGTTGCCCACATAGCTGAAACCGAACATGCGCATGCCGCGCGCCGCCCACAGGTCCAACTGGTTCAAATCGTTGCCCAGCGGGTAGGCGTTGAGCATGCTGATAAAGATCGCGAACTTGCCCTCGCCATGCAAACGCCGGAAATCATCCGGGGTATAGGCGATGGCGACCTGATTGGGGTAGTCGCGCACCATCGCGCTGATGATCTTGTAGCGCACTTCCTGTTCATGGCGGGCCGCTTCGACAAAGCCGTCGGTGGGTTTGTGCGGCGCGTTGGGGCCGTTCCAGATTTCCGGCCAGCCAAAAATCGTCAGGGCCGCACCGGACAGTCGCCCACGTGCTGCCTTGGCCAGGTCGAACTGGCCTTCACCGTCCTTGTCCGCCTCGTTATCGGCGGTGCCGAAATCCACCGGCACGGTGATGTGGCTGTCGAAAGACAGCAGCCGATCCTGCATTTCATTGGCCTGCTTGATCACTTCCAGCGGGTAGCCGGCATTGCCCTTGAACCAGTGATCCCAGACCAGGAAGCCGGCTCCGGCACCGATGGCCAGTGCCAGCGGCAAGCCGATGTACAGCGCCTTTTTCGAACGTGGTTTTGTCATTGCCGTCTCAGTCAGTTGAGGCCTTCGCTATCAGGGAAGAACGAGTGATGGGTGGGAAAATTTAGGCGGCGAGGGCGCGTCGGTAAATTTCCTCGGCGTGCAAACGTTCTAGCTCTGATAAAGCCGTTTCCTAAGGTAGACAATGACCATCTCTCGACGTGGGTTCATCGCAGGCCTGGCACTGACAGGTGCCGCGGTGCCGGCAGCTTTCTATGCCCATCGCGAGTTGACGCGCGAAGAAGAATTCCCCATCACCCCAGGCGAAGCCACGGTGGACCTGGCCGACACCGCCGGCCAGCACCTGGCGAACACCCTGCGCGGGGTCTGGAACCTGCGCCTGGAGGGCCGCGACGCCGGCCTCAAGGGCCTGCCGCTGCAAGGTTTAGAACTGCTGCTCGACATCGCCCCTCGCGGGCGTGGTCTACGCGGCTACCTGGACACCGCCGCCAACCTGCGCGCCGAAGGTGAACCGCGATACCGCGTGCTGGGCGATCTACTGACAGGGGAGAGCGCCGTGCTCTACTGGCGGCTGATCGATCGCGACTCGGTCGATGGCACGCCGGCCTACGAATTCAAGATGACCCTCGATCAGGTCTGGGCGGATTTTGCCAACGCCGGCAGCAGCACCCTGAGCGGGCAGATCTTTGACCTCGACCGGCCGCTGGCGTCTGTTGAGCGCGATAATCGCTTTATCGCCCATAAGCAGTGGTTTCCCGAAGCCCGCGAACGCATCGGCCTGAATCCAACCCTGCTGGCCTGGCTGATTTCACCCGAGCACCGCCTGTTTCATCAACTGTGGCACGCCACCCGTGACCAGTGGCACAAACTCTCCGAAGAAAAACGCGACGCCCTGCGCGGCATTGGCTGGCAACCCGGCCCGCGTGGCCAGGAGCGTGACGCCCGGGGCAAGCGCAAGGACCGCAACGGCTCGGGCATCGACTTTTTCTTTATGCACCGGCATATGCTGGGAACCGCGCGTTCCATGCAGGCGATTGCTTCGTGGCGGCAATTTCCTGAGCCTCAGCCGGCATTGGAACGTGATCGCCTGGGCTTCCTGCGCTACTTCGATAACCACGATGGTTTCGCTCTGCCGCCCACGTGGTCGGCCCCGGACGACAGCGACTACACCCAATGGGTCAGCGACATCAAGGCGGCCGAAACGTATCACAGCAATTTCCAGGTGTGGGAATCTCAATACCGCGACCCACGTTACCTGGCCCAATTCACCCTGGGGCAGTTGGGTTCCGAGATGGAGCTGGGGCTTCACGATTGGCTGCACATGCGCTGGGCCTCGGTGCCGCGTGACCCGTCCAATGGTGCGCCAGTGCCTTTCGCCCGCGACCCCTCGGATTTCGCCCCACGCTGGTACGCGGCGGAAAACGACTTCCTCGGCGATCCGTTTTCCTCGCATGTGAACCCCGTGTTCTGGCACTTCCACGGCTGGATCGATGACCGTATCGAAGACTGGTTTCGCGCCCATGAGCGCTTCAACCCAGGGGAAGTGAGCCGCATGGAGGTCAACGGCGTAGCCTGGTTCGCGCCGGGCCGCTGGGTTGAAGTCGGCGACCCGTGGCTGGGTCCGGACACCCATGGCTGCAGCACCACGCCGGGGTTGCAGATGGGTCGGTCGATGGAGATGGACCCGGAGACCATGAAACTGGCGCTGCGCATTACCTTTGGCGAAGACGAGGGTGTGTTGCAGGACTTGTTCAAACGGGTGCCGAAGCGGCCGTGGTATGCACGTCACCTGAAGCTGAAAACCCCTTGAAAGGCGCTGCGGTGAGCGCTCCCGCCACCGATTGAACCAACTCGGTTCACGCTTGTCCCCGCTTCCCATGTCACCCCCCGCCAGCCAAATCCCTTAATTTTCCAAGCCTGTCGGAAGCCTCTCCAGGTCTCCGGCTGCGCCCGCTTTTTTTGGATGCGGGGCGCACAGCACCCGATTCAAGCGGCAGCTGAAAACGGACTTTCTTCTCCACCGTGACTTATCAGGCAGGTTACCCATGCAGTTCAGCGAATTATTGGCAGCGATTTCCACCCATGCGATCCGTCTGCAACTGGAAGAAGGCGACCTGATCATCCTCGGTGACGACGAAGCACTGGACGATGCGCTGTGGGATCAATTGATCGCGCACAAGCCCCGGCTGCTCGAACTGGTAGCCGAACATGGCGGCGACTGGCTGAGCCCGGCCTACCGCATCACCCCGGACATGCTGCCCCTGGTCAGTCTCGACCAGTCGGCCATTGACCGTATCGTCGCCGCCATCCCTGGGGGCGCGGCGAATGTGCAGGATGTCTACCCGCTGGCGCCGCTGCAGGAAGGCATGCTTTACCACCATCTGTCGGCGGAGCAGGGCGACCCTTACGTGCTGCATGCACAGTTCGAGTTCGACAGCCGCGCGCGTTTGCATGCGTTTGCCGAAGCGTTGCAATGGGTGATCGATCGCCACGATATCCTGCGCACCTCCATGGTCTGGGAGCGTCTCGACGAGCCGTTGCAGGTGGTGTGGCGCAAGGCGAGCCTGGTGTGCGAGGCCGCGGATGTCGATACCCGCAACTACCGCATGGACCTGGGCCAGGCGCCGCTGCTGCGGCTGGTGTTTGCCGAAGACCCGTCCAACGGCCGCGTGGCGGCAACGCTGCTGTTTCACCACACCATCCTTGATCACACCGCGCTTGATGTGGTTCGCCATGAAATCCAATTGTACCTGGCGGGCGAGCAGGCTCAGGCGGGAGAGCCCGTGTCGTTTCGCAGCTATATCGCCCAGGTGCGCCATGGCGTCAGCGAGCAGGCCCATGAGGCCTTTTTCCGCGAGATGCTGGCGGATATTGACGAGCCGACGCTACCCTTCGGTTTGCAGGACGTACAAGGCAATGGTCTCGGCATCGACGAAGCGCGCATCCCGGTCGACAGCGCGCTAAGCCGTCGTTTGCGCATCCTGGCGCGCCCCCTTGGCGTGAGTGTGGCAAGCATGATGCACCTGGCGCTGGCCCGCGTACTGGGCGTGGTTTCCGGCCGTGACGCCGTGGTGTTCGGCACCGTGATGCTTGGGCGCATGGGGGCGGGCGAGGGGGGTGAACGGGCCTTGGGCATGTTCATCAACACCTTGCCCTTGCGCGTGGACGTGGGCGGGCAGGGCGTGCATGCCGGGGTCAAGGCCACCCACGAACGCCTGACCACCTTGCTCAACCACGAACATGCGTCCCTGGCGCTGGCCCAGCGTTGCAGTGGTGTCGCCGCACCGACGCCGCTGTTCAGCGCTATGCTCAACTACCGCCACAGCGCCGCCACGGACATGGCCGAGGTGATCGAGGTGGCCGAGGGCATCCGCGTGCTCAGCGCTGAGGAGCGCACCAACTACCCGCTGACGGTCAATGTCGATGACCTGGGTGAAGATTTCGCCCTGACCGTGATGGTCGACGCGTCGATTGGTGCCGCACGTGTCGCCACTTACCTGCACACCGCCCTGGCAAGCCTGGCCGATGCCCTGGAACAGCGACCGGATATGCCGCTCAGCGGCCTGAACATCCTGCCCGACGCCGAACGCCACACCCTGTTGCACCACCTCAATGAAACCCCCGCGCACTACGCCGACACCGCCCTGATCCATCAACACGTCGAAACCCACGCCGCCGCGCAGCCCGAAGCCATAGCCTTGCGCTTTGACAACCAACGCGTGAGCTACCGCCAACTCAACGAGCGTGCCAACCAGGTCGCTCATCGCCTGCTGGCCCAAGGCATCCGCCCTGATGACCGGGTGGCGATCTGCGTAGAACGTGGCCCTGAGATGATCATCGGCCTGCTCGGCATCCTCAAGGCCGGCGCCGGCTATGTGCCGATCGATCCGGCCTACCCGCTGGAGCGGATCGCCCACACCCTGGCGGACAGCACGCCTTTGGCCGTCCTGGTGCAAGCCAATACCCGTCACTTGGTCGGCGACCTGCCGGCGATCGACCTCAATGACGTGCGCGGCGAATCCATCGTCAATCCACGGGTCACTGTCAGTCCGGCCAACCTGGCCTACGTGATCTACACCTCAGGCTCCACCGGCCAGCCCAAAGGCGTGATGATCGAACACCGCCAGGTGGCACGCTTGTTCACCGCCACCGAGCACTGGTTCGGCTTCAACCGCAACGACGTGTGGGCGTTGTTCCACTCCTTCGCCTTCGACTTTTCGGTATGGGAAATCTGGGGCGCGCTGATGCATGGCGGCCAGTTGCTGATCGTGCCGCAACTGGTCAGCCGCTCACCGGATGAGTGTTATTCGCTGCTCTGCGAAGCCGGCGTGAGCATCCTCAATCAGACGCCGAGCGCTTTTCGCCAGTTGATTGCCGCACAAAGCCAGAACCCGCAATCCCATTCCTTGCGCCAGGTGATTTTCGGCGGCGAGGCGCTGGAGCCGGGCATGCTCAAGCCGTGGTACGCCCGTGCGATCAACGCGGGGACGCAACTGGTGAACATGTACGGCATCACCGAAACCACCGTGCACGTGACTTATCGCGCCCTGGAAGCGGCGGATGCACAGTTGGTCGGCGTCAGTCCGATTGGTGTGCGCATTCCTGACCTGCAGCTGTATGTGCTGGATGCGCGCCGTGAGCCACTGCCGTTTGGGGTGGTTGGCGAGTTGTACGTCGGCGGTGCCGGTGTGGCCCGTGGTTACCTCAACCGTGATGTGCTGACCGCCGAACGTTTCCTGGCCGACCCAATCACCGGCCAGCGCATGTACAAGACGGGCGACCTTGGCCGCCTGCTGGCTGACGGTAGCGTCGAATACCTGGGGCGCAACGATGACCAGGTGAAGATCCGCGGTTTCCGCATCGAACTGGGCGAGATCGAAGCGCGCCTGGCCACTGCTTCCGGGGTGCGTGACGCAGTGGTCATCGCTCGTGAAGACGAACCGGGTGACAGGCGCCTGGTGGCTTACGTGATTGCCGAAGGGCAATTGCGTGCCGCCGACCTGCGTGATTATCTGCTGCTGAGCCTGGCCGAACACATGGTGCCCAGCGCCTTTGTGTTGCTGGATAAATTCCCGCTGACCACCAACGGCAAGCTCGACCGCAAGGCACTGCCCGCGCCGGACGCAGACGCGCTGGCCCGTCGCGGTTACGAAGCCCCGCAAGGCGCGGTGGAAACCGCCATTGCCTCGATCTGGCAAGACCTGCTCAAGCTCGATCAGGTGGGCCGCGACGACAACTTCTTCGAGCTGGGCGGGCATTCCTTGTTGGCGGTCAAGCTGATTGAACGCATGCGTCAGGTCGACCTCAGCGCCGACGTACGCGTACTGTTCGGCCAACCGACCCTGGCGGCACTGGCCGCTGCGGTGGGCGGGCAACAGGAGGTGCAGGTCCCGGCCAACCTGATTACCGACGGCATCCAGCAGATTACCCCGGACATGGTGCCGTTGGTGGAATTGGACCAGGCGGCCCTCGACCACATCATCCAGAGCATGCCCGGGGGCATCAACAACGTGCAGGACATCTACGGCCTGGCGCCATTGCAGGCCGGCATTCTTTATCACCACCTGGCAACCACCGAGGGCGACCCCTACGTGTTGCAGGTGCAGTTCAGCTTCAACGACCAAACGGCGGTGGATGCATTTGTCCGCGCGCTGCACAGCGTGATCGAGCGCAACGATATCCTGCGCACCGCGATTCTCTGGGAAGGCCTCAACGAGCCGGTGCAGGTGGTCTTGCGCCAGGCAGTGCTGGCCGTCGAGCGCAGCGAGGAGACACTTGCCCAACTGCAACAACGCTTCGACCCTCGTCACTTTCGCCTCGACCTGAGTCGCGCTTCACTGATGCGCTTTGCCTACTCAGAAGATCAAGGCCGTTTTGTCGGCATTCTGCTGTTGCACCACATCCTGCTGGATCACACTGCTTTGCAGGTGCTGGTGGATGAAATGAGTGCCAGCCTGTCCGGCAACAGTGCGCAATTGCCCGATGCCGTGCAGTACCGCAACTACGTGGCCCAGGCGCGACTTGGGGTCAGCCAGGCCCAGCACGAAGCGTTCTTCAGCGAGATGCTCAGCGATATCGATGAGCCGACCTTGGCCTTCGGCCTGCAGGATGTGAATGGCGACGGCAGTGGCATCCTCGAAGCCCATCTGCCGCTGGAACCTTCACTGAGCCTGGGCCTGCGCGAACAGGCGCGGCAACTGGGGGTGAGCACTGCAAGCCTGGTGCATTTGGCCTGGGCCCAGGTGCTGGGGCAGGTCTCCGGCCAGCAGGAGGTAGTGTTCGGCACCGTGTTGCTGGGGCGCATGCAGGGCGGTGAGGGCGCCGACCGCGCGTTGGGCATGTTCATCAACACCTTGCCGCTGCGGGTCAGCCTCGGCACCGTCGGTGTACAAGCCGGCGTGCGCGCCACCCATGCACGCCTGGCGCAATTGCTCGGGCATGAGCACGCCTCGCTGTCCCTGGCCCAGCGTTGCAGCGGCGTGCCGGGTTCGTTGCCGCTGTTCAGTACCTTGCTCAACTATCGCCACAGTGCACCGGGGGAATCACCGGGGGACAGCCCGTTCGCAGCCTGCGGTATTCAGATTCTCAGTTCCGAAGAGCGCAGCAACTACCCGCTGGTGCTCAACGTCGATGACCTGGGCACAGGCTTTGCGCTCACCGTGCAAGGCGTGGCGACCCTGGAGGTGCAACGCGTGGGCGACTACATGCTCACCGCATTGCGCCACCTGGTGACCGCGTTGCAGCAGGCGCCCACCACGCCGTTGCAGGCCGTGTCGATCCTGCCGGCGGCCGAACGGCATCAACTGCTGGTGGAGTTCAACGCCACTGCCCGAGACTACCCGTCGCAACTCACCGTGCACCAGTTGTTCGAAGCCCAGGCGCTGGCTCGTCCAGAAGCAGTCGCGGCCGTGCATGGCCAGCTTTCGTTGAGTTATCGCGACCTCAACCGTCGCGCCAACCGCCTGGCCCACCACTTGCTCAACCAGGGTGTGCAGCCGGGCGAAAGCTTGGCGATTGCGCTGCCGCGCTCCCTTGATTTGCTGATCTGCCAGCTGGCGATCCTCAAGTGCGGCGCGGTGTATGTGCCGCTGGACGTCAATGCGCCCGTCGAGCGCCAGGCGTTTATCGTGCAGGACAGTGGCGCGCACCGGGTGCTCAATAACCTGGCCGACCTGAACCTGAATGACCAGTCGCCACGTAATCCTGAACTGCCGCAGTCCGCCGAAAGCGTCGCCTACATCCTCTACACCTCTGGTTCCACCGGGGCGCCCAAAGGGGTGCAAGTGCCGCACCGCGCCATCTCGCGCCTGGTGCTCAACAACGGTTATGCCGACTTCAACGAACACGACCGCGTGGCGTTCGCCTCCAACCCGGCCTTCGATGCCAGCACCCTCGACGTGTGGGCGCCGTTGCTCAATGGCGGCTGTGTGGTGGTGGTCGAGCACGAGGTACTGTTGTCCCAGGCGGCCTTTGCGTCGTTGTTGCAGGAGCAATCCGTCAGCGTGCTATGGATGACCGCCGGGCTGTTCCACCAGTACGCCGACGCGCTGATGCCGGTGCTCCGCCAGTTACGCTACTTGATCGTCGGTGGCGACGTGCTTGACCCGCAGGTGATCGGCCGGGTGCTTGAACAGGGCAAACCCCAGCACCTGCTCAACGGCTACGGGCCTACCGAAGCCACCACGTTTTCCACCACCTTCGAGATCACCTCGGTGGGCGAGGGTGGCATTCCCATCGGCCGGCCGATTGCCAATGCCCAGGCCTACGTACTGGACCCACGCCAGCAACCCGTGCCGCTGGGCGTGGTGGGCGAGCTGTACATCGGCGGCGCGGGTGTGGCCAAGGGCTATTTGAACCAGCCACAACTGACCGCCGAAAAATTTATCCCGAACCCGTTTGGTGAAGGGGTGCTGTACCGCACCGGTGACCTGGCCTGCTGGCAGGCCGACGGCACCTTGCTGTACCAGGGACGCAATGACCTGCAGGTGAAGATCCGGGGGTTCCGTATCGAGCCCGGTGAGATCGAAACCTGCCTGGCCGGCTTGCCTGGCGTAAAGGACGCCGTGGTGCTGGCCCGCGAAGATGAGCCCGGCGACAAGCGTCTGGTGGCCTACTACACCGCCAGTGAGCCGCTGGAGATCGAAGCGCTGCGTGCCCACCTGCAAGGCCTGTTGCCGGACTACATGGTGCCCTCGGCTTATGTATGGCTGGAGCTGTTGCCATTGACCGCCAACGGCAAACTTGACCGCAAAGGTCTGCCGGTGCCGGACCAGAGCGCGCTGCTCAGTCGTGGTTTCGAAGCGCCGGAAGGCGAAGTGGAAACCCAGCTGGCGCAGATCTGGCAGGACGTGCTCAAGCTGGAACGCGTTGGCCGTCACGATCACTTCTTTGAATTGGGCGGGCATTCATTGCTTGCGGTCAGCCTGATCGAGCGCATGCGCCAGGTCGGCCTGAGCTGTGACGTGCGGGTATTGTTCAACCAGCCAAGCCTTGCGGCGCTGGCCGCTGCGGTGGGCAGTGGCCGGGAAATTGTAGTGCCGGCCAATGGCATTCCAACGGATTGCACGCAGATCATGCCGTCGATGCTGACCCTGGTGCAGCTCGACCAAACGGCCATCGAGCGAATCGTCGCGGGCGTGCCTGGCGGTGCTGCGAACGTGCAGGATATCTACCCGTTGGCGCCGTTGCAGGAAGGCATTCTTTACCACCACATCAGTGCCGAGCAGGGCGATCCGTACCTGCTGCAATCGCGCATGGCGTTCGACAGTATCCAGCGCCTGCATGCGTTCATGGATGCGCTGCAACAGGTGGTGGCCCGCCATGACATACTGCGTACCGGTGTGGTCTGGGAAGGGCTGGACAGCCCGGTGCAAGTGGTGTGGCGCGAGGCGCAGCTGGTTGTCCAGGAGGTTGCCTTGGACCCGGCGGACGGCGGCGTCATCGAACAACTGCATGCACGCTTCGACGCCCGCCATTACCGCCTGGACATCACCCAGGCGCCGCTGCTGCGCATGGTTTTCGCTCAGGATCCGCAACACAACCGCGTCGCGGCGATCCTGCTGTTCCACCATCTGGCGCTGGACCACACCGCCATGGAAGTGGTGGGCCAGGAGATGCGTGCATTCCTGTTCAACCAGGCGCAGGACTTGCCCGAAGCGGCGCCGTTCCGCAACTACGTGGCCCAGGCGCGCCTGGGTGTCAGCGTGGAGGAGCACGAAGCGTTCTTCCGCGACATGCTCGCCGACGTGGATGAGCCGACTTTGCCGTTCGGCGTGCAGGACGTGCAGGGTGATGGGCGTGATATCGAAGAAGCCGAACTGCCGGTGGAGGCAGCGCTGGCCCATCGGGTGCGCGAACAGGCGCGGCAGCTCGGCGTGAGCGCGGCGAGCCTGATGCATCTGGCCTGGGCGCAGGTGCTGGGGCTGGTGTCCGGGCGTGACGACGTGGTGTTCGGCACCGTATTGATGGGCCGCATGCAAGCTGGTGACGGCGCAGACCGCGCGCTGGGCATGTTCATCAACACCTTGCCGCTGCGCGTCGATGTGGCGGCGCCAGCTGCGCTCGCGGTCAAGGCGACCCATGGGCGCTTGAGCGCCTTGCTCGGTCACGAACATGCATCCCTGGCGCTGGCCCAGCGTTGCAGTGGTGTGGCGAATGCTTCGCCGCTGTTCAGTGCCTTGCTCAACTACCGTCACAGTACTCCCGGCGAAATGGCCCGCGACGGGCAGGGTATCTGGGAAGGTGTGCAGTTGCTCGGTGGTGAGGAACGCAGCAACTATCCGCTGACCTTGAGTGTGGATGACCTGGGTGAAGGCTTCGGCCTGACCGTCTTGGCGCTGCCGCAGATCGGTGCCCAGCGGATGTGCACCTACATGCATAACGCCGTCGACCAGTTGGTCGAGACGCTGGAAAACGCACCGAAGACTGCGCTCAACCAGCTACCGATTCTACCAACGGCGGAGCGCGAAACCTTACTGCGTGAGTTCAATGTCACCGCCAGCGATTTCCCCAGGGGCCACACGGTTCATGGGGCGTTCGAGGTCCAGGCCGAGCGCCAGCCTCACGCCATCGCCGTGGTGCAAGACGGCGAATCGCTGACTTACCAGCAACTCAACACCCGCGCTAACCAATTGGCCCACCATCTACTGCAACAGGGCGTACAGCCCGACGATCGCATTGCCCTCTGCTGCCGTCGCGGCCCCCAGATGCTGGTGGGCTTGCTGGGCATTCTCAAGACCGGCGCCGGCTATGTGCCGATTGACCCGGCTTATCCCGCCGAGCGTATTGCCTATCTGCTGCAAGACAGCGCCCCCGTGGCGGTGTTGGCTGAGGCCAGTACCCGCGATCTACTCGGCGCGGTTGCCAGCCTCGACTTGCACGATCCGCGCCTGCAGCAGTTCGCCGCCAGCAACCCGCAACTCAACGCGTTGAACCCGGCCCACCTGGCCTACGTGATCTACACCTCCGGCTCTACCGGCCAGCCCAAGGGCGTGATGGTGGAACACCGCACCGTGGAAAACCTGGTGCATTGGCACTGCGAGGCCTTTGGCCTGGATGCGACGGGCCACACCAGTAGCGTCGCCGGTTTCGGTTTTGATGCGATGGCCTGGGAGGTCTGGCCGGCGCTGTGCGTGGGCGCCACCCTGCACCTGCCGCCAGCCCATGTCGGCAATGAAAACATTGATGAATTGCTCGCCTGGTGGCTGGCGCAACCGCTGGACGTCAGCTTCCTGCCCACGCCCGTGGCCGAATACGCCTTCAGCCAGAACCTGCAACACCCCAGCTTGCGCATCCTGCTGGTCGGCGGTGACCGCCTGCGCCAGTTCACCCAGGAGCGACGCTTTGCGGTGATCAACAACTACGGCCCCACCGAAGCCACGGTGGTTGCCACCTCCGGCCGCGTGCGCGCCGGGCAGGCGTTGCATATCGGCCGGCCCATCGCCAATGCCAGCGTTTACCTGCTGGATGCGCACTTGCGTCCGGTGCCGGTGGGCGTAGCGGGGGAGCTGTATGTGGGCGGCAGCGGCGTGGCGCGTGGCTACTTGAACCGCCCGGACCTGAGTGCCGAGCGCTTCCTGCAAGACCCGTTCAACAAGGGCCGCATGTACCGCACCGGCGACCTGGCCCGTTGGTTGCCCGATGGCAATATCGAGTACCTGGGACGTAACGATGATCAGGTCAAAGTGCGTGGCGTGCGGGTTGAACTGGGTGAAATCGAAAGCCGCCTGGCCGCACTGGATGGCGTCGTTGAGGCGGTGGTGCTGGTGCGCGAAGGGCGTTTGATTGCCTGGTTTACCGAACGGCAACCGGTGGATATCGACACCCTGCGCGCGCAACTGCACGCCCAGTTGCCGGATGCCCTGGTGCCGGTCGCCTATGTGAAGCTGCATGCATTGCCCCTGACCGCCAACGGCAAGCTGGACCGCAAGGCGCTGCCGCAACCGGATCAGGCGGCGTTGCTGACTCGCGAATATGAAGCCCCCCAAGGCGAAGTCGAAACCACCCTGGCGCGGATCTGGGCCGAAGTGCTGCAGGTGGAGCAGGTTGGCCGCCATGACCACTTCTTCGAACTGGGCGGCCATTCGTTGCTGGCTGTCAGCTTGATCGAGCGCATGCGTCAGGTCGGCATGAGTGCCGATGTGCGCGTGCTGTTCAGCCAGCCGACCCTGGCTGCGCTGGCGGCTGCCGTGGGCAGTGGGCGCGAAGTGCAGGTGCCGGCCAATCGCATTCCCGCCGCTTGCCAACGTATTACCCCGGACTTGCTGTCCCTGGTGACGCTCGACCAATCGACGCTCGATCTAGTGGTCGCCCGCGTGCCCGGCGGCGCCGCCAATGTGCAAGACATTTATCCGCTGGCACCGTTGCAGGAAGGCATTCTCTATCACTACATCACCGCCGAGCAGGGCGATCCGTACCTGCTGCAGTCGCACCTGGCGTTTGACAGTGTCGAGCGCCTGCACGCGTTTGCCGAGGCCCTGCAACAGGTCATCAACCGCCATGACATCCTGCGCACCGGCATCGTCTGGGAAGGTCTCGCACAACCGTTGCAGGTGGTGCAGCGCAAGGCCGAGCTGTCGATGGATGAGCTGCATGTACACGGCGATGTCCTGGCCGGGCTGCATGAACGCTTCGATGCGCGGCGCTTTCGTCTCGATATCAGCCAGGCGCCGCTGATCCGCCTGGCCTACGCGAAGGACCCGGCCAACGCACGCGTGGTGGTGGTGTTGCTCTATCACCATATCGTCCTCGACCACACCGCGTTCGACGTCGTGCTGCGCGAAATGCAGGGCTACCTGCTGGGCCATGCGGCCCCGGCTGCGGCGCCGATGCCGTACCGCAACTACGTGGCGCAGGCGCGTTTGGGTGTCAGCGAGCAGGAACACGAACGTTTCTTTCGCGACATGCTGGCCGATATCGACGAACCGACTTTGCCCTTTGGCTTGCAGGATGTGCGCGGCGACGGTCGCGCTATCGAAGAGCACACTGTGTGCCTGGACGGCGACCTCAACCGCCGCCTGCGTTCGCAGGCCCGGTTGTTGGGCGTGAGCACGGCCAGCCTGTTCCATCTGGCGTGGGGCCAAGTGCTGGCGGCGACCTCGGCCCGGCACAGCGTAGTGTTCGGCACGGTACTGGTCGGGCGCATGGGCGGCGGCGAGGGCGCGGACCGTGCGCTGGGTGTGTTCATCAATACCTTGCCGCTGCGCCTGGATATCGATGATCAAGGCGTGCGCGCCGCCGTTCGCGCCACCCATGCCCGGCTCACCGCGTTGCTCGGGCATGAACATGCGTCCCTGGCGCTGGCCCAGCGTTGCAGCGGGGTGGCGGCGCCGGCGCCGCTGTTCAGCTCGATGCTCAACTATCGCCATCGCGGCGCCGCCACCCGCTCGCACGGCGCAGAGCAGGCCTGGCAAGGAATGCAGACACTGGTCAATGACGGGCGTACCAACTACCCGCTGACCTTGAACGTGGATGATCTGGGCGACGGTTATGACATCACCGCGCTGTCGCAGGTGGATGCGCAACGGGTTTGCGCTTACATGCAAACAGCACTGACCGGGTTGGTGCATGCCCTGGAGCAGGCGCCTAATCAGGCGCTGAATCGTCTGCCGATCCTGGGCGATGAGGAGCGGCATAAACTGCTGATCGAGTTCAATGCCACCGACGTCAGCTACGCCCTCGATCAAACCTTGCACGGCCTGTTCGAGGCTCAGGCAATGCGTACGCCGGGTGCCGTGGCGGTGAAGGCTGCTGATCAGCAGATCACTTACCAGCAGCTGAACGAGCGCGCCAACCGCCTGGCCCATCACCTGCGTGAGCGCGGCGTAACACCGGATTCGCGGGTGGGCATTTGCGTGGAGCGCGGCCTTGATATGGTCATTGGCCTGTTCGCCATCCTGAAGGCGGGCGGCGGTTACGTGCCGCTGGACCCGGCGTACCCGCTGGATCGCATTGCTTACATGCTGCAAGACAGCGCCCCGGTCGTGGTCCTGGCCCAAGGTGCGACACGCACATTGTTGAGCGATGTGCCTGTGATTGATCTGGACCACAACACCTGGCAACACCAGTCCGCGAGCAACCCGCAGGTGCCGGACCTGACTGCGCAGCATCAGGCCTATGTCATCTACACCTCCGGCTCCACCGGCCAGCCCAAAGGGGTGATCAACGAACACGCCGGTGTGGTCAATCGCCTGCTGTGGATGCAGGACGCGTATGGCCTGCAAGCCCATGACGCGGTCTTGCAGAAAACCCCATTCAGCTTTGACGTGTCGGTGTGGGAATTCTTCTGGCCGCTGTTTACCGGCGCCCGCCTGGTGATGGCACGTCCGGGTGGCCACAAGGAACCGGCGTACCTGTGCGAAGTGATCGAAGCTGAAAAGATCACCACGCTGCACTTTGTGCCGTCGATGCTTGACGTGTTCCTGGCCCACGGCGATGTCAGCCAGGCGGCCGGCCTGCAGCGGGTGATGTGCAGCGGTGAAGCCTTGCCGGGCAGCCTGGTACGGCGCTTCAAGCAGCAACTGCCGGGGGTCGCTCTGTACAACCTGTACGGCCCGACCGAAGCGGCGGTGGACGTCACCGCGTGGAACTGCGCGCGGCCTGAAGTACCGGACAATACGCCAATCGGCAAGCCGATTGCGAACACGCGCCTGTACCTGCTGGATGCGCAGTTGCAGCCGGTGCCCCTGGGCGTGGTCGGCGAGCTGTATATCGGCGGCGTGCAGGTGGCACGGGGTTATCTCAATCGTCCCGAGCTGACCGCCGAACGCTTCCTCCAGGATCCGTTCACCCGCGGCCGCCTGTACCGCACCGGTGACATTGGCCGCTACCTGCCCGACGGCAACATCGAGTACCTGGGCCGTAACGATGACCAAGTGAAGATTCGCGGCCTGCGTATCGAACTGGGTGAAATCCAGGCCCGCCTGCTCGAGCATCCGCAGGTCCTTGAAGCCGCCGTGGTAGCCCGCGAAGACCGCCTGATCGCTTACTACACCGGTGTGCAAACCGATATCGAAGCCCTGCGCGCACATCTGTTGCAGCACCTGCCGGACTTCATGGTGCCCGCGCTGTTCGTCCACCTCGACGCGCTGCCGCTGAGTCCCAACGGCAAGCTGGACCGCAAGGCGTTGCCCGCGCCTGGGGTGGATGCGCTGATCGTGCGCGAGTACGAGGCACCGCAGGGCGACACCGAAAGCCTGATCGCCGCGCTGTGGGCCGAGTTGCTCAAGGTGGAGCGGGTAGGGCGCCACGACAATTTCTTTGAACTGGGCGGGCACTCGCTGCTCGCGGTGAGCTTGATCGGGCGCTTGCGCCAGGAAGGCATGGAAGCCGATGTGCGTGCGTTGTTCGAACAGCCAACCCTGGCCGGCTACGCCGCTATGACCGAACGAATGGAGATCGTCCTGTGAGCATTCTCGAACTGCTGGCGACGCTGAAAACCAAGGACATCCAACTGGCGCTCAAGGGTGAGCAGCTGTCGGTGCAAGGCAATAAACAAGCACTGAGCGACCCGTTGATCCTGGCTGCGTTGCGCGAACACAAACCGGCGCTGATCGAACGGATCAAGGCTGGCGAATACTCGGCTATCAAGGCCGGTGAAGTGCAGGTGCCAGCCAATGGCATCCCAGCCAACGCCGAGCACCTCACCCCGGCCATGCTGACCCTGTCGACGCTGAGCCAGGAGGAGATCGAGCGGATTGTCGCCAGCGTCGACGGTGGCGTGGCGAATATCCAGGATATCTACCCGCTGACGCCGTTGCAGGAAGGCATCCTGTTCCACCATGTCAGCGCCGAGCAGGGCGACCCGTATGTGATGCAATCGCAGTTTGCGTTCGACAGCCTGGAGCGTTTCGATGCGTTCGCCCAGGCCCTGCAAACCGTGATGGACCGTCACGACATCTTGCGTACCGGGGTGGTGTGGGAGGGCTTGCAGGAGCCGTCGCAAGTGGTGTGGCGCCAGGCGCGCCTGCCGGTACAAGCGCTGCAGCTGGACCCGTCCGACGGCGATATCGCCGCGCAATTGCACGCGCAGTTTGATGCGCGTCACTATCGGCTGGACGTGACCCAGGCCCCGCTGCTGCGCCTGGTGCGTGCTGAAGACCCGGCAAACCAGCGGATTGTCGCCACGTTGCTGTTCCACCATATGGCTCTGGACCACAGTGCCCTGGAAGTGGTGTGTCATGAAATGCAGGCCTGCCTGCTGGGGCAGGGCGCTGCGTTGGGCCAGGCCGTACCGTTTCGTAACTATGTCGCGCAGGCGCGGCTGGGGATCAGCGAGCAGGAGCACGAAACATTCTTCCGGCAGATGCTCGGCGACATCAGTGAACCGACGTTGCCCTTCGGTTTGCAGGACGTGCAGGGCGATGCGCGCGGCATTGTCGAACTCAGCGTGCCGTTGGCGCCGCAGCTGAGTCGCCGTTTGCGCGCTCAGGCCCGGCAATCGGGGGTCAGCGCCGCGAGCCTGTTTCATCTGGGTTGGGCTCAAGTGCTAGGCGTTCTGGCCGGCAAGCAGCAGGTGGTGTTCGGCACCGTATTGATGGGCCGCATGCAAGGCAGCCATGACACCGATCGAGCACTGGGTATCTTCATCAACACGCTGCCGTTTCGCGTGGACGTGGACAGCCAGGATGTGCACGCCGGGGTCAAGGCCACCCATGCACGGCTGACGACATTGTTGCGCCACGAACATGCCGCACTAGCCCTGGCCCAACGTTGCAGCGGCGTGATCGCGCCAACGCCGTTATTCAGCGCCTTGCTCAACTACCGGCACAGCGCGCCAGCGGCCAGCGCCGAGGCGGTCTCGGCCTGGCAAGGGATCGTGGCCCTCAGCGCCGAGGAGCGCACCAATTACCCGCTGACCCTGAGTGTCGATGACCTTGGCGAAGGCTTCGGCTTGAGCCTTTTGGCCAGCACGCTGGTCGACCCGCAGCGCGTCTGCGCCTACCTGCAAACCGCCCTGGACAACCTGGTGACTGCGTTGGAACAGGCGCCGCACACCGCGCTCAACCAAGTGTCGGTGGTGCCTGCCGATGAGCAGCGTTTGCTGTTGGAGCACTTCAACACCAGCCACGCGGACTTCCCCCAGGGCACCACGCTGCACGCTCGCATCGAAGCCCAGGCCGCCCTCGCGCCGGACGCCATTGCCGCCGTGCATTCGGGCCGTCGGCTGACCTATGCCGAACTCAACCAGCAAGCCAATCTGCTGGCCCATCACCTGCTGGCGCTGGGAGTCAAGCCGGACGACCGCATCGCCATCGTCGCCCGCCGAGGCCTGGACACTCTCGCTGGCTTGCTGGCGATCCTCAAGGCAGGCGCCTGCTACGTGCCGGTGGACCCGACGCACCCGGCCGAGCGCCTTGCCTACCTACTGACCGACAGCGCCCCGGTAGCGGTGTTGACCCAGCACGCCTTGCTGGAGCGCTTGCCGGCCCTTGACGTGCCGGTGATCAACCTCGACCGCTACACCTGGCAGCACCATTCGACGAACAACCCCAAGGTTGCAGTTACGCCATCGAACCTCGCCTATGTGATCTACACCTCCGGCTCGACCGGCCTGCCTAAGGGCGTGATGGTGGAGCATCACACCGTAGCCAACCTGGTGGACTGGCACTGCACCGCCTTCGACCTGCGCGCCGGGCGCCACACCGCCAGCGTCGCCGGGTTCGGCTTTGACGCGATGGCCTGGGAAGTCTGGCCGGCGCTGTGCGTGGGCGCGACCCTGCACCTGCCACCGGCCCATGACGGCGGCGAAGATATCGACGCACTGTTGGCCTGGTGGTGTGCGCAGCCGCTGGACGTGTGTTTCCTGCCCACGCCGGTGGCCGAGTACGCCTTCAGCCAGCACATCGAACACCCGACGCTGCGTACCTTGCTGATCGGTGGCGATCGCCTGCGCCAGTTCGGCCGGGCGCAGCGCTTTGACTTGATCAACAACTACGGACCGACTGAGGCCACCGTGGTTGCGACTTCGGGCAAGGTCGAGGCTGGCCAGCCGTTGCATATCGGCAAGCCCATCGCCAATGCCACTGTCTACCTGCTGGATGAGCAACAGCGTCCCGTCCCATTGGGCGTGGCAGGGGAGTTGTACGTAGGCGGCAAAGGCGTGGCGCGGGGTTACCTGAACCGCCCGGAGCTGACCGCCGAACGTTTCTTGCAAGACCCGTTCAATACCGGGCGCATGTACCGCACCGGCGACCTGGCGCGCTGGCTGCCGGACGGCAATATCGAGTACCTGGGCCGTAATGATGACCAGGTAAAAATTCGCGGGATGCGCATCGAACTCGGCGAAATCGAAACCCAGCTCAACCAAGTGGCGGGCATCCAGGAAGCCGTGGTGCTGGTGCGTGACGAGCGGCTGGTGGCGTATTTCACTGAAAACCGCCAGCTCGACCCCTTGGCGGTGGGCGACATCCGCGCCCATCTGGTGACGCACCTGCCGGACTACATGGTGCCGGTCGCCTACGTGAAGCTGGACGCGCTGCCCCTGACCGCCAACGGCAAGCTGGACCGCAAGGCCTTGCCGGTGCCGGACATGGCCGCGGTATTTACCCGCGAGTACGTCGCCCCCGAAGGTGAGATCGAAAGCGTGCTGGCGCAGATCTGGGCCGATGTGCTGCACGTCGAGCGCGTCGGGCGTCGCGATCACTTCTTCGAACTGGGCGGGCATTCGTTGCTGGCGATGCGCATGGTATCGCAGGTACGCCAGCGCCTCGGCGTCGAGTTGCTGCTCGGTGACTTGTTTGCCAATGCCGAACTGGCCGCCGTCGCCGAAGTGCTGGCCCAGGCCGGTCGCGGCACCTTGCCGGATATCCTCCCGGCCAATCGCGATGAACAGGTGCCGCTGTCCTTTGCCCAGCAGCGCCTGTGGTTCCTCGCCTTGATGGAAGGCGCCAACACCGCCTACAACATTCCTATCGGCCTGCGTCTGCGCGGGCAGCTGCATGTCGAAGCGCTGCAACGGGCCCTGGCGCGCATCGTCGCGCGTCATGAAACCCTGCGCAGCCGCTTCGCCCAGCACGGTGATGACGCCCAGGTGCTGATCGTGCCCGCCGAAGACGTGCTGCCCCTGCAAGTGCAGGACCTGCGCCGCCATCCGCAACCCCAGCAGGCGCTGGATGCGTTGATCCACGGCGAGGCCTCGGCACCGTTCGACCTGGAGCGCGGCCCGTTGCTGCGTGGGCGCCTGGTGGTCATGGCCGACGATCACCATGTGTTGTTGCTGACCCTGCACCACATCGTCTCCGATGGCTGGTCCATGGGCGTGCTCACCCGAGAGCTGATGGCGCTGTACCAGGCGTTCAGCCACCGCCAGCCCGACCCGCTGCCGCCGCTGCCGATCCAGTACGGTGACTTTGCGGTATGGCAACGTTTGTGGCTCAGCGGCGAAGTGCTGCATCGCCAGAGCACCTATTGGCAGCAGGCGCTGGCAGGTGCGCCGGCCTTGCTCACCTTGCCGACCGACCGTCCGCGCCCGGCGCAGCAGGACTACGCCGGCAGCAGTGTCGAGGTGCGCCTGGACGAACGTCTCACCGCCGGGCTCAAAGCCTTGAGCCAACGCCACGGCACCACTTTGTACATGACCTTGATGAGCGCCTGGGCGTCCTTTCTGGCGCGGTTGTCCGGGCAACAGGATGTGGTGATCGGTTCACCCGTCGCCAATCGCACGCGCAGCGAGGTGGAAGGGCTGATCGGGCTGTTCGTCAACACCTTGGCCGTGCGCATCGACACCTCCGGCGAGCTGAGCACCGAAGCGTTGCTGGCCCGGGTCAAGGCCCTGGCGCTGGAAGCCCAAGCCCATCAGGACCTGCCTTTTGAGCAGGTGGTGGAAATCACTCGGCCGCCGCGCAGCCTGGCTCACAGCCCACTGTTCCAGACGCTGTTGACCTGGCAGGACAGCAGCGCGCCCACCCTGGCGTTGGGCGATTTGGCCTTGGAAGGTATCGTCGAGAACAGCCACTTCGCCAAGTTCGATCTGTCCCTGGACTTGAGCGAAGTGCAGGGCACGATCATCGGCGCGCTGGAGTACGCGGTGGCGCTGTTCGATGAGTCGACGGTGCAGCGTTATGTCGGCTACTTCACCCGGGTGTTGCAGGCCATGGTCGATAACGACCAGGCGGTGCTGGAGCATGTGCCGCTGGTGGATGAGCGTGAACGTCAGCATCTGTTGTTCAACTTCAACGCCACCGAGGTGGCCTACGACCTCGACCAGACCTTGCACGGTATGTTCGAAGCGCAGGTGGCGCGTACGCCGGATGCCGTCGCCGTCAAGGCCGATGACCGGGTATTGACCTATGCCGAGCTGAATGCACGCGCTAACCAGCTGGCGCATCACCTGCTGGAAATGGGCGTTCAGCCCGACTCACGGGTTGCTATCTGTGTGGAACGTGGCCTGGATATGGTCATCGGCCTGTACGCGATCCTTAAGGCAGGTGCCGCTTATGTGCCGCTGGACCCGGCGTATCCGCTGGAACGTATCGCCTACATGCTGGAGGACAGCGCGCCGGTGGCGGTGCTGGCCCAGGGCGCGACACGCGGGTTGCTGGGAGACGTGTCGGTGGTCGATCTGGATCGGCCGACCTGGCAGCACCATGCCATCGACAACCCCGACGCGCAGGCCCTCAGCGCCTACGTGATCTACACCTCCGGTTCCACCGGCCAACCCAAGGGCGTGATCAACGATCACCCCGGTGTGGTCAACCGCCTGCTGTGGATGCAGGACGCCTATGGTCTGCAAGCCCATGACCGGGTGCTGCAGAAAACCCCCTTTAGCTTTGATGTGTCGGTGTGGGAGTTCTTCTGGCCGCTGTTCACGGGCGCCTGCCTGGTGATGGCGCGCCCTGGCGGTCACAAAGACCCTTCGTATCTATGCGATGTGATTGCAAATGAGCACATTACTACGCTGCACTTCGTGCCCTCGATGCTCGACGTATTCCTGGCCCATGGCGATGTGAGCCAAGCCAAAGGGTTGGTGCGCGTAATGTGCAGCGGCGAAGCCTTGCCGGGCAGTTTGGTGCGGCGCTTCAAGCAGCAACTGCCGGGCAGCGAACTGCACAACCTGTATGGCCCGACCGAAGCCGCCGTCGATGTGACCGCGTGGGACTGCACCGGTCCGGTGACGCCGGACAATACGCCCATCGGCAAACCGATCGCCAATACCCGCATGTACGTGCTCGATGCACAGATGCAGCCAGTGCCCTTGGGCGTGGTCGGCGAGTTGTTCATCGGCGGCGTGCAAGTGGCGCGCGGTTACCTCAATCGTCCCGAACTGACCGCCGAACGCTTCCTCAAGGACCCATTCACCGACGGTCGCCTCTATCGCACCGGCGACGTGGGCCGCTACCTGGTGGACGGCACGATCGAATACCTGGGACGCAATGACGATCAGGTGAAGATTCGTGGCCTGCGCATCGAACTGGGGGAAATCCAGTCGCGCCTCACCGACTATCCATTCGTGAACGAAGCCGCCGTGATCGCCCGCGATAATCGTCTGATCGCTTACTACACCGGGGCTTTCAGCGAAATTGACGCGTTGCGCACCCACCTGTTGCAGCACCTGCCGGAGTTCATGGTGCCGGCCATCTTCGTGCACCTCGACACCTTGCCCCTGAGCCCCAACGGCAAGCTCGACCGCAAGGCATTGCCCGCGCCGGGCCTGGAGTCGGTGGTGGTGCGCGAATACGAAGTGCCCCAGGGCGACACGGAAATCGCCCTGGCCAGCCTGTGGGCCGAGTTGCTCAACGTGGAACGTGTGGGCCGTCACGACAACTTCTTTGAACTGGGCGGACACTCGTTGCTCGCGGTGAGCCTGATGGGGCGCATGCGCCGCCTCGGGTTGTCGGCGGATGTGAAGGTGTTGTTCGGCCAGCCGACTTTGTCAGCCTTGGCGGCGGCATTGGGCGGTGGTCGTGAGGTGGCGGTGCCGGCCAATCGCATCGCGCCCGATTGCACTGCGATCACGCCGGATATGTTGCCATTGATTCAACTGGACCAGCCGACCATCGAACGTATCGTCGCCCGCATTCCGGGCGGCGCGGCGAATGTGCAGGACATCTACCCGCTGGCGCCGTTGCAGGCCGGCATGCTGTATCACCATCGTGCGGTGCAGGGCGCTGATGACTATGTGCTGCGGGCGCAGTTTGCGTTCGACAGCGCCCAACGCCTGGAGGCGTTTGCCCTGGCCTTGCAGGCGGTGATCCAGCGCCACGACATCCTGCGTTCGTCGTTCCACTGGGACGGCCTGGAAGAGCCGGTGCAGGTGGTGTGGCGCCAAGCATCGCTGCGTGTCGAACGCGGGGCGGTGCCGGAACGGCTCGATCTGTCGCAAGCCCCGGTGATGCGCCTGGTGGTCAATGAGGACAGTGCCACGTTGCTGTTCCATCACCTGGTGATGGATCACATCGCCCTGGAAATCCTGCAACATGAGATGCAGGCGTTCCTCATGGGCACGCAGCATACCTTGGGTGCGGCTGTGCCGTACCGCAACTATGTGGCCCAGACTCGCGTGGGCGCAGAGGATCACGAAACGTTCTTCCGCGAAATGCTCGGTGACATCGATGAGCCGACCCAGGTCGAGCGCCTGGGCGGCAATGAGCAGATTCAACGCCCTCTGGATACAGACTTGAGCCAACGCCTGCGCGCGCAAGCCCGGCAAGCTGGCGTCAGCGCCGCCAGCCTGATGCACCTGGCCTGGGCCCAGGTACTGGGCAAGGTTTCGGGCCGCGATTCGGTGGTGTTCGGCAGCGTGATGCTTGGTCGCCTGCAAGGCGGTGAAGGGGCCGAACGGGCCATGGGGGCGTTTATCAATACCTTGCCGCTGCGGGTCGACCTCGGTGAACGCTCGGTGCGCGACGCGCTGCGGGCCACCCACGCACGACTCAGCCAGTTGCTCAGCCATGAACAGGCGCCGTTGGCGTTGGCCCAACGTTGCAGCGGCGTGCCGGTGGCAACGCCGCTGTTCGACACGCTGTTCAACTATCGCCACAGCACGCCGCAGGCTGCCAGCGAAGCGTGGCAGGGCATTCGGTTGCTCAAGGCTGAAGAACGCAGCAACTATGGCTTGTCAGTGAGCGTGGATGATCTGGGGGATGGTTTCTTCCTGAAAATCGTGGGGCAGGGTGCGCGCCGGTTGTGCGGCTACTTGCAGGTTGCCGTGGAACAAGTGGTGCAGGCGTTGGAGCAGGGCAGCGCAATGGGCATCAGTCACTTGCCGATCCTGCCTGTCGTCGAACGCCAGCAACTGCTGGATTTCAATGCCACCACGCGCCCCTTCCCGCGCGAACACACGGTGCAACGCCTGTTTGAAGCCCAGGCCCAGGCACGTCCCGGCGCATTGGCGGTGCTGCATGGCGGACAGTCGCTGAGTTATGGCGAGCTGAATACCCGCGCCAATCGCTTGGCCCATCACCTGCTGGGCCTTGGGCTGCGTCCCGGTGATAACGTGGCGATCCTGTTGCCGCGCTGCCGGGACCTGCTGATCAGCCAACTGGCCGTGCTCAAATGCGCCGCCGCCTATGTGCCGTTGGATATCAACGCACCCGCCGAACGCCAGGGTTTCATGGTGCAGGACAGCGGTGCGGGCTGGTTATTGACCCGCAGCGATATTGCCGTCGACTACGCCGTACAACGGTTAGACCTGGACACCCTGGCGCTCGACCCCCAGCCCAACCACAACCCGGACCTGTCGCAGTCCTCGAACAGCGTGGCGTACATCATGTACACCTCCGGTTCCACCGGTACGCCGAAAGGTGTGTTGGTGCCCCATCGCGGCATCACCCGCCTGGTGATCAATAACGGTTACGCCGACTTCAATGCCAGCGACCGCGTGGCCTTTGCCTCCAACCCGGCGTTCGACGCCAGCACCATGGACGTGTGGGGCCCGCTGCTCAATGGCGGCCAGGTGCAGGTGATCGACCATGCCACCTTGCTCGACCCGGTGGCCTTTGGCGTGGCCTTGGCGGACGCAACGGTGTTGTTTGTTACCACGGCATTGTTCAACCAGTACGTGCAGCTGATTCCCCAGGTCCTGGCAGGTTTGCGCATCCTGCTGTGCGGCGGCGAGCGTGCCGACCCGGCTGCCTTCCGCAGCCTGTTGGCCCAGGCGCCGGCGTTGCGTCTGGTGCATTGCTATGGGCCGACCGAAACCACCACTTACGCCACCACCTATGAGGTGCGCGCGCTGGCTGATGACGCCGACAGCGTGCCGATCGGCCGACCGATTTCCAACACGCAGGTCCATGTGCTGGATGCGCACCTGCAGCCGTTGCCGCTGGGCGTGACTGGTGAAATCTGCATCGGCGGAGACGGTGTGGCCTTGGGGTATCTGAATCGACCTGATCTCACCGCTGAAAAGTTTGTGCGCGACCCTTTGAATGAGGACGCCTTGATGTATCGCACCGGCGACCTTGGCCGTTGGACAGGCGACGGCCTGCTGGAGTGCATCGGGCGCAATGACGATCAGGTGAAGATCCGTGGATTCCGTATCGAGCTGGGCGAGATCGAGGCGCGCCTGGCGACCTTCGCCGGTATCCAGGAGGTGGTGGTGTTGGCGCGCGAGGATGCGCCGGGAGACAAACGCCTGGTGGCCTATTTCACCTGGGCAGATGAGCCCATCGACATCGACAGCGTACGCGCCTATCTGCAGGGCCAATTACCGGAATACATGCTGCCGTCGGCCTTTGTGCCGCTGGATCAGCTGCCGTTGACCGCCAACGGCAAGGTCGACCGCAAGGCCTTGCCGGTGCCGGCCCTGGAAACCTTCAACCGCCGTGAGTTCGAAGCCCCGACCGATGGCCTGGAGCACACCCTGGCGCAGCTGTGGGCCGAAGTGCTGAAGCTGGAACAGGTCGGTCGCCATGACAGCTTCTTCGAGTTGGGCGGGCATTCATTGCTGGCGATCCGTCTGGTCAACCTGATGGAAGACGCGGGGTTGCAGGTGTCGCTGGCCGAACTGTTCCAACACGCCAGCGTGGCCTCCGTTGCCGCAATGCTGCGCCAGCGTACGGATGAGACGGTGCGTGAGACTTCGGTGATCACGGTTCGCACCGGTGGCTCGCAAGCGCCCTTGTTCCTGGTCCACGAATTCAGCGGCATGGACGTGTATTTCCCTGCGCTGGGTCAGCATCTGCCCGGTGACTATCCAATCTACGGCTTGCCCGGTGTGGCGCTTGGCGATTCTCATCTGAACACCATGGAGGGCCTGGCGGCGCGTCTGGTCGGGTTGATCCGTGGCATTCAACCCCATGGGCCTTACCGGATTGCCGGCTGGTCGTTTGGTGGGGTGCTGGCCTATGAAGTGGCGATGCAACTCTTGGGGCTGGATGAGGCGTTGGAATTTCTCGGCCTTATCGACAGCTACGTGCCGCGCATGACCGATCAGGGCAAGGCCCGCTGGAGCGGCCCGGACGCGCTCAAGCGGCATTTGCTGCTGCAGTGCACGGCCTATTGGAAAGCACAAGGAGATGTGGATGAGTTGGCGAGCCTTGAACAATTGGAGGCAGGTATTGGATCTCTGGACTTTGCGGGCCTGCTGCAGCGTTGTCGCGATAAAGGTTTGCTATACGCGCAAATGGCGGCGGCTGCGGACGCGGACCTCTTGAGTTTTATCGAGCGGGAAGTCGGGCACGGGCATGCACTGGCACATTACAGCCTGTTTTCGTTGCCGATCGCGGTGCATCTGTTCAGTGCGAGTGAGCGCCCGACCGAGTTGTCGCGGCGCAGTGAATCCCTGGGGTGGAATGAGGTGTTGGCGCCGGGGCAATTGCGCCAGGTGGCGGTGCCGGGGGATCACCAGAGCATGATGCAGGCGCCGCATATCCAGGCGCTGGGCCGGGCGATGGTTGAGGCTCTGGGTGCTTGTACGCCGCAGGTTCAGGCTCAGCACCAACCGTTGCTGAGGATTCAGAGTGGGCGTGCGGGATATACGCCGGTGTTCTGTGTGCCGGGGGCTGGAGACAGCGTTACCGGATTTGTCGCCTTGAGCGAGGCATTGGGGCGGGATTGGCCGCTGTTCGGCTTGCAACCGCGTGGGTTGGAGGGTGAGGCGGTGCCTCATAGCCAGGTGGAAGTGGCAGCGGCTTGTTACGTGAAGGCGTTGGAGCAGGAATGTCCGCAGGGGCCGGTGCATCTGGTGGGGCATTCGTTTGGGGGCTGGGTTGCGCTGGAGATGGCGTTGCGATTGCAGGCGGCTGGGCGGCAGGTGGCGTCGTTGACGGTGATCGACAGTGAGTCACCGGAGCGCGCCGTTCGGCCCTATACGACGACGGCGGCGTTGATGCGGTTGATTGAGGCGATGCAGTTGTCGGCCGGGAAGTCGTTGGGGATCGACCTGGTGGACTTTGCCGGGCGTGATGAGGTGGCTCAGCGCCGGCAGTTACACGCTGGGATGGTCGGCGTTGGTCTGTTGCCTGGGCGCTCTTCTGTGGATGCGATGGATGGGCCGGCGCGGACTTATGCGGCGGCGTTGCGCACGCAGTATCGGCCTGGTGCGCGCTTTAAGGGCGTGGTTCGGTTGGTGTTGGCTGAGGATCCGGCGCTGGATGCGGCGGGGAATCAGCGGGAGCAGGGGTTGATGGTTGAGGGGTGGCGGCGGCAGGGGAGTGGGTTGCAGGTTTGGTATGGCGGGGGGAATCACTTTACGTTGCTCAAGGCGCCCAACGTTTTGGGGTTGGCGCGGTGGTGGGTGGATGGTTTGGTGGTTGGGGAGGTTGTGTCGTGAGGGGTTTGTCGGTGTACATATCCGTTGCTGCGGTCACGGCCACTTATGGTTCCGCTCTTACAGCGGGTCACTTTTGGAAAGGCCGGAAGCCGGCCCAGCCAAAAGTAACCAAAAGGCCTTCGCCCCACCACTCGGCACCTCGCCTAGGCTCGGTGTGCCCGAACGTAGGCTTTAGAGCGTGGGCCGCCGCGCTGGGCCATCCTTGGCCCAGCGCGGCTAACCCGGCGTCCTGCCGGGTTACCCACGCTCCAAAGCCTACGTTCGGCCAGCGTGGTTTTACGGGGCGCCGAAGATCAAAAGCAAAAGCGCAGCGGCCTGTTAGCCGACCGGTTTCTGGAAGCTGGTTTCGGTCCAAATGTGGGAGCGAGCAAGCCCGCTCCCACAGTTTAGATCTCCTATATCAGGAAGATATCAAACGGCTCTGGCTCTTTTTTTGATCTTGATTTTGATCTTAGGCGACCCCCCAAATCACTGTCGAATTACGGGCACACCGAGCCTAAGCGAGGTGGCGAGTGTTGGGGCAAGAGCCTTTTGGTTACTTTTGGGCTCTTTTCAAAAGTGACCCGCCGTAAGGGCGGAACCCATATCAGCCGTTACCTAAATAACGGATATGTAAACGACCAAAGGCCACCCATGGAAAAGTCAAAGTTACGCAAACTAGGAATGCTCACGGTAATCACAGTCGCCATAGGCCTAATCATCTACACGGTCCAAGCCCCCGCCGACGCACCGCAATACCTCACCTCCACCGCCGAACGCGGCAACATCGAAAACGCCGTGCTCGCCACCGGCCTGCTCGAAGGCATCAAACAGGTAGACGTCGGTGCCCAGGTCTCCGGCCAATTAAAGTCACTCAAGGTCAAAGTCGGCGACAAGGTCAAAAAGGGTCAATGGCTGGCCGAAATCGACCCATTGATCCTGCAAAACACCCTGCGCAAAGCCCAGGTCGACGAAGAAAACCTCCAGGCCCAACGCCGCGCCACCGCCGCCCAGCTCAAGCAAGCCAAATCCGTGTACGAACGCTACAAAGGCCTGCAGAGTGACGAGTCGGTCTCCCGCCAGGACTTCGAAGACGCCGAGTCCACCTTCCAGGTGCAACAGGCCAACCTCTTGTCCCTGGACGCGCAGATCAAAAGCGCTCACATTCAGATCGACACCGCCAAGGTCAACCTGGCCTATACCCGAATCGTCGCGCCCATCGACGGCGATGTAGTGGGTATCGTCACCCAGGAAGGCCAGACCGTGATCGCCAACCAACTGGCGCCGGTGCTGCTCAAGCTGGCCGACCTGGACACCATGACCGTCAAGGCCCAGGTCTCCGAGGCGGATGTGATCCACATCAGCCCCGGCCAGCAGGTGTACTTCACCATCCTCGGTGAGGCCGACAAACGTTATTACGCCAAGCTGCGCGGCACGGAACCGGCGCCGCAGAACTTCCTGGAAACCCAGACCGCCGGCACGCCGAAGCAGAACACCGCGGTGTTCTACAATGCGTTGTTCGATGTGCCCAACCCTGATCACCGCTTGCGCATCGCCATGACCGCACAGGTGCGCATCGTGCTCGACACCGCCGAGGCCGCGCTGATGGTGCCGGTGGCGGCGCTGGGTGCGCGTAACAACGACGGCACCTACTCGTTGCGGGTGCTGGACGCCAAGGGCAAGGCAGTGTTGCGGGAGGTGAAGACCGGGATCAATAACAACGTCAAGGTGCAGATCCTCGAAGGCCTGGCCGAAGGCGACAAAGTGGTGATCGGCGACGCTACGCCGGCCGTGGCGGGGAACTGACGGATGACTCAGCCACTGCTGGAACTCAAGGGCATCACCCGCAGTTTCATGGCCGGCGAGCGTGAGTTCATCGCGCTCAAGGGCATCGACCTGACGATTCATGCCGGGGAAATGGTCGCGATCATCGGCGCCTCGGGGTCTGGCAAGTCCACCCTGATGAACATCCTCGGCGGCCTGGATTACGCCACGGCCGGCAGTTACAAGATCAACGGCATCGAAACCCGCTCCCTGGGGGATGAGCAGTTGGCCGAACTGCGCCGCGATTACTTCGGCTTTATCTTCCAGCGCTACCACTTGCTGGCGCACCTGAGTGCCTTGCACAACGTGGAAATGCCGGCGATCTATGCAGGCACACCGCAAATCCAACGCCACAGCCGTGCACGGGAGTTGCTCGCGCGACTGGGCCTGTCCGGCCACACCACCCATCGCCCCAGCCAGCTCTCCGGTGGCCAACAGCAACGGGTAAGTATCGCCCGCGCCTTGATGAACGGCGGCGAAGTAATCCTCGCCGACGAACCCACCGGTGCCCTCGACACCCACAGTGGCAAGGAGGTGATGCGCATCCTCGCCGAGCTGCACGCGGCGGGGCACACGGTGATTATTGTCACCCACGACCCCAAGGTCGCGGCGAATGCCCAGCGTATCGTCGAGGTGAGTGACGGCCAGATTGTCAGCGACAAGGCCAATGACAGCGCGGGCCTGGAGCTGCCCAGCGACACACCGATAGAGCCAGAACGCAGCGACGCCCGGCGTTTGGTGGCGAGCCTGGGGTTGTTCAAGGAGGCCTTCAACATGGCCTGGGTCGCGCTGGTGTCTCATCGCATGCGCACCTTGTTGACGATGCTGGGTATCGTCATCGGCATCACTTCAGTCGTGTCGATCTCGGCTATCGGCGAAGGGGCCAAGCGCTATGTGCTCAAGGACATCCAGGCGATCGGCAGCAACACCATCGACATCTTTTCCGGCACCAGTTTTGGTGACAGTCGTGCCTCGGCCATCGAGACCTTGATGCCTTCGGATGTGGACGCGTTGAACCAGCTGTATTACGTCGACAGTGCTACGCCAGTGGTGGGCCGCAACCTGTTGCTGCGCTTTGGCAACATCGACCTGGATGCGCAGGTGAATGGCGTCAGCGACCGCTACTTCAAGGTCAAGGGCCTCAAGCTCGAAGCCGGTATCGCCTTCAGCGAAAGCGATGCACGGCGCCAGGCCCAGGTGGTGGTGATCGACCACAACACCCGGCACCGACTGTTCGGCCCTAACGTCGACCCGCTGGGTCAGGTGATCCTGGTGGGTAACCTGCCGTGCACCGTGATTGGGGTGACCGCCGATAATAAGAACATGTTCGCCGCCAGCAAAGCGCTGAATGTGTGGGTGCCCTATGAAACAGCGGCGGGGCGCTTGCTGGGGCAGCGTCATCTGGACAGCATCACCGTGCGCATCAAGGACGGCCAGCCGAGCAAGGTGGTGGAAGACAACGTCAATAAGCTCATGCTGCAACGCCACGGCACCAAGGATTTCTTCACCAACAACCTCGACAGCATCATGCAGACGGTGCAGAAAACCAGTCGCTCCCTGGCGTTGCTGCTGTCGTTGATTGCGGTGATTTCGTTACTCGTGGGTGGGATCGGGGTGATGAATATCATGCTGGTGTCAGTGACCGAGCGTACCCGTGAGATCGGAATTCGCATGGCAGTGGGCGCGCGCCAGTCGGATATTCGCCAGCAGTTCCTGGTGGAAGCGGTGATGGTGTGCCTGATTGGCGGGCTGATCGGGATCTCGCTGTCCTATGCCCTGGGTTTTCTGTTCTCGTTGTTTGTGAAGGAATGGGAGATGGTGTTTTCCATGGGCTCGGTCATCACCGCGTTTGCCTGCTCGACGCTGATCGGCATTGTGTTCGGTTTTGTACCCGCGCGGAATGCGGCGCGGCTCGACCCGATCGAAGCGCTGGCAAGGGATTGAGATGTCTCAGCCAACATAGATCAAATGTGGAAGCGGGCTTGCCCGCGAATGCAGTGTGTCAGTCAACAGATTCATTGGCTGAATACCGAATTCGCGAGCAAGCCCGCTCCCACATTTAGACCTGAGTAGTCTTAAAAACCAGCGGTGTCCTCAGTAGCGTACATCCACCGCAGCAACGAATGCCGGCCACTGATCCCCAGCTTGATCGCCGCGCGCTTCAGGTAACTCTCGATGGTGTTGACCTTCAATGCCAGCTGCTCCGCCAACTCCGGCGCCGTACGCCCGGCCAGCAGGCCTACGCAGACCTCAAGCTCCCGGCTGGACAGGGTCAGCCCCGACTGCACCAAGCGTTCTTCAATACGCCTGCGCAGGGTTTCGATGCCCTGGTTTTCCGGCACCATCAAATCGCCGTCCTGGCGGCACGGTTGGATAGCGGCAATGTGTTTTTCCACCATGGGCAGCAGCAGGGTGGAGAAGTCCTGCAGCATGCTGCGTTCCTGGGGTGAAAAGCTGTCGGACTGGTGTGAGCGATACACTGACAGCACATAGCGCACGTCGTCCCGCCGGCGGGTTAGGTGTAATTGGGCGGCGGGTTGTTCTTCGTCCAGGGGCACTGCCGAATCGGTATAGACCGGGCTGATCTTGCGACGAGTTTGCCCTTCGGCGCTTACCCGCAATTGCGTGATATGGGTGGCGTCCACTGACAGTTGGGTAAGAATCAGGTCATGCAGCATGCGTGGAAAATGGCGACTGCCGGTGCTGGCGATGACTTTGCCAATATGGGGAAACAACTGTGCGTTCATCAATTCGTCCATGAGGCGTGCAGGTATTCGGCTTTATAGCGGCGGGGGTTAAGGTGCAAGCCAATGCGAATACCTGGCGTGATAGTCCTTCCCGCCGGAACCTATGCTAGTACAGCCTGGCGACGGGAAGGGGATCCAATCTGAAAAAATCGGATTAAATACGCACAAACTTGGACGGACGCGGTACGGCACGGGTGCACTTAGCCAGCGCCTGCTGCACATCCGCCAGCAGGTCGGCGATATCTTCCAGGCCCACCGACAAGCGCACCAGCCCTTCGCTGATGCCATGTGCCGCCCGTTCCTGCGGGGTGTAGGTGGAATGGGTCATGCTTGCCGGATGCTGGGCCAGTGACTCGGCATCACCCAGGCTGACCGCACGGGTAAATAGCTTGAGCGCGTTCATAAAGCGCCGGCCTGCCTCGATGCCGCCCTTGAGCTCGAAGGCAATCATGCCGCCAGGCATTTTCATCTGCTGCGTTGCCAGTTCGTATTGTGGGAAAGAGCGCAAGCCCGGGTAAGTCACCCGTTCCACGGCCGGGTGCGCCTGTAAGGCCTCGGCCACCGCCTGGGCGTTGCTGCAATGACGGTCCATGCGCAGCGCCAGGGTCTTGAGGCCGCGCATCAACAGCGAGGCGTCCTGGGGCGACATTACTGCGCCGGTCAAGTCCTTGAGGCCTTGCAGGCGAATGCGCTGGGCCAGGGCCTGGCTGCTCACCGCGATGCCCGCCGTGATATCGCCGTGGCCGCTGAGGTATTTGGTGGCCGAATGCACTACGACGTCGGCACCCAGGTCCAGCGGGCGTTGCAAGTAGGGCGTGCAGTAGGTGTTGTCGACCACCACGGTGACGTTCGGCCGTTGATGGGCGAGGGCGGCCACGGCGGCGATGTCCACCAGCTGCAGGGTAGGGTTGGCCGGGGTCTCGCAATAGATCATGCGGGTGGCAGGGCTGAGCGCGGCCTGCAGGGCCGCCAGGTCCGTGAGGTCGACATGCCGCACCTTGATGCCGAACTCGCCGATGCCATGGTGCAGCAGGGCGAAGGTGCAACCGTACAGGGTCTGGCTGACGATTACCTCATCGCCGGGGCGTAGCAGGGTCCAGAACGTCGCGGCGATTGCGCCCATGCCGGAGCTGAAGGCCACCGCTGCTTCGCCGTTTTCCAGGGTCGCCATGCGGGATTCCAAGAGTGCCAGCGTCGGGTTGGAGATACGCGTATAAAAGTGGCCGCTCGTCTCGCCGGCAAAACAGGCGGCGCCGTATTCGGCGGTTGGGAAAGCGAAGGTGGCGGACAGGTAAATCGGTGGGACGAGCGCGCCGTGATGATCCTTGGGGTCATAGCCGTGATGGATGGCACGGGTGGAAAAGCCGAATGTGTTGTGTTTATTGTTCATGTCGGACGCTCCTTATTTCCTACAATGCTATGCTCATAACCACAGATGAACTTTGCAATGTTTGCTGCTAATTCCCACGTCTTGGGATGAAAAACCTCGAAAAACAACAATCAGAGGCATGTTATGCCCGTCAGTCTCGACCGCACCGATAAAGCTCTTTTAAACGCGTTGCAGGGCAATGCCCGGCTCACCGTGGCCGAGTTGGCCGACCGCGTCTCCCTGACCACCTCGCCGTGTTGGCGCCGGGTGCGCAACCTGGAGGAGAGTGGGGTGATCAGTGGGTATCAGGCGATTCTGTCGCCCAAGGCCCTGGGGTATGGGGTGACGGCGTTTGTCAGCATCATGATGGAGAGTCATACCCAGGAAATTGCGCGGGCGTTTGAACAGCGATTATTGGAGATTCCGGAGATTGTGGCGTGTCATAACGTGTCGGGGCGGTATGACTTTTTGTTGGAAGTGGTGGCTAGGGATCTGGAGTCGTTTGGGGAGTTTGCGCGGGAGGTGTTGCAGACGTTGCCTTGTGTTAAGGAGATTTATTCGAGTTTTTCTTATAAGTCGGTGAGGGCTTTGCGGGTGATTCCGTTGCCGGGGTGATTGGGGGGGGGGTGTGTACATATCCGTTGCTTCGGTAACGGCGGCTTATGGTTCCGCTCTTACAGCGGGTCACTTTTGGAAGGACCCAAAAGTAACCAAAAGGTCCTCGCCCCAACACTCGGTGCCTCGCCTAGGCTCGGCATGCCCTCACTCCGGCTTGAATCCGTGGGCCGCCGCGATGGGCCATCCTTGGCCCAGCGCGGCTAACCCGGCGTCCTGCCGGGTTACCCACGGATTCAAGCCTGCGTTCGGCCAGCGTGTTTAACGGGGCGCCTCAGATCAAGATCAAGATCAAGATCAAAATCAAAAGCAAGAGCACGGCGGCCTAGTAGCCGACTTGAGTGATTAGATCAAAAGCAGATACGTGTATGAGCCGGCTTGCCGGCCCTAGAGTGGGCCGTTTTTGCTGTTGCCGTTGCTTCACACCACTCAAGCCGGCTGTCAGGCCGCTGTGCTCTTGTTTTTGATTTTGATCTTAGGCGGCCCCCCAAATCCCTGTCGGATTACGGGCATACCGAGCCTAGGCGAGGTACCGAGTGTTGGGGCAAGAGCCCTTTTGGTTACTTTTGGGGCTCTTTTCCAAAAGTGACCCGCCGTAAGGGCGGAACCAATACCCGCCATCACCCAAATAACGGATATGTACTCAACAAAGCACGCCCCCCCGATACAGCACGTACATCCAATTTTCCCCACCCCAACCCCCGCAAACTCCCTCATCGCTGAAACATCAAGGCAGAGGGACACCCCATGGACCCAGCAACAAAACCAGGCGCTGACGAGGTCGTCACCCTGGTGGTCAAACACCTGATCAAGCAAGGCCGTGAAGCCGACTACGAAGCCTGGCTACGCCGCATCGTCACCATCGCCGGCGCACGCCCAGGCCATCTCGGTGTCGATGTAGTCCGCGGCAAGCAAGGCAACCTGGCCCTGTTCACTTGCGTATTACGCTACCGCTCCACCGACGACCTGAAAACCTGGCTCGACTCCCCCGAGCGCAAGTCCCTGATCGCCGAAGCCACCCCGATGCTCGCCGACGGCGACAACACCGAAATCGGCGCGGTCAACGAATTCTGGTTCCGCCCCGAAACTGAAAACGCTGCCAAACCGCCACGCTGGAAGCAGGCAGTGGTCACCCTGTTTGTAATCCTGCCGCTGACCCTGCTGGTGCCTATCGTGTGGGGCCCGGTACTGCGGCTGCACCCGTTTCTCTCCAACTACGTGGTCGCCACCTTTCTGGTGACCCTGACCATCGTGGTGCTGGTGGTCTACCTGCTGATGCCGGCGGCCACCCGCCTATTCGCTCCCTGGCTTGAAGCCTCTGCAAAGGAAACCCTATGAACGCCGACCTGATTCTGTTCAATGGCCAGTTCCACACCGTGGACCGTGAAAACCCCCGCGCCACAGCCGTCGCCATTCGCGAGGGGCGCTTTGTCGCTGTGGGCACCGACGGTGAAGCCATGGCTTTGCGTGGCAGTGGTACCCAGGTCATCGACCTCAAGGGCCGCACCGTCATCCCCGGCCTCAATGACTCGCACCTGCACCTGATCCGTGGCGGGCTGAACTACAACCTCGAACTACGCTGGGAAGGCGTGCCTTCCCTGGCCGATGCCCTGCGCATGCTCAAGGACCAGGCCGACCGTACGCCTACCCCGCAATGGGTACGCGTGGTCGGCGGCTGGAACGAATTCCAGTTCGCCGAAAAACGCATGCCCACTCTGGAAGAGTTGAACCAGGCCGCACCTGACACCCCGGTGTTCGTGCTGCACCTGTACGACCGCGCCTTGCTCAACCGCGCCGCCCTGCGTGTGGCGGGCTACACCAAGGACACGCCTAACCCGCCGGGCGGCGAGATTGTGCGGGACAGCAATGGCAACCCGACCGGCATGCTGGTGGCGCGACCGAACGCGATGATCCTGTATTCGACGCTCGCCAAAGGCCCGAAACTGCCTCTGGAATACCAGGTCAACTCCACCCGCCAGTTCATGCGTGAACTCAACCGCCTGGGCCTCACCAGCGCCATCGATGCCGGCGGTGGTTTCCAGAACTACCCCGATGACTACGCGGTGATCGAGCAACTGGCCAAGGACGAACAGCTGACGGTGCGTATCGCCTACAACCTGTTCACCCAGAAGCCCAAGGAAGAACTCAGCGACTTCAAGAACTGGACCGGCAGCGTCACCCTGCATCAGGGCGATGACTACCTGCGCCACAACGGTGCGGGCGAGATGCTGGTGTTCTCGGCGGCGGACTTCGAGGACTTCCTTGAGCCGCGCCCGGACCTGCCGTTGACCATGGAGCAGGAGCTGGAACCGGTGGTGCGTCACCTGGTGGAACAGCGTTGGCCGTTCCGCCTGCATGCCACCTATGACGAGTCCATCTCGCGCATGCTGGACGTGTTTGAGAAGGTCAACCGCGACATTCCGTTCAATGGTCTGCCGTGGTTCTTCGATCATGCCGAAACCATCACCCCGAAAAACATCGAGCGTGTGCGGGCGCTTGGTGGGGGTATTGCGATCCAGGACCGCATGGCGTTCCAGGGTGAATACTTTGTCGAGCGTTACGGTGCCAAGGCCGCCGAAGCCACGCCGCCGATCAAGCGCATGCTCGCTGAAGGCGTGCCGGTCGGCGCGGGCACCGATGCCACGCGGGTGTCGAGCTATAACCCTTGGACTTCCCTGTACTGGATGGTCAGCGGCCGCACCGTCGGTGGTCTGGAACTGCATGCTGAAGGTTTGCCGCGCCTTACCGCGCTGGAGCTGTTTACCCATGGCAGCGCCTGGTTCTCGTCCGAGCAGGGCAAGAAGGGCCAGATCAAGGTCGGCCAACTGGCGGACGTGGCGGCACTGTCGGCGGACTTTTTCAGTGTCGATGAAGAAGCCATCAAATGGATCGAGTCGGTCCTCACCGTTGTCGGCGGCAAGGTGGTCTACGGCGCCGGCGATTTCGAAGATTTTGCCCCGCCCCGCGTGCCCGTGCTGCCGGACTGGTCGCCGGTGGTCAAGGTGCCAGGTCACTGGCGCCCAAGTTCGCCTTTGCAAGCTCAGGTTCATCAATGCAGCGGCCCCTGCGGCGTGCATTCCCACAGCCATGAAAAAGCACGCCTTTCCAGCGTGCCGGTCAGCGACTTCCAGGGTTTCTGGGGTGCGTTTGGCTGTTCGTGCTTTGCCTTCTGATCAAACCCCAAAGGAGTTACCCCATGACTTACTCGCGCTTGAACAAAGATGATGCCGTTGTCCTGCTGGTCGATCACCAGACCGGCCTGATTTCCCTGGTCCAGGATTTCTCCCCAAACGAATTCAAGAACAACGTGCTGGCCCTGGCTGACGTCGCCAAGTTCTTCAACCTGCCGACCATCCTGACCACCAGTTTTGAAAGCGGCCCTAATGGCCCGCTGGTTCCAGAGCTCAAAGCCCTGTTCCCGGACGCGCCGTACATCGCCCGCCCTGGTCAGATCAACGCCTGGGACAACGAGGACTTCGTCAAGGCCGTCAAGGCGACCGGCCGCAAGCAGATCATCATTGCTGGCGTGGTAACGGACGTGTGCGTAGCGTTCCCAACCCTGTGCGCACTCGCCGAGGGCTTTGAGGTGTTCGTGGTCACCGACGCCTCCGGTACCTTCAACGAAACCGTGCAACAAGCCGCGTGGGCCCGTATGACCGCCGCCGGTGCGCAATTGGTGAACTGGTTCGCCGTCGCCTGCGAGCTGCAAGTTGACTGGCGCAACGACATGGAAGGCCTGGCCAACCTGCTGTCGCCGCGCATTCCCAACTACCGCAACCTGATGAACAGCTACTCGGCGTTCACCGCCAAGTAACCGGTTCTCAAGCACACCGCAATACCCCGTGGGAGCGGGCTTGCTCGCGAATTCGGAGTGTCAGTCGGCAGATTAGTTGACTGGTCCACCGCATTCGCGAGCAAGCTCGCTCCCACATTTGATTTGTGGTGTTGCGACCATCCGGTTATAAAACAGTCCATCGTCCACCGAGAAGCGACAATGAACCCCTTCGAAGACATGCGCCTGTTCTGCCAGGTCATGGAGTCCGGCAGTTTCACCGCTGCCGCCGAGCAACTGGGGCTGTCCAAGCAGTTCGTCAGTCGCCGCCTGATCCAGTTGGAAGACCGCCTGGGCGTGCGCTTGCTCAATCGCTCCACCCGTCGTCTGGATGTCACGCCACTCGGCCAGAGCTATTACGAGTCCGCCTTGCGCCTGCTGGGTGAGGTCGAGCAAGTGGAGCAAGGCATCGCAGGCCAGAACAGCGAGCCACGCGGCACTATTCGTCTCAGCGCACCGTTGTCGTTTGCCATGGCGCATTTGGGCTGTCTGTTGCCACTGTTCCTGCAGCGCCATCCCCAGGTATCGGTGGAGGTCGATCTGAGTGACCGCCCCGTGGACTTGATCGGCGAAGGCTATGACCTGGTGCTGCGCATCGGCACCCTGGAAGATTCCACCCTGATTGCCCGCCGTATTGCCAGCATCCCTCGGGTGTACTGTGCCAGCCCCGCGTATCTGGCCCTGCGCGGTACGCCGCAAAAGCCGGAAGACCTCGCCGAACACGATTGTCTGCCCTACGGCCATGGCCGCCAAGTGCAGTGGCGTTTCAAAGGTAAGTTGCAGGCGCTGAATGTGAGTGGGCGCATGCGCGTGAACAATGGCGACTTGCTGCGCGACACCGCCGTTGCAGGCTTGGGTGTGACCTACCTGCCGACCTTTATCGTCGGCGATGCGTTGAAGGACGGCCGCCTGGTCACTGTCTTGGACGAGTTCGCCCCCGAGGCATTGACGCTGTCGGCGGTGTATCCGCAACACCGGCAAAGCTCGCGGCCGGTGCAGGCGCTGGTGGAGTTTTTGCGCGAACGCCTGGCGAGTGGTTGCTGATCTTGCGCGCCCCATCAGGGATTGGCGAGGTTGGCAAGTTCCAGGCCGGAAACGTAGCGCCCCAGATTCGCCAAAAACGTATCGGCAATCTCCTCCTTGCTGTTGGTCGAAATCGCCGACGTATGCGGTGACAACCTCACCCTCGGATGGGTATACAACGGATGTCCATCGGCAAGGGTTCCGGCTCGGTCACATCCAGCGATGCCAATCCAATCTGGCCGTTATCCAGCGCATCCAGTAGCGCCTCCTGATCGAGCAACCCACCCCGCGCGATGTTGATCAGGTGCAGACCCGGTTTGGCGCTGCCCAGTACATCACGGTTGATGATCAGCCGCGTGGACTCGGTCAGCGGTGCCGCCACCACCAAGTGATCGGCGCGGGCGAACAGGTCGTGGATATCCTTGGCGGCTTCCACGCCCGTGCTCAATGGTGCTCGGCTTTGGCGCAGCGCTATCACCTTGATCCCCAGGGCCTGGGCTTTTTGCGCGAGGCGTTCGCCAATCGCACCAAACCCCAGGATGCCCAACGTGGTGCCCTTCAGCGGGCGCAACGCGGTGAAATGCCACTGCGAATCCTTCACCCAGATGTCTGGCAAATGCTTGGCGGCGGCAAAGATCGCGGCCAAGGCAAACTCGGCCAGGTTGTCGGCTGCACTGCCACGGGACGTGGTCACCTGCGGTCCGTTGAACAGCCACTGCGGGTAAAAATCGATGCCCGATGACACCAGGTGTACCCATTGCGTACCGTAGGGCCATCCCGGTGGCGGGGTGTCCGGCGCGGTGTAGCCGCGCACATTGATCGGGCGCAGCAACAGGATATTCGCCTGGGGCGGCAGGTCGCTCGGCACGCCGACGGGCACGCCGATCACCTGGGCTTCGGGGTGGATCGACGCCAGGCGTTGACGGATCACCTCGTTGAACGCTTCATCCAGCTGGCTGGCGATAATCACCTGACTCATGGGCGTTCCTTCTGGCGATGGGCGAAGACGGCCTTGCCGACGCCTTGCAATACGGTGTCGTTCTGCGGGGTATGCACACGGCTGCACAGCACGTCGCGATAATGCCGTTGCAACGGGCTATGGCGCGACAGGCCGGGGTTGCCCGAGGCTTCGATGGCCAACTCCACGGCGCGGATGGCGTTGTGGGTCACCAGATATTTCAACTGTGCCGCATTGGCGACCGGGGTGTGGCCCTCGGCGGCAGCGTCGAGCAGGCTGCGGTTGGCAAACAGCAGGGTATCGATATGACCGACGGTTTCCTGGAAGCGCGGCAAGGTCGACAGCGCGGCACCGAGGTTGGACGGCGCGCGCTCTTCCAGCCAGTTCACCAACCAGTCCCGCGCGGCCTGGGCCACGGCGTCGTACACCGAGGACAACAACACCGACATCCACAGGAAACCTTCGCCATCCAGCTCGGGCGACGGTGCGCTCCACGGGCTGACGCAGACGGCGTGGTCCAGCGGCACCAGCACGTTGTCGAGTACCACTTCGTGGCTGCAGGTGGCGCGCATGCCCAGGTGGTCCCAGGTGTCGATGATGGTCACGCCGGGACTGTCCTTGGGCACCAGCCAGGCGCCGACCAGTGGGTCGGCGTCATCGCTGCGGCCCCACACGCTGAACCAGCTCAGGCCGTGGCTGCCGGTGGAGTAGAGCTTGCGGCCGCTGATGCGCCAGCCTTCGGCGGTGCGTACCGCGGTGGTCGCCGGCAGGCCGCCACGGGCCGGCGTGCCGAGGTCGGGTTCGACGCGCAGGGCGTTGATCAAGGCGCCGTTGCGCACGGCGTCTTCGCCCACTTGCTGACGCAGGTGGGCGGGCCAGGTCTGGCTGTCTTGCAGGCGTGTGTGTTGCAGGTACTGCATCACCAGGATCAGCGCGGTGGACGGTTCGCCCTTGGCAATCGCGCTGATGGCCTTGCGCGCCTGGGGCAGGCTGGCGCCACCGCCGCCCAGAGCCTTGGGCACGGTGAGTGCGACCAGGCCATATTGGTGCAGCAACTGGAAGTTGGCATAGGGGAAGGCGCCGCTCTCGTCATAGACGTGGGCGGTGCTGGCCAGCTCGGTGGTGAGGCGTTCGAGCAGGGCGTCGAAGTGAGCGACTTCCACGGAGCGTAGGGAAGGGGGCGAGGATCGGCTCATGCCAGCGCCTGCTGCCGCTCTTCAACCCCGGCGGTGACGCTGTAGCGGTTGGCCGGCACCTCCAGGCCCAGGTTATCGCGCAGGGTCTGGCCGCTGTAATCGGTGCGGAACAGGCCGCGTTGCTGCAGCACCGGCACCACCAGTTCGGTGAAATACTGCAAGCCATCCGGCAGTACCGAGTTGATGATGAAACCGTCGCTGGCGCCGGTTTCGAACCAGGTCTGGATCGCATCGGCGACTTGCTCCGGGGTGCCGACAAAATCACGTTTTGGCCGCGAGAAGCGCAGGGCCACTTCACGCAGGGTCAGGCCTTCGTCCCTGGCCAGTTGCTTGATACGGTCGGAGCCGCCTTTCTGACTGTTGGAACCCAGGTCTCCGAGTTCCGGGAACGGCGCGTCCAGCGGGTATTGGCTGAAATCGTGGTCGTTGAACGGGCGGCCGAGGGCAACGATGGCATCTTCCACGGTGACCAGGTCCACGGCCTGCTGGTAGCGGCTTTCCACTTCAGCCTGATCACGCCCGACAATAGGACGGATACCCGGCAGGATCGACAGGCTATTGGCGTCGCGACCAAACCCTTTGGCACGACGCTTCAGGTCTTGGGAGTAGGCCAGGCCTTCTTCGATGCTGTCGACATGCACAAAAATCGCATCAGAGTTTTCCGCGGCAAAGTTGCGTCCGTCTTCGGAAGTCCCGGCCTGGAAAATCACCGGCTGGCCCTGACGCGAACGCGCGATGTTCAGTGGGCCTTTCACCGAGAAGAAATCGCCCTTGTGATTGAGCGCATGCAGCTTGCTCGGGGCAAAAAACTCGCCGGTCTGTTTGTCATAGGTAAAGGCGTCGTCTTCCCACGAATCCCAAAGGCCTTGAACTGTGTTCACGTGTTCCTTGGCGATGCGGTAACGCACGGCGTGAGGTGGGTGCTCAGCCTTGCTGAAGTTGTCGGCGGTGCCACTCAGCCACGAGGTAACCACGTTCCAGCCGGCGCGACCGCCGCTGATATGGTCCAGAGATGAGAACTGGCGCGCCACCTGGTACGGTTCGGTGTAGCTGACGGTCACCGTGGCGACCAGGCCGATATTCGTGGTGATTGCCGCGAGGGCGGAAAGGATGGTCAGCGGTTCGAAACGGTTAAGGTAGTGCGGGCTGGATTTGGCGTGGATATGCAGGCTGTCGGCGATGAACACGAAGTCGAACTTGGCGGCTTCGGCCAGTTCAGTCTGCTGCTTGTAGAAACCAAAGCTGGTGCTGGCGTTGGGTTGGGCGTTCGGGTGGCGCCATTCGCCCCAGCCGTGACCGACGCCGTGGACCATTGCACCCAATTTTAAATGGCGTGGTTTCAATTGACGTGGCTTGCTCATGTTCTGCTCCTATTTAGCGCGAGGCTTGGGAAAGGGGGGCACGCTTGGCATTGAAGCTCTTGTCGAAGCCTTGTGAGACGTCGATGTGCTTGAGCAACAGACCTTCTTTTTGGTAGGTGTCGGCGGTCGATTGCAGGCCGCTGATGACCGCGTCGTCAATGGCGACTGAGTTCAGGTGGGTGTCCCTGGCCACTTCCACATGCACTGCCAGCGGCAGGCCGGTGATCTTGGCCTGGGCCGCTGCGTATTCATTGGGGTGGACGTTGGCCCAGGCATAGGCGCGGTCTAGGCGGGCAACGAAGTCATCCAATTGCGGACGCTTGTCGGCGATGGCTTGGCGGGTGGCGGCAAGGTACAGGTGGTTGCTCAACAGCTTGTTGCCGCTGACCAGTACGCGGGCCTGGCTTTGCGAGGTGACCACGGTGGTGTACGGGTCCCAGGTGGCCCAGGCATCGGCGGTGCCGTTATCCAGCACCAGGCGCGATTCGCTCGGCAACAGGAAAATGAACTGCACATCTTTGGTGGTCAGTCCGGCAGTGGCCAGGGCCTTGATCGCCAGGTAATGGCCGATTGAGCCGCGTCCAGTAACGATCTTCTTACCCTTGAGGTCGGCGACGGTCTTGATCGGTGAATCCTTGGGCACCAACAGGGCTGTGGTGTTACGCCCTTCGGCGTGGATGATGCTGACCACCTTGAGCGATGCACCGGCCCCCAGGGCGAACACGTAGGGGGCGTCGCCGAGGGCGCCGATGTCCACTGCCCCCGCGTTCAACGCTTCGCCCAACGGTGAGGCAGAAGGGAATTCCGACCATTGGATCTGGTAGGGCACATCCTTGGCTTCACCGGAGACTTCCAGCAGCGCTTTGATGGTGGATTTCTGATTGGCGACCCGCAAGGGTTGCAAGTCGTTGGCGTAGGTGATGCCCGATAGTAGAGCGATCAGCAGGAGGGGCAAGGTCAGACGCATGAGGCAGGTTCCAGGCTAGAGGGTAGGTTGCAGTCGCCTCCGCCTGGAGAAGGGGTCGGCTGTTGGGAAGGCCCGACAAGGGCATACCGTCAGATCACATAGAAACCATGGGTGCCGTCACGAGCCAGTTGCTCGACCAGGCCGAACTCCCAGTCCAGATAAGCCTGCATGGCTTCCTTGGGGTTGTCGGTGCCTTCGTACGGGCGGCGGTAACGGTCGATGCGCGGCGAAGCGAGGTGGGTTTCACCTTCCTCCAGGGGCAACTGCGCGTTGACCCAGCCGGTGGTGCCGTCCTGCAGCAGGAAAACCTGCTTGCCGGTGATGGCTTCGACTTCTGCCACCGCCAGGCGCGCCAGTTGGCTGCTGCCGCAGGTCAGTACGTATCGCTGGGCGGCGGGCACTTTGGCCAGGGCCTGGGGCAGTTGCGCACGTAGCGCCCACCAGGCACAGGGAATATGGCGCTTCACGTAGTTGGCGCTGGCGGTGAAATCCAGCACCACGGTGTCGCCGTGGCCGAGCCAATCGGCGAGGGTGTGCGGGCTGATCAGTTCGGCTTGGGCGGGTGCTGGAACCGGCGCAATCCAGGCGCCTTTCTCGCTGAAGTGTGCCGGTTGCAGGTCATCCAGCACATGCACCTCCCAGCCCAGCTGGGCCAGCCACGACGCAGACATATTGGCGCGCACGCCGTCGTCATCCGCCAGTACCACACGGGCACCGCGCACGCTGGCGACGTGGTCGGTTTCCTGCACCAACTGGCCGCCCGGCGTCGAGCGCGCGCCGGGCAGGTGCCCGGCTTCGAATTCTTCCGGGGTACGCACGTCGAACAGGTAGGTGGTGCGTGTTTTTTCCTGCTGCCAGGCGTGCAGATCGGCCAGGGTGGCACGGCCCACGCGGGCCTTGTCAGCGACACGACGCGCATCGGCGGCGGCGACTTGGCGGTGTTCTTCGGAGGTCGGGGCGAAGCGGCGCGTTTGACCATGGGCAAGTTTTTGCCCGGCCAGGGTCCAGCCGATGGTGCCGTTGCGCAGCGCCGACACCGGGTTGGCCACGCCTGCATTGATCAGCGACTGGGTGCCGATAATGCTGCGGGTACGCCCTGCGCAGTTGACGATGATGCGGGTAGCCGGGTCTGGCGCCAATTCACGGGCGCGCAATACCAACTCGGCACCGGGCACGCTGATGCTGGTTGGAATACTCATGGTCTGATATTCGTCGAAGCGGCGGGCGTCAAGCACTACCACATCGGCCTGACTGTCGAGCAGTGACTGCACCTCTTCAGCCGCCAGGGAGGGAGTATGCCGCTTGCTTTCCACCAGCTCGCCAAAGGCCTTGCTCGGCACGTTCACGTCGATAAACAGTTCGCCACCGGCCTTGCGCCAGCCCGCCAAACCCCCTTCAAGCAGGCTGACCTGGGTGTAGCCCAAGACGATCAGGCGCTCGGCAGCGCGGGTGGCCAAGCCTTCGCCATTGTCGTAGACAGTGACCTGGGTATCGCGCCGTGGAATGCGCGAATACACCTCCAGTTCCAGCTTGGACAGCGGTATATTCGCGGCAAACAGCGGGTGGGATTCGGCGAACGGCGCCTCTTCGCGCACGTCGACCAGCGCGACTTCTTCATGGTCCAACAGGGCCTGGCGAATCTGCACAAAGCTGCGGGTGGATAGGGTCGTCATAGGGCAGGGCTCTTTTCTTTGGACAAATCCCAGATATTCGGGAGGAAGGCGTTGGAATAACCGGAGATAAACAGTTTCTCGCTGCCGTCAGGCTGGTACACCGCGCGACGCACCGCACCGATATTGGCGCCGTACACGTGAATGCTGATGGACACCTGGTCGCTGTGGGCATTGCTCACTTGGTGGATGTCGCCGACTTTGGGCGACAAGGCCTCCACCTGGCCCGGCACCAGTTGGATCGGCTTGCCTTCAGCCAACAGGCGGCCATCCGGCGCACGCTTGAAGCCTTGGGAAAACTCCGCACCGCGCAGCATGCCAATCAGGCCCCATACCCGGTGATCGTGGATCGGCGTGCTTTGCCCCGGCCCCCACACAAAACTGACGATGCTGAAACGCTGGCGCGAGTCGGCATGCAGCAGCAATTGTTGATAGCGCTCGGGATCGGGCTGGGCGAACTCATCGGGGAGCCAGTCATCATGGCTGACCAATTGCGCCAATAGCTTGCTGCCACGGTGCAACAGGTCGCCTTCGCGTGGATTGCCGTCGATCAATTCCGCCAGGGCGCCTATAAAGGCTCTGAGTCTTTCGGGATGCTTGGCCTGGGTCATGGCAATTCCGTGGTGTGATCGGTGTCGATGGGCTTATCTAAGCATAATGTTTATAGTTAATATGCTATTTTTTAATGATTAGCTTATAGCTGAAGGTAATTTAGAACCGGTCTGAATAGCGTTAGACGTTATCGATCACAGCGCGGGCTATCCAGGCAGCGTTCCTGCAACTATGCTTCGCACACATCTTAATGACTGTTCTCTATGTGCGGCCCAAATGAAAATTGACGATATCGATGCCTTTGTCGAAGTGATTCGTTGCCAGTCCATCAGCCATGCCGCCGAGTCGTTGCAACTGACCCAGCCGGCTATTACCCGCCGCGTGCAGAACTTCGAGCAAGCGCTGGGGGTGGAGCTGTTCGACCGCAACACCAAGCCCCTCAAGCCTACGCTGATCGGCACCCGCGTCTACGAGCAGTGCCGGCTGATCCTGCGCGAAATGGATGCGCTGCGTGAGCTGGTGGCCACCGATGCTCCGCCCACCGGTCTGTTGCGCCTGGGTGTGCCGCAGACCATCGGTGATGTGGTGCTGCTGGACGCGCTCAAGCACCTGCGTGCCGAATACCCGGACTTGCGTGCGCAGGTCGCCACGGGCTGGGGCAGCCAGTTGGTCGGCAAGATCGAACGCGGCGAGCTGGATGCGGCGGCGGCGCTGTTCCCGGCGGGTAAGATCTTCCCGGACAACATCATCGGTGAGTCGATCGGCAAGATGGAACTGGTGGTGGTCTGCGCCAAATCCCAACTGCCGAAGAAGCCCTGCAAGCTGGCGGATGTGTACCAGAACGGTTGGATTCTGAACCCGGACGGCTGCGGTTTTCGCGCCGGTTTGCAGCGTACCTTGTCCGATCAGGGCCTGGCGTTGCGGGTCAATCTGGAAACCTTCGGCACCGAGTTGCAGTTGGGTTTGGTGGCTGACGGCCTGGGCTTGGGCCTGGTACCGCGGCCATTGCTGGAGCGCAGCGCTCACCGTGAGCACTTGGCGGTGATGCCGCTCAAGGATTTCAAGCCGGTGATGGATCTATGGCTGATCTACCCGCACTTCCTGGGGAACCTGCAAGGGCCGGTGGATGCGTTTGGCAAGTGGGTCGCTGCCTCGCTGCACAAGATCAAGGATGCAGCTTGATATGAAAAAAAATAATAATTAGCTTAGATTAAAATGTGCTTTTTATTATTTTTGAGCATCCCATAGGCTTGCCTGGAAGTCCTTAAGGCCATCCAGGAAGTTTTGCCATGAGCAGCGTCACCTCGATTTCCAGCGTCTCCAACAATGTTCGTCAGCGCGTCACCCCGCAGGAGTGGGAAGTGCGCGTCAAGCTGGCCGCCGCCTATCGCCTGGCGGCCTTGTACAAGTGGACCGACCACATCTACACCCACTTCTCGGCACGCGTACCGGGCCCGGACGAGCATTTCCTGATCAACGCGTTTGGGCTGTTGTTCGATGAGATCAGCGCTTCCAACCTGGTCAAGGTCGACCTCGATGGCACTATTGTCGACGACCCTACGGGCCTTGGCATCAACTACGCCGGCTATGTGATCCACAGCGCCATCCACGGCGCACGTCATGACCTGCAAGCGGTGCTGCACACCCACACCCGCGACGGTATTGCGGTGTCAGCGCAAAAAGACGGCTTGCTGCCGATCTCCCAGCACTCGATTGGTTTCTCCGGGCGTGTGGCCTACCACGGCTATGAAGGCATTGCCCTCGACCTTGACGAGCGCGAGCGGTTAGTCGCGGACCTGGGCGACAAGAGTGTGATGATCCTGCGTAACCATGGGCTGTTGACCGCAGGCGTCAGCGTAGAGCATGCGTTTCAGCAACTGCAGCAACTGGAGCGGGCCTGCAATATCCAGATCGCAGCCCAGGCTGCGGGGAATGCGGAGTTGATCTTCCCGCCGGTGGACGTTGTAGAGAAAGTCGAGCAACAGGCCAAGGCGCACGCCAGCGGCGAGGGACCGGGCGTGGCGCGGCATTGGAATGCGTTGATCCGGCAGTTGGAACGCAGTGATACCGACTACAAAAACTGATACTCAATCCACTGAAAATCTAGAAATGTGGGAGCGAGCAAGCCCGCTCCTACATTTAGTTGTGTGGTGTTCTTGATTAAGCGACCTGTTTGGCCTGCTCGCGTTCAGCGATCAGCTGCCGGGTGAGAGGAATCAGTCGCTTGCCATAGTCGATGGCATCATTCAACGGATCAAACCCACGAATCAGGAAGGTGGTAATCCCCAGGTCGTAGTAATCCACCAACGCCTGCGCGACTTGCTCAGCCGTACCGACCAGCGAGGTGGAGTTGCCCTGCGCGCCCAGTAACCCCGCAATTCCCGTCCATAAACGCTTATCCAACCGCGACCCCTGTGCCGCCGCCGCGAGCAAACGGCGCGAACCTTCGTTCGGCGGTTCACGCCGTACAAAACCACTCTGCTGTGCCAACTCGGTCGCCTGTTGCAAGATGCGGTCGGCCCGTGCCCACGCCAGCTCTTCGGTCTCGGCGAGGATTGGTCTCAACGACAGACTGAAACGAATCGTGCGCCCATGCTTGGCCGCTTCGGCGCGTACCCGGGTCACGATCTCGCGCACTTGCTCGTAGGTTTCGCCCCACAGTGCATATACATCAGCGTGTTTGCCGGCCACTTCAATCGCCGCTGTAGAAGAGCCGCCGAAGTACAGAGGGATATGCGGCTGTTGTGGCGACTTCACCGTGGAGTGCGCGCCTTCGACCTGATAGTAGGTGCCCTTGAAGTCAAAAGGTTGTTCGCTGGTCCACTCCTGGCGCACCACGCCCAGGTATTCATCGGTGCGCGCGTAACGTTCATCCTTGCCGATATGGCTGCCATCGGCACGCAGTTCGCGGTCGTCGCCGCCGGTGATGATGTGCACCGCCGTGCGCCCTCCATTGAACACATCCAGGGTAGCGAACTGACGTGCGGCCAAAGTGGGCTGGGCGAAGCCGGGGCGGTGGGCGATGAGGAATTGAAGTTTTTTGGTCACACTGGCGGCGTGGGAGGCGATCAGCATGCTGTCCGGGCTGTTGGAGTGGAAGGCCACCAGCGCGCGGTCGAAGCCGGCTTCTTCGTGGGCGCGGGCCACGGTCTCGACGTAGTCGGGTTGCAGGGTAGGGCCGCTGCGCGGGTGGATTTCGGAAGCGTGGTGGCCGCCGATGTAGCCGATGAATTCGATGCTCATGGTCTGTCCTTGTATTGTGCGTGAGGGACACCTCCACCGGGCAAGGGGTCGGTTATTCGCGTCCAAGGTAGGGGCAGTGGCCGGGGCTGTAAAATGCCGATTGGTTCTAATCTAATTATTAAAATATAGAATCATGATTTATTCGATATATCAGTAATTTGCATTTTTTGTGTGTTGGGTTATTCCTGGAGAGACGTTCACTGAGGTTTTTTATTTGCGACGATGCTCGAAGGGGCGTTAACGATAGATATTGAGGGCACTACACGCTGGAAACCGTGTAGCGGGTGTACACGTGCATCGAGGCACGGCAACAGAAATCGAAGGCGAAAAAAAACCGGCTGATCAGGCCGGTTTGGGGTTCCCGCAAGCCGTGCGGGGTTAAGCGTTGTTGCCTTGCAGGCGATCAGCACCGCCTTCAGCCAGGCCACGTTCCTGCAGACGATCAGCACCGCCTTCGGCGACACGACGTTCCAACAGGCGGTCCGAACCGTTTTCGGCAACGCGGTTACCTTGCAGGCGGTCCGAGCCACCCTCTGCAATGCGACTTTCGATCAGGCGATCCGCGCCGCCTTCAGCAACAACCGGGTGAGCAAATGCGTTTGCAGCAAGTACCGAAAAAGCGAGGCTAAGCAAGATTTGGCGTTTCATGAGGGTGTGCTCCGAGTGTTTGAGTTGGGTTGTTGCTGGTATGGGGTTGATGTTACGCGTTGCATTTTTTAAGAGAACTTCATTGGGCTGATGGTGACTATCGATGCCAACGATGGCTCGTTTTGGCGAGCCATCGCTGGGCCAGTCATGGCATCTGTGGCAGTTCCTGCGGGCGCAGGTCGAACACCAGCACCTCGGCGTCCTCGCCCTGGCTCAGGCGGATTTGCCGTTCATCCCGCACGCGTGCGCCGTCACCTTCCAGCAAGCGCTGCCCGTTGACTTCAACGCTGCCTCGGGCCACATGGATGTACGCATGGCGATCCGGCGGCAGGTCCAGGGCCGCGGCTTCATTGCCGTCGAACAGCCCGGCATACACCCGTGTGTCCTGGCGCACGCTGAGGGAGCCGTCGTTGCCATCCGGCGAGATAATCAACTGCAGGCGCCCACGTTTCTGCGCCTCGCTGAAGTGCTCCTGCTGATAGCGCGGTTCGGCGCCGGCCACCGCAGGCACGATCCAGATCTGCAGAAAGTGCACGCCACGGGTCTGGCTGTGGTTGAACTCGCTGTGGGCCACGCCGCTGCCGGCGCTCATCAGTTGCACATCGCCGGGGCGGATCACCGAGCCGGTGCCCAGGGTGTCCTTGTGTTCGAGGGCGCCTTCCAGCACATAGGAGAAGATCTCCATGTCGCGGTGCGGGTGCTGGCCAAAGCCTTTACCGGCTGCAACGCGGTCATCGTTGATCACCAGCAGGTCGGAAAAACCCTGTTCTGAGGGGTTCCAGTAGTTGGCGAACGAGAAGGTGTGAAACGACTTCAACCAACCGTGATTGGCGGCGCCGCGTTCGGAAGCTTTGCGAAGGGTCAGCATGGTCTTGTCCTCAAGTGGGAGCGGGCTGCGACATGCAGGGCTCCGGCGTTGAGAAGAAGGTTAATGGTTAGCGTGGGATTCATTAAGAAGCTGAAATTTGAATGACTGTCTCCTTGAGGTGGACAGTTGTGAACGTGTAATAATGTCCGCCGCATTCCTTCTCGATGGGCTCTCCTGATATGAAAACCGTGGCCATGACACTGTTTCCGGATTTCCTCCTGCTCGACATGGCCGGGCCGCTCGAAGTGTTCTCGATTGCCAACCGCTACCTGCCGTCGGCGGCTCACTACCAGATTCTTACCATCGGTATCGAGCCCGGTCCGTTGCGCGCCTCCAATGGGGTGGTGGTGCAAACCGACTTGCTGTTGGATCAGGCCCAGGACGCCTACGACCTGTTGCTGGTGCCTGGCGGTCCCGGTGCCTACAACGAATGCCACCCTGCGTTGCTGTCGTGGCTCAGGGCAGCCGCCCCACGGGCGCGGCGCTTCGGCTCGATCTGCACCGGGGCCTTTGTGCTGGGGCATGCGGGCCTGCTGGACGATCACCGCGTAACCACCCACTGGCACTACACCGAGCGGTTGATCAAGGCGTTTCCCAAGGCGATTGTCGAAACCGACCGTATCTATTTGCAGGACGGGCGCCTGGTTACCTCGGGTGGCGTCACGGCCGGTATCGACCTGGCGCTGTCAGTGGTCGCCCAGGACCACGGCAAGCAAGTCGCCGTGGAGGTGGCCAAGGTGCTTTTGGTAGTGATGAAGCGCCAGGGCGGCCAAGCCCAGTTCAGCCCGATGACGGCGGCAGTGGCCCCCCAGGAAACTGCGATTACCCGCGTGCAAAACCATGTACTGGAGCATCTGGAACAGGCCTATACCATCGAGTCCATGGCCGAATTGGCCGGCATGAGCGCGCGCCACTTTGCGCGGCTGTTCGCCAAGGACGTGCAGATGACGCCCATGGCGTTCCTGCAGGGCGCGCGCATTGACCGCGCCCGGCAGTTACTGGAAACCACAGACCTGCCGCTGAAGACCGTGGCTTTCCACGCGGGCTTCGGCAGTGTGCGACATATGCGCTTTCTGTTCAGCGAAAAACTGGGTCTTAACCCGACCCAATACCGACAGCAGTTCAGTTAACGACAGAATGTCCGTCTCGCGCACCCGAATGTCCGTGTCATTCCCCGTGCCAGCATTGTCCTGTCATCGCCAACTGGCAAGATAGCGTCAAGCCCATGGAAAAGGATGCGCGAACGCCCAAGGCCGGGCGTTTCAGCGCTTTTATAAAGATGAACAACCCTCAGGCGATTGACGCTGATGGCACGGTGCGCTTCGGTGCCTATGTCTTTCACCGGCAACAGCGGCTGGTCAGCAAGGCAGGCTGGCCAGTGCCTTTGGGCGGACGCGCATTGGATATCCTTACGGTACTGCTCGAAACGCCCGGGCAGTACATCAGCAAGGGTACCTTGATCGAGCGGGTGTGGCCGAACAGAGTGGTCGAGGAAAACAACCTGAGGGTGCACATCGCTGCACTGCGTCGGGCCCTTAATGGGCAACGTTTGATTCTCAACGACCCACAGCGTGGCTACTGTTTCGCAGCGCCTGTGCACGGCGCTGTACAGGTCGCGCTACCTAGGCACAATCTGGCCGTGCGGCTCAGCCCGGTGATGGGCTGTGATGAACTATTGGGTGTGCTGGTGCGGCGTCTGTCGGGTCAACGCCTGATGACGCTCACTGGGTGCGCCGGCGTCGGCAAGAGCACCGTGGCTCTGGCGTTGGCCGAGCGCGTATTGCCACACTATCGGGACGGTGTGTGGTGGGTCGACCTGGACACGGTGCAGGCGCCGAAGAGCATGCTGCGCCACCTCGCCACAGCGTTGCATTTGGAGCCTTGCGAGAATGCCACGCAACTGAGCCGTCAGTTGGCCTCCCGCCAGCTGTTATTGGTACTCGACGGCGCCGACCTGTTGCTTGGCGCCTGTCGCCATCTGGTACGTGTGCTACGCGAAGCAGCACCCCAGGTCCGCGTGCTGATCACCAGCCGTGAGGCCCTGCAAACCCAAGGCGAATGGACGCAACGCGTGCCCCGGCTGATGGTGCCAGCACCGTCGGCGCTCGGCAGTGTTGAACAGGCGATGGTGTATCCGGCCGTGCAACTGTTCGTCGCACGGGTGCGTGCCGGTCAGCAGGGGTTTGTATTGCGGCGCCAGGACCTCGCACCGCTGCGGGATATCTGCCGACGCCTCGACGGCATTCCCCTGGCGTTGGAGTTGGCGGCAGCCCAAGTGGATGCCTTGGGCATACGCGGTTTGCAGCAGCAACTGCGCCAGGGCTTGCAGGTGCTGACACGGGGCCGACGCACGGCGGTAGAGCGGCATCAATCCCTTAGCGCAGCCCTGGATTGGACCTACCAGCGACTGAGCCTGCCGGAGCGTTGGCTGTTCTTGCAATTGGGCTTGTTCAAGATGGCGGTGACTTTGCCTACCCTGAGCGAACTGGTCGCCGGCACCGAGCTGGAACACGCCGACCTGTCTTACCTGCTGGGGCGTCTTATTGCCACATCACTGCTGACCGTCGAACCTGGACCGGGCAACCCGCGCTACCGGCTGCTCAATTGCGTGCGCAGCTATGCGCTGGCGCAACTGCGCGACCCCCAGCAGATGGCGCATTTGCAGCAGGGATATGGGCATTACCTGGGACCGTTTTCAGGCCGGCCGTTTGTCTTGCAACTCATCGAGCAGGCCGCGTACGCGGATTAGGTCCGCGGTGGCGAAGCCTTCTGTGAAGCGCGCGTAAATTGAACTCAGCAAGTCGCGCGCAGCCTGCACACGGCCTTGCGCCTGCCACAACTTCGCCAATGAGGTCGCACAGCGTAATTCCCAGGCGAGCGCGCCTTGCTGGTGCGCCAGGCCCAGGGCTTCCAGCAGGAGCATTTCGGCCAGGCGGGAATCGGTCAGGCTGTCGGCGCGTACCCGCAGAACCTCTGGCGCGCACCAGCCGGCGCCGCCTGTGCGGGCGCGCTCGAAGGCCGTTTCATCAGGCCCGTGCACACCCAGTGTGACCAGGATGTCTTCGATCAGCCCCAGGCCCTGCAGCTCACTGCGCCCAAGAAGGCCGGCATAGTGTCCCGCCCAGGTCTGGAACAACCGCACAGAGTGTTTGTGAGCGTGCTCCAGCAGCAGCGCCTGCATATCCCGGGCGGTCTCGGTGTCACCGTTGTAGCGGGCGATCACCACACCTGCCAAGGCCAGGGTGTAGCAGATGGAAGTCCCGTGATTGATCTGCAACGCCAATTCCAATGCCTGGTGGGCAGTACGCCAGGCCTGCTCCGGAAAACCTTGCAGCCACAGGATTCGCGCCAACACGGTCAGCGAGGCAACGTTCTGATCGTATTGCACGCCAATGCCGTGGGCAAATCGGTTGAGATGGCCGCTGTGTGACATGCGTTGGATTACTTGCTCGGCGTTGTGCCGGGCGAGGGCCTGGTTGCCGTTGTAGTGTTGCGCCAATACGCGCAGGCGTTGGGCGCTCACGTCCAGCAGTGGCTCGGTGCGTGGGTCGAGGCGATCAAATTGCACACTTTGCGCCAACGCCTGGCGATAGCGGCCGGCACATAAATTGACTGCCATGTGCCCGGAGACCGCGCGCAATTGGCCGGCGATATCCTCGCGCTCCTCAGCCAGGCGCTGGGCACTGACGAAGGCTGCGATAGTCTGGGGAGCCCCGCCCATTGCGTGATAAGACAGGCTGCCCAGCGCCAATTGCAGCTGCATCGTCAGCTCGGGGCAGGGCGTGCCGCTCCGACCCATCAGCGCGAGCGCCTTGCCCACATACAAGCCGTGTTCCCTGAGCAATGACAACTCTTGCCACAGCGGCATCGCACTGACGGTCAAGCGGATGGCCAGAAGGTGTTCACCGCCCTGCGCAAGCCCCCAGTCGAGGGCGGCACGAATGTCCTCACGCAGCGGCGCGTAGCGGTCGATCCAGGGTTGCGTCGCGATCAACGCCCAATCTTCGCGCGCCTGTTCCATCAGCGCCAGGCAGCGCGCTGCATGACGCTCACGGGTAGCGTCGAGTTCAGCGGCAACGCTGAGTTTTTCCAGGGCATAGGTGCGCGTGATATCCAGCAGGCGATAGACCATTTCGTCATCACCGGCTTCCACATTAAGCAGCGATTTAGCGACCAGTTGAGTGATCGAACCCAACACCTCGGCCGGTGCGACCTGCTCCCCGGCGATCACTGCCGCAGCGCTCACCAGGCTGAACCCTCCTCGGAATACCGCCAGGCGACGCAGGCATGTCTGCTCGCACGCGCTCAGCAGCTCGAAGCTCCAGTCCAACGTGGCACGCAGGGTCTGGTGACGTGGCAACGCACTACGCCGGCCGCGGGTCAGCAGGCGGAAGTTGTCTTCCATCTGCACCAGCAGCCCGGGCAGGCCGAAGCGTTCGATCTGCGCCGCCACCAATTCAATCGCCAGGGGAATACCGTCCAGGCGTTGGCAGATATCGATCGCCAGCGGCAATTCAGCTTCGCTCAGTTCAAAGCTGTCCTGATGGGACATGGCCCGCTCGATCAACAACTGCAGGGCCGGATAGCCCAATGCCTGGGCGCGGTTACCGGTGGCGGGCGGGCAGGCCAGGGGCTCCAGGCGCTGCACGTATTCGCCCTCGGCACGCAATGCTTCGCGGCTGGTGGCCAGGATATGCAACCTGGGGGCATGGCGCAGCAGGGTTTCGCTGATCAGGGCGATGTCGTCCAGCAGGTGCTCGCAGTTGTCGATCACCAGCAGCAACTGACGCTCCTGCAGGGAGCGTGCAAACGCGACCAGAGGCTCTTGCCCGGTGTAGGTGAGGTCGAGCAGGGCGGCGAGGTTGGGCAGAATCATCGACGGTGCGTTCAGCGGCGCCAGGTCGAGCAGGCGAATGCCGTCGCGGTAATGCCCGATCAGCAATTCCGCCACGCGCAACGCGACGGTGGTCTTGCCGATGCCGCCGGCGCCGGTCAGGGTGATAAAGCGTTGTTCGGGCAGTTGCTGCACCAGGCTGTCGATCAGGGCCTGGCGGCCGATCATCCGGGTGCGACGCAACGGCAGGTTGTGGCACGGGCGCTGGGGTGCACCCTCGGTGGGCAGCGTCATCGGCTCGATGCTCAGTGGCGCAACAAAACTGTAGCCACGCTGGGCCACGGTCACGATATAGCGCTGCCCGGCCTGACCATCTCCCAGTGCCTTGCGCAACGCCGCCATATGCACCCGCAGGTTGCCGTCTTCCACCACGCTGTTGGGCCAGACCCGGGTGATCAGTTCCTGTTTGCTCACCACATTGCCGGCTTGCTCCAGCAGGATCAGCAGGATATCCACCGCTCGGCGCCCCAGGCGCAACGGGTGACCGGCCTCCAGCACCAGACGTTGGCGCGGGTGGATGCGATAAGGGCCGAAATGCACGGCCTGGTCGCCGGGGTCGCTCATGGGGGGCCGTGCTCGCAAAATGGGAAGCGGCCAGCATATTCCAGGTACGTACAGACCACTAGGCCGCGATCACTTGCGGCTTTTGCCGTGAGTGGTGATTTCGCCAAGTCATCGGGTTGACGCCCTCGCTGCGGGTGAACATGTGGCAGAAATGCGCCTGGTCACAAAAACCGCATTCCAGGCTGATTTGCGTCAGGCTCAGGGTTGAGCTGGTGATCAGCTCCTTGGCCCGTTGTATGCGTTGTTGGCGGATCCACTCCTGCGGTGACAGTCCTGTAGTGCACTTGAACGCGCGGGAAAAATGGCTGCGCGACAAGGCGCAGGCCTGGGCCAGGTCGGCAATCGCCAGGCTTTCGCCGAGGTTGGCCAGGATCAGTTGCTTGGCGATACGCTCGCGCCGTGGGCACAGGCCACCGGTGGCGGACAAACGAGGGGCATATTGCTCTAGTTGGGCCATGACAAAAATCCGCAGTCGATGGGAGCGTTCCTGGTGGATGGATGCAGTGTAGACGTGGCTTATCTTGTTGCCGGACCGTCTGGTTGACGAGTTAATCGTTGTTAATTTCGCCAGGTGCCTGCGTTGAAAAGACAGCACAGGCATGCAATGCGGATCGCGTTTTGCGTGCTTATCTGTGTGCCTGCCAACCGTTTGGATGCCACCATGAACCGCAACGACCTGCGTCGCGTCGACATGAACCTGCTGGTGATTTTCGAGGCGCTGATGTTCGAGAAGAACCTGACCCGCGTCGCCGAAAAACTGTTCATGGGCCAACCGGCAGTGAGTGCAGCGCTGGGGCGTTTGCGTGATCTGTTCGACGACCCGTTGCTATTGCGCAACGGGCGGGGCATGGAGCCCACGCCACGCGCGGTGGCGATACTCAAGGAGTTGCAACCGGCCATGGACACCATTTCCGGCGCGGTCAGCCGTGCCAAGGATTTCGACCCTTCCACCAGCTGTGCGGTATTTCGCATTGGTCTCTCAGACGACGCTGAGTTTGGTCTGTTTCCGCCGTTGCTCAGCCAATTGCGCGAAGAAGCGCCGGGCATCATCGTGGTGGTGCGCCGGGCCAATTACCTGTTGATGTCGTCGTTGCTGGCCAGCGGTGAGATTTCGGTGGGGGTGAGTTACACCACTGAATTGCCAGCGAATGCCAAGCGCAAGAAGCTGCGGGATATTCCGTGCAAGGTCTTGCGAGGAGATGACGGCACCGAGCCGCTGACTCTGGATGACTACTGTGGGCGGCCCCATGCGATGGTGTCGTTCTCGGGGGACTTGAGTGGCAACATCGATCTGGACCTGGCGCGGATTGGTAGAGCGCGGCGGGTGGTGTTGGCGGTGCCGCAGTTCAGTGGGCTGCGGGCGTTGTTGGCGGGGACGCAGATTATTGCGACGGTACCGGATTATGCGGCGTGTGCGTTGACCGACGGGACGTCGTTGCGGGCGGAGGATCCGCCGTTTGCGATTGATGCGGCGGAGTTGTCGATGGTGTGGAGTGGGGTGCATGACAATGATCCGGCGGAGCGGTGGCTGAGGGGGAGGATTGGGGAGCATATGGCTCGGGTGGTTTGACTGAGTACATATCCCCTTTTTCGGGACTGTCATAAATTTTGTGTTCGGGCATAACATGTTGCTAGAGGTGCATGTATGCCGACAAAAAAGAAACCGGCCCGTGAGGCCACGCGAGACCTTCCATCCATTCCCAAAGAGCTGATCGACCAGTTCGTCAGCGGTCCGATGAGTGCCGAAGCCATTCAGGACGCCTCGATGGCGTTCAAAAAGGCGCTGATCGAGCGAGCTCTTGGTGCCGAGTTGGGCCACCATCTTGGCTATCCTCAGGGCGCGGAGCGCCCTGAGGATTCGAGCAACCAACGCAATGGCAAGAGTGGCAAAACGGTGCTGACCGATGACGGCCCTTTGCGTCTGGATATTCCCAGAGATCGCGATGGAAGTTTTGCCCCGATCTTGATCCCTAAGCATGAGCGCCGTTTTACAGGCTTTGATGACAAGATCATCGCGATGTATGCCCGAGGTATGACGGTTCGCGAAATCAGGGCGTTTCTCTCGGAACAGTACGGAACAGAAGTCTCCCACGACTTTATCAGTTCCGTCACTGACGCCGTTTTGGAGGAGGTTGCCGCCTGGCAACAGCGACCGCTTGAACCGATGTACCCGGTAATTTTCTTCGATGCATTGCGAGTCAAAATTCGTGACGAAGGCCTGGTGCGCAACAAAGCGATTTACCTGGCACTGGGCGTATTGCCGGACGGAACCCGAGATATCCTGGGCATTTGGATTGAAACAACCGAAGGCGCCAAGTTTTGGATGAAGGTCTTCAACGACCTGAAAACGCGAGGCGTCGAGGACGTCTTGATCGCCGTAACTGACGGTCTCAAAGGCATGCCCGAAGCGCTGAGTGCTGTGTTTCCTGAGACGACGTTGCAGACCTGCATCGTCCATCTGATCCGCAACAGCCTCGATTACGCAGGCTGGGACAAGCGCCGTGAGCTGGCCAAGGCATTGAAGCCGATCTATCAAGCGCTCAATGCTGACCTCGCCGAGCAAGCGCTGCTGGCCTTCGAAGCCGGGCCTTGGGGCAAGCAATATCCCACGGTTGTGGCGGCTTGGAAGCGCGCTTGGGATCGGGTTATCCCGTTCTTCGTGTTTCCCCCGGCGATACGCAAAGTGATCTACACAACCAACGCCATCGAGAGCATCAATGCTCAGTTGCGCAAGATCATCAAGACGCGAGGCCACTTCCCAACGGACGATGCCGCGACGAAGCTGATTTGGCTGGGTTTACGCAATATCACCGCGAACTGGGGCAGTGCAGCCCATGACTGGAAGAGCGCGATGAATCAATTTGCGATCCTGTACGCAGATCGATTTATCAGGCCGACCTGGTAAAGCTAGGGCCTGCCTGACGGCAGGCCGTTACCGGCCCGCACACAAAAAATCTGACACTCTCCCTTTTTCGGTAACGGCCACTTATGGTTCCTCCCTTACGGCGGGTCACTTTTGGAAAAGAGCCCCAAAAATTGGTCACCCATTCTTCCCCAGAATTGGATATTCCTCCCCCGAGGCCCGATGACTAACCTAGCCATCAATTCCCACTGCCTTGGAGCAACACCATGCAAACCCGTACCGATTTCTACACCGCCTCCCCAGACGCCATGAAAGCCATGCTCGCCCTGGAAGCCGCCGTCGGCAAACTGTCCATCGAACTGCCATTGCTGGAGCTGGTGCGTTTGCGCGTGTCGCAGATCAACGGCTGCGCCTTCTGCCTCGACATGCACACCGCCGACGCCCGCAAAGGCGGCGAGACCGAACGCCGTCTGTACACCGTGTCGGCCTGGCGCGAAACACCATTTTTCACCCCGCGTGAACGCGCCGCGCTGGCCTGGGCCGAGAGCCTGACCCTGATCAGCCACACCCACGCCCCGGACGAAGACTTCAACGCACTGGCCGCCGAATTCAGCGCCCAGGAACAAGTCGACCTGAGCTTGGCCATCGCCACCATCAACAGCTGGAACCGTCTGGCGGTGGGTTTCCGCAAGATGCCGAAGTAAGCTTTAGAAGTTGACCGACGCACTCAAGCGCGCCGTCAGTGGCGCGCCCTGGAACACATAGTCATCGCCCATGTACTCGCCCGCGTCGCGCCAGTAGCGCTTGTCGAACAGGTTGTCGACGCTCAGGCGGAACACCGTTTCATAGCCGCTCACCTTGGTGGTATAGCGGCTGCCCACGTTTACCACGGCGTAATCCCCCACCTCCACATTGCCGCTGCGGTTGGCGTACTTCTTGGCGCTGTATTGCACGCCGCCCAGTACCGCCAGGCCGTTGACCCAGGGCAACGCATAGTCCGCATACACACTGGCACGCAGCTTGGGTACGTTGATCGCTTGGTGGCCCTCATAGTCCGCAGTACCACTGCCGGTCACCCGCGCACGAATCGCCGCCACGCTGGTTGCGATCTGCAGGCGCTCGGTGGCCCAGCCGTTGGCCGACAGTTCCAGGCCGGTGTTCTTTTGCTCGCCCTGTTGCACATAGTCGAATGTGCCAGCGCTATTGGGTTTGGCGTATTGGTAGGCCTGGCGGGTCTGGAATACGGCGGCGGTGAAGCTCATGCGGCGCCAGTCGTATTTCACCCCGGCTTCGATTTGACGTGAGGGGGTGGGGGCCAGGGTTTCACCGTCGTTGTTGGTGGTCCATGGCGCCTCGCCGCCCAGGGACAGGCCTTTGCTGTAGCTGGTGTACAGCGACACATTGTCCACCGGTTTATAGATCAACGATGCCTGGGGCAGGAACTCGTATTGCTGGGTGTGGCGTTGTTGGTTGCCGTTCTGGTCGAAGGCTTTTTCATCCAGGCGCACTTCGCGGCCGCCGAGGATGGTTTGCCATTGCTCGTTGAGGCGAATGCGGTCGGTGACGAACAGGCCGTATTGGCGGCTGTCGAGACGCTTGTGCTTGTCGTTGAGCGGCACGTCGGTAGGGGGGAAGGTCGGGGCGTCGACAGTGATGTTGGAGCTACCGATGTATTCGTTGACTGACTTGCGCTTGTCGACCACACGGCGGAATGCGCTGGTGCCGAAGGTCAGTTCATGGCCCAGGCTGCCGGTGTCGAACAGCCCGGTCATCGCTGCCTGCACTTCGTCGTCACGGCGGGTGTCGTCGGGACTGCGGTAGTCGTAGACGTCATAGTCGCCGGTTGGGCTGAAAAAAGCGGTGCCGCAATCGGTCACGTAGAAGCAGCCATACGCAAACGAGCTGTAATCATCGATCACCACCTTGCTGCGGGCGGCGCTGAGGTTGCCTTTCCATCGATCGCTGAAGCGGTACTCGAACTTGCCGTTGAGGTTCAGTGAATCAATACCGACTTGCTTCGAACCGCTCTGGTGGCCCAGCAGCTTTTTCGGCGAGGCATCGTGGGGCACTTCGGTGCCGCCGAGCAATTGGTAGCCCGGCACCGAACGCTGTTGCTTGTTCTGGTACTCGGCGTCCAGTTGCAACACCGCGTCGGGGCTGATGTTCCAGTCGAACGCCAGGGACACAAAGTCACGCTGGCCATTGGCGTGTTCCACATAGGAGTTGAGGTCTTCATGGGCCACGTTGGTGCGCAGGCCGAACTGTTGCTCACTGCCAAACCAACCGCCGACGTCGGTGGCGAGGTAGCCGCTGCCGCGGTCGTCGGTAGAGACGGTCACCGAGCGTACATCCTCCGGGCGCTTGGTCACGTAGTTGATCACGCCACTGGGCTCGGAGATCCCGCTTTGCAGGCCCGCCAGGCCCTTGAGCACTTCTACTTGCTGTTTGTTTTCCAGCGCGACGTTCTGTTCGCCGGTGATGGTGCGCCCGTTGATCTTGTAACTGCTGGCCGCATTCAGCGAGAAACCGCGCACTACAAAGTTCTCGTAGTAGCCGATGGGCGCATAGCTGTCGCCCACCGAGGCGTCGTTGCGCAGCACTTCGCTGAGCAGGCGCGCCTGCTGGTCCTTGATCAGTGCGGCGTTGATCACCGTGATCGAGGCTGGAGTGTCCAGCAGCGGTGCGTCATCGAAGCCGCCCACCGAGGCGGTTTCACTGCGGTAGCCGGATTCATCCTGGCCCTGGATTTTCACCGCCGGCAGTTCGATTTCAGCCGCCAGGCTGTTACCTATTCCGCCGCTGAGCAGCAGGCCGAGGGCGAAACGTGAGGTGACGACGGGACGAAAACGCAAAACCATGGGGGCAGGGCCTTAAAGCGCGGGGCGGGGGGCGCATAAGCTAGGCATATCGGCCAGGTTTTACAAGGTATTGAGAAGGCTTCTGCGTTAGTGGCGGTGCTTTAGCGTTTCACTCGGCAGTTCCTTGAACAATGCGCGGTAACTGTTGGAAAACCGCCCCAGATGCCAGAACGACCAGTTCATCGCCACCTCGGCCACGGTGGCATCCGCTGAACCCAGCAACTCCCGCCGCGCCCCATTCAAACGGCGCAACCTCAACCACTGCGCCGGGCTCATCCCGGTGTAGGTCTTGAAGCCCTGTTGCAACTGACGCAACGGCACGTCGGCAATACGCGCCAGTTCCAGCAGGTTGACGGTCTCGTCCGGCGCATCCGCCGCCCATTCGCCGATGCGCGCCATCAGCCGGCGTTCCTCGCTGCGCCGCTGTAATGAGTGGCGGTCCAGGCATACGCAAGCGTTGTCGAGGATGAACAGGCAATCGTCCAGCAATTGCTGGGTCAGCGTGTCGCGGCTGGCGGGGTCGATGTCGCTGGACAGGCGTGTGAGGGTGCCACTCAGCCAGCGACTGAATAGCCCATTCTGCTGGCAGGTCAGCGGCGCCATGAACAGGCCTTCAAGTTTCGCCACCTCCAGCCCATGGCGTTGCACGAACTGCGGTCCGAACACCACCGCTACTTCACGGTAGTTTTCCGGGGTGATCCAGGTGTTGCGGCTTTCGCCATTGAGCAGGTACAGCGTGTTGTCACTGCCGTCGAAATAAAAGGCCAACGAACCAGGCGGTGCATTGAAATGCTGCTCCACGCGGGTGTTCATGCACTCTTCGTATACCTCCACACCTTGCAGGTCCAGGTAGCGGATTCGCCCGGCAAAATGCCCCGGGGACATCTGCTGGTACTGTTGCACCCAGCCGGGTGTCGCACTGCATTGAGCGGCCACGTCACCGGTGGTGAAGGCCTGTACGCGCAAAGCTGTTGCCTGTGTCATGGGTAACCTGGGCGCACTCTATTGGTGCGTTGTGGCTCGTGCAAAGTGGATAGATGCCGCAGGGGCGGCGGCATCAAGATAGACCTCAATGCGCCAGGAGTACAAGCCGGTGCACGCACCCAACCCATGACGAGGTCCTTATGAACGCCCCCTTCGATCAGCTGTCCGCCTGGCTGAAAGAACACAAGATTACCGAAGTCGAATGCGTGATCAGTGATTTGACTGGCATCGCACGCGGCAAGATTGCGCCCACCAACAAGTTCCTGCATGAGCGAGGCATGCGCCTGCCGGAAAGTGTGCTGCTGCAAACGGTAACCGGGGACTTTGTCGACGACGACATTTACTACGACCTGCTCGACCCGGCCGACATCGACATGATCTGTCGCCCTGTTTCCAATGCTACTTACGTTGTGCCCTGGGCCATCGAACCCACCGCGATCGTGATCCACGACACCTTCGACAAGCAGGGCAACCCCATCGAGTTGTCGCCGCGCAACGTGCTGAAGAAGGTCCTGCAGCTCTACGCCGATCGGGGCTGGCAGCCGATCGTCGCGCCGGAAATGGAGTTCTACCTGACCCAGCGCTGCGAAGACCCGGACCTGCCGTTGAAAACCCCGGTAGGCCGCTCCGGCCGCGCCGAAACCGGGCGCCAGTCTTTTTCCATCGATGCCGCCAACGAATTCGACCCATTGTTCGAGGACGTCTACGACTGGTGCGAAGCCCAGGGCCTGGACCTCGACACGCTGATCCACGAAGACGGCCCGGCGCAGATGGAAATCAACTTCCGCCATGGCGACGCCCTTGACCTGGCCGACCAGATCACCGTGTTCAAACGCACCCTGCGCGAGGCCGCTCTCAAGCACAACGTAGCCGCGACCTTTATGGCCAAGCCGGTGGCTGACGAGCCGGGCAGCGCCATGCATCTGCACCAAAGTGTGGTGGATATCGCCACCGGCAAACCGGTCTTTGTCGATGCCGACGGCAACAAGAGCCAACTGTTCCTGCACCACATCGGCGGCTTGCAGAAGTACATTCCCAAGCTGCTGCCGATGTTTGCGCCGAACGTGAACTCGTTCCGCCGCTTCCTGCCGGACACCTCGGCGCCGGTCAACGTCGAGTGGGGCGAAGAGAACCGCACCGTCGGCCTGCGCGTGCCCACCTCCAGCCCCGACGCCATGCGCGTCGAAAACCGCTTGCCTGGCGCCGATGCCAATCCCTACCTGGCGATTGCGGCTAGCCTGCTGTGTGGCTACCTCGGGATGACCGAACAGATCGAACCCAGCGCGCCGGTGGAGGGCCGCGCCTACGAGCGCCGCAACCTGCGCCTGCCGTTCACCCTCGAAGATGCGCTGGCACGCATGGAGGATTGCGACACGGTCAAGCGGTACCTGGGCGACAAGTTCGTGCGCGGCTACGTCGCGGTCAAGCGCGCCGAGCACGAGAATTTCAAGCGGGTTATCAGTTCCTGGGAGCGTGAGTTCCTGCTGTTAAGCGTCTGAAAAACCAATAAAGGGGTGTCGATATGCGTCTTGTGAAACAGCTTCTCCCGCTGGCCCTGGTGGCCGCGTTCAGCAGCGCCAGCCAGGCGGCGCCGACGGTCAGCGTCTACAACTGGACCGACTATATCGGCGAGACCACCCTGGCCGACTTCCAGGCCAAGACCGGAATCAAGCCGATCTACGACGTGTTCGACTCCAACGAAACCCTGGAGGGCAAGTTGCTCGCCGGGCGCACCGGCTACGACGTGGTGGTGCCGTCCAACCACTTCCTGGCGCGCCAGGTAAAGGCCGGTGCGTTCCTCAAGCTCGACCGCGCGCAACTGCCCAACTTCAAGAACCTCGACCCCAAGCTGCTCAAGCTGTTGGAAAATAATGACCCAGGCAACGCGCACTCGGTACCCTACCTGTGGGGCACCAATGGCATCGGCTACAATGTCGACAAGGTCAAGCAGGTGCTGGGCATCGATCATATCGATTCATGGGCGGTGCTGTTCGAGCCCGAGAACATCAAGAAGCTCAATCAGTGCGGCGTAGCTTTCCTCGATTCGGCGGACGAGCTGTTCCCGGCGATTCTCAACTACATGGGCAAGGACCCGCGCAGCGAGAACGCTGAGGATTACAAGCAGGCTGAGGCCAAGCTGCTCACGCTGCGCCCGTACATCACGTACTTCCATTCTTCCAAGTACATCTCGGACCTGGCCAACGGTGATATCTGCGTGGCCTTCGGTTATTCCGGCGACGTGTTCCAGGCTGCCAATCGCGCCAAAGAAGCCAAGAATGGGGTGAACATTGCGTATTCGATTCCCAAGGAAGGCTCCAACCTGTGGTTCGACCTGCTGGCGATTCCCGCCGACGCGAGCAACCCGAAAGAAGCCCACGCGTTCATCAATTACCTGCTCGACCCAGAGGTGATCGCCAAGGTCAGTGCTTCGGTGGGGTATGCCAACGCCAACCCGGCGGCCAAGGCCTTCATGGACCCGGAACTGGTGAACAACCCTGAGGTGTACCCGCCGCAGGACGTGCTCGACAAACTCTATATTTCCACCACGCCGACCCCGGCGACCATGCGCCTGATGACCCGCGCCTGGAGCAAAGTGAAGACCAACAAATGATGCAGTCGACTGACCACGCCCGGTCCTATTACCGGGCTACGGCCAACGCCCTGACGGAGCGGCCCGCATTGGGGGCCGATCTGACCGCCGATGTATGCGTGATCGGCGGCGGGTTCACCGGCGTCAACACCGCCATCGAACTTGCCCAGCGTGGGCTCTCGGTGATCCTGCTGGAAGCCCGACGTATTGGCTGGGGCGCCAGCGGGCGCAACGGCGGGCAGTTGATTCGCGGTATCGGCCATGATGTGTCTGGATTCGCCAAGTACGTGGGGGAGGAGGGTGTGCGTTACCTGGAGCACGCCGGCATCGACTCGGTTGCCTTGGTGGGCGAGCGTATCCTGGCGCATAACATCGACTGTGACCTGCGCTGGGGCTTTTGCGAGTTGGCCAATACCCCGGCGCAATTCGCGGCGTTCAAGGGCGAGCAGGCGCACTTGGCGGCGCTGGGGTACACCCATGAAACCCGATTGGTCGGCCCTGGGGACATGCGGCAAGTGGTGGGTTCGACGATGTATGCCGGTGGCTTGGTGGACATGGGCTCCGGGCATTTGCATCCGCTGAACCTGGTACTGGGTGAAGCTCGGCTGGCCGAATCCCTCGGGGTGCGGATCTTCGAGCACACCGAAGTGCTGGAACTGCTCCATGGCGACACGGTGCAGGTGCGCTGCGCCGGTGGCACGGTGCGTGCCGACAACCTGGTGCTGGCATGCAATGCCCATCTGGAGGAACTGGAACCGCGCTTGAGCGGCAAGGTACTCCCGGCAGGCAGTTACATCATCGCCACCGAACCGCTTTCAGAAGCATTGGCCAACCAATTGATCCCGCAGAACCTCGCGCTGTGCGACCAGAAGGTCGGGCTGGATTACTACCGATTGTCCGCTGACCGTCGCCTGCTGTTCGGCGGCGCCTGCCATTACTCCGGACGCGATCCGGCGGACATCGCCGCCTACATGCAGCCGAAAATGCTCAAGGTGTTTCCGCAATTGGCCAATACCGCCATCGAGTTTCAGTGGGGCGGCAAGATCGGCATCACCGCCAACCGCTTCCCGCAGGTGGGGCGCCTGAAGCAGTACCCGAATGTGTTTTATGCCCAGGGGTATTCCGGGCATGGGCTGAATGTGACGCACTGGTGTGCAAGGCTGCTGGCCGAAGGTATCCACGCCGGACGCAGCACTGGCCTGGATATTTTCAGTCAAGTACCCCATATGACGTTTCCCGGCGGCAAGGCATTGCGTTCGCCGCTGTTGGCACTGGGGATGTTGTGGTATCGGTTGCGGGAGTTGATCTAACCGACACCACAATCCAAATGTGGGAGCGGCGTCAGGCCTTGGGTTCGGTCAGTACCTTGCGAAAGGTTTCTACCAACGGGCGAAGGTTGATCCGATGCCACGCCGCCCACAGCGGGGTGGTGTAATTCAACCATGGCAGTTCGCGCAGTATCACGCCGGGCGGTGCGTTGCGGCTCAGGCCTTTTTGCACCATTGCCACGCCCAGCCCGGAGGCGACCAGCCCCAACGCGGTAAACGGCTCCCCGGCCTCCATGGGAATCTGTGGGGTGAAACCGGCGCGGATGCAGGCGGCAACGAAGTCGTCGGCTGGGTTGGCGCCAGGTTTGCGCTGTACGCCAATCCATTCCTGCTCGGCCAGGTGCTCTGGCAACAGCTCGCTTCGGCTTGCCAGTGGGTGATGCTCCGGCAAAGCCAACAGCATCGGTTCATCCAGTACTTGCAGCGCGATCAGGTCCGGATCATCGGCGGCGGGTGGTTCGCTGACGAGGGCAATGTCCAAGCTGCGTTGGCGCAGGCCCTCGAGTTGCTCGAGGGACGGCAGGTTATACAGCTTGATATGCACGGTGGGGCGGTCGTCCCTCAATATGCGCAAGGCGTTGGGCAATACACCGGCATGCATGGCGTTTTCGATATAGCCGATGCACAGTCCACCTTCTTCGCCACGGCCCAGACGCTTGCCCAGGGATTCCAGGCGGTTGGCGTGGGTCAGCAGTGCCCTGGTTTCAGCCAGGAAAGTCTGGCCATCACGGGTGAGGCGGATACGCTGCTGGCTGCGTTCGAACAGGGTCAGCCCCAGGCGCTCTTCCAGTTGGGCAATCTGCCGGCTCAGCGGTGACTGGGAGATGTGCAAGCGCTCGGCAGCGCGGCCGACGTGTTCTTCTTCGGCGACCACTTCGAAGTAGCGCAATTGGCGTAGGTCGATCATGTTAGACCTCGGAGGACTCAAGTTGGTCGCAGTATGTCTTGGACGGTCCGATCTCTGCAATCTAGGATCTGCTCAACGGTCATAGCGACCTCTTACCCATTTGAGGATCCACCATGAGCTTGAAAGATAAACTTCCCGGTCAACTCGGCTTCGGCACTGCACCGCTGGGCAACATGTTCCGCGCCATTCCAGAAGACGAGGCCCAGGCCACAGTGCAAGCCGCCTGGAACGCTGGCGTGCGCTATTTCGACACCGCGCCGTTCTACGGCTCGGGCCTCTCGGAAATCCGTCTGGGCCAGGCCTTGTCACAGTACAACCGCGATGACTTCGTGCTCAGCACCAAAGTCGGCCGGGTGATTCTCGACGAAATCGAAGACAGCGCCCGCGACCTCGGCGAAAAAAACGGCGTCTTCGAACACGGCCGTCCGAACAAGATGCTCAATGACTACAGCGCCGACGCCACCCTGCGTTCCATCGAAGACAGCCTGACCCGCCTCAAAACCGACCGCCTGGACATCGTGTGGATCCATGACATTGCCCAAGACTTCTACGGCGACCAGTGGCTGGACTACTTCAACCAGGCCCGCACCGGCGCCTTCAAAGTGCTGACCCGCCTGCGCGAAGAAGGCGTGATCAAGGCCTGGGGCCTGGGCGTGAACCGCGTCGAGCCGTGCGAGCTGACGCTGGATTTGACCGAAGCACAACCCGACGGCTTTTTGCTGGCCGGCCGCTACACTCTGCTGGACCACGACCGCGCCCTGCAGCGCCTGATGGACGCGGCCCTGGCGCAGAACGTCGAGATCGTCGTCGGTGGCCCCTACAGCTCCGGCATCCTCGCCGGTGGCGAACACTTTGAATACCAGAAAGCCAGCCCGGCGATCATCAGCAAGGTCGAGCAGATCAAGGCGATTGCCCAGGCATTCGGCGTCAGCGTAAAAGCCGCTGCCCTGCAATTTTCCCTGGCCCATCCGGCCGTGGCGGCCGTCATTCCCGGTGCCAGTCGTCCGGGGCGGATTGCCGAAGACGTCGCTGCGTTGTCAGAGAAGATCCCCGCAGGCTTCTGGCAGGCCTTGCGCGACGCCCGATTGATTTCGGATCGCGCACCCCTGCCGCTTTAACTTCAGGAGTTTCAACCATGAAAATCGACGTAAGCGGCAAAGTAGCGATTGTCAGCGGCAGCACTGCCGGTATTGGCCTGGGCATCAGCCAGGCGCTGGCGCAATCCGGCGCCACGGTGGTGGTGATCGGGCGTGAAGCCGGCAAGGTGGATGACGCCTTGGCGAGCATCCGCCAGGCCGTTCCCGGCGCGGAGCTGCGTGGGTTGGTGGCGGATCTCGGCACAGCCGAAGGCGCAGAAAAACTCTTCGCCGCCGAACCGCGTGCCGACATCCTGGTCAACAACCTGGGTATCTTCAACGATGTGGATTTCTTTGAAGCCCCGGACAGCGAGTGGACACGCTTCTATGAGGTCAATGTGATCTCCGGCGTGCGCTTGGCACGGCATTACACGCCGGGCATGGTCGAGCAGGGCTGGGGGCGGGTGATTTTCCTGTCGTCGGAGTCCGGCGTGGCGACCCCGGCGGACATGATCAACTACGGCGTGACCAAAAGCGCCAACCTGGCGGTGTCCCATGGTTTGGCCAAGCGCCTGGCGGGCACCGGTGTGACGGTGAACGCGGTGTTGCCCGGCCCGACCTTTACCGACGGCCTGGAGCAGATGCTCAAGGACGCCACCGCAAAATCCGGGCGCAGTGCGCGGGATGAGGCGGATGTGTTTGTGCGAAACGCACGGCCGACCTCGATCATCCAGCGTGCGGCGAATGTGGAGGAAGTCGCCAACCTGGTGGCGTACATTGCTTCACCGCTGTCGTCTGCCACCACCGGTGCCGCGTTGCGGGTCGACGGTGGCGTGGTCGACAGCATGGCTATCTGAATTGTTTTCTATTGTCTGGAGTAACTAACGTGGCAACAGCGTCTTCTGTGATTGAAATCCCGGTCTCGGCCGATCAAGTCTGGCAATTGGTCGGCGGCTTCAACAGCTTGCCGGACTGGCTGCCGTTCATTGTCAAAAGCGAGCCAAGCGAGGGCGGCCGCGTGCGTCATCTGCAAACCGCCGACGGTGGCGTGGTGGTGGAGCGGTTGCAGAGCTTTGATAACGTCGGGCGTACCTACAGCTACACCATCGAGCAGTCGCCGTTTCCGGTGAGTGCCTACCTGGCGACGGTACAGGTCGAGGCGTTGGGCGAAGCATCGGCGAAAGTGACCTGGTCCGGTGTGTTCACGCCGGCGGCGGAGACCACGGATGCGGCGGTGGAAGAGTTGTTTGCGGGTGTCTATAACGGTGGCCTTGAGGCCTTGCGGGCCAATTTCTAAGCCGATTTACCGGGTAGCGCAAGCCTGATGTGGCAGCGGGCTTGCTCGCGAAAGCGGTGGTTCAGTCAGTACATCTGTCACTGAAAAATCGCTTTCGCGAGCAAGCCCGCTCCCACATGTTTGACCGCGTTGATTTTCAACTTTCTGGCATCAGTTGCTGGCGGCACTCAAGCACCAAGCGTGCACCGCCGCGCTGGCTAGTGCCGACCTCCAACTTGAACCCATGCAAGTTGATGATCGCCGCCACAATCGACAAGCCCAATCCAAACCCGCCTTGCTGGTCGCTTTCATCCACACGATAGAAGCGCTGGAACACCGCGTCACGTTCCGCCGCCGGTATGCCAGGGCCGGAGTCGTGCACTTCGATACGCGTGCTGCCGGCATCATTGACCCCCCGCAGGATCACTTCGCCACCCGGCGGGGAGAACTTGATCGAGTTGCTCAGCAGGTTGGCCAAGGCTTCGAACAACAGGGCACGGTCGCCGGTGATCCAGGGCAGGGACTCCGGTGTTTCGAGGCGCAGTTGCAATTCGCCTTCCTCGGCCAGAGGCAGGTAGAAGTCGTGCAGTTCGCGCAACAGCGGCAGTGGGTCCATGACCAGGAAGCCCGAGCGACGTTGGTGGTCTTCCAGTTCGGAGATGCGCAACAGTCCGCGAAAACGCGCCATCAAGGTATCGGTTTCGGCAATCGCGTCATCCAGTTTCACCGCGTAGTCCGACTCCGCCTCGGCCTCCTGCTTGATGCGGTATAGCTGCGCACGCAGGCGTGTCAGCGGCGTGCGCAGGTCGTGGGCGATGTTGTCGCACACGCCCTTGACCTCGTTCATCAGCTTCTCGATGCGATCAAGCATGGCGTTGACGATAGCCGCGAGCATGTCCAGTTCGTCACGCCGGTTCGACAGCGGCAGGCGGTGGGTGAGGTCGCCGGCGACGATGGCTTCGGCGCTGGCCTGGATCCCGCGAATCCGCCGCAATGGGCGACGGCGCAATAAATGCCAGCCGGCAGCGCCAGGAATAATCGTCAGGGACAACGCCCACAGCAGGGCATGCCAGATGATCCGGGTCACGCCGAACAACGAACCGTTGGCGCGCACCAGCACCAGCCAGCGGCCGTCTTCGGTGTGGGTGGCGACGGCGTCGCAGCTGTCCTTCGGCAATTTGGGGTCGTCAGAGTCGACGCAATTGGTCAGGGCGTGAATCTTGCCGTCCAGGGGCAGGTCCGGCGGCACCGCGCGGATGGGACCACTGAGTGGGCGAAACTGTTCATCGAACAGGCCGTAGGCGTCCACGCCCTTCATGTCGAAGGTCATGCTGGTGGTCAGGGCCTCCACCAGTTCCTCGCCGTCAAAACGCTGGAACAAATGCTGGCGCTGCATCAGGGAGTGGCGCGACAGGTCGCCCAGATAGCCCGACACCTCGTAATACAGCACCCCCATGAGGATGCAGCTCCAGGCCACGAACAGCGAACTGTACAGCGCCAGCAACCGGCTGCTGGAAGAGCGCCAGCCCTTAGAGGGGTTCAGCAATGACATAACCGGAACCTCGTACCGTGCGGATCAGCGGCGTGAGGCCCGGTGGGTCGATCTTCTTGCGCAGACGGCCGATGTGCACGTCGATCAGGTTGGTGCCGGGGTCGAAGTGATAGCCCCAGACTTCCTCGAAGATCATCATCCGCGACAGGATCTGCCCGGTATTGCGCATCAGGAATTCGAGCAACTTGTATTCGGTGGGCAGCAGGCTCAGGGGCTGATCGGCGCGGCTGGCTTCGCGGCTGATCAGGTTCAGCTCCAGGTCGGCCACGCGCAGGGCCGTTTCGAATTCCTGGACGGTGCTTTTGCGCCGCAGCAGCACTTCGACCCGGGCGGCCATTTCATCCGAGGCGAACGGTTTGGTGAGGTAGTCATCACCGCCGGCACGCAGACCGCGCACCCGTTCGTCCACGTCGGAGAGGGCGCTGATCATCAGGATCGGCGTGGATACACCAATAGTGCGCAGCGTGGTGACGATGGCCAGGCCATCGAGTTCCGGCAACATGCGGTCGAGGGTGATCAGGTCGTAATCGCCGCTCACGGCGCGGACCAGGCCTTCGCGGCCGTTGTCTACCCAATCTACATCCAGTCCATGGCTACTCAGCTCGGCGACGATCTCGCGGGCTGTTACGGCGTCATCCTCGATGGTCAAAATACGGGTCATAGGATTACCTGGTGAGCAGTTCACACTAGAAGTGCGGGCATTTTGCCAAGAAATGGCTGAACGCTTCCTAAATAAAACTTCATGTTGGCAAAACTGACACATCTTTCATGACCGGCGGCCGGGGAATGCATATCGCCCGCCCGCAACGGGCCTTTCTTGCAAGTTGCATGGTTCAAGTAAGTTCAATTTACTTAACTTGCTGATTTATAAGGTTTTTAATTTTTGTACCAACTGGCACGGTGCCTGCACTGTCCCTTTTGAGACTTGTAACACTATTTTTCTGCCTTGGAGCACCACAACAATGATCACATCCTCATCCACGCTGCAAGAGTCGAGCACGCTCTCCGGGGTTTCCTGGGGAGCGATTTTTGCCGGGGCGGCCGCTGCGGCCGCGTTGTCCCTGATCCTGGTACTGCTGGGCTTCGGCCTGGGCTTTTCGGCGGTGTCACCGTGGGCTGACAACGGTATCAGTGCCAAGGGGCTTGGCATTTCCACGATTGTCTGGCTGGCGTTTACGCAGATTGTCGCGTCTGGGTTGGGCGGTTACATCGCCGGCCGGTTGCGGGTGAAGTGGGCAAATATGCACGGCGATGAGGTGTACTTTCGCGACACCGCCCATGGTTTCCTGGCCTGGGCAGTTGCCACGCTGATTACCGCAGTGCTGGTGGTCGGTTCGGTCAGCAGCGTCGTCAGTGGTGGCGTGAAAGCCGGTGCCAGTGTTGCAGCGGGCGCCGCCAGCGGTGTCACACAAGCCGCCGGCAGTGCAGCCAAAGGTGTCAACGGTGGCGACTTTGACTATTACGTCGACAGCCTGTTCCGCGACGACCGCCCGGTCGCCGTCAGTGATGACGCCGCCCATGGCGTGGTCGCCCGCATCTTCACCCGCACGCTGGCCAACGACGGCCAGCTCGCCCCCGAAGACCGTGCCTACCTGGCCCAGTTGATCAGCCAGCGCACCAACCTCAGCCAGGCGGACGCCGAAGCGCGTATCGACAAGGTCTATGGCGATGCCCGTAAAGCCGTTGAAGACGCCAAGCTCAAAGCCAAGCAAGCCGCTGACACCGCCGCCAAGGTCGCTGCGTATACCTCGCTGTGGACCTTTGTGGCGCTGTTGATCGGTGCGTTCTTCGCCAGCTTCGCAGCCACCTTTGGCGGTCGACGTCGCGATGCCGTGGTGTATGTCGAAACTGAACACTTCGTACGTTAATAAAAGGAGAACATCATGCGCTCATTACTTCTGTGGTTCCTCGGCATCCCTATTCCGATCATCATCCTGATCGCGATCTTCATGTAATCAGCAACTGCATCATCCGAGCCGCGCCTGACCCACAGGCGCGGCTTTTTGCTGTAAAGCCATGCAGCCGGTAGAGCGTGCTGAACGGTAATTCTGGCTGTACGCTCGTGAGCCTGATCGCCGTCCTTATTGACTGTGGCGTTCTCCCGCCTTCGTAGTTATCGCTGTTTCCGATTCAATCGGTCTATTTTCAAGTGTGCAAACTCAAATGCGGCGGTTTGTTAGTTTAATTAGAAGTAAGAAAATTTCTCTCATACCTGTCAATGTTGACAGTATCCATTGGTTCCCGCCTGCGATAGCGTTGACCTGTCGTGAAAACAATACATCATCTTTTAATTTAGTTGAGGACGTTTGTGATGACGCAGTCAACGAATCAAAAGATAGCGCAGACAACGGATAGAGTGCCCGCGAACAGGCCCGTCATGACCCTTAAGCTTTAACCGACGCCTATTTTCCAGTGGGACGCTCATATTTCTCACACACCGCGAAGTCGGCGCAGCTGAAGGCACGGTTGACTGCAAATTAAGCGGAGTAAGTTGTCCGGATTTTCAGTTGATACTCACGTTCAAGATTTCATAAGGTCGGGTTGATAGTCTTAAGGCTTTTATCCAGTTGGTGTGGCGCAGATTATTGTGCGCAAGCAATTTCAAAAAAATTCTTTCAAGGTGATTAGTATGAACACGCCAGTAAGTCAACAAACAAGGCATACGGAAGGCACCGCTACGGCCGATATTTTCAATCCTCAAAATACGCCTGATCACTATTCCTTTGAGGCCGAACCTGCGCGTTTATTGATGTATCGAAACAATAACTCCATCAACGTCATCGTCGGTCAAAAGGTAAGTCACGGCAGTTTAACCGACCATTCAATATTTTTGACATTTCCGGATATGGTTCAGGGTGAGTCACGATCATTCGATTTTTCGGACGCTACTCAAATGACTGCGTACTACAATCAAACCAAGGGATTTTCAACGACGCCCTACAGCATCGTTAGTGGGGAAGGCACCCTGTCACTGGATCATCAGGATGTAATGACTGTTACTTTTAAGGGTAGGGGTGCTTGGAATAACGATAGGGTTGAAATCGACAGGGGGGCTATGAGGCTTGAGGGTTTTCAGGAAGGTCAGGCGCTTGATAAGGTGATAAGCCACAACGCTCTTGCAGTGGGTACGCTCAGCGTCGCGTTTACGGGGGGGCCATCTGGGGAGTCGGATTTTAATGCGACCACGGTACACATGATTTATGAGCCAGGCTTTCCGGTGGGAGAGGAATCGTATTGGCTGATGCAGGGTTATGGGGTTCAAAACCTCAGGGAAAGAGTGTTTTACATCGTGATAAAAGAGAGCGCCACAGGCAGCCAATTTGATTTGGCGACGAGCAAGGACGTAGCGTTGGGCTATTACTTCTATGGAGACGGAGCCGCCGGCGTTCCCGTGAGTGGAACGTTGACAGTGGAACATCATCCGGCAAGTGGACGCGCAAAAGGCTCTTTCGATTGCGTGTTGAGAGGGAATCACTCGGGTGATTATCGGGCCGTGGGTACGTTTGATATCAAATAGTTCTAAGGCGGGCAATAAACCAGGTGTGGTGAAGTTAATACAGTGCTCATCACACCTTCGAAATTTTATAGCCAGACGTTTATTGATTGAGGGCGATCAATCCTCAAACCCGACCTGCTCATGAATCTCGTCCACCTTCAACTCCAACCGGTAAGCCACCGCAATAAACAACGCCTGGCACAAACACAACGTGGCACTCAGCGAACGAAACGCAAACGAGGACCCCTCATTCACCAACAGCACCGCGTTCGCCCGCTTGGCCAGTGGCGACAGGTTGCTGTCGGTGATGATCAACGTCTTGGCCTGATGATGCTGGGCGATGCGCAGGCAGTGCTGGGTCTCTTTGCCATACGGCGTGAAGCTGATGGCGATCACCAGGTCGTTGGCGCGGACGCTGCGCATCTGTTCGCGGTAACTGCCGCCCAGGCCCGAGATCAGGTGGATGCGCTTGTTGGTGTGCTGCAGGTTGTAGACCAGATAGTCCGCCACTGCGAAGGAGCGGCGCACGCCGACTACGTAGATATTGTCGGCATTCACCACCAGGTCCACGGCTTTGTCGAACGCGACATCATCCAACTCCAACCCCAGACGCTCGATGCCGGACAAGGTCGCGTTCACGCACTCACGCGCCAGGTCGCCGCCGCTGGCTTTCTGCGACTTGTTGGCGATCATGCTGCGGATGCGTTGCTGGTAGTTCTGCACCGGCGTGGTCTTGTGGGTGTAGGCCTCGCGGAACAGCGCCTGCATCTCACTGAACCCGCTGAACCCGAAGCGCTGCGAGAAGCGCACGATGGCCGACGGGTGTACCTCGCACTCGCGGGCGATGTCGCTGATGCGGTCGACCATGATCCGGTCGCTCTGCTGACTCATGTAGCTGGCGATGCGCTTGAGCTGGCGCGGCAGGCTTTCGTATTCGTCGGTGATCAGCTGCAACAGGCGCTCGGCATTGATCGGAGGGCTGGCGAGAGTGTCTTCCAGGGTGGTCTCGGGATCGGTGCGGGACATGGTCAATCCTTCTGGCGTTTTGTCTGTTGCGCTGATGGGTGGCGCAAGTCTACAGGGTAGGCGCAAAAAAATACCTCGGCATCACGGCCCGCGTGGCTTGCTGAAACGATGCACTGTCGCTGGACTGCCTCTGTACAAGCCTAATGGAAAAAATATTCCAATGAAAAAATATATGGAATAAATATTGATTGGTGTCGCCGGACGTTCTAGTCTGCTCCCACCAAGAGCGTTTGCCGTCGCTACGTCGGCACAACGCAGGCTGATAAAAATAACAGGAGCCAGCATGGGCCAGACTCGTTTTGCCAGTGGGCGTCAATTGGATCTGATTTGCCTCGGGCGCCTGGGCGTCGACCTCTATGCACAGCAAGTCGGTGCAAGGCTTGAGGACGTGTCCAGCTTTGCCAAGTACCTGGGCGGATCCTCCGCCAACATCGCCTTCGGCACCGCCAGGCTGGGGCTCAAGTCAGCGATGTTGAGCCGGGTCGGCGACGACCATATGGGGCGCTTTCTGCTGGAATCCCTGGCGCGTGAAGGCTGCGACATCAGCGGCATCAAAGTCGACCCGGAACGCCTCACCGCCTTGGTGCTGCTTGGCCTCAAGGACCGCGAAACCTTCCCCCTGGTGTTCTACCGCGAAAACTGCGCCGACATGGCCCTGCGCGCCGAAGACATCAGCGAAGCCTTTATTGCCTCCAGCAAGGCGCTGCTGATCACCGGCACGCATTTCTCCACTGACGGCGTGTACAAGGCCAGCATCCAGGCCCTGGATTACGCGGCCAAGCATAGCGTCAAGCGCGTGCTGGATATCGACTACCGCCCGGTACTGTGGGGCCTGGCGGGCAAGGCCGATGGCGAAACCCGGTTTGTCGCCGACCAGAATGTCAGCCAGCACGTGCAGAACATCCTGCCGCGCTTCGACTTGATCGTCGGCACTGAAGAAGAATTCCTCATCGCGGGCGGTAGTGAAGACTTGCTGACTGCCCTGCGTAAGGTGCGCGAACTGACACCGGCGACCTTGGTGGTCAAGCTCGGCCCGCAGGGTTGCACGGTGATCCACGGCGCCATCCCGGCGCGCCTGGAAGATGGCGCCGTCTACCCCGGTGTGCGTGTTGAAGTGCTCAATGTGCTCGGCGCCGGCGATGCGTTCATGTCGGGTTTCCTCAGCGGCTGGCTCAACGAGGCGAGTGACGAGCGTTGCAGCCAGTTGGCCAATGCCTGTGGCGGCCTGGTCGTCTCACGCCACGCCTGCGCCCCGGCCATGCCGACGCCGGCGGAGTTGGAATACCTGTTCAACAGCCCGGTGCCGATTACCCGACCGGACCAGGACGTGACGTTGCAACGCCTGCACCGCGTGACGGTGCCGCGCAAGGCGTGGAAACAGCTGTTCGTGTTTGCCTTCGATCACCGCTGGCAACTGGTCGATCTGGCGCAGAAAGGCGGCCAGGACCCGGCACGTATCAGCGTTGCCAAGCAACTGTTTATCCAGGCCATCGAACGCGTCGAAAAAAAACTCGCCGAACAAGGCGTGGAGGCCGACGTCGGCCTGCTCGCCGATCAGCGCTTCGGCCAGGACGCGCTCAACGCCGCCAGCGGCCGCGGCTGGTGGATCGCGCGCCCGGTCGAGGTGCAGAATTCACGACCCCTGGCGTTCGAACATGGCCGCTCGGTGGGCAGCAACCTGATCGCCTGGCCCCAGGAACAGATCATCAAGTGCCTGGTGCAATTGCACCCGGATGACGAGCCGATGCTGCGCCTGGAACAGGAAGCGCAACTCAAGGCGGTGTACGAGGCGTCGATTGTCAGCGGCCATGAGCTGCTGCTGGAAGTCATCCCGCCCAAGGATCACCCGTCCACGTACCCCGATGTGCTCTACCGCAGCCTCAAGCGCCTGTACAACCTGGGTATCTACCCCGCGTGGTGGAAGATCGAGGCACAGTCGGCGCAGGGCTGGAAAAAGCTCGACGAACTGATCCAAGAGCGGGACCCGTACTGCCGTGGCGTTGTGCTGCTGGGCCTGAACGCCTCGGCGGAATTTCTCGCCGACGGTTTCCAGCAAGCCAGCCAGAGCACCACCTGCCGAGGGTTTGCCGTGGGCCGTACGATCTTCCAGGAACCGAGCCGCGCGTGGATGGCGGGGGAGATTGATGATGAGACCTTGATCCAGCAGGTGCAGGCCAGGTTCGAACAGCTCATCAACGCCTGGCGCAGTGCGCGTGGCTGAACCGCTTTCCGGCAACTTTGAAAAACAATAAAAGGTGCAGCCATGCCCGCAATCCGAATTGGCATCAACCCCATCTCCTGGAGCAACGACGACCTGCCGGCCCTGGGTGGTGAAACACCCCTGAGTACCGCCCTGAGCGAAGGCAAGGAGATCGGTTACGAAGGCTTCGAACTCAACGGAAAATTCCCCAAAGATGCCAAGAGTGTCGGCGATGTGTTGCGCCCTTATGACCTGGCGCTGGTCTCCGGCTGGTACTCCAGCCGCCTGGCCCGTCGCTCGGTGGCTGAAGAAATCGAGGCCATTGCCGGGCATGTCGAGTTGCTCAAGCAAAACGGCGCCACGGTGCTGGTGTACGGCGAAGTCGCCGATTCGATCCAGGGCTCGCGCATTCGCCTGATCGAACGTCCGCGTTTCCACAGTGAACAAGCCTGGCAGGACTACGCCGACAAACTCACTGAACTGGCGCGTTTCACGCTGTCCCAGGGCGTGCGCCTGGCGTACCACCACCACATGGGCGCCTATGTCGAATCCCCGCAAGACATCGACCAACTGATGCGCCGCACCGGTCCGGAAGTCGGCCTGCTGTTCGACTCGGGCCACTGCTACATGGGCGGCGGTGAGCCTATCGAGGTGCTGCGCAAGCACATCGACCGCGTCTGTCACGTGCATTTCAAGGACGTGCGCAAACCGGTGGTGCAACTGGCGCGCAACCAGATGTGGAGCTTCCCCGACTGCATCGTCAACGGCACCTTTACCGTGCCTGGCGATGGCGACATCGACTTCGCCCAATTGCTCGACGTGCTGCTGGCCGCCCACTACGAGGGTTGGCTGGTGGTGGAAGCCGAGCAGGACCCTGCAGTAGCACCCAGCTATATCTACGCGAAAAAAGGCTATGACACCTTGCGCGCGCTTCTCAACGAGAGGACTTGAGTGATGAGCTTGTTGGTCAAAAGCAGTAAACGCGGCCAGACCATGGTCGCCCTGGAAACCGGGCGCCTGGAGTACGTGGGCTTTGCCGCCTACCGCCTGAGCCTGGGCGAAACCCTGCCGGTCAGCGCCGGGGACCAGGAGCTGTGCCTGGTGCTGCTCAGTGGTCGGGTGAACATCGAAGGCGAAGGCTTCAACTGGCAGAACCTCGGGGATCGTCATTCGGTCTTTGAAGAAAAATCCCCCTTCGCCGCCTACCTGCCGCCGGGCACCGATGCCCAGGTCACGGCCTTGAGCGATGTGCAGGTTGCCGTGTGCGCCGCCCCCGGCAGCGAAGGCTACGAGCCACGCCTGATTCGTCCGCAAAACTGCAAGCGCAGCGTGCGTGGCAAAGGTGCCAACACCCGCTACGTGTGCGACATCCTGCCCGACAGCGAGCCGGCCCATTCGCTGCTGGTGGTGGAGGTGCGTACGCCATCCGGGCATTCGTCGAGCTACCCACCGCACAAGCACGACACCGACGACCTGCCGCACCAGAGCTTTCTTGAAGAGACCTACTACCACCAGATCAACCCGCCCCAGGGCTTTGTGTTCCAGCGGGTGTACACCGACGACCGCAGCATCGACCAGGCCATGGCCGTGGAAAACAGCGACCTGGTGGTGGTGCCCAAGGGGTATCACCCGGTCAGCGTGCCGTATGGCTACGAGTCCTATTACCTCAATGTCATGGCCGGCCCCAAGCGCGCCTGGCACTTCCACAACGACCCGCAGCACAGCTGGCTGCTGGACCTCTAATCAGCGGTTTTGGACGGAGAACAACAATGAAGTCGCCTCTACGTTTTGCCCTTAACCGCATGGTCGCTCCCCATTTGTCCCTGCCGGATTTCATCCAGCTGGCCGCCACGCTCAAGTGCGATGCCATCGAGATCCGCAACGACCTGGCGGACAAGCAAATCGAATTCGGCGCCCCGGCCAGCCGCGTGCGCGAACTGTGCGCGGTGCAGGGCATCACCGTGTTGTCGATCAACGCGCTGTACCCCTTTGATGTGTGGAACGACGAGCGCCGGGCCCAGGCGATCAAACTGGCGACCTATGCCCGTGAATGCGGTGCCCAGGGCCTGGTGATGTGCCCGTTCAATGAGCCGGGCGACACGCGCAACGAAGCCCAGCGTGCCGCCGGCTTGCGCACGACCATGAGCGAACTGGCGCCGATCTTGCGCGAGTACGGGATTCTCGGCTTTATCGAGCCCCTGGGTTTTGAAGAATGTGCCCTGCGCCGCAAGCGCGTGGCGGTGGACGCGATCAAGTCCATCGGCGGCCTGGATGTGTTCCGCCTGGTGCACGACACCTTCCACCATCACCTGGCCAGCGAACATGAGTTTTTCCCGGAACTGACCGGGCTGGTGCATATCTCCGGGGTGGAAGATACCGAGGCACCGCTCAGTTCGATTCGCGACGGCCACCGCGTGCTGGTAGGCGAGGGCGACATCCTGGGCAATGCGGCTCAGATCGATACCTTGCTCAGCACTGGCTACAGCGGTTACCTGTCGTTCGAACCGTTTGCCGAGAGCGTGCATGCATTGGCGGATATCCAGCAGGCGTTGGGGGCAAGCATCGCCCACCTGCAGAAACGATAAGGGGCGCGAGATGACCACAACAAGACTGACCATGGCCCAGGCCCTGGTGAAGTTTCTGGATAACCAATACATCGAAGTCGATGGCGTGCAGAGCAAGTTCGTCGCCGGGGTGTTCACGATTTTCGGCCACGGCAACGTGCTGGGGCTGGGCCAGGCCCTCGAACAGGACGCCGGCGACCTGGTGGTGCACCAGGGCCGCAACGAGCAGGGCATGGCCCACGCGGCCATCGGTTTCGCCAAGCAGCACCTGCGCCGCAAGATCTACGCGTGCACCGCCTCCGTAGGCCCGGGCGCCGCCAACATGCTGACCGCCGCCGCGACCGCCACGGCCAACCGTATCCCGTTGTTGCTGTTGCCCGGCGATGTCTACGCCAGCCGCCAACCAGACCCGGTGCTGCAACAGATCGAACAGTTCCACGACCTGAGCATCAGCACCAACGATGCCTTCCGCTCGGTGAGCAAATACTGGGACCGCATCAACCGCCCCGAGCAGTTGATGACCGCCGCCATCCACGCCATGCGCGTGCTCACTGACCCGGCTGAAACCGGCGCCGTGACCCTGGCATTGCCCCAGGATGTGCAGGCCGAGGCCTGGGACTATCCCGATTACTTCCTGCAGAAACGCGTGCACCGCATCGACCGGCGTCCGGCCACAACGGCGATGATCAATGATGCGCTGGCTGCCTTCCACGGCAAGCGCAAACCACTGATCATCTGCGGCGGTGGGGTGAAATACTCCGGCGCCAATGCGGCACTGCAAGCCTTTGCCGAACGTTTTGATATTCCCTTCGCCGAAACCCAGGCGGGCAAGAGTGCCGTGGTCTCCAGCCATCCGCTGAATGTCGGCGGGATCGGAGAAACCGGCTGCCTGGCGGCGAACCTGCTGGCGCCCGAGGCCGATCTGATCATTGGTGTCGGCACGCGCTACACCGACTTCACCACCTCGTCCAAATCGCTGTTCAAGCATGCAGACGTGAAGTTTCTCAACCTCAATATCAGCCCGTGCGACGCCTTGAAACTGGACGGCGTACAGGTGCTGGCCGACGCGCAAGTCGCCCTGGAAGCGCTGGCCGATGCCCTGGGCGATTACCGTTCCGGCTGGGGCGAGCAGGTCGGTGAGGCCAAGGTGCAGTTAGATGCCGAAGTGGATCGCGTGCATCAGGTGGAATATGCCGGCGACGGTTTCGTGCCTGAAGTTGACGACCGCCTGGACCGCGCCGTGCTGCGTGAATTCATCGAGCTGACCGGCTCGTGCCTGACCCAAAGCCGCGTGCTGGGTGTATTGAATGACACCCTGGCCGACGACGCCATCATCGTCGCCGCCGCTGGCAGCCTGCCCGGCGATCTGCAGCGCGCCTGGCGCAGCAAGGGCGTCAACACCTACCACGTCGAGTACGGCTATTCCTGCATGGGCTACGAGATCAACGCCGCCCTGGGCGTGAAACTCGCCGAACCAACCAAGGAGGTCTACGCCCTGGTCGGCGATGGCTCCTACATGATGCTGCACTCGGAGCTGGCCACCTCGATCCAGGAGCGGCGCAAGATCAACGTGGTGCTGCTCGACAACATGGCCTTCGGTTGCATCAACAACCTGCAGATCGGTAATGGCATGGACAGCTTTGGCACCGAATTCCGCTACCGCAACCCTGAGAGTGGCAAGCTCGATGGCGGCCTGGTGCCGGTGGATTTCGCCATGAGCGCGGCGGCCTATGGCTGCAAGACCTACAAGGTCAGCAGCGTGGAGCAGCTGCAAGCGGCACTGGCTGATGCGCGTACACAGACGGTTTCCACCCTGATCGATATCAAGGTGCTGCCCAAGAGCATGATCCACGGCTACCTGTCGTGGTGGCGGGTGGGCGTGGCGCAGGTCTCTACCAGCGAACGCACGAATGCCGCCGCGAAAAAACTCAATGAACACCTGGCGAAGGCCCGGCAGTACTAATAACAAGAGGAGTTTTGTATGTCTTTGAAGCTTGGAGTGATTGGTACGGGCGCCATTGGCCGGGACCATATCCGTCGTTGCAGCCAGACCCTGCTCAACAGCCAGGTCGTCGCGGTGACTGACATCAACCTTGAACAGGCGGCCAAGGTCGTCGTCGATTTGAAGCTGGACGCTGAGGTTTACCCAGACGGCCATGCACTGATCAACTCGCCACAGGTTGAGGCCATCCTGGTAACCTCCTGGGGGCCGAGCCATGAAGAATTCGTACTCGCCGCCATCGCCGTCGGCAAACCGGTGTTCTGCGAAAAACCCCTGGCGGTCACTGCCGAGGGCTGCCGCAAGATCGTCGATGCCGAAGTGGCTTACGGCAAACGCCTGGTGCAGGTTGGCTTCATGCGCCCTTACGATGAAGGCTATCGCGCCCTCAAAGCCGTGATCGACAGCGGCCAGATCGGCGAACCGCTGATGCTGCACTGCGCGCACCGCAACCCCACGGTGGGCGAGAACTACAAGACCGACATGGCGATCACCGACACCTTGATCCACGAGCTGGATGTGTTGCGTTGGCTGCTCAACGATGACTACGTGTCGGTGCAAGTGGTGTTCCCGCGCAAGTCCAGCAAGGCGTTGGCTCACCTGCGCGACCCGCAGATCGTGCTGCTGGAAACCGCCAAGGGCACGCGCATCGATGTGGAAGTGTTTGTGAACTGCCAGTACGGCTATGACATCCAGTGCGAAGTAGTGGGGGAGACCGGCATCGCCAAGCTGCCGGAGCCGTCCCAGGTGCAACTGCGCAGTGGCGCGAAGCTGTCCAACGCGATCCTGATGGATTGGAAGGACCGGTTTATCGGTGCCTATGACGTGGAGTTGCAGGCGTTTATCGACAGCGTGCGGGCAGGGCAGGTCGGTGGGCCGTCGGCGTGGGATGGGTTTGCGGCGGCGGTGGCGGCGGATGCGTGCATCGAGGCGCAGAACAGTGAACAGATCGTGAAGGTGAGCTTGCCGGATCGCCCACATTTCTACGGCTGATCACCATCCCACAGGTGGAGCGCAGTCCGTGTGGGAGCGGGTTTCCACTTCAAGCAAGGAGTGTATGTATGCGAATCGGATTGGTGGGCTACGGCCACGGAGGGCGTTTCTTTCATGCGCCGCTGATTGCCACACTGCCCGGCGCCACGTTTGTTGGCGTTGTTACGCGCTCACCCGAGCGCCGCCAACAGTTGGCAACCGACCACTCTGGCCTCAAGGCTTTCGATTCGATCGGCCAGATCGTCGAGGCCGGCGTCGACGCCCTGGTCATCTCCACCACGCTCAAAGGCCGCCCGGCCCTGGTGCTGGAAGCCATCGAACACGGCGTAACCGTGGTCAGCGACAAACCCTTCGCCGCCAACGCCGAACAGGCCCAGGCTTTGATCACCGCCGCCGAGCGCCAGGGCTCGTTGCTCAGCGTCTATCAGAACCGGCGCTGGGACTCGGACTACCTGACCCTGCGCAAGCTCATCGACGCTGGCGCCCTGGGCAAGATCACCCGCTTTGAGTCCCGCGTGGAACGCTACAGCCCGCAAGCCGTGGGTAACGCCAGCGGTGGCGGCTGGCTGCGTGACCTGGGCAGCCACTTGGTCGATCAGGCCCTGCAATTGTTCGGTCCGGTTGATCGAGTGTTCGCCCAACTGCACTACACCGCCGAACACCCTACGGTGGACCATGGCTTTTTTGTCTCCTTGACCCACGCCAACGGGGTGATCTCTCACTTGTGGGGCAATGCCTTGCAAAACAGCCAGGCGCCGCGCTTTAGAGTCAGTGGCACTTGCGGCTGCTACACCGTTGAAGGCCTCGATGGCCAGGAAGCAGCGTTGATGGCCGGCAAGTCGCCGAAAACCGAGGGCGAGCATTGGGGGGCGGAAGAACACCGACGCTGGGGCTGGTTCGAGCAAGGCGCGGAACGCGAGCGGGTGCCGTCGGAGAAGGGCTGCTGGACGCAATTCTATCGGCAGTTGCAATTGGCTGTGCAAGGGCAGGGGGCGGTGCCGGTGGACGTTTATGAAGCGCTGGAAACCACCCGTATATTGGACGCCGCACGCTTGAGCGCGGAGCGTCGGCAAGTGATCGAGATGGCCCTGTTGTAGGAGATTTCGATAAAAATAGAACAAAATTCTAAATAGTGTTGATATGGAAATTATTTTCCAATAAAGTCTTTTCCAGGTTGCATAAAGTACGTTCGGACTCGATCCGCGCGGCTCAACAAAAACAAGATCAAAAACAACCAGGTACCGTCAGATGAAAATCTTCAACGCTGTACTGCGAGTTTTACGCCCTGCAAAAGCGCCACGCGGCCTGCCCCGCGCCCGGCCGCTCTACTTTTCCTTCCTTAATGTGCTGTGCGTCGAAAACAAAGGCGCGTTGGTGTGCTGCATTCCGGGCGCCCCCGTCATCCGGCTGCCTGCCGAGCTCTGATAAACGCAACGTCCAAAAAAACCAACAAGAAAGTGGAGACAGACCGTTCATGAAGACCCCGATCCGTTTTACCGCGCTGGCCCTGTCGGTACTGTTCGCCAGCGGTGTTGCCTCGGCAGCTGACCTCAAGATAGGCGTGAGCATGTCCGCCTTCGATGACACCTTCCTCACCTACTTGCGCGAAGACATGGACAAGCAAGCCAAGTCCTACCCCAAGGGTGACGGCGTGCAATTGCAGTTCGAAGACGCCCGTGCCGACGTGGTCAAGCAACTGAGCCAAGTCGAGAACTTTATCAGCCAGAAAGTCGACGCGATTATCGTCAACCCGGTCGATACCGCCTCGACCAAGAACATCATCAATGCCGCTACCAAGGCGGGCATACCGCTGGTATTCGTCAACCGCCGTCCCGATCAGAAAGACCTGCCCAAGGATGTGGTGGCCGTGACCTCCGATGACGTCGAGGCCGGTAAGCTGCAAATGCAGTACATCGCTGAAAAGCTCGGTGGCAAGGGCAAGATCGTGATCCTGTTGGGCGACCTGGCAAACAACTCCACCACCAACCGCACCAAGGGTGTGAAGGAAGTGCTGGCCAAGTACCCGAACATCAAGATCGAGCAGGAGCAGACAGGTACCTGGCTGCGTGACAAAGGCATGACCCTGGTCAACGACTGGCTGACCCAGGGCCGTGAATTCAACGCGGTGCTGGCCAACAACGACGAGATGGCCATCGGCGCGTCCATGGCCCTGAAATCGGCGGGTACCAAGCCAGGCACGGTGTTGATTGCCGGTGTCGATGGCACGCCGGACGGTTTGAACGCGATTACCAAAGGTGATATGGCCGCGTCGGCGTTCCAGGACGCCAAGGGGCAGGCGGTAGGGTCTGTGGAAGCCGCACGCAAGATGGCGAAGAAGGAACCGGTCGAGCAGAACGTCATCATCCCGTTCCAGCTGATTACTCCGGACAACGTCGCCAAGTTCAAATAGCCCCGATATAACAACAATAAGCCGGCAGGGCGGTCTTGGCCGCCCTGCAGATGGAGTACCTCTCTATGCTCGCTCAAGCGACTGTCTCGCAGCCTCCCGGTATCCAGCCAGTTGAGTTGGAAGAACCCTACCTGTTGGAAATCGTCAATGTCAGTAAAGGCTTTCCCGGTGTCGTAGCCCTGGCCGACGTGCAACTGCGTGTGCGCCCCGGCACGGTGCTGGCGCTGATGGGGGAGAATGGTGCAGGCAAGTCGACGTTGATGAAAATCATCGCCGGTATCTATCAACCCGACGCCGGACAGATACGCCTGCGTGGCAAGCCTATCAAATTCGAAACACCCCTGGCGGCCCAGAAGGCCGGGATCGCGATGATCCACCAGGAACTCAACCTGATGCCGCACATGAGCATCGCCGAGAACATCTGGATCGGCCGCGAACAACTCAACAGCCTGCACATGGTCAACCACCGCGAAATGCACCGCTGCACCGCCCAATTGCTGGCGCGCCTGCGCATCAACCTGGACCCCGAGGAACAGGTGGGCAACCTGAGCATCGCCGAGCGGCAAATGGTCGAGATTGCCAAGGCCGTGTCCTACGACTCCGACATCCTGATCATGGATGAGCCGACATCGGCCATTACCGAAAAGGAAGTGGCCCATCTGTTTTCGATCATTGCCGACCTCAAGTCCCAGGGCAAAGGCATCGTCTACATCACCCACAAAATGAACGAAGTGTTTGCCATCGCCGATGAAGTGGCGGTGTTCCGCGACGGCCACTACATCGGCCTGCAACGCGCCGACAGCATGAACAGCGACAGCCTGATCTCGATGATGGTCGGCCGCGAACTGAGCCAGCTGTTCCCGGTGCGGGAGACGCCCATCGGCGACCTGTTGCTGACCGTGCGAAATCTGACGCTGGACGGCGTGTTCAAGGACGTGTCGTTCGACCTGCACGCTGGCGAAATCCTCGGCATCGCCGGCCTGATGGGCTCGGGCCGTACCAACGTGGCGGAAACCATTTTCGGCATCACCCCCAGCAGCAGCGGCCAGATCACCCTGGATGGCAAGGCGGTGCGCATCACTGACCCGCACATGGCCATCGAGAAAGGCTTCGCCCTGTTGACCGAGGACCGCAAGCTCAGTGGCCTGTTCCCGTGCCTGTCGGTGCTGGAAAACATGGAAATGGCAGTGTTGCCGCACTACACCGGCAACGGCTTTATCCAACAGAAAGCCCTGCGTGCGCTGTGCGAGGACATGTGCAAGAAGCTGCGAGTGAAAACCCCGTCCCTTGAACAGTGCATCGATACCTTGTCCGGCGGTAATCAGCAGAAAGCCTTGTTGGCGCGCTGGCTGATGACCAACCCGCGCCTGCTGATCCTTGATGAGCCCACCCGGGGCATCGACGTGGGCGCCAAGGCCGAGATCTATCGCTTGATCGCTTTCCTCGCCAGCGAAGGCATGGCCGTGATCATGATTTCTTCCGAGTTGCCCGAAGTGCTGGGCATGAGCGACCGCGTCATGGTGATGCACGAAGGCGAATTGATGGGCACCCTGGACCGCAGTGATGCGACCCAGGAAAAAGTCATGCAGTTGGCCTCCGGAATGACCGCAGTCCACTGATGTACAGAATAAGAAGGTGATGGGCTATGAACGCAATAACCGATAACAAACCCGCGACGGTACCGACCAAAAGCCGTCGACGCATGCCCACCGAGCTGAGCATTTTCCTGGTGCTGATCGGCATCGGCCTGGTGTTCGAGCTGTTCGGCTGGATCGTGCGTGATCAGAGTTTCCTGATGAACTCCCAGCGTTTGGTACTGATGATCCTGCAGGTGTCGATCATTGGTCTGCTGGCGATTGGCGTGACCCAGGTCATTATCACCACTGGTATCGACCTGTCTTCAGGTTCGGTACTGGCGCTGTCAGCGATGATCGCCGCGAGTTTGGCGCAGACTTCCGACTTTTCCCGGGCAGTCTTTCCCAGCCTGACCGATTTGCCGGTGTGGATCCCGGTGGCGATGGGGCTTGGCGTGGGCCTGCTGGCGGGGGCGATCAATGGCAGCATTATCGCCGTCACCGGCATTCCGCCGTTCATTGCCACCCTCGGCATGATGGTCTCGGCCCGTGGGCTGGCGCGCTATTACACCGAAGGCCAGCCGGTGAGCATGCTCTCGGACTCGTACACGGCCATCGGTCATGGCGCGATGCCGGTGATCATTTTCCTGGTGGTGGCGGTAATCTTCCATATCGCCCTGCGCTACACCAAGTACGGCAAATACACCTATGCGATTGGCGGCAACATGCAGGCGGCGCGTACATCGGGCATCAACGTCAAGCGTCACTTGATCATCGTCTACAGCATCGCCGGCTTGCTTGCAGGTCTGGCCGGTGTGGTCGCCTCGGCTCGCGCTGCGACCGGCCAGGCCGGCATGGGCATGTCCTATGAGCTGGATGCGATTGCCGCCGCGGTGATCGGCGGCACCAGCTTGGCGGGCGGGGTAGGGCGCATCACCGGCACTGTGATCGGCGCGCTGATCCTCGGGGTGATGGCCAGCGGGTTTACCTTTGTCGGGGTGGACGCGTATATCCAGGACATCATCAAGGGCCTGATCATTGTGGTGGCGGTCGTTATCGACCAATACCGCAATAAGAAACAGCGCAAGCGCTGAGCTTCAAGCGACAAGTTGCAAGACCGGCAGGCTTTACAGCTTGTCGCTTGCAGCTTGCGGCTTATAGCTGCTTCACGAACTTTCCTGCTATAAACGCACTCCGATGACCATTCGCCGAGCCCGTCCTGGTGCTTTTGGGGGTTATCTCGGAAAAATTGCCTGTCTTTTCAGTTGCTGCGCCCTCAAGTCGGCCTTAGACTGCCGCCCCTCGTAAATTGAGTGCCGGGTGGCGCTTGAAATGGATGGCGCCTTTCCGAGACCTGCAGAGGCCTTCCGGAACGCTCCCTTATTCGCCTTAATGCACGTATTTTTTATAGAGAAATCAATGACAAAGGAAAAGTTGCTGGCCATGCCGGCGGATGACTACATGAATGCCGAACAGCACGCTTTTTTCGAGAAGTTGCTGCAAGACATGAAAGTGGAACACCACGAGCGCATTGAACAGAACCGTATCGCCATTGAAAGCCTGGACACCCCGGCTGACCCGGCCGACGCCGCTTCCGTGGAAGAAGAGCGGACCTGGCTGGTCAACGCCATCGACCGCGACCAGCGCATGCTGCCGCAACTTGAGCGCGCACTGGAGCGCATCAAGGAAGATTCCTTCGGCTGGTGCGATGATAGCGGCGAGCCTATCGGCCTCAAGCGCCTGCTGATCAGCCCGACCACCAAGTATTGCATCGAAGCGCAAGAGCGCCACGAGCAGATCGACAAGCATCAGCGCCAAGCCTGATGTGATGCTGCGGGGGGCCGTCCATCGGCTCCCCGGGAAAGACCGTTACACCTCGTCTATTGATCTGCTGCAAGCTACCCCACTAAAGGCCCATGGATAATGGCCCGATAGTGGCGTTTAATGCAGCGACAATAATGACAAGCAGTGGGGTAACGAAGATGGCTGGAGACGGATCTCTGATGGGCGCGGCAGTGCCAGCGCGATCAGTGGCGCGCGGGTTGCCCGGCTGGCTGACGCCACTGTTGCAGAGCGCCGCCCTGGCGTTGGTCCTGCTTGGCTTGGCGTTCGCCAGTCTGCCACTCTACCTTTGCCTGCCACTGGCCCTGCTGGTGATCTGGCTGCCTCGCCTGAAAAATCGCACACCTGTTAGTGCATCTGCCGAGACCGTCGATGCAATTGGCGAGTTGACTCGCGACCTGTCCTACACCACCAGCCATAACGCTTTGTCCGCAGCCGGCGTGGCCTATTCGGTCAAGCAACTGGCGGCGCGTGTGCAGTCGCAGTTGGGCGCGGCCAAGCAGATTGTCAGCAGTGCCGAGGTGATGATCGGCACCGAAAAGATCACCTCCCAACTCAGTCGCGAAGCGCTTGGCGCCGCCAGCCAGGCTCATCAGCGCAGCACCGAGGGTCGCGAAGTGCTGGCCCAGTCGATTATCCGTATGCACCAGCTCAGCCAGCGCGCCAATGCCAGCCGTGAACTGATCGAAGCCTTGAGCCTGCGCAGCGAGGAAATCCAGCGGGTCACCCTGGTGATCCAGTCCATCGCCAGCCAGACCAACTTGCTGGCGCTTAATGCCGCCATTGAAGCGGCGCGGGCCGGTGAGCATGGTCGCGGCTTTGCCGTAGTGGCCGATGAAGTGCGTGGGCTGGCGGGGCATACGGCTACGGCCACCGATGAAGTCGGGGTGATGGTCGCGGATATCCAGCAACGCACTGCCCAGGTGGTCGAACAGATTCGTCAGCTCTCGGCAGACTTGCACGCGGGTGTTGAGCAGGTGGAGCACGCCGGTGAACAACTGCAAAGCATTGCCAGTCTGGCGGCGGATGTGGAAGGCCAGGTCAATGAGATCGCCCAAGGCACCGACACCAACCGCGCCCAGCTCGACAGCTTGTTCCATGCCGTGGAGCAAATGCGCAGCGACCTGGCCGTCAGTGACCAGCAAACCCGTCAACTGGCTGATGCCGCCGTGCAGATGGAAGGGCAGGCTGAAACCATCAGCGAACGTTTGGCAGAAGTCGGGTTGGATGATTATCACCAACGTATCTATGACCTGGCCCGTGAAGGCGCGAGCCAGATTGCCGCGCAGTTCGAAGCCGATGTGCAGCAGAACCGCATCAGCCTGGATGACCTGTTTGATCGCAGCTACACACCGATTGCCAACACCAATCCGAGCAAGTATCACACCCGTTTTGACGGCTACACCGACCAGGTGTTGCCGGCAATTCAGGAGGCACTGTTGCCACGGCATGAAGGGTTGGTGTTCGCGATTGCCTGCACGCCTCAGGGCTATGTGCCGACACACAATAAGGCGTTTTCCCAAGCGCTGACCGGCGATGTTCAGGTGGATGCCGTGCAGAACCGCACCAAGCGCAAGTTCGAAGACCGTACCGGGATTCGCTGTGGCAGCCACCAGCAGGCCGTGTTGCTGCAGACCTATACCCGCGACACCGGAGAGCTGATGCACGATCTGTCGGTGCCGATCATGGTCAAGGGGCGGCATTGGGGCGGCTTGCGCCTGGGCTATAAACCCGAGGGGATAAAGGGCGGGCCCTAGGGATTATTGCTGTTTATGCAATGGAGCTATTCCGGGGATAGCTTTTTCCAACTGGAAGAAAACCGTAGCATGACCAACATTGTTAGCCAGCTAACTAATGCTGCGGAGAAATTCCATGCAAAACAAAGTCGATGTCGCTGTGATGATTGGCAGTGGCGTGCCCCCGACCCTGCGTGCGCTGGGCCAGAAGGCCTGCTGGGTGGTGTTGCTCAACGGTGAGCAGCGCGGCACCGCCTTCGCCAGTCGTGATGAAGCCGAGGAGTGCAGGGCTGCCTGGCAGGCGCTGCTGCGCCTGGAGCAGTCAGACAGCTTGCATTGATTCAGCGTTACTGCGATTGATGCAGGCGTTGATTCAGTTCATCCACCGCAATTGCCCATTCAGCGTCCTCGCGCAGCTCTTCCTTGAGGAAGCTTGCTTGTTGTGCGGACCAGAAAGGCGCATCGATCAGCTTCACGTTATCCGGCAAGGGGTGCGCGACGATAAACGCATCGATGCCGTCCGGGGTTGAATCCAGACCCAATTGTTCAAACAGCGTTTCGAGGGTAGGAATTGGCGCGTCCATATCGTTCTCCATGCAGGGTGGTCGTTATGCATGGGAGGGTTGCGGCGCCGCAGAGTTCTATCGGATTGTCAGGAATTCAGCGCCCCGGAATCTACGGCAGCCTTCAAAGCCTTGGCGGACTCCTTTGCTGCAATGGCAGCGGCGTCAACGGTTTTGAACCAGCGGTCCTTTTCCACTTGGTGCGTGGTGACAATGGTCAGCGGTGGCTTGGCCCGCATGATGATCACTGCTTGAAATTCACCGTCTACTTCCCTTGCATCGCCATGGATGAAAAAATCGCCGATATCAAATTCCGTCACGTAGAGCCTTCCCTTGGAGATAACTGCACTGGTGAAACCTGGCCCGCAGGGGCACAAACTTCAGTGGACGGGCCAGTATGGCAGTTGTTGCAGGTCGGCGGCGCAGTTAAGTTATCGGGCTGACGAAACGATTGCGCCGTGAGGCGCGTGCAACATGGTTTCAAGGTTTTTGGCCAGTTCACAAGCCTTGACATGGCCGCTGCGAAAGCCTTTTATCCGACCGCTGAGCACTTCACGGATGTGGAAGAAGTTTCTGCCCGCAGGTACGACTTGGTAAAGAACCGAATCCGAGTACCCATCATAACCGTCCAGGCGGTAGTATTGAGGCTCGCTCTGACATGATGAAGGGGTATGCGAAGACATAGCGTTGTCGGGTGATCGTTGCATGGCTTGCTCCTTTCGGTCTATTCGATTGACTGGGTTGCAGCGTTTTCGGTGGTTTTGAACGGTACTGCTGCTTTAGTATTGTTGTCGGCGTCCGGTACGCGGTTCCATGTCAGGTATGTTTATTTGTGTGGCGTGTCGGAAAACTGCATTTTTAGCCAGGTTATTCTCTGAAGATGGTCGGCTCGTATTCTCGGGCCGTTGAACCTGTGATCTCCTGTGGTGCCTGATGACCTTGCACAAGGTCCATCACGTACTTCTGTACTAGTCTTTTGGCGCGACAGCAGGATCTTCTTCAGTTTTTTTCAACGAATGAGTTAGGTGATCGTGCCGTGATGGCCGTTTTTTTGTGCTGCCCGCTCTGGCGGACAGCGCTCTTTTCGAAGTGGGGGCGTTTCCTTGGCAGTCAGTAATCTGGATATGCACGCGTTGTTCGTGCTGGGTGATTTGCGCGCAAAGTTGGTCAAACAGTTTCAATCCCGTTTTGTTTACATCACCGAGCAGACGCCGGAAGGCATCTACATTGCCGAAATCGATACGGAAGCGGCGATGGTGGTGGATGACAAGCCTCGCCTTGAACTCAAAGTCGGCGACCATTTCCGCGCGGCGGTATTGCCTAGTCGTGAAGGCGGCAAGTTCGAGTTGAAGTTCCGCGACATCAAGTTGACCGTGTATGGCCTGGGTGACTACGCCTTTGTGTCCTCGGCCGAAGGCCAGGGCATTGTGTTCAAGGAAGGCCACAGCGTCATGCTGGTGTTCGCCGCCAACGAGCAACTGCAGGAAGGCCTGACCAAAACCCTCAAGGCCGTCACCGGCAAGGCCGCCAAGTGGCGCAAGGGTGAACTGGTCACCTTCAAGGCCAGCGAATAAGCCTCAAATACCGCGAACACACGCTATCTCCCGGAACCTCTACTACAGTTGAGTTGACTTAACTATTCAGAGGCTTCGCGCATATGCAGCAAAGCCGTCCGTTGTCTGCTGCGATATCGCGAGGTGCAAGGGCATGAAAGGATTGAGAACGCTGTTGGCTGCATCCGTGACGGCCCTGGGTCTGTCCGTGGCCGCACTGCCGGTTTCGGCCGCCGAGACGCCGGTGCACTTTGCCGATTTGAACTGGGAAAGCGGCAGCCTGATCACCGAGGTACTTCGGGTTATTGTCGAAAAGGGCTACGACTTACCCACCGATACCTTACCGGGCACCACCATCACCTTGGAAACCGCCCTGGCGAAGAACGACATCCAGGTGATCGGCGAAGAATGGGCCGGTCGCAGCCCGGTGTGGGTCAAGGCCGAAGCCGAAGGCAAGGTGGTGGGCCTGGGTGATACGGTCAAGGGCGCAACCGAAGGCTGGTGGGTGCCGGAATACGTGGTCAAGGGCGACCCCGCCAAAGGCATCAAGCCTCTTGCTCCCGAGCTCAAGAGCGTGAAGGACCTGGCGCGCTACAAAGACGTGTTCAAGGATCCGGAGTCCCCAGGTAAGGGGCGCTTTCTCAACAGCCCGATTGGCTGGACCTCGGAAGTGGTCAACAAGCAGAAGCTCAAGGCGTATGGCCTGGATGACAGCTACGTGAACTTCCGCAGTGGCTCGGGCGCAGCACTGGATGCCGAGATCGCTTCATCGATCCGCCGGGGCAAACCGGTGTTGTTCTACTACTGGTCCCCGACGCCGCTGATGGGGCGCTACAAGTTGATCCAGTTGGAAGAGCCACCGTTTGATGCCGAGGCGTGGAAGACGCTGACGGATGCGGATAATCCTGATCCAAAACCAACACGCTCGTTGGCGTCCAAGTTGAGCATCGGGGTGTCGACGCCATTCCAGAAGGAGCATCCGCAGATTGCGCAGTTCTTCGAGAAGGTCGAGTTTCCGATTGAGCCGCTGAATAAAGCCTTGGCGACCATGAGCGAAAATCACACCGCTCCCCGTGAAGTGGCCCTGGCGTTTCTGAAGGGGCATCCCGAGGTGTGGAAGGCCTGGTTGACCGAGGATGTGGCGCAGAAGGTCGAAGCAAGCCTGAAATAAGAGTGCGCATGCACTGTAGGAGCCCGGCTACTGGTGATGACAACCTCAGGGGCGCCATCGCCGGCAAGCCGGGCTCCTACCGTTATGCGTTTAGAACTTGGTTTGTACCGCTAACTCAAAGGTTCGTGGCGAACCCAGATAGTAGGCCGGCGACACATGCGCAAACTCGGCATACACCTCATTCGTCAAGTTGCGCACTCGGCCCGTCACCGAGGTATGCGAATCCACCTTATAGCGCATGAACGTCCCAAGCAGCGTGTAGGCCGGTACCGTTTGCGTGTTGGCATTGTCCGCGTACACCTCGGCGACATACCGCGCCTCCATGCCGCCCTGCCAGTCTTCGGCAAAATCATAGGTCAGCCACAGGTTACCCACGCGCTTGGGCACGTTGGTTGGCGTATTACCCTTGCGCGAGACCACCGCGCCACTGGCGATTTTTTCGTTGAAATCGTCGTATTCCGCGTCGACCCAGGCGAAGTTACCCTCCGCCAGCAGCCTAGGCGTGATGCGCAACGAACTGGCCAACTCGATACCCTTGGATGACTGCGCGCCGACCGGGATGCTGTTGGTCGGGTCCTGCGGGTCGGTGACGGCAAAGTCCTTGCGCTCGATCTTGTAGGCGGCCACGGTGGCTGAGCCTCGCCCGTCCAGATAATCGAACTTGCTGCCCACTTCCCACTGTTTGCCCGTCGAGACATCAAACACTTGGGTGGTGGTATTCGGTTGCTCGGCGGCGGTGCTGTATTGCACATACACGTTGGCCGATGGGATGAACTGGTAAGTCAGGCCGACGCGGCCGGTCACCGGTTCCCAGCTGCGCTTGAAGTGGCGGGGATTGGTGGCGGTTGTCGCGCGGTGGTTGGTGACGTCCAGGTCGATGGCGTCGTAACGCAGCCCGGTCAGCAGCGAGAGTTTGTCGGTGAGGCCCAGTCGGTTCTCCACGAACAATGCCTTGGTCGCGACTTCGTTGGTCTTGTCCTTGCCGAAGCGCTCTCGGGTGCGCGGGATGTCGTAGAAGTGCTCTGGGTTGTAGTTGTTCGGGTCCACGCTGCTGTTGCCCGGGACATTCAGCGGGGTGTTGGTGGTGCTGTTGACCTTGTACTCGAAGCCGCCGGACCAGGTGGTCGACAGACCGAACATACTGTCATCGTGGCGCAGCTCGAACTGGTTGCCGTTCTGTTCGCCCTGATGGCGCACTTGGTAAGCGGTCGAGCGATTTATCGCGCTGTTGTTCGCGTTGTACTGGTAGGTTTCCAGATTGCGGTAATCGCGCTGGCTGTCCAAATGGTAGAGGGTGTTTTTCAGGGTAGTGCTGTCGTTGAGGCGGTAGTCGATGATCGAGCGCGCCCAGATGGTGCGCTGCTCGTAGCGACCGTCGGCGACGTTATAGTTGTTGAAGCGGTTGTGCTTGTCGATCTTCAGCTCGCCCGCCTTGGGATTGAGCACCGGCGTGCCCCAGTAAGGGCTGTCTTCATGTTCATCCTGGTATTCCAGCGCCAAGGTATGGGACAGGTTGGGGGTAAGGTCGCTGAGCAGGGAAAACGCCAGGCTCCAGGCCTCGCGCTGGTCGCGGTCGATATAGCTGTGGTTGGTGTTACGGCTCACATCCAAACGGGCGTAATGCTGCACCTCGGCGCCTGGTTCGGTCAGGGCATGATTGACGCCAAACGCCATGCCGGCGGTGTCATAGCTGCCGTAGGTGAGCTGCCCTTCGGCCGCCTGTTCCTCGCGTGTGGCCAGCTTGGTCACGTAGTTGAGCGAACCGCCCACCGAACCTGCGCCGTTGATCAGGGAAGAGGGGCCGCCCACCAGCTCCACCCGATCATAGATCCAGGCATCCACCGGCCGGGCCAGGCCGGTCGCGACATTGATCCCGTTGAACATCTGGGTGATCTGGCTGCTGGTAAAGCCCCGGTACGAGACAAACCCGCCAAACCCCGGCGGGGCGCTAGCATTGACGCCCGGCAAAGTGTTGGCTGCGTCGCGGAAGGTCTTGGCGCCGTGGCGCTCGATGTCGTTGCGATTGGCGATGGCCACCGATGCCGGTGTTTCGCGCACACTCAAACCCAACCGCGACGCCACGCCGCTGGACTGGTCCAGGGCCAGGCCGGGCTCGGCGGTTTGTTCGCCATCAATGGTGGTCGGAGCCAGTTCAAGGGCCCAGGCACAGACAGGCAGGCAGCCGAACAGGCCCGCCAACAGGGGTAGATGTTTCATGGTTGCATCCTGAAAAACTTAGCTTGAAAACAATGCGCTGCCGCCCGTATTTCCTTGCGGAAACGGTGGTCAGTGCAGATCAGAAAGCGAAGGAATCAGGCGAAAGCAGGCGGTGCGCGCGGATGAGCGGTTGGCCAGGTGAAGCGGGCAAGGATGTCAGCAGCCAGGACGATAGCTGGCGGGGGAGCATGGGGCTGTGGCAATACCGCCACATTCAGGCTGGAATTCAGCGCCGGGCCCATGCCGCCGGTGGAACACAGCGGGCAACCAAACGCCTTGGACAGCGTCGGCAGATTCTCTTCAGTGGCGTTGGACGGCTTGGGCGCCTGGGTGCGCGGGTCCACCGTACAAAACTGACCACCGAGGCCATTGAGCTGCATCCCGACCATCTGCCCATGACCGATACTGCAGGCGAATACATTGAACAGGACGCTGCAATAGAGCATCCAGGCAATGAGCGAGCGGTCGGCACGGGCGATTTTCATGGGGCGGCACTTTACCACCAGCCGCCGACGAAATGCCTGCAAAAAATCTCCAGGCGACTATCCTCTTTCGCACCTTTTAAGGGAGAGCCAGCCATGAGCTTTGCTGTCGCGCGATGGATTGTCGGCATATTCACCTTGATCAGCATGGTGCATTTGTACTGGGCCGCCGGCGGCAAGCTCGGCTTCCAGGCCGCCATCCCCCAACTGCCCGGCGAATTCGCTCGTGGGCCGAAGCCGGCGTTCAAACCTTCGGCGCTTGCCACGTTTCTGGTGGCGATGGGGCTGGTGGGGATTGCACTGATGGTGTGTTTGCGGGCCGGGCTGTATTTCTCGGCGGTGTCCCATGGAGCCTTGCAGTGGGGGATCAGCGCGATTGCGGTGGTGATGTTTGCCAGGGCGATTGGGGATTCGGAACTGGTGGGTTTTTTCAAGAAGGTCGGTGGGTCGCGGTTTGCGCGGTTGGATACGTATTTTTATTCGCCGTTGTGTTTGGTGTTGGGGGTGGGGTTGCTGGTGGTGGCGTGGGGGTGAGGGCCTGATCGATCATCAGGCCGGGTAGTCATAGTCATGATTGAATGAAGTACAAGTTGGACATGGAACCAGGGATTTTTTTGGCTTTTCCTAGTTTCAGGTACTCGTTGAAGTCGTGTGCAAGACAGTCTCTTTTGGTGAATCTCTTATATTTGCGCGGTAATTCGCATGCGTATATATACAGCCGCCAAGGATCGAAGCCGTCTATCCTGTCGTCAGGGCCGTAATCAAAGTCGATACATATTTCAGCTAGATAAACCCGGCAACCAATTCCATGTAGTTCGTAGGTTATATCATCGGTGACTGAGCCGCGTTGCGGGATTTTTTTGCTGCGCCAGAGCCTCAGAATATTCTTGGTCCCGAATGAGTGTTCGAGTAGATCTGTTACTTTTTTTACTTGCGCTAAATATTCAGTTATCAAGTTCTCTAAAGGCTGTTCTTTCATCGTCTTGGCCTATCCAATCTGTCAAGTCCCACTGTATTTGAAGCATCTATCACGTCTTGAAGGTTACTAAAGGCGCCTTTATGACTATCAATATCTTTGAACAGTCTTATGGTGACTGGAGTTCGTGTTCGCCTCGCCGCCGAAGCCCTATGGTGTCCGTCAACAATATAGCGTCGTTCGTTGTGTTCTACCACGTCAATGGGTTCATTTCTGTCGTACCCGCTGTCCCGCATGTTGCGGGAAATATTTTCAACCAGTTTAGTTGAGAATTTTCCTTCGATGCTGTGTGTTCGGTTTAAGGTTTCAGCATCAACTCCGTGAACTATCGGAGCAGATGGAAGCCCTTCGTCAACGTGGGCTTTTTGGATTGGGGGCTCAAAGCCTGTTTGTGGTTTGCAGCCATCGTCCCCGGGACAGGCACTCAATCCTGTCGGATCCACCCATCCGGTAGGGTTCGGTACGTACTGGTATGCATTGATCCCACCCGCCAACTTCACCGGGTCAGGCGTCAGATAGCGACCGATATCCGGATTGTAGTAGCGATGGCGGTTGTAGTGCAGCTCGCTTTCTTGATCGAAGTATTGGCCCTGGAAGCGCAGCGGGTTGTCGATTTTTCCGATGTCGAGACGGCTGATTTCTCCATAGGCGCGGTAATGGGCGGACCAGACGATTTCGCCATCGGCAGCGGTGAGTTCCTGCGGCGTACCAAGGTGGTCGAGTTGGTAGTGGTAGGGCTTGGCTTCCTTTGGACCAAAGCCTTCGAGCAAGGCTAGCGGACGGAAGCTGTCCGGTTCGTAGAGATAGCTGCGGTGACGGTCCTTGTGGTGTTCGGCGATGAGCTTGTCGCCTTGCCAGAAGAACTCGGTGGTTACACCGTCGACGGTTTTGCTGATGCGCCGCCCAAACGGGTCGTAGCGATAGCTGGCGGTCTGGCCGTTGGGTTTTTTAAGGCCGATCAGACGATGCTGGCAGTCGTAGCGATACTCGGTGACAAGGGCGTGACCTTTGCCACGCCGTTCGCGGATAAGGTTGCCGAAGGTGTCATAGTCGTAGTGATGGTCGCCCTGGATCATCAGGCGATTGCCCGCCACGATGTCGGGGCCGGGGCGGTTTTGCATCAGCAGGTTGCCGGTCGGGTCGTGGGCGAAGCGTTCTTGCTCGCCTTGGGAGTGGTCGGCGCGGGTGAGGCGGTTGAGTGGGTCGTAGTGGTAGTTATGTTCGCCTTTGCGGGTGTCGAGCAGGCGGGTGAGGTTGCCGGTGTTGTCGTAGTCGTAATGACGGCGGTACACCGGGCCTTCGGCATCGCCAATGTTTTGGTTGAACAGGCGTCCTTGGTCGTCGTGTTGGTAGTGGCTAAGCAGTGTTCCTTGCGCGCGTTGCTGTTCGCGTCCGGCGTGGAACAGGTGCGAGGTGAGAACGGTGCCGTTCAGGTCGACGGTGGCGAGGTGGCCGCCTTTGTCGTGTTTGAAGGTGAGGCGGTTGTTGTCCGGCAGGCGTAGGTTTTGCAGCTGACCGCAGGCGTCGTAGCCGTAGCGCAGGGTGCCCCAGCCCTGGTGTTCGGCGGTGAGGCGGTTTTGGCTGTCGTACTCGTAGGCCAGGGACCAGTGGCCGTCTTCGACGCTTACGAGGTTGCCCTGGCGGTCGTAGGTGTAATCGACGGTGTTGCTGTCGGGCAGGGTTTTTCTGATGAGGCGTCCGGCGTAATCGCGCTCGTAGCGGGTAACCAGCTGACTGCCATCATCACCGTGTTCGGTCTTTTCCCGAAGGTTGCCGTTGAGGTCGTAGAGGTAAGCCGTACGCTGGCCGTCAAAACCGATTTCCTGCTGGATCAGGCCGTTGCTGTGGTACTGGAGCCGGTAGGTTTCGCCCACCTCGTTTTCGATTTCGGTCAGCAACAAACGTACGTTGTCGTAGCGGTATTTGACCTGAGTGCCATCAGCATTGATGCGGCGGCTGATCAGGTGCAATCCGTCGGCGTATTCGTAGCGGGTGACGTGGCCCAGTTCATCGCGCTCGGAGGTGATTTTTCCGTAAGCGTTGTAGGTATATTTACGCGTGTCGCCGCTCGGCAAGACGATTTGAACTAACCGCCCAACGCCGTTCCACTCAAATTGTGTGAGCGAACCGTGCTCGTCTTCCTGGGTGATTTTTCGCCCGAGGTCGTCATAGCGATAACGCTTGACCCCGCCATTCGGCAACTGCTCCTCAAGCAACTGCCCACGCTCATTCCACACCAGCCGATGACAGCTGTGATCCGGGTACCACACCCCAACCAGCTGGCCGCATTTGTTGTAGCTGTAGTCAGTAGCATTGCCGTCTGGATCGATCTTGCGAATAACATCGCCCTGATCATTGCGCTCATACTTCCAAACCGCTTCCCCACGTCGCACAACCCGTACGAACCCGTTGTCATGCTCGTAGGACGTTGGCTCGTCATCCCCCGGAAACACCGCCACCAAACGCCCGGCTTCGTCGTACTGGTAGGCCGTGATCGCCCCCAGCGGATCCTGCTCAACCGTCAGCCGACCTTTGTCATCGTAGGACTTGAAGTGCTCGGCCCCATCCGGATCCACCCGCTGCACCAGCCGCGCCCGCTGGTCATGCACGTAGACTTCCCGGCTGCCATCGGCGTTAAACACCGTGACCTGGCCGTTGTCATCCCAGGCGTAGCGTGTGTCCATCTGCGAGAAACTGGCCCAATGCCGGACACACCGCGCCGTCTTGCCAGACTTTTCCCACTCCCAGAAGAAACTCGCCCCACCGGCCAAGCCACGTTCAAGAATGACGTGCTGCTCGTCGTACCGATAAACCTCGCTTTCGCCGACAGCATTGGTCGCTGAAACGAGTCGCCCAAGGTCGTCATAGGCGTAGGAAACAACCGTCTGCTCCGTCACCCAAACAAACGGCCCCTCATCCACGACGCGATGAATCTGATAGTCCACCGCCACGATCCGCCCCGAGGCATAGCGCAAACACAGCGAGCGCCCGACACCGTTATCCACCCGCTCAATGCGCCCCAGAAAATCCCGGGAAATGCGCAGCCGGTTGTCATACGCATCGCTGATCGCTGTCAGCACACCGTCGCGAAAGTGGTAGAACCGTGAGGCCTGAGCCAGCACCAACTCATCAGGCAATGAACCCAGATAGATCGCCGCTTCGGCCAGGCTGTTGGTGATCGCAGGTCGAGCAGCCGTCGGCAAGGGCAGGGTGGTCGAGCGATTCTCATGATCGGTCCACACCACCGAATCCCCGGAAACACTCAAGCGATGCGCCAGCGAGTGACTCCAGCCAAACCCCAACCCACCATCCACTTCCACCGCGCTGGTGCGATACAAGCGGGTCCACTCAAACGGCAGAACTCCGTCCAGCGCGCCATCGGTGAGGGTCAGCAGTTCTTCGCCCGTGACCATCGACACCGGGCAACCGTTAGTGGCTGTCTTGTCCGAAGGCGCCGCCGCATCCCCAGCCGGATTCTTCCCAACAGCCGGCACATCATCCACAGGCTCCGCTTGCTTCAGCACCGCGTTTTGCCGCGCCTTCCAGCGCATCTGCAGCCTGCCTTGCTTCAACCCACCAACCACCCCGCGAACCGCGACTGCCTTATAGCGATCCACGGCCTGCATAAACTTCGTCAGAATCCCCAAAAGCCCCCTGACAAAACCCACCGCCGCATCAAGAATCTGCCCGCCATACTTGACCAACCGCAGGCTCAAATACGCTACACCCGCCGCCGGTAGCGCGATGGTCAACACCACGCCAATCACCAGATCAATCAACAGCGACACCACAAAACCAGCCGCCATCTCAGCCATTACACCGGGCGGCAATGCGTCCAACCAGATCATCGCCGTGCGCAGCATCAGGAACAGCGCCGCCTCATCACTGGCCAGCAGCATCGCCTGTTCCATGACTTTGGGCGCATCGGTGGCGAGCTGCGCCAATTTGGCCGCTTCTGCGCCTAGCTGTTCGACGTACTTCAGCGGGTCATCAAGAATCGCCTGCACCAGCTTGATGCTGTCCCACACATCACGAATCGCCGCCCAACTGCCCGCCAGTAGGCCGCCGCCAATCGCGCTGGCGGTGGACTGCTCCCAGCGCGGTTTAAAATCCGACCACTGCGCCCGAAGCCACTGCTCCAGATCCCCGGTCAGCCCAGCGTAAGACGCAAACAACGCGTCCACTTGCTCGGCAGAGACGCCCCCCTGCACCCGCACTTGATAGCGCCCGCCCGCCGCGCAGTGGTGCGAACCCTTGCCCTGTTCATCCAGCATGACCACGGTGGAACTGCCATCATCCAGCCCGATCACCTCCACCGGGATGTTGCCGATCGGCACGTCATACACCGACTCGAACAGGCTCTCGATCTTCAGCTCGCCGCCCACCGGACACTGGGCCACGGTCGAAAAGTCAGCATCTGAAAGGCTTACCGAACGCTGCGAATTCCCCACCCGCAACACCCGATCCATCCCCAGCAGCGATGGCATGTCCAGCCCATGGCTCACCGAATCCAGCGCACGCGAATACCACGCGTCCATCTGCTGGCGATAAATCACCAGGCTCTGATGAAAGCCATCCAGTTCAAATTCGATAAGGTCGATGTGGGAAGCGTGGGTCATCCGTGACGTCTCGACAAAGGGCAAGGCGTCGGAGCATGCCGTAGCAAAAAGCGTCTGGATGAACGGTTGAGAAATTCAGAAAGGACCGACTAAAAACGGGAAAAATCCGCGAAAAACCAACTCAAAAGCCTACAAAAAAAAGCGATCAACCTGATTGCAGTATCGTTTCTCAAATAAAAATCGCTCTCATCCTTGCCCGGTTTCCCGACCTGACCGTCATGGTTAATAGAACCTCCCTTACGCAGGATTTCCCATGTCGCGCCTTGCTCGTCCCTTGCATCCACTGGCCTTGTCAGTGGCGATGGCTTTTGCCGCCGTGCCGTTGTTGACCGTCCAGTCCTCCTTCGCCGAAGAGAGCAGCACCGTGCGCAGCTTCTCGATTCCTGCCGGTGACTTGAGCCAGTCGCTCAATAGCCTGGCCGAGCAGGCGGGCCTGGTGCTGGCCTTTGATGCAAGCCTGACCCGTGGCAAGCGCAGCAAGGGTTTGAGCGGGCAATACGACACCGACGTGGCGCTGAACCAGTTGCTCGCCGGCAGCGGGTTGCAAGCCTTGAAGATCTCCGCCGAGCGCTACCGCCTGGAAGTCATCCCGGATAACGGCGGGGCCATGGAGTTGCAGGCCACCACCATCAGCGGCGCGTACCAGGCCGAAAGCCCGACCGGGCCGGTGTCCGGTTATGTGGCTACGCGCAGTTTGTCGGGCACCAAGACCGACACCGCGCTGATCGAAACCCCGCAGTCGATTTCCATCGTCACCAAAGACCAGATGCGCGCGCAGAACGCCGAGAGCCTCAACCAGATCCTGCGCTACAGCGCCGCCGTCATCCCGGAAACCCGTGGCGCCACCGCATCGCGTCTCGACCAGTTGACCATCCGTGGTTTCTCCCCGGCCACCTACCTCGACGGCCTGCGTATGCCATCGAGCCGTGACGCCTTACCGCAGAAAGATGCCTTCGACCTGGAGCGCGTGGAAGTGCTGCGCGGCCCGGCGTCGGTACTGTACGGGCAGGGCACGCCGAGCGGGGTGATCAACATGGTCAGCAAGCGTCCGCTGGACACACCGTTTCATGAAGTGGGTGTGGAGTACGGCACCTTCAACAAGAAGCGCACCACCTTTGACTTAAGCGGCCCGCTGGATGATCAGGGGGTGTATTCCTACCGCGTGGCCGGGCTTTTCGACGATGCCGATGGCCAGGTGGAGCACACCGAGACGCGCCGCCAGTCACTGTCGAGCACCTTTACCTGGCGCCCGGACGACGCCACTTCGCTGACCCTGCTCGGGCATTTCCAGAAGGACCCCAAAGGCGCGTCCTACGGCTCGATACCCGCCTGGGGCTCGGTACTGCACAGCCCGACCGGGCGCAGCATCGATGTGGATTTCTATGACGGCGAAAAGAATTTCGAGAAAAGTGACCGCGAGTACTACAGCATCGGCTGGGCGTTCGAGCATCACGTCGATGACGTGTGGACCGTGCGCCAGAATGCGCGTTACCTGCGCAGCGAAGGCCAATATCGCAGCCTCTATAGCAACTACCTGATGGCGGATTACCGCACCATCCGCCGCTCGACCATTGCCAGCGATGTCGACCTGGATGCCTACACCCTCGACAACCAGGTGCAGGCCAAATTTGACACCGGCCCGTTGCAGCACACCTTGTTGATGGGGCTCGATTACCAGAACACCAGCACCGACACCAAGTCCGGCTCGGGCGTGTACACCGCCGGCCCGACCCTGGATATTTTCAATCCGGTCTACGGTGCGGCCGTGCCGGTGCCGGCCTACACCACCGACGGCACTTCGCGCAGCGAGCAGACCGGTGTGTACCTGCAAGAACAGATGAAGTGGGACAAATGGGTCCTGTTGCTGGGCGGGCGCTATGACTGGGCCAGCACCGACAGCAGCACCAAGGCTATTCGCACCGGTGTCAAATCCGAGTCGTCCCTGGACAGCAAAGCCTTTACCGGTCGTATCGGCCTGGTCTACCTCTTCGACAATGGCCTGGCGCCGTATGCCAGCTACGCCGAGTCGTTCAACCCGCAGTCGGGCACCGGCTACGGCGGTTCGGTGTTCAAGCCGACCGAAGGCAAGCAGTATGAAATCGGCATCAAGTACCAGCCGCCAGGCAGCAACAGCTTTATCACGGCGGCGATCTTCGACCTGCGCCAGACCAACGTGTTGACCACCGACCCGGACCCCACCCACCTGTGTGGCACCGGGCGCTGCCAGAGCCAGGATGGCGAAGTGCAATCCCGTGGCTTTGAACTGGAAGGCAAAGCCAGTCTCAACGACAACCTGGATATCACTGCGGCCTACGCTTATCTGGACAACCGCATCAGCAAGTCCAACAACACCGTGCGGTATGCACCCATCAGCGACATCGGCGTAGGCCCGGCCATCGCCGCCGAAGGCACCACCACCTATGGCGTGCCGCGTCACACCGCCTCGGCTTGGGCCGACTATACCTTCCACGATGGCAAGCTCAAGGGCTTCGGTGCCGGCGTGGGTGCGCGGTATGTCGGGTCGTCCTGGGGTGATACCGCCAACACCTTGAAAGTGCCGGGCTACACCCTGTTCGATGCGGCCGTGCATTACGACATTCCAAACATCACCAGCCTCAAGGACAACCTGCGCCTGGCGCTCAATGCCACCAACCTGGCGAATAAAGAGTATGTCGCGTCCTGCTACTCCTATTCCTGGTGCTGGTATGGCTCGCAGCGTACCGTGCAGGCGAGCGCTACCTACCAGTGGTGAGGTAAGAAAAAAGCCTTGGCGAAAGGATTCGAGAGCAGCATCGCCAAGGCCGAAAAGGGCTAACGCTTGAGCGGCTCGATCCACTTGTTGACCAGCGGCGCCTGCCACTGCCCAAGCGCATCGAGCAGGGCGCCGGGGTTGTCCTCGACTATCAGCATCTGGTTGTGTTCGGCTTTCATGAAGCCTTCTTTCACAGCGTGCTCAAACAGGCTGCGCAGCGTCGCGAAGAAATTCGCGGTGTTCAGACAGGCCACGCCTTTGTGGTGCTCGCCCAACTGCGTCAATGTCATTGCTTCCAACACTTCTTTGAAGGTGCCGAGGCCACCAGGCAGGGCGATGAAAGCATCGGCCAGTTCGCTCATGCGGGCTTTGCGGCTACGCATGTCGTCCATGATTTCATAGCCGGTCAGCCCCGGATGCATGTGCCCAAGCTCATGCAGTAAACGGGTGATAACACCGATCACTTGGCCACCCTCGGCCAGTGCGCTGTCGGCAATCACCCCCATCAAGCCCCTGGCGCTGCCGCCGTAGACCAGGCGCATGCCACGTCGGGCGATTTCACGGCCGAGGGCTTTGGCGTCCTCGATGACCCAGGCGTCTTCGCGGCGAGCCCAGTCCAGCAGCTCCAACCGGCGCGGCAGGGACAGGGAAACACACAACGGGCTTTGGTGAGCGGGGGTGACGACCACGGCACGCGCGGCGCGCAGGTGTTGCACGCAGAGACCGTCTTGATCCACCGGCACCGCAATGGCGTTGATCTGCAAGTAGTCCAGCAATGGCCGCGGGGCTCAAGGTAACCCTCGGCGGTGAGCAGTGCGTAAGTGCTGTCGATGGTCCCGCGCGCCAGCCCCAGTTCCTTGGCCAGCGCCCGCGCCGCCGGGACGCGTTCGCCTGGCTTGAGCAGGCCCTCGGCGATGGCGCTGCGAAAACGCCAGTAGAGTTGGCGGTAGATCGGCTCAGCGGAGTCGGGGTCCGGGGGGGGGGCAGGGTGTGCATGAGGTGTCCATCTCCAGTTCACGGCTGGCCTCACTGTAACTGCCTGATGCCCCATACCCAAGTGCCATAACCGCATCAGTTGCTAGGCCATCATGGCTCAGTATCGGACGCTGATTACGCAGCGACCGCCGTCGAGTTCAGCGCCAAGGAACTTGCCGACCTGACCTATGGCATTGCCTTGATGAACGCCTTCAACCGCCTCGGTATCACGTTCCGAACCACGCCTGCGGCGGCGAGCTGAAACATCGCGCAATAAGGCAATTTAATGGCCCCTCTAGAACCAAATCCTCGCCAGAATCGCTTTTATTTTCAGGTGGTTAGGTGAGGATGCAAATGCGCACTGTTGGAATCATGCTGATCGCCTGCTCCCTGGCCGGCGGCGCAACTGCTGTGCAGGCACGGGAGCTGCGCGAGGGTGACAAGTACATGTGCAGTTGGGGCGCCGGCACCGCCGCCAGGGCCCAGGAACTCAAGCTGTCGGGGGTATCGCTGTACGCGGCGCGGCAGAAGATCCAGAGCATGAAGTTCAACAAATCCTGGATGCGCATGATGGCCATGGGCATCACCGAACAGACTTATGACAGCCGTTCGCGGCTCAAGCCCGAGGCGATTCGCCAGGGTTTCTATCAGGACTGCGTGCGCTACAAAGTCGCTCGCAAATGACTGTTTAACGCGATAGCGGCGGGCTGGCATCTTCCTGGGCACAAGCACCGGCCAGTGCAAAAGCTGCGTAAGCCTGTCCAACTTCGGCTTGACGCTCCTCGCCATACTGGCGCCAGGTAAACGACGAGGTACACGCCATGACTGATTACGTTTTCACCCCAGCGCCAACCCCGAGCCTCGCTGTACAGGACAGTGATGCGCGCTTTGCGCTGCGCCGTGTGTTCTGCGTGGGCCGCAACTACAGTGAGCACGCCCGGGAGATGGGGCACGACCCGGACCGCGAACCGCCGTTCTTCTTCATGAAGCCGGCGGATGCCGTGGTACCGGCCGAAGGTGTGATCGCTTATCCGCCGCTGACCGCCGACCTGCATCACGAAGTTGAACTGGTTGTAGCCATTGGCAAGGGCGGGGTGGACATCAGCCCGGCACAGGCGTTTTCCCACATTTGGGGGTATGGCGTCGGTATCGATCTGACTCGACGTGACCTGCAAGCCGAGGCGAAAAAGTTGTCACGTCCGTGGGATTGGGCAAAGGCTTTTGATGAATCCGCGCCGACTACCGCGCTGCAGCCGGTAAGCGCAGTAGGGCACCCCGCCAGTGGAAAAATCTGGCTCAAGGTCAATGGTGAACAGCGCCAGGTGGGCGACCTGGCCGACCTGATCTGGTCCGTCAGCGAAGTCATCAGCCATGCCTCCAAAGCCGTCGCGCTCAAGGCGGGCGACCTGATCTTCACCGGCACTCCCGCAGGCGTCGGCGCATTGCAACCGGGCGACGTAGTCACCGCCGGCATCGACGGCATTGGCGAGTTGCATTTCACCCTCGGCCAGGGTTGAGGCTACAGTGGTGCCCAGGCCACCCGAGAGACCGATATGCCAGGCACCCGAGTCACCACTTACGGCATGCAACAACGCAGCGACCGCCCTGACTTCTACATCCGCGACAAGCGCGGGCGGGCGGCGCTGACCAGCCCTCATCGCCATGAGTATTTCCAGATCCAGATCAACCTCGGTGGCGACACCGTGCAGCATATCGGCGGCGCGGTGCGGCCGTTTCCACGTAAGGCGCTGGCGTTTATCCTGCCTCATCGGTTGCATGTGATTCCCCATCCCGAGGATGGCGAATTCCTGCTGATCAACTTCAGCCAGGCGTTTTTCCTGCCGCAACTGACCTGCGATCCCTTGGACCTGGAGGATATTCCCATCGGTCAGGCGCCGGAGCTTTCGCCGTTTCGCTTCCAGGAACAGCTGGATTTCATCCTTGATGACGCCGCTTTTGCCCAGGTGCTAACCTGGCTCGCGCATATGCGCGAACTCGATGCCCATCGCACCTTCGGTGCCCGTGAACGCCTTAAGGGCTACCTGTTTCAACTGGTCGGCCTGATCTGTGAGCAATACGCCGAACCCTTGCAAGCTTTTGCCGCCAACCATGCCACGCGGCGCGGGCGCAAGGATGCGTTGGCGCGGGTGCAGGCCTACATCCGCGAGCACCTGCATGAACCGACACTCAACCTTACGGATACGGCGGCCGCGGCGTTCCTGTCCCCCAACTACCTCACTCACCTGTTGCGCAAGGAAACCGGCAAACCCTTTTCGCAGCTGGTGCTCGACCGTCGCCTGCAGTTGGCGCGCACGTTGTTGCTCAACAGTGCACAGATGATTGGCACGATCGCCCACCGCTGCGGCTTCACCGATGAAGCGTACTTTTCCCGTTGCTTCCGCAAGGCCCATGGCCTGGCGCCAGGTCAATTCCGTCGCCAACAGCATGGCGAGCCCTTGTAACCGGGCTGATTTACAAATCCACGACAATCGCGATGTGTCGATTTGCATACAATTGCGGCCTTCATGAGGGAGGTTCGTATGCAGACGCTCATTCGCGCGGCGACGCAGGACGATGTGGAAACACTCTTCGCTATTCGCACCTCGGTGGTGCAAAACCATTTGAGTGTTGAGCAAATGGCAGATCTGGGCATTACGCCGCAGATGTTGGCCGACAGCATCCGCGCAGCGCCTTGCGTATGGATCGCAGAGGTGGATGGCCTGCCCGTGGCGTTCAATATGGTCGACCTGGCTGAAGGCGAGGTGTTCGCGATGTTCGTGTTGCCGACCCACGAAAACCTGGGCCTGGGCCGTCAACTGATGGCAGTGGCCGAGGCTGCGCTGTTTGAACACCATGACAGGCTGTTTCTGATCACCGACGGCCGCGATGAAATACGTGCCAATGGGTTTTATCAGCGATTGGGCTGGGTCTTGGCCGGCCAGGCCGACGGCGATGACGTGCGATACGAGAAGAGCAGGGTGCAATAACGTCATGAACCCACCTGAGCCGTCGTCTTCCCACAGCTTTCGCTTTTTTGTACTCGGAGTGCTCTGCGCAGCAGTGTTACTGGGCCTTTATTTTGTTCAGCTCAACGCCCAGGTCGACCGCGAGCGGGAAGCCGCCAATGAGCGCCTGGCACTGTGCAGGCAAGTGGAAAGTGTGGGGCGTTCGGTGCTGCCCAACAGTTTGGAAACACAGGACGCTTGCAAGCAATTGAATGGGCATCTCTCCAACAGTGTGACGCCGCCCTAATTCAATGACCCTTGTTTATAAATGGAAATGTAATGATAGTTGCACCAAAAAGTGGCATCTATATGCTTCGCTACCTTAAAAAAAGTTTGGTTATTGAACGACTTACAGCATTTTTAATCCGACGAAAGGATTAAAATAATCTTGTTACAGCTTTTTACAATCGTTATTATAGCCAGGCGTTCACCTCCCACGGTTTATGCATTTTTAAATCCCAAGTTTCCATCAGCTACTTGGGATTTTTTTTGCCCGTAATTTGACCTCTGCGACAAACCCCAGCATCGGACTATCGGTTTCACGATACGCGTACCGACGCCCAGGCTGAGGGTCAGCAAGTGTGATACCGCCAGGAAACCATGCGCGATCCGCGGCTGGCGGATCAGGCGCAGGCACCGTTGCGCCACGGGTTTGCGGCGGTAGGCTAGCCGTTGACGGTGTGGCTCGGCGTATCGAGCGCGCCGTAATAGCGCCAACAGCAATGGCGGTGTTCCGGCACAATCACACAGCCGCTGAGGCTGACGATCAGTAGTGCGACAACCAGCATGTAAAGTCGGCGGGACATGGTGTTTCCTCTTGGGTTGATCAGCGTTAATCCTTCAACGTTGCCAACTGCGTAAATCTGTCGCGAAGCTTTCAAACATTTCATCAAGCCCCGTCATTCCCCGCGCAATACTGCCCCGTAAATAATCTTCGCGTTCTGCGACGGATTTTTCGACACGCCCCGTTCAACCCATCAGCAACCTGCACTTTCGCGTGTTGCATGAAGGAGTTGCCATGAGACCCCTGGCCAAATTGCGCTATGCCTTGCTTGCTCCGCTGGCTCTCGCCGCGTTTGTCAGCACCCCCACCTTTGCCCAGACCGAAATCATCATCCGTCAGGCACCGCCACCAGAGCGCGTGGAAATGATCCCCGCGGAACGCCCAGGTTACGCCTGGGACCGCGGGCACTGGCGCTGGGAAGGTCGCGGCTACGGCTGGGTGCCAGGCCATTGGCAACCGGTGATGCGCAACGCCCGCTGGGAACCCGGCCATTGGGAGGCCCACGGTCCCAACTGGTACTGGCGTGAAGGGCATTGGATTCGCTGACCGAGAATTGCCCGATTGAAAGACACTGATCCGGACGTTGAACTGCTCGCACGCATCGGCAACAACGAACCTGCGGCCGTCAACGAAATGGTGACGCGCAAACTGCCGCGTCTGCTGGCGCTCGCCAGCCGGATCCTGGGGGATGCCGATGAGGCCAGGGATGTGGCCCAGGAAAGCTTCCTGCGCATCTGGCGTCATGCGTCCACGTGGCGCAGTGGCGAGGCGCGTTTCGACACCTGGCTGCACCGGGTGGCGCTCAACCTCTGCCATGACCGGTTGCGTCGGCGCAAAGAACGTCCTTTGAACGAAGAGGAGGTGCTGGCGCTGGCGGACAGCTCACCGTCTGCGGACGAGCAATTGGAAACCGCCGACCGTAACGCCCGCATGGCCGCCGCGTTGGCGGCGTTGCCCGAGCGCCAGCGCGAGGCGATTGTGTTGCAGTATTACCAGGAGCTGTCGAACATCGACGCCGCGGCCCTGATGAATATCAGCGTCGAGGCACTGGAGAGCCTGCTGTCGCGGGCCCGACGCCAGTTGCGCAGCCAACTTGCCGATACACCCGGGCTCGCCCGCCCAGGAAGGGGAAAACCATGACACCGGAACGATTTGCTTATTTGGCCGACGCCTACGGGGCCGATCTACAGCGTTGGCCTTTGGCGGAGCGCGGCGCGGCCCAGGTGCTGCTCGACAGCGGTAATGCCAGTGCGCGCGAAGCATTGCACGCCGCTGGCTGGCTGGATGCCCAACTGGACAGCCATCAACTGGCCTTTCTCGACCCGGCACTGGCCCGGCAGATCCGCCGGTCTGCGCCGCGTCGCGCGTCGTTCTGGTCGCGTTATGCCGGTTGGTTGTCGCCTGCAGGGCTGGTGGGCGTGGGCATTGCCGGCGTCGTCACCGGCATGTTGGTGGCGTCCATGAGCGTGCCGTTGCCGATGGTGTCCGCCGAGGTGTTGCCCAGTGTGTTTGATCAGGGCGATGCGCAGGTCATCTTTTCCGTCAACGCCGAGGACACCGAGCAATGAGCGCCCAATCCCTGAAACCGTGGTTGCTGGTCTCGGTGTTGCTCAATGTGTTTTTGATCGGCGGGGTAGGCGGGGGACTTTACCACTGGATGGCGAGTGCCAAGCCTGTGGAGGCCGTGGTCAATCAGCATGGGTTGCGGCAGGCGATGGTCAAGCTGCCGCCGGAGCGGCGTCGGGAGTTGCGCCAGTTGTTGCGCCATAACCGTGCCGATAGTCAGCCGCTTGTGATGGCGGGGCGGGAGGCGCGGTTGGGGGTGATCAAGCAACTGGAGGCGCCGACGCTGGACCGCGATGTGCTGGTGGCGGAGCTGGCCAAGGCGCGGGAGGCGGATATGGCGTTGCGGGCGTTGGTGGATTCAACCGTGGCGCAGTTTGCCAGTTCTTTGTCTCGGGAGGAGCGGCGGAAGTTGGTGGAGGCGTTGTATTTGCGGGGGCAGGCGGTAGGGGGTAAGCCTCGGTCTTGACCTTGTGACAAGGGAGCTTGCTCCCGTGGCGGTCTTAAGGTCGGCCTTGGGGCGGTGGCTAAACCGGCATCCCTGCCGGTTTCCCCCCCCAAAAAAAATCCCTGCCGAATTCCGGCCGGCGTGTTTGACGGGGCGCCTGAGATCAAGATCAAAAGCCAGAGCACGGCGGTGTAGTAGCCGACCTGAGTGGTTAGATCAAACGCCACAAAGGGGAAAGGGGGCGCTCAGAGCGATTTGCCCACCAACACTTCCTGCTTCCGCCCCGCACTGTTCACATTCACCGTACGAGCGAAACTCACGCCATTTTCTTTGAATTCACACAGCACCCGATCCCGAAACGCCGTCTGCGGATAGATCCAGGTCATTTCCAATGTCTTCTCATTCAACCAGCGCGCACCTGCGACGATCTGCGCATCCTTGAATTCATACCCATGGTGCAGCGCACGGCCGGGCATGCTGGTGAAGCCGTTGAGCCAATGGTTGATGCCGACCTGCACGCGGTGAGTCGCCTGGCTGTCGGTCAGCTCGAAGGTCAAGACATCACCCGCAAACTCGAACGATAACTGACGCACGCCGAGTCCGTTCTGTGCTACGGAAAATACGCGCTTCGCATCTTCCGGCGCCGCGCAGTCCGAGGCCAACGAAGGTCGTTCGGCCATGCGTGCCAACCGCTGCTCCAGCCGCGCATCGGCCTCGGGTTTCGCGCTGCAATCCTCACCAAACACCGCCGGAAAATACCGCTCGATATGCGGCACGATTTCCGCCGAGTTTTTCATCCCGCCCACCAGCACCAGCGTCGCGTTGTGTTCGCGATACACCGCCGCCATCTGCACAAACACGCCCAATGCACTGAACGCCGGTCGCGGTTTCATCATCCAGTGGTAGCCGTAACGGCTGTCCGGCCCGCCTTGGGGTTGGGTGGCGGCGCGGACCCAGGCGGTCGGCAATACTTGTCGCCCATTCCATAGTCCATCCTGGGCATGCAGCACCGCCAGTTTCAGCGCCGCCGACACGGGGGCGGTGAGGCCGTTGCCGCCGGGGTTCACGCCGTCCGGGCCGATGTCCCAGGTTTCATTGTGAATATCCAAGGGGATGAACAGGCGCGGCTTGAGGTATTCGTGCAGGGTTTGGCCGGTGACGCGGTTGATCAGCGCCGAGAGCATGTAGCTGGCGGCGCTGGTGTAGACGTACTCGGTGCCCGGCGCGTGGGCCAGAGGAATCTTGAAGAATTCAGCTATCCAACTGGTGGTGATGCCGCGCCACACGGAGCCGGAGGTGTTGCTGGCGTGGCCGGTGCGCATGGTCAGCAGGTGTTCGACGGTCATGTCGGCCAGGCGTGGGTTGGCTTCGGCTGGCACTTCGTCGGGGAAGAAGTCGACCAGGCGGTCGTCCAGCCTGAGCAAGCCCTCTGCGATAGCCAGGCCGATGGCGCAGCCGGTGAAGCTCTTGGCCATGGAGTGCAGCACGCGTGGCTCATTGGGGTCTACCGGCCAGGTCCAGCCTTCGGCGACCACGTGGCCGTGGCGGTGCAGCATGAAGCCGTGCAGGTCGAGGCCGGCGGCCTTGACCTCGTCGAGAAACGCGATCAAACGGTCGGGGTCAACGCCGACACCGCTGGCGCTGGCGCGGGGCAAACCATCGTAGGAAGTCAGGGGCATGAAAACGCTCGGCAAGAAGGTGGATCAACGGCTGCGATGCACCAATCGGGAATAGGAAATCAGCATGCTGGTGAGCTCTTGGCAGACGCCGGTGAGGGGCGCGGAGCGGCGGCTGATCAGGCACACATCACGGGGTGCCAGGGGTTCTTCGATGGCAATGGTGGTGAGTGCGCTGGAAAACAGCTTCATCCCCGGCAGCATGCGCGGCTCGATGGTCAGGTAGTCGGTTTCCGAGACGATGTGCAGGGTTTCCAGCAGCGAGTCGGTGGTGATGGCGATCTTCGGCGGCGCCAGGCCCTGGGTGCGGAACAGCTGGACCAGGCGATTTTCCGCGCCGCCGATCACGCCGGTGGAGCGCACGCTGATCCATTGGCAATCCACCAGTTCCTGGACCGATCTGGCCTGGGCCAACGGGTGTCCCTTGCGTGCAATGATGCCGGCGTTGGAACTGTAGAGGCGGTCGATGGACAGGTCGATGTCGGTGACATTCGGGGCCAGCGGGCACAGCACGAAATCCAGGCGACCATCGCGGACCTTTTCCACCAGGCCCTTGGTGGTGCCGCTGGCGACATGCACCTGGATGCGCGGGAAGCGCTGGGTGAAGTTGCTCAGCACCGGCACCAGCAGTTCGGCGAGGGGCTCGGAGGTCACGCCCAGGTCGATATGGCCCTCGGGCTCGCCTTTCCAGGGTTGCAGGTCGAGCAAGGCGCGCTCGCAATCGAGGGTAATGGAGCGGGCGCGCACCAGGAACACTTCGCCGGCCGACGTCAGGTTGATGCCTTGGTTCGAGCGTTGCAGCAGTACCACACCGAGTTCTTTTTCCAAGGTCTGGATCGATTGGGTCAAGGTGCTTTGCGCTACGTCCAATTGGCGCGCGGCAGAGCGGAAACTGCCTTTTTCGACCACGGCACAGAATGCACGAAGATGGGTGAGTGTCATGAAGGACTGCCTCAGGTTGCAGCATTTAAACCATTGAATGACCGCCAGCTTATCTGATGACTATCGGTGCGCACAGATCGGTTACGCCGATCAGGTTCGCTATTTTTGAACATGCGCAAACGGCTCCAGCCCCTGATTTTTCGGTAGGCTGGGGACAGGTCACGACGGACTTGGCAGGTGATCGGAAAAGCCGAGCCTGATCACTTGGAGCGTTCTTCTCAAGCTTGCCGCGTGGAGAATAAGATCGGTTCAGGAACATTCGCCAACCGTGAAGGCGATTAAAACAACAACAACTATCCAGGTGTTCGGCCGTGCCTCTCTTTGGGTCCTGCCAGCGTCCGAACCCCATGCGTAAGGAACATTTAAGGTGCAGCTATCCATGAACAAGACTTTAATCCTGGCAGGCGCTTTGTCTGCGGCGCTGGTGGGCACTGCCCACGCCGAAAGTGTGTTGAAGGTGGCCCTCAACGCTGATATCCGCAGCACCGACCCGGGTGTGAACCGCGACACCAACTCCGACGCGGTGATCATGCACATCACCGAAGGGCTGGTAGCCTTCCGTGAAGACGCCACCGTCGGCCCGCTGCTGGCCAAGGACGTGCAGGTGTCCGACGACGGCCTGCGCTACACCTTCCACCTGCGCGACGGAGTGAAGTTCCAGAATGGCAAGGCGCTGACCTCCGCTGACGTGCTGTGGACCTGGAAGCGCTTCCTCGACCCCAAGACCCAATGGCGCTGCGCACCTGAATTCGATGACCATGGCGGCGCCAAGATCGTCGACATGAGCGCCCCGGACCCACTCACCGTGGTGTTCACCCTCGACAAGCCCAACGGCCTGTTCCTCACCAGCACTGCGCTGCCTGAGTGTGGCGGCAGCGGCATCTTGTCTGCAGACTCGCTCAACGCCGATGGCAGCTGGAAAGCCCCGGTCGGCACCGGCCCGTTCCAACTGGGCGAGTGGAAGCCCGGCCAATATGTCGAGCTGCTGCGTAACCCCAATTACACCGCTCGCGACGAGAAAGAGCCCGACGGCTACACCGGTAACAAGACCGCCCACGTGGACCGCGTACGCCTGCTGGTGATCCCGGACCCGGCGGCCGCCAAAGCTGCGCTGCTGTCGAAAAACGTCGACCTGCTGATCGACGTCACCCCGCTGGACGCCACCGAACTGGCCGCCAACCCCGGCGTGCGCGTGACCTCCAGCGGCACTATGTCGGTCAACGCCTTGCTGTTCCAGACTCGCGACCCGCTGCTCAAGGATGTGCGCCTGCGCCAGGCCATCGCCCATGCCCTGGACTCGGCGCAAATCGTCGAGGCGCTCACCGGCGGCCGTTCCAAGGCCAACAATTCGATGGTTGCCAGCGGCAGCCATTACCACACCGCCGTCGAAGACCAGGGCTTCACGTTCGACCCGACCAGGACCGCAAAACTGCTGCGCGAGGCTGGCTACAAAGGTGAGCCCATCAAGCTGATCGTGAACAAGCGCTATGCGGCGATCTTTGATATGGGCGTGTTCGTGCAGGCCATGGCCAAGGCCAGCGGCATCAACCTGGAACTGGAAACCCTGGAGTGGGGCACGCAGCTTGAGCGCTACCAGAGCGGCAACTACCAGATGATGGCTTTCCCGTACTCCGAACGCCTCGACCCGGCCCTGAGCTTCGACTCGATGACCGGCGACAAGGACAAGGAATCACGCAAGGTCTGGGACAACCCCCAGGCCCGCGAATGGCTGCGTGAAGCCCAGCGCGAAGGCGACATCACCAAGCGCCAGACGCTGTTCGATCAACTGCACCAGCAGATGATCAAGGACGTGCCGATGATCCCGATGTACAACGGCAACGCGATTGCCGCCAGCCGTGACTACGTCAAGGGCCTGCGCACCTGGCCGGTGTCCAAGCCGCGCCTGTGGACCGTCAGCGTTCCAGCCGCCGGGAGCAATTAAGGATGTTTCGTTTTATCTCCCAACGCCTGGCGATGTCGATTCCGACCTTGCTGCTGATCTCGCTGATGGTGTTCGCGATCATCCGCCTGGTGCCGGGTGATCCTGCACTGCTGATGCTTGGCGACATGGCCGACGCGCACAGCCTGGAAGTCGCACGGGCGTCCCTGGGACTGGACCAGCCGTTGCCGGTGCAGTTCGTGATCTGGCTCAAGGCGGTGCTCAGCGGCGACCTTGGGCACTCGATCACTACCAATGAGGCGGTGTTGCCGCTGATCCTGGACCGGTTCCAGGTGAGTGCGGGAATTGTCTTGGTGTCGGTGTTGTTGGCGGCGTTGATTGCGGTACCGGCGGGCTTGCTGTCGGCCTGGAAGCAGGACAGTGCGCTGGACTTCGGCGTGGTGTCGACCGCCACGTTGTTGCTGTCGATCCCCAGTTTCTGGCTCGGTTTGCTGCTGTTGTATGCGTTCGGCATCAAGCTTGGCTGGTTGCCGGTGGTGGGTTATGTGTCATTCGGCCAATCGCCGTGGCAGGCCCTGAGTTTCATTGTGCTGCCGATTGTCACCCTGACATTGGTGGAGCTGGGTGCGATCACGCGGATGGCGCGGGCCAGTGCGATTGAAGTGCTGCGCCTGGAGTACATCACCCATGCGCGGGCCAAAGGCTTGTCGGAGCGTGCGGTGCTGTGGCGCCATGCGCTGCGCAACTCATTTGCACCGACCCTGACCCTGATCGGGCTGATCCTCGGCAACCTGCTCAGCGGCATCGCCGTGCTGGAAACCGTGTTCACCCTACCGGGTATCGGCCGGCTGATGGTCGACGCCATCTACGCCCGGGACTACCCGGTGCTGCAAGGCTGCCTGCTGCTGGTGACCTTTGTTTATGTGCTGGTCAACCTGTTGGTCGACCTGCTGTACCCGCTCTTCGACCCCAGGGTTAAGTTATGAATAAGCCACTGCCTGTTGCACCCGAGGTGCTGTTGCCCGCACCGGTGCGTGCCCCCAGGGGCTGGCGCGTGCCGCCGTTGAATGCGTTGATCGGTGCGGTTTTGTTGGGCTTGCTGTTGATCATGGCCGCACTCGGCCTGGTGTGGACGCCCCATGACCCGCTGGCGCTAAACCTGCTGGCGCGCTTGCAGGCACCGACCGCCGCGCACTGGCTGGGCACCGATGAATACGGCCGCGATGTCTTGAGTCGCTTGATGATCGGCGCACACACCAGCCTGTGGGTGAGTGTGCTGACGGTGAGCATGGCGATTATCGCCGGCACCTTTCTCGGCTTGCTGGCCGGTTTCCTGCGCGGCTGGGTCGACCGTGGCCTGATGATGATCAACGACGCGCTGCTGGCGTTCCCCGGCATCCTGCTGGCCCTGGGCTTGATGGCGATCATCGGCCCGAGCCTGTACGGCATCGTGTTCGCCCTGAGCCTGGCCTACACGCCGTCGGTGGTGCGCGTGGTGCGCGGCACGGTGCTGTCGCTGCGGGAAAAAGAGTTTGTCGAAGCTTCGCGGGTGATCGGCAACTCCGAGCTGTACACCATGCTGCGCCACATCGCGCCGAACTGCGTGGCGCCGGTGTGTGTGCTGGCCACCAGTATGTTCGGCTGGGCAATCCTTGCGGAGAGTTCGTTGAGTTTCCTCGGCCTGGGCGTACCGCCACCGGCGGCGACCTGGGGCAACATGCTCGCGGCCAGCCGGCCGTACATCGCCACGGCCAGTTGGCTGGGGCTGTTTCCCGGTGTCTGCATCGCCATGGCGTTGCTGGCGTTCAACCTGTGTGGCGATGCCTTGCGTGACCGCCTTGATCCACGGATGAGTAAATGAGCATGACTGACGTACTTTTGGCCGTCGATCACCTGAAAATCCGCATTGGCGCCCACGGCCCGCTGGCGGTCAACGACCTGAGCTTTACCATCGCTCCCGGCGAAATCGTCGCCTTGGTGGGTGAGTCCGGCAGCGGCAAGACCATGGCCGCCCGGGCCGCCATCGGCCTGTTGCCGCCACCGCTGGAACACTGCGGCGGCCAGGTGCGTTTCCAGGGGCACGACCTTAACAGCCTCAAGCCCGAGCAACTGCGCGAGCTGCGTGGGGCCAAGATCGGCATGGTGTTCCAGGAACCGATGGTGTCGCTGAACCCGTCCATGAGCATTGGCGAGCAAATGGCCGAGGGCCTGCGCTTGCACACCAAGCTGACGGATGCGCAGATCCGCGAACGCAGCCTGGAGATGCTCGGCCATATCGGCATCAAGGATGCCGAGCGTTGCCTGTCGGCGTTTCCCCACGAGTTCTCCGGCGGCATGCGCCAACGCATCATGCTCGCCTCGGTGATGTTGCTGCGCCCGGCGCTGCTGATCGCCGACGAGCCCACCACGGCGCTGGATTGCCTGGCACAGCTGGACGTATTGAAGCTGATGCTCGACCTCACTCGCGAGCAGGGCACGGCGATTCTGTTCATCAGCCATGACCTATCCCTGGTGGCGCGCTACGCCCACAAGGTGGTGGTGATGCGTGAAGGCCGCGCGGTGGAGCAGGGCACCATCGAGCAGATCCTGCTGGCACCCAAGGCCGAGTATACCCGGCAGTTGCTGGAGGCCTTGCCGCGTCGCGGGGTACTGGCGGCCTTGCCCCAGGCCGACGGTCCGCTGCTGAGGGTCAAGGACCTATGCATCGAACACCCCGGCCCGCGCAGCCTGTGGGGCCGCACCGCGTTCAAACGCGTGGTGCACTCGGCCAACCTCACCATCGCACCGGGAGAAACCCTGGCGCTGGTGGGCGGCAGCGGTTCGGGCAAGACCACCCTGGGGCGCGCGATTGTCGGCTTGAACAAAGCCTGTGCCGGCGCCATCGAGTTTGAAGGCGTGGACATTCTCAAGTCCGGCAACCGCGAGCATCGCCTGCAATGCCAGATGATTTTCCAAGACCCGTATTCATCCCTCGACCCGCGCATGAAGATTGGCGAGATCCTCGCTGAGCCGCTGCGCCACATGCCGGGCATGAGTGCCGAGCAGAAGCGTGAACGGGTCACCAAGACTTTGCTGGACATCGGCTTGGCCGAACAGTTTGTCGACCGCTTCCCGCACCAGCTCTCCGGTGGTCAGCGCCAGCGTGTCGCCATTGGCCGCGCACTGGTGCGTCACCCACGGCTGGTGATCGCCGACGAGCCGATCTCGGCGTTGGACATGACCATCCAGAAGCAGATTCTGGAACTGTTCGAACGCCTGCAGGCGCAGTACGGCTTTGCCTGCCTGTTCATCTCCCACGACCTGGCGGCGGTGGAGCGCATTGCTCACCGGGTCGCGGTAATGAGCGAGGGCAGGGTGGTGGAAATGGGCGCCCGCGATGAGATCTTCGACCGCCCGCAACACCCTTACACCCGCAAGTTGCTGGCCGCCGCCAGCCCTTTGGAGAAACTTGAAAATGGTGGCTACCGCATCCGCCAAGGCCCCGTACCGCTAGCGCTGTAACCCAGGACTGACATCACCCGCCGCGCAAATCCCGGATTTGCGCGAACGGCGAAGCCATGTCCGAAGAACAATAAAAACCCCCAACCATGACACTGCCAGGAGCTTAAAAAAATGAAAAAATCCCTGACTCAATTCATCATCGGCGTTGGCGTCGTGAGCAGCGGGATAATCCCGTTCGCCGCCCATGCTGACTTCATCAAGGACAGCAGCGGTACGCTGGAATTGAAGAACTACTACTTCAATCGTGACTACCGCGAAGAAGCCAGCCAGTCGGTGCGTGCCGAATGGGCCCAAGGCTTTCTGCTGGGGATCAAGTCGGGCTTTACCGACGGCACCGTGGGCTTTGGCCTGGATGCCATGGGCATGCTCGGCTTGAAACTCGACTCCAGCCCGGATAAGTCCGGCACCGGCTTGCTACAGCGTGACAGCGACAAGCGCGCTTCCGACAGCTACTCCAAACTCGGGGTGACCGCCAAGGCACGCTTGGCCAAGAGCGAACTGCGCGTGGGCTATCTCGTGCCGGACCTGCCGACCCTGCAACCCAACACCAGCCGCCTGTTCCCGCAATCTTTCAGCGGTACGCAACTGGTGTCCAACGACATCAGCAACCTCAAGATCAGCCTCGGCCAGCTGGACCAGGCCAAGGACCGTGACTCCACCAACTACGAAGACATGAAGCTGACCACCATCAGCAAGGTCTACAAAAGTACGGCCTTGAGCGACCAGTTCCGCTTCGCCGGTGGTGATTATTCGCTGACCCCGAACACCTTGCTCAGCTACCACTATGCCGAGCTGGACAGCATCTACCACCAGCAATACGGCGGCTTCAAGAACAGCTTCGGCCTGGGGCCGGGCAACCTGAAGACCGACGTGCGCTATTTCAAGGCCGACAAGGACGGCGCTGGCCTCGCGGGTGATGTCGATAACCGCGCCTTGAGTACACGCCTGACCTACCAGTATGGCGGCCATAGCATCGGCGGCGGTTTCCAGCGGCAGTTCGGCACCACGCCGTTCACCTATCTGGATGGATCCATCAGCTACCTGTTCACCGAGTACCAGTTCACCAACTTCACCCAGACCAAGGAGCGCGCCTGGCACGCGCGCTACGACTACAACTTCGCCGACCTGGGCCTGCCGGGCCTGTTGTTCGGGATCAAGTACGCCAAGGGGGATTCGGCTGAAGTGATCGGCTTCAACGGCGAAGGCCGTGAATGGGAGCGCGACGTGGACATCAGCTACGTGGTGCAGACCGGCCCGTTCAAGGGGGTGTCGATGCGTTGGCGCAACGCCCTGGCCAAGGGCAACTTCTACAACGACGTCAACGAAAACCGCGTGCTGCTGGGCTATACCCTGGCGCTCTGGTAACCACGGGCGGGGCGGCCTGGGCTGATCGGTTTTGCAGATCAAGATAGCCCCGGCCGCCCTTACAGGCGATCACCCGGTCTCGTTAGTATTTTCTCCAGTTCCGTCACTCGAATATCGAGACTTCTGCGTTATGAAACTTAATCAACACCCTTTGCTGCAAGCGACACAAGGTACCCACAGGCACGTGGCAAGTGAGCATTACGGTGCAATGGGTGCAGGTTGCAAAATCTATATTCAGGCGGCACTGCATGCCGATGAAACCCCGGCAATGCTGGTGGCCGCGCACCTGCGCCGGCAACTGGCGGCGCTGGAAAACGCCGGCCGCTTGAATGCGCAGATCGTGCTGGTCGCCGTGGCCAACCCCGCCGGTCTGGGCCAATACATATTGGGCGCGCCCAGTGGACGTTTCGAGCTGGGCAGCGGGCGCAACTACAACCGCGGGTTCCCGGTACCTTACCAAGCCATCGCCGAGAAAATCGAGCACCGGCTCGGCCAGGACATCGACGCCAACCGCGCGCTGATCCGCCAGGCCTGGGGCGAATGCCTGCGCGCCGCCCAGCCGATGGATGAGTACCAGTCGCTGCAACAGACCCTGATGCTGCTGGCCCACGATGCCGACATCGTGCTGGACCTGCATTGCTCACGCGAAGCGGCGATGCACCTCTACACCGGTGAGTCGGTGTGGCCGACCATCGAGCCGCTGGCCCGTTACATCGGTGCCGAAGCGACCTTGCTGGCGACCGACTCCCAGGCCAATTCGTTTGATGAAGCGCTGTACCTGTTGTGGGTGAATTTGCGCGAGCGTTTTGGCGCACGTTTTCCGATTCCGGACAGCAGCATCGCGGTGACGGTCGAGCACCGTGGTCAGCGCGATGTGTCCTATGAACTGGCGGACCATGACGCCACGGCAATCATCGATTACTTGACCCACCTGGGCGCCATCGAAGGCACGCCGCGCCCACTGCCGATGCTGCGCAACCCTGCCACGCCGCTGGCGGGCAGTGAGCAGTTCTACGCGCCGAGTGCCGGGGTACTGGTGCACCGTGCCACCGTTGGGAGCCGGATTGAAGCGGGGCAGGTGTTGTTCGATATCGTCGATCCCCATAGCGGCAAGACCGTGACAGTCAGCAGCAATACGACCGGTGTGCTGTACATGCGCCGTGATGTGCGGTTTGTGAAACCGGGAGACCCGTTGGGTCGCGTCTCCGGGGCTACACCCATTCGCAGCGGCAAGCTGCTCAGCGCTTGATCAGAAATCTACTAGGCAGGACTCTCCATGCACACCAATCCGGCAATCAACCTCGAAAACCAATTCTGCGCCCACAATTATTCGCCACTGCCGGTGGTCATCGTCAAGGGCGAGGGCGTCTGGGCCATTGGCGATGACGGCATGCGCTACCTGGACATGATGTCGGCCTATTCCGCCGTCAGTCACGGCCATGTACACCCGCGTATCCGCGCCGCCGCCGTGACGCAGATCGACAAAATCAGCGTGGTGTCCCGTGCGTTCTACAGCGAGCCGTTGGGCAACTTCCTCAAGGCACTCTGCCGCATCAGTGGTTTCGATTCCGCGCTGCCGATGAACAGTGGCGCCGAAGCCGTGGAGACCGCGATCAAGGCGGCCCGCCGCTGGGGTTATCGGGTCAAGGGCATCGCCGCGAATCAGGCGAAGATTGTGGTGGCCGACAATAATTTCCACGGGCGTACCTCAACCATCGTCGGCTTTTCCTCCGAACCTGATTACAAGGCCGACTTCGGCCCGTTCTGCAACGGCTTCACCGAAGCACGCTTTGGCGATATCGAGAGTTTCCGCCAGGCGATCACGGCCGACACCTGCGCCGTGCTGATCGAACCGATCCAGGGCGAAGCCGGTATTCGCGTGCCGCCGGCCGGCTTCCTGCGAGCGCTGCGCAAACTCTGCGATGAGACCAACACTTTGCTGATCCTCGATGAGATCCAGTCGGGCCTGGGCCGTACCGGCAAGTGGTTCGCCTTCCAGCATGAAGGCATTCGCCCGGATGGGCTGATCCTCGGTAAAGCGCTGGGCGGCGGGATCATGCCGGTGTCGGCGTTTTTGGCGGATCACTCGATCATGGACCTGTTCGATGCCGGCAGCCACGGCTCGACCTTCGGCGGCAACCCGTTGGCTGCTGCGATTGGTCTGGAAGCCCTGAACGTGCTGGAGGACGAAGGCCTGATCGACAACAGCGCGCAGCTCGGCCATTACCTGGTGGAACGCCTCCAGGCGATGAAATCCCCTGCGATCCGCGAGATTCGCGGGCGTGGGTTATGGGTCGGTGTGGAACTGGATCGCGATGCGCGTCCGATCTGTGAGGCGCTGCTTGCCGAGGGACTGCTGACCAAGGAAACCCACGAAAACGTGCTGCGTATTGCACCGCCATTGTCCATCACCCGCGAGGAACTGGATTGGGGCCTGGCGCGCATCGAACGGGTATTCGCGCAGTTATGAATCACGCTCTGAACCACCTGCACATTGACGGGCAGCGCTACGCCTATATCGACCTGCATAAGCTGCTGACCCCGGCGCACTTGCATCGGCTGCCCTATTCGCTGCGCATCCTGCTGGAAAACATCGCCCGATGCGCCCCGGCTTCATTGTCCGCCGTCCTGGCGCGGGCCACAGGACACGGGCCGGACTGCGAGGTGCCGTTCCAGCCCAACCGCCTGATGTTCCATGACACCACCTGCCTGCCGGCCCTGGCCGACTTTGCCGGAATGCGCGATGTGGTGGCGGAACTGGGCGGTGACCCGACGGCGGTGAACCCGGCGATCCCGGCGGTGTTGACCATCGACCATTCGGTGATTGTCGAGCACTACGCTGAAGCCGGTGCGGTGGACGCCAACCTGGATATCGACTTTCGCCGCAACAGCGAGCGTTACCGCTTTATCAAGTGGGCCCAGGCCAGCCTGGACAACTTCAAGGTGATCCCACCCGGCACGGGCATCATCCACCAGATGAACATGGAGTCCATCGCGCAGGTGGTGTGGGAAAGCCCGGCTCCTGACGGCGGTGTGTTGCTGCATCCCGATTGCATGGTTGCCACCGACAGCCATACGCCGATGATCAATGCCATCGGTGTGTTGGGATGGGGCGTGGGCGGGTTGGAAGGGCAGGCGGCGATGCTCGGTGAGCCGGTGCCGATTCCATTTCCACACGTGGTGGGGATTCGCGTGAGCAATGCCTTGCGCCCCGGCGTGACGGCGACGGACCTGGCGTTGACCGTGACCGAGTTGCTGCGTCGGCGCAGCATGGTGGGCAAGTTTGTCGAGTTCAGCGGGCCCGGGCTGGCATCATTGAGTTGGGCGGCCCGGGGCACTGTGGCGAACATGGCGCCGGAGTATGGTGCGACGGTGGTGTTTTTCCCATTCGATGACGAGACCTTGTCTTACCTGGAATTGAGCGCGCGCCCGGCGCCGTTGCTGGCCAAGGTCTCGGCCTACATGGCGGCGCAGTCGCTGTGGCGCCAGGAAGGTGAGCCTGAGCCGCAGTTCGATGAGTTGATCGAACTGGATCTGGCCCAGGTGGAACCGAGCGTGGCCGGGCCCCATCAGCCCCATCAGCGTCGGTCGCTGGCGCAGGCGGGTGCCTCGTTTCACCAGCATGTGCAGGGTGAGAGCGGACAACAGTATTTCGAGCCGTCCTTTGATGCCCCGCTGACTCACGGCGCGGTGGTGATGTCGGCGATCACCAGTTGCACCAATACGGCCAATCCGGCGCAGATGATCCAGGCCGGGTTGCTGGCGCGTAATGCGCGGGCGCGTGGTGTGGGGCGCAGGCCCTGGGTGAAAACCTCGCTGTCGCCGGGCTCGCGGGTGGTGGCGGATTATCTGGAATCGGCAGGCTTGCTGGAGGACTTTGCCGCGCTGGGCTTTGAGCTGGCGGGTTTTGGGTGCATGACCTGTATCGGGAACTCCGGCAGCCTTGAGGCGCATGTGGAGGCCTTCGCCGAGCAAGGGCTCAAGGGGGTGGTGGTGCTGTCGGGCAATCGCAATTTCGAAGGTCGGGTCAACCCGAAAGTCCCGGCCGGCTACCTGGCATCGCCAGCATTGTGCGTGGCTTACGCAATTGCCGGGAGTATCGACATCGACCTGTCCAGCCAGCCGCTGGCACTGGACGCCCAAGGCAAACCGGTGTACCTGCATGAGTTGATGCCCAGTGATGCCGAGGTGGCAGCGCAAGTTGCGCACGTGGTGCGGCCAGCGTTGTTCCAGCAGCGTAGTGAACTGCTATGGCGGGGCACGCATCACTGGCAGGCGCTGGAGGCCGATGGCAGCGTGCAGTTTGCCTGGCATCCGGACTCCACCTATTTGCGCCGTCCGCAGTACCTGGCGGATGTGCAGCCGTTGCCGGCGACGCGCTTGTCGGTGCGCAATGCCAGGGCGTTGGTGGTGCTGGGCGATAACGTCACCACTGACCATATCTCACCGGCCGGCACGATTCCCTCGGAGAGTCTGGCCGGCGCATGGTTGCGTGAGAGAGGCGAGGCCGAAGTGGATTTCAACCAGTACTCGACCCGCCGCAGTAACCACGAGGTGATGGTGCGCGGTGCCTTTACCAACCCGCGCCTGAACAACCTGCTGAACCCATCGCAATCACCGCGTCAGGGCGTGTGGGCGTGGAATGCCGACCACAGCGTCTACCAGCCGCTGTACCTGGCCGCACAGAGCTACGTCGGCACGCCGACGGTGCTGTTCGCCGGGAACAACTATGGTGCGGGCTCCAGCCGCGATTGGGCGGCAAAGGTGCTGAGCCTGCTGGGCATCAAGGCGGTAGTGGCGCGCAGTATCGAGCGTATTCATCGCAGTAACCTGATTGGCATGGGTGTGTTGCCGTTGGTGTTCAGCGAAGGGGAGACGGTGCAGCACTTGCAGCTCGACGGCGGCGAGCGCCTGACATTCCTCGGCCTGGAAAACCTGCAGGTCGGCGAAAACCCGATTACGCTGCAGATCGATCGTGCCGATGGCCGTGTCACCATGAGCCGGTTAGCGTTGCGCCTCGACTCGCTGCAAGAGCTTGGTTACCTTGTGCACGGCGGCGTGCTGCCGTTTGTAATCCGCAAGACCGTGCAACGGACCCGCCAAGGAGCGCGTGATGATTGACCCCCTCGTACTGCAACAACTGGCCCCGGATGGCGTGCTGCGCGCCGCCATCAACTTCGGCAACCCGGTGCTGGCGCAACGCGGCGCGAACGGAGAGGCTCAAGGCGTTTGCGTGGCGTTGGCCAAGACACTGGCTGCAGAGCTGGGTGTCGAGTTGGAACTCATCACGTTCGAGGCGGCGGGTAAGGTGTTTGCTGCGCTGGCCGAGGATGCCTGGCGCGTGGCGTTCCTGGCGATCGAGCCGGTGCGTGAGAGGGAGATTGCCTTCAGCGCACCGTATGTAGCGATCAAGGGCACGTATCTGGTGGCGGCGGGCTCACCTTTCACTCACGTCGCGCAACTGGACGCACCAGGCCGACGCATCGCCGTCGGCGAAGGCGCGGCCTACGATCTGTACTTGAGCCGCACGGTCGAGCATGCCGAACTGGTTCGGGCGCCCACCTCAGCCGCAGCGGTGGATTGGTTTATCGAGCAAGGTCTGGAGGCGGCGGCAGGGGTGCGGGACTTTCTGCAAACCAAGGTCACCGAGCGATGGCGCCTGGTGCAGGACGACTTCATGACCATCCGCCAAGCCATGGCCGTACCGGTGGCACACGCAGCCGCTGCCGCGTTCGTCAGGTCCTTTGTCGAACGGCAGAAAGAAAATGGCGGGGTGAAGCGAGGTCTGTTGGCCAGTGGCCAAAGCGCGGAACTACAGGCGACGTAGGAAGGATTTGACGATGTGGCGCGTGGCGTCGGTGGTGTCCAGGTCATCCATGGCGCCGTAGGGATGCCATTGGCAATCGATGATCTCATTGCAGGGTTTCGCGTCATCGATGTTCACCACTGATGCTTCAAATACGTGGTGAAGGGTGTCGCGGGCTTTCAGCTCCTGCAAGTACAGCAAGCCGTCCACGTTCAAACCGGTCTCCTCTTCCAGCTCGCGTTCGGCGGCGCTGATCGGACGCTCGTTGCGTTCGACCTTGCCCCCCGGCAGCGCCCATTTGGATCTGGACTTGCGCACGAAGAGGATATGCCCCTCGTGTTCGCAAATGACCGTGGCCCTTATTTTCATCGTCTGTGCCCCCGCAGCAAAATGAGCGTCATAAAAGTGTAATGCAATTGTCATGTTAAGTGGTTATGGCGCTGATGTGTGGGGATGTGGATACTGCCCGATTGATCAAAACGGACGAGGAGAGCAGATGAGCACCGTACGCTGGGGCATGATCGGCTGTGGCAGTGTCACTGAATTGAAGAGTGGACCGGCTTTCTACAAAGCACCAGGTTCGGCGTTGGTCGCCGTAATGGGCCGCCGTGAAGAAGCGGTGCGCGATTACGCGACGCGCCACGGCATTGCGCGCTTTTACACCGACGCCCAGGCACTCATCAACGACCCGCAAGTGGACGCGGTGTATATCGCCACGCCGCCCGATAGCCACCTCGAATACAGCCTGATGGTCGCCGCCGCCGGCAAGCATTGCTGCGTCGAGAAGCCCATGTCGTTGAACGCCGAACAAAGCGCGTTGATGCAGCGCACCTTCGAACGTGCCGGGTTGCACCTGTTTGTTTCCTATTACCGCCGTTCGCTGCCGCGTTTCCAGCAAGTGCGTGACTGGCTGCGGGACGGGCGCATCGGCGAGCTGCGCCACCTGACCTGGACCCTGTGCAAGCCACCGGGTGTCGATGACGCCAGTGCTGCCAACTGGCGTACCGACCCGACAATTGCCGGTGGGGGTTATTTTGCCGACTTGGCCAGTCATGGCTTTGATCTGTTCCAGTACCTGGCCGGGGACATCATCGAGGTGTCGGGTTACACCTCGCGTCAGGAAGGTCGCTACGCGGCTGAAGATGCCGTGACGGCCTGCTGGCGCTTCGCTTCGGGTGCATTGGGCATGGGCTGCTGGAACTTTGTCGCGGACTGTCGTGAAGACCGGGTGGAGCTGATCGGCAGCCGTGGGCGTATCCAGTTCTCGGTCTTCGAAGACCAACCCCTGCGCCTTGAAGGCGAAACCAACGCAGTGCTGGAAGTACCGTGCCACGCACATATCCAGTGGCACCACGTAATGGCGATGAATGCGCATATCCGTGGCGAGGCCGAGCACCCGTCTCTGGCCATTGAGGCGCTGAAGACCGATCGGATTCTCGACAAGGTGCTACAACGTAACCCTCATCACCCTGGCTAAGCGCACTAGGGTTTGGTTTTTAAAGGAATTGACGGATGAGATACTGGATAGCGTTGTGGCTGGCTTTGGCCACCAGTGCAATGGCGGCCCCACGCAGCCAAGGCACGCCGGGAGAGTTTGATTTTTACGTACTGTCGTTGTCGTGGTCGCCGACTTTTTGCCTGGCGCACCCGGACAATGAGCAATGCTCGGGCAAAGGCTACGGCTTTGTATTGCACGGGTTGTGGCCGCAGTACGCGCGGGGAGGGTGGCCGGCTTCGTGCTCGCCGCAATCGCAGCTGAAGCGTGAAGAGATTGAGAAGGGGGCGGCATTGTTCCCGACCCGTTCACTGCTTCGGCACGAATGGGCCAAGCATGGCACCTGCAGCGGTTTGGAGCCGTTGGCGTACCTGGAAAAAACCGATGCTGCGTTGGGCGTGGTCACTATTGCGCAACAACTGCAACCGTTCAACACGCCGCCAACGCTGCAAGCCCGTGAAATCGAGGCACTGTTCCGCGAGAGCAACCCGCGCATGGGCAACCATGGGCTGGCGGTGATCTGCAAAGGCAAGGTGCTCTCGGAAGTGCGGGTGTGCCTGACCAAGGACCTGGCGTTCACCGGCTGCCCGCGCAGCGTCAAATCCCAGTGCCGCGACGGTGATATCCGTATTCCCACCCAGCGCTAAGGCAACATCGCCACGCGGTATCGCTCGTCAAAATCTTCGGCCAATTGCGCCAGGGTGACCTTGCCCAGGCGTTTCAACAGCAGCGCCTGGGCCTGCTCGAAGGCATCCGTCAGCGCGGCATTCACCGCTTGCTCCACCAGGCATTGCGGGTGGTCGGTGGACAAGCCGATGGCAAATATCGACGGCGTGCCCAGAGCGTTGTGAATCTCCAACAAGGTGATTTCACTCAACGGCTTGCCCAGGCTCCAGCCGCCCTGGTGGCCCTTTTCCGAGCGGACATACCCCTTTTCCTTGAGCAACCCGAGCGTGCGCCGCACCACCACCGGGTTGGTGCCGAGCATCTGCGCGATGGTTTCCGACGTGGCGCGTTCTTCATGGCGCCCCATATGGATCAGCACGTGGAGCATGCGCGAAAGGCGGGTGTCGTTTCTCATCAAGGGGCCTCGGGTCGAATAGGCTGAAAGTATCGTTCGTAACCCTAAAAGTTGCGAGACCCTTGACGACCTATTTTTATGTAACTTATGGTGTGTCGTGAAGGCGCTTGGATAACCGAGCGCACACAGCATGGGGTCATTTTCATGATGTACGACGTGATTATCGTGGGCGGTAGCTATGCCGGCCTGTCGGCAGGCCTGCAGTTGGCGCGGGCGAGGCGTCAGGTGTTGGTGATTGATGCGGGGCAGCGGCGTAACCGCTTTGCGGCCACGTCCCACGGCTTTCTCGGCCAGGATGGTCAGGCGCCGGAGATGATCGCTGCCGAAGGTCGCGCCCAATTGATGGAATACCCGACGGTCACTTGGGTGCAGGATCGCGTGGTCCAGGCTGAAGGCTTCAGGGTTCGCACCGAACATAACGGCACCTTTGAAGGCAAACGCTTGATCCTCGCCACCGGCGTTGTCGACGTGTTGCCCAGCATCGAAGGCCTTGAAGAACGCTGGGGCAAGCATGTATTCCACTGCCCTTACTGCCATGGCTATGAGCTGAATCAAGGCCGCATCGGCGTACTCGCCACCTCACCGCTTGCCATGCACCATGCGCTGATGTTGCCGGACTGGGGCACCACCACCTTGTTCACCAATGGCGTATTTACCCCGGATGCCGAGCAGCAGGCGCAGTTGGATCGGCGTGGGGTCGGCGTGGAAGGCGCAGCGGTACGGTGCATTCGCGGTGAGCGTGCTGACCTGGAGTTGGACGACGGCCAGGTATTCAAGCTCGACGGCATTTTCACGATGTCCCGCACCCGAATCAGCCCTTTGGCCGAGCAACTGGCTTGCGAGTTGGCCGACGGTCCCACCGGCCCTTACCTTCACACCAACGACATGCGCCAGACCTCCGTGCCTGGCGTGTTTGCCTGTGGCGATACATCCCTCGCCGCCGGTTCCGTGGCGCTGGCCGTGGCCGAAGGCGTGCGCGCCGGGGTGGGCGCGCATTTTTCTTTGATCAACGGTTGAGGTAGACCGGGCTGTCGGTGGACAAGGAGGCTTTCACTGCATGGGTCATGTCGGTGATCAGCACTTCTTCACGGTCCTCGCTCAGGGCCTGCAAGGTAAGAGCGACCACTTCCTGGGGCGTGCTTTTTGGTGCCTGCACATCGGCCACCATGTCGGTGTCGATGTACGCAGGGTGCACGCCAATCACCAAGGTGTTCTGCTCACGCAGTTCGCCGCGCAGGCCATTGGTGAGGCCCCACTGGGCGGATTTCGAGGTGCTGTAGCCACCGGTACCGGGCGGGCTCAACCAGCTCAATACCGATAGCACATTGATCAACGCGCCGCCGCCGTGCCTGGCCAGGATCGGCGCAAAAGCACGGCTGACGCGCAAGGTGCCAAAGGTGTTCACGTCAAAGTGCTGTTGCAGGTTCTCGACGCTGTCTTGCGCCAGCAATGAGCCGTACTTCAGGAACCCCGCGTTGTTGACCACGATGCTGACATCCGTGCACTGCTCGGCGGCGCGCTGCACACTGGCCTGGTCGGTGATGTCGAGTGCAATCGGCGTACTGCCGGGAATGTTCACGCTGCTTGGGTCCCGCGCACCGGCATAGACCTTGGCCGCACCGCCTTTCAGCAAGGCGTTGACGAAAGCTTTGCCCAGGCCGCGATTGGCACCGGTCACCAATACCACTTTTCCACGAATATCCATGATTAGCTCCAGGCTACAAATTAGGTTTAATGATGAAACCGTTTTTATCCTGTGCTTGTTGGTCCTATAATGCAACCTGATTTTTCAACTGCCCGGAGGGCCGACGATGAAACGCAAATGCCTGGAAGGCGATGGCTGCCCGGTGGCCCGGGCCCTGGACGTGGTGGGCGACTGGTGGACGCTGCTGATCATCCGTGATGCGTTCGCCGGGGTAACGCGCTTCGGTGATTTCCAGAAGCATCTGGGCGTGGCGAAAAACATCCTCGCCACCCGTCTCAAGGACATGGTCGAGCAAGGCCTGCTGCAAACCAGCGAAGTCGGCGCGCGCAGCGAATATCAGCTTACCGACAAGGGGCGCGCGCTGATGCCCGTGCTGGTGACCTTGGCGCAGTGGGGGCAAGCCTTCACCGAGCCTGAGGAGGCGGGGGCTCAGGTGCTGGATGCGCGCTCACTCAAGCCATTGCGCAAGGTTGAAATCGTCGCTGAGGATGGGCGGGTGTTGGGCATCGCAGATATCGTCACCCAAATGCCGGTGGCTTGAAGCGTCTCAGCCATCCACCAACTGCTGAAACAGCGGCGTCAGCAGGTCGATCAGCCTCTGTGAATCGGCCTTGGCCAGCGCCGACAGTTCCAGCATCTGGCGCACCACTTGGAACCCCGGCACCAGCGCCATCACCAACGCCGAATGCAGCATGATCAGCAAGCCTGGCGCGCCGACAGAGTACAGGGGCTATTTACTGTCGAGGAAGCCCAGCAGTGCCGCATTGAACAATGCCGGGTCTTGCAGGAAGGCAAAGTGGCTGGTGTTCGGCAGAATCAGCAGGCCGGCACCGGGGATGGTCGCCGCCATGTACTCGGTATGTTCGCGCTTGATCGCTTCGTCATGGTCGCCGTCGGCAATCAGGATCGGCGTCTTGATGCTTTGCAGTTGCGCGTCGGTCCAGTTCGGTTGGCTGGCCCACATATGGCTGATCTGCTCGACAAATGCATCGTACTCTTTCGGCGTCGGCGACAGCTTGGCGTACTCCTTGCCCGCGCGTTCGATGAAGGCGGCGAAGGTCGGGTTTTTCTCGACGCCATCCTTCACGCCCGCGGTCTGGGTGTTGGCGGCGAAGGCGAACACTTTGCCGATGCGGTCCGGGTGACGCAGGGCCAGGTCTATGCCGATGATCGCGCCGTCGCTCCAGCCGACGATATCGGCGCGGGGGATTTTCAGGCTGTCGAGTACGGCGACCACGTCATGGGCCATCAGGTCATAACCGAAGGGTTTGTCGTCCCGCGAGCTGCGCCCGTGGCCACGGCTGTCGATGCTGATCACGGTGTGTTTGGCAGACAGCGCCTTGACCTGGTTGCCCCAATAGTCAGAATTGGACAGGCCGCCGTGCAGCAGCACCACCGGAGAACCATGGCCGGTACGGGTGTAGTAGACCTTGATGCCGTTGACGGCGGCGTAGCCGGTCTTCGCGCCGGCCACGGCGGCGGGTGTTGGCGGCAGGGTTTCCCAGCGTTCAGCGGCTTGAACAGCGGAAAAAGACAGCATCAGGCAGGCAGCTGCCAACAGACGACGTGACATGGCGGATCCTTTTTTGCGATGAGTAGGAGGCTGAACTCTAGCACCGGCTCCGGCAAGGGAAGTACGCATTTTTGCCTATCGAAACGTGCCATTCGAAAGAAAAAATGCAGTTATATCAATGGAATAAAAGCATCTAACTTGTGGGTGATCGGGCTATTGGCACAATCGTTCAGCGCCTCGCTGGCCGGACGTGGTTGCCAGCCCGCCATCACTTGGAGGGCATTAAGCCTGCAGGTGTATGCAAAATAGTTCTCCAGGGGGCATTTTGTTCAATACCGCGCTCCATTTGCCCTTTACCGTGGCTCATCGTCACTCGTTCGAATAAAAAGGAATAGCAATGAGCTTGATCATTTCCATGGCTGCCTTCGCGCTGGCCACGTCCATCACGCCGGGACCGGTGAATGTGGTGGCACTGAGTTCGGGCGCGCGCTTCGGTTTTGTCGCCAGCCAGAAACACGTGTTTGGCGCTGCCGTCGGCTTCACCGTGCTGCTGGTGCTGATCGGCCTGGGGTTGCATGAAGTATTGGTGCGCTGGCCGATCCTGACTCAGTTGATCCAGTGGGGTGGGGTGGCCTTCCTGCTGTACATGGCCTGGAAGCTGGCGGTGGACAACGGCCGCCTGGACGCCGAGGGCACTGCCACGGCACCGTCGATGCTCTATGGCGCGATCATGCAATGGCTCAACCCCAAGGCGTGGCTGGCGTGTGTGGCGGGGATGGGCCTGTTTGTGGCGGATGGCGATGCCCGGCAGGTGTGGCTGTTCGCAAGCCTTTATCTGGTGATCTGCTATCTGTCGGTAGCCTGTTGGGCTTACGCCGGAACGTTCCTGCGCCGCTATTTGAGCAATCCCCGAGGCGTGCGCGTATTCAACCGCTCAATGGCCGCGTTGCTGGTGGCCAGTGTGGGTTATCTGCTGATCGCTTGAGCCGGTCGCGGTACTGCCCCGGCGTCGCAGCAAAATGCTGCTTGAAGGCGCGTTGGAAATGCGCCTGGTCAGCAAACCCTGCGGCCAGAGCCACATCGGCAATCAGTTCGCCGTGGCGCAATTGCGTACGGGCAAACTGGATGCGCTGGTTGACCAGGAATGCATGGGGCGTGAGTCCGTAATACTGCTTGAACGCGCGGATCAGGTAGGACGGTGACAGCTCGGCCGCCCCACAGATATCTTCCAGTTTCAGAGTTTGCGTGCAGTGTTCGCGGATGTATTCGGCGGCGCGCTCGAGCTTGTGGTTGACCTCGCGTAGCGGCGCGTTTGAGGGGTTGAGGCGCTGCTGCACGTCGCTGAAGTAACTCACCAACGCGCTCTGTTTTTGCAGGTGCTCGGCCTGCTCGTCCACCAACAGTCGGTACAACGCCAGCAAGCCGCGATACAACACCGTGTCCCGGGTGTAGGGCGTGTTGAAGGGCCGATAACCCTGCTCGGTGCCGAACCCCAACTGGTGCTGTAAATCCGTCAGCCAAGGGGTGTCGAGGTACATCATCTGATAGGACCACGGCTCATTGGCGATGGGGTTGCAGGCATGTACGTCGCCGGGGTTCATCAGCACCACGGTGCCAGCGCTGATCTCAAAGGTGTTGGCACCGTAGTGGTAATAGCTGCGGCCGGTCGTTACGGCACCGATGGAAAAATGCTCATGGGCATGCCGGGTATAGGTCACCTTGCGCCCATCGTCGATGGTGCGCGCTTCGATGAAGGGCAGGCGCTCGTCGCGCCAGAAGCGCGGCGCGTGCGCCGGGTGCATGAACGTTTTCGACAGCATGGTGGCGCCTCCTTCAGGTACTTGAGCGCGGCTGCTTCACTTACCGTTGTTCGGTCAGGCGGGTACGAGAAACGCTGCCTCCAGCAGTTGCCGGGTGTAGGCATGCTGCGGATCGGCAAAAATCGCCTTGGCATCCCCTTGTTCTACTACCTGCCCATGCTTGACCACCATCAACTGGTGACTCAGCGCCTTCACCACCGCCAAATCATGGCTGATAAACAGATAGGTCAGGTTGTACTTGGCCTGCAAACTGCGCAGCAACTCCACCACCTGGCGCTGCACCGTGCGATCGAGTGCCGAGGTGGGCTCATCGAGCAGGATCAGGCGGGGCTTGAGTACCAAGGCGCGGGCGATGGCGATGCGTTGGCGCTGGCCGCCGGAGAACTCGTGGGGATAGCGGTGGCGGGATTCAGGGTCGAGGCCCACTTCCTTGAGCGCCGCGATGATCGCCGCTTCCTGCTCGGCCGGCGTGCCCATCTTGTGGATGCGCAAGCCTTCGCCGACGATCTCGCTGACGCACATGCGCGGGCTCAGGCTGCCGAACGGGTCCTGGAACACTACCTGCATTTCTCGGCGCAGCGGGCGTACCTGCTGCTGGGTCAGCTTGTCCAGTTGCTGGCCTTCAAAACGAATCCTGCCCTTGCTGGCGATCAACCGTAGAATTGCCAAGCCCAGTGTGGATTTGCCCGAGCCGCTTTCACCGACAATGCCCAGGGTCTGCCCCTGTGGCAGGCTGAAGTTGATGCCGTCCACCGCCTTGACGTAATCGACGATGTTGCGCAAAAAGCCCTTCTTGATCGGGAACCACACCTTCAGGTCATCGACTTCCAGCAGCGGCGGGCCGATCACGTTGGTGTCCGGGCCTCCGCTTGGTTCCGCCGCCAACAGTTCCTGGGTGTACAGGTGTTGCGGCGTCTGGAACAGCGTTTCACAATCGGCCTGCTCGACGATGCAACCCTTCTGCATCACGCACACGCGGTGAGCGATCCGTCGTACCAGGTTCAGGTCATGGCTGATCAGCAGCAGTGCCATGCCAAGGCGCGCCTGCAATTCCTTGAGCAATTCCAGGATCTTCAACTGCACCGTCACATCCAGCGCCGTGGTCGGTTCATCGGCAATCAGCAACTCCGGCTCATTGGCCAATGCCATGGCGATCATCACCCGCTGGCGCTGGCCGCCGGACAGCTCATGGGGCAGGGCCTTGAGGCGTTTGTGCGGTTCGGGAATGCCCACCAGCTCCAGCAATTCCAGGGTTCGCTGGGTGGCGACCTTGCCTTGCAGCCCCTTGTGCAGGCCGAGCACTTCGTTGATCTGCTTCTCGATGGAGTGCAGCGGGTTCAACGAGGTCATCGGCTCCTGGAAGATCATCGCAATGCGGTTGCCGCGAATGTGGCGGATGGTTTTTTCTTTCAGCGTCAGCAGGTCCTGCCCGGCATAGTTGATGGTGCCGGAGGGATGCCGCGCCAGCGGGTAAGGCAGCAGGCGCAGAATCGAGTGGGCGGTCACGGATTTGCCCGAACCGCTTTCACCCACCAGGGCGATGGTCTCGCCGCGCTTGATGTCGAAGCTGACGTTGTTCACCACGCGGTGGTGATGGTCGCCCGTGACGAACTCGACGGAGAGGTCGCGGATTTCGATCAGATTATTCTGATTCATCTCATTTCCTCGGGTCGAAGGCATCGCGAGCGGACTCGCCGATAAACACCAGCAAACTCAGCATGATCGCCAGCACGGCAAAGGCACTCATGCCCAGCCATGGCGCTTGCAGGTTGGATTTGCCTTGGGCCACCAGTTCACCCAGGGACGGCGAACCTGCCGGCAAACCGAAGCCAAGGAAGTCCAGGGCGGTGAGGGTGCCGATGGCGCCGGTGAGAATGAACGGCATGAAGGTCATGGTCGACACCATCGCATTGGGCAGGATATGGCGGAACATGATCGCGCCATTTTGCATGCCCAAGGCCCTGGCGGCGCGCACGTATTCCAGGTTGCGCCCGCGCAGGAACTCGGCGCGTACCACGTCCACCAGGCTCATCCACGAGAACAGCAGCATGATGCCCAGCAACCACCAGAAGTTGGGCTGCACAAAACTGGCCAGGATGATCAGCAAGTACAGCACCGGCAACCCGGACCAGATCTCCAGGAAGCGCTGCCCGGCCAGGTCCACCCAACCGCCGTAGAAGCCCTGCAGGGCGCCGGCGATCACGCCGATGATCGAGCTGAGCACGGTCAGGGTCAGGGCAAACAGCACTGATACACGAAAGCCGTAGATTACCCGCGCCAGTACATCGCGGCCCTGGTCATCGGTGCCCAGCCAGTTCACGGAAGAGGGCGGCGCGGGGGCCGGCACCTTGAGGTCGTAGTTGATGCTCTGGTAGCTGAACGGGATCGGCGCCCATAACGTCCAGGCGTCCTTGGCCTTGAGCAGTTCCTCGATATATGGGCTCTTGTAGTTGGCCTCCAGGGGGAATTCACCGCCAAAGGTAGTTTCCGGGTAGCGCTTGAGCGCCGGGAAATACCAACCGCCGTCGTAGTGCACAGCCAATGGCTTGTCATTGGCTATCAGCTCGGCGCCCAGGCTCAGCACGAACAGAATCAGGAACAGCCACAACGACCACCAGCCACGTTTGTTGGCCTTGAACCGCTCGAACCGGCGGCGATTGAGGGGGGATAGATTCATCTCAATGCTCCCGGCTGGCAAAGTCGATGCGCGGATCGACAAGGGTATAGGTGAGGTCGCCGATCAGTTTCACGATCAGCCCCAGCAGGGTGAAGATAAACAGCGTGCCAAACACCACCGGGTAGTCGCGGTTGATCGCCGCTTCAAAGCTCATCAGGCCCAGGCCGTCGAGGGAAAAGATCACTTCCACCAGCAAGGAGCCGGTGAAGAAAATCCCGATGAACGCCGAAGGGAAACCGGCGATTACCAGCAGCATCGCGTTGCGGAACACATGGCCGTACAGCACGCGGTGGTTGGTCAAGCCCTTGGCTTTGGCGGTGATCACATACTGTTTGTTGATCTCGTCAAGGAAGCTGTTCTTGGTCAGCAGGGTCATGGTGGCGAAGTTGCCGATCACCAGGGCCGTGATCGGCAGCGCCAGGTGCCAGAAGTAATCGAGGATCTTGCCGCCCCAGCTCAGCTCGTCAAAGTTGTTAGACGTGAGCCCACGCAAGGGGAACCAATCCAGGTAACTACCGCCGGCAAACACCACGATCAGCAAAATCGCAAACAGGAATGCCGGGATCGCGTAGCCGACAATGATTGCCGAACTGGTCCACACATCAAAATGGCTGCCGTGCCGCGTGGCCTTGGCGATCCCCAGGGGAATCGACACCAGGTACATGATCAGCGTGCTCCATAACCCGAGGGAAATGGACACTGGCATCTTTTCCTTGATCAGGTCGATGACCTTGGCGTCACGGAAGAAGCTATCACCAAAGTCCAGCTGGGCGTAGTTCTTGACCATGATCCACAAGCGTTCCGGCGCCGATTTGTCGAAGCCGTACATCTTCTCGATTTCCTTGATCAACGCCGGGTCCAGGCCCTGGGCACCACGGTAGCTGCTGGAACCGGCCACCGACACTTCGGCACCACCACCGGCAATGCGGCTGGTGGCGCCTTCAAAGCCTTCCAGCTTGGCGATCATCTGCTCCACCGGGCCACCGGGGGCGGCCTGGATGATGACGAAGTTGATCAGCAGGATCCCGAACAGCGTGGGGATGATCAGCAACAGGCGGCGAAAGATATAGGCCAGCATTTAATCGCCTCCGCTCGCCGGATCGGCGCTTGTGTTCGGGTCTAAGGTGACGGCGGGTTTTACATCAGGCTTGGCCCACCAGGTGGCGGTGCCGACGTCGTAGCGCGGTGGGACTTTCGGGTGGCCCAAATGGTCCCAATACGCCACGCGGAAGGTCTTGATATGCCAGTTCGGGATCACGTAGTAGCCGAACTGCAACACGCGGTCCAGGGCCTTGGCGTGGGCTACCAGGCTTTTGCGCGAGTCGGCGTCGATCAGCTCTTCGACCAGTTGGTCGATGGCCGGGTCCTTGAGGCCCATGTAGTTGCGGCTGCCGGGCTTGTCGGCGCTGGAGGATTTCCAGAACTCGCGCTGTTCGTTACCCGGCGAAGTGGACTGCGGAAAGCTGCCCACCAGCATGTCGAAGTCCCGCGAGCGAATACGGTTGATGAACTGCGAGACGTCGACCCGACGGATCACCAGCTCGATGCCCAGATCAGCCAAATTGCGCTTGAAGGGCAGCAGGATGCGTTCGAACTCGGTCTGCGCCAGCAGAAACTCGATTTTCACCGGTTTGCCGGTGGTGTCGACCATCTTGTCGTCGACGATACGCCAGCCGGCTTCCTGCAGCAGTTGGTAGGCTTCGCGCTGCTGGGTGCGGATCATGCCGCTGCCGTCGGTCTTGGCCGGTTCGAAGGCCTGGGTGAAGACTTCGGGCGGGATCTTGTCGCGCAACGGCTCGAGAATCTTCAGCTCATCCGCGTCAGGCAAGCCGGTAGCGGCCATCTCCGAGTTTTCAAAGTAACTGCGGGTTCGGGTGTAGGCGCCGTTGAACAGCTGTTTGTTGCTCCATTCGAAATCCAGCAACAAGCTGATGGCCTTGCGTACGCGCACGTCCTGGAACATCGGTTTGCGCATGTTGAATACAAAACCCTGCATGCCGGTGGGGTTGCCGTTGGGGATTTCTTCCTTGATCAAACGGCCCTCGGTCACGGCCGGAATGTTGTAGGCATTCGCCCAGTTCTTGGCACTGAATTCCAGCCAGTAGTCGAACTGCCCGGCCTTCAACGCTTCCAGGGAGACGGTGCTGTCGCGGTAATAGTCAGTGATGCGGTTATCGAAGTTGTAGAAACCCTTGGCGACCGGCAGGTCCTTGGCCCAGTAATCCTTGACCCGCTCGTAGCGGATCATGCGCCCGGCCTTGACCTCGGCGACCTTGTACGGCCCGCTGCCCAGCGGCACTTCGAGGTTGCCCTTGGCAAAATCGCGGGTGGCCCACCAATGCTTGGGCAATACCGGCAGTTGCCCGAGGATCAGCGGCAATTCGCGGTTGTTGGTGCGCTTGAATTTGAACAGCACCTTCAACGGGTCTTCGGCCACCACTTCGTCGACGTCAGCGTAGTAGGTGCGGTAGATCGGCGAGCCTTCCTTGATCAGTTCCTGGAAGGTGAACACCACGTCTTCGGCACGGATCGGGTGGCCGTCGTGGAAGCGTGCTTCGGGTCGCAGGTAGAAGCGTACCCAGCTATTGTCCGGGGCTTTTTCGATCTTGCCGGCGACCAGGCCGTATTCGGTGATGGGTTCGTCCAGGCTTTGCATGGCCAGGGTGTCGTAGATCAGGCCGAGGTTGTCGGCCGGCACGCCTTTGCTGATGTACGGGTTCAGGCTGTCGAAACCGCCCATGGCCGACTCGCGGAACGTGCCGCCCTTGGGCGCGTCCGGATTCACGTAGTCGAAGTGCTTGAAGTCAGCGGGGTATTTCGGCGGTTCGTTGTAGAGCGTCAACGCATGTTGCGGGGCGGCCTGAGCCGCGGTGCACAGCAGCAGGCCGCCGAGCAGTGCAGTACGCAAATACATCATTGGGCTTTCTCCGAAGCTTTCAGCCACCACGCGCTCAGGCCCAGGCTATAAGGCGGCGTGGTGACAAAGGCGAACCGGTTGCGGTACGCCAAGCGATGATAGTTGAGGTACCAGTTGGGAATACTGTAGTGCTGCCACAGCAGCACCCGGTCCAGGGCACGGCCGGCGGCCAGTTGCTCTTCGCGTGTCTTGGCGGCCAGCAGTTGTTCCAGCAGGTGATCGACAATCGGGTTGGCGATGCCCGCGTAGTTTTTGCTGCCCTTGATCGCGGCCTGGCTGGAGTGGAAGTACTGCCACTGCTCAAGGCCGGGGCTCAAGGTCTGGTTGAGAGTGATCAGGATCATGTCGAAGTCGAATTGATCCAGGCGCTGCTTGTACTGGGCGCGATCGACGGTGCGCAGGCGCGCGTCGATACCGACGCTGATCAGGTTCTCGACATAGGGCTGCAGGATGCGCTCCAGGTTCGGGTTGACCAGCAGGATCTCAAAGCGCAGCGGTTGGCCGTCCTTGTTGAGCAGGCGTTGGCCGGAGAGTTTCCAGCCGGCGTCACCGAGCAGGGCCAGGGCGCGGCGCATGGTCTCGCGGGGGATGCCGCGCCCGTCGGTCTGGGGCAGGCTGAACGGCTGGGTGAACAGGTTGGCCGGCAATTGCTCGCGGTACGGCGAGAGCATCAGCCATTCATGGCCGGTGGGAACGCCAGTGGCGGAGAATTCACTGTTGGGGTAATAGCTCAAGGTGCGTTTGTAGGCGCCGCTGAACAGCGTTCGGTTGGTCCACTCGAAGTCGAACATCAGCCCCAATGCTTCGCGGACCTTGGTCTGGCTGAAGATCGGGCGCCGGCTGTTCATGAACAGGCCCTGGCTCTGGGTCGGGATCTGGTGGGCGATCTGCGCCTTGATCACCTCGCCACGGTTCACCGCGGGGAAGTTGTAGCCATTGGCCCAGTTCTTGGCCTGGTGCTCGATGTAGATGTCAAACTCGCCGGCCTTGAAGGCTTCGAAGGCCACGTCGCTGTCGCGGTAGAACTCCACTTCGACCTTGTCGTAGTTATAGAAACCTTGATTGACCGGCAGGTCCTTGCCCCAATAGTCCTTGACCCGTTCGAACACCAATTGCCGGCCAGGGCTGACCTTGCTGATGCGGTACGGCCCACTGCCCAGGGGCGGATCGAAGGTGGTGGCCTTGAAGTCGCGGTTTTTCCAGTAGTGCTGAGGCAATACCGGCAATTCGCCCAGGCGCAGGATCAGCAACGGATTGCCGGCGCGCTTGAACACAAAGCGGATGCGGTGACGGTTGAGGATGTCCACCCGCGCCACTTCCTGCAGGTTGGTGCGGTATTGCGGGTGGCCTTCGGTCAGCAGGGTGCGATAGGAAAACGCCACGTCATAGGCGGTGATCGGCTTGCCATCGTGGAAGCGGGCTTCCGGGCGCAGGTTGAACACCACCCAACTGCGGTCCTCGCTGTACTCCACTGATTGCGCGATCAGCCCATAGCTGGAGGTGGGTTCATCACCGGACGGCGCGTACTGGCCGGTGCCGACCATTAACGGCTCGTTTAGCTCATTGACGCCATATTGCAGGAAATTGGGGGTCGAAACCGGACTGGAGCCTTTGAACGTATAGGGGTTGAGTGTATCGAAGGTGCCAAATGCCATGACCCGCAATGTCCCGCCTTTCGGCGCTGCAGGGTTGACCCAATCGAAGTGGGTGAATTTGGCCGGGTACTTGAGCACGCCGAACTGCGTATAACCGTGGCTCTCGGTAATCGTCGCGTTCGCACCAAAGCTCAAGGCCAGACTTATTAGTAGAAGGAGGGGACGCTTCAAGTCAGGGATCCGATCCAGGCGGCTTGCGCTTTATGATCGGTACAGTAACAGCTTGTTCCGGTTGGAAAAAGGTCGCTGAGAACACCGTAGATCCAATGTGGGAGCGGGCTTGCTCCCACATTAGCTCCCCAGCGTGCTTCAGGCCTCAGCGCGGCCCGGAAACCACCAGCATCTGCCCAGGCTTCAGGGCCTGGCCGGTACGCGGGTTCCAGCGCTTGAGATGTTGCATCTCAACGTTGAAACGTTTGGCGACGATGTACAGCGAGTCGCCTTTCTTGACCTTGTACTGCACCGGCTTTTTGCTGCTGGCGACGGCTTTGCGCGTGTCCTGCATCACCAGGGTCTGACCGACCTTGAGCGCCTGGCCGTTGAGCTTGTTCCAGCGCTGCAGGTCATGCACATCGACCTTGTTGGCCTTGGCAATCAACGTCAGGTTGTCGCCACTGCGTACTTTGTAGTTGCGCGTACGCCCGGCAACCCGCGCAGTCTCAACTTCGTCGAACACCTGCTTTTTCGGACGCATCGCCAGCAATTCTTCAGGCTTCATCGTCGAAAGGGTGCTGGTGAGCAATTGCGCCTTGGAACTCGGCACCAGCAGATGCTGCGGGCCATCCAGGGTGGTGCGTTGTTTCAGCGCGGGGTTTAGCTGGAACAGTTCGTCTTCGTCGATCTCGGCCAGCGCGGCAACCCGTGACAGGTCCATGCTTTGCTTGACTTCAACCACTTCGAAGTACGGCGTGTTGGCAATCGGGTTCAGGTTGACGCCATAGGCCTCGGGCGCCAGCACCACTTGGGACAGCGCCAGGAACTTGGGCACGTAGTCCTTGGTTTCCTGGGGCAGGGGCAGGTTCCAGTAGTCGGTCGGCAGGCCGAGCTTCTCGTTGCGCTCGATCGCCCGGCTCACGGTGCCTTCGCCGGCATTGTAAGCGGCCAGGGCCAGCAGCCAGTCACCGTTGAACATGTCATGCAGACGGGTCAGGTAGTCGAGGGCGGCGGTGGTGGAGGCGGTGATGTCGCGGCGGCCATCATAGGCGCGGGTCTGGCGCAGGTTGAAATAGCGACCGGTGGAGGGGATGAACTGCCACAAACCCACGGCATCGCTACGCGAATAGGCCATCGGGTTGTAGGCACTTTCAATCACTGGCAGCAGTGCCAGCTCCAGGGGCATGTTGCGTTCTTCGAGGCGTTCGACGATGTAATGAATGTAGAGACTGCCGCGCTCGCCGGCGTTCTCCAGGAAGGAAGGGTTGCTGGCAAACCACAGGCGCTGTTGCTCGATTCGCGGGTTGACGCCTACGCCGTCCTGTAATTGAAAGCCACGTCGCATACGCTCCCAAACGTCTTGAGGCACTTCGGGAGCAGGCTTTTCTGAAAGCCAGATGACGGGTTTCTGTTTGATCTTGGCAGTAAGGTTTGGCTTGGGTTGCACGGTGGATTGTGCGGTGAAATTGTTTGATTGACAGCCCGCCAGTGTGGCGGACACAGCCACCGCCACAGCTTGAGCCAGGCGGGTCAATGCGTCTGAATGGTTGGATTTACGAATAGATGACGACATTGGCTGGAAGTAAGTTCCGGGCAAAAATGTCGGGCGATTCTAGAAACCCGTTTGGTTCCGGTCAACCATTCAGAAATTCCGTACCAGATTGCTTCCCTTTAGAACTTATCTTTCCACGCCCTCAAGCTAGCAAACACCTCGGCCCCAGAGCGGTTGTCGCGGCCATCCCGTTCGTCCGCTTTTTGTTTAACGGATGTTTCAGAGGTGCGCAGAAATGGGTTAGTACGTTTTTCAAGAGCCAGGTTGGAAGGCAGCGTGATCTCGCCACGTTCGCGCAATTGGCGGACGTTTTCTACCCGTTCGGCGATATCGGCGTTGTCCGGTTCCACGGCCTGAGCGAACTTAAGGTTGCTTTGTGTGTATTCGTGGGTGCAGTACACCCATGTATCGGCAGGCAGGGCGGCCAAACGCTCAAGGGAGGTGTGCATCTGTTGCGGCGTGCCTTCGAACAGGCGCCCGCAACCGGCGGCGAACAGGGTGTCGCCACAGAACAGCACGCCCTGGTGATAAAAGGCAATATGGCCCAGGGTGTGGCCGGGCACTGTATAAACGTCGAAGTCCCAGCCGAGCACGCTGATGCGATCGTTATCGTTGAGGGCAACGTCCCGTGCGGGGATCTTCTCGTTGGCCGGGCCGTAGACCTTGGCGTCTGTCACCCGTTTGAGTTGTTCGACGCCGCCGACGTGGTCATGGTGGTGGTGAGTGATCAGGATGTCGCTCAGGACCCACTCAGGGTTTTGCTTGAGCCAGGCCATCACCGGTGCGGCATCGCCGGGGTCGACCACGGCGCAGCGTTGGGTGCTCGGGTCCTGTAACAACCAGATGTAGTTATCGGTGAAGGCGGGCAGGGCACTGATCTGTATCATTCTTCGATTCGCCAAGCTGAACACATTGGTGCATCTTAGAACGTCTAGGCGAGTTGGAGAATGCAATGACTGATAAAGCGTTCGCCCAGGCTGATCCTGAGTGGCTGGCTCTGATCAGCGCAGCCCGCGAATGGTTGTCCGGTCCCATCGGGCAATTTCTGCTGGACGAAGAACGGCGCATGCTCGAAGACGAGCTGGGCCGGTTCTTTGGTGGCTATCTGGTGCATTACGGACCTTCGGCCGAAACACCGCCGTGCGCCTCCCAGGTGCAGCGCAATGTGCGCCTGGGGGCGCCGTTGCCGGGGGTGGAGATTGTCTGCGAGGAGCAGGCTTGGCCGTTGAGCGAGCACGCCGCCGATGTGGTGGTGTTGCAGCATGGCCTGGATTTCTGTCTGTCGCCCCACGGCTTGCTGCGCGAGGCGGCGAGCAGCGTGCGCCCAGGTGGCCATTTGTTGATTGTGGGTATCAATCCTTGGAGCAGTTGGGGTCTGCGCCATGTGTTCGCCCATGATGCCCTGCGTCAGGCGCGTTGCATCTCGCCGCAACGCGTGGGGGACTGGCTGAACCTGCTGGGCTTCGCGCTGGAGAAACGCCGCTTCGGGTGCTATCGTCCGCCGCTTGCATCGACCAAGTGGCAAGCCCGTCTGGCCGGTTGGGAGCGCCGCGCAGGTGCCTGGCAATTGTCGGGCGGCGGCTTCTATCTCCTGGTGGCCCGCAAGATCGTGGTTGGGCTGCGGCCGGTGCAGCAGGTGCGCCGCGAGCCGATGGGCAAGCTGGTGCCGATGCCGATGGCCAAGGTCAACCGCAAGCAGAGCGACGCATGACCCTCTTTTTGAATGAATACCGAGCAACCGATGACCGATAGCGTAGAACTCTTCACCGATGGCGCCTGCAAGGGCAACCCTGGCCCTGGCGGCTGGGGCGCGTTGCTGGTGTGCAAGGGCGTGGAGAAAGAGTTGTGGGGCGGTGAGCCCAATACCACCAACAACCGCATGGAGCTGATGGGGGCCATTCGCGGTCTGGAAGAACTCAAGCGCCGCTGCAACGTGCTGCTGGTGACCGACTCGCAATACGTGATGAAGGGCATCAACGAGTGGATGGTCAATTGGAAGAAACGCGGCTGGAAGACGGCGGCCAAGGAACCGGTGAAAAATGCCGACCTGTGGCAATTGCTTGATGAGCAATGCAATCGCCATGACATCACCTGGAAGTGGGTGCGCGGTCACATCGGCCACCCTGGCAACGAGCGCGCCGACCAGTTGGCCAACCGTGGCGTGGACGAAGTGCGCGGCTACAAGCAGAGCTGATGCCGACTCACGTGTTAATATCGCGCCCCTTGAATCACACTACACCGTTGAGAGCTGAACCCTGATGGCCATCCGATCTGTTGTACTCGATACCGAAACCACCGGCATGCCGGTGACCGACGGCCACCGGATCATTGAAATCGGCTGTGTCGAACTCTTGGGTCGCCGCCTCACCGGGCGTCACTTCCACGTCTACCTGCAACCGGACCGCGACAGTGACGAAGGTGCCATCGGCGTCCACGGCATCACTGACGAGTTCCTCAAGGGCAAGCCGCGTTTCGCTGAAGTCGCCGATGAGTTCTTCGAGTTCATCAACGGCGCCCAACTGATCATCCATAACGCAGCGTTCGACGTCGGCTTCATCAATAACGAATTCGCCCTGATGGGGCAGACCGATCGCGCCGACATCTCCCAGCACTGCTCGATCCTCGACACTTTGATGATGGCCCGTGAGCGTCACCCCGGCCAGCGCAACAGCCTCGATGCCTTGTGCAAACGCTATGGCGTCGACAACTCCGGGCGTGAACTCCACGGCGCCTTGCTCGACTCCGAGATTCTTGCCGACGTCTACCTGACCATGACCGGCGGGCAGACCAGCTTGTCACTGGCCGGTAACGCCTCCGATGGCAGCGGTTCGGCGGAAGGCTCGGGCAACCGTCCCTCGGAAATCCGCCGCCTGCCGGCGGATCGCAAGCCGACCCCGATTATTCGGGCCAGTGAGCAGGACCTGGCCGAGCATGCGGCGCGGCTGGAAGCGATTGCCAAGTCGGCGGGTGCGCCGGCGTTGTGGTCGACCCTGACCCAGAAATAGGCTGGTACAACGCGGTAAAATGTGGGAGCGGCGGTTCGACATTTGATTTGTGCAGCCTTTGAAATCTTCATTCGCGTCATCGCCTCCCAGCTTCTACCCTTGAGTGCATAGCCCTCAGGACTACAAGCACTCATGTACAAAGACCTGAAGTTCCCTGTCCTTATCGTGCACCGCGACATCAAGGCCGACACCGTTGCCGGTGACCGGGTCCGAGGCATCGCCCGAGAGCTGGAACAAGAGGGCTTCAGTATTTTTTCTGCAGTGGATTACGCCGAGGGGCGACTGGTAGCTTCTACCCATCACGGTTTGGCGTGCATGCTGATCGCCGCCGAGGGTGCTGGCGAGAATACCCACCTGCTGCAAAACATGGTCGAGCTGATCCGACTGGCGCGGCTGCGGGCCCCCAATCTGCCGATCTTTGCCCTGGGCGAGCAGGTCACCCTGGAAAACGCGCCCGCTGACGCCATGAGCGAACTCAACCAGCTACGCGGCATTCTCTATCTGTTCGAAGACACTGTGCCGTTTCTCGCGCGGCAAGTCGCGCGCGCGGCCCGCACTTATCTGGATGGCCTGTTGCCGCCGTTCTTCAAGGCGCTGGTGCAGCACACCGCCGATTCCAACTATTCCTGGCACACCCCCGGCCACGGCGGTGGCGTGGCCTACCGCAAGAGCCCGGTGGGGCAGGCGTTTCATCAATTCTTTGGGGAAAACACGCTGCGCTCGGACTTGTCTGTATCGGTGCCTGAACTCGGCTCGTTGCTGGATCACACCGGTCCGCTGGCCGAAGCCGAGGCTCGCGCCGCGCGCAACTTTGGCGCTGACTACACCTTTTTCGTCATCAACGGCACCTCCACCGCGAACAAGATCGTCTGGCACTCCATGGTTGGCCGCGATGACCTTGTGCTGGTGGACCGCAATTGCCATAAGTCGGTGTTGCACTCGATCATCATGACCGGCGCGATCCCGCTGTACCTGTGTCCCGAACGCAACGAACTGGGGATCATCGGCCCGATTCCCTTGAGCGAGTTCAGCCCCGAATCCATCCGCGCCAAGATCGACGCCAGCCCACTGACCCGTGGTCGCCCACCGAAAGTGAAAATGGCAGTGGTCACCAATTCCACTTACGATGGCCTGTGTTACAACGCCGAGCTGATCAAACAGCAATTGGGCAACAGCGTCGAAGTGCTGCATTTTGACGAAGCCTGGTACGCCTACGCGGCGTTTCATGAGTTCTTCGTCGGTCGCTACGGCATGGGCACCTCGCGCACGCCAGACAGCCCGCTGGTGTTCACCACTCATTCCACTCACAAGCTGCTGGCTGCCTTCAGTCAGGCTTCGATGATCCATGTACAGGACGGCGGCGCACGCCAGTTGGACCGTGACCGTTTCAACGAAGCCTTCATGATGCATATTTCCACGTCGCCGCAATACAGCATCATTGCTTCGCTGGATGTCGCATCGGCGATGATGGAAGGCCCGGCCGGGCGTTCGCTGTTGCAGGAAATGTTCGACGAGGCCTTGAGTTTTCGCCGTGCCCTGGCCAATCTGCGTCAGCATATTGCCGCTGAAGACTGGTGGTTTTCCATCTGGCAGCCGCCATCGGTATCGGGCATCGATCGCGTTGTCACCGCAGATTGGCTATTGCACCCTCAAGATGACTGGCATGGTTTCGGCGACGTGGCCGAAGACTACGTGCTGCTGGACCCGATCAAAGTGACGTTGGTAATGCCCGGCCTCAATGCCGGCGGCGCCCTCAGCGATTGCGGGATTCCCGCAGCGGTGGTCAGTAAATTCCTCTGGGAACGCGGCCTGGTGGTGGAAAAAACCGGGCTGTACTCCTTCCTTGTGCTGTTTTCCATGGGCATCACCAAAGGTAAATGGAGTACCTTGCTCACCGAATTGCTGGAATTCAAGCGCAGCTACGACGCCAATGTCAGCCTGGCCAGTTGTCTACCATCGGTATTTGCACAGGGACCGGCGCGGTATCAGGGCCTGGGTTTGCGCGACCTGTGCAACCAATTGCACGGCTGTTATCGCAGCAACGCTACCGCCAAGCACCTCAAGCGTATGTATACGGTTTTGCCGGAAATCGCGATGAAACCGGCCGACGCCTACGACCAATTGGTGAGGGGCGAAGTGGAGGCGGTCTCCATTGATGCCTTGCCAGGGCGCATCGCAGCAGTGATGCTGGTGCCTTATCCGCCCGGTATTCCATTGATCATGCCGGGCGAGCGCTTTACCGAGTCGACACGCTCGATCATCGACTACCTGGCTTTTGCCCGGACGTTCGATAGCAGTTTCCCCGGTTTTGTCGCTGATGTTCATGGGTTGCAACACGAAGATAACGGCAGTGGTCGTTGTTACACCGTCGATTGCATCAAGGGTTAAGGATGGTTATGCAAGCTGTAATGAACCCGAAGTATCCGGGGCTCAGTGTACGGGTCGCCGACGAAGGATTTGATGCCTACGTGTGGGGCAATGACTTCAGCTTTGAGGTCAGTGCCTACGGTGAGCCGCAGATGGGCAAGCGGGTCGATCAATGGCCCGTGGAGCGCATCTTGCCGTACCGCAAGTGTTATGGCATTGACCCCGAAGAGTTCGCCAGTTTCCGCGATGCGCCCGACAGCGCGATCTTCATGGCTTACCTGGACGATCGGCCAGTGGGGCATATCGTGGTCAGCACCAACTGGAATGGCTTTGCCCATGTAGATGAGCTGGCGGTCGTCCTGGCCGCGCGGCGTCATGGGGTGGCCAAGGCGTTGCTGGATGTGGCGCAGTTCTGGAGCCGCAAGAAGAACCTGCCGGGCATGATGCTGGAAACCCAGAACAACAACCTGGGTGCCTGCCGTTTGTACGAGCGTTGTGGCTATGTGATGGGCGGCATCGACCACTTGCGCTATCGCGGCATCGACCCGCAAACCCGTGAAGTGGCGATTTTCTGGTATCGGTTGTTCAAAAGCGAAGTCGACAAGACTTAACCCGCCAACAGGCCCTCGGCCTTCTGCGTCACAATCTCCAGCAGCGCATTCAGCGCCGGCGAGGTCACGCCGTCCTTGAGGGTCAGCGCGTACAGGTTGACCATGATCGGAGGCGACACCGGGCATGCATCCAGCCCGGCTTCCCGCGCGCCGTACGCGGTGAAGGGGTCGACCACCGCCAGGCCTTCGCCGGCTTCCACCATGCTGCGCATCATCTGGTAAGTCTGGACACGCGTCTGCACCACCGGCAGCGGGCGCAAGGCTTGCAGCTTGGCGTCAAGCAAGCGGCTGAGCGGGTCCTGGCCTTCCAGCCCGATCATCGATTGCCCAGCCAGGTCCTGTAATGCAATGTACTTTTGCTTGGGCTTGAGCCAGCCATGGGGGGCGAGCAATTGCAGTTTGCCCTGTGCGAGTACGCTGCTATGGAGCTGTGGATGTTCCGGGTCATGCAGGCTCAGACCCACGTCGGCTTCGTGCAACAGCAAACTTCTGACGATCTCCCGAGTCGGCTGGCTCGACAGGTTGCACGGCGTATCCTGGAAGCGCCTGCGCAGCACCGCAATGCTTTGCGGCAGCAACTGGTTGGCGAGGGGCGGCGTGCAGAGGGCGCGCAGGGTCGGGGCGTGATGGTGTTTCAGGCGGCTGGCCAGGCGTTGAACCGGTTCCAGCGCCTCATATACGTGGGCGATTTCGGCCTGCAGCTCAAGGGTTTCGCGAGTTGCCTGCAAGCGTCCACGTACACTGGCGAACAGCATAAACCCCAATTGCGCCTCGGCTTCCTTGAGCGCCGCATCCACATCGCCCAGGGGAAGTTGCAACCATTCGGCGGCCAAGCCTGGATGTCCGGTCTGCAAGATGGCCTGAATCACTTCGATATGACGTAAACGCATCGCCGGAGTCTATGTGCAGCGGGCCCGGTATTCAATAGAATGGCTGCGCTGATCATCAACGACCAAAGCCGGCTAACGGCATTAACAACAAAAACAGGTCTGGTCTCATATGCGTTTATCCCCGAAATTCCTCGGGGTAACGGCCAAACAACTGCTGATGCTGGTGAGCGTCGGTTGCGTGGCTGCTTATCTCCTCGACACTCAAAGCGAAACCCCGCCGGAAAACCTGGCACTCGAAGCCTTTATCCGCTCCCAGGAGCAGGTGGTCGAACAGGTCGGCCCGGTGCTGGGCATGGAATTGGTCAGGCAGGTGGTCGCGCATCCGGGCTACAACTCGGTGGGCTACCAGCGTTCGATGTATGCCGTTGAAGGCGAGCGGGGGCGGTTGATGGTGACACTGAAGAGTGTGAAGGGAGAGCAGGGCATCGAGGTCACGGAGATCCGCCGCCCGTGATCACCCCAGCCCAGTCAATGCCGTCAATGGCCAGGACTGAGCAGGTCGATAGGGCGAGATCTTATGAGGCGAGGGTGGTTTGCGATTCGCGCACAAGAATAGTGCCTGATTGGATCAACTTGAATTCGTCGCCTTCCAGTTTCTCTACACGATCGCCAATGGCCAACTTGTAGGTGGTGGTAGGTGCCGAGCCAGCCAGGTCGCCTTGCGCCGGGTCTGATTCCTGGAACTCATGCACCGAATACACGCGTCCTTCTGCGTCTCTGGCATGAAACTGTCCGACTAATACTGCTGCCATCTGTTTAGAACCTCTGGAGATAAACACTCGATTTGCGGTTCTGTAGACCGTCATGGAGCGGGGTAGTTTACTTACGGAATAAAAATACTATTCGCTGATATTTTCGGATGTTTCCTATCTGTCGTAGTGCCAGGTAAACCCTCGGAGGAATTTCAAAACCTTCTGGTGAACATGCCGCGAAGGCTCTATAACTACAGGCTCCTTTAATCAGACGTCGGGAAACCCCAATGAGCAAGGTCTACACGGTAGCCGTCATAGTCGGTAGCTTGAGAAAAGACTCGATCAACCGCAAGGTCGCCCTGGCATTGGCCGACCTGGCCCCTGCCAACCTGAAGTTGAACATTGTGGAAATTGGCGATTTGCCGCTCTACAACGAAGACATTGACGGTGCGTCACCGCCGGCAGCCTACAGTACTTTCCGCCAACAGGTGAGCTCATCCGACGCGGTGCTGTTCGTGACCCCGGAATACAACCGCTCCGTGCCCGCCCCGTTGAAGAATGCCATTGACGTAGGTTCGCGGCCTTATGGGCAGAGTGCCTGGGGTGGCAAGCCGGGCGCGATCATCAGTGTGTCGCCGGGTGCAATTGGTGGGTTTGGCGCCAACCATCACCTGCGTCAGTCCCTGGTGTTCCTCGATGTGTGGTGCATGCAACAGCCGGAGGCTTATCTGGGCGGTGCGGGGAGTGTGTTCGATGACGCAGGGAAGGTGTCGGAAAAGACCAAGCCGTTTCTGCAAGCGTTTATCGATGCCTACGGTAAATGGGTGGAAAAACAGCACGCTTGATTTGGCTATGAGATCAAAATGTGGGAGCGCCCGCTCCCACACTGGGTTCAGCGTAGCCAGTTAGTCCGCGCCAACTCGATTACTTCATCGCCACGGCCACTCATCACCGCCTTGAGCATATAGAGGCTGAAACCCTTGGCCTGTTCCAACTTGATGGTCGGCGGCATCACCAACTCCTGGGTCGCGGTGACCACATCCACCAGCACCGGGCCGTCATGGGCCAGGGCGCGGCGCAGGGCCGGTTCCAGGTCTTCGGATTGCTCCACGCGGATGCCGAGGATGCCCATGGCGTTGGACATGGCGGCGAAGTCCGGGTTTTTCAGTTCGGTGCCGGCATCCAGGTAGCCCGCAGCCTTCATTTCCATGGCGACGAACCCCAGGGACGAGTTATCGAACACGATGACCTTCACCGGTAGTTTCAATTGTGCCAGCGAGATGAAGTCTCCCATCAGCATGGCGAAACCACCGTCGCCGGACATCGAGATCACCTGCCGATCCGGGAAGGCTGCCTGCGCACCAATGGCCTGTGGCATGGCATTGGCCATAGAACCGTGGTTGAACGAACCGATCAGGCGACGCTTGCCATTCATCTTCAAATAGCGCGCAGCCCATACGGTGGGTGAGCCGACATCCGCAGTGAAGATCGCGTCGTCATCCGCCAGTTCACTGAGCAAACGTGCCACGTATTGCGGGTGAATCGGCCGATTGGCTTTCGACGGTTGAGCAAGGTCGTCCAGCCCCTGACGGGCTTTCTCATAATGTTTCAATGAGGTTTCGAGGAAGCTGCGATCAGTCTTGCGCGTTAAGCGTGGCAGCAGTGCGCCGATGGTTTCGCTGACGTCGGCGGCGATGCCCAAGTCCAGCGTGGCGCGGCGGCCGAGCGCGTCTGGGTTGCGGTCGACCTGGATGATCTTGGCGTCAGTGGGGTAGAACTGGCGGTAGGGGAAGTCGGTGCCGAGCATGATCAACGTGTCGCAGTCGAGCATGGCGTGGTAACCGGAACTGAAGCCGATCAGTCCCGTCATGCCGACGTCGAACGGGTTATCCCATTCCACATGTTCTTTGCCGCGCAGGGCGTGTACCACGGGAGCGCCGAGGGCGTCGGCCAGGGCGACTACTTGATCATGGGCGCCAGCGCAGCCGCTGCCGCACAGCAGGGTGACTTTCTGGCTGTTTTCCAGGATATCGGTGAGGCGTTGCAGGTCTGGTTCCGCAGGCAGCGTGCGCGGCGCGTGCAGGGCCGGCCACGGCTTGAGTTTGTCTTCCACTTCCAGCAGCGATACGTCGCCCGGAATCACCACCACTGCAACGCCGCGATTGAGGATCGCTGAACGCATGGCACGGTGCAGCACGTGGGGCATTTGCTCGGGGTTGGTGACCAGTTCGATAAAGTGGCTGCACTCCTTGAACAGCTCCTGGGGATGGGTTTCCTGGAAGTAGTTCAGGCCGATCTCCGAGGACGGGATCTGCGCGGCAATCGCCAGCACCGGCACATGGTTGCGATGGCAGTCGAACAGCCCATTGATCAAGTGCAGGTTGCCCGGACCGCAGCTGCCGGCACACACCGTCAGCTCACCCGTGGCCGCCGCTTCTGCACCGGCGGCAAAGGCGGCCACTTCTTCGTGGCGCACATGCATCCACTCGATGCTGTCCATGGTGCGCAAGGCGTCGGTGAGCCCGTTGAGGCTGTCGCCGGTCAGGCCCCAGATGCGCTTGATACCCGCCTGTTCAAGGGTGGTCGCCAATTGCTGGGCCAGGTTGATTTTCGCCATGAAGAACTCCAATCGTCAGTGAGGTTAAAAACTGCTGATCAATAGGGGACAGCTTGATCACGGCGGATGTTCACCCTTTAACGTGAAGATTGCGTCATGGCCGCCCGGTATTGTCGGGTGCGCCGCGCCAGAAACCACTGGTCACGCACCAACGCCATGCATGGCGTGACGTTGGCCTTGGGCGAATGACCGCGGCTGAGGCGGCGCATCTGATAGCGCACCACCGCGAGGATGGCCAGAGACGCCAGAGGCTTGCGCTTCCAGTCGATGGGTTTGAGTTGCGGGTTGGGGTCGCGGCCTTCGCGCCAGTGTTGGATCAATTGCGGCTCCAGCGTCAGGGCGGTGGCGATCCCGGCCATGGCGACGCCACTGTCCAGCACCTGTTGCACGATAGGCAGGCGACGAATACCGCCGGTGACCATCACCGGCATTTTGGCGATGGTCGCCAGTTGACTGGCGAACTCCAGGAAGTACGCCTCACGCGCCAGGGTGCGGCCGTCACGCGCTTCGCCTTGCATGGCCGGTGCTTCGTAACTGCCGCCGGATAACTCCAGCAGGTCGATGGACAGTGGGTTGAGCATTTCGACCACGGCGCGTGCGTCGGCCTCTGCAAAGCCGCCACGCTGGAAGTCGGCGGAGTTGAGTTTGACCGCAACGCAAAACGACGGGCTGACATTGGCGCGCACCGCACGGATCACTTCCAGCAACAGGCGCGCGCGGTTCTCCAGCGAGCCGCCCCAGCGGTCGGTACGTTGGTTGCTCAGCGGCGACAGGAACTGACTGAGCAAGTAGCCGTGGGCGCCATGGATCTGCACGCCGGTAAACCCGGCTTTCTCGGCCAGGCGTGCGCTGGTGGCGAAGCGCTGGATCACGTCCTGGATATCGTCCTCGGTCATGGCCTTGGGGGTGGCAAACATCTTCGAGAAACCGCCCAGGTCGAGCGCGACGGCGGACGGTGCAAGCGCTTGCTGACGCAGGTTTGCCGGCGTTTGGCGCCCTGGGTGGCTGAGTTGTACCCAAAAGTGCACGCCGTTGCTGCGGGCGACGTCGGCCCACTCGCGAAAGCTCGCCAGCTGCTGCTCGTCTTCAAGGGCCACGCCACCGGGGCCGGTCATGGCGCGGCGGTCGATCATCACGTTGCCGGTGATCAACACGCCTGGCTTACCGTCGGCCCAGGTTTTGTACAGTTGCTTCAATGCGCGAGAGGGTGCTTGCCGAGCATCTGCCATATTCTCTTCCATCGCCGCCTTGGCGATACGGTTTGAGAGGACTTGGCCATTGGGCAGTTGCAGGGCTTCAAAGGGTGACATGGGTTGACTCCTGAGCGGGGGAGGCCTCAGGCTAAGCTTAAAGTTAACTTTAATGTCAAGCAGGTGCTGTGATGAACATTGGTGAGCTGGCAAAACAGAGTGGGCTGGCGGCGTCGCGGATCCGCTTTTATGAAGCCCAAGGGCTGATCAGTCAGGTGGGGCGCCAGTCCAACGGTTACCGGCATTATGCCCCGCAAGCCTTGCAGACGCTGCAACTGATCCAGAGCGCGCAACAGGCAGGCTTTACCTTGCAGGAGCTCAAGGCGCTGATGCCGGCGCCGGGAGAACACAAGCGCGAAGAGTTGATCGAGGCGCTGGAGCGTAAGGTTGCGCAGATCGAAGAGATGCAGGCGCAACTGTCCCACAGCAAGGCGCAATTACTGGGGGTGATCGAAGCGGTACGGGCGCAGCCGGAAGGTGTGCCGTGTCAGATGACAGTTGCGAGCCTTAAGCTGCAAGCCACAAGTTAAACGCGTGAACTTGCAGCTTAAGACTCCTAGCTCGTCACTCAGCGACGACGGAACAACGGCAGTGGTTCATCCGTTGCCGCCTGGTACGTCACCGAGAAATCCTTGAGGCTTTCCAGTGCTTCGTACGGGTCTTTGTCGGCGCGCAGGGCGAACGCATCGAACCCGCAACGGCGCAGGTAGAACAACTGGTCGCGCAATACGTCGCCAATCGCGCGCAGCTCACCTTTGTAGCCGTAACGGTCACGCAGCAAGCGCGCGTTAGAGTAGTTGCGGCCGTCGGTGAACGCCGGGAAGTTCAGCGCGATGACCTGAAAATGTTCCACGTCGTCACCGATCTCTTCGGCTTCTTCATCGGCGTCCAGCCACACGCCCAGGCCGCCGTCGCGGGCCTTGAGAGCATGGCCGTGTTCGCGCCACAGCGCCAATGGCACGATCAGGTCGTCGCAGTTGGAAATGCCGTCAAAGCTCGCGTCCTTGGGCAGCAGGTGCCAGGTTTCGTCGACGACTTCGTTGTTCTTAATGATTCGCTGCATAGACGCGCTCCTTGAACAGGTCAATGCCGATGCGCTGGTAGGTGTCGATGAAACGTTCATCTTCGGTGCGCTGTTCGATGTACACGTCGATCAGCTTGCCGATCACCTCGGGCATGGCTTCCTGGGCGAAGGATGGGCCGAGGATCTTGCCCAGGCTCGCATCGCGGCTGGCGCTGCCACCCAGGGACACTTGGTAGAATTCCTCGCCTTTCTTGTCCACGCCCAGGATGCCGATGTGGCCGACGTGGTGGTGACCACAGGCGTTCATGCAACCGGAGATGTTCAGGTCCAGCTCACCGATGTCGAACAGGTAGTCCAGGTCGTCGAAGCGGCGCTGGATCGATTCGGCGATCGGGATTGACTTGGCGTTGGCCAGGGAGCAGAAATCGCCGCCTGGGCAGCAGATGATGTCGGTCAGCAGGCCGATGTTCGGTGTGGCGAAACCGCCTTCGCGCAGCTCGCCCCACAGCGTGAACAGTTGGCTCTGCTCAACGTCCGCGAGGATGATGTTCTGCTCGTGGGAGGTACGCAGTTGGCCAAAACTGTAGCGCTCGGCCAGGTCGGCGACGGCGTCCAGCTGCTTGTCAGTGATATCGCCTGGGGCAACGCCGGTCGGTTTCAGCGACAGGGTCACCGCCACATAGCCTGGCTTCTTGTGCGCCAGGGTGTTGCGCACGCGCCAGCGGGCGAAACCGGGGTGTTCTTTGTCCAGCGCTGCGAGTTCGGCGTCTTGATTGCTCAGGGCCTTGTACTCAGGGTCGACGAAGTGTTTGGCCACGCGATGCACTTCGGCTTCGGTCAGGGTGGTCTGGCCGCCGCGCAGGTGTTCCATCTCGGCTTCGACTTTCTGGGCGAACACCTCAGGCGTCAGCGCCTTGACCAGGATCTTGATCCGGGCCTTGTACTTGTTATCACGACGGCCATAGCGGTTGTAGACCCGCAGGATCGCGTCGAGGTAGCTCAACAGGTCCTGCCATGGCAGGAACTCGTTGATGAAGGCACCGACCACCGGCGTACGGCCGAGGCCGCCACCGACCAGTACGCGGAAACCCAGCTCGCCGGCTTCGTTATGCACCGGCTCCAGGCCGATGTCGTGCACTTCGATGGCGGCACGGTCCGAGGTCGAGCCATTGATGGCGATCTTGAACTTGCGCGGCAGGTAGGCGAATTCTGGGTGGAAGGTGGTCCATTGACGGACGATTTCGCACCAGGGGCGCGGGTCGATCAGTTCGTCAGCGGCCACGCCGGCGAATTGGTCGGTCGTCACATTGCGCAGGCAGTTACCGCTGGTCTGAATGGCGTGCATCTGCACGGTGGCCAGTTCAGCCAGGATGTCCGGCACATCTTCCAGCGCCGGCCAGTTGAACTGGACGTTCTGGCGGGTACTGATGTGGGCGTAGCCTTTGTCGAAGTCCCGGGCAATCTTGGCCATCATGCGCGTCTGGCGCGACGTCAGTTGGCCATAGGGCACGGCTACCCGCAGCATCGGCGCAAAGCGCTGAACATAAAGGCCATTTTGCAGGCGCAGAGGGCGGAACTCTTCTTCGCTCAGTTCACCTGCTAAGTAGCGTCGGGTCTGATCACGGAACTGCTTGACGCGGTCCTCGATGATGCGCTGATCGTATTCGTCGTATACGTACATATAGGTCCTGTTCTCGGCAAATCTGCGCGCACGGCCGCGCACTCCCAACGGAGCCGGCGCACGATACCAGTTTGCGTTTATGCGCAAAAGTGATGTTTGAGTATATGCAAATAACCAAAATGACTAATGAGAACGGTTATCGCGATATCCACATTTGTCATGCGGGCAATCGTCGACTTTACTGTGATCGTGTTTAACCGTTATCACCTACAAAACCGACAAGAGGCGATGCGATGAGCAATTCGACAAAAGCCCGTAAACCCGACAGTACTGTTGATGCCTGGGCGATTCTGTTCCTGATCATCCTAGTGGTGGGAACCGCCGTGTTCTGGGTGAGCCATCAGTAGGAAGAGGGCGTTTGAATGTCCACCGCGTGACCCAGGTGGGAGGGATCGTCCCTCCCGCCTGTTGATTGGGTTCACGGGCCCATTGAATATTTGCTTACCTCAAGTGCACGGGCCGACTTTGATGTGATGGCCGCTCCATTATCAAGGAGCGCCACCATGACCGAAACGCCACTGCCCAACCTGCCCGCGGCAGTTAAACCCCGCCCTGCCAGCAAGAGCATTCACCATACGTTTCTGAAGAAGACGATTCCGCCCTGGCTGACCGGCCTGCCTGCGCCGCACTTGAGTGCGCTGAAAGCAACGCCGACCGTCATGCCGGTCTGGTACAAAAACGCCACACCGTCCCAGCGCGAGGCATTGCACACCGCAAACATCGCCAGTGCCACTTCACTGGCGGTTCTGGACAAGGAGATGGCGGGCTTCAATGATATCGAAGCGTTTGCCAAGCCGCTGCTGGTCGAGGCGCTCAAGGCTCAATACAAGGTCACGCTGGACGTCGAAAAAACCTACCTGTGCTTAAGAAGGCCGTTGGAAATGGGCACCCTCGGCATTGAGGTTTCATCGTTTGAAGTGTTGAAACTGCCGTTGTTACAGGCCGCACTTCACAACTTTGAAGCGTCCGAGTGCGAGGCTGGAGCGTTCCACCTCACCTCCGGATTCGTCGTCGAATCGGCTGTGCCGGGCGAGTATGAGCCCCTTGCCACAACGTTGACAGTGGCGCAGTTCACCGGGCTGTGCCGCACGCTTGACATGGGTGCCCAATACCAGACCTACCTCAAGGGGTATTTTCGCCCAGCGGACGCAGCGGCCGACCAGGCACACCGGCACACATTCATCAACGCCCAGAAGGATGCGCTACGTGCAGCGGCCGAGTTGGCGTTGCTGAAAAAAGACATCCTGCCGGCTGATCACGCCATGATTCTGTCTGTTATCAATGGCGAGGTTCATCCGACGTTGGGTGGACGCCCCGTGTGGTTTCGCGACCTGGGCCTGATGAAGCACAGACTGACTGGCTGTGTGGTTTTCAGCATTTGTGAAAAATATCGGTATTCCGATGACTTGATTCTGTATGTGCCGAACGACCCGGAGCATCCACTCAAGCGCTATACCTATGCGCAGATGGGCGCGGAGCTCAAGCGTCAGTTCACCGACCGCAAGTCAATTGCCGCTGATGGCAGTGGGCTGAACGCGTACCAGCGGTTCTTCAGCCGGTTTGTGGCGTACGCTGACCGTCCGGATTATTTCAGCCAACTCACCGAAGCGGCGCCTGATACCGATCACAGTCGCAGAGCGGGCAAGTACGGCGCGCTGCTCAATGAGCTGTTGCGCGGGCTCAATCCCTTTCTCGGTTTCCGGCGACTGCCGCCCGAGGCGCCGTCCAAGCGGGTGGCTATCGATAACCCGTACTTGGGCACCCGTTCGCTGTCCCGGCCCGGTCACGGAATGTGGGCGGAAAACATCGATCTGTGGGGCTATTTGTATGAGCGCCACCGTGACCAGCTTATCGCCGACGCCGCGAGCCATGCCGTGCCTACGGCCGATGTCGATGCGCGGGTGCGTTCGCGCAAGTTGGCGGCGCTGTTGAATATCGGCATGTTGGTGTTGACGGCCTTTGCAATGTGGGTCCCGATGCTGGGCGAGGTCATGCTCGCCGTGATGGCATTCCAATTGTTGTACCTGACGTTCGAAGGGGTGGTCGAGTGGAGTGAGGGCGACCGCAGGGCGGCCAAGGCGCACTTGATCGAGGTTGGGGAGAATCTGGCACTGATTGCGTTGACCGCTGGTGTGGGCAAAGCGTTTGGCAAGCTGACGGCAGTCAAGGCCGAGCCGGTCATCGAGGGGCTGGACCCGGTCACGCTGCCCAATGGCGAAGTGCGCCTGTGGAAACCCGACTTGATACCCTATGAAAGCGACGTTCGGTTGAGCGACGACCTCAAGCCCAATGCGTTCGGTGAGTACGAGGTCGATGGCAAAAGCTACGTGCGCCTGGGTAACAAGCTATACCGCAAGCAGTTCGATCCCCAACTCAAGAAATGGCGGTTGCAGCACCCCACGGATGCCGACGCTTACCAACCGATTCTGGACCACAATGGCCAGGGCGCGTGGCGACACACGCTGGAGCGGCCCTTGCAGTGGGACCATGCCACGCTGCTCAAGCGTCTGGGGCATGCCACCGACGGGTTGGATGATGCGGCAGTGGACAGCGCCGCCAAGGTCAGCGGCGTGGACGACGCTGTACTGCGCAGAATGCACACCGATTCTCTGCCCATGCCTTCGGCTTTAGTCGACACGTTGCGTCAGTTTAAAGTCGACCGCCAACTCACTGACCTGCTAGAGCAGGTGCGTCTCGGTACCCCGGTGCCAGACAATCGCTACAACTACACGCTGCCGGAAGTTATCAGCATGCCGCGCTGGCCGCGTGGCCGGGTGATTGATGTGTTTGATGATGCAACCTTTGCAGGGCCGTCTACGCGTTATGGCGAGGCCTCTACGCCGGCCAAGCCAGTGATCAGAATCGCCCGTGGGGATATCTCTTCAGGGAAGCTGGCGCAACGGGTATTGGCAAATCTGGAGGAAGGGGAAATTATCAGTTTGCTCGGGTCCCAGGGGGCACGGGTTGCGGCCCAGCGTGAGGCTGTTTTCCGCCGACAATTGGCTGATCACCTGACGGCAAACAACACATCATTGTTTGACAGCATGCTTGTAGGCGAGCGGCTGTCCACCCCACAGACCACTGGCACGCAAGCGTTGCAGAGAGTTTTCCCCAGCCTGCCGACAGAAGCCGCCTACGAGGTATTGACCGAGGCTACACCGGCGGAGCAGGTGCAAATGGCTCGGCCTGCGACGCCTCCTGCCGCACTGCTGCTCAAGGCACGTGTGAAGGCGCGGCTGGCCCGGCTGAATCGGGCATTGGCCGGGCTGTATCTGCCCAATGCGGCATCATCCGACAGCTACTGCCTGGCGCTACACGCGCTGGAAAAGTTGCCGAGCTGGCCGCCAGACATGCGCCTGGAGGTGCGGCAGGGGAACGTGCGTGGCAGGCTGCTGGACAGTATCGGCAGCGAGTCGGCCGAAGAGGTTAAATACCTGGTCAAAAATACCCACGGCCAGTTTGGTAGCCAACAGTTTCAGGCCTTCGATCAGCAGGGTAATGCTCTGAACAGTGTTCCCATTCAAGGCGATAACTTCTTTGCCTCGATCATGCATGCTCTGCCGGATCATGCTCGTACCCGGTTGGGCGTGCCGCAGGTGGAGCAAACAGCTCAGTTGCAGAGCTTGGTGAGCGACTATGCGACGGCGAATCGTGAGCTGATGATGCAAGCGCTTGTGCCTGAGTGGAAACCTTCGCGATTCAAAACACCGACTCGCATGAGGGATGGACAGGTCGGCTATCCATTGAGCGGAGATGGAAGCGGCGCACAAGATCTGGCTGATCAGGCATTGGCGGGCCGGGTGCGCGATGTTTATTCGAACTTGACTGATTCACAGGCGTTGGAATTTGTGCGAATGCGTCGGCTCGCAGGGAGTACTGACCAGCAGATTTATCATTTGCTGGAGAACCGGGGCAGAGAGTTTGAAGGCCTGCGTTCGGCGTTGGCTACCTGGACCCGAGGTGATCCCTCGCCGCCAGGCTGGTCGCCCCTGCCTCGCCGACAGAATTTCATGGATCGGATTATCGCCACCTGGAGAGCTGGGATGAATCGTGATCTGGACCTGACCGAGGGGAATGGTTTTCTGGACTTATGGGGGGCGGGCCCTTTGCCAGCGATGGCTGCGGACTTTTCTCATGTGCGTGCACTGTCAATAGGCAGTTCCCAGATCAACGATGCGGCCCTGTGGCAAGCGTTCAGTCACCTTAGAGGTCTCAGGGTATCTGTCGCCAGCGCAGACATGCCGGCTCTGGCCGGAGAACTGGCCGGTTGGAACCCCATTACCGAGCTGCACCTTGATCTGCCACGGGGTGCGGACGCTTCAGCGGCATTGACCCAGGCCCTGCAGGGCATGACCCAGTTGGAGTCGTTGAGTCTCGCCGGCCGGCCGCCGGTGCTGGATTACAGCGTATTCACCCGTTTGCGCACGTTGCGTTTATCTGGCGGAGAAGGAACGTGGCCGACAGGAATTGAGACGCTTGACAGGCTTGAGTCCGTGAATCTTGTCGGTCTTGAGCTGCGCTCACTCCCCGACGCACTGTTCAGCGGACACGAAGCGTTGTGGCGCCGGTTGGGGGTGAATTGGGGGGCGCTGGAGCGTCAGTCGTTCATGAGAGCGTTCGACTATGTGCACGAAAACCCCGCTCATCTGGTAGATGAGGCGGCAATGGTGGAAGGGTACTGTGGGGCGCGCCTTCAAGAAATGTTGCCGCAGTCGGACCTTTGGCCGGCGACTCGCGCCGTTGCAGTGCTCGCACGCCAAGGGTTGGCAGGACGGGCAATGTTGGAGGCGGTCGAAGCGTTGCAGGATGAGTACCGCACCTTGGATACGACGCTGCAGCAGTGGGAGAGCCGCGAAGGTGTGCTGGTCGAGGGAGAGCAAATGTCCTTGAGTGCCCGTAGGCAACTGGCTGACAGAATTCGTACCTGCTGGCGCAACGCCCTGGCGGCCCGGTATGCGCCAGACGAGCCTGTCGCAGGTCCGTTCAGGGCGCCTGAGCAGCCAGCGGACCAGACCCTGTCTCTCGCCGGGTGGGGGGAGCCGGGAAATTTGCCTGTGTTAGGCGATATCGTCTTCCCTCACATACGCCGCCTGGACTTGTCAGGCGCAAGGTTGACGGTCACGCAGCTGGAGGCGTTTCTGGGCCGCTTTCCTCAACTCAATGAGCTGGATTTGAGGGGGAACCGTCTGACTGAATTGCCATCGTCCATCGAGGCGGTAGGTCAGCTCGCTGAGCTGAATCTGTCCGATAACATGCTGACGATCACTGCCGCGACTCAGGCTCGCTTGAACCGCCTGACTTCTTTGCAGAGGTTGGACTTGTCGGGAAATCGCCTCGGTAGCCTGGATGTGAGTTCACTGAGAGATCTCGTGTCTTTGAATGTGGGGAGTACCCAGATCAGCGCATGGCCCGAGGGTGCGCTGACGTTGCCGAGGCTTGGCTTCCTGGATATGAGCGCAAGCGCGATCACTGACATTCCCGATGCGGCGTTGACGGGGCACGAGGTCTTGCTGGCAGGCACTTCGTTGCGTGGTTGCAGGTTAAGCCCGGAGGGCATGGCCAAGGTACAAGCTTTCGCACGTAGCACAGAGCCTGGAACGCCTTATGCGAGCATGTTTGGCCGGCCACTGGGCATTGACCGAGCGGTGCTGGCCGAAGGGCGCACGGGAGGTGATCCCATGTTCTTCCCCGTAGAGGTCTCCGAACGACCGGACCTGTTGTTGCCGTTGCCTTTGACTGCGGAGTCTGCGCGAACGTCCCTGACCTCAGCCGAGCGGCTGCAGCATCTTGATCCGCAATTGAGTGTGGACCAGGCCGGGACGCGAATAGACGCATGGCTTGCACAGGACGCAGGTGCCGCGCAGATTGAAAAGGCCCTTGAGCGGTGGGAAGCGCAATACAACCAATTGATCCAACGCTTCAATAGCTGGATCGACGTGCCAGCAGTGCGTAACCGTAATGAATGGGTAAATGCGACCGACCGTCGCCGGGCTGCCGATCGGCTGCTGGCTTGCTGGCGGGAAACACTGCATGAGGTGCCGCTGCATGAGCGCGCCAGCAGCCACTATCAGGTCAACTTGAGCGGCCTGATCCTGGGGGATTTGCCGGACCTGTCGGTTACTTTTTCCCATGTCCGTGCATTGGACTTGAGTGGCGTGCGGCTCACGACCGAGTCTCAGCAGTTTCTGAGCGCATTCCCACGTTTGAACAGCCTGAACCTCAGTGGCAACAGGCTGGGTGTGCTACCCGAAAACGTGACGAACCTTAACGAACTGACTCACTTGATGCTCAATGATAATGCGTTGGTGGACAGCGAGACCTTGCAAAACCGCCTGCGCTCCTTGCCACGTTTGCAAACGCTGGAGCTGGGGAGGAATAACCTCAGTACATTTGACATGAGCGGTCTTGATCACTTGCAGCGTCTGGATCTGAGTGACAACCGCCTGGAGCAGTGGCCGGAGGGTGTGCTGGAAGCGCCTGCGTTGACCACCCTTGATCTGAGAAGTAATCGGATCGAGACAATTCCTTCCAATGCCCTTGAACCGGAACATGCGGCCTTGATGGAGGGCATCGACTTATCCGACAACCTATTGACGCATCAGGAGTGCGTCAGACTCAGTGAATATCTAAGCGACACCGGGCGAGGGCTGGGCTTCACCGCCGAAGAGATTGACCGCGTTCTTGCGGGGTATGGCGATGTGCTTTCTGAGGAAGAGGGCGCGGATGCCCACCCTGAGCAGGAGTCTGCGCAGCAGCAAAAAGACCGCTGGTTTAACGACGTCGCCGCAGACTCGGAGAAACACCGGATATGGGACTCCCTCATGGACGAAGACAGCACCGGTGATTTTGCCTACATCCTATCGCAACTGCGTCATACACGGGACTTCACTCAGAGCCGCGCCCGCCTTACAGCGCGGGTCTGGGCAGTGCTGGAGGGGGCCTATGCCGATGAAGCGCTGCGCGAGCGGTTGATGGCTATCGCCCAGGCCTCCAGGCACACCGTCACCTGTGGAGACGGCCGTATCCTGTTGTTCAATGCGCTTGAAGTCGAGGTGTACGAGTTCAATGCATTAAAAGGTATTGAACCCACTCAGAGGGGCCACGTGATATTGAGGTTGTCCAGGAGTCTGTTCCGCCTGGCCCAGTTGGAAACGATCGCTGGCGAACGCATTCGGCTCAACCCTCATCTAGACCCGGCGGAAATTCGCCTGAACTATCGAATCGAGTTGGCCTCGCGTTTGGGGCTGCCGCCGCAACCCGAAAGCATGATCTACAGAAACTTGTCCGGACTGAGGCAAACCGATCTGGATGCAGCTTATGCGCAGGTCCTTCAGCAGGAGCAGACGCCAGCATTCATCGAGCAACTGAACGCACGCCCGTACTGGAAAGAGTACTTGCAGCAACGATATCCCGACGAATTCGCCGAGGTGCAAAAGACTCTCGACGGTAAAGTCGAGGATCTGGATGAAGAGTTCTGCGAAATTACCCCAGCGTATCTCGAACGGTACAACGTGTTGTTCAGGGCCTACGAGGATGAACTCAAGGCCTTGATGAGGAGGCTGTCCGAGCAGGAGGTCGCTACCCTGGGTGACTAAGTGGTCCGCTGTTTTACCCAAAGCTCGGTCATGGCGATTTACACGCCCGCCAAAAGCAGCACCAGCTTGACAATGCCAAACAGCGTCAGCGCAAACACCGCGGTAAAGAGAATCCCCAGCACCGCGAAGTGGCTTGGCTTGCCGTGAGTAAAGTCGCGGGCGCGGTTTTTGCCGCTCTGCACGCCAAAGGCTGCCGCCATGACGCTGTGCAGCATCTGCCAGAAGGTAGGGGGCTTGTTGTTGCCTGGATCGTCCATACGTCCCTCGACACAAGGTGTGTGAGGGAGAGCATAGACAATCCAGCCGGGCTTAGTTGTCGTAACCCAGGTTCGGCGCCAACCAACGCTCGGTCACACTCAGGTCCTGGCCTTTGCGCGCGGTGTAGTTCGTCACCTGGTCCTTGTCCACCTTGCCCACGGCAAAGTACTGCGCCTGCGGGTGGGCGAAGTACCAGCCGCTGACTGCCGCCGCCGGGAACATCGCGTAGTGCTCGGTGAGGAACACGCCGCTGCGGCCGGCTTGCATTTCCCGTGCCTCGGGATCGAGCAGGCGGAACAACTGGGCTTTTTCGGTGTGATCCGGGCAGGCCGGGTAGCCGGGGGCAGGGCGGATACCGCTGTATTGCTCCTTGATCAGCGCCTCGTTGTCCAGTTGCTCGTCCTTGGCATAACCCCAGTAGTCTTTACGCACCTGCTGGTGCAGCCATTCGGCGCAGGCTTCGGCCAGGCGGTCGGCCAGGGCCTTGACCATGATCGAGTTGTAGTCGTCGCCCGCGTCCTGGTAGGCCTTGGCGACTTCTTCTGCACCGATACCGGCAGTGGTAATGAAACCACCGATGTAGTCGGTCACGCCGCTGTCCTTCGGTGCCACGAAGTCGGCCAGGGAGAAGTTCGGCTTGCCGTCGGTCTTGATGATCTGCTGGCGCAGGTGATGCAGCCGCGCAATCGGCTGGCCATCGTCGCCATAGACTTCCAGGTCATCGTCCTGCACCTGGTTGGTCGGCCAGAAGCCGAACACGGCACGGGCGCTGATGAGTTTTTCGTCGATCAGCTTCTTGAGCATTTCCTGGGCATCGGCGTACAGCGCGGTGGCAGCTTCACCGACCACTTCGTCTTCGAGGATGCGCGGGAACTTGCCGGCCAGGTCCCAGGAGATAAAGAACGGCGTCCAGTCGATGTACTCGGCCAATACCTTGAGGTCGATATTGTCCAGCACCTTGGCACCGGTAAAGGTCGGCACCACTGGCGTGTAGGTGCTCCATTCGAACTGCGGCTTCTTGGCGATGGCGGCAGCGTAGCTCAGGCGCTCGGTGCGGGCACTACGGTTCGAGGTGCGTTCGCGTACGTCAATGTATTCCAGGCGGGTCTTCTCGACAAAGCCGGCCTTTAGTTCCTTGGACAGCAACTGCGTGGCCACGCCCACGGCGCGCGAGGCGTCGGTCACGTAGATCACCGCATCGTTGTTGTATTTGGGCTCGATCTTCACCGCCGTGTGGGCCTTGGAGGTGGTGGCGCCACCGATCATCAATGGCAGGTGGAAGTCCTGGCGCTGCATCTCACGGGCCACGTGGACCATTTCGTCCAAGGACGGCGTGATCAGGCCGGACAGCCCGATAATGTCGCACTTCTGTTCCTTGGCCACTTGCAGGATCTTCTCTGCCGGCACCATGACGCCCAGGTCGACGATGTCGTAGCCGTTGCAACCCAGTACCACGCCGACGATGTTCTTGCCGATGTCATGCACGTCGCCCTTCACCGTGGCCATCAGGATTTTGCCTTTGGCTTCAGGCTTATCGCCTTTTTCCAGCTCGATGAACGGGATCAAGTGGGCAACCGCCTGTTTCATGACGCGGGCGGATTTCACCACCTGGGGCAGGAACATTTTGCCCGCGCCGAACAGGTCGCCAACGATGTTCATGCCGGACATCAGCGGGCCTTCGATCACTTCGATCGGGCGCGCGAAAGACAGTCGTGATTCCTCGGTGTCTTCGACAATGTGCGTGGTGATGCCTTTGACCAGTGCGTGTTCCAAGCGCTTGTTCACGTCCCAGCCACGCCATTCTTCGGTTTCGGCTTCCTTGACGCTGCCGTCGCCCTTGTACTTGTCGGCGATGGCGAGAAGGGCGTCGGTGCCGTCTGGCGTGCGGTTGAGCACCACGTCTTCCACGGCGTCGCGCAGCTCGGTCGGGATCTGGTCGTAAATCTCCAACTGGCCGGCGTTGACGATACCCATGGTCAGGCCATTGCGGATCGCGTACAGCAGGAACACCGAGTGGATCGCTTCACGCACCGGGTTGTTGCCACGGAACGAGAACGACACGTTGGACACGCCGCCAGAGGTCAGCGCGTATGGCAGTTCGTCCCGGATGTAGGCACAGGCGTTGATGAAGTCGACGGCGTAGTTGTTGTGTTCTTCGATACCGGTGGCGACCGCGAAAATGTTCGGGTCGAAGATGATGTCTTCCGGCGGGAAGCCGACCTCATTCACCAGGATGTCGTAGGAGCGTTTGCAGATTTCTTTCTTGCGCGCTTCGGTGTCGGCCTGGCCGGCTTCGTCGAACGCCATCACCACCACGGCAGCGCCATAGCGTTTGCACAGCTTGGCGTGATGGATGAACTGCTCCACGCCTTCCTTCATGCTGATGGAGTTGACGATGCCCTTGCCCTGGATGCACTTGAGGCCGGCTTCGATCACGTCCCACTTGGAGGAGTCGATCATGATCGGCACGCGGGAGATGTCCGGCTCGCCGGCAATCAGATTGAGGAAGGTCACCATGGCCTTCTTCGAATCCAGCATGCCCTCGTCCATGTTGATGTCGATCACCTGGGCGCCGGCTTCCACCTGCTGCAGGGCGACTTCCAGGGCTTCGGTGTAGTTGTCTTCACGGATCAGGCGGGCAAACCGTGCGGAACCGGTGATGTTGGTGCGTTCGCCGACGTTGACGAACAATGAGCTGCGATCAATGGTGAACGGTTCGAGGCCCGACAGGCGGCAGGCCTTGGGAATGTCCGGGATCTGGCGCGGTGCATAACCGGCCACGGCCTTGGCGATGGCTTCGATATGGCCCGGCGTGGTGCCGCAGCAGCCGCCGACAATGTTGAGGAAGCCGCTCTGGGCAAACTCTTCGATGACCTCGGCGGTCTGCGACGGCAATTCGTCGTACTCGCCGAATTCGTTGGGCAGGCCGGCGTTCGGGTGCGCGGACACGTGGGTGTTGGCCTTGTTCGACAACTCTTCCAGGTACGGACGCAGTTCGCTGGCGCCCAGGGCGCAGTTCAGCCCCACGGAAATTGGCTTGGCGTGGGCCACGGAGTTCCAGAACGCTTCGGTGGTCTGGCCCGACAGGGTACGACCGGAGGCGTCGGTGATGGTGCCGGAGATCATGATCGGCAGTTCGATGTTCAATTCCTCGAACACGCCTTGCACGGCGAAGATCGCGGCCTTGGCGTTGAGGGTGTCGAAAATGGTCTCGATCAGGATCAGGTCGGCGCCGCCTTCGATCAGGCCTTTGGTGGCTTCGGTGTAGTTTTCCACCAACTCATCGAAGGTCACGTTGCGGTAGCCGGGGTTGTTCACGTCGGGCGACAGCGAGCAGGTGCGGCTGGTCGGGCCGAGCACGCCGGCGACGAAACGCGGCTTGGCCGGGTTTTCGGCGGTCTTGGCGTCAGCGATTTTGCGCGCCAGGCGTGCGCCTTCTACGTTCAGCTCATAGGCCAGTTCTTCCATCCCGTAGTCGGCCATGGAGATACGGGTGGCGTTGAAGGTGTTGGTTTCGAGGATGTCGGCGCCGGCATCCAGATAGGCTTTTTCGATGCCGCCGATCACGTCCGGGCGTGTGATCACCAGCAGGTCGTTGTTGCCCTTGACATCGCTGGGCCAGTCGGCGAAGCGTTTGCCACGGTAGTCATTTTCCTCAAGCTTGTAGCTCTGGATCATCGTGCCCATACCGCCGTCGAGAATCAGGATACGTTCCTTGAGGGCTTGATGAAGGGCTTGCAGACGAACGCTACGATCGGACATGGGACTACTCTGGTCAGGCATTTCGGAGGGGGGGAATCATAGCAAACCTGTGCGGATTTAGAGCATGTGCAGGTTTTGCATGAATATCGTTCATGTTGGGCGGCGTCATGGCCCGGTAGAATCACCGGCACTTTTTACTGCACGCATTGAATCGGGACCGGATACATGTCACTTCGCCTCATCACCAGCGCCATCCTGGCACTGGTCGCCTGCATTGCACAGGCTGACGGACCCGCCCCGGCGATTTCGTACACCCGCGACATTCAACCGATCTTCACCGAGAAATGCGTGGCCTGCCATGCCTGCTACGACTCCGCCTGTCAGCTCAACCTCGGCAGCGCCGAAGGTGCGCTGCGCGGCGCGAGTAAAGTGCCGGTCTACGACGGTGAGCGTAGCCAGGCCACGCCGACCACCCGTTTGTTTTATGACGCCTTTGGCAAGCAAGCCTGGCAGCAGAAGGGTTTCTATTCTGTGCTGGACGCCCAGGGCAGCCAGGCGGCGCTGATGGCGCGCATGCTCGAGTTGGGCCATAACGCCCCGTTGCAACCGAACGCCAAATTGCCTGAAGACATCGTTCTGGGACTGAACCGCGAAAACACGTGCGCCGTGCCCGGCGAGTTCAATGCCTACGCGGGTGCCCATCCCAGGGAAGGCATGCCGCTGGCGGTCACCGGCCTGACCGACCAGCAGTACCAGACCCTGCAACGCTGGCTCGCGTCCGGCGCTCCTATCGACGAACGAGGCTTGGCGCCCAGCCCCAAGGAAGCCCTCCAGGTACAGCAGTGGGAAAACTTATTCAACCAGCCGGGGGCGCGGGAAAGCCTGGTGGCGCGCTGGTTGTTCGAACATCTGTATCTCGCGCATATCTACTTCGAAAATGGCGCGCCGGGGCATTTTTTCCAGTGGGTGCGCTCGCGTACACCAAGCGGCCAGCCAATCGACCTGATCGCTACCCGTCGCCCCAATGATGACCCCGGCACCCGTGTGTATTACCGCCTGTGGCCGGTGCAGGGTGTGATTGTGCATAAAACCCATATCACGTACCCGTTCAGTGCCGAGAAGATGGCGCGCATCAAAGAGCTGTTCTACGCCGGCAACTGGCAGGTCGACGCTTTGCCGGGCTATGGCCCGGGCCGTCGCGCCAACCCCTTCGAAACCTTCGAAGCCATCCCGGCCAAGGCGCGTTACCAATTCATGCTGGATAACGCCGAGTACTTCGTGCGTACCTTTATTCGCGGGCCGGTATGCCGTGGGCAGATTGCCACGGACGTGATCCGCGACAACTTCTGGACCCTGTTCCAGGACCCGGACCACGACCTGTACATCACCGATGCGCGCTATCGCGGCCAGGCCACGCCGTTGCTGGCCATGCCGGGGCAGAACGATGACGTGGGCAGTGTGCTCAGCCTGTGGTTGGCTTACCGCGACAAGCGCAACGAATATGAGGCCCTGCGCCGCGACAGCTACGCTGACTTGCCGCCGCCGAGCTGGTCGAGCCTGTGGGCGGGCAATGACAACGCTTTGCTGAGCATCTTCCGCCACTTCGACAGCGCCTCGGTGACCAAAGGCCTGATTGGCGAGGTGCCGCAGACAATGTGGTTGTTCGACTATCCGCTGCTGGAGCGCACGTATTACCAACTGGCGGTGAATTTCGATGTGTTCGGCAATGTGTCGCATCAGGCCCAGACCCGATTGTATTTCGACCTGATTCGCAATGGTGCCGAGCAGAACTTCCTGCGGCTGATGCCCGCTGATACCCGCGAAGATTTTATGGATGACTGGTATCAGAACAGCGGGAAGATCAAGCTGTGGCTGGACTATGAAGCAATTGATGACGACAAGCCCACCGGCCTGCACCTCAACGAAAACGATCCGAAACGTGACTTTGCCAAGCAGTTGCTCAGCCGTTATGGCCATTTGAATGTCAGCCCGGATCCGATCAACCGTTGCAGCGGCGCCTATTGCTCCCGCGACGGTGTCGACCCGGCCATCCAGGATGCGGAGCAGGCCCTGAGCCGTCTGACTTCACGCCCGGCCGCTGGGCTCAAGGTTATTGATCAACTGCCTGAAGCGACGATGCTGCGGGTTGAGACCGCCAGCGGCAAGCGGGTGGTCTACAGCATGCTGCGCAATCGTGCCCACAGTAATGTGGCGTTTCTGATGGGTGAGGCTTATCGCTATCAGCCGGGCTTGGATACGGTGACGATTTATCCTGGCGTGCTGAGCAGCTACCCGAACTTTATGTTCAATATTCCGGCCCGGGAAGTGCCCGAGTTCGTGGCCGAAATGGAGCAGGCCAAGGATGCCAAGGGTTTTGAGCTGATTGTGGATCGCTGGGGCGTGCGCCGCAGCCATCCGCTGTTCTGGCAGTATTTCCACGATTTGTCGCAGTACGTCCGTGAAACCACGCCGGTGGAAGAGGGGGTGCTGGACATGAATCGCTATGAGAACCTATAACGGTACCCGGTGATCCAGTCATCTCTCTGAGCGGGTGCTGAAGCGGTCGGATATCTATCTTACGGGGCAGGAAAGGGTATTCCGATTATGCTGATTTCAGTGCAGGCGCTACGGGCCTTGGCGGCATGGATGGTAGTGGGTGTGCACTTCATGCAGTTGTTTTTCGACTTTGAGGCACACAATGCGCTGGAGTATCTGCTGGCCGATAAAGGCGGTATCGGCGTGGATATTTTCTTCGTCATCAGTGGGTTTGTGATCTTCCTCGCGACCGCGGACAAGGCGCTGACCCCTTGGCGTTTCATGCTCATGCGCGTGGCAAGGATCGTCCCAGCGTATTGGTTCTATACCTTGCTCATGGTGCTTCTGGTGGCGACTGTGCCTTCGATGTTTCCCTATGAGCATCTGGAGCCGAGTTACGTGCTCATGTCGCTGCTGTTCATCGCAGCCCCGAGCGAACCGGGCGTGGAGGTCTATCCGCTGCTGGGTGTCGGGTGGACCCTGAATTTCGAAATGCTGTTCTACGTGCTGTTTTCCTTTGCTTTGTCAGTGCGCGCATCGTATCGGCTGTGGGTAGTGGCAACGTTGCTGTATCTGGCGTGCTACATCGGCCCCACCCTTGGTTTGGCCAGCGGGTTCTACAGCAACGGCATCGTCTTGGAGTTTCTGATGGGCATCGTGATCGGCATGCTCTATCGCCGTGGCTTGTGTCGGACCAAACCCTGGCTGCCGTTGTTGGGTATTGTCGGTGCGTCAATGGCGGTTTATCACGGGGCTGATTTACCGCGTGCGTTGGAGTGGGGTATTCCCAGCGCGATATCGGTCATCAGTTGTGTGGCGCTGGAACCTTACTTTAAGGGCTCGCGGTTTCTGAAAATGCTCGGTGATTGTTCCTATTCTGTGTATTTGATCCATGTGCCGGTACTCGCCGCTGGGCAGCTTATTGCCAAACGCATGGGAATAGACCCCTATGCCATGTTGCTTGTGTGCGTCGTAGTGACGGCGCTGGGCGCTTATGGGAGCTACCACTGGCTGGAGAAACGCCCTTATCGCGTGCTGAAGCACTGGTTCGGCGTCGATGATCGGGGGATTATTTCCCGACAAAAATACTAGGACTTTGTACCTCTGTAATGATTTGGCGTAAACTGCCGGCAAGCCTGTGAGGAGTTTCCATGACTGCCATAACCATTACCGACGCCGCCCACGATTACCTGGCTGACCTGCTGTCCAAGCAGAACACCCCGGGTATCGGCATCCGCGTCTTTATCACCCAGCCTGGCACCCAATACGCCGAGACTTGCATTGCCTACTGCAAGCCTGGTGAAGAGAAGCCTGAAGACACCGCCCTGGGGCTGAAAAGCTTCACCGCGTATATCGATGCCTTCAGCGAAGCGTTCCTCGACGACGCGGTGGTCGATTACGCCACCGACCGTATGGGCGGCCAATTGACCATCAAGGCGCCAAACGCCAAGGTGCCGAACGTCAACGCCGACAGCCCGGTGAACGAGCGCATCAACTACTACCTGCAAACCGAGATCAACCCAGGCCTGGCCAGCCATGGTGGCCAGGTCAGCCTGATCGACGTGGTCGACGATGGCATTGCGGTGTTGAAGTTCGGCGGCGGCTGCCAAGGCTGCGGCCAGGCGGACGTGACCCTGCGCGAAGGCATCGAGCGCACCTTGCTGGAACGCATTCCAGAGCTCAAGGGTGTACGTGACGTGACCGACCACACGCAGAAAGAAAACGCCTACTACTGAGTAAGGCGTTCACTGCGAACGAAAAAACGGCGCCCCGTGAGCGCCGTTTTTTTATGCCCTGTTTCAAGGGCGGTAAAGATGGGCATGCCCCGCCCGGTACAGCGACGACTCACTGAAGCTGTCGCTGGCCAACACCCGGCCCACCACAATCAACGCCGTGCGTCGAAAGCCCTTGGCCGCCACTTTCTCGGCAATATCACTTAAGTTTCCCACCGCCCAATCCTGATCCGGCCAGGTTGCCCGGTGCACCACGGCAATCGGGCAATCCGCGCCGTAGTGAGGCAGCAGTTCAGCGACGATCTTGTCCAGATGATTGACCCCCAGGTGAATCGCCATGGTGGTGCCATGTCGGGCCAGGCAGTCGAAAGCCTCACCGGCGGGCATGCTGGTCTTATCGGCATAGCGGGTCAGGATCACGCTCTGGGCGATGTCCGGCAGGGTCAGCTCGGTTTCCAGCAGCGCCGCGCAGGCGGCCACGGCGGTGACTCCAGGGATGATCTGGAAGGGGATGCCCAATTCCCGCAGGTGGCGGATCTGTTCGCCAATGGCGCCATACAGGCTGGGGTCGCCGGAATGGACGCGCGCCACATCCTGGCCTTTGGCATCGGCGGCCTTGATCAGATCAATGATCTGTTCCAAGTGCAGTTCGGCGCTGTTGACCACCGTTTCCGCCTGATGACCTTCAAGTACAGCTGCCGGCACCAGCGAGCCGGCATAGATGATCACCGGGCAACTACGGATCAGCCGCTGGCCTTTGACGGTGATCAATTCCGGGTCGCCGGGACCTGCGCCGATGAAGTAGACGGTCATGGGATAATCCTGGTGAAAAACGCGTGAGCATGAAAGTTGCTCATGATCGAGAGGAGCGATTATCGGGTTTTCAACCCGCGCATGCCAAGGCAAAGGTGGCGTGGGCGGTTTTTTTGCGGGTGATCAACAGGCGGGCGGGGGCATTGGCAAGCTGTTCAGCAAGGGCCAGTGCGGCGCTTTCAGCGATGCCGTAGCAACCGGTATGGGCAAAAGCGATGTCGGATTTATGGCTCAGCCGGTCTGTGTAAACCGCCAGGCGTTCCACGCTGAAGCACTGTAATGGCAGTTTCAAAAGCGCGGCAACCGCCAGTAATCCTGGTTCATCCCGCTTGCGGTCGATACTCGCCAGTGCGGTGATTTGGCTGCGCTCGATACCGCCCTCGGCGAGGGCGGTATCAATCAGGGCCAGCAAGGCGTGACTGTTACAGCCCCGCTGGCAACCCAGGCCAACCACTAACGTCATACCGAGTATTGATCGTCGCGGTTACGACGGAACAGCCAGGCGCTGATCAGGCCCAGGGCCAGCCAAAACGCCACGTTGGTCAGCTGCGACGCGATCTTGAATTGCGCTTCCAGGGCCTCCGGGGCCAGCATCGAGTGCACTTCCGGCTGTGGTGCGCCGATCACGTGCGGCACTACCAGAATCGCCACTCCCAGGGCCTTCAACAACCAGTTGCGTCCGAATGCGATCAGCGCGATACCGACGGCGGTCGAGGCGGCGGTGCCAATCCACCAGATTTGGCGTTGCGCGAGGTCAGCGGCGGCTGTGCCTGGCAGTTCGGGCGGCAGGCCCATCGTCGGCGCCAGCACGAAGGTTGCGTAACCGGCCAGGCCCCACAGCAGGCCTTGGGCAGTGCGGGTTGGCGCACGCAAGGTGTACAGACCGGCGAGCATCAGTGCAAAACCTACAGCGACTACCAGGTTGCCGCCCGTGGTCGACAGCACGCGCTGCCAGCCATCCTCCGGCTCCCAGGCTTCGGCATCATGGGTATGAGCCGCGGTGCCGGCAGCGTGCTCATGCACCACTTGGGTGGCAGCCGGGGCCTTTTCAAAGGTTTCCGCCTGCAGAATCAGCGGGGCGACCCATAAGCTTTGCAGCAGTGTCAGCAGCAGGGCAGCCAATAGACCGGTGAAGCCTGCGGTTTGCGCAATACGCTTGATCATGTCGGCAGGTCTCAGTGGCACGGGAACGCGGCGCTGTGGCGGGTATCGTGAGCAGCGTTGTGCACCGCCTCGATGTGCGAGAAACCGGCGAAGTACACCAGGCATGCGCCCAGGATTGACGCGCCGATGGCGGCGGTCAGGCGTTGGCTCAGGGTGGCGGTGCTGGCGGTGTGCGAGGTGCTGCTGATGATCGACATGGCGCGTCCCTTTCAGGTGTCAGGGTGAAACGAGCGCATGAAAACCCCGCGAGCCGGGCACGCAGGGTTTGAACAGCGCCCGCCCACCGCGGGTTTGTTATCTGATTTTTTCGGGCCGGTCTCCGGGCTTGCGAGGGGCATTGCGCCTATTAAGCATCGCCTTCCCATGCCTTGGAGGCACAGTGGATCTGACACTTCGCTCGCTTACCGTTGCGGGGGCAGCACCGGACTGGTCATATCGCTATGACGCACCGGTTTCCCGTTTCACCCTGTGAGGGGCACCCGAAACAAGATGTGTAGGAGAGCATGGGGGCGGGAGGGGAGTCAATTGGGTTGTTGGGGGCATATCCGTTGTTTAGGTAAGGGCGGAACCAATACCCGCCATCACCCAAATAACGGATATGTACACCAACCCAAACCCCATCATTGACCATCCCCCAAGCACTGCGTAGCCTTGCACCCTCGAGGTTCTTCAGCCCAGGCCGAAGCTAAGAAGGGAACGCGGTCCAAGCCGCGGCTGCCCCCGCAACTGTAAAGGGTTCAGCTGACTGCCACGCCACTGCCGACAAGGCGGGAAGGCGCAGTCAGCGCCGGTCGCAAGACCTGCAAGCCCCAAGCCAGGAGACCTGCCTCGCAACCGATTTTAAATTCAACCGGGCGGGGTGATCCGGTGACGAAATCCGCTGCTGCGCGCCGTCGCAGGGCCTATCGTCCCGTATGCCCGCCCCAAAGGGCATCCGATGAAAACACTGGCCAAACTCCCCGTCACCATCGTCACCGGCTTCCTGGGCTCGGGCAAAACCACCTTGCTGCGCCACATGCTCGACAACGCCCAGGGCCGTCGCATCGCGGTGATCGTCAATGAATTTGGCGAGCTGGGCATTGACGGTGAAATCCTCAAGCAGTGCTCCATCGGTTGCACCGAAGAAGAAGCCAACGGCCGCGTCTATGAACTGGCCAACGGCTGCCTGTGCTGCACCGTGCAGGAAGAATTCTTCCCGGTGATGCGCGAATTGGTTGCCCGTCGCGGCGACCTCGACCATATCCTCATCGAAACCTCAGGCCTGGCCTTGCCAAAGCCGTTGGTTCAAGCTTTCCAATGGCCGGAAATCCGTAGCGCCTGCACCGTTGACGCGGTGATCACCGTGGTCGACAGCCCGGCCGTGGCCGCCGGCACCTTTGCTGCGTTCCCGGATCAAGTGGATGCCCAGCGCAAGCTCGACCCGAACCTGGACCACGAGTCGCCGCTGCACGAGTTGTTCGCCGATCAACTGGCCAGCGCGGACCTGGTGATCCTCAATAAATCCGACCTGATCAGCCCTGAAGACTTGGCCCGGGTGCGCCTGGAAGTTGCCGAAGAACTGCCGCCAGCGGTGAAAATCATCGAAGCCAGCAGCGGTCGCCTGCCACTGGACGTGTTGATTGGCCTGGGCGCCGGCTCCGAAGAACATATCGACGATCGCCACAGCCATCACGATCATCATCACGAAGGTGAAGACGATCATGACCACGACGCCTTCGATTCCATCTCCATCGACCTGCCGCAAGCCGACGAGTCGCTGCTGCTCGACGCCCTGACCCAACTGGTGGTGCAACACGGCATCCTGCGCGTCAAAGGTTTCGCCGCGATCCCGAACAAGCCGATGCGTCTGTTGATCCAGGGTGTGGGCACGCGTTTCGACAAGCATTTCGACCGTGCCTGGGGCGCAGATGAGGCGCGGATCACGCGCCTGGTGCTGATCGGACAGGACCTCGACGCGGCGGGCCTCGAAGCGCAACTGCGCGCCGCCCTCAGCGTTTAACCCATGCACCTGCTCAGGACCCAGCCCGGTGGTTTCGTCTCGGACGACAATATTGCCGACCTTGGCCAAACCCCCGCTGACCTGGTGATCCTGTGCAGCGGCGATTCCAGCCTGGCGCTGCTGGCGGAAGCTGCGCAGCAGTTACCCGAGGATTACCCCAGTTTCCGTTTGGCCAACCCGATGCAGGTGCAGAACCATGCGTCGGTGGACCTGTATGTCGATGAAGTGCTGCGCCACGCCAAGGTCATTCTGATCTCGCTGCATGGCGGCATCGGTTATTGGCGTTATGGCATCGAGCGGCTGGTGGAATTGGCCGAGCGGGGCGTCCAACTGATCCTGGTGCCGGGCGATGATCGCCCGGACCCGGAACTCAGCGCACTGAGCACCGTCGGCGCCGACGCGCGTGATCGCCTCTGGCATTTCCTGCGCCAGGGCGGCCTGGCGAATGCCTTGGATTTTTATCGCTGTCTGGCCAGTGGCTACCTGGGCCGCGACTATGTCTGGGAAGAGCCGCAAAACCTGCCGCGCACGGCGATTTATCATCCGCGCCACGCCAACGCCCGCCTGAATGATTGGCAGGCCGACTGGAATGCCGAGTGGCCGGTGGCGGCGGTGCTGTTCTACCGCTCCCATTTGCAGGCGGCCAATACCGGTTTTATCGATGTGTTCTGCCAGCGCTTGCAGGCGGCGGGCCTCAACCCGTTGCCGATGGCGGTGGCCAGTCTGAAAGAGCCCGCCTGCCTGGCGGTGGTCGAGGACCTGCTGGATGAGGTGGGTGCGGCGGTGATCCTCAACACCACCGGTTTCGCCCAGTCGAGCCCTGAGGCGCCGCATTTGCGGCCGTTTCGCCGCAATATCCCGGTGATCCAGGCGATCTGCGCCCAGGACAACCAGCCCGGCTGGGAGGCCAGTGAGCAAGGCCTCGGCCCCCGCGACTTGGCGATGCACATTGCCTTGCCGGAGTTGGACGGGCGCATTATCAGCCGTCCGATCAGTTTCAAGGACCTGGCCTGGCGCAGCGAGCGCAGCCAGTCGGATGTGGTGTGCTATCGAGCGGCGCCGGAACGCATGGATTTTGTCGCTGAGCTGGCGTGGCGTTGGGTCGAGCTGGCGCGGGTGCCAAATGCCGACAAACGCATCGCGCTGATCCTCGCCAACTATCCGACCCGCGATGGGCGTATCGGCAATGGTGTCGGCCTGGATACGCCGGCGGCGGCGCTGAATATCCTGCGTGCGTTGCACGCCGAAGGTTATCCAGTGCCGGATGCACTCCCGGAAAGCGGCACGGCGCTGATCCACGATTTGCTCGGCGGCGTCACCAATGACCTGGACAGCCTCGACCTGCGCCCTTGCCATCAAAGCCTGAGTCTGGATGACTACGAGGCGATGTTCAGCCGCTTGCCCGAGGCCAATCGCCAAGCCGTGCTGGAACGCTGGGGCACGCCCCATAACGATCCAATGTGCCGCGACGGTCGCATGATGATCGCCGGCCTGCGCCTTGGCCTGATGTTTGTCGGTATTCAGCCGGCACGGGGTTACCAAGTAGACGCCAGCGCCGTTTACCACGACCCGGACCTGGTGCCGCCCCACGGTTACCTGGCGTTCTATTTCTGGCTGCGCCACACCTACGGCGCCCACGGCGTGATCCATGTGGGCAAGCACGGCAACCTTGAATGGTTGCCGGGCAAGGGCGTCGGGTTGTCGGAGAACTGCTGGCCCGATGCGCTGCTGGGGCCGCTGCCGAATATCTACCCATTCATCGTCAACGATCCGGGCGAGGGCGCCCAGGCCAAACGACGCACTCAGGCGGTGATCATCGATCACCTGATGCCGCCGCTGACCCGTGCCGAAACCTACGGCCCGCTGCGTAACCTTGAGCTGCTGGCGGACGAGTATTACGAAGCGCAACTGCTGGACCCGCGTCGCGCCCTGGAACTGCAAAAAGACATCCTCAAGCTGGTGCGCGAAACCCGCATCGACCAGGAGCTCGAGCTGGAGAGCGACGCCGATGCCGCCGTGTGGCTACCGCGCCTGGACACTTACTTGTGCGACTTGAAGGAGTCGCAGATCCGCGACGGCTTGCATATCTTTGGCGAGTCACCCGCAGGCCGCTTGCGCATCGACACCTTGCTGGCCTTGCTGCGCATCCCGCGCGGTGACGGCCGTGGCCCGCAATCGAGCCTGTTGCGGGTGCTGGCCAAGGCGTTCGAGTTGGGCTTCGATCCGTTGGACTGCGCCTTGGCCGAACCCTGGACCGGGCGTCGACCGTTGGTATTGCAAAAGATCGATCCGCAGTTGTGGCGCACTGCTGGCGATACCCGCGAACGCCTGGAACTGTATGCCGCACGGCTGATCGAGCAAGCCCTGGAAGGGCCGCTTGAGCAGTTGGAAGAACCGGGCTGGGAGGATGTGAAGGCGGTCATCGAAAGCCTGCGTATCGTAGTTGCACCGCGTCTGGATGCTTGTGGGCCGGCGGAAATGCGGGGGTTGCTGGATGCCCTCGGCGGCCGTTTTGTGCCGGCGGGCCCCAGTGGCGCGCCGAGTCGCGGGCGTTTGGATGTGCTGCCAACGGGGCGCAACTTCTTCACCGTCGACGTACGCAACCTGCCGACCACCACGGCCTGGCGCATCGGTTTCCAATCCGCCAACCTGATTCTTGAGCGGCATTTACAGGACCACGGCGACCACCTGCGCCAGCTCGGTCTGTCGGTGTGGGGCACCGCCACCATGCGCACCGGCGGCGACGATATCGCCCAGGCCATGGCACTGATGGGCGTGCGCCCGGTGTGGGCGACCGGCAGCCAGCGGGTGGATGATTTCGAGATCCTGCCGATCAGCCTGTTGGATCGCCCGCGCGTAGACGTGACCTTGCGTGTGTCGGGCTTTTTCCGCGATGCCTTCGCCAATTTGATCCGCCTGTTCGACGCCGCGGTGCAGGCCGTGGCGGCGCTGAATGAGCCGGACGACATGAACCCTCTGGCCGCCAAGGTGCGCAATGAGCGCGAGGCGTTGCTAAAGTCCGGTCTGGACGAAGAGGCCGCCGCGAAACAAGCCGGTTGGCGCATCTTTGGCGCTAAACCCGGCGCCTATGGGGCGGGTGTGCAGGGCGCCATCGACGGGCGTCTGTGGCAAAGCCGCGAAGACCTGGCCGAGGTTTACTTGAACTGGGGCGGTTATGCGTATGGTGGTTCCGACGAAGGCACCGCCGCCCGCGAACAATTTGCCCAGCGCCTGAGCCAAGTGCAGGCGGTGCTGCAGAACCAGGACAATCGTGAGCACGACCTGCTCGACTCCAACGACTACTACCAATTCCAGGGTGGCATGCTTGCCGCCGTGGAAACCCTGAGCGGCGACAAGGCCGCCAGCTATCATGGTGACCACAGCCAGCCGGACCTGCCGAAGATCCGTACGCTGAAGGGCGAGCTGAACCGGGTGATCCGTTCCCGCGCCGCCAACCCCAAGTGGATCGAAGGCGTGAAGCGCCATGGCTATAAAGGTGCGTTTGAAATGGCGGCGACCGTGGACAATGTGTTCGCCTTCGACGCCACCACGGCGCTGATTGACGATCACCAATACGCATTGTTGGCCGACGCCTACCTGCTCGACCCCGACACCCGCGCCTTTGTGCAACAGCACAACCCCGATGCGCTGCGCGACATGACCGAGCGCATGCTCGAAGCGCAACAACGTGGCATGTGGCAGGAGCCGGGGGCTTACCGTGAGGCGTTGGAAAACCTGTTGCTGGATATAGAAGAAGACAGCTGATGACTGATATTCCGCATTTCCCGCTGTCCGCCGTAGTCGGCGCCGACGACCTGAAACTGGCGTTGTGCCTGACCGCCATCGACCCGAAGATCGGCGGTGTGCTGATCGAAGGCCCGCGCGGCATGGCCAAGTCGACTTTAGCGCGTGGTTTGGCGGACGTGCTGGCCAGCGGTCAGTTAGTGACCTTGCCCTTGGGCGCCACTGAAGAGCGTCTTGTCGGCACGCTGGACCTGGATGCTGCCTTGGGCGAGGGCCGCGCGCAGTTTTCCCCCGGCGTATTGGCCAAGGCGGATGGCGGCGTGTTGTACGTCGATGAAGTCAACCTGCTGCCCGACCACCTGGTAGACCTGCTGCTGGACGTGGCCGCCAGCGGCACCAATCTCATCGAGCGCGATGGCATTTCCCATCGTCATTCGGCGCGCTTCGTGCTGATCGGCACCATGAACCCGGAGGAGGGTGAGTTGCGACCACAGCTGCTCGACCGTTTCGGTTTCAACGTGGCGTTGAGCGGGCAGACATTGCCGGCTGAGCGGGGACAGATCATTCGTCGTCGCCTGGAGTTTGATAGCGATCCGGTGGCGTTCTGCGCGCAATGGGATGAGTCGCAGGCGGCCTTGCGCGAACGCTGCACCCAGGCGCGGGCGCGGCTCGACGCTATCGCGCTGGATGATGAGGCGCTGGCGCAGATCACAGAGCGGTGTTTCGCGGCGGGCGTCGATGGCTTGCGTGCGGACCTGGTGTGGTTGCGTGGCGCTCGGGCCCATGCCGCCTGGCGTGGCGCCAGTGCTATCGCCGAAGAAGATATCGACGCGGTGGCGGAATTTGCCTTGCGCCATCGCCGCCAAGAGCAGGCCCCTGCGTCCAGCCCGCCGAGTGAAGGGCAGTCGCCCAAGGCCTCCGATGCTTCGCCGGGTCAAGGTCAATGGGGCGATATGCCCGCACCGGCCTTGCCCACGGGCGCACGCCGGGAAGTCCCCACCTGGCCAAAAAAGCCCTAGGCATCCGTCCCCGACCTGACACGGGGGCGGATGCCCGCCCCAAGGCAGGGCGACTGGACAGAGGCAGGCACGGCAAGGCGCGCAGCGCGCAGCAGGGTTCGATCCATTGGCCGGGCACCTTGCTGGGTGGTCGCCCGCAAACCCGTGAAGATTTGCTGTATCAACTGCGCAGTCGTTCGGCCCATGAGCTGTGGCTGGTGATTGTCGATGCGTCGGCGTCCACACGGCGGCATCGTGCGCTCGCCGACGCCAAGGGTTTGTTGGCCCAGTTGTTTGATGACGCTTACCGCCAGCGGGCGCGAATGGCGTTGTTGACGGCTAGCGGGCATTCACCCAAATGGCAGGTCCAGGGATTGAAGGCTGCTAAGGGCTTGGCGGGCTGGCTGGATCAATTGGGCGCGGGTGGTGGCACGCCGTTGCTCGCGGCGTTGACCGAGGCCGGGGCGTGGTTGACGTTGCGACGCAAGCGTTATCCGACTGAACAACAGCGGCTGCTGGTGATCACTGACGGGCGACTCAAGGATATCGCCGGGCTACCGTTGCTCGAGTGTCCGGGGCTGTTGGTGGATATCGAGCGTGGGCCGATCAGGTTGGGTCGGGCTCGGGAGTTGGCGGTGGGGTTGCAGCTGGGCTATCGGCATATTGACGATTAGCTATTGCCCGGCACATTTGGCCAAAGATCCGCCACCAGGAACAACCGCTCGGCTTCCTCCCAATCCTGATCGACTTGAACCATGCGCACCAATAACTGCGCCGGCGCCATGGGATCCAGGTCCGCCAACCAGCCCATCATCTGTTCTTCACTCCAGACTTCATCCACCGGGTAATGCGCTGGCGCCAACCACGCATGCCTGGGCAGAGGCTGCCAGCGACCGGGCGGGCTTAGGCTGACAAACGCTTGCCAATCACGCTGATGCAACCAGCGCCCACGTAAATGCTGCGGATGGGCGCCAATGGGGGCTTGGGCCTCGCCAGGCCAGGGATACAGCAGATAACCGCCCAGCCACAAATGCGCATCGAAATGCTGGATATCCAGCGCCGCCAGCGCCTCTCGGCTTTCCACCCGCTTGGAAATCGGCAGTTGATGCTGGGCCAGATGGGCCAACTTGCGGTCCAGCCGGTCATGGCAGCCTGGCCCCAGCCATTGCGCCGTGTCCTGGCCATTACCGTCCTGCGGGCCGAGATAGAGTTTGATCGCCAGTTCCAAGTGATGCACGCCATCGCGGTCGCGCAGCAGCATGTCCAGCTCGCCGAGGGTATGCCCGGCGCGACGAATTGGCAGGTTGGCGGCCAGCAATTCAACCCCCGGTGCATGCTGTACAGCGAACTGCCACAGGCGTTCGTAATACAAGCCCAGACGTCGGGTGCGCGACAGGTTCAGCCACTGCTGCAAGGTGCTGCTGTCCTGATCGAGTTGGCGCAGCCAGTGCTCCAGCAGATGAGGCGCTTGCACCCAATCGCTGCCTGCCAGCGGATGGCGCTGTGGCCAAGGCGTTTGCGCCAGCATCGGCGGGGCGAGCATCACCCACGCCAGGTCGCGCACTTCGGGGTGGCGCAGCTGGCGGGGCAGGTTGTGCAGATTCGGGAACACAGTCATGGTCCGAGCATAGCCTTTTAAGTGCGGTGGGGGTGGCTGAGAACCATTGTCATCAAGGCTTCACGGCGACAAAGGATTTTGCCTGGGCCGGCCTTTCGCCCATAATCGTTCTTTTTGCCACACCCCAAATCCTGCAGGAGCCTCATGGAGCAATTTCGCAATATCGGCATTATCGGTCGCCTGGGCAGTACCCAGGTGTTGGACACCGTCCGCCGGCTGAAAAAATTCCTGCTGGAACGTCATCTGCATGTGATCCTCGAAGACACCATCGCCGAAATCCTGCCGGGCCACGGCCTGCAAACCTCGTCACGCAAGATGCTCGGCGAAGTCTGTGACATGGTGATTGTGGTCGGCGGTGACGGCAGCCTGCTGGGGGCTGCTCGTGCCTTGGCGCGGCATAACGTGCCGGTGCTGGGGATCAACCGCGGCAGCCTGGGTTTCCTCACCGATATCCGCCCGGACGAGCTGGAAGTCGAAGTCGCCAAGGTGCTCGATGGCCATTACCTGGTGGAGAACCGCTTCCTGCTGCAAGCCGAAGTGCGCCGCCACGGCGAAGCCATCGGCCAGGGCGATGCCCTCAACGACGTGGTGCTGCACCCTGGCAAGTCCACGCGAATGATCGAATTCGAACTTTATATAGACGGCCAGTTCGTGTGCAGCCAGAAGGCCGACGGCCTGATCGTCGCCACGCCCACCGGCTCCACGGCCTACGCGCTGTCGGCCGGTGGCCCGATCATGCATCCCAAGCTGGATGCCATTGTGATCGTGCCGATGTACCCCCATATGTTGTCGAGCAGGCCGATTGTGGTCGACGGCAACAGTGAGTTGAAAATCGTGGTGTCCAAAGACATGCAGATCTACCCGCAGGTGTCCTGTGACGGGCAGAACCACTTTACTTGCGCTCCCGGTGACACTATCACCGTGAGCAAGAAGGCGCAGAAGTTGCGGTTGATCCACCCGCTGGACCACAACTACTACGAAGTGTGCCGCACCAAGCTGGGCTGGGGCAGCCGCTTGGGGGGTGGAGGCGACTGATGCTCGATCCCGCGCGTAGCTACGACCTGATTGGTGACGTGCACGGTTGCGCCCACACCCTTGAGCACTTGCTCGACCGGTTGGGTTACCACAAGCAGGGCGGCACCTGGCGTCATCCGTCGCGCATGGCGGTGTTCCTCGGCGATATCATCGACCGTGGCCCGCGCATCCGCGAGGCGTTGCACATCGTCCACGACATGACCGAAGCCGGCCAGGCGCTCTGCATCATGGGCAACCATGAGTTCAACGCCCTGGGCTGGACCACGCCCGCACCACCGGGCAGTGGCAAGCAGTTCGTGCGCGAGCACACTCCACGGCATGCGCGATTGATCCACGAGACACTGACCCAGTTCGAGCACCACACGGCTGACTGGCACGACTTCCTCGGCTGGTTCTATGACATGCCGCTGTTTGTCGACGCCGGACGTTTCCGCGTGGTGCATGCCTGCTGGGATGGCGGCTTTATCGATCCGCTGCGCGCCACGTTCCCGGACGGCTGCATCGACCAGCACTTCCTGCAGGCCGCCGCCGTACCGGGCAGTTTTGCCTGCAATGCCTTCGACCGGCTGTTGCGCGGTACCGACATGCGCCTGCCGGATGGCCTCACGCTGACCGGCGGCGATGGCCTGACACGCTCGTTCTTTCGCACCAAGTTCTGGGAAGACGACCCCAAGACCTACGGCGATATCGTGTTCCAGCCCGATGCCTTGCCGGAGCCGGTGGCGCGTACGCCATTGTCGTCCACCGAAAAGAATTCCCTGCTGCGCTACGGCGTCGACGAACCGTTGCTGTTCGTCGGGCATTACTGGCGCAGCGGCAAACCGGCGCCGATCCGCCCGAACCTGGCCTGCCTGGACTACAGCGCGGTGCTGTACGGCAAGCTGGTGGCGTACCGTCTGGACCAGGAAACCCAATTGGATCCGCGTAAATTCGTCTGGGTCGATGTTGAGCGGCCCGAGGTGATTGTATGAGTACCGTGCCCGTATTGCGCTTGCCTCTAAGCGTCGACCTGGGCGGTTTCGTCAAGCTGCTGCAACGCATGCAAGTGCCTCATCGCGTCAGCGAGGAAGCTGGCGAGCAAGTGTTGTGGGTGCCCGAGACGATCAGCGATGACGTACGCGTGTTGTACCAGCGCTTTCCCGCCGGCGACCCGGACCAGCAACTGGATATTCCCGAGCAGGCGCCGGTCGCGCGCCCAGGCTTTATCCAGCAATTGCGCCATAGCCCGGTAACGGCCCTGGTGCTGCTGGCGAGCCTTATCGTCGGTGCGGTGACCTTGCTCGGTGAAAACCTGCACACCATGGCCTGGCTGACCTTCCTGCCGTTTCGCATTCTTGGCGAGTACATCCAGTTCACACCACTGGCCGAGACCTTGGCCTCGGGCCAATGGTGGCGGCTGGTCACGCCGATGCTGATCCACTTCGGCATCCTGCACCTGGCCATGAACGGCATGTGGTACTGGGAATTGGGCCGGCGCATTGAAGCGCGCCAGGGCAGTATCAACCTGCTGGGCCTGACCCTGTTGTTCAGCCTGGTCTCCAACTACGCTCAGTACGCTTTCGGCGGCCCTGGCCTGTTTGGCGGGTTGTCCGGCGTGTTGTACGGCCTGCTCGGGCACTGCTGGATTTTTCAATTACTCTCGCCTAACCCGGCCTACCGCTTGCCCCGTGGGGTGCTGGCGATGATGCTGATCTGGTTGGTGCTGTGCATGTCGGGGCTGGTCTCGATGATCGGTTTCGGCGAAATCGCCAACGCTGCCCATGTCGGCGGCCTGGTTATCGGCTGCCTGACGGGTTTGCTGGGTGGGCTGTACAGCCGCCGCAAAGCCTCTATTTGATAAGGAAGAGCCTCATGTCCTCTTTTGCTGAAATGATCGAAAACATCACGCCGGACATCTACGAGAGCCTCAAGCTCGCTGTGGAAATCGGCAAGTGGTCCGATGGCCGCAAGCTTTCCGCCGAACAGCGTGAGCTGTCGTTGCAAGCCATGATTGCCTGGGAAATCCAGAACCTGCCGGAAGACCAGCGCACCGGCTACATGGGCCCGCAGGAATGCGCGTCCAAGTCCGCGCCGGTGCCGAACATCCTGTTCAAGTCGGATGCGATCCATTGATCGAAATTGGCCGCGGTGCAGTCAGCAAAATGTCGGCGCAACTCGGTGAGCCGACCGTTCAATACGCGTTTCGTCTAGGTGGTGCCGAGGTGCCGGTCAATCCGTTGATCGGCACTCACGTGCGCCTGGAATACCTCGGTGCCATCCATTGCAGCCATTGCGGCCGCAAGACCAAGACCAGCTTCAGCCAGGGCTACTGCTACCCCTGCATGACCAAGCTGGCCCAGTGTGATCTGTGCATCATGAGCCCCGAGCGTTGCCATTACGATGCCGGCACCTGCCGCGATCCGGGCTGGGGCGAGAAATTCTGCATGACCGACCATGTGGTGTACCTGGCGAATTCGTCGGGGATCAAGGTCGGTATCACCCGCGCTACCCAGTTGCCGACGCGCTGGCTGGACCAGGGTGCGAGCCAGGCGCTGCCGATCATGCGCGTGGCGACCCGCCAGCAGTCCGGTTTTGTCGAAGACCTGTTCCGCAGCCAGGTGGCCGACAAGACCAACTGGCGCGCGCTGCTCAAGGGCGACGCCCAGTCCGTCGACCTCAAGCAGGTCCGTGACGAGTTGTTCGCCTCCTGCGCCGAGGGCCTGCTGAGTTTGCAGGAACGCTTTGGCCTGCAGGCCATCCAAACCATTGCCGACATCGAACCGATCGAAATCCGCTACCCGGTAGAGCAATATCCCACCAAGATCGTCAGCTTCAACCTGGACAAGAACCCGATTGCCGAAGGCACGCTGCTGGGGATCAAGGGCCAATACCTGATCTTCGATACCGGCGTTATCAACATTCGTAAGTACACGGCCTACCAGCTCGCCGTGCATCAGTAGAAGGATGCCCCCCATGCGCACCGAACAACCGAAGATGATCTACCTGAAGGACTATCAGGCGCCAGACTACCTGATCGACGAGACGCACCTGACCTTCGAGTTGTTCGAGGACCACAGCCTGGTCCACGCGCAGCTGGTGATGCGCCGCAACCCTGAGCGCGGCGCCGGTTTGCCGCCGTTGGTGCTGGACGGCCAGCAGCTTGAGCTGTTGAGCGTCAACCTTGCCGACCAGGCACTCGGCGCTGATGACTACCAACTGACCGACCGCCACCTGACGGTGCAGCCGAACAGTGCGACCTTTACCCTGGACACCACGGTGAAAATCCACCCGGAAACCAACACGGCCCTGGAAGGCTTGTACAAATCCGGCAGCATGTTCTGCACCCAGTGCGAGGCTGAAGGCTTTCGCAAGATCACTTACTACCTCGACCGCCCGGACGTGATGAGCACCTTCACGACCACGGTGATCGCTGAGCAACATCGCTATCCGATCCTGCTGTCCAACGGCAACCCGATCGCCAGCGGTCCCGGTGAAGATGGCCGCCACTGGGCGACCTGGGAAGACCCGTTCAAGAAGCCGGCGTACCTGTTTGCCCTGGTGGCCGGTGATCTGTGGTGTGTCGAAGACACCTTCACCACCATGACCAACCGCGAGGTTGCGCTGCGCATCTACGTCGAGCCGGAAAATATCGACAAGTGCCAGCACGCCATGACCAGCCTGAAAAAATCCATGCGCTGGGACGAAGAAACCTACGGTCGCGAGTACGACCTCGATATCTTCATGATCGTCGCGGTGAACGACTTCAACATGGGCGCCATGGAAAACAAGGGCCTCAACATCTTCAACTCCAGCGCCGTGCTGGCCCGCGCCGAAACCGCCACCGACGCCGCGCACCAGCGGGTCGAGGCCATCGTTGCCCACGAATACTTCCACAACTGGTCGGGCAACCGCGTGACCTGTCGCGACTGGTTCCAGCTGTCGCTCAAGGAAGGCTTCACTGTGTTCCGTGATTCGGGCTTCTCCGCCGACATGAACTCGGCGACGGTCAAGCGTATCCAGGATGTGGCCTACCTGCGTACCCACCAGTTTGCCGAAGATGCCGGCCCGATGGCTCATGCGGTGCGCCCGGACAGCTTTATCGAAATTTCCAACTTCTACACGTTGACCGTGTACGAAAAGGGCTCGGAAGTAGTGGGTATGATCCACACCTTGCTCGGTGCCGAAGGCTTCCGCAAAGGCAGCGACCTGTACTTCGAGCGCCATGACGGCCAGGCCGTGACCTGCGACGATTTCGTCAAGGCCATGGAAGATGCCAACGGCGCCGATCTGACCCAGTTCAAGCGCTGGTACAGTCAGGCGGGTACGCCGCGTCTGGCGGTGAGCGAGTCCTATGACGCTGCGGCCAGAACCTACAGCCTGACCTTCCGCCAAAGCTGCCCGGAAACCCCGGACAAGGTGGAAAAACTGCCGTTCGTGATTCCGGTGGAACTGGGGTTGCTCGACGGGAAGGGCGCGGGCATCGCCTTGCGCCTGGCTGGTGAAGCGGCCGCTGGTGCTTCGTCGCGCGTGATCTCGGTGACCGAGGCCGAGCAGACCTTTACCTTCGTCGATATCCCAGAGCAGCCATTGCCTTCGCTGCTGCGCGGGTTCTCGGCGCCGGTGAAGCTGAGCTTCCCGTACAACCGCGATCAACTGATGTTCCTGATGCAGCACGACAGCGATGGTTTCAACCGTTGGGATGCCGGCCAGCAGTTGTCGGTGCAGGTGTTGCAGGAACTGATCGCCCAGCACCAACAGGGCCAGGCGTTTCACATGGATCAGCGCTTGATCAGCGCGCTGCGCAGTGTGTTGAGCGACGAAAGCCTGGACCAGGCCATGGTTGCGGAAATGCTGTCGTTGCCGGGTGAAGCCTATCTGACGGAAATCAGCGAGGTGGCGGACGTGGATGCCATCCACGCAGCCCGTGAGTTTGCTCGCAAGCAGCTGTCGGAGAACCTGCACGAGGCGCTTTGGCTGCGTTACCAGGCCAATCGCGAGCTGTCCAAGCAAACGCCTTATGTGGCGGCGGCCGAGCACTTTGCCCGTCGCGCATTGCAGAACATTGCCTTGTCGTACTTGATGCTCAGTGGCAAGCCGGAAGTGTTGGCGGCGACCATTGAACAGTTCGACACTGCCGACAACATGACCGAGCGCCTGACCGCGCTGGCAGTGCTGGTGAATTCGCCATTCGAGACAGAGAAAGCCCAGGCATTGGCGGTGTTTGCCGAGAACTTCAAGGACAACCCGTTGGTCATGGACCAATGGTTCAGCGTGCAGGCCGGGAGCACTTTGCCGGGCGGGCTGGAACGGGTCAAGGCGTTGATGGAGCACCCGGCGTTCACGCTCAAGAATCCGAACAAGGTGCGTGCTTTGATCGGCGCGTTTGCTGGGCAGAACCTGATCAACTTCCATGCCGCGGACGGTTCGGGTTATCGCTTCCTGGCGGACCTGGTGATCGAACTCAATGGCTTCAACCCGCAGATTGCTTCGCGTCAATTGGCGCCGTTGACCCGCTGGCGTAAATACGACAGCGCACGCCAGGCGCTGATGAAGGCGGAGCTGGAGCGCATTCGTGGGTCTGGCGAGCTGTCGAGCGATGTGTTCGAAGTGGTCAGCAAGAGCCTGGCTTAAGCCAGATCGCTGAATAAGAAACGGCCTGTTCAACAGGCCGTTTTTTTTGCCTCAGATAACCGGCGGGCGAGGGGTGTCCAGGCCGATATCGATAGGGAAACGCTCCGCGATGATGCCATGCGGGACACCTAGCGGTATGACGCTGGCGTTGTCGAGCCGGGTGACTTGCTCGGCTGACAGTTGCACATGCAATGCGCCTAAGGTGCTGTCCAGTTGGGCGCGGGTGCGCGAGCCCAGGATTGGGATCAGTGCGGTGGTAGAGCGCCGCGCTTTCTCCCGTAGCCAGGCGATGGCAACGTGGGTCGGGGAGGCGTCAACTTCGGCGGCGACCGCCAGCAGGGTGTCCAATACGGCGGTTTCGCGGGCACTGTGCTCGGCGTGCACCAGGATCCCGAGTTTGTTGGCGCGGTTGTCGTCCTGGGTGCTGCGGTACTTGCCGGTCAGGAAGCCGCCGCCCAGAGGCGACCACAGCGTGGCGGCCAGCCCCAGCGCTTCGGCCATCGGCAGCAGCTCGCGGTCGGCGCTGCGCTCGACCAGGCTGTATTCCACCTGGATGCCGATGATTGGCGCGAAACTGCGCACTTCGCTCAACAGGTCGGCGCGGGCAATGCGCCACGCAGGGAAGTTGGAGAGGCCGGCATAGTGGATCTTGCCCGCGCGAACCAGATCGTCAAGGCCACGCAGGATTTCTTCCATGGGCGTGACATTGTCGCTCATGTGCGCCCAGAGCAGGTCGATGCGGTCGGTGTTCAAACGCTTGAGACTTTCTTCCACCGAGCGAACCAGGTTCTTGCGATTGTTGCCCAGCCTGATCGTGCCTTCATCGGACGGTTGGGTGCGCAGGGTGTACTTGGTGGCTACCACCAGGTTGTCGCGTTCGGAGGCGATAAATTCCCCCAGCAGTTTTTCGGCCTGGCCAAACTGATAGCCATTGGCGGTATCGAGGAAGTTGCCGCCGGCTTCAAGGTAGCCGTCAAAGATCTGCTTGGCTTCATCGCGCTCGGCGCCATGGCCCCAACCCGTACCGAAATTACCGGTGCCCAAAGCCAGTTCAGATACTTGCAGACCGCTGCGGCGGCCAAAGACTTTATTGCGCATACAAGGACTCCTGAGGCAGTGATTTCTTACATGTTTGGTAACATGTATTTAATATGATCTCGGTAATGTATTCGGTCAAGGGGCTTTTTTACTGCTGACGTTTTCTGACAGGGGGCTCTGCTAAGCTGCGTCACTTTTTCTTTCTCGGCAGGCCTTCCCGTGTCGCGTACCACTCGTCTACTGACTTTGCTCCAGGCCTTGCGGGGCAAGAAGCGCCCGGTGACGGCTGCCGTGCTGGCGGCGCAGCTCGAGGTGTCCGAGCGTACGCTGTACCGCGACATCGCCGAATTGACTGCATTAGGCGCGCCGATTTTCGGCGAAGCCGGAGTCGGATATGTGTTGCGAAGCGGCCTGTTTCTGCCGCCCTTGATGCTGAACGCCGAGGAAACCGAGGCTATCGTGCTCGGCTTGCGTTACGTGGATCAACGCGGTGATGACGTGCTCAGCCGCGCCGCCGCCAATGCCCTGGCGAAAATCGCCGATGTGCTCGACCCGGCCGCGCAGGAAGCCTTGCACAACCCAACGGTATTGCCCGGCCCGCCAGGGTTCGGCTATCCGGAAAACCGAGTCCCGCTGAATGTGTTTCGCGAGGCCATTCGCAACCAGGCCAAGTTGCATATCGATTACGCGGACGCCAGCCAGACCCAGAGCCAACGCCTGATTTGGCCACTGGCCTTGGGGTTTCTGAATGAAGTGCGGGTGATCGTCGCCTGGTGTGAATTGCGGGGTGCGTATCGCACCTTCCGCACTGACCGTGTGGCGAGTGTCCAAACCCATGGCGAGCGTTATCCGGGGCGGCGCAGTGATTGGCTACGGGCCTGGCGCAAGGTGATGGAACAGAATGAATCCGGGTCGTTCACTCCTGACAAAAACTGACACAACCCTGGATTAGCATGGCGTCACAAATCACCAAGAAAGGAGCTGTGCCATGTCTATCCCTGAGTTGGCACCGGCCATCATGGCCTATCTCGAAGCCGCCAACACCCGTGACACCTCGGCTGTCGCCCATTGTTTTGCCGACGACGCCAACGTGTTCGATGAGGGGCAGCATCAAGTCGGCACCCTAGCCATCGCACGCTGGATGGAAGACACCGCGCGCCGCTACCAGCCGCGGGTCGAAGTGCTCAAGGTGCAACACCGAACGGGCAAGGTGCTGGTCAGTAATGTGGTATCGGGTAATTTTCCCGGAAGCCCGTTGGAGCTGCGCTACACCTTTCGATTGAACGAGCAGGGTAAGATTTCGCGGCTGGACATTTCCCAGTAGGTCATACTGACGGGCATGACTTTCGACTCGCCCCTCGCTGCCTACCAATACGCCATTGCTCAACCGGGTTTCGTTGCCGACGACGCCCAGCGTCGAGCGGTCGACGCTCTGCAAGCCTGCCATGAAGCCCTGCATCGAGGGCGTGCGCCGATCACCGGCGTCTACCTGTGGGGGCCAGTGGGGCGTGGCAAGACTTGGCTGATGGACCAGTTCTATCAGAGCCTGCAGGCGCCTGCGCGGCGCCAGCACTTTCATCACTTCATGGTGTGGGTGCATCAACGTCTGTTCCAACTGACAGGCACCCATGACCCCTTGCAGGCCCTGGCGCGCGAGCTGAGCAGGGAAGTGCGCGTGCTGTGCTTCGATGAGCTGTTTGTCAATGACATCGGTGACGCGATCATCCTGGGGCGCCTGTTTCAGGTGATGTTCGAGGAAGGCATGGTGATGGTCTGTACATCGAATCAACCGCCTCGGCAGTTGTACGCCGATGGCTTCAACCGAGAGCGTTTTTTGCCGGGCATCGCGGCAATAGAACAGCATATGCAAGTGGTGGAGGTGGACGGGGAAGAGGATCACCGCTTGCACCCAGGCATGGCGTTTCAGCGCTATTGGGTCAATCAACCCGACGCGCTGGCCGGTGTATTCAAGCAATTGGCGCAAGGGCAGGCGGCGCAGAGTGGGCCGGTGACTGTCGGGCATCGCTCGATCGTTGCGATGTCCAGCGAAACAGTGCTCTGGTGCAATTACGCCGACCTGTGCGAGCAACCCCTGTCGGCGATGGATTTCATGCTGCTGTGCGATCGCTTCAAGGCGATCCTGCTGGGTGAAGTGCCCAACCTCAGCGCGCAAAAACGCCCTGGCCGAATTGCCCGAGGAACCGAAGATGGCGCACAGCGCGTGGAGGCGGGTGATCGCGAATTGCCGGAGTTGTCGGTGCACGATGACAGTGTGCGTCGGTTCATCGCCCTGGTGGACGAGTGCTACGACCGTAAGGTGCCGCTGTTCATCGAGGCACAGGTGCCGCTGGAACGCCTCTATACCGACGGCTACCTTGAATTTCCCTTCCGCCGGACGCTGAGCCGCCTGAAAGAAATGCAGCTGCAGCGTTTCGGCTAAGGCCTGTGGGAATAAATGCCGTATTAGGCTGACTGCGTTTTTTTCAATCGATTGACCTTTGCGTTTTCATGCGCGTTTTTGTAGTTAATCTCCTTCATCTGGCGCCTGCTCCACGCTTACAATCGTGCCCCTCACAGGAAGACGCGATCGAGGATGGAAATGGACACCCCGGATATCCTGGTGCTGCAAGCCAGCTACACCAATCCCGTGCATGCGCAAGCTATTGGCCGCGTGCTCAACCATTATGCCGAAGACCCTATGGGCGGGGGCCGCAGCCTGTCTGCCGACCTTCTGCAGCAATTGCCGGGCGAACTGGCCAAGCGTCCCCATGCGTTCAGCGTGCTGGCGTTTGTGGGCGGTGAGCCGGCGGGTCTGGTGAATTGCTTTGAAGGCTTCTCCACCTTTGCCTGCCGCCCTTTGGTCAACGTCCACGACGTGGTGGTGATGGGGCCTTTTCGTGGCCTGGGGCTGAGCCAGAAAATGCTGCAGAAGGTCGAGGAAATTGCCCGGCAGCGCGGCTGCTGCAAAATCACCCTGGAGGTGTTGGAAGGTAATGGCGTGGCTCAGTCGGCATATCGAAAGTTTGGCTTTGACGATTCAATATTTGATCCAACCCATGGGCGCATGTTGTTCTGGAGCAAAACGCTTTAATAAACGATAGGCAAAAAAAAAGGCGCCATTAGATGACGCCAAGTAAACCTTAGCCATAGGAGCAGGATGGTAAAGGGTAGTACGGGTGAATCAAGTATTCGGTTGTTGCTCGGCAGTTGATTTCTCGACAGTCTCTTGTGTCGCGTTCTTTCCATCGGCCAATGCCGTTTGTTCAGCGGCGCCGTGGGTCTCTTGCTGCATGAACGTGAAGTTGTTGTAGAACTCCTTCGAGCGCTCCGAACCGCCTTCTGCAAAGGCGGCGACGGAGGTCAGGGTCATCAGGCTGGCAAGCATCAAGGTTGAAAGTTTCATGGCGGTGTTCCCATTAAGAGTAATCGATATCCGCTCGCTCCTTGATCAGATTCATGGGGTGATCTTGTAGGGATTTTATTAAGTGGGAATTAACGTAACGCTGATCGAAAGTTAACGATTTCGTTAACTCTGGCTCGGGCGCTTAGCGCTGCCAAACCAATGCAAGCGTGAAGGAGCGCGGGTCTCTCCAATACACGCCATTATAAAAGCCGACATGTTCGTAATATTTTTATCAAATAGATTATTGACGTTAAGTGACGCCGAAAGATGTTCATCGAATGGGTAGCGCGATATCAGGTTAACCACGGCGTGGGCCTGTTGGTTGACCTTCCCCGGCAACCACGCTGAATAGGCCGAGGGTGAGGGGCATGGAACGGCTAAAGGCGCGAACATCGCGGAAGACCCCTTGTTGTCTTTGCGGCCTTTTCGGTCGGAAAAGGCCTTGGTTAAAAGACGAAAGGAGAGGGGGACTTTAGGTTTGAACGAGAATGATTGTTATCTTTCTGTTACGGCGCCGGTTTTTCCTGAAGCACGACATCCGTCGAACTGGCCTTTTTCGGTTTGATCAGGCTGAAATCGATCAGAGGCTTCTGTTGGCGCAAGTAAGGGTTGCCGATCATCTGTGGGCGCGCCGTGAAGCTGTCGCTCACCAGGCTTTTCGTACGGTCCAGCTCATTGAAACTCAGTCCGGCAAGGTCCGCCCACGTGTGAATCAACTGCGAACTGCTGTAAGGCCGTTGCAAGTCACCGGCGAAACTCCAGTCGTGGGTTTCACGCCATTTCGGCGAGGCGTAGGCCATGAAAGGGATGGTGTACATCGGCGCTGTCGGCTTGCCTTCGTTACGCCCCAGGGTGGCGTGGCCGGCGGAGTCGAATACATCTTCGCCATGGTCCGACAAGTACAGCAGGAAGCCGTTGGGGTCGGTCTTGGCGTAGTCCTTGATCAGGCTCGACACCACGAAGTCGTTGTACAGCACCGCGTTGTCATAGCTGTTGTAAGTCGGCAGTTGATCGTCACTCACACCCGCCGGCACGCCTTGGCGGTCGGTAAATTTGTCGAACGTAGGCGGGTAACGATATTGATAGCTCATGTGAGTGCCCAGCAGGTGCACCACAATGAACTTGCGCTCGGCCGGGTCGGCCAGGGCTTTGGAGAAGGGTTCCAGCACATCGCCATCGTATTGGCGGGCGTTCTGGTTGCGGTTGTTGTTCAGGTACACCTGCTCGTCAGCCTGCTCTGAGAAAGTCGTGAGCATGGTGTTGCGCTTGGTCATGGTCTGCTGGTTGGTGATCCAGTAGGTCTTGTAACCAGCCTGTTTCATCACGCTGACAATCGACGGCGTCTTGAGGTACAGGTCTGGATTCTCTTCGTCGGCGAAGGTCAGTACCTGTTGCAACGCTTCAATGGTGTAGGGGCGCGGCGTGATGACGTTATCGAAGACGGCCAGTTGGTCGCGCAGTTTGTCCAGCTCCGGCGTGGTGTTGCGCGGGTAGCCATAGAGGCTCATGCGCTGGCGGTTGGTGGATTCGCCGATGACCAGTACCAAAGTCGACGGCTGGCCGGCCATGGTGTCCTTGAGGTTAGTCAGGGGCGGGATCTGGCTGGCGCTGTCGAGCATGCCTTGCATGTTGTCCAACTGCTCGGTGTAGCGGCGGTAGGCAACGATCATCTGCCACGGCACGGCCGGTTCGATGCGCGACTCAAAGCGGTCCATCGCATCGTCCAAGGTGTCGCTGCGGGCGATCTGCTTGACCAGCGGGTAACCGATAATCGCCACCAGAATCGCCGTTGCCGCCAACAGGGCCTGGCCGCGCGGCAGGTACACCGGCCGTACGCGGGTCCATAGAAAAATAGCCACGGCGGTGTGTGCAATGAACGCCAGCACGATCCACCAGGCGAAATATTGGGTGGCGTATTCACCGGCCTCAGAGATGTTCGACTCGAACATGATAAAGATGACGCTTTGGGAAAACTCCTGCTGATAAATGAAGAAATAACCCAGACTGGCCATCGAGCAGGCCCACAGCACCACGCCGATCAAGGCGGCGAGCAAGCGCGTGCGACGGGGGAATATCAGCAGCGGTGCCAGCCAGATCGCGCTCATGAAGAATGCTTGGCGAAAGCCACTGAAACCGGCTGTGCCGCTGAGTTGAATCAGCAGTTGGGTAATACCCGAGAAATACCAGAAAAACAGGAACAGCCAACCAAGGCCGGCCCAATCAAAGCCTTTCGCAGACTTGGTGCTGCGTTCGAACATCGCCATCCAGCGCTCCAACCCGGTAATTTTTCAGTCGGCGCGCAGAGCTGCACGCAACAGAGGCCACCCTTGCATGGGGTGGCCCTTGGGGGCGGGAGTATCGGGAGAGTGATGTGAAAACTTTGTGAGATTTTTGTAGCGGTTATCTTACAAAGCGATGGCCGGGCTTAGCAGAGCGCAGGCTGGGCGCCGGAAGGCTGCTCCAACTGGGCTTGGATGATGTGCGAACGAAGGCGCAGGACTTCCTGCTGCAGCTGTTCGCGTTCGTCTTTCAACTGGCGCAACTCGTCGCGTCGAATATTGACGTAGAGGGTCTGTGGAGGACGTGTCATCTGTGCAGTGCTCATTGCTTACCTCGCAAATAGCCAGTGTGTCGCGGTGTGCCAGAACGCTTGAGTCGAGGTTCTCGGCAGCAGTCAGGACAATTCTGAATTCTTTTTGCGAGTAATGGAACTTTTTTATTTTTGGTGGTCGTGTGACTTTTCTCGTCATGATGGTGAAATGATAGCTGATTTTTGTCATGAAACTACATGGATCCGCTCTGGACTAACCCTCATTAGCCTCATTGCGCTATAAACTATGTCACACATTTTTTAGTAGTTAGGAGCATCAGCACATGCAACTGGGGATTATCGGACTAGGCCGCATGGGCGGGAATATTGCACGGCGCCTGATGCTCAATGGGCATACCACCGTTGTTTACGACCGTAACGAAGCATTTGTAAAAGGCCTGAGCGAAGAGGGCGCCACCGGTGTTGCCGACCTCGAGGCCCTGGTTGCCGGGCTGCAAAAGCCGCGCACTGTGTGGGTGATGCTGCCGGCCGGCGCACCGACCGAAGACACCATCAATGAATTGAGCACGCTGCTGGAAAACGGTGATGCAATCATCGACGGCGGCAACACCAACTATAAGGATGACGTTCGCCGGGCCAGGGCCTTGGCGGAAAAAGGCCTGCACTATGTTGACGTCGGCACCTCCGGCGGCGTCTGGGGCCTGGAGCGCGGCTACTGCATGATGATCGGTGGCGACGCCGAAACCGTGCAGCGCCTCGATCCGATCTTCAAGAGCCTGGCCCCGGGCCTGGGCAACATCCCGCGTACCAAGGACCGCTCCGCCAGCGCTGACCCGCGCGCGGAGCAGGGCTATATCCATGCCGGCCCGGCGGGTTCCGGTCACTTCGTCAAGATGATCCACAACGGCATCGAATACGGGATGATGCAGGCGTTCGCCGAAGGTTTTGACATCCTCAAGACCAAGAACTCGGAAAACCTCCCGGAAGACCAGCGCTTTGACCTCAATGTGGCCGATATCGCCGAAGTCTGGCGCCGTGGCAGTGTGGTCTCGTCCTGGCTGCTGGACCTGACCGCCGACGCCCTGGCCACCGACCCGAAACTCGACGGTTACTCTGGCTCCGTGGCCGACAGCGGCGAAGGCCGCTGGACCATCGAGGCGGCCATGGAACAAGCTGTGCCAGTGCCGGTGCTGTCTACTTCGCTGTTTGCACGCTTCCGCTCGCGTCAGCAAAGTACCTACGGTGACAAAATGCTTTCTGCCATGCGCTTCGGCTTTGGCGGTCACGTGGAGACATCCAAAAAATGACCGCCAACGGCAAGAAACTCAAGGCCGAACCCGCTCCGCCAACCACCCTGTTTCTGTTTGGTGCCCATGGTGACCTTGTAAAGCGCTTGCTGATGCCGGCGCTGTACAACCTCAGCCGGGATGGTCTGCTGGGCGATGGCCTGCGCGTCGTTGGGGTTGATCACAACGCTATCAGCGACGCCGATTTCGCCAAGAAGCTCGAGGACTTCATTCGCACCGAGGCCGCGAGCAAGGTCAAGGGCAACGGTGAGAATGCCCTCGACCCTCAATTGTGGGCGCAATTGGCCAAGGGCATCAGCTACGTCGAGGGCGACTTCCTTGACGACAGCACCTATGCCGACATCGGCAGGAAAATCGCCGACAGCGGCACCGGCAACGCGGTGTTCTACCTGGCCACCGCGCCGCGTTTCTTCAGTGACGTGGTGCAGCGCCTTGGCAGTGCCGGCCTGCTGACGGAAACCGATGACAGTTTCCGCCGCGTGGTGATCGAGAAACCCTTTGGTTCGGACCTGGCCACCGCGCAAGCGTTGAACGCCAGCTTGCTCAAGGTGATGAGCGAGAAGCAGATTTATCGCATCGACCATTACCTGGGCAAGGAGACGGTGCAGAACATCCTGATCAGCCGTTTCTCCAACGTGCTGTTCGAAGCGTTCTGGAACAACCATTACATTGACCACGTGCAAATCACCGCCGCCGAAACCGTCGGCGTTGAAACCCGTGGCAACTTCTTCGAGAAGACCGGCACGCTGCGCGATATGGTGCCTAACCACCTGTTCCAGTTGCTGGCGATGGTGGCCATGGAGCCGCCCGCTGCCTTTGGCGCCGACGCTGTTCGCGGTGAAAAAGCCAAGGTGATCGGTGCGGTCCGCCCTTGGTCTCTGGAAGATGCACGCGCCAATTCGGTACGCGGCCAGTACACCGCCGGTGAAATCGGCGGCAAGGCACTGCCGGGTTATCGCGAAGAACCCAACGTGGCGCCTGACAGCAGTACCGAAACCTTCGTCGCCCTCAAGGTGATGATCGACAACTGGCGCTGGGTCGGCGTGCCGTTCTACCTGCGTACCGGCAAGCGCATGAGTGTGCGCGACACCGAAATCGTGATCTGCTTCAAGCCTGCGCCGTACGCACAGTTTCGCGACACCGAGGTGGATGAACTCAAGCCCACTTACTTGAAGATCCAGATTCAGCCCAATGAAGGCATGTGGTTTGACCTGCTGGCGAAAAGGCCTGGGCCGACCTTGGACATGGCCAATATCCAGCTGGGTTTTGCCTACAAGGACTTCTTCGAAATGCAGCCGTCGACGGGGTACGAAACGCTGATCTACGATTGCATGACCGGCGACCAGACCTTGTTCCAGCGCGCGGACAATATCGAGAACGGCTGGCGTGCGGTGCAGCCGTTCCTCGATGCATGGAAGGAAGACGACGGGATCCAGACCTACAAAGCCGGTGAAGACGGCCCGGCTGCGGCCGACGCCTTGCTGGCCCGTGACGGTCGCACCTGGCATAGCCTCGGATGAGTGACGCGGCGATTCATCCTATCCGTTTTATCCTCAGTGACGTAGATGGCACCTTGCTGCATCCGGATCACAGCCTCAGCCAGCGAACCGCCGATGCAGTGCTTGCGTTGCGTGATGCGGGGGTGTTTTTCAGCCTGGCCAGCGGGCGACCACCCAAGGCCATGCTGCACCTGATCGAAACCTTCGGCATCAATGTGCCGGTAGCCGGGTTTAACGGTGGCACGTTGATCAACCCGGATGGCAGCATCCTGGTTGCCCACCATCTGCCGGCGGAAGCGGCGCTGGTGACCCTGGCGCTGTTTTCGGCGGAACCGGACGTGGAAGTGTGGGTATTTGCCGATGGCGACTGGCTACGCCGTGACCCGCCAGGACCGATGGAGCAGCGTGAAGCCGATGGCCTGGGATACGGGCCGGTAGTGGTGGAGAGTTTCGAGCCCTACCTGGACCGGGTCGACAAAATCGTCGCTGCCAGCAACAACACGCAGTTGCTGGTGGAGCTGGAGGCGCAGTTGCAGCCCAAGGTGCAGGGGCTGGCTCATGTCTCTCGTTCACAGCCGGTTTACCTGGATGTGACCGCGATGCTGGCCAACAAGGGTGAGGCCTTGAAGACCCTGGCGGCGCATCTTGGGGTGCCTTTGGAGCGGACGGCCGCTATTGGCGATGGCGGCAATGACCCGGCAATGTTTCACGTGGCGGGTTTGTCGATCGCCATGGGGCAGGCGGAAGAAACTGTCAAACGCCAGGCTAACGTAGTAACCGGTAGCAATGTCGATGACGGTGCGGCAGAGGCAATCGAGCGGTTTATTCTGGCCGCTCAATAAGCTTCGCGCGATCTGACACTGAACTTGCACTCATCTAACGCCATGAGTGCAAGTTACAGTGCCGATTACTTCGGCATTGCCCAGGATTGCAACTGGTAGCCATCTTTATCGAGCTCGGCACGGGCTTGCAACAGCAAGTTTTCCAACTGCGCCGGGTCGGTATAAGCACTCGACGACAGTTGTTTACTGCCGATCCGAGTATTGGTGCGGTCGATGACGCTCAGGCTCAGGGCGCCGTTGCCATCGTGCCAGGCCACGCACTGAAAGGGTTGGAAAGCACGGTCTGCGATCAAAAGAGCTTCGTTGATGCGGAGCGGGGCGTTCATGTGGGTTCTCTCTCATTGCCCATTCAAGTGAGTGCCGGCGGTTGGGCTGACCGTGCGGCGGGTTACTTGTACTGATGCGCGATGGCGGGGTACGGGTCACATGTTAGAGCAACTATTTTCGGCTTTTAGTGATTAACGTCATGTAAGCGGCTGTTTTAAAAGCTGATTGAAAGTTCCGGCAACCCGTAACTTTTGTGGTGCAAACAGCCAGAGGTGGTTTTTTGCCCCGACTTATAGCGAAACGTTACAAGGGCCGCGTCAAGATCTTGCTAGGGTTAGCGACAGACGTCACAAACTGTTGTTTCTAAATAACTTTAACAATTTTGACGCCAAGGAACAGTCATGGGTATACCCCCCGTTCAACGCCGGTTGCTAGTGGTCGATCCCTGTGCCGACTGTCACGGGCTGCTGCCCGGTTTACGCACGGCGGGGTGGGAGGTCGACAGTTGCACCTTGGAAGCGGTCGGTGACCGCTCCTGTGACGTCGGCCTGCTGCGTCTGCAGCCCTATCACTTGGAACGTCCGGAAGCGGTCAAGGAACTGATCGGCCGAAGCGGCGCTGAGTGGATCGCCGTGCTCAGCCACGATGTGCTGCGCTTGCAGAACGTCGGTGATTTCGTTTGCGAGTGGTTTTTCGACTTCCACACCTTACCTTTCGATGTTTCCCGCGTGCAGGTCACCCTGGGGCGGGCCTTTGGCATGGCTCGCTTGCGGGGCAAAGGCCAGGCGCAGGTTGATGAGCCGGAACATGAATTGCTGGGCGAAAGCCGGCCCATCCGCGAATTGCGCAAGCTGCTCTCCAAACTGGCGCCCACCGAATCCCCGGTATTGATCCGTGGCGAAAGCGGCACCGGTAAAGAGCTGGTGGCCAAGACCCTGCATCGCCAATCCCAGAGGCACGCCAAGCCGTTCGTGGCGATCAATTGTGGTGCTATTCCTGAACACTTGATCCAATCCGAATTGTTCGGCCATGAGAAGGGCGCATTCACCGGTGCCCATCAGCGCAAGGTCGGGCGCATCGAAGCCGCCAATGGCGGTACTTTGTTTCTTGATGAAATCGGCGATTTACCGATGGAACTGCAAGCCAATCTGCTGCGCTTTCTTCAGGAAAAACAGATTGAACGCGTGGGTGGCAGCCAGCCGATTCCCGTGGATGTGCGGGTACTGGCGGCGACTCACGTCGATCTGGAAGCCGCCGTGGCGAAGGGTAGCTTTCGCGAAGACTTGTATTACCGGCTCAATGTGCTTCAAGTGATCACCGCTCCCTTGCGCGAGCGTCATGGTGACGTTGCGATGTTGGCTAACCACTTTTCGCGCTTCTATAGCCAGGAAACCGGCCGACGTCCACGCAGCTTCAGTGATGATGCCTTGGTCGCCATGGGTCAGCATGCTTGGCCGGGCAATGTCCGCGAGCTGGCCAACCGGGTACGTCGCGGACTGGTATTGGCCGAAGGGCGCCAGATTGAAGCCGTTGATCTGGGATTGCACGGCCAGCAGGCAATTTCGCCGGCCATGGCTACACTGGAAGACTACAAGCACCGCGCCGAACGTCAGGCGCTGTGCGATGTGCTCAACCGGCACAGCGACAACCTGAGTGTCGCGGCCCGTGTGCTGGGGATCTCCCGGCCCACATTTTACCGGTTGCTGCACAAACACCAGATCCGCTAGGGCGGGTAAACCGAAAAGCCCCGCAACGACCCTTATCGTTGCGGGGCTTTTCCTTGTGTGAGGTTTAGAAGTAGTACGGGAATTTCAGGCTGAACGTAAAGTCCGGCGCATCATCCGTCATCCCGATCGCCAGGTTCGGCACGATCGTCAGGTTATCCGACGCCGCAATCGTCATGCCCACGTTGAAGTAACCGGCGTTGGCATCGCTGGACACCACCGACTGCCAGTCGCCGCCATCGGGCTTGAGCTTGCTCTTGCGCTGAATCAGGTCGGACACCGAGAACGACATACTCATCTTCTCGTTCAACGCAAAGGCTACGCCGAGGCCGAGCTGGAAGCTGTCGCCCAGGCTGACTTTGCCGCCAACCTTTTGGTTGACGTCACTGCTGATGTCGTCGAACGACTCTTCGAAGTTGTGGGTATAGGACAACGAGCCAAACAGCACGGCCGGGTCGAAGGTCTTGACCAGCGAGATCCCCGGTGTGATCGACCAGACACCATTGCCGGTCGGCAGGTTTTCCGGCACATACAGGTTGTCGTTGGCGGTTGAGCGCACCAGCTTGATGCCGAACGGTTCTTTCCCCGTCGGCGCCTTGACGCGAACCGACACCACCGCATCCGGCAGCGTGGGGGTTTCATCCAGGAACTTGTAGGCCACGCCGAAGTTGACGTCGCCGATGGTTGGGTCACGGGTGACCGACTCTTCGGAAGTAGCGTTGCCATTGTTACCGGCGCCGCCCGACTGGTAGGTCGATTCGCGATACACCACGGGAACATTCACATCGAACTGCCAGCGGTTGTCGAGGTTGTAGCGACCGGTGAGATCGAGGGTCCAGTTATCCGCTTTGATCCGGTCCAGATTGATATTGCCAAGAAAGATCGAATCCAGCGCCAGGAAACCATTGAGCGTGAGCTGACGCGCATCGTAACGCGCATAGGTGACGCCGGTTTCAAAGCTGAACTTGCCATTGCCGAAGAAACCACTGGCTTCGTTGTAGAGGTTGCTTACGCTTTGCGCCGGCGCCGAATCATCCTTGAGCGACTGGCCGTAGGAACTGCCGCCACCGCCCGCACCACCTGAGGCTGCCGCCGCCCCGGTGCCCGCGACGGTTGCGCCGCTGGCTTTCTGGAAATCCGCCGGGGATTTTGCCAGGCGTTTCGGTGGTGGGGCCGCTGGTTGATCCTCCACTTGACGCACCCGTTGCTCCAATACCGCCAGGGCTTTTTGCTGCACTTCGTACCGCTGCTTGAGTTCCAGAAGCTCCCGTTTGAGGGTCTCGATATCAGCATCTGGCGCGGCATACAGAACTGATGCGGGCAAGAGCGTACTTAAACAGACCACCGCACGTAGCGATAACGATCGATGCATGAAATAAGCCGTCCTTTTCTAATGCGTAAGTGTCGAGGGTCAGCGTAGTTCAATAACCTAGAGTGCGTAGGCCTTTGAGTTGATCCAAGTTGCAGTTCAGTGCCGGGTTGTTCAGGCCGTTATTCATCACCACGTTGAGCTGGGTCATGTTGGCGACGAAGTTTCTATCGCCAGTCAGTACTGTGCCTTGCAGCACTTGGCCGCCGCCGATCTGCTGGAGGCTATTGCCTTGGTTGTGATTGCCCTGGATCGCCATCTGCAGGCCGCCATTGTTGGCCGATACGCTCACGCGACCTGCCGCGCTGTCTCCGGTGACAATACCGCCAGCGACCAGCACTTTCCCGGATTGCACGGCGTTGGAGGGGGCGAAGCCGTTCTCGGTGACGTTGATGCCGACATTGTTGTAAGCGGTGTTGCCGTCACCCGCGGTGCGCACGCTTTGGGTCACGCCCGAACCGGTGCCCAGGCCTGCCCCTGCGCTTACGTTACCGGTGCCCGTATTCGGATTGGTGCCCGTACCTGTCGAACCGGTGGTCTGTACGTAGAATTGTGGGGTGATAGTGGAAGAGTCGACTTGCATGCTGGCCTTGCCGGTGATGGTGTCACCCACGGCATTGGTCCAGGTGCTGCTCATGACAATACCGAAGCTGACAATCCGCCCCGGCATCACATAGCGCCCGCGCAGCTCGGCCATTTCCGAGTCCTTGAGTTCGATCGGTTTGAACGCCGATGAAGCATGAGCGGGCATTGAGGCTGCCAGACACAAGACCGTCAGCCAACGGGAAGTGTTCATCTTCTGCTCCTGGAGCGTCCTGCCCCTTATTGCGCTTCTTAGAAGAAGTCGCTCTGGATGAAACCGAAGTCCATCAACTCGGCATCGCCGACAGGCCTGAACTCATTCATCTTGTTCTTGGCGGTCAGTGGCCTGGGCGGGTCGAGCAAGGCGTTGGCCTTGTCGTAACCTTCACCCAGCACGGCGAATACGATGCCATTCCAGCCCTTGACGAAGTCGTCGTGTGAGTAACGCTTATGGCCCAGCACCGGATCGCCGATATAGACCCAGTCCTTGTCCGCGCGCTGCAACACCACGAAGTGCTTGTAACCACGAATTTCCAGCAACACCACCACAGGGATCTTCACGGTTACCAGGGTTTCTGGTCCGATCTTGTAGCCCCTGGCACGCATGCCGATGCTTTCGAGGTAGCGCTTCATGTCCAGCATGGAGAAACCCTGGGTGCGGACCAGGTCCTGGTCTGCATTGACCAGCATGCCTTTGATGATGTGGTCTTCGTCTACGTCGAGCCAATAGCCCTGACGCAGGATGGTGGCGAGTGCCGCAGCACCACAGCTGAAATCGGTTTTCTGTTCCACCAGGTTTGCGAACCGGCGTTCACGGATGCTCTCGACCTTCTTGTAGATGACTGCGCCGCCAGGCATGGCGGAGATCGCCATAGTGCCTGCCCAGGTCGGACCGGTGAGCAGCATCAAGAGGGTGAGGGTCGCCAGGCGCATGATCGTATGACCTGTTGGATACTGATATAAAAAACAGGGAATAAAAAAGGGCCTTGTTGCCAAGGCCCCGTTGCATCAGAAGCGCACGCCGCTGGCGCAGACGCTGCAACCCTGGCCGATCGACAGGCTGTTGCTGCCTTGGTTGCCGGCGCCGGATTGCAGGTTTACACCTACGTTGCCGGAGTTGCGGTTAACCGAGTTGTCGAGGCTGGAGTTGTTGGAGACATATTGAGGCTTGCTGCCATGACCATAACCGTAGCTGGTGGCGGCGGTGTTGAGGTAGCTGTTGGCGAGCGAGTTTTGCTCGGTGTTGGCGGCCGCTGCGATGTTTTTACCGTCAGCAGTGGTGATTGCCAGGTTGTTTTTGCCTTGGTTGCCTTGACCGGCTTGGCCGTTGTAACCCAGGTTGCCGGAGTTGCCGTTAGCCGAGTTGTCCAGGGAGGCGTTGTTTTGAGTGCCTTTGTTGACGAAGTTGTTCAGCCCGCTGTTTTGATTCACATCGACCACGGCGAATACGGTTGCGAAGTCGCCTTTGGCGCTGGAAATGGCGCCAGAGTTGTCGGCCTGGTTGCCGCTGCCGGCTTGGACGTTCACACCGACGTTACCGCTGTTGCCGGTCACCGAGCCGTCGGCAGAGGCGTTATTTTCGGTTTTGGTATCGTCGAATTTGTTGCCTGCGCTGTTTTGCACATCCGTAACCACGGAGGCAACGACACCGGTTGGTTGAGGCGCAGGGTGCCAGCCACCTGCTTGAGCAGCAGCAGCCATGAGTGCGGCCAGAGCGAAAACCATTGGTTTCAGGGCCATTTGAGGTTTCATGGTGTTTCTCCTTGCTTCTAATTAGTGGGTTAAGTGTTGGTACGGTCTAACGTGCTACCAAGCGGTTACTTGATAGTGATGCCCAGGGTGTTAGCCACTCGGTTCCCCACCCCGGCACTCTGGTTCACCTGAATCACTCCTCGGCTGCCGGTGAAGGCCTGGTCGCTGGTCACGACCTGGCGGCTGCCAGTGGTGGGGGTGAGCCCTGAGTCGGTTGCCAGCGTCGTCGTGTTCTGTTGCAACAGGACGCTGTCGTCAATGCTTTGCGGGCCAGGGTTGATGCTGATCCGCACGGCATTGACTGATTGGTTATTGGCTCCGGCTGACTGGTTGATGCCCAACATGCCGTTGCCATTGGTAAAAGAGGTGCCCTCGATCGAGGCCTTGGCGTTCAGAGAGGGGTCGACCTTGCCGTCCATGCTCTGGATATTGGAGGTAGTGGCCTGGCCACCGAGCGCGACAGCGCGGTTGTTGGCGGTTTGCTGCTGGTTGCCCGCCGCCTGGTTGATCATCACGTTGCCGTTGTAGCTTTGGCCGCTGTTGTTGATCACGGCGCTGTTGTCGGCCATGACCGCCGCGCTGCCCAGCAGGGCCAGAAGGAGCACGGAACGCTTCATTATTTGCCCCCCATCATGCTGCCGATGTTGTTCAACGGTGCCATGCCGCGCTGGATCGAGTCGCTGATCTGTCCGCCCATGGATGCGCCGGCACCGTGGCCGGCGGCGGTGCCAGAACCCAGTGTCGACACGCTGCCTTGGGTGTTATTCAAACCAGGGATGTTGCCGTTGGGCATGATGGCGCGGGTAATGCCTGAGCCGCTGCTGATGCCACCGATGTCCATGTCACTGAGCTCGCCGGTGGAACCCAGGATCTCGCGGCTTGGATTGGCGTTGGCGGTGGTGGGGTAGGGGTCTTTGCCGAATGCAGGGCGTCCGTACATGTGCCCTTGTACATCGCGGCCGGTCACGATAACGCCGTCACCCGCATGGCTCGGAACACTGATGCCGGCAGTAAGTACACAGCTGATCAGCAGTACGTTCATCGAACCTTGAGTGAGTGTATTCACGACGGCATTCCTTATTCTTCACGCTGACCCTAAACAGCGCTGTAAGGGATAGAGCAGAAGCCGTGCCGCTTTTTATTTTGTGTTGATATTCAACGTGTTGAAGATATTGGGGGGCGAAGTCCTCGCAGCGTTGTTTCAACAATGAAACAACGCCTTTGCAGGGCGAACCGATACAGCCATTGCGCAGACGCTTCACTGGGCTGTATCAGTGGTGAAACACCGGGACAGAAAAATTGACGAGTCCGCCTCGCACGGGCGCTGCGGAGCCGGAGGGTGTTAGAAAAGTGGACACTTTAGACGCAAGACCCCCCTTGACTGCAGGCAGCGGGGTCAGCTTTTCGGGGTTTTACGCGGGATGGAGTTCAGTACGGGGTTGCCATCCTGATTTTGGGTCAGGTAGACCGGCAACACCTTAGGCAGGGAGGGGATGAGGTTGTTGACCTCATTGATGTTGTAGATGCCACCGATGCGAATCGCTCCGGTGTTGGCGTCGGCCAGCATCACCGGTTTGGTCAGGTAGCGGTTGATCAGCGGCAATGCATCGGCCAGGGCCAGGTTGTCGAGGATCAGCTTGCCTTGGCGCCAGGCCAGTGCGGTGTCGTTGGGGTTGATAGCCTGCACGCGTGGCGTGGCGTCACCCTGTTGATAGCTGGCCTGCATACCGGGAGTAAGTGGCACACTGCCGTGGACCTTGTCGCTGGAAATCTGTACCGAGCCCTCGAGCAGCATCACCCGCACCTGGTCTTCGTATTTCCAGACGTTGAATTGGGTGCCGGTCACCCGCACCTGGCCTTCGCCCGTGCGTACGATAAACGGATGCGCAGTGTCATGGCTGACTTTGAAGAATGCCTCGCCTTTTTTCAGCGTGACCCGGCGCATATCCTTGTAGTTGCTGTAGACCAATTCCGTGCCCAGGTTCAGCTCTACCTGGCTACCATCGCCCAGCGTGACCTGACGCAACCCCTGGGTGGCGTCATAGCTTTCGTAAGCGCTGGGCAACCAGCCGGCCTCCCATCCGCTAAAGGCGGCCATGGGTAACGCGACCAGACTGATGGCCGCCGCAACCGCGTAGGTGCGCAAACGGCTGCGAGGCTTGACCGGCACCACGACAGCGGCAGGTGCATTACGCGGCAGATGGTCGGCGACGTCCCAGATTTCGAGCATCGCGGCGTATTCGAAAGCGTGTAGAGGATGAGAATCGTGCCAATGAGCAAAAGCCTCACGCTCGCTAGTTGTGCAATCGCTCGCGTGCACACGCATGCACCAATGCGCGGCGGCGTCGGTGATGGCGTCATATTCGGCTTCTGAAAGGGACTTTTCGCTCATTAACTCATCCTGATTTCGCACATTCTAACCTCCCTGGGTGGACGGCGAGAACAGCCATCATGGCGATTGCACATCAATTGGAACTTATTCTCGTTTGGGCGAACCTAACGATTTCAGGACATTCCCACAATGGAGAACGAAAATGCTGAAGAAAACCTTACTCGCCCTGTGTGCTACCACCGCGCTGCTTGGCGCCGGCTCCGCCCTCGCCGATAAGCCTGGCGCGGGCTGGATCACTATTGAAAAGGCGATTGAAGTCGCTAAGACCAAAGGTGGTTATGTCGAGGTGTACGCTGCCGAGGCGGATGACAACGGCTATTGGGAAGTCAAAGGCCGCAAGGCCGATGGCACTGTGTATGAAGCGCGTATCGACGGCGCCTCCGGCAATATCCTGCGTGACCAGAAAGACTGATAGACCCCTCGGGGGCCTGTTCAGGCCCCCGGACCCAGTTGCCTTCCCAGGTGCGTGATCAAGAAAGGCATCAGCAGTGCGGCGGCGGTCGGGGAAGGAGGCCGCCAGTAAGCGACGGGCTTCTTTGAGGTCAATATAGTGCTTTCAGTCTGACGCTCGACAGCAGTTCCGCGCGGAACTTGTCGTTCATCACGTGGTAGATAACTGACCAAAAATGCCCGGGCCGGCAAAGTCGATTGACAGCAGGCTGCGGGCGCGTTGTTTAATCACAGGTCTGGTTCTTTCGTCTTGTTGCGCCTTCCAATCATAAAAACGGAGCTGCAGATGTCTACGCCGTCAGAGATCATTGAGGGTTCTCGTGTCGCCATCGCTTTCGCTGAACTGGTAACGTTGCTGCGACAGGTGTTTGTACGGCAGGGTACTTCGCCCGAAGTGGCCGTGATCCTCGCCCACAACTGCGCCAGTGCCGAGCGTGACGGGGCCCACAGCCATGGCATTTTCCGTATTCCCGGTTACGTCAGCACCCTGGCCAGCGGCTGGGTAAATGGCCGCGCAGTGCCGCAGGTCACGGATGTGGCCTCGGGGTTTGTACGGGTGGATGCCGGTAACGGCTTCGCCCAGCCGGCATTGGAAGCCGCCCGGGCGTTACTGGTGGAAAAGACCCGCAGCGCCGGGATTGCCTTGTTGGCGATCCATAACTCCCATCATTTCGCGGCCCTGTGGCCGGATGTTGAACCCTTCGCCGAGCAAGGTCTGGTGGCGTTGAGCGTGGTCAACAGCATGACCTGTGTGGTGCCCCATGGCGCCGACCGTCCATTATTCGGCACCAACCCGATTGCCTTCGCAGCACCTCGTGCCGATGGCCCGCCCATTGTGTTTGACCTGGCCACCAGTGCTATCGCGCACGGCGACGTGCAGATTGCCGCGCGCAAGGGCGAGCGCTTGCCGCCGGGAATGGGCGTGGACAGTCTGGGCCAACCGACCCAGGACCCGCGGGCAGTGCTGGAAGGTGGCGCGTTGTTGCCTTTTGGCGGGCACAAGGGCTCGGCGCTGTCGATGATGGTGGAGTTGCTGGCGGCGGCGCTGACCGGCGGTCATTTTTCCTTCGAGTTCAATTGGGCTGACCATCCTGGGGCCCGTACGCCATGGACCGGGCAGTTGCTGATCCTCATCGACCCAAGCAAGACCGCCGGACAAAGCTTCGCCGAGCGCAGCCAGGAGTTGGTGCGGCAGATGCATGCGGCGGGGTTGCGGCGGCTGCCGGGGGATCGACGTCATCGCACACGGGCGCGCTCGGACGAGCAGGGTATCGAGGTTGACATTGAGGCGTTGGCGCATTTGCGGGAATTGGCCGGCCAGTAAAACAGGCTGCGCCGGCGCTGGCGCAGCCCCTTCGATCAGTTGCGGCGACCCAATAGCAAGCCTACGACCAAGCCAAAGCCTGCGGAGATGGCGACGGTCTGCCACGGGTGACCACCAATGTAGGTTTCGGTGGCGTCCACCACCGGCTTGCTGCGCTCGCGCACGTTGGACACCGAGTCCAAGGCTTGCTTGAGTTTGATCGCGACCTGCTCGCGAAGGGTTTCACCTTCTTCGCCGACCAGGGAAGCGCTGCTTTTGAGCAGCTTGTCCGATTCTTCGATCAGCGCCGTCAGTTCACTGAAAGCTTGATCCTTGATTTGTTCTTCGACGGCTTGGGCAGCGGATTTGCGGGCCATTGTGTGACTCCTTGCGAGTGAATGTGACAGTGAACAATGGAGTGTCGGGCGACAGCAAAAGTTGCAGTTTTTTTGCTGCTGTCCGGTCTTGAGTAAAATCCGAATCAGGAACGTTCGACCTACAGTGTAAGATGTCGCCTATTTGTGCAGCAGGAAATCCAACATGAGTTTCAATCTGGCCAACAAGACCCTCGCCGAGCGCGCCGAACTGGAAGATGAAAAGTCCCGCCTCTATGACCTATGGCAAACCAACCTGGGCAAGGCCAAGGGCGAGGCTGCCCGCTTGTTCGGCGAGCGCGCCAAGCGCAAGGGCAAGTGGGCTGAGTGGGTGCGCGCCGAACTCGACGGCATGTCGCCGCCTGAGTTCTCCAACATGGTGCGCAGTGAGGTCAACAAGTTGATGGCGGCGGCCAAGTAAAGGTCGCCACAATCGCTTCACGCACCTTCAGCAACAGCGGATCGAGTTGCACCTGTGTTCGCCAACCCAGCTCCACCGGGTAGCGCGGCAGAGCCAGTGGGCATGCGAGTACCCGCAAGCCGGTCATTGCACCAATGGCCTCGGCGGCGTGCCCGGGAATGGTTGCCACCGCCTGGCTGCCCTTGAGCAGAAACGGCAGCGCCGCGAAGTGGCTGGTGGACGCGCACACCTGGCGGCTCAGCCCTTGGGCCGCCAGGCCCTCGTCGGTAATCCCGATAAACCCGCCTGACGACACCAGCACATGCTCGCGCGTGACGAACTCGTCCAGGCTGATGCTGGTCTGTTCCGAATCCATCAGGCAGCGGTAATCACCTTCGCCCACGACCTGTCGACTCAATCGGCCTTGGGCGAACCCCCCAGCCGTGATGGCAAGGTCGAGGCTGCGGTCAAGTAGGGCCTCTGCGACGATCTGGCTATGGGTCTGACGGAAAATCACCCGGAGTTTGGGCGCGCGTCGGCCGATTTCCTCCATCAGCCGGCGACCATACGCAATCTCGAAATCATCCGATAAACCCAGTACCACGGAGCGACCTTGGTATTGCTGGTTATCCGGATCGACCATCGCCAGGCTTTGCCGACAGCGCTCCAACGCCTCGCTGATCACGGGCTTCAGCTGATTGGCCCGTAAAGTCGGTGCCAGGCCGCGTCCGGTACGCACGAACAATTGATCGCCATACACCTCGCGCAAGCGCCGCAGACCCGCGCTGATCGCCGATTGCGTCACGCCTAGGCGCAGCGCCGCACGACTGGCGCTGGACTCGTCGTGCAAGGCTTCGAAGGTTTTCAGCAGGTTGAGATCGACTTGGGCGATATTTATTTGGCTCATATCATTCAGCATTGAGGTGGGCTTTATTCATGATCGAGGGTCGCAGGAGAATGGGCAACCCCCATCATCTGGAGTGAACACGATGCCCGTTTCTACTGTAGCGGCCCTGCAAATCGGATCCCTGTCTGGCGGCAAGGGCGAAACCCTGGTGCAGATCCTCAGCTATGAGGACGAGATCTCGCGCAGCGGTGCGCAATTGGTGGTAATGCCCGAGGCCCTGCTGGGTGGCTATCCCAAAGGTGAAGCCTTCGGCACGCAGTTGGGGTATCGGCTGCCGGAAGGTCGCGAGACCTTCGCTCGCTACTTTGCCAATGCCATCGATGTTCCCGGCGCTGAAACCGAGGCGCTGGCCGGGCTGTCGGCGCGTACCGGCGCCAGCGTCGTAATCGGTGTGATCGAGCGCAGCGCCAGCACACTGTATTGCACCGTGCTGTATTTCGAACCGGCGGGAGGGCTGGTGGCCAAGCATCGCAAGCTTATGCCCACTGGTACCGAACGGCTGATCTGGGGCAAAGGCGACGGCTCGACCCTGCCGGTGATCGATACGGCAGTGGGACGCATTGGAGGCGCGGTGTGCTGGGAAAACATGATGCCGTTGCTGCGTACCGCGATGTACGCCAAGGGCGTGGAGGTCTGGTGTGCGCCGACGGTGGATGAGCGCGAGATGTGGCAAGTGAGCATGCGCCATGTGGCCCATGAAGGACGCTGCTTCGTGGTGAGTGCATGTCAGGTGCAGGCGTCACCCGAGGCCCTGGGGGTTGAGGTAGCGAACTGGCCGGCTGAGCGTCCGTTGATTGCCGGTGGCAGTGTGATTGTCGGGCCCATGGGTGACATTCTGGCTGGGCCGTTGCTGGGAGAAGCCGGGTTGCTCACAGCGCAAATCAACACGGATGATTTGGTATGTGCGCGGTATGACTATGACGTGGTGGGGCACTACGCCCGGCCGGATGTGTTTGAGTTGACCGTGGATGAACGGGCCAAGCCGGGCGTGCGCTTTATCATCGATTGAACACCGCTCCCACATGGAATCCTCAGCGTTTGGAGGATTGGGATTCCAGCCACTCTTCACGGGTCATCTCCCAGATCTCCCGTGGGAAAATGCCTTCGACAAACCGGCCTTCATCCGTCTTGATCAGTCGCATGCCGGCGCGTTCGGAGATCCGTCGCGACCCTTGGTTGGGCGCCGCCTTGGGGACGTGCAATACCGGACGTTCGAGCACGCCGAACCAGTAGTCGGTGACCGCCGCGCTGGCTTCACTCATCAACCCTTGACCCTGCCATGGCTGGCCGAGCCAGAACCCACGGTTGTCGCCCTCGGTATCGAACAGGCTGATGTTGCCGACCAACGTGTCTGGTGAGTGCTTCAGGCAGATCGCCCAGTGCCATTGCTCGCCACGCGCCATTCCCGGTAGGGCGACGTTCTCCAGGAAGCTGCGCGCGCCGTCGGCGGGGTAGGGCCAGGGCACCTCGGCGTTGAGGTAGCGCACCACTTCCCAGTGGGCAAACAGCTGTTGGACCGCGTCGGCATCGTCCAGGGTCAGCGGGCGCAATATCAGTCGTTCGGTATACAGCGTCGGTTGCATGGCGTTTACCAAGTGGCAGTATTCGGCAGGTCCAGTGTGCCACGCTCCACAAAACGCATCGTGCCAAACAACCCGCCCGCCAGTTTGCCCCGCAGCACATAGGGCAGGTTGTTCAAGCTCTGGGTCTGGCTCAGGCCCAGGGTTTGGCGCAACACTGAAAACGCCGAAACACTCACCGGCACCATCAGCACGGTCTCGGAAAAGCGCGGGATGGATCCGCTTTGATCACTCACCCCCGACGCCAGCGGCCGGCCGTTGACCTCCAGGTCCAGGGCCAGGCCGTTGTAGTCGATCGCCGTTTCATTGGGGTTTTGCACCCGCAGTTTCACGGCGAAACGCACTTCGAGGTCCTGGCTTTGCAGCGGCTCGATGCCCACGACATTGATGTTGACCGGATCGCGGTTGGGGAACAGCGCGCAAGCGCTCAAGGTCAGCAGCAACAGCGATAGAACCATGAGCTTGCGCATCGATAAGTGCTCCTATTTCGGGACGTCCGGATCCTGCATCACTTTGAGGGTAGAGGACTCCGGATCAAATTCATCTTCTTCCAGCTCTATGAACTCCTCCGGCAGGAAAATGTTCAGCAGGATTGCACAGAAAGCCCCCACGGTGATCGGCGACTCGAAGATGTTGTGCAACGCCTTGGGCAAGTCGCGCAACACTTCCGGCACGGCGGCAACGCCCAGGCCCATGCCGAGGGAGATCGCCACGATCAGTACATTGCGTCGATGCAACCCGGCTTCGGCAAGGATTTTGATCCCCGCCACGGCCACGGTGCCGAACATGATCAGGGTCGCGCCGCCCAATACTGGCTTGGGCATCAGTTGCAGCACCGCGCCGATCATCGGGAACAGCCCCAGCAGCACCAGCAGGCCGGCGATGAAGTACGCCACGTAGCGGCTGGCCACGCCCGTCAGCTGGATCACCCCGTTGTTCTGGGCGAAGGTCACCATTGGCAGGCTGTTGAATGTAGCGGCCATCGCCGAGTTGAGGCCGTCGGCCAGCAGGCCCGACTTGATGCGCTTGATATACAGCGGCCCCTTGACCGGCTGCTGGGAAATCATCGAGTTGGCCGTCAGGTCACCGGCGGCTTCCAGGGGCGAAATCAGGAAGATCACCGCCACCGGGATAAACGCTACCCAGTCGAACGAGAAGCCGTATTTGAACGGCACCGGCACACTGATCAAGGGCACCTGGGGCAACGCGGCCATGTCCACGCGCCCCATCAGCCAGGCCACGACGAAGCCCAGGGTCAGGCCGATGACAATGGAACCCAGGCGCAGGAACGGGTTGTTGAAGCGGTTGAGTACCACGATGGTCAGCAGTACCAATGCGGCCAACCCCATATTGCTCGCGGTGCCCAGGTCTTTGGCGCCAAAGCCGCCGGCCATGTCGGTGACCGCCACCTTGATCAGCGACAACCCCATCAAGGTAATGATGGTCCCGGTGACCACCGGGGTGATCAGCTTGCGCAGCTTGCCGATGAACTGGCTGAGCACCACCTCGATAAACGCAGCGAAAAAGCAAATGCCAAAGATCGTCGAGAGAATCTCATCGGTGCCGCCGCCTCGGGTCTTGACCATGAAGCCCGCGCTGAGAATCACGCTGATAAAGGAAAAACTGGTGCCCTGCAGGCACAACAGCCCCGAGCCGATCGGGCCGAACTTGCGTGCCTGTACAAAGGTGCCGAGCCCCGACACAAACAGCGCCATGCTCACCAGGTACGGCACTTCGCTTTCCAGGCCCAGCACGCCGCCGACGATCAGGGTGGGGGTGATGATGCCGACAAAGCTGGCGAGCACATGCTGCAACGCGGCAAAAATGGCGGCGGTGAAGTGCGGGCGGTCTTCCAGGCCGTAGATCAAGTCGGATTTATAGCGGGGACGGGGAGCTTGAGCGTCAGACAAAATGCGGGCTCGGGTCAGAAAATGGAGGCGCAGAATGCCAGAAAGCGCCGGTCGTCAGAAGCGTAAAAAAATATTTATAAAGCCCTGCATAAAAATCAGGAAGCTGCCGATATCTCGTATAGGCCCACATACTAACGACAACAGTGGTGACCAAGGTCCAAGCAGCGCGTTGACGCTGACGGATCGTTTCGCAGCAGGGACGCTCGCAAACACTCCATCTGAGAGCACCCCCCTATGTCCCTCCGTCAGCTGAATATTGCCCCACGAGCGTTTCTTGGTTTCGCGTTCATTGCGTTGTTAGTGGTTTTATTGGGGGTGTTTGCGGTCAACCGCATGACACAGATTCGGCAATCCTCGGTGGACATGACCGCTACCCAACTGCCCAGCGTAACTTCGCTGGCCGTTATTACGGAAAACGTGTTGCGCCTGCGCATCCTGTCTTTCCGTGTGCTGGTCAATCGCGAACCTGCCAGCCTGCAAGAAGCTGAAACCCGCATGGCTGTGCTCGCCGACAAGGTCAAGACCGCCCAGGCCAGCTACGCGGTACTACCCGCCGGCCCGGAAGAGGCCGCGCTGTACAAAACCTTCGTGGTCACGCTGGACAACTACTTCAAGGCCCAGGCCGACATGCTCGCGCTGTCCAAACAGGGCAAAGTCGATGAAATGCGTGCCCTGATCAACAGCCGCATCAAGGACGGCACCGACCAGATGGGCGAGCAACTGAACAAGCTCATCGCCATCAACGCGGCCGATGCCAAGACCGCCGACGCTGACGCTGGGCAGAGCTATGACGGCGCCATTACCGGCGTGATTGCAGTTTCCGTCGTTGCCGCGTTGCTCACCGTGCTGCTGGCATGGTTGTTGACCCGCAGCATCGTCACGCCACTGCGCAAAGCCGTGGAAGTGGCCGAAACCATCGCCGGTGGCAACCTCAGCAAGGCCATCGAAGACGACGGCAAGGATGAGCCGGCACGCTTGTTGGGTGCCCTTGCCGCGATGCAGGCCAACCTGCGTCAGACTATCCAGCACATCGCCGGCTCGGCCACCCAGCTCGCCTCGGCAGCCGAAGAGTTGAGCGCGGTCACTGAGGAAGCCTCCAAAGGCTTGCAGCAACAGAACAATGAAATCGATCAGGCGGCCACTGCAGTCAACGAGATGACGGCGGCGGTGGAAGAAGTGGCCCGCAACGCGGTGTCTACTTCCGAGGCCTCAACCCAGTCCAGCCAGGCCGCCCGTGAAGGCCGCGACCGTGTGGTGGAAACTGTCGGCGCCATCCAGACCATGACCCAGGACGTACAAAACACCGCCGCAATGATCGAAGGCCTGGCCACCCAAGGCCGGGATATCGGCAAGGTGCTGGACGTTATCCGTGCGATTGCCGAGCAAACCAATTTGCTGGCCCTCAACGCCGCCATCGAAGCCGCCCGTGCCGGTGAAGCCGGACGCGGTTTTGCGGTGGTGGCCGACGAAGTGCGCGCGCTGGCCCATCGCACCGCGCAGTCGACCCAGGAAATCGAGAAAATGGTCGCCGGTATCCAGAACGGCACCGGCGAAGCCGTGCAATCCATGCAACAGAGTAACCAGCGCACCCAGGACACCCTGGAAATGGCACGCGCCGCCGGTGTCGCCCTGGAGCAGATCACTCAGTCGATCAGCCTGATCAACGAACGCAATCTGGTCATCGCCAGCGCGTCGGAAGAACAGGCCCAGGTCTCCCGCGAAGTGGACCGCAACCTGGTGAACATCCGCGACCTGGCGACCCAGTCGGCGGCGGGTGCGAACCAGACCAGCGCGGCCAGCCATGAACTTTCGCGCCTGGCGGTGGATTTGAACGGGATGGTGGCGCGGTTCGTTATCTGACCTGAATGAGGTCGAAATGTGGGGGCGGGCTTGCTCGCGAATGCAGTGGATCAGTCAAGAGATCTATCGACTGACATACCGCATTCGCGAGCAGGCCCGCTCCCACATTGGTTTTGTGGTGTTACAGGAATCAGTGTTTCCAGGCGGCCGGGTTCACCAGGTTCTGCGGTCGCTCGCCGGACAACGCCTGCAACAGATTATCCACCGCACACGTGGCCATCGCCTCCCGCGTCTCATGCGTCGCCGAACCGATATGGGGTGTGGCCACCACATTGTTCAAGCGCAACAACGGCGAGCCATGATCCAGCGGTTCCTTCTCAAACACATCCAAACCCGCCGCTCGAATGGTGCGTTGTTGCAGCGCTTGCACCAGCGCGGCCTCGTCCACCACCTTGCCCCGCGAAATATTGATGAAGATCGTCTCCGGGCCCATCAGCGCGAACTGTTCTGTGCCGATCAACTTCTCGGTTTCAGCGGTGAGTGGCAAGGTCAGGCAGACAAAGTCGGCCTGTTGCAGCAAGTCGTTCAAGCTGCGGTACTGCGCACCGAAACGCGCCTCCACCGCTGGCTTGGGCGAATGGCTGTGGTAGATCACCGGCATGCCGAAACCAAAATGCCCGCGCTGGGCCAAGGCCTCGCCGATGCGGCCCATGCCGATGATGCCGAGGGTCTTGCCATGCACGTCGCTGCCGAAATGCGCCGGGCCGATGTTTTTGCTCCACTGGCCGGCGCGCACCATGTCGGCCAGTTCGACCACGCGCCGCGCGGTGGCCAGGATCAGCGCAAAACCGGTGTCGGCGGTGGTCTCGGTGAGCACATCCGGGGTGTTGCTGAGCAGGATGCCGCGCCCTGTCAGGTAGTCGATGTCGTAGTTGTCGACGCCTACCGACACGCTGGCTACCGCTTCCAGTTGCGGCGCCAGGTCGAGCAGCTTCGCATCCAGGCGCAGACTGGCACCCAGCAGGCCGTGGGCGCCGGGCAGGGCGTCGCGCAACTTGGCCAGGCCGGTGTCATCCAACGCTTCGATCAGTGTGACCTCGGCCTGTTCATGCAGGCGGGCCATCAGTGGCGCGGAGAGTTTCTTGTACAACACGACTGATTTTTTCATGCGGTCTTTACCTTCAATTCCAGGTTGGGCGCCGGCGTGCGGTCACTGGCGCCGGGCTTGAGAAAAATCGTCAGCACCACCGACAGCAGCAACGCGCCGCTCATCAGCAGGTACGAAGCGCCGGGCGAACCGGTGCTGCTATTGAGATAGCCCACCAGGTACGAGCCGCCAAATGAACCGAGGGCGCCCATGCTGTTAATCAGCGCCATGGCGCCGCCAGCGACGTTGGCCGGCAGGATTTCCGGGACGATGGCGAAAAACGGACCGTAGGGCGCATACATGCAGGCCCCGGCAATCACCAGCAAGGTGTAGGACCACCAGAAGTGTTCGGCACCCAGCACGTAGGACGCGTAGAAAGCAATCGAGGCAATCAACAACGGTGGCCATACGAAACGCTTGCGTTTTTGCAGCTTGTCCGAGCCCCAAGACACCACCAGCATGCCGATCACCGCCGCCAGGTAGGGCAGCGCCGACAGCCAGCCGGCCTCGACCATGTCCATCTGCAAGCCTTGCTTGAGGATCGACGGCAGCCACAGCACAAAGCCGTACACGCCAATGCTCCAGCAGAAGAATTGCAGGGCCAGGATGATGACCTTGGGCGAGCGGAACGCTTCGGCGTAGTTCTTCACCGCCTTGATCCCGACTTGCTCGGCGGCCAGCGCGGTTTCCAGGTCCTGTTTCTCAGCGTCGCTCAGCCACTTGGCGTCCTTTGGACGCTCATCGGCCAGTTTCCACCAGATAAACGCCCACAAGACCGCCGGTAGGCCTTCGATGATAAACATCCAGCGCCAGCTGAAATGCTGCACCAGGTAGCCTGACACCACCGACATCCACAGCATGGTCACCGGGTTGCCGAGGATCAGAAAGGTATTGGCACGCGAGCGTTCGGCACGGGTGAACCAGTGGCACAGATACACCAACATCGCCGGCATCACGGCGGCTTCGACTACGCCGAGCATGAAGCGGATCACGATCAGCATGTAGGCATTGGACACCACGCCGGTCAGGGTGGCCAAGCCGCCCCACAGGATCAGGCTGACGAAGATCAGTTTCTTGACACTGCGCTTTTGCGCGTAGATCGCCCCCGGCACCTGGAAGAAAAAGTAGCCAAGGAAAAACAGCGCGCCCAGCAATGACGACATGCCAGGGGTGATCATCAGGTCTTCGGCCATGCCGGAGGCGGCGGCGAAGCCGTAGTTGGCGCGGTCCAGGTACGCCAGGCTGTAGGTGATGAAGACGATGGGCATGATGTACCACCAACGGCGGGTGGCGAGTTTCACGGTTTCCATGGGGTTGCTCCTGAGCTTGTTGTAGTTGTGGCAACAGGTAGTGGGTTAGGCAACGGATCGGATCGGTAACTCTGAACGGGCGGGCAGGCCTTCCATATCGCCACGGCTTTGCACGGCGCGACTGCCGATCCAGTTGCCGCGCTGTACCGCCTCGGGGAAGCTGAGGTTTTCCAGCAGGGCGCTGATCATGCCCACGGCAAAACCGTCGCCGGCACCGACTGTATCCACGACTTTTTCCACCCGCACGGCGGCGACAAAGCCCTGGTCCATCTGGGTACGGTAGTAGGCGCCATCCGGGCCGAGCTTGATCGCCACGGCTTCGGCGCCCTGGTCGAGGTAGAACGCGGCGATGTCGGCCGGGTCATCGAAACCGGTGAGCAAGCGGCCTTCGCCAAGACCCGGCAAGACCCAGTCGGCCAGGCCGGCGAGGGCGTTGATTTCACGGATCATCGTCTGTTGGTTGGCCCACAACGACGGGCGCAGGTTGGGATCGAACGACACGCTGCGCCCGGCCTTGCGCATCTGCGTCATCAGCTCGACGGACAACTCACGCGTCGCCTCGGACAATGCCGGTGGAATGCCGGTGGCGTGCAGGTGACGGGCTTGCAGCAGAGCAGGGCTGATAGCCGCGATGGACAAGTGACTGGCCGCCGAACCCTTGCGGAAGTATTCCACTTGGGGATCATCGCCCGCTTCTTCACGGGATTTGAATTGAAAACCGGTGGGGTGCGCCGGATCGACGGCCACATGCCGGCAATCCAGGCCTTCTTGGGTCAGCGTGTCGACCACAAAGCGCCCGAGGGAATCATTGCCTACCCGGCTTAACCAGGCCACGTTGAAACCCAGGCGCGACAGGCCGATGGCGACGTTGCTGTCGGCACCCGCGATCCGTTTATGGAACTGCGTCACTTGGGCCAGATCGCCCGTTTGCTCGGCGACAAACATCGCCATGGTTTCACCAAACGAGAGGATATCGATCTCAGACATGAACATGCTCCGCACGGGGTTGGCCCAGCAGGGTGAGGGTGGCGACCTGCTGCGCAGTGATTGCGACCAGGTCATCGCCTTGCAGTGGGAATTCCACAGCCCGGCTAATACCTGGAGTCATGTGCTTGAGCAGTTGTTCCCACAAATGCAGGTCGGTGGCGCCGGGCGGCAGGGCCACCAGCTTGCCATCAGCGCGGCGTGCAACGGCCTTGCAGTGCAGGTAATCCACATGCCGGCCGAGCAGGCGCGCAGCGGTAAGGGCGGACTGGTCTTGCCACTGCCAGTTGCCGATATCGAAGGTCATCTTCACCGGCAGGCCCTGGCGTTCAACTTCGGTGAAGAAACGCTGCATGGGTTCGATGCGGCCACCGTGCAGGGTCTGGTCGTTCTCGACCAACAAGCGGACCGGGTGGCGGTTGAGCAGGGCGTGCAGGCTTTCCAGGTCGTTGGTGTCGGTAAAGTAACCGAGGGAGACTTTCAGCCAGCGTGAGCCGAACGCCTGCGCCCGATCCAGGGTGGCCGCGAGTTCGGCATTCGGTTGGGCGCGGCCGGCGACCCACAGTTCCAGGGGCGATGAGAACACCGATTCCAGGCCCTGTTGCGCTGCGGCCTGGGCCAGTTTGGTGGGGTGTTCGTGGGTTAAAAGCTCTTCTCGCCATTCGATTCGATGGGCACCGGCAGCCGCGAGTAATTGGACAAAACTCAGTTGGCCCTGCTGGCGTACCAAGTCGGCGCCGTAGCTGGAAAGGCTGATGGAGACGGGGTATTTATGCATTGTTGTTTACCTCTGAAACCGGTTTCATTTTTGATCAAAAAATTTTCAGATGGGCTGGGTCGAGCCACGAACGATCAACTCGGGCAGGAAATCCAGAGTGCGCGTCGGCTCGGTATCGCCGCGCAGGCGCTTGAGCAGGCAGTCGAATGCCGTGGCGCCGATGGCCTCGGTCGGCTGGGCAAGGGCGGTAATGCCCGTGCCCACCAGTGGGTACCACTCCAGGTCATCCAGGGCGATCAGGCCGATGTCGTCAAACAGGCTGCACCCCAGGTTCTTCAGCGCGCGGGTGCAAGCCAGCGCCGCGACGCCATTGGCACAGAACAGTGCCTTGGGGCCAGGTTTTGCGAGAAAGGTGTGCAGGTGTTGTTGCAGTGTTTCATCCAGCTCCAGCACAGCGCCGGTCAATGCCGAGCGGCTAGCGATTTCAGCCTTGAAACTGTTCAGGCGCTCCAACCGCGAACTGGTGCCATCGGTGGCTTCACTCACCATCAGCACATCGCGATAACCCTGTCGTTCGAGGTGTTCCACTGCCATACGCACCGCCGCCGGGTTGTCCAGGCCGACCAGGTCGCTGTGCAACGGCTCGACCTTGCGGTCCACCAGCACCAGGGGCATTTCCCGTTGCAGCTCCAGCAGTTGGTCGAGGTGATGGCCGAGGGTGTTCACGATCAGCCCTTCGATGTTGTACGAACGCAATGCCGCCAGGTGCTGGCGCTCCTGTTCGTCATCGCGGTCGGTGTTGCACACCACCAGGCTGTAGCCGTGCTGGCGGCAGGCGGTTTCAACGCCGTGCATTACGGCAATGGAATAGGGGTTGCGAATATCGGCTACCAGCATGCCGATCAGGCGGGTGCGGCCGCGTTTCAGGCCTCGGGCCATCTGGTTGGGTCGGTAGCCGAGTTGTTCGATGGCTTGCTCGATGCGCTGGGCTATGGCATCGGAGAGCAGGCCGCGGTCGTCGCCGATGAAGCGCGACACGCTGGCTTTGGACACGCCAGCGCGCTCGGCCACATCTAGCATGGTCACACGGCTGCGCTGGGCGGCGGAAAAAGTGTTCACGGTCATCGACCTTCTGTTTTTATTGGAATGACTGAAACCGGTTTCAGGAAACCACCAAATGAGGAAAGTCGTCAAGCTGTTGTAGGACAAAGTCGGATGGCCGGTGCGTCAAATCACCACACTCAGCCAAGTCGCCACCAGCAGTAACAGTGCCATGCTGCGGTTGAAGCGCTGCATCGCCCTGGCCGAACGAAACAGCCGTGCCGACCCCACGCCCAGCAACGCCCAAGTGCCCAGGCACGGCAGCGATATCAGGAAAAATATCAGGGACAGGTACACCACTTGGCTCTGGCGCTCAGCACCGTTGCCGGCAAATACGCTGACCACCGCCAGCGCCATCATCCAGGTTTTCGGATTGATCACCTGCAGGCTGGCGGCGCCGATCAGTCCAAGGGGCTTTTCGCTGGCTTGCACGTCAATGGCTTGGGCGGGCGCGCTGAAGATCTGCCAGGCCAGGTAACTCAACCAGGCGATGCCGATCCATTGCATGGCCATTTGCACCTTGGGCACATGCACTAACGACTGGCCAAACCCGCTGCCCACCACCAACACCAGGCCCGCAGCGCCCGCGCAGGCGCCGAGAATGATCGGCAAGGCGGCCTTGAAGCCATGGCGTGCGCTGTTACTCAGCACCAGGATGTTGGTGGGGCCGGGGGTGATCGACGCCACAAAGGCGAACAATATAAACGGCAACATGACAGGAGACTCCAGTAAACCAATCGATGGAGTCGATCTTCACAAACGCACTTGCTACCTGTCTGGAAGATTTGAGCAGCGCTTGCGGTACGCCGCCGGTGTCAGCCCATAGGCGCGCATGAACCACCGGCCCAGGTGGCTCTGATCGGAGAAACCCAGGGCAATGGCGACGTCCGCCGGTTGTTCGCCCCTGGCCAGCAAATGCCGGGCGCGTGCCAGGCGCAGTTGCACAAGGTAGGCGTGGGGCGGCAGGCCGAACGCGCTCTTGAACGCACGAGTCAGACGGAAACGGTCGACGCCGCAGGCCAGGGCCAGTTCGTCCATGCCCACATCAACGTGCAGATGGGCGTGCAGATATTCCTGCGCCTTGTGTGCAACCAGCGGCAGGCGTGGGTCTTCGCGGTAGCGGGTGCGCCAGTAGAGTTGACCGGTGAGGCGCTCCAACAATTGGTCCATGGCGCGCTGGCGTACGATGCGCAATTCGCCGCTGTGCAAGGCCTGGAAAGCTTGGCTGGTGGCGAGTGCCAGCCGTGGGTCATTGGTCAAGATGCTGGCGAAACTCAATTGGCTATCCAGAGGCGCCTCTTCGAACACTGCGCTGACTTCCCGCGCCAACCAATGCGGGTCGAGGTAGAGCATATGGTAAGTGAAGCCATCTGCGGTGGGCGCGTCGCCGTCATGCAGTTCGCCGGGCTCCACCAGGAACACCTGGCCCGGCACGCTGTTGTGGCGGGTGCGACGGCAGTTGAATTGCTGTACGCCCTGCTCGGTGACGCCGATCAGGTAGCTGTCGTGCCAGTGAGGGTCGTAGGCATGGCCTTGAAAATGCGCGCGCAGGGTCTCGATGCCGGTGTCGGCGTCCTGGGACAGGTCGATCCAGTTGTGCGCGGTCATAAAACACCGAAGCGGACTAAGTGAGGCTATTAGCGACCAACAGCGGATAGGCGTCTAGAAGGTTTGTGCAGCGTCAGCCGAACAGCCCGGCGGCGATATTGATCGAGAACCCCAGGATCGCCGTGTTGAACAGAAATCCGATCAACGACTGCCCCAATACCACCTTGCGCATGCCCCGCGTGGCGACGCCCACATCGGAGGTTTGCACCGCCACGCCGATGGTGAAGGAAAAATACAAGAAGTCCCAGTAGTTGGGCGTTGTCAGGCCCTCGGCAAAACGCAACGCCGGCTCCTTGCCGTCCCAGGTGTAATACAGGCGGGCGTAATGCACGCTGAAAATCACCCCGATCAGCAACCACGAACCGATCACCGTCAGCCCGGTAAACCCGTAGTGCAGCAGGCGTTCGGAACTGGCCAGGTCTTTGCTGCCCACCAGTTCGAAGGTGATGGTCGCCAGGCTGGCGATGGCGGCGATGCAGACGGTGAACAGCACCAACCCGGCGTTTTCATCTTCGACCTCGGCGATGCGTTTTACATCCTCGGCCTTGGCGCGGCGGGTCAGCCAGAGCATCAGTGCGAGGTAGGTCCAGACGCCGGCGTTCCAGCCCATCAGGATTTTGCTGACGAGGGTATCGGCCGGCGCCAGGATGCCCACGGCAATCCCGAACACGGCGGCGGCGGAGAGGCGAGGGTGGGTGCGGGCTAGAAAAGACATGGCGCTCACGAATCAGGGCAGTTGTGAGCACCATAGGTTGCGCCGCTGTAAGCGGCAAGTTAGAAGCCTGTCTGCTATTACTTGCCGCTTGAAGCTTAATGCTAGCCGCTGCGTTTACGCACCAGCTTCATGACCACCACAAAGAACACCGGCACAAACACCACCGCCAGCGTCGCCGTGATCATCCCGCCGATCACCCCCGTACCAATCGCCTGCTGGCTGGCCGAGCTGGCGCCCGTGGCAATCGCCAGCGGCACCACGCCGAGGATGAACGCCAGGGACGTCATGATGATCGGCCGCAGGCGCAACCGTGCGGCTTTCAAGGTGGCGGTGACCAGGTCTTCACCCTGGTCATACAGGTCCTTGGCGAACTCAATGATGAGGATGGCGTTCTTCGCCGACAAGCCGATGATGGTGATCAGGCCGACTTTGAAGAACACATCGTTGGGCATGCCACGCAAGCCCACCGCGACGACCGCGCCGAGTACACCGAGCGGCACCACCAGCAACACCGACGTTGGGATCGACCAGCTTTCATACAGCGCCGCCAGGCACAGGAACACGATCAGCAGCGATAAGCCCAACAACAATGGCGCTTGAGAGCCGGACAGGCGTTCCTGCAACGACAGACCGGTCCATTCCTGGCCCAGGCCTGCCGGCAACTGGCTGACCAGTCGCTGGATTTCGTCCATCGCCTCGCCGGTACTGTGACCCGGCGCCGCTTCGCCCGAAATCGCGATGGCCGGGTAGCCGTTGTAGCGGGTCAGTTGCGTCGGGCCCTGAGTCCATCTGGCTTCGACAAACGACGACAGTGGCACCATCTTGCCGGCGTTGTTGCGCACATTGATTTTCATCAAGTCCGCCACCTGGCTGCGCTGGTCGCCTTCGGCCTGCACCACCACCCGTTGCATGCGGCCCTGGTTGGGGAAGTCGTTGATGTAGGCCGAGCCGATGGCCGAGGACAACACATTGCCCACGTCCGCGAAAGACACGCCTAGCGCGTTGGCCTGCTTGCGGTCCACTTCCAGCTGCACTTGCGGGGCTTCGGCCAGGGCGCTTTCGCGCACGTTGGCCAGGATCGGGCTTTTCTCGGCGGCCGCGAGCAACTCGGTCCGTGCCGCCATCAGCGCGGCATGGCCGACACCACCTCGATCTTGCAGACGGAACTCGAAACCACTGGAGGTGCCCAGGCCATCCACCGGCGGCGGCAGCACCGCATAGGCAATCGCATCCTTGAGCTCGCTGAAGGCCATGTTGGCGCGGTCGGCAATCGACGAGGCCGAATCATCGCTACTGCGCTCCGACCAATCCTTGAGCGTGGTGAATGCTAGCGCGGCGTTCTGCCCGGAACCGGAGAAGCTGAAGCCCATGATCATGGTGGTGTCGCCCACCCCAGGTTCTTCGGCATTGTGCGCCTCAATCTGCTCGGCCACCTGCACCGTGCGGTTCTTGCTCGCACCCGGTGGTAGCTGGATGTCGGTGATGGTGTAGCCCTGGTCTTCCACCGGCAGGAAGGAGGAGGGCAGCCGGCTGAACATCCAGCCCAGGCCTACCAGCAGCACCAGGTAGATCAGCAGGTAGCGGCCGCTGCGCTTGAGGGCATAGGCCACCCAGCCTTCGTAGCGGTCGGTGAACTGTTCAAAGCGCTTGTTGAACCCGCCGAAGAAACCGCCCTTGGCATGGTGCGCGCCCTTGGCAATCGGCTTGAGCAAGGTGGCGCACAGGGCCGGGGTCAAGGTCAGGGCGAGGAATGCCGAGAACAGGATCGACGTGGCCATCGACAACGAGAACTGCTGGTAGATAACCCCCACGGAACCTGCCATGAACGCCATTGGCAGGAACACTGCGACCAGTACCAGGGTAATGCCGATGATAGCCCCGGTGATCTGGCCCATGGCCTTTTTCGTCGCCTCCTTGGGCGACAGGCCCTCGGTGGCCATGATGCGCTCGACGTTCTCCACCACCACAATGGCGTCGTCCACCAGGATGCCGATGGCCAGCACCATGCCAAACATGGTCAACACGTTGATCGAGAAGCCCAGCAGCAACATGGTGGCAAAGGTGCCCATCAAGGCAATCGGCACGACCAGGGTCGGGATCAAGGTGTAGCGCACGTTCTGCAGGAACAGGAACATCACCGCAAACACCAGCGCCATCGCTTCGAGCAGGGTGTAGACCACCTTGGTGATCGAGACCTTGACGAACGGCGAGGTGTCGTACGGGATCTTGTATTCCACATTGGTCGGGAAGTAACGCGACAGCTCATCCATCTTGGCCCGCACCAGGGTCGCGGTGTTCAGTGCATTGGCGCCCGGCGACAGCTGTACGCTGACCGCCGTGGACGGCTTGCCGTTCAGGCGAGTGGAGAACTGGTATTCCTGGCTGCCGACTTCCACCCGCGCCACATCGCCGATGCGCACGGTGGAACCGTCCGGGTTGGCCTTGAGCACAATGTCGGCAAACTCGGCGGGCGTCGAAAGCTGCCCTTTGACCAGGATTGCGGCGGTGATTTCCTGGGTGTTGGTACCTGGCAAATCACCGATGCTACCGGCCGAGACCTGGGCGTTCTGCGCGCTGATGGCGGCGTTTACGTCGGCCGGCGTCAGGTTGAAACCAATCAGCTTCTGCGGGTCGATCCAGATGCGCATGGCGCGCTCGGCGCCATACAGTTGGGCCTTGCCCACACCGTCGAGGCGCTTGAGTTCGTTCATCACGTTGCGCGCGAGGTAATCACTCAGCGCCACGTCATCGAGCTTGCCGTCGTTGGAGGTGAGCGTCACCAGCAGCAGGAAGCCGGCGGAGACCTTCTCCACCTGCAAGCCTTGCTGGGTCACCGCCTGTGGCAGGCGCGGCTCGACCGCTTTGAGGCGGTTCTGCACGTCGACCTGGGCCATTTCCGGGTTGGTGCCGGGCTGGAAGGTGGCGGTGATGGTGGCCGAACCCAGGCTGCTCTGGGATTCGAAGTACAGCAGGTGATCGGCGCCGTTGAGCTCCTGCTCGATCAGGCTCACCACGCTTTCATCCAGGGTCTGCGCCGATGCACCGGGGTACACCGCGTAGATCTCCACTTTCGGTGGCGCGACGTTGGGGTACTGCGCCACTGGCAACTGCGGGATCGCCAGCAGACCGGCCAGCAGGATAAACAGGGCGACCACCCAGGCGAAGATCGGGCGGTCAATAAAGAACTGCGGCATGGCGGGTTATTCCTTTACGAGCGGGCTGTCGTCCACTTCAACTTTTTCACCGGGGCGTGCGTGTTGCAGGCCTTCGACGACGATGCGGTCACCGGGCTTGAGGCCACTGCTGACGATCCAGCGATCATTGATCACCGCACCCAATTCCACCGGCTGCTGGCTCACGGTCTGTTCGGCGTCCAGCAACAACACCATCGGGATGCCGGCGCTGTCGCGGGTGATGGCGCGTTGCGGCACGCTGATGCCTTGTTTGTCGACGGCCTGTTCCAGACGCACCCGCACAAAACTGCCGGGCAGCAGGTCGAGGTCCGGGTTGGGGAATTCGCTGCGCAGGATGATCTGCCCGGTGCCGGGGTCGACACTGATCTCGGCGAACAGTAACTTGCCCGGCAGCGGGTACAGGCTGCCGTCGTCCTCGATCAGCGTGGCCTTGGCCTGGTCCTGGCCGACCTGTTTCAAGCTGCCGGCGCGGAAGGCGCGGCGCAGGTCGTTCAGCTCGCGGGTGGACTGGGTAAGGTCGGCGTGGATCGGGTCCAGTTGCTGGATGATCGCCAGCGGCGTGGCCTCGTTCTGGCCAACCAACGCGCCTTCGGTAACCAGCGCACGGCCGATGCGCCCGGAAATCGGCGCGGTCACGGTGGCGTAGCCCAGGTTCAAGCGGGCGCGCTCGACGGCGGCCTTGTTGGCAGCGACTTCGGCGTTGGTCTGGCGCACGGCGGCGCGGGCGTTGTCGTAGTCCTGGCCGCTGATGGCATTGCCTTCCACCAATTGGCTGTAGCGCTGCTCTTGCAGGCGTGCCTGAAAGGCATTCGCCTCGGCCTTGCTCAGGTTGGCCTGGGCGCTGTCGAGGTCGGCCTTGAACGGCGCGGGGTCGATGCGAAACAGCACGTCACCCTGTTTTACGTCATGACCTTCCTTGAACACCCGTTGCATCACCACACCGGCGACCCGTGCGCGCACTTCGGCGATACGCGGCGCGGCAATGCGCCCGCTGAGTTCGCTGGTGATGGCCAGGGGCTTGGCTTCAAGGGTTTCGACGCGTACTTTGGCCAGGGGCATTTGCGGCGCTTCGGCGGCGGAGTCGCCACATGCGCTCAAGGCCAGGGTGAGGGCCAGCAGGCAAAATGGCGCAAACAGATTCTTCGACATGCTCTTATCCCAATATTGACTGGCGCATCCTAAAGTCACCTGCGCCGTGGTGCTGTGAAGCTGTGTAGCTCGTCTGTGAAGAAATGTAAGGTGCAGCGCGCGGGGCGCTGGGGGCGTATATCCTTGCACAATCCTGCAACACGCCAACAAACCGCATTATTTGGAAACACCATGCCCAACATCCTCCTGGTGGAAGACGACGCCGCACTCTCCGAGCTGATTGCCAGCTACCTGGAACGCAATGGCTATCACGTCAGCGTGCTCAGCCGTGGCGACCATGTCCGCGAACGCGCGCGCCTGAACCCACCGGACCTGGTGATCCTCGACCTGATGCTGCCCGGCCTTGACGGCCTGCAAGTCTGCCGCCTGCTGCGCGCTGACTCGGCGGGGCTGCCAATCCTGATGCTCACCGCCCGCGATGACAGCCACGATCAGGTATTGGGCCTGGAAATGGGCGCCGACGACTACGTGACCAAACCTTGCGAGCCGCGTGTATTGCTGGCGCGGGTGCGTACTTTATTACGACGCAGCAGCCTGTCCGAACCCCAGGTGGCCAACGACCAGATCATCATGGGCAACCTGTGCATCGATTTGTCGGAGCGCACCGTGACTTGGCGCGAGCAGGCGGTAGAGTTGTCCAGCGGCGAATACAACCTGTTGGTGGTGCTGGCCCGGCATGCCGGCGAAGTGCTCAGCCGCGACCAGATCCTGCAACGCCTGCGCGGTATCGAGTTCAATGGCACCGACCGTTCGGTGGACGTGGCCATCTCCAAGCTGCGCCGCAAGTTCGACGACAATGCCGGCGAGGCACGCAAGATCAAGACGGTGTGGGGCAAGGGCTACCTCTTCAGCCGTTCCGAGTGGGAATGCTGAGCCATGTTCCGAGTATTGCTGCGCCTTTACCTGATCACCATCGTCACCTACAGCCTGGCGATCTACCTGATCCCCTCATTGGTGATCCAGCTATTCGAACACCGTTACATCGACTACAACATCGAACAGACCCGCGGCCAGCAGAAGCTGATCGTCAAGCAATACCTGCGTGCGCCGGTGGAGCGCTGGTCTCAGGTCACCGAGCAATTGGGCCGTGACTTCGCGCCGCTGAAAGTGCAATTGCTGCTGCGCCAGGACGCCAGCTACACCCCGGCGGAAGAACAACTGCTGGAGCAGGGCAAGTCAGTAGTGCGCCTGGGGGAGTGGGGCTGGATGACAGAAATCAGCTCGCCGATCAACGAGCAGTTCGCGGTCAAGCTGACCATACCGCCCGATCCACTGGACATGAATGTGCTGTACTGGGCAATCAACGTGCTGATTGTCGCGGCGCTGCTGGCCTGCCTGCTGGTGTGGCTGCGTCCGCACTGGCGTGACCTGGAGCGCTTGAAAAGCACCGCCGAGCAACTGGGCCAGGGCAATATGGCTGAACGCACGCGCATTCCGGCCAGCTCCAGCATCGGCAGCCTGGCTGCGGTGTTCGACACCATGGCTGACGACATCGAACACCTGCTCAACCAGCAGCGTGACCTGCTCAACGCCGTGTCCCATGAACTGCGAACGCCGCTCACGCGCCTGGATTTCGGCCTCGCCCTGGCGCTCTCCGAAGACTTGCCCGAAGCCAGCCGCGAGCGCCTGCAAAGCCTGGTGGCGCATATTCGCGAGCTGGATGGATTGGTGCTGGAGTTGCTGTCTTACAGCCGCCTGCAAAACCCGGCGCAACTGCCGGAACGAGTCGACGTGGTGCTCGATGAGTTTATCGACAGCGTGCTCGGCAGCGTCGATGACGAACTGGAAAACCCCGAGATTGTCATTGATGTGGCGCTCGATTGCGCCGTGGAGCGCTTCAGCCTCGACCCGCGCCTTACCGCACGTGCCTTGCAGAACCTGCTGCGCAATGCCACGCGGTACTGCGACAAGCGCATCCAGGTCGGCGTCAAGGTATGCTCCAAAGGCTGTGAAATCTGGGTGGATGACGACGGTATCGGCATTCCTGTCGACCAGCGCGAACGAATCTTCGAACCGTTCTACCGCCTGGACCGCAGCCGCGACCGCGCCACGGGCGGTTTCGGCCTGGGCCTTGCCATCAGCCGGCGCGCCCTGGAAGCCCAGGGCGGTACGTTGACGACATTGGCTTCGCCTTTGGGCGGTGCGCGGTTCCGGCTGTGGTTGCCCACTGATGGTTAGAAAGTCGGTGAGGGAAGGCGCACACTGTGCCCCCGCTTTAATTGAGGAGAGATTGGCAATGACTGGTGTTCACACGTCTGCTCAACAAGGTTTCTCTACCCAGGCCGTCACCTACGCCCAAGGCCGGCCGGATTATCCAAGACAACTCACCGGCTGGCTCGCCGACACACTGCATATCGACGCGCAATCGCGTGTGATTGACCTGGGTGCCGGCACCGGCAAGTTCACCCGTTTGCTCAGCACCCTGGCGCCGACTTTGATTGCCGTCGAACCGGTGGCGGCGATGGGCGCTCAGTTGACCAAACTGCTGCCCGATGTGCGCCTGGTCAAAGGCACCGCTGAATCCATCCCATTGCCCGCCAACAGCGCCGACGCAGTGCTGTGTGCCCAGGCGTTCCACTGGTTTTCCACCGAGGCCGCGCTGGCGGAAATCCACCGCGTGCTCAAACCCGACGGGCGACTTGGTCTGGTGTGGAATGTAAGGGATGAGTCGGTGGATTGGGTCGCAGCTATCACTGACATCATTACCCCGTACGAGGGGGATACGCCGCGTTTTCATACGGGGCGGTGGCGTGAGGCCTTCACTGGCGAGTATTTTTCCGAGCCCGAAATGACCTGTTTCCCCTACAGCCATGTGGGCAGCCCTCAGGAAGTGATCATGGACCGCTTCCTTTCCGTGAGCTTTATCGCCGCGCTAGCCGAGGGGCCCAAGGCCGTTGTCACCGCGCAATTGCAGGCGCTGATCGACACGCATCCGGCACTGAAGGGGCGCGACACTGTTGCCTTTCCATATCAGACCCAGGCGTACGTCTGCCATCGACTTAGCCGAAAGGCATAAAGTCAGATCATATTGATATAAGTCGTTATAAGAAAAATCGCTATCCTGCGGCCAGAAATTTATAAGGCCGCAGGTAGCTGGAATGGATGTGGGTAATGTTGGTTTTGTGGTTGCTGGCCTGATCGTTGGTTTTATTGTGGGCATGACCGGTGTGGGTGGGGGCTCGTTGATGACGCCGATCCTGTTGTGGTTCGGCATCAATCCGGCCACCGCCGTGGGCACTGACCTGTTGTATGCCGCCATCACCAAGTCGGGTGGGGTGCTGGTGCACAGCAAGAACAAGAATATCGATTGGACCATTACTGGCTGGCTGACCCTGGGCAGCGTGCCTGCGGTGCTGTTGACGCTGTGGTTCCTGGCCAGCCTGCACACTGACCCCAGCGTGATGAATGCCGTTATCAAACAGGCGCTCGGGGTGGTGTTGTTGCTGACGGCTTTGGCGATTCTGTTCAAGAAGAGCCTGTTGGCGTTTGCCCAGCGACATGCCGGTGATAGCTTTCACATGAGTCCGCGCAATTTGAATGCGCTGACGGTGGTGACTGGGGCGATCCTCGGAACCATGGTGGCGTTGACCTCCATTGGCGCGGGTGCGCTGGGGACCGTGGCATTGTTTATTCTGTATCCGTTTCTGGCTACGCGGCGCTTGGTGGGGACCGAGATTGCGCATGCTGTGCCGCTCACCCTGGTGGCGGGGTTGGGGCATGCCAGCATGGGGAATATGGACTGGCATTTGTTGGGGTTTTTGTTGATGGGGTCGTTGCCGGGGATCTATGTGGGTAGCCATATGACGGGCAAACTGCCGGATGGGGTGTTGCGGCCTTGTTTGGCGGTTATGTTGATGGCCATTGGTTATAAGTTGGCGTTTTGATTTTGCCCGAAGCGCTGAGTGCTGTGTTTCCTAAGACGACGTTGCAGACCTGCATCGTCCATCTGATCCGCAACAGCCTCGATTACGCAGGCTGGGACAAGCGCCGTGAGCTGACCAAGGCATTGAAGCCGATCTATCAAGCGCTCAATGCTGACCTCGCCGAGCAAGCGCTGCTGGCCTTCGAAGCCGGGCCTTGGGGCAAGCAATATCCCACGGTTGTGGCGGCTTGGAAGCGCGCTTGGGATCGGGTTATCCCGTTCTTCGTGTTTCCCCCGGCGATACGCAAAGTGATCTACACAACCAACGCCATCGAGAGCATCAATGCTCAGTTGCGCAAGATCATCAAGACGCGAGGCCACTTCCCAACGGACGATGCCGCGACGAAGCTGATTTGGCTGGGTTTACGCAATATCACCGCGAACTGGGGCAGTGCAGCCCATGACTGGAAGAGCGCGATGAATCAATTTGCGATCCTGTACGCAGATCGATTTATCAGGCCGACCTGGTAAAGCTAGGGCCTGCCTGACGGCAGGCCGTTACCGGCCCGCACACAAAAAATCTGACACTCTCGGCTCAACCCCGCCCATTCCCAATCTGCCAAACAAACGGCGGCTCCGCCCCATTAACCACCCAATCCCCCACAATCCGCGCCTTATAAATCACCGGATTATGTGACGATACCGTCCGCGCATTCCGCCAATGCCGATCCAGCGCCTTACCCTGTCGCACATCCGACGCCCCCAACGCATTGAACAACTCACTGGTAGCCCGCTGAATCAATCCTGACACCACCACCTGAGCCGTAGCCGATTCTATCTCGGCCGCCACATTGGCTTTGTGCTCAACAGCGTCATCCCCCCCAAACCGCGCCACATACGCCCGCTGCGCCGGCAGCGTCGCCTTCAATGCACTCGCCTCAGCGGCATACACCAGCGCAGCCACTTCACCCACCACCTGTTGAATCTGCGCATCCTGGCTCACATGCGCCGCATTGCCATGACTGTAAATACGCTTTCGGCTACGCACCTGATGCGCCACATCGCGCAATGCCGCACGACCAATCCCCGCCAGACTCGCGAGCAGCACCAACTGATAGAACGCCGTCTGGTATTTGAAGCGGGTGGCAAAGTCGATGACGTTGTCCGCTTCCACCACCGCGTCGTTGAAGCGCGACGTGCCGCTGCCGGTAGTGCGCTGGCCAAAGCCGTCCCAATCATCACTGTGCACCACCCCAGGCTGGCGGGCGCGGGTAGCGGCGATCACATCGGCGCCGGTGTCACTGCGCTGGGCATACACGTCGATCCAGTCGGCGAAAATACTGCCGGTGCTGTAGAACTTCTCTCCGTTGAGCTTCCAACGGTCGCCATCAGGGCTGACCTGGGTGAGCACATCGCCGATCGCGACGTTGCCAATCTCGGTCCAGGCGCAACCGACGATATCGCCGTCCACGAAACGTTTGAACCACAGATCCCGGCCGGCACTGGGCGGCGCGTTCAGGCGGTCTTCGGCAAACGCGAAGTGACCGCGCAGGGCCTGAGGCACATTGGAGTCGGCTTCGGCCAGTTCGATCAGCAATTCGAACAACTGCGGCAGGGAGGCGCCACCCCCACCATATTCCACCGGCACGCGCACCGCGCCAAAGCCTGCTTCCTTGAGCCACTGGATCGGTTCATGGGGCAGGGTGCGAGACTGTTCGCGTTCTACAGCACCGTCGGCGATGCGCTGGAAGATCGGTCGAAAGCGCGCAGCCAGGCTCGGGAAGTCGACGCCGGTCGACAGCGGATTAATGACGTGTTGTTCGGTCATGGGCAAGTTCCTGGGCAGTGATCAATGCAAGGGGATTGCACATGCCGTGCCGGGTATCGGCGCCCGTATTTACAGGCCAAAGCGTTCAGCCACTGTTGCCCTGGCAACAGCTGATCGACAAACCCGCACACTCTGCGACATCGACGCCGGCACGCGGTACTGCGCGCAAAGCCCCTGGCATCGGCGTTTCCCTTGACTGGCACGCTTGCTGCTCAAGCCCTGCATACATCCCTTTTGTGCGAGGTAACGCGAGATGAGTCAGCAAGCCGTGAAATTTGCCTACTGGGTGCCCAACGTCAGCGGTGGGTTGGTGGTCAGCAAGATCGAACAACGCACCCACTGGGGCATCGACTACAACCGTAAACTCGCGCAACTGGCGGAAGCCGCCGGCTTTGAATACGGCCTCACGCAGATCCGCTTCACTGCCGGCTATGGCGCCGAAAACCAACATGAGTCCGTAGCGTTCAGCCACGCGTTGCTGGCGGCGACCACCACGCTCAAGGTCATCGCCGCCATCTTGCCCGGCCCGTGGCAACCGGCGCTGGCAGCCAAGCAACTGGCAACCATCGACCAGCTCACCAACGGTCGTATCGCAGTGAATATCGTCAGCGGCTGGTTCAAGGGCGAATTCCAGGCCATCGGCGAACACTGGCTGGAGCACGATGAGCGTTATCGGCGCTCCGAAGAATTTATCCGCGCCCTGAAAGGCATCTGGACCCAGGACGACTTCACGTTCAAAGGCGACTTCTACCGTTTCAACAATTACACCCTCAAGCCCAAGCCGCTGGGCCAGCCGGAGGTTTTCCAGGGTGGAAGCTCACGAGCCGCGCGGGACATGGCCGCGCGGGTATCGGATTGGTATTTCACCAACGGCAACACTCCGGAAGGCATCAAGGCTCAGGTCGATGACATCCGTGCCAAGGCGGCGGCCAACAACCACTCGGTCAAAGTCGGCGTCAACGCCTTCGTGATCGCCCGTGATACCGAGGAGGAAGCGCGCGCTGTGTTGGCGCAGATCATCGACAAGGCCGATCCGGAAGCGGTGAATGCGTTTGGTGATGCGGCCAAACAGGCCGGCAAGGCTTCACCGGAGGGCGAGGGCAATTGGGCCAAATCGAGCTTTGAAGACTTGGTGCAGTACAACGATGGCTTCAAGACCAACCTGATCGGCACGCCGCAGCAGATCGCCGAGCGCATCGTCGCGCTCAAGGCGGTAGGGGTGGACCTGGTGCTGGCGGGGTTCCTGCACTTCCAGGAAGAAGTCGAGTACTTCGGCAAACGCGTATTGCCGTTGGTACGTGAGCTGGAAGCCAAGGCCGCCATAAAGCAGGTGGCTTGACGCACCCATTGAGACCCCCGGGCCGGGCAAAATCTCACTCAATATGTACCACAGCCCCCGTCCGTCGGACGTTCAAACTCTGAGCCTCAATCAAATGACTCCCAGAGGGAACAACCATGGATATTACCGGTAGTGTCATCGGTGAGGCGGTAGCCACCATTTTAAGACTCGTTGAAGCGGCTAAGGAGGAAGCTGTCCAGGAAGGCGTGCCCAGTGCCCATGACTACAATAAAACGGTGTTCAACCTCGAGCCACGTCATCATGAGGAACAGCTGAAGGTGGTAATAAAGGCCAAAGAGTCTGTAGAAGTTGACTGCAACTGGTCGATTTCTTTTTCGGCGTTGAAAAAAAGTCCGGAGGGCTATTACGTGATTGGAAAGAGTGCAGGACTCACGACGCTCATGGCCTGCCCACCGGCCTCGACCAGCCGTCGCATGCAACGCGTGGATGTGCAGTTGGTCGATGCTGAAATTGACTATGACAGCAACAAACCTATTGTCATTTATGCCGCCAAAGGCGTAGTTCTATCCTACGAAGTAATGGTTAAGTAGACACGGCTCTGGCTTCCACGACGGAGCGCGCGTGGGTACTTACGCCTGAAGCGTGAGTACCTCCACGCCATTTTTCGTCACCGCCACGGTATGTTCCCACTGCGCCGACAGGCTGTTGTCCTGGGTCACCACCGTCCAGCCATCCTTAAGGCTGCGTACTTTTGAACTGCCTTGGTTGAGCATAGGCTCCACGGTAAATACCATGCCTTCACGCAATTCCAGTCCGGTGCCGGGACGACCGAAGTGCAGGATCTGCGGTTCTTCATGCATTTGCCGACCAATGCCGTGCCCACAATATTCGCGCACCACGCTGTAGCCATTGGCCTGCGCGTGGCTCTGGATCGCGTGGCCGATATCGCCCAGGCGGGCACCAGGCTTGACCTGACGGATACCGGCCCACATCGCTTCGAAGGTTTTCTCGACCAGACGCTGGGCTTTGGGGGCGACGGTACCGATCATGTACATCTTGCTGGAGTCGGCGATATAGCCACCTTTTTCCAGGGTGATGTCGATGTTGATGATGTCGCCGTCCTTGAGAATTTCCTTGGCGCTGGGCATGCCATGGCACACCACTTCGTTGATCGAGGTGTTGATGGAGAAGGGGTAGTCGTACTGGCCCAGGCTGGCGGGGCGGGCTTTCAAGTCATTGCGGATGAAGGCTTCGACGGCGGCGTCCAGCTCCAGGGTGGAGCGGCCGGCGGCGACAAAACCGTCGAGCATGGTAAACACCTGGGCCAACAGGCGTCCGGACTCACGCATCACGGCCAGTTGCGCGGCGGTCTTGATCATCAAGTACGCCCCCGGATCAGGTCGGGCTTGTCCAGCAGCAACTTGTTGATCAATTCGTTGTAGGCCAGGTGGGGATTGAGTTCGGCGAGCAGGCCGATCTTGATCCAGAACTCGGCCTGGGCGTTGATGGAGCGGTCCATCGTGGCGCTGGCCAGCCGTAGTTGTTCGTGCAGTTGGTCGGTGATCTTGACGATGCCCATGGTGTTCACTGTGTGGTGGCAATATACAAATCGTATACGTTTCGTACGTTGGGCGTAAACCCCGCGCCGCCAAATGGCACTCGGCCGTTGACTTGATCGCCTGCATTGTCAGCGTTGCTGGGGGATCAGGTGCTGATCGAGTGGAAGACTTTTCCCTCAAGATCCATGGCACCTATAGATCCAGGCGCAAATCGTCATCCGGAGCGAACATCCACTTCGATAGTTTGCGACATGTTGCCGGAAGGGTCGCTGCGCAGGGATGTAGTGAATTTCACGTGCAGAGTTAAACGTTTAATCGCTGCGGTTCGACGACGATCAAACCGTACAGTTTTACTTATATAACCCGCCACCTGGCTTATGAGGAAAAGTTACAACGAAGGCCGGTTTTGCCGAGTAGGCTTGGGTGTTACAAGCGTCTTCCAGGGTCGGCAAGGCGCGGCGGGCATGCGTTCGCCGGATACACAACAATCTGTTGGCAGTCTCAGAAAAGGAGAGGTTGACCATGCTTTCGGAATTAGAACTTCGCAGCATTATTGAAGGAAGTTTCCTGCCTAAACGGTGCGAATGCATCAAAGCCGAAGATGCTTCGCTGACGATCAAAGTCTACGACGACCTAGACCGTGACCGGGTGGATTTAGAAGTCAAAGGTATCAACGCGAATACACTCGACAGCAGTCGAGCGATTTGCAACCTGATCACCGGGTTGCGTGAAGACCTCAAACACGCGCATACCCCCGTCCTGCAACGCGTAGGAGGGCGCGCTTACTGAAAATGCTTGATTCTTGACCTGTGGGCCTGGTGATTGCCAGGCCCAATGCTGTCTACGCCTGTCGATCAGTTCTGGAAATCGCAGGCTTCGGACATTTTCCGATAGCTCACATCTTCCACTTTGCCAGCCTTGTCCAGGAACTTGATATCGGCCTTGATGACTTTGCAGTCATTGGTCGGGGTTTCGTTCATGGCCAATACCTTGGCGATGTTCATCGGCATGCCGTAGTGGTAAGGCACGGTTTTTACGGCGGTTGTCTGATCGTCAGCCTGAGCCAGGCCTGACACTGCTGCCAGTGTCAGGACGCCGCCAAGCATTAACGTGCGCAGTTTCATGGTGGTTCTCCGCAAGTGAGGACAACTTCACTCTCGACTTGCGCGATTAACCATCGATTAATTTATGCCTGGCTGACAAAACCTTCATGTTTACCAGCTCATACGAACCCCGGCATTACCGCTGACACCCTCCATCGCGTTGCCGTCCAGGTTGGTGTTGTAGTCTGCTGCCATGTAGACGCTCACCGAAGACGACAGCCGAGCAACCACGCCCACACCCACATCCGCCGTGGATGACTTGTGATCGCTCTTGATGCGGTCCACATCATCGTAGGTCACCGTGTCGCTGCCGCCGAAGGTGCGCCAGGCGTTGACTCGCAGGTAAGGTTCGACTGGTGTGTTATCCACCAGGTAGCGGCCCTTGAGGCGGGCGCCGAGGCGGCCGGTCCAGTAATCCTGGGAGTCGAATGACACCCTGGAAATACCGTCGTTCTGGCTGTCCAGGTCGATCGTCTGGCGGATCACCTGGGCTTGCGGTTCCACGACCCAATGCTCGGAAACGGCGATCGGGTAGCCGGCTTCGGCGGACAGCGCCAGGGCATGGCCCTTGGTGTCCATCTTTATGCCACGCTCGGACTTGTTGTCGCCATCCAGGCGCGTGCCCATTGCAACCAGATCCACATACCAGCCGTTCGGACCGGTGAGCGTCCAGTAGGCACCGAAGTTATCGCCATCGAGTTTGACCCGCCCGGAGCGATTGTTCTGCCAGCCCATCGAAAAACCTTTCACATCCCCACTCAGGCGACTCTGGCCGATAAACAGCCCGAAGCGCTGGATCTGCCCGCCGCTGGTTTCGAAGGCCATCAGGTCATGCCCGAACTGGTAGCCTTTGACCGAGCCGTCGAAGCTCGGCGACACGGTGCCCGACCAGTGTTTGTTGAAGTCGCTGCCATAGGCACGCCCCCAGCCTGCCGGCACCGCGCCGGTCTCGGTCAGCAGGCTTTGCTCGCCCTGGCGATCATGAAAGGTGCCCAGCGCTTGCAGGGTCATCAACTGGGCGGCGGGTACCACCACCGAATACACCGGCACTTCTACGCGGTATAACGGGATGGGCTCAGCACCGGCAATACCCCTCGGCAGCGCCGGGTTGCCCGCGGCGGATTCCGGCGAGTTGCCTGCCGCAACCTGGCTGGGCGGCGGGGCAGGGGGCTCGACCGGCGCGACGGGTTGCGAGGTTGGCGGTTCCACCGGCGGCTCGTCGGGGTCGACCACCGGCGGTGTCGCTGGAATTGGCGGTACGGGCACCACCGCCGGTGGTGTCGGTGGCACCGGTGGCACCGCCGGCGGTTGCACGGCAACCACCGACGAGCGCAGGTACCAGTTGTTTTCGGTGCCGGCCGTCACGCCACCCTTGAACAGCAAATATTCATAGGCCCCGGCCGAGACCGAGCTCTTCAACGAGAAGGCATCGGTGCTGCTCACCGCGCCGTTGAGCGCCTGCACCACCTCGATCCCGTTGTTGCGGGTAAAGCCCCCGACGCCGCCGAGGTTGCTCACCGCCAATTGGGTATGGCCGCTCAGCGTGCCACCGGACACCACCAGCCTATCCGTCGCGGAGTTTTCATCGCCAAGCACGGTTTGCAGCCGCAGCTGGCCGTTATTGCCCACGTAATTGCCATGTACCGCCAGCACATCGTTGGCGGTGGCGCTGCCGGTGGTCATGTCGATCGTACCGGCGTTGTTCAGTGTCGCCAGCTGGCCGGCGAGATAGGGCCGTACGCTGCCTTGGGTCACGGCCAGCGTACTGCTGCCGTCAATGTTGAAAGTGCCGGTATTGCTCGCGCTGTCACCCAGGAAAAAATCTCCCGCCAGATCGAAGCGCGAATTGTTGGTGAGATTGACCGTCTCCCAGCCGATATAGCGGGCCGCCGTGCTGGACGTGGTGTTGTCGAAGGTCAGTTGGTCGTTGCCCAGGCCGCCGTCGATGGAGGGCGTGGCAGCCAACAGGCTTTCGCTGAGGCCGCGCAGCAGCGCGGTGTCGTTGCCATCCCCCATCAGCACCGCCGATTTGATCTGGCCGCCATTGAGCCAGTTGAAGGTGTCATTGCCGACGCTGGCACGGATCTCGCCATTGATCACGCCGCCGCTGACCGTGATGCTGTCGTCGCCGCCGCTGGTACTGATATTGCCGCCAATGCTGCCGCCCGAGACGATGATCGTATCGGTATCGAAACCGGTGACCAGGTTGCCCCGGATCGTGCCGCCAGACATGTCATAGACGTTCTTGTCCAGCTTCATGTCAACGCGGTCGATGATGCCACCGGTTTGCTCAGCCACGTCGCCGTCCTCGAACGCACCGACGATGGTGCCGCCCGTCATCCGGAAGGTGTCACGGCCGTCGCCCTGTGCCAGGGACTGGATTTGCCCGCCGTTCATAATGAAGTCATCGATGCCGGCGCCTTGCTGTACAGCACCGGTGATCTGGCCGGAATCGATCCGCGTGGCGTCCGCCCCCGGACCAAAGATGACGCTGCCGTTGATGATGCCGCTGCCACCTGCGGGCAGCGTCAGGCGGTTATTGCCCAGCAGATCGGTCAGGCCGGCACTGGTGCCGCTGTCGCAAATGAATGTGTCGTTGCCCGGGCCGGGCGTGAGTGTGCATGCAGCGTAGGATTGTGGTGGTGTGGTGTACTGCAGTGAGAGGAGGCCGACAGCTAAAACGGCGCGGGTTGAAAAACCGTTGCTCTTTTGCATGGGTCTGTCCTGCATGTGTTGTAGTTACTGCTCCTGTTGTTGGTTTAGCACAGTTTTCCCACATGGCAATATTTATATAAACGCGCGCAGGCCACGGCATACGTGGCCTGCGTGGTGGCACATTGGTCATGCTGCTGCCGGGTTCAGTTCACCTGATGGCGGTAAGGCAGATCCGGACCGGTCTTGGTGCAGGTCAATGCCGCAGCGCGAATCGCAAAACCCAGCATGGCGTCGATTTGCCCTCGGGTGAGCTGTTGCAGGCCCTCTACTGAGTCATGCTGTTGCTCGGTCAACCAGGTAATCAACGCGGCCTGGAAGGTATCGCCGGCGCCTACGGTATCCGCCATCGCCACCTTGACTGCCGGCGCAGACCAGTGGCCGTGCTGGCGGCTGAACACACTGGCGCCATCGCCACCACGGGTCAGGAACACCAACTGGCAACGGTGTTGCAGCCAGCCCTGCAGCACGCTTTCCGCCGACTGGTCTGGGTAAAGCAAGTGCAGGTCTTCGTCGCTGACCTTGATCAGGTCGGCATGCTTGACCAGTTCTGCGACACGATCGCGCCACAGCTGGATATCCGGTTGCGGGTTGAGCCGCACGTTGGGGTCGAGGCTGATCAGGCGTTTGCCGCTTTCGCGCTTGACCAGGCTCAGCAGGGTGTCGCCAATCGGTTGCACCACCAGCGAGAACGAGCCGATATGCAGGCCGCGGATGTCATCGCCCAACTCGGGCAGGTGAGCGACTTCCAGCAACCGGTCGGCGCAGCCTTCGCCGCGAAAGTTGTACTGCGGTGAACCATTGGCGCCCACGGCGACCATCGACAAGGTGGTCGGCGCGTCGAATTCCACCAGGAACTGCTCGCTGATGCCTTCATCCTTGAGCACTTGCAACAAGCGACGGCCCAGGAAATCACTGGACAGCCCCCCAAACAAGCCGGCATCGATGCCCAGGCGGCGCAAACCTACCGCAACGTTGAACGGCGAACCGCCGGCAATCGCTTTGTAATTGACCTTGGAAGCCTGCCCACTGGCCTCTTCCTCGCTGAAAAAATCAAACAGCGCTTCACCACACACCAGATACATAGTCGTTCGCTCTTAAAGGGTTGCCACGTGCTGTTGATAGCGCTCGTAAGCCTGTTGATAGCTGCTGACGTTGACGGCCACCGGCAGCGTGCGGCTCGCCGGGTCGACGCTCACACACCTGTCGCACAGGCTGGCCAGGGACTCGCCGGACTGGCTCCACGCCGCCTGGATTGCCGCGCCCAGGGCGGCGGCTTCGCTTTGTTCGGTGCAGATCACTTCGGTGTTCATGATGTCGGCGACCATCTGCCGCCACACCGGGCTTTTCGAACCGCCGCCGATCAGGCGGATGCTCTGGCTTTGCAGGCCGGTCTGGCGCAGCAGGTCGAGGCCGTAGCGCAGGCCGAAGGTGGTGCCCTCGACGACCGCGCGGCATAGGTTGGCGCGGGTCAGGTTGGTCATGGTCAGGCCGTGCAGACTGCCGGTGGCGTGAGGGAGGGCAGGCACGCGTTCGCCATTGAGAAAGGGCAGCATGCTCACGCCGTCGGCGCCAATCGGTGCTTGCTCGACCAGGGCGTTGAACACGGCCAGGTCCAGATCAAACAGCTCGCGGATCACCCCGGTGGCGTTGGTCAGGTTCATGGTGCAGATCAAAGGCAACCAGCCGCCGCTGGACGAGCAGAAGGTCGCGACCGAGGCCTGCGGGCTGACGTTGGGCTGGTCGGCAAATGCATACACGGTGCCCGACGAGCCCAGGCTCATGGTGATCACGCCGGGGGCAATGTTGCCAGTGCCGATGGCGCCCATCATGTTGTCGCCGCCACCGCTGGAGACGATGGTGTTGGGGTTGATGCCCAGGCGTTCGGCGATGGCGGGCAGGATTGTGCCGACTGCCTGATCCGCGTCGATCAGTGGTGGCAAGGCCCGTTCCAGGCGACCGCTGGGGTCGATGTGCTGGAGCAGCGCCACATCCCACTCACGGTTGCGCACGTTGAAGTAGCCGGTACCCGACGCATCGCCGTATTCCGCAACGGCGCGCCCGGTGAGCCAGTAATTGAGGTAATCGTGGGGCAGCAGGATATGCGCGATGCGCGCGAAGATGTTCGGGTGCTGCTCGCGGGTCCACAGCAGCTTGGACACGGTGTAGCCCGGTGCAATCGCCACGCCGAGGCGTTCCAGGGAGCCGTTTTCACCGCCCAGGTGCTGCAGGAGACGGTCGTTTTCGGGCGTGGTTTCGGTGTCGCACCACAGCTTGGCGGGGCGCAATACCTCACCGTGTTCATCCAGCAGCACCAGGCCATGTTGCTGGCCGGACACGCCGATACCGAGGATGTCCTGACCGTCCACACCGGCCTGTTGCAGGGCGCGGTGAGTGGCTTCGGTAAAGGCGTCCAGCCATTCCTGGGTGTGCTGTTCACGGCGGCCATTGGCGCCGCTGATCAACGTGTGCGCGGCGGCGCCGAGGCCCAGCACCTTGCCGCTGGTGGCATCGAGGACGATGGCCTTGGTGCCTTGGGTGCCGCAATCGACGCCGAGAAACAGGTTTTGCTGGGTCATGAGGATTTGCTCAGCAGTGTTGTTTTTTTGAGTTGGAAACCCGGTCAAATGTGGGAGCGAGCAAGCCCGCTCCCACATGTTTAAGTCGGTTTCTTCAGTAGGGTTTGCAGGGTTGCGGTAACGCCTGTGTCACGCAGGCTCGCATAACACCGCTCGAACGCTGCCACAAACTCAGGCGAATTGGGAATAGCCTTGCCGAAAATCTCTTCCACCCCCAGCAGGCGTTTGCTGACCAGCGCATCATCACTCACCAGCCCTTGGCAAAACTCTGCACGAGGATCCGGGATCGTGTAGCTCACCCCATTCTCGTCCACACCTTTCAAATACAACGCCCAGGCCGCCACGACCAACGCCGCACGCTCGGTCTCGCGCCCATCGGCAATCAGGCGATTGATGGTCGGCACGGTAAACTTGGGAAACTTCGACGAGCCGTCGGAACACACCCGTTCCAACTGGTCGGCAATCGCCTGGTTGGAGAAACGATCCACCAGCGTCTGCTTATAGTCGGTCAGGTCGATGCCCGGCACCGGCGCCAGGTTGGGTGTGACGTCCAGGTCCATATAGGCGCGCATGTAGGCGACAAAAAGCGGGTCGTTCATGGTCTCGTGTACAAACCGGTAACCCTTGAGAAAACCCAGGTAGGTCAGCGCCAGGTGGCTGCCATTGAGCAAGCCGATCTTCATTTCTTCATAGGGCGTGACGTCATCGGTGAACTGCACGCCGACCTTTTCCCACGCCGGGCGGCCATTCACAAACTTGTCTTCCAGCACCCATTGCACAAACGGCTCACACACCACCGGCCAGGCATCATCGATGCCGTGGTCGTCATGCAGTTGCAGGCGGTGGGCGGTGCTGGTCATCGGCGTAATGCGGTCGACCATAGCGTTGGGAAAGCTCACGTTGGTCTTGATCCAGTCATGCAGCTCGGCATTGTGCAGGGCGGCGAATGCCAGCAGTGCCTTGCGCGTCACGGCGCCGTTGTGCGGCAGGTTATCGCAGGACATCACGGTAAATGCCGGGGTACCGGCGGCGCGGCGTTTGGTCAGGGCGGCGCAGATAAAGCCGAACACGGTTTTCGGTGCGCCCGGATGCGCCAGGTCATGCCGGATCTGCGGCAGTTGAGCCATGAACTCACCGTTGCTGTCGTCGATGCAGTAGCCGCCTTCGGTGATGGTCAGCGAGACGATACGGATCGCCGGGTCAGCCAGCTTGTCGATCAACGCCTGGGCGCCGTCTTCGGCCAGCAGCATGTCGCTGATCGAGCCGATCACGCGCACTTCGGTGTCGTCTGTATCGCCCAATTCATAGAGGGTGAACAGGTAGTCCTGGCCGGCCAGGTCATCACGGGCCTTGCGGTCCTCGGCCCGCAGGCCGACGCCGCAGATGCTCCAGTCCAGGCCAACGCCAATGTTCATCAGGGCATCGGTGTAATACGCCTGGTGCGCGCGATGGAAACCGCCGACGCCGATATGAGCGATGCCTTGCGTGGTGCTGGCAATCGCGTAGGCCGGCAGTTTTACTTCCGGCGCCAGTTGGGTGAGGTTCTGCTTGTTCAGTTTCATCACAACTCTCGCAAAATCAGGCGGCGGCGCGCAGTGGGCGGGCCACGGCTACACCGTCGGTGTCGAACAGATGGCAGTGCGCCGGGTCCAGGTGCAGGTGCAGCGTCTCGCCGTACTGGCTGGCCATGTCGCCGCGAATCCGCATGGTCAACGGCTCGCCGTTGGCGGTGATGACGTGGCAGAAGGTGTCGCTGCCCAGGCGTTCGCCGACGTCAGCGGTGACGGTCAGGGTGGTTTGACCTGGTGAGGCGATTTCCAGGTGTTCCGGACGGATGCCCAGGGTCACGACACTGCCCAAACTCAAGCTGGCGCCGCTCAGTGGCAGGCTGATCAGCGTGCCCGCGTCCAACTGCACCTCGCAGCTTTGGCTTTCAATGCGGGTAACCTTGCCTTTGAGGAAGCCCATCTTCGGCGTGCCGAGAAAACCGGCCACAAACAGATTGGCCGGCTGGTGATAAAGCTCCAGCGGCGAACCGACCTGTTCGATGCGCCCGCTGTTCAATACCACAACCTTGTCGGCCAGGGTCATGGCTTCAACCTGATCGTGGGTCACGTAGATCATGGTCGCCTGCAGCTCCTTATGCAGGCGCGCCAGCTCCAGGCGCATCTGCACGCGCAAGGCAGCGTCCAGGTTGGACAGCGGTTCGTCGAACAGGAATATCTTCGGGTTGCGCACAATCGCGCGGCCAATGGCCACACGCTGACGCTGGCCGCCAGACAGTTGCTTGGGCTTGCGCTCCAGCAACGGGCCCAGCTCGAGGATGCGCGCGGCTTCGCTGACCTTGCTTTCCACCAGCTTCTTGTCGACACCGGCCAGGTCCAAGGCAAATGACATGTTCTTGCGCACGCTCATGTGCGGATACAGCGCGTAGGTCTGGAACACCATCGCCAGATCACGCTTGGCCGGAGTCACTTCGGTGATGTCGCGACCGTCCAGTTCGATGGTGCCTTCGCTGACTTCTTCCAGGCCGGCAATCAGGCGCAGCAGGGTGGATTTACCGCAGCCCGACGGCCCGACGAACACCACGAATTCCTTGTCGTTCACTTCCAGGTCAATGCCCTTGATGATGGAGAAGCCTTCGAAGCCTTTTTGCAGATTCTTGATTTTCAGGTTGGCCATGGGATGGGCCTCCGCGTTGAATTTTTTATTAAAAGGCCGTTATTTCACGGCGCCGAAGGACAAACCGCGCACCAGCTGTTTCTGGCTGATCCAGCCAAAAATCAGGATCGGCGCGCAAGCGAGGGTCGAGACGGCGGACAATTTGGCCCAGAACAACCCTTCGGGGCTGGAGTAGGAAGCGATCAATGCGGTCAACGGCGCGGCGGCGGAAGAGGTGAGGTTCAATGACCAGAAGGCCTCGTTCCAGCACAGGATCAGCGACAGCAACACGGTGGAGGCCAGGCCACCCTTGGCGATCGGCAGCAGCACACGGACCATTTCCTGCCACAGCGTGGCACCGTCCAGGCGTGCGGCTTCGAGGATGTCCTTGGGGATGTCTTTGAAGTAGGTGTAAACCATCCACACCACAATCGGCAGGTTGATCAGGGTGTAGATGATGATCAGCGCAATGCGCGTATCCAGCAGGCCAAAGCTCTTGGCCAGCAGGTAGATCGGCATCAACACACCCACCGGCGGCAGCATCTTGGTGGACAGCATCCACAGCAGCGTGCCCTTGGTGCGCTGGGTTTCGTAGAACGCCATGGAGTAGGCGGCCGGTACCGAGATCAGCAGGCACAGGGCGGTGGCGCTGAAGGAGATCAGCACCGAGTTCCACGCATAACTGAAGTAGTTGCTGCGCTCATTGATGTGCAGGTAGTTCTCCAGCGTCGGCGTGAAGATGAATTGCGGCGGCGTGGCGAACGCGTCGATTTCGGTCTTGAAGCTGGTCAGCACCATCCAGAAGATCGGGAAGAAGATCAGGATCGCGATAGCCCAGGCCAGGGTGCCGAGCAACAGGCTTTGCAGGCGGCGAGATTGTTGAAGCGTCATGGCGCGGCCCTCAAGGTTTGTCAGTCAGGTTTTTGCCGATCATCCGCACCAGGATGATCGCCGCGATATTGGCGATGACCACGGCAATCAAGCCGCCGGCCGACGCCATGCCCACATCGAACTGCACCAGCGCCTGGTTGTAGATCAGGTAGGCGAGGTTGGTCGAGGCGTAGCCGGGGCCGCCGTTGGTGGTGGTGAAGATTTCCGCGAACACCGAGAGCAGGAAGATGGTTTCGATCATCACCACCACCGCAATCGGGCGGGCTAGGTGGGGTAGAGTCAGGTGCCAGAAGATCGCGATGGCGCCGGCACCGTCCAGGCGCGCGGCTTCCTTCTGTTCCTGGTCCAGGGACTGCATCGCGGTCATCAGCAGCAGGATCGCGAAGGGCAGCCATTGCCACGAGACAATGATGATGATCGACAGCAACGGATAGTGCGCCAGCCAGTCCACCGGCTCGGCCCCGAAGAACTTCCACACCGCGGCGAGAATCCCCGATACCGGGTGGAAAATCAGGTTTTTCCAGATCAGCGCACCGACGGTGGGCATGATGAAGAACGGCGAAATCAACAGCACCCGGACGATGCCGCGCCCGAGGAACTCACTGGCCTCCAGCAGGGCGCTGATCAACACGCCGAACACCACGCTGATCAGTAACACGCTGCCCACCAGCAACAGCGTATTGGTGGCGCCGGGCAGGAAGCCCGAATCGGTGATGAAGTAGGTGAAGTTCTCCAGCCCTACGAACTGGTTTTCGCCGGGATAGAGCAGGTTGTAGCGGATCAGCGAAAAGTACAGGGTCATGCCCAGGGGCACGATCATCCACAGCAGCAACAAGGCCACCGAGGGGCTGACAAGGAACCAGCCGGGGTTGGCCAGGCGGTTTTTGGCGGGTGTATTCATTAGGATCAAGACCAGTCAGATACGAATCGGAGCGCGGTCAGTGTGGGAGGGGGCTTGCTCCCGATAGCGGAGTGTCAGTCGATGAACCTGCTGGCTGATCCACTGCTATCGGGAGCAAGCCCCCTCCCACATTTGACTAGGGTGAGGCTCGGGTTACTTGGGGTAACCGGCCCGCTTCATTTCACGCTCGGTGGTGGTCTGCGCGGCGGTCAAGGCGGCATCGACCGTTTGCTGGCCGGTCAACGCACCGGAGAAGAACTTGCCGACCTGGGTACCAATCGCCTGGAACTCAGGAATGGTCACCAGCTGGATCCCGATATACGGCACCGGCTTCTCGGTAGGCTTGGTCGGGTCCGCGACCTTCAGCGACTCCAGGGTCACCTTGGCAAACGGCGCCGCCTTCATGTACTCATCGCTGTAGGTGGATTTGCGCGTACCTGGCGGCACGTTGGCGATGCCGTCGGTCTTGGCCACAAGCTGGCTGTATTCCTTGGACGTGGCCCAGGTGGTGAATACCTTGGCGGCATCCTTGGCCTTGGAACTGGTCGGAATCGCCAGGGACCAGGAGTACAGCCACGAAGTGCCCTTGTCGGTCTTCTCGTGGGGCGCGAAGGTGAAGCCGACATGCTCAGAGACCTTGCTCTGGCTCTTGTCGGTAACAAACGAGCCCGCCACGCTGGCATCCACCCAGATCGCGCACTTGCCGCTGTTGAACAGCGCCAGGTTTTCGTTGAAACCGTTGCTGGAAGCCCCCGGCGGACCGGATTTCTTCATGTTGTCGACGTAGAAGTTCAGCGCATCCTTCCACTCCGGGCCGTTGAATTGCGGCTGCCATTTCTCATCGAACCAGCGCGCCCCGTAGCCGTTGGCCAGGGTGGTGATCAGCGCCATGTTCTCACCCCAACCGGCTTTGCCGCGCAGGCACAGGCCGTATTGCTCTTTGGATTTGTCGGTGAGTTTGGCCGCGTATTCGCCGATCTGGGTCCAGGTCGGGTGCTCGGGCATGCTCAGCCCGGCGTCCTTGAACAGGTCGGTACGGTAATAGGTGATCGAGCTTTCGGCATAGAACGGCAGGGCGTACAGCGAGCCCTTGACCGACAAACCGTCACGCACCGAAGGGAACACATCGTCGAGATCGTAGGAGGCCGGCAGGTCCTTCATCGGCTCCAGCCAACCCTTGGCGCCCCAGAGTGCGGCTTCGTACATGCCGATGGTCAACACATCGAACTGCCCGCCCTGGGTAGCAATGTCGGTGGTCAGGCGTTGGCGCAGCACGTTTTCTTCGAGCACCACCCAGTTCAACTTGATCTCCGGATGCTCGGCCTCGAAGGTTTTCGAGAGCTTCTGCATGCGGATCATGTCGCTGTTATTGACGGTGGCAATGGTCAGGGTTTGCGCGCCAAAGCTGACGGCGCTGAGGGTCATGCATGCTGTCATGCAGGTCGAGGCAAGCAGTACTTTTGCTGTGAACTTCATCGCGCACTCCATTTCCGCGCCCAGGGGCTACGGAAGGACAGTTATTGTTGTTGTGTCTTCCTACAGGTAGCCAGGAAGAGTGTGCGTTGATTACAGCCTTGAAATAGGGTTGTGACAAATCCTTGGGCGCACGCCCACTGATACTTTTTTGCACTCGGTGATCGTCCCCGTGGCGCGTGGGGACGATCGATGCCGTATTTAACGCTCGATATCAGCCAGTACCCGCTCAGCCAGCAATCGAGACACTTCGATCAACTGGGCAATACCCAGGGCGCCTTCGCGCCGCGAGCCGTCGAGATCAAAGGCAAAATCGCAGGTCAGGGCGTGGGCGGAGGCGAGTGATTCGCTGAGGTTGACCAGTAGGTCTTGAGTAGAGATGCCGTCTTTCACGGTGAATAGCACGCTGGGTGCTGGATCGATTGGGGGATTTGGGGTGGGTTTGATCATGGTGAAACTCCTGATTTAAGTGGAGCTACCACTGATCGCCGCGACGCGATTGGGTGGTAGCTGTACGCAGGTTCGCGGACCGGAATCAGGAAACCGGCATACCCGAAGGTATCCCGCGCACAGCCACCATAAGGGCGCACAGTAGACGATAAAAAGACGTCAACTGAAAGCGGAAATGGCACTTTGCGTCTGATTAAACCGGGCCGCGACGCCCGACCGCTGAGTGTGCAGCGGTGTACGGAGACTAGAGATTGAGTGTCCTAGGGACAACCTCAAATCCTTGTCAGACATTTCTGCGTTTCCCAATACCTAGCCGAACGGTCAGTTGTTTGGCTTTGTACTAGTCAGCACCATCTTCCTTGCGCCATTTCGGCGCCATCTCTCTGCATAACTCAACGCCAAGACCGCGTTTGAGCACCCCTGCGCGCTAAAAAAGGACGAAGCATGAAAGACACCGATACTGAAATCCAACAATCAACTCGCCCAATCAAAGCCATCTACGACTACGCGACACTCGGCTCAAGAACGCGTATGGGTGGAGAAATCATTACTGCAAGCACCAGCCTCGAGATCCATGACTTGCGCATCGCGTGCGTCGGCGACCGAGTGCGCTACCCCGATGGCAAAGAGAGCGAAATTGTCTCGGGAGCAGGTTTCGCAGCCACCTACAAAGGTCTGCCCATCGCCATTGTCGGCAGCGCTACCGACAACGGCGACACCGTGACGGGCAGCCTGCAAAACCTGGCTCAGGTGGTGGAGTACGCGGACGGCGATGGTATTCCTGGCCTTCTAAAGCCTGGATATCGCGTGGAGAGTCAGATGTGAGGCGCTACAACATCACCACGGGTTCAACCACCACAGCGGGTGGCAAAGTGACCAGTGGTTTGTGAGCGCACCAGTTTCAACGGCGAATTAATCTCAAGGGAGGGTGACCGGGTCGCTTGCCCGGCTTGCGGCACTGAAGGCTTCATCGCGCTTACCGGCCCTCATTTGCACGAAGAGTGGAACGGCAAGCAAGCGGCGCTGGAGGGTGATCTGTGCATCTGCAAATGCGATCCGCCGCCGGAGTTGATTGCCAATCAGAGTTCCAAATGTCAGGAGTTCGGTCCCCAACCTCAACGTGTCACCCCGGTTGTAATGAGGCCGACTGCATCCGCCTCGGCCCCTGCGAATTATGCCGCGCCCGTTGCGTCGAATCGTGCCGCTGATGCCTGCGTTTTTGCCAAATCCTGCGTTTCGGTGCCAGCCGGCTCTACGGCCGCGGGCACCGCCCCGGAAAACGCCAAAAACTTCGGCACCACCGCCCTCATGGCTTCAACCGGTACCACGGGCGCCGTCGGCAGGGTAGCCGGCGCACTCGGCAGCGACCTCGGTACCTGGGCTGTACGAGGCTTGGCCGGCGCCAGTTCCGCCCTCAACCTCGTGCTGCTGGCATTCTGGCCACGGGATATCGGTGACTCAACGCTGTACACCCCGGAGCAGTTGGAGGGGATGCGTTTGGCCAGCACGCGAGTGCGTTTCCAGTTTCGCCAGGATGAGTCCGGTGAACTGAGTGTTTACGGCCTACATACCCAACCTGGCAGTGGCGCCGACCGCGTACCCGTTGCGCAAGCCCGGTGGAATGAGGACCACAGCGCGATGGTGGCGGTGCTGGATGGCATCAGCATCACATGGACGCCGAACCACGGCCCGGTTGTCAGCGTGCCGAGCCCGTATCCGGGAACACCTGAGCGCTTGGATAATGTATTTGTTCACCCGATTGCGGTGGGGCAAGATTCGGCGATCAGTCACTATCCAGGGCGGGATGCAGAAAACATCACCTGGCAGGATACGATCATTTCGTTTCCGGCTGATTCGGGTGTGCCGCCGTTGTATTTGGTGTTTGCCAAGCCGGCGGTCAGGCCGTTGGAGGTCGACATCTATGGGGCTTTCAGCGGCCGATCAAGGCGCGGTTTGCATGTGGATCATATGCCTTCGCAGGCGGCGATCAGGCGATATCTGAAAAACGTATCCACAGCGTTTATGGATTACGAAATCAACGAGTTGCTCATGCGAGTAGCCAGCATTGCTATTCCTGCTCATATCCATCAAAAATATAGCGAGACGTACGGTGGGCGTAACAATAAAGTTAAGCAGCACTTTGACGCCGCTGATCTTCGGGCGGCTGTAGACAGTAATTTCGACGTGATTAGACCTTACATGATTGAGGAAGGCTTCACTCAAAAAAGCTTGGAAGAGGCTCGCGCCAAAATGCATAAGATCAATCAAGAACAAGGGTGGTACTAATGGATGCCTTGACGATCAAACGCTTGCTGGCCGGGCTTGGATCTACTCATGTAAACCTTCTAGCGGAGGGTGTGATTACGAGCAAGCCTCTGGCACGCTCATTAGAGGGTGACGATAATGAATATTTGATCCAGAAGCCAGAGTCTGGTGTTGAACTGTGGTTTAGAGCGGAAAATAGAGTCCTCACTGAGGTTCTTTTTTCTTTAATTAACATGGCTGGTGGTATTCACTTTTATACCGGTGAGTTGCCTTCGCCTCTTACAGCTAAAATGAGTCGAATCGACGTCCATAGATTGTTTGGGGAGCCTTTCGAGTCGAAGGAGCCGGTTAAAATTTTAAAATATCGGGGGTACGGTGGTAGCGACACCTACCGCATGGACGGTTTTGGTTATCCAGGTGTTCACCTCGGATTTCAATATCGTAATGACGATATGGTGTGTAGCATGGGGTTCTGTTTGAGAAATACACACCATAATTGAACTTGCTCTGAAAGTTAAATTCGACTAATAAATAGTAACGTTCCCACGCGCAGCGCGTGGGAATGATCACGTCAAGCATAGACTATGCTCAGTTAACCGTTGCTCCGCTAACTGTCGATAGCAGGAAGGTGTTATGCCCTTGGATGCAATTAAGTCCGGATGAGAGGGGCGCTTGGTTTAATATTTAGGCTGCTCGCCGACAATTACATGACATCAACCAAATTCAGAGAGGGTACTGATGGGTGCACCAGCGACTAAGTTGTGGGTAGAGAGTTTAGGACTTGGTTTTATCGAACTTGTAGCAAGTGGGAAGATTCCCAATCAACCGCTGGTGAAGCCATTTGAGGACAGCGATTGGCCGACCATGCGTCCAGTAGAGGGAGTGGAGTTGCTCTTCAATGACAGGACCAAGTCCCTGAAGCAGATTTTGATCACACTCATCCCGACGGTCGGGCAACCGGTTTATGCCGGGCAATTACCTCAACCGTTCAAGTTAGATATGGATCAACGATACGTACGTGAGGTTATAGGTGTGCCCATTAAATCCAAGCCCTCCGTAAAACTGCCAGGTGGATTGGGTATGCGGGGCGGAGCGGACATATATCATTTGGACCAAAAGGCACATCCCAACGTGATGGTGACTCTCAGCTATCTGGAAAATTTTAGAGTTAACAATATCAGTTTCTCCTTGATTGATTCCGGACACGATTGATCTCTCGCAGAGTCTTGCTACGGCCTGAAAGCTGATTAACAAGAGCATCCCCACACGCAGCGCGTGGGCCCGATCGTTCAAGCCAAATTCTGCTCCGTCAACCGCTGCACCGCCAACCGCCGATAGTGAGACGGCGTCATCCCCTTAAGCTGCTGAAAGCGCCGGTTGAAGTTGGAAATATTGTTGAACCCCGACTCAAAGCACACATCCGTCACGGCCTTATCGCCATCGGCCAGCAATTCGCAGGACTTGCTGATCCGCAGCCGATTGACGAACTCAATAAACGTACGCCCGGTGGCCTGTTTGAATACCCGGGAAAAATACGTCGGCTTCATGCCCAAGTATTCCGCGACTTCTTCCAAGGGCAATTCCCTCGCGTAGTGGGCAAAGATGTAGTCCACCGCCCGGTTGGTGCGATCGATGCTGTGTTCATCGGCTTGCTGTGGCGTGGTCACCCCGGAGAGCAGTTGGTAGTCGTCACAGGCGCTCAGCACTTCCAGCAAAATGAAAAAATGCCCCAGGCGCGCCATGCCTTGGGCTTCCTCAATGCGCTGCATCAGGGCCATGGCCTGGGCGATGGTTTTTTTGCTGCGGAATTCTATGCCGTATTGCGCACGCTCCAGCAAGGGCGCCAGGCTCTTGAGCTCGGCAAACGTATGGCTGCCTTGCTCGAACAGCTCATCGGTGAAGTTCACCAACATGTCGCGCTTGGGCACTACTTCGCCTTCCTCCACCTGGCTGATCCAGTTATGCGGTAGGTTGGGGCCGGTGAGGAACAGGCTTTCGGGGTAGAAGTTGCCGATGTAGTCGCCGATAAACACCTTGCCCGAGCTGGCGACGATCAGGTGCAGTTCGTATTCCTTGTGAAAATGCCAGCGCACCAGCGGGCACGGGAAACCGTGCTGGCGATAGATGATGGACAGGCCGTTGTGATCGTCCATCAGCTCGTAGGAAGGGTCGGTGATACGCGTTGCTCGGGTCATGCTGCCGTCGCTTTATTGTGGTTGCTGCGTAGGATAATGCCCCCTCGCGCACGCCCTCGCCAGCACTGGTGTTTATAGAGCGCGGTTTTTCGCCTCGATCCACTGAGACATGTACTGCGTACTTTTATGCGCGTGGTGGCGCAGCATGCTGCCGGTGAAGTTTTCCCGGCGATGGGTAGCCAGGTTGCCGCGACATTGTTCCAGGCACGCCACCAACGCCGGCCCGTGGCTGGTCTCGTTGTAGCGGCGGGCCAGCAACCGGCGGCCGTCTTCCTGGGCCTGGGTCCAACGTTCACGATCCTGATAAAGCGCCACGGCAGCGGCTGCAAGGGCGGGGGCGCTCTGTTCGATCATCCCGGGCCACGGCTGTTCATCACCCATGGCCTCGGCGCCGATGGGCGTGGTGATGTTCGGTGTGCCGCAGAGCATCGCGTCTGCCAGTTTGCCCTTGATGCCTGCGCCGAAACGTAAGGGGGCCAGGCAGATACGCGCGGCGGTCATCACCTGCAAGGCATCTTCGGCCCAGTTCATGATATGAAAACCCTGCGCCGGGTTGTGCAATGCCGTGGCCTTGGGCGGGGTATAGGACCCGTAGATATGCAGCTGGGCACCCGGTAATTGCTGACGGATCAATGGCCATAAGCTGTTTTTCATCCATAACACGGCATCCCAATTCGGCGCATGGCGGAAGTTGCCGATACTGAGGAAGTGCGCGCGGTCTTCAAACGGTGCGAAAGGTTCGGCCGGCGGCTCCAGCATCAGTGGGCACCAATGGAGCAGGGCGGCGGGTACCTTGAAGTGTTCGGTAAGTAAGTGGGCTTCCACGTCGGAGATCATCAGGCTGATGTCACAACGATAGATCGCCGCAATTTCGCGCTTGGCGATATCCGTGTCGGCCATCAGTTGGAACTCTTCCTTCAGGGCGGGGGCGAACAGGGCATGGAAGTCTTGGCTGTCGGGATGGGCCTTGAGGTGGTCCTTCAGGCGTTGCTGGCGTGCGTCGCGCAGGCTTTGCAGGTCGCAGGTTTCCAACACGCGCAGCGCATCGGGGCAATGCTTCTCGACGCGCCAGCCGAACTGTTCCTCCATCATGAAACGGTCGAACAGCACGATGTCCGGGGCCAGTTCGCGGATAAAATCATCGAAGCTGCTGTTATTCAGTTCGATAGCGCATTCGGCGATGCCCAACGCAGACAAATCGGCCTTGTGTTCGCCGACTGTGGCGGGGCTGCTGAAGGTGATGTCCCAACCTTGTGTAAGAAAACTCTCAAGGATTTGCATCATATGCCCGCCTGCGGCCGAGGAACGGGGTTCCGGCCAGACGTATCCAATGACCAGGACTTTGGTGGCAGGGGCATTCATCGACATCGTTTTCCTTGAAGGGCAGGGCGCAAAGCGCGCAATTAAACCATAACCGAAGACATGACAATTTATGTTTGGCGGTAGGTAGCCACCGTACTTTGTGGTTAACTTCGGCCTCTCGAATTCGTTAAACCCAAATCAGCATAAGGATTCCGTTCATGGCTCAAGTCACCCTTCGTGGTACCCCTGTCCAGATTGAAGGCGAATTGCCGAAAACCGGTTCCACCGCTCCTGAGTTCAGCCTTGTCGCTGTCGACCTGTCGCAAGCGACCCTGGAAACCTTCGCCGGCAAGCGCAAGGTACTGAACATCTTCCCAAGCGTTGATACCCCGACCTGCGCCACTTCGGTCCGCAAGTTCAACGCCCAGGCCAACGACCTGAGCAACACCGTTGTACTGTGTATTTCTTCTGATCTGCCGTTTGCCCAGAAGCGTTTCTGCGGCACCGAAGGCTTGGACAATGTGCAGAGCCTGTCGGACTTCCGCAACGCCGACTTCGCTGTCGACTACGGTGTTTCTCTGGCTGACGGCCCCCTGCAAGGCCTGACCGCGCGTGCCGTGGTGGTGCTGGACGAAAACAACAACGTGCTGCACAGCGAACTGGTTCCTGAAATCGGCCAAGAGCCGAACTACGAAGCAGCCCTGGCTGTTTTGAAGTAACTGTTTCGGTACGTTACTGTCGTTTTGCAGTAACACGCTTGATGCATGATTGCGGCCTGGCCTAGTCCAGGCCGTTTTTATTTGTCGGTCAGCGGCTTAGCGAGATAGCCAGTGAACTAAGGTCAGAAGTTAAAAGTTGTAAGCCCAAGGTAAATAGCCGGTAAAGGCGCTTTTCTTAATGCGCTCCAGTGCTTATCTTTCAGCCTCCCAAAGAAGAAGCTCTCGCGCCCAATGGTTGATCACTCCATGCAATCCTCCCCCCGTAAGTCCCGCCGCTGGCTGTTCGGCCTGCTCGTGCTGCTGGTTATCGCCGGTGTGTGCTGGAAATTCTGGCCCGGCAGCCATAAGGATGGCGCCGAGAAGCCCGCGGGCCATGCCGGCAAGACGGGGATGATGCGCCCGGGCTTTGGTGGCTCAACTGGCCCGGTGCCGGTGCGTGTGGCGCGGGCGGTGCTGGGCGAGTTCCCGGTGTATTACAAGGCGTTGGGTACGGTGACCGCGCTCAACACCATCAATGTGCGCAGCCGGGTGGGCGGCGAGCTGGTGAAGATCGCCTTTGAAGAAGGGCAGATGGTCAAGGCCGGCGACTTGCTGGCCGAGATCGACCCGCGTAGCTACCAGAACGCTTTGCTCCAGGCCCAGGGCACACTGATGCAGAACCAGGCCCAGCTGAAAAACGCCCAGGTCGATGTGCAGCGCTATCGTGACCTGTACGCCCAGGACAGTATCGCCAAGCAGACCCTGGACACCGCAGAAGCGCTGGTTTTGCAGTATCAGGGCACGGTCAAGACCAACCAGGGTGCGGTGGATGACGCCAGGCTCAACCTCGAATTCACCAAGATCCGCGCGCCTATCAGCGGCCGTGTCGGCCTGCGTCAGGTGGATGTTGGCAACCTGGTGGCGGCCAACGACACCACGTCCCTCGCCGTGATCACCCAGACCCAGCCCATCAGCGTGGCTTTTACCTTGCCGGAAAACACCCTGGAAACCGTGCTCACCCGCTACCACGCCGGCAACAAGTTGCCCGTGGAAGCCTGGGACCGTGGTGACGTGAAGCAACAGGCCTGCGGTGTGCTGCAGAGCCTGGACAACCAGATCGACGTGACGACCGGAACCCTGAAATTCAAGGCGCGTTTCGATAACAAGGACCAGGCGCTGTTTCCCAACCAGTTCGTCAATGTGCACCTGTTGGCCGACACCCTGCATAACGTAGTGCTGGCACCGTCCGCAGCGATCCAGTTCGGCAACGCCGGCACCTTCGTCTACGTGCTCGACGGCGACAAGAAGGTCAAGGTGCAGCCCCTGGTGGTCGGTGATACGGATGGCGACAATACGGTGATCAAAGAGGGCCTGAAGGCCGGTGACCGCGTGGTGTTGGAAGGCACCGATCGTCTCAAGGACGGCAGCGAAATCGAAGTGGTCAACGACGGCAGCGAAGTGCCGACCACGCCGACCGAACACCTGCAAGGCAAGCCTGCGGCGAAAGGGGAGAGCGGTACTACCACCGGCAAGGCGCAAAAGGTCGGTTCATGAACCTGTCGCGGCTGTTTATCCTTCGCCCGGTTGCCACCACGCTGAGCATGCTGGCCATTGTATTGGCCGGCATCATCTCGTACCGCTTGCTGCCCGTCTCGGCATTGCCTCAGGTGGATTACCCGACCATCCGGGTGATGACCCTGTATCCCGGCGCCAGCCCGGACGTGATGACCAGCGCGGTCACCGCGCCGCTGGAACGCCAGTTCGGGCAAATGCCCGGTCTCACGCAGATGGCGTCCACCAGCTCCGGCGGTGCGTCGGTGCTGACCCTGCGCTTCAACCTCGACATCAACATGGATGTCGCCGAGCAGCAGGTGCAGGCCGCAATCAACGCCGCGACCAACCTGTTGCCCAAGGACCTGCCCGCGCCGCCGGTCTACAACAAGGTCAACCCGGCGGATACCCCGGTGCTGACCCTGGCGATCACCTCCAAGACCATGTTGCTGCCCAAGCTCAATGATTTGGTCGACACGCGCATGGCGCAGAAAATCGCGCAGATCAGTGGCGTCGGCATGGTCAGCATCGCGGGCGGCCAACGCCAGGCGGTGCGCATCAAGGTCAACCCCGAGGCCCTGGCGGCCAACGGCCTGAACCTGTCGGACGTGCGCACACTGATTGCCGCGTCCAACGTCAACCAGCCCAAAGGCAACTTCGACGGCCCTACCCGCGTGTCGATGCTTGATGCCAACGATCAGTTGGTATCGCCTCAGCAATACGCCGAGTTGATCCTGGCCTACAACAATGGCGCGCCGCTGCGCCTCAAGGACGTCGCACAAATCGTCGACGGCGCCGAAAACGAACGCCTCGCCGCCTGGGCCAATGAAAACCAGGCCGTGCTGCTGAACATCCAGCGCCAGCCGGGGGCCAACGTGATCGAGGTGGTGGACCGCATCAAGGCGTTGCTGCCGAGCATCACCGACAACTTGCCGGCCGGCCTCGACGTGACGGTGCTCACCGACCGCACCCAGACCATCCGCGCCTCGGTGAAAGACGTTCAGCACGAACTGCTCATCGCCATCGCGCTGGTGGTGATGGTGACATTCCTGTTCCTGCGCCGGGTCAGCGCCACCATCATCCCCTCCATCGCCGTGCCACTGTCCCTGGTGGGTACCTTTGGCGTGATGTACCTGGCGGGGTTCTCCATCAACAACCTGACGCTGATGGCCTTGACCATCGCCACCGGCTTCGTGGTGGACGACGCCATCGTGATGCTGGAGAACATTTCCCGTTACATCGAGGAAGGCGAGACCCCGCTGGCCGCTGCACTCAAGGGTGCCAAACAGATTGGCTTCACCCTGATTTCCCTGACCTTGTCGTTGATCGCGGTGTTGATTCCGCTGCTGTTCATGGCTGACGTAGTAGGGCGCCTGTTTCGTGAGTTTGCCATCACCCTGGCGGTGGCGATCCTGATTTCCCTGGTGGTGTCCCTGACCCTGACGCCAATGATGTGCGCGCGCCTGCTCAAACGTGAACCTAAGGAAGAAGAGCAGGGGCGTTTCTACAAGGCCAGCGGCGCCTGGATCGATTGGTTGATTGCGCGTTACGGCAGCATGTTGCAGTGGGTACTCAAGCACCAGCCGCTGACCCTGCTGGTGGCCATCGCCACCCTGGGCCTGACCGTCTTCCTGTACGTGATCGTACCCAAGGGCTTCTTCCCGGTGCAGGATACTGGCGTGATCCAGGGCATTTCCGAAGCGCCGCAGTCGATTTCCTTTGCCGCCATGAGCCAGCGCCAACAGCAACTGGCGAAGATCATCCTGGCCGATCCCGCGGTGGAAAGCCTGTCTTCCTACATTGGTGTGGACGGCGACAACGCCACCCTCAACAGCGGGCGTTTGCTGATCAACCTCAAGGCCCACGGCCAGCGTGACCTGAGCGCGGCCGAGGTGATCACCCGTTTGCAGCCGGAAATCGACAAATTGGTGGGCATCCGTCTGTTCATGCAGCCGGTGCAGGATTTGACCATCGAAGACCGCGTCAGCCGCACCCAGTATCAATTCAGCATGTCCTCGCCGGACTCCGAGTTGCTGGCGTTGTGGAGTGAAAAACTGGTCCACGCGTTGAGCCAGTTGCCCGAACTCACCGACGTCGCCAGTGACCTGCAGGACAAGGGCTTGCAGGTGTACCTGGTGATCGACCGCGACGCGGCTTCGCGCCTGGGCGTCAGTGTTTCAACCATCACCGACGCACTGTATGACGCCTTCGGCCAGCGGCAGATTTCCACCATCTACACCCAGGCCAGCCAGTACCGCGTAGTGTTGCAGGCCCAGTCCGGCGAAACCCTTGGCCCGGAGGCGCTGAATCAGATCCACGTGAAAACCACCGACGGCGGCCAGGTGCGGCTGTCCAGCCTGGCCCATGTGGAGCAGCGCCAGGCGCAGTTGGCGATTGCTCATATCGGTCAGTTCCCGGCGGTGATGATGTCGTTCAACCTGGCGCCCGGCGTGGCGCTGGGCAAAGGTGTGGAACTGATCAACCAGACCCAGAAAGACATCGGCATGCCGGTGGGCGTGCAGACTCAGTTTCAGGGCGCGGCCCAGGCCTTCGAAGCCTCGCTGTCGAGCACCTTGCTGCTGATCCTGGCGGCGGTGGTCACCATGTACATCGTGCTCGGTGTGCTCTACGAGAGCTATATCCATCCGATCACCATCCTCTCGACATTGCCGTCGGCAGCGGTGGGGGCCTTGCTTGCCTTGCTGCTCAGTGGCAATGACCTGGGCATGATCGCGATCATCGGCATCATTTTGCTGATCGGTATTGTCAAGAAGAACGCGATCATGATGATCGACTTCGCCCTCGACGCCGAACGCAACCAGGGCCTCGACCCGCAAACCGCGATTTATCAGGCGGCGCTGCTGCGCTTCCGGCCGATCCTGATGACCACACTGGCCGCACTGTTCGGCGCGGTGCCGTTGATGCTCGCCACCGGTTCCGGTGCTGAATTGCGTCAGCCGCTGGGGCTGGTGATGGTGGGTGGCCTGCTGGTGAGCCAGGTGCTCACCCTGTTCACCACGCCGGTGATCTACCTGTATTTCGACCGCCTCGGCCGCCGCTGGTGCAAAGAGCCGCAAAGCCTGGAGCCGGTTGAGTCATGAACCTGTCCGGACCCTTCATCCGCCGGCCGGTCGCGACCATGCTGCTGAGCCTGGCGATCCTGTTGCTGGGCGGCGTGAGCTTCAACCTGTTGCCAGTGTCGCCGTTGCCGCAGATCGACTTCCCGGTGATCGTGGTGTCGGCCAGCTTGCCCGGCGCCAGTCCCGAGGTGATGGCGTCTACGGTGGCGACGCCGCTGGAGCGCTCGTTTGGCGCGATTGCCGGCATCACTACCATGAGCAGTTCATCGAGCCAGGGTTCCACGCGGGTGATCCTGGCGTTTGACTCCGACCGTGATATCAACGGCGCGGCGCGGGAAGTGCAAGCAGCGATCAACGCCTCGCGTAACCTGCTGCCCAGCGGCATGCGCAGCATGCCGACCTACAAGAAGATCAACCCGTCCCAGGCGCCGATCATGGTGCTGTCGCTGACCTCGGACCTGTTGCAAAAAGGCCAGCTGTACGACTTGGCCTCGACCATCCTGTCGCAAAGCCTGTCCCAGGTGCCCGGCGTCGGTGAAGTGCAGATCGGCGGCAGCTCCCTGCCGGCGGTACGCATCGAACTGGAACCCAAGGCCCTCGACCAGTACGGCGTGGCCCTGGACGATGTACGCAACACCATCGCCAACGCCAACCAACGTCGGCCCAAAGGGTCCCTGGAGGACAGCCAGCGCAATTGGCAGATCCAGGCCAATGACCAGTTGGAAAAAGCCAAGGACTACGAGCCGCTGCTGATCCGCTACCAGAACGGCGCGGCGCTGCGCCTGGGTGATGTGGCGAAAATCAGCGACGGTGTGGAAGACCGCTACAACAGTGGCTTCTTCAACAATGAGCCGGCGGTGCTGCTGGTGATCAACCGCCAGTCCGGCGCCAACATCATCGAGACCGTCCGGCAGATAAAGGCGCAGTTGCCGGCGTTGCAGGCTGTGCTGCCGTCCAGCGTCAAGTTGAGCCTGGCGATGGACCGCTCGCCAGTGATTACCGCCACCTTGCACGAAGCCGAGATGACCTTGCTGATTGCCGTAGGGCTGGTGATCCTGGTGGTGTACCTGTTCCTGGGTAACTTCCGTGCCTCGCTGATTCCGACCCTGGCGGTGCCGGTGTCGCTGGTGGGCACCTTTGCGGTGATGTACTTGTACGGGTTCTCGCTGAATAATTTTTCGTTGATGGCGTTGATCCTGGCCACTGGCCTGGTGGTGGACGATGCCATCGTGGTGCTGGAGAACATTTCCCGGCATATCGACGAAGGTGTGCCGCCGATGAAAGCCGCTTACCTGGGCGCCCAGGAAGTCGGCTTTACCTTGCTGTCGATGAACGTGTCGCTGGTGGCGGTGTTCCTGTCCATCCTGTTTATGGGGGGGATTGTCGCCAACCTGTTTCGCGAATTTTCCATCACCTTGTCGGCGGCGATCATTGTGTCGCTGATTGTGTCGCTGACCCTGACCCCCATGCTCTGCGCGCGCTGGCTCAAGCCGCATGTCAAGGGCCGGATGACCGGTTTGCAGCGCTGGAGCCAGAAGGTCAACGACCGCATGGTCGCCGGCTACGCCACCAGCCTGGACTGGGTGTTGCGCCATCGTCGCCTGACCTTGCTCAGCCTGTTGCTGACCATCGGCATGAACGTGGCATTGTACGTGGTGGTGCCGAAAACCTTCATGCCGCAGCAAGACACCGGCCAGTTGATCGGGTTTGTGCGCGGTGATGACGGGCTGTCGTTCAGCGTGATGCAACCAAAAATGGAAACATTCCGCAAGGCGGTGCTCAAGGATCCGGCGGTGCTCAGCGTGGCCGGCTTCATCGGCGGCAACAACGGCACCAACAATGCGGTGATGCTGGTGCGCTTGAAGCCCATCAGTGAGCGCAAGATTTCCGCCCAAGCGGTGATCGAGCGTTTGCGCAAGGACGTGCCACTGGTGCCGGGCGGGCGGCTGTTCCTGATGGCCGATCAGGACCTGCAATTTGGCGGTAGCCGCGACCAGACCAGCGCACAGTATTCCTACATCCTGCAAAGCGGCGACCTGGCGGCATTGCGCCTGTGGTATCCGAAAGTAGTGGCTGCATTACGCGAGCTGCCCGAACTCACCGCCATCGACGCCCGCGAAGGCCGGGGCGCGGCGCAGGTCACGCTGATTGTGGACCGCGACCAGGCCAAGCGCCTGGGCATCGATATGGACATGGTCACCTCGGTGCTCAACAACGCCTACAGCCAACGGCAGATCTCCACCATCTACGACAGCCTCAACCAATACCAGGTGGTGATGGAGGTCAACCCCAAATATGCCCAGGACCCGATCACCCTCAACCAGATGCAGGTGATCACCGCCGATGGTGCCCGGGTGCCGTTGTCGACGATTGCTCATTATGAGAACAGCCTGGCCGACGACCGCGTCAGCCACGAAGGCCAGTTTGCCTCGGAAAACATCGCCTTCGACATGGCGCCCGGCGTGACAGTGGAGCAGGGCACAGCCGCCATTGAGCGGGCGATTGCCAAGGTCGGGCTGCCGGAAGACGTGATCGCCAAGATGGCCGGCACCGCCGATGCTTTCGCGGCCACGCAGAAGGGGCAGCCGTTCATGATCCTCGGCGCGTTGGTGGCGGTGTACCTGGTGTTGGGCATTCTGTATGAAAGCTATATTCACCCTCTGACCATCCTTTCGACCTTGCCATCGGCCGGTGTCGGCGCGATGCTCGCGATTTACCTGACGGGGGGCGAGTTCAGCCTGATTTCCTTGCTGGGCCTGTTCCTGCTGATCGGGGTGGTGAAGAAAAACGCGATTCTGATGATCGACCTGGCTTTGCAACTGGAGCGCCACGACGGCCTGGGCCCGCTGGAATCGATTCGCAGTGCCTGTCTGCTGCGTTTGCGGCCGATCCTGATGACCACCCTGGCGGCCATCCTCGGCGCTTTGCCGTTGCTGTTGGGCGCTGGCGACGGCGCAGAAATGCGCCGCCCCCTGGGCCTGACGATTATCGGCGGCCTGGTGTTCAGCCAGATCCTGACGCTTTACACCACCCCGGTGGTTTACCTCTATCTCGACCGCGCGCGCCATCGCTTCAACGCTTGGCGCGGCGTGCGTACCGATGCTGCCCTGGACACTGCGCTATGACCGATTCAACCTTTGCCCGATTGGCCCTGTTCCGGGGCTCCCGTGTGGCGAGCCTGGTGCTGTGCGGCGTGCTGCTCAGCGCCTGCGCCGTCGGCCCTGACTACAAACGCCCGGACGTCGTGGAGCCTGCGCAATTCAAGGAAGCCCAGGGCTGGCGTCAAGCCACCCCCAGCGACTCGCTGGCACGTGGCGCCTGGTGGGAGCTGTACGGCGACCGTCAGTTGAACGATCTGGTGCTGCGTCTGAACAACTCCAACCAGACCGTGGCCCAGGCCGAAGCGCGCTTTCGTCAGGCCAAGGCACTGGTGCGCAGTTCCCGGGGCGCGTTTTATCCTACCGTCGACGTGAGTGCCGGGAAAACCCGCGCGAGCCAGGGCACCGGTAGCAGCAGCGCGAGCCTGAGCAGTTCAAGCAGCGGCATCCGCGACACCCTCAACGCGCAGTTGGGTGTGAGCTGGGAGGCGGATATCTGGGGCAAATTGCGCCGTGGCCTGGAAGCCAACGAAGCCAGCGCCGAAGCCAGCTCGGCGGACCTGGCGGCGATGCGCCTGAGCCAACAGTCGGAACTGGTGCAAAGCTACCTGCAATTACGTGTCATGGATGAACAGACACGTTTGTTGCAAGCCACGCTGGAAACCTACCAACGCTCCCTGCAAATGACTCAGAACCAGTACCGCGCCGGTGTCTCCGGCAAAGATGCGGTGGCCCAGGCGCAAACCCAGCTCAAGACCACCCAGGCCAGCCTGATCGACCTGATCTGGCAACGCGCCCAGCTGGAAAACGCGATCGCGGTATTGATCGGCGAGGCGCCGGCCAACTTCAACCTGGCCGTAAGCAAGGACATCCCGGCGCTGCCGCAGATTCCGCTGAGCCTGCCGTCGCAACTGCTGGAACGCCGTCCGGATATCGCCTCGGCCGAACGCTCGGTGATCGCTGCCAACGCCAATATCGGCGTGGCCAAGGCCGCCTACTATCCGGACCTGAGCTTGAGCCTGCAGGGTGGTTACTCCAGCAGCACCTACGCCGACTGGATCAGCCTGCCAAATCGCTTCTGGTCGGTGGGGCCGAAACTGGCGATGACCCTGTTTGACGGGGGCCAGCGTTCGGCGGAAGTCGACCGCACCGTGGCCAGCTATGACGAGACCGTCGCCAAATACCGCCAGACCGTGCTGGATGGTTTTCGCGAAGTGGAAAACTACATGGTGCAGCTCAAGGTGCTGGAAGACGAAGCGGTGGTCAGCAATGAAGCGCTGGACGCTGCCCGTGAGTCGTTGCGCCTAACCCAGAACCAGTACAAGGCGGGTCTGATCGCCTATCTGGACGTGGTCACCACACAAGCCACAGCCCTGAATAACGAACGTACGGTATTGACCTTGTTGCAGACGCGCCTGGTGGCCAGTGTGCAATTGATCGCGGCATTGGGCGGTGGTTGGGACGGGCAGACGCCGATTGCCGACAAAAATTAAAGATGAACCCGCATACATTTGGGCCCAACCAACCCACAGATACGAGTCGTTATTTAGTCATGCAATTGGCGTCAAAATGCCACTAATGGCCCTCTGATAATTAATCAACTGTTCAAGAATTATTCTCGCTACAATCGCCCGCTTTGCCACTTGGCACGGGCCTCTCGGGCCCGTTGCGCACGAGAAGTCCCATGCTCATCGGTAGTTATTCCCCCTCACTGGTCGTGATCTCGTTGGTCGTCGCGATCCTGGCTTCCTACACCGCACTGGATCTTTCCGGTCGCATCGCTACCGCCAAAGGCCGCGCGGTTTATTTATGGATCGCCGGCGGCGCCATGGCGATGGGCGTGGGAGTGTGGTCGATGCACTTTATCGGCATGCTGGCGCTGCGCTTGCCGTTTGCACTGGGCTTCGACCTGGGTATCACTGCGCTGTCGTTGTTGATCGCGGTGTTGTCCAGTGGCTTTGCCTTGTGGCTGATCAGCCAGCCGCGTTTGCCTGCCTGGCAGCTGGCGTTTGGCGCGCTGGTCATGGGCAGCGGCATCGCGTGCATGCACTACACCGGCATGGCCGCGATGCGCATGACGCCAGGTATCGACTACGACCCCACCTTGTTCGGCGCTTCATTGCTGATTGCCGTCGCGGCGTCCGGCGCTGCACTGTGGATCGCTCACAATCTGCGCCGCAACATGCCTTACGTACGCCTGGCGCGGAGCGGGGCGGCGGTGGTGATGGGATTCGCCATCGTCGGCATGCATTACACCGGGATGGCCGCAGCACGTTTTGCCGATGACAGCTTCTGCGGTGCCGCGTTGAATGGCTTGAGCGGCAAAGGCCTGGACAATCTGGTGCTGGTCACGACCCTCGCTGTGCTGGCCATTGCCTTGCTTACCTCGTTGCTCGACGCACGCCTGGAAGCACGCACTGCCGTGCTGGCCGACTCCCTGACCCTGGCCAACCAGGAACTGACCCACTTGGCCCTGCACGACATGCTTACCGGCCTGCCCAATCGCACCTTGCTGGCCGATCGCATTCAACAGGCCATGCAAGCCGTGAAAGAGCAGGGCAGTTGCTTCGCGCTGATGTTTATCGACCTTGACGGCTTCAAGCCGGTCAACGATGCCTTTGGCCATCACATGGGTGACCAGTTGTTGCGCGAAGTCGGCTTGCGCCTGCGCGAAGACTTGCGCAGCCAGGACACCTTGGCGCGTATCGGCGGCGATGAGTTTGTGTTGCTGGTGCAACTGACCCAGCCGGACGATGCCCTTGGCCTTGCCGAACGCCAGGTGAACCTGATCAACCGAGCGTTCCAGGTGGCCGAGCATGAGCTGAAGATCTCCGCCAGTGTCGGCATTGCAATGTTTCCGGGCAACGGTAGCAACCCTCAGGAACTGTTGATGAACGCCGACGCCGCGATGTATCACGCCAAGGGCATGGGCAAGAACGGCTACAGCTTCTTTGACGTGTCAATGAACACCAACGCGCGCAAGCAATTACAGCTGTTGCAGGATTTGCGCAATGCTGTAGAGCAGGCGCAATTTCGCCTGTACTACCAACCCAAGTTCGACGCGATCAGCGGTATTCCGATCGGTGCCGAAGCCCTGCTGCGCTGGGAACATCCGCAACAAGGTCTGCTGCTGCCGGCGATGTTTATCGAGCTGGCGGAAAAGACCGGCCTGATCATTCCAATCGGTGAGTGGGTGCTCAACGAAGCCTGTCGCCAAATGAGCCTGTGGTACGCCCAGGGCTACGAAGACTGGCGCATTGCCGTGAACCTGTCGGCATTGCAGTTCTGCCACGCCGGGTTGGTCAAGAGCGTGGCCGCGGCCCTCGAGCGGCACCGGTTACCGGCCAATAACCTGACCCTGGAAATCACCGAAACCACCGCCATGAGCGACGCCGATGCGAGCATGACAGTGTTGCAACAGCTGTCGGACATGGGCGTTGACTTGTCCATCGACGACTTCGGCACCGGTTATTCCAGCCTGATGTACCTCAAGCGCCTGCCGGCCAACGAACTGAAGATCGACCGGGGTTTTGTGCGCGACCTGGAACACGACGGCGACGATGCCGCCATCGTCTCGGCCATTGTCGCCCTTGGCCAGGCCTTAGGGTTGCGGATTGTTGCCGAAGGTGTCGAGACCGATGTACAGCAGAGTTTCCTGACACGGTTGGGGTGTAATTCCTTGCAGGGGTATCTGCTGGGCCACCCGTTGCCGGCGGAGGGCTTCATGGCGGATATCCAGCGCGGGGAAGAGGCCGTTGCGCCTGACAAAAGCCGTGCATGACGGGTATTCTTGGATTCAACCCTAAACATCAGGTTGAATCAGGAGATCGCACGCATGGACAAAGTCGTCATCATTACCGGGGGTAGCCGTGGGATTGGCGCCGAGACGGCCTTGCTGGCCGCTCGCGAGGGTTATCGCATCTGCATTAACTACCAATCTGACGAACACGCAGCCCATGGCGTGCTTGAACAAGTGCGCGGCTTGGGCGCCCAGGCGATTGCAGTTCGCGCCGATGTCAGCAGCGAGGATGAGGTGATCGCCTTGTTCAATCGAGTGGATGCCGAACTGGGTCGTGTCACGGCACTGGTCAATAATGCCGGCACCGTTGGACATAAGTCGCGGGTCGATGAAATGTCCGAATTTCGTCTCCTGAAAATCATGAAAACCAACGTGCTCGGCCCGATCCTGTGCGCCAAGCACGCGGTGCTGCGCATGTCGCCCAGGCATGGCGGGCAGGGCGGTAGCATCGTCAATGTGTCGTCGGTGGCGGCGCGCTTGGGTTCGCCTGGTGAGTACGTCGACTACGCGGCCTCCAAAGGCGCGCTCGACACTTTCACCATTGGTCTGTCGAAAGAAGTCGCCGGTGAAGGTATCCGTGTGAACGCCGTTCGACCAGGCTACATTTTCACCGACTTTCACGCCTTGAGCGGCGACCCGGACCGCGTCAGCAAGCTGGAATCCGGTATTCCCATGGCCCGAGGCGGGCGCCCCGATGAAGTGGCCGAGGCGATCATCTGGTTGCTGTCGGATAAAGCTTCATACGCCACCGGTACCTTCTTGGATTTGGGCGGAGGTCGCTAGAACGACCGCACAATCCGCCCCAACGTCTCCATCGCCTTTTCCGACACCTCGGTCCACGGGCTGCCGTAGTTCAGGCGGATGCAGTTCCGAAAGCGCTGGGTCGCCGAGAAGATCGGCCCCGGCGCAATGCTGATGCCTTGCGCCAACGCCATCTGAAACAACTTCAACGAATCCGTCTGCTCCGGCAGCTCAAGCCACAGGAAATACCCGCCGGCGGGTTGGCTGACCCGTGTCTGCGCTGGAAAATAGCGGGCGATGGCCGCCAGCATGGCGCTTTGTTGCTCTTCCAGGGCGTAGCGCAATTTGCGCAGGTGTCGGTCATAGCCGCCGTGCTGCAAGTAATCGGCAATCGCCGCCTGGGCCGGCATCGACGGGCAAAGCGAGGTCATCAACTTCAGGCGCTCAACCTTTTGCGCAAAGCGCCCGGCCGCCACCCAACCCACGCGATAGCCGGGGGCCAGGCTTTTGGCGAAGGATCCGCAATGCATCACCAGGCCTTCGGTATCGAACGCCTTGGCGGGTTTCGGCGCCTGTTGGCCGTAATACAGTTCGGCGTACACATCGTCTTCGATCAAGGGCACTTGATGGCCGCGCAGCAGTTCCACCAATGCCAGCTTCTTGGTTTCCGGCAGGGTCGCGCCCATGGGGTTCTGAAAGCTGGTCATGGTCCAGCAGGCCTTGATCGGGTAGCGCTCCAGGGTTTGCGCAAGGGCGTTGAGGTCAATGCCATCGCGCGGGTGCACGGGGATTTCCACCGCCTTGAGTTTCAAACGCTCTAACACCTGCAGGCAGGCATAAAACGCCGGGGCCTCGATAGCCACCAGGTCACCCGGTTCGGTAACGGCTTGCAGGCACAGGTTCAAGGCCTCCAGGGCGCCGTTGGTGATCAACAGCTCTTCCATCGGCAGCATCAACCCGCCGACCACGTAGCGCAGGGCAATCTGCCGGCGCAGTTGCGGGTTGCCCGGCGACATGTCGGTGACCACCAGGCGCGGGTCCATCTCACGGCTGGCGCTGGCCAGGGAGCGCGCCAGGCGCGGCAGTGGAAACAGCATGGGGCTGGGGAACGCCGAGCCGAAAGGGACGGTGTTCGGGTCCTTGATCGAGTCGAGTACGGAGAATACCAGTTCGCTCACATCCACTTCGGTGGACTCATGCACCTGCTCGCTCACCACCGGTTCGGAAAACGGGCTGGGCGCATGGGTGTTGACGAAGTAGCCGGAGCGCGGCCGCGCGCGGATCAGGCCGCGGCGTTCCAGTAGGTAGTAGGCCTGGAACACCGTGGACGGGCTGATGCCGTAGGTCTGGCTGGCATAACGCACCGAGGGCACCCGTTGGCCGGGGCCGAGTACGCCGGAGCGGATCAGTTCTGCAATGTCGTCGGCGAATTTTTCGTAGCGTTTCATTCAGGCTCAGTCAGTGTGTGTTTTAACGGTTCAACGGCGCCACAAAGCGGCTGTCGGCAATGCTATAGATACCCGGCTCATCCACGTCCGTGACCTTGAAACGCAACGTCTGCGAACTGCTCGCCGGTTTATCCGCCAGCAACGCCACCGACACCGGCACATCGCTGATTTCCCCCGGCGCCAGGCTGATCTCTGTCTTGCCTTGCAACTGGAACCTGCCGGCGTCCACCAGCTCCAGGCGGTAGTCCTGGCGTTGCTGGGTCTTGTTGATCACCTTGAGGCTGTAGATGTTTTCGATCAGGCCCTGGGCATTTTCGCGGAACATGCCACGGTCCTTGGTCACATCCAGCGACACCATCGGCCGTTCCACCAACGCCACTACTAACGCAGCAATCATTACCAGCAGCATGGCACTGTAGCCGATCAGGCGCGGCCTTAGCAGGTGCGTCTTGCCGCCTTGCAATTGATGTTCACTGGTGTAGCTCACCAGGCCGCGCGGGTAGCCCATCTTGTCCATGATCGAATCGCAGGCGTCGATGCACGCCGCGCAGCCAATGCACTCCATTTGCAGGCCGTCGCGGATGTCGATCCCGGTGGGGCAGACCTGCACGCACAATTGGCAGTCGATGCAGTCGCCCAGGCCGACGTCGACTGGCTTGACTTCACGTTTGCGTGGGCCACGGCTTTCGCCGCGGGCTACGTTGTAGGAAATGGTCAGGGTGTCTTTGTCGAACATCACGCTCTGGAATCGCGCATAGGGGCACATGTGCATGCACACCGCTTCGCGCAGCCAGCCGGCGTTGATATAGGTGGCGCCGGTAAAAAACAGCACCCAGAACAGGCTGACACCGCCCATCTGCCAGGTCAGCAGCTCGGCCGCCAGGGGGCGGATCGGCGTGAAATAGCCGACAAAGGTCAGCCCGGTCAGCACGCTGATGCCCAGCCATAACGTGTGCTTGGCCGAGCGTCGCGCCAATTTGTTCAGGCTCCAGGGCGCCGCTTGCAGCTTGATGCGCTGGTTGCGCTCACCTTCGGTGACTTTTTCGCACCACATGAACAGCCAGGTAAATGAGCTTTGCGGGCAGGTATAGCCGCACCATACGCGGCCGGCGAACACGGTGATTGCAAACAGGCCGAACGCGCAGATGATCAGCAGCGCCGACAACAGGATGAAATCCTGCGGCCAGAAGGTGGCGCCGAAAATGTGGAATTTGCTTTGCGCCAGGTCCCACAGCACGGCCTGGCGCCCACCCCAGTTCAGCCATACGGTGCCGAAAAAGGCCAGGAACAGCAAAGCCGCTCCGCTGACACGCAAGGTGCGGAACAGGCCGGTAAAGCTGCGGGTATGAATCAGATTATCGCTGGATTTGGCCTTCACCTTCTCTGGGTATATGGGCTCAAAGGTGTCCACGGTTGGGATTCGTTCGCTCATGGTCTTTCGCTCATCAGCCTCCATCAGGCCAATGCACTATGGGCGACGGGCTGTTTGCATAACAGACTCAGGTAGGGCGATATAAAGCGGATCAGATAGGCTGGATGTATCCCTCTGCGTCAATGTGCTGCACCCCAGTGTCAATGAGGTGCAGCAATAGATTGTAGCTGCTGACGCAGATCAATTAAATCACCGAACCAGGCTCGTCGGCCTTCACATGTTGACGGCCATCGGTTGCGCCTTCAACCGTCAGGGCGTCCGCCTCGGCTTCGGTGATGTAGATGCGAGCACCCGCTAATTCCAGATAAGACATGGCTTTGTCGTGATCGGTAAGGATGGTCACCCGGGTGGCGGGCAGGCTTTGTTCCTGGCCGTTTTCGTCGAGCGTGAAGTAGCACAGATGATTTTCGATGCGTACGGTCATGTCGATCTCCGTTTTGTGAGTTGTGCAGCGTTAGGCGATCGCCATGCGCACGGGTTCCGGGCAACTGACTGGCGGTCTGTGCGGTCTATTCTTTACTCATAATAAAAGGAGCGCATCCATGGACATCTGGTGGCATCAAGTGTGGCAAACCCTGCAAGCCGAGTTCGCCGACATCGCCGATGCCCGGCAACTCACTCAAGTGACTGTGCGCCTGCTGATCGCTGCGATCCTGGGTGGCATCCTGGGTTTTGAGCGTGAACACAAAGGCAAGGCGGCGGGCGTGCGCACCCATATGCTGGTGGCGCTTGGCGCGGCGCTGTTCGTGCTGGTGCCGCAGATGTCCGGAAACCAGGCAGACGCCATGAGCCGGGTGGTTCAAGGGGTGATTGCGGGCATTGGCTTTCTTGGCGCCGGCACGATCCTCAAGGGCAGGGAAGATGAAGAGGGCCAGCATGTGAAGGGCCTGACCACGGCTGCCGGGTTGTGGATGACCGCCGCCATCGGGGTGGCGGCGGGGATGGGGCGTGAATCGACGGCGGTACTCAGTACGCTGCTGGCCCTGACGGTGTTCAGCATCATGCCGAGAATCGTCAGGTTATTGGAAAAGTGATACCCAGTCATCAAGTCACGATGTTGCTTTGGCGCACCTCACCAAACACCTTCAGTACAAAGGATGGCTTGCTTGGGGCGTCAGCAATGACTACCACGCTGACATTGTTATTGGGCGAATATTGAATCTGTATCTCCCCGCTCGACTCTGGGGTGCGCTCAACCCATCGCAGCGAGGTGTTCAACTGTTTCTGGATGCCGGTCAGGTTCAGTTTGTCTTGCGATTTGAAATTCCGGATCTCTTGAGGAGACTCGAGTGTGGATTCACTGACAGAGCTGAAGCTGTAGGTTGCAGGGGTGTCGTGGCCAGTGTCGGAGGCCGACGACGGTGCCATCGCATCGGCTTGCGACGCGTTGAGTCTTTCCTTGGACAGCGAGTCGCAGGTATTGCTTAGGGCTTTATAGGTCGAGTCCATCTTGGAATAGTCTTGTTTGATTTTAGCTAACTCTGCGAGTGAGTTATTGAGGCGGCTAAAAGAGGTCCAGGCGTCGCTGTCGAATGCCCCGAGCAGGGTCTCGATATTTTTCAAGGCGAATTTATTCGTCATCTCTTCTATTATTTTATGCTTGGCTGAATTCAGGTTTTTGGCACCCTCATTGAGCACGACGCTCATCTCTTCAAACTTTTTCCGGTTCGTTTTAGCCTCGGGCCCACGTAACGCTGCGCGCCTGTTTTCTGGCCGAGAAATCCATTCGAGTTTGGACTTGATTGCACGAGATTGGGCAGAGTCCGGATTGCTCTGTAGCACGTTGATTGTTTCCGGGGTCAATAGTGCATGAGTATCGCTCACGCGTTTCGTCGCGTCTGCCTGTTGCTCAGGGGAGGTCTGATTGGAACGCGCGTCAGGCGATTGCTGTGCACGGTCTGGTGCCTTGGGCGCAGCGGACCAGTTCGGGCCAGCCTTGAGCAACGCCTTCACTTGGTGCTGTGTTGGCCGGCCCTGAGCGTGGGTGCTGCTGGAGTGTCCAGGTGGCGATGGCTGCGTGCGGGAAAAGTGCTGAGGGTTAATTGTCGACATAGTGTCCTCGCGATAGGATCAGAACTTCCCATCGGAAGATGGGTTGAGTGCGAGGTAAATATATAAACCCGTGGTCACGCGAGCATTCAGGCTTGTTTCCAGTGTCCGTAGGAGAGTTCGGTTTTTTGCGCTCGCTCGAGTTGAAGAGCAGCCTGGCCCCTCTCGAGCGAACCTCCATCATTGTGACTCAGACGATGACCGGCGGCGTGGTCGTGGGCGGTTCTTGCGCTGCGGGTGGCTCATCCTCAGGGGGTTCCTGCTTTGGCGCCGGCGTCGGCTCCGAAGACGGCAAGGGTGGGGCATCGATATTTGGATCTTCGGGCTCAGGGGGTATTGGGATATTCATCAGTGTGGCCTCCTTTGTGCTTGGCTCTATGGGTTGACCACCGCCTTAGGGAATTGATTCCCCGCCCGGCGGTGACATATCCACCTGAACTTTTGTCGCGCGCCCATGCTCGGACTTTAAACGGCCCTGCTCAGGGAGAGTGTCGCCGTACTTGAATTCTGATCAAGCAAAGAGCGTCCACGGGGCGTAAGGGGAAGATGCTCGATGACTGCTGAAACACTGGCTCCAGAAGGCTGCGCACTGCCATTGTCGCAAGCGCTGTTGTTACCTAGGATCGCTATCGAAAGCACCATGCCGGTGATCGACGGCGGTGAATTCGCCGTCAAGGCAGTGGTCGGCCAACGAGTCAACGTCACCAGCAAAGTGTTCGCCGATGGCCACGACAAGCTTGCCGTGCTGATCCGCTGGCGCCCGCTGCAGGATGAGAGCTGGCACAGCGTGGTCATGACCGACGTCGGCAACAATGGCTGGGAGGGCGCGTTTACCGTGACCCAGCAAGGTCCTCACGAGTACTGCATCGAAGCCTGGATCGATACCTTCGCCAGCTTTTGCTACGAGCTGCGCAAGAAACATGAGGCTGGCGTTCCGGTCAGCCTGGAACTGCAGGAAGGCCGCAGCCTGGTGCTGCAGGCCGCCGAACGCAGTGACAATGAACTGCGCGACCGCCTGATGTTGCTGCATCATGAACTCTCCGGTTTGCTGGAAACCGAGCAGGTCGCGCAGTTCCTGCACGAAGACAGTGCGCACCTGATGACCCAGGCGGATCACCGCGCCTATCTGAGCATCAGCACGGTTTACCCGATTGATGTTGAGCGTGAGGCAGCGTTGTTTGCCAGCTGGTATGAGTTGTTCCCGCGTTCGATCACTGACGATCCTGCGCGCCACGGCACCTTTAATGACGTGCACTCACGGCTGTCGATGATCCACGACATGGGCTTCGACGTGCTGTACTTCCCGCCGATCCATCCGATCGGGCGCAGCCACCGCAAAGGCAAAAACAATTCACTGACCGCCGGGCCCGATGATCCGGGCAGCCCGTACGCGATCGGCAGCGAAGACGGCGGCCACGAGGCCATCCATCCGCAGCTGGGTAGCCGAGACGATTTCCGTCGCTTGGTCCAAGCCGCCGCCGACCACGGCCTGGAAATCGCCCTGGACTTCGCCATCCAGTGTTCTCAGGACCATCCGTGGCTTAAAGAGCATCCGGGCTGGTTCAACTGGCGCCCGGACGGCACGATCAAATACGCGGAAAACCCGCCGAAAAAGTACCAAGACATCGTCAACGTCGACTTTTACGCGGCGGACGCGATTCCAAGCCTGTGGACCGAACTGCGCGACATCGTGGTGGGCTGGGTGGAAGAGGGCGTGAAGACCTTTCGCGTCGACAACCCTCACACCAAGCCGCTGCCGTTCTGGCAATGGCTGATCAGCGATGTGCGGGCCAAGTACCCAGACGTGATCTTTCTCGCCGAAGCCTTCACCACTCCAGCGATGATGGCGCGCCTGGGCAAGGTCGGCTATTCCCAGAGTTATACCTATTTTACCTGGCGCAACACCAAGGCCGAGCTGAGTGAATACCTGACGCAGTTGAATGAATCGCCGTGGCGCGAATGCTACCGGCCGAATTTCTTCGTGAATACGCCGGATATCAACCCGGCCTTCCTGCACCAATCCGGCCGTCCCGGCTTCCTGATCCGTGCCGCGCTGGCCACCATGGGCTCGGGTCTGTGGGGCATGTATTCAGGCTTCGAACTCTGCGAGTCCGCCCCGGTGCCAGGCAAAGAGGAATACCTGGATTCGGAGAAATACGAAATCCGCCCCCGTGACTTCACCTCACCCGGCAACATCATCGCCGAGATCGCCCAGCTCAACCGCATCCGCCGGCAGAACCCGGCGCTGCAGACTCACCTGGGGCTCAAGCTCTACAACGCCTGGAACGACAACATCCTGTATTTCGGCAAGCGTAGCGAGGATGGCAGCAACTTCATCCTCGTGGCCGTCAACCTCGATCCTTATAACGCCCAAGAAGCCAACTTCGAGCTGCCATTGTGGGAACTGGGGTTGCCGGACGAGGCCCAGACCCAAGGTGAAGACTTGATGAACGGCCGTCGATGGACCTGGTACGGCAAGACCCAATGGACACGGTTGGAGCCGCAGATGCCGTTTGGCATCTGGCGCATCACCCCCTCGTCTTGAGCATTCCGATGAATTTTCCAGGAGTTTCCAATGGCGAAGAAACCCAACACTGCCACGTTCATAAAAGACCCGCTCTGGTACAAAGACGCGGTTATCTACCAGGTCCACGTCAAATCCTATTTCGACTCCAATAACGACGGCATTGGTGATTTTCCCGGCCTGATCGCCAAGCTCGACTACATCGCCGACCTGGGCGTGAACACCATCTGGCTGCTGCCGTTCTACCCCTCGCCACGTCGTGACGATGGCTACGACATTGCTGAATACCGTGGCGTGCACAGCGACTACGGCACGATGGCCGACGCCAGGCGCTTCATCGCCGAAGCGCATAAGCGCGGGCTGCGAGTGATCACCGAGCTGGTGATCAATCACACCTCGGACCAGCACCCCTGGTTCCAGCGCGCACGCAAGGCCAAGCCGGGCTCTGCGGCGCGGGACTTCTACGTGTGGTCGGATGACGACCAGAAATACGACGGCACGCGCATCATCTTTCTCGACACCGAGAAGTCCAACTGGACCTGGGATCCGGTCGCCGGCCAATACTTCTGGCACCGTTTCTACTCTCACCAGCCTGACCTCAATTTCGACAACCCACAGGTGATGAAAGCCGTGCTGTCGGTGATGCGCTACTGGCTGGACATGGGCATCGACGGCCTGCGTCTTGACGCCATCCCGTACCTGATCGAGCGCGACGGCACCAACAACGAAAACCTGCCTGAAACCCACGATGTGCTCAAGCAGATCCGCGCCGAAATCGACGCCCACTATCCTGACCGCATGCTGCTGGCCGAAGCCAACCAGTGGCCGGAAGACACTCAACTCTACTTCGGTGACAAGAAGGGCGATGATGGCGATGAATGCCATATGGCCTTCCACTTCCCGCTGATGCCACGTATGTACATGGCCCTGGCCCAGGAAGATCGCTTTCCGATCACCGACATCCTGCGCCAGACCCCGGAAATTCCCGCCAACTGCCAGTGGGCGATCTTCCTGCGCAATCACGATGAGCTGACCCTGGAAATGGTCACCGACAAAGAGCGCGACTATTTGTGGAATTACTACGCTGCTGACCGGCGCGCGCGAATCAACCTGGGTATCCGTCGCCGTCTCGCGCCGTTGATGGAGCGTGATCGTCGCCGTGTCGAATTACTCAATAGCCTGCTGCTGTCGATGCCTGGCACGCCAACCTTGTATTACGGCGATGAAATCGGCATGGGCGATAACATCTACCTTGGCGACCGCGATGGCGTGCGCACGCCGATGCAGTGGTCCATCGACCGCAATGGCGGTTTCTCCCGTGCCGACCCGGCCAGCCTGGTACTGCCGCCGATCATGGACCCGCAATACGGCTACCAGTCGGTCAACGTCGAGACCCAGGCCCAGGACCCGCATTCGCTGCTGAACTGGACCCGGCGCATGCTGGCGGTACGCAAGCAGTCCAAGGCGTTTGGTCGTGGCAGCTTGAAAATGCTCTCGCCGAGCAACCGCCGCATCCTGGCCTATACCCGTGAATTCACAGGCGAAGACGGGCGCAACGAGATCATCCTCTGCGTGGCCAACGTGTCCCGCAGCGCTCAGGCAGCCGAACTGGACCTGTCCGCATTCGCCGGAATGGTGCCGGTGGAGATGCTCGGCGGTAATGCTTTCCCGCCCATCGGCCAGTTGAATTTCCTGCTGACACTGGCGCCCTATGGCTTTTATTGGTTTGTACTGGCGCCGGAAAACCAGATGCCCAGCTGGCATGTGGAACCCGCTCAGAGCATGCCGGACTTCACCACATTGGTATTGAAAAAACGTATGGAAGAACTGCTGGACGAACCGTGCCGCGCCTCCCTGGAACAGACTGCGCTGCCAGCGTGGTTGCCCAAGCGTCGCTGGTTTGCGGGCAAGGATACCGCCATCGACAGCGTGCACATCGCGTACGGCGTGCGTTTTGGCGATCCGCAGCATCCGGTGTTGCTCAGCGAGCTTGAGGTGACGGCGGGTGGCCAAGTCAGCCGCTATCAGCTGCCATTCGGCTTTCTCGGTGAGGACCAGTTCACCAGCGCGTTGCCCCAGCAATTGGCCTTGGCCCGTGTGCGTCGGGTGCGTCAGGTCGGCTTGGTCACGGATGCCTTCAGCCTTGAGCACTTTATTCGTGCGGTGATTCAAAGTTTGCAGGCAGGCACCGTGCTTGATACCAGTGAGGGCGAGCTGCGCTTTGCCGCCACACCGCACCTGGCCAAGCTGCAACTGGCGGATGAGTTCGAGGTACGCTACCTGTCGGCCGAGCAGTCCAACAGCTCGGTTGTGGTGGGTGAAAGCCTGGTGCTCAAACTGATTCGCAAAGTCGCCGCCGGCGTGCACCCTGAACTGGAAATGAGCGCCTACCTGACCGAAGCCGGCTACCCCAACATCTCGCCATTGCTGGGTTCGATGGTTCGCCACGACGCTGAAGGCCAGGACAACCTGTTGATGATTGCCCAAGGCTACTTGAGCAACCAGGGCGACGCCTGGAGCTGGACCCAGAACAACCTGGAACGGGCGATCCGCGACGAGCTGGCCGAAGCTATTTCCGAACAGGAACAGCACTACAACGCACTCGGCGAGCTGGCGGATTTTGCCGGGTTGCTTGGCCAGCGCCTGGGCGAAATGCATGGGGTACTGGGTGCCAAAACCGACCACAAGGACTTCAAGCCAGAGGTTACCAGCGTCAAGGACACCCAGGCCTGGGCCAAGGATGTCGGCGCGCAGTTGGACCGAGCGTTGCAGTTGCTCAAACTTCATCAAAGCCAATTGAACCCGGCTGATCAAGCGCTGGTCAGTGAATTGCTGGCGCAGAAAAAAGCCATCGCCAGCCATGTGCAGGCCTTGGCGAAAGCCACGGCCGGCGGTTTGCGTATTCGGGTCCACGGTGATTTGCACCTGGGGCAGGTGCTGGTGGTGAAAGGCGATGCCTACCTGATCGATTTTGAGGGAGAACCGGCACGGCCGCTGCACGAACGACGCGGCAAGCACAGCCCCTACAAAGACGTGAGCGGCGTATTGCGCTCCTTCGATTACGCGGCGGCCATGGCCTTGAATGTGCAGGGTGTGGATCAGTCGGCCGAAGCGGCGGTGTCGCGCAAGCGTGTGACGAATCGCTACCTGAAAGAAGCGCGTCAGGCGTTTATCCAGGCTTATCAGACAGCTGCGTCTACACTGGCGCATGACTGGCAGGATGCCAATGGCCCGGACGCCGCGCTGACATTGTTCAGCCTGGAGAAGGCCGCGTATGAAGTCGCTTATGAAGCGGAGAACCGCCCGACCTGGTTGCCGGTGCCCCTGCAAGGGCTGCACGGACTGTTGAGTGGACTTGAACCAATATCGAAAAATGCACGCGGTGGGGAGACGTCATGAGCTTTACAAATAAAGAACCGCTGCAACCGAGATTGACAGCATTGCCGGCGTCCAAGGACGTCGAAGCGTTGGTACGCGCCGAACACCATGACCCATTCTCGATTCTGGGGCCGCACGATGATGACCAAGGTGGCCAGTTTATCCGTGCGTTCCTGCCCGAAGCCTTGAGCGTCCAGGTACTGGCGCGCGACAGTGGCGAGCCGATCGGCAGCCTGGATGCGAGCCAGGTCCCGGGATTGTTTGTCGGGCAGTTCAAGACCCGGCAGGCGTACCTGCTGAAAATCCAGTGGGCCGGCGGTGAACAGATCACCGAAGACCCTTACAGCTTCCAGCAACTGTTGCTCGGTGAAATGGACCTGTACCTGTTCGCCGAAGGCAATCACCGCGACCTCGGCAGTTGCCTCGGCGCCCAGGTGACCAGCGTCGATGGCGTGCAAGGTGTGCGCTTTGCCGTGTGGGCCCCGAACGCGCGGCGGGTGTCGGTGGTGGGCGACTTCAATATCTGGGACGGTCGCCGCCATCCGATGCGCCTGCGCCATCCTTCCGGCGTGTGGGAGATCTTTATCCCACGCTTGCAGCCGGGCGCAGCCTACAAATACGAAGTGCTCGGCGCCAACGGGATTCTGCCGCTCAAGGCCGACCCCGTGGCGCTGGCTACTCAACTGCCACCCGACACCGCGTCCAAAGTTGCCGAGCCTTTGCAGGTTGACTGGCAGGATCACGAATGGATGCAGTCGCGTGTCGAAAAGCAAAAGACCACGGCGCCATTGTCAATCTATGAGCTGCACGTGGGCTCCTGGCAGTGCGAACTGGACGAGGCGGGCGAGGTAGCGCGCCAGTACAACTGGCGAGAACTGGCCGAACGGTTGATTCCCTATGTGCAGCAACTGGGTTTTACCCACGTCGAGCTGATGCCGATCATGGAGCATCCATTCGGCGGCTCATGGGGCTATCAGGCCTTGTCACAATTCGCACCGACGGCACGCTTCGGCTCGCCGCAGGATTTCGCTTACTTCGTCAACGCACTGCACCAGGCCGATATCGGCGTGATCCTCGACTGGGTGCCGGCGCATTTCCCGACCGATACCCACGGTCTGGCACAATTTGACGGAACTGCGCTGTACGAATACGCCAACCCGCTGGAAGGCTTCCACCAGGATTGGGACACGCTGATCTACAACCTGGGCCGCACCGAAGTGCATGGCTTTATGCTGGCGTCGGCGCTGCACTGGCTCAAACACTTCCACATCGACGGTCTGCGCGTGGATGCCGTGGCGTCAATGCTTTATCGCGACTATTCGCGCAAGGCTGGCGAATGGGTGCCGAATCGCCATGGCGGGCGCGAAAACCTGGAGGCCATCGACTTTCTGCGTCACTTGAACGACGTAGTGGCACTGGAGGCGCCCGGTGCCTTGGTGATTGCCGAGGAGTCCACCGCCTGGCCGGGTGTGAGCCAGCCGACTCAACAGGGCGGCCTGGGCTTCAACTACAAATGGAACATGGGCTGGATGCACGATTCCCTGCATTACATCCAGCAGGATCCGGTGTACCGCGCCCATCATCACAACGAGCTGAGTTTTGGTCTGGTTTACGCTTGGTCCGAGCGTTTTATCCTGCCGATCTCCCATGATGAAGTGGTGCACGGCAAGCACTCGCTGATTGACAAGATGCCCGGCGATCGCTGGCAGAAATTCGCCAATCTGCGCGCCTACCTGGCGTTCATGTGGATGCACCCCGGTAAAAAACTGCTGTTCATGGGCTGTGAATTCGGCCAATGGCGCGAGTGGAACCATGACCAACAACTGGACTGGTACCTGCTGCAGTATGCCGAGCACAAAGGCGTGCAAAAGTTGGTGGGTGATCTGAACCGGCTGTACCGCGAAGAACCTGCCTTGCACGAGCAGGACGACGCGCCCCAGGGTTTCCAGTGGCTGATCGGTGACGATGCGATCAATAGCGTCTACGCCTGGTTGCGCTGGAGCAAGGACGGCAGGCCGGTGCTGGTTGTGGCCAACTTCACCCCGGTGCCACGTGCGGGCTATAAAGTCGGCGTGCCATTCAGCGGGCGCTGGAGCGAAGTGATCAACAGCGATGCGGACATGTACGCAGGCTCCAATTACGGAAACGGAGGCGAGGTATTTACCCAGGATGAACCGCACCATGGGCAGGCGGTATCGCTGTCGTTGAATGTGCCACCGCTTGGCGTGTTGATTCTGCGTCCGGAACCGCTTTAAAGGCTCTACCGTGGTGGATTCTGTTGTCCGCGCTACTGGCAGGGTGCCACAATGGCGCCTTTGTCGCGGCAGTCGGATCAGGCGAATTTCATGAATGGCCTTGGGCGTGGGCAGGACCAGGATTGCTTTATAGAGGAGCAGGTGCGGACTGACCGTCTGCACCAGCTGTTCCGGCAGTCATTTGCTGCGATTTTCGGCAGTTACCTGGCCGCAGTGATGCTGTGCTGGCTATGCTGGGAGCGGTTTGACCATCAGGTCATCCTGGTCTGGCTGGTGGTATTGATGGCGACATCCCTGGTTCGCATCAAGATGTTCATGGAATGGTTTCGTTGCCCCAATGCCGAACGCACACCTGACCGTTGGGAGCGCCGCTACTGGGTCACGCTGATGCTGTCTGCCGGAACCTGGGGCGTTGGCGCCTTGGCGGTCATGCCAACCGATGATCGGTTGTCCCAGGCGCTGGTGATGCTGTTTACCGTGGGCATGTCGGTCAGCGCCGTGTCTTGTTACTCGGCTTATCGCTACATGACGTTGGCCTCCATGGGCGCGGTGTTGTTGCCGTGCACGCTGTGGCTGCTGCTCCAGCCGACCTCGATGCAAGTGGGCGTCGCTGTTGCAGTACTGGTGTTTTCCACCTTTGTGGTCAGTGCCACGCGCAAGTTGTCGGATGCCTTGGAAAAAGCCTTTCGCCTCACCCGGCAAATGGAACGTGCCCACAACATTTCCACTCGCGCCGCACAGACTGATGAACTCACTGGCCTGATGAACCGCCGTGCGTTTTTCGAACATGCCCAGGTGTTGTACGAACAATGCCGTCATAACCAGCAACCGCTGTGTGCGCTGATGATGGACATGGATCATTTCAAGGAAATCAACGACACCTACGGCCACCAGGCCGGTGACCAGGTGCTGCGTCAGATTGGTGGGGTGATCAGTGCCTCGTTCCGACAAGCCGATGTATACGGGCGCCTGGGCGGGGAGGAGTTTGCGGTATTGTTGCCCAATACGTCGCTGGAAACCGCTCGGGGTATTGCCGAACAGTTGATCCAGGCAATCTCGGGCCTGGCCTCCGCGCCGGGGCACGGGTTGAGTGCCAGCCTTGGAGTGGCCTCCACCCACGCGCAGGATCAGGACCTGCACGGCCTGATGAACACCGCCGACAAGGCGCTGTATCGCGCCAAGGCACTGGGCCGTAATCAGGTGGCGGTGGCGGAGTAGAGCTCAGGGCATCGCTTTGGCGAGCGCCCGGGCAACCTGGTCCGCGGAATAGGGCTTGGGCAGGAACTCAAACCCTTCATAACCGCTGTCGGCCAGCTCTTCGCTATAGCCGGAGGTGAGCACCACCGGCAAGTCCGCGCGCCGTTGGCGCAATACTTTAGCCATCGCCACGCCCGTCATACCGGGCATCACCACATCCGAAAAAATCCCATCGAACGCCAGGGCGTCCGCGCCGGCCAGCGCGAGTGCCTGCTCTGCATCGGTGGCCCACGTCGTTCGGTAGCCCAGGTCTTGCAGGATCTGGTTGGCGAAGCGGCCCACTTCCAGGTTGTCTTCCACGATCAGGATATGGCGCTGTGTCGTGTTGTGGATAGGCAGCGGATCTTCCTGGATAGGCTCATGCGAGAGCGCCTGTGGCGCGACCTCCGGCAGGTATAAGGTAAATACCGTGCCTTGGCCCACGTTGCTCGTCACATCGACGTTGCCGCCTGACTGCTTGGCAAAGCCGAATACTTGGGATAACCCCAGGCCAGTGCCTTTGCCCACGGCTTTGGTGGTAAAGAAGGGTTCGAAAATGCGTTCGAACGTCTCGCCGGGAATACCGCTGCCGGTGTCGGCCAGGGCGATGCTCACAAAGGGTTGGCGGCTTTCCTCGTCGCCACGGATACGCGGCATCGCGTCTACCGCGGCCACACGCAAGGTGAGGGTGCCTTGCCCGTCCATGGCGTCCCGGGCATTCAGGGCGATGTTGATCACGGCAGTTTCAAACTGGCTGGCGTCGACGCGCACATGGCACGGCCGCCCGGGCAATTGCACCTGCACATGGATGCGCGCACCGGTAACGCTTTCAAGCATCTCGCCGATGTTCTTGACCCGCTGGCCCACATCGAAAATTTCCGGGTTCAGCGGTTGGCGTCGCGCGAAGGCGAGCAGTTGGCTGGTGAGCTTGCTGGCACGCTCCACGGTGTCGGAAACCGCGCTCATATAGCGTTGGCGCCGTTCCTCGGACAACCCCGGTTGGCGCAGGAAGTCCACCGACGAGCGAATGATGGTCAGCAGGTTGTTGAAGTCATGGGCCACGCCGCCGGTCAATTGGCCGATGGCTTCCAGCTTCTGGGATTGGCGCAGCGCGGACTCGGCCTGGGTGAGGGCGTCGGTGCGCTCTCGCACCCGCTGTTCCAGGTTGGCATTCAGCTCAGTGAAGGCGGCCAGGCCCTCGCGTACGGCGGCGTCGGCGCGAACCCGCTCGATGTGCGCCCAGGAGCGTTCGGTGACTTCCCTCACCAGGGCCAAGTCGTAGGGCGACCAGACTCGCGCCGTCTTGTGGTGCACCGCCATCAACGCGGTCAGGCGGCCGTCCTTGATCAGCGGAAAGCACACGGTCGCCAGGGCGCCCAAGGCTTGATAACTGGAGGCTTCCTGCGGCGGGAATTCGACGCGGTTGTCCTGCACCACCAGCGGCTCTCCGGCGCGCAACTGCTGCACGGCCCGTGCGCCGAACGACGCCAGGCTGTAGTGCCCGATGATGCTCGGTGAGCCCGGCGCCGCCCAGTTGCCGCGAATTGTAAAGCCGTCTTCATCGGCATCCATGTCGGCATAGGCGCAATTGGACACTTGCAAGTGTTCGGCCAGCAGACGCGTGGTGGTGGACATGATGCTTTCGGCGTCGGTGGCATTGGCCACGGCGCTGCCCACCGCGTCCAACACGGCCAGGCGGCGGTTGAGGAACACGGTAGCAGTGGTTTCGGTGACGGTATCCAGCATGCCCACGACCTTGCCCTCTGGGTCGCGGATAGGGCTGTAGCAAAAGGTGAAATAGGCTTGTTCGAGGCCAGCTCCACGCTCGATCAGCAGAGGGAAGTTCTCGATATAGGTGGCATGGCCTTCAAAGGCTGCCTGGGCGATAGGGCTGACTTCTGTCCAGACCTCGCGCCACACCTCGTTGAATGGACGTCCCAGTGCGTAGGGTTTGTTGCCCAGGATTGGAATAAATGCGTCGTTGTACAACGTGGTCAGGTGAGCCCCCCAAATGATGGCTTGCGGAAAGCTCGACGCAAAACAGAGCGCCACGGTGGTCTTGAGCACGTCCGGCCACTGTTCCAGCGGCCCCAGGGGTGTGTTCGACCAATCATGCTGGCGAACTTGCTCAGCCATGTCGCTGCTGCTTTGCAGCCAATTCATCATTACGGTAACACCTTGTTTGCCACAGTCTGTTCAATGCCCGGAAGGGCCGCCCGGCAAGCAACAGACCGAAATGCCCGCTGGCAGTTCAGCGGGATTATCGCGGTGATAGCAATTTGCTTCACTATCCGTTTGGGTAGCTCCGCAGATTCATTTATTGCGCGCCGAAAACCCCCGTCCAATAAATCCCCGCATCACTCTTCGGGTCCATGGCATACGCCGCGCCCAGTTCACGAAATTGCGGGTTCATCAGGTTGGCGCAATGGCCTGGGCTGGCGAGCCAGCCGTCGACAACCTTGCGTGGTGTATCCAGTCCGGCGGCGATGTTTTCGCCGATGTTCTTCGCAATGTACCCGGCCAGTTCGGCACGATCCCCAGGGGTACGGCCGTCGTGGTCGAGGTGATCGAAGAAGTTGCCGTTGGCCATGTTGCGCGTGTGGCTGTTGGCGGCGCCAGCCAGGTCGTCATTCCAGGACAACGGCGTAGTGGCCGTGAACGCCTGGGTGCCGCACTGGCGCGGTTGTGCGCGGGCGGTGTTGATCAGGTTGAGCAGTTGCTTGCCTTCGGTCTGCCAGTCACCCAGGCCACTGGTGAGCAGTGGGCGGGCGAGCACGATGCGCCAGTCCTGGCCGCTGTTGCTCACGCCGATATCGACAAATTGCGGGTCCAGCACCACGCGGCAGAAACTCTCACGCACCGCCTTCATGGCCGACTGCGCATCCTTGGGACCCGACAGGCTGATGGCCTGCACGTTGACCATCGGGTACGCGGCCCTCGCCAGCGCTTGCTGCAAGTCGCCTACATTGTTGGCCGGCAGCACCAGCCGTGTATCGCTGGCCAGCGGTGGCAGTTCCTGGGAACCCTGGTCACCGCAGCGTTGCACCTGGCTGCGGTATTGGTTGATCTGTTGTACCAACTGACTTTCTTCATTCGCCATCGCGCTGGCGCAGAACACCGAACTGGCGGCCAGCGTCGTAAGACCCATCATCAATGACAGAACGCGCATGGACGTTACCCTTGAGCTTGAAAGTGCCCATGATGCGCGATGTAACCCGGTCTGGCGCAATGCCTTTTTTTGTTTTTTTGCCTCAACGGGTGTTCTGTGGGGCATTAACGGCAGTAATGCGGCCACCTGTCATTGCCCTGGCGATGCTCTGGCTCCCCAGGCTGGATGCCGACCTGGCCCATCGCTGGGGGCACGGATGTTTGCGTGAGGTGTGTGGGCTGCAACAGGTACAATTGGCGATGCCTTGATGCTTAAACCAGGAATTTGCATGTTCAGCCTTACCCGCTACACCACACCGTGCCCCGAGCCCATCAATGCTCAGATCCTGCAGATGGTGGTGGACAACCTCACCGACATCAGCAGTGTGGCGCTGCCGCCGAGCAACCTGCTGTACAACATCTACCAATACGCCGTTGGCTTCGAGGTGCACCTGTACCTGGAGGCGCTGAACGGCGCCAAGGGCATTGCTGTCGAGTTGGTGGTGGCAATGGAAGAGGACAAGCTGATCGGCTTTTGCCTGTACCTGCCGGTGAAGGATGATCCGCAAGCCTGCGGCGTCGCGTTCATGGCAGTGCAAGTCGGTTACCGGCGCCAGGGCGTGGCACGCGCAATGATGCATGACGTGCTGAGCCATTATCCCCACGCGGAGTTGGCGTGCTCGGTGGAGAAGGTGCCTGCCTTTGAAGGCATGGGCTTTCAGGTGCGTGGCGCACGCGGTACCCAGGTGCTGATGAACACACGGAAGTACGGCACGGAGGGTTTGATGGGTGTGCTGGACGTGGCGGCGATCTACAGCTCGCTGGAAGTGCGGCAGATTCATACCTATCTGCTGCAAAAACATGGAAAGCGCGCCATGGTGGATGCCGAGAAGCAACGGGATCGGCATCTTGATCAACTGGCGCGCAGGGTGCAGCTGTTTATCCAGGATCGGGGCTGAACGACAGCCCCGTATTGGCCTTAAGGCTTGGCCAGGTTCCAGTTGCCGCCAACGCCGTCACCGGTGATGTCGCCCGGCTTGCTGTCCTTGACCCAGGTGTACAGCGCCTGGCCCTTGTAGGCCCATTGCTTGCTACCGTCGTCACGGGTGATCACGGTGTAGCCATCAGCATCTTTTGCCGCTGCCGAGGCGGTGAACGCCGGCCAGTTGGCCAGACACTGGCCGCTGCACACGGACTTGCCCGCGCTGTCCTTGGCAAAGGTGTAGAGGGTCATGCCTTTGCTGTCCACCAGCACTTTACCTTTGGCGCTGTCGGCGATTTTGGCCGGTGCGGCGAAGGCCATGGAAGAGGCGCAGGCGATAACGACGGCAGCCGCGAGGGAGAATTTTTTCAGCATGACGAACTCCTGAGTGTTATTGGTCTGGATACTGGCGTTGTGCTGTATTCACACGCCGTACTCAGGTAAACACCCGCCGCGCCGGATTATTCCTTGCCGGTCAGAAATTATTTAAACGCGGCCGCGATTGACCATCGCCAGAATGGTTGCCAGCAACTCCTGCTGCGCCTCTTCTCGGCTGATCTCGCCGCTCGCCGCCGCTTGGGACAGCGCTTCCGCGGCCCCCAGCATGCCCCGCAGTCCCGCCTGGGAGATACGGCCAAAGGGCGACAACGCGTCGCGGCATTTGTCGAGGAATATCGCCTCGTACTGGCGCTTGAGGGCCTCCAGTTCCGGCGAGCTGCTGAGTGCCGCAATCACTCCCGGAATTTCCCGACCCTGCAATAGCACGCAATCGACATAGGACTCGGCGATCACCCAGGCACGATCGTCAAGGGTTGCGCTGCTGGCGGCGATGGCGCCGGCAAAGACCTGGTCCTGACGGGCATCGAAATCCTCATACAGCGCGGCCAGCAACCCGGCACGGCTGACGAAATGGTCGTAGACCACCGGCTTGGTCACGCCGGCCAATTCCGCCAGGCGGCCGAGGGTCAGCGCTTCGGTACCTTCCTCGCGCACCAATTGCCAAGCCACATCAAGTAGCTGGCGCAGGCGATCTTCACGGGACAGTCGACGACGTGGGGTAGCGGATGAAGGGGTTGACATGCTTATATACCAAAAGTAACTTACTAATCGTAACTTAAGCCTAGCGTAACCTCTAAGGGAGTCAATGTCATGCACGCACTCATCGTTGTTGCTCACCACGACCCGCAATCCCTCACCCACAGCGTGGCAGCGCAGGTAGCCGCTGGACTCTGCGCTTCGGGCCATACGTTCGAAATCGCAGATATCGCTGCCGAAGGTTTCGACCCGCGCTACAGCGCCGCCGACCATTTGGTACACCACACGCGCGCCACGCCACCGGCCGACGTACTCGCTGAACAAGCCCGCATTGATCGCGCCGACGCGCTGGTGTTGGCGTTCCCGATTTACTGGTGGTCCATGCCGGGCCTGCTCAAAGGCTGGATCGACCGCGTCTTCATCAACGGCTGGGCCCTTGATTACGGCCCGGATACGCCAGTGACGAAAAAGCTCGGGCACTTGCAGGTACACCTGCTGGCACTGGGCGCTGCCGACGACGACGCATTTGATCGGCACGGTTATGCCAAGGCCATGCGCACGCAGATTGACTACGGAATCTTCGATTACTGTGGCGCACAGGTGGTGACGTCAGCGCTGTTGCTGGATTCGGAAAGCGGCGGGGCGCAGGCGCATCTGGAAAAGGCCAGGGCCTTGGGCGAGGGACTGTTCGAAACGGAAGCAGTCGCCGGTTGATTCAACCTTCGCGAAACAAATCGTGGGCATCCAGCAAGCGATAAGCGATTTCCGGCTGATTCTCCAGGCCTCGGCGGATCGCCGCCGGGATCGATTGACGGGTCTTGCGGCACAGGCCCGGCAGCTCCTCGATCACGATCTGAATGCCACGCATGCTTTTGACCTCGGTGTGGCCTGGCGCGATATGCACGCGAATACCCAATTGCTGGTACATCAACTGTTGCATGCGTTCCAGGTCTTGCAGGCTCTTGAGGTGTTCAAGGCGGTCGAGCAGTTTTTTCTCTTCCTGCCGCGTGAGGCTGAGGATACGCAGGTCGGCGCCCGGCGCTTGCAGCAATTGTTCGCGGTCGCAGACACAGGCGCCGGGTGGGCAGGATTGGCGAATTGTCATGTGCAGTGCCTCCCCATTCCGACGCCGAGCCCTCAGTAACTCAACTGCACCCCAAGACTGCCCAGGGCCTTCCAGTACTCAGGGTAGGTCTTGGCTACGCAGTCCGGGTCCTGGATACGGATACCCGAGACTTTCAGCCCGGCCAGGGCAAAGCACATGGCGATGCGATGGTCGGCGTGGGTGTCGATCAGCGCGGTGCAGGCGGTGCCGGCCAGGGCGGGGTCGCTGGCTACCAGCAGGTCGTCGCCTTCGATGGTCGCCAGGCCCGGGCGGATCTCGTTCAGGCCGTCATGGAGCGCCTGTACGCGGTCACATTCCTTGACCCGTAGGTTGGCCAGCTCGGTGAAGCGAACCGGGGTATTGTTGAATGCCGCGAGCACCGCCAGGGTCGGGATGGCGTCCTGCATCTGTGAACCGACCACCGTGGCCTGCATGTCTGGGAACTGCGCGATCACGGCCTGGGCCTTGGCGTCCGGCTGAGTGAAGTCGTGCGCGGCCACGCCGATGTTGATGCGGCCACCGGTCAGCACTTCGGCGGCCCATAGGTAGGTGGCGGCGGAGGCGTCGGGTTCGATCAGGTAGTCGTGGGCGGTGTAGCCGGTTGGGGCCACGCGCCAGGTGGTGTCGTCGACCGCTTCGACCTGGGCACCGAAGGCGCGCATGCAGTCCAGGGTCAGGTCCACGTAGCCACGGGCACCAATGTCCTTGCCAGTCAGCGCCACTTCAATCGGCGATTCGCCACAGGCCGCGAGCATCAGCAGGGCCGATACGTATTGGCTGGACAGACCGCCGTCGATTTCGAAACGCTTGGCCTTGATCTTGCCGACGCCATGCACGGTGACCGGTGGGCAGCCGGTGGGGCTGTCGACCTGGATGCCGTTCTGGCCGAGGGTTGCCAGCAGCGGGCCGATCGGGCGTTTTTGCATGTAGTCGTCGCCGTCCAGCACCACGGTGCCTTCCACGGTGGCGACGGCAGCGGTGAGGAAGCGCATGGCGGTGCCGGCGTTGCCGAGGAACAAGGGCTGCGATGGCAGTTGCAGTTTGCCTTGGCCGGTGACGACGAAGGTGGTGTCGTCCGGCTCGTCGATGGTGACGCCCATCTGGCGCAGGGCCACGGACATGTGGCGGGTGTCGTCGCTCTTGAGTGCGCCGCTGAGGCGGCTGGTGCCTTTGGCCAGGGCGGCCAGCAGGAGGGCGCGGTTGGTAATGGATTTGGAGCCGGGGGGCGCGACCTTGCCGTTGAGGGGGAAGTTGGGCGGTGTAACGGTCACGGTTTTCTGCGAACTCAAGGTACAAGGCTCCTGATTCAAGGCGAGGGCGGCGGGCGGAGTTGAATAATCGGGTATAGATGTGGTGCTTGTCGAGCTTGGGGTGATGATGTCGGGTTTATTCAACTGGGGGAGCTGGCTTGCCAGCGATGGCGGTCTAACGGTGTACATATCCGTTATTTGGGTAACGGCGGCTAACCCGGCGTCCTGCCGGGTTACCCACGGATTCAAGCCTGCGTTCGGCCAGCGTGTTTGACGGGGCGCTTAAGATCAAGATCAAAAGCTAAAGCAGAGCGAAGTCGAATTATCGTTTCGACAGCCAGTAATCATGCAGGGCTAGCGCTGCCGGTTCGATTTCGCTGACGCGTTGCTGGTGTGCTTGCACATCCAGGTCGGCCGGGAGTTCGAAGTTGTCCTGTTCGGCGCACCAGGAGATTTTTTCCAGCAGTGCAGCCTGCTCTGTCGGCAGTTCCGGCCAGTTGCCGATGGCGGCGCCACGGATGTAGCCAAAGCACCACTCTTCGGCGAGGGTCACTGTGTGGCCTTGGTGTTCGGTGTCGTCGAAGCGGGCTTTGAAGCCGGTGGCGTCGGTCGCCAATTGTCCGGCCAAGGTGTTGATGTGGCGCACGCACAGTTCGAGGAAGGTTTGCGCTTCGTCCATGTTGTCCCACTCCGGGTTCTGGCCGCCCCAGATTGCCGGGAACCACTCGGCCACGTCCACCTGGACCGGGCTGGACACCAGCGCGGTGAAGTAGCCGTCGAGTTCGGCCAGGTTCAACACCGAGTGGTCGTCGCCGTACTTGAGCAGGGTGTTTTCGATGAATTCGAATTCGGCAGGGGTCAGAGGTTGGGCGTGCATGGGCATATCCTTCAAACGTCTAGCGCCGCGAATGGGGGCGGCTTAAAGCGCAAAGGATGGCGTGTGTGCGGGGTTTTATCCAGCATTTTCCCAGCGCTTGCACAGCTTGCTGACGCACACCGAGCCAACCACCAATACGGCCAAGCGTCGCTCGGGCGAAGCGGCCGTCACGCCCCACAGGAAGCTTTCATGGCTGACCAGGCTGTCGAGGCTGTAGCCATAGGCCAGGTGCTGAATGCCATGTAGCAGCAGGGCGAGCAACATCCCGCCCAAGCCGGCACCAATGCCGGTCAGCACAACCACCAGGGCCAGGATCAAGGATGAACGAAACGTGGAGGGCATAGACGGCTCCAGGCAGTGGCCCCGATTGTATAGCTGATAAACCGCGCTTCCCGTGTGAAATGTAATGACACTGCACGAACCTTGGGTCTACAACATTTCATTACGTTTGCCCGTCCCGTTTTTGGCCGATGTGCCGTTACGCTCCCTTGTTATAGTTCGGGCCTTATCACTCGCCAGTCAGGGATCACTGCCATGTCCGAATACCAAGCTTTCGTCGTCGAACTCACCGGCAACGTTGCCCATGTGCAGATCAACCGTCCGGAAAAGATCAACGCGATGAACGCAGCCTTCTGGACCGAAATCATCGACATCTTCCAGTGGGTCGAAGACACCGACGCCGTACGCGCCGTGGTGCTCAGCGGTGCTGGCAAGCATTTTTCCTCCGGCATCGACCTGATGATGCTGGCCTCGGTGGCCAATGAATTCGGCAAGGACGTGGGCCGCAACGCACGCTTGCTGCGCCGCAAGATCCTTGAGCTGCAAGCCTCGTTCAATGCCGTCGACAACTGCCGCAAGCCGGTGCTGGCGGCGGTTCAAGGTTACTGCATCGGCGGCGCCATCGACCTGATCAGCGCCTGCGACATGCGCTATGCCGCCGAAGGCGCGCAATTCTCCATCAAGGAGATCGACATCGGCATGGCCGCCGACGTCGGCACCCTGCAACGCCTGCCACGTATCATCGGCGACGGTATGCTACGGGAACTGGCCTACACCGGTCGCCAGTTCGGCGCTGAAGAGGCGCGCAGCATCGGCCTGGTCAACCGCGTCTATCCCGATCAGGACAGTCTGTTGGCCGGCGTCATGGAAGTCGCCCATGAAATCGCCGCCAAATCGCCGATCGCGGTCACCGGTACCAAGGCCATGATCAGTTACATGCGTGACCATACAGTCAACGATGGCCTGGAATACGTTGCCACCTGGAACTCGGCTATGTTGCAATCAAACGACCTGCGCGTGGCCATCGCGGCCCACATGAGTAAGCAGAACCCCGAATTCGTGGATTGACTGACATGACCCCAGGCTGGATTACCACAACGCTGCTGGACAACGACACCCCCGGCGGCTGGGCCGTTGCCCGCAGCCGCGACGGCTTTTTGCATGACACCAACGGCCCGCTGTTCCCCAGGGAATGGCTCAAGCGCCAGGACCTGTCGGTGTTTGCCGAACATGGCATCGGCCACCTTGATGGCGAGCCGGTGTACCTGCTGGAACTCAACTCGGCGGCTGAAGTGCCGGGCTGCAGCTGGCAGGGCCTGCGTGGTTTCATGCTGCAAGGCGATCATACCCTTTACAAGGTGTTGGGTTACGCGGCGCAGATCGGCACCTGGGCCCGCGAGCACAGGTTTTGTGGCAGTTGCGGCCAGGCCATGGTCCAGGTGCCGCGCGAGCGGGCGATGCATTGCCAGGCTTGCGACTTGCGCTGCTACCCGCGTATCTCGCCAAGCATGATCGTGCTGGTGACCCGTGGTGACGAGATTCTGCTGGCGCGTTCGCCACGGTTTGTCACGGGGGTGTACAGCACGCTGGCGGGGTTTGCCGAGCCGGGCGAGTCGGCCGAAGACTGCTTGATTCGCGAGGTCCGTGAGGAGGTGCAGCTGGAGGTCAAGAACATCCAGTACATGGGCAGCCAGTGCTGGCCGTTCCCCCATTCGATGATGCTCGGCTTCCATGCCGAGTACGCCGGGGGCGATATCGTGCCCCAGGCCGATGAGATCGAAGACGCACAGTGGTTCAATATTCACGACTTGCCGCCGTTGCCGGCGTCACGCTCGATTGCGCGTTACCTGATCGACCTCTACCTGGCCCGTCGGTTAGGCCACGCTGAACCAGTGTTGCCAGGCTAGGCGCACCGTCAGGCCAAGGACCACGGTGATAAACACCGGACGAATGAATTTGGCGCCGCCGCTGATCGCGCTGCGTGCGCCAAAGAACGCGCCACACATCACCGACACGCCCATGGCCAGGCCGACGATCCAATCCACCGAGCCATTGATGATGAACACCGTCAGCGCCGCGGCGTTGCTGACGAAGTTCATGCTGCGCGCTACGCCGCTGGCCTTTACCAGATCGATGGGGTGCAACAACATCGTGCTCACGGTCCAAAACGCTCCCGTACCGGGGCCGGCCACGCCATCGTAGAAGCCCAGGCCGAAGCCCTGGGTGGATTGCCATTTTTTCTTGATCGGCGCGTCTGCATCCAGCGGCGCCTTGGGCGTGCCGCCAAACAGCAGGTACACGCCACAGGCGAATACGATCACCGGCAGCATCTTGTTCAGGGTTTCAGCGGGCAGGTAGTGGGCGACCACGGCGCCGGTCAGCGCACCGATCAGCGTGCCGACGATGGCATGCACCCACTGGCGCGGATGGAACAGTTTGCGGCGATAAAAGGTGAAGCTGGCGGTGGCCGAGCCGAAGGTGGAACTGAGCTTGTTGGTGCCCAGTACCAGGTGCGGCGGCATGCCGGCGGTGAGCAGCGCAGGGGTGGTGAGCAAACCGCCGCCGCCTGCAATGGCATCGATGAAACCGGCGATAAAGGCGACAACGGCCAGGATGGCGAGGGTGGTGAGGTCTACGCTGAGTTCGAAGGGCATGGGCAGGGCTTATTCTTGGCAGGGTGCGCAGCGAGAGGGCGGCGCCAAAGGCCTGCATCTTACCTGCCGGATGTATCGAGAACCAAATGTGGGAGCGGGCTTGTTCGCGAATGCAGTGTGTCAGTCAAAATATCCATAACTGACCCACCGCGTTCACGAGCAAGCCCGCTTCCCATTGGTAACCGCGATCAACCGTGACGTTTCTCCAGCCACTCCAGCGCGGTCCGCCAGATACAAATCCCCAGGAAATACGCCGACATCACCGACCACAACCCAAACGTCCATGGGTTGGTGTTCGGGTAATCCACCACCATCAAGAAGCTGCACAGCAGCCAGATCGTGGTCACTGCGATATTGATCGGCATGAAGCGCTTGACCCGGAACGGGTGCAGGAATTTCATCGGCGTCACGGTCAACAATGCCAGGCCGATCACCGTAAGCAAGGTGACCCAGGCTTCCGGCTGGATGATATAGACGCACAGGGCCACTACGTTCCATGCGGCAGGGAAGCCGACAAAGTAGTTGTCCTTGCTCTTCATGTTCACATTGCAGAAGCAGAACAGCGACGACACCAGGATCACCGACACCGTAAACAGGTGGGTAAAGTCCGGCAGGTCGATGTAGCGGTAGATGAACAAGGCTGGAATGAATACGTAGGTGAGGTAGTCGATCACCAGGTCCAGCACCGAACCGTCGAAGCTCGGCAAGACCGTGCTGACGTTCACCCGTCGCGCCAGTGAACCGTCGACACCGTCCACTACCAGTGCCAGGCCCAGCCACAGCAGGCAGGCCTTGGGTGAGTTTTCCAGCAGCGCCAGGGTGGCCAGGAAGGCCAATACCACACCGGTGGCGGTAAAGCCGTGGGCGCCCCAGGCTTTGAGTCTGGCTACATGCAGGGTCGATATCACGGGCGGTTCTCCAAATGGTGAAACGGGGCAGCCGACAACGTGACGCCGTCGAGTCTGGCCGGGGAATGCAGGTATCGACCGGGAAGGGGGCAATAAGGTTCACCACCCCGGTGTATCACTTAGCGTAGCAAGCGTAAGACGTTTCGGCATCAGCCCTGGCGGAACACCAGTGCCTTCAAGCCACTTTGTGGGTCGATATCCGGGAATTCCGGCGGGTTTTCCAGGCGCTCGACAAAGCGCAGGCCCGGTGCTTCGTGGGTCACGCCGTCGATCAGGAAGTCTTCGCCGAACGCCGGATCATTCATGCAGGCCAATACGGTGCCTTGTGGCGTGAGCAAAGCCGGCAAGCGACGCAGTACGCGTTGGTAGTCCTTGGTCAGCAGGAAACTGCCTTTCTGGAACGACGGCGGGTCGATGATCACCAGATCATACGGGCCGCTATGGGTAACTTTGGCCCAGGATTTGAACAGGTCGTGGCCCAGGAAGCTAACGTTGCTGAGGTCATGACCATTCAGGCGATGGTTGTCGCGACCACGGCTCAGCGCACCACGGGCCATGTCGAGGTTTACTACATGATCGGCGCCGCCCTCAATGGCCGCCACGGAAAATCCGCAGGTGTAGGCAAACAGATTGAGCACACGTCGGCCCTTGGCCTGCTCTCGCACCCAAGTGCGCCCGTAGCGCATGTCGAGGAACAGCCCGCTATTCTGTTTTTTACCCAGGTCGATCAGGTAGTGCAGGCCGCCTTCCGTAATGGTCAGCTCGTCGACGGGTGCGCCCACCAGCCATTCAGTAGTGCTTTGCGGCAGGTAACGGTGTTGCAACGCGACAGTGTAAGTACCGAACCCGGTTTGCAGCAGCTGTTTCAACGCTTCCAGCTGGGTAGCGTCCGGTTCCTTGAACAACGAGACCAGCAGCACACCTTGCAACCAGTCCACCGTCAGTTGCTCCAGGCCCGGCCAGCAACGTCCACGGCCATGGAACAGACGCCGGGTTTCGTCCGGTGGGCTCGCCAGGGCGGTGAGCAGGTGAGCGTGCAGGGTGGCGAGTGCGTCTGGGTTCATCGTTAAACGTCGGTCGTTGAGCGGGCGGCATTTTAAACACAATTGCGGGCTTTCGTCCTGTTTGAGCATAACGTGCTCATAAAGAGAAGATTGGCAGTGATTCATGCTCCTGGCTGATGCCGGACTTCTGGCAGTTTCCCACCGGCTCCATGGGCATCGGCCCCATCAGCGCGATTTTCCAGGCGCGTTTCATGCGTTGTCTGCAGCACCGCAACTTGCAGGACACCACCGACCGTCACGTCTGGGGCGTCATTGGCGATGGCGAGATGGACGAACCGGAAAGCATGTCAGCCCTGACCTTGGTCGCCCGCGAAGCCTCTTGGACTCGCTGACGGGCGCACATCCAAATGTGGTGACTTGTGGTGTTTTTAGACAGTGGCGATCAGAGCGGGCCCAAACGCTTCCTTCAAGAACCCGGGGGCGATGTACCGCTCGTAATGCGCCTCGGACAGCAAGAAAAACTCCCGGTCAATCGCATCTCGCAGATCCGCCAGGCTTCGTTCGCGAAACTCCGGCAGCAACGCCAGCCCGTACGCTTCCAACTTGGAAATCACCCGCGCACCCCGGGCAATCAGCTGGTACGCCCAGCAATACGGCGACTGGTGCGGCATGAAACGGATCTTGCGGTTTTCCAGTTGCTGACGCAGCAGGTGCGCATCAAACACCTCCAGCTTGCTGGCCATGACCTGCACCAGCAATTGCTCCAGGCGCAGCCATACCGCCTGTTTCTCCTCGGCGTTATAGCCGTTCCACTGGATCACTTCATGGTGATAACGCTTGCAGCCCCGGCAGACCAGGTCCCCGTAAACGGTGGAGCACAGGCCGACGCAGGGCGTCTTGATGGTTTGATTGGGCATAAAGGGCAATTTGCAAAGTCTGTAAAACACCGCAGACCCAATGTGGGAGCGGGCTTGCTCGCGAAAGCGGTGTATCAGTTACCAGATTTATCAACTGACACTCCGCATTCGCGAGCAAGCCCGCTCCCACAGTCAGGTCAGTGTTGTCGATTAGTCCCAGCTCAATGCGCCGCCAGTCTGATATTCGATCACACGGGTTTCGAAGAAATTCTTCTCTTTCTTCAAGTCCATAATCTCGCTCATCCACGGGAACGGGTTGGTAGTGCCTGGGTACTCTTCTTTAAGGCCAATCTGCGACAGGCGACGGTTGGCGATGAACTTGAGGTAGTCCTCCATCATCGCCGCATTCATCCCCAACACCCCGCGCGGCATGGTATCGCGAGCGTATTCGATCTCCAGCTGAGTCCCTTGCAGGATCATCTGGGTCGCTTCTTCCTTCATCTCGGCATCCCACAAATGCGGGTTTTCGATCTTGATCTGGTTGATCACATCGATACCGAAGTTCAGGTGCATCGACTCATCGCGCAGGATGTATTGGAACTGCTCGGCCACGCCGGTCATTTTGTTGCGACGGCCCATGGAGAGGATCTGGGTGAAGCCGCAATAGAAGAAGATGCCTTCCAGCACGCAGTAGTAGGCGACCAGGTTGCGCAGCAGCTCTTTGTCGGTCTCGACGGTGCCGGTTTCGAACTTCGGATCGGAGATCGAGCGGGTGTATTTCAGGCCCCAGGCGGCTTTTTTAGCCACCGATGGGATCTCGTGGTACATGTTGAAGATCTCGCCTTCATCCATGGCCAGCGATTCGATGCAGTACTGGTAGGCGTGGGTGTGGATCGCTTCTTCGAAGGCCTGGCGCAGGATGTACTGGCGGCACTCCGGGTTGGTGATCAGGCGGTACACGGCCAACACCAGGTTGTTGGCGACCAGGGAGTCGGCGGTGGAGAAGAAGCCCAGGTTGCGCATGACGATACGGCGTTCGTCGTCGGTCAGGCCTTCGGGGTTTTTCCACAGCGCGATGTCGGCGGTCATGTTGACCTCTTGCGGCATCCAGTGGTTGGCGCAGCCGTCGAGGTACTTTTGCCAGGCCCAGTCGTACTTGAAGGGTACAAGTTGGTTGAGGTCGGCGCGGCAGTTGATCATGCGCTTTTCGTCGACTGCGACGCGGGCGGAAGCGCCTTCGAGTTCGGCGAGGCCTTCGGCGACGTCGAGTTTGTCCAGGGCGGCCTTGGCGCGCACGATGGCGGCGGAGTCACTGGAGGTGACGGCGCGGGCTTCGAGGGCGGCTTTGGCGCCGTCGCCGTCGAGGCGGTCCATGTTAGCTTCGCTGGCGTGGCCAGCATTGGCGCCCTTGATCACCGCTGCACCGGTGTCTTCGTTGTCGACTTCATCCCAACTCAACATGGAAATGCTCCTTCCTGGTATTCGAAAAATAAGTTTTTTGCAGGCTTCAAGGCATTGAAATACTGCGCATAGTGTGGTCGGTAAATACCGATGCCGCACACTATGTAGTGGTCTGTTTTGTTTGTGAGCACACTATATGGTGTGTGTCAGAGATGGTCAACGCACAAGACGGCCTTCATCGTTGCAGGGGGTATGAGCAAATCTCACCATCGGCGAAGGTTTCGAAGGCCCGACCGTCAACGCTGCCCACATCAATATCCTCAGCGGTCCACGCAACGGTCCGGCCGGCCAGGCGTTCGCCAACAGCCTCGCGTCGCCAAGCCAGGGGCATTGTCCGTTCAAGGTGATCGCCCAGCCGAATATTCCGGTCAAAAACACTGCTGCTGGTGAGTGTAGGCGTGCCTTCAAGGCCATACTCAACATTATGAGTAATGTTGGTGGTCAGCAAGTTTGATCATTTTAAGTATTTGTACTCCCGGTGCCAGGCTAGGAATTGAGCGCGTGCAAATGATACCATTAAGCCATCACAAGATGGAGTTTTTGGTATGCAGTGGACTATTACCCTACCTAAGGAATTAAACAATTTTCACGGTCCGTTAAGAGTCACACTAGGCAACCCTCGCTGGGATGATTTTGGGTTTAATTATCATGCGGTGATAGAGTTACATTATAAACATGAGTGCTTAGTATTCCACCTTTATGTAATGCCGTTCGACGTAAAAAATGAAATATTCAACAGATTGGCAGATGCTCCGCCGGGTGAGTTGACAAGATACATAAGTTTGCTTCGCGATCCAGCGACGTATCAATACCTTGCCTCAAATTTGGACGACTCTGACTATAATGCTCTTTTGCATGAGTTAAGAGAGCTTTCTGCTGCCAAAAGCTTGGGGAGCATTTCACAGGCTGAATTAAATGACATTGCTTCGCTTGAACCCTTTCGTCTTGGCGTTCTAAGAAGAACCAATGCATACCTGTCTATCGTGAGAGGTTACGAGTCATCATATGTTGCTGAAGCATACGGTGATACGCGGGTGGATTTTTCATTCTCGATGATATTGCCAGGTACCAACGAATGGCTGAGCTTGTCTTTTATATATAAAGATCATCGGTATTTTGAGGATAGAATACATTGTCTGATCGGCGTGAACGGGGTAGGAAAAACTCAATTTTTATCAGGGTTGATTGGCTCAATTGCCCAGCGCTGCGGCGATATGAATCAACATGCTCCTTTACCCGGGTTGGCTTTCCATGCTGGAAGCAAAGTCGAGCAATCCGCTAGGCGACTGGATGTTCCTGACGGGTTCTATTTTAATCGGGTATTGGCTTACAGCTCTGACGCATTCACAATGTTACCGATGCCTGGCAAACCTTCTTCATTTGATTATCAGATTTTTAACTCGGCGGACCCGAACGCTTCCAGTGAGTATGGGAAAAGTTTATCGCACTTATTGCTGGGCGTTTTGAGAGATGTAAGTGATGCATTCAACGAGCGCGCTTGGGCGATACTCTGCTCTAGCCTGGAGAGCCTGATTCCCATGGAGCGCTTGGCTATTCCTGTGACTGATCGATGCCCTGAAGGGTATTACTTCACTGATCAGCGTGGAGAGCGCTGGTGCAACATCGACAGAATCAGTGGCGAGAATAGAAGCCTGGATATCTACGGTACCGTAGACCCCAGTCGACCGCCTTCGATCTTTCCACTGACAGGGTCGATACCAGTGGAGTTAAGTAGTGGCCAACGGGTCATGTTTAGGTTTGCCTTGCACTTTCTGACGCATGCAAGCTATGGGGCTCTACTCGTCATAGATGAACCTGAAACTTATCTTCATCCGAATTTAATCAGTGACTATATGATGCTGTTGTACCGTATTCTTACGGCCACAGGGTCAACGGCTATCATAGCAACGCATTCGGCTTATGTCGTGAGGGAACTGCCAAAGCATTGTGTTCATGTCCTTCAGCGTGATGGTGAGAAGATTGTAAATGGAACTCCCTATCTAAATACCTTGGGTGCAAGTGTTTCAGAGATATCTGCAGCTGTCTTCGGGGATAGCACCGCTAATGCGTATCACAGGAAAATTACGCAGCTTTTGTCGGAGTCTGATTTGTCCTTTGAAGAGGTCTTGGATGGCTACCGTGATATATTTAATCTTAATATGCTCATGGAAATTAGTGATCTCATGGATGATGTCGAGGGGCGTGGTTAAGTATGCAGAGTTACAAGCAGTACGTTGCCACAGATGAATCCTCTCTTTCTAAGGTGTGTGAAAGCTATGGCCATCTATCATCTGTGTACGATAGAATACTAGGCGCGTACGCTGAATATGAACTTACCGAAGGCAGTCCTTATATGCGTTCAGTCGGTTTGACTAAAGAGGCGGTAACTTGTTTGCATGCTCTTTATGTTGGTGCGGCAAAATTGCACGGGCTCGACTGGGTAAAGAAAGTAAAGTTACATGTGTCCAGTTCCTGTCCGATGTGTGGTAACACCGCAATGGGCACCGTTGAGCACTATTTGCCCAAGGCGCCTTTTCCTGAGTATTCAATTTATAGTAATAATCTTATACCCTCCTGCGTTGATTGTAATAGTAAGCGAGGAAGCAGGCACGTCAATGGTGTTGCCGAAAAATTCATTCATCCTATCTATGATGTCTCAATACTTGAACGGCTTCTATTGATTACGGTGTTTGAAGGTTCGCACCGTAGGGTTAAGTTTCGTCTGGGTTATAATAGTTCTTCGTTTTTGCCGGCGGAGTCCAGACGAATTGAGTTTCATATAAAAATGAACGTTTTGGTCAAGTCATACCGATTCGTTACCTTGAATTATCGATCCGAGTTTAGAGCTAGAGCGGAAGGTAAGTTTACAGAGGAGGCGCTGGCACGGTTGATAACTAAAGAACTAAGTATTCTGCGAAAGTCTGGAGGTGGGCGTTGCTGGAGAGGGGCTTTCTTGAGGGGGTTGTTGGAGATTTCTCATGCTGAGAGGCTCGTTGTTCTGAAGGGGCCGGAGCTAACTGCCTTAGTGTGATAAACAAAGGGCATTCTGACAGTTGGTTAGTGGTTATTTTGAATGGGTAGGGTTTTGTATAATATCCTGCGGTCATCTGATTTTCTTGATTGATATTGAGCCTTAAATAGGTAGGTGCTGACGTATTCAAACATCGCTTTCTCGATTAAGCCACTGCGTAAACAACCGAACCTTTGATAAGCCCTGCTTTTGCGTCGCTACATCCAGCCAATAGCCATAGGGGCCGATCACCTCCAGCGGGTGATCGGCAGCAGGCTGCCGTTGGCCAACTCACGTTCGATCATCTGCTGGTCGATCACCAGCAGCTCACTGCTGCAATGGGCTGCGGTGGCAGGCGACCTCTTCGAAGACGCGGAGCATGTTGAGGGAAGGCAGGCGGCGCATGGGTCAGAGTCCCCACGATGTTTGTAGTGAGCGGGGCTAGCCCGTTCACTACGAAGAGCAGTGGTTAGAAATAATACCCAATGTTCATGTACAGCTGATTCTCCCACTGATTGCTGCCTCCGGCCCCCAGGCTCTGGGTATAGCTGCTGCCGCCAATGTACGGGTCATTCTTGCCAATCAACCACTCCGTCGCGATCCACAACTTGCTGAAGGAAAGCGACGTGCCGAGGATCACCCGTTGCGAGGTCTTGAACTCATCGGCGGATTTATCAAAGGCACTGTAGTTGGCGTACAGCTTCACACCGCTGACCTGATCCCACAGGTATTTGCCGCCCACGTCATAACTCAGGTCCGCCACATACAGGTTGCCGCGACTGGCGACGTTGTAAGTGCCGTCATACCCGCCCAGGGTCACCACTTCGTCCGTACCGGCGTTACGCGGCGACATCTGCTGGCGTGCGGCCTGCAATTGCAGGCCCCACGGGCCGTTTTTGCCCAGGTAGTGGATGGCCACGGCGTTGCGTCGCCCATCGTTGCCGGTATCTTTGTTTTCCAGGGTCGAGGTCAGGCCGGACAGGCCGATTTCGGACTTCCAGTCGCCCAGGTCCAGGGCCTTGGCCACGCGCAGCACCACGGTGTTGCGTTCCTGGTTGTCACTGCCGTCGCCAACGTAACTGTCGGCGCCAGACACCACGCTGGAATAGGTCACGCCCTTGCTGGTGCCCTTGCCCTGCCACGCGGGGCGAAGGTAATAGCCAGCCTGGATGTTCCAGTCGCCGGTCTGTTGCACGTATTTGGCACCGACCTGCTGCACGTCTTCCAGGCCGATCACGTTGCCCAGCGTTTCGTAGAAGGTGCTGCCGAAGTAAGGCTGCAAGCCGAACGGCACGGTGTTCAAGCCCACTTGCACGTGTTGCTCGGGGTTGAACTTGTAGCCGACCCAGGCGAACTTGGCGAATTGGATGTCGCCATAGTTCTTGGTGTACTGGTAGGGGTACGAGCGCCCGTAGAAACGGTACTGCGCCTCGCCGATCCATGTGTCGGAGCTGTACTTGGCGCTGAGGAACACGGTGTCCAGGCCGAACTTCTGGATGTCGCGATCCGGGTCGTAGTCCCAGCGCGCACGGATGGCGCCGCCGAGGTCGAGGTTGTCGGTAACCTGCACGGCCATGGCCGGCGCCGCGAGGACGCCGAGCACGGGGATGAGGGTGAAGCGGACCAGCTGCAAGGGCAGGCCGGTGCCCAGGAATGGGCGGCGGTTGATCATGGGGCTGCTCTCATGTTGTTTTTATTAGAGATGCCCGCAGTTTTGTCATCCGCGCAAAGATCGACAAACGATAAATTCAGTGGTTAAACGTTCGTTAAACGAATGTTAGTTGGCGTGGTGAGGCCAGGGGGTTGAAATAGACACATCGATTGATACAAAAAATCATGTTGGCTAGGAATTGTACTGCTGCTCATGGGATGCTTGGCGCCTCGTCTGTCGTCTTCGAGTGCTCGCCATGAAACGCAAAATGCCCGGTCTCAATGCCCTCAAGGCTTTCGAAGTGGCCGGCAGTACCGGCAGTTTCACCCGGGCTGCGGAGCTGTTGAACGTGACCCAAAGTGCGGTCAGCCGTCAGGTTCGCCAGTTGGAAGAACAGTTGGGTGAAAACCTGCTGGAACGACGCCATCACCATTTGGAACTGACCAGCGCCGGCCGCGTATTGCTGCGCGCACTGCACCAATCCTTCGACAAGATCGAGCTGACGGTGCGCAGCATCCAACAGAAAACCCACTCCAACCGCTTGCATGTTAATGCACCGCCGACCTTCACCAGTCGCTGGTTGATGCCGCGTCTGGGGCGCTTGCGTGAAGCCCATCCCGAGCTGGAATTGAGTCTCACCACCTGCCTGCAAGACAGCCTGGCGCAGACCAGCACCCTCGACTGTGCGATTCGTTTTGGCAATGGCGAGTGGGACTGCCTGGACAGTTCGCTGTTGATTCAGGAACGGCATATCGCCGTGTGTGCGCCGTCTCTGTATGCCCGCGAATGTAGCGATGGGGTGGACCTCAATCGCATGACGCTGCTGCATGTGTTGGCCAGTGAGGATCAGCGGTATCTCACCTGGAAACATTGGTTGGATGCGGCGCGTATTCACGGGGTGGATACCCAGGGTGGATATGAGTTCGATCTGCTGGACTTGGCGATTCGGGCGGCCACGGATGGATTGGGGATCACGATTGCTGACTGGCATATGGTGGCGGCGGAGCTGGCTTGCGGGCAGTTGACTCAGGTGCTGAATGTGCATGTGGAGGGGCATCAGTCGTATTGGCTGGTGACGCGGCCGGAGCAGACGGATATGCCGCAGTTGCAGGTGTTTGGTCAGTGGTTGCAGGAGGAGATCTGGTTGGCGCAGCGGCAGTTGGAGCCGTCTACGGCGGCTAATTGATTGGGTAAGGGTACATATCCGTTATTTGGGTAACGGCTGGTATTGGTTCCGTCCTTACGGCGGCCCCCCAAATCCCTGTCGAATTCCGGCCAGCGTGTTTGACGGGGCGCCTTAGATCAAAAGCAAGAGCACAGCGGCTTGACAGCCGGCTTGAGTGGTAGAGCAAAGGCAAATACGGTCTTGTGGGAGCTGGGTTGTCGGGTCGCCGCATCGCTGCGATGGCATCGACACGGTGTGCCAGATACACCAGGGTGTCTGCATCTCTGTGTTCAAGTGCGGCTCACAAAGTGATCTTGATCTGCGCACACAACCCACCTTCCGGCCGATTGCTCAACGTCAACGATCCGCCAATCGCCACGACCAGTTGCTGGGCAATCGCCAAACCCAGGCCCGTGCCACCGGTGCCGCGGTTGCGTGAGCTTTCGACGCGGTAGAACGGTTGCATCACCTGTATCAGTTCGTCTTCGGCAATGCCAGGGCCGTTGTCCAAGACCTTGATCGAGAGTTCGCCCTCTGCCGTGGAGCCGACTTCCAGTTGCGCGGCCCCGGCGAATTTGAGGGCGTTGTCCACCAAGTTCACCAGCACTCGGCGCAGGGCGTGGGGGCGGGTGTCGAGGACCACGGCGCTTTTGCCCGTGAGGATGACCTGTTTGTGCATGTCCTGGTAGTCGAACACCAGGCTGTCGAGGAAAGCGTCGAGGTTGATGCGATGACTGGCTTCGGTGGCGCCGTGGACGCTGCGCGCATAGGCCACGCCTTCACGCACCAGGTGTTCCATTTCGCCCAGGTCGCTCCAGAGTTTGTCGCGTTCGGCACAATCTTCCATGAATTCGGCGCGCAGTTTCATGCGGGTGATCGGAGTTTGCAGGTCGTGGGAAATTGCCGCGAGGATCTGCATGCGTTCCTTGAGGTATTCGGCGATGCGTTTTTGCATTTCATTGAAGGCGGCGGCGGCATGGGCGACTTCGGTCGGGCCTTTTTCGTCCAGCGGCGTGGGGTGGGCATTGGGGTCGAGGGTTTCCACGGCGCGGGCCAGGCGGGTCAGCGGGCGGATGGCCAGGCGCACGGCGAACCAGGTGCAGCCCAGCAGCAGTGCCAGTTGCAGCACCAGCACCACCGGCAACCAGTAGGCGACAGGCAGGGCAGCAGGGCGGACGTCGACGGTGATCGGGCTGCCATCGGCCAGGGTCAGGTGCGCCTGGAAGTGCTTCTGCATGCCGGGAATGTCGCGGAAGGTCAGCGCGTAATGCTCGCCCAGTGCGTCCGCAATCGAAGTCGCGGCCATTGGCACATCGTCGCTGCTCATCGGCTCGCCGATTTCACCCGCGTTCAGGAGGTAGCGATAGTTCTGGCGGTCGAGACGCGGCAGCCAACTGGCGCGTTCGTCGGCGGGCAGGCGGTCGAGGATGGCCACCGAGGTGGAGACATCGTTTTCCAGGTTACCCAGCATCGCGGTGCGCGCGCTGATGTAGCGTTCGTAGAACTGCGCACTGAAGGACAAACCATGGGCGCACACCAAGCTGATCAAGAAGATCAGTGACAACTGCGACGCCAGGGTGCGTGGCCAACCAAACCTTAAGCTCATTGATCAGCCCCGAGGATCTCCACCGGCAACGAGAACACGTAGCCCTCGCTGCGCACGGTCTTGATATAGGCTGGTTCGCGGGCGTCATCGAGCAAGCGTTGGCGCAGGCGGCTCACCAGCAGGTCGATGGAACGGTCGAACAGGTCGGCATCGCGACCTTGGGTCAAGTTCAGCAACTGGTCTCGGTTGAGCACGCGCTGGGGGTGATCGAGGAACACCCGCAGCAGGCGGTATTCGGCGCCACTCAGCGCCACCAGGGTGTCGTCTTCGTCGAGCAGGTGGCGGGCGGTGGTGTCCAGGCGCCAGCGGCCGAAGCGAATCAACCGTCCGGTTTCGCTGACCACCAAGTTCGGCGGCAGCATCCGTGTGCGGCGCAACACGGCGTTGATGCGCGCCAGCAGTTCGCGGGCGGCGAAGGGTTTGACCAGGTAGTCGTCGGCGCCCATTTCCAGGCCGATGATGCGGTCGGTTTCGTCATTGCGGGCGGTGAGCATCAGCACCGGCGTGGTTTTGTGCTTGCCCACTCGCAGTTCGCGGCACAACTGCAAGCCATCGTCGCCTGGCATCATGATATCCAGCACGATCAGGTCCACCGGGGTGCTTTCGAGGAAGCTGCGCATCTGGCGGCCGTCGGCGACCACTGTGGTACGCATGCCGTTTTTCTTGAGGTAGTTGCCTACCAGTTCGCGGATCTCCCGGTCGTCATCGACAATCAGGATGTGATCGACATGATCCATGCTGCCTTCCTCGTTAAATACTCGTTGGGGCGCAGTCTAGCCACTGGCGGCAGCCTTGCCTTGTGCCCTTTGTATTGCAGTGTATCTGGCGATAGGGAGATACACGACGATGCAAAATCGCGGGTGCGACAGGCAATGTTCATAAATCAAGAGGGGTGCGAAGCGCTTCCCAGCAGTGTCTCGAACAACCGCTGGACCTGTGGCTCATCACTGTGGGCCACATTGAAACGCATCGAATCACGCTGTACCGGGTCGTAGCCAAACAGCGCGCCCGGTGCCAGCACCATGCCCTGTTTTAATGCCGCCTGGGCCAGCAGCTCGCCGTTGATTCCAGGCGGCAGGCGCGCCCAGATAAACATCCCGCCTTCATAAGCCATCGGCAGTTCGCAGCCGCAACGCTTGAGCCATTGCTCCACGCGCCCACCGGCCTCGAGCAAGCGCTGCACCATGCGCTTGCGGTGCTTGGCATAGCTGCCTTCGCTGAGCATGCGGTACACAATCTGCTCGAACAACTCTGAGGTCACGCCGCCGCTCATCAACTTCATATTGGTAAGGTTGGCTGCCAGTTGCGGGGCTGCAACCACGAAGCTTGTGCGCGCGTTGGCGCTGAGGCTCTTGGAAAAACCTGACAAGTAGGTCACCTGGTCCAGTCCGGCGAGGGCGGCCAGGCGCGGCGGCGGGTTGGGATGCAGGTCGCCGTAGAGATCGTCTTCTACGATATGGCAAGCGTAGCGCTGGGTCAGTTGCAGCAGGCGGAATGCCTGGCCTGGGCTGAAGGAATGGCCCGTCGGGTTCTGCAGGACGCTGGTGGTCAGATACAGACTGGGCCGGTGTTCGGCCAATAGGTCTTCGAGGGCCGTGAAGTCAAAACCGTCGGGGCGGCGCTGGATCGTCACCACCTTGACCTCGTGCAGGGCCAGGTTGGCGTGGAAGTTGAAGTAGCACGGCGCATCGAGCAATACCGTGTCGCCGGGCCGTGCCAGCAGGCGCATGAGCATGTCCAGGCCTTGGACGGTGTTGGGGGTGGTGATGATCTGTTCTACCGGCACCGACAGGCCTTCGCCGTGCAGTTTCTGTTGCAGGGCCTGGCGCAACGGCAGCAGCCCGGCCGGTGTGCCGAGACTGGCGATGCGCAGTGACGGCGCACGCACCACGCTGCGTAGGGTTTGACGGAGCGCTTCGCTGTCGAGCCAGCTTTCCGGCAGGTGGCCGCCACCGGGGCGCAGGTCGCCGTTGGCAGCGGCCAAGGGACGACGCAGCACGCTGAGCATGTCCTGGGGCAGCAGTTCCACCCAGTTCGTAGAGGTCGGGCGCACCACCTCCATCGCCACGAAGTAGCCTCGGCCTTGGCTGGAGGTAAGCAGATTTCGTCCGCGCAGGCGGTCAAGGGCTTCGTTGAGGGTGAACTTGCTCACGCCCAGGATCTGGGTCAGTTCGCGCACTGAAGGCAACTTGCTACCTGGCGTCCATTCGCCGTTGTCGATGGCCCGGCTGAACGCCTCGACGATCTGTTGCACCTTGGGGGTGCCCTCGACAAAGGCAATGGCTGATACGGACACGCAGTTTCCTTATCTTTGCTGGTTATTTTACCGGTGAAGTATGGGCGAATTAGGCCCCACTTCACCTGCCTTGTGCAATGCCAACGGCCTAGACTGCGGGCTCTCCTCCCCAGGTCCTCGGCCATGACAAGTGCGTTAACCCTCTCTTCGTTCCTCTACTTCCTGTTGTTTTGCGCCGCCATGACCTTCAGCCCCGGCCCCATGACCCTACTGCTGTTGAGCCTGGGTCTGCGCGATGGCCTGCGCCGTTCGATCCCGGCGCAGATCGGCGCCAGTGTGTCGTACCTGATAGCTATCCTGATCTTTGCCGTGGGCTTTTCCGAGTTGATCAAGGGCTACCCTGTCATCACCCAGGTCATCCAGGTGGTCGGCGTGGCGTACATCCTCCACCTCGCCTACAGACAGTGGACCAGTAGTGGGGTGGTCATTGAACGGATCGGCCATGTGGAAGCGGCGCGTAGCCTGTTCGGCAAGGGCTTGCTTACCGGGTTTTCCAACCCCAAGACCCTGATCATGTTCAGCGCGGTATTCCCCCAGTTCGCCGGGACCGGGCAGAGCAGTTCGGCGGTGGACATTGCCATCCTGGGGCTGACATTCCTGTTGCTGCAATTCGCCAGCGGCTGCCTGTATTGCTACTTCGGCCAGCGCATCAAGTATGTGCTGGAAAACCCGAAGCGCCGGGTGGTGTTGCAGCGGATCACGGCTCTGTTGCTGTTGGGCGTGGCATTGATGCTGGCACGGGGCTTTGCTCACTGAGGGTGTCAGTGCAGTAAAGGAGGGTTGGTTGCTATCGATCTAGTGGGGTAGGGTGTCGCGGCACCTTCCAACAAAAAACAAGGATCGGTTCATGCTCTTCACCTTCCGCCGTACCCTCCTGGCCGCCACGCTGGCCATGTCCTTCGCCGTGCCGGCCGACAGCGCCGAACCTCACAAACAGATCCAGGCACAATCCGAACAGTACAAGGCCGACGCCCTGAAACTGCTGGAACGCCTGGTAAACATCGACTCGGGTTCAGGTTATGAACCGGGCCTGACCCAAGTGCGCGACATTGCCGTGGATGAGTTGAAGCAGTTGGGCTTTTCCATCGAACTGGTGCCGGACAAAGCGGCCAACAACAGTCACGTGGTTGCCACCCTCAAAGGCACCGGCAAGGCCAAGATCCTGCTGATGGCTCACATGGACACGGTGTTCAAGGAAGGCTCGGCCGCCGAGCGCCCGTTCCACATCAAGGACGGCCGCGCCTACGGCCCCGGCGTGATGGATGACAAGGGCGGCATCGTCGCCGGCATCTACGCGCTCAAAGTCCTCAAGGATCAGGGCTTCAAGGACTACGCGCAAATCACCTTCCTGCTCGACGCCAGCGAAGAAACCGGCTCCGACGCCGCCTCCGACCTCATCCGCAAAACCGCCAAGGCCCACGACGTCACCCTTAACCTCGAACCCGGCCGCCCCGCCGACGGCCTGGTGGTGTGGCGCAAAGGCAGCGCCACCGCCGTGGTCGAAGTCAAAGGCAAAGCCGCCCACGCAGGCGTCGCCCCGGAACTGGGTCGCAACGCCGCCATGGAAGCGGCGCACCAGATCCTGCAACTGGGCAAGCTGGGGGATGAAGAGAAGAAAACCACCATCAACTTTACGGTGATCAAGGCGGGGGACCGTACCAACGTTATCCCAGACCAGGCCACCGCCAAGGCCGATGTGCGTGCTGCATTGCCGGAAGAGTTTGATCGCATCGAGAAAGACCTGGCCCGCGTGTCGGCGAACAAGCTGATCCCCGAGACGGAAGTGAAGACCAGCCTGCAACGTGGGTTGCCACCGATGCCGCAAACGCAGGAGTCGGACAAACTGGTCGCAATTGCCCAGGGGATTTATGCGGAGTTGGGTAAGACGCTGACCATTGAAGGCAGCGGCGGGGCGGCGGATGCGAGCCTGTCGGCTGGGGTTGGGACGCCGACGTTGGATGGGTTTGGGATTGTTGGCGGGAATATTCATACGCCGGAGGAGTATGCGGAGGTGGAGAGTGTGGTGCCGCGGGTTTATTTGCTTAGTCGGATGATTATGGAGCTTTCGAAGCGGTGATTTTCTACTGATTGACATCCGTTTGTGGTGAGCAGGGTTGCCCTGCTTTGGGCTGCGTAGCAGACCTAGAACAGTCGACGCCGATTTGCCTGAATCCTCATCGCCTGGATTGGGGCCGCTGCGCGGCCCAGCGCGAGCAAGCTCGCTCACCACAGGGTTTTTTGACTATTGTAGAGGATCTCCATCCGCCCCCACTTTCTAGAGAGCTCGAAGTGAGGGTCAAGGGACTGAGGGCTTTTATTGCTCATTCCTGACTCTGCCGTTTCTCAACATTAAAGCAACATGGGTCAGCCATGTTTTGCCATCATCCCATTCGCTAGGGTAGTAATAGCCGCAGCCGATGCTCGTGAATAAATAGTCTTGAAGCTCTTGTTCTGACTGCTCGATGAGTATCAGTTTTTCGAGCTCTTGTTTGACCTTTTTTAGCATGCCTGCCGATGCTTCTGAAATGAAAAAGTTAATTACATCGTCAGCACTCTCATGGTCATCTACCCAATCCTCGTTGAAATACCCGGCTAAGAACTGTTGTAGTTCGGGATAGTCTTCATTCATAGGTTTGGAAATCCTGTATGTATTCTGTAGCCATTTGGCATTTTTTTATCTCTTCGAATGATAAGGCGAATCTGTGTTCCGGGAGTGGGTGTTTTTGCTCCCCGCTTCCAGCTAGTACCAATCGGTCCTGGAGTTCTTTGATTGATTACAAGTTGATGCTCGGTGCCCTTTAGAAAGTCTTTTATTTTTGATTTGTTGTTGTCGAGCACTTTTGATATCGCGGACTCTGCTGTGGCTCGGTCTGGGAAAGTAGAGGCGGTTGGGACATGTGGTTCGCGCTGCAAGCGTTCCGCAAGTTGCTGATCAGTTCTGCCGATGTGTTTTTCCATTAGATGTCCACCTGCTTTCTCGTGTGCGGCTAATCCTCCTCCTGGAACTATCGCGCTATAGGGGCCTTCAGGGCAGTTCGTTTTTTTACAACTCAGACCCAGCGGGTCCATCCACCCCGTCGGATTGGGCGCGTACTGGTACGCATTGATCCCCCCTGCCAGCTTCACTGGATCGGGAGTCAAATAACGACCAATATCCGGATTGTAGTAGCGATGGCGGTTGTAGTGCAGCCCGCTTTCTTGATCGAAATACTGACCCTGAAAGCGCAGCGGATTGTCGACTTTTCCTATGTCGAGACGGGTGATTTCGCCGTAGGCGCGGTAATGGGCGGACCAGACGATTTCACCATCCGGGGCGGTGAGTTCCTGTGGGGTGCCCAGATGGTCGAGTTGATAGTGGTAGGCCTGGGTTTCCTCTGGGCCGAAGCCTTCCAGCAGGGCCAGTGGGCGGAAGCTGTCCGGTTCGTAGAGATAGCTGCGGTGACGGTCCGCGTGGTGCTCGGCGATGAGTTTGTCGCCGAGCCAGAAAAACTCGGTGGTTACACCGTCGACGGTTTTGCTGATGCGCCGTCCAAATGGGTCGTAGCGGTAACTAGCTTTTTTGCCATTGGGGCGGGTGATGCCGGTCAGACGGTGCTGGCAGTCATAGCGGTATTCAGTAACGAGTTGATGGCCTTTGCCACGCCGTTCGCGGATAAGGTTGCCGAAGGCGTCGTAGTCGTAATGGTGGTCGCCCTGGATCATCAGGCGGTTGCCGGCGACGATGTCGGGGCCGGGGCGGTTTTGCATCAGCAGGTTGCCGGCCGGGTCGTGGGCGAAGCGTTCTTGCTCGCCTTGGGAGTGGTCGGCGCGGGTGAGGCGGTTTAATGGGTCGTAGTGGTAGTGGTGCTCGCCTTTGTGGGTGTCGAGCAGGCGGGTGAGGTTGCCGGATTTGTCGTAGTCGTAGTGGCGGCTGTATAGCGGGCCTTCGGCGTCGTGGATGCTCTGGTCGAACAGGCGTCCCTGGTGGTCGTGTTGGTAGTGGCTTAGTAGTTGGCCTTGTTGGCGTTGCTGTTCGCGACCTGCAGTAAAGAGGTGCGAGGTGAGTAACGCGCCGTTCAGTTCAACCGTGGAAAGGTGGCCGCCTTTGTCGTGATTGAAGGTGAGACGGTTGTTGTCCGGCAGGCGTAGGTTTTGCAGCTGACCGCAGGCGTCGTAGCCATAGCGCAGGGTGCCCCAGCCCTGGTGTTCGTCGGTGAGGCGGTTTTGGCTGTCGTACTCGTAGGCTAAAGACCAGTGGCCGTCCTCGACGCTGAGGAGGTTGCCCTGGCGGTCGTAGGTGTAATCGACGGTGTTGCTGTCGGGCAGGGTTTTTCTGATGAGGCGTCCGGCGTAATCGCGCTCGTAGCGGGTAACCAGCTGACTGTCGTCATCGCCGTGTTCGGTCTTTTCCCGAAGGTTGCCGTTGAGGTCGTAGAGGTAAGCCGTACGCTGGCCGTCAAAACCGATTTCCTGCTGGATCAGGCCGTTGCTGTGGTACTGGAGCCGGTAGGTTTCGCCCACCTCGTTTTCGATTTCGGTCAGCAACAAACGTACGTTGTCGTAGCGGTATTTGACCTGGCTGCCATCAGCATTGATGCGGCGGCTGATCAGGTGCAATCCGTCGGCATATTCGTAGCGGGTGACGTGGCCCAGTTCATCCCGCTCGGAGGTGATTTTTCCGTAAGCGTTGTAGGTATATTTACGCGTGTCGCCGCTCGGCAAGACGATTTGAACTAACCGCCCAACGCCGTTCCACTCAAATTGTGTGAGCGAACCGTGCTCGTCTTCCTGGGTGATTTTTCGCCCGAGGTCGTCATAGCGATAACGCTTGACCCCGCCATTCGGCAACTGCTCCTCAAGCAGCTGCCCACGCTCATTCCAAACCAGCCGATGACAGCTGTGATCCGGGTACCAAATCCCAACCAGCTGCCCATATTGGTTGTAGCTGTAATCGGTAACGTGACCGTCAGGATCGACCTTGCGAATAACATCGCCCTGATCATTGCGCTCATACTTCCAAACCGCTTCCCCACGTCGCACAACCCGTACGAACCCGTTTTCATGCTCGTAGGTCGTCGGCTCATCATCCCCCGGAAACACCGCCACCAAACGCCCGGCTTCGTCGTACTGGTAGGCCGTGATCGCCCCCAGCGGATCCTGCTCAACCGTCAGCCGACCTTTGTCATCGTAGGATTTGAAGTGCTCGGCGCCATCCGGATCCACCCGCTGCACCAGCCGCGCCCGCTGGTCATGCACGTAGACTTCCCGGCTGCCATCGGCGTTAAACACCGTGACCTGGCCGTTGTCATCCCAGGCGTAGCGTGTGTCCATCTGCGAGAAGCTGGCCCAATGCCGGACACACCGCGCCGCCTTGCCAGACTTTTCCCACTCCCAGAAGAAACTAGCCCCACCGGCCAAGCCACGTTCAAGAATGACGTGCTGCTCGTCGTACCGATAAACCTCGCTTTCGCCGACCGCATTGGTCGCAGAGATCAGTCGCCCAAGGTCGTCATAGGCGTAGGAAACAAACGTCTGCTCCGTCACCCAAACAAACGGCCCCTCATCCACGACGCGATGAATCTGATAGTCCACCGCCACGATCCGCCCCGAGGCATAGCGCAAAAACAGCGAGCGCCCGACACCGTTATCCACCCGCTCAATGCGCCCCAGAAAATCCCGGGAAATGCGCAGCCGGTTGTCATACGCATCGCTGATCGCTGTCAGCACACCGTCGCGAAAGTGGTAGAACCGTGACGCCTGAGCCAGCACCAACTCATCAGGCAATGAACCCAGATAGATCGCCGCTTCGGCCAGGCTGTTGGTGATCGCAGGTCGAGCAGCCGTAGGCAAGGGCAGGGTGGTCGAGCGATTCTCATGGTCGGTCCACACCACCGAATCCCCGGAAACACTCAAGCGATGCGCCAGCGAGTGACTCCAGCCAAACCCCAACCCACAATCCACTTCCACCGCACTGGTGCGATACAAGCGGGTCCACTCAAACGGCAAAACTCCGTCCAGCGCGCCATCGGTGAGGGTCAGCAGTTCTTCGCCCGTGACCATCGACACCGGGCAACCGTTAGTGGCTGTCTTGTCCGAAGGCGCCGCCGCATCCCCAGCCGGATTCTTCGCAACGGCCGGCACGTCATCCACAGGCTCTTGCCGCACCAACACCGTCCGTTGCCTGGCCTTGTCCCGAACCACCGGCACCGGGTTGGAAACCAACTGATCGCCAGCCTTCAACGGCACATCCGGAATCACCTTGATCGGTGTCCCCGTGCTCCCCAGCAACAACGGTTTGGCCGCTTCGACATGGGCGTCCAACCGAGGCCCGACCAACTGATCGGCCAGCCTCTCCAGCCATTTGCGCACTCGACCGGATTTGATATGCCCCAACACCTGGGCGCCGAGGCGTACCGTCACACCCATGCCCGCCGTCGCCCAGATCAGCACCAGGCTGATCAGGATCTCGCCGGTGATCTCACCCATCACCTCGTTCATTTCCTGCGGCGGCAACATCCGAATCCAGCTGGCTATCGCCGATACATAAATGAACAACAGCGGCTCATCACTGAGCACCAACAATCCTTTGGCGACGGATTTGTGGCCTAGCTTCAGCAGTTCATCCAGCTCGCTTTGGGACAGGTAGTGCAGGAGCTTTTCACTGTTGGGCTTGATGTCGGCCAGCAGGTCATACAGCTGGGTGAGGTTGTCCCAGAGGTTGTAGAGCGCCTTGCCCATCCCTCGTAGAAACGCCGCCTCCAGCATCCTGCGCTGATCAAGCGGGCTCGCATCGGTGTAGTCTTTCCATAGTGTCTGGAAGGTGCCGGTCCACTCTTTGCGCAAACGGACTTCCAACGCATCAATTACCGTCTGATAAGACGCATACAGCGCCTTGACGTGATCCTTGGAAACATTGGGATAAAAACTGACCCGGTACTGCTGGTTGCGCTCACACTCGTCGATTTTGAGAATGCCGCTCGGGCCGATGGTCTTGTGGATCGGCTCGCCCAATGGGCCGCCGTTGGGGTCGACGCGTTGCAGCATCACCGGCGTGTTGCCGATGGGCACAAATCGCGTGCTCTGGAACATATGCACCAGGGTCAACGTACCGTTGGCCTGGCAGGTAGCGACGGTGCTGCTCGGGTAAAGAGAGCGGTTGATCGGCGCGACCAGCGCCACTTCGTCCCCGACCTTGAAGACCTGCTCGACGTCCAGCGCCGAAAAACTCCAAAAGCTCGACGCCCAGTCGTCAAAGGTATTCAGGCATTCCCGAAAATCGAGAAAGACAGCCTCGACATCGACCGTCTTCACATCCATTGGTGTCAGGGCCAGCCTGCCAATGGCCGGGTTCAAGCAACAGCTCCAACAATCAGAAAATCCATCTGCAATCCCTCGCACTGTGTATTCAGGCGAGGGACTTTGCTGAGGTTTTAAGGGGAGGGGAGTAGAGCTAATCCGGCCGATACGTGGGACGTTTCGACAAACTTTGTCGCCCCCTACATGACTAGCGGCTATTGTCAGAAATTTCCCGCAGGAGTACAAATGTACTCCATGACGACATTAACTCCCCGCCGTACCGCCATCCTGACCTTCATCCGCGACCGCATCGCGCAGCAAGGTCAGCCTCCCAGCCTCGCCGAGATTGCCGAGGCGTTCGGCTTCGCCTCGCGCAGCGTGGCGCGCAAGCATGTGCTGGCGCTGACTGAAGCCGGTTTTATCGAGGTCAACCCGAATCAAGCGCGGGGCATTCGCTTGCTCAACCAACCGGCGCGGCCGGAATGGCTGGATGTGCCGGTTCTGGGCCGTGTCGCCGCAGGTTTGCCCATCGGTGCCGATGCCGAAGTGCACAACCGCCTGCAACTGGACCCATCGACCTTCGCGAAAACCCCGGATTACCTACTGCGCGTTCAGGGTGACTCGATGATCGAGGATGGCATTCTCGACGGCGACCTGGTCGGCGTGCGCCGCAGTGCCGAGGCGCTGAATGGGCAAATTGTAGTGGCACGCCTGGACGGCGAAGTGACCATCAAGCGCTTCGAGCGCCATGGCGACAGCGTGCGCCTGTTGCCGCGCAACCCCGCGTATCAACCCATCGTCGTCGGGTCCGACCAGGACCTGGCGATCGAAGGGGTGTTCTGCGGTCTGGTGAGGCAAGGCTGATGGGCGCCGTGGTTGCACTGGACACTCTGTTCAATGGCGGGCGTGTCTGGAAGGGCCGACCTGCTGCGCCACCAGCCAGTGTGCATCCCACCGGGCTGACGGCGCTGGATGCGGTGCTGCCCACGGGCGGCTGGCCGGAGGCGGCCTTGAGTGAAATCCTCATGGCCAAGGAGGGTGTGGGTGAATTGCAACTGGTGCTGCCGACCCTGGCACGCTTGTCAAAGGCGGGTGAGCGCATTGTGTTGGTGGCGCCGCCCTACACGCCGTACCCCCATGCCTGGCAGAACGCCGGGGTGGACCTGCGTTTGCTTTCGGTGATCCAGGCCGAGGAGCGCGATGCCTTGTGGGCGGTGGAGCAGTGCCTGCGTTCCGGCAGTTGCGGCGCGGTGCTGTGCTGGCCGCGCAAGGCTGATGACCGGGCGCTGCGGCGCCTGCAAGTGGCGGCGGAAACCGGGCAGACCCTGGCGTTTGCCTGGCGTGCCTTGAGTGAGGCGATCAATTCATCACCAGCCGCCTTGCGCCTGGCCGTGGAGGCCAAACCCGCGCAGGTGCGGGTGCTCAAGTGCCGGGGCGGCCTGGCCCATCCGGTGCCGATTGCGCTGGCGGGGCATTGAGGTTGCCATGCGTTGGGTGTGTATTGTCTTCCCGCAATTGGCGCTGGACGGAGTGCAGCGTGCGCTCCCCGAACCGGACCAACCCCTGGTCCTGCTGGCCGGTACGCCGCAGCGGCGTGTGCTGCAAACCGTCAATGACGCCGCCCGCGCCCTGGGCCTGCGTCCCGGCCAATCCCTGACGGCGGCGCATGCCCTGGCCAAGACCTTTGCCAGCGCAGAATATGACCCTGCCGAGATCGAACGCTACCAGCAGTTCCTCGCCGCCTGGGCTTACCAGTTCAGTTCCCAGGTCAGCCTGTATTATCCGCGCGCTTTGTTGTTCGAGATCGAGTCGAGCCTGGGGCTGTTCGGCCCGTGGTCGCGCTTTGAAACGCGCTTGCGCAAGGAGTTGACCGAGCTGGGTTTTCGCCATCGTATCGTCGCGGCACCCAACCCGGCAGCTGCGCGGGTGCTGGCAAATATCTACGATGGCCTGGCGGTGCAGGATGACGGCTTGATGCAGGCCCTGGCGCCGCTGCCCATCGACCGCGCTGGCCTCGATCCGCAGGCCGCCACGGCCTTATCGCGCATGGGCCTGCGCACACTGGCCCAGGTGCAGGCGCTGCCTCGGCATACCTTGGCGCGACGCTTCGAGGCCAGCCTGCTCAAGCACCTGGATGCACTGGCCGGGCAACGGCCGCTGGCCTTGGCGTTCTATCAACCGCCGGACCGGTTCGATGTGCGCATCGAGTTGAATTTCGACGTGCAATCCCATCAGGCGCTACTGTTTCCTCTACGGCGCTTGACCGGCGATCTGTCCGCGTTTCTGTGCGGCCGCGACAGTGGCGTGCAGCGTTTCGACCTGCACCTGGAACACGCTCGGGCGCCCGACAGCGTGATCAAGATCGGCCTGCTCAGCGCCGAGCGTGAACCGGCGATGTTGTTTGAACTGGCCCGTGGCCGCCTGGAGCAAGTCCAAGTCACTTCACCGGTGCGCGGCTTTCGTCTGGTGGCCCAGGACCTGCCGGTGTTTGTGCCTCAGCGCCAGGACCTGTTCGACGACCGCCCGCAGCAAACCTTGCCCTGGGAGCAATTGCGCGAACGCCTGCGTGCCCGCCTGGGCGATGAGGCGGTGCAGGGCCTGCGCTTTCACGCCGACCACCGCCCCGAGTGCGCCTGGCAAGCGGCGGCGGATAAAATCCCGTGCCCGACCCTGAACAAGGTGCGGCGCCCCGGCTGGCTGCTGAGCGAGCCGACCTTGCTGGGCGAGCAGGGCGTGCAAATCCTCATGGGGCCTGAACGCATCGAGTCCGGCTGGTGGGACGGCGCCGATATCCGCCGCGACTACTACCTGATCCAGACCCGCGCCGGCCAGCAAGGCTGGGCTTTTCGCACCGTGGGACAGGATGATGGCCTGTGGCTGCAGGGCTGGTTTGCATGAGCTACGCCGAGCTGCACTGCCTGTCCAACTTCAGCTTCCAGCGCGGTGCCTCCAGTGCGCTGGAATTGTTCGAACGCGCCAAGCGCCAAGGCTACAGCGCCCTGGCGATCACGGACGAATGTACCTTGTCCGGTATCGTGCGTGCCTGGCAGGCGGCGAAGACAGTAGCGTTGCCGCTGATCATCGGCAGCGAGATGCGCATCGAGAACGGTCCGAAACTGGTGCTGCTGGTGGAAGACCTCAGCGGCTACCAGCACCTGTGCCGCTTGATCACCCTGGCCCGGCGGCGTGCCGAAAAAGGCCGCTATCGCCTGCTGCGCGAGGACTTCGATCAACTGCCGCCCGGCCTGCTGGCGCTGTGGGTGGCCGCAGACACCGACACCCAGGCCGATAGTCAATGGCTGCGCCGCACCTTCGGCGAACGCCTGTGGCTGGCGGTACACCTGCATTGCGGCCAGGACGATGCACGCCACTTGGAGCAACGCCTGCAATTGGCCGCCAGCTTGCACATCCCGGTCGTGGCTTGCGGCGATGTGCACATGCATGCGCGCGGTCGACGTGCCCTGCAAGACACCATGACCGCCATCCGTCATCACGTGCCGGTGGCCGAAGCCGGTACGCGGCTGCATCCCAATGGCGAACGGCACCTGCGTTGCCTGGCGGCGTTAAGCAAGCTGTACCCAGCGTCGTTGCTCGACGAAACCCAGGCCATCGCCCGCCGCTGCACCTTTGACCTCAGCCAATTGCGCTATCACTACCCGCGTGAACTGGTGCCCGCCGGTCACAACGCCAACTCCTGGCTGCGCGCCGTGACCGAAGAAGGCATCGCCCGGCGTTGGCCGCAAGGTGTCGATGCCAAGACTCGGCAGCAGATCAATAAAGAAATAGAGCTGATCAGCGAGCTGGGCTACGAGAGTTACTTCCTCACGGTGCACGATATTGTGCAGTTCGCCCGCAGTCGTTCGATCCTGTGCCAGGGGCGCGGCTCGGCGGCCAACTCGGCAGTGTGTTTTGCCTTGGGCATCACCGAGATCGACCCGAGCCTGACCAGCCTGTTGTTCGAACGCTTTTTGTCCCGCGAGCGCAATGAGCCGCCGGACATTGACGTGGACTTCGAGCACGAACGCCGTGAAGAAGTGCTGCAGTACGTGTTCCAGCGCTACGGGCGCGCACGTGCAGCACTGACGGCGGTGGTCAGCAGTTACCACGCCACTGGCGCGGTGCGCGATGTGGCCAAAGCCTTGGGCTTGCCGCCGGACCAGGTCAACGCGCTGGCCGAATGTTGCGGACGCTGGAGTGACGACACGCCGCCTTTGGCGCGCCTGCGTGAAGCGGGTTTTGACCCCGAAAGCCCGATCCTGCGTCGCGTACTCACGCTCACCCAACAACTGATCGGCTTTCCCCGGCACCTGTCCCAGCACCCCGGCGGCTTCGTGATTTCCGAATACCCACTGGACACCCTGGTGCCGGTGGAAAACGCTACCATGGCCGAGCGCACCATTATCCAGTGGGACAAGGACGACCTCGACGCGGTTGGCCTGCTCAAGGTGGATATCCTCGCCCTGGGCATGCTCAGCGCGATCCGCCGTTGTTTCGATTTGCTGCGCCGTCATCGCAACCGGAACATGAGTCTGGCGTCGATACCCAGGGAAGACCCGGCTACCTACGCGATGATCAGCAAGGCCGACACTATCGGCGTGTTTCAGATCGAGTCGCGGGCGCAAATGTCGATGTTGCCCAGGTTGCGCCCGAAAGCGTTCTACGATTTGGTCATTGAGGTCGCGATCGTGCGGCCGGGGCCGATCCAGGGCGGCATGGTGCATCCCTATTTGCGTCGGCGTAACAACGAGGAGGAGACCAGCTATCCCTCGCCGGAGCTGGAAGTGGTGTTGAAACGCACCCTGGGCATCCCGCTGTTCCAGGAGCAAGTGATGCAGATCGCCATGGTCGCCGCCGAGTACAGCCCCGGCGAAGCCGACCAACTGCGCCGCTCCATGGCTGCCTGGAAACGCCATGGCGGTTTGGAGCCGCACCGCGAACGCCTGCGTACCGGCATGTTGAAAAATGGCTACAGCGAGGCATTTGCCGCGCAGATCTTTGAGCAGATCAAAGGCTTCGGCAGCTATGGCTTCCCCGAGTCCCATGCGGCCAGTTTTGCCTTGCTGACCTACGCCAGTTGCTGGCTCAAGTGCCACGAACCGGCGGCGTTTGCCTGTGCGCTGATCAACAGTTGGCCCATGGGCTTCTACAGCCCGGACCAGATCCTGCAGGATGCGCGGCGCCATCGCTTGCAGATCCGGCCGGTGGATGTGCAGGCCAGCGACTGGGATTGCAGTCTGGAGCCGATCGACGGTGCACAGCCGGCGATTCGCATGGGCTTGCGGATGATCTCGGGGTTTCGCGAAGAGGACGCGCGGCGCATCGAAGCGGCGCGTCAACGCCGTGCATTCGACGACATTGCCGACCTGGACGACCGCGCCGGGCTGGATGCACGCGCCCAGGCACTGCTGGCGGATTCCGGTGCCTTGCGCGCCCTGGCCGGCAACCGGCACAAGGCGCGTTGGGAGGTGGCTGGCGTGCACAAGCAACTCGGGCTGTTTGCCGGCCTGCCGAGCCCGGACGAAGCCGCAGTGGAGTTGCCTTCGCCCACGGTGGGAGAGGATTTGCATGCCGACTACGCCACGGTCGGCACCACGCTGGGCCCGCATCCGTTGGCGTTGTTGCGTGCTGAACTGCACAAGCGACGCTGCCGCAGTTCGCAGGAACTGATGGCAGTGGAGCATGGGCGCAATGTCAGCGTGGCTGGGTTGGTCACCGGTCGGCAGCGCCCCGGTACGGCCAGCGGGGTGACTTTTGTCACGCTGGAGGATGAGTTCGGCAATCTCAATGTGGTGGTTTGGCGCGATCTGGCAGAACGCCAGCGCCAGGCTCTGGTCGGCTCGCGGCTGCTGAAAGTGGACGGTCGCTGGGAAGCGGTGGGCGAAGTGCGGCACCTGATCGCCGGGCGCCTCACTGACCTGACGCCATTGCTGGAAGGCATCACTGTGCGCAGCCGGGATTTTCATTAAGGCCTGTGGCTTCTGTCGCCATTACCCCCTAAGTTATACGAGATGAAACCATCCGCCCCTGGCGCGCTCCAAATTTTGCGACTGTCTTTTCTCTGCGCAGAGTTCAACCATGCAGTTTTTATCCAACCCCCACGGCTGTGAAGGCTGGGCCGGTGAAATGGCTCAGCGGATCCGCGACTTTGACTGGGCAACCACTGACTTGGGCCCTATTGACCAATGGTCTACCAGCCTGACCTGCACCGTGCAGATGATGCTGGCGTCACCCGTGCCGATGGTGATGCTGTGGGGGCAATGGGGGTACATGATCTACAACGACAGTTACTCGGTATTCGCCGGTGGGCGCCACCCGTATCTGTTGGGTACTCCGGTGGAACTGGGCTGGCCGGAAGTGGCCGAGTTCAACCGCCATGTGGTCGACACCTGCCTGGCGGGCGGTACGTTGTCGTTTAACAACAAAGACTTGGTGTTGTTGCGTAACGGCAAACCGGAAACCGTGTGGCTGGACTTGTATTACAGCCCGGTCGCCGGCGACAACCAGCAACCGGCCGGGGTGCTGGCGATTGTGGTGGAGACCACCGAACTGGTGAAATCCGAACAAGTGCGCCAGGAACTCACGCATAACCTCGAGCAACGGGTTGTCGCTGAAGTGCAGGCGCGTTCCGCTGCCGAGGACCAGTTGCGCCAGTCACAGAAACTCGAAGCCATCGGCGGCCTGACCGGTGGCGTGGCCCACGACTTCAATAACCTGCTGCAGGTGATCGCCGGCAACCTGCATCTGTTGGCCCGTCACGAGCCGAACAACGCGCAGGTACAGCGCCGCGTTGCGGCCGCCATCGCGGCGGTTGAGCGCGGGGCCAAGCTGTCATCGCAATTATTGGCGTTTGCCCGTCGCCAACCGTTGTCACCGGCAGTGTACAACCCGCAACGTATCTACGCGGGCCTTGGCGAGTTGCTGCAGCGTGCGCTGGGGGAAACCATTCATATCGATGTGCAGTTGCCCCAGGACTCGTGGTTTATCAACGTCGACCGCAACCAACTGGAAAATGCGCTGCTCAACCTGGCGATCAATGCCCGGGACGCCATGAAGGGCGAGGGCGTGATTCGTATCACCGGCGAGAACATTATTCTCAACCCGGCCGATTGCGCGGGTAAAAGCATCAAGCCCGGCGAGTATGTGCGCCTGGCCGTCATCGACACGGGGGTCGGCATGTCCGAGGCGACCCTCAAGCGTGCCTTTGAACCCTTTTTCACCACCAAGCGCGAAGGTCACGGCACCGGCTTGGGCCTGAGTATGGTCTTCGGCTTCGTTCGCCAGAGCGGCGGGCATGTGGAAATGTGGAGCGAGGAGGGCAAGGGGTCGGTGGTACAGATGTACTTCCCCCACAGCCTGGAGCCGGAAAGCCTCGATGTGCATATCGACCAGGTGCCGCAAAGTGGTGGTCAGGAAACCATTCTGGTGGTCGAGGACAATGAAGGCGTGCGCCTGACCGTGGTCGAGTTGCTCGAGCAGTCCGGCTACACAGTGCTCACGGCCGATGATGGCGACCAGGCCATGCTCAAGCTGCAGGCCGGATTACAGCCGGAGCTGATCTTCACCGATGTGGTGATGCCTGGCCGCGTCAAAAGCACCGACTTGGCCGACTGGGCCCGTGCGCAGCATCCTCCCGTGCCGGTGCTGTTCACCTCCGGCCACACCCGCGACATCCTCTCCAGCAACCACTTGCTGAGTGCCGACATTCATCTGCTGAGCAAACCCTACAGCCCCGAAGCCTTGACGCAACGGGTGCGCAGCGTGCTCACCGCCCGACAAGGTTGTCCATGACTTCACCGCGCAACATTCCCCCGATCACTGCCCAGCCATCCGGTTTCGTCCGCGTGCGCGGCGCCCGCGAACACAACCTGCGTAACGTCGATGTGGATATTCCCCGGGATGCCCTGGTGGTATTTACCGGCGTGTCGGGTTCCGGCAAGTCGTCCCTGGCGTTTTCCACGGTATATGCCGAGGCGCAACGGCGTTATTTCGAGTCGGTGGCGCCGTATGCGCGGCGGCTGATCGACCAAGTGGGCGTGCCGGACGTGGACAGCATCGAAGGCCTGCCGCCCGCCGTGGCCCTGCAACAGCAGCGCGGTACGCCGAGTGCGCGCTCGTCGGTGGGCAGCGTGACGACGTTGTCGAGCCTGATCCGCATGCTGTATTCCCGAGCCGGCAGTTATCCGCCGGGGCAGGCGATGCTGTATGCCGAGGACTTCTCACCGAACCTGCCTCAAGGTGCCTGCCCGCAATGCCATGGCCTGGGCCGTGTGTATGAAGTGACCGAGGCGCTGATGGTGCCGGACCCTTCGTTGAGCATCCGCCAACGCGCGGTGGCGTCCTGGCCATTGGCGTGGCAAGGCCAGAACCAGCGCGACATCCTGGTGACCCTGGGCTACGACGTGGATATCCCCTGGCGCGACCTGCCGAAAAAGCAGCGCGACTGGATCCTGTTCACCGAAGAAACTCCCACCGCACCGGTCTATGCCGGCTTTACGCCAGAACAGACCCGTGATGCGCTCAAACGCAAGCTGGAACCGAGTTACCAGGGCACGTTCGTTGGCGCCCGGCGCTATATCCTGCATACCTTCGCCCACACTCAGAGCGCGCTGATGAAGAAGCGCGTCTCGCAATTCATGCAAGGCAGCGCCTGTCCGTTGTGCGAGGGCAAGCGGCTGACCAAGGCCGCGCTGTCGGTGAAGTTTGCCGGGGTGGACATTGGTGAGTTGTCGCAACTGTCGTTGGCGCAATTGGCCGAGTTGCTGCGGCCGGTGGCGGCGGGGCAAGACAAGATGAAACTGTCGGTGGAAAAACGCCTGGCGGCGCAGCGTATTGCGCAGGACTTGCTGGAGCGGGTCAGTACCTTGATCGAATTGGGTCTGGGCTATCTGTCCCTGGAGCGCAGTACGCCGACTTTGTCGTCCGGGGAGTTGCAGCGTCTGCGCCTGGCCACCCAATTGGGCTCGCAGTTGTTTGGCGTGATCTACGTACTGGATGAGCCTTCCGCGGGCTTGCATCCGGCGGATGGCGAGGCACTGTTCACCGCGCTGGACCGTTTGAAGGCGGCGGGCAATTCGTTGTTTGTGGTGGAACATGATTTGGAAACCATGCGCCGCGCCGATTGGCTGATCGATGTCGGCCCGGCGGCCGGTGAGCATGGCGGGCAAGTGCTGTACAGCGGGCCGCCGGCGGGGCTGGCAGAGGTGGAGGTGTCGCAGACCCGCGGGTATCTGTTCGCCGAGAAACGTGTGCAGGATCACCTGCGCCGCGAGCCGAACGGTTGGCTGAAGCTGGAAGGCGTGACGCGCAATAATCTCAAGGGCTTGAACGTTGATTTCCCGCTGGGCTGCTTCACGGCGGTGACCGGGATTTCCGGCTCGGGCAAGTCCAGCCTGGTCAGCCAGGCACTGCTGGAGCTGGTGGGTAGCGGCCTTGGCCGTGTGGTGGAAAATGACGAAGAGCCGAGCCTGGAAGACGACGCGCCGCAGACCAGCGATGGGCGGATCAGTGGCGGGCTGGAGCACATCCGCCGGCTGGTGCAAGTGGACCAGAAACCCATCGGCCGCACGCCGCGCTCCAACCTGGCAACCTATACCGGCCTGTTCGACAACGTGCGCAAACTGTTCGCGGCCACGCCGGCGGCAAAGAAGCGTCACTACGATGCCGGGCAGTTCTCGTTCAACGTCGCCAAAGGGCGTTGCCCGAATTGCGAAGGGGAAGGCTTTGTCAGTGTCGAGTTGCTGTTCATGCCCAGTGTGTACGCGCCGTGCCCGACCTGTCATGGGGCGCGCTACAACCCCGAGACCCTGGCGGTCAAATGGCAAGGGTTGACCATCGCTCAAGTGCTGGGGCTGACGGTCGAGCAGGCGGTCGAGGTGTTTGCCGAACAACCGAGCGTATTGCGCTCGTTGCAGGTGCTGCGGGATATCGGCCTGGGCTACCTGCGCCTGGGCCAGCCGGCCACCGAACTGTCGGGGGGTGAAGCGCAGCGGATCAAACTGGCGACCGAGCTGCAACGCAGTGCGCGAGGCGCGACCTTGTACGTATTGGATGAGCCGACCACCGGCCTGCATCCACGGGATGTGGATCGCTTGCTAAGCCAGTTGAACCACTTGGTGGATGCGGGGCATACAGTGGTTGTAGTGGAACATGAGATGCGCGTGGTGGCGCAGAGTGATTGGGTGATCGATATCGGGCCGGGAGCGGGGGACTTGGGCGGTAAGGTGGTTGCCAGCGGCACACCGCAGAAGGTTGCCAAAAGCAAGGCCAGCCGCACCGCGCCATTTCTGGCCCGAGAGCTGACCTAACCGGCAACATCGATCGGATGTGGGAGCGGGCTTGCTCGCGAATGCGGTGGATCAGTCGACATGTATGCTGCCTGACACTCCGACTTCGCGAGCAAGCCCGCTTGTGACTCAGGGTTGAGTCAGTTGGATTTGGGCCTTGGCTTGTTTCACCACATTCTCCACGGTAAACCCGAACTTCTCCTGCAACTTGGCCAACGGCGCCGACGCGCCAAAGCTGTTCATCACCACCTTGGCCCCGGATTGCCCTACATACCGGTCCCAACCCAGTGGCCCCGCCTGTTCCACCACAACCCGGGCTTTCACTGCCGGCGGCAACACACTGTCGCGATAGGCCTGGTCCTGGTCCTCAAACAATTCCCAGCTGGGCATCGAGACGACCTGCGCGGCAATGCCTTCGCTTTTCAACTGTTCATAAGCCGCCACTGCCAGACTGACTTCGCTGCCTGTCGCCACCAGCAGGACTTTGGGTTCATCCGCTGCCGCCAGTACGTAAGCGCCTTTGGCCGCCCCGGATGCCGACGCGTATTGTGTACGGTCCAGCGTCGGCAACGGCTGACGCGACAACACCACGCAACTCGGCCGATGGGTTTGCGCCAGGGCGACCTTCCACAGCTCCAGGGTTTCATTGGCATCACCGGGTCGCAAGGTCAGCAACCCCGGTGTCGCGCGCAACTGTGTGAGGTGCTCGATCGGCTGGTGCGTCGGCCCATCTTGACCTACACCAATCGAATCATGGGTAAATACAAACACCACCGGCAGCTCCATGATTGCCGCGAGTCGGATCGGCGGCTTCATGTAATCACTGAACACCAGGAAGGTCGAGGTGTACGGCCTCAGGTAAGACAGCGCCATGCCATTGGCAATCGCGCCCATGGCATGTTCGCGAATGCCGAAGTGCAAATTGCGTCCGCTGTAGTCGTCCGCGCTGAAACGCCCGGCGCCGTCAAAAGTAAGGTTGGTCTTGGTCGACGGCGACAAGTCCGCCGAACCACCGAGCAGCCAGGGAATTTGCTGGGCAAAGGCATTCAGTACTTCGCCCCCCGCGGCGCGGCTGGCCACGCCCTTGGGGTCGCTGTCGAAGTGAGGCAGATTGTCTTGCCAATGCTCGGGCATTTCCCCGGCACGCATGCGGCGCAGTTCGTCAGCCAGTTTCGGCTCATATTGCTCAAGCTGCGACTGGTGCCGGTTCCAAGCGTCATACAAGGGCTGGCTGCGCTCCAGCAGCGCATCTTGCAACACCGTGCGGACTTCGTCGGGCACCAGAAAACTTGAATCCTGCGGCCAGCCATAAGCGGCTTTGGTCAGACGAATTTCTTCATCGCCCAAAGGCTCACCATGGGCGGCAGCGGTGTTGTGTTTATGCGGCGCGCCATAGCCGATCACGCTGTCGACCACGATCAGGGTCGGCGCACCGGTGTTGGTCCTGAAGGTCTCCAACGCTGTACTCAGCGCCTGCAAGTCATTCGCGTCAGCCACGTGCAAAGTGTGCCAGCCATAGGCCTGGAAACGCTTGATCACGTCCTCGCTGAACGCAAGCTCGGTGTGGCCTTCGATGCTGATGGTGTTGTTGTCATAGATCCAGCACAGGTTATCCAGCTTCAGATGCCCGGCCATCGACGCGGTTTCGCTGCTGATGCCTTCCATCATGTCGCCGTCGCCGCACAGGGTGTAGACGTTGTAATCGAACAGCACCCTGCCGTCACGGTTGAAGCGTTTACCCAGCCAGCGCTCGGCCATCGCCATGCCAACACTGTTGGCGCAGCCCTGGCCGAGTGGGCCGGTGGTGGTTTCTACTCCAGTCGTCATGCGGTATTCGGGATGGCCTGGGGTTTTTGAGTCTGACTGCCGGAACTGCTTGATATCGTCCAGGCTGATCGCCGGCTGGCCGGAGCGTTTGCCGTGAGCGTCGATCTCCGCAACGCCGGCCAGGTGCAGCAGCGAATACAACAGCATCGACGCATGCCCCACCGACAACACAAAGCGATCACGGTTGGGCCAGTCGGGATGTTGCGGGTGGTAGCGCAGGAAACGACTCCACAGCGTGTAGCCCACCGGCGCCAGGCCCATGGGCGTGCCTGGATGGCCGGAATTGGCTTTCTGTACGGCGTCCATCGCCAGGGTGCGGATCGTGTTGATGCATTGGGTGTCGACAGCGGTGGCAGCAAGAGTCATGAAACCGGTCTCCCTCGGGTGGCTATCTAGAGTGGAGGGCCGGGGGCGGCAAAGGTTTTATCCCATCGCCCGCGCTGCGACGAACGGAAACGTATTGACCTCGAACATGACAAGACCCCTCGCAATGGTCTAGCTTCTAGGGCGTAAGCCATTGATCAACTTGCGGAGGTACGCCATGCCAGTGAAACACGACCTGTATCAGGACTTGGGATTGAGCAAGGAAGTCGTTCACGAACGCAGGGCGAGCGACAAACGCCTGGACTCGCTGCTCACGCAGTACGACGACGCTGACAAGGAGGTGCTGAAGGCGGAATCGGCGAGTGCCAGCGATGAGGAGGTAGAGAAGCTGAAGAAAAAGCGTTTGTTGATCAAAGATGAGATTGTGGTGAAGCTGGGTTAGGCGATGGTCCGCGTTCCTACAGGGCGCGGAAACATTTGTTCAGAATTGCCTGAAGGACAGTGCGCTCTTCACTGCCTATGATGCCCACCGCCCACCCGGCTCTGGGGACTGTTGCGGCGCAAGGATTGCGCTGATGAGCCGGGTGGGCACTTCAATTCATGTCAGCAGTGCCTTTGTGCACGCATCCATGGAGCGCCATTGCGTCTCGCCGTACAGTTTCAATTCATCAATCGTCCGACGGCCCAGCGCCTCTTCAAACTCGGCCTGGTTCGAATTGGCCGCGTAGTGACTTTGCGCAGTTTCCCCCAGGTTTGACTGGAAAATCCCCGCCGCACTCACCGGCAGAAAGTCTTCATACACCAAAGGCTCCACATCAATGTGGCCTGCGGCGATCAATGCGTCCAGGGTGCGCGGTTGATCAGCCGTACCGCGCGCCGCCAGACCCTGCTCGGTGGCAAAGTAGCGGAAATATGCCAGGCCCTGATCACGCATCTGCGCATGGTTATCCGGGAAGGCCTGGAAGTGCTGTTCCATCAATTGCATATAACGCGCGGCGTTGCCCTCATTAGGGAAAGCGCCCAGTTCATCGCGCGCGGCGTTCAGCAATTGGTCGTACAGCGCCCGGCCTTTGGGCGTGAGCGCCACGCCGCGTTGTTCTATTTCGCCGAAGCGTGCGCTGTGGCTGCCTTGGGCGTCGGTGAAGGCGATGGGTTCGTCGAGGGCCTTGAAGCTGGTCTGGCGCAGCAGGATCGGGCACTGGCGGCGCGGTGGGCCTTCGATCACGGCTTTTGGCGTGATGCCTTTGCCGGGCATCGCGGCCTGGACCTGGTCGATGTCCAGGGTGCGCGGGGTCAGGTGGTTGATGTGCGGGCCTTTGAAGGCGACCACGTCGGCGATCAGGCGGTGCTGGTCGCTCAGTTGCTGGTACTGCGCCCCGGTGACGGTGGCGGTGTGGTGCCAGCGGAAGGTTTCCAGGGCCTGGCAGATGAATTCGTCGGCATCCTGGGCGTTGAGGCCACCGTCTTTTTCGGCTCTTTCGATCAGCGCCAGAGCGCCAGGGGTGAAGATCGAGCGCTTGGCCAGGGCGGTTTCGGCGAAGGCGCGCAGATCGGGGTTTTCGATGAGTTCCAGGCGCAGCAATGAGGTGAATACCCGAAACGGGCTGGTTTGCAGCGATTGTTCATGCACGGCGCGAAACGCGGTGGAGTGCACCGGCACACCGGCCGGCGTCAGGTCGTAGTAGCCCACCGGCTGCATGCCCATTACCGCGAACAAGCGGCAGATGGTCGCCAGTTCTTCAGCCGTGCCCAGGCGGATCGCGCCGTGGCGTTCCATGTCCAGCCGCTGGATTTCGCCGGTGCGTTGCAGTTGCTGCGCCAGGTTCGGCTGGGAGTCGAGCACACGGGTATTGGTCTCAGCCACCAGCTCCATCAATGCCCCATACAGCGGAACTTCATCTCGATACATGTCGGACATGGCCTTTGAAAAGCCCTTGCGGATTTCGTCGGGGCTGACATGTGCGGTGCTGGGCATAGAAAAATTCCTGATGGCTATGACAATAGAAGTGGCCTTGGCCTGGATTTTGTTGAGCGCAAGGCGCGCTTGCAAACGAAGAATCCTCAGGACTTCATTCTGCAAATGAATGAGATGACGTGAATATGACAAAAACCAGCCCGTGAGAAATTTCATTTAAGGCCGGGTTTCCTAACTAATTCTTCACGGAGTCCGCACGGGTCGGCGTGAAAGAATCGTCACGTTTGCAAGGATGAAAACGCCGTTATGCACACCAGACACATAAAAAAATGTTTAGGGGCTGTCGTTAATGAAAATTTCTACACTGGCGTTGTCGATCACCGCCGCCGTTCTTGCACAACAGGCATTCGCCGATGATTTCGGGCTCGGTTCGCTGGGCACGGGCAACGGTCGCAGCGGCTTCCTTGAAGACAGTCACGCGACCATCAGCTCGCGGACCATGTACTACAGCGCGGACAACCGCTCGGGGACCAACAACGATCTGCGCGAAGCCGCCACCGCGCTGCGTTTTGACTATAAATCCGGTTTCACCCAAGGCACCGTCGGCCTGGGTTTTGACGTCATGGCCTTCGGCGCGCTGCGTCTGGATGGCGGCGATGGTCACACGGCGGGCGCAGGCCTGTCGGGCAACGGTAACAGCTTTTTCCCGACCAAGAACAATGGCACTGAACCAGCCGACTCCTTTGGTCGCGCTGCCGGCAACGTGAAGTTCCGTATTTCCCAGACCGAGTTGCACGTCGGTGGTGGCCTGGCGCCGGTGTTGCCAATTCTGGTTTCCAACGACAGCCGCGTGGCACCGCAGACTTTTGATGGCGGCATCCTGACCTCCAACGACATTCCCAATGTCACTTTCACCGGTGGTGAGCTGAATCGCGCCGAAGGCCGTGCTTCCAGCAACTCCACAGGCCTGAGTGTGGCCGGTGGTACTCGCGACAGCGACAGCTTCAAGTTCGGTGGGGTGGACTACAAGCCGTTTGGTTCTTCCGACAACGTGATCGCGAAAAACCTGACGTTGCAGTACTACTACGCCCAACTGCAAGACTTCTACAAACAGAACTACGTCGGCCTGGTCCACACCCTGCCGCTGGGCAATGACCAGTCGTTCAAGACCGACCTGCGCTACTTCGACAGCCGCAGCGACGGCAAGAACGGCGAGAGCGGCTACCAGTTCAACAACAACGGCGGCTACGCCAGGCACGCCGGCGAAGTCGACAACAAAACCTACAGTGCGGCCTTCACCTACCAACTGGGCGGCAGCAGCTTGATGCTTGGCCACATTGGCGTGGGTGACGACGGCGGTTTCGTCTGGGTCAACCAGGGCAGCCTAGCCGACCCGCACGCCCAAGGCGCCGGCGGCAGCGACTTCTACCTGTTCACCGACGCCGTGGTCGGCCAGTTCTCCCGCGCGGGCGAGCAAGTCAACTTTGGCCAATACACCTATGACTTCAAGGCGTACGTACCCGGCTTGAAGGCGTCCGTGGCGTACCTGGACGGTTCGGACATCAAGTCGAAGGTCGCCGGCGGCCCTGACCAGAAAGAAAACGAAGCCGACTTCCGCCTGGACTACGTGGTGCAGGCCGGTCCCCTGAAAGGCTTCGGTACCACGTTCCGCACTGGTACCTATCACGGCAAGAACACCGGCACCGCCGACCAGGATCAAACCCGCCTGATCTTCAACTACACCTACGCTATCTTCTAAGTCTTCATGTGCATCCGGCCGTCATTGGGCTCTACACTGCCTCTCACTTGGTAGGCGCTGGAGGACCCGATGACGGCCACACCCGACAACCGAATACTTGGAACAATCGAGGGCCAACGCCTGGCGCCGCAGGATGCCGAGCGTTGGCGCGAGTGGGGCCCTTATTTGAGCGAGCGCCAATGGGGCACGGTACGCGAAGACTACAGTGCCGACGGCGACGCATGGACTTACTTCCCCCATGAACACGCGCGTAGCCGCGCCTACCGTTGGGGCGAAGATGGGCTGGCCGGTTTCAGCGACAAAGCGCAACGCTGGTGCCTGGGCCTGGCCCTGTGGAACGAGCGCGATGCGATCATCAAAGAGCGCCTGTTCGGCCTCAACAACGCTGAGGGCAACCACGGTGAAGACGTCAAGGAACTGTACTTTTTCGTTGACGGCGTCCCGAGCCATGCCTACATGCGCATGCTCTATAAATACCCCCACGCTGCCTTTCCCTACGCCGACCTGATCAGCGAAAACGCCCGCCGTGGCCTGGAGGATACTGAGTACGAGATCCTCGATACTGGCGTGTTTGAAGACAATCGTTACTGCGATGTCAGCGTCGAATATGCCAAGGATCAGCCCGACGATATCTTCATGCGTGTCACCGTGAAAAATCGTTCGGAGCAACCAACACGGTTGCAGGTGTTGCCTCAACTGTGGGCACGCAACGACTGGAGCTGGACTCTTGATGCACCCAAACCGCAGCTGAAGTTGGACGGGGAACAGGTACTGGCGCACCATCCTGAACTGCTTGACCGTCACCTCAGCGTCTGGGGCCAGGACGGGTTGGAGTGGCTGTTCTGTGAGAACGAAACCAACTCCCCCAGGCTGGATGGACAGCCGGCACCGGGGCCGTTCAAGGACGGGATCAATGACTATGTGGTCGAGGGTGTTCAATCGGCGATTCGCCGCGACAGCGGGACTAAAGTCGCCGCACGCTTCATCCTCGACCTGGCAGGCCTGCAAAGTAAAATCCTCTACCTGCGTTTCGCCCCGGTCGACGCGCCGCCGGTCAACGCTCGCAAGCTGTTCGAACAACGCCGCCAGGAGGCCGATGACTTCTACGCCGCCTTGCAGCACGATCTCGCCGACGAGGACGCGCGCAATGTGCAGCGTCAGGCCTTGGCCGGTTTGCTGTGGTCCAAGCAACTCTATTATTTGGACGTCAACCAATGGCTCGACGGCGACCCGGCGCAACCCACGCCACCGCCTGAGCGCCTGCATATCCGCAATACTCATTGGCGGCACCTGTCGAATTTCGACATTCTTTCCATGCCTGACACCTGGGAATATCCGTGGTATGCCTCCTGGGACCAGGGTTTCCAGGCAGTGGCCATTGCATTGATCGATCTTGGGTACGCCAAGCAACAGCTGCTACTGCTGGTGAAAGATCGCTTCATGCACCCCAACGGTCAGTTGCCGGCCTATGAGTGGCGCTTTGACGATGCCAACCCGCCGGTGCACGCCTGGGCCAGTTGGCGGGTGTATCAGCAAGACAAGGCGCTGACCGGCGTAGGCGATATGGATTTCCTTGAACGGATTTTCCACAAGCTGCTGCTGAATTTTTCCTGGTGGGTCAACCGCAAGGACGCCGAAGGCCGCAACCTGTTCCAGGGCGGTTTCCTGGGTTTGGACAATATCGCCTTGTTTGACCGCTCGGCCGCGCTGCCGACGGGTTACCAACTGGATCAGGCCGACGGGACGGCATGGGTCGCGGCGTACGCGCTGGACTTGATGCGGATCGGCCTGGAGCTGGCCAAGCGCAACGGGGTGTATGTCGACATCGCCGTGAAGTTTTTCGAGCATTTCCTGTACATAGCCGGCGCCATCAACCGCGTCGACGACAGTGCCGAAGGCCTGTGGGATGAGCAGGACCTGTTCTTCTACGACGTGCTGCACCGTCCGGACGGCGAGAGCGAGCCGGTGCGTCTGCGCTCCATTGTTGGCCTGATGCCGCTGTTTGCCGTGCTGGTGCTGGAGCAGCGCGAGCATGAGGGCCTCGAGGGGTTGCGCGAGCGTTTGCTGGGGTTCATGAAGCATCGGCCGGACCTGGCCAAGCTGGTTTCACGCTGGAACGAGCCGGGGCAGGGTAACCGTCTGTTGCTGGCGCTGCTGCGCGGTGAACGCACCAAGGACCTGCTGCGGCGCATGCTCGATGACAATGAGTTCTTGTCGGCGTTTGGTGTGCGCTCGCTGTCCAAGGCGTTCGCCGAGCGACCCCTGGCGTTGAAGATGAACGGCAACACGCTGTGTGCCCGCTACCAGCCCGGCGAGTCCGACTCGCGTTTGTACGGCGGCAACTCCAATTGGCGCGGGCCATTGTGGATGCCGGTGAACTACATGTTGATCGAATCGCTGCGCGAGTTTCACCGCTACTACGCGGACAACTTCTCGGTGGAATACCCGACGGGCAGTGGTTATCTGTCATCCCTGGAGGAAGTGGCTGGTAGCCTCAGTCACCGTCTGACTCGGTTGTTTCTGCGCGATGAAAATGGCCTGCGGCCGTCGATGGCGGGGTATGCGCAGTTGGAGGCGGACCCGGAGAGTCGCGACCTGGTGTTGTTCCATGAGTATTTTCATGGAGAGACTGGGCGGGGGTTGGGAGCTTCGCACCAGACGGGGTGGAGTGCGTTGGTGGCGTTGTTGCTGCAGCCAAAAATCTAAGTCACACCGCAGAATAAAAGGTGGGAGCGGGCAAGCCCGCTCCCACCTTTGAACTTCAGCGGACTCAGGAAGGGAACAGCTCGCTCAGCTTCATGGCCAGCATCATGTCGCCTTCGGTGCGCAGCTTGCCGCCCATGAAGGCCTGCATGCCGTCGGTGGAGCCGTCGACGATGCCTTCCAGGGTTTCGCTGTCCATGACCAGGGTCACTTGGGCGTCTGGGTTTTCGCCTTCCAACAGTTCACAGGTCTTGTCTTTGACGACCAGGGAAAAGTTCTTGGTGTCGTCGATACGGAAACCGAACACCAGGTCCAAGCCTTCGGCAGCGCTTGGGTTGAATTTGGCTTTCATTGCTTCTACAGCTTTGGCTACGTCAGTCATGGTTTCGATCCTTTAGGGTAGAGTCCAGTGACCTTGGGGTCACGGTTGGCCGCAGTTCATCGGAACGTGATGAGCTGCGGCGCCTTCAACAGTTGCAAGTGGGTATGACTGTTGAAGGAAGCCAGTGCCACCTCGCGACCGCGGAATTTCAGCTGGTTGAGCGAGGTGTTAACAATTTGCCAGTTCAGTTCGAAGGCCTGTGCGGCAGGCATCCGGGTAATCAGGTGGAGCAGGGCGGTAATGGTGCCGCCGGAGGTGAACACGGCGATCTTTTGCGTGTTGTCAGCCGCTTCAAGAATGCGTTGCAGGCCACCTTGCACACGTTCCACGAACCCCAGCCAACTCTCCAGTCCTGGAGGGTCATAAGTGCCGGCCAGCCAGCGCTCGATGATCAGGGCGAAGATGCGCTGGAATTCACTGCGGTTCTGCGCGGCATTGCGCAGGATCTCCAGGGCTTCGGGTTCGGCGGTGAGCAGGTCGGGGAGCAGGGCGCGGATGATCGCGTCGGCATCGAATTCATTGAAGGCACTGTCGATTTCCAGTGCCGGCACCGGCAGACCAAGGGCGCTGTACTGATCGAAGGTGGCGGTGGCGGTGTGTTGCTGGCGGCGCAGGTCGCCGGCCACGCAGCGGTCGAACACCAGGCCCATGTCCGCCAGGTGACGACCGAGCACTTGCGCCTGTTCCACGCCAACGGGCGACAGGACGTCATAGTCGTCTTCACCGAAGGAGGCTTGGCCATGTCGAATCAGATAGATGCTGCCCACGTCCGTTTTCCCGGTACGTTGAAAGTCTGGCGAGGTTATGAGGATGCCGAAGGGCTGTCAATGAAAAAACATACGCTTGTTTTAAAAGTGCGTTAGAGGGCTGGTTGCTGGCGGTTTGATCACTGGCCCGAACGCGGTGCCGCCGGTATGCTTGGGCAATCCGCGCCTGGCGCACTGCACTTGTAAGGAGAACTATGGATTTTCTGGCCGAATACGCGAGCTTTCTGGCGAAGACCGTCACCCTGGTGGTTGCTATTCTGGTGGTACTGATCAGCTTCGCATCGCTGCGCAGCAAAGGTCGTCGCAAATCCGCCGGCCAGTTGCAGGTCAATAAGCTCAATGACTTCTACAAGGGCCTGCGTGAGCGTCTGGAGTCAACGCTGCTCGACAAGGACCAGCTCAAAGCCCTGCGCAAGTGCGAAGGCAAAGCTGAAAAGAAGAAGGGCAAGCAGAAAGCCGAGGCCAGGCCACGGGTGTTCGTGCTGGATTTCGACGGTGACATCAAGGCCTCGGCCACCGAGAGCCTGCGCCATGAAATTACAGCGCTCCTCAGCCTGGCCACCCCTAAAGATGAAGTGGTGCTGCGCCTGGAAAGCGGTGGTGGCATGGTCCATAGCTACGGGCTGGCGTCTTCGCAATTGGCGCGCATCCGCCAGGCGGGCGTGCCGCTGACTGTGTGCATCGACAAGGTGGCGGCCAGCGGCGGCTACATGATGGCCTGCATTGGCGAGAAGATTATCAGCGCGCCGTTTGCCATCCTCGGTTCCATCGGCGTGGTAGCGCAGTTGCCTAACGTCAACCGCTTGCTGAAAAAACACGACATCGACTTCGAAGTGCTGACTGCCGGTGAGTACAAACGCACCCTCACGGTGTTTGGCGAAAACACCGAGAAGGGCCGCGAGAAGTTCCAGGAAGACCTGGACATCACTCACCAACTGTTCAAGAACTTCGTCTCGCGCTACCGCCCGCAGCTGGCCATTGATGATGTAGCGACCGGAGAAGTGTGGCTGGGTGTTGCGGCCCTCGACAAACAACTGGTCGATGAGCTGCAGACCAGCGACGAATACCTGGCCACCAAGGCCAAGACCGCCGAGGTTTTCCATTTGCACTATGCCGAACGCAAGAGCTTGCAGGAAAGGGTAGGCCTGGCAGCCAGTGGTTCGGTGGACCGCGTGTTGTTGACCTGGTGGAGCCGGTTGACCCAGCAGCGGTTCTGGTAAGGCTGATCAGCGGTGCACAGGTTTCATTGAGGCCTGTGGCACCGCTGGTATAGGGTGCAAAGGGCAGACAGTCCAGCAGGTCAGGGCTCAAGCACCACCTTGAGGGATTTGTCGCCGCGCTCCATCACCGCGAACGCTTCCTTGAAATCCGCCAGGGCGAACTTGTGGGTCACCACGCCACGCATATCGATCTTGCGATTGCCGATAAAATCGATAGCACGTGGGTACATGTAGGGTCCCAGGTGCGAGCCGAGTACATCCAACTCCTTGCGGTCGCCAATGATCGACCAATCCACCGTGGCCTCGTCATTGAACACGCTGAACTCGACGAAACGCCCCAGCTTGCGCAGCATCGCCAGGCCCTGGTTGACCGCCTTGTGATGGCCGGTGGCTTCAATATAGATGTCGCAACCGTAGCCATCGGTGATGTCGCGGATCTTGGCCAGTACGTCGACTTCGGCCGGATTCCACACTTCGTCGGCGCCCATGCGCAGGGCGAGGGCGGTGCGTTCGGGTTTCATGTCCAGCACGATGAGCCTTTTCGGATTGCGCATGCGCACCGCGCCGATGATGCCCAGGCCTAGCGTACCGGCCCCGGCGACCACCACCACGTCATCGAAATCCACATTGGCGCGTTCGGCGGCGTGCAGTGAACAGGCCAGGGGTTCGATCAGAATGGCTTCGTCCGGCGCAATGGCGTCCGGGACTTTGTGGATGATGCCTTCCTTGGTGAAGATCATGTACTGGGCCATGGCGCCCTGCACGTTGTTCTGGAAACCATAGAGGTCGTGTTTCTGGCACATCCAGTACTGCCCGTGATTGCAGAAGCGGCAGCCCCAGCACGGCACGATTTGTTCGGAAATGACCCGTTCGCCAATCTTCACGCCACGCCTTTCCGCGCCAGGGCCGAGTGCAACCACGCGGCACACGAACTCATGGCCGGGGATCATTGGCGGTTTCACGTAGCGCGGTTGCTCGGCGTCGCCCCAGAACGAAGGCGCGCCGCGATAGGTCTTGATATCGCCCATGCAGATACCACACAGCTCGACCTTGGTGAGAATTTCGTCGGGGCCAGGGACAGGCACATCGACGGTTTCCAGCCGGTAGTCTTCAGGGCCATGACAGACCACTGCCTGCATGGTTTTCGGGATGATTGGGGACAGTTGTTCTTGCGGGCGTTCGGTAACGGTGGACATGGCAGACCTCGCAGCAAAGGTGAGCGTATCGCTCCCGTGCAGGGAGCGATAACCCGGCATGGTTTACTTGGCGCCGCTGACTTGCTTGTACAGCGCGTCGGCATTGGCGTTGGTCACCGGTACCCATGGAAGGATGTAGTTCTTCGCGGTGCCATCACCCCATTTCACGTCTTTGGCATAGCGTTCCCAGATCACTGATCGAGGTTTGTAGTCGCTACCGGCCAGGGCGCGCAGGGCTACGTCCAGTGCGCCTTGGGACTGGGCCTGGGCGTCTTGCAGGAAGGTGGTGACCTCGTCTTTCTTCGCCGCCTGGATCGCGTCCGGCATGCCGTCGATGGATGTGACTGGCACGTCCTTGGAAGTCAGTCCGTGGGACTTAAGCGCTTGCACAGCGCCGAGGGCCATGTCGTCGTTCTGCGCGATCACACCGTTGATGCCTTTGGGGTGGGCGTTCAGCCAATCTTCAGTGAGGGTCAGGGCCTGCGCGCGGTCCCAGTTAGCGGTCTTTTTCTCGATGATCTTGATGTCCGGGTGTTTGCCCAGTACTTCCAGTTCACCTTTTTCCCGATCAATCTGCGCCGACTGGCCAATCGGGCCCTGGATGATCACCACATTCCCTTTACCGTTGAGCTTGTCGACCATGGCCTGAGCCTGCAGGCGGCCGCCTTCCACGTCGTCGTTGCCCACGTAGGGGACAGAGGCATCGGCTACTTTCGTATTGGAGGCGATGACCACCATGTCGTTGCTCATGGCTTGCTTGACGGTGCCCACGCCGGCCTTGGTGTCGATGGGCACGAAGAGAATGGCGTCGTAGTGCTGGGTCACCATGTTTTCGATCTGGTTGTTCTGAGTGAGTGCGTCGTAGTTGCCGTCGAACACAGTGAGCTGCACGGTGCCATCTTTGACGGCCGGGTGTTCCTTGAGCTCGCGCACCCAGTTCTGCATGAATTGGCCCTTGAGGCCGTAAACCGCGGCGCCGACCTTGTAGGTCTTGCCGTCGGCAGCCAGGGCAATACTGCTGGCGAGGAGAGAGAGGGCCGCAACGGCGGCGAAGGTCGTAGCAAGTTTCATGATGAGCACCCCATTTATTGTTGTAGTCAGTCGTTCATTCATTGCTTGTGATGATCATATGTTTATCAAATGAAATTCTGATCGGTCAAATGCTTTCGTGAAAAACTGGAAAAAAGGCTTTTTTCTTGGTTTTTTGGGTTTTGCGCTGATACTTAGTCTGATTTTTTGCTGATAATAATTTCATACGGTGATCAAATGATCGATTTGGTGTTGGAGGTTTTACAGATCTTGTAATAGTTTTGGATTGTGGGGATTTTCCCTTTCAACTGTACGATTCAAGTCCTTTTGTCATTGCAGGATTTGCATGAACACCCTCTCGGAGCCTCCCAGTCGTCTTTCCCCAAGCCATCCGCTGTCGCTGTTCCGTCTGAAACACCCCGTATTCCGACTGCTAACCTTGTACCGGTCCACTGACCGCGCCTTGCCGTGCCCGGCATTCTGAAAATCGATGACTGAAGAGACTCAATAAATGGAATGGTTAGCGGATCCAACGGCCTGGCTCGGCCTGTTGACCTTGATTGTGCTGGAACTGGTGCTAGGCATCGACAACCTGGTGTTTATCGCGATCCTGGCGGACAAGCTGCCGCCGGAGCAGCGTGACCGTGCGCGGTTGATCGGCCTGTCCCTGGCGTTGCTGATGCGCCTGGGCCTGCTGGCGAGTATTTCCTGGCTGGTGACCCTGACGCAGCCGCTGTTCGAGGTGTTCGACAAGAGCTTCTCCGGCCGCGACCTGATCATGCTGTTTGGTGGTGTGTTCCTGTTGTTCAAGGCCACCATGGAATTGCACGAGCGCCTTGAAGGCCATGTGGCCCAGCGCACCGGCAATGTTGCCTACGCAATGTTCTGGCCGATCGTGGCGCAGATCGTGGTACTGGATGCGGTGTTCTCCCTGGATGCGGTGATTACCGCCGTGGGCATGGTGGACGAACTGGCGGTGATGATGATCGCGGTGATCGTGTCCATTGGCCTGATGATCGTCGCAAGCAAACCGTTGACCCGCTTCGTCAATGCGCACCCGACGGTAATCATGCTGTGCCTGGGCTTCCTGATGATGATCGGGTTTGCCCTGACCGCCGAAGGCCTGGGTTTCCATATTCCCAAGGGCTACCTGTACGCGGCCATTGGTTTCTCGATCCTGATCGAGGTGTTCAACCAGATCGCTCGTTCACGTCGCAAGAAATCCGCGCAAGGCGTGCTGCCGGTGCGTGAGCGTACCGCCCATGCGGTGATGCGTTTGCTGGGTGGTCGCAGCCTGGCCGTGGAAGAGGTGGGTGAAGAAGTCGCCGATCTGCTGGGCGAGCCGGATGCAGCGCAAGGCCCGCTGTTTGACCGACGTGAGCGGGTGATGATCAGCGGTGTGTTGCAATTGGCCGAACGGCCGATCCGCACGCTGATGACGCCACGGGCCAAGGTCGACTACATCGATCTGGCGGACGATGCCGACAGTATTCGCCTGAAACTGATGCATTCGTCCTACTCGCGGCTGCCGTTGATCCGCAACGGTGCCGTCGATGAACCGCTGAGCTTTGTGCACAAGAAGGAATTGCTCAAGGAATACCTGGCCGGCAACGAACCGAACCTGGAGCACCTTGCCCGCCGAGCGATCAACCTGCTGGAGAGCTTTTCGATCCTCAATGCCCTGGAGCAGATGCGTCAGGAATCCACCCACATTGCGTTCGTGATCAACGAATTTGGTGACTTCATGGGCGTGTTGAGCATGACCGACATCCTTGAATCCATCGCCGGTGAGTTGCCGGACGCCAGCGAAATCGACGGGCCGGATATCGTCGAGGAGGGCGCCGGTTTCCGCGCCAGTGGCGCCTTGAACCTCACGCGGATTCGCCAGCGCACCGGCTTCAAGGCTGTTGCGACCGAGGATTACCAGACGCTCGCCGGCCTGGTCATGAGCCTGCTCGACCGCCTCCCCGTGCTGGGCGATAGCCTGGAGCATGAGGGCTGGCGCCTGACGGTGGCGGCGGTGGAGGAGCGGCGGGTCACGCAGGTTTGCCTGGCGCCTTTGCCCCAGGCGTGACGGTGGGTAGGTGGGCGTACTGCTCGAAGGCGCTTTCCAACGCTTGCTCGCCAAGACCGGGAAGGGCTTCGAGCAGTCTCTGGTGATGGTAGATCAGCAGCATCGGGATACGGTCGACACTTGGATGCGGTGGGGTGTCGACACACTCAAGAATCAAGATCTTGACGTGGTCCTTGTAGCGCTCGCTGATTCGCGTGAATCGCGGCATCGCGTCACTGCACGCCGCGCAGTCATGTGACATGAACACCACAAAGACGGGCTGGTTCGTCTCCAGTTCGCGCTCAAACGCAGCCTTGTCTGCAATCACCGCATTCACGTAGTTCATCGACATTTCCCTCCAGGCATGGCTCACGCTAAGGCGGGAAATTGTCCGGGTCTACTGTCAATGTTCACAGGTCGCCCTTGCGCTCCACGCGTTCTCGCGCCTTGCGCGCCTGGCTCGCGCATTTCTTGTATTCAAGGTTGTCCCTTGAGGCCTTCGCCTGGCGGTAGCCGTGGTGATTCTGGCTGGTGTAATTGGTGCTCAAGGCGTCGTTGAGCTTGCGCAGTTCTTCCTTGCATTCACGGCGGTCGTTACTGGCCGAAGCGCTGCCGGCCACCAGAAAAGAAAGCAAAACCAGGGTGAGGCGGAACTTCATCAGGGTGGAGTCCTTGTCGGAATGAATGTGCCAAGGCTAGCCCAGCGTAGGAATTTTTCCACGCCCCAGGCGCACTGCAAAGGTGCGCGGTAACGCCGTTGCGGCGCACGCAAGTGAGGCCTGTCACCGCTGTATGGGGCCTTGGGTAGCAAAGTGCTTTCCAGTGCTGGCTTAACGCCGTGCTCAGCATCATCTTTTATCTGACTGATTTAAAACAGATTTATTCATGTGGTATTTTTCTGTTACTGCGTGTGGCACACTTTCTGCTGTCTATTCCGTTGTTACATACTAAGTTCCGGTATAGCGGAATACACAACTTCTGGAGTGCTTGTCATGCATCACCGACCTTCCGTGTTCAAAGCGTGTGTTTTTCTCTTCGCCGCATCGGCCTCCCTCGCAAGCGTTGTGCAGGCGGCGGACAGCAAGCTCGATGATGTGCTCAAGCGTGGGCACTTGATCGTGGGTACAGGCAGTACCAATGCGCCGTGGCACTTCCAGGGAGCGGATGGCAAGTTGCAGGGGTTTGATATCGACATCGGCCGCATCGTGGCCAAAGGGTTGTTCAACGACCCGAGCAAGGTCGAATTTGTGGTGCAGTCGTCTGACGCGCGGATTCCCAACCTGCTGACCGACAAGGTCGACATGAGTTGCCAGTTCATCACCGTCACCGCCAGCCGTGCCCAGCAGGTCGCCTTCACCCTGCCGTACTACCGCGAAGGCGTGGGCCTGCTGCTGCCGAACAACAGCAAGTACAAAGAAATTGAAGACCTGCAAGCGGCGGGCGACGGCGTGACCGTGGCCGTGCTGCAAAACGTGTATGCCGAAGAGCTGGTGCACCAGGCACTGCCAAAAGCCAAGGTCGACCAGTACGACAGCGTCGACCTGATGTACCAGGCCGTGAACTCCGGTCGCGCCGATGCCGCCGCCACCGACCAGTCCTCGGTCAAGTACCTGATGGTGCAGAACCCAGGCCGCTACCGCAGCCCGACTTACGCCTGGAGCCCGCAAACCTACGCGTGCGCCGTCAAGCGTGGCGATCAGGACTGGCTGAACTTCGTCAACACCGCGCTGCATGAAGCCATGACCGGCGTGGAGTTCCCGACCTACAAGGCCTCGTTCAAGCAATGGTTCGGTGTGGATCTGCCGGAACCTGCGATCGGCTTCCCGGTTGAGTTCAAGTAAATCGAAAACCTGGGGCGTCGCTGACGGCGCCCCAATCAGGTACTGCTGACCATGAACTATCAGTTGAACTTTGCCGCCGTCTGGCGCGACTTCCCCAGCTTGCTGGCGGGGCTCGGCCTGGGTCTTGAGCTGGCGTTGCTGTCGATCGCCATCGGCTGCGTGATCGGCCTGATGATGGCGTTTGCCATGCTGTCCAAACACCGCGCGTTGCGAGTCTTCGCCTCGGTGTATGTGACGGTGGTGCGCAATACGCCGATTCTGGTGCTGATCCTGTTGATCTACTTTGCGTTGCCCAGCCTCGGGATACGTCTGGACAAGATCCCGTCGTTCATCATCACCCTGTCGTTGTACGCCGGAGCTTATCTGACCGAAGTATTCCGCGCCGGGTTGCTGAATATTCCCAAGGGCTTGCGTGAAGCCGGGCTGGCCATTGGTCTGGGCGAGTGGCGTATCCGCGCCTACATCACCGTGCCGGTGATGCTGCGCAACGTGTTGCCCGCGCTGTCGAACAACTTTATTTCGCTGTTCAAGGACACCTCGCTCGCCGCCGCCATCGCGGTGCCGGAACTGACCTATTACGCCCGCAAGATCAACGTCGAAAGCTACCGGGTGATTGAAACCTGGATGGTCACGACCGCGCTCTACGTGGCCGCCTGTTACCTCATTGCCATGCTGCTCCGTTACCTGGAACAGCGTCTGGCGATCCGTCGTTAAGCGAGGTTTCCATGTACGAATCCCCCAGCTGGCTGCATGAGTTGTGGATCGCCCGGGATACCCTCTGGGCGGGCTTTCAAGCCAGCGTTTATGTGTCTGCATTGGCGATTATCTTTGGCACCCTGATCGGCATTGTCGCCGGGTTGATCCTGACCTACGGCAAGTTCTGGATGCGTGCGCCATTCCGCCTGTATGTCGACCTGATCCGTGGCACGCCGGTGTTTGTGCTGGTGCTCGCGTGTTTCTACATGCTGCCGGCGCTCGGTTGGCAGATCACCGCGTTCCAGGCCGGTGCGGTCGGATTGACGCTGTTCTGCGGCTCTCACGTGTCGGAGATCGTGCGCGGTGCGCTGCAAGCCATTCCCCGTGGGCAACTGGAAGCGGGCAAGGCGATCGGTCTGACCTTCTACCAGTCCTTGGGCTACGTGCTGTTGCCTCAGGCGCTGCGCCAGATTTTGCCGACCTGGGTCAATTCTTCCACGGAAATCGTCAAGGCTTCGACCTTGCTCTCGGTGATCGGCGTGGCCGAGTTGCTGCTCAGCACCCAGCAAGTGATCGCACGCACCTTCATGACCCTGGAGTTCTACCTGTTCGCAGGCTTTATGTTCTTTGTCATCAACTACGCCATCGAGTTATTCGGGCGCTACATTGAAAAGCGGGTGGCTTTGCCATGAACCAACCTCAAACAGACCAACCACTGCTGAACATCTGCGGCCTGCGTAAACAATATGGCGAGGTCGAAGTGCTCAAGGGTGTCGACCTGTCCATGCAGCGCGGCAACGTGGTGACCTTGATCGGCTCCAGCGGCTCGGGCAAGACCACGCTGCTGCGTTGCGTGAACCTGCTGGAAGAGTTCCAGGGCGGCCAGATCACACTGGATGGCGAATCCATCGGCTACAGCGAAATCGCCGGCAAGCGCGTGCGTCACCCTGAGCGGGTGATTGCCCAGCACCGTGCGATGACCGGCATGGCGTTTCAGCAATTCAACCTGTTTCCGCACCTGACGGCTTTGCAGAACGTCACCCTGGGCCTATTGAAAGTTAAGAAAATGCCTAAGGACGAGGCGGTGGTTTTGGCAGAAAAATGGCTGGACCGCGTAGGACTTTTAGAGCGTCGTAACCACTTCCCGGGTCAGTTGTCCGGCGGTCAGCAACAGCGTGTGGCGATTGCCCGCGCCATTGCCATGAACCCCAGCCTGATGCTGTTCGACGAAGTCACCTCGGCCCTCGACCCGGAGCTGGTGGGTGAAGTGCTCAGTGTGATCAAAGGCCTGGCAGAGGAGGGCATGACCATGTTGCTGGTCACCCATGAAATGCGCTTTGCCTACGAAGTCTCGGACAAGATTGTTTTCATGAACCAGGGCCGCATTGAAGAGCAGGGCACCTCGAAGGATATCTTCGAACGCCCACAATCGCCGCGCCTGGCGGAATTTCTCAAGAACATTCGTTTTTAATCAGGAGCCTATTTTTATGAGCATTACTCGGTACGGTGCCGGCAGCACAGCCGGCGGTGGCCAACCCCGTCCTTTCGCCCGTGCGGTGGAAGCGGATGGTTGGTTGTACGTTTCAGGCCAGGTGCCTGCGGTGGACGGCGAAATTATCACCGGTGGGATCATCGAACAGACCCGCCAGACCATGCGCAACGTGGTGGCGATTCTCGAAGAGGCCGGCTACGAACTCAAAGACGTGGTGCGCGTCGGTGTGTGGTTGGAAGACCCGAGGGATTTCTGGAGTTTCAACAAGGTGTTCGGCGAATACTTCACCCCGGAACACGCCCCGGCGCGTGCCTGTGTGCAGGCCAACATGATGGTTGATTGCAAGGTGGAGATCGATTGCGTGGCGTACAAGAAAAAAGGCTAAATGCCCGGATCTGAAGCCCAAAGCTGATCAAATGTGGGAGCGAGCAAGCCCGCTCCCACAGGGGATTTGTGTTGATAGCAACAATCTGACCGGACCCAACATCGCCATGACCGAAGACACCATCAAGCGCCGCGCCAAAGGCCTGGACCGCGCGTTCGATATCCTCGATTTTCTCAAGGAAATCGGCCAGCCCCTGCGCCCGAATGATATTGCCAGCGGCATCGGTAGCCCCAAGTCCACCGTTTACGAATTGGTTGCGTCCCTGCTTGAGCGACGCATCCTGGAAACGGTGGGCAAGGACGGTCACGTCTACCTCGGCCGTCAGCTGTATTTTCTCGGCCAGGCGCATCTGCGCCATTTCGACCTGACCCGCGAGGCCGACCACGCCCTGCAGGAGATCGTCAGCCAGACCCACGAAACCGCGCAGATGTGCCTGCTCAATGGGCGCAAATACACGGTGGCGTTGATGCGTGAAGGCGAGCGGCACTTCCGGATTTCTTCGGACATCGGCGAAAACGCGCCGATCCCTTGGACGGCGTCCGGGCGTCTATTGCTGGGGCACTTGAGCGACCAGCAGATCATCGACCTGATCGATCACGATGACTTCATCCTGCCGGACGGCCAGCGCTTGCCGCTGGAGACCTTCCTGGCGCAGATCCGTCAGGCCACCCTCGATGGCTTCTTTTCCTTCGATAGCGTGGCCGACACCTTTACCCATTGCTTTGCCGCCCCGGTGCGGGACGCGCAAGGCATCAGCATCGCGACCCTGTGTATCGTCGCACCCCGGGCCGATGCGATCAAAAACTACAACGACTATCGCCGGGTGTTGATCGACAGCGCCAACAACCTGGCCCGGCGTATCAACGAATAGGAGTTTTCCATGTCTGCCATCAATGCCGTTGAAAAGGGCGCCGCCGACGTCGGGGCCCACTTGGTCCGTGACGTCAGCCTGCCCGCCCTGGTACTGCACCGTGACGCCCTGGAACACAACATCCGTTGGATGCAGGACTTTGTCAGCAAGAGCGGCGCAGAGCTGGCGCCCCATGGCAAGACCAGCATGATGCCGGCGTTGTTCCAGCGCCAGATCGAAGAGGGTGCCTGGGGCATCACCCTGGCCAATGCCGTGCAGACCCGCGCCGCGTATGCCGGTGGCGTGCGTCGCGTGCTGATGGCCAACCAACTGGTGGGCGCGCCGAACATGGCGTTGATTGCTGATCTGTTGGTCGACGAGGACTTCGACTTCCACTGCATGGTCGATCACCCGGATAACGTCGCCGACCTGGGGCTGTTTTTCGCCGCCCGTGGCCTGCGCCTGAACGTGATGATCGAGTATGGCGTGGTCGGCGGTCGTTGCGGCTGCCGCAGCGAGCAGGAAGTGCGCGACCTGGCCAAGGCGATCAAGGCCCAGCCGGCCCTGGCCCTCACGGGTATCGAAGGCTATGAAGGTGTGATCCATGGCGAGCACGCCATCAGCGGCATCCGCGACTTCGCCGCCAGCCTGGTGCGCCTGGCGGTAGACCTGCAGAACAACGGAGCTTTCGACCTGCCCAAGCCCATCGTCACCGCGTCGGGGTCTGCCTGGTACGACCTGATCGCCGAGTCGTTCGAAGAACAGAACGCCGCCGGCCGCTTCCTTAGCGTGCTGCGCCCCGGCAGTTATGTGGCCCATGACCACGGCATCTACAAAGAGGCGCAATGCTGCGTGCTCGACCGTCGCAGTGACCTCAGCGAAGGCCTGCGCCCGGCCCTGGAAGTCTGGGCCCATGTGCAATCGTTGCCTGAGCCGGGTTTTGCGGTGATCGCCCTGGGCAAGCGCGACGTGGCCTACGACGCCGGTCTGCCGGTGCCGCTAAAGCGCTACAAGGCCGGTATTTTGCCGGTGCAAGGTGATGATTTAGGTGCGTGCAAAGTCACGGCAGTGATGGACCAGCATGCATTCATGACCGTGGCGTCGGGGGTGGAACTGCGGGTTGGCGACATCATTTCGTTCGGCACCTCCCACCCTTGTCTGACTTTCGACAAGTGGCAGGTCGGTTGCCTGGTGGATGAGCAGTTGCAGGTAATCGAATCCCTGGAAACCCGTTTCTGAGTATAAAGCCATGACCCGCTTGTCCCCGCGCATCGCCCTGATCGGCGAATGCATGATCGAACTGCAACACCGCGCCGACGGCAGCCTGCACCAGAGCTTCGGCGGCGATACCCTGAACGCCGCGGTGTACCTGCGCCGCGAACTGGGTGATATCGGCAGCGTGGACTACGCCACCGCCCTGGGCGATGACAGCTTCAGCGATGCCATGTGCCAGCAATGGACGCAGGAAGGCCTCGGCCTGGGCATGGTCCAGCGCTTGCCCGGACGCCTGCCAGGTTTGTACTGCATCCAGACCGACGCCAATGGCGAGCGCAAATTCCTCTACTGGCGCAACGAAGCCGCCGTGCGCGACTGTTTCACCACGCCCGCCGCCGAGCCGATCCTGGCGGCTCTGCCGGACTATGACGTGGTGTATTTCAGCGGCATCACCCTGGCGGTGCTGGGTGACATCGGTCGTGAGCGTTTGCTGCAAACCCTGGTCGAGACCCGTCGGCGAGGGGGTAAGGTGGTGTTCGATAACAACTATCGACCGCGTCTCTGGGCGAGCATTGAGGCGGCGCGCGCCGCGTATCACCGCGTGTTGGCTGAGGTGGATATTGCCTTGCTGACTGAGGATGACGAGCGGGCGCTGTTTGGTTATGCCGACAGTGAACAGGTGTTCGCGGCGTATTCGGGAATTGAAGAGGTGGTGCTCAAGCGTGGGGCGGATGCGTGTTTGTTTCGCTGCAATGGCGAGCGCTTTGCCGTGCCGGCGCTGAAGGTCGAAAAGGTTATCGACACCACGGCGGCAGGAGATTCATTCAGCGCGGCGTACTTGGCCAGTCGGCTCAAGGGTGGATCGGCGGAGCAAGCTGCGCTGGCCGGCCATCGATTGGCGAGCCGGGTCATTCAAGTTTCAGGGGCTTTGATTCCTCGTTGAATGACCGCCTGCGGCGATTGGCGAGCAATCTGAAGCCAACCTATCAATCCCGGTAGAACACCTGCACCAAGTGATACCCGAACTTGCTCTTGATCGGCCCGTGAACCACCTTCACCGGCTTCTTGAAAATCACCGCATCAATTGCCCCCACCATCTGACCAGGCCGCACTTCACCCAAATCGCCGCCACGCTTGCCCGACGGGCAGGTGGAGTACTTCTTGGCCAGCACATCAAAGGCATCGCCCTTGGCAATGCGCTGCTTGAGTTGTTCGGCTTCTTCGCTGGTTTTCACCAGGATATGACGGGCTTGGGCTTTCATTGATCTCTACCAGGTACATGCAACGGCGCGCGATTATGCCTGAACTCATTCAACCACGCTGATCATGCTGCGGATTTTCGTGGCCAGCAGGTCGATGGAAAACGGCTTGGCGACCATGTCCATGCCGTCCTCCAGGAAACCCTGGCGCTCGGCGGCTTTCTCCGCGTAACCGGTCATGAACAGCACCTTGAGTCCTGGTCGATGCTGACGGGCGATTTCAGCCAATTGCCGGCCATTCATGCCGGGCAGGCCGACGTCGGTCACCAGCAAATCCACGCGCAAGTCCGATTCCAGCAACGGTAATGCCGTGCGCGCATCGGCGGCCTGGTGGGCGGTGTAGCCCAATTCGTCGAGCAGGTTGACCACCAGCATGCGTACCGCCGGGTCATCCTCGACCACCACCACGGCTTCACCGGCCAGGGCCACCGGGGCTTCACCCAGGCTGGCGGGCAAACTGCTTTCCAGCGAGGTGCCATACAGTCGCGGCAGATACAGGCGCACACAGGTGCCCTGGCCCGGTTCGCTATGAATGGTCACGTGGCCGCCGGACTGTTGGGCAAATCCATAGATCATTGACAGGCCCAGGCCGGTGCCTTGGCCGATGGGCTTGGTGGTAAAGAATGGGTCGAACGCCTTGGCCAGAATCTTCGGTGCCATGCCGGTGCCGTTGTCGCACACACCGAGCATCACGTAGTCGCCAGCCTTGACCGGTTCGAGGGTGGTGATGTCGGTGCCGTCCAGGTAGCTGTTGGCGGTTTCGATCAGGATTTCACCACCATCGGGCATGGCATCGCGGGCGTTGATCACCAGGTTGAGCAGGGCGTTTTCCAGTTGGCTGGCATCGGTGTTCACTGGCCAGATGTCTTGGCCCAGTTGCACCTTGAGCCCGATGTGCGCGCCTTTGGTGCGACGGAACAGGTCTTCGAGGGACTCCACCAATTGGTTGGGGTCCAGCGGGCGGCGGTCCAGCGACTGACGGCGTGAGAACGCCAGCAGGCGGTGGGTGAGAGCGGCCGCACGATGGGCGGAGGACACGGCGGCATCGGTAAAGCGGCCGATCTCGTCACTGCGCCCGGCCGCGATGTAGCGCTGCATCAGGTCCAGGCTGCCGATAATGCCGGTGAGCATATTGTTGAAGTCGTGGGCGATACCACCGGTGAGCTGGCCGACGGCTTCCATCTTCTGTGCATGGCGCAGCGCATCTTCGGCACGCTCGCGCTCGTACATCTCGTTTTGCAGGCGCTGGTTGGCCTCGGCCAGGGCCTGGGTGCGCTGGGCCACGCGCTCTTCAAGGTTTTCGTTGAGGTGGCGCAGGGCTTCTTCGGTGAGTTTGCGTTCGGTCTCATCGATCACGAAGATGTAGAAACCGTTCACCGAGCCGTCATTGCTGAAACGCGGCAGGTACTTCATCAAAGCATGGCGCGGACGGCCGTCGTGGTGCGGAGTGATGGTCATGAAGCTGCAGGCCTTGCCCTTGAGCGCGGCGGCGATCTTGTCCTCACGCCCGGCATACACCTCGTCGCCGAGCACTTCGCGGATGCTCTTGCCGTACAGCTCCTGGGGTGTCATACCGTACCACTCCAGGTACGCGCTGTTGTTGAGGCGAAAGCGCTCTTGATGGTCGACATAGCCGATCAGCACCGGCATGGCATTGATGATCAGCTGCAACTCGGTCTGGCTTTGGCGCAGGGCCTGCTCGGTATGTTTGCGCTCCGTGAGGTCCAGCGCGGCACCCAGGAACCGCGCCGGGCGGCCTTGATGATCCTTATAGCAGCGTCCGCGGGCAAATACCCAGCGCACCTGGCCGTCGGCTTGCAGCAGTCGGTATTCTTCGGCGTACTCGGTGCCGAAGGTAATGCAATGCTTGATGCTGCGCGTCACCATGCCACGGTCTTCCGGGTGTACGCCGTGCAGGTAATCGCTGATTGGCAACTGGCTTGCATTACTGGGGTCGACGCCGTGCAGGTAGGCGAAGTGCGCGTCGGCAATAAAACGGTCTTCGCCGATGTCCCAATCCCAGGTGCCCACCGCGTCGGTCGCCGCGAGGGCAAGCTGCAGGCGTTGTTCGGTGTTGTGCTGGGCTTTTCGGCGTTCGTTGGTTTCGATGGCGGTGACCAGGATGCCCGCAACACGGGCGCTTTCATCGCGAATCGGGCTGTAGGTCAGGTCCAGCCAGATTTCCGTGTCGCGATTGTTGCGTTGCAGCACGAAGCGCTGCTCGCTGAAGGTGCGCACCTGGCCGGTGAGCACGGCGTCGTAGATCGGCGCGGTGAAGCCTTCCAGCTCCGGCCATGTCTGGTGCGCGGGTTGGCCCATGGCGTCGGGGTGTTTGTTGCCCGCCAGTTGGGCGAAACCGTCATTGTAGAGTTGCGTGAGTTGATCGCCCCATAGCAGGAGCATTGGCATCGGCGAGTGGACGACGATGTCCACCGCAGTGCGTAGGCTTTGCGGCCAATCATTGGCCTCACCGAGAGGGCTTCGCGCCCAGTCCAGCCGCGCAATCAATGCGGCGGCTTCGCTACCGGTGGTTGTGTCCTTCATGAAAAAGCCCTGAGCGTAACGCTTTGAAAAATGACAACACCTATTATCCCGCGAGTCGGGAATGGGTGACTACCCCCGAAAAATAGCATGCATTGGCGGTTTGTCTTCAAATGAGTGCGCCAGGGCTGAAACCTTTCATCCTCTCGTCAGTTCAGGGCGGTCGCGAAACTGCTCCAGCGCCTGCGGGTTGGCCAGGGCATCGGTGTTTTTCACCGGCTCGCCGTGCACCACATTGCGCACCGCCAATTCAACGATCTTGCCGCTGATGGTGCGGGGGATATCGGTGACAGCAAGGATCTTCGCCGGTACATGACGAGGTGTGGTGTTGGCGCGGATCACCTGGCGGATCTGTTGCTCCAAGGCTTCGTCCAGTTCGACCCCCTCATTGAGGCGCACGAACAACACCACGCGGACGTCGTCCTGCCAGCGTTGGCCGATAGCCAGGCTTTCCTGCACCTGTGGGACTTTTTCCACCTGGCGATAGATCTCAGCCGTACCAATACGCACGCCGCCAGGGTTGAGTACCGCATCGGAACGCCCGTGGATCAGCAGGCTGCCATTGGTGCGTTGCTCTGCGTAGTCACCCTGTGCCCAGACGCCGGGAAACTGGCTGAAATACGAAGCGCGCAGTTTCGTGCGGTCCGGGTCATTCCACAGGCCGATGGGTATGGCCGGGAAATGCCGGGTGCACACCAATTCGCCTTTTTCGTCGATCAGCGGCCGACCCTGGTCGTCCCATACCTCAATGGCCATCGCCAGGCTCTTGCACTGCATTTCGCCGCGCCGCACCGGCAGTACCGGGTTGCCGATCACAAAGCAGGAAACGATATCGGTGCCGCCGGACATGGACGCCAGGCACAGCTCGGCCTTGATCTCGCGGTACACGTAGTCGTAGCTCTGCGGCGACAGCGGCGAGCCGGTCGAAATCAGCCCTTTGAGGCTGCCGAGGTCATGGGTCAGACGCGGCTGTGAGCCGGCCTTTTCCAGCGTGGCGAGAAATTTCGGACTGGTGCCGAACACGCTGATCTTTTCCGCATCGATCAGGTCGATCAGGCGCTCGGGCCCAGGGTGAAACGGCGAACCGTCATACAGCACCACTGTGGCGCCGATGGCCAGGACCGATACCAGCCAGTTCCACATCATCCAGCCGCAGGTGGTGTAGTAGAACAGGCAGTCCTTGCGGGAGAGGTCGGCATGCAGGCCGTGTTCCTTGAGGTGGGTAAGCAGCACGCCGCCGGTACCGTGGATGATGCACTTGGGCACGCCGGTGGTGCCGCTGGAATAGAGGATGTAAAGCGGATGATCGAACGGCACCGCGACGAATTCGGGCTCGCCGCCCGGCTGATAGAAGTCCTGCCACAGCGCAACGCTGGCGTGGGTCTTATAGTCCTCGATTCTGGCCTGGGGACGCGCGTACGGCACGATGATCAACTGCTCCAGGGATGGCAGGCGCTCAAGGATTTCATTGAGCTTGGCGCTCTGGTCGATGTCTTTGCCGGCATAGCGATAACCGGCGCAGGTGATCAGCACCTTGGGTTCGATCTGGCCGAAGCGGTCGATCACACCCTGGGTGCCGAAGTCCGGCGATGAGCACGACCAGATTGCGCCGAGGCTGGTGGTGGCGAGCATGCCTACCAGGGTTTGCCAGGTGTTGGGCATGCACGCGGCGACGCGGTCGCCTTGTACCACACCAGCCGCCCGCAGGCTTTGTTGCAGGCCGGCGACATGGGCGGCCAGTTCGGCATAGGTCAATTGTTCGCGTTGGCCGTCTTCGCTGATGGCAACCACGGCCGGGTGATCGTCGCGGCGGCGCAACAGGTGCTCGGCGAAGTTCAGGGTCGCGCCGGGAAACCATTGAGCGCTGGGCATCTCGGCGTCCTCGATCAGCACCGCCTTGGGCGGGCTGCGAAATTGCACATCGAAATACGCCACGATCGCCCGCCAGAAATCCGGACGCTGGTCGATGCTCCACTGGTGCAGCGCCGGGTAGTCGCTGAGCTGCACGCTATAGCGCTCGTCGATGTAGCGCCGGAACTGGTCCATCCGCGTGTGGGCGATGCGCTCCGGGGAGGGTTGCCAGAGAATCTCGGACATAGTGGGCCTCTCGTTATTGTGCCAGCCAGCCGCCGTCGATATTCCACGCCGCGCCGCGCACCTGGCTGCCGGCTTCGCTGCACAAGAACAGCACCAGTTCGCCCAGTTGCGGCGGCGTGACAAACTCCAGCGACGGCTGCTTTTCCGCGAGCAGATCATGCTGCGCCTGCTGCGGGTCAACCCCGGCGGCGGCACGGTCATCAATCTGCTTCTGCACCAGCGGCGTCAGCACCCAGCCTGGGCAGATAGCGTTGCAGGTGACGTTGCTGGTGGCCGTCTCGAGGCCGACAACCTTGGTCAGCCCGATCACGCCATGTTTGGCCGCCACATACGCCGCCTTACCCACCGAACCGACCTGGCCATGCACCGAGGCAATATTCACGATACGTCCCCATCCCTTGGCCTTCATGCCCGGCAAACTCAAGCGCGTGCTGTGAAATACCGATGACAGGTTGATCGCGATGATCGAGTCCCAGCGCTCCGCCGGGAAGTCTTCCACTGCCGCCACATGCTGGATGCCGGCATTGTTCACCAGAATGTCCACGCCACCGAACTCACGCTCGGCGTAGGCGATCATGTCGGCGATCTGTGTCGGGTCGCTGACATCCGCCGGGTGATGGCCGACCTTGCCGCCGAACGCCTGCACCTGGGCGATCACCGCGCTGGCGTCGCCGAAACCGTTGAGGATCAGGTTGGCTCCGGCCCTGGCCAGGCTCAGTGCTATCCCTAGGCCAATGCCGCTGGTGGAGCCGGTAACCAGGGCGGTCTTGCCGTTCAATGTCGTCATGAAAACCTCACACAATGCCGGTGGCGTAGAAAGTGCCGATCACCACGAACACCGCGAGGGTCTTGATGATCGTGATGCCGAAAATATCCTTGTAGGCTTCGCGGTGGGTCAGGCCGGTGACTGCCAGCAGCGTGATCACCGCGCCGTTGTGGGGCAGGGTATCCATGCCACCGCTGGCCATGGCGGCGACCCGGTGCAGCACTTCAAGGGGGATATTGGCCGCATGGGCCGCCGAAATAAAGCTCTCGGACATGGCCGCCAGGGCGATGCTCATGCCGCCCGACGCGGAGCCGGTGATGCCGGCCAGCAGGGTCACGGTAATCGCTTCGTTGACCAGCGGGTTGGGGATCCCCTTGAGCCAGTCCGCCAGTACCAGAAAACCCGGCAGCGAGGCGATCACGGCACCAAAACCGTACTCCGACGCGGTGTTCATCGCTGCGAGCAATGCACCGCTGACCGCGCTTTTGCTGCCTTCAGCGAGCTTGCCTTTGATTGCCGAGAAGCCGAAGACCAATACCATGATAATCCCGACCAGCAATGCAGCCTGCACCGCCCAGATCGCGGTGAGCTTGGCGATTTCGGTGGTCACCGGCGTGGTCATGCCTGGCAGGGCAAGGCTGTGGGTCTTGCCGTACCACTGCGGGATCCAGTGGGTGAAGAGCAGGTTCATCACGCCCACCAGGATCAGCGGCGACAGCGCGATCCAGGGATTGGGCAGGGCCAGGTTCTCGGCGGTTTCCGGCTCGTTGCGCAGCTCGGTGCCATAGCCTTCACCGGCACGCTGCGCCTTGTTGCGCTGGCGCGCGAGGTAGAGCATGCCGGCACAGAACACGAAGATTGTGCCGATCAAGCCCAGCCACGGCGCCGCCCAGGCGGTGGTGTTGAAGAAAGTGCTGGGGATGATGTTCTGGATCTGCGGCGTGCCGGGCAGGGCGTCCATCGTGAACGAGAACGCACCGAGGGCGATGGTCGCCGGGATCAGACGTTTCGGGATATTGCTTTGGCGGAACATCTCCGCCGCGAACGGGTACACCGCAAACACCACCACGAACAGCGACACGCCGCCGTAGGTGAGCAGGGCGCAGACCAGCACGATCACCAGCATCGCCTGACGCGTGCCGAGCACACGAATCGCGGCGGCGACAATCGAGCGCGAAAAGCCCGACAGCTCGATCAGCTTGCCGAACACCGCGCCGAGCAGGAATACCGGAAAATACAGTTTGATAAAGCCGACCATCTTCTCCATGAACACCCCGGTAAAGGCGGGTGCGACGGCGGACGGATCGGTCAGCAGGACAGCGCCGAGGGCGGCGATGGGGGCAAACAGGATAACGCTATAGCCACGGTAGGCAGCCAGCATCAGCAGCACCAGGGCTGCCAGGGCAATGATCACACTCATGGTGTGTCTCCATCGGATTGTTATTTTTGTGGGGTTAGGCTTTGGAGGAGGGCTATAGCGAGATATGTGCCAATTAGCTAAGTATTTGAAATATATGAATAAATTAAAGAGATTGGATTGACGCTATCAGATTTGTCCCATATTTGAGACTCATGTAGATCTAATGTGAGAGCGGGCTTGCTCGCGAATGCGGTGTATCAGCCAAGAATTAGGCGGCTGGCACACCGTATTCGCGAGCAAGCCCGCTCCCACATTGGAATGTCTTCGTATGTAGAATCGTGTCTCTCTATTGAGACTGGGCGAGACCCAACGCCAGCATTTTCTTGTACAACGTCGACCGCCCAAGCCCCAACTGCTTGGCCGCCTCTACCACATTCCCCTCGCACGCCCTCAACGCCGCTCCAATGATCTGCCGATCAAAGCGCTCCCGCGCCGCGCTGAAACTTTCACCCTCAACCGTTGCGACGGCACTGCCACGCTCCACCGGCGTAAAGGTGCCGATTGCTGCGCGGATCGCCGAGGCATTCAACACCAGGTCATCACTCAACAGCGCAGCCCGCTCCAGCACATTGCGCAGTTCACGGATATTCCCCGGCCACGCATGCTGCCCCAGCAATGCCAAAGCTTCACGGTCCAGCTCATGCTGGCTGCGCAACTCCTCAAGAATCGCTTCGCTCAACGCCGGAATATCCTCCAACCGTTCACGCAACGGCGGCACCTGGATCGGCAACACATTCAGCCGGTAATACAGGTCCGCGCGGAACTCGCCACGTTTGATTGCCGCTTCCAGGTCCATGGACGTGGCCGCGATCACCCGCACATCGCTGTGGAGCATCTCGTTGGAGCCTACAGGCTCGAATTCCTTCTCCTGCAAAACCCGCAACAATTTGCTCTGCAGCGGCAGGGGCATGTCACCGATTTCATCGAGGAACAGCGTGCCACCCTGGGCAATCTGGAATTTGCCCGGACGGCCCTTGCGGTCGGCGCCGGTAAATGCACCCGGCGCGGTGCCGAAGAACTCGGCTTCCAGCAGGTCAGCGGGAATCGCTGCACTGTTGATGCTGACAAAGGCCTTGTGCGCACGGCTTGAGGCGCCGTGAATCGCCTGGGCCAGCAATTCCTTGCCGGTGCCGGTCTCGCCCAGCAATAACACCGGTGACTCGGCGCTCGCACTGCGCCGCGCCCGGCGTTTAACTTCGAGGCTGGCGGTGCTGGTGCCGATAAAATGGGCAAAGTTGTATTTGCTCTGGCGTGAGCGCAGCAACGAGCGTGTCGAGGCCAGCTCCTGCTGCATGCTCAGGTAGCGCTCGATCAGCGGCGACAGGTTGCGCAATTCATCGAACAGCGCAAAACCAATCGCGCCGATCACCGCGCCGGCGTCGTTGTGGATCGGCAAACGCATCACCACCAACGGGCCTTTGGGCGTGTCCTGGATATCCAGCAGGATCGGCTGGTCATTGCGCACCACCTGGCGTAACAGGCTGTTGGAGATCACCTGTTCACACGGCTGGCCGATGGCTTCGTCGGCGCTCTTGAGGCCGAAACGCTTGGCGTAGCGCTCGTTCATCCACACGATATTGGCGTCGCGGTCGACAATCACCGTGCCTTCGCTGGACTGTTCGATGATCTCGAACAGCGACTGGATCGCCAGGCCGCGAACCTGTTGGTAATCCGTGAGGCTGGTGCTCATGACGATAATCCGCAGGCGGCGGCCAGCAGCTCCTGGGTGTACGGATGCTGGGGGGCATCAAACACCCGATGGCTCGCGCCGGCCTCCACCACCTTGCCGTCCTTGATCACGATCATGTCGTGGGCCATGGCACGCACCACCGCCAGGTCATGGCTGATGAACAGGTAAGTCAGGCCGTATTTATCCTGCAACTCACGCAGCAGCGCCACCACTTGCTTTTGCACGGTGCGGTCGAGGGCCGAGGTGGGCTCGTCGAGCAGTATCAGCGCCGGCTTGAGCACCAGCGCGCGGGCGATGGCGATGCGTTGGCGCTGGCCGCCTGAGAATTCATGGGGGTAGCGATGCCGGCTGGCCGGGTCGAGGCCCACGTCCTTGAGCACTTGGATCACCTGTGCATCACGGTCGGCCAGGCTGCATGGCGCGTGCACTTCCAGGCCTTCGCTGATGATCTGCTCCACGGTCATGCGCGGGCTGAGGCTGCCGTAGGGGTCCTGGAACACCACCTGCATCTGCTTGCGCCATGGGCGCATCTGCTTGTGGTTCAGCGGGTCGAGGGCTTCACCCTGGAAGCGGATGCTGCCGGTGGAGTCCAGCAGCCGCAGGATCGCCTGGCCCAAGGTGGACTTGCCCGAGCCGGATTCGCCGACAATTCCCAGGGTCTTGCCGCGTTGCACGCTGAGGCTGATGCCATCCACTGCACGCAGGTAGGTCTTGCGCCGGAACCAACCGCCGCCGAGGGGGAATTGCACGCTCAGGTCGTCCACCTGTAACACCGTCTCTCGCTCATCACTGCACAGCGCATCACCGGTCGGTTCCGCATCCAGCAGCAGGCGGCTGTACGGGTGTTGCGGCGCGTTGAACAGGCTCTGACAGTCAGCCTGCTCGACAATCTCGCCGGCGCGCATCACGCACACGCGCTGGGCAATGCTGCGCACCAGGTTGAGGTCGTGGCTGATCAGCAGCAGCGACATGCCAAGGCGTTGTTGCAAGGATTTGAGCAGCAGCAGGATCTTGCGCTGCACCGTCACGTCCAGCGCGGTGGTGGGCTCGTCGGCAATCAGCAACTCCGGCTCGCAGGCCAGGGCCATGGCGATCATCACCCGCTGGCGCTGCCCGCCGGACAGTTGATGGGGGTAGGCCTTGAGCCGCTCCTTGGGTTTCTGGATGCCCACCAGGTCGAGCAACTCCAGGATGCGCGCCTGGGCCGCCTTGCCACCCAGGCCCTTGTGCAGCAACAGGGTTTCGCCGATCTGCTTTTCAATGCTGTGCAAAGGGTTCAGGGAGGTCATCGGCTCCTGGAAGATCATCGCAATGCGGTTGCCGCGCAGCTTCTGCAAGGTGGCCGCCGACGCACCTATCAGTTCCTGGCCGCGGTACTGGATGGAGCCGGTGGTTTCAGTGCCGGCTTCGGGCAGTAATTGCAGGATCGAGTGGGCAGTCACCGACTTGCCCGAGCCCGACTCGCCCACCAGTGCCAGACACTCGCCGGGGCGCACGTCCAGGCTCAGATTACGCACCACGGTCTGGCCGCTGAAGGCGACGCTGAGGTCGCGGATTTCGATCAGGTTCATAGGCGGTCACTCATGAGCGTGGGTCGAAGGCATCACGCAATGCCTCGCCGATAAATACCAGCAGCGAGAGGATCAACGCCAGTGTGAAGAACGCCGTCAGGCCCAGCCAGGGCGCTTGCAGGTTCTGCTTGCCCTGGGCGATCAACTCACCCAGCGAGGCGCTGCCTGCGGGCATGCCGAAACCGAGGAAGTCCAGGGCGCTCAGGGTAGAAATCGCGCCGGTCAGGATGAAGGGCAGGTAGCTCAAGGTGGCGGTCATGGCGTTGGGCAAGATGTGCCGACGAATAATCTTGCCGTCACCCAGGCCCAAGGCCCGTGCGGCCTTGACGTATTCCAGGTTGCGCCCGCGCAGGAACTCGGCGCGCACCACGTCCACCAGGGCCAGCCAGGAAAACAGCGCCATGATCCCCAGCAGCCACCAGAAATTCGGCTCGACAAAACCAGACAGGATAATCAGCAGGTACAGCACCGGCAATCCGGACCACACCTCCAGCACACGCTGGCCGATCAAATCCACCCAACCGCCGTAGTAGCCCTGCAACGCGCCGGCCGCAATGCCGATGGCGGCGCTGATCGCCGTGAGTGCCAGGGCAAACAGGATTGACACCCGCGCGCCAAAGATCACCCGCGCCATCACATCCCGCGACTGGTCATCGGTACCCAGCCAGTTCACTGCCGAGGGCGGGCTGGGGGCAGGGCGGGTCAGTTCATAGTTGGGCGTGTCGTCGCTGAACGGAATCGGCGGGAACAGCATCCAGCCGCCGTCTTGTTTGATCAGCTTTTGCACGTAGTCACTGCGGTAGTCGGCCTGGAACGGCAACTGACCGCCGAACTGCTGCTCGGTGTAGCGCTTGAACACCGGGAAATACAGTTCGTTCTTGAAACTCAACACCCAGGGCTTGTCGTTGGCGATCAACTCACCGCCCAAGGTCAAGATAAACAGGCCGATGAACAGCCACAGCGACCACCAGCCGCGGCGGTTTTTCTTGAAACGCTCGAAACGTCGGCGCGCCACGGGAGACAGGTTAAGCATCAGGCGTTCCTCGCGGCAAAGTCGATACGCGGGTCCACCAGGGTGTAGCAGAGGTCACCGATGAGCTTTATCAAGAGGCCGAATAACGTGAAGATGAACAACGAACCGAACACCACCGGGTAATCGCGGGAGACAGCGGCTTCGTAGCTCATGCGGCCGAGGCCATCGAGGGAGAAAATAACCTCGATCAGCAGGGAGCCGGCGAAGAACACCGCGATGAACGCCTGGGGAATCCCCGAGATTACCAGCAACATGGCGTTGCGAAATACGTGGCCGTACAACACGCGTCTTTCACTCAAACCCTTGGCGCGCGCGGTCACCACGTACTGGCGCGTGATTTCATTGAGAAATGAGTTTTTGGTGAGGATGGTCAGGGTGGCAAACCCGCCGATGACCAACGAGGTCACCGGTAACACCAGATGCCAGAAATAATCGGCAATCTTGCCCACGGTGCTCAGCTCTTCGAAGTTCTCCGACACCAGACCGCGCACTGGAAACCAGTTCAGCGAGGTGCCACCGGCAAAGACCACGATCAGGAACATTGCAAACAGGAACGCCGGCATCGCATAGCCGATGACGATCGCGGTGCTGCTCCACACATCGAAGCTGCTGCCATGGCGCACTGCCTTGCGAATCCCCAGGGGGATGGACACTAGGTAGGTGAGCAGCGTGGCCCATAGCCCAAGGGAAATGGTTACCGGCATTTTTTCCAGGATCAGGTCGATCACCGTCTTGCCGCGAAAGAAGCTGTTACCAAAATCCAGCTGGGCGTAGCTCTTGAGCATCAGCCACAGGCGTTCCGGCGCGGGCTTGTCGAAGCCGTACTGTTTTTCGATGTCTTTGATCAACTTCGGATCCAGGCCACGGCTGGCGCGTGAGCCGCCGCCGATGCCTTCGCCGGAAGAACCACCGACGCCACCGCTGCCGCCGATGCCTTGCAGGTGGGCGATGGCCTGTTCTACCGGGCCACCGGGAGCAGCCTGCACGATCACGAAATTTACCAGCAGGATGATCACCAGCGTCGGGATGATCAGCAGCAGGCGCCGCACGATATAGGCAAACATCAGCGCGTACCTCCGCGTTTTTTCAGCTCAGCCTTCATTTGCTCATTCGTCAGTGGGGTGGGGCTGACTTCCCACCAGGTTTCCAGGGCTTCATCGTTTTTCGCTTCGATGGCCGGGCGGCCGAAGCGGTTCCACCACGCGGCGGACGTGCCGGGCGGGTAGTAGTTGGGGATCCACAGGTAATTCCATTGCAGCACCCGGTCCAACGCGTGGGCGTAGGTGAGCATCTGCGCTTGGGTGTCCGCCTTGACCAGGCCCTTGATGAGGCGGTCGACGGCCGGGTCCTTGAGTACCATGTAGTTGTTGGCGCCGGGGTCATAGGCGGCGGTCGATCCGAAATAGTTGTACAGCTCCATACCGGGCGACGTGGTGACCGGAAAACCGGTGACGATCATGTCGTAGTCCCGTGCCATCACGCGGTTTACATACTGGGAAGGGTCGATGCGGCGGATATTCAAGGTGATGCCGATCTGCGCCAGGTTACGCTTGTACGGCAGCAGCAGGCGTTCCATGCCGCTTTGGGCATTGAGGAACGTGAACTCCAGCGGTTCGCCTTCGGCATTCACCAGTTTGTCGCCGTCCGGTTTCCAGCCGGCTTCCTCAAGCAAGGCCAAGGCTTGCAGTTGCTTGTCGCGGATCATGCCGCTGCCGTCGGTGACCGGCGCCTTGAACACTTGGGTGAACACTTCGTCCGGCACCTGGCCGCGCAACGGCTCAAGAATCGCCAGCTCCTCCTTGGTTGGCAACTGGCTGGCCGCCAGTGGGCTATTGGAGAAGTAGCTCTGCTGGCGGATGTACATGTTTCGCATCATCTGCCGGTTGGCCCATTCGAAGTCCCACAGCATCGCCAAAGCCTGGCGCACGCGGCGGTCCTTGAACATCGGTTTTTGCACGTTGAACACATAACCCTGCGCCGGTTGCGGCATCTCTTTGGCCAAGTGCGCGCGTTGCAGGCGACCATCGTCCAGGGCCGGGCTGTTGTAGCCGATGGAATACCCGGTGGCGGAAAATTCGCGGTTGAAATCGTAGGCGCCACCGCGCAATACCTGGCGGGCCACTTCAGTGTCGCCGAAATATTCCAGGCTCAGGTGATCGAAGTTGTACAGGCCCCGGCTGACGGGCAGGTCCTTGCCCCACCAGTCGGGGTCGCGGGTAAAGGTGATGGTGCTGCCGGAGTCGATCTTGCTGACTTTATAGGGGCCGCTGCCGAGAGGCGCTTCATAACCGCCGCCGTTGGCGAAGTCGCGGGTCTTCCACCAGTGTTCCGGGAAGACGGGCAGGGTGGCGATGTCCAGGGGCAGGGTGCGGTTTTCATTGCTGGAAAAATCAAACCGTACCTGGCGCTCGCCTTCGACTTCGACGTGTTTGACGTCGGCGAACAGGGTGCGAAAACGCAGGCTGCCTTGGGTCATCAGCAGGTCGAAGCTGTAGCGCACATCTTCGGCAGTGATCGGCTTGCCGTCGGCGAAACGTGCCTTGGGGTTGAGGAAGAAACGCAGCGACAGGCCGTCATCGGCGCGCTCCATCTTCTCGGCGACCAGGCCGTAAACGGTGTAGGGCTCGTCCAGGGAACGCTGGGCCAGCGGCGCGTAAAGCCAGCCGTCGACCTGGGAAACCCCGATGCCTTTGTCGATATACGGCAGCACATGGTCGAAGCGCCCGATCTCGATGGCCGAGCGACGCAGGGTGCCACCCTTGGGCGCATTCGGGTTGGCGTAGTCGAAATGGGTAAAGCCGGCGGGGTACTTGGCCGGTTCACCGTACACGGTCAGGTACGGTTGAGGCGCCGCGATCACGGCCGTGCTGGCCAGCAGCAAGGCCAGGGTCGAGCTAAAAATATAGGAAAAAGCCAATCGCATTGTCAGCCTTGAACGCCGTATGAAGATGAAAAGGGATTTGTACGCTAACGGCATCTGCGTCGCCAGTCATCACATGCACAACGGCCCACCAAAAGGCGGGCCGTTGTTCAGAACATCAGCGCAGACTGGATCAGTCCTGGCGGCTGGTGACTTCCAGCAGGTGGTAGCCGAACTGGGTTTTCACTGGGCCTTGTACGGTGTTGACCGGGGCGCTGAACACAACGGTGTCGAATTCCTTGACCATCTGGCCTGGGCCGAACGAACCGAGGTTGCCGCCGTCGCGGCTCGATGGGCAGCTGGAGTTGGCTTTGGCGATTTCTGCGAAATCGGCGCCGCCTTCGATTTGGGCCTTGAGTTCGTTGCACTTGTCTTCAGTGGAAACGAGGATGTGACGGGCGGTGGCTTTGGCCATGGAAATAACTCCTTGAGTGAAAAGGGTGAGCCTACCGGATTCAGGCGGTTATTTCCTGGCAAAGTTCCCGTCGATTGCCTGAGTGGCCTTCTGCAGCGCCAGTTGTTGCTCAGTGAATTGCCCGGCGCTCAAGCCTTGGAACATGTCAGTCGGTGAGTCCATGAGGGTGATGCCGCGATTGGCAAACCGGGACACTACCTTGGGGGCAAAGATCATCGCCAGAAGAGAAGCATTGAGCAGGGCCAGGTCATACCCGGAGCGCCCGCAGAGTAATTTGCCCTGCACGGTCTCGTAGGAATCGTAGATCACCTTGATGCAAGTGGCCCTCTCGAACTCGGCCAGGGTGGTTTCACCGATGTAGTCCGCCCAGTTGTAGATGCGCAAGGTATTGCCGGGGTCGTCGGCAGCCTTGCTCAAGGTGGAGGAGGCAAGCAGTACAGCGCTGAACAGGACGACAAAGGCTTTACGCATGGGGACCCACCTTGAGTTGTGCTTGTTATCAGGCTGAGGGACTGATTGCACTGTCAGGCAGGTGGCCGATGGGCGCCATGCCCCGTTCGGGTAGGGTTCAGCTCAGGACGATGTAGTGGTTCTGCTGGAGGAGCGGCCGGTGCGGGCCCTGAATCAGGTGGATATAACGACCGTCTACCAGATCGATGGGCAGGCAGTCGTCGATGTCCAGCACCCCATCGGTGTGGGCTTGGGACCATTGGCGCAGCATGTGTTGCTTGCCTTTGCTCGTGGCCTCCCTTTTGTTGCGGGCAACCACCAGCAGGTAGTGATGGGCTTCGCCAAAGCGGTTGGACTCATAACCGCCAAGGTTGATGAAGTACAGGCGGTGCGCGTCAGCAGCGGGGGCCAAATGGCTGAGTTCGACTTTCCAACCGTCGACGCCATCCACGGCCATCCAGGAATCGATATGTACACCCTTGGGGCTACCGAACCAGTCGGCGCGTAATTGCGGGTAAGCCGCTTCCAGCGTGTCCGCTACAACGAACACCACATCGTGAACCTCAATTTTTGCCCGTGGGTGTTTGCCCCCGAGCATGACGACAAACAGCATTGCAGAGACTTCCTGGCGACTTCGCAGAGGCCAACCATACTTCGATTGAACCCTTTTGTCCGGTCAATGCCACACTGTTTATCCGCGAACTCATCAGGAGGTTGTCATGCGTACCATTGATCTGGCGGGTGTTCCCGTCCCTGTCATCGGCCAGGGAACCTGGCGCATGGGCGAAAATCCCGACCAGCACCGCGCTGAAGTTGCCGCGCTGCAATTGGGCATCGACGAGGGCATGACCCTGATCGATACCGCCGAAATGTACGGTGAGGGCGGCGCTGAAACAGTCGTCGGCGACGCCATTCGCGGCAGGCGCGACCAGGTGTTCCTGGTGAGCAAGGTTTACCCACACAACGCCAGCCACACAGGCGTGCCTCGTGCCTGTGAAGCCAGCCTCCAACGCCTGGGCACGGACTACATTGATCTTTATCTGCTGCACTGGCGCGGCCAATATCCTTTGGAAGAAACCGTCGAAGCGTTCGAGCGCCTGCGCGAAGCGGGCAAGATCGGACGCTGGGGCGTCTCCAATTTTGATGTGGCTGACCTGCAGGAGCTCGCGTCCCCGGCCTGTGCCACCAACCAGGTGCTCTACAACATCGAAGAGCGTGGCGTCGAATTTGACTTGCTACCTTGGTGGCAACAGCATCACTTGCCGTTGATGGCGTACTGCCCAATCGCACAGGGCGGCGAGCTGTTGTCCAGCCCGACCCTCAAGCAGATTGCCCGTCGTCACGAGGCCACCCCCGCGCAGGTTTCCCTGGCCTGGGTGCTGCGCCAGGATGGTGTTATCGCGATCCCCAAGGCCGTCACCCCGGAGCATGTGCGACTCAACGCCAGCGCCGCCAATCTGGTGCTGGATGAGCACGATCTGGACGCAATTGATCGTGTGTTTGGCGCACCCAAGCGCAAGCATCCACTGGCGATGGTTTAGTCACTGGCAGGCGCGGCACCTTCCTTGGTGCCGCTCCTAGGCTAATCCGGTTTAACCCGCAACCGGGCTGCGCCAGTCATCCGAACCGGAGGTACCGGACACTTCGTGGGTCCATACGATCTTGCGATAGGTGAAGTACACATCCTCCAGATGAGTGAAGTGTGCGTTGTCCGGGGCCTGGCAGTTGGGCATGCGTGACTGGATATCCACGATGGTCGCCCCCTCCAGTTCAATGGTGAAGTAGTGCTCCTGGGTGCCAGCGGAGGAGGTACGCAGCCATTCCAGTCGACACTTGACCTCTTCGCCGCTGGTTAGCGCGCTGAACAGCAATGGCGAGGATTTATCGAAGACTTTACTGATCATCAAGGGTTTATGGACCCTCTGGCCTGTTGGCTGGCCCGACTGTGGGTCACGCGGAATGATCACTTGGTGAGAAAAGGCCTGGACGAGGATCTGGTCCTCATGGCCCTCCTGGTAAATGTTACCTACCGAGTCCTGGGTAAACGTGCCTGCCGTGATCAAACCTTGTTTGACGCCGGTGATGGAGAGATACGCGGGTGTTGGCATGACGGGTTTCCTTGCCTGATTGAAGTGGTAGTCCCAAACGTTATATGTGCCGATTGGGCGAGTGCTTACTACAAGAAGCGTGCCTGAAAGTGTGCGAGCCAATAAAGTCAGGGTCGCCGAGTTATATAGGTTCGGGTTTTCAATTGGATAGGCTGGGTTTGGTCGGTTTAAGTTGTATTCGCTTGCGCAACTGTGCGCACTTAGTTGCTCAGTTGAAACGTTGTGTGGGTATTGAAGTTGTAAGGGGAATCGAGAAAATACCTATGATTGAGTGCGCAAAAAACTGCACAGTGGCTGATTTTAGGGATTTGTAGGAAAAGGATTAAGTGCCGTTCTGTCGCTTGCTGAATGTTTTATCCATGGCTATGGTTTGGAAGCTTTGCAGGGATTCTCGCAAAGTTAAAATGGCATTCTGGTGCGCACTTTATGCGAAATTAGTTCGCCTTTCCTGTATTGATCAGTTGTGCCTGGTGCAGAATGTCTCATTCGGACAAGTTGTGTGATTATTACCTTGAAGTTGCAAGTGTACCCTGTACGCAAACAAGTTTTGTGGGCGGCGATATGCGCTTTTCGAGTGAATATGAAGTTCTGGAATCCGAGTTGGCCAAGGCACGATCGATTCATGGCGGCAGCCAGCCCGACTGGCAAAAAGTCGTGGAGACCAGCGAAATCATGTTGCGGCATCAGTCCAAGGATCTGCGCGTGGCTGTCTGGCTGACCTGGGCGTTGCACCAGCGTGAATCCTACCCAGGGTTATTGGCCGGGCTGGGGTTATTGCGCTATCTCTGCGAGCATCATTGGTCGGTGGTCCACCCCGAAAAACTGCGCACCCGTAGCGCGGCGTTCGGATGGTTGGTGTTGCGTCTTGAGCCTCTGTTTGCGCAAGGTGTGCCGCTGCATAACCAGCAGCGCTTATTCCGTGCAGTACTTGAGCACCTGATAGGCCTTGATGAGCTATGGGGCAAACACATGGGCGATGGAGCGCCGCTGCTGCTGCCGATTCGCAGGCAATTGGCTCTACGGCTGGAGCAGGCCGCGCAGGACGCTGCTCCGGCGGCCGGGTTGAACGGTGTGATTGCACAGGCCAAGCAGGCGACCAGCCAATTGCTCAAACCTGAAACGGTGGTGGACAACGAAAAAGACGCCTGCAAGTTGCTGCGCACCTTGCAGGAGCAGGCCCGTCCGCTTTGTGCCTGGTGGTTACGCCAGAATGCTACCGACCTGCGCGCCTTGCGCTTCAACCGAACATTGAACTGGTTGGCACTGACCAGCTACCCGGATGCCGACAATGAACGGATTACAGCCTTGCGCGGGCCAGCCCCCGACAAGCTCAAACGTTATCAGGAGCGTTTTGCCCAAGGCCAATACGTCGACCTGGTCCTTGAACTCGAGGTCAGTCTCGCGGGTGCGATGTTCTGGTTCGACGGACTGTACATGCTCTGGCAATGCCTGGACGCGTTGCACGCTGACCAGGCCATGACCGAGCTGGAAGTGACATTCGCCTTGCTGTTGCAACGCTTGCCGGACCTGCTCGCATTTCGTTTTTACGACGGTGCCCCTTTTGCCGACACCGCTACGCGCGACTGGATCACGCTGCAGGTTGCGCGTCACCTGCAAATGCCCGAATCACCCACCGTGATAGTTGATACCGAAGCTGAGCCCTGGGAGACCGCCTTTCAGGCGGTGGCTCCCCGTCTGCGTAAGCAGGGGCTCAAGGCCGCCATCCGTGAGCTCAAGCAGGGCATGCACGCCGCTCGCAGTGACCGCGCGCGCTTTCATTGGCGGTTGGCCCAGGCACGCCTGTGTGTGCAGGCCGGTAAACATGAGCTGGCAAGCATCCAGCTCGAACACCTGGACCACGAACTGCAATGCACAGGCCTTGAACGCTGGGAGCCGGAGCTGGCAATGCAGGTGACACAGCTGCTGTACCGGTGCTGCGACCTGCTGCCACGAAACCACCCCGTGCGTGAGCGCAAGGAAGACACCCATCGCAGGCTGTGCCTCTTCGATCTGGAAGCGGTACTTGAATAGGCTTTCGAGCCACATGAAAAAGGAGATGCACCATGGCCAAAGAAGGTTCGGTAGCCCCCAAAGAGCGTATCAACATCACGTTCAAACCCGCCATTGGCGGGGCGCAGGAAGAGGTTGAACTGCCCCTGAAACTGTTGGTGCTGGGCGATTTCACCCGTCGTGAGGATGTGCGCAAGCTTGAAGACCGCAAGCCCATTGCGATCGACAAAAACACGCTGGATGACGTATTGGCCAAACAGGCGTTGAGCCTGACGCTGAGTGTGCCCAATCGCTTGCAGGGGGATGCAGGCGTGGAAGAACTGGCGATTCAGGTACGCATTGCTTCCATGAAGGACTTCAATCCCGCGAATCTGGTTCAGCAGGTTCCCGAATTGCACAAGCTGATGGCGTTGCGTGAGGCACTCATGGCTCTAAAAGGCCCCTTGGGCAACACCCCGAGTTTTCGCAACGCAATCGAGCAGGCCCTGGCGAATGACGAGTCGCGCGCTCGGGTACTGGCAGAGCTGGGGCTGAACAGCCCACAAGCCTGACATATTCAGTAAAAGGACACTGACCGAATGACGACACAACCGCAATCGCTGAACGCACAAGCCACTGATCAATACAGCATTCTCGACAACATCATTTCCCAGACGCTGCTGAGTGCAGACGACGAGGCGTATGGCATCGCCAAGCGGGGCGTCTCGGCATTCATCGAAGAGCTGATCAAACCGCAGAACCGTGGCGAGCTCGTCAAGAAACGCATGGTCGACCGGATGATTGCCGAGATCGATACGAAGCTAAGCCTGCAAATGGACGAGATTTTGCACCATCCCGAATTCCAGGCCCTGGAAGCGTCCTGGAGGGGGTTGCAGTTGTTGGTTGACCGCACAAACTTCCGCGAAAACATCAAGATCGAACTGCTGAGCGTCTCCCAGCAGGACCTGTTGGAAGACTTTGAAGACTCCCCGGAAGTGACCCAGTCCGGGTTGTATAAACATATCTACAGTGCTGAATACGGTCAGTTTGGTGGCCAGCCTGTGGGGGCGATTATCGCCAACTACTTTCTTTCACCCAGTGCACCCGACGTAAAGCTGATGCAGTACGCGTCCAGTGTGGCCTGCATGGCCCACGCGCCTTTTATCGCCGCAGCCGGGCCTGCGTTCTTCGGGTTGGAGTGTTTCACCGGTCTACCGGACCTCAAGGATCTGAAAGACCATTTCGAAGGTCCTCAATTCGCCAAATGGCAAAGCTTTCGCCAGAGCGAAGACGCACGCTACATCGGATTGACGGTACCGCGCTTCCTGCTGCGAACGCCCTACGATCCCCTTGAATGTCCAGTCAAGACCTTCGCCTACCAGGAGAACGTGGTTAACAGCCACGAGCACTACCTGTGGGGCAATACGGCGTACGCCTTTGCCACGCGCCTGACCGATAGTTTTGCGCGGTTTCGCTGGTGCCCGAACATCATCGGTCCGCAAAGCGGTGGCGCGGTAGAAGACCTGCCGTTGCATCACTTTCACAGCATGGGAGAAATCGAAACCAAGATTCCGACTGAAGTGCTGGTTTCCGACCGCCGTGAATACGAACTGGCGCAAGAAGGCTTCATTGCCTTGACGATGCGCAAGGGCAGTGACAACGCCGCATTTTTCTCCGCAAGCTCTGTCCAGAAGCCGAAACACTTTGGCCTCAGCCCGGAGGGCAAGGAAGCCGAGCTGAATTACCGCTTGGGTACCCAGTTGCCCTACATGATGGTGGTCAATCGCCTGGCCCATTACCTCAAGGTTCTTCAACGCGAGCAATTGGGGTCATGGAAGGAGCGTACGGATCTGGAGCTGGAGCTCAATAAGTGGATTCGCCAATACGTCGCTGATCAGGAAAACCCCAGTGCCGAAGTGCGTGGGCGACGCCCGTTGCGTGCGGCTCGCATTGTTGTCAGTGATGTCGACGGCGAGCCCGGCTGGTACCGCGTCAACCTCAGTGTGCGACCGCACTTCAAGTACATGGGGGCGGATTTCACGCTGTCACTGGTAGGCAAGCTCGACAAAGAATGAGTAGAGACCAGGGAATGCCCCACCATCAAAGCCTTTTCGAGCGGCTCGAGCGTCCGACGGCTGCCCCTGCATGTAACGTGACATCTGTCGCAACCCATCTTGGGAAAATGCTCAGTATCCGTGCGGGCAGTGTGCAGACACTGCCGGATTACGGCCTGCCTGACCTCAATGACATGAACCAGAGCCTGCATGAATCGTTGAGTCAGTCGCGGCTTCTGATCGAGCGGTTTATACGCACTTACGAGCCTCGTTTGAAGCATGTGCGGGTCACGACATTGCCGCGGGATCATGACCCGTTAGCCCAGGCGTTCGCTATCGAAGCCACACTGACGGTCAAAGGTATCAAGCAGTCTGTGGCGTTCACTGCACGGCTGTGCGATGTCGGCCGGGTAGAGGTTTTGCCGGATGTCGTTTAACCGTTACTACCAAAGCGAGCTCAGTGCGTTGAGGCAGCTGGGGCGACGCTTTTCGGAGCGCAATCCTGCGCTCGCGCCCTTTCTTGCAGAGCCCGGCCAGGATCCGGACGTGGAAAGGCTGTTGGAGGGTTTTGCCTTTCTCACGGGGCGCTTGCGCCAGAAACTGGATGACGAGCTTCCGGAGCTGACGCATTCGCTGATGCATTTGCTCTGGCCCAACTACATGCGACCGATGCCCGCATTCAGCATTCTGCAGTTTGATCCACTGAAGCACTCAGTTCCTGGTGTGTGGGTTGCACGGGACACACCGGTTGAAAGTGCTGCCGTCAATGATGAGCGCTGCCGTTTTCGTACCTGTTACGCCACGCAGGTTCTTGCGCTGCAACTGAGCAAGCTGGAGTACAGCACCCAGGCAGAGCGGGCAGTTCTGACCTTGCGTTTGGAAATGAGCGCTGAAGGTAATTTCAGTGAATGGACCTTTGCCCGTTTGCGCCTGCACCTGGCGGGTGATCGTTACATCAGCCAGGAACTGTACCTGAGTTTGCTGCGTGATCTGGACGGCATCGTGCTGCTGCCTTTCGATCGTGATGGCCTGGCAGTCAGTGGGGTTGATGGGCAGGCAATAACGTTGCGGCTGGGTGCCGACCAGGTACAACCGGTCGGATTCAATGAAGAACATGCGTTGATACCCTATCCGCAGAATACTTTTCGCGGGTATCGCCATCTGCAGGAGTACTTTGCGTTTCCAGACAAGTTTCTGTTTGTCGATGTGGAGGGGTTGGACGTACTGCGCAGTCTTCCCGGTGAGGTGCTAGAGCAGGTGTGTGGCGTGATGTTGCGCTTCGAATTGCGCAACCCCTGGCGTGGGGCCCGGCAACCCACGCTGGATAACGTAAAGCTGTACTGCACGCCTATCGTGAATTTGTTCAAGCATGACGCGGTGCCCATTCGCCTGGATGGCAAGCAGGATGAATACTTGTTGATCGCCAGTGAGTATTCGCGGGAAAACGCCTGCGTTTTCTCCGTAGACAGCGTGACAGGCTGGCATCCTGGAGGGCTTGGCTATCGTACCTATGTGCCCTTCGAATCCTTCGAGCACGATGGTGATGCCAACCTGCCTGAGGCCCCAGCCAGTTACAGCATTCGCCAACGGCCATCGGCACAGCATGCAGGGCTCGATACCTGGCTTGGGTTTGACACCTGCCAAGAGTCAAGCCAACAAACACTGTCTATCGAACTGACATGCACCAATCACAACCTGCCTCGACTGTTGCACGTAGGCGACATCAACCAGCCTTGCGAGCAGACGCCGGAAGGGTTGTCGTTCCGAAATATCTGCGCACCGACAGCAAGCTTCTTTCCGCCTCTGGACCAGGATTTTCTCTGGCGCCTTATCAGCAACATGTCGCTCAACTACCTGTCATTGAGCGACATCGCTGCCTTGAAAATGATCCTCGAAACCTATGATTTGCCACGCTATCACGACCGGCAGGCACAAAAGGTGAGCGAGAGAAAGTTGGGCGCAATCCGGTCTGTCAGCCATTCAGCCGTCGATCGATTGCACCGAGGCTTGCCATTTCGTGGGGTACGTATCGATTTGACCATCGATTTCCAGGGCTTTCTTGGCCCGGGTGAAGTGTTCGTGTTCGCCTCGGTCCTCAACGAATTTTTTGCACTCTATGCCAGCCTCAACACCTATCACGAACTAAGAGTCCTCAGCACACAAGGAGACGTGTACCTATGGCCACCACGGATGGGCCAACAGCCTCTTCTTTGACGCAACTGTCCCGGGTCATTCGCGAGTACTCACTGTTCCAGGCAGTATCGCAGGTGATCCAGCGTCTGCGCGATGCCCATCCAGTGTTGGATGACGACGCGTTGTATGACCTGCTGGAGTTTCAAGCCAACCCAGGTCTGGGGTTTCCCGCCCACGATATTGATCGGGTGGAGTTTTTCATTGAGCACGAACAGTTACGGGCGCGTCTTCGCCTCAACCTGTTGAGTTTGTGTGGCGCGGGGTCGCCATTGCCCGCCTTTTATGCGGAGCAGGCCTGTGCCGATGGCGCGGATGGAAATGTTACTCGGGACTTTCTGGATGTGTTTCACCATCGCTTGCAACGGCTGATGTTGCCGATATGGCGCAAGTATCGTTATCGGGCGTGTTTCCAGTCGGATGCACGTGATGCCTTTTCCGAGCAGATGTTCGCATTGATCGGTTTGAGGGGGCGACAGATTCGCAGTGCCGCTCAATTGAACTGCAAGCGGCTGTTGCCCTATCTGGGGTTGCTTGGCCTTCGGGCACATTCGGCAACCTTGATCGAGACAGTGCTGCGCTACTACTTCAGGCACAACCGTTTGTTCATCGAACAATGGGTATTACGCACGGTCGTCATCGCGCACTCACAGCAAAACCGGCTTGGCGCGGCGAACAGCGTGCTTGGCCATGATCAGGTGCTGGGGAGCCAGGTCGTCGATCGCAGCGGCAAGTTCAGGGTGCATTTGCTGGGCTTGGGTTGGCACCAATTCCACGGCTTTCTGCCCTCGGGCACGGACTACCCATTGCTGTGTTCATTGGTACGGCTGACGGCTCGTGATCCTTTGGAATACGACCTGCGCCTGGTACTGGCCAAGGAAGAAATCAAACCGTTGCACATTGGCGAACACAACGTCTGTCGCCTCGGCTGGACCAGCTGGCTGGCACATGAGTGCGCCGACGGTGCAGTCATTGTGTCGAGCAACGCTCATTAGGGATGAATCATTATGATGAATGTGGACCTGCAACAACTTATCCAGACATTGACCAGCCGCACCCGTCGAGATTTGGAGCGCGCGGCCGAGCGATGCGTCATGCGCGGCGGCAGGGAAGTGTTGGTGGAGGACCTGTTGTTGACCCAGCTGGAACATCATGACGGCCTGTTGGCTCGAGCGCTGGCGGATGCGGCTATCGACGTGGGAGCGCTGCAAGCCACGTTGCAACCCAGGAAGGAGACAAGCGCTTCGCGCAACCCAGTGTTTGCCCAGGCACTCGTGCAATGGCTGCAGCAGGCATTGATGATTGCCCATCTGGAGCTTCGGCAGACTGAAGTCGATCACGGTGCTCTTTTGCTGGCACTGCTGCGTCACCCGCTACAACACGCGGGCACTGCCTATCAGGCGCTTTTGAACGGTTTGGATGCGCAGCGTGTGCAAAGCTACCTGTTGAGCCAGGCACCTGAAACTGAACGCGCCCCGCGGGGCGATTCAATGCTGGAGCGCTTCACCCATGACCTGACCCGCCAGGCCCATGACGGGAGTATTGACCCGGTGTTGTGCCGCGACGCCGAGATCATCCAGTTGATCGACATCCTCATGCGGCGGCGCAAGAACAATCCGATACTTGTTGGTGACGCCGGGGTAGGCAAGACCGCTGTTGTTGAAGGTCTCGCATTGCGTATCGCCAGCGCACAAGTGCCGCAGGCTCTGAAGGATGTGCGTGTGCTGACACTGGATATGGGACTGCTCCAGGCTGGTGCCAGTATCAAGGGGGAGTTCGAGCGACGCCTCAAAGGCGTCATCGATGAAGTCAACGCCTCGGCAAAACCGGTAATCCTGTTTATCGACGAGGCTCATACGCTGGTGGGCGCAGGGAGCCAGGCAGGCGGGTCCGATGCTGCCAATCTGCTCAAACCGGCCCTCGCTCGTGGTGAGCTGCGTACCATCGCTGCCACCACCTGGTCGGAATACAAGAAATACTTCGAAAAAGATCCGGCATTAGCGCGACGTTTCCAGCCTGTAATGGTTGGCGAGCCTAGTGTCGAGCAAGCGATTTCGATCCTGCGCGGATTAGTTTCGGTGTATGAGTGCAGCCATGGTGTTTATGTGCGAGACGATGCGGTCGTGGCGGCGGTGCAGATGAGCGCCCGCTACATGACCGGACGCCAGTTACCCGATAAAGCAGTGGACGTGCTGGATACCGCCTGTGCTCGCTTGCGGACTCGTCAAGAAACGCCTGGAGAAGAATTGCAGCACCTCTATGCGCAAGCGGCCGAAGCTGCGCAACAGCATCAAGCAGTGAGCCGCGACAGGGATGAAGGGCTTTGCGTGGATGAGCAGGTCTTGCACACGCTGACCCTGCGCATGGAGACGAATGAGCGCCAGCGTCAGCATCTGGAGCAGCGCTGGTTTGATCAGCGCGCATCGGCACAGCAGGTATGCCCGCGCCTGGTGGCTGAGGTCATCAGTGCATGGACCGGAATCCCGGTTGAGCAACTGGCGGTCGAGCACAGTACACGTGTCCAGGGATTCGCCGACGCCATGCGTTTGCGCATTCTCGGGCAGGAGCAAGCGGTGCAAGCCCTGGACCGCAATCTGCGCGCCGTGGCCGCTGGTCTGAACAATGCCGATGCGCCGGTCGGTGTATTCCTGCTGGTGGGCCCGAGTGGCGTGGGCAAGACCGAGACTGCACTGGCCATTGGCGATCTGTTGTATGGCGGTGAGCGCTTTGTCACTACTCTCAATATGTCGGAATTCCAGGAAAAACACTCGCTGTCTCGGTTGATTGGCGCACCGCCTGGCTATATCGGATTTGGTGAGGGCGGGGTGCTGACAGAAGCCGTGCGCCAACGCCCGTATTCGGTGGTGTTGCTTGATGAGGTCGAAAAGGCCGATCCCGAAGTATTGAACCTGTTCTATCAGATTTTCGACAAGGGCCTGGTCAATGACGCAGAGGGCCGGGAAATCGACTTTCGCAACACGCTGATCCTGATGACGTCCAACCTGGGCAGCGAGTGCATCGGCCAACTCTGTACCGGTGACCGACGACCTGATGTGCAGGTGCTGCAAGAGGCGATTCACCCGGTGCTGCGCGACCACTTCAAACCCGCGCTGCTGGCCCGGATGCGCGTAGTGCCGTATTACCCGATCAGCGGTGAGATTCTGCATGACCTGGTAAGGCTGAAACTGGAGCGCCTGGGACAAAGATTGCACCTGCGCAAGCTGGAGTTCAGCTATACGGCAGCGCTGGTTACCCACATGGCCGAGCGTTGTGCCCACGGTGACAGCGGTGCTCGTTACATAGACCAATGGATCGAACTCCATTTGTTGCCGCAGATGGTCGATCGCCTGCTGGACGCCATGGCTCAAGGCGCGCCCCTTTCACAGATACGCGCAGGCCTGGACGGCGATGGGTACCCATTCTGTGAGTTCAGCCAATGAGGGATGACCTGTTTGCTCGATTACCCCATCCGCTGGCCTACGCCGAAGCCCTGATCGGCTGGTTCGCCCGCCTGGGCATCGAAGCTGACGCGATGACCTTGCCTGGCCTGTGTGTGGCAGCGGCAGCGCAACTGAGCGAATGCGAACTCAGCCAATGGTATTGGCGCAACGAAGCGACAGGCCGACTTGAGCTGATTGCCCAGCATCGGCCCGATGCGCTGTCCCTCAGCGATGCCATCTGCACCGCCGACTTTCAGCATGAGCAGGTCTTGCACTACGTGCTCGCTCATCAAACAGCGCTAAGCCTGGAAGACCTCACTGGCAGCGCCTACGACTGCGGATTCCTACCGTCAGGGGCGACGCCTTGGAGAGCGTTGTCATGCGTACCGCTTTTCAATCGACAGATGACCATCAATGGCGTGTTGCTATGTGCCAGCCATCACCCGAAAAACCTGCAGGACTACGCCGCCACCTTGAGCCGACTGGGCAGCTTTGCCCTGACGCAACTGGCTTTGCTGCGGAGCAAGCGTTGCGTAGACCGTTTCACGACGCCCGCTGATCCCACGCCGCTGCCCCGCGCGGCATTTGGGTTAGTCGGTACCAGTACGGCCATGGATGAAGCGTACCGCCTGATCGGCAAGGTGTTGCATACCCCCTATACCGTATTGCTGCGCGGCGAGACCGGTACGGGTAAGGAGGTGGTGGCGCGAGCGATCCATTCGGCTGGGCGACGCAGCAGCAAAGCGTTCGTGGTGCAAAACTGTGCGGCGTTTCCTGAAGGGCTACTCGAGAGTGAACTGTTCGGCTATCGCAAAGGCGCTTTCACCGGGGCTGATCGCAACCACACTGGGCTGTTTGACGCGGCGCACGGTGGCACGTTGCTCCTGGACGAAATCGGCGATATGCCACTTGCGCTGCAGGCCAAGTTGCTGCGGGTTCTGCAGGAAGGCGAAGTCCGCCCGCTTGGGGCCAGCACCGCTCACAAGGTCGATGTACGCATCATCGCCGCAACTCACCGGGACCTCGCGGCGATGGTGGCCGAAGGCAGTTTTCGCGAGGACCTTTACTACCGGTTGGCGCAGTTTCCCATCGAACTGCCGCCCTTGCGTGAGCGCGACGGCGATGTGTTGCTATTGGCGCGCGAATTTTCGCAGAAGGCTTGTGCTGCACTTGGGCGGGTTCCGGTGGGTTGGTCCAGCGCGGCGTTGGATCAACTCTCAAGTCACGCCTTCCCTGGCAATGTCCGCGAGCTCAAATGCCTGGTGGAGCGTGCAGTACTGCTGTGTGATGAGGGTGTGATCCTGCCGGCGCACCTGTCCTTGTCTGCGCCACCAGCCAATGAGTCGGTCGATGCAACCTTGCGCCAACGGCTGGAGCGGGTCGAGCGGGTATTCCTGATCGATTGTCTGCACAAGAACCGTGGCAATCGCACCCGTACCGCACGCGAGCTAGGCGTTGCGCGGCGCACGCTGCTTTACCGTCTGGCGCGCCTGAAGATCCCCGTTGGTGATGTTCGGGGGGAGTGCTGAATGGGGACCGTGTGGGCACCTTATTTTCATGGGAGATACCTGATGCCTTTTCATCCGTGGCAAGCCCTGGTGCTTGTGTTGTGTTTGCTGGGCGGCTGTAACGCCAATTATGTCTTTGATGATGCTGACTACCGTCCGTTGGGTGATCCCCAGGCGTCTCGTCAAGGGCGTTGAACAAGGAGCATTGGCATGCAATTGGTGTTTGAAGTGTGTAGCTCTACAGGCGGTGTGCCGTCTGCGCGCAAGACGTTCGAGGAGGTGGGGGGTGTGATTGGCCGTGGTGCGGGATGTGACTGGATCATCCCTGATGCCGATCGCTTGATTTCCAGTCACCACGGTTTGGTCAGTTATCGGGACGGTCACTACTTACTGACGGATATCAGCAGCAACGGGATCAGTGTGTCAGGCAGCATGGAGCGTCTGTGCAAGGGCCAGGCACGGCTCATCAGCGATGGAGAGGTCTATCAACTCGGGACACTGGAAATTCGTGCCCGCCTTATAGCGAACACCCGGCAGTCGTTTGCTCGGGATGACACGATTCCAGACGATGCGTTCCTGGGACTTGATCCTGTCGATGCCTTGGATCACGCGCAATTGCGCGATCACTCATCGGCAGATTTGGATGCCTTGGGTATGTCGAGGGAGGCGGCTGTTCAATCGCTCTGTCATGGGGCTGTGGACCGTGATCATCTGCTCGTCCCGACGTTCGCCGAGCCGGAAAGGGAAGAGCTGCCTCAAGCGCCCATCACGGCTGCACCAGCCGTAGCGGAAGCATTCTGGCAGCAGTTTGCGCAGACATTGGGCATGCAAGTGGACACGCTTGATAGGCAGGCTCGCGAAGCCCTGGCGATCAGGGTGGCAAGCCTGCTCAGGCAAACCGTTGAAGGGTTGCAGCAAAGCCTGCGAACCCGCGACGAATTGATCGGTGAGATCAGCGGGGCACTGACTGCCTCTGGACTGAATAGCCGCAATCCGTTGAACGATGGCACTGACACACAGGCCGCCTTGGCGACACTGCTGGGGGGGGATGAGCCGGGCCGGCTCTCTGCCGAACAGGCAGTTGCCCAGGTCTGCCGAGACCTGCAAGTTCATCAACTGGCTCTGGTCGTGGCCTGCCGAGCTACCGTGCGCGGAGCCTTGGCAGCTTTTGCGCCTGGGCATCTGCTGCTGCGTTTCGAGTGTGAGGGCAAGCCACCCCGGTTCTTTACGGACGGTGCTCACTGGCGGGCTTACAAACGTCACTATCGGCGGGTGACTGACGAGCTGCCGCAGGGTGAACACTTGCTGCGTACTGAGTTTGCCAACGCCTACGAGGAGCAGGTACGCCTGGTCTCCAGCCTGCATGCCGGATATTCAGGATGATATTCATGTCTCGAGTTGCCGTTACATCAATGCTGTTGGTGCTGGGCTTGTTGGGCGGCTGCAGCAACCTTTCACCTTTTTCGACCCTGACCAAGCTGGACCTGACGTTCACGGCCAGCGATGAGGTGAACCCCGATCTTCATGGCCGTCCCTCGCCGGTTGTGGTGCATCTGGTTGAGCTGCGGCACCCCGTGGCATTCGAAAATACCGATTTCTTCAGCCTCTATGATCGGGCTGAGCAGGTGCTGCCCAAGGATTGGGTCAGCAGTGAAGAGCTGGAGCTGCGTCCCGGTGAACACTTGGCGCTCAAACTCAGTGTCGAGCCGCGCAGCCGTTATGTTGGCGTGCTGGCGGCCTATCGCGACCTGCCCCATGTGCAATGGCGGATGGTCTTGGCTGTAGCACCCGGGCAACTGACCCGTGCCCACATTGTGCTGGATCAGACAGGTATCCGCCGTGCAGTACCTCAAACCGACAGGACGGAGGATTGAGATGCAAATCCATAACGTTATCTGGCAAGAAGGCATGTTGCTGAGGCCGCAGCATCTGCAGCACAACAGCCGCTATTACCAGCAGCAACTCAATCGTACTCGTCTCCTGGGCAGTGATGCCTGGGGGTTCCTGACGTTGGACGTTGATGTGCAGTACCTCAATCTGGGCAAGATCGTTGTCAACCAGGCCAGCGGAGTGCTGCCGGATGGAAGTCTGTTCGAACTGAGTGGCGCCATGGAACCCCTCGTATTGCAGGTGCCTGCCACTTCAGGAAAGCAAGCTGTTTACCTGGCGTTGCCGCTGGCGACTGACAATCAGGTTGAAGTACGAAGGAAAGAACAAAGCGATGTAGTGGCGCGGTACGTCGCCTGTGAGACAGAGATCGGCGACTCCAATGCCGGCGTCGATTCCCGTTGCCAGATCAACTGCGCGCGCCCGGATTTGAGGCTGATGTTGGGAGAGCAGCCCAGTGATCCTTTCTACGTCAAACTCCAGGTCGCCCAGGTGCTGGATTCGACCCACGAAGGCGGCGTGAGACTGGACGCGGATTTCGTACCGACGTTCATCTATCTCCAAGGCTCAGGATATGTGTCGTCCTGCGTCAAGGAGGTGGTCAGCCTGCTAGCGGCCCGTGGAGATGCCATCGCCTCACGCATTCAAGGTACCGGGGCTTCTGCCGGGGCGCAGGTCGGCGACTTTCTGATGCTGCAGTTGATCAATCGTGCGGAGTTGATATTGCGTCACTACCTGAGCCAGGCCCAGGTCCGCCCTGAGTCGTTGTATCGGGAGTTACTGTCGATTCTCGGCGAACTTTCGACGTTCGCCAGCGACAACAAACGCGTGCAGTTGGCGGTGCACTATCAGCATGGCGATCAGGGGGCGAGCTTTCGCGGGCTGATGGAGGGACTTCGCACCGTATTGTCGCTAGTGCTGGAACAACATGCCATCGAGCTGACGCTGCAACAGCGTCAATACGGCGTGCTGGTTTGTCCGATAAGTGACCTCAAGTTACTGGGCACTGCGACGTTCATCCTGGCCGCCACGGCCCAGTGTGACTCCGAGGAGCTGCGCCATCGCCTGCCAGCGCATCTCAAGATCGGGCCGGTGGAACGCATCCGCGAGTTGGTAAACCTGCACCTCGCAGGCATCAGGGTCACGCCGCTGCCGGTGGCGCCACGGCAGATCCCTTTTCATGCCGGCAAGACCTATTTCATGCTTGAGCTGAGTCCCCGTGACGTCACGCAGCTGGAGCAATCGGGCGGTTTTGCCTTCCACGCCAGTGGTGAATTCGCCGAGCTGCAACTCAACTTCTGGGCTATCAGGAACTGAACGTCATGACTATGGACAGTGAATACTCTCAGGACGAAAAAACCGTGTTGCTTGAGCGTGATGGGCTCTGCCCGGCGCATGGCGCCGTCACGGACTTTGCGTCACCGCCACGCTTCGAGCAACTGGAAGACCGGATGATCTATAGCGCTCATCTGTCGGGCGCACAGAGCTTCAACGTGGGCCCCAACATCTTGTTGTCCGCAGCGTGGGAACTCTTGTTGCAGGTTGTCCAGCTCAAAGCCAGCCCTGGCCGGGAAAGCCTGCAGGCGCTGAATGACCAACTTTCCTCGAGCGTCGACGCATTTGAGGCACGTGCCTTGCACTTGGGGGCTGAGAGCAGTCAAGTGATGTCGGCGCGCTATGTGTTGTGCTGCGCCATCGATGAGGCTGTGGTTACCACGCCCTGGGGCAGTCGCAGTGATTGGCCGAAGACGAGCCTGTTGAGTCGGTTTCACAACGAAACCTTCGGCGGCGAAAAGTTTTTCCAACTGCTGGAGCGTTTATCTCGCGACCCCGTCAAGCATGTGGCGATGCTGGAGCTTATGTACTTGTGCGTATCGTTGGGATTCGAAGGCAAGTACCGCGTCATGGAGCGCGGAAGGGCGCAGCTTGAATCCGTACACGATGCGGTGTACCGACAGATCAGGCATGTACGAGGGGACCGGATGCCGGTCTCCACTTCGTCAGAGACGGGTAAGGCCGCTCAACCGCGGGTCCGCATTGTGTCCACAGTCGGTGTCGCCATTGGCACATTGATCTGTTTGTTCGTGATGTATTCAGGGTTCGCCTGGGTGCTGGGCCAGCAGCGAATGACGGCTTTGCAGTCCCTCCAACCTTTGGTATCAGGCCCGTCTCGGGCGCCCTTGTAACACTGGGAGCAGTGAATGAACGCATTTTTCAAGGGCGTGGGCACAGTGCTGCGCAAAAGTTGGGTATGGAGCTTGCTGCTGGTGTTGTCCAGTGCGCTGTTGGTGTGGTTTTTTGGACCTTTGCTGGCGGTGGACGACGTCCGTTTCTGGCAGGGCTCTACCGCCCGTTTGTTGACCATCAGCGGTTTATTGTTGCTGTGGGGACTGGCGATGGTCGTGGTAGGCGCACGGCGAAACGTTCGGCTGAATCAGTCCGAATACCGCGAGCGTCATCAACGGCAGGCACTGATCAACAATGAAACGATGCAGGTGCGAGGGCGTTTCAAGGAGGCCCTGCAGACGCTGAAGACATCTCGTCGCTACGGCGAGCGTAGCGAGCGATGGCGCAATGAATTGCCCTGGTACCTGTTGATTGGCGAGCGGGGCAGTGGCAAGACCAGCCTGTTGGCCGCATGCGGGTTACAGGCGCCCCTTGACCGGGCTGAAACGTCGCCCGCGGGCGCGACCCCTCACTGCACCTGGTATTTTGCCGAGGAGGCCGTGATGGTCGAGGTGGCGGGTCGCTACCTGGACCAGCCTGACCGTTCGTTGGATTCGGCAGGGTGGATGACATTGCTGGGCTTGCTCAAGTCGCGGCGCAGGACACAGCCACTCAATGGGGTGGTAGTGACCTTGCCAGTCGATACGCTGTTGCGCAGTAATGAACACGACCTGGAGTTTCACGCGCGTCATGTGCGTACGCGCTTGCAGGACATCCAGCAGGCACTGCATGTGGATGTGCCGGTTTATCTGGTGTTGACTCAGGCCGACCGGTTGGCCGGATGTGTCGAATTCTTCGATGCGCAACAGGGTGAAAGCACAGAAGATGTGTTGGGCGGGCGACTGGACGTAGGCACCGCCAGCATTGATATCGCGCAAGTACACGCAGCATTCGAGGCGTTGCTGCAACGCTTGGGCCGCGAGCTGATCCCACGCTTGCATCAAGAGCGGAACCTTGAGCGTCGAGGCCGGATGCTGGATTTTCCTCAGCAACTCGCACGCATCGGCGACCGCATGTGCCTGTTTATCGAGACCGCATTTTCCGCCCATCGCTACCAGCGTGTCAGCGGGTTGCGCGGGTTCTACCTGACGTGTGCGAAGACTGGCGATGTGCGCCCACACTTTGCCGAAAGGTTGTTGAACCGAGTGATTTTTGCCGAGGCAGACCTTGCCGGGTTGCATGCCCCGGAGCGGCAACGCATACGCCGTCGCCATGGGGTGTTGGCGCTGGCCGCGGCAGTTGTCATCAGCGCCGCGGGGGCGTTATGGATGCACAGCTATGCATTCAACCACCAACGACTGGCGCAGCTGCTGGAATTGATCAAACCACAACCCTCCACCGCGCCCGGTTCGGATGAGCGCCAGGCATTGTTGGTGTTGTTGGACAGTCGCCGGGCGGCGACAACAATCTTCCCACCCGTGACAGAGGTTCGTTGGTTTGAGCGGGCCGGCTTGTACCAGGGGCACGCGAGTGGCCCGCTGTTGGTCGAAGCCTACGAAGAAGCCTTGCGTCAGCAATTGCTGCCATACGTGACCACCCTGCTCGAGGAGCAAGTGCGAGCGAGCCTGGGAGACCGCGAGCTGCTGCTGAGCAACCTGCGCGCCTACCTGATGCTCAGTTTGCGCGAGCGGCGCGATACGACGTGGTTGGCAGAGCACATGGCCGGCCAGTGGGCGGGAGATATGTCTGCGCAAAACCGCCTGAATCAACACTTTGCGCAGCTTCTCCAGCAGGCGTTCCTGACGCCGTTGAATGATGAGTTGATCACTCAGGCTCGCCAGGTATTGCGCGGTGAGTCGCTGGCGGAGGTAGTCTACCGGACGCTACGGGAGCAGGCGCGGAACCTGGAGCCTTACCGTCTGGCTGAAGGCCCTGCGTTTTCCAGGGTAGAGCCGGCCATTCCGGGTTTCTACACTAAAAAATACCTGCAGTTTTTCGAAAAGCAGGGCCTTCGGATGGTCAATGCCATTGCCCAGGATAACTGGGTACTGGGGGAAGCTATCGACCTCAATGCCACGGATTTGCGCAGGTTGATGCTGGAGTTGGAGCAACGCTATTTCAGTGAATATGCTGATGTCTGGAGCAGCGCCCTCGGGCAAATCAGGCTGTTACAGAGTGACAGTCTGCGCCACGGAGCGGATCAGATTGCCAGCCTTACCTCCGCTCAGTCGGCATTGATGCAGTTGCTGCAGCAGGTACGTGAGAACACGCGATTATTGCCGATTCAGGAACGGATTGAAGCAGTGAGCCAGCAGGTTGCCGAGTTGGGCGCTTCCCCCTCCAGCGTGCTGATCAGAACGGCGCTGCCGGATACATCCCGGCGTGCATTACAGCGCCGATTCGAGCCATTGCATCAGCTGCTCGACGAAGCGCAAAACCCAAACGACGAGCTGACGCAAGTACTGCGCTTGCTGAATGAGCTGCACCTGCAGTTGTCGTCACTGAGCCGGGAGAGCTCGCCCCAGCAGGCAGCGTTCAAGTTGGCCAGGCAACGCATGGATGGCCAGCAGCCGCTACTGGGCAATCTGCGTGATTCGGCCGCTCGTTTGCCGCAGCCGCTCAAGGGATGGTTCGAAGGTATTGCAGAGCAAAGCTGGAGCCATTTGCTCGATGACGCCTATGGATATGTGAATCAGCGTTATCAAAGTGAGGTCTATGGCTTTTATGCGAAGGCGATTCAGCGCCGGTACCCGTTCAATGCCCATGCCGGCAGTGACGTTGCCCTGGGTGATTTCCAGGCATTCTTCAAGCCGCGGGGGACCCTGGAGCGTTTTTATGACGGCTACCTGCGGCCTTTCGTCAGTGTTGAGGGCAGTCGCTACCGATTGCGTGGCCTGGAGGGACACAGCCTGCCCATGTCGCGTTCGTTGCTGGACCAACTGACCAAGGCCCAGGTCATTCGGCAAGGCTTCTTCACTGAAGACCACGGTGATTGGGCCGTCCGGTTCACGGTGGCGCCCTACAGCCTGGACCAGGCTGTCAGCCGGGCGACGCTACGGCTGGGCGATCAGCAGTTGGAATACCGTCATGGCCCGATCGTGCCGATGGCGTTCCATTGGCCGAACGAGGCGCACAATGGTCGCAGCAGCCTGGTACTGGAGCGCGGCGCGGAGCGGCCGCTGGGCATCGAAAAAGACACTGGTGCCTGGTCGTTGTTTCGGTTGATCGACCTGATGCACAGCGAGCCGGCGAGCGGAAGGGACGCGCAGATAATCAAGGCTGAACTGGCCGGCCTGCGTGCCAATTACCTGCTGACTAGCCAACGCAACTCCAACCCGTTCCAAATGACAACATGGCGTACCTTCCGCCTGCCGGAGCAATTGTGAACCTGGCGTACTCTTGGCGAAGCGCCGGACGCACTGCGCAAGGCAAGAGCCGAGCGCGCAACGAGGATGCGTTCCTCGATTGCCCGCAGCGGGGTTGTTGGGCAGTGGCGGATGGCATGGGTGGCCATCATGCCGGGAATGTGGCCAGTCAAAAGGTGGTTAACAGCCTTGCGGCACTGTCAGGCCAAGGGGGCCTTGATGAGCGGATCGAGGCCGTCCGCTGCTGCCTGAAAGGCCTCGACAGGCAATTACAGCCCGACGACGGCCTGGCAGGCATCATGGGCAGCACGGTGGTTGCGTTGTTGCTTGGACACAAGCGCGCGGCGTGTATCTGGGCAGGGGACAGTCGATGCTATCTCTGGCGAGGGCAGCGCCTGTACCAGTTGTCCCGTGACCACTCCCTGCAGCAGCAACTGATGGATACCCAGCAGTTGAGCCCCGGACTGGCCCGCGCTCACCCGGACGCCCGCGCTTTGACCCGGGCAATTGGTGCCCGACAGCCCCTGAGCCTCGAGATACTTGAGCTGCGCCCTCATCCTGGGGACGTATTTTTGCTGTGCAGTGACGGCGTATACCAGGGGCTCAGCCATAGGGAATTGGGGCGTGCCATGAGTGTGGGCACGCCACGGCAAGTGGTGGACCAGGTGTTTGGCGACGTGTTGCGTGGGCCCGCGCGGGATGACCTCACTGCCGTGGTGATCCAGCCATGAAGGCGGTAGAAGGCCTGCCGAACCTGCTCGCGGGGCGCTATCAACTTGAGCGAATCCTTGGCACTGGAGGCATGGGGGTGGTCTATCGCGCTCGAGACCTGTTGCATGAGGCGTTCGGCGAACCCGACTGTCGTGTGGCGCTGAAGATGTTGGGCGAGACCCTTTCTGCCTCCACCGACGCCCATGTGTTGCTGTACAGCGAATTCGCCCTGACGCGCAGCCTGCTACATGAACACGTAGTCCGCGCGTTTTCTTTCGAGGTCGATACAGTCCACAAACGGGCATTCTTCACGATGGAAGTGATGCGCGGCCTGACCCTGGACCGCCTGCTCCCGCAGTGGCCGCTAGGGCTGGCGTGGCAGGCGTTGCAACCCATGGCCCTGCAGTTGCTGGATGCACTGGCTTACACCCATCGGCAAGGTGTACTGCATGGCGATGTAAAACCCGCGAACATCATGGTGGGGGAACAGGGATTGCGCTTGTTCGATTTTGGCTTGGGCCACGCAGAGGCGCAGGCAAGGGTCGGTTTACCGTGCTTGAGCCGCAATCGCCTGAATGCCTGGACGCCTGCCTATGCGGCGCCGGAACTGATCGCCGGAGAGCTTCCGTCAACCAGCACCGATGTGTACGGGGTTGCCTGTGTGCTCTATGAGCTGGCTGAAGGACGCCGTCCCGGCGAGCGCCAATGCAATCAGCGATTATCCCGGCCCAGGCACCTGCCCAGGCACTGCTGGCCTACGCTGTGTTCAGCCCTGGCGATGGATCCCGAATATCGAACCGTATGCGTGGCCGAACTGCGTGAGGCGCTTGCGGGCCGGCGTCGTTGCTGGTCTTTGGGGTAGCGGGTCAACCGGCCAGGTCATGCAACTGGCAATACTCGTCCCAGCTCAGGCCTGCCATCTGCGCCACTTCCTTGTGCACTTCGAGGCGCTGGGCTTCAAAGACTTCGCAGGATTCGCTGGTCAGTTTGAGGGTCAATTCCCAGGCAAACAGGCCCTGGCGTTCGGCTTCCGCTTCGAAGGCTTCATGCAGCCGTTCGGCGCGGTAGTGCGCAAGCGTTTCGCCCTTGGCTTGGGCGGCCAACGGATTCAGGGTGTTGAGTTCGGTGGCTATGGCGGGGTGTTCGTCAAGAAATCTGTCCAGCGCGCGCTGGTGGTTATCACCGGGTTGTGACAAGGGGTTACTCCAGAGGATGGTCAGGTCAGGGTCGTGTTCAGACAATCCTCATTGAAGCAGATTCGGCGATTGGTCCGGGTCAGAAAATTCGATTATTTGGAAAAGTCGGGGAATCGCCTGTCATCGACTGCGCAAATTCACCGAGATGAATGGCAAAAGGCTTTCACTCACCGTGCCAGGACGTGTAGCGTTAGCCCAATGTTTCCGGCCCTGCCTTCCAGGGACAGTGGGCGATGGGCAGAGGGATGAGTCATGACGCAAACGCTGTTCAAGCTTTTCTTCACTCAACGTTTGGCCGCTTTGGCCAGCACGGAGTCGTTGCGAGCGATTCGTGAAGGGCTGTTGTGGATCCTGCCGTGCCTGCTGGTGTCGGCGAGCTTTCTGATCCTCTCCGAATGCGCGCGTGTACTTGGCTTCGACCTGCGAGTGGTGACGTTTCTGGCCGGCTTGCATAATCAGATCAGCTCCGTGATCCCACTGCTCGTGGCCGCTTCCATTGGCTACATGCTGGCGATCCAGTACCGCCTGCCGCAACTGCCCGTGGCGTTCCTATGCCTGGCCCATGTGGTGGTGGCGACGTTTGTCCTGCGGGACTATCCCCGGGCTTCGGCCACCTTCGTGCTGTTCATTGCCATCGCCTCGCCGTTGCTGAATGTGCCGACCATTGCCTGGCTGCACCGTTACCGTTGGACTCGGCTGGTGAACGAAGATTTGGTGGGTCACAACCTGCGCGGCACGATCAATATGGTAGTGCCGGGTGCCATCACCGCTCTGGCATTGGTGGTGGTGCTATCTGTGTTGTTGCAAGTGCCCTACGTGGTGCAACTGCAGGGACCCCAGGTACTCGATGCACTGGAATCGCCCTATGGCAGCGGTCTATTTGTGACCCTGATGAATTCGCTGCTGTGGTTTTTCGGCATTCACGGTGTGTACGCCATGCAGCCGCTGTTCGATGTGCTGGACCAGGCCGTGGTCCTGAACAATGCGGGATTGGCGGCGGGGGAGCCCATCAGGTATCTGTTGAACAGCGGCCTGTTGGGCAGTTTTGCGTTTATCGGTGGTTCGGGCGGTGCGTTGTGCCTGTTGCTGGCGATCCTGCTGTTTTCCAAGAGCCAGTCCATGCGCCTGTTGGCGGTGGCGAGTTTGCCGCTCTCACTGTTCAACGTCAGTGAAGTGCTGTTGTTCGGTTTGCCGATCATCCTTAACCCGCGTTTGTTCATACCGTTTCTGATTGTGCCGGCCTTGAATGCCATGGTGGCGTTGACGGTGGTGCAGATGGGATGGGTGTCACCCGCGGTGGTCAGCGTACCGTTCACGGCCCCCGTGCTCCTGAATGCCTACCTCAGTACCCACGGCGACCTGGCGGCAGTGGCGCTGCAACTGGCTTTACTGGGCCTGGGCACCCTGGTCTATGCGCCGTATGTGCGCGCGATCCATCGCCAGGCTACCGAAGGTGGCACGGTGTACCTCAAGTCCTTGGACATGACCTTCCGGGGCCTTGAGGAAAAGGGCCGCCTGCGCGAAATGGATCCGGTACTTGCTTCCCACACAACCCTGGTGCGCCAGGCCACTGAACTGAACCGCATCCAGCAGATCAGCGACTACGAGTTTTACCTCGAATTCCAGCCGCAGGTGTCGTCCCGAACCGGGCTGTGTACCGGTTGTGAAGCGCTGATGCGTGCCCGTGATGCCCAGGGTACGGTGCATTCGCCCTGGGAGTTCCTGCAATGGCTGGCCCAGGCACGGTTGATGCCGGATGTGGATGTGTGGGTGGCGTCTCAGGCGGTTCGCCAATATCAGAAGTGGCAAAAACTCGGCTTTACATTGCCGATGACCATCAATATTTCCAGCGCAACTCTGACCGACGCCGCCTATGGTGAGCGCCTTGTGGAGATCCTGGCCCAGGCCCATGGGCAGGTGTCGGTGGAAATCACCGAAGACGCGCTGGTGAGCGATATCCAGGTCACGCGCCAAACCATCCAAAAACTGCAAGCCATGGGCGCCAAAGTCTACATCGATGACTTCGGCACCGGGTTTTCCGCCTTGAGTTACCTGCACCAGTTTCCGGTGGACTACATCAAGATCGACCGCAGTTTCGTGTTGGCTCAGCACGACCCCAAGGGCGCTCAGGTCATGACCGGCATGCTGCGTTTTTGTGAGGCGCTGAACCTGGGGGTCGTGGTGGAAGGGGTTGAGACGGCCGAGCAGTTGGCCTTCCTGAATACGGGCACTGAAATGATTATCCAAGGCTGGTATTTCAGCAAGGCACTGCCAGGCGATCAGTTACCGGACTTTGTGCGTGAGCGCGCCGCCCTGGCGCAGGCCTAATACCCGCGCTGGGCTTGCTCGATTGCTTCGACCAGGCTGTCAATCCCGGCCAGGCGCGCACGGTTGTCGTGATCCCAGGGGTGGAAACCGGGCTTGAAGTAATGCAGCCATGGCACCAGCATCCTTGGGAAAACACCCTTGGGCCCATACAGAAACTTCAACATGCGCCAGAAACCTTTCAAGTGCCCACCCGACTTGCGGTCGGCGATCAACAGGCGCAGGTGGAAATCGAACACCACCAACCAGAAGAACAGCGTGGTGGTCAGCATGGTCCCGGTACGCAACAAGTAACGCTTGGGGCCGGGCTTGATCACACGGTTCCACACATCGAAGGCCACGGCCTTGTGTTCGGTTTCCTCCAGGGCGTGCCAGTACCACATCTGTTGGTAGCCTTTGAGCGAATTGCCGAAGCGTGAAGGATCACTCAAGAGTATTTCCGCAAGCATCGCGGTGTAGTGTTCGAGCGCAATAGTCACCGCCAGGTTGAACGACGGCGGCAGGTGTTTTTTCTGCAGATCGAGGATGAATTTCAACCGGCGATCCAAGGTGTGCGCGGGCAGCCCCGCGGCTTGCAGCAGGTCGTTGTAGGCCACGTGCTCGCGGCTGTGCATGGCTTCCTGGCCGATGAATCCCTGGATCTCTTTTTTCAGCTGCGGGTCGTCGATGCGCTGGCGGTAATGGCGCACGCTGTCCATGAAAAACAGCTCGCCCTGGGGAAACAGCAGCGACAGGGCATTGAAGAAATGTGTGATGAACGGGCCCTGTTCATGCCAGTCCTTGATACGTTCGGCGGGTAGGCTAAAACGGATGTCACGGCGAATCGGCAACATAGTGCGTGCTCCTGTTCAGAGGCGAGGCTCGTCGTTGGTTTCGTACACGGGCGTGCGTGGTTTTGGCGCCATGCGTTTGCTGGCGAACACCACCAGCGCTTGATAGGCCGCGGGCAGGCAGCGAGCCAGCAGGTCGAGGAAATACGCGTCGCGGCCGATCAACACACGGCGTTTGTTCTTGCGTACGCCGTGCAGGATCACCTTGGCCGCCTGGTCAGCGTCGGTGATGAACAGCTTCTCGAAGTCGGCGCGGGCTTGCTGTTCGCTGTGGATCAGGAAGCCCGTCATGTTCGCGTCGATACGGCTGCTGCGGCAGATGTCGGTGCGGATGCCGCCGGGGTGCACGCAGGTGGCCGACACGCCGCAGCGCTGCATGTCCAGTTCCTGGCGCAGGGATTCGGTAAAACCGCGCACTGCGAACTTGGTGGCGTTGTAGCCGCTCATGCCCGGTTGGGCGAACAGGCCGAACACACTGGACGTGTTGATCACGTGACCATCACCGCACGCTTTCAAGTAGGGCAGGAACGCTTTGGTGCCGTGGACCACGCCCCAAAAGTTGATGCCGACGATCCATTCCAGGTCGGCGTAGTCCACACCTTCTACCGTACTCGACAGGGCCACCCCGGCATTGTTGAATACCAGATTGACCTGGCCATGTTCGGCAACGCAACGCGCGGCCCAGTCCTCCATGGCCTGACGGTCGGAAACATCGAGCACCTGGGTGGTAACGGACACGGGCGCCAGGGTTGAGGCCTTGATCAGCGCCAGGGTTTGCTCCAGCCCCTGGGTGTTTTTGTCCGCCAGGGCCAGATGACAGCCTTCCCGTGCGAGGGCCAGGGCCAGTGCGCGGCCCATGCCGGACGCTGCACCGGTTATCGCCGCTACGCGGCCGTTGAATGATTTCATGACAGGCTGCCTTCTGCAGTGGAGTGAGGCGTCGGTACAGGGCGTTCAGGCGCATGGGCCGGCAACAGATTGGTCACATAGTCCTTCAGCGCAAACTGCCGGGTGACCTGCTTGAAACGCCAGGTCGAGCCGGGCCACAGGGTGGTGTTTTTGCCGGTGCGGGGATCGAGATACCAGCTCTGGCAGCCACCGGTGTTCCAGATGGTGCGCTTGAGCTGGTCTTGCAACCGTTGGTTGTAGGCGCTTTCCACCGTGGATTTGACCTCCACGCTCGCGATGCGATGCCGTTGCATTTGCTGGAGAGCGTCGAGGATGTAGGTCACCTGGGCTTCGATCATAAGGATCATCGAGTTATGCCCAAGGCCGGTGTTGGGGCCGACGATCAGGAACAGGTTGGGGTAGCCGGGTACCGTCGTGCCCTTGTAGGCGTGTGCGCCGTTTTGCCAGGTGTCCATCAGGTCCACGCCGCCGTTGCCGATGATGCAGTCGCGGGGCAGGGGATCCGTGGCCTGGAAGCCGGTGCCGAAGATCAAACAGTCAGCCGGGTGCTTGATGCCGTCGGCCGTAATCACGCCGTCGGCTTCGATGCGCAGCACGTTGTCGGTGACCACCGTGACATTGCTGCGAGACAACGCCGGGTAGTAGTCATTGGAAATCAGCACGCGCTTGCAGCCAATGGTGTAGTCCGGAGTCAGGGTCTTGCGCAGGGAAGGGCGCGCCACTTGTTTGTGCAAGTGGCGCAGGGCGATCTTCTGCACCATTTTCATCAGCCTTGGGTGCAGGGAAAAGCCAACCACGCGGCCTTCCAGCGCCCAGTAGAAGGCGCTGCGCACCAGGCGTTGGGTAAAGGGCAGATGCTTGAACAGCCAGCGTTCAACGGGTGAAATCGCCCGGTCGGGCTTGGGCATGATCCATGGCGGGGTGCGTTGGAACAGGTCCAGGTGAGCCACCTGCGGCGCAATCTGCGGCACAAACTGAATGGCACTGGCGCCGGTGCCGATCACCGCCACGCGTTTACCTTTCAAGGGATAGTCGTGGTCCCACTGTTGGGAGTGGAAGCGTTTTCCCTTGAAGCGGTCCAGCCCTGGGATATCCGGCAGCGCCGGCCGCGACAAACCGCCCATGCCCGACACCAGCACCCGCGCACTGACCTGGCGACCGTCCTTGAAGCTCAACTGCCAGCGTTGTTGCGCTTCATCGAACACTGCGCGCTCAAGGCCCATGCCGAAACGCAGGTAGGGCGCCAGCTCAAAGCGCGCAGCGCATTGCTCCAGGTACGCACGGATCTCCGCTTGCGGCGCGAACTGGCGCGTCCAGTCCGGGTTGGGCGCAAAGGAAAAGGAATACACATGGGACTGCACATCGCAGGCGCAGCCCGGGTAGTGGTTGTCCCGCCACGTGCCGCCGAGGGTGTCGGCCTGCTCGGCGATAAAGAAGTCGGTAAACCCGGCTTCCTTGAGCTTGATCGCCATGCACAGGCCGGCAAAGCCGGAGCCGATGATGGCGATGTCGATTGAATCACTCTGGGCGTTCATAAGCAGTCCTTCGTGGGCATCGGGTGTGCTCCTTTCTTGTTGTGTCTTTTAGATAGAACACCATTGCAAAGAAAAATTGAATTACTTATTTTAAAAAAGATTTTAAATAATCTACCTGAAAATATCGCCTACGCTAGTTCCAGGTCTCTCATGCGCGACTTGTCCGACGGACAGCCGCGGTGCTCAGGTCCAGGGTATGGGCGATAGCTGAGGCCTTGATCAATACCGGTCGGGTCGACAGCAGCAGGGATGCAGAGGACCGATCTATGGCTGTCGAATGGGTTATCGCTGCGGCTGTTTTCATGGGCGCGAGCGCCGTTTTATGGGGGGTCAGCGCGTGGATGACACGACGCATTGAAGCCGCCGTTCCGAACAACGGGCGCTTTGTGGAGGTGGATGGCGAGCGCTTTCATTATTACGAGGAAGGCAAGGGCCCGCCGCTGGTGATGATTCACGGGCTGATGGGCAGCAGTCGCAACCTGACTTATGCGTTGTCCGGGCAATTGCGTGAACACTTTCGCGTCATCACCCTCGACCGTCCGGGGTCGGGTTATTCCACGCGTCACAAAGGCACCGCCGCGGACTTGCCCGCCCAGGCGCGGCAAGTCGCGGCTTTCATTAATACGCTGGGCCTGGACAAACCGCTGGTGCTGGGGCATTCCCTCGGCGGGGCGATTTCGTTGGCGCTGGCACTTGACCATCCCCATGCTGTATCGGCCCTGGTATTGGTGGCGCCACTGACTCATCCCCAACCCACATTGCCCCTGGTGTTCTGGTCGCTGGCTGTACGACCGGCCTGGCTACGTCGCTGGGTATCGCACACATTGACGGTCCCCATAGGGCTGTTGACGCGGCGTTCGGTGGTCAAGGGCGTGTTCGCCCCAGACATTGCCCCCGAAGATTTCGCCACGCGGGGAGGCGGGCTGCTGGGCATGCGACCCGACAATTTCTATGCCGCGTCCAGCGAGATTGCCTTGGTCAACGATTACCTGCCCGAGATGGTCAAGCGCTATCCGCAACTGACGCTGCCCGTCAGTCTGATCTATGGCGCGCGTGACAATGTCCTGGACTTTCGCAAACACGGCCAGGCCCTGGCCGACAAGGTCCCGGGCTTGAAGCTACAGGTGGTGGAGGGGCGCGGTCATATGCTGCCGATCACCGCCACCGCACGGGTGGTGGAGGCGGTGCAGCAGGTGGCCAAGCGAGCGCGCCCGCTGCAAAGCGCCGCCATCCTGCACCCGCCATTTGCCCTGGCGAACAAATAATCGTGGCCTTCAATGCGGCGTGGACCGTCCGAAATGCCTGCCCTAGAGACCTGACTAAACAGCAGAAAAACAGACTGCCTGGTCATATTCAAAAGGGTTCGAAAAAGTAGTTGACGACCTATCGATTCCGCGCTATTTCTTTAAAAAAATATTTCAATGTTTATTTTGAAATGATTTTTGAAATGCCTAAGAGCGAATAAAAATGAAGAAAACGTCTTTTATCGCATGGTTGATTTCCCGGGGCATTCAGCGCTCCCTGAACCTGTTTTCCGCTCTCCTGCCACGGAGATTGCCATGAATCAGACTCTGGCAGCCCCAAGCGTCTGGACCGACGGCAAGCGTCATCTGTGGTGGCTGGGCATCATGCCTCTGGCCACTCCATTACTCTCCGGTTCACTCGCCATCAGCACTGGTATCCAGCAACTCTGGTGGGTCGGTGTGTTGGTGATCTTCGGCCTGATCCCGTTGATCGATGGCTTGCTCGGTGAAGACGTGAGCAACCCACCCGAATCCGCCGTCAGCCACCTCGAATCCCAAAGTTACTATCGTTGGATCGTCTACACCGGCGTGTTCTTTGTCATCTCCTCGGTAGTGATCACCGGTTGGCTCGCCGCCGGCGGTATTGACTGGATCATCCAGGGCGGCCTGTCGCAGGCAGTCGCGAACCTGGAACCTTCCAGTTGGCTGTCTCACACCGCCAGTTACATCACTGCACGCACTCAACTGCACGGCGAACCGAGCTGGTTTACCTACGTGGGCATGGCCATGTCGACCGGCGCCGCCACTGGCATCGCGATCAACACGGCGCATGAGCTGGGGCACAAGCCCAATGCGCTGGAAGTGTTCCTGGCCAAGGTCACCCTGGCCCCGACGTTCTACGGGCATTTTTACACCGAGCACAACCGTGGTCACCACGTACGCGTCGCTACGCCGGAAGATCCGGCCAGCTCGCGCCTCGGGGAAAGCTTCTGGGCCTTCCTGCCACGTTCAGTCTGGTTCAGCGCCCGCTCGGCGTGGAACCTGGAACGCGAACGCCTGCGCAAACTTGGCCTGCCGGCCTGGCATTGGCAGAACGGCGTGCTCAGTGCCTGGATGTACAGCGGGGTGTTGTGGGGCGCGATGATCACTTGGTTGGGGGCGGCGGTTATTCCCTTCCTGATTATCCAGGGCGTTTACGGGTTCTCATTGCTGGAAGTCGTGAACTATGTCGAACACTACGGCCTTAAACGCCAGAAGTTGCCCAATGGTCGTTATGAGCGGTGTTCGCCTCGGCATTCGTGGAACAGCAACCGTATTGTGACCAATATCTTCCTGTTCCAGTTACAGCGTCATTCCGATCACCATGCCAACCCCACGCGCAGTTATCAGTCGTTGCGCCACTTTGATGAATCACCGCAACTTCCTTATGGCTACGCAAGCATGATTGTCTGGGCGTATGTGCCTTACTTATGGCGTCGGCGCATGGACCACCGAGTCCTCAATCATTATGCCGGCGATATAAACCTGACCAACCTTCAACCCTCGCAACGGTTGAAGTACCTGGAGAAGTACAGTAACAGCGCCAAGCTGTTTTAAGTTCAAGTAACACGTTGTTTGTGTGCTCGGGGCGTGCGTGTCGCGCAGGCTTCTATCGCCCGAGGTTTTCCAGACAAGTGGCAATAAAGTTGTTTGACCCGAACAAAAATAATTAAAGGGAAGGACGTACACCATGCAAGCACCTGCCAAGTTCACCACTCATATCGTATTGGCCGCGCTGGGTTTGATCGCCTATCACCAGGCTCAGGCCGCACGTATCGAACCGGCTGGCAGCGCCTTTACCGCCCAAGGCCCCATCAGCTTTTCCAAAGGTGCGCTGATCAGCGCCGACTGCACCATCAAGGTGGCCGGCAAGGTCGCAGCGGATGGTTCATCGGTGAATGTCGACAAGGTCGAATTCGACGGTGGCCTGAAATGCAGCCGCGTTGAAGCTATCAACTTGCCGTGGGTACTTGTTGCGAAAGACACCCAGAGTGGTTCCATGTCGAAGATCGCCGTGGATGTCCATGCATTTGGCCTGGGGGGCAAGTGTGGGCCATCCACGGCCAACGGTACATGGGACAACGCCACCGGAAAGTTGGAAGCCGCCAATGTGCCGATTGGCGAAGATTGCACGATCAAAACGGTGTCCATAAAGATGCCGCCGAACTTTAAAGTTGTTGAATAACTATCGAATTTTTTACGGCGGTAATTGAATTGAGATTTGGCTGGAAAGGGAGTTTTGCAGCGTCACCGTGACCTCTCGATCATGGCCATTACCCCTGGCGAAATGACTCGCCATAACATGTGAGGAAAAACAATGAAAAGCTTGAAAACTCTCGTGTCGTTGACTGCTTTGACTGTTTGCATGGGTGCTGCTTCGATGGCGAATGCGTACAGCATCAGTCCTGTGAGCACAAACTTCACGGCGCCAGGCACTATTTCAGTGAAGTCACCCTCGTCCTTCCAGGCCACCGTGAACTGCGGCGCCACGTTTACCGGGAATGTCGATGCGACAGGTGTTGCCAAGATCACCGGCGTCGCGGTCACCGGTGGCGGCCTGTGCGCGCTGCCTAAGATCACCGGCTTGCCTTGGACCCTGACTGCCACCGGCCCTGCCGCCGGTTCGGTGACAAACGTCGGCTATACCATCGCCAGTTCGGTTCTGTACCCAGCCTCCAATTGCGGCCCTTCTACCATCACCGTAGGTTACAGCGGTGGTGTGCTGTCCGCAGCCAACCAGACCCTGAGCGGCAGTTGCACCGTGGTGAGCCTGAGCGTTACCCCAAGCCCTGCGCTGACCATCGTGCCTTGAACAAAGCTTAAGAATGAAGGGTTGATCACCCGTTGAAAACTGGCGCCTTGATTGGGCGCCAGTTCATGAATTGCAAGCCGCAAGACGAACCGGCAGGGCTGGCTCAGAGAGATAAAAATAGGGAGTGCCGCATGAATAATAAAAAACAACATGTGCAAGTTTTGCTGGGGCTGGCGTTGATTGGCGGGGCGATGGCCGCCGCGCCCGCACAGGCCGGTGGTTTCTCGACACCGACCTACGGGGCGCCGGGTTGGGGGCGGGCATTTGCCGGTGGTTCACTGTTCAAGAACGACCCGAGTTCGGCGTACAACAACCCGGCGGCCATGGCGTTTGTAGAGCACAACGTCGCGCAATTTACCGTCGACTACGCGCGCATCAAGATCAAGTACAAGGGCGATGCCTCTGATTATGCAGGCAACCCCATTTCCAACACGCCATTGGATGCCAATGGTTTTCCCGATACAGCGGCGACCACAGTCAATAACAACGACGGTGGTCAAGGCGGCTTTACTGCCTGGTTGCCGACCGGTTTCATGGTCATGCCTCTGGGCGATCGCTTTGCTTTCGGCTTGAGCCAGGTTGTGCCCCAGGGCATGCGCTCCACCTGGGATCAGGACTCGAAACTGCGCGACTTTGCAGTGGATACCAAAATCGAAACGGTAGGGTTGACCGGGTCACTGTCTTTCAAAGTGAATGATCAGTTTTCCATCGGCGGCGGCGTGATCGTGCAGCACAGTAAAGGCTTCGTCAGCCAGAACGTCGACTTGCTGTCTGCCGCGGCAGTGTCTGATTCGGTGCTGGGTGGCATCAATTTCCCATCGGATGTCGGCACTGCGCTGATGCGTGTCAAAGTTGACAATATTTCGGCTGGCTGGTTTACCGGCGTCGTCTGGAAACCCACAGAACGAGACACGCTTGGCTTGAATTACCACGCCAAGATCAAAAACAAGATGACCGGCAAATACAATATGTATGCCGATCAGTTTTCCTACAACCTGATGACCCAGCCGAGCCCGTTTGGCGGTAGCGGTACTTTGGTGAATACCGCTTATCCAGGGTTGGAGCTGGCGCCGGACGGCGCCCATGCCAGCGTTCAACTGGATATTCCTGCCACGGCGGGTCTGGACTGGGTGCACCAGTTCAACGATCGTTTCACGTTGGGCGCCAGCGTGACCTGGACCGAGTGGTCTTCGTTTAAAGACCTGACGCTTAAGTCGGGCGGCAACACCATTGTGTCCATACCTTACAACTACAAGAACACCTGGATGTACTCCCTGGGCGGCGACTATCGTGTGACCGATGAGCTGACCCTGCGTGCGGGCGTGGCTCTTGATCAGACACCCACACGCAATTCGACCCGGGACCCACGAATCCCCGATGGCGACCGCACCTTCCTGTCACTGGGTGCTGGGTATGATGTCAAAGCGGTGAAGGGCTTGAGCTTCGATGTTGCCTATTCCCACCAGTTCGTTCAGGAGGTCAAGCTGAAAACCAAGAACGTCGATCGACTCGGGGGCGCCAGCCTTAACGGCAAGGCCGAATCTTCGGGCGACGTGGTCAGCCTGTCGGCCACTTACGCGTTCTGACGCTTCAATGAGGACGATGGAGGAAGGTATCAAGCGCATCTTGCTGCCTTCACCCAGTGGTTCGTCCTCATTCCAGTGATAGCAATTGCTTATGGATTGAATGATCAGGCTGACGCGTTCAGCCGCTCTTTTTTCGCCAAGTGATTAAATAAAAATTTCAAAACAAAATTTGAAATTAGCTTGCCAAGTTTGTAGTGTGGCTATACGCCGCAGCTCACATCGAGCGGCCTGCGTAACGGTCGTGCCCTGAATCGAGTAGAGGTATCCCCATGGTTATCTGGTTATTGGTGGGTTTCGCAGCCGCGATTGCCCTGGCGTATCGACAAGCCGCTGCCCTTCACTGGCTGGGCGCAGGCCTGGTCTGGCTGGCAGCGGGCTACCTGTTCAATGGGGTGGCCGGATTCGGCATCACTGTCGCGGCGGTGCTGGTGGTCGCTCCCGCGTTGCTGATGACGATCAAACCCCTGCGGCGCACCTTGCTGACCAACAAGGCCCTAGGCATGTTTCGTACGATCATGCCGGCAATGTCCGACACCGAACGCGCTGCCATCGAGTCCGGCACTGTCTGGTGGGACGCCGAACTGTTCAGCGGCAAACCCAACTGGCAGCGTCTGTTGCAGGCGGCTCCCGCTAGCTTGAGTGCCGAAGAACAAGCCTTCCTCGACAATGAAGTGGAAACCCTGTGTGACATCGCCAATGACTGGGAAACCACTCAGGTCTGGCAAGACATGTCCCCCGAAGGCTGGCAGTACACCAAGGATGCCGGGTTTCTTGGCATGATCATTCCCAAGCAGTACGGCGGTAAAGGCTTCTCCCACTATGCGCATTCGCAAGTGGTGATGAAGCTGTCGACACGTTGCTCGGCGGCGGCGATTTCGGTGATGGTGCCCAACTCCCTGGGCCCGGCCGAACTGCTGCTGCACTACGGCACCGATGCTCAGCGCAACTACTACCTGCCGCGCCTGGCGCGGGGTGAAGACATCCCATGCTTTGCCCTGACCAGCCCGTATGCCGGCTCCGATGCCGGGGCAATTCCCGACCTGGGCATCGTCTGCAAAGGCCAGCATGAAGGCGAGGAAGTCCTGGGTTTCCGCGTGACCTGGGACAAGCGCTACATCACCCTGGGCCCGATCGCCACGGTGCTCGGCCTGGCGTTTCGCGCCGAAGACCCGGACGGATTGCTCGGCCCGGCCGGTTCGCTGGGAATTACCTGTGCGTTGATCCCGACGTCCCATCCGGGGGTGAACAGCGGTCGCCGCCATTGGCCACTCAACGCGGTGTTCCAGAACGGTCCTACCACCGGCAAGGACGTCTTCATTCCGCTGGAGTGGGTGATCGGCGGTCGCGAGCAAGTCGGCAACGGCTGGCGCATGCTCATGGAGTGCCTGGCCGCCGGCCGGGCAATTTCCCTGCCGTCGGCCAACGTTGGCCTGGGCAAGGTCGCGGTACGCGGCACCACCGCCTATGCCGCGATGCGCAAACAGTTCGGTCTGCCCATCGGCAAATTCGAAGGCGTGCAGGCGCCACTGGCGCGCATGGCCGGTCACCTGTATGCCTGCGATGCGGTGCGCAAGGTCTCGGTGGCGTCCCTGGATGCGGGTGAGAAACCCTCGGTGATCTCGGCCATCGCCAAGTACCACGTCACCGAACGCGCACGGATCATTGTCAATGACGGCATGGACATTGTCGCCGGCAAAGGCATCTGCATGGGCCCGAACAACTTCCTGGCCCGCGCTTATCAGCAAAGTCCCATCGCAATCACAGTGGAAGGCGCGAACATCATGACGCGCTGCCTGATCATCTTCGGCCAGGGCCTGATCCGCTGCCATCCCTATGTGTTCCGCGAGATGGAAGCGGCGCGCAACCCGGACCGGCGCAAGGCACTGGAAGACTTTGACAGTGCGATGTTCGGTCATGTGAGTTTTGTACTGGCCAATACCGTACGCGCAGCTGTGCATTCCCTCACCGGGGGACGGCTGATTGCTGCTCCAGCCAAGACCGACCCCGCACTGGCATCCTACTACCGCCAAGCCAATCGTCTGTCAGTGGTGTTGGCGCTGATTTCAGACGTGTCCATGGGCGTGCTGGGCGGTGCCCTCAAGCGCAAGGAAAGTATCACCGGGCGCCTAGGGGATATTCTGTCGCAGCTGTACATCCTGTCCTGCGTGCTCAAGCGCTTTGAAGATGACGGTCGGCCCCAGGCAGACTTGCCGCTGGTGCACTGGGCGGCCCAGGACGCGTTGTTGCGCGCCCATGAAGCGCTGGCCGAAGTGCTCGATAATTACCCGTCGAAAGTGGCCGCAAGCGTGCTGAAGGCGTTGACGTTCCCGTTCGGTATCCCGCTGCGCAAACCGTCGGACCGGCTGCTGGCCCAAGTGGCCGATGTGGTGCAGACACCGGGCGAAACCCGTGACCGACTGTTGGCCAATTCCTATATCCCCCGTCCGGAAATCGACAAGTTGGCCTACGGCGAACTGGGCTTTCGCCTACTGCCGCAAGTCGAGTTGATCGACGCCCGACTCAAGCCGGCGGTCAAGCAGGGCCTGATCGCGCCGATGCCGATCTCGGCCACGGCCTTTACTGCCTGGCGCGTCAAGGCACGGGCGCTGGACCTGATCAGCGACGACGAAGATACCTTGCTCGGGCGCTACGTGGAATACGCCGATCATGGCATCCAGGTGGACGATTTCCCACAGGACTTCGGCTTGCTGGAGGCGTTGCAGCAGCGCAAGCAAGCGTTGGAGCCGACCGCGAAACGTCGCACCAGTCAAAACGAAAACGCCTCGGTCAATTAGCCAACACAGCGTTGTGAGTGAATCTATCAATGAGTGACAGCTACCTTTCTTTCGTCAACTCCCCCTGGGGCCGGCGCCTGGCCCAAGTCATCGGTTTGCCGCAACCTCTGCCACTGCAACGTCACCGCAGCGGTCAGCAGGGCTTGGTCAACCCGGTGATCGTCGCCGGGGCAGGGCGCCTGGCCGCCGAGGTGCAGCGAATCTTCGCGGCGACCGATACGGTCATGGCCAACGCGGCCACGCTCAAGGCGCCGTCCACGGTAAAAGTGCAGGGCGCCGTGTTTGACGCCAGCGCCGTGGCCGACCTGCAACAGTTGGACGAGCTGTATGTGTTCTTCCACGCCAACGCCAAGCGCCTTGGTCATCACGGTCGTGTGGTGGTGCTCGGTACCGCGCCGGAACATTGCCGGGACTTGCCTCAAGCCATTGCGCAACGCGCCCTTGAAGGCTTGGTGCGTTCGCTGGCCAAAGAGCTGCGTCGGGCGATCACCGTGCAGTTGATTTACGTGGCGCCAGGCGCTGAAGACGCGCTGGACAGCAGCTTGCGATTTTTCCTGTCGCGCCGTTCGGCCTACGTATCGGGACAAGTGGTGCGCCTGGAGAAATCGGTGGGCGGTCAAGTCGCCGTCAACTGGGACAAACCCTTCGCCGGCCGTCGTGCATTAGTCACCGGCGCGTCACGTGGCATCGGCCTGGCGATTGCCCAGGTGTTGGCGCGCGACGGCGCCCATGTGGTGTGCGTGGATGTGCCCCAGGCCCAGGCGGCGCTGCAACAGGCGGCGGACAGTGTCGGCGGTTCGGCGCTGCCCCTGGACATCACCGCGACGGACGCCGCCGCGCTGCTGCAAGCCCACGTCAGCCAATACGGTGCCTTTGACGTGGTGGTGCACAATGCCGGGATCACCCGTGACAAGACCATCGCCAAGATGACCGAGGCCGCGTGGCGCGGCGTGCTGGCGGTCAACCTCGAAGCACCGTTGCAACTCAGCGATGCGTTGCTGGAAAACCAGGGGCTGAACGCCGGTGGTCGTATCGTGTGTGTGTCGTCGATTTCCGGCATCGCCGGCAACCTTGGCCAAAGCAATTACGCCACCTCCAAGGCCGGCGTGATCGGCCTGGTGCAGGGCCTGGCACCGCGTGCGGCGGCGCAGCAAATCACCGTGAATGCGGTGGCGCCCGGGTTTATCGAAACCCAGATGACCGCCAAGATCCCGCTGATGATTCGCGAAGCGGGCCGGCGAATGAATTCGCTGTCCCAGGGCGGGCAGCCCATCGATGTGGCCGAGACCATCGCCTGGCTGGCGCACCCAGCGTCGGGCGGGGTCAACGGCCAAGTCGTGCGTGTGTGCGGCCAAAGCTTGCTGGGAGCCTGAGCCATGGACTACGTGACACAGATCATCGATCCGCCGCCGTCACGCACTCGGTTGCTGTTGGATGGTGTGCGTGCCTTGCGCAAACCCAAGCTCGACGGTACGCCTGCGCTGCCCAGGGAGCGCCTGGTGCGCTCGGCAGTGCAGTTGTCTGCCGCAGACATCGCCACTTATAGCCGTGCCTGTGGTTTTCGTCGCGAGCAGGGTGTGCCGTTGTCCTATCCCCATGTGCTGGCGTTCCCGCTGCACTTGATGCTGCTGACCCGCCCCAGCTTCCCGTACCCGGCCAGCGGCATGGTGCACCTGGCCAATCGGATTCGTCAGCACCAACGCTTGCACGAAGACCAGGCGTTGCGCATTGAGGTGTATTGCGAGCGCTGGGTCGCCCATCCCAAGGGTCAGGCGCTGAGCATCGCCACCCGTGCCTATGGCGCCGACGCACTGGTGTGGGAAAGCGACAGCCTGTACCTGCGCCGAGCCGTCAAGGACCCGGTGGGTGAACCGTGGAATGACGCGCTGTCGTTGCAGGAGGACGGTTTGCTGCGTACCCAACGCTGGGTCTTGCCCGCTGACCTGGGCCGCCGTTTTGCCCAGGTGTCGGGGGATTTCAACCCGATCCACACCTCGGTGGTCGGCGCGAAGCTCTTCGGCTTTCGCCGCGCCATCGCCCATGGCATGTGGACATTGGGGCGCGCACTCGCTGCCCAGCAACCGCCTGGCGGATTGGAACAGGCCGAGGCCCATTGCGACTTCAAGCTGCCGATCTACCTGCCAGGCCAGGTCGCCCTATGGAGTCACCCCGTGACCGGCCCACGCCGTGAGTTCGAAGTGCGCAATTTCACCGGTGACAAACCTCATATGCGCGGGCTGTTTGTCTGGAAAGAGAGCATTCAATGACTGACTACAGCTTCAACCCGGCCCCGGTCCGACGCGTCGCGATCATCGGCGGCAACCGCATCCCTTTTGCACGCTCCAACACGGTGTACGCTTACGACAGCAACCAGGACCTGCTGGTCGCCGCCCTCCAGGGGCTCGTCGACCGCTATAATCTGCACGGCCAGCGGCTGGGTGAGTTTGCCGCTGGCGCTGTGATCAAACACTCGCGGGACTTCAACTTGGCCCGTGAGTCGCTGCTGTCCACCACCTTGTCCCCGGACACGCCGGCCTACGATGTGCAGCAAGCTTGCGGCACCGGCCTGGAAGCCGCGTTGCTGGTGGCGAACAAGATTGCCCTCGGCCAGATCGAAGTGGGCATTGCTGGCGGTTCCGATACCACCTCCGACGCGCCCATCGGCATCAACGAATCCTTGCGCCACACCTTGCTCGCGGCCAATCGTGCCAAGGGCATGGGCGACAAGTTAAAGGCGCTGATGAAAGTCCAGCCATCGATGTTCTTCAAGCCGCTGCTGCCACGTAACGGCGAGCCCCGTACCGGCCTGTCCATGGGCGAGCACTGCGAAGAAATGGCCAAGCGCTGGCAGATCAAGCGCCTGGCCCAGGATGAGTTGACCCTCACCAGCCATCAACGTCTGGATGCGGCCTACAACCGCGGCTTTTTCGACGACCTGATCAGCCCCTATCGCGGCTTGGCGAAGGACAATAATCTGCGCGCCGATGCCAGCCTGGAGAAACTCGCCGGCCTGTCTCCAGCCTACGATCGTCAGAACGGTACCCTCACGGCCGGCAACTCCACTCCGCTGACCGATGGCGCCTCGGTGGTGCTGTTGGCCAGTGAGGAATGGGCGGCCGCCAACGGCTGGCCGGTGTTGGCTTATCTGCGTACTGGCGAAACCGCAGCGGTGAACTTTGTCGACGGCACCGAAGGCTTGCTGATGGCCCCAGCCTACGCGGTGCCGCGCATGCTCAAGCGCGAAGGCTTGAGCTTCACTGACTTCGACTTTTTCGAGATCCACGAAGCCTTTGCCGCCCAGGTGTTGTGCACACTCAAAGCCTGGGAAGACGCCGATTATTGCCGCGAGCGTCTAGGCTTGGACGCACCGCTGGGCCCTATCGACCGCACGAAAATGAACGTCAACGGTGGCTCGCTCGGTTGTGGCCATCCATTCGCCGCCACTGGGGGGCGGCAGTTGGCGGTGCTGGCCAAGCTCATCCATGAGAGTGGCGGCGGGCGTGGCCTGATTTCCATCTGCGCGGCGGGTGGGCTGGGCATTACCGCCATCGTCGAAAAGTAGCTCTATCAAAAACAACAACAAGGAGACTGCCATGAACGCTGTAAGCCTGGAACACACCGAACGGATCTGGTTGAACGCTTACCTGCCTGGCGTCCCGGCGGATATCGATGCCGCTATCATGGACTACCCATCGTTACGCGAAGTGTTCCTGGAACACCTGGACAAATTCCACGAGCGCGTGGCCTACGTCAGCATCGGCACCGAAATGACCTACGCCGACTGGCAGGTCCAGGGCATTGCGTTCGCTGCCTGGCTGCAGGGTCAGGGCGTCAAGCAAGGCGACCGCGTGGCGCTGATGATGCCCAACTGCTTGCAGTATCCGATCTGCCTGTTGGGCACGATCCTCGCCGGCGCGGTGGTGGTCAACGTCAACCCGCTGTACACCTCCCACGAGCTCAAGCACCTGCTCAAGGATAGCGGCGCGGAAACCGTGGTGATCTTCGAAAATTTCGCCCACACCCTGGAAAAAGTCATCACCGGCAGCAGCGTCAAGCGCGTGGTGATCGCGGCCATCGGCGACTTGCTCGGCACCTTCAAGGGCGCGGCGATGAACTTCATCCTGCGTAGCGTGCAAAAGCAGGTGCCGGCGTTCAACCTGCGGGGGGCGGTGCGTTTCAACCAGGTATTGAAACAGGGGCGGGCGCTCAACCATTTTCCGGTAGAGATGCAGCTCGATGACCTGGCTTTTCTGCAGTACACCGGCGGCACCACGGGGGATGCCAAGGGTGTGATGCTCAGCCACCGCAATATCATCGCCAACCTGTTGCAAGCCAAGGCCTGGGTGGGTGACCAACTGGATCAGGACAAACAGGAGACCAACGTCACCTTGTTGCCGCTGTATCACATCTTTTCCCTGACGGTGAATTGCCTGATGTTCATGTGCCTGGGCGGGCGCAACATCCTGATCGCCAACCCACGGGACGTGAAGCGCGTGCAGATGATACTGCGCAAGGAACGCTTTAATGGGATTGCCGGGGTTAACACCTTGTTCAACGGTCTGCTGGAGAACAAGGAATTCTGCGCACGGGACTTTTCCGACCTGCGCATGGTAATCGCGGGCGGCATGGCCACGCACACGGCAGTGGCCAAGCGCTGGAAGGAAGTCACTGGGCTGCCGATCATCGAAGGCTACGGCCTCACCGAGTGTTCGCCGGTGGTGAGCATCAGCCCGATCAACATTGCGCGCATGCGCGAGATGGAGTTCACAGGCAGCATCGGCGTGCCATTACCGTCGACCTGGGTACGCTTTATTCGCGAAGATGGCGAACTGGCCGACATAGGCGAGCAGGGCGAACTGCAAGTGCGTGGGCCGCAGGTGATGCAGGGCTACTGGAAACGACCGGAGGCCACTGCCGAGGTGCTGGACGCCGAGGGATGGTTGTCGACGGGTGATATCGGCGTGATGGACGAGCGCGGCTACATCCGCCTGGTGGACCGCAAAAAGGACATGATCCTGGTCTCGGGTTTCAATGTGTACCCCAATGAAATCGAGGACGTGGTGGCGCTTCATCCTGGCGTGGCCGAAGTGGCGGCGATTGGGGTGGAAGATGGCGTGACCGGGGAGAAGGTCAAGATTATCGTGGTGCGCAAGGACCCGAACCTGACCCAGGAGCAGATACTGGCGCACTGCCGGGAATATCTGACAGGGTACAAAATGCCGAAATATGTGGAGTTCCGCACCACCGAGTTGCCCAAGACCACCGTCGGCAAAGTGCTGCGCCGGGCCTTGCGCTGATCTTACGGCTTAGGTGAGTCAATGTGGGAGCGGGCTTGCTCGCGAATGCGGAGTGTCAGTGCATGAATCTGGCGACTGACGCACTGCATTCGCGAGCAAGCCCGCTCCCACGGTTTAGACCGTGCCCACTTGTACCCAGCGTTCTTCACGGGCTGCCACGCGAATCGCCGTCGCCAACCGCTCCACCTCCCACGCCCCCTCGAAGTCCGTGCCATCCGCACCTTGACCGGCCAGCGCCAGAATCAACTCCTGCACCTCCAGTGTCTTCAACTCGTTGTACCCCAACTGATGGCCCGCCGCTGGGCTGAACGCTGCATAACCGGGCAGGGCAGGGCCTGCGAGCAGACGTTGGAATCCGTCCTGGCCCACGCGACAGACCTGCAATTCATTCAACCGCTCCTGATCGAACGCCAAGGTGCCTTGGGTCCCGCTGATCTCGAAATTCAGGTGATTTTTGTACCCCTGCTTGAGCCAACTGCTGCTCACCGTCCCGCGCGCGCCATTGGCGAAGCGCAGCAGGGCGTGCACCTGATCATCCACCGCGATGGGTTTGTGCTCCGAGCTACCTTTGACGGACGGTCGCTGGGCGTGGACGGTCTGGGTATCGGCGCACACACTGACCACATCACCCACCAGATAACGCGCCATAGACAGCAAGTGGCTGCCCAGGTCCGCCAGGGCGCCGCCGGCATGCTCGACTTCGCAACGCCACGACCATGGCGAGGCCGGGTCGGCCATGAAGTCTTCGCTGAACTCGCCCTGGAAGCTGATGATTTCGCCCAGTTCGCCCTTGGCAATCATTTGCCGCGCCAGCGTAATCATCGGGTTGTGCTGGTAGTTGTAACCCACCCGTGTCACTACGCCTGCCTTACTGGCGGCGCGGCGCATGGCGTCGGCTTGTTCCAGGCTCACGGCCAGAGGTTTTTCGCAATATACCGCCTTGCCTGCGGCGATGGCCGCCATGGCCATGGGGTAGTGCAAATGGTTGGGGGTGGTGATGGCTACTACATCGACGTTGGGATTATCGATCAACGCCTGCCAGTCGCCATGGGCCTGTGCAAATCCCCAGGCGGTGGCGCAGCGCTGTGCGCGTTCGGTGTCGGCATCGGCCAGTGCCGCCAGCTTCAGGTGTGCCGGCAGTTCGAATACCGCGCGAGCGTTATTAAAGGCCAAGGCGTGGGCGCGTCCCATGAAGCCTGTGCCGATCAAGCCGATTCCGAGTTCACGCATCGCCGTGGTCCTTTGGATTATTGTTTTCAGAAGGGCTATTAATGGAATAAAAATTCCCTAAATTCAATAGATAGAATAAAAATTCATAAGGGTTACGATGATCACCCCGGCGAATGCAACTATATTCAGGCTCTGACGAAAGGGCGTCAGTTAACAAAAGATAACGTAGCGCCGATTGTCAGACGATTCGAAAGCCCGATAGGATGGCCCCTGCTTCCTCCAGGCGCTCTAGATTGCAGGTTTCAAGGCCCCGGAAGGCAGCGATAACAATAATAAATGGGAGAAAGGTCTATGAGTGAGCCTGTCATGGGGTGGGTTGTCTGCCGCCCACGCGCCGCACGCAGGGTTGCGATGCTGGCCGCAGCGCTCTCGCTGTTTGGACTGGGGGTGACGGCGGCCGCGTTGTCGACCTCTGTCCAGGCCGCCGGTGATACCTCGTTTGCGATTGAATCCCCCAAGGCCGCCAAAGGCCTGATGATCGATGTTGTCCGCGCGGGCAAACGCCTGGTGGCGGTCGGTGATCGCGGGCACATCCTCTATTCCGATGACCAGGGCAGCACCTGGACCCAAGCCAAAGTCCCCACCCGGCAGTTGCTCACGGCGGTGTTTTTCGTCGATGACAAGAGAGGCTGGGCGGTGGGCCACGATGCGCAAATTCTTGCCAGCTCCGATGGCGGCGCCACCTGGAGCCAGCAATACCAGGATCTCAAGCGCGAAGCCCCGTTGCTCGACGTATGGTTCAACGACGCCAACCACGGGCTGGCCGTCGGTGCCTACGGTGCGTTGGTCGAAACCACCGACGGCGGCAAGACCTGGGAGGACGTCAGCGACCGCCTCGACAACGAAGACCAATACCATCTCAACGCCATCGCCCGTATCAAGGGCGCTGGCCTGCTTATCGTCGGTGAGCAGGGCAGCATGTTCCGCTCCAGCGACGACGGCCAGACCTGGGAAAAGCTTGAAGGCCCCTACGAGGGTTCGCTGTTTGGCGTGATCAGCACGGCGCAGCCGCAAACCCTGCTGGCGTATGGGTTGCGCGGCAACCTGTACCGCTCCACGGATTTCGGCAGCACCTGGGAGCAAGTTGAGCTGAACGCCGCGCGGGGAGCGCTGGAGTTTGGTTTGTCCGGAGCGACGTTGTTGGATGACGGTTCGATTGTTGTCGTCGGCAACGGTGGCAGCGTGGTGGTCAGCCATGACGACGGCGTGACATTCAGCGTGTTCAACCGTCCGGACCGCATTTCCCTTTCGTCCGTCACGGCGGCCGGCAATGGCAACTTGATTCTGGCCGGGCAGGGTGGCGTGCGTGTTGCCACGCCAACTGGCGCTGAACCGACAAAACAATAAGAAGGGCGGGGATAGAATGAGCAGTCATCACAACGATAAAGCGACCTTTCTTGAGCGCCTGATCTTCAACAACCGCCCGGCAGTGATCGTGATCTGCCTGCTGGTGAGCATTTTCCTGTTCTGGCAGGCGACGTTGATTCGCCCGTCCACCAGCTTTGAAAAAATGATCCCCCTCAAGCACCCCTTCATCGAGAAGATGATGGAGCACCGCAATGACCTGGCGAACCTGGGCAACACGGTGCGCATCTCGGTGGAGGCCAAGGACGGCGACATCTTTACCCAGTCATACATGGAAACCCTGCGGCAGATCAACGACGAGGTGTTCTACATTTCCGGCGTCGACCGCTCGGGCCTCAAGTCGCTGTGGAGCCCCAGCGTGCGCTGGACCGAAGTGACCGAAGAAGGTTTTGCCGGCGGTGAAGTGATCCCGCAAAGCTACAACGGCTCGCCTGAAAGCCTCGATCAGCTGCGCAACAACGTGCTCAAGTCTGGCCAGGTCGGGCGCCTGGTGGCCAACGATTTCAAGTCGAGCATCGTCGACATCCCGCTGCTGGAGTCCTACCCGGACCCGCAGGACCAGGGCAAGTTGCTGGCCCTGGACTACCGCAAGTTCTCCCATGAGCTTGAAGACAAGATCCGCACCAAATTCCAGGAGCAGAATCCCAACGTCCAGATTCATATCGTCGGTTTCGCCAAGAAAGTCGGCGACCTGATCGATGGCCTGATCATGGTGGTGCTGTTCTTCGGCGTGGCCTTCGGCATCACCCTGGTCCTGCTGCTGTGGTTCACCAACTGCCTGCGCAGCACCATTGCGGTGTTGAGCACCACCCTGGTGGCGGTGGTCTGGCAACTGGGCCTGATGCATGCCGCCGGGTTCGGGCTGGATCCCTACTCGATGCTGGTGCCGTTCCTGATCTTCGCCATCGGTATTTCCCACGGCGTACAGAAGATCAACGGTATCGCCCTGCAATCCAGCGAAGCGGACAACGCACTGACCGCGGCGCGCCGCACCTTCCGCCAACTGTTTCTGCCAGGGATGATCGCGATTCTCGCCGACGCGGTGGGCTTTATCACGCTGTTGATCATAGACATTGGCGTGATCCGCGAACTGGCCATCGGCGCCTCTATCGGCGTGGCGGTGATCGTGTTCACCAACCTCATCCTCCTGCCAGTGGCGATTTCCTACGTCGGTATCAGCAAACGCGCGATTGCCAAGAGCAAGAAAGACGCGAACCGCGAGCATCCGTTCTGGCGCCTGCTGTCGAAATTCGCCAGCCCGAAAGTCGCGCCAGTCTCGATCTTCCTGGCCCTGATCGCCTTTGGTGGTGGCCTCTGGTACAGCCAGAACCTCAAGATCGGCGACCTCGACCAAGGCGCGCCGGAACTGCGCCCGGACTCGCGCTACAACAAAGACAACAACTTCATCATCAGCAACTACTCCACCAGCTCCGACGTGTTGGTGGTGATGGTCAAGACCAAGGCCGAAGGCTGCTCGCGTTATGAAGCCATGGCGCCCATCGACCAGTTGATGTGGAAGATGCAGAACACCGAGGGCGTGCAGTCGGCGATCTCGCTGGTTACCGTGTCCAAGCAGATGATCAAGGGCATGAACGAGGGCAACCTGAAATGGGAAACGCTGTCGCGTAACCCGGATGTACTGAACAACTCCATCGCCCGCGCCGATGGGCTGTACAACAATACCTGCTCGCTGGCACCGGTGCTGGTGTTCCTCAACGACCACAAGGCCGAAACCCTCGACCGCGCGGTGCATGCGGTGCAGGACTTCGCCAAGGAAAACAACAAGGACGGCCTGGAGTTCATCCTCGCCGCCGGTAACGCCGGGATCGAGGCCGCCACCAACGAGGTGATCAAGGAATCGGAACTGACCATCCTGATCCTGGTGTACCTGTGCGTGGCGACCATGTGCATGATTACCTTCCGCTCCTGGGCGGCGACCCTGTGCATCGTGCTGCCGCTGGTCCTGACCTCGGTGCTGGGCAACGCGCTGATGGCGTTCATGGGCATCGGCGTGAAGGTCGCGACCTTGCCGGTGGTGGCGTTGGGCGTGGGGATTGGCGTGGACTACGGCATCTACATCTACAGCCGCCTGGAGAGTTTCCTGCGTGCCGGGTTGCCGTTGCAAGAGGCCTACTATCAGACGCTCAAGTCCACCGGTAAGGCCGTGCTGTTCACCGGCCTGTGCCTGGCGATTGGCGTGTGCACCTGGATCTTCTCGGCCATCAAGTTCCAGGCCGACATGGGCCTGATGCTGACCTTCATGCTGTTGTGGAACATGTTTGGTGCGTTGTGGCTGCTGCCGGCGCTGGCGCGTTTCCTGATCAAACCCGAGAAACTGGCAGGGCAGAAGGGCAACTCACTCTTCGCGCATTGATCGATTAGACCATTGCCGCAAGGCACCGCGGGGGAATTGACCTATCATGTGTCTTTTCCCCCGCAGTGACTTCACATCATGACCGATTCGCAACCCAACCTGAGCACCGCCCTGACCGACAGCGACATGCTGATCATCAACGGACTGCATGCCTTCGACTTCACGTTCGACCAGCACTTGCTGATCGAAAGCATGGATGGCCGGGAACTCAAGCGTTGGATGTTCAGTCCAGAACAACTGAGCGCCGCCACCTTTGATGACAGCTTGCAAAGCTGGCTCTTGCGCAACGAAGACGGTGAACACCGTCTGGTCTGCCTGAACGCGATCAAGGGCGACAACAATAACGATGAGGATGAAGCGGATGATGATGCGTAAATTCTGGCCTTTGCTGATTGCCGGCAGCGTAGGCGCCATGTCGGTGCAAGCCGCGCCGGCCGACACTTATGAACTGCTGGTGGGCAGCTACACCGCTGGCAGCAGCGAAGGTATTTACCGCCTGCAGTTCGATAGCCGAACCGGTAAGTTCCAGGGCCGGCCAGTGCTGGCCGCCAAAGCGGCGAACCCGTCCTGGCTGACGGTTTCCAAGGACCAGAAGCATCTGTTTGTGGTCAACGAGAACGGTCCAGGCCAGAAAGACCCGGTCGGGCGTGTGAGCAGCTACAGCATCGACCCGCAGAATCATCAGCTGACCCTGATCAATCAAGTGCAGAGCCTGGGCAACGAACCGACCCATTCCAGCGTGGCCGCCGATGGGCGCTACCTGTTCGTGGCCAACTATTCGGTACTGGAAGACCCGGGCGGAAGCCTGGCGGTGTTGCCGGTGGATGCCACGGGCAAGCTGTCAGCGCCGGTGCAACTGAGCGGGCACCCGGCCAGTCGTATCAACCCTGAACGCCAGGCATCCAATCACGTGCATTCGGTGGTCTCGTCGCCGGATGGCAAATACGTGTTTGTGCAGGACCTGGGCGCGGACAAGGTGTTTGCCTACCACTACGATCCGAAGGCCAACCCTGAGCTGCCAGTGACCCCGGCCAGTCCCGCCTCGGTGCAATTACCGCCCGGCAGTGGCCCGCGTCATTTGTTGTTCAGCGCCGATGGCAAGCATGCCTGGCTGACCACCGAGATGAGCGCGCAGGTCGCCGTGTTCGACTACAAAGACGGCCAACTGACCCAAACCCAGCTGGTGGACTTCGCCGCCGGGCAACCGGTGGCCGATAAGGCCGGCGCCGCGCTGCACGCCTCCAGCGATGGCAAATTCCTGTACGTGAGCAACCGTGGCACGGCCAATCAACTGCTGGTATTCAGCATCGACCCGGCCACCGCGCACCTCAAGGAACTGCAACGCCGTTCCGTGGAAGGTGACCATCCGCGCGAGTTCAGCCTGGACCCGAGCGGCAAGTTTTTGCTGATCGCCAACCAGAAAAGCAACGAAATCGTGGTGGTCGAACGCGACCCCAAAACCGGCCTGCTGGGTAAAACCGTGCAGAAATTGCCGATCGATGCGCCCAGCGACCTCAAATTCCTGCTGCGTCAATAAGCCACAGGCCCCGCAATGCGGGGCCTGAGCCTTTGTATTAATTCTATTAATAGCGGCTAATGTTTCAAAGCATTTCTAAGGCTTAGCCCTCGGGCGTAAGTTTGGTTCCAAGGCCTTCCCCGGCCACTCAACCAAACGAACACAAGGGTTACCGACATGAATCTGAATCTCTTCTCCATCATCGCCGCATCCGCTGTTTCCGCCACCGTTGCCCTGCCAGCTGCGGCCAGCGTGGAAGTCTCCGGCAAAAAATCCAGCACCAGCGCTTACACCCAGAAATACCTGCAACAGAGCGCCAACTTCTACGCTGCACTGGATCACAAAACCCAGCAATAACCCGCGCAACAGCAGACGCCAAACCACTGGAACGAAGCCAGGCTTGTTCCAGTGGTTTGGCGTTTGTGCAGGTGCGAAAGAAAAATGATTGATATCACATTGCCATGTGTTTAAATTTGACGCTCAACTTTTGACGCCTTTCTACCTGGAATCGACAGCATGGCAATCCGACTCGCCGCACTCATTCTGGCCCTCTATTCCACTCCCATCTTGTCTTCCGTGCATTTGCCGGACGGTGAGCCTGAGATTGCCCGCGAGCGATTACTGAACCTGGTTGAGGGCTAATGGTGGTGAGCGGCCTTTCTGCGGTGAGCGGGCTCACCACAGTTAATTAATGTTTTGCCATCACCGCAATAAACAGCGGCGACTGCAGAAACTGCTGCAACCACTGCTGCAACCGGGGATACGGTGCACCGGCAAACCACTCCCGATCCACATGGGCAAACTGTCGCACAAACGGCGCGAGGGCCATGTCCGTCATACTCGGGTGATCGGCCAGCAAATGGGCGCGACCCGCCAGCAAACCCTCTAGCTTCTGCAAGAACACCTCTGCCTCGGCCCGATACTGTTCCATGGGATGTTCCGGGTAGCGCTCGGCGTATTTGTATCGATTCAAGTGATACTTGAAGCCTTGGTCGTTCTCGGCAATCAACGCCAGTACCGCCGGGTCACCCTGCAGCAACCAATCATCAGGATCATGCTGCGCTAGCGCCCATTGCATGATCGCCAGGCTTTCATCGATCACCTCGCCATTCACACTCAGCACCGGCACTGTGCCCTTGGGTGACAACGCCAGCATCTCGGCCGGCTTGGCTTTCAGGCTGACTTCAATGACGCGCACGGGCACGCCGCTGTAGCACAGGGCCAGACGCGCCCGCATGGCATACGGGCAGCGCCGGAACGAATACAACAGCGCCTCGCTCACTTGACCTCCAGGGTGCTCAAGCCATTACCTTGGCGTTTGACCTGGATTTGCACCGGAATACGTTCGTGCATTTCCTGCACGTGGGAGATCACTGCAACCTTACGGCCCTGAGCCTGCAAGCCATCCAGCGCGTCCATGGCCAATTGCAGGGATTCCGGGTCCAGGCTGCCGAAGCCTTCGTCGATAAACAGCGACTCAATCTTCAACGTGCTCGACGCCATCGATGCCAGGCCCAGCGCCAACGCCAGGGATACCAGGAACGTTTCGCCGCCGGACAATGAATGCACCGAGCGCAGTTCGTCGCCCATTTCCGTGTCCATCACCAACAGGCCGAGCATGCTGCCGCCGCGCTTGAGGCGGTAGCGCCGCACCAACTGACGCAGTTGCACATTGGCGTGGTGCACCAGCAGATCGAGGTTGTAGGCTTGGGCGATCTTGCGGAAAGTGTCACCGGTGGCCGAGCCGATCAGTGCATTGAGGCGAGCCCAACGCTGCCACTCGTCATACGCCTTGGCAATCTGCTCGGCGAAGGCCTTATTGGCCTCCTGGCGGCGCTGGTCTTCGGATTGGCGCGCGCGCAATTCGGCGCAGTGTTTCTCGCTCTCGGCCAGTTGTTGATTGAGCGTGGCCAAGGTGCTGTCCAGCTCCTCGGCTGCGAGGTTGCCATTGTGCAGGGCCTGGTGATCGGCGAGGCGCTGTTCGCGCTCTTGCAACAGCACCTTGGCCTGTTCGACGGTTTTTTCGCTGTGCTGCAGCTGTTGGCGCAATTGGCTGACCTGAGCGTCATCGTAGGCCAGCAAGCGGGTAAGGCCAGCGTCATCGAGTTCCGGATGCAAGGCGCGCCATTCGCGGATACGCGTGGCGAGGGCATATTGTTCGGCCTGCAACGCCTGTTCGCGTTCCTGCTGGGCCTTGAGGTCGGCGGCCAGTTGGATCAGGGCGTTATGGATTTCTTGCAGTTGTTTGTTGGCGTCGGTTTCGCTTTGGCGTGACTGGGTCACGGCTTGGTCCAGCTGCTGTTGCCAGTATTCGGCGCTGGTGTGTTCACCGAGCAACGCGCTGAGTTTTGCCTGGGCCGCTTGCTGTTGGGTCGCCAGCTCGGTGACCTGCTGGAGCAGGGCGTCGAGCTGTTGTTGACGATGCTGCTGGTGAGACTGTTCTTTCTCGATCGCCTGTCGGCGTTCTTGTTGTTCGGCCAGCTCATCGCGTTGATGGCCCAGCTGTTCCAGGCGCTGGCTGACCTGCTGGTCCAGCCGCATGAAGGTGGCGGCCGGCTCGGTGCGCAGACCTTCCAGGGTTTGTGCGGGTAGCAGGCTGGCGAAGGCGTTCAGCTCCTGGTCGAGGCGTTCGCGGTCACTGGCCAGCTCGCGTTGCTGGTCAACCAGCAATTGACGGGCCTGCTGGCTCGCTTCCTGGGCGGCTTGCAGTTGTTGCTGCAGGCGCCCGACGTTTTGTTGCAGGTTGAGCAGGGCGCCTTGGCGTTGCTCGTCCTGGGCGATGCTTTGGCTCAGTTGGCCCAGTTGCTGTTCAAGCCAGGCGCTGCGTTTGGCAGGTTCCTGATTGAGCAACGATGCGGTCAGCGGATGCGCATCCAGGCTTGGCTTGAGCGCTTGCTGTTGGGTCGCCAGGTGTTCCTGCTGTTGCAGGTATTCCTTCTGCTGGGCGATCAAACCGCCCACTTCGCCACGCAACTCGGTGAGTTTTTCCTTGAGGCTATCTACGGCTTTCTGCGCGGTGGCTTCTTCGTTTTCGTCATGACGACCGAGGCTTTGCAGCAGCGCTTCGGGCTGGTGGTAGGGGTGTTCGTGGCTGCCGCACACCGGGCAGGGCTGGTCGTCTTGCAACTGCTCGCGCAACTCCTCGACGCTGGCGCTGCGGGCCAGGCGCTGACGTTCCAGCAATTGTTTGGTCACGCTCAGCGTCTGTTCGGCAACGGTCAGCTCGGCCTTGGTTTGCAGGCCTGTCTGGTTGAGCTGCTCGCGTTGCTGTTGGGCATCGGTGAGCTTTTGCGTCAGCGCAGCGGCTTGCTGGTCCAGCTGTTGCTGGTTGTCCCACAGACGCGTCAGGTCTTCGAAGGCGCGTTGTTGTTTGCGATTGTCTTGCAGCAGGCTCGCCAGCAATTGGATCTGCTCGGCCACTGCATGGGGCTCGGCACCGGCCTCTTGATACAGCAGGTCCAGGGCTTCGCGTTGCTGGGTGAACTGCTCGGCGGCGCTGGTCGCACGTTGCTCCAGTTGCGGCAGTTCGGCCTGACCTTTATTCAGGCGATTGCCGATCAGCGTCAGCTGTTGCAGGCGGTCGCGGTAGGCGGTCCAGGCATCGCTCAACGGTGCCAGCGCCGCGCTGCGCTCAAGCTCGGTCGCAAGGCGTTGGAGGCGCTCAGCGACGTGGCTTTGTTTTTCCAGCAGACCATTGAGCAGCGCTTGGCCTTCGATGCAGGCGCTTTCGTGCTGCTGTTTGTCCTCGGTGCGCTTGGCCAACTCCTTGGTCAAGTGGGCGAGGGTGCTTTGTTCTTCGAACGCCTGGCGCAGCAAAGGTACGGCATCGGCCTGGTTTTGCAGGGCTTCAGCCAACGCGGTTTGCGCGTTGGTTTGTTGTTGCTGGGCCTGATCCTGGCGGACATGCAACTCGGTTTGTTGCCGGGTATGCGACTGGATCTGCGCAGCCAACGGGGCCAGCAGTGTGCCGATTTCCGCCTGGCGCACGAACAGATGACGCTGCGGCGCCAACTGTTCCAGGCGGTTCAGGTCCTGGCGTTGCGCGTCCTGGTTATTCCATTCGGCCTGCGCCTGCTTTAGCTGTTCGGTCGCGGCCAGTTGGCGTTCTTGCCATTCGCGCAGTTCCTTGAGCCAAGTGTGCTGAAGCTCAAGCTGTTTGAGCTGGGCTTGCTGAGTCTTGAGTTGTTGTTGTGCCGCGTCGAATTGCTGGTCCAGCTCAGCACGGGCTTCTGGGGCCAGTGGCACCACGCCAGTGGCCTGGTCCTGCAACTGCTTGTGCGCATCCCTGGCCTCTTTGGCCTTGTCGAAGGCACGTCGGCCGAGCTGAGTGTACAAGGCCGTGTCGGTGAGCTTTTCCAGCAGTTCGCTGCGCTCGTTATCGTTAGCCTTGAGGAAGGCGCTGAACTCACTTTGCGCGAGCAACACGGCGCGGGTGAACTGTTCGAAGTTCAGACCAAGGGCCAGCTCCAGCTGGGTTTTGTATTCGGTTTTCTGGCTGGCCAGCAGTTGGTCGCTGTCCAGGTCGATCAGACTCTGGCGGCTGTTCTGCAACTTGCCGCTGGCCTTGTCGCGGGCGCGATTGGCTTCCCAGCGCGCGCGATAGCGACGTCCACTGACGCCGACGAAGTCCACTTCGGCATAACCGCCACCGGTCCCACGTCGCAGCAGGGTGCGCGGGTCTGCGATGGAAATGTCGCTGTCGGCATCCGGCATCTTCGCCTGGCCGGTGTCGCCCAGGCGCGGCACGGCGCCGAACAACGCCAGGCACAAGGCATCGAGCAGGGTACTTTTACCGGCGCCGGTCGGCCCGGTGATCGCAAACAGCCCGGCACTGGCCAGCGGCTCTGCGGTGAAGTCGATCTCGAACGGGCCGGCCAGTGAAGCCAGGTTTTTCAGGCGGATGGCGAGGATCTTCATGGCTGCTCGCCCTCCTGTTGCACTTCCTGGAGCAGCACGGCGAAGTCCTTCAAGGTCTGTTCATCCACTTCACTGCCATAACTGTCCTGCCAGGCGCGGCTGAACAGCTCCTGGGGTGTGAGTTGGTCGAGTTCGACCAGGCGGTCGTCGTCTTCGTCCTCGCGGTTGCCTTTACCCGCGTATTCAGCAGCGATGCGCACCAGGCGCACCGCCTTGCCTTGAAGGGCGCTTTCGATCTGCTGGCGCAGATCGGGTTGCGGCTCGTCGAGGCGTACGCGTACTTCCAACCAGGGATGACGCTGGGTTTCGGCCAGCAGGTCGACGTCCGGCAACTCGCCCAAGGCCTTGAGGATATCGGCCAGGGGCGCCGCCTCCAGGCGTTGCAGATCGACCGAGCGCGGAATCAGCAGCGGCTCGACATTCACCAGGCATTGGCCCTGAAATGTCACGTCGAGGATTTGATGCTTGTAGCCGATTTCGGAAAACGACAGCGGAATCGGCGAACCGCTGTAGCGAATGCGTTCTTCGCCATTGACCTTTTGCGGCTTGTGCAAATGACCGAGGGCAACGTAAGCGACACTCCGATCAAACAGGCTGGCCGGCAGCGCCTCGGCATTGCCGATGATCAGGCTGCGCTCGGAGTCTTCCGACACCGATCCACCGGCCATGTGCGCATGGCTGATGGCAATCAGCGCCTGGCCTTTTTTGCGCTTGGCGTTGGCGGCGGCAATCAGCCATTCATGCACCTGGCCGATGCCGCGCAGGTAGTCGTCACCCAGGTGTGCACCGGTGACTTCCGCCGGACGCAGGAACGGCAGCGCCAGGCACCAGGCGGCAATCTTGCCTTTGGCATCCGGTAGGGGAATCAGCAGGCGTTCGGCGTCGAGTTGGCCGTCATCCAGCCACAGCACCCGGCCCAGCGCATGGGTACGCAGGCGGCGCATCAACGGCGCGGGCAGTTCGATACGCGAGCCGGAGTCGTGGTTGCCGGCGATCATCACAATCGTCAGTTTCGGGTTTTGTTCGTGGGCGCTGATGATGAAGTCATACAGCCGCTCCTGGGCTTTGAGCGGCGGGTTGACGGTGTCAAAGATATCGCCGGCGATGAGCAGTGCATCCGGGCTATGGGTTTTGAGTTGACCCAGCAGCCATTCGAGGAAACAGGCGTGTTCGAAGTCGCGTTCCTGGCCGTGAAGGTTTTGGCCCAGGTGCCAGTCGGAGGTATGAAACAGACGCAAGGCGAACTCCGTTGAAGAGATGAAAAGGAGGGGAGTTTACCCTGTAAACCTGTGGGAGGGGACAAGCTCCCTCCCACACCGGTCAGGCGGTATGCAGGCAGTCCAGCGCTCGGTCGGCGAGGGTTTTGGCGCTGTTGATCAAGTGCTCGGTGGCGCCGGCCATGTGGCGCTGATCACTGCTTAGCGTTTGGGTGGTGCCAGCGGCGGTTGCGGCGGCGCAGCGCAGCAGGTCGCAGATCTGGGCAAGCGCGTCTTCGAAGCTGAGGTCGTGGTGCACTGTGAAGGTGGGCGGTGGGTCGGGGACGATTTTGTTCATGAATGGATCTCCTGACAAAGTTGGGAGCCATTCTTTTGGCGATCTCACTCGACAAAAGGTGGCAGCTATGTGCGGGGTGAGATTACCGGGCAGGAGCAACCGGTCGGACCGAAGTCCGCCCGCACACAGCCGCCATAAAGCATGTTGCTCGCGGTTGTGGCGCTTGGCTTCCTGTTCACAGGATCTCACCCCTGATCGCTGTTATGCAGCGACGGAGCGAAGGCTAGCCAGTGAAGTGAGCAGGCGCAAGGCCGTGGGATTGTCTAGGAAACTTCCTGCAAATTAAAGCGATATGGATTGCTGGCCTTTAACAACCCTTGTCTAGCAGGAAATGATTGAGGTAGTGACCAGGCTCGACAAGGGCGATTGATGTTGTACAGTTAGTTGTTATGATTAATTTTGATTAAAATTGCTGCACTGTACCCGTCAGGAGTCATCCCACATGGCCACCCCCTCTAAAACCAGATCTGTCACCGCGCACGTGCCCGAGCAACTGGCCCAAAAGGTCGATTTGATGGCAGAGCGTCTGGAACGCTCCAGAAACTGGATCGTCAAGCAGGCGCTGTCTGCCTGGATTGACCAGGAAGAAGAGCGTAGTCGTCTGACCCGCGAGGCCTTGGCCGATGTTGACGCTGGCCGCGTGATTGACCACCAGGCAGTCCAGGCCTGGGCTGATAGCCTCAGCGGCGATGCGCCATTGCCGGTGCCGCGCTGATGGAGTTGAAGTGGACGGCCAAAGCGCTTTCCGACCTCGCCCGACTGTATGAGTTTCTAGCATTGGTCAATCAACCCGCCGCTGCACGAACGGTGCAGCAACTTACCGCTGCGCCCATGACGCTGCTCGCTAACCCTCGTATCGGCGAACGCTTGGAAGAGTTCGAGCCCAGGGATGTGCGCAGGATTCAGATCGGTCATTACGAAATGCGTTACGAGATAGTGGGTTCCACTGTCTATCTGTTGCGCCTGTGGCATACCCGAGAGGATCGGTAGCTTATCGATCAAACGCTGATCCCCTGTGGGACCAGCCAAGCCAGCCCCACAGGGTTTTGTGGTGTTGGTTGGATCCGCGTTACTTGGGATAGAGCGGCGGCAAGCTGGTGGTATCCGCCGCCGGATCTTGCTCGCGATCTGCCACCGGAATGGCTTTTACCGCACGCCACAGGTCTTCACCCAGCCAGAAATGCCCACTCTCGCTATACAGCGCGCCATTCAACCCATCAAGCGCATCCGACAACGGCACAAACCGCGCCGCCATATCCGCGAGCGTTTCCGGCTGCTGCCGCGCCCAGGCGTCGAGGGCCTGGCGGGTGGCTTGCGGGTCGTTGGCCTGGGTGGCGCGTTTGAGGTCGTCGAGCAACGTGCGCGGGCTCGGGCCGGTTTGCGCGGCACGCAACACGGCCGGTTGCCGACGTGCGCGCCACCACAAGCCAAAACCCAGCAGGGTGGTGCAGGCGAGCAACAGCGTGCTGAGCTGCCACAACCACAGGTGGTTGTCGTCAGGGGCGGTGATCACGGTGGGCGTGGCGGGGGTGTCGACTGCCAGGCTGGGGTTGATGGCGACCTGCACGGTGCGCGCGGGCAAGCTGGTGCGCTCCAGGTGATCCTCGTGGGTGTTCCACCACACTACCTCCACGGCGGGCAGCTCCAGGCTGCCGGCGCGGGTGGGCACCAGGGCTTCGCGGTCTTCGCGGCTACCGATCAGGCCACGGTCGTTGGTCTGGTTGCCGAGCACCGGCTGGTCCGGGTAGCGACGCAGTCCGTTGATGTCGGTGCTGGGCAGGGCCGGCAGTTGGGCGCTGGACAGGCCTTCGGCCTTGACCGTGAGGCTGCGGGTCAGGGAGTCGCCGACCTGCACATGTTCCGGTTCCGGGTTCCAGTTTTCGCTCAGGGTCAGGCTGCGTGCCGGCAGCCACGGCGTATCGGCGGGATACAGCGTCGGTTTGGGTTTGACCACCAGTGGCAGCTCTGCGGAACTCACGTGGATCAACTTACCGGGCTTGGTGCCTTGCAGGGTGTTTTCCTGGGGCGGGCGCGATTCTACCAGTGTCGCGCTGAAGGTCTGCGCCGGAATCGCCAGGGTGCCGCTGTGCTGCGGATAGATCGCGTAGCGGGTCTCGATCACGCCATGGCGGATGCTGTTGATGACCTTTTCGTAGGTGCGTGACTCACCCAACTGCTCCACACGCGCATCGGCGATCTGCAGGGGCGTGAGGCTGCTGTCGTCATACAGCGACACCGAGTGATAGACGCGCACGGTCAACAGCGCCTGGGCCTGGACGTAGACGCTGGCCTGGTCGAGATTGGCCTCGACAAACACCGGCGCCAGCTCGGCGGCGATGTTCTGGCTGGCGGTCTCCACCACTTGCAGGCTGATCGGTTGGGTCTTGTAGTCGCCCACCTGCAGGGGCGGGATGACCACTGTGCCGTTTTCCTTGGGCAATAAGGTGATGATCCAGCGCGTGGTGGCGTGGTTGTCGCCGCCCAGGGTGGTGAGCTGGTTGATCTGGCGCGTGCCGCTGACTTCGAATTGCTCATCCAGCGGCGACAGGTCCGGCTTGCCGAACTGCGTGACATCGCTGGATTCCACCGTCAGTTCCACCGTTTCCCCGGAGTTGACGCGGCTGCGGTCGACGCTGGCGGTCAGGGTCGCCGCCTGGGCGTCGCCTGCCGAGAGGGCGAGCAGGAGCAAAAGGGTGGTGCGGCGGCTCATCGAGTCTTGTCCTGATGTTGTTGCTGTTCGTACCAGAATTTGCGGCGCAGCAGCTCGCCGGGATTATCCGGGATCTCCTGCAGCCATTGCTCCAGGGCCTGGCGGTGTTCACCGTCGAGGCTGGCGTCATTGGGGCGCAGCGGCGGGGTGGTGGTTTGTTCGTCGCCCAGTTCGCTGCCCGGTACTTCGTTGCCTGCGGTTTGCGGTGTCTTGCCGGGTTGGGTGTCGTCAGTACCGGCTCCCTGGCCCTGGGACGATGGCTCGCCCCCCGTAGCATTTTGCCCGCTGGCGCCCGGTTGCGCAGTTTGGCCGGGTTGGGTGGTTTCGTCATCTTCGTTTTTTGCAGGCCCGGTTGGTTCCGGTTGTGACTGTTCCTGCATCAGGGTTTCCACTATCGCCTTGTTTTTCAGGGCCGGTTGCAGGTCGGGCTGGGCTTCGAGGGCCTGTTCGTAGGCATCGATGGCGGCTTCCAGCTCGCCGGATTTGGCCAGGGCATTACCCCGATTGTAGTGAGCGTAGGCGTCATTGCCTTCGGCAAACAGCTTGATGGCCTCTGCATAGTTGCCCGCTTCGTACAAAGCCACGCCTTTCCACTGCGGGTCTTCGAAGTGTTCGGCGGCTTCGGCGGGGCGTTTTTTCTTCAGCAGGTACTGGCCTTGCTGGTCGGGACGCAGCCACAAATCCTGCAGGTCGAACGCGTAGCTGGGCTGCGGCGCGCTCAATAACAGCAACGGCAGGCAGAACAACCAGCCGCGCCGCGCCGCACAAGCTGCGAGCAGCAACAGGGGCAAGAGCAGCCAGTAACCCTGGTCGGCCCAAGTGTCGAGGTGCAGCAATTGGCCGTCATTGCGCAAGGTTTGCGGCGGGTCGAGCACGCCGAGTTGGCGCAAGTCCTTGTCGTCCAGGCGCGCGGCACGGTAGCGGCCGCCCATCTCACTGGCGAAGGCCTTGAGTGTCGGGCTGTCGAGGCGCGGCACCAGAATCGCGCCTTGTTCATCCTTGAGGAACTCGCCGCTTTCCTGAGTGACTGGCGTACCTTCGCGGCTGCCGATGCCGAGGATCGACAGGGTGGGCGATTGTGCGTTTTGCAGTAGCAAGCGAATGCCCTGGCGTTCCTGTTTGGACAGCGAGGAACCCATCAGCAGCAGGCGACCCTGGCCGAGGCCGCTTTGCTTGAGCAGGCCGAGGGCTTTCTCGACGGCCAGGTCGGCGCGGTGACCGGCCTCGGGCATGATCGACGGGCGCAGGGCGTCCAGCAGGTTGCGGCTGGTGGCCAGGTCGTCCGACAGCGGCACCAGGGTGTGGGCGCTGCCGGCATACACGACGATGGCGGTTTGCGCATCGGTGCGCGCCTGCAACAAGTCGTACAGTTTGCGCCGTGCCTGCTCCAGACGGTTGGGCGGGCTGTCGGTGGCGAGCATTTCCGGGGTCAGTTCCAGCAGCACCACCAAAGGATCGGAGGGCTTCTGGCTGGATTGTTCAACCCGCTGCCAACTGGGACCGAGTAACGCCAGCACGGCCAATAGCCAGGCAATGCCCAGCACTACCCACGGCGATTTACTCTCACGGCCGTTGCCACCACTGAGCAGCACGGCGTGAAAGGCCGGCGGCAGGATCATCTGCCAGCGCCCGGCACGCTTTTGCCGATGCCACAGGTGCCACAGCAACCAGCCGAGCAACGGCAGCAGCAACAACCACCAGGGACGGAACCAGTGTGGCCACAGGTCGATCATCGACGCCTCCGCAAACGCAGGCGTTTGAGGCGCTGGCGCCATTCCGGGTGCTGTTGCAGGAAAATCCTCTTGCTCGACAATTTGTTGAACAGCCGTTGCAGCGCGTTGTTCGGCCAGCGTTCTTGAATCACCAGCAACATGCTCAGCACCAAAGCGAGGGCCAGCGGGGCGCTGTACAACGCCAGGGCGGGACGCGCTTGCGTCGGTTGCTGTTCAACCGGCTCGAGTTTATCGAGGGTCTCTTTGATCGCTTGCAGCTCATCGCCATCGCGGGCCCGGAAGTACTGGCCGTTGGTGGCCTCGGCGATGGCCTTGAGCGCTGGTTCGTCGAGGTCCAGGCTCGGGTTTACGCCCAGGATGCCCAGTGAACCGGTTTGTTCCGGATCGGCGCCGATGCCGATCGGGTAGATCTTCACACCTTCTTCAGCAGCCAGACGCGCGGCGGTCAACGGGTCGATCTGCCCGGCATTATTGGCACCGTCAGTGACCAGAACCAGCACGCGGCTCTGTGCGGGGCGCTGGCGCAGGCGTTTCAGGGCCAGGCCGATGGCGTCGCCAATCGCGGTGTTCTTGCCGGCAATGCCGATGCGCGCTTCATCCAGCCAGGTGCGCACGGTGCGGCGATCAAAAGTCAGCGGCGCTTGCAGGTAGGCCTGGCTGCCGAACAGGATCAGGCCCACGCGATCACCTTCGCGCCCCTCCAGAAAATCGCCGAGCAGGTGCTTGACCAGGCTCAAGCGGCTAACATCTTCGTCCTGCCAGTTCATGTCGGGGAAATCCATCGACCCCGACACGTCAACCGCTACCAGCAGGTCGCGGCCGCTGGCGGCGATGGGCAGTGGTTCTGCGAGCCATTCCGGCCGTGCCGCAGCAGTCAGCAGCAGCAACCACAGCACCACGAATGGCGCTTGTTGGCGCCAGCCGGGCAGGTTGACGCGGGCGCGGCGACGGGCCAGGCCTTCGAGGTCGTTGAGGTAGCTGACTTTCAACGCGGGCTCACCGCTGTCGGCGGCCGGTAGCACAAGGCGCATCAACCACGGCAAGGGCAACAGGGCGAAGATCCACGGCCAGGCGAACTCAAACATGTTTGCGAATCCAGGTGTCGACGGCCTGGGTCAGACCGGCGATGGCCTTGTCGTCGAGCTTGCATTCGGGTTTGTAGGCGCCTTCTACCAATACCATCCAACGCGTGAGGCCGGCAGCGGGGCAGCGGTTGTCGAGGAACGCCAGCCATTTGCGGCCATTGAGGGTGTGGCTCTGGCTGTAGGGGTAGTCGTTGCGGCACAGGCGCTTGAGCAGGCCATTGAGCTGTTGCAGCCAGGCACCGGCGGGCGCGCCATCGTAAGGCTTGGGCATCAATGCCAGCTCTGCCAGGGCAGCGATGCGCAGCGGATCCAGCGGTTGTTCGGCGCGGGCGATGGGGCGGCGGGTCGGCAGAAAACGGCGCAGTGACCACAGGCCCCAGCCGAGCAGTGGAATCATCAGCAGCAACAGCCACCAGCCCGGCGCAGGCGGCCAGAAGCCGATGGCGGGCGGCGCGATCAGCGGTTGCAGTTGGTCAAGGCTGCTCATTGTTTTTTAACCGGGCGTTGCGGGTTGAGGTATTCGCGCAGTTGCTCGACCATTTCGCTCTGGGTGCTCAGGGGCATCAACAGCACACGCAGTTTCTGGGCGAGCAGTTCCCAGCGGGCAATGCGCGTTTCGGCCTGGGCCTTGTAGGCCTGGCGCAGATCGAAATTCAGCGTGTCCAGCTCCAGCTGGGCGCCGCGTTCGGCGAAGCGCAACAGCCCGGCGGCGGGCAGGGCGTGGTCGAGCGGATCGGAAATCGGTAGCAGCAACAAATCGCAATGTCGCGAGAGTAAGCTCAGCTGTTGCTCGGCGCTCTCAGTCAGCGCACGTTCATCGCAGATCACAATCACCAGGCTGCCGGGGCGCAGCACTTCGCGGCCACGGCGCAGGGCCATGCCGAGGGCGTCAGCTTCGGGGCGGCTTTCGGTGCTCAGGCTCTGGTTGACGCGCACCAGGCGGTTGAGCAATTGCAGCAGGCTTTGCTTGCTGCGGCGCGGCTTGATTTCGTAGTGCTCGCTGTCGCCGAACACCAGACCGCCCACGCGGTCGTTGTGCCCGAGCGCGGCCCAGCCGATCAGGCTGGCGGCCTGTGCGGCCAGCACCGACTTGAACATCTGCCCCGAGCCGAAAAACAGCCGGCAACTTTGTTCCACCATGATGAAGATCGGCCGTTCGCGTTCTTCATGGAACAGTTTGGTGTGCGGCTCCTGGGTGCGTGCCGTCACACGCCAGTCGATGGTGCGCACGTCGTCCCCGGCCTGGTACACGCGCACCTGATCGAAATCCACACCACGCCCGCGCAACTTGGAGTGATGCAAGCCGATCAACGGGCTGCGTTGGCTTGGCGTGGAAAACAGCTGCACTTCGCGCACGCGATGGCGCATCTCGATCAATTCGCTGAGCGTGACGCGGATTCCTGCGCTGGCGTTCATGGGTTTCAAGCGACGGCAACGACGTCGAGAATGCGTTGCACCACACGGTCCTGATCAATGCCGGCGGCTTCGGCCTCGAACGACAGAATGATGCGATGGCGCAGCACGTCGAACAGCACCGCCTGGATGTCTTCCGGGCTGACGAAGTCGCGACCGGCCAGCCAGGCATGGGCGCGGGCGCAGCGGTCGAGGGCGATGGAGCCGCGAGGACTGGCGCCGTAGGCGATCCACTCGGCCATTTCCGGGTCAAATTTGGCCGGGGTGCGCGTGGCCATCACCAGTTGCACCAGGTATTCCTCCACCGCGTCGGCCATGTACAGGCCGAGGATTTCCTTGCGTGCGGCGAAGATCGCCTGCTGGCTGACGCGGCGCTCCGGCTTGGTTTCGCCGTTGAGCGCTTCGCCACGCGCCTGTTGCAGGATGCGTCGCTCGACGGCGGCGTCCGGGAAGCCGATTTTCACATGCATCAAGAAACGGTCGAGCTGGGCTTCGGGCAGCGGGTAGGTGCCTTCCTGCTCGATAGGGTTTTGCGTGGCCATCACCAGGAACAGTGGCGACAGGTCATAGGTGCTGCGTCCGACGCTGACCTGGCGCTCGGCCATGGCCTCCAGCAGCGCCGACTGCACCTTGGCCGGGGCGCGGTTGATTTCGTCCGCCAGCACCAGGTTGTGGAAGATCGGCCCCTGTTGGAACACGAAGCTGCCGGTTTCCGGGCGATAGATCTCGGTACCGGTGATGTCGGCGGGCAACAGGTCGGGGGTGAACTGGATACGATGGAACTGCGCCTCGATGCCTTCGGCCAACTCTTTGATGGCCTTGGTCTTGGCCAGGCCCGGCGCGCCTTCCACCAGCATATGGCCGTCGGCGAGCAAGGCGATCAACAGGCGATCGATGAGTTTTTCCTGGCCGAGAATCTGCGTAGAAAGAAAGGTTCGCAGCGCAAGCAGCGCTTCACGATGTTCCATCGATGACGGTTCCTGGAGAGATGAGCCCGGTGGTCGAGAAAAAAACGCCGGGCTTGGGAGGCTTACTTTAATGCATCGAAGGGGGTGGCGACTAACCGCGTAACGGGTATTTTTGGCAAAACTTGTAGGAATTTTGTGTGGGGGGCATCAAGCGCGGACGTAGGTGCCAGTGCCTTTGAGGATGTTTTGCAGGGTTTGCTCAACCTCGGCCATATCCGACGCGGCCGTGGTGTGGGTGATCTCAAGGTGATCCTTGCCGCCCAGTGCATCCGCATCACCCGCTGCCAGCTCGACCCGCAGGGTGGTGTCACTCAGCGTGACCTTTAGCCCATCCAGGGTTGACGGCTCGTAATCCCAGGTCAGCTCCACTTCGTCCTCATCCGGGTAACGGGTGAGCATGAACATCTCGCCGTTCTTGCCGTGGCAGCAGAGCATGGCCATGTTGTCTTCTTCTTCATCGCACGGGTTGACGATCAAGTGGGCAGTGGTGAGTTGCATGGGCGGTCCTGTCTACGGGTGGGGGGGCGCAATTCTGCCATTGCTCATGCTTTTTTGCCGCTTCAACTGACGTTCGCGTGAGTGGCCGTCCCTGGCCAATGGCTCAGGCCTTGAATACAAAGCTCTTGATGGCTCCCGAAACAGGCGTGAAGGCTCTGCCGAAACCCTCGCTGAATATAGGCTTGGCGGTATTGAATGCCCCGCTGAAAATACGCTCGGTGGCGCCCGGCCGTTTGTTGATCTTATCATCGATGCCGATACCGACTTCCGTCGCACCGATACCAATGCTCGCTGCCGTGAGTATTGCACCGACTGGAGGGTAGGCCAGGCCAAGGGGGGCGAGAACCAATAAACCGTAAGAGGCAATCTTCAACCAATTTACCGCTGCGTTTTTTTTGTGGTCGCTATTGAGTACGAATCGCTGAGCTGTCGCTGCTTTGGCTGCCTTCTCTGTGCGCTGTTGAAGTTCTTCAAAGGGATTACCCTTGATCTTTTCTCCGCCAAACACGCCGCCCTCGTTCCAAAAGCCAAGCTTCTCCTGGGTCTCTTCCGATACATACTGATTCAGTTGCTTGGTCATAAAGTCAATCCGCGCATCAGCGCCAAGGGTCACGCCCCCAAGCCATCCTGCAACGGGGCCGGTAGAGGGACGATCCTCGGGCCGGAACTGAATTTTGAGTGCTTCGGCTTTGTCAGGGGCCTTCAATTGTTCCCCCAGCCATCGATTCATGGCTTCAACCGAGTCAAAACCCTGCAGTGGGGGCATGTGGCCGGGAATATATAAAAGGGTCCGTTGAGTTATTTTGTCGCGTGTGTAGAACATTCTCGATTTAAAGCCATTGAACGTGAGAAATTTGGTTTCCAGATTCGGGTCGGCTTTATAAGGTTGTTTCAAGTCGTCGGGTGTTGCACTCAGATAAGTTTTATCCGCGGGCAGGCCTGCTACGGCCATGGCAATTTTTCTGTCGTTTTCGGTCAAGGATTGGTTGTGGTGTTGTATATGCGCGCCCGTCAAGTACGCGACTGTCGCCGTGGACGTAAAGTCAGCGCGTGTATTAGCGTTCCAATACTGGTTCAAATAACTGTCGTACGGTTTTTTATAGGCGTTGTCCCAAACCATTTCTTTGAATGCTTTCGGGTCTATCGGAACATGGTTGCTGAGATCATAGATGTCGGGCGCCCCTGGATAAGGCTCGATGTAAATGCCGTGGGTCCATTTGTTATAGGTGATATTTTCTGGGGTTGTGTAGCTTCCGTCAGCGTTTGGGGGGCCGGTATGCCTCGACTTTTCGTCTATCTTGATCGGAGGGGGGCCGTCACGGTATTCGCTCCTGGAGTCCGGGCCGCTGAAATAGGGCAGTTTAATGTCCTGGATATTGAGCCGGGCCGCTTCGGTTAACGATATTTTTTGAGTGATGACGCCTTTGTTGGGTTCCTTATCACTCTTGTGGTTGAAAACGATAGTTACCAAAAAGGTCTTGTCGGGATCAATGTTGGTAATTCCGAATGTTTCCTCGATATGGGCTTTTACCTGTTCTGAGGTGATCTCATTATCTGTTTTCATCGGCGTATAGTTTCTGGCGAGATTGTCTAGCCCTTTATTGCGTTTTACCGGTTCTTGAAAGCAGGTTTTAGAGGTTCCTTCTGGGGAGAGAACAGCCTTTGTTTGCGCCTGAGGGGGCAGGTCGTTCACCCCGCTATGGAGCGTATTCTGAGTTTTTGCATCATCGCTTGCCTTTGCTTGGGTGGCAGTTGGGAGGGCTGGAGTCTGCGGCGGGTTAGAGGCTGACGATGCAATGTACATATAGACGTCTCGGGAACGAATAGAGATCTTTCTTGAAGTAACTGAAACCCTTATTGACGCCCTATTCGGTGGGCGGACCCTAAATAATAGTTCCATTGCGCGTGTGAGATATCGGATTTCGAACACGCAGTAGAACTGGCATCTACTCAAGTCTTTCGAGCTTGGTTGCTCCTCGTGCAACCCACGCTTGCGTGCTGTTGACCGAATATGTCGCAGTGCAGCAAGCAGCTGGCTTCCTACACTCGTTAAGCTGCGCAACGGATGTGCATGAGCCTGGCGCCTGACCTGCCCGTCGTTCCGTCACCCGGCAAGGTGCGCATCTTATGGACGTTGTATGTGACCTCATTGTCTTGTCCAGCTTCACCCACCTGTCACCCTGATTCGTTTATGGTGCTTAACTCGTCACCAGCGAACAGCGCTGACGGTCTCCCCGCAAGGGGATAACACGCGACGCTTCCATCAATAACAAGCCCAAGCGGAGTACCACAGATGGCGTTCTTCACCGCAGCCAGCAAGGCCGATTTCCAGCATCAACTGCAAGCGGCACTGGCGCAGCACATCAGTGAACAGGCACTGCCACAAGTGGCGCTGTTCGCTGAACAATTCTTCGGCATCATTTCCCTGGACGAACTGACCCAGCGTCGCCTTTCCGACCTGGCCGGTTGCACTCTTTCTGCGTGGCGCCTGCTTGAGCGCTTTGACCACACCCAACCGCAAGTGCGGGTCTACAACCCCGATTACGAACGTCATGGCTGGCAGTCGACCCACACCGCGGTCGAAGTGCTGCACCATGACCTGCCATTTTTGGTGGACTCGGTGCGTACCGAGCTGAACCGCCGTGGCTACAGCATCCACACCCTGCAGACCACCGTGCTCAGCGTACGCCGTGGCGCCAAGGGCGAGCTGCTGGAAATCCTGCCAAAAGGCACCCAGGGCGAAGGTATCCAGCAAGAGTCGCTGATGTACCTGGAAATCGACCGTTGCGCCAACGCCGCCGAATTGAACGTGCTGAGCAGAGAGCTTGAGCAGGTGTTGGGCGAAGTGCGCGTGGCCGTGGCCGATTTCGAACCGATGAAAGCCAAGGTCCAGGACCTGCTGGCCGGTATCGACGCCAGCCCGTTCAGCATCGACGGCGAAGAAAAAGCCGAGATCAAGAACTTCCTGGAATGGCTGGTGGGCAACCACTTCACCTTCCTCGGCTATGAAGAGTTCGTGGTACGTGACGAGGCGGATGGCGGTCATATCGAATATGACGCCAGCTCTTTCCTCGGCCTGACCAAGCTGCTGCGCGCCGGCCTCACCGCCGATGACCTGCGCATCGAAGACTACGCCGTGGCCTACCTGCGTGAGCCGACCGTGCTGTCGTTCGCCAAGGCCGCGCACCCGAGTCGCGTACACCGCCCGGCGTATCCGGACTACGTGTCGATCCGCGAGATCAGCGCCGACGGCAAAGTGATCAAGGAACACCGTTTCATGGGCCTCTACACCTCTTCGGTGTATGGCGAAAGCGTGCGGGTGATTCCTTACATTCGTCGCAAGGTCGCGGAAATCGAACGCCGTTCCGGCTTCCAGCCCAAGGCTCACCTGGGCAAGGAGCTGGCTCAAGTCGTTGAAGTGCTGCCACGCGACGACCTGTTCCAGACCCCGGTCGACGAGCTGTTCAGCACTGTGATGTCGATCGTACAGATCCAGGAACGCAACAAGATCCGCGTATTCCTGCGCAAAGACCCGTACGGTCGTTTCTGCTACTGCCTGGCCTACGTGCCGCGCGACATCTACTCCACCGAAGTGCGCCAGAAGATCCAGCAAGTGCTGATGGATCGCTTGAAGGCTTCGGATTGCGAATTCTGGACCTTCTTCTCCGAGTCCGTGTTGGCCCGTGTGCAGCTGATTCTACGAGTTGACCCGAAGAACCGCCTGGACATCGACCCGCTGCAACTGGAAAAAGAAGTGGTACAGGCCTGCCGCAGCTGGCAGGACGACTACGCAAGCCTGGTGGTGGAAAGCTTCGGCGAAGCCCACGGCACCAACGTGCTGGCGGACTTCCCGAAAGGTTTCCCGGCCGGCTACCGCGAGCGTTTCGCGGCGCATTCGGCCGTGGTCGACATGCAGCACCTGCTCAGCCTCACCGAAGCCAACCCACTGGTGATGAGCTTCTATCAGCCGCTTGGCCAGGTCTCCGGCCAACGCGAGCTGCATTGCAAGCTGTACCACGCCGACACCCCGCTGGCGCTGTCCGACGTGCTGCCGATCCTGGAAAACCTCGGCCTGCGTGTGCTGGGCGAGTTCCCGTACCGTCTGCGCCATGCCAATGGCCGTGAGTTCTGGATCCACGACTTCGCGTTTATCGCCGCCGAAGGCGTGAACCTGGACATCCAGCAGCTCAACGACACCCTGCAGGACGCCTTCGTACACATCGTGCATGGCGATGCCGAGAACGATGCGTTCAACCGCCTGGTGCTGACCGCCGGCCTGCCTTGGCGCGACGTGGCGCTGCTGCGTGCCTACGCCCGTTACCTGAAGCAGATCCGCCTGGGCTTCGACCTGGGTTACATCGCCAGCACCCTGAACAACCACACCGACATCGCCCGCGAGTTGACCCGGTTGTTCAAGACCCGCTTCTACCTGGCGCGCAAACTCACCGCCGACGACCTGGAAGACAAGCAGCAACGCCTGGAGCAAGCGATCCTCACCGCCCTGGACGACGTTCAGGTGCTCAACGAAGACCGCATCCTGCGTCGCTATCTGGACCTGATCAAGGCCACCCTGCGTACCAACTTCTACCAGACCGACGCGAACGGCCAGAACAAGTCGTACTTCAGCTTCAAGTTCAACCCGCATGCGATTCCTGAGCTGCCCAAGCCAGTGCCGAAGTTTGAAATCTTCGTGTACTCACCACGGGTGGAAGGTGTGCACCTGCGCTTCGGCAACGTCGCGCGCGGCGGCCTGCGCTGGTCCGACCGTGAAGAAGACTTCCGTACCGAAGTGCTTGGCCTGGTAAAAGCCCAGCAAGTGAAGAACTCGGTCATCGTGCCGGTGGGTGCGAAGGGCGGCTTCCTGCCGCGTCGCCTGCCATTGGGCGGCAGCCGGGACGAGATTGCGGCCGAGGGCATCGCCTGCTACCGCATCTTCATTTCGGGCCTGTTGGACATCACCGACAACCTGAAGGACGGCGCCTTGGTGCCACCGGCCAACGTTGTGCGTCATGACGACGATGATCCCTACCTGGTAGTCGCAGCGGACAAGGGCACTGCAACCTTCTCCGACATCGCCAACGGTATCGCCATCGACTACGGCTTCTGGCTGGGTGACGCGTTCGCGTCCGGTGGTTCCGCCGGTTACGACCACAAGAAAATGGGCATTACCGCCAAAGGCGCGTGGGTCGGCGTGCAGCGCCACTTCCGCGAGCGCGGCATCAATGTTCAGGAAGACAGCATTACCGTGGTGGGCGTCGGCGACATGGCCGGTGACGTGTTCGGTAACGGCTTGTTGATGTCCGACAAGTTGCAATTGGTTGCAGCCTTCAACCATCTGCATATCTTCATCGATCCAAACCCGAACCCGGCGATCAGTTTCGTCGAGCGCAAGCGTTTGTTCGAGCTGCCGCGTTCGGCCTGGACCGACTACGACACCAGCATCATGTCTGAAGGCGGCGGTATCTTCTCGCGCAGTGCGAAGAGCATTGCCATCTCGCCACAGATGAAAGAACGCTTCGACATCTCCGCCGACAAGCTGACCCCGACCGAACTGCTGAACGCCTTGCTCAAGGCTCCGGTGGACCTGTTGTGGAACGGCGGCATCGGTACCTACGTAAAGGCCAGCACTGAAAGCCATGCGGACGTGGGCGACAAGGCCAACGACGCATTGCGCGTCAATGGTAACGAGCTGCGCTGCAAGGTGGTAGGCGAGGGCGGTAACCTCGGCATGACCCAGCTGGGTCGTGTGGAATTCGGCCTCAATGGCGGCGGCTCCAACACCGACTTCATCGACAACGCCGGTGGCGTGGACTGCTCCGACCACGAAGTGAATATCAAGATCCTGCTCAACGAAGTGGTGCAGGCCGGTGACATGACCGACAAGCAACGCAACCAGTTGCTGGCGAGCATGACCGACGAGGTCGGCCACCTGGTGTTGGGCAACAACTACAAGCAAACCCAAGCCTTGTCCCTGGCTGCCCGCCGTGCCTACGAGCGTGCCGCCGAGTACAAGCGCCTGATGAGCGACCTGGAAGGCCGTGGCAAGCTGGACCGTGCCATCGAGTACCTGCCGACCGAGGAGCAGCTCACCGAGCGCGCCGCGAATGGCAAGGGCCTGACCCGTCCGGAGCTGTCGGTACTGATCTCCTACAGCAAGATCGACCTCAAGGAAGCATTGCTCAAATCGCTGGTGCCGGATGACGACTACCTGACCCGTGACATGGAAACCGCGTTCCCGCCGAGCCTGGTCGCCAAGTTCTCCGAGGCCATGCGTCGCCACCGTCTGAAGCGCGAGATTGTCAGCACCCAGATCGCCAACGACCTGGTCAACCACATGGGCATCACCTTCGTTCAACGACTCAAAGAGTCGACCGGCATGAGCCCGGCGAACGTGGCGGGCGCTTATGTGATCGTGCGGGACATATTCCACCTCCCGCACTGGTTCCGTCAGATCGAAGCCCTGGACCATCAGGTTTCCGCTGATGTGCAACTGGAACTGATGGATGAGCTGATGCGCCTGGGCCGCCGTGCTACGCGCTGGTTCCTGCGCAGCCGTCGCAACGAGCAGGACGCTGGCCGTGACACCGCGCACTTCGGTCCGCACCTGGCCGCGTTGGGCCTCAAGCTCGACGAACTGCTGGAAGGCCCGACCCGCGAAGGCTGGCAGACCCGCTACCAGGCCTACACCGAAGCTGGCGTTCCAGAACTGTTGGCGCGCATGGTTGCAGGCACCACTCACCTGTACACCTTGTTGCCGATCATCGAAGCCGCTGACGTGACAGGGCATGACGCCGCCGAAGTGGCCAAGGCCTACTTCGCCGTCGGCAGCGCCTTGGACCTGCCGTGGTACCTGCAACAGATCAGCGATCTGCCGGTGGCCAACAACTGGCAGGCCCAGGCCCGCGAAGCCTTCCGCGACGATGTGGATTGGCAGCAACGCGCGATCACCATCTCCGTCCTGCAAATGGCCGATGCGCCACAAGACATGGAAGCCCGCGTGGCCCTGTGGCTTGAGCAGCACAAGGACATGGCGGAGCGTTGGGTGGCGATGATGGTGGAAATCCGCGCCGCTGTGGGTACGGACTACGCCATGTACGCGGTGGCCAACCGTGAGTTGCTGGACTTGGCATTGAGCGGTCAGTCGGTGTTGTAAAGCCGTCCCAAGCGTCTGAAATAATCCCCGAATCTTACGATTCGGGGATTTTTTTTACCCCGGATTGGAGCCTGGGCCAATCACACCGCAGTGCGCGGAATGATCACTTCATACAGGCGTCGGAATGCTCTCACACCGTTATCATGGAACTTGAGCAGGGTTGCATCGGCCATTTCAACATCCTTTGGCCTCAGCCTCATTTCAAGCCCATGAAGGTCGGCTGCGAGTCTCGGAAATTCAATGGCACCGGCTGTTTGTTTGAGTACGAATTTCAACATCGCGTAAGCCAGGCCCAGGTCCTGAGCCAAACCGTAGGTACGCGGCGTAGTTCGCAACTCGTAAGTGTCCGGCGCACGGTGCTCGAATCGTGGCATGTTAGCCAGGGCATAGCCGTATTCCAACATCGCGTCGACTTGACCCATCCGAGCCAACTGATCAAGGCGAGCCTGCTTTTCCGTCAGGCTGGCGGTTGAGTCATCAGAAAAAATTCGAGCGTGCACGGCTAACGGAAAGCCACCGTCAGCGGACTCTTGAAAAAGCTCTTCGATTCGTGCTGCGCGTAAAGCGCTATTGGTGATTCGTTCCGGATGTCGCTGGTAGAACTCGGCAAGTCTGTACTGGGCTTCTTCCCAGCCTGCAGCCGCGGACTTCTCCAGCCAGCTGGCATCTTCGGTAATGAGGTACATGTAATACATACCCCGTGGTTGATCGTAAGCGGGCGCGTCGTTGATCAGACCCTGCGCTTTCTCCATCGACGCACTGTCACCCAGTTGGATGAGCGCGGGAATGTGATTTTGATCTGCTGCGAGCCTGAGCCACTTCTTCGTTTCGTCGCCGGCATGAGAGATCACATCTCCCCGCTCGCGATGCCAGATGCCGTCCCGGTAAGTGCCGCAAGTAGCCAAGGCGAACTGACACCAGACGTCGCCTGCTCCTGCACCTATGGTCAGATAGGATTCGGCTTTTTCAAGATTGCCGAGGTTGAACATTCTTGTTCCCGCCTCGACCGCTGTGCTGTTCAATGTGTCCAGAGCAGCCTGCATGGGCTGCGCCAGCGGTTTGTGCTGTGCGTTCAAGTGAGCAAGCACGTTGAACAATGCGGGCAATACGTTTGAATCCAAATTCATGTTCGATACCTGTAGTACGCACTCCAAATGTGCGAATACAGCGTGTGCGAAAGCACGGACGCTTCGGCGTTACATAGCTATGGCGTGGGGGCTCGGGCCTCTCTGGCTCGTGTCAGCAGCGTTGACTCCAGGCGATCAAAGTACTGAGTCATCCGCTGAGCCGCCGCGTTGGTGTCCCTATGCTCCATCGCGTCGACAAGCAACGTATGTGCTTGCCATGAGTCACGGGTGCAGGCGTGCGCGTCGTATTGAGCAATGGCCAGCGATGTCAATGGCACCAAGCTGTTGAGGAACTGGGCGAGCGGTGCGTTATCCGCTATTGCTGCTAACTGCAGGTGGAACTCGCCGGACAATCGAATCGCGGTTGCGCGTTGATCGCGTTCACTGTATTCACGCTCTCGGGCAATCAGCTCGCGCAACAGGCGTATCCGCATCGGTGTAGCCTGGGTGCAGGCCAACTGTACCACCGTGATTTCCGTCAGGCGTCGGGCCTCTAGAATCTCCCGGATTTGCAGCGCATCCGGCGCCGCAACCTGAGCGCGCTGGTTAGGGCGCAGGACGATCACTTGTTGACGAGACAGCTTTGCCAGTACTCGGCGAATCACACTGCGGCTCACGCCGAAAAGCTCACCCAGGCCTTCTTCGGTAAAACGGCTGGCCGGGGCGATGTGTTGTTCGAGGATGGCGTCGAACAGGCGCGGATAGATGTCGTCCACCGTAGGCTTTTTACCGGCGACCAGGCGCAGGGTCGGCAGGGTCGGTGGGCAGTGCAAGGCGTGGGCGTTCATGGCCTGTCTCCAAAAAATCAGCTGCCCAGGTGGTCGTCCGGGATGTTCAAGCGAATGCCCATGCGCAGGCCTTCTTGAAGGATGTGCCGACGCATCTCGGCGCTGGCCAGGGCGCTGTTCTTGTTGCGGATGGCGCGCACCACGGCTTCGTTTTCCTGCAGACGTTCGGCCAGATGTTCCGGCGAGTTGCGCAGCACCTGGGCGCTTTGCTTGAGGGCGTTGCTGGTCTGTTGCACCACGTTCTGGAAGATCGGGTTGGAGGTGAGGGCGAACAGTTCTTCGTGAAAGCCGATGTAGGCGTTCATGCCGGCTTCAGCGTCTTCTGCTTCAAGGGCTTCACGCATGTCCATCAAGGTAAGGCGCAGTTGGCCGACCTCTTTGCTGCTGATGGACTGGGCCACCAAACCGACAATGAAGGGCTCGAGGGTGTAGCGCAGTTGCAGGATGTCTTCCAGGCTGGCGTCAGCCACGGCGTCCGTCGATTGGGGTTCGCTGACGCTGGTTTCCAGCACCACCACGCCTTTACCGGGCATGGAACGCACCAGGCCAAGGGTTTCCAGCACGATGACCGCTTCACGCAGGCTGGGGCGGCTGATGCCCATCTGTTCGGCCAGTTCACGCTGGCCGGGCAGCATTTCGCCACGGCGCCACTGGCCACGCGCCAAGGCGGCGCGCAATTTTTCTACCACTGAATTGACGACGGTTGAGGTGCTGATCACGTCTACCTCTCCTTGATGTGGCGAATACGTTAGCGAGCATAGCGACTCTCAACAGAGTCGCTCATGAAATCGGTCAGAACTCTTGATGCGCTGGCAACACCGGCTTCTTGGCCTGGAAGGCATACCCTTGCTGGCCGTCGAGCACCTTGTTGGCGCGCTGGATATCGATGTCTTTTTCCCAGCGGGCGATGGCTACGGTGGCGACGCAGTTGCCGATCAGGTTAGTCAAGGCCCGCCCGATGCCCATGAACCAATCCACCGCCAGCACCAGCACCAGGCCCACCACCGGGATCGCCGGAATCGCCGTAAGTGTTGCCGCCAGGATCACCAGCGCCGAACCTGGAATCCCATGGGCGCCCTTGGAGGTAATCAGTGACACCAGCAGGATGGTCAGCAGGTCGGTCATCGACAGCGGCGTGCCGGTGGCGTTGGCAATAAACACGATGGCCAGGGTCAGGTAGATCGAGAAACCGTCGAGGTTGAACGAGTACCCCGTCGGAATCACCAGGCCCACGGTGGAGCTGCCAATGCCCAGGTGCTCGAGTTTACGCATGATCTGTGGCAGCACAGCGTCGGAGGAGGCGGTGCCCATCACGATCAGCAGTTCTTCGCGCAGGTATTTGAGCAGGGGCAACATGCGCAGGCCTGACAGGCGCATCACCAGGCCAAGGATCAGCCCGACAAAGGCAAAGCACGTCAGGTAGAACAGGCCCACCAGGCTGCCCAGGTGTTGCAGGGAGTCCAGCCCGTAGGTGCTGGTGGTGAAGGCGATCGCGCCGAATACGCCGATCGGCGCCAGGCGCACGATCATGCCCATGATGCGGAAGATGATGTGGCTCAGTTCGTTGATCAGGCGCGAGATGCCCGAGGCGGCTTCGCCCACCAGGTTCAGCGCGCTGCCGAACAACACCGAGAACAGCAGCACTTGCAGCACGTTGTTGTCAGCAAAGGCGCCGATCACCGAGTTGGGGATCAGGTCCATGAGGAACTGGCTGGTGCCGCGGATGTGCTGGCCCTTGTCGGCCAGTTCATTGAGGCCGGCGGACGACAGTTGTTCCAGATGAATATTGGCGCCGGTGCCGATACCGGTGCTGAAGGCCATCACCAGGCCGATCACCAGTGCAACGGTGGTCAGGACTTCAAAGTAGATCACCGACTTGAGGCCGATGCGCCCGACTTTCTTCAGGTCGCCCGCACCGGAAATGCCGCTGACCACCACGCAGAATACGATCAGGCCGATCAGCATTTTGATCAGCTTGATAAAGCCGTCACCCAGGGGTTTGAGTTGCGAGGAGAATTCGGGAAGGGCCAGGCCGCAGATTATGCCGAGCATCAGGCCAATCACGACTTGCAGGAAAATCGAACGCGAGCACCATCTGAGCATGGGAGGGATCTCTATTCGGTGCCCTGGTGGTTCCAGGGCTTAATTGTTGTGGTCTTACCGGTAAGTCCAGTGCGGGGCCAGTCTACGCCCGGTATTTTTGAAATCACAAGCAATTATTTGACGGTTGACAGGTCCCGGTTTGACCAGCTGGTCGGTAAGAGTGATGTTTGAGCGGTTGGCGGGGTGGAAATTTTTTCGCTTATCATCCGCCGCTCGGCACATGAGGTGATGAATGGATACACCAGGACTGACCACCGACGAAACCGGGCACACCTACTGCACCTGGCGCACGGCCGCGCCGGAATACCCGCGTTACCACGACCAGGAGTGGGGCGTACCGGTGGCGGATGATATCCAGCTGTACGAGAAGATCTGCCTGGAAGGCTTCCAGGCGGGCATGGCGTGGATCACCATTTTGCGCAAGCGCGAGCAGTTTCGGGCGGCGTTCGAGGGCTTTGACTTTAGACGGGTGGCGCAATACGGCGAGGCGGATATCGAGCGGTTGATGCAGGACCCGGGCATCGTGCGCAATCGGGCGAAGATCGTTTCCACCATCAACAACGCGCGTCGGGCCTGTGAGCTGGTGGATGAGACGGGTTCGTTGGCGCGCTGGCTGTGGGCGTTTGAGCCCAGTGAAGACGAGCGCCCTGAGGTGGTGGACATGGCTTATTGGACGGGCAACCCCACGTCACCGGCGTCGGTGCGTTTGTCGAAAGCCTTGAAGAAGCGCGGTTGGACTTATGTGGGCCCGACCACGATGTATGCGTTGATGCAGGCAATGGGGATGGTCAACGATCACCTGGAAGGCTGTGTGTGCCGGCCACAGATCGAAGACCTGCGCCGGCGGTTCCAGCGACCTTAGGGCTTACTGCTTGAGAGGCGTCAGCACTTCAGCCTTATCATCCAGCACCATCACCACCAGCAGCTTGGCCGGTTTGGTCTGGCTGGCATTGCTCGATTCGAAGTGCCGCGAACCCGCCGGTTCGTAGAACGATTCACCCACCTTATAGGTTTTCGCCTTCTCGTCATTCACCCGCGAAGTGACCGCGCCTTCCAGTACGTAGGCCACGGCGGTGCCGGTATGGCTATGCGGCACGGTGGCCTGGCCGGGCGCGTAATCGACGGTGAGCATGATGGTTTTCTTGCCGGGCACGTTGGCCAAAGCATGCTCTTGAAGCACCTTGACCGACTCTTGGTTGTATACCGGTTCGTGGGCAAAGGCGCTGAGCGAGGCGAGCATCAGGGAGGCAGCGAGCAGTCGTTTCATGGTGAGGTTTCCGAGTAGTTCGAGACCTCTTTACCCTACGCCGCCGTAACGGGGGCACAAACGACCAATCTCGGCGAAGACCAGGAGACCAATGCCTCAGTGGTCGAAATCCAGGCGGCGCGCCAGGTGCTGGCTGGTCAGTTCGATAAACCCTTGCAGGGCCGGCAGGGCGAAGTGTTCAGTGAGCTGTGCAGCACAGGCCCAGTGGCCGCTGACGGTCCACAGGTCGGGGTCCACCGGGTCGCGGCGCACCGTATAGTCCAGGCAGCCTGGGGCGGTGCGCACGGCTTCAGCGATCTGCCGCAGCCGTTCGCCCAGTTCCGCTGAACGCCCGGCCGCCGCGCGGACATGGACAGTGTTGAAGGCACAGGCTGGCATGGCGATGGTCTCCGAGGTCGGGTGTCAGTGCACAGGCTAGAGCCTGACAGCGCCAGGACCAATGACCAATCCGGCGGAAAATTCACTAGCCAATCTGCTGGAGGATATCGCGGACCTTGTCCAGCGCCAGGTCGATGTCCAGGGTCTCGATGGCGCCAAAGCCGATGATCAGGCCGGGACGTACCGGCGCATCGTGGAAGAACACATCCAGCGGGTACAAACCTACTTCTACCCGGCGCGCCAGTTCTATCAGCAATGGGAGGTTCACTGGCACCTTGCACAACGCCGCCATGTGAAACCCCGCCACGGTGGGCACGGTTTCGAACCACGGCGACAGATCCCCTGCCAAACGCTGCAGGATGCGCTCACGTCGCCCGGCGTATACCGTATGGCAGCGGCGGATGTGCTTGAGCAGGTAGCCTTCACTGATGAACTTGGCCAAGGCCCATTGCGGCAGCGTCGAACTGTGCTGGTCGGTCAATTGCTTGGCCTTGAGTACCGCGCCGTAAATGGCTGGCGGCAGCACCGCATAGCCCAGCCGCAATTCAGGCAGCAAGGTTTTGGAAAAGGTGCCGACATAGGTCACCACCCCACGTGCGTCCATGCTTTGCAGCGAATCGGTAGGCCGGCCTTCGTAGCGGAATTCGCTGTCGTAGTCGTCTTCAATAACAATGGCGCCCAGTGCGAACGCTCGCGCCAGCAAGGCTTCACGGCGCGGCAGGCTCATGGGCATGCCGAGCGGGAACTGGTGGGACGGCGTCACGTAGATCAGTCGCGTGCCATCGGGAATCCGGTCGACCTGGATACCCTGGTCGTCCACCGGCACGCTGGCGACGCTGGCCCCCATCGCCATGAACAACTGGCGCGCGGGGCTGTAGCCGGGGTCTTCCATGGCGACGATGCTGCCCGGTTCCAGCACCACGCGGGCGATCAGGTCCAGCGCCTGCTGTGCGCCGTTGGTGACCACGATGTCGCTGTCGCGGCAGTTGACCCCACGCGAGAACGCGATATGCCCCGCGATGGCACTGCGCAGCGCGGGCAAGCCTTCGGGCTGGCTATAGAAGCCGCTATTCTGGGCAATGCGCCGCAATGCATCCTGTGTGCAGCGCCGCCATTCATCCTGGGGGAACTGGTTGCGGCTGGTGGCGCCGCCGATAAATTCATAACGCAGGGTGCTGTCGCGAGTGGGATGACGCATGGGCGAGGGCAGCGACTGCCATTTCGTCAGGCTGGCAGCGCAGGCCAGGTCGGTAGCGCTTTGCAGGCGTTCGCTTTGCGGTGCTCGGGCGTTGACGAAGGTGCCACGGCCCGTCTTGCCGATCAGCAGGCCTTCATAGGTCAGAGTGGCATAGGTGTCGGACACGGTCTTGCGCGAAACGCCCAACTGCTCGGCGAGCAAGCGACTGGGCGGCAGTTGCGCGCCGGCGGCCAGACGCCCGGAGCCAATGGCCTCACGTAGCTGTTGGTAGAGCTGTTCGGCCAGATCCTTGCGGCCGTTGATCACAACGTGCAGTTCCATGTCTTTTCCCAGGCATTCAGTCTGCGCCAAGATTACGCGGGTGCGTGGCAGGCGCAAAATGGTCTGCGCATAAACCGGCCGATTGGCTATAGGGCTTATGCCTTGTGGGCTCTAGGCTGGACTGTGATTGCACCCACCGCCAGAGAACCATCCCCATGGAACCCCGCCTGGATTACTACACCGCCTCGCCGCAAGCGCTCAAGGGCATGCTGATGCTGGAGGCGACAACCTTCGGCTTGTCCATCGAAAAGCCTTTGCTGGAGCTGATCAAGATTCGTGTCTCGCAGCTCAACCATTGTGGGTTCTGTACGGATATGCACTCGATGGCGGCACGTCAGCACGGCGAGACCGAGCGACGTTTGTTCGCGTTGTGCGTATGGCGCGATTCGCCGTTCTTCACGGCGCGGGAAAAGGCCGCATTGGCGTGGAGCGAATCGGTCGCGACGCTGCCGAGCTCGACAGTGTCGGATGAACTGTTCGCCGCCGTGCGGCTGGAGTTCAGCGAGCAGGAGTTGGTGGACCTGACCATGGCGGTGTCCAGCATCAGTGGCTGGAACCGCTTGGCGGTCAGTTTTCGGCAGCAGCCGCCGAATGCCTGATCAGGACAGGAAACCTCCGTCCACATTCAGCGACACGCCGGTGGTGTAGCTCGATGCATCGCTGGCCAGGAACAGCACGGCGCCGGCCATCTCGCTGGGATCCGCTACACGCTTGAGCGGAATCTGTGCCAGGGCCATTTTCAAGATCGCGTCGTTCTTCACCAGCGCCGAGGCGAACTTGGTGTCGGTGAGGCCCGGCAGCAGGGCGTTGCAACGGATGCCAAAGGCGGCGCATTCCTTGGCGAACACCTTGGTCATGTTGATCACGGCGGCCTTGGTGACCGAGTAGATGCCCTGGAACACCCCGGGGGAAATCCCGTTGATCGACGCCACGTTGATAATGCTGCCGCCGCCGTTTTCGCGCATCAGCTTGCCGGCTTCCACGGACATGAAGAAGTAGCCACGGATGTTCACGTCAACGGTCTTCTGGAACGCCCCCAGATCGGTGTCCAGCACGTTGCAGAACTGCGGGTTGGTCGCGGCATTGTTGACCAGAATATCCAGGCGACCGAACTGCTCGCGGATACCGGCGAACACGTGGGTGATCTGTTCCATTTCACCGATATGGCAGGCCACGGCCGTGGCTTTGCCGCCATCGGCGATGATCGCATCGGCCACGTGCTGGCAGCCTTCCAGCTTGCGGCTGGAGACGATCACGTGGGCGCCTTGCTGGGCCAGCAACTTGGCGATGGCCTCGCCGATGCCACGGCTGGCGCCGGAAACGAATGCGATCTTGCCGTCGAGGTCGAACAGGTGGGTCTTGGACATAGCGGTTCCTTAAAGGGACGATTTGCTGATGACGTTCAGGCTCATCTGCTCCAGCAGCGTGTTCATGTGAATGAACTGCGCAAAGCGTTTGTCCTGGGTCTGGCCATGGAAGAAGCGGTAGTAGATCTGCTGCACGATGCCGGCCAGGCGGAACAGGCCGTAGGTATAGTAGAAGTCGAAATTGTCGATCTGGATCCCCGAGCGCTCGGCGTAATAGTCGACGAATTCACGGCGAGTGAGCATGCCGGGCGCGTTGCTTGGCTGGCGGCGCATCAGTTGCACGGGCGCCGGGTCGGTCGCTTCGATCCAGTAGGCGAGGGTGTTGCCCAGGTCCATCAACGGGTCGCCGAGGGTGGTCAGCTCCCAGTCCAGCACGCCGATGATTTGCATCGGGTTGTGCGGGTCGAGGATCACGTTATCGAAGCGGTAGTCGTTGTGCACGATGCTTGAGGTCGGGTGGTCGGCCGGCATCTTGTCGTTGAGCCAGGCGCGTACCGCTTCCCAGCGCGGGGCGTCGGGAGTCAGGGCTTTTTCGTAGCGATCGCTCCAGCCACGGATCTGGCGCTCCACATAGCCTTCGGGCTTGCCCAGGTCGGCCAGGCCGCAGGCGTTGTAGTCCACTTGGTGCAGCTCAACGAACTTGTCGATGAAGCTTTTGCACAGTGCTTCAGTGTTGGCAGCGTCCAGGCCCAGTTCAGACGGTAGGTCGGAGCGCAGGATGATGCCGTTGACGCGCTCCATCACATAGAACTCGGCACCGATCACCGATTCGTCCGTGCAATGCACATAGGCCTTGGGGCAATAGGGGAAGCCATCCTTGAGCTGGTTGAGAATGCGGTATTCGCGGCCCATGTCGTGGGCGGACTTGGCCTTGTGGCCAAAGGGCGGGCGGCGCAGCACGAATTCCTGGCCTGGGTATTCCAGCAGGTAGGTCAAATTGGACGCGCCACCGGGAAACTGGCTGATCGTGGGTGTACCGCTCAGGCCCGGGATATGGGCCTTGAGGTAGGGATCGATCAGGCTCGCATCAAGTTCTTCGCCTGGGCGAATCTGGGTCGATTGGTCGTGCAGCGCCATGCTTATCCCTTCTGCTTATTCTAAAGGCCTTTGACTATTTCCTAATCTAATGCGCACAACCGCCCAGCGACAAGGTCGGGGCGGCTTAATAGGTTAGCGTGTTGGATGATGATCAGCGTGCCTGATCGGTCATTTAGTGGGCGGGGGCAGGGCGACCGGCGTGAGCACGGGGCGGCCGGCGAAGTATTCCACCAGATTGTCCGCCACGCGCTGCACGGTGTCATGGGCCGCTTCCGGTGACAGGCCCGCCACGTGGGAGGTGAGCACGGTATTGCTGAGTCTCTTGAGCGCGTCGGGCACCTTGGGCTCGTCGTCGAACACGTCCAGTGCGGCACCGCCGATGCGTCGTTGCTCCAGGGCGGCGACCAGGTCGGCGGTGACCACCACGCTGCCACGGCCGATGTTGACCAGGTAGCCATTCGGTCCCAGGGCATCCAGGGCGTGCCGATCGATCAGATGGCGGGTGCTGGCGCCGCCGGGCGTGGCCAGGATCAGGAAGTCCGAGGCGCGCGCCAGTTCCACGGCGGTTGCGCAGTAGGTGTAATCCACGTCATCGCGTGGCTGACGGTTGTGATAGCTCACCTCCATGCCGAAGCCCAGGGATGCCCGCTTGGCGATTTCCAGGCCCACGGCACCCAGGCCTAGGATGCCCAGTTGCTTGCCGCCCAATGACGGGCGCATCACCTTCGGCCATTCGCTGCGGCGCACGGCGGCGTCGGTCTGCGGGATGCCGCGCACCAGCGAGAGCAGCAATGCCATGGCGTGATCGGCCACCGACGGTGCATTCACCCCCGCGCCATTGGTCACGACGATCCCGCGATTGCTGGCGGCTTGCAGGTCTACGTGTTCGTAGCCGGCGCCGATCACACAGATGATCTCCAGCAGGGGCAGGGCGGCGATTTCTTCGGCATACAAGCCCAGCGGGCCACGGGTGAGCACGGCCTTGATCTGGCTGCCATGAGCCTTGATGGCTTCGGCGCGTTCGGCGGGTGTAGGCGCCAGGATCACATGAAAGTCGTTGCTCTCGATGATGGGCAGGTATTCGTTGATGGTTTCAACCAGGACCAGAACAGTAGCGGTCATCGGAAAGCTCTTCCTGAAGGGTTTGAGGGGGTGAGTATGCCGTATTTGTGCGATCAGAAGCTGATCTCGGCCGCGCGTGCGCGCTTCACAAATACCCCGGCCAGAGTTGCATTGTGGTGCTCGATAATCGCCTCGGCCTTAAGGAGTGGTGTGTCCATGCAGGTATGACCGTCTTGCGGCAGCACCACCGAAAACCCCAGTTCCACAGCTACTCGGCAAGTGGTGTCGATGCAGAACTGGGTTTTCATGCCGGCGATCACTATTCCTTTGACTTGGGCTGCTTTCAGTTGCTGTTCAAGATTCGTACCCAGGAAACAGCTTGGGCGGGTCTTGTTGAATAGGTGATCACGGGACTCGTCTACCTTCAGCTCATGCCACAGTTGCCAGAGCGGGCTGCCGGCTTCAATCGGTGAACCTGCCGGGCCGGTATGGCGGGCCACGAAGATTGGGGCATCGGCATGGCGGGCGCGCTCAATCAGTTGGTTGATGGTGGCGAGCACGCGTTCGCGCGCGAAGGGTTTTGCCGGACCATCGTATAAGCCGGTTTGCATATCGATAATCAGCAGGGCGTCAGCCATGGTGTTGCTCCTTGTGAGTGCCGGATGGGCGGAGCAATAAAAAGGCCCCGTCCATTGCTGGCGGGGCCTTGGGTTGAATCTGTGAAGTGTCTAGTTCAAACACCCGCAGCCACCGCGCGACCCGCCGAAGGCGGTCGTGGTGGTGGTGCGGGCGAAGTGCTGCTGGATAAGATTCATGGCCCGATCATGCTGGGACGGACGGAGAACTGTCAATGGGAAGAAGGGCTTTTCGTACGGCCTCAAGAAATTCATCTGACAAGTCACTGCCACGTGTCGCACGCGCCAGTGTCACTGCACCAATTATCATGGCGTACTTGGCCAGCGCGGCTTGACGGTCTTCCTCCTGGAGTTGCGCAAATACCTCTATCGACTGCTCGACACCCTCAATAAAGGCGTGTTGCAAGGCCGTGTCCGCAGGCTCACGGCACATATCCGGGGTGAATGCAGATATCGGGCAGCCCTCTCCCGGATTGTCACGGTGGGCCGCTGACAGGTAGGGTCGCAAGATCGCTTCGCGTGCGGTCGGCATGTCTTTACTGCGGTTGATTTTGTCCTGCCAACCCAGGTTTGCTTTCTCGAATGCCTGCTGGCAGGCTTCCGTCGCCAACGCTTCCTTGGAGGCGAAGTGCCCGTAGAAACCGCCGTGGGTCAGGCCGGCAGCGGCCATGACATCGGACAGGCTGATACCGTGCAGTCCACGCTCGCGAAACAGGTGCGTGGCGGCCTCGACGATGATTTCGCGGTTGAGTTCGGCTTGTTTGCGGGAAACACGAGGCATGGCGGGGGCTCTCTGGATAAACGGCGGGCGCTGTGTGAAAACTACAGGAACGCAGCCGATTCTAAAATAGATTTTTATGGGAATGTATAATCCACATCCAGCCGCACGTCCCGAAAACCGCCGTTTACAGCCGCCACTGCCTGCCTGCACCGCACCACCGTTCCTCAGCTAAGTCTTTGCTTATTCACGAGAATCCCGGACAATCCGGCCCCTTCTATGGTCGGGGCGCTGCCTGTCAGGTTTTTCTGACTCGTCCCGACCGTGTCAATGCGGAGATCCGACCGGATGAATGATCAGGCCAATAGCGTCGACGAACGCTATGAGACGACACCTGCAACCCTCACAAGCTGGAGCCGCCAGGACACCACCTGGATGCTTGGCCTGTTCGGCACCGCCATTGGCGCCGGTACGCTGTTCTTGCCGATCAACGCGGGCCTGGGAGGCTTCTGGCCCCTGGTGATCCTCGCGCTGCTGGCGTTTCCGATGACCTTCTTCGCCCACCGTGGCCTGACCCGTTTCGTGCTGTCCGGCCGTGAAGGCTCCGACATTACCCACGTCGTGGAAGAACACTTCGGCATCAAGGCCGGCGCGCTGATCACCTTGTTGTATTTCTTCGCAATCTTTCCGATCCTGCTGATCTACAGCGTGGCGTTGACCAACACGGTCGGCAGCTTCATGGAGCACCAACTGCATATCATGCCGCCGCCACGGGCGATCCTGTCGTTCGTGCTGATCCTTGGCCTATTGGGCGTAGTGCGGTGCGGTGAGCAGGTGATCGTCAAGGCCATGAGTCTGATGGTGTATCCGTTTATCGTCGCCTTGCTGTTCCTGGCGGTGTACCTGGTCCCCCACTGGAATGGCGGCATCCTCAGCACCGCAAGCCAGGTCCCGGCGCCGTCCGCACTGCTCAATACCCTGTGGCTGGCGATTCCGGTGATGGTGTTTTCGTTCAACCATTCGCCGATCATCTCGGCCTTCGCGGTGGACCAGAGGCGTCAGTACGGCGCCCACGCCGATGAGCGCAGCTCGCAGATTCTGTCGCGCGCGCACCTGTTGATGGTGGGGATGGTGCTGTTCTTCGTGTTCAGTTGTGTGCTGACCCTGTCGCCGGCGCAATTGGCCGAGGCGAAGGCGCAGAACCTGTCGATCCTGTCGTACCTGGCCAACCACTTCAATAACCCGACCATCGAGTTCGCGGCACCCTTGATCGCGTTCGTGGCGATTGCCAAGTCGTTCCTGGGGCATTACATCGGTGCGAGCGAAGGCCTCAAGGGCCTGGTGCTGAAGACCGGTCGTCGTCCGAGCGCCAAGCGTCTGGACCGCATGACGGCCGCGTTCATGCTGGTGGTGTGCTGGATCGTTGCGACGTTGAACCCAAGCATTCTCGGCATGATTGAGGCGCTGGGCGGTCCGATCATTGCGTCGATCCTGTTCCTGATGCCGATGTATGCCATCCGCAAGGTGCCGGCCATGGCCAAGTACCGTGGGCAGGCGTCCAATGTGTTTGTCACGGCGGTGGGGTTGGTGGCGATCACTGCGGTGGTTTATTCGTTTTTTGCTTGAGGCTGGTGTGGTCTGTCTGACTGCACCTTACTTGCGATAGCGGTCTGTTGGTGTACATATCCGTTGCTGCGGTAACGGCTAAAATTGGTTCCGCTCTTACAGCGGGTCACTTTTGGAAGAGCGCCAAAAGTAACCAAAAACGCTTCGCCCCAACACTCGGCACCTCGCTTAGGCTCGGTGTGCCCTCACTCCGGCTTTGGACCGTGGGCCGCCGCGATGGGCCATCCTTGGCCCAGCGCGGCTAACCCGGCGTCCTGCCGGGTTACCCACGCTCCAAAGCCTGCGTTCGGCCAGCGTGTTTGACGGGGCGCCGAAGATCAAAAGCACAAGCGCGGCGGCCTGGTAACCGGCTTCTGGAAGCTGGTCTCGCTCCCACAATTTAGATCTCCTACATCAGGCAGATATCAAACGGCTCTGGCTCTGGCTCTGGCTCTGTTTTTGATTTTGATCTTAGGCGCCCCGTCAAACACGCTGGCCGGAATTCGACAGGGATTTGGGGGGTAAACCGGCAGGGATGCCGGTTTAGCCGCCCCGCGCCATGGATGGCGCGTGGCGGCGGCCCCCCAAATACCTGTCGGATTACGGGCACACCGAGCCTAAGCGAGGTGCCGAGTGTTGGGGCAAGAGCCCTTTGCTTACTTTGGGGCTTTTCCAAAGTGAGCCGCCGTAAGGGCGGAACCATAAGCAGCCGTTACCCAAATAACGGATATGTACCCGGTCCCACCCAAATCCCAGACATAAAAAAACGCCGCGTACCTCACGATACGCGGCGCCTCTTCACATCAACACCTTAGGCCTGAATCACCGGGATGTTGGCGCTAGCTGCGATCTTACGAAACTCAGCAATCTGGTCGAAGTTCAGGTAGCGGTAAACGTCACTGGCCATGGTGTCCAGTTTCGCCGCGTAGCCCATGTACTCTTCGACGGTCGGCAGGCGACCCAGGGTAGAAGCCACTGCCGCCAGCTCGGCCGAAGCCAGGTAGACGTTAGCGCCGTCACCCAGACGGTTCGGGAAGTTACGGGTCGATGTCGACACAACGGTCGAGTTCGGCTCTACACGTGCCTGGTTACCCATGCACAACGAGCAGCCGGGCATTTCCATGCGCGCGCCAGCCTTGCCGTAGATGCCGTAGTAGCCTTCTTCGGTCAGTTGGTGAGCGTCCATCTTGGTCGGCGGCGACAGCCACAGACGGGTTGGCAGCTGGCCCTTGACCTGCTCCAGCAGCTTACCGGCAGCGCGGAAGTGGCCGATGTTGGTCATGCACGAACCGATGAACACTTCGTCGATCTTCTCGCCGGCAACGCTCGACAGTAGACGGGCATCGTCCGGGTCATTCGGTGCGCAGAGGATCGGCTCGTTGATCTCGGCCAGGTCGATCTCGATGATTTCAGCGTATTCCGCGTCGGCATCGGCTTCCATCAGCTCAGGGTTCTTGACCCAGGCTTCCATCGCTTGGGCGCGACGTTCCAGGGTGCGTGGGTCACCGTAGCCTTCACCGATCATCCAGCGCAGCAGGGTGATGTTGGAGTTCAGGTACTCGGTGATCGACTCTTTCGACAGCTTGATGGTGCAACCGGCAGCCGAACGTTCAGCCGAGGCGTCGGACAGCTCGAAAGCCTGCTCCAGCGTCAGGTCATTCAGGCCTTCGATTTCCAGGATGCGGCCGGAGAAGGCGTTCTTTTTGCCTTTCTTCTCTACAGTCAGGAGACCCGATTGGATCGCGTAGTAAGGAATGGCATGAACCAGGTCGCGCAGGGTAATGCCAGGTTTCATTTTGCCTTTGAAGCGCACCAGGATCGATTCCGGCATGTCCAGTGGCATGACGCCAGTGGCTGCGGCGAATGCGACCAGACCGGAACCGGCCGGGAACGAAATGCCCATCGGGAAACGGGTGTGGGAGTCACCACCGGTGCCGACGGTGTCCGGCAGCAGCATGCGGTTCAACCAGCTGTGGATGATGCCGTCGCCTGGACGCAGCGATACACCGCCACGGGTCATGATGAAGTCTGGCAGGGTGTGGTGGGTGGTCACGTCGATCGGCTTTGGATAGGCCGCGGTGTGGCAGAACGACTGCATCACCAGATCGGTCGAGAAGCCCAGGCACGCCAGGTCTTTCAGTTCATCACGGGTCATAGGACCGGTGGTGTCCTGGGAACCCACGGTGGTCATCTTCGGTTCGCAGTAGGTGCCAGGACGAACGCCTTTGCCTTCTGGCAGGCCGCACGCCTTGCCGACCATTTTCTGTGCCAGGGTGAAGCCTTTGCCGGTATCGACAGGCGCTTCTGGCAGCTTGAACAGATCGGTTGGGCCCAGGCCCAGCTCGGCACGCGCCTTGTCGGTCAGGCCACGGCCGATGATCAGCGGGATACGGCCGCCGGCGCGGACTTCGTCCAACAGCACCGGGGTCTTCATTTCGAAGGTAGTGATGACTTCGTCGGTGCCGTGTTTGCAGACCTTGCCAGCATGCGGGTACAGGTCGATCACGTCGCCCATGTTCATGTTGCTGACGTCGAACTCGATTGGCAGTGCGCCCGCATCTTCCATGGTGTTGTAGAAGATTGGAGCGATCTTGCTGCCGAAGCAGAAGCCGCCGGCGCGCTTGTTCGGCACGTAAGGCACGTCGTCGCCGAAGAACCACAGTACGGAGTTGGTCGCGGATTTACGCGAGGAGCCAGTACCGACCACGTCGCCGACGTAGGCGATCGGGAAGCCTTGGCCGCGCATCTCTTCGATCTGCTTCATCGGGCCGGTCTTGCCTTGCTCGTCCGGCACGATGCCTTCACGGGCCATTTTCAGCATGGCCAGGGCGTGCAGTGGGATGTCGGGACGGGACCAGGCATCGGGAGCCGGGGACAGGTCGTCGGTATTGGTTTCGCCGGTGACCTTGAACACACGCAGACTGATCTTGTCGGCCAGGGTAGGGCGGTTGCGGAACCATTCGCCGTCGGCCCAGGACTGGATCACGGCTTTGGCGTGTTCGTTGCCGTTACGGGCTTTTTCAGCCACGTCGTGGAACGCGTCGAACATCAGCAGGGTGTGCTTGAGTTGGGCGGCGGCGACCGGTGCCAGTGTGGCGTCGTCCAGCAGCTCGACCAGGGTCACGATGTTGTAGCCGCCTTGCATGGTGCCAAGCAGTTCAACGGCGCGTTTCTTGTCGATCAGGGGGGAAGTGGCTTCGCCCTTGGCCAGGGCAGACAGGAAACCGGCCTTGACGTAGGCAGCTTCGTCAACGCCTGGTGGAATGCGGTTGGTGATCAGGTCAACGAGGAATTCTTCTTCGCCAGCCGGAGGATTTTTCAGCAGCTCGACCAGGCCTGCGGTTTGTTCGGCGTTAAGCGGCTGGGGAACGATACCCAGGGCTGCACGCTCTTCGATATGTTTGCGGTAGGCTTCAAGCACAGTTATTACCCTCATCAGTGGTCCCACGGGACGCTCATCCAGAAATGAACGGCACGCATGCGCTCGGGGGCTTTTTGGGCCGCAAAGCCAGCGCTGCCGGCATCTCTCACAGAAGCTGCTTTCAAAGTTTTACGCCTGCAGAACGGAGCTGATGAGGGTTGGCGAGGGCGCTGACCTACCGAGTCATGACCCGCGCCAACACCGTTCTGAAGGAACGACTGTGCTCGTGACGCTTTGAAAACAGCTTCCAGCGGATTATTGGCGCCTTACAAGGCCGGATGATTCTACGGCAAAAAAATTCTAAAGGTAAGTTGCCTCGCCAAGTTTGCAGGGTGATGAAGGTTAGACAAAGGGCTAACATGGCGCATTGTTTCGCTGATTTGCGTGTCGTTGCCCATGTCCAACCAAACCATCAAGACCCCCTGCGTCGGCCTGTGTTCCACGGTCTACGGCGATCTCGTGTGCCGTGGCTGCAAGCGTTTCCATCACGAAGTGATTCAGTGGAATGGCTATGGCGAAGAGGAAAAGCGCGCGGTCTGGCTACGCTTGGAGCAGCTGTTGGTACAGGTGATGGCCGGCAAGGTGGAGGTTTTCGACCCCAAGACCCTGCGCGGGCAGCTGGAGCAGCGCAAGATCCGCTTCGTGCCGCACCAGTCCGAATACTGCTGGGCCTACCAGTTGATTGCGCGTGGGGCGCGAGTGATCAATAACCTGGAGGCCTATGGCATGGTGCTCTTGCCCGAATTCCGCGACTGGCCCCTGCCGGACCTGCGCGATGCCATCGACCGGGAGTTCTTTATCCTGTCCGAAGCTCATTACCAGCGCTACATCGCGCCGGGGTTCCTCAAGGACGCGTTTGGCGCCTAGGTGTCAGGCTTTGGTGGCCTGTTCCACCAGGCGATCCATCACTTCTTCAGGCTTGAGTACCAGCACGTCGCTTTCCAGCGTATCCAGCACGACCTCTGCGGTGTTGCCGATCAATGCCCCGGAAATGCCGGTTCGCCCCACGGTGCCGATGATAGTGACCGCCGCCCGCAGCTTATGGGCGAGATGCGGTATCAATACGTCCGCCGGTCCTTCCTCGATATGCAGATGTTTGTCATCCACATCGAACTCCGCCTGAAACGCCCTGCATTGCTCGCGATAGCGCGCTTCGATGGTTTCCTTGAGCTGGAACGTCGGGTCCGCCGCCGACAGCATCGGCGACGGATGGGCGCTGATCACATGCAATTGCGCCTTGGCCAGGTGGGCGATATCAAAGCCATGGTCGATGATCGAATTGTGCAATGAGCGGTGCTCGCCATCGGTATTGCCGACATCGATGGCCGCCAGGATCACACCGCCGGTCCACGGCGTAGCCGTCTTGACCAGCAACACTGCCGTGGGGCAATAGCGCAGCAACTTCCAGTCGGCAGGCGTCAGCAGCGCCTTTTTCAATGGACTGTCGGGGAAGTGTTGCTTGATCACCAGCCCGCAGCCTTCGGCCTGCTGCACGTCGATAATGGTTTCATGCAGGCTGGCATTCCAGGCCTGCTCGGTGCTGACGCTGTAGCCGTCTTCCTGCAAACCCGACTTGAGCAGGGCCAACAACGCCGAGTGCTCATGCTTCTTGTCGCACACCAGCAAATGCAGGTGCGCGCCGGTGACCCCGGCGATCAGCTTGGCACGCTTGAGGGCCAGGCTTTCTGAATGCTCGGGCTCGACGACCACCAGGATGCTGCGGATGGCTTGCATGATCGGGATCTCCAAAAAAGGCGGGGCTTGAACAACTATAGTTGCTGCGCGGCGCACGTCATGTTGATGCACATCAAGGCCGGTGGCTGGTGGTCCGCGGCGGGGTCGGTATAATCGCCGGCCTTTTGTGATCATTTTGCCCGTGAGCCCGATGAACCTGCCCGAAATCCACGAATTCCTCGGTTGCCGCACGCCTGACGCCTGGGTCCAGGCTGCGCTGGCCGATCAGGACACCTTGCTGATCGACCATAAGAACTGCGAGAAAAAGGCGGCAATACAACTACGAAATGTGAGAAATCTCGATGCTGCCTGAAGTCCATGAATTCCTAGGATGCCGGACCCCTGATGCCTGGGTTGAGGCGGCTCTGCGCGAGCAAGACGTGATGCTGATTGATCACAAAAACTGTGAATTCAAAGCCGCAAGCACTGCGCTTAGCATGATTGCCAAGTACGGTGCGTATTCTGATTTGGTCATCATGATGTCCCGGCTCGCTCGTGAAGAACTTGTGCATCATGAGCAGGTTTTGCGGTTGATGAAGAAGCGTAAAATCGAATGGCGACCGTTATCGGCTAGTCGTTATGCATCGGGACTACGTGCGGTGGTAAGAAGCCATGAACCGGTGAAGCTGGTTGATACGTTGGTGGTGGGTGCGATCATCGAGGCGCGTAGCTGTGAGCGGTTTGAAGCGCTCGTGCCGCATTTGGACGAAGAGTTGGGGCGGTTCTATTACGGGTTGCTGAAAAGCGAGGCACGGCATTTTCAGGGCTATCTGAAGCTTGCATACCAGTACGGTGACGCTGCCGATGTAGACAGAGTCATCGAGAAGGTTAGAGATGTAGAGCAAAACTTGATCCAATCTGCGGATACTGAGTTTCGCTTCCATAGCGGGGTTCCTACCATCTAGTGCCGTGGTTCGGGCACTGGCTCGTCCTCTGAAACAGTTGCTAACGCGTGAGATATTGCGGGTAGTGGACAGTGTGTGTCTTTGAGCGGTAGCGTATGGCTATCACTGCTGAGTTCGGAGCCAAAAGCCGAAGCCCAGTTGACTTCATTTTGAAGATCAAGGATGAGCGTTCATGTCAGGCTTTGCTCACTGCCCCTATCGACAGTCGTCCCTTCTACAGCAAGCCCTTGCACCAAATAAAATGCGTATTGCATTTTTGTTGGGGGCTGGCTGCCCAATGTCTATTCGCGTTGATGCTGGTAATGGAAACACCGCTCCCCTGATTCCCGACATTGCAGGTTTGACCTCCTTGGTAGCAACCACCCTTACGGCTGATGCGGAGCTTAGCGCTGATTACACAGCACTAATTGGACGTTTCGGTGTTGGGGCATCCCCGAATATTGAAGAGATTCTCAGCCATTTGCGAGCGCTCATTGATGTTGTTAGGGACGGTGATATCAATGGATTGACCAAGCCGAAGCTACAGGCCTTGGATAAGCGAATCTGCGAACTTACCGCAGGTGTGGTGGGCGTCCCACTTCCAGGTGAAGGAACGCCCTATCACAAGCTTGCTGCATGGATGAGTGGTATTGCTAGGGCGCATGCTGTTGAGGTTTTTACCCCAAACTATGACTTGCTAATGGAGCAGGCATTAGAGTCGCATAAAGTTCCGTATTTCGATGGTTTTGTAGGCGCGCGTGAAGCATTTTTCGATCTTTCTTCAATGGAAACAGATATCTTGCCTGCGCGTTGGGCTCGGGTGTGGAAGTTACATGGGTCGATAAATTGGTGGCGCACACCTGAAAATGACGTTATTCGCAAGAATAATGGTGATGGTGCGGATCGCCAGATGATCTATCCGTCACATTTGAAATATGACCAGAGTCGTCGTCTTCCTTACTTGGCAATGCTTGATCGATTACGGGACTTCCTGGGGCGAGGACAGGCGATATTAGTTTGTTGTGGATACTCGTTCGCGGACCAGCATCTCAATGAGGTGATCATGAATGGCTTACGTAGTAACCCTACAGCCATGTGCTTCGGTTTACTTTATGGGGCCCGTAGTCAATATTCTGAAGCAATCCTGTGCGCGACGCGGCAACCTAACCTAAGTATTCTTGCCGAAGATGGCGCGGTCCTGGGAACGTTGAACCGGAACTGGAATGCCACGTCACAGGATAGCCATTCATTACATGGCGTAGCTGTCAGCAGCGTAACTGAAAACGACATAGAGCAATGCAAGTTCGGGTTAGGTGATTTCAAAAAGCTAGGGCAGTTTCTCGCCCATCAACTCAATCAGAGTTCCGATGTGGGCACCAATCATGAAGCGTGATCCTACCTTCATAGGTATTGTCCAAGATGTATTTGGGTCTTCAGTAACAGTTGAACTGAATGATGATACAGCCACAGGGCTAGGTTTTGTCGGTGGTGAAGGGTATCGAATTGGTCAAGTCGGTAGTTTTGTGCGGATTCCTTTGGGGTTTGTTGACCTCTACGGCGTCGTTTCTCAAGTAGGTGCAGGAGCAGCACCCGATTCAGGCGATGATAAGCGGGCTTACGGAAACCGTTGGATCAAGGTTCAGATGGTTGGTGAGGGACAGCGTGGTGGTCGATTTGAACGTGGTATCTCACAACATCCAACAGTTGATGACCGTGTCCACGTGGTAACTCACGCAGACTTGGCAGCCATCTACGGGGCTGTCGATCCGCAAGACTACGTTCCGATAGGACACCTTGCTAGTGCAGAAGCAATTCCGGCTTTAGTGAATATCAATCGCCTGATAACTAGGCATAGTGCAGTGGTGGGCACAACAGGGTCAGGCAAATCAACAACAGTCGCCGGGCTATTAAATGCGCTTTCAGACCCGTCGAGATATCCTGCTGCACGAATTTTAGTCTTGGATATACATGGGGAATACGCGAAAGCGCTTTCAAATAGGTCTACCGTTTTTAGGGTCTCTGCTGATTCAGCACAAAATGAGACAGCGTTGAATATCCCGTTTTGGGCATTGAGTTTTGATGAGCTAGTACCGTTCGCATTTGGGCGGTTAAATGATGCCCAAGCTTCTGCTGTAACAGACGCAATCGTCGAGCTGAAGCGTGAAGCATTGTTGAATTATCCTCGTACTGGAGTAGAACTTGAGGATGTTACAGCCGACACTCCGGTCCCGTTCTGCATTCATAAATTATGGTTTGAACTTCATCGCCGTGAACACCACACGCTTATTCCAAGGCCGGGCGCGGCGGCAGGCGAGGTCGAGCATGCATACGTTCTAGACAATACTGGGCACCCGCAGGAGTTGGGTGACGCGATGAGCGTGCGTCCGCCGCTCTACAGAACTGTTAAAACTACAGGGGCCGCTGATGAACGTGTCCAACTAGGCTCGGGAACAATTGGGATACGTGCCCAACTTGCTTCTTTAGCATCCAAGCTGCGTGATCCCAGATTGGCATTTTTGTTTCGGCCCGGTGATTGGGCTCCCGCACTAGATGGTCATGTGGTCAAGGACGTCGATGAATTATTACGCGACTGGATCGGCTCTGATCGACCGGTTTCAATTCTTGACCTATCGGGAATTCCGTCGAACATTCTAAGTGATCTGATTGGCGCAATGCTTAGGGTATTATATGACGCAATCTTTTGGGCTCGAAACTTACCGGAAGGTGGGCGAGAACGTCCACTATTGCTCGTGCTGGAAGAGGCCCATGCGTACCTATCACGCGAAAATGAAGGTTCTGCTTCAGCAGTTGTAAGGCGCATTGCAAAAGAGGGTCGAAAGTATGGCGTCGGTATGATGCTAGTTAGCCAGCGTCCAGCAGAGATCGATACGACTATTCTCTCTCAATGTGGAACGTTGTTCGCGCTCCGACTGGCGAATGATAGTGATCGTGGACATATAGCCAGTGCCGCAGCGGATAACCTGAAAGGCTTGTTCGAGATGTTGCCCGTGCTACGTACGGGGGAAGCAATTGTGGTCGGTGAAGCTGTAAGCCTGCCAATCCGAGCATTGATTACGCCGCCACCGATTGGGCAGAGACCCGACAGCGTCGACCCGAAGGTAGTAGTTAGGCAAGTTAATGATCAGGGCAGTCAGCTTTTTGAAGGGCCTGGAGGTTGGGCCCAAGAAGTGGGTGTATCTGATTACTCTATACTAGTGAAACAGTGGCGAAAACAGTCTTCTCGTTACGAACATGAGCCAGCAATTGTAGTGGCTCCCCAAGGGAATGAAGGAGTGGAACCTACAGATGATTGATTTTTTTGAAAGTCCAGAGTCATCAACGATAGCAAGAGTTGGTTTTGATGATGAATCACTGATCCTAATTATCGAGTTCAAAACAACGGGGACGTATCATTATTTTGATGTGCCCCAGCATGTTTTTGAAGCGATGCGGGCTGCACCATCCAGAGGCCAATTTCTTGCTCAGAATGTGAAGAAACAATTTCGCTATTCACGAGCCTGATTAGATCAATCTGTACAAGCCTTTGCTGTGGCAAGGTGCTTGTACAGTGCTTGGTCATAATGTTCATGGATTTTAATGCGAGCTCGGTGTAACGCGTTTGATCCGGTATACGGTCGCAATCCCTACGTCCGCGAGTTTGGCGATGTCATCAGCCGACATTGTTGGATGTTTAGCCATCAATGACTGTACCTTTGCCCACTTCTCTACGTTCTTGCCTTTCCCTGTAGGCGTCCAGTTCGGGTCTGCAAGGCGTTTGTTTTCCAATCCTTGCTTGATCCGTTCAACACGTTTTTCTTGATCAAGACGCGCCATCGTCGCCATTAGGTCTAACAGCATACTGTTGATGACTTCCATTATCTGGCCGGTAATTCCCTTGTCTTCAATTACCATGTGGCTTGTAGGCAGGTCTGCAATGACGAGACGTAGACCTTTTGCTTTGATCTTGGCTTTCAGTGTTTCCCAATCCGTTTGGGATAGGCGGCTTAAACGGTCAACACTTTCACAGACAATGCATTCACCGGATTGTGCTGCATCCAGCAATCGCATCAACTGTGGACGATCTAGCGTAGTACCACTGATGTGTTCGGAGTAGATGCCAGCAATGGTGAGGCCCTTCTCGCTTGCGAATGATTCAAGGCTTGCCTTGGCACGTAGTGCGTCTTGGTCTTTAGTGCTGGCTCTGAGATATAGGTGTGACTTCAATTTTGATTATCCTTTGGTCGTTGTTTTGATAGATAAATGATAATTCTATCATATAGCTATCTGCAATAGGTTTTTGGTAGTGTCAAGCGTGAGGTAATCGGACTACCAGATAAGTAGACCTATTTGATAGTCGGCCTTGGGTTATCGGAGTTCTCGTTGCTGCTGGTATTTTCATAACGGCTGGTATCGAGTCGAAATGGAATAATACGTAGGAAGCTATCTTTCAGTGGTCTTTCTATCTGCGTTCACCCTGAGCTGCACTGGATGACATACGGTGCCGATTGGGCTGCATATTTCTACTGGAAAGAGTCCGTCTGGCTCTTGGGGTGCCGCATCGGTTGACGAGCCCTTGGGAATAAGGCCGATGAATATTCTGCAAAACCGATTCACAGGCCCTGTGCGAGCCATCAATTTGCAATCACTTCATCCAGTTGATAGGTTTATGAAGGTATTTCGCTCTGGTCTGCCGCTTAGCCTGGTCGAAGTAAATGGAGTTGATAATCGACGTTACGAGGTAGCAAATGGATTTCACAGTCATCGACGTTGAGACCGCAAACCCCAATCTTGCCAGCATCTGTCAGGTGGGAATTGCCGTATTTCGAGCAGGTCAATTGCACGAAACATGGAGTTCGTTTGTTAATCCGAACGATTACTTTCACCCGATGAACGTTTCTGTGCATGGAATTGACGAATCGATGGTCTCGTCAGCTCCATCTTGGTCCGACGTTTATGATCAGATTTTGCCTTTTGTGACGGGGCAAATCGTGGCTAGCCATATGCCGTTTGATCGCACAGCGACACTGCGAGCGTGTCAAAATGCGGACTTGCCCCATTTTGATTGTTCTTGGCTTGACACCGCGAAGGTTGCCCGCCGAGCATGGTCCGAGTTCTCCCGGTCGGGCTACGGATTGAAGAATCTTGCGTCCTTTTTTGAAATTCCTTTCGAGCATCATGATGCCCTAGAAGATGCGCGTGCTGCGGGGGAGATATTGCTTCGTGCAATCGCTCATACCGGGTCCACGGCTTCGGAGTGGTGCTCGCTCGTCAACATGCCGCTGTCTGCACTGAATGCAGTAGAAGGGCTATCGGTCAATCAAGACGGTGTCTTAGCAGGGAACGTCGTAGTGTTTACTGGAGCACTGTCCATCCCGCGCCAAGACGCGTCTGCCATGGCCGCAGAAGGTGGTTGCGAGATCGGCCTGGGAGTTACGAAGCAAACCACGCTACTGGTAGTTGGTGATCAAGACATCACCCGATTGGCCGGGAAAAATAAGAGCTCAAAACACCTCAAAGCCGAACAACTAATTTCAAAGGGGCAAAAAATTCGCATCTTGGGTGAAAGCGACTTTCAGGCGTTACTGCGGCCATCGTGATGGGGTAGTGATATTGATCGAGTTAGTAGTGCAAGCAGTCGATTGTGAGCAGCGATATGGACTAAGGGTGCTCGTCAAGCATGTTTTCCAAATCGGATATCAATACAGAGGGGGAGCACTTCAAGGCGTTTGCTAGCTTAAACAGTATCGCAATCGTAGGGTAGTGAATCCCCCGTTCTATCAGACTGACGTAGTTACGCTGTATATCAGCATCATGTGCAAGCTGTTCCTGGGTCAGTCCAGCTTCCTTGCGTTTTTGCCGCAGTACCTTTCCGAAAGCTAAGCCGATATCCACGTTTGCAGCCCCATCTCAAAGACGGGTCACTGTCGGTGATGGCTGTTCGTACGTCCTCACAGTATACTGTGAATATTGAGTTCAAATTCACAGTAACTGAGGTCGGTATGAAGCTATACGCATCTATTTTCATCGCAGCAATCAGCATGCCCTTGGCAAGCCTGATCGGTATCTGTTCGCTGGAGTTTGGATACGTCTCCAGCATCCGGCAGGCCCTTGGCGTGGGGGTAGTCGTTGCGGCTGTGACGCTTATCCTTTCGGTCATCCTGTTCATTTGCGGTATCCCATCGACACTGCGGCGCCTACGTGTTCAGCGAAGCGCCAGCAACTGATTCAGAAAGGGGCCGTAATGCGAAAAATATCAGCCAGTCATGAATCTACTGTGGTCAAAGTAAGATCGAAAAGCCTGTTGGCGGCAATCGCGCTGAATACATTGCTTCCAGGGGCTGGCTATTTGTACATGGAACGTTGGGTCGCGGGTATTCTCGGTGGCGCGCTAGTTGTCGCAATCTTCATACGTAGCCCATGGGAGCACTTACTGCTGGTTTGGATGTTTGCTAATTTTATCATGATGATTGATATGTGCTTGTTGAAAGCACGAAACAACTTCTAGCACTAAAAAGGTACTTTTATGAGGTTTGCGTTGTTCATGTTTTTGTCAACTATGGCGTCTGTAACATATGCCGCCACAACTGATCCTACTGCATGGGGGCAATTCAATACGCGTATGCATGAAATGTTGGACACCACTGGGTGGCATTTTGATCAGGCGATGGATACGAAGCAAATTGCAAAGGAATATCAATCTAACCAAGCAAGAGCCCAGATTAAATTCAGTAAACCTGGTATATACCGTGGAAGGGTCAGTAAGGTCATGATGGATGACCAAGGGGCCTTCTTGGTTATTGATCAAGGGAAGAGTGCCGCCGCTACTGTGCATTTGGCTGGTTATCAGGCTTGGCCATGGAAAACGTCTGGAAGCAAATCAGAAATTTTAGGAATTCAACCTTTCATTGAATTTGCCGCGAATTTTGATGCGGGACAAGAGTTGTTTTTCCAATGTCGGCGCGTCGAATTTGGTCTGGGAATATACTTGAGAAACTGCTTGGTTTTTCCGCCTGTCGTCGCGGCAACAAAGTTTGCTCCTGAATTAATTAATGAAATAGATATTGGCGCAGCTTTTGAGGATATGATCAAGGCAAGAGCCTCTGAAGGCTGGTCTAGGCCACCATCGTTACAGAGCGGGTTAGAGGTTGAATTGCAAATCGCGCTGAAAATGGACGGTGTGGTTGATTCGGTTGTTGTGACTAAGAGCAGTGGTGACACATTGTTTGACAAGTCTGCCGTAGCCGCATTGAAAAATATTGGTCGCTTGACAGAGATGCAAGAAATGAAACCATCTGACGTCAATCGTTATAGGTTATTCACTATGAAATTAAAGCCAGCTGATTTGACACTTTGATTAACTGTGCGCCTTGGTCTTGATGCGGCTTCTGGCGGCCTGTGGGCCTCTTTGGGTTGCTTTAGTTTCCTGTCGCTAGCTGTCCAGCTAGAGGCCGACAAAAGCTCCTAGATCGCCTTCCAGGGGGTTTTCTGTAAGCGTGTGTTGTTTGGCAAGGCGTAAGTTTGGTTTGCCATTCTTGCGCCATTGTTTCAGTAATGACGTGACCTTTCTACTTCCACTCCACAGTTGGTGCCTATTTGGTTTCGATTTGATCTTGGCTAGATATGTCATCCACTTGAAAAAGCTGTCTAAGTCTTCCAGACTTTGTAAGTGGTGGCCGTATGCGTCATGATCCGGACCGATTATGGAATAGTCCGCTAGTTTTCCTTCGTGTTTGAGTTTGGCATGTATATGTTGAAGGCTTGCTTTTTTATCTTTTTTGTCATTGAGAATGACAGCGTGATGATGATGTACCCCAGTTTCATCATTTTCAGTAACGGTAACCCTCAATGGTAAATAGTTGGATTTTTTCCTGTAGTAGTTGTTGATGTTGGCGCTGTATTCGGCTGGGGACATTTTGTCTGTGAATCGTGTTCTGACGTGATAGCCTCTGGGGTGTCGTAGCGTTTCTGTCGCACCATATACCAGTACGTAAAGTGCTTGAATTATGTTTTCAAATGATGGGTATCCAGCATTGCATTTGATTGGTACTCCCATGTAATTGTCTTGGATGTACCGTTGCTTCGGTGAAGTGGTCATGTTTTCTAGCTTAGGCGTATGGCGTAGCTGATTCCTTTGATGGTTGTTGGTTTGACAATAGAGAATTAAATATCCTGTGTTTCGATATCGCGCTGGGCCAAGCCCGCCGCTGGTTTTAGGCGAAATGTGTGTTTGTAAGTCATCAATTTTCTGATCGGGTGGTGCTCTGTGCGGTCAGTTGCTGATGGATGTATAAAAATCATACATCGCTTGTTCTTTGGGGGAGGTTTCAACTGGTGCTAACGTGTTAATGCCTTGTGAGCGTTGTATAGCAAGCATATTTTTGAAAAGCTCCAAGCGCTCTTTTGTTAATGTCCCTTCTCGGTTTGTTATGTGATGAATTTGGGCGGCAGTCGAAATTCGATATGCTTGTTTTTTTCTGTCATATCCTTCGTACGTGCATTTGCTAAACTCGTTGCCCTTGGTGCTTGCCTCAATGCGACCATTGGTGTAGCACTTTATATTGAACGCAGCGGATTGAAGTAAAGCATTTAGTCTCATCGGGTGGTCTGCAATCAGTTCGTATTGGTAATCCCATGCCATGTTGTATGTGGAGTTTTTTTCTGTGCTGTCATCTATAATGAAAATCTTATCGCGTTCCAGGTTTTTTCTTTCCTTTGTCAGTGCGGCAATTTGCACATCTATCTCTGGGACCTGCCCGTACTTCATCAGGGATGTCACAAGGGTTTGTATCTTTTCACTGATATTGCGTAACTGCCCTTCAATGACGATAAGTTTTTTCCTGCTTGTAGAAAGCTCCAGGTTTTTCATGGCCGTTTCAACAGCCAGTGTTGCAGTGTCGTTGCAGATGTGTAGCAAAATAGGCACTGGAAAAGATTTGTTGTTCTGGCACCTTAAGTCGCCGTAAGCACAACGAGTTGTACAGCGCATAGTGAATGGGCTATGTTTGTTGATTTTTACCTGCATGTTTGCGCCGCATTCACCACATTTGATAAGCCCGGATAGGAAGTGTGTGCGTGCTGCTGTTGCAGGCTTGTACTCGTCTGAAAATCGCTGCTGCACTTGGTAGAATAGTTCTTCTGAAACAATGGGAGGGTAGATTTTCCATTCCTTCCAGTACCCGATTGCTATTCTGTTGGTAAGCCAACGTCTAATTGTGCTTGGGTTGATTTTTGCAAACGTTATATGCATGCTAATTAACCGTTTCAGGATTCTTCTTTCCCCGATTCCGGCTAGTGCATCCTCAAAGGCTCCTTTCATCGCCAGGGCGATTTCATCTTTTATTATTCCATTTGAATCAAGCCAGATTGGTGTCCTACGTTTTGGGATGATGCCATTTGCGGCAAGCTTTTCACGTGCCCTGTAACTTTTCTTGATTCGTTCTGACAGTGAGGCGCTGTACATATATGCCTGCTGTACCTTTCCGACTAAAGACCATATCTGCTCGGATTTTATGATTGGGCCATATGTACAGTTGTCTTGTAATGTTATTATTTGTACCTTTGCGCTGACGATCTGATTGATTAAGGAGATCATTTCCATTTCTTGCAATCTACCAATGCGGTCGATTGCTTCCACGAGTATTACATCACCTTCTTTTATTTCGCCTTGGTTTATGGCTTCCAGTAGTTGTCCGAAACCATGTTTTAGATGGTCACCTTTGGATGCTGATCGCCCTAGGTCTTCGAACTTTTTTGGGTATAACTTGTAGCTTGGATTGTTTTCAATCCATTCGGCTATTAGTTCTTGTTGTCTAGCTAAACTAGTGCCTTTTCCTTGTTTTGTACTCGAAAAACGAGCATAACCTACCGCATAGGGCATTATTGACCTTCGTTATATTAATTAAGTTTGGGTGCCGCCGATGTTCTGGTGCTAGGTATGCTGCACTGGCGGGGCTTTTCGTTCAGATGAATAATTTATAACATGCGAATATCACAGGATAAACATTGGCTGAAAATATAAGGGGCTGCTTTTGTGTCGGGTGGCATGCACAGGTTCGTAGCGGTAATGCAGATATTAGCGAATTCAAGGCTGCCAGCACGGCCCTGAGCCTGATTGCCAAGTACTACAGCCATGTCGACCTGATCAACATGATGTCGCGCCTGGTCCGCGAAGAGCTGGTGCACCACGAACAGGTCATGCGCCTGATGAAAAAGCGCAAAGTCGAGTTGCGCCAACTGAATGCCGGGCGTTACGCCTCGGGTTTGCGCAAAGTCGTGCGCACACACGAGCCCGTCAAACTGGTAGACACCCTGGTAGTTGGCGCGTTTATCGAAGCCCGCAGTTGTGAGCGTTTCGAAGCACTGGTGCCGCATTTGGACGAAGAACTCGGCAAGTTCTACTTCGGTCTGCTGAAGAGCGAGGCGCGGCACTTTCAGGGTTACCTGAAGCTGGCCTATCAGTACGGTGACGCCAAGGATGTTGCCCAGGTGATTGAGCGGGTAAGGGGCGCCGAGCAGGAACTGATCGAGTCACCCGATATCGAGTTCCGCTTTCACAGTGGCGTGCCAGCCTGAGGCGACCGCCAGGCCAATCAGTGCAGTAATCCCGGCCAGCAACAGGATCACCGTCTGCGTGCCCAACGGGGCTGCCAGCAGCGCAATCGCCAGGCCCGCCAAGGGCTGCGGCAGGTTATTGAGCAGGGTGATCACTCCCACGGTCTTGCCAAAATCCTGCACGGGAATCACCCGCTGACGGGTGCTGCGCAGGTAGACGTTGAACATCTTGTCGAAGCCGGTGACCAGTAGGAAGCCCACGGCATACAGCCAGATGCCGGGGCTGGCCGCCATGATCACGGCGCCCAGCGCAATCATCGAATACGACAACCCGCCCAGCACTTTCAGCGGCAGCCCGGCCCGCGCCAGGTAAAATAAAATCCCGATGGTCACCAGGGCGCCAGCCGCCTGCAGCAGGGCATAGGTGTCCTTATCCTGTGCAAATTGGCCGGTCACCATGGCCGCAGACGTGGCCAGCGTGACGCCAATGATCAGGTTCACGCCCACGGCCAGCGTGATGATCCGCTTCAGTTCCGGCAGGCTGCGGATATGCCCGAAGGCAATCTTCAGCGGTTGCAGCCAGATATCCCGGTGTTGCTCGAAGGTCTCCAGGCTGACGGTGCTGGAGCGTTGCCACACCCGCATTGCCAGGTCAGCCAATAAGAACAGCCCGGCCACCCCGAGTACGACCCAGTGCCAGGCCCACACTTCCAGCATCAGCGCCGCCACCAAGGGCCCTAGCACCAGCCCGCTCTGGTCGGCAATCTGCGAATAGGAGAGCGTCTTGGCGTAGCTGTACTGTGGGAACACATGGGGCATCAGCACTTCCCGCGCCATGATGCCCTGGGTAGTCAGCACGCCGCAGAGCGCCGAGAGCAGCACGATCCAGACGATTGTGTCGAATACCCCGTACAAAACCACGGCCATCATGCAAGCCAACGCCCGGTACACCTGGCTGATATGCAGGATGCGCACCGGCGCGAACTTGTCGCACAATGCGCCGCATACCGGGAACGCGAGATAACGCGGCAGCGACTCGATAAAGAACGCCAGCCCGGCCCAGGCTACGCTCTGAGTGGTCTGGAACACGATCAAGGGCACGATAAACAGCAGAATCTGGTCGGCCAGCCGCGACAGAAACAATGAGACAAAGAACGCCAGATAATCCTTGCGCATACAACTCCCTGTGGATGGCGTTAAAGAATGCAGGTTATTTGTTAAAAACTCTTAAAAGCATGAAGCTTCGTCGGCCAATGCTGGCCAGCTGATTTAGTTGCCCAGCTTGCCACCTATAATGCCTGCTCTTCAATCGGCTTCTGCACACTGAGAACTTATGGAAAACCTGGGGTTGGGCAAGGTGTTGCTCGTTGAGGACGACGAAAAGCTCGCGGGGTTGATCGCGCATTTTCTGTCGCAGCATGGCTTTGAAGTGCGCGTAGAGCACCGGGGCGACGAGGCCCTGGCGGCGTTCCTCGACTTCAAGCCGAAGATCGTTGTGCTCGACCTGATGCTGCCCGGCCAGAGCGGCCTGCATGTGTGCCGTGGGATTCGCGCGGTGTCCGACACGCCTATCGTGATCCTCACGGCCAAGGAAGACGACCTGGACCATATCCTGGGCCTTGAGTCCGGTGCCGACGATTACGTGATCAAACCGATTAAGCCGCCGGTTCTGCTGGCCCGCCTGCGCGCGCTGCAACGACGCCAGGCACCGGAACCTGCGGTACGCGGGGCGCTGGCCTTTGGGCGGCTGGCCATTGATCGCAGTTGCCGGGTGGTCAGCCTGGGGGATGACAAGATCGACCTCACCACCATGGAGTTCGAGCTGTTGTGGTTGCTGGCCAGCAACTCGGGGACGATCCTGTCCCGTGATGACATCCTCAACCGTATGCGCGGCATTGCGTTCGACGGCCTCAACCGCAGTGTCGATGTGTATATCAGCAAACTGCGCAGTAAGCTCAACGACAACCCCCGCGAACCGGTGTGCATCAAGACCATCTGGGGCAAGGGCTATCTGTTCAATCCGTTCGCGTGGGAGGCCTAGATGCTGCGGCTCTATATCCGCCTGTACATCATCCTGGCGCTGGGCCTGGCGGGGGCGATCTGGCTGGTCAACTACACCTACGACGAACTGCTGCCCGAAGCCAACGAAACCTATAATCGTGAAGCGATGCGCGGCCCCGCCTATAGCCTGGTGGAGCAATTGCGCCCTTTGCTTGGCGATGCCCGCGAGGCGCGCCTCAGCGAGCTGCAAACCCACTATGGCCTACAACTGGAATTGGTTCAGCGCGATGACCAGGCGTTGAGCCAACGCGAACAACAATTGCTCGCCGCGGGACAGTTGGTGGTACGTGGCGACTTCATGGAATTTATCGCCAATATTGATGGAGGCCCGCAACTGCTCAATATCAAGCTGCCTGATGAACCGAGGTGGCTGTATGTGTGGGCCTATAGCCTGCTGGGATTGTGCCTGGCAATCGTGCTGTATTTCTGGGTGCGCCCGCACTGGCGTGACCTGGAGCATATCCGCCTGGCCGCGCAACGGTTCGGGGACAATGACCTTCGTTCGCGCATTCTGCTGCCGCGCCGCTCCACCGTGCGCGAGCTGGCCGGGCACTTCAACCAGATGGCCGAGCGCATCGAAAGCCTGATCGCCAATCAGCGCGAACTCACCAACGCCGTGTCCCACGAACTGCGCACGCCGATTGCGCGCCTGTCGTTCGAACTCGATCAGCTCAAGCAACAGGGCGATCCGCGCCAGCGCGGCGAATTGATCGCGGACATGTACGCGGACCTTGGCGAGCTGGAAGAAATGGTTTCCGAACTGCTCACCTATGCCAGCCTGGAACGTGGTGCCACCCAGGTCACCCGTGAGCGCATCGAGGCCCACAGCTGGCTCGACAGTGTGATCGGCAGCGTGGCCCTGGAGGCTGAAGCGGCGGGCATCCAGCTGTCGTTGCGCACCTGCGAGGTGGACTTTGTCCAGATCGAACCGCGCTTCATGGCGCGTGCGGTGATCAACCTGTTGCGCAATGCGATCCGTTACGCCGAGCGCCGTGTGGAAGTGTCGCTGGTCAAGTTCGGCAACGGTTATGAAGTGCGGGTGTGTGACGACGGGCCCGGTGTGCCGGAGGACGGTCGCTCGAAGATTTTCCAGCCCTTCATGCGCCTGGACGCCAGCCGCGACCGCCGCACGGGTGGTTTTGGGCTGGGCTTGGCGTTGGTGCAGCGGGTGTCGCAGTGGCATGGCGGCCAGGTGCAGGTGCTGGATTCGGAATGGGGTGGGGCCTCATTCCGAATGACCTGGGCGTATGCCGAGTAAAGCCGGTTAGAAGGTGTACTCCAATACGCCCATCACCGACGTTTGCAGCCGCCGCTCAACAATCGGGCTCTTGCCCGCTTCATCCGCCAGGTACTGCACATCCAGCAAGGTCGAGAACTGGGTGTGCTCGCTGATCGGCAGGCTCCACACCAGGTTCATGCCATTACTGATATTGCCCGCACCTGCTTTATAGGCTTTGAAGCGGCTGCGCGCGGCCTGGCCGGTGGTCACGCCGTACCAGGTCTGCAAGTAGTCACGGTCACCGAAATGGCTGCTGAGGCTGGCGTCGACGGAGCCGAAACGACCTTCGTACAGCTGGGTGCCCAGGCTCAGCTCCAAGTGTGTGAATGCCTTGCCGCTGTCCTTGTGGTCGTCTTCCTTGAGTGCATGTTCCAGGGTGGCGCCAACAATCATGCCGCCCAGGTTATAGCTGGCACTCACGCCCACTTGCGGGCGTGCCTTGATTTCGCCCATGCCTTTGAGGCGCTTGGAACCAAGGCGCATGGACTCGTTTTTGTCCTTGCGCGAAGCACTGGCACCGACGTAGGCACTGAAACTCAAGGCGTTGCCGTCGTAACCCCAGCCCAGGCCTTTTTCGGTGTCGAGAAAAATCCCCCACGGGCTGACGATGGCACCGCCGATGACGGGGGCGGTCATGCGCTCGTCGCTGCCGCTGTAGCGGGGCAGGTTGGCCACGCCGGCCTTGAGGCTATAGGCCCAGTCTTCGGCCAGCACGTTATCGGCTGCTGTGAGCAGGCACAGAGAGGTGAGGGCCAGGCAGAAGTTTTTGGAAGGCATCAGGGTTTTCATGGGTGTCAGAAACTCAAGGGTGGATGGGTGCGTTTGAAGGAGTAGCCTGAGGCGCTCAGGCCGTTGATCTGGCGGCTGACGGTGTCGCCCAGGCCATAGCCGTTGCCGGCCAGTACGGCGTGGGCGTTGTCGACGGGCAGCAGGATGTAGTCGGTCAGCGGCTCGTCATGCAGTTGGCCGCGAATCACCAGGAAGCCGTCTTCCAGGCGCACGCTAATGCCGCTCAACGGCGCATCGGGCTCATGGGTGTTAAGCACTTGATAGGTGCCGACGGTCTCGGCCCACGCCATAGGCAGCGGCGGCGGGTCGATGCGTTCGCCGATGGCAATGCGCTGGCCGTGGCTGCGCGCGGTAAGCATCTGCCGGCCTTGCACGGTGATCACATCGAGTTGCACGCGGCCCAGTTCGCCGAGGTCTTTGAGCCAGAAACCGAGGACCTTCTTCTGCGCGCGCAGCCAGCCGTGATCGTCGCGGAGCAATTCAAAGTTGTAGCCGGCCAGTTCGCCGTGCAGCCGATTGGCGTCATCCTTGATCCGAAACACGCCCCAGGCAGTCGCATAAAACCCGGCCAGGCGTTTGCGGTCGATGGCGGCGGGCACTTGGCGCAGCTTGAGCCCGTGGCGGGGGGCCTGGCAGTCGTCGCTGCACACCGGTTTGCCGGTTTGCGCCTCAAGCATCAGGCGCAGGGTGTCGGTGGTCAGCGCCGCAATCAGGTCTTCGGCGTTGCTGTCATTGGCCATGATGATCACCGCCAATTGATGGTCCGGCAGCAAAGTCAGTTGCGCGGCAAAATCATCGCCACCGCCGCTGTGCTGGAAGGTGCGCACCCCAGGGCCGATCGGCTCATCACCGCACGGCGCGAGAAACCACGCCAGGCCGATCTGGCAATCGAAGTCCAAGGCGTTGCCGGTGTTCTGCTGGGTGAACATGTCATCGATGGAATGGCTGGCCATCACCCGATTGCCCTTGTAGAGGCCCTGGGCGAACAGCATCTGCACGTAATGGCTGAGGTCCTTGGGGCTGGCCCACAAGCCGCTGGCGGCAAGGTCACGGACCTGGGCGTCGGGGCTGGCGACACCGGCTTCATAGCCCTGGGCGCGATAGCCGATTTGCGCAGCGGTCCCGACAAAGCTCGCGCGGTCCATCGCCAGCGGCTTGAGCAAGCTGTGTTGCAATTGGGCTTCAAAGTCCTTGCCGCTGCTGCGCTCGATGGCGGCGCCCACCAGGGCATAACCCAGGTTGGAGTAGGCGACTTGCGTGCCGGGCGGTGTACTCAACCACACGCCGGACACACGCATCGGCATCTGCCCCATTGCATAGCTGCTGCGCAGGTCACGCAGGTGCTCACTGGGCAGGCCGGATTGATGACTCAGCAGGCGCCGCAAGGTGATGGCGTGGTCGGCTGCCTGTTGATCGGCGTGGAACCGCGAACGCACATAGAACTCGCGCAAGGTCTGCTGGATGGGGGCGTCCAGTGCCAGTCGCTGCTGTTCAACCAGTTGCAGAGCAGCGCTGGCGGTGAGCAGTTTGGAGATCGCGCCGGCACGGAATGCGGTGTTTGGGGTCACCGGCAGCCCCCTGGCTTTGTCGGCCATACCGAACCCGCGGGCCCAGATCAACTCCTGGCCATTGACCAGCGCAATGGACAGGCCGGGGACATTGGCTTGGGCCATGTCCCCGGGGATCCGGGCCTGCAGGTAGCGAATGATTGCGCTGTAGTCGCCCTTGGCGATTGGCGGTGGGGCAGGGGGTTGCCCATGGCAGCCGATACTGCCCAACAGGCAACCGAGCAATGGAAGACCGCGCAATGTGCGAAGCATGAAGAGCACCCAAGAGGTGGTTTGGATGCTCGAATGCTAGGGGCGCTGCGCCCCGAGGTCTTTGGCAGCTTTGTCGAGAAACTGTCAAAGACTGTTAACGGGTAATGCCGTGTCGCTCATGCCATTGGGCGATGGATTCCTCAGGGTATTCATCGAACTGCAGGTCACCCTTGCGCAGGGTGACTTCCACCCATGGCGCCTTGGAGCCGAGCATCAAGTGCGTATGTGCCGGTGGCACCGGCAAAGGCGTGTCGATGGCCGAGGCAAACGGATGGATCAACTCCGGCCATTGCGGGCTGAACAACCATAAGGCGCTGCCGCACTGCGAACAGAAATGCCGTTCGGCGGTACTCGCATGGGCACGGCTGGCGCCTTCGGGCTTGAGCTTGGCGTGGTAGATCGAAATGAACTTGCGCCCGCGTACCTTCAAGCTGTTGGTGTCACCGGCCAGGTTGATCGCATAGCCGCCACCGCCCTGGGTTTTGCGACAGATCGAGCAATAGCAGCGTTGGTAGGGGTAGGGGTGGTCACTGGAGAGGCTGAACGTGACGATGCCGCAGTGGCAGGATCCTTCGAGCTGCATGGGCTGACTCCTTGGGTGAGATGACTGTTCAGCTTAGGCGCTTTGTGGCATCAACGTGGCGATCAAGGCGCGAATGGTGCCGGGCAACGCCTCCAACTCCCGCACCAGGATGCTGCGCTCGCGAATCGCCCAGGGTTCGTCCAGCTTCACCGTCACCAGCTGCATGGTGCGGCTATGACGCACGGCGGCCGACTCCGGAATGATACCAATCCCCACACCGGCTTCGACCATTCGGCAGATTGCTTCGAAACTCGACACCTGGATACGCAGCGACAAGTGTTTGCCCAGCCGTTCGACGTGTTCGCGCAAAAAACTCAGTAAGGTGCTGCCTTCATGCAGGCCGATATGCTGGTAGGCGAGGGTCTGTTCCAGTGTGACTGACGGTTGCTCCGCCAGTGGATGGTCGACCGGCACCATCAATACCAGCTCATCCGTGCTGAAATGCAGCACCTGCAAACCCGCCGCTTCCACCGGACCGGCGATAATCCCCATGTCGCTGGTGCCGTCGAGCACGCCACGCACGATATCGCGGGACAGGCGTTCCTGGAGGTCGACGGTCACGCCCGGCCGTTGGGACAGGAAGCCTGCCAGTATTTCCGGCAGAAACTCGGTGACCGCCGTGGTATTGGCGAAGATGCGGATGTGCCCCGCTGAATCGACGCCGTATTGGGTGAATTCGCTCTTGAGATAGTCCACCTGGCGCATGATCAACCGTGCATGGTGCAGCAAGCGCTCACCGGCGGGAGTGATCTCCACGCCACGGCTGTCGCGGTACAGCAGGCGGGTGTCGAGTTGGCCTTCGAGGGCTTTGATCCGGGCGCTGGCGGCGGCCGGCGAAAGGAACGCTCGCTTGGCGCCCTGAGTCAGGCTGGGGGATTCGGCGATATGGATGAACAGGCGCAGGTCGGCCAGATCGAAATGCATGCAAGGCTCCCGGGACAGGATGGCGGCGTTCAGCATAACCGAACGCTGGTTTATTGAAATGCAAATTCTCAGAACGGATGCACACTTGCATGATCCGGGGCAGACACTCACTGCCCGAGGACCTGCACCCGATGAGCGCCACCGATTGGATCGGCCGAAGCGAAACCGCCCACGACCACCTCAGCCAAAACCTGCTCAAGCGAATTGCCGCCACCTTCGGCGAGGCCGTGCCCGAGGATGGCGCAGACATCCCGCCGTTGTGGCAGTGGTGTTTCTTCCAGAACCCGTTGCCGGAAACCGCGTTGGGCACCGACGGCCACCCGGCCCGTGGCGGCTTCCTGCCGCCGGCCGACAACCGCAATCGCATGTGGGCCGGTGGGCGCATCGAGTTCCGGCATGCACTGCGTGCTGGTGAGGCCGCGACGCGCGTATCGACCATCACTCAGGTGGAAGAAAAAACCGGTCGCACCGGCTCGCTGTTGTTTGTCACTGTGCGCCACGACTATTCCCAGGATGGCCGCGTTGCGATCCGCGAGGAACAGGACATCGTCTATCGCGAGCCCACGCCACCCAAATCTGGCAGTGGAGAAGCGCTTGAGCAGGGTGACTGGTCTGAAGCCGTCGACCCCACGCCAACCCTGTTGTTTCGCTACAGCGCCGTGACCTTCAACGGTCACCGCATTCATTACGACTACCCCTACGTCACTGGCACCGAAGGCTACTCAGGCCTGGTGGTGCATGGGCCCTTGATCGCCACCCTGAACCTGCGCGCATTCTGCCGTGCCCATCCAGATAAAACCCTGCGCCGTTTTGCCTATCGCGGCGTGCGCCCGCTGATTGCACCGCAGCCATTTGAAGTGGGCGGGCGCGTGAGCGAAACCGGTGTGGCACAACTTTGGGCCGGTAACGCCGATGGCCTGGCGCAAAAAGCTGAAGTCTTTTTCGAATAATCCAATAACAACAGGCGGAGAGCCGTTAATGAACCCCAATGACAACGAAGAACTCAATGCCATCCGCGAAGGCGTGCGCGCCTTGTGTGCCGAATTCGATGCCGCTTACTGGCGCAGGATCGACGAGGAAAAGGCCTTCCCCGAAGCCTTTGTCAAGGCGCTGACCGACGCCGGCTGGCTGTCGGCGATGATCCCTGAAAAATACGGCGGCTCTGGTCTAGGTCTGGCTGAAGCCTCGGTGATCCTTGAAGAGGTGAACCGCTGTGGCGGCAACTCCGGCACCGTGCACGGACAGATGTACAACATGTTCACCCTGCTGCGGCATGGTAGCGAAACGCAGAAACGCTTCTACCTGCCCAAGCTCGCCAGCGGCGAATTGCGTCTGCAATCGATGGGCGTGACCGAGCCCACCACCGGCACCGACACCACCAAGATCAAGACCACGGCGATCAAGCGTGGCGACAAATATGTGATTAACGGCCAGAAGGTGTGGATCTCGCGGATCCAGCATTCCGATCTGATGATCCTGCTGGCGCGCACCACGCCATTGGCCGAGGTGAAGAAAAAGTCCGAAGGCATGTCGATCTTTCTGGTGGACCTGCGCGAAGCCATCGGCCACGGCCTGACCGTGCAGCCCATTGCCAATATGGTCAACCACGAAACCAACGAGTTGTTCTTCGACAACCTGGAATTGCCCCTGGACAGCCTGATCGGCGAGGAGGGCAAGGGCTTCAAATACATCCTCGATGGCCTGAACGCCGAGCGCACCTTGATCGCCGCCGAATGCATCGGTGATGGTCGCTGGTTTATCGAAAAGGCGAGTGCCTATGCCCGCGACCGCGTGGTGTTCGGCCGGCCCATCGGGCAGAACCAGGGCGTGCAGTTCCCGATTGCCGAAGCGCATATCGAGATCGAAGCCGCGGACCTGATGCGCTGGCGTGCCTGCGAGGAATACGACAGCGGCGCCAATGCTGGCGCGAGCGCGAACATGGCCAAGTACCTGGCGGCCAAGGCGTCCTGGGAGGCGGCCAACGCCTGCCTGCAAACCCACGGCGGTTTCGGCTTTGCCTGCGAGTACGACGTGGAGCGCAAATTCCGCGAAACGCGCCTGTACCAGGTGGCGCCGATCTCCACCAACCTGATCCTGTCCTACGTGGCCGAGCATCTGCTCGAACTGCCACGCAGCTTCTGAGGGCCTGACCATGAGCCATACCCAAGCCTTGTGTCGGTTCCTGGCCGAACTGGATTACGCGCAATTGCCCGAGGACGTGCTGGCACGCACCGAAGAGTTGTATCTGGACTGGCTGGCCTCGGCCCTGGCCAGCAAAGGCGCACACCCGATTCCGTTGTTCGAGCGTTATGCGCAGAAAATGGGCCCGAGCAGTGGCCCGGCGCAGGTGATCGTCAATGGCGGCAGCAGCAGCGCGTATTTCGCCGCGCTGGTCAACGCGGCTTCATCTCATCTGGTGGAGCAGGACGACCTGCACAACAGTTCTGTCCTGCACCCGGCGACCGTGGTGTTTCCCGCTGCGCTGGCGGCCGCTCAGGACCTTGGCAAATCCGGCCGCGACGTGTTGCTGGCGTCGGTCGCCGGTTATGAAGCCGGTATCCGCATCGGCGAATTCATGGGCCGTTCCCACTATCGCATCTTCCACACCACGGCCACCGTCGGCACTCTGGCTGCAGCGGTGGCTGTAGGCAAATTGCTGGGTTTCAACGAAGAACAATTCATCAACCTGTTGGGCAGCGCGGGCACCCAGGCTGCCGGGTTGTGGGAGTTCCTGCGCGATGCCGCCGATTCCAAGCAACTGCACACGGCGAAAGCGGCGGCGGACGGCTTGCTCGCCGCGTACCTGACGGCGGAGGGGCTGAGCGGTGCGCGCAATATTCTAGAGGGCGATCAAGGGCTGGCGGCGGGCATGTCCAGTGACGCCGAACCTGCCAAGTTGTCTGCCGACCTTGGCAGCCGCTGGGCGTTGCTGGAAACCTCGTTCAAGTTTCACGCGTCGTGCCGCCATACCCATCCTGCCGCCGACGCGTTGTTAGACCTGATGCAACGCGAAGGCCTGCATGCCGAACAGATCGCCCGCGTGGAAACCCGCGTGCATCAAGGCGCCATCGATGTGCTCGGGCGCGTCAACGTGCCCGCCTCTGTGCATCAGGCCAAGTTTTCCATGGGCACCGTGCTGGGCCTGATCGCCGTGCATGGCAAGGCCGGGCTCACAGAGTTCCATGAGCTGGCGTTGACCGACCTGGCCGTCGCCACCTTCCGTGACAAAGTCAGCATGACCCTCGACCCCGAAGTCGATGGCGCGTATCCCCAACGCTGGCTGGGCCGAGTCACCGTCACCACACTGGATGGCCGCACATTGCACGGCGCCATCGACGAACCCAAGGGCGATCCGGGCAACACCCTGAACCGTGCGGAGCTGGCCGACAAATTCCTGCGCCTCACCCAGTTCAGCAACGCCCGCACATCGGCCCAGGCCAATGCCCTGATCGACAAGGTCTGGGACCTGCGCAACGCCGCATCCATGGCCGACTGGCTTTGAGGAACCGTCATGACTAACCCTAGACCGCTGGACGGCATCACCGTTGTCAGCCTGGAACACGCGATTGCCGCGCCATTCTGCACCCGTCAATTGGCCGACCTGGGCGCCCGGGTGATCAAGGTCGAGCGCCCCGGTGCCGGCGACTTTGCCCGTGGCTACGATGAGCGTGTGCGCGGCCTGGCCTCGCATTTCGTGTGGACCAACCGCTCCAAGGAAAGCCTGACCCTGGACCTCAAGCAGGACGAGGCCGGTACTATTCTCGAGACGTTGCTGGCCGATGCCGATGTGCTGGTGCAGAACCTGGCGCCTGGCGCCGCCGCGCGCATGGGCCTGTCGTTCGAGACGCTGCATGAGCGCTTCCCACGCCTGATCGTCTGCGATATTTCCGGCTATGGCGAAGGCGGGCCCTACGAGAAGAAGAAGGCCTACGACCTGCTGATCCAGAGCGAGGGTGGGTTTCTCTCCGTCACCGGCGGCCCTGGCGAAGACCAGATGGCCAAGGCCGGTTGTTCCATCGCCGACATTTCGGCGGGCATGTATGCCTACAGCGGCATCCTCTCGGCGCTGCTGCTGCGTGGCAAGACCGGGAAGGGCAGCCGCATCGACGTGAGCATGCTTGAAAGTCTGGTGGAATGGATGGGTTACCCGATGTACTACGCGTTCGATGGTGCACCCCAGCCACCGCGAGCCGGGGCGGCGCATTCGACGATCTACCCCTACGGGCCGTTTCCCACTGGTGACGGCGGCACAGTGATGCTCGGCCTGCAGAACGAACGCGAATGGGCGGCGTTCTGCGACAAGGTACTGCTCACCCCGGCGTTGGCGACCGACGAGCGTTTCTCCGCCAATTTCAAGCGCTCGGCGAACCGCGAAATGCTGCGCCGGATCATTGTCGACAGCTTCGCTCAGTTGGATGCCGAGGCGGTGATCCGGCGCCTGGAAGACGCGCAGATTGCCAGCGCCCGCGTTAACGATATGCAAGGCGTATGGGAACACCCGCAACTCAAGGCGCGAGACAGCTGGCGCGAGGTTGACAGCCCGGCCGGTCCGTTGCCGTCGTTGCTGCCGCCGGCACGCAATGCTGCCTTCACCCCGCGCATGGACGCTGTTCCAGGCTTGGGGCAACACAGCCAGGGCATTCTCGACAGGCTCGGTTACTCGGCGGACGCCATCGACGGCCTGCGCGCGCGCGGCGTTATCTAACAATAAGGAATTCAACAGATGCCCAAGCCATTGGTACGTTCGGCGTTGTTTGTGCCCGGTAGCCGACCGGAGCGATTCTCCAAAGCCTTGGCCAGTGGTGCCGACGCGGTAATCGTGGATTTCGAGGATGCGGTGGAAGAACCGCTCAAGCGCCAGGCGCGGGATAACCTTGGGGCGTTTTTGACGGCCAACCCCGCCGACCAGGTGTGGGTGCGTATCAACGCACCGGAACATGCCGAGCATTTTGAGGATGTGGCGTTCTGCAAGGCTCATCCCAATGTGGCCGGCGTCCTGTTGCCGAAGGTCGAAAGCGCGGCGCAGGTTGCGGTAGTGGCGGCAACCGGCAAAGTCATCTGGCCGATCATCGAGAGCGCGCGCGGTTTGCTGGCGGTGGCCGAGATCGCCCATGCAGCGCAGGTGGAACGCCTGTCATTCGGCGGCCTGGACCTGGCGCTGGACCTCAACTTGAGCAGCAATTCCCCGGCCGCCCAGTTCGCCCTGGACCAGGCGCGCCTGGCGCTGATCGTGCATTCCCGCGCGGCGGGACTGGTTGCACCGCTGGACGGCGTGCACCCGGCCATCGATGACCCTGAAGGCCTGCGCCGCTCGATCCGGCATGCCTATGAAATGGGGTTTGCCGGCGCGTTGTGTATCCACCCCAAGCAGGTGGCAGTGATTCACCAGGCGTTGGCGCCGAGCGCCGAAGACTTGGCCTGGGCCCGGCGGGTAGTGGATGCCGGTGCCCATGGGGCAGGGGCCTATCAGATCGATGGGCAGATGGTGGACGCGCCGGTGTTGCTGAGGGCGCAACGGCTGTTGGCGGCTCAGCTCTAGCGTTCGCCCACGCCGAACGCAGGTATCAAAAAATCGAAATTCACTACACGCGTGACATCAGGCACTTTGCCTTACAACACAACAATAAGAAGGTGATTTCCCATGCTCAAGCTTTCTCGGGCGCTGCTGTGCGCCGCCACCTTGTTTGCCGCGGGCCTGGCCCAGGCGGCAGACCCGATTGTCATCAAGTTCGCCCACGTGGTCGCCGAAAACACCCCCAAAGGCCAGGGCGTGCTGCTGTTCAAGAAACTCGCCGAAGAACGCCTGCCGGGCAGGGTCAAGGTCGAGGTGTACCCGAACTCGTCGCTGTTCGGCGACGGCAAGGAAATGGAAGCGCTGCTGCTGGGCGACGTGCAGATGCTGGCACCGTCCCTGGCCAAGTTCGAGCAATATACCAAGCAGGTGCAGATCTACGACCTGCCGTTCCTGTTCAATGACCTGGCCGCCGTCGACCGTTTCCAAGCCGCCCAGGGCAAGGAACTGCTCACGTCCATGCAGGGCAAGAACATCCTCGGCCTGGCCTATTGGCACAACGGCCTCAAGCAACTTTCGTCGAACAAGGCGCTGCATGAGCCCAAGGATGCCCGTGGCCTGAAGTTCCGCGTGCAGGCTTCGAGCGTGTTGGAAGAACAGTTCAAGGCGATCCGCGCCAACCCGCGCAAGATGAGTTTTGCCGAGGTGTACCAAGGCCTACAGACCGGCACAGTCAATGGCACCGAGAACACTTGGTCGAACTATGAAAGCCAGAAGGTCAACGAGGTGCAGAAATACTTCACTGAGTCCAACCATGGCCTGATCGACTACATGGTGATCACCAACGCCACGTTCTGGAAGGGCCTGCCACCAGACATCCGCAGCACTTTGGAGCAGATCATGGGCGAGGTCACCGTCGAGGTGAACAAGCAGGCCGAAGCGCTGAACCAGTCGGCCAAGCAGAAGATCATCGATGCCAAGACCAGCGAAATCATCGAACTGACCCCGGCGCAACGCCAGCTGTGGCGCGAAGCCATGCGCCCGGTGTGGCAGAAGTTCGAGGGGGAAATTGGCGCTGACCTGATCAAGGCGGCAGACGCCTCCAACCAGTAATCGCGGGTGGTACCGAGCGCCAATGTGGAAGCGTGCTTGCTCGCGAAAGCGGTGGGTCAGTCAGCAGGGTTATCAACTGGCAGACGGCATTCGCGAGCAAGCCCGCTCCCACATTTCGAGCCGGTTCCATCCTGAGCCTTGCATAACCCATCTCATTTTTTCGCGAGGTTTGCCATGCAAACGCTAAGGCGCGTCTGGGAGCACCTGGAGGAAGGCTTTATTGCCTTCCTGCTGGCCGCCATGACCCTGGTGACGTTCGTCTACGTCATGCTCAACAACATCTACACGCTGTTCTTTGCCCTGGCCGACAAGTGGGCGTGGAGCAGTCACTTCTTCGGCGCCTTGGGCGACCACACCATGACCTGGGCGCAGGACATGACCTGGAGCGTGGCGCTGACCAAGGCCATGTTCGGTTGGCTGATCTTCTTCGGTATTTCCTATGGCGTACGCACCGCCGGCCACCTCGGCGTGGACGCGCTGGTCAAACTGACCAAGCGCCCGGTGCAGCGAGTGCTCGGCATGCTCGCCTGCCTGTGCTGCCTGGCCTACGCCGGGTTGTTCATGATCGCCAGCTACAAGTGGGTGAGTGCGGTGATGGGCGCGCATATCGGCGCCGAGGACCTCGACCAGTACGGCATCGATGTGGGCGATATCGTGATCATCGTGCCCATCGGTTTTGCCATGGTGTTTATCCGCTACCTGGAAATTTTCTACCGTATCTTTACCCACCGCCAGGTCGGGTTGGGGCTGGCCGATGAGGCCGGTGAGGCCAGCAAGTTGGCCGGCAGCCATGAGGAGCGTCACTGATGGCCGTGCTCTGTCTGTTTCTACTGTTGTTCGTGTTCATGTTTCTTGGCGTGCCGATCGCGATTTCCCTGGGTCTGTCCGGGGCGGTGTCGATCCTGATGTTCAGCCAGGACTCGGTGAGTTCCCTGGCGATCAAGCTGTTCGAGACCTCTGACGCCTATACCTTCCTGGCGATTCCATTCTTCCTGCTCTCCGGTGCGTTCATGACCACCGGCGGCGTGGCGCAGCGCCTGATCGATTTTGCCAACGCCTGTGTCGGCCATATCCGTGGCGGCCTGGCGATTTCGTCGGTGCTGGCGTGCATGCTGTTTGCGGCGCTGTCGGGTTCGTCCCCGGCCACAGTGGCAGCGGTGGGTTCGATTGCCGTGGCGGGGATGGTGCGTTCCGGATACCCGAAAGAGTTCGGTGCGGGGATCATCTGTAACGCCGGGACCTTGGGCATCCTCATCCCGCCGTCGATCGTGATGGTGGTGTATTCGGCGGCCACTGAAACCTCGGTCGGCAAGTTGTTCATGGCCGGCGTGATTCCGGGATTGCTGCTGGGCCTGATGCTGATGATCGCGATCTACATCGTCGCGCGCATCAAGAAGCTGCCGGCGCAGCCACGTGCGACCTTCCGCGAGTGGCTGACCTGCGCACGCCGCGCGTTCTGGGGCCTGTTGCTGCTGGTGATCATCCTGGGTGGTATCTACAGCGGCATGTTCACCCCGACCGAAGCGGCAGCGGTGGCGGCGGTGTACTCGGCGTTTGTCGCGCTGTTCGTCTACAAGGACATGAAGCTGCGCGAGTGCCCCAGGGTGTTGCTGGAATCCGGGCGCCTGGCGATCATGCTGATGTTCATCATCGCCAACGCCATGCTCTTTGCCCATGTGCTGACCACCGAGCAGATCCCCCAGGAAATCACCGCGTGGGTGCTGTCCGAAGGCCTGACGCCCATTGGTTTCTTGATCATGGTCAACGTAGTGTTGCTGATCGCCGGCAGCTTCATGGAGCCGTCAGCCATCGTGCTGATCCTGGCGCCGATCTTCTTCCCGATTGCCATGAAGCTGGGCATTGACCCGATTCACCTGGGCATCGTGATGGTGGTGAATATGGAGATTGGCCTGGTTCATCCGCCGGTGGGGTTGAACCTGTTTGTGACCTCGGCGGTGACGGGGTTGACCCTGGGGCAGACTATCCGGGCGGCGTTGCCGTGGCTGATGATCTTGTTGGTGTTCCTGATCATGGTCACGTACTTGCCATTCATTTCACTGGCGTTGCCGCATTGGCTGGGGATGTAACAGGGTCAAAAAATGTGGGAGCGGGCTTGCTCGCTCCCACAGTTTAGTTTTGTATCGGGCCTCAATGGTCCAGCGCACTCAAGATCGCATGGGCCACTTTCACGCGCTCAGCATTCGGGTAGTTCTTGTTCGCCAGAATCACCACCCCCATTCCTTTGCTTGGAACATAGGCCACATAAGCACCAAAGCCATTGGTCGAGCCGGTTTTGTTCACCAGCGTGTCGGCATGCGGCGCCTGAGGTGGGGTCAGCCATTTCACCGGATGCGGCTCCACCGCCATTTTTGTCGAGTTACCTTCCACCAGAGCATCCCGCTTGATCGGGTACGGGTACATCTCCCAGCCCAACCCCTGGGTCATGCCCTCGACGGTGTAGTAGCCGGTGTGCGTAGTGGTGATGGCTTGTTGCAGCACTGGGTCCAGTTTCGCCGGGTGCATATTGACCTCGACGTAATGCAACAGGTCCGAAGCACTGGTCTTGATGCCATAGGCCTCGCTGTCCATCGCGCCGGGGCCCACTCGCACAGGTTTTCCATCCTTGCCATAGCCTTGGGCGTACAGGTCCATCTGGCTCTTGGGAACAGTGACGAAGGTGTGCTTGAGCCCGAGTTTCGGCAGCAGGGTTTTCTCCATCACTTGATCAAACGGCTGCTTCAGGCTCTGCGCCGCCAGGTAGCCGAACAGGCCCAGGCTCGGGTTGGAATACAGGCGGTGGGTACCCGGGGCGAAGTCGGGTTTCCACTGCTGGAAGTAGCCGATCATGTGCTGGGTGTTGTCCGCCGCGCGGGGAAATTGCAGGGGCAGGCCGCCGGCGGTGTAGGTACCCAGGTTGAGTAGGCTGATGTGGTCGAACTTACCATCGCGCAACGCAGGCAGGTACTGGCTGGCCGGACCGGTGAGGGTCAGTTTGCCGCTCGCCACGGCATAGCCGGCGAGGGTGGCGGTGAAGGTCTTGCTGACCGAGCCGATTTCAAACAGGGTGTTCTCACTGACAGGCTGTTTGGCGTCTTTACTGGCAACGCCGTAGTTAAAGTATTGCGCCTTGCCGTCCTTGACGACACCGACAACGAGACCTGGAATAGACTGTTGCTGCATCAGCGGCTTGACGCTGGCGTCCACCACGGCGCGCAGGTCGTCGGCGGCCAGGCAGTGGCCGGTGGCGAGAAATAACGCCAGGGCGCCCAAGTTACGCACTCCGGACAGGGAGAGTTGAGGCATGATATCGCTTCCATGAGAGTGATCGATTGAATGAAGAGCCTGCGCGGGCGTGGCCAATGTAGGCAGTTCGCGGGCGTTGGGCAAACGATGATATCTCGTACCTGCCATTAGATTAATTGGGGTCAAGCATGCTGCGCTCCCATCTTCCCCTCAATGCCCTGCGTGCCTTTGAAGCATCGGCCCGGCATTTGAGTTTTACCCGCGCCGCCATCGAGTTATGCGTGACCCAGGCGGCGGTCAGCCATCAAGTCAAAAGCCTGGAAACGCAGTTGAACGTGACCTTGTTCAAGCGCCTGCCCCGTGGCCTGATGCTCACCAGCGAAGGCGAAACCCTATTGCCGGTGGTGCGAGATTCGTTTGACCGCATCGCCCAGACCTTGAGCCAATTCGAAGGCGGGCATTACCGTGAAGTGCTCACGGTGGGCGCGGTCGGCACCTTTGCTGTGGGCTGGTTGCTGCCACGGCTGCCCGAGTTCCTGGCGCGTTACCCGTTTATCGACCTGCGCCTGTCCACCCACAACAACCGCGTCGACGTGGCGGCCGAAGGCCTGGATTATGCGATCCGCTTCGGCGCGGGTGCCTGGCACGGCACCGACGCCTGTGAGCTACTGGCAGCGCCTCTCACCGTACTCTGCGTGCCGCTATTGGCCGAGCAACTGCACGCACCGGAAGACTTGCTCAAACACACCTTGCTGCGCTCCTATCGCACCGATGAATGGAACCTGTGGTTCCAGGCCGCCGGTTTGCCCGCCGATACCCTGGTGCCGCGCAGCATCGTGTTCGATTCTTCGTTGGCGATGATGGAAGCCGCCTTGCAAGGCATCGGAGTGGCACTGGCGCCGGCGATGATGTTTTCACGGCAACTGGAGAGCGACGTGATCCGCCAGCCCTTCAACGTCGGCATCAGCACGGGCAGCTATTGGTTGACGCGTTTGCAGTCGCGGGCTGAAACGCCAGCGATGCTGGCCTTCAAGGGCTGGTTGCGGGAAATGGTAAAGCAGGGCTGAAAATCTTTTTTTTGAAACATAACGAATTATTTGCCAGGATTCGGCGCCCTACCGCGACACATGCACTGAGTCATCTCATGGACACACCGCGCCCGTCAGCTCGCATGCCCACCTGACCCAATTGCACAACCAGAAGAGGCTGCGCTCTGCCCACACCGCACGCATGCTCGAAGAAATGATGGCGGGGTACGAACAGGCGTTAAAGGACAAACCCGACCAAGCGCCGCCGCGTCCGTCCCAGGCCAAGGCGGATATCTATAGTAGCGAGCTTGCTCGCCTCTACAGGGTTGTTTAGCCACATCTGCCGATGAAATGTGCCCACCGAAGACAGTCAAAACTGACAGCCTATTACATCGCTAATTGTAGGACGGCTCTTGATCGTCCACGCCCTATTGAAGCTCCAAATCTTGCCCGCCTAGAGTAGCGCCAGCAGCGATCCATGTAGGACTGGCGTTGCAGCTCCGCAACCAACTAGATAGATAAAAGAGTGCACGCGATGAGTGACGCCATTTCGAACAGAGCCACCCACACAGAACCAACACCTGCCACCTCGCCCGAAAATACCCTTGAGCCGACGTCTACTGGCACCAAACCTGAACCTCTGCTCGCAGATCCCGAATTCGATATGCGTGGCCTGGCCTGGAACCCGCTATGCGACGCCGCCACGCCCCTGATCGGACTGGTCATCCGCCTGCGCCGTCTGGACCAGCACGACGATGTGCCCGCGCTGTACCAAAGCGTCAGCAACCAGATCACCACAATCATGGAAGAAGTCAACCAGCTCGACTACGACGCCGGCATGCTCAAGGCCTACTCCTACAGCCTGTGCCTGTTGTTGGATGAGGTAGTCATGAGCACTACCTGGGGCAAGTCCTCCACTTGGAGTGCACGCTCACTGCTCAGTCAGTTTCATGAGGAGACATGGGGCGGCGAAAAATTCTTTACCGTTATGAACAACATGATCCCCGAAGCGGCCAGGTACCAGCATGTGCTGGAGTTCATCCCCGCGAATACTGCGTACAGGCAGGCGAAACCGACCTCGATTTCATCACCCGCCTCGCAGCCGAAGAAGGCCTGCTCTACACCTTCGAACACCGCGCCGACGGCCATACCCTCGTCCTCACCGACCGCGTCGGCGGCCTGGGCACCATCGGCACGCACACCAATTGCCCGGTGATCTACCAGCCCATGAGCGGCGGCGACGCCCTGGAACCGGCATTGACCCGCTTCCACTACACCGAACAAGTGCGTACTGCGCGCCAGGTGCAGCGCGACTACACCTTCACCCACCCACGCTACAACCAGCAACACACCGCCACCGGCGACCAGGACCTAAACAACCAGCACAAGGACTACGAACGCTACGACTATCCCGGGCGCTACAAACGCGACATCGCTGGCAAGCCCTTTACCAAGACCCGCCTGACCGCCCTGCGCAACGACGCCAAGCTGGCTCATTTGGAGGGCGACGATGAACGCCTGCAACCGGGGTTGGCGTTCGACCTCAACGACCATCCGCGTGAGGACTTCAATGATCGCTGGCGCACCATCGCCATCGAGCACGAAGGCACGCAACACACCAGCTTGCAGGAAGAATCGTTTGGTAGCGGCCTCGGTACGTCTTACACGTTGAGGGCCAGCGCCATCCGCTGGACCTCCGACTGGAAGGCGCCGCTATGCGACAAACCCTGCATCGACGGCCCACAGATCGCCACGGTAGTCGGCCCACCGGGTGAGGAGATCTATTGCGATGAATGGGGCCGGGTCAAGGTGCAGTTTCCGTGGGATCGCTCGGACAAAAACAACGACCACAGCTCGTGCTGGATTCGAGTGACCCAAGGCTGGGCCGGGGCGACTTGGGGCTCGATGGCCATCCCACGTGTGGGTCAGGAGTTAGTGATCAGCCACCTGGATGGAGATCCTGATCAGCCGATCGCCACTGGAACCGCGTACAGGCAGACCAACCTGCCGCCTTACGCGCTGCCCAAACACAAGACTCGAATGACCATCAAGAGCCGAACCCATAAAGGCGAAGGTTTCAATGAGCTGCGCTTTGAGGATGAGCTGGGGAAGGAAGAAGTTTATATCCATGCCGAAAAAGACAAGAACGTCCACATCAAGCACAACAACACCACCTACGTGGGTAACGACCGAAGCGAGAAGGTCGAACACGACGAGCAGGTTGAAATTGGTCGTAACCGCAGCGAGCGAGTAGGTAACGATGAGCGCATAGCTATTGTTCAGGACCAGCATCTGGAGGTGGGCCGTGATCGAATTCAAATGCTGGGGCGCAATCATCACACCAGCGTCGGCGGGGACCGAGTCGAGGAAATTGCCAACAACCGGCATGATAAAATTGCCGCTGACCATAACATCCAGATCGGCGGCAGTGCTGAGCAATCAGTCCGGAACCACTACTGCCTGTCCGCTGGGCAACGCATTGAGCAAAAAACGACAGTGTTCGATGTCACATCGGGCGAACGCATTGTTCTGAGAGCCCCCGGTGGCAGCATCACGATTGATAGCGATGGCATTACCCTTGATGGGCTGACCATCAAGATCAAAGGCCCCGTCACCACGGATGCAATCGGTACGGGCAATCCGCTTGGCAGTCCACAATCGCCTCCCGCACCGCTTGGAGCATTCCTGGGACGTTACACGTTGCTGAAGAACGATCAACGTGCTTTCGCGGGCTATCGATATCGCATCACCGATGGCGCCACCCTACTCACCGAAGGCCTGACCTGCCCCCAAGGGGGAACTGACTGGACTGTTACCGAGTCATCCAAATCCGTGCAGGCCCATAAGGCAATCATGCGCGACGATCAACGAATCACCGAAACCTGGCAGCCCTATCTGATGGCTTTCGATGATGAAGCCCCACCCGTAGAGGCCGAGGCCATTTTTCCTGATGACTTTCTTGCTCAATACAGTGGAGACCTCGACTGATGCCAGTAGTCCCCATTGCCCGAACTCTCGCTCACGTTATCGACAGAGCCTATCGAGCTTATCGAGCGAACCAGGCTTATGAAAACGCCAAGACTGCCACCGAGCTGGCCCAACTCGCAGTAGAGATTAACGAGCGAAGAAAGCAGATCAAAAACATGCTTCAAGACACTATCGAAGCAATGACGCGTGAAATCGATATTAAAAGCTCCACATTTGCCGCAGTGGACCGGGGCGGCAATAGCACGGCTTCTCGCAGAGGCAAGGAGAACTTGAATTTCAAGGAATACATCGAACGTAAAGTGCCTTTTCGCCCAGCCATTAGCCAAGTGTGCACAGTTGCCCTACAGATGCCGATCAAGGTGCCACGCCGCATTCGTAAGAAGATCGCTGGCGACAGAGTGGAAACCACGATTGAGGTTGCACTCAAGCAGTTCACGGCCTCGCTGTTCTTTGAGTCCGTGGACGAGGCGCTGGAATGGCGAAGTCCACTCAAGGCCGAGCCAAACTACAACCAAAGCAGCCAAAAAGCGTTGCTTGGCGATCCAGCAACTCGCCCCAAACGGTTTGGCAGCGCGATACAGCCATTCTGGCCCCGCCCGCGTTCTCTGGCACCGGATCTGGTGGTCGTGGAATACCGCCAGGAACCGTTTGAGATCGAAAATGTATTTGCGGCGGTCGAGATCAAGTTTCCAAGGGATTGGGTAAAACAAACACAAATAGACCAATACGCGGAGCTTATGCAGCCGAGAACTGGAGCCAATCGAAAAAAGATTGGGCGGGAGAAAGTGGCCTTACTACGGGTGCCGGAGGATTGCACTGGCTTTGAAACGGATAACAAACAGACCCCTACATCCAAAGGCACAAAAAACAGGAGGTGAACGTGAGTACAACCCATAATTTGTTTGATGAAGATGAGCGTGATGAATTCATTGCAGAGCTCAAGGAGTGGCCAAACACTGATTGGGGGACAGACGATGCCCGACACAGCGTCAGCCCGTTCATCAATTTCTATTTCCCCCCTGGCCCGGACAACCACAAAGAGGCAGCTCTGCTGATGGTGGATATCCACGAAGCCTTCGAACAACTTCTTGGCAAGCCTTACACCGTTGGCACCCACCCAGTCTCGGAACGCCCACACCCATACGGCTCGGCACGCCTGCCGGACCTACGTGAACAGGCCAGGAAAAGTCTCGACGACGAATCCTTTGTTTTTAATTTTACCGACGAAAAAAATCATGCTTCGTCACCGACGACAGCAGGATATTTCTGGCGCACATGGTTCAAAAGACACGAAGGAAGAGACACCGCGTACTCCTCAATCACGTTCTATTACCGCTGGCAATGGTGGCGGGACAACCGCGAAGCGTGGCGCCGCTTTGTGCTCAAGACCATTGACCTGCTCAAGGCGCATCAGGTCTACAGTGGCTTCGCCATGGCCAACCCACTCGAATTTGGTACGCGATCAGCCGTCACCACTTGGGAGCGAGCACTAGCCCCCAACTTCTACGGTCTGGATATCGACTACGCATTTAGCATGCGCGGCGAACTGCTCGACGGCATCCGCCCCCCCACTTGGGCCTTCCTGCTCGCCGACCACTGGCGCGAGAAACTTGACCTGACCCGCGAGCAAGTACGTACGGCGCTGTCTCACCCACGCATCAGCATCACCGAATTACAGAGCGGCCAATGGATCGAACTGGGCGAACAACCAGAATTGTATCCGGTGGAACAGGGTGTACCCGAACTGCCCATGCTCTTGAACAAAATGCTCAAGCCTATCCGCTGCGATGAGTTGGGATTGCTGGGCTTCGGCCAATGGGACGGCGATCCCAACGAGCGTTTCACTGACGCTGACAGCCGTCGCTGGATGGCCCGCTTTGACGCTGACAGCGATTGGCCTACGCCAACAATGCGCTTCATTGCTCCATCGCCCATACCTTCCGTCCAAGCCTCTACGCCAATACCTCTTCGTATGGTAGCGGGCACAGCTTGCATTCAAGCCGGATGGTGGCTGGTTCCAGGGCAGGCGGAAACCCGGCGAGCCTTCAAACAGGGCGAGATCATGCCAGGCCTCAATGCGGCGCCCACAGACGATTTGGTGACATGGCAGCGTGACCTTGATCAGACACCACCAGAGCCTGCCCGCTATGCCAATACCCATGATCCGGCTCCTCGCGCAGGACGCTGGGAAGTTGAAAGCGACCGCTTCATCGCACACGATGTTCAGTTGAACGAACCGCTACCCGCCCACGAAGGCCGGGTCGTGCGCTGGCACTGGACCGTTAGCGGCATGCGTGCGAACAGCGGGCAACCCTGTCCATATCCGGGTGCCTGGGTGTGTGAATATAAGCCGGGGAGTAAGCAAGTCATCGAGCATGGCGTTCCGATGCCGACCGTGGATGGGGAGAGAGTCGTCTGGTTTTGGATGGGACTGGAGCCATCGTAATGGCGACGGATGGCAGCCAAATACCAAATACGACTTTTTTGGCATCCGAGCTCCTGTTGACCTGGCGGACAATCACCACCGCCTGTCGGGACAGGAGCACTATGTACGGCGGGATGATCTTTTCTCCTTGCGCAGGTGAACCTGAAGTTGCTTGACCTGCACTGGCGGAATGATCCAAAGCCCGCGTTCCATGTCAAATTGCTCCGGTACTGCCGAGTGCAGTTCGCCTGTTCGCACACCGGTCAACAGCAACAGGTATAAACCCGACCGGGTGGCCGAACGCCCGCCGTACTGACGCAACGTGCGCAGGAATGCTGGCAACTCGTCCATACGCACATTGTCGGAGCTAGGTACTGGAACTATGAACCGAAAGTTGGCGACATTTCTAATCTGGGTGTATGGACCGGACAAATGGTTGACGAGTGTGCGGGGACTTGGCCCCCTATGGGTTCACTGTAGATCTCATGCTGCAGCTGCGCAGCCCGGCGGCAAGCCCGCTCACCATAGCAAGCCCCCTACATTCAGACCTCCGTCAGGCCAGGTATTTGTTGAACCAGCCTAGAGTGCGTTCCCACGCCAGATTCGCCGCCGCCTCGTCATAGCGTGGCGTCGAATCGTTATGAAAACCGTGATTGGCGCCCTTGTAGATATACGCCTCATACCGGGTGCCGGCGGCCTTGAGCGCCTGCTCATACGCCGGCCAACCCTCGTTGATCCGCGTGTCCAGCTCACCGAAATGCAGCATGATCGGCGCCTTGATCCGTGGCACGTCCTTGGCCTCCGGCTGGCGCCCGTAAAACGACACAGCCGCGCCCAGTTCCGGATAAGCCACCGCCGCCGCATTGGTCACGCCGCCGCCATAACAGAAGCCGGTAATCCCGACCTTGCCGGTGCTGCTGTCGTGGTGCATCAGCCATTCGATGGCGGCGAAGAAGTCGTTCATCAGCTTGGTCGGGTCGACGGTCTGTTGCAGGGCCACGCCTTTTTCATCGTTGCCGGGGTAACCGCCCACCGAGGTCAGGCCATCCGGGGCCAGGGCGATGAAGCCGGCTTTGGCCAGGCGGCGGGCGACGTCTTCGATGTAGGGGTTGAGGCCGCGGTTTTCGTGGACCACCACCACCGCCGGCAGCTTGCCCGTGGCCTTGGCCGGGCGCACCAGGTAGCCGCGCACGGTGCCGTTGCCTTTGGGTGACGGATAGGTGATGTAGTCGGCGAGGATGTCCGGGTCGGTGAATTTCACCTGTTCGGCCAGGGCGTAGTTGGGGCTCAGGGCCGCGAGCAGCGCCGAGGCGGTCAGGCCGCCGAAGGTGAAGAGTGCGGCGCGGTCGAGAAATTCGCGGCGGTTGATCTTGCCGTGGGCGTAGCCGTCATAGAGTTCCAGCAGTTCGGGGGCAAAGTCTTTCGCGGTGAGACGAGTCATCGGTGCATCCTCGATTAGCGGTGGCGGTCAATGTAGCTCAGGATCAGTCCTCGCGACCATGGGCGGCGGCGGCCAATAGGCCGGTGTCGACGCGCACGAAAATGGAATCGCCGATGGCGGTCAGCACGTCCCCGGCGTACACCTCGCAGATTACGCGGGTTTTGCGACCCACCTCGCCGTCGACACGCGCACGCAGGGTGAGGGTGATGCCCATGGGCGTCGGCTTGATGAATTTGATCCCCAGGTTACCAGTGACGCAGTCGATGCGCGGCAGGCTGCTGGGTTCGCGCCCTTCGGCGTGGTAGTGGTAGGCCATGGCGGTCCAGTTGGAGTGGCAGTCCACCAGCATGGCGATCAGGCCGCCGTAAACCAGGTCGGGCCAGCCACTGTATTGGGCGTCGGGTAGGTGTTCGGCGACCAGGTGGATGCCGTCTGCGTCCCAACGGCTCTTGATGTGCAGGCCATGGGGGTTGCTGGCGCCGCAGCCGTAGCAGATGCCTTCCGGCGCGGTGATGTCCTGGAGTGAAGGGGCGTGCATGCAGCGTCCTTATTATGGTTGGGGCGACTACTCTGTTTAGCAGGACAAACGCCTGAAGGGAATAAATCCATGGTGTGGCGTGTTAGGTCAGTACCTTGTGTCCTTTCCTCAGCGGAGCGTTGCATGAAACGTCTTATGTCCCCGGTCACGGTACTGGCCCTGATGCTTGCTTATGGTTCCAGCGCCCAGGCGGTGGAGTACAAGGACGTCAACCGCACCGCCAGCCAGATCAGCTTCACCTACAAGCAATTGGGGCAGCGGGTGTACGGCACGTTCAGCGAGTTTGAAGGTACCTTGACCTTCGATACGCAACAGCCGGAAGCCGGGCATGCCTTGCTCAAGATCCAGCTCGCCAGCATCGATGCGGGCAGCCCGGACGCGAACGACGAGCTGCAACGCGCGTCCTGGTTTGATACCGCCACGTTTCCGGTGGGCGTGTACGAATCCACCGGCGTCAAAGCCTTGGGGGACAACCGCTACACGATCAGCGGCAACCTGACCATCAAGGGCACCACGCGCCCGGTAGACGTCGACGTGGTGCTCAAGGAGCAAAGCGGCATTGGTGTGTTCGACGGCGAGTTCGTCCTCAAGCGCGGCGACTTCAAGATCGGCGAGGGCGAATGGGCCGGCAACAGCGTGGTGTCCAACGACATCAACATCAAGTTCAAGATGGTCGCGCCCCAGCGTTAACGGGCGAATTTCTTCGCGCCGGCCACGCAGCCGATCACCGCGACCGTCACCAGTACCATGCCCAGGCTGACCTGCTCGTGCAGCAGGCCCGCCGCCAGCGCCAGGCCAAAGAACGGTTGCAGCAACTGCAACTGACCGACGGCGGCGATACCACCCTGGGCCAGGCCGCGGTACCAGAACACAAAGCCGATCAGCATGCTGAACAGCGACACGTAACCCAGGCTCAACCAGACGGGCAGGCTGATGCCGCTGAAACTCGACGGCGCAAGCATCAGGCTCAACGGCACCACCACCGGCATCGACACCACCAGCGCCCAGCAGATCACCTGCCAACCGCCCAGGCTGCGCGACAGCTTGGCGCCTTCGGCGTAACCCAGGCCGCACACCAGCACCGCCAGCAGCATCAGCAGATCGCCGGCGGGTGCGGCGCTCAAGCCTTGGGCGACGGCATGACCCATCACCAACACACTGCCCAGGATCGAAAATATCCAGAACACCGGACGTGGGCGCTCACCGCCGCGCAACACGCCAAACACGGCGGTAGCCAGGGGCAGCAGGCCGATGAACACGATGGAGTGGGCCGAGGTCACGTATTGCAGCGCCAGAGCGGTGAGCAAGGGGAAGCCAATCACCACGCCAAGGGCGACAATCGCCAGCGGCACCCATTGGTTGCGCGCGGGGCGTTTTTCCTTGAATAGCCACAGCAAAGACACGCCGAGGACGGCGGCGATCGCGGCACGGACCATGGTGAGAAACACTGGGTCGAATTCCATCACGGCCAATCGTGTGGCGGGCAATGAACCACTGAAAATCACCACGCCGATAAAGCCGTTGATCCAGCCTTGGGTGCTGGTGCCCAGTGTGTTGAGAGGGGATGTGCGTTCCATGAGGAGTGCCCGAAGCCAGAGGGGTTGCGTTCAAGCCATCCTAGGGGCGAGGATTAAGACAATCAAAAAATTGTCATGGATACATCCCCATGCCGCGCGCCCGCTACAAGTCCCTGGTCGATACCTTTGCCGAAGCCATCCGCAGCGGGGATATGCCGCCGGGCACACGGCTGCCGACGCATCGACAACTGGCTGCCAACCATAGCCTGGCGCTGGCCACTGCCAGCCGCGTGTACACCGAGCTTGAAGCCATGGGCTTGGTCAGCGGCGAAGCCGGGCGTGGCACCTTCGTGCGCGAGATCTCTTTGCCGCCGGGGCAGGGCAGTGGGCAGATGACGGTGGCGGCGGGCGCGCTCGATCTCAACTTCAACTACCCCTCGTTGCCGGGCCAGGCGGACCTGTTGCGCATGGCGTTGCGCCAGCTGGCGTTGTCCGGCGACCTCGAAGCCCTGTTACGTTACCAGCCCCACGCCGGGCGCCTGCATGAGCGCGCAGCCTTTGCGCGGCATTTGCTCAGTCGAGGGCTCAGTGTGGACGCTGAGCAGGTGCTGCTGGTCAGCGGCGCCCAGCATGGGCTGGCGGTGATAATGATGGCATTGCTCAAACCTGGGGATGTGATCGCGGTGGATGCGTTGACCTATTCGGGGTTCAAGGTGCTGGCCGAGACCCTGCACCTGGAAATGCTCGCGATTCCGGTGACGCCGACCGGCCCGGACTTGGAGGCCTTGCAGAACCTGTGTCGCAAGCGCCCGGTACGTGCCGTGTACAGCATGCCGACTCTGCACAATCCCCTCGGTTGGGTGATGGAGCTGGCGCAGCGCGAGCAATTGGTGTCTATCGCCCGTCAGCACAATCTGATGATCATCGAAGACGCGGCCTACGCGTTTCTGGCTGAAGACGCACCGCCACCGGTGGCGACGCTGGGGCCGGAACGCACGGTGTACGTGGGCGGGCTGTCGAAAAGCGTCGCGACGGGTCTGCGCGTAGGGTTTATCGCGGCACCGGTTGAATGGGTAAAAACCCTGGAGCGCACCATCATGGCTACCACCTGGAATGTGCCCGGCGTGATGAGCGCGATTGCGGTGGCATGGCTGGAGGATGGCACCGTGACGCAGCTTGAGGCGCAAAAGCGCGAGGATGCGCAGGCCCGCCAGGCCCTTGCCGCCCAGGTGTTCAAAGGGCTGACCACCATCAGCCATCCCTCGTCGTATTTCTTGTGGCTGCCATTGGCGGAAGACGCCCGGGCGGATCAGGTCGCCATGATTTTGCAGCGTGACAACATCTCCGTGTCCACTGCCGAGCCGTTTGCTGTATCGGGGCATGTCCCGCATGCGTTGCGTTTGGCCTTGGGGTCGGTGCCGATGTCGGCACTGCGCGAAGCGTTGTTCAAGGTGCGCAAGGTAGTGGCGTGGTGAGCCGGTTTCAACGGCTCACCGCTGGGCATCAGTACTTGTAGGCCTGACGTCCGATCAGCAGCCATTTGCCTTTCTGTTTCTGCCAGACCTGGAAGTTGTCGATGTCGGTAGGCACTTCAACACCGCTGTTCACGGCCAGGGCGTGGAAATGGTTGCGTACCAGCGCGGTATCACCTTGCAGGGTGATGGTCTGGTTTTGCATTTCCAGGGTTTTGAAGGCGCTGGTGTGGGTTTCCAGGTCAGCGATGAATTGGTCTTTGTTCTGCACCTTACCGCTGGAGTGGCCGTAGGTGAGCTTGTCGGCCGTCAACGCGTGAAGCTGCTTGAGGTCCAGGTGCAGCATGGCTTGGGTCAGTTGGTCGACCGCTTGGGCCACCTCCTTTTCGGCAGGGGCAGGCGCGGCCGCGACATAACCGCTGAACAGGCACAGAAAACCGATCAGCACTTTGACGTTTTGCATGGTGTTTCCTTATTGTTGTTGGGGGTTGGCACGACAGCTTGAGTCGTCGTACAACCATGCAATATTTCGGATGAGGAAGGAAAGTGAAATTTCGAAACCTCCTCAAAATATTAAGTTTCAAGGCGTCGTAAGACAGTTTTTTATTTGTACGACATCTCAACACCTTGTTAAGGCGCGAGGATTTTATGCTGACCTACGCGTGTGAAATGCGGCTGAAAATGGGGGAGCTGGCTTGCCTGCGATAGCCTCACCTCGGTATCTCTGAGAGACCGAGGCGCCTGCATGCGGGCAAGCCCGGCTCCCACGCAATCCCTGCGTTTAGCCTGCTGCCAACGGCGGGGTGCGCGGCGGAACCAGGCGTTTGTTGCCGGTCGCCTCATACGCCGACGCAAACCGCAGCAACGCCGAATCGTCATACGCCCGCCCGGCAAAGGTCAGGCCCACCGGCATGCCGATATCTGCCATCACGCCCATTGGCACGGTGACGGTCGGCACGCCCAGATGGCGGATAGCGAGGTTGCCGTTGGCCACCCAGACGCCGTTGCTCCAGGCAATATCGGCAGAGGTTTCGTTTACGTCAGCATCCGCCGGGCCGACGTCGGCTACGGTCGGGAACAACACCGCATCGAGGCCGAGCTTATCCATCCAGTCTTCCAAGTCGATCCGCCGGGTCTGCTCCAGACCGCGCAGGCCGTCGGGGACGGTGCTGATTTCGTTCCACGGGGTGATGCCGCGTTCGGCCATGCGCACGTATTCGTCCATGCCCGCCGCCAGATCATCCTCACGGTTGGGCAGGGTGCCGGGGTCGTGGGGGAAGATCTTCGGCCCGTCCACATCCGCCAGGCGGTTGAGGGTGGGGTCGTTGTTGGCGCGCAGGAAATCATCGAAGGCCCAGGCCGACAGCTCCCACAGTTCGTCGTGGAGGAATTCTCTGGACACCAGCCCGCGGGTAAACACGGTGGGCGCGCCAGGGCGGTCGCCTTCGCAGTTGGACACCAGCGGGAAGTCCACGTCGATGACTTCGGCGCCGGCCGCCACCAGCGCCTGGCGTGCGTCGTTCCACAGGTCGATCACACTGGCGCGGGTGTTGATCTTCTGCCCGGTCGGACCACCGATGCCAGGTTTCTCACTGGTGCCGGCGTCGGGGTCGGCATTGATATACATGCGCGGCACGCCAAAGCGTTTGCCCGCGAGGGATTCGGCAGTCACGGCCAGATCAGCGTAGGACGCCGGGCGCACCGAGGCGACGCTCGGGATCGGCACCCAGGGTTGCAGGCGCCACAGGTCGCCACGGGTGTCCGGGTCTTCGGCCACCACCACATCGAGGACTTCCAGCAGATCAGCCATGGTGCGGGCGTAAGGCACCACCACGTCCATGGTTGGCGTGAGCGGCCAGTTGCCGCGTACCGAGATCACGCCACGCGACGGCGTGTAGGCGCACAGGCCATTGTTGGACGCCGGGCCACGTCCGCTGGACCAGGTTTCTTCAGCCAGGCCAAAGGCGGCAAAGCTTGCCGCCGTCGCGGTGCCGGCGCCGTTGGACGAGCCGGAGGCAAACGGCGCCGTCAGGTAGCCGGCGTTATACGGGCTTTCCGCCCGGCCATACACGCCACGCTGCATGCCGCCATTGGCCATCGGCGGCATATTGGTCTTACCCAGGCAGATGGCGCCGCCGCCGCGCAGGCGCTCAATGGTGAATGCATCACGCTGGGCGACCAAATGGGCAAATGCCGGGCTACCGGAGGCGGCAGTCAGGCCCTTGACCAGGTAGCTGTCTTTGGCGGTGTAAGGAATGCCATCCAATGGCCCCAACGTTTCGCCTTTGGCCCGGCGCGCATCGGACGCCTCGGCTTCTTTCAAGGCGTCGGGGTTGCGCACCACCACCGAGTTCAAGGCGGTGGCGGTGTGCGGACCGTCATAGGCATCGATCCGCGCCAAGTAGGCCTTGACCAGTTCAACGGCCGTGGTCTGGCCGGATTCAAGCGCAGCGCGCAATTGGGCAATGGAGACTTCAGTAACTTGCATCACGTTTTTTTCGCCGCCTTCACGTGGGGGTATGGCGGCAGTCTACGTACAGATATTTCACAAAACCAGCGCGGCATAATCCGCATAGGCGCCGCGCATCACCTGCCAGGTGGTCTCGTCCGCAGGAATCAGATGTTCGATCCGCAGGGAGGTGAGGGTGATGTCCTGGGGCATGCCGAAGGTGGTGAAGGTCGACAGAAAGCTCAGCTCGCCCTGTCGTGAGCGCACGCGCGTCAGCACCAGTGGGGGCAGGTGCGCGGGCAGTTCGGTGTTGGTCGGTGTCGGCAAACTCGCCAGTAATGCAGCCAGTTCGGGATTGCCCAGCGCTTCACGGCTGGCGCGCTGCCAGGCCAGGGTTCGGATCTCGTCAGCATTGATCAGATGATCGCCCAGCCCCCCCGGTTGCAGCAGCGTGGTCAGCAAGTTCAAGCCCTTGGCCGCGTCCGGCGGAATGCCCACCAGCTCAAACAGCACGCCAGCACTGGCATTTGCCGCCAGCACTTCCCACTGGCTGCCCAACAAAATGGCAGGGGCCGGATTGTTGGCGTGCAGCACATGGCCGACGGCTTCGCGGATCGCCGCCATTGCGGGTGAGGCGAGTGGGGTGGCGGCATAGCGTGGGGCGTATCCGGCAGCGAGGAATACGCGGTTGCACTGCTCCAACGGTGCCTCCAGCGTGGTCAACAGGTTGTGCAACGTGCCGGGGCTCGGCTTGGCCCGTCCGGTTTCGATGCAACTGAGGTGGCGCTGGGAAATGCCGGTGATCAGGGCCAGGTCGAGTTGGCTCAACTTGGCGCGCCGACGCAATTGGCGCAGTTGTTCGCCGACGGTAGCAGGTTTGTCCATGGCGGAATCATGACCTCCGAGGTCATTGCGAGGGGCCAAACCTTATCACTAAGGTGGGCCTCTATCACGCCAAGGAAGAGATCATGAATAGTCGCCATATCACCCTGGCCGGTTTGCTGGGATTTTCGCTCTACACCCTGGCGACGATGCTGACGGCCGAGCAGTCGCTGTTGGCCTTTGGCCGAGAATTGATGTCGCGGCCGGACACCGCGCAGGTGGTGATCGACCTGTACCTGATGGCGGTGCTGGCGTGCGCATGGATGTACCGGGATGCGCGGCGGCGCGGGCGCTCGGTGGTTTCACTGCTGCCATATTTTGTGCTGACGGCGGTGTTTGTGTCCGTGGGGCCGTTGCTTTATCTGGTGGTGAACGGAGGCCGGGATGAGTGAGCTTTTGCATGTCTGGTGGTTCCCACTTAACAATAGGGCGTGCTTCCCGTTCTATCCACCAACCGGATGCTGTCGCGCCCGCCGCGCTTTGTTTCATACAGCGCGGTGCACCGCGCCGATGCTCAGCGATTTGCCATGGGGCCGCAGCAAGAAGCTGGCGCGCAGCGTCGGCAACGCCACCAGTAGCGACTGCACCGCCAGCATCGCTTTGGACCATGAAGGGTCGACTGGCAGCATCAGCATGCCCAGCCAGACCAACAGCATCAGCATGCCCAGCCAGACCAACAGCATCAGCAGCCACAATAACGACAAGCGCGTTTGGGTGAACTGCGCCACGCCGAGCAAAAACAGGAAGTGCGCGGTCACCAGCAGGCCGTTGGCGAACCAGATGCCGATCGTCAGGTAGCCATTGATGCGCAGCAGGGCGAGGGTTGAACCGATGCTGATCGTGGCGAAACCGGCGCTCCAGCACAGCAGCGAAAGTTCGCGCACGCTGCGCCATTCAACGGCCAGGTACAGGGCGGCGGCGGCTGCCAGGGCAACGGTGAGCGCCAAAATCGTAGGAGGGTCGAGCGTCATGTGCTGCCGGGTCTGCCAGGGTTGCGTTGAAAACCGCGATTGTAAGCCTTCGTGCGGCCTTTTCGGAGGCGTTACTGGCGAACGGCTATCAACGCTGTCGAGTTACCGCAGGGGCACGGTCGCGCGAAACACCGTACCCATAGCCAGATCTGACTCGACTTCAAGCACACCCTGGTGGGACGTCACAATTTCAGACGCGATGAACAAGCCCAGCCCAAGGCCTTCCGTGGGGCCGTGTTCAATCACCGACCGCTGGGAAAAGCGCCCCATGGGATTGAAGATAAACGGCAAGACATCGCCCGGGATGGGATTGCCTTGGTTGTGCACAGTGAATACCACGGTGTCTGCCGACGCGGCCAATTCGACTTTGATTGGTGTATGCGCATCGCCGTGTTGCACGGCATTGCTGATGATGTTGGAAAACACCTGTTCCATGCGTGGGCCATCGAAGGAACCAATGGCTTGGGCGTTCGCTTCGAACAAGATGTTTGAATCGGGATGAAACGCGCGGATCTCGTCGACGATACGTTCGCAGATCGGTGCAAGGTCGACCTCCGTGCGTTTGACCGGAATGCCTGGCCCCATCTGACAACGTGTCAAATCCAGCAGATCGCCGACGATCTGGCTGGCGCGTTGGACACTGGTGTAGATCTGCGTGGCGACACGGCTGCCGCGCTCGTCCACGGTGGGCGAGCGCCTGAGCATATCGGCGCCCAGCAGAATCGCGCCCAGCGGCGTGCGCAGGTCGTGACCGAGGATGCCCAGGAACACATTGCGCGACGCTTCTACGGCGCGCGAATAACTGGCGATAGATTCTGCGAGTGCCTGGTCGATAGCCTCATGAAAGCGGTTCATGTCATCGACTTCCAGCGACGTACCGTGTTTGATCTGATCGAGCCACTGGCTGAGCACGCTGGTGCGCAACGCGCGGTATTCGGACACCATCTGGTCGATGGAGAACCCCGCCATCAAGCGTGTCACCGCATGGGTTTCAGCCGGGGTTTCGTTGTCATTCTGCGGTGCCAGCCCTTGAGCCTTTTCAATGCGTTCCTGCACCGTCTGGGTGGTACGCAGGTCGAGCACGATAGCGCGAAGCATCTGCTCGGCATGATCACGAAGGCCCGCACGGTCGAGGTCAGCGCCTGGCGTCTGGATGGTCCGGGCAAAGTCTTCCCAGGCCTGAAGGATCGGCTCGAGGTTCGTGAGAATAAAGTCTGGCAGGCGCATGTGGGAGGTCCTTGGGTGGCGGCGAGCAGAACGTTCGCAAAGCTGCCAAACAAGGATTTAAGCACGGATTGGCACCGCGCAGGCCTCCTTGCCTGCGTCAGTCCGGCTGACAGGGGGAGTCAGGCGCCCTTGGTCGAGGGCAGCAATATCGTCAGGATGCCCACCAGCGGCAGGAACGAGCACAGTTTGTAGACGTACTCGATACCGTGGGTATCGGCGAGCAAACCGAGCAACGCCGCGCCTATCCCACTGAACCCGAACATCAGGCCAAAGAAGATCCCGGCGATCATGCCGACGTTACCGGGCAACAGTTCCTGGGCATACACCACAATGGCCGAGAAGGCCGAGGCGATGATGAACCCGATCACCACGCTCAACAGCGCCGTCCAGAACAGGTCGACGTAGGGCAGGGCCAGGGTGAATGGCGCGGCCCCCAGGATGGAGAACCAGATGACCTTCTTGCGTCCGATCTTGTCGCCGATCGGGCCGCCCGCGAAGGTACCGACGGCCACGGCGCCGAGGAACAGGAACAAGTACATCTGGGAGCTTGCGACCGACAGTTGGAATTTTTCGATCAGGTAGAAGGTGAAGTAGCTGGTCAGGCTGGTCATGTACCAGTACTTGGAGAACACCAGCACCGCCAGCACCACCAGGGCAAAGGTCACGCGGCCTTTGGACAGGCCATGGGTGGCTTGGCCGCCTTGCTTGAGCTTGAACAGGTTGAGGTGATGGCGATACCAACGGCTCAAACCGTAGAGCACCAGGATGGCGAATACCGCAAACAGCCCGAACCAGGCGATATGGCCCTGGCCGTAAGGAATGATGATCGCCGCCGCGAGCAACGGGCCCAAGGCGCTGCCGGTGTTGCCGCCGACCTGGAACGTCGACTGCGCCAGACCGTAGCGACCGCCGGAAGCCAGGCGCGCGACGCGGGAAGTTTCTGGGTGGAAGGTCGACGAGCCGACGCCCACCAGGCCCGCCGCGAGCAGGATCGCCGGGAAGCTGCCGACAAACGCCAGCATCAGGATGCCGATCAGAGTGCAGACCATGCCCGCCGGAAGCAGCCACGGCTTGGGGTGGCGGTCGGTGTGGTAGCCGATCCATGGCTGCAGCAGGGACGCGGTCAGCTGGAAGGTCAGCGTGATCAGACCCACCTGGGTGAAAGACAGACCGTAGTTGGCCTTGAGCATCGGGTAGATCGACGGCAGCACGGCCTGGATCAGGTCGTTGATCAAATGCGCCAAGGCGCAGGCGCCCAGGATGCGCATGACCAACGGGCTGGCTTGGGGTGTCGTGGTTGCAGCGGCGGGTGACGCGGTAAGGGTCGACATGCAGGCATTCCATACAAGGCAGCTAATCAGAGGCGGCAACTTCTTAAGGTCGCCATCCATTACAAAATGATTCGGTGTTCATGCTAGATTCGGCGGCAATGCCTGTCTCGCGTAATTCGGGCGACAACTATCGCAAAAAGGGCGAAATGATCAAGCCACTGAATGAATTTCTCCAGGAAATCAACGAAGGCGCCTGGGCGGTCATCAGTTCCGCCACGGATTACCCGGAAAACTGGGTGATCCCCGACCACAGCCATGAGAAGCATCAACTGCTCTACGCCATCGAAGGCGTGATGGTGGTGTACTCGGCGTTGAACCAGTGGACGGTGCCGCCCAATCGCGGCATCTGGATGCCCGCCGGGCAAGTGCATTCGCTGCGGTGCGTAGGCACCCTGAAAATGCGCAGCGTGTTTGTGCGCCCGGATCGCTTCCCGAACATGCCGGAGGAGCCGAAGACCGTGAGCATTTCGCCGCTGCTGAGCGAGTTGATCAAAGCGTCGGTGAGCTTGAAGCCGCCGTATGCCGAGGACTCGCGGGACGCGCGGATCATGCACCTGATCCTCGACGAACTGGCCATCCTGCCGGCATTACCGTTGTCCTTGCCGCAGCCCGCCGACCCGCGCCTGCAACGCATTTGCCTCGCGTTGCAGGACGAACCGGGCGACGCCTCCACTGTGGCGCACTGGAGCGAGCGCCTGAGCCTGGACCAGAAGACCATCCAGCGCCTGTTCCGCAAGGAAACCGGTATGACCTTTGGCCAATGGCGCCAGCAGGCACGCTTGCTGTTGGCGCTGGAGCGTATTGCGGTGGGTGAGAAGGTAATCGATATCGCCCTGGAACTGGGCTATGAAAGCCCGAGTGCCTTTACCAGCATGTTCAAGAAACAGTTCGGTAAGACGCCGAGTCACTTTTTCAGGTAGCGCAGCCGCATTTAGCGCGGGATAAGTGGATTAAGCGAGTTTATGGCGATAACACAGCAGCCCGCCACGAAAATCGCCACGCCTATTAAAGTACGAAGTTTAATGCGTGAATGAAACAGATGTGTTTTATCGATAGACATAACACTGCTCCTCCTTGAAACGGAAGCGTTTGCACGCTTCCATCTTACTTACAGGGTTTTTTTGAATTGTTCTAAACCCGATCCCAGGTCGGCTCCGGTGATAGGGTCGGCAGCAGGATCCGAGGCGGTCCTGAGTTTCATGGCTTCCAGTACCGTTTCGTCGGCAGCGTCCAGCGTCACGCTGGCCGTGCCATCGCCACCGTCCACGGCAGGGTGTGGATTTTCTACATAGTCAAAGTCTTCGTCATTGTTCCAGGCACCTCGCAAGTTGGGTTCGCCATTGGACATGCTGAAATACGTGCGTGCGAATTCAGGCATACCGGGCAATTTGCCTTGAGGGAAATTGGGTTGTATGGAGTGCAGAGCTTTTTCAAACGACTTCTGGTGGGCGATTTCGCGTGTCATCAAAAAGCCGAGGGCCTCCTTGACGCCGGGGTCATCGGTCACGTTGATCAGACGCTCATAGAGGATCTTGGCGCGCGCTTCGGCGGCGATGTTGGAGCGAAAGTCCGCAGTAGGTTCGGTGATCGAATCCACATAGGCAGAGGTCCACGGCACGCCGGCGGAGTTTACCAGGGGGGCACCGGCGCCGTATAACAGGCTGGTGATGTGTGAGTCGTTGCCCGCACCGTTGATGGCACGGTACAGCTCGCCTTCTTCCTGTACGCCCTCGGCGAGTTGGCCTTTGGCGCCTCGGTTGAGCATGACGATGATGGAGCCGACAATTTCCAGGTGGCTCAGTTCTTCAGTCGCGATGTCCATGAGCAAGTCCTTGCGGCCCGGATCTTCCTCCGCCAACGCCTGAGTGAAATAGCGCGCGGCAGCGGCCAGCTCGCCGTTGGCGCCACCGAATTGTTCCAGCAGCAAGTTGGCCAACCCTGGATTGGGCTGGGCAACGTGCACGGTGTATTGCAGACGCTTATTATGTAAAAACATGGGTTATTCCTCATCACAGGTAAGAGCGCACCTACTTATTAACTAAGGCGATCAGTGCGTGCTTAATATGGGAGAAGCGCGACAGTGCTTTAATTGTTTTTATTATGAGTCGGGTCGATCAGTGGTCGTTGCGGGAAAGTTCAAGTTATATAAGTCGTGGTTGCATTAAATTAAAAGCCGCCGCTGGTCAGCTCGTCTATTAATGAGTTGAACATCTGCCTTTGGTTTTTGAACAGATTAACAGGGCCGGAACATTTCCGGCCATTTGGGAGGTGCATCATGGAAGTGACTTACTTTTGGATCGGCGTGACCACGCTTCTCCTGCTCCTGGACTTGTGGGTGCTCAACAGCGTGTGGCGCAGCGATCACCCCTCCGGCGTAAAGGCTCTGTGGACCGCATTGGTCGTCGTGCTGCCCCTTGTCGGGCTGGTGATTTGGGCCATTGCCGGGCCACGCGGCGTGACCAAGGGGCCCTCTTCACCGGAACACAGCAAGGGCTGAACCGCGCCGGGCGGTCACCCCAGCAGACGGTTGAAGGTGTCGATGTCCAGCGGTCGGCTCAAGTAGTAGCCCTGGCCTTCATCACAGGCCACCGCCTGGAGCATGGCCAGGTGCTCGGCGGTTTCGATGCCCTCGGCGGTCACGGTCAGCGACAGGGCCCGGCCCAGGCCGACAATCGCCTGAATGATCGCCTTGTCGTCCTCGCTTTCCTCAAGCCGACTCAGGAAGCTGCGGTCGATCTTTAAACCATCAAACGGGAACGCCCGCAGGTAGCTCAGGGATGAGTAGCCCGTGCCGAAGTCATCCATGGCGATGCGCAGGCCCAACTGCTTGAGCGTGTGCATGACCTCAAGCGCCCCGGTGGCGTCTTCGAGCATGACGCTTTCGGTGATTTCAAGTTCCACGCGTGCCGGGTCGATACCAGAAGCGTTCAGCGCCTGTCGTGCGCGCTCCACCAGGTTGCCGCGCTTGAATTCCGTGGGCGACAAGTTCACCGAGACAAAAAGATGCTCCGGCCACTGCGCTGCGCATGCGCATGCGGTGTCGAGGACCCAGTCGCTCAACGCCAGAATCAGCCCGGATTCTTCGGCGATCGGGATGAAGGTGTCAGGCGCGATCAGCCCACGCACGGGATGTTGCCAGCGAACCAGCGCTTCGGCGCCGACCATCTGCCCATCGGCGATGCGATAACGGGGTTGGAAATACAGGCGCAGCTCGCCGTGTTTGATCCCATAGCGCAGGTCGCTTTCCAGGCGTCGACGTTCGATAATCCGCGTGTTCATGTCGCCGGAGTAGAAACGCCAGGTATTACGCCCCGCAGCCTTTGCCTCGTACAAGGCAATGTCGGCGTAGCGCAACATTTCCGTGGCTTCGCGGGCATCGTTGGGGGCGATGGCGATACCAATGCTGGCACTGACAAACACCTCTTGCTCGTCGATTCTGATCGTGCGCTCGATGGATTCGATCAAGCGCTTGCACAGGGTTTCGACTTCGTCTTGCGTGCCTGCATCGGTCAGGATCAGTACAAACTCATCACCGCCGATGCGCGCGACCAGGTCGCCATGACGCACGCAGTCGGCCAGTCGGGAAGCCACTTCGTTGAGCACCCGATCACCGGCAGCGTGTCCAAGCAAGTCGTTGACCGGCTTGAACCGGTCGAGGTCCAGGCTGAGCATGACCAACGGCTGCTCCAAGGAGGACAAGGCCTTGAACTTGCCCTCCAAAAACGCCTGCAGGCGCGTGCGATTGGGCAGTCCGGTGAGGGCGTCATGCTGGGACAGGAACTCGATTCGTCGACGGGCCTCGACTTCCTCCGTCACATCGGTGGCGGTGCCACGAAACCCGCCACACGGCATCTGCCGTGCGGACAGCCGAGTGCAACGTTCCAGCCCCAGTGCATCGACGTAACGACACTGCACGCTGATATCCGGGCGCCGCCCAGGTGCGCTGAGCCACTGGGACAGCAGGCCGCTTTCGGTCTCCAGCAACTCGTTCATCGTGGCGCCGATCCAGGCATTGCGCACCAGCCCGGTCACGCCCTCAAAGCGTTCCGACAGGTAGGTAAAGCGCCAGCGGGCGTCGATTTCCCAGACCCAATCGGAACTGGCTTCCACCACATCGCGAAAGCGGGCTTCGCTGGTGGCCAGGGCATTCTGGCTGTTTTGCAGCGATGAATGGCTGGCGTCCAGGGCGAGTGCGGCGGCGGTGGCGCGGCGCGAAATGACCCAGGTCATCACGCACACCAGCAACGCTGCCAGGCTCAGCAGCGGCAGGCCTACGCCCATCAGGCGCAAACCCGGGCGGGCGGGTTCCCAGTGCAGGCTACCGGCCGCACCGTTGTTGCCGAGGGGAAAGAGTAAGGTCTTGCCGATCTCATCGGGGGTGGCGATGTGCAATTTGTCCACGCCGAACTCATCGCCGAGCACCGTCAGTTTGGCGCTGTCGAGGATGTCGACAAAGATCAGCACGGACGCGGTGCGACCGTCGGGTAGCACCGTGGGGTCGGTGCCGGGGGTGATGGCGGCGGCGGCCACCACGGCAGGGCTGCCGCGCACGTTGATAAAGGCCGTGGCGGGTGTCTCATTGGCGGCGCCCGCGCGAGCCTGCTCGAGAATCTCGGTGATGGGGCCGCCGAGCCACTGGGTGAGTTCGACTGCCTGCAACTGGCCGTCAACGACGGCATACACCGTGCGGTTGGCGTCGTCGACCACGAACAGGCCTTGAAAGCCGAAATCATCGAACAGCGTCGCGCCGATGTTGCCACGGACAAAGGCCCAATCGGTGTCTACCGTCATATGCAAATGTGTGTAGGCGTCGCTCCAGAAGGCGTAGTCCTTGACCGTCACTCGCAGGGACTTTTCCAGCGATTGCACGGCTTTACGGGTATAGAACGCACTTTCAACCTGCTCGGAGCGGTCCAATTCCTGGGCCAGGTAAATCAGCGAACAGGCCGCGGCAGCGAAGACCACGGCCAGCAGGCCCATGAACCTGTGCAGTGACGTGCGTGCCAGCGACAGGCTGGTGCGGTGAGAGAGCGAGCGGACGATAGGAGCGAGAGTGTTCGGCATTGTTTCCCGCAGGGCGTCGCTGCAAGTCAGGGATATTCGTTGCTATCGGCTGCGGCGGGAAAAAACTGAGCGTTCAGGCGTCACCGGCCGTCAAGTTCGCATAGAAGATACAACCGATCAGCCGTGCAAACAGGCTCAGGGTTTCCGGCAGGTTGGGATCGTCGAACAGCATTGCCTGTGAATCCAGGGCACACAGGGCACCGAACAGACGGCCGTCGGGTAGGAAGATTGGCGCACCGGCGTAGCTCTCGATGGCAAACTGCTTGACCACTGGACGCGCGGCAAAGCGGCCATTTGCGCTGATTTGGGGAATGAACAAAGTATGTGGATTGATGCAGAACTCACTGCACAGGGTCGTTTCCAGATCGAGCACGTCGTCAACATGAATCCCCATGTCGGCGGTATCGTGAACCGAGCACACCACCCATTCCAGGTCGGTGAACTTGGCGATACCGGCGAAGCGCATCCCGGTGAGGCGGGTGACGAGGTTCAGGATACTGGTGGTCGCTTCGATTTCGGCGATGGCGGCGCGTTCATCTGCGCTGAGTAACGATGCTGCGGTAACGCTTGGAACCATTAGTGAACACTCCAGAAGCGCGGTGGATCACGCCACCGCGCTGGGTCAGGGCTTAATTGATACGGGGATGCTGCTCGACCAAATTCTTGCGCTTGGCTTCGAGTTCGGCTATCTCGGCATCGATCTCTTCTATCTTCTGCTCGATGTTATCGTGGTGTTCCTGCAGCAACTCCTTGGCTTCTTCCATGTCCGACGCCGCCGGTGCTGCACCGCGCAGCGGCTTGTTGGCGGTTTCCTTCATGGTCAGGCCGGTGATCAGGCCGACCACGGCAAATACCATCAAGTAGTAGGCGGGCATGTACAGGTCGTTGGTGCTTTCCACCAGCCAGGCCACGGCGGTCGGTGTGAGACCGGCGATCAGTACCGACACATTGAACGCACTGGCCAATGCACTGTAGCGCAAATGGGTGGGGAACATCGCGGGCAACGTCGAAGCCATCACGCCGATGAAGAAGTTCAGGATCACGGCAAGGATCAGCAAACCCGCGAAGATCAGGCCGATCTTGCCGCTGATGATCAGCATAAACGCCGGGATCGACAGGAACAACAGGCCGATACTGCCGCCGATGATGAAGGGTTTGCGGCCGATCTTGTCGCTGACAAAACCAATGAACGGCTGCACGAACAGCATGCCAACCATGATCGCGATGATGATCAACACGCCGCTGTTTTCTTTGTAGTGCAGGTTATGCGACAGGTAGCTCGGCATGTAGGTGAGCAACATGTAGTACGTCACATTGGTCGCCGCCACGATGCCGATGCAGGTCAACAGGCTGCGCCAATGCTTGGTGGCGACCTCCTTGAACGAGACTTTGGGGCCGTGGGTCAGGCCTTCGCGGTCGCCTTGTTCGAGTTTGTCCATGTGTTGCTGGAACGCTGGGGTTTCTTCCAGCGCATGACGCAGGTACAGGCCGATGATGCCCAGGGGCAGGGCAAGGAAGAACGGCAGGCGCCAGCCCCACGACTCGAAGTCGGCTTCGCCCAAGATGCTGGATATCAGCACCACCACGCCCGCGCCCAGCACGAAACCGGCGATGGAGCCGAAGTCGAGCCAACTGCCGAGAAAGCCGCGCTTGCGGTCCGGGGCATACTCGGCGACGAAGATTGACGCGCCGGTGTATTCACCTCCTACCGAGAAACCCTGGGCCATTTTGCACAGCAACAGCAAAATCGGCGCCCAGATGCCGATAGAGGCATAGGAGGGGATCAGGCCGATGGCGAAGGTGCTCAGGGACATGATCACGATGGTCGCGGCGAGAACCTTTTGCCGTCCGTATTTATCGCCCAGTGCGCCGAAGAACAGGCCGCCCAACGGACGGATCAGGAAAGGCACGGAAAAGGTGCCCAATGCAGCGATCATTTGTACGCTGGGCGAGGCGTCGGGGAAAAACACCTTGCCGAGCACGTAGGCGACAAAGCCGTAGACACCAAAGTCGAACCATTCCATGGCGTTACCCAAGGCGGCAGCGGTGATTGCCTTGCGCACCTTGGTGTCGTCGACGATGGTGATGTCTTTCAATCCGATGGGCTTGACGCTTTTCTTACGTAATTTCATGCGGGGCACTCTAAAGCAGAACAGGGGAGGTGCCATCGTTGCAATGGCACCGCTCTGTCAGTTCAGATACAAGCGGACATGAAATAATTCACCGCTATCTGCGTTTTTTTGCAGATGGCTTGAACTTTACAGATTCGCAGGTGAGTAATCCGCATGTCCGACATCGCCCCACGCCTGACCTACCGCCGACCACAACCCAGTGACGTGCAGCGATTGTTCGCGATCTACGGCGATCCGCAGACCAATCTGTTCAACCCCTCCGGCCCCATGGCCAGCCTGGAGGTAGCTCAACGCCTGCTGGATCATTGGCTCGAACAGTGGGCTACCCAAGGCTACGGTTGGTGGGCGATTGCACGCGTCGAAGCGCCGGATGACATCATCGGTTTTGGTGGAATCGCGCCGATGGACTACCTGACCACAAGACGCATCAACCTGGGTTACCGGTTTGCGGTGCAAGCCTGGGGCCAGGGCTATGCCACCGAATTAGGGCGTGAAGCGTTGGCGTTGGCATTCGAAACGCTCGGGCTGCGCGAAGTGTTCGGATTGGTGCGACCAGAGCATACGGCCTCCATCCGCGTACTGGAAAAGATCGGCATGCAACCTTTCGATGTGCTTGATGATGTGGCGGGCAAGGCGCCAAGCCTGGTATTTCGGATTTGTCATCCTACAACTGCATTTAACTGATATTTCATACACCCGCGAAATGCCTGGATAAACGGCAATCTTTCAGATTGACAGCGTTCAGTCGTCCCGATATAAAAGTCGAAGTTGTACGACGACATATGACGTTACATATGTCCTACCTAACAAAAATAAAAAGTGATGCCATGAACTTGAACGAGCCCATCAACGCTCACCGCGTTGGCCAAGCTGTAGGCAATTATCGCTGGACCATCTGCGCGATGCTGTTTTTCGCGACCACCGTCAACTACCTCGACCGTCAGGTGCTCAGCTTGCTGGCGCCGCAACTGTCCACGCAATTTGGCTGGAGCAACACCGACTACGCCAACATTGCTGCGGTGTTCCAATTCGTCTACGCGATTTCCATGCTGTTCGCCGGGCGCTTTGTCGACAAGATCGGCACCAAGGCGGCTTATGTGGTGGCGATAGGCATTTGGTCCACGGGCGCCATCATGCATGCGTTCTCGGTGCCGATGGGCGAAGGCATCGCGGCCATCAGCGCTGCGATTGGCCTGGCGGTGATTCCGGTATCGATTGCCGGCTTCATGTTATCGCGTGCGGTGCTGGCAATTGGCGAAGCGGGTAACTTCCCGATTGCGATCAAGGCCACTGCCGAGTACTTCCCCAAGAAAGAACGCTCGCTGGCCACCGGCATCTTCAACTCCGGTGCCAACGTGGGCGCAATCCTGGCGCCGATCTGCGTGCCATTGATTGCAGGCCTCTGGGGCTGGGAAGCCGCGTTTATCGTGATTGGCGGCTTGGGTTTCGTGTGGGTTGCTGTGTGGATCGCGCTGTACCAAAAGCCGGAGGAGCAAAAGCGCTTGTCGCCCGAAGAACTGGCGTACATCCGCAGCGACCAGACGGTTCAGCCCTTTACTCCGGCACCGGCCGGCGCCGTGGAAAAGAAAGTTTCCTGGTTCAAGCTGCTCACCTATCGCCAGACCTGGGCCTTTGCCTTCGGCAAGTTCATGACTGACGGCGTGTGGTGGTTCTTCCTGTTCTGGCTGCCCACCTACCTGTCGGCGCAATATGGCATGAAGGGCGCCGATATCGTGATGCCGCTGGCGGTGCTGTACAGCATGACCATGGTCGGCAGCATCGGCGGCGGCTGGTTCCCCAGCTATTTCATGGCGCGTGGCGATGCACCCTACGATGGCCGCATGAAAGCCATGTTGGTGATCGCGCTGTTCCCACTGGTGGTGTTGCTGGCACAGCCGTTGGGCTACATCAGCTTCTGGGTGCCGGTATTGCTGATCGGTGTGGGCGCCTCGGCGCACCAGGCGTGGTCGTGCAATATCTTCACCACCGTGTCGGACATGTTCCCGCAGAAAACCGTGGCTTCGGTGGTCGGCATCGGCGGCATGGCCGGCGGTCTGGGCGGTGTGGTGATGACCAAGATCGGCGGATGGGTGTTCGACTATTACAAGTCAGTTGGCGATATCCACACCGGCTATATGATCATGTTCGCCATCTGCGCGCTGGCCTACTTGGTGGCCTGGAGCGTGATGAAGACACTGGTGCCGCGTCACAAGGAAATCACCGACCTGTAATTGTCACGGGCAAGGCGGTGTCCAGCCTGGCTGTCAGGATGATGCGCACCGCCATGAGCACGCCGATCAGCACTGCCGCCAGGCCTGCTGCTTCCATGAGTGTCGGGCCACGGCGTGCGAAACCCAGGCCGAGCAAGGTGGCGAACAGTGATTCAAGGGCAATCAACTGGCCACTTAATACCATGGGCAAGCGACGCGTCGCGACGTTCCAGGCCCAGGCGCCGACCACGCTGGACATCACGGCGATGACTAGCGCCCAGGCATACAATGGCGCTGCCTGTTCAAGCCCAGCGCCGAGGACTGGCAGCCTCAGCAGCCCCAGGGCCTGCATAAAGGGCCACAGGCAAAGCGCAGCGATGCCGGCGCCTGCCAGCATCAACGCTGTCCATAGCCCGGTCGTCTGAGCCGGCAACTTCACCAGCTGTTGTTGATTGAGCACGCTGAACAGCAGCCATAAAACCACGGCACCCAGCGAACAAAGCAGCCCCGCCAGCCACGAATCGGCACTCAATGACGGTTGATGAAGGTTGCCCAGGTTCGACAACGCCAGCCCTGCCATCAGACACGACAAGGGAAGGATCAGCCTGCGCCATTCGACCGTCTTGTGCCGGGCATTGCCCAGCAACGCGAGCAACACCGGCACCATCCCGACCATCGCCGGTGTGAGCACCGGCCCCGTAAAGTGCACGCCGGCGGCAATGCATACGCCATAACCGAGGCAACCCAACGCGCCCAGCGCACCTGCAAGTAACTGTTGGCTGGGCGTGATCAGGTGCAAATGGGCGCGACACAGGAGTATCCCGCCGGCGCCCAGCACGCCGACGAACAGGAATCGCATGAGCATCAGATCGTAAAGGCTGTAGTCGCCGGTAACGTAGGGGGCGACGAAGTTCAGCGCCCAGCCGAGGGTTGCAATCACTGCAAGGAACAGCCCGATAAGTATTGAAGCACGTGCAGAATTCATCCGGTTATCCATCAAGTAATGGATACGCATGGTGCCTAGCCGCACAGCCGTGCTACAAACGAGTTTTCGGTCCTCAATACATAACCATAGATTATGAATGAACTGGGTAAAGCCTTACCGCCCCTTGCCAGCTTACTGCCCTTCGAAGCGGCGGCACGCCTGGAGAGTTTTTCCAAGGCAGCCGATGAGTTGCACATCACTCAGGCCGCGATCAGCCGGCAGATCCGCGGGCTCGAGGACAACCTGGGTATCAAGCTGTTTCAGCGGCGCAATCGTGCCGTGTTCCTCACGCCGGCAGGGCGTGAGTTGGGGCGGGTGGTCAGCGAGGCGCTGCACAGCATCGGTGACGGCGCCACCCGCCTGCGCACGGTGCATCACAGCAACCGAGTGGTGCTGCTCTGCCAGCTGTGTGAAGCTTTTTATTGGCTGATGCCGCGTTTATCGACGTTTCACCAGCAATATCCGCATATCGAAATCCAGGTGGTGACCACCACACGACCATTGACTGAGTTCAACGACCCCTTTGACGTCGCCCTGCAAAGCACGCGGCGCGCGAGCGGGGCTCATTCGCTGATATTCACGGCCTCGGACGAAATCTTTCCGGTATGCAGTCCGCTCTACCTGGCCGTAGAGCAACCGCTGTCATTGAATGAATTGCAGCGTCATAGGTTCTTGCACCACAACGCGCCGCCGCCTCATTTGATGGAGTGGGATGAGTGGCTGCAGGCGTTTGGTCAGACGTTGGCCGTGGACGCGCGCGGTGCGACGTTCGATAGCTACCCGCTGATGTTGCAGGCGGCTGTGGAGGGGCATGGTATTGCCATGGGCTGGCGTCGCACCGCGGGCCGGTTGATTGAAAGCGGCGCGCTGGTGAGGCCGTGCGCCGAGAGCGTGCACTTGCCCGAGGCGATTTCGGTTTATCGGCATCAAACGGCTGGCAAACGGGATGAAGTGGCGGCGCTGCTCGCCTGGCTTGCGGCGCAATTGCAGGAGGAGGGATGACAGGGGCGCTGTCGCCCCTGCCGTGCACGGCTATTTATTAAGCGTCACCCGCCAAACGGTATTGGCCAGGTCGTCGGCGATGATCAGCGCGCCTTTCGGGTCCACTGTCACACCTACAGGGCGACCTCGAGTTTTGCCGTCATCACCACGAAAACCGGTGGCAAAATCGATGGGCTCACCGGACGGTTTGCCATTGCTGAACGGCACAAAGATCACCTTGTAGCCCACCGGATTGTCACGGTTCCAGCTGCCGTGCTCACCTACGAATACACCGTCGGCGAATTTCTCACCCATCTGCAGAATAGAGAAGTCCACGCCCAATGCCGCTACATGGGAGCCCAAGCTGTAGTCCGGTTTGATCGCGGCGGCGACTTTGGCCGGGTTCTGCGGCTGGGCACGCGGGTCGACATTTTGGCCCCAGTAGCTGTAGGGCCAGCCATAGAAGGCGCCTTCACGCACCGAGGTCAGGTAGTCCGGCACCAGGTCGGGACCCAGTTCATCGCGCTCGTTGACCACGGTCCACAGTTGCCCGGTCTCCGGCTGGATGGTCAGCGCCGTCGGGTTGCGCAGGCCTGTTGCATAAGGCTTGTGCGCGCCGGTTGCGGCGTCGATCTGCCAGACCATCGCACGGTCGATCTCCACCTCCATGCCGCGCTCGGTGACATTGCTGTTGGAACCGATACCCACGTAAAGCTGGCTGCCGTCGGCGCTCACCGCCAGGGACTTGGTCCAGTGGTGGTTGATCTGCGCCGGCAGGTCGGTGACCTTGGTGGGCGGGCCGGCGGCCTTGGTCTGGCCGTCGGCGTAGTCGAAACTCACCAGCGCATCCTGATTGGCCACGTAGAGTTTGCCATTGGCAAACGCCAGGCCGTAAGGCGCGTTGAGGTTTTCCGCGAACACGGTCTTGAGTTCATAGGTGCCGTCACCATCGGCGTCACGCAGCAACGTCAGGCGGTTGCCACTCTTGACCTTGGTGTTGCCTTCGGCCTTGATCAGGCTGGCGATCACATCCTTGGGCTTGAGCTTGGCTGCGCTGCCGCCACGGCCTTCGGCGACGAGGATGTCGCCGTTGGGCAGCACCAGGGTCTGGCGCGGGATGGCGAGGTCGGTGGCGATCGCGGTGACGCTGTAACCTTCTGGCACCTTGGGTTTGTGCTCACCCCAGGGCGCAGGCTCGGCAATCTTCATGCTCGGTAGCAGGCTGCTCTGCTGTTCCGGCAACTTGGGGTCAGGGCCGCGGGCCTGGGTTTTGTCGCCGTCACCCCCGCAGGCAGTCAGCAAGAAGGCAGCGCTCAATAGGGTCAGTGTGCTGGACGTTTTCATGGGGCAACTCCCGAGCGCAGATTGGTCAGGCCGATCCACGCCGCCACCAATGCCAGTAGTGTAACGATCACCGACAGGAACAGGCCTGCAGGCATCATGGCGTAGGCATCTTTGGCATGTTGAAAGGCATTGATCAGGCCGAGTACCCAGGCGGCGAACAACGATAGAAAATACGCGGCGGGCCGTCCGGACTTGCGTTCGGCGCGAAGCAGATTGACCAGTGCGAACAACAGCGCCAATCCACTGAACGCCAATGCACCGGCGATCAGCCAGGACGCAAAGTTAGCCCACTGAATCTGGAAAGTCTGGCCGTAGGCAATGTCGCTGAGCAACGCGCCCAGAAACAACGGCACGCTGCCGGCCAGCAAGATCGCATGCAGCGGTCCTGGTCTGGTTGCGTAGTAGGTGGGAAGGGTAGTCATAGGGGTGGCGGCTCCTTATTGTTCAGCGCTCCTGGATTCAGGGCACGCAGGCTTTGCATAGGAAAGGAGCACGACGTTTGTCAGAAAGTTCACAGATGTTTCATGTCGAGATGTTTTCGTACCACTCGGCATACGGCGTATTGGCAACTTGACACCGATTGAAGTCCGGACTTGCGTCACTCCACCACACCGGGCCGCGTTCACCGAGTGCCACCTTGGCGCGCTGTACCTGTCGCCGCGCGAGCTTCAAAGCTTGCGAGTCGTTGGACGCCTTGGCTGCTTTGACCGCACGGCGGGCCTCCATCAATTCATGGACCCAACGCTGCCGAGTATCTTCGTCCAATGCAGGGTTGGTGCAGCGCCAGAGTTGGCCCTTGACCACAAAGTAGCGCCCATCCGGCGTGTTAATCATGGTGCCAACGCAGTACCCGCAGCACGCCCCACATCATCGAAATCACAATCGCCATCCATCCGGCGAATAGGCTGAAGAGTGTCATTGCAAGGTTCATAACCACCTCCGTTGCGCTGTCGTCCTCTTAGGTGACCCCCGGTCCAAACCAGGATTCAACTTAATTTTCCGAGTGAACCCCTGGCAGGGTTGCTCGCCTAAGGTCCTATAATCCCCATGACCGCTCACCACCAGGCCTTTCCATGACCCATCCTCGCATCGGCTTCGCATGCCAATACAAGCATCCCGAACGCCTGCTGTCGGCCAGCGCCTTGAAGTTGATCGAAGGCCCTTTCAACCCTCGCACCACCACGTTGCGCTGGATGGACAGCGTCACCCCGCAAGTGGCATGCGACAAACTGGTGGAAGTGGTCACTCATAACCTGGCTGCCCAGATGCGCTTGTTGGCTTATGTGGCCGAACTGCCGCCGACCTTGCGCATGTTGCGCCTGAGCAGCGATCTGCTGCCGTTCTACAGCCACCCGAAAGTCGCCGCTGCGTACAAAGACCCGGCGATCGAGCGCCAATTGGTGGAGGGGTTCGCCGCCATCGGTGAGTTGGCCCGCGCCTCGGATATCCGCCTGTCCTTCCACCCCGGCCAGTACTGCGTACTCGGTTCTGAGAACCCCGGCGTGGTGGAAAACAGCCTGGCGGAATTCGAATACCACGCCGACATGATCCGCATGATGGGCTATGGCCGGCACTTCCAGGACCTCAAGTGCAACGTGCACATTGCCGGGCGTCTTGGTGTGGAAGGCACCCGTGCGGTGTGGTCGCGCCTGTCGGAAGTAGCGCGCAACTGCATCACCTTCGAGAACGACGAAAAAACCTACGGGCTCGACCACTGTCTGCAAGTCGCCGACCTGGCGCCGGTGGTGCTGGACATTCACCACTGCTGGATCCACGAAAACGACTACATCGACCCCGACTCGGAGAGGGTTGCCCGCGTGATTGAAAGCTGGCGTGGCGTGCGCCCCACCATGCATTACTCCCAGCCGCAGGAAGTCTTGCAGGAACTGGGATTCGGCGCCGAGCACAAACTGGAAATGGATGCGCTGTTACAGGTGGTTTCCAAGCGCGACCTGTACGCCCATAGCGCCCAGATGTGGAACCGCTGGACCAACGACTACGCGCTGCAGTTTCTCGACCGCTTCGACATCATGCTGGAAGCCAAGGACAAAAACGTGGCGGCGTTGGCCTTTTATGAACACTTCAAGCGACATTCAATCTAGAAGAAGGAGCCTTCACCCATGCCGACCCTGCACCTGCTCTGCGGCAAGATCGCCTCTGGCAAGTCCACACTCGCCAAGACCCTGGCCGCCAGGCACGGCGCCGTCATGTTCAGTGAAGACCATTGGCTCGCCACGCTTTATCCCGGTGAAATAAGCTCTATTTCTGATTACCTTGCTCGCTCCCAGCGCATGCGCGGTGTGTTAGGGCCGCTGGTCACCCATCTGCTGCAGTCGGGTGTCAATGTGGTGCTGGATTTTCCTGCCAACACCTTGGCCAATCGCGAATGGCTGCTGGGGTTGGCACAGGTCGCCAAAGTCCGGCACTGCCTGCATTACCTTGAACTGGACGACGCCACCTGCCGGGCCCGACTGCATGCGCGCAATGCACAGGGCGAGCATGACTTCGCCGCCACCGATGCCGAGTTTGACCTGATCACCCGTCACTTCTGTGCGCCCAGCGAGTCGGAAGGCCTGGTGATTGAGAGGCACCGTCCATAAGCGGTTTCGGCCGTCCCTGGACATTGCCTTGGCCGTGAACGGTGACTTTAATCGCCGGCTTCCTCAGGACTTGAACCGTCCCACCAGTCCATTCAACTCATCCGACAGGTTCGACAAGCGTCCCGAATCGTCCTGCGCCGAGTTGGCCAGGCTTTCCACCAGCCGTGCTTCGTCGTAGATCTGCTGGATATGCCGGTTGATCTCTTCTGCCACGCTGTGTTGTTCCTCGGCGGCGGCGGAGATCTGCAGGTTCTGGTCGCGGATTTCATTGACCGACGTCTGGATGCCTTCAAAGCTGTCCCGCGCGCTTTCGATCGAAGCGACACTGGCCCGCGACAGGTCCAGGCAACTGCCCATCTTCTGCGTGACTTCCTCGGTTTTACTGCCAAGGGTGCCGAGCAACTGCTCGATTTCGCCGGTGGAGTCGGACGTGCGCTTGGCCAGTGCGCGCACTTCGTCAGCCACCACGGCAAAGCCGCGGCCCTGGTCACCGGCACGGGCAGCCTCAATGGCCGCGTTGAGCGCCAGCAGGTTGGTCTGTTCGGCAATCGCACGGATAGTGCCAATGATCTGGTTGATGCTGCGGCTGCCGGCTTCCAGTTCGACCATGGCCTGGGATGATTCCGTCAGGCGGCGCCCCAGGCGGTTGACGTTATCAGTGGTGACTTCGATCTGCTGCTTACCCTCGGCCACGCGATGGTGGCCGTTCTCGGCGGATTGCGCCGCGCCGCTGCAGGAGCGTGCGACTTCGTTGGCGGTGGCGACCATTTCGTTGAACGCAGTAGAGACAAGCTCGACCGCCTCGCGCTGGCGTCCGGCCGCCTCGTTCATGTTGTGCGCCACTTGGCTGTTGACCTTGGACGCGTTCTGCAAGTTGGCCGAGGCCGCGCCGATGTGCTGGATCAGTTGACGGATAGCGGCGAGAAACTTGTTGAACCAACCGGCCAGTTCGGCGGTTTCATCCTTACCCTGTACGTGCAGTTCGTGGCGCAAGTCGCCTTCGCCCTGGGCGATGGACTGCAAGCCGGTACTGACCTGGCCGATAGGCTTGACGATGACCTTGGAGAACGCTGCCGCTATCAGTCCGAAGATCAATACCAGTACGGCGACGATGATGGCGGTGAGGTAGGTCATGCGGGTGGCTTCGGCCATCACTTCGCGGTGTTCGATCAGCCCGATATAGCGCCAGCCGAGGCCGGGGGACGTCCACACGTTGGCCATGTAGCGCACGCCGTCGATCATCACTTCGGTGGAGCCCTGAGGTGTTTCGGCCAAGTGCGCATAAGCAGCGCCCAGGTCTTTGAGCGGCTTGAAACTGTGGGCGGTGTCGCGCGGGTCCACCAGCACCACGCCGTCTTCGATCAGCATCACGTAGCCGCTTTCTCCCAGCTTGATGCTCTTGACCAGTTCCGTGAGGTTTTTCAGCGAGACGCTGACCACGAACACGCCTTTGGCCTTGCCGTTTTCCAGCATTGCACGCGCAGTGCCCACCAGGGCGACATCGTCTTTGTCGTAGTAATACGCGGGCGTACGCACGGTCTTGCCGGGGCTGGCCATAGCCGCCTTGTACCAGGGCCGGGTGCGCGGGTCGTATTTGGCCAGTTGCGGGTCATCCGGCCATTTGGCGTAGGTGCCGTCCTCCAGGCCAATGGACAGGATGGCCGCCGCCGGGTGCGTTGCGCCAAAACGCGCGAAGCGATCGATCACGGCTTGGGCCTCGGTCGGCATCGGCTGGCTGGCCGCGTCGGCGGGTTGATAGTTTTTCAGTGTGTTCACGGAGGTGTATACAGGGTCAGTCGCCATTTGATCGACGTTTTGCAGCGTGCCGTCGAAGAACTGGCGGATGTTGCCATCGATCTGACGGATTTCCCGAGTGCTGCCGTCGATGAACTGGTCCACCGCCTGGGTCCGCGTATTCATGACCGAAATCACGGCCACCAGGCTTACCGGAATGAATGCAACGGAAACAAATGCAAGTACCAGCTTATTTTTTATTTTCATCGAGACGACCATCAGCGTGAAGGGCGGCGCAAATCGGCGCACCTCTGTCAGGATTGCGGCGATTTGCTATCACTGCTGTTTCGGCCTGGCGCCGGTAAATCTTTAGGGTTTTTTGTACACAATACAAATTGCTTATTGTTCTGTATCCAATCAATACACATCACGCAGGTAGCGCTTCTGCTCACTGAGCTGGCGCCAGTAATCCACGGCACCCTCAACGCCAAGCCCGCCATGGGTTTGCGCGACCTGGCGCAGCGCTTGGTCGACATCTTTGGCCATGTGGCTGGCATCGCCGCAGATGTACAGCTTGGCGCCATCCTGCAACCAGCTCCACAATTCGGCGCCCTGTTCGCGAATGCGGTCCTGCACGTAGATCTTTTGCGCCTGGTCGCGGGAGAACGCCAGGCTCAAGTGGCTGAGCAGGCCGTCGCGCTGCATGCCTTGCAATTCGTCCTGGTAATAGAAATCGCTGGCCGCGTGCTGTTCACCGAAGAACAACCAGTTGCGCCCCTGATGACCCAGCGCGCGACGCTCCTGCAAGAACGCGCGAAATGGTGCGATACCGGTGCCGGGGCCGATCATGATCATCGGCACGTCGCCGTCAGTGGGTGTGCGAAAGTGTTTGGAGGGCTGCACGAACAGCGGCACTTCGCCGTCGCCGACACGGTCGGCCAGGAAGGTCGAGGACACGCCCTTGCGCTTGCCATACCGCACGGCGGCGACGGTGAGGTGCACTTGCTGCGGGTAAGCCTTGGAACTTGAAGCGATTGAATACAGGCGCGGTTGCAGGCGTTTAAGAGTGCCAAGCAGTTCGTCCGCCGAACAGTCGATGGGGTAGGCATGCAGTACATCCGCCAGTTGCCGGCCCCACAGCCAGTTATTCAGTTCGGTTTTGTGCTCGGGGTTGAGCAAGCGCTTGAGACCTGGGTTGGCACTGCGTTCCGCGATGAAGGTCAAGGTGTCGCTGCTGGGCCGGGCGATTTCAAAATGCTGGGTAAGTGCCTGTTGCAAGGGGACATCGCCGAAGGTGTCGATGTTCACGCTGGTATGGCCGTTCAGGCGAGTGAGGTTGAGCAGTTCGTTGACCAGTTCAGGGCAGTTGCGTGGCCGCACTCCCAGGGCATCACCGGCCTCATAAGTGAGCCCGGAGTCGGCAAGGTCCAGGGCGAACTGGCGGGTCTCCTTGTGGGCGCTTTGCGGGTTCAGGTGTCGGTTGAGCAAGAGTCGTGATCCGTACAGCTTGGTTTTGCCGGCAGGTGTGGCGGTGACTGCAGGCTTTGCCGGGTTGAGGGTTTGCTGCAAACGCACCAGCCAGGCATCGGCACGTTCTTCGAATTCGGTGTCACAGTCGACGCGTTCCAGCAGGCGGGTGGCGCCCAGTTCCAGCAGGCGCTGGTCGAGTTTTTTGCCGTGGTTGCAGAACTGGTCGTAATTCGGATCGCCCAGGGCCAGCACCGCAAAGCGCAAGGAGTCCAGGCGCGTTTCGGCGGTACTGAGGCTGTGCCAGAAACCTTCACCATTGTCCGGTGGGTCGCCGTCGCCAAAGGTGCTGCTGATCAGCGCCAGGGTGTGGGTGCTTGCCAGTTTGCTCGCCGGAAAGTCCGACATCGCGCTCAGTTCCACGGTGATGCCCGCGTCGCGCAGGCGCTTGGCAAAGCGCTCGGCCAGGGCTTGGGCGTTGCCGGTTTGCGAGGCCCACAGCAGAGTGACTGCCGGGGAGGGCGCGGCGAGGGGTTCGGTACGACTGAACAAACCACCGAGCAAACCGTCCAGCCACAGCCTGGACGCATCGGCCAGCGGCGCGCTCGCAGGCATCGTCGGTACGCCGATAGCGTGGCGCGCGGCGCTCGATTGCAGGCCACTCAGGAAACCGGCGAGGTAGGTGCGCTCACTGTCGCTCAGTGGCGGCGCTGGCAGGTGGCGGATGCCGGCTATTTCGGCGAAGGCGTCGAGGCGCGACATGGCGGTGTCCTCTGCTACGGGAGAAGGGAGGTCGAGGAATTGGTGGTCGATCAACTCGACACGGGCCAGGGCGACGGCGCAGCATTTGAATTCCGGCTGCAGGGAAATCGGGTCCACGGCGTCATTGGTCACCGCGTTGATCGCCAGGTTTTCGCCGAACACATCGTTCCAATGGAACGGCGCAAAACAGTTGCCCCGCTGCACTCGGTCGGTGATGACGGCGGGCAGTACCGCGCGCCCGCGCTGGGAGCGTACTTCGACCTGATCCTTGTCCCTGATGCCCAGGCGGGCCGCATCGTCGGGGTGCACTTGGACGAAGGGGCCAGGGTTGAGTTTGTTCAGGGTGGCGACCTTGCCGGTCTTGGTCAGGGTGTGCCATTGGTGCTGCACGCGGCCGGTATTGAGCATGAAGGGAAACGCGTCATCGGGCATCTCGGCAGGCGGCATATGGGGGCGGGCGAAGAACTGGGCCTTGCCGGTTTCAGTGGCGAAGGTGAGGGTGCCGTTGTTGCGGTAACGGATCGGGTTGCGATCTGCTGACGCCTGGGATGCGCAGGGCCATTGCAACGGCTGTTCACGCAAGCGCGAGTAACTTGCACCGCGAAGGTCGTAGCCGGTCTTGGGGTTCCAGGCGCGTTTGATTTCTTCAAACACATCGGCGGCGGTTGCGTAGGTGAACGATTCGGCAAAACCCATCTCACAGGCGACCCTCGCGATGATCTGCCAGTCGGGCAGGGTTTCACCGGGGGCATCGACGGCTTTTTGCATCAGGGTCAGGTTGCGTTCGGAGTTGATCATCACCCCTTCGGCTTCGGCCCACAACGCGCCCGGCAAGAGTATGTCGGCGTAGCGGTTGGTCTCGGTGTCGAGGAAGGCGTCCTGGGTGATTACCAGTTCGGCGGTCTGCAGGCCGTTGATCACGGTTTGACGGTTGGGCACGCTGGCGACCGGGTTGGTGCAGATGATCCAGCAGGCCTTGATCTGCCCGGCGGCCATCTGTTCGAACATCGCCACGGTGCCGCTGCCGGCCTGACGCGGCAGGCTGTCGTGAGGGATTTGCCACAGGTCCTCGATAAAGGCGCGGTCGGCCTCCACCAGCACCGAACGCTGGCCTGGCAAGCCTGGGCCCATGTAGCCCATTTCGCGCCCGCCCATGGCGTTGGGTTGCCCCGTGAGGGAAAACGGCCCGCTGCCCGGACGGCAGATGGCGCCAGTGGCCAGGTGCAAGTTGCACAGGGCGTTGGTGTTCCAGGTGCCGTGGGTGCTTTGGTTGAGGCCCATGGTCCAGCAGCTCATCCATTCGGCGGCCTGGCCGATCCAGTCGGCGGCTTGGCGGATATCGGCTTCGGCAAGGCCGGTGATAGCGGCGACTTGCTCTGGCGAATAATCTTCCAGGAATTGGGGCATCACGTCCCAGCCTTCAGTGAAGGCGGCGATAAACGCAGGGTCGGTGTGGCCGTTCTTCACCAACAGGTACAGCAGGCCATTGAGCAGGGCCAGGTCGGTGCCGGGTTTGATGGGCAGGAACAGGTTGGCCTTGTCCGCCGTGGCGCTGCGCCGAGGGTCGACCACGATCAGCTTCGCCCCGGCCTTGACCCGGTCCATCATGCGCAGGAACAGGATCGGGTGACAGTCAGCCATGTTCGCGCCGATCACGAAGAACAGGTCGGCGCGGTCGAAATCCTCATAAGACCCTGGCGGACCGTCAGAGCCAAGCGACAGTTTGTAGCCACTGCCGGCGCTGGCCATGCACAGCCGCGAGTTGGACTCGATGTTGGCGGTGCCGACAAAGCCCTTGGCCAATTTGTTGATCAGGTACTGGGATTCCAGCGACATCTGGCCCGACACGTAGAAGGCCAACGCGTCCGGCCCGTGCGTGTCGAGGGTGTGACGCAGGCGGCGCGCGGTTTCGCTGATGGCCTTATCCATGGCAATGCGCACCGGATCATTCTCCCGGGCTTGACGTACATAGGCGTTTTCCATGCGGCCGGACTCGGCAATGGCCTGTCCGCAGGTGGTGCCCTTGGTACACAGACGACCGAAGTTGGTGGGGTGGGCCTTGTCGCCGATCACCTTGATCACTTGATTGTTTTGCACCTGCATGACGATGCCGCAGCCCACGCCACAATAAGGACACACACTGCGTATGCTCTGGTTGGCCATCTATAACCTGCGTAAACAAAAAAGGCGCCTTGCAACCCTCCGTTGAGAACGGGGATTACACGGCGCCTTTGTCGTGAGAGGGCAGTCAGCGTTGACTGCTTGGTTGCAGTGTTCCTAGCAAGTCACGCGCCAGGTTTTTGAACTGCCCCTTGATACCGAGGCGCCGACGGCGCGGGGCAAGCCCGCTCACCACAGAAAACTATTCATTCACGGCGAGTCATGCACTTTTATGACGCGAGATGCACCAGTTGGAGGCGCTGGAGGTGGTGCTTGGCATCGCCGACTCCCCTGTTGAGCCGTGAACACAGGCCTTGCATCCGCTTGGCACAGACCCTGCAAGCTCCCCTTCAACCCACTTCGGTCAACGACGATCGACACCAGGGGCAATAGCGGAGAATCCGGCGCAGTCGCCCGATCCGAACCCGCATAAGAACAGGCAAAGACGCCTGGAGCCGCAAGGTTTCAGGCGTTTTTTTTTGCTTTTTTAAAACCGTGATGAGCTTTGTCGGGTGCTTTATATGAACAATCTCAAAACCTTGATCGTCGTCGGCAATGGCATGGTCGGCCACCACTGCGTGGCCCAACTGATCGAGCGCGGCGCGCTGGATCACTACCGCTTGCATGTGTTCAGCGAGGAGCCGATGCGCGCCTATGACCGGGTGCATCTGTCCGAGTATTTCACCGGCCGCGATGCGGAATCGCTGGCATTGTCCGAAGCGTCGCTGTATCAGACGCCGGGCGTGACGCTGCACTTGGGTGTGCCGGTATTGGAGATCGACCGTGCCCGCTGCGAGGTGATCACCGCCGACGGCTGCGTCGCCTATGACAAGCTCGTATTGGCGACCGGTTCCTATCCATTTGTACCGCCCATTGAAGGCGCCGAGGGCGATTCACGGCTGGTGTATCGCACCCTTGAAGACCTCGATGCCATTCGCAAAGCGGCTGCCAATGCGCGACGCGGCGTGGTGGTAGGCGGTGGCCTGCTGGGCCTGGAAGCCGCCAACGCGCTGAAAAGCCTGGGCCTTGAAGCCCATGTGGTGGAGTTCGCGCCGCGCTTGATGCCGGTGCAACTGGACGATTTTGGTGGTCTTGCGCTCAAGGCGCAGATCGAGCGGTTGGGCGTGGGCGTGCATTTATCACGTGCCACCCAGTCGATCAGCGCGGGCGCGGAGTACCGCTATCGCATGAACTTTGCCAATGACGAGTTCCTCGAAACCGACCTGATCGTATTCTCCGCCGGCATCCGCGCCCAGGATGCACTGGCCCGCCAGGCCGGCTTGGACATCGGCCCGCGCGGCGGCGTGGTGATCAATGACGAATGCCTGAGTTGCGACCCGAACATCTACGCCATCGGCGAGTGCGCCTCCTGGAACGGCAGCCTGTTCGGCCTGGTCGCGCCGGGCTACCAGATGGCCCGAGGCGTTGCCGCGCTGCTGTGCGCGCAAACCGCCGAGCCGTTTGTGGGCGCCGACATGTCCACCAAGCTCAAGTTGCTCGGCGTGGACGTGGGCTCCATCGGCGACGCCCATGCCCACACACCCGGCGCGCGCAGCTACCAGTTCATCGATGAAGCCAGCGCCAGCTACCGCCGCCTGGTGGTGGATGCCTCGGGCAAGCAGGTGATCGGCGCCGTATTGGTGGGTGACAACAGCTACTACGACACCCTGCTGCAATACATGCAGAACAGCATCGCGTTGCCGTCCGAGCCGGCCAGCCTGATCCTGCCATCCTCAAGCGGCGCACCGACCCTCGGCCCCGGCGCCTTGCCGCAATCTGCCACCGTGTGCTCTTGCCACAACGTGACCAAAGGCGCGATCTGCTCCGCCATCGACGGTGGCTGCAGCGACCTTGGCCTGCTCAAATCCCAGACCAAGGCCTGCACCGGGTGCGGTGGCTGCGCCGGGTTGCTCAAGCAGGTGTTCGAGCATGAGCTGATCGCCCGTGGCGTCAGCGTCGACAAAAGCCTGTGCGAACACTTCGCCTTCACCCGGCAGGAACTGTACGCCCTGGTGCGCGTGGAAGGCATCCTCAGCTTTGACGAGCTGCTGGCCAAACACGGCCGTGGTCACACCGGCTGCGACGTGTGCAAGCCGGCGGTGGGTTCGATCCTGGCGTCGTGCTGGAACCAGCCGATCATGGACGCGTCCCTGGTGCCGCTGCAGGACACCAATGACACCTTCATGGCCAACATGCAGAAAAACGGCACCTACTCGGTGGTGCCGCGCATTCCAGGGGGCGAAATCACGGCGGATAAACTCATCGTGATCGGCGAAGTCGCGAAGAAATACGACCTCTACACCAAGATCACCGGCGGCCAGCGTATCGATCTGTTCGGCGCGCAATTGCACGAGCTGCCGGATATCTGGAGCGAACTGATCGCCGCCGGGTTTGAAACCGGGCATGCCTATGGCAAATCCACGCGCACGGTGAAGTCTTGCGTGGGCAGCACCTGGTGCCGTTACGGCGTGCAGGACAGCGTAAAAATGGCGCTGCTGATCGAAGACCGCTACAAGGGCCTGCGCTCGCCGCACAAGCTCAAGTTCGCGGTGTCAGGATGTACCCGCGAGTGCGCTGAAGCTCAAAGCAAAGACGTGGGTGTGATCGCCACGGAGAAGGGTTGGAACCTCTACATCGCTGGCAATGGTGGCATGCGTCCTCGCCACGCGGAGCTGTTTGCCACTGACCTCGATGACGCGACACTGATCCGCTACATCGACCGTTTCCTGATGTTCTACATCCGCACCGCCGACAAGCTGCAACGCACCTCGGTGTGGCGCGAAAGCCTTGAAGGCGGCCTGGATTTCCTCAAGGACGTGATCCTCCACGACAGCCTGGGTCTGGGGGCCGAACTTGAAGCGCAAATGCAACTGGTGGTCGACCGCTACGAATGCGAATGGGCCAACGCTCTCGCGGACCCGGAAAAGCTCAAACGCTTCCGCACCTTCGTCAACGACAAGCGCCCCGACCCGGACATCCACTTCGTCCAGGAACGCGGCCAACGCCGGCCAATCATGGCTGCTGAACTCAACCTGATTCCCATCACCGAGGAGATTGCCTGATGAGCCAAGCCAACCCGCAACGCAACCTGGCCACCTGGAAAGGTGTGTGCAGCGAGACCGACCTGGTGAGCAATTCCGGCGTGGTGGTGTGGCTGGACGGCGCGCAAGTGGCGCTGTTCTACCTGCCGGGTGCGCAGGACCAGACGTTGTTCGCCATCGACAACCATGACCCGGAATCGGGCGCGAATGTGATCGGACGCGGCTTGATCGGCAGCATCAAGGGTGACCTGGTGGTGGCGGCGCCGATCTACAAGCAGCATTACCGGCTCGAGGACGGGCAGTGCCTGGAAGCGCCTGATCAGAGGCTGCGGGTTTGGCCGGTGCGGTTGAACGCTGGGGTGGTGGAATTGGCATTGGATTGATGCTGTGTGCAGGGTCTTGCGTCGAGCCGACTTACTGCGGTGAGCGAGGCAAGCCCGCTCACTACAACAAGCCCGCCAGTTGCTGAAGTCGCGTTAAGATGCCGCCTGGACCTCACTCAGATCAAGGACACTGTATGCCGCTTATCAAGGAGCGCGTCGCGCTCGCCCGCAATGGCGCCAACGAAAAAGTCATTTGCCGCATGGCTTCAGGCTGGGCGGTCATGGGTGATGTACAGTTTCTCCCTGGTTACTGCCTGCTGCTACCTGACCCGGTCGTTGCCAGCCTGAACGACCTGGACACCGAAGCCCGCACTGCCTACCTGCTGGACATGGCCCGCCTTGGCGATGCGGTGTTGCAGGCTACCGGTGCGTTGCGCATGAACTACGAAATTTTGGGCAATTCCGAGCCAGAGCTGCATTGCCATCTCTTCCCGCGCTATGCCTCGGAACCGGACGACAAACGCACGATGCCGGCGTGGTTTTATGACTGGAAAAACGCACAGCCGTATGCGGAGGTCGACCACGGGGAGATGCGCAAGACGATTGCGCGATTATTGGAAGCGACGACATCGGCATAAGGATGGGATGGATTCAATGCGCGAACGAAAGGCGTCACGCCTGCTGGTGATCAACCCCTCCCAGGAGGTGCTTCTGTTCAGGTTCGTCCATAAAGACGGGCCATTGGCCGGGCAAAATTATTGGGCTACGCCTGGCGGTGGTGTAGAGGCCGGTGAAACCTTCGAGGTGGCTGCAATACGCGAACTGCGGGAGGAAACGGGAATCAAGGTCGACACTGTTGCGGCGCCCATCGCGGACCGCAAGGTCCCCTTGATGCTGCCTTGCGGGGAAACGGTGTTAGCGATTGAGCAGTATTACGTGGTTCACGTACCCGATGAGGCACTGTCAAAAGCGGAATGGACCGCCCATGAGACTCAGGTCATGGCGGATCATCGTTGGTGGTCTGTCAATGCGCTGCGCTCTACCGAAGAGACGGTCTGGCCGCAATCACTGATCGATATGCTTGTGAAAGAGGGCGTGTTTCAACCCGCTACCTGAACGTCGTGGTCAACAATGAACCAGGATTTCGTAGGTCTCCATCACGGCGGCATAGTCCATCGCCAGGTTGCTCAGCGACAGCGCATGCACGTCTTCAGCGGGCCACAGGCGCCCGGACAAATCGGTTTGGTCGAAGGTGTAGCAGGCATCCGAAACCACCGTCACCGCAAAACCCAGATTACCGCCTGAGCGTGCCGTGGCCTCGACCGAGTTGTTGGTGATCACGCCGACGATCACCAGTTGCCGGATCCCGCGTGCATGCAGCCAGCGCTCCAGCCCCGTGGCCGTGAAGGCGTCTGGAACGTTCTTTTCGACCACATGCTCATGCGCCAACGGTTGCAGCGCCGGCTGGAATTCGCAGCCCGGCTGGCCCGGCCAGAACACCGAGTCGGGCGAGCGGGAGATGTGCCGGATATGCACGACAGGGCGGTCGGATTGACGCCAGGCAGTCAGCAGACGCTGTATCTGCACTTCGGCGTCGGCGTTGTTGCGTCGCCCCAGCTTTGGCTGGTTCATGCCTTGCTGCATGTCGATGATCAGCAGTGCGGCGTTGATGGCTAACGATTGCATGGCACCTCCTTTTGCGGGCAGGGCTCGAAACATACCACGAGGGTAAACGGTCATGAAGGTTGGGTTTACTTGAAGGACATTGACTGAATAAGGAATAGATCAATGATCCGCAAAGCGTTACCTGGCGACGCCAACGCCATCGCCCAGGTGCATATCCGCAGTTGGCAGGAAGCCTATCGTGACATGATGCCTGCCGAGTTCTTGAATGGGCTGGATGCAACGCTGGCTCGGCGCGAATCCTTTTGGGTTCGTTCGATTGAGTCGGGCGAGTCCGACGTGTGGGTCGCGGAGCTGGACGGGCACGTTGTTGGCTGGATATCGGTCGGTGCCAGTCGTGACGAAGAAGCTGCCGGAGCAAACACCGGTGAGGTCATGGCCATTTATGTTTTAGGCAGGTATTGGCAAGCCGGCGTTGGGCTGGCGTTGTGGAATGCGGGCCTGCAGTTCCTGAGGGAGGAGGGGTTTCAGGGTTTGACGCTTTGGGTCTTGAGCCGAAATGAAAGGGCTATCCGGTTTTATCGCAGGATGGGCTGTGTCGAGGACGCGGGGAGTGAACGTAATCTTCAGAGGGGAGGTGTCACTCTGGTAGAAATGAGGTATCGGTTGCCCTTTGGAGGTTGAGCACATTCACATACGCACGAAACATTTCAGCCATCCCCTCGGCATAAACCGCGATCTCTTCAGCCGTTCGCGGACTGTTGGAGAACTCCTTCCCCACTGAACTGAGCGTGGTCAGGATCAAATCACTGGCCAACGTACGCGTGTCAACCGACACCTCAGGCAACAACTCCAGCATGAACCCCTTGAACGCCTGCCGTCCCGCCGCGCGCACCTCCAGGGCCTCCGGCGCATCACGATAGAGCGGCGCCGCGTCACTCAGCGCACCGCGCATCTGCGCTTCTTCGCATTCCGATTGGATAAAGGCGTGCACCAACGTGCGCAGGCGATCCAGTGGCGTTTCGTCGCGTTTCTCCAGGATGTCGCGCAGCATCTGGGTGGTCTGCTGCCACTCATCACTCTGCAACCGGAACAGAATTGCCGCTTTGTTGGGGAAGTACTGGTACACCGACCCCACGCTTACGCCGGCCTTTTCCGCGACCCGTGCGGTGGTGAAACGGGTGGCGCCTTCCTTGGCCAAAACCTGAATAGCCGCTTGCAGAATCGCCGCCACCAACTCGGTGGAACGGGCCTGTTGCGGCTGTTTGCGCGTGGAAATACGTGGGGTCTGGCGGCTGGTCATACGGGGCTCCTGAAGCAGGGCTAATGCGAATAGCGAAGGATGCGAATGACTCGCATACTTTTAATACGACGAATTAGTCGCATCTTAGTCCCACCTCACTGGAAATCAATTATGTCGAGCCTGACCACCGCGCCTCTGGCGCCCCTTATCGAACGTCTTTATGCCCAGGCCAATGCGGCCACCAGCCCGTTGGTGAACTCGGTATCCAAGGAAGAACGCGAACGGCTGATGCACAGCAAAACCGAATACATGGCGCTGTATTCGATGCTCAAGGACCTGTGGCTGCCCGTGTCGCAGGACACCGGCAAGCTGCTCTACATGCTGGCGCGCAGCAACAAGGCGCGGGCGATTGTGGAGTTTGGCACTTCATTTGGGCTGTCGACCTTGTTCCTGGCTGCCGCGCTACGTGACAACGGCGGCGGTGTGCTGATCGGCAGCGAATTTGAAGCCTCGAAGATCGCCCTGGCGCGCGAGCATTTCATCGAAGGCGGCGTGAGCGACCTGATCCACATTCGCGAAGGTGACGCGCTGGTGACCCTGGCCAGCGACTTGCCGGATGTTGTCGATCTGTTGCTGCTGGACGGCGCCAAGACGCTGTATGGCGACGTGCTGAACCTGGTGGAAAACAACCTGCGTCCTGGCGCACTGGTAGTCGCGGACAACACCGATTATTGCCCTGAATACCTGGCCTATGTGCGCGCCCCGGAGAACGGTTACTTGTCGGTGCCGTTTACCGATGACATCGAACTTTCAATGCGCCTGGGCTAAGCGAGTATTCAGCGCTCACCACAACAAGCCCGCTCCCTACAGAAAGCGGGCTTGCCACTGTAAACGTAGGCTCAGCGATTGAACCGCTCAACCAACGCATATTGGGTGGACGCGGTGTTCGTCAGCTCCTTGCTCAGGTCCGTGGATTGATGGGCTTGTATCGACGTCTGGTCGGCCAGTTCGGCAATGGTGGTGATGTTGCGGCTGATCTCTTCGGCCACCGCGCTCTGTTCCTCGGTGGCGGCGGCGATCTGGGTGGTCATGTCGGTGATATGGGACACCGCTTCGCTGATGCCCACCAGCGCCTGGTCGGCTTCGAGTACCCAGGCTACGCCTTCCTGGGCCTGGCGCTGGCCGTGCTCCATGCTTTGCACCGCGTTGTTCGAGGACGCTTGCAGTTGGGTGATCAAGCCGTGGATCTGGGTGGTGGACTGCGACGTGCGCTGTGCCAATTGGCGCACTTCGTCGGCCACCACGGCAAAACCACGACCTTGCTCGCCCGCACGAGCCGCTTCGATGGCCGCGTTGAGGGCCAGCAGGTTGGTCTGGTCGGCAATGCCTTTGATCACGTCCACCACGCTGCCGATTTCGTCGCTGTCCTTGGCCAGTTGCGCCACGGTGGCGCCGGTTTCGCTGACCACGGCGGACAAACGCTCGATCGCCTCACGGGTGTCCCGTGCCACTTCACGGCCGCGTCCGGTCAGCACATTGGCTTGCTGGGTGGCGTCGGCGGTGCGTTGTACGTGGCTGGCGACCTCCTGGGTGGTGGCGGCCATCTGGTTGACCGCGGCCGAGACCTGTTCGGTTTCGACGCGCTGACGGTCCAGACCTTTGGAACTGGCAGTCGCCAACTGATCGGATTGTCCAGCCAGCGCGCTCAATTGCTCGGCACTGTCCTGCAAGCGCGTGAGGCAGGTCTTGAGGCGCGCGTTCTGGCTGAGGAACGCTGTTTCGAGGCGTGCCTGTGGCCCTCGTGCGTCGCTGTACATCTGCGCGATCAACGCATCCGAGGTTGAAGGCTCCACACCTTGCAACAGGCGCAACGTGCTGCCTTGGCGCCAGCGTGAGCAGAGTATGCCCACCGGCACCGCGACCGCGACGGCCACGGCAATGGCGACGGGCGTACTGAGGAACATGCCGGCAAGACTACCGACAAGCCCGGTTGCCACGTACGGCACGCAAGTCAGGGCGGCCGGAAGCCAGGCGTCTTGGCGAGGAACACCCGATTTACCCTGGCTGATGCGGCGGTACAGGGCCTGGGCACGGCGGATTTCATCGGCGGTGGGCTTGACCCGGACCGACTCGAACCCCACCACCTTGCTGCCATCGAATATGGGCGTTACATAGGCGTTGACCCAATAATGGTCACCGTTTTTCGAGCGGTTCTTGACGATGCCCATCCAGGGCAGGCCTTGCTTGAGTGCACTCCACATGTGCGCAAACACGGCGGGGGGCACATCGGGGTGACGGACGATGTTCTGCGGCGCGCCAATCAAGTCAGCGCGTTCAAAGCCGCTGATGTCGACAAACGCGTCGTTGCAGTAAGTGATGACACCTCGGACATCCGTGGCGGAGATGAGTTTTTGCGAAGGCGCGAGGGAAATCTCACGCTGTGTTACGGGCTGGTTATTGCGCATTCCGACTACTCCCTGGTTGCCCTCAGTCCATCGGCGCCATCTGCGAAAAGGTTAATCCACATTGGTCAATTCGCCAGCCACTGGTCAAAAGCCTGAAACTTCCTGCCGAAAAACCTCATAATGGCGGCCATTTTTGTTTAGCCGTTATTCTGGTGTGCCCCCATGGAAATCAAGGTCAACTTTCTCGACAACCTGCGGCTTGAAGCCAAGTTCGACGACTTCACGGTGATTGCCGACCAGCCGATCCGCTACAAAGGCGATGGCTCGGCACCGGGGCCGTTCGATTACTTCCTGGCGTCGTCGGCGTTGTGCGCGGCGTACTTCGTGAAGCTGTACTGCCAGACGCGCAATATCCCCACCGAGAATATTCGTCTGTCGCAGAACAACATCGTCGATCCGGAAAACCGCTATAACCAGATCTTCAAGATCCAGGTCGAGCTGCCGGCCGACATTTCCGACAAAGACCGCCAAGGCATCCTGCGTTCCATCGACCGTTGCACGGTCAAGAAAGTGGTGCAGGCCGGGCCTGAATTCGTCATCGAAGAAGTCGACAACCTGGACGCCGACGCCCAGGCCTTGTTGATGCCCAACTCAACCTCCGAGGGCGGCACCTACATCACCGGAAAGGACCTGCCGCTGGAGCAGACCATTGCCAACATGTCCGGCATTCTCGCCGGCCTGGGCATGAAGATTGAAATCGCCTCGTGGCGCAATATCGTGCCTAACGTATGGTCGCTGCATATCCGCGACGCGCATTCGCCGATGTGTTTCACCAACGGCAAGGGCGCGACCAAGGAGGGCGCCTTGGCGTCGGCACTGGGCGAGTTCATCGAGCGCCTCAATTGCAACTTCTTCTACAACGACCAGTTCTGGGGTGAAGAACTGGCGAATGCTTCGTTCGTGCATTACCCGGATGAGCGCTGGTTCCAGCCGGGGCCCAACGACGAGCTGCCCAGTGAAATCCTCGACGCCTACTGCCTCAAGGTCTACAACCGCGACGGCGAATTGCGCGGTTCGCACCTGTTCGACACCAACTCCGGCAATGAAGAACGTGGCATCGTTTCGCTGCCGTTCGTGCGCCAGTCGGACGGCGAAGTGGTGTATTTCCCGTCCAACCTGATCGAAAACCTCTACCTCAGCAACGGCATGAGCGCCGGCAACACCCTGGCCGAAGCCCAGGTGCAGTGCCTGTCGGAGATCTTCGAGCGCGCGGTGAAGCGTGAAATCATCGAAGGCGAGTTCGCCTTGCCGGATGTACCCGCCGAGGTGCTGGCCAAGTACCCCAGCATCCTGGCCGGTATCCAGGGTCTGGAAGCCCAGGGTTTCCCGGTGCTGGTCAAGGACGCGTCCCTGGGCGGCGAATTCCCGGTGATGTGCGTGACCCTGATGAACCCGCGCACCGGCGGCGTATTCGCCTCGTTCGGCGCGCACCCAAGCCTGGAAGTGGCGCTGGAACGCAGCCTCACCGAACTGCTGCAAGGCCGCAGTTTCGAAGGCCTGAACGACTTGCCGCAGCCGACCTTCGAAGGCCAGGCGGTGACCGAGCCGAACAACTTCGTCGAGCACTTCATCGACTCCAGCGGTGTGGTGTCGTGGCGTTTCTTCAGTGCCCAGTCGGACTACGAGTTTGTCGAGTGGGACTTCTCAGGCGAAGGCGAAGACTCGAATGCCCAGGAAGCAGCGACTCTGTTCGGCATCCTTGAAGGCATGGGTAAAGAATCCTATATGGCAGTGTACGAGCACCTCGGCGCTACCGCGTGCCGCATCCTGGTGCCGGACTATTCGGAAATCTACCCGGTGGATGACCTGATCTGGGACAACACCAACAAGGCGCTGTTTTTCCGTGAGGACATTCTCAACCTGCACCGCCTCGATGAGGAAGAATTGCAGGCGCTGGTCGAGCGCCTGATCGAAAGCGAGCTGGACGACTACACCGACATCACCACCCTGATCGGCATCGAATTCGATGACAACACCGCCTGGGGCCAACTGACCATACTGGAGTTGAAACTGCTGATCTTCCTGGCCTTGCAGCAATATGAAGAGGCCAAGGAGTGCGTGGAGATGTTCCTGCAGTACAACGACAACACCGCTGAGCGTGGCCTGTTCTACCAGGCGATGAATGCGGTGCTGGAAATGGAACTGGACGACGACCTGGAACTGGCCGATTACGAAGGCAACTTCCGCCGCATGTTTGGCAATGAGCGGATGGACGCGGTAATTGGCTCGGTGAAGGGTGACGTGCGGTTCTATGGCTTGACGCCGACCAGCATGAAGCTGGAGGGGCTGGATCGGCATTTGCGCTTGATCGACAGCTACAAGAAGCTGCATGCCGCGCGAGCCAACATCACCACTGCCTGACACAATCCCCTTGTGGGAGCGAGCAAGCCCGCTCCCACATTTTTGCCCGGTGCAGGCCGCTAGATTTTCGCCAGGCCGCGGGCCAGATCCGCTCTCAGATCCTCCACATCCTCAACCCCCACCGACAACCGCACCAACCCATCGCCAATCCCCAGCTGCGCCCGCGTTGTGGCCGGGATGCTCGCATGGGTCATGATCGCTGGGTGTTCGATCAGGCTTTCCACGCCGCCAAGGCTTTCGGCCAGGGCGAAAAGCTTGACGTTTTCGAGGAACCGCGTGGCGCCGGCCAGGTCGCTGTTGAGGTCAATCGAAATCATCCCGCCAAACCCACGCATCTGTTTGCGCGCCAGCTCATGCTGCGGATGGGACGTGAGGCCCGGGTAGTAAACCCGTGCCACTTGCGGTTGTTGCTCCAGCCAGGCGGCCAGATCGAGGGCGTTGCTGCAATGACGCTCCATGCGCAGCGCCAGGGTTTTCACGCCGCGCAGGGTGAGGAAGGCGTCGAAGGGCCCGGCGATGGCGCCGACCGAGTTCTGCAGGAAACCCAGGCGTTCGGCCAGTTCGGGGTTGTCACCGACAATGGCGATACCCCCGATCACATCGGAGTGGCCATTGAGGTATTTGGTGGTGGAATGCACCACCACATCAAAGCCCAGCTCCAGAGGACGTTGAATCCACGGGCTGGCGAAGGTGTTGTCGGCCACACAAATGATCCCACGACCCCGGCAGATTCGCGCGATGGCGCTCAGGTCGGTAAGGCTCAGCAGCGGGTTGCTGGGGGTCTCGACCCAGACCATACGCGTGTCGTCCTGCAGGCTCGCTTCAAATGCCGATAAATCGCTCAGGTCGACAAAGCTGAAACGATGCCCGGCGCTGCGTTGGCGCACTTTGTCGAATAGCCGGAAGGTGCCGCCATACAGGTCATTGCCGGACACGATATGGGCACCGGCGTCCAGCAACTCCAACACTGTCGAAATCGCCGCCAGCCCGGACGCAAAGGCAAACGCCTGGCTGCCGCCTTCCAGATCGGCCACGCAGCGCTCCAGGGCAAACCGCGTGGGGTTGTGGGAGCGGCCGTAGTCGAAGCCTTTGTGCACGCCGGGGCTGTCTTGCAGGTAAGTGGAATTGGCGTAGATCGGCGGCATCAGCGCGCCCGTGGTCGGATCGGGCGACTGCCCTGCGTGGATCACGCGGGTGGCAAACGCGCTTTTATCGGACTGACTCATGCAAGGGATCTCCGTAGGTGGTTGAGCAGATCGACGCGGGTGATCAGGCCGTGGAAGCCCGAGGCGTCGGCAATGATGGCGACGAGGCCGCGATCCAGTTCGGCCTGCAGTTCTGCCAGGCTGGCGCTAGGGGGCAGGGTTCGCAGCGTGTCAGTCATCGCACTGGCGACGATCATGGAAAACTCCGCCGCGTCATGGTGCAGGCCCAGCAGGATGTCGGACTCGTCAATTACCCCGACCAACTGCTGGCCGTCCACCAGCACTGGTAACTGCGACACATCCGCCAGGCGCATGCGCTGGAACGCGGTGAGCAGCGTATCGTCGGGGCTCACGCTGATCACACGACCGTCCTCGAAGCGCCGTGCGATCAGGTCGCGCAGGTCGCCGTAGTGCTTGTATTGGAGCAGGCCTGCGTCGTTCATCCATTGGTCGTTGTAGACCTTCGACAGGTAACGGGTGCCGGTGTCGCAGACGAACGTCACCACACGCTTAGGCTCGGTCTGTTCGCGGCAGTAACGCAGGGCGGCGGCGAGCAGGGTGCCGGTGGATGAACCGCCGAGAATGCCTTCGGCCTTGAGCAGTTGCCGGGCATGGTCGAAGCTTTCTTCGTCGCTGATGGAATAGGCCTGGCGCACGCTGGACAGGTCGGCAATCGACGGGATGAAGTCCTCGCCAATGCCTTCAACCGCCCACGACCCCGGTGTTTCCATCGTGCCGCTGCGGCTGTATTCGGCCATCACCGAGCCCACCGGATCGGCCAGCACCATGGCCAGCTCGGGTTGCACGCGCTTGAAAAAGCGCGTCAGGCCGGTGAGGGTACCGGCAGAGCCGACGCCTACGACGATCGCGTCGACGTCATGTTGGGTCTGTACCCAGATTTCCGGCGCGGTGCTGGTTTCATGGGCCAGGGGGTTGGCCGGGTTGTTGAATTGGTCCGCGAAGAACGAGTCCGGAATGTCCTTTGCCAGGCGCGCGGCCACGTCCTGGTAATACTCGGGATGGCCCTTGCCCACATCGGAGCGGGTGATATGTACCTCAGCGCCCATGGCCTTGAGGTGCAGTACCTTTTCCGTGGACATCTTGTCGGGCACCACCAGGACCACCCGGTAGCCCTTGGCCCGGCCGACCAGCGCCAGGCCCAGGCCGGTATTGCCGGCGGTGGCCTCGATAATGGTGCCGCCGGGGCGCAAGCGGCCATCACGTTCGGCGGCGTCGATCATGGCCAGGCCGATGCGGTCCTTGATGGAGCCGCCGGGATTCTGGGATTCAAGCTTGAGAAACAAGGTGCAGGGGCCGGTATCGAACCGGCTGACCCGAACCAGCGGCGTGTTGCCGATCAGTTCGAGGACGGCGGGGCGGGAAGGCGTGGGCATGTCGTCACCTGAATACGAATGGGTTGGACAGCAAAAAGGCAAAGCATGGGTTCGACGATAGGCCGGGATCGGTCCGGTCGCAACCGGACGGTCCGCTGGCTGTCTGTTTTTGGCGCATTAGCCGGTCGGGTTCAGCACCTGCTGCAAGCGCGTGACAACGGCAGTACTGGCGGCTTGCATCGGCGCACGCAATTCGCTGCCGATCAGGCCTTGCAGGGCCAGCGCGGCTTTCACCGGCGCCGGGTTGGGCTCCATGAACACGGTGTTGATCAGTGGCAGCAGTTGGAAGAACGTCGCTCGCGCCGCGGCCAGCTGGTTGTCCCGTACCCGCTGGTACAGCGTCACAAATTGTTCGGTCTGCAGGTGAGCCGAAGCCGCAACCGCGCAGAAGGTCAAGGACGCCCAGGCACTGCCTGGCCCGCTATACTGGAAGGGACGCTGGAGCAACGGCCCAACCGCCGTCGAAGGCCTGGCCCTGGCATTAAAAACACCGCTGACCGACTACGCCGTGGGCGGCGCCAAAAGTGGCCACGGCAACTACTACACGTGGCTGATGCCGACCCAGGACACAGGCGTGCTCGGCCAAGTCGCCGAGCACTTGCAGACCGCCAAGTCCCACAAGGCCTACCCCAAGGCGCTGTATTTCATCTTCATCTCGGCCAACGATTTTTTTGAATGGGCCGACTTCTCCCATCCTGAAACCATCGAGGCCTTGAGCGAGTCCAGCCTGGCCAACATCCGCAACGCCACCGAGCAACTGGTGGCCGCGGGGGCCAGGCATGTGATGGTGGTGGGCACTACGGACCTCAGCCACGTTCCCGCTGTGGTGCAGGGCAACCAGGTCGACAACGCGAAGCACTACCAGCAATTGCTCGCACAGAAGCTACCGGCCATGTTGGCGCAGATTGGCGTGGCGAAGGTCACCTACTTCGATCACCTGGCGTTCAGCGACGCGCTACGCGCCAATCCGCAAGCCAATGGATTCACGGATCTGGACACGCCGTGCCAGGCCACCTACCCAGAGGTGAAGCCGGTGTGCGCCAACCCCGATGCGCATTACTACTGGGACGAATGGCATCCCACCCGCAAGGTCCACGCCCTGGCGGCCAAGGCCATGCTTGATGCGCTGCCTTAGCTGGCGGCCACCGCCGCTTCAATGGTGGCGATGTCGATCTTCTTCATGGTCATCATCGCGTCAAAGGCGCGCTTGGCGACGGCCGGGTCCGGGTGGGTGACGGCGTCCGTCAGCACGCGCGGTGAGATCTGCCACGACAAACCCCACTTGTCCTTGCACCAGCCACAGGCGCTTTCCTGGCCGCCGTTGCCGACGATGGCGTTCCAGTAACGGTCGGTCTCAGCCTGGTCATCAGTGGCCACCTGAAACGAAAACGCCTCGGTGTGGGGGAAAATCGGCCCGCCGTTGAGGCCGATGCAATGAATACCCAACACGGTAAAGTCCACGGTCAACACGTCACCCTGTTTGCCGGACGGATAATCGCCGGGCGCCAGGTGCACGGCGTTGACCTTGCTGTCCGGGAAGGTCATGGCGTAGAACGTGGCTGCCTCCAGAGCGGTGCCGTTGTACCAGAGGCAGAGGGTGTTTTTGCTTTTCATGGCAGGTCTCCACGGAAAATGGGTGTGTGGAGTCTAGACCGCCAGTTGCTGCTCGACGGCCCCCTTGTCGATTACCGACCAGACGTGGGCAAATTTGCCGTCCACCACCTCATAGAACACGTTCTCGTCAAACGTGACCCTGCGCCCATTGATTGGCAACCCGAAAAACTCGCCCCTGGGCGTGACATTGAAATTCAGGCGGCTGGCGACGGTAGGCGGGTCGGCGACCAGTAGCTGGATACGAAACACCAGGTCTGGTATCTCGCGAAAATCACGCTCCAGCATCGCGCGGTAGCCGGCGAGGCCGACCCCTTCGGCGTTGTAGGCCACGTCCGGGTGCACGAAGTCACCCAACCGCTCCCAGTCCTGACGGTTCAGGCAGTCGATATAGCCTTGGTAAAAAGCGGCGAGTTCGTCTCTAGTCATGTCTCAAGCCCTGCGCGTCATCAATAAAACCGTCGCCGCCGCCACCAAAGAAGCAGGCGGGGAGGTATGAGGATATGCGGAGTGGACGTAGTTGGACAGCTTCAGCCGTTCGTGTTTTGCGCTATTGCGGCATTTGCGACATCGGCAGCCATCTGGTCAGAACTACGCATCCCGTCAATCCGTAATACCGGAGCCGTTTGCTTTGATAGCCACGCCTCGTGCCACGCCAGGTTGCGGCCCGAGAAACTCGGATCGTCATACTGCGAAGCCCATTTCCGAAAGGCCACGTGTATTGCGTGCATATCACCACCAGCTGCGATCCTGTCTCCAAAACGTGCCTTTTCGCGGGCCGCCAACCGTTCAAGGCGAACGGACGTGGGTGTGAAAACGAAGACAATCAGGTCGGCGTCAGCAATCAACGCATCCCCCCAACCCATGCACGAACCGCTCAACACCCAACCCTCATCGCCGAGAGCGTGCTGCATCAATGCCACGCGATCAGCGGGAGGTCGCTTGGTGGTGTAAGGAGGTTCCGTGGGCATCCAGTAAAAATCGTCGACGTCGACCTGCCGGACACCGAGCCGGGTGGCAAGGTTGTGACCCAGCGTGGTCACGCCGGCGCATGAAGCACCTGTGATGTAAATCCGCATTGTTTGCTCCATGAATACAAGCCGGTTTCCAGGTCTGGGAGATGTCCGATGAGCAGGTCGACTATTCGTCCCGCCCAGGTATTTCAGGGCAAAGGCGCTGGGTTGACGGTGTACCAACCGGATGGCGTCTTGGCACACACCTGCGGCCTCAGCGGCGTTTCAACGGTGGCAGTGCCCTGGGCGGAGAGTTGGCGAACGGCAATCACGCAACTCCTGTGAGGGTGTGGCTTGAGGGGGAGCGATAGATGCCTTCGCCCAAGCGTCGGGTTGAGGCCTATTGATCGGCGTTCCAAACTGCAAGTTCATAGCCATCCAGGTCTGTGAAGTGGAATCTGCGTCCACCGGGAAACGCAAACGTCTCGCGGGTAATGACTGCCCCCAGGGCTTTGAGTCGCTGCTGCGTGGCATCGAGGTCATCGGCGTACAAAATGACCAGAGGCCCACCCGGCCGAACAGGCTCCCCCCTAGTGAACCCGCCAGTCAGACGTCCATCGCTGAACTCGGTATAGGTGGGGCCGTAATCGACAAACGTCCAACCAAACGCGCCGCCGTAGAAGGCTTTGCTGCGGGTGATGTCGCTGACGTTGAATTCGATGTTGTCGATTTGCCGATCTTTACCTTGAGCGCTCATGCGTGCCTTCCTGGCCGATGTTAAGAGCGGCGAGTGTAGCGTGAACGCCTGCCTGCATGAAGACAGCAATCGTGCCTATGATGCACCCGACTACAGAATTAATCGGGGCGGACAGCGTGCTGAAGATTGGAATCCTGGGCGTCGGCGAGTTGACGGAGAAGGTGGTGATTGGCCTGCGCCGCAGTGGGTTTGGTGGGCGGGTGTTGCTGTCTGCGCGTAACCACGAACGTGCGCAACAACTCGATAGAGAGTGGGACTGTGAAGTGATGGCCGACAATCAACAGGTTGTCGATGGGGCGGACTTGTTGGTGCTGGGCGTGCGTCCGGAGGTGGTCGAGCAACTTTCAGATGAAGTGCAGCTCAGACCTGAGCAAACGCTGGTGTCATTGGTAGCTGGATTGAAGCTGGTCGAGTTGCAACGTCGCTTCCCGCAAGCGCGTGTGGTGCGCGCCATGCTGTCCTATGCCGCCCAGATCAACCAGACAACCGTGGTGGTCACACCTGGCGACGAACCCCATGCAACACTGCTCGGCGCGCTCGGTTCATTGGTGGTATTGGACGAGGAAGAGGCGTTCGAACTGGCCACCGTGGCGGCCTGTATGAACGGCTGGTTCTATTTCTTCCTGAGCGATCTTCAGCAGTGGTTCACCGACAAAGGCTTGTCAAAGGAACAAGCCGCCCACCTGGTGATGGGCAACCTGCAAGACTGCCTGGCCAGCGCCCGTCACCAGCCATCGGCCAGCCTGGAAGCGCTGGGCAGCGCGATTGCGACACCGGGCACCTTTACGGCGGCCGGGTTGGAGGTGCTGAGACATAAAGGCGCGACGCAGGCATGGCGAGACGCCGCTGATGAGGTGCTTGAGCGGCTGCACAAACCTGCTCGTTTATAGCCGATGGTGCTCCAGCAAGAAGTCCACAAATACGCGGATCCGTGCCGGCATGCTCGCACCGCCGACAAACACCACATGGATCGGCTCCCTGTCGCCGGGGTTCCAGCACTCCAGCAAGGGCACCAGATCACCGCGCTGCAGGTCTTGTGCAACCGTGAACTCGCCGATGCGCGCGATACCGGCACCCAATCGCGCCAGTTGAGCGAGCGCTTCGCCACTGCTGCATTCGATATTGCCGTTGATCTTCAACGAAAACGCCCGGCCGTCACGGGCGAAGGGCCAGTCGGATTGGGCACGGCGGAAGTTGAAGCGCAGGCAGTTGTGTTGCAGCAAATCGTTCGGTTCCAGAGGCGTGCCGTGTTGCTCAAGGTAGCCGGGAGACGCCACCAGGACCTGGCCGGTGTCGCCGATGCGGCGCGCCGTGAGCGGGCTGTCTGGCAGTTCGCCAAAGCGAATCGCGACGTCAGCTTGGCCGCCAAGGATGTCGACCACTTCGTCGCCCAAGGTCAGGTCCACCACAATGCTCGGGTAGCGGGCGCTGAACGTTGCCACCAAGGGTACGATGGTCATGCGACCGTGACCGAGGGCCGCACTGACTCGCAGCCGGCCTTTGGGGGCGCCTTGGTCGGCGATGGCTTCCTCGACTTCGGCCATGTCGGCCAGGATGCGTCGGGCGCCGCGAAGGTAGGCCTCGCCTTCGGCTGTAAAGGCGATGGCGCGGGTCGTGCGAATCAGCAGGCGGGTGCCCAGGCGCTGTTCCGTGCGTGCGATGACGCGGCTGACGGCCGAGGGCGTCAGGCGTAACGCACGCGCCGCCGCCGACAGGCTGCCTTCCTGCGCCACCATCGCAAATACCGCTATCTCACCCGACCTGCCGTTGAAATCCATTTTTGCCTCGTGCGCAAAGGTGATTGCCATTTAGGCGGTCTAGTGCCGTTAAAGCGTTGATCGTAGCATTTGCGGCATTAATGAGGAGTCTTCCATGCGTATCAACCCACCCCTTGTAGCCCTTGCTGTCGGTGCCTTTGGCATTGGCGTCACTGAGTTCGCCCCGATGGGCATGTTGCCCACCATCGCCAACGACCTTGGCGTTTCGATTCCCACCGCAGGGCTTTTGGTCAGCGCCTACGCCCTGGGGGTGCTGCTCGGCGCGCCATTGATGATCTTGACCACGGGCAAGATTCCCCGGCGCTATCTGCTGGTTGGGCTGATGGCCATTTTCACCCTGGGTAACGTGATGTCGGCGCTTGCAACCGGCTATTACGACCTGTTGATCGCCCGCGTCATCACTTCGCTCAACCACGGCGCGTTTTTTGGCGTCGGTTCTATCGTCGCCGCCAGTGTGGTCGCGCCGGACAAGCGCGCCGGAGCCGTCGCCGCGATGTTCATGGGCCTGACCCTGGCAACGATTGGCGGTGTGCCGCTGGCGACCTGGTTTGGTGAACTGCTTGGCTGGCGTACGGCGTTCTGGGGCATTGGCGGACTGGGCCTGGTGACCATGGTCGCGCTGTGGTTTGCGCTGCCAAACCTGCCGTTGCCGAAGAGCGAGGGTGTGCTGGCCGAAATCAAGGTGCTGGGACGCGGTTCGGTGCTGGCCGCGTTGGCCCTGACCGTGGTCGGTTCGGGAGCGATGTTCACGGTCTTTACCTATATCGCGCCGATCCTGAGCAACCAGACACATGCGTCTACGCCCTTTATCACGGCCATGCTGGTGTTGTTCGGCATCGGGTTGACCCTGGGCAATATGTGGGGCGGCAGGGCGGCAGATCGCTCGATCGACCGGACCTTGATCGTCTCGCTGAGCGCACTGATTCTGGTCCTGCTGGCCTTTGCATTCCTGATGCGTTGGCCGATACCGGCTGCCGTGAGCATCCTCATCTGGGGGATCGCCAGCTTTGCCGTCGTGCCACCGTTGCAGATGCGCGTGATGGAAGCGGCCAAGAATGCGCCGAACCTCGCTTCAGCCGTGAATATCGGCGCCTTCAACCTGGGTAACGCGATTGGCGCTGCAGTCGGTGGCGCGGTGATCAACGCAGGGCTGGGCTATCCGGCGATCTCCCTGGCGGGCGCCGCGATGGCGGGCTTGGGGCTGCTGATGGTGGTGTCGTTCGCCTGGGCCTCCAGGGCGCGCATGGTTGCGGCGGTCTAGGAAATCGAAATACATGACCACAATCAGCGATCTGGCGAACCTGAGCCTGGCCATGCGGTTCTCTGGAGAGCAGGGCGTCTAACGCGAAAGCACAGGCGCGGTGCTTTTGTCATCGGGCCCCACGTCATGCAGGGAAATCCGGGACGTCTCCGGCAACGCCAACCCTCCCGCCAACGCCAGCAACGCCACCGCAATCAGGTAGAACGCCGGTGACAGATTGCTGCCCGTGGTGCTGATCAACCAGGTCGCCATCAACGGCGCGGTGCCGCCGAAAATCGTATAGGCCAGGTTGTAGGTGATCGCCGAAGCGGTGTAGCGCGTTCGGGTCGGAAACGTCTCCGACAGCAAGGCTGCCGTGACCACGCCACACAGCACGGCCCCCACCGCCAGTATCATCACGCCGACAATGGACGCCGCGAATGAACCGGAGCTGGCCATCAGGAATGACGGATACACCACCACCATCAATAACGCACAGGCAGTCATCACCGTGACGCGACGCCCGACGCGATCTGAATACAAACCTGCCAAAGGGCAGATTGCCGCCGCGAAAATCAACGCAATCAGCGACACCAGCAACGCCATTGCCCGGCTCAAGCCTCCGGCCACTTGCAGATAGGTCGCGAAATAGGTGGTGAACATATAGAACGACAGCGCCGTCAGTGACACAAAAGCGCCCAGGCAACAGATCGCCGCACCATGGTTGCGCAGGGTTTCCTTGAGCGGGGAGTGGGCCACGGTGTGCTCCTCTTTCACGGCCTGGAAGGCGGGCGTCTCGTCCAACTTCCAGCGCAGGTAAAGCCCCACCAGGCCGAGCGGCGCAGCGATCAGGAACGGCAGGCGCCAGCCCCAACTGCCCATGGCCTCAGCGGATAACGACGCTTCCAGTGCATACGCCACCACCGCGGCGGCAGCGAAGGCGGAAAACGTCGACACCGGCACGAAGCTGCCGTACCACGCGCGTTTGTCCCTGGGCGCATGCTCCATCAGGTAGGCACAGGCCCCGGCATATTCGCCGCCAGCAGAGAAGCCCTGGGCGCAACGGATCAGCGACAACAAAATCGGCGCCGCTACGCCGATGGCGGCGTAGGTCGGCAACAGGCCGATCAGGGTGGTGGCGCCGGCCATCAACAGGATCGTCATGGCCAGGGTGCGTTTGCGGCCGATGCGGTCGCCTAGCATGCCGAAAAAAATCCCGCCCAGGGGCCGGAAGGCGAAGGCCACGGCAAATACAGCGAAGGTTTTGAGCAATGCCGCGCTGGCGTCACCGCTGGGGAAAAATTGCTGGGCGATGGTGGTGGCGAGGAAACCGTAGACGGCGAAGTCGAACCACTCGACAAAGTTACCGATGCCGGCGGCGATGATGACCTTTCGCAGGGTCTGGGGGCTGACCTGTTCGGTGGAGGTGCTCGTCATGGGGGAGGGCCTCGGGATGGCGGGGGATGACTGATTATCGCGGCAGGCGCTTGGGCGGCGGGGCCCAAAAGAGTCGTCCGCGTAGTCAGCAGCGACCGGGTGCGAGTAAGACAGGCAGGAATTGGGCCAGGTCAGGTCTGGGCTCCAGGCGGCGTCGGTAGGGTGCTGCGAATATAGCGCGCTTCATCAGGACATCCGTCAGTAACTCCGTGGTGGGTTGGCTACGCGCAACTATGCCTAAGATTTTTACAATGGTTTACATCGCTAACTTGTTGAGTTGGGTAGAGTTTATCGCCAATAAGCGAACCGAAAAGGCGCTCCATGCAGTCGAGCAATCATGTGTTGAATCCTGAGCTGATCCATATCAGGCGGCTATTCGCTACCCCGCTGGCCAGTATCCAGCATCCCGACGCGCAATGGCTCAACAGTGAGCTTAAGGCGCTGGTCGCGCAGCGCATGGCAGCCGATCTCAGCGGTGCGCAGCGCAGCAATGAGGGCGGCTGGCAGTCGACCGATGATTTTTCAGCGTGGGGTGGGGAAGCCTGCACCGCGTTAGTACAATTTGCGATCGAGTTTGCCAACCAACTGACGGCGGTTCATCACGTGCACCACGGTTTCATCGAACCTGCGTTCGAGTGGAAGCTCAACGCCTGGGTCAATGTGAATCAGGCGGGCCACAGCAATGCGTTGCACGGGCATCCCGGCGCCTTTTGGTCGGGGGTGTATTGGGTCGACGCAGGCGGGGACAAGGACGATGCAGCCGCCGGTGGCGATCTGGAGTTCATCGACCCGCGCGGTATGGTTGCATCGACATACAACCCAGCCCTGCGCATGCGCGTTGAAGATTGCCTGACGGCTGGGTTCAGCAGTACCTGCGCTGCCAGCAGTGGAACATTTGTCATGTTCCCCGCCTGGCTGATGCATTCAGTGCGACGTTATGACGGCACGCGGCCACGGATCTCCATCGCGTTTAACTTCGGCACGTGAGTGCAGGGGCGCTACGGATGAAACCTGCGTCCCAAGGCATCCAACCGCACCGCAATCGGCGGCAGCCGCTCGCTGCTGCGCGCCAGGGTTTGCACATCGTCGGCGGTGCTTTGCGCAATGCTCTGTACCGACTGCAAGCGCCCAACGATCTCCAGGTTCGCCGCGGTCTGCTCGCGGGTGGTGGTCACGATCTGCCCGTTCAGGTCGTCGATGTGGGCGATATCGTTGCCCACTGCGCGCAGCATGTCGACGGCCACCTGGCTGTCTTCCACGCAGCGCTCCACGCCTTGGCGGCTGTCGTGCATGGCTTCCACGGCCTGGCGACTGCCTTGTTGCAGGCTTTCGATGATGGTCTTGATTTCCTGGGTGGACGCCGCCGTGCGCTGCGCCAGGTTGCGTACTTCGTCCGCGACCACGGCGAAGCCGCGGCCTTGCTCGCCGGCGCGAGCGGCTTCGATGGCGGCGTTGAGGGCAAGCAGGTTGGTCTGGTTGGCGATGCTGCTGATCACGTCGAGCACGGTACCGATCTGCTCCGTTTGCACGGCCAGGCCTTGCACGGTTTCATGGGTGCCGTTGAGGCGTGAGGCCAGCTGGGTGATTTCCTGCTGGGCGCGGCCGACGCTTTCCTGGCCGCGCAGGATCTGTTGGCTGGCTTTGCCGGCGTGATCCACCGCTTGCTCGACGTGCACGGCGATGTGGCCCATCGCGTGTTCCATGCGCTGCATCGACCCGGTCATCTGAGTGATCTCCGCCAATTGGTGCCGAGCGCCTTTTTCCAGGGTGCCGCTCGCGCTGGCCAACTCCTGTCCGAGTTGGCCAAGGCCGTGGGAGTCGCGGGCGACGCCGTCGATCAGGTGGGTGATCTGTTGCAGGAAGTGATCGAAACGCTTGGCCAACGATACATGCGCCTTGCCTTCACCTTGTGCGGTTTGCGCGCTGAATTGGGAGGTGACCGCGAGCATTTTCTCTAGCATTTCCTGACTTTCGACCGCTTCGGCCTGGCTGTGTACGGCGAGGTAAAGCAGGGCGACGGTTTCCATCACTACGTAGAAGGCGTGGACGAACACCATGGTCCATCCGCCGTGGTGCTCCATCACAAACACCGGGAAACCTTGATGTTGCAGGGCATGGAACACCACGTGATGCACGGCGATGGTCACCGCTGCGACCAGGATCGGCAGCCAGTCGCGATAAAACGTCAGCACCGCCAATAGCGCGAAGATCCCAAAGTGCGCTTCGATGACGCCGTGGGCCTGGTTGATATGCAGCGCCGCCATGACCATCAGGCCGGCGCCGAGGACGCAACGCATGACACGGGTGCCGCCTATCGCACGGTACAGCGCGGTGAGCACCACGCTGGTACCGCCACCAATAATGATGGCTTGCATCAAGGTGCCATGCCAGAACGCCAGGCCCAGGGAAAACAGGAACATCAGCCAGACTAACGCCAGCATGATGCGGTCGGCTTTACGATAGTGCTCAAAAAAACGCGCGCGGGTGGGCATTCACACTTACTCCATGTGGTCTGGCCGAATCAAAGTGAGGGCAGGGTGGAGCGAATCAGGATTCTTGGTTTTTTATTGGATTCAGTAATGCCAAACGGTTATCGGCATCAGGGGGCGGGACTTGAGGGGCGGCTACCCGGGCGGGTAGCCGTTGATCGGATCGCGATCAGAAGCTGTATTTGGCGGTCAGCATCATGTTGCGTGGGGCGCCGTACGAATCACCGCCATAGCTCACGGAGTTGGAGATGGACTGGTAGTAGCGACGGTCAAAGATGTTGTTTGCATTGAGTTGCAGATCAAGGTGCTGGTTGACCTGGTAACCAGCCATCAGGTCGGTGACGGCGTAGGCGCCTTGCTTGAGCCGGTAGGTGCTGCCGTCTGCGACTTTGAAGTCGTTGTACATGCGGCTCTGCCAGGAGACGTTGCCGCCCACGCGGAGTTTTTCCAGCGCGCCCTGGAAGTGGTAGTGGGTGGTCAGTTTGAATAGGTGTTCCGGGGTGTCGGTGTCGAACTGCTTGTTGACCTTCTGTGGGTTGGCCTCATCCTTGATGGTGTGCGTACGGGCGTAGGTGTAGCCACCTGCGACCTGCCATTGCTCGGTCAGGGCGCCTTGCAATTCGAAGTCGATACCCTGGCTGCGGATCTCGCCCGAGGCTTGCGAGCAAGATGCTTGTGGGCAGTTTGGCACCGTTATACCCACTGCACGGTTTTCCTGATCGACGCGGAACAGCGCCACGCTCGCATTCAGCGCGCCACCCAGGTATTCACCCTTGATCCCCACCTCATAGTTCTTGCCTACAATTGGCTTGAGCGGTGTGCCGGAGGTGTCTTTTTCGCTCTGTGGCGTGAAGATGTCGCTGTAGCTGATATAGACCGAGTGGTGGTCGTCCAGGTCATAGATCAGGCCCGCGTAGCGCGTGAGGTTGCGGGTGACCTTGTAGTCACCGGTGTCACTGCCGCGGGCATCGTAGTCATACCAGTCCAGGCGTCCGCCGAGGATCAGCTTCAACGGGTCGGCCAGGTTCAGACGCGTGGTGACGTAGACCCCATCCTGGGTGGTGACGTCACGGTCATTGGTGGTGTGGACGAAGTCGGGTTTGCCCGCCGTGAGTGGCCAATTCAGGTTGTACGGGCTGTAGTTGTGGGTGGTCATGTCATAGATGCGCCGGCTGGCGCCCACCACCAGTTCGTGGGTACGCCCGAATGCCTGAAAGGGACCGCTGGCAAAGGCGTCGACACCTGCCTGGTTCTCGTCGTAGGCCGCCTGGTAGACCGTACGCGCCAGTGTGTTGGCGGTCCAGCGTGACTGGTAGGAACCTGAGAACAATGCGTTCTGCTCGGCGTAGTTGGCGTTGACTTGCAGCTTCCAGTCGTTGGCCAGTTGCTGACGCAGCTCGGCGAATACGGTGTTGATCTCCTGGTCCTTATTCTCCCAGTCGGTCCCAGGGTTGTAGGAGCGCGGCAGGTCCAGATGGTGACCATCCAGACCCACCATCGACGAGCCCCAGAAATAATTGGTCTTGTCTTTCTGGTTGGAGAAACCGAGGGTCAGGGTGGTGTCTTCGCTCAGGTCGGCTTCGGTGACGGCGTAGAACAGGCCGTGATATTCCTCGGCGTTGTCGATAAAACTGTTGGCGTCGCGATAAGACGTGACAACCCGGCCGCGCCAGGTGCCGCTGTCGTTGAGGGGGCTGGAGGCGTCGAGTTCGCCACGGTAGTCATCCCAACTGCCGGCAGCGCCGGTGAGGGTGACTTTCTGCTCGTCCAGTGGGCGTTTGCGTACCAGATTGATGGCCGCCGAAGGGTTGCCCGCACCGGTCACCAACCCGGTGGCTCCGCGCACGACTTCGACGCGATCGAACATCGCCAGGTTCGGCTGCGCGCCCACGGATACGCCGTTATAGCCGCTGGGGATGCCGTCGGTTGTCGATGTCGAAACCGCGCGACGTGTAGGACTGTCGCCCTGGGCCGCTGGAGAAGTTAAGGAACAACCCGGGCGTGGCCTTGACCACATCATTGATGCTGGTCATCGCTTGGTCATCCATGCGCTGACGCGTAATGACAGTCACGGCCTGCGGTGTTTCACGCATGGTCAATGGCAGCTTGGTCGCGGTTTTCATCGCGCCGGTTGTGTAGGACTGCGTGCCTTCGGTGGTTTCGCCCAGTTGCTCTTCCCCGAAGATTTGCGTGGCGCCCAGTTCAAGGGTGGTGGTCGGTGCCTGGCCATCGTCGGCAAAGACCGCAGGTGAACTTGCGAGACAGACAGCCAACGCCATCAGACTGGGTAAAAAACCTTTGGCGCCGTGTTGTTGCATAGACATGGAACTGACTCTCCCCGAATACCGTCCCTGGCGAATAATAAAGATGTTGATAATTATTCGCATCAGTGTGGCAGATTGTGTTCGAGCGAAAAAGTCTTCAGGGAGAATTAGTTAACGAAATTTTCACCTTTTAGAAGAGGGGTTTTGTCATAACGGGCGGGGAGCGGGGCGCAAATCCTTGTGTTGCGCCCCGGGGTTTGGGCTAGTGTGAGGATTGCGTTTTTTCAGGGCGCCAGTTTGGTAAAGACATAGTCTCGATCCTTCACCAATGCCTGGTGGCACGCAAAGCACGTTTGGTGCTGCGCTTCATCGGCCGGCTTGCCATTGATGAACCGGCCGAACCCCCATCCCCCGGTGGACGCATATTTTTTCGAGTCCTTGACCATGAACTGCACCGTGGTCGCAGCTCCGGGGATGGAAGCGGTCTTGAACTCCGGCGATTGTTCATGCTTCCACGCCAATTTGGCCAGGACCGTGCCATCCGGGAAGGGCAGCTTGCCCTCCCGGTAAGCTTTGAGCGCCGCGCTGTTGCCCAGCACCACGCGCAGCTCATTCAACGGATCGGCTTCCTGGGCGGGCGCCACCAGTTCCCACTGGCGGTAGCCGTCGGGAATGGTCACGCCGTAGATGGGTGAAGGAGCGCTGTCGGCGAAGGCCGCAGCCGAACTCGCCAGGGCCATTGCGGCCATGCACAGGCGCTTCATCACAGATGGTCCGCATCAATGACCGCCTTGGCGAACGCTTCGGGCGCTTCCTGAGGCAGGTTGTGGCCCACGCCGCCGTTGATCAGGCGGAACTCGTACTTGCCGGTAAAACGCTTGGCGTAATCTTCAGGTTTCGGATGCGGAGCGCCGTTGGCATCGCCTTCGAGGGTGATGGTCGGCACGCCAATCGACGGCGCCTGGGCGAGCTTCTGCTCCAAAGGATCGTACTTCGTCTCACCCTGGACCAGGCCCAGGCGCCAGCGGTAGTTGAAGACGGTGATCGCGACGTGATCCGGGTTCTCTAGGCCTTTTGCGCTGCGGTCAAAGGTAGCGTCGTCGAACTTCCACTCTGGCGAGGCCAGTTGCCAGATCAGCTTGGCGAAGTCGTGGGTGTTTTTCTGGTAGCCGTCGGCGCCGCGCTCGGTGGCGAAGTAGAACTGATACCACCATTGCAGCTCGGCTTTGGGCGGCAATGGGTTCTTGCCCGCCGCCTGGTTGCCGATCAAATAACCGCTGACCGACACCAGCGCCTTGACTCGCTCCGGCCATAGCGCTGAAACGATGTCTGCCGAACGTGCGCCCCAGTCGTAGCCGCCGAGTACGGCTTGCTTGATCTTCAACGCGTCCATGAAATCGATCACGTCACTGGCCAGTGCCGCCGGTTGGCCGTTGCGCAGGGTTTTTTCCGAGAGGAAACGGGTGTCGCCATAACCTCGGGCGTAAGGAATCAGCACGCGATATCCCTTGGCTGCCAGGAGCGGGGCGACTTGGGCGTAGCTGTCGATATCGTAGGGCCAACCATGCAACAGGATCACCACCGGCCCCGTGACCGGGCCGACTTCGGCGTAGGCCACGTCCAGCAGGCCGGCCTTGACGTGCTTGAGGGCACCGAACGCGCTTTGCGGGCTGGCGACGGCTCGGGTGGGCGCCTCGGGCATTTCGGCATGGGCCACGCCCAGGATGCCGAATTGCGACAAGGCCAAGGCCAGGAAAAGGGATGGGCGGTTGAAGCGGCGAGTCAACTGAGTGTGCATGGTGAGCCTCCTGTGGCTTGTTGTGTGCCTGGAGCCCAGTTGAACGCCGCGCTGTATCTGGCCTGTTTCAGGAAACCCATTGAATTAAAGACTGTGTATCGCAGTGCGCTCTGTACACACTGCGATACAAACCAATGGACTAGAACGCAACCCTCAGACCTGGGTTACCTGTTTGCGAAAACACCGGCTAATGAGAAGGGTTGGCGTGGGTTTCTCGACCACACTTTAATCGAGTCGGGGACTACGACAGCACGATCTCATAGGGTTCACGCATTCTCTCCAGGAGTACCTGGGCCAGCATCGGCGCCAGGCCGATCTGCGGGTCACCGGCCAATTGGCTGGCATAGGCGTGGGCCGCATGAAGCTTGCGCGCCACGCTCCAGGTGTCCAGGCGGACCTTGCGTGCGCGTTGCCAGGGGATGATCGCGCCTTCGCGAGCGGGCCAGTGCCAGGCCCAGATCGGCAGTTCATATAGCTGCGCGCCCACCAGACTGCACGCACGGGCGCTGGCGCGGCCAACAGTATCGTGGTCGTCATTGCCGTCGTTGCGCCAGGTACTGAACACCACATCGCCCGGCTGCAGGTAACGCGCAATGAACTGACTCAATTGTGGCTCACGGGCGCCGAGGGCGTTATCGCAGAAACCGCCACGGATCCATTTCAGGCTGTGCAGCGGCATGCCCAGGCGGCGCAGGGCTTCTGCGCTTTCCTGAGGGCGTACCACGCTGAGCCGACTGGCCGGCCACACATTGGAGCCAGGATGGCTGGCGCTGCCATCAGTGATGGAGATCAATTGCAGCGGATGTTCCAGTGTGCTGAGCACTTGCAGCAAGCCGCCGCAGGCCAGCACTTCGTCGCCAGGATGAGGCGCAACAATCACCACGCGCGCGCCAGGTGGCACCAGAGAGGACGGGGCGATGGTGGGGATTTGCGCCAGTTGGGGGGCGCTGTTCCAGACTTGCGGGGGGCCGCGACGTCCGTCGCTTAAGGGGGCAGGCTTCATGGGGTGTCACATCCTTGTCGATTGATGCTGGGTCGTACCCCGTTGACGGGACGACGCTCTTTTATCCACCACAGGCTGCGCGGCAGTGGCTGCATGGCACTCCAACCCTGGAATGCCAGCAAGGCGATCTCAGCATAGACAAGGATTGGTCGGTTTTACATTCAGCAACGTCGTTTTTTTCAGGTGGCGTGCATCAAACCCTTCAGATAGTCGCCAAACCCACCTTGGGCGCGGGCGTCCAGGCGTGCACTGGTGATCACTTGCGGGGTGTGGCTCCAAGCGATGGAGGCGCCACACAGCTCCAAACGGCGTACCAGTTGAACATCCTCATGGCACGCGAGGGGTTCAAAACCGCCGGATCGAATATAAGCGCCAGCACTCACCCCCAGGTTGGCACCATGGATATGCCGATGACCGTCGCGCGCTTCATAGGCCTGGTGATAGCGAATCTGCGCCGCAGGGTCGAAACCCTCGCTCCACGCATCAACCGTGACCGTGCCGCACACTGCATCCACCCCCAGCGCCAATTGAGCCACCAGCCAATCGGGTGCCACACGACTATCGGCGTCGGTGCATGAGATCCAGCGCGCGCCGTGATTGAGCAAATGCCGCGCGCCAACGCCACGCACATGCCCCACATTGCGCGCCTGAACCTCCAGGTACTGCACCGGATAGGCCTGGGCAATGGCGGCGCTGCCATCGGTGCAACTGTCGAGCACCACCAGGATTTTGACGTCTTCGCCCAGCAAACCGGGGTGGTTCGCCGCGATCAATGCGGCTTTCAAGCAGTCGCCCAGCAGCGCCTCTTCATTGTGTACCGGGATCAGAATGCCGATCATCGCAGGCCCTCAAGGCTGGCGACCGATGTGCCGTCGCGGCTCCATAGATCGAGAAGGAAGTCGTGTTCGTGATGGCTGGCAACGCAGGGCATGCCCAGGCGCTGCTGGAGCAGGGCGTGCACTTGCTCGGCGGTTTGTGGGCAACCCTTGATCGGCGGGCGCCAATGGCAGGCCAACAGCTGCCCATCGGGGGTCAACGAGGCGCGAGCGTGATCGATCAATTGGCTCAGGTCATCGGCATCCAGGTAGTAGCACAACTCGCTCAGCACAATCAGCTCGAACTGGCCTGTGGGCCATTGATCTGGCAATCGACTTTGCTGCACCTGGGCATGGGGAAAACCCAGCAAGCGGCTACGCGCCAGGCTCACGGCGGCCGAAGCGGTGTCGCAACACAGCAGATGATCACAACGCGGCGCCAGCTCGAAGCTCAATTCGCCATTGGCGCAGCCGGGTTCGAACACCGAGGTGTAGCGCGGCCGGGTGAGAATGGCGAGCGTCAGTGCGCGTTTGCGGCGTTCGTACCAGCGTTGGCGAAAGGCCCAGGGGTCATCGTTTTTGGCGAACAGCTGGTCGAAATAGGGTGTGGCCACGCTCATACGAATACCACCTCAAAGGGTTGCAACAGACGCTCCACCACGTAGGGCGCGAGCACGGGCGCCAGTCCTACCTGCGGGTCGCCCTCCAATTGGCTGGCGAAGGCATGGATAGCATGCCGTTTGCGGGCGACGGCTTCGCAGGTCAGCGGGATCTTGCGCGCGCGATGCCAGGGCACCAGGCTGTTTTCGGGAGTTGCCCAGTGCCAGGTCCACACCGGCAGCTCATAGAGGGTGGCGCCTACTGCCTGGCAAGCCCGGGCGCTGGCACGCCCAACCGCTTCATGGTCGCAATGGCCGTCTTCGCGCCAGGTGGTGAACACGATGTCAGTGGGTTTGAGGTAGCGTCGAATGAATGCAGTGAGTTCATCTTCCTGCGCCGCGACCTTGCTGTCGGCAAACCCCGCGCGCAGCCATTGCAGACTGTGCAGCGGCAAGCCAAGACGATGCAGGGCCTGGGCCGATTCCTGGGGGCGCACCACGCTCAAGCGTTCCACCGGCCAGCGGTGCGAACCGGGATGACTGGCGCTGCCATCGGTCACCGAAATCAACTGGATCGGCCGGCCCAGCGCTGCCAAACCCTGCATCAGGCCGCCGCAACCGAGTACTTCGTCATCCGGGTGCGGGGCGATAATCACCGCACGGTGCCCGTCGGGGACCAACTGCTCGATAGTGATCGGCGCCAGTTCAGCCATTTTCGGCGAGGACTGCCAGCGATGCAGTGGCGTACCTTCGCCAACGATTGGATTGGGTTTCATAATTGCCACCTCCCTATGGGCTCACTGGCGACAAGTTCTCCGAGGCCGGCCAAGTCGCGTTCGGCATGGCTCTGGCGCACATACACCGGCAGGTCTGCCATCAACTGCGCAAAGTGCGGATCCTTGCAGTAGGGCCCCGCACCGACTGCACGCCCGACATGACGCATTACTTGCTCGACCGTCTCTTCAATGCACGCCCGGGTCTGTTGGGCCAGCATCCTGACGTTGGCCTTTGGTTCACGGTCGACCTGTTCTGCGCTTGCGCGCAGCACGCAAGCGGCGCTGTTCAAAGCACTGTCTACCGCGCCAAGGTGGGCCAGGGCATGGGGCTCTGCACGCTTGCTGCATTGCTCACGTAACACTTCCGCCAGGCGTTGCGCCCCGCCATACCAGCAGGCAGCGATACCGATCCCGCCTTGCCAGAAACCGGGCCGGGCGAGGTAATCACCCGGTCCCCCCACGGGCAGGCCCCAGGCCCCGTCAAATACAACTTCGACGCTGCCGGTAGCCGCCATGCCCGCCGCGTTCCAGCCTTCATTCGTCACGATGATGCCGGGTTGATCCATGTGCACCGCCACCAACTGTTGACGGCCTTCATCATCCCAGGCGGTCAGCAACCCATGGCTGACCACCGCGGCGCCGGAGCACCAGGCTTTGCGTCCTTGCACCCTGAGGCGACGCCCCTCTTGCCGCACGCGGACTCTGGCCGTTGGCGGTTCGGCCGCCCACATGCCCCATATGCTGCCCAAGGGTGGCAGCGGGCTGTTGAGCTCGGCGATGATCGCCAGCGCATCGGTATGGCCTTCGAACAACTTGCACAGGCGCAGGTCATGTCCGGCCACTTGTGCCAGGCGGCTGAACCGCTCCAATGTCTGACCGCCGCCCGGCAACGGCAGTTGGTCCAGGCCTTCTTCCTGAAGAGCCTTCAGGGCCGCGCCGAGGGCGTGCGTATCAGCGTAGCCCCGGTAGCCTTGAAGGAATCCATGCAATGCCATCTCACACCTCGTCGTCGCGCTGCAGTTCGAACAGCAGCAGCGAACGGCCGGTCACTGCATATTCGTGTTCAAAATCAAAGCGTTCCTGGCCGCGCACAGCAGGTTCGTTGGTGTCGAGCATGCAGGTCCAGAACTCACCCTCGGGCACGGGTGGCAGACGGAAATTGACCATGTCGTGGTGGGCATTCACGACCAGCAGCAACGTCGCATCGGCGCCGGCGCGGCGTATCCCGGTCTCTTGAGCGCGGCCATCCATCAACATGCCAAGGCAGCGACCGTTGCTGTCTTCCCACTGTTCAGTGGTCATCTCGCTGCCGTCCGGCGACAACCAGGTGACGTCCTTCACGCCGATGTCTTCGTTGTAGTCGCCCACCAGGAACCGGCCACGACGCAGAATCGGATACGCCAGACGCAGCTTGATCAGGCGCTTCACAAACTTGAGCAACGCCTTGCCGTCGTCGTCCAGGTCCCAGTTGACCCAGCCGATCTCGCTGTCCTGGCAATACGCGTTGTTGTTGCCGTGCTGGGTGCGCGCGAATTCATCACCGGCCACCAACATCGGCGTGCCTTGGGCCAGTAACAGTGTGGCGAAGAAGTTGCGCATCTGGCGCAGGCGCAGCGCGTTGATTTCCGGGTCGTCGGTAGGCCCTTCGACACCGTGGTTCCACGACAGGTTGTTGTTGCTGCCATCCTGGTTGTTTTCGTCGTTGGCTTCGTTGTGCTTGTCGTTGTACGAGACCAAGTCGTGCAGGGTAAAACCATCGTGAGCAGTGATGAAGTTCACCGAGCTGTAGGGGCGACGTCCACGATGATTGAACATCTCACCGGAGGCGGTCATGCGCCCGGCAAAGTCTGCAAGTTGGCCGTCATCGCCTTTCCAGAACGCCCTCACGGTGTCGCGGAAGCGGTCATTCCACTCAACCCAGCCCGGTGGGAAGTTGCCCACCTGATAGCCGCCGGGGCCACAGTCCCATGGCTCGGCGATCATTTTCAGCTGGCGCAGCACAGGGTCCTGGCGGCAGGCCACAAGGAAGCTGTGACGCTCATCGAAGCCATCGCGATAGCGGCCAAGAATGGTTGCCAGGTCAAAACGGAAACCGTCGACATGCATCTCGGTCGCCCAGTAACGCAGGGAGTCAGTGACCATCTGCAGCACGCAGGGGTGGCTCAGGTCCAGGGTGTTGCCGGTGCCTGAATCGTTGATGTAGAAGCGCTTGTCATCCGGCATTAACCGGTAGTAGGAGGCGTTGTCAATGCCGCGCATGGACAGGGTCGGGCCACGCTCATTGCCTTCGGCGGTGTGGTTGTAAACCACGTCGAGGATCACTTCGAGCTTCTGCTCATGCAGGTGCGCGACCATCTCCTTGAACTCGGCGATCTTGCCGCTGGCCAGGTAACGCGGATCAGGGGCGAAAAACGCGATGCTGTTGTAACCCCAATAGTTGGTCATGCCTTTTTGCAGCAGGTGCTGGTCATTGACGAAAGCATGCACCGGCAGCAGCTCAACCGAGGACACGCCCAACTGGCGGATGTGCTTGAGCACGTCGTCTTCCATCAGCCCGGCGCATGTGCCGCGCACGGATTCGCCTACAGAAGGGTGGCGCATACTGATGCCGCGCAAATGGGTTTCGTAGATGATCGTACGGTCCCACGGTACGCGCACCGGCTGGTCGTTGCCCCATGTGTGTGCGGGGTCGATCACCTTGCACTTAGGCACGAAGGGCGCGCTGTCGCGTTCATCGAAACTCAGGTCGTCGTCCGGGTGGCCGATGGTGTAGCCGAACAGCGCCTCCGACCATTTAAGCTCGCCCACCAGCTGTTTCGCATAGGGGTCGATCAGCAATTTGTTGTGGTTGAATCGGTGGCCGTTGGCCGGGTCGTATGCGCCGTACACGCGGTAGCCGTAAATCAGCCCGGGATGGGCGTCGGGCAGATAGCCGTGAAAGATTTCGTCGGTGTATTCCGGTAGCTCGATACGTTCCAGCTCAACCTCACCGGAATCGTCGAACAGGCACAGCTCAACCTTGGTGGCATTGGCCGAGAACAGCGCAAAGTTGACACCAAGACCATCCCAGGTCGCGCCAAGCGGGAAGGGCAAACCTTCACGAATCCGCGACGGTTCTTTGTCCGGCGCCGGTGGGGTTTTGTCGGGTTTGCTCATTTTGTTGCTCCTGCAAGGGTCTTTTTTCGGGCCGAAAGCGGCCGTGCTGACGAAATTTCAGCTGAGAGTCTGGAAGGTGAAATCACCTCTTGCCGACCACGCCGGCAAGAGGTGAAGGATCAAGGCTTGGGTTTCTTCGGTGCCGCGGGTTTTTTAGCCGCCGCGGGTGCCGGCTTGCTGGCCGCAGATGCCGTGGGCTTGGCTTTCGCCGGGGGCTTGGGCGCGCTGGCCTTGGGTTTGGCTGCCGTCTTGGGTTTGCTCGGCGTCAGCGCCTCGGCTTCCGCCAATTTGCGCGCCATCTCCCAATGGCGTGCATCTTCACCATGGGGCTTGCCTTCCGACTCCCAGATCTGATGCGCCAGCTCGCGTATGCGTTTGTCTTCAGTACTCATCACAATGCTCCTCACAGAAAATTTTCAGCTTTCTTGATCATCAGGATTGATAAAGACATTGACCGGGAAATCCCCCAGGGCAGCGCTGATCAACAGCTCCTTGTCTGGTGTGACTGCGCCTGTATGAAAAAGTCCCTTCCAGTTTCGGGTTGGCGCGGCGAACGGTAATTTCATCCGCGTATCGCCCCAAACCTGAGCATTGATCTGGGGATGCACACCGTTTTCAAGCAGCTGATGCGACCAGCGCGGCACTACCACCAACAGGTATTTGCCTTGGTGTTCGCGAGCGAAAGCGAGCACGCGTTCGGCGTAGGTGCCCACGACTTCCAGCGATGTGTAGGCGCCGCTGCGAAACAGTTCAGGCTGGGCCTTGCGCAAAGCCAGCACCTGAGCAATCAGCGCCTGTTTGATACGCCCGTCACGCCAGTTGAACAGCAATTCGCCGATGTCCGGAGGCGTGTTCAAGGCGTGTTGCCGCGCGTTGAAATCCACCGGCCTGCGGTTGTCCGGGTCTACCAGGGTGAAATCCCAGAATTCATCGCCCTGGTACAGGTCCGGCACACCCGGCACGGTGAGACGAAGCAAGGATTGCGCCAGGCCATTCAGCGCACCGGCCGGGGCGATGGCTTGGGCTGCGTCGCCAATGGCGGTACGCAGCGCGTGGCCTTCTTCACTGAGCAACAACCGCGACAAAAACGCTTCGACGCCTTGCTCATACGCCTCGTTCGGCGCGCTCCAGCTGCTCTGCAATTTGGCTTCGCGCAAGGCCTTCTGTTGCCACTGCCACAGACGCTGCTGGTAACCCTCGAAGTCCGAGGCCAGATCCAGCGGCCAACTGCCCAGCAGGACCTGATAGAGGATCAATTCGTCGCCCGCCGATGGCGTGTTTTCATCGACACGCAACGGGGCGGCGAGGGTACGCCAATGCGCCACCTGCTCGACGTACCAAGGCGCGCATTCACTCAGTACCGCCAGGCGCGCACGGGTGTCTTCGCCGCGTTTGTGGTCGTGGGTGGCGGTGGCCAGCAGGTTGTCGGGGAAGGTCTGCAAGCGTTGCTGGTTGACCGCATGAAAGTCGGCCAGTGGCGCGCTGAACTGCTCGGTGCTGAAGCCCACGTCGTTGCGCGACAGTAAGACCGCCGAGCGATAGAACGCGGTGTCTTCCACAGCCTTGGCGGCGGCGGGCGAGGTCAGTTGCTGGAAGCGTACACAGGCATGCTTGAGGATCTTGCGTTCGCGGCCCACAGGACGATCGCGCCATGGCTGGCCGCCCAGCCATTTTTCCAGGTGGTCGAGCACCGGCCAGTCGCCTTCTCCCAAGGTCGTGCGCGCGCCGTTCATGGCTTGCTGGAACACCTCGTTGTCGGCATCACTGCGCCCACGTGCGCTGATATAGGTACGGTACACCGGAAAATGCACAATCAGTTCCTGCAAAGCCCGGCGGATGGCGCCTAGCGTCAGGTCGCGGGTCATCACATCGTCGCGGGCGACTTGCAGCAGCGCCTGGGCCACGCTTTCAAAATCGCCGCCAAGGGAGCCATTGAGGATCTGCTGACGCGCCAGTCGCGCTTCTTCGATGAACGCAGCCGGCCGCTCGGTGTGGCTTGTCCACAATTCGGCCAAGGGCGCAAAGCCGTCAGGATGATGCTGCAGCAGTGACAACTGGTTCATGAATTCATAGCCGGTGGTACCGTCCACTTGCCAGTCTTCACGCAGGGTTTCACCTTCGCCGAGGATTTTTTCCACGAAGATCGGCAAATGCCGCTCTAGCGAAAGCGAGTCGACACGGCGGCGCAGTTTGCGGCAATAACCGCGCGGGTCGGCCAGGCCGTCGATATGGTCGATGCGCAGGCCGTCCACCAGGCCTTCGCTGATCAATTCGAAGATCTTGCCGTGGGTGGCTTCGAATACAGCGCTGCGCTCCACGCGCAGCCCGCCGAGCTCGTTGACATCAAAGAAGCGCCGCCAGTTGATATCGTCGGCCGCGGTGCGCCAACTGGCGAGTCGATAGGCCTGTTGCTCCAGCAATTGATGCAGGCGGTTGAAACCCTCAGGTTGGCGCCCGTCGAACTCGCCCAAACGTTGTTCGATGGTCGCACGTACTTCAGGGGCGCGTTTGACCAGCGCCTGTTTCAGCTGTTGGGCCTCATGGTAGGCATCATCCTGACCAGCGAGGGCAGCGAAGCGATCGGCCAGTGGTTTGAGCTGTTCATCGCTGCCCAGGATCGCTGCGTAATCGCGCGGGCAGATCGGGAAGCGGTGCTCATAATGCTCGACGTAAAAGGCACCGTGGCGGGCATCGAACCGCAGGTTCACGGTGCCTGCCTGCAAGGCTTCGCCGTAATCGTTGCCGAGGAACGGCATCAGCAATTGCCCTTTGAGCAGCGGGTCGGGCGAATGCCACTGGATATCGAAAAACTCGCTATAGGGGCTCAAGCGTCCCCACTCGAGCAGGTCCAGCCACCAGGGATTGTCCGCACCGCCCACCGCCATATGGTTGGAGACGATATCGAGGATCAGCCCCATCTCATGCTGGCGCAACGTGGCGACCAGGCGACGCAAGGCCGCTTCGCCGCCCAGTTCCGGGTTGACCTGGGTGGGGTCGACCACATCGTAGCCATGCATGGAGCCGGCACGGGCGCTGAGCAGCGGGGAAGCGTACAGGTGACTGATGCCAAGGCTGGCGAAGTAGGGCACCAGGGGGACCGCGTCATCCAGGGTAAAACCTTTATGAAATTGCAGGCGCTGGGTAGCGCGAAGGGGCAGTGCTCTCATCGGTCACGCTCGTAGGCTTGGTTGCGCGCGACGGCCAACAGTTCAAGACGGCGGGCGGCACCGGCATTGTCGAGCAGGCTGGACGCCTCCCCCACAAGACGGCGGCGCCAATTAGGGTGGGTGTCGGTGGTGCCGGGCAGGTTGGCTTGCTCTTCCACGCCCAGCGCGTCTTCCAATGGCAACAATACCAATGGCGCGCGGGTGTGGCCGAGGTAGCGCACGCTGGCGTCGATCATGTGGTCGGTTTCATTGCGGATCTCTTCGACGAAGTTCTGCGGGTCCTGGCTCAAGGCCTGGCGCAGTGCGTGGCGTTCGCGCAGGCGGTGCTCGCTCCATTGCTCCACGGTGGGCGCATCGATCAGGCCGAGCTGAACGTTCCACTCGATATCGCGGCTGTGCCACCAGCCGTTAAGGGTCGGCAGGTCATGGGTGCTGGTAGTGGCCAGGGCGTTGTCGGGCCAATCGAGGATGGGCTTGAATTGCCCCTCGTGGTTTTGCTCGAACAGCAACACGCGCATGCCCAGGATCGAGCGGGCGATAAGTTTTTCACGCAGGCCGTCTGGCACCGTGCCCAAGTCCTCACCGAGCACGATGGCCTGGTGGCGGTGGGATTCCAGCGCCAGCAGGCGCAGCATGTCGTCCACCGGGTAATACAGATAGGCGCCTTCGCGTGGCGAGGCCTCCATGGGGATCACCCACAGGCGTTGCAAGCCCATCACATGGTCGATGCGCAAGCCGCCGGCATGCGCAAAGTTGGCGCGCAGCATTTCGATAAACGCACGGAAGCCATTGCGCTTGAGGCCTTCGGGGGAAAACGCGGAAATACCCCAGCCTTGGCCGGCGCGGTTGAGGATGTCCGGCGGTGCGCCCACGGTCAGGTCGGCGAGCAATTCATCCTGACGACTCCAGGCCTGGCTGCCGCCACCATCGGCACCCACGGCCAGGTCGGCAATCAAGCCGACGCCCATACCGCTGCCGCGCGCGGCTTGTTGCGCGCGTTCCAGGCAGCGGGCAATCAGCCATTGGCAGAAGGCGAAGTAACCAATCTCATCGCAATTATCTTCAGCGAACTGCGCCAGTGCCGGGCTCTGCGGGTTGCGCCAGTCCTCGGGCCAGCGACGCCAGTCGAGGTCTTCACCTTTCGCGGCGCGTGCAGTTTGAACCGCTTCAAAGCGGCAGTGGTTTTCCAGGGCTTCGCCACCGGCCTGGCGAAAACTCAGAAAGTCAGCATGTTGTGGGTGGTGGCCGTGGCGGAAGTCTTCATACAGTGCACGCAGCAGGCGTTGCTTGGCGTTGGCGGCAGTGGGCCAGTCGATCAGGCTGTGCTGCTCGAGATCGTGAAACTCATCCGCCAGGCCGAGCGCTTCAATGGCATTGCGCACTTCACGTTCGCCCAGGATGCAGCCCGGAGAGGCGTACAAACTGTTGAGGAACAGCCGGCTTGAGGGGGAATAAGGACTGTAGCGTCGGGTGTCGGCGCTGAACATCGCGTGCATCGGGCTGATTGCCAGGGCGTCGGCGCCACGTTCGGCGGCGGAGCGGGCCAGATGCTCCAGGGCCAGGGTGTCACCGAAGCCGCCATCGCCCAGGCGGCGCAAACTATACAGTTGCGCGCTGAGGCCCCAGGCCCGCGCGGGTTGGGTATCAACGGCTTCGGCCACGCTGTAGCAGTGGGTGGGGGCGACGGCCAGCGTGAAGGTCTGTTCGGCAATATGCACTTGGTGATACCCGAGGGCGATGATGCCCGGCAATACGGCGTCGCCATCAAGGCGCAGCTCCAGGGTTTCACCGTCTTCGAGGCTGATCCGGCACTGGGTGTCCGGTTCAAAATAGCGTGCCAGGTCCAGGTCCTCGCCGCTGTCGATGGTCAGCAGGGGGGGCAAGTGTTTGTTTTGTTGTGCCTGCTCCAGTTCGAGCAGACTGGCGTCGATCTCGGCATCAGTGTCGGCTGGGTGGCCCAGGCCTTTGAGAACGGCGCGCAGGGCGTCGGGTTTCACACGTTGCGGGCGGCCGTTTGCGTCGATCCAATCGACGGCCAGACCCGCTCGGCTGGCGAGGATTTCCAGGTTCGCTTCGCTCAAGAGTGCTCTCCAACAGGGGATAAGGTAACGCGTGCGCTGTAAGGCGGCAGATGTATGCCACTGTTGGCAGGCGTTTCGAAAAGAACAGGTCCTGTCGCCGGGTGATCCAGGGGGACGGCGCTCAGGTTGAGATCGATTTGCAGCAAGCTGCCATTGCCCAGGCGCCAACGAGCCGTGACCGCGTGATCAGCCAACACCTGGGCACCCAATGCCACACTTGCGGGCAGGTGCGGCACGATATGCCGGTGGCGCAGGCTCAGCAGTTGTTGATAAAGCCCGGTGTGTGCGTTCTCGGTAAAACTGGGCATGGTTTGCAAAAACGTCGGCAGGGCGTTGGGGTCGGGAATGCGTTCGCGTCGCTTCGGGTCCTGGAACGCCGCGAAATCCTTGAATTCATTACGTCGGCCTTCGCGCACCGCTTCGGCCAGCTCGCCATGGTGATCGGTGAAAAACAGGAACGGCTCGCCGGCGTTGACCTCATCGCCCATGAACATCAACGGGATCATCGGCGAGAGCAACAGCAGAACAGTTGCCGCCTCCAATGCCGGAGGCGAGCAGAGCTGGTGGAGACGCTCGCCCAGCGCGCGGTTGCCGATCTGGTCGTGGTTTTGCAGGAACGCGACAAACGCGCTCGGTGGCAAATGCCCACTGGGTTCGCCACGCTCATGACCATGCCGGGTGGCATGGCCTTGGTAGACAAAACCTTCGCTCAGGCAGCGCGCCAGTTTTTCGGTAGGGTCTTGGGCAAAATCGCTGTAATAAGCGTCCGTTTCGCCAGTCAGCAGCACGTGCATGACGTTATGGAAATCGTCGTTCCACTGCGCGTCGAAATCCTGCTCGAGGAGGTTGGCCTGATTGAGCTCGTTTTCCAGCATCAGCCAGACGTGACGGCCCGTGTCCACTTGCTCGCGGACGCGATGGGCCAATTCCTTGAGGAAACCCGGGTTGTCGATAGCGTGTACGGCGTCCAGGCGCAGACCGTCGAAGCGGTACTCCAGCAACCACATCAGCGCGTTATCCAGGAAGAAGTCCCGTACTTCTCGGCGCTCAAAGTCGATCCCCGCGCCCCATGGCGTGTGCACATCTTCCTGGAAAAACCCCTTGGCATATTGGCCCAGGTAGTTGCCATCAGGACCGAAATGGTTGTAGACCACATCAAGTATCACCGCCAGGCCGTGTTCGTGGGCACTGTCGATCAGGTGCTTGAGTTGTTCGGGCGTGCCGTAGGAAGCTTGGGGCGCATAGGGCAGGACCCCGTCGTAGCCCCAGTTGCGCTCGCCAGGGAACTGCGCCAAGGGCATCAATTCAATCGCGGTAATGCCCAGCTCGGCCAGGCGTGGCAGGTGTTGCTCGATGCCGGCGTAGCCACCCATGGCACCCACGTGCAGTTCATAGATCACTGCTTCGTGCCAGGGGCGGCCTTGCCAATTACTGTGGCGCCATTGATAGGCGAGGGGATCAACCACCAGGCTCCAACCATGCACGTCCACGGCTTGAGCCCTGGAGGCCGGGTCGGGTACATCCATTTCCCCGTCGATATTGAAGCGGTAGCGCGTGCCCGCCGGGCACGCTATTTCGGTTTCAAACCAGCCTTCTGCCTGAGGCAGCATGGCGATGGACTTGCCGTCTTCCAATTCAACGCTGACATAAAACGCGTCTGGCGCCCACAAGGCAAAACGCGTGTGTTGCGCGTCCAGCATGATTGCGCCGTGGGGCCAGGTTTCCAGAGTCCGTAACGGCATCTATAGAGACCTCCCGTTGATTATTTAGCGGATTTCCCCAGTGCTTTAGCCACCAGCTGCTCATAGAGTTCGGCGTAGGGTTCGACCGCCTGGCTCCAGTTGAAGGGTTGCGTCATCGCTCGGCAACGCATGGCATTAAGCAGACCAGGAAAGGCAAACACCTTGAACGCGCGGCTCAAGGCTTCTTTGTAGCTGTCGACGGTGGATTCATTGAACAGAAAGCCGGTCACGCCATTTTCGATGGTGTCGGCCAAGCCGCCGGTATTGCGTGCCACGGGCAGCGAACCGAAGCGCTGTGCGTACATTTGGCTCAGCCCGCATGGCTCGTAGCGCGATGGCATCAGCAGGAAGTCACTGCCGGCGAACATGCGCCGGGCGTCGGTCTCGTTAAAACCGATGCGCACACCGATCTGGCCTGGGAAGCGCAGCGCGAGTTCACGCATTGCATTTTCTTCTTCCGGCTCACCGCGACCGATAATCGCGATTTGGCCGCCTTGTTCGACAATAAAGCTGGCAACGGCTTCGGTCAGGTCCAGGCCTTTCTGGAACACCAGGCGCGAAACCACAGCAAACAGTGGACCGGTGGAGTCACTCAGGCCGAACAGTTCACGGACTTGAGCGGCGTTGACCGCTTTGCCTTCCCAGTCGCCGATGTTGAAGTTGTGGGTCAGGTGTGGATCAGTAGACGTTTCCCAACTGTCTTCGATGCCGTTGGGAATGCCACTGAGCAAGCCTTGTTGAGTCTTGCTGGCGAGAAAACCATCCAGACCGCAGCCAAATTCCGGGGTGGTGATTTCCCGTGCGTAGGTGGCGCTCACGGTGGTGATATGGCTCGAATACGCCATACCGGCCTTGAGGAACGACATCTTGCCGTAGAACTCCATGCCTTCCTGTTGCAGGGCGTGGGGTGGAATGCCCAGCTCCGGCGTGGAAGCCAGGCTGATCACGCCCTGATAAGCCAGGTTATGGATGGTGAACAGCGTCGGCGTGCGCGACCCGCGCCAGTGCATATAAGCCGGGGCCAGGCCAGCGGGCCAGTCGTGGGCGTGCACCAGGTCCGGGCACCAGTGGATCTGTGCCAGGTTGGCGGCCATGTCGGCGGCGGCCAGGCCCAGGCGGGCGAAACGAATATGGTTGTCTGGCCAGTCGCGGCCGTTGTTCGCGCCATAGGGAGTGCCTTCGCGCTCGTACAACTCGGGGCAGATCAGTACATAGATTACCAGGCCGTCCTTGAGGTCCATGCGCCCGATCTTGCATGGCGGCAGTGCGGCGTGACCACCCAGCTCACCGATGATATGGATCGGGTTGTCGCTGTCCATCACCTGCGGGTAACCAGGGATCAGCACCCGCACATCGTGCAGGTGGGCCATGGCGCGGGGCAGGGCCGCGGACACATCGCCCAGGCCGCCGGTCTTCACCAGGTCGGCGAACTCGGAGGTCACAAACAGGACTTTCTTACGATTAGGGTTCTGACTCACGATCGGCCGCACAGTGTTCGGCAGGTCGGTCAACGAAGACCCCCCTACCGGATGACTGACACGCTCTCCCTGAATATCTACCGCGGCACTGATCATAGTTCTCTCCCACATGTTGGTCGGCTAATGGCCCGCTGCCATTAGCTCCGATGACCGCATCCTGCGGCCAGGCGCACAAGCACTGTACAAACTGGCAAGGCGTATGCCAGTTGCACGGTTAGCCAAAAAAGATTGGATGGACGGGCATTTCGCATAAACCGCGAGTGCTCGCCTTACCTTAAAACTGGACCTACGGGAGGTTTGGAAAGTTTAGATTTTTTGCGGGGTTTTTGTTTTGGAACGGACCCATCGGTCATCAGTCTAGGACAGATCCTAGAGCCTGTAGGGTTTTCAAGATTTTTTTGTAGGACAAAATACTTTTAACGATATGCTTTGAAGGCAGGAGGGGGATTGTAGTGAGTGGGCAAGCCCGTTCACTACACAGGCGGCGCTGTGCACTCAAAGGGTGCGTCAGCCAAGCATGCGAATGGGCGTGCCGTTGGTCCATGCTTGAATGTCTTCGATCATATGCGCGTAGAACTGCCGGTAATTCTGTTCGCTCACATAGCCTACATGGGGCGTCGCCAGCACATTCGGCAAGCGACGAAATGGGTGATCCAGCGGCAATGGCTCTTCGGCATACACATCCAGTGCTGCCCCGGCCAGACGGCCGCTTTCCAGTGCGTGCACCAGCGCCGACTCATCCACAATCGGCCCGCGTGCGGTGTTGACCAAGCGAGCGCTCGGTTTCATCCACCCCAGCGCCTCGGCATCCACCAACCCACGGCTGCGGTCACTGAGCACCAAGTGAACGGTGAGGATATCGGCCTGTTCAAACAGTGCTTGCTTGCTGACCCAGGTCACGCCCGATTCCGCCGCGCGTTCCGGTGTGAGGTTTTCACTCCAGGCAATCACGCGCATACCAAATACCTGGGCAAACTGCGCCACTTTCTGGCCAATGCTGCCCAGGCCGAGTATTCCCAGGGTCTTGCCATGCAGGTCGCCGCCCAGGCCAACCTGCCAGTGGCCGGCGCGCAAGGAGTTGGCTTCTGCCAGCAGATTGCGGGTTGAAGCCATGATCAGCGCCCAGGTCAATTCGGGTGCCGCCTGTTTATAACTGTCGGTACCGCACACTGTGATGCCCAAGGCCTTGGCTGCGGGGATGTCGATGGCGGCGTTGCGCATGCCGCCGGTCACCAGCAACTTGAGCTTCGACAGGCCTTGCAGCAGGGCTTTGTCGAAGGTCGAGCGTTCACGCATGACGCAAATCACCTCGTAGCCCTTCAAACGCTCGATCATGGCAGCGGTATCTGTCGGGTAGTCGTGGAGGAAGTGCACCTGGCCCACGGCCTCCAGCACTGACCAATCCACCACGTCGCTGGCCACGTTCTGCCAATCATCAATCACTGCGATCTGTACCGACATTCACGAGTGCCTCGAAAAAGGTTGGATTAAAGGACGTTCAAACCCTGCAACAGCGCTGTATGAAACCGCGACGGTTCTTCCATTTGCGGCGCGTGCCCTAAACCGGGGAATTCCACCAGGGTGGAATGGGGAATCAACTTGGCCACTTGCTTGCCCAGCACGGCATAGTCGCCCAGCTTGGCCTTGACCGCCGGCGGTGCGATGTCTTTGCCGATGGCGGTGTTATCGGACGTGCCGATCAGCAGCAGCGTGGGCATTTGCAGGTTCTTGAACTCGTAGTACACCGGCTGGGTGAAGATCATGTCGTAAATCAACGCCGAGTTCCAGGCGACCCGCGTATGCCCAGGGCCGTTGCTCAAGCCGGCGTACATGTCCACCCAACGCTCGTACTCGGGTTTCCAGCGCCCGACGTAGTAGGTGTTGAGCTGGTATTTGCGAATGCCTTCGGCGTTAACCTTCAGCTCCCGCGCGTACCACTGGTCGACGCTCAGGGAGGGCACGCCCAGTGCCTTCCAGTCCTCCAGGCCAATGGGGTTGACCAACCCCAACTGCTCGGTCTGTGCCGGATACATCAGTGCGTAACGGGTGGCGAGCATGCCGCCGGTGGAGTGGCCGATGATCGTGGCTTTTTGTATGCCGAGTTTTTCCAACAGTTGATGGGTATTCAATGCCAACTGCTGAAAGCTGTATTGGTAGTGCTCGGGCTTGCTTGAGCTGCAGAACCCGATCTGGTCCGGAGTGATCACACGGTAGCCGGCTTCACTCAGGGCTTTGATCGAACCCTCCCAAGTGGCCCCGCAAAAATTCTTGCCGTGCATCAACACCACACTTCGGCCGTTGGCGGTGCCTTTGGCGGGGACGTCCATGTAACCCATTTGCAAAGACTTGCCCTGGGATTGAAATTCGAAATGCTTGAGCGGATAGGGGTATTCAAAGCCCTGCAGCTCGGGGCCGTAGGTGGCGGCGAAGACAGGGGCAGTACTGGCGGCGAGCAGGCCGGCGATGCAAAAAGCGCGGATCAGAGGCATTGGCAAGGCTCCGAGAAAGGTGCTCGGATGCTGTTGCGAGGCGATTAAGTGGGGATTAACACCCATTGCAAGGTCACGGCAGCCAGCACGCCATATCGAACGCTTTTGGCCAAGGTCACCAGCAGCAAAAATCGCCATAGTGGCTCGCGCATCACCCCGGCCACCAAGGTCAGTGGGTCACCGATGATCGGCACCCAGCTGAGCAATAACGTCCAATGCCCCCAGCGTTGGTAATGGCTGCGAGCCTTGTCCAGCTGCTTGTCACTGACCGGAAACCAGCGTCGTTCCTTGAAGTGCTCAACCCAGCGGCCCAGCCACCAGTTCACCAGAGAGCCCAGCACATTGCCCAGGGTGGCAACGCCCAGCAACAACCACAGGCTGTAATGCCCGCTGAGCAGCAGACCCACCAGCACAGCTTCCGATTGCAGTGGCAGCAGTGTCGCAGCGCCAAACGCCGCGAAGAATAACCCCAGGTAGCCAGCGATCATTGCGCCGGGTATTCAGCCACCACGACGTCCTTGCCTTCACGGGTCAGGCCGATGACTTGATAGGCCTCGCTGCGGCCTTCGACTTCCATGCCAGGTGAGCCCATGGGCATGCCCGGCGCGGCGATGCCCAGCAGGTCGTCGCGTTTACGCAAGGCCAGCAATTGTTCGGCGGGCACGTGGCCTTCGACGAATTTGCCGTCGATCACAGCGGTATGGCATGAGCCCAGTCGCGGAGCGACACCCAAGCGTTGCTTGACGGCACTCATGTCGGCTTCGACATGGTCATTGACCTTGAAGCCATTGTTTTCCAGGTGGCTGATCCACTTTTTGCAGCAACCGCAGTTGGCGTCGCGGTGCACGTCGATGGGAATCAGATCGGCGGCCTGGGCAAGGGGGGTGGTGAAAAGGGCAGACAGCAGGGCCAGGCGCAATGTGGTTTTCATAGGATCTCGCATGTCGGAGAGGGACGTGAGGATGGCGGCGATCATGACGCCGTCATAGCAGGCAAACCAGCTCTCACAGGGGTGGAGTGTTTCTAAATTATACGAAGGGTGGGTTTTCCAGCCGGTGCTTGAGCTGGTCCAGGGCGATGGCCGACAGCTCAAGCATGCGCTCATGCAGCGTGGCCAGCTGCAATTCGGTTTCATAGGTCAACACGCGCTTGAACAACGTGCCGCCCTGATGGGGCAGCAGGAAATAGTGAATGGAACCGTCGACGGCCAGGGAGGTAAACACGGTCTTGAATTCGCCAGGGCGTCGAGCGATCTGTACGCGGTAACTCATGGGGACACGCACACCCAGCAAGTCAATGAACTCGGTGAAACGCGCGCCGGCGGGGAGTGAGCCGGCGGTGCCGGTATCGGCACTGAGGGACGTGGGATGCCATTCGTGCCAGCGATCCGGTTGGGTCACATAGTCGTAGACGACTTCGATAGGGACCCGAATAAAGCGTTCCTGACTGATCCGCTCCAAGCGGACCGATTGCTCGGCAGCGCGCATGGCACACCTCCTGTGTCGCACTAGGAACTGTCAGAATAGTCCCACTCCCGCACATTGCACGGGAGTGTTTCAGCCGTTTATCAGCGCACCTTGAATCGGCCCATCAAGGCAATCACCTGGCCATTAGCTGCGAGAAGGCTTTGGGTATTGGTCTCAGTCGCATGGCCGCTTTGCACCAGTTCTTCGACCATTTGTCGGATCTGCACCATGCTGCGGTTGATCTCCTCGGTCACCGCGCTTTGCTGCTCGGCGGCGGTGGCGATCTGGGTGCTGAGATTGTTGATATGGCTGACGGAACCGGCCATCTCATCCAACCCGGTATTCACCCGCGCCGTGGCATCCGCTGCCGACTGGCAGCTGGCCTGGGTATTTTCCATGGCCGCAACCGATGAGCTGACGCCAGCAGTCAGGCGCGTGAGCATTTCATTGATCTGCGAAGTGCTGGCCTGGGTGCGTGCGGCGAGTGCCCGGACTTCGTCGGCCACCACCGCAAAGCCGCGGCCTTGCTCGCCGGCACGTGCGGCTTCGATCGCGGCGTTGAGGGCCAAGAGGTTGGTCTGGCCGGCAATTGCGCCGATCACCCCGAGGGTTTCGGTGATGCGTGCGGCGTCCTGGCGCATGTTTTCCACACTGTGGGTGGCGCTGGAGACTTCTCCGATCAAGGCGCTCACGCTGTTGGATGCTTCGCCTACCACCACGCGGGAACGGTCAGCGTGCTCATTCGCGCGCTGGGTGAACGCGGCTGTTTCGGCGGCATTTTGCGCCACGGTGTCGGCGGTGGAGCTCATTTCGGTGATGGCAGTGACTGTCTGATCAGTCTCCGAGGCATGCCGTACCAGGATCTGGTTGGTGTGCGCCGACGTTCGCTGAAGCTGCTCGAGGCTCGACGACATGGCACCGGTGGCCTGGGTGACTTCGCCGATCATGTTCTGCAGGTAGACGATAAAGCGGTTCACCGAGTGGCCAATGGCACCCAGTTCGTCTTCAGCGCGGATGGTAATGCGTCGGGTCAGGTCGGCATCACCGGTAGACAGCGCGTCGATATTGGTCTTGAGCGACTTCATGCGCTGCACCAACTGGCGGATCGCATACACCGCAAGCAGCACCAGCAGCAATACCATGGGAATTTGCAGCAGGGCCAGGGTGCCCAGCACGTCATCGCGCTGGGCGGTGATCAGTGAGGTAGGCAGGGCGGTGGCAAGGAACCACGGGGTGCCACCAATCGGGCGCATATAAAAAGTGCTGGCTACGCCCTGGTTGTCGAACTCGCTGCGTTGCAGGGCCTGCTCGCGGTGAGCCAACGCTTTGGTGACCTGGGCGGCGAACGCCGAGGTGCCACTGAGCTCGCTGATGTTTTTCAATACCACCGGGCCGCTGATGCGCGAGCTGTTGCTGATGATCTTGCCGTCGCCCTCGACGATCAGCATTTGCCCGCCGATGTCTTTCTCTTTGCTGGCGACCAAGTCATTGAAGAAGCCCAGGGTCACATCGATGGTGGCGACGCCATAGGGCACGCCGTCGCGCTGGATGGCCATGGCGCAGTTGGTACGCGGCTCCTGGCTGGCGTCGTCTTTGTAGGCGGCGGCCCAGGCACATTGACCGCGTGGCGAAGCGAGACCGCCCTTGTACCAGCTCTGGTCGTAATAGTTGGGCGCCGGATCGCTGTTCCAGAAGGTGTTCACGGTCAGCTTGCCGGATGCGTCACGGTGCCAGAACGTGCTGTGTTTGTTGCGCCCAGGCGTGCGTTGATTGGGCAGCGGCCAGATCCCGCCGCCGAAGACTTTCAGCTCGCCATATTGGTCGACCAGGCCCGGCAGCACCTTGTCGATGGCATCGCTGTCGAGCAAGGGGATGGTCTGGGTGATGCTGCGTTGCTGGGACTGAACCTTGTTCAGTTCGCCCTGGATCTGTTCGGCCACTTCAGCGATGCGGTTGAGTACCACCTGTTCTTCGGTGTGGCGCAGCGTTGGGGCGACCAACTGGCCGATACCCACCACCGTCAACACAAATAACACCAGGACGAACAGCACCAGGAACAGGGTATAGCGGGCTTGGATGGAGCGCAGTGGGGGCATGGGGTCGTCCTTACGAAGCGTTATTATCGACGCGGCTTTGTTAGAGCTTCGTAGGGCTATCGGCTTGGGAAAGCGGAGCTTTAGGTACGTTCGTACAAGAAAGAAGAGCGCCGGGTGAGGGCGCTCTTTTTATTCAGATATCCAGCATCGCCATCACCTCCTCGGGGTAGCGCAGGCCAGCGGTGGCCTCTACGGGAAAGATCGCCTCCAACGCCGTCAACTCTGCCGGGTTGAGGCGGATCGACAGCGCCGTCACGTTTTCTTCCAGGTATTTGCGTTGCTTGGTACCGGGGATCGGAATGATGAAGTCGCCTTGCGCCAACACCCACGCCAGCGCCAGTTGCCCGGCGCTCACGCCCTTGTCGGCTGCCAGCGCTTGCACCTGCTTCACCAGCGCCAGGTTCTTGCCGAAGTTTTCGCCCTGGAAGCGCGGGCTGAAGCGACGGTAGTCATCAGCACCAAAGTCATCCGGGCTTCGTAAGGCTCCGGTCAAAAAGCCCCGGCCCAGTGGGCTATAGGGCACAAAGGCGATGCCGAGGCGTTGGCAGGCGGCGAGGCAGCCGTTGTGTTCCTGGTCGCGGCTCCACAGGGAGTACTCGCTTTGCAGGGCACTGATCGGGTGCACCTGATGGGCACGCTCCAGGGTGGCGGCAGAGGCTTCGCTCAGGCCCAGGTAACGCACCTTGCCCTGTTGCACCAGCTCGGCCATGGCGCCGACGGTTTCTTCAATGGCGACGTCCGGGTCGATACGGTGCTGGTAGTACAGGTCCAGGGTCTCTACCCCCAGGCGCCGAAGGGTGCCGTCGATGGCGTCGCGGATATATTCAGGGCGACCGTTCACGCCACGCAGGGCAGGGTTGGCCGGGTCGCGCACGATCCCGAATTTGCTCGCCAGGAATACCTGGTCACGCTTGCCGACAATGGCCTTGCCGATCAGCTCTTCGTTGGTGTACGGGCCATAGATGTCGGCGGTGTCGAGGAGGTTGATGCCCAACTCCAACGCGCGGTGCAGGGTGGCGGTGGCTTCGCGAGTGTCGCTGCCGGGGGTGTAGAAATCGCTCATGCCCATGCAGCCGAGGCCGATGGCTGAGACGAGTGGGCCGTATGTGCCGAGTTGACGGGTCTGCATGGGTTTTGCTCCTTGGTTGGGAAGGCCTGCATTGTCACGCTCGACAAAACCGGGATAAACCGGCTAAAAGCACTAACACTATTCGTAATATCTAAATAATCAACGCAAGGAGCCGCCCTTTGGACCGTTTCAATGCGATGCGCGTGTTCACCCGGATCGTCGAATTGCGCGGCTTTGCCAAGGCCGCCGACAGCCTGCAATTGCCCCGCGCCTCGGTGACGGTGTTGATCAAGCAGTTGGAGGCGCATCTGGGCGTGCAATTGTTGCAGCGCACTACGCGGCAAGTCAGCCCGACACTGGATGGTGCAGCGTACTACCAACGCTGTGTGCAGTTGCTGTCGGATCTCGATGAGACCGAAGCGGTGTTTTCCGCAAGCCGTCAGAGCCCACGCGGTACCTTGAGTATTGATATGCCCTCGGGTATCGGGCGTCTGATCGTGATTCCGGCGCTGCCTGCGTTCACGGCCCGCTATCCGCAGATCGAATTGGAGATCAGCCTCAACGACCGCCCCGTGGACCTGATCCGCGAAGGTGTGGACTGCGTACTGCGCGGCGGCGCGGCTCTGGATGAGTCATTGGTAGCGCGTCCTCTCGCGATGATGGAGCAAGTCACCCTGGCGAGTCCGGGGTATGTCGAGCGCAGGGGGTTACCGACTTGTCTCGATGATCTGGCCCACCATCACATGGTCGAATACCGTTCCAGTGTGAGCGGCAAACGATTTGGTCTGGAGTTTGAGGTCGACGGCGAGCTACGGCTGGTCAACCTGGCCAAGCGGGTCACCGTCAATAGCTCGGATGGCTACTTTGCGGCCTGCGAGGCTGGGTTTGGCCTGATCCAGGCGCCGCATTATCACGCCATGCGGCAGCTGGCTGTGGGGTCATTGGTGGAAGTGCTGGCGCATTTGCAGGTACCGAGAATGGCCCTGACGGCGCTGTATCCGCCGCATCGACAGCTTTCCCAGCGCGTGCGGTTGTTTGTGGACTGGTTGCTGGAGCTGTGCACTCAACCGGGTAACGGACTGCACCGCGCGCCGGCGAAGTAGCATAGCCATGGCTATAAACCGCCGCCCTGCCGGCTTAGGTGCAAAGCATGACGTTTACGGGGCGGCTTGCCCATTTCTTCATTCAAGGCATTTTCCGTAAAAGGTTTCGGATTGGTCGTGGTGGGCACAGTAGAAGGGTCGTTGTCCAGGTCGAACGGCTCACCACTGTTCGGCACGCCAATGGCCTGATATTCGAAGTTGGCTGTTGCCCTTTCTTCGTCCGAGGCTTCTGCCTTCACGCTCGCATCGTCGTCGGCACTTGTGCCGCCCAGGAACGTCCCGGTGGCGCCGTTCCAGGCGTGTACGATTTCATGGTAAAGCGACGTCACAGGCACTATCGTGTTGCCGTTCTGTTCTTCAATAATCCACGGTGAGTCAAAATAAATCGTTGCGCGGTTGGCGCGGGAGCCGGCAACTCCATCCTTGATTTCGCCATATTTCGACGCGTCTATCTGGCTTTCGTCTTTGTTGTTCAGGTCATCCAGCTCTTGGCTGTCGAACTCGTAATTGGTACCGCCAAAACTGATCGGTGCGATGGTGACCTTGCCACCGTTGATACCCGCGAGTGTATCCATCTCGGCGAGCACCTTTTGCCCATTGGGAGAGCTTCGCATGAACTCGAAATCATCTTCCACTCGCTGCTTGAAGGCGTCATCGCCTTTGACTTCGAAACCCTGCTTGCCGGCGTTACTGGGCGCTACCGGAGTGAACATCGATCCCTGATGGCGGTTGAAGCGATCACTGGGCTTGGCGTAAACAAGGTCACTCGCCTTGTTCCTCCAGACACGGTCTTTACCCTTGCCCGTGTAGAACGTGGTTCGGTCATGCCCTACCAATTGATCATCATCGTTGCCGCCGTGCAGAACAGTATGACCATTGCCGGCGTACAGCTGATCGTTACCGTTGCCGCCGTCCAGGTAGCTTTGTTTGGCGGCAGTGCCTGCACCGGCAAACAGGCGGTCATTGCCGTCATTGCCATACATGACAGCATTGCCACTGCCACCGATGAGCAGGTCGTTCCCTTCGTTACCCTCCGCGTAGCCAAGCCCGCTGCCCAGGCGCAGCACATCATTGCCCTTGCCGCCATACAATCGGCTTCTTCCGCCTCCCGCTTGAATGCGGTCGTCCCCGTCGCCTGCGTCGACGTCCACGCGAAGCTTGAGGTCGTCGTCGATTGTGACCTTGTCATTTCCAGCGTTGGTTTTGATCCATAGACCTTGTGGGGGGCCTTTCTCGACCTTGGCATCGAACAGATAGGATTTTCCATTGACCAGAATTTGTATCTGGCCCTCGGACCTCTTGCGGACGTGGACTTCGTCGGCGCTGTCTCCCGTTTCCACGACAATCCGGTTGTTCTGGATTTTCGGGCCGTCCGGGCTTGTAGGATCCCATGTTATTTCGCGGCTTATCTTGATATCACCGTCGGTATGCAGTCGGTGCATTTTGAAGTTATAAACGCCTGGTTTCAGGTCTTTCGGAGGGTCGTAGGGTGAGCAAGCCGGTTGGCTGGGCGCTGCAGGAATGGAATGACGATGGGCAGGGGCAAAATAGCCAAGGGCTGACAAAAACATCGGTGCATCCTTCGCAATGAGTTTCAGTAAAACCTTGTTGCGCCGCATAAGCTGCGCTATAGGGTTGTCGAGTGTGTGGTGCGCTGACATCAAACGTTCCCTCGCAAAATTACGGTTGTACGTAAATTTGCAGATCGCCCGGAACGCCCCCGTAACCTATGGGTTTTGTTGGGTCATGGGGTTGACCCATCGCCCTCTTCCCGAGCTGTCCTTTGATTTTTGGATCGTTGTAGACACTGATACCGATGCTGCCTGTCAATTCAGCGAGGCCCGGTACGTTTTCGGAGGTGTTCATATGCGAATGCCCCACCAGCGCGACCCACTTCTCAGTCCCGGAATTCGCCTGAATGGTCTCTGAGGCGTAGTAGTTGAATTCTTCGAGGCGGCGTACCGAGCCGTTGCCCGTTGTTGTCGGCCCCAGGGCTCCGCGAAGGTCTTTGTGCCGTGTGAGGTAGTAGTGGTCAAGGGGCATGACTTCTATGCCATTGGCCTCCAGCTTCTGCCGCAGCTGTGCAAACGTCGGATCAGTGCGAAGCGTTTTGCCATCTCCGAGAAAGCCAATACCGTCATCCTGCAGTCCATGTGGCATATCGATAACCGCTTCGAAATACACCTTCTTGACGCCTTGGTTCTTTAAGGTGTCTACGTTATCGAACAGCACCTTAAAGCTTGCCATCTGTTTATGCGACTCTCCCAAGACGATGCCATTTGAGACCTTGAAAGCCTCTTCGAGCATTTCAGGCGCAGTAACAGGTTTAGGCACCAACGGGATAACAGGGCGCGGCGGCAGCCCTGTTTGTTTCAGGGCCTCATAGCTTGCCTCCATTTCTTCTTTGAACTTCTCCATGGTTGCTACCTTGGTATCAAATTTGAAATGGTCAGGTTCCAATTTGCCTTTCAGGTTTTCTACGTAGTCGCCCTGGGGTAATGGTTTTCTGATGCGAACCGGACGAATGTTGGTATTCAAGGGGTTGTATCGATGGCGACTGTTCGACTGTCTGGGGGCGTGCGGTGCTGGAGACGTGGGGCTCAAGGTGTCCAGTACGTCGGGTTGTGGCAGTGGGGAGCCGTAAGGCCTCCTCTTGACTGGGTCGTACGCATAACTTTTGCCATTGAGTAAAACGGTGCTGGTCTCCAGGGTACGGTCCCCGGCCTTGAAAGAACTCCAAGTAACAGTGCCATAGGCGGGGTGGGTCAACCCGGCTGCGATCTTGGCCTTCGTCAAGCCTTTACTGGCGAGGCGAGCGCCTCCCTGCAATAGATCCCCAATCCCACTCAGCGGGTTGAACTCACTGATCACCGTAGTCCCAACAATTTTCGACAGCTGCAAAGCCTTGTTCGACAGGCTGACGGCCTTGGTGGCGATTTTGGCGCCTTTCGCTGCGGTCCCTAAACCGGCCGTGACGAAGCTGAAGATGTCCATCGCCAGGTCTATCGCGCCGTCCAGGTAGTCACCATTCTGAAAGTTGTGGATCGCCGACCTGAAGGGAATCAAGTCCAGGAAAAAATTGGTCACGGCCCATTCGGCGTCCATTTGCTTATCGAAGGTGGTGGCGCCCTTGGCCTGCTTGATCATGTCCCGGTTACCAATGTCGAGGTGTTCCACGAAAGTATCTGCGATGGCACTGGTTCGAGCGCTTGTGAAGCTGGAGGGGGTAGGCAGTGGCGTTCCGGCTTTGGTGTTCTGGCTGAAGCCGGCATGAGCAGCAGGCGTGAATTCTTTAATGGGATAGACCAGACTGCCATTGCGTTCGCGCTCGTGGGTCAGAACGCGGTCATTGACCTTGGTGATGGATTGCTGCTTCAGATCCAGCTCATACACGGCGTTGCCATTCGCACCCGAAGCTTTAACGTAGAGTTGTTCATTCTTTGTCTCGAGAGTCCGGCCGATGAAACCCATGCCAAGCCGGTAGGTGTCGAGTTGATAGAACTCAAGCTGCCCGTACTCGAGGTTCTGCCTGTCAGCCAGTGGTAGCTGGGCGATCATATGGCTGATCGCCACGCCGATGCCTTTTTTCTTGTCGTTGATGGCTTTATCTAGTTGGTTGCCAAATTCGGTCTTTACATCGAATTTGAGTGACTTGCCTTCCAATGCGGTGTTGATGCGCGCGTCCTGGCTTATCCAGTCATAGTTGTGCAACCCACTCATGGCGATGTCCAGCAGCGAGAACAGGCCGGCAGGGGCTCGATTAGGGTCGTAGAGCGGCTGGGAAGAGGCTTGCTTGCCGTCATGAACCTTCAGCAGCTTTTCTTCAAACGGTACGTCCTCGCCAAACCGCTCTTTGAGACGCGCCAGGGCGATAGCCTTACGGCTGGGCATTTCGGTCTGGATCAGGCTGGAGGCCTCTACCTGATCAAGGGTCTGCTGATTGAATGCGTTTCTGGCCACCTCGATATCGGCTGCGTTATACCGACCGGCTTGCGCCGGAGCCAGAATACCGTTGGCCACACTCCATACCCGCAGGGCCGCGATTTGCGCGTTTTGAGTCACGGCGGAATCGGTAAGGCTTGCACTATCAGCCTCGGCCATTACTTGGGCAAAGGTCATGTTTTGTACTTTTCCAGGTGTCTGGGCTTCTATCGCTGCCGCAGCGACCGACAGCCTGACCCAGGCTGCGCTGCCGTATACCACCGTGGCGGGAACATCCTTTATCAAGAGTTCGGGAGCCTTCATTGAGAGCAGGAGGTGTGCAGCCGTTTTGGCCATCTCGGTCGAAGTTTTTTGGGAATCGCTCAGGTGAGTGCTCAAGCCGTCCACAATAGTGGACAAGGGTTTGCCCCAATGTGCGTCGCTGGACACATCAAAACCCGCCACCTTATTGGGTTGAGGTTCGGTGAAGTACTGGGGGTCCAACTGCAGAATCATGGCCGCCATGAGGTAATCGTTCGCGCTATCTTCAGTGGGAGCCCCATTCATGCCTTGCTGTAGGGCTGCTCCCATCAGTTGCCCCTGAGCAGAGCCGACCAGGGCCTCCAACACCTTGATGGGGTCATTCAATGCACCTTCAGGGAGTGGAGCCTGGTAGCGCAAAAACTCCAACAGCCCACCCTTCAACTGCATGACCAAGGGTTTATCTGCAAGGTGATGTTCTTGGGACATGGCCATCAAACGCAGGCGCGCTTGTTCCTCGGTGCTTAAGGGCAGGGGCCAGCTCAAGGCACCTCCAAAATTGCCCAGAGGGTGTTCCAGGCTTCTGTCGATCACGGCATTGGCCAAGGCGGTCAACGAAGAACGGCTGTCAGGTAGAGGGAGGCCGTTGGCGACAATGTAATTCTCCAACGTGGTGCTGCTCGCCTCATCCGAGGACGTTGAGCCGGGTGCGACATTCATCGGCGTGGCCTTGAGCGCAGCAAGGATTGCGTGTGACGCTACGTTTTCGTCCAGTCGCCCGGCCAGCTCAATGAGTTTGCGTGCCAGGGTTCTGAAGTTCTGCTGGTCTGCCAGTTGTTGCTTAAAGCCCCCGTTACCTGGGGTTTCATTCGGTTTCTGCTGGAGCGTGGTGCCTGCTGTATCGACGCCGTCGGTGGCAGTGCCTTGCAGGGCTGATAGAGAGCGTTCCGTTTGGAGGGAGGGGTGAAAGCTGTAGGGGCGCTGAGGCAGTTTCGCAGAGGGGCGAGTATCAAGATTAATCATCTTCGGGTACCTGTTCAGACGTGCTGAGAGTAAGCGCATGTCAACGGGAGGTTCCCTTTTCCCTTGGCGCACCGATAGGTGTTGAAAACGCCCGTTCGCGTTCCGTCTGCAGGTACTGTGGTTTGTAAGGTCGGGTGTAGACGTGTGTCAGACGCGCCAAAGTTTTTCATCGTCTGTAATATGTGGGCCTATCGATCCCGATTTATGCGCGTCTACAGGAACCCGTCATGACACAAAAGCAACGTTTGAAATATTCGATTCTGATTGCCCTGGCCGTACTGGCGACGATGTTTGGCCTGTCCTACCTGCAGAACACCGGGGTTATCAGTGAGAAGACATTCCAGACCATTGCCATTGCTGTTGCAGTGGTCGTGGTGGTAATCAATGGCATCATGCGCCGCAAGGTCAAGCTCTAAGCGATAGCTCGCCCATCAGGCGCGACCTTCCAGCACCTTGGCAGCCTCTTCATGGAGGCTGTAGCTTTTATCCGCATTGAGGGTGATTACGCCCTCGCTGCACAGGCGCTTGAGCACCTCGCGCACGCTGAGAAACGACAGCGGGATACCAAGCTCCAGCAAATGGCTGTGCACGCCGCGCACCCCGAGGGTGCGCTGGTTGTCGGCGGCGGTGAGCAGGGCGTCGATGACCTTCAGCCGGATCAGGCTGGTGCGCAAGCCAAAACACTTGAGCAGGTGGCGGATACGCTGATTGCCTTGCTGTTCGGATGCTTTGCCGAACGCTTGTGTGCCGTTGCCAAAATTGGCTTCGGCCGCTGATGAATGTCCATCCGTGGGCACTTGCGGGTTGTACATGCAAAAACTCCTTATCAGAGCCTGACCAGGAAAAAATGAGCGCTCTTGGTTAATAAGACGAACGAGCGAGCGAAATCATGAAGTGCCGGGTGTAGAAATTTCGTCAGTATCGGTTTTGTCACATCCGCACATCCTTAAATAAACGTCACCCCGCGCTAAATTATTCCCCCTGGTTTGCGTTCTTACGGTGGGGTGATTGCCCCTTGTGAGGCGGTTAAATCTGACGATGGGGTCTGCGTGATTATTTCCAATGGGTTGTCCAGGGTAGGTGTGGCTGCGGTGTTGCTGGGATTGAGCCTGGCCGCCACGGCGCGGGAGCCGGTGACGCAAGCGTCGGCAGATATCCGTCGTACCAGTTACGGCGTTCCGCACATCCGCGCCACGGATGAACGTGGCTTGGGCTTCGGCATTGGCTACGCCTACGCTCAGGACAACCTGTGTCTGCTGGCCAATGAAGTGGTCACGGTGAACGGCGAGCGCGCCAGGTATTTCGGCCCCGAGCAGGCGACTCTGGAAGAGCGCAACAATTTGGCCAGTGACGTGTTCTTCACCTGGCTCAATACGCCGGACGCGATCGCTGCCTTCTGGAAAGCGCAGAGCCCGCAGATCCAGCAACGTATTGAAGGTTATGTAGCCGGCTATAACCGCTACCTGAAAGAGCAGGGCGCTCCGGCGCAGTGCCAGGCCGCGTGGGTGCGACCCCTGGTGGCGGAAGATTTGGTCAAGTTGACCCGTAGGCTGTTGGTGGAAGGTGGGGTAGGCCAATTCGCTGAGGCATTGGTTGGCGCCACACCTCCGATGGCGACGGCCAGTGTACTGACCAACACCAAGGCCTTTGAACTGGCCGCCGCCAACCAGCAGCGCTTTGCCTTTGCTCGCGGCAGCAACGCCGTGGCGGTGGGGCGTGATCGCTCGTTCAACGGACGCGGCATGCTGCTAGCCAACCCGCACTTCCCATGGGTGGGCGGCATGCGTTTTTATGAAATGCACCTGACCATCCCCGGTCAACTGGATGTCATGGGCGCTGCGTTGCCGGGCCTGCCAGTGATCAATATCGGCTTCAACCAGCACGTGGCGTGGACCCACACCGTGGACACGTCCAAGCACTTCACTCTGTACCGCCTGACCCTGGATCCGAAGGATTCCACGCGCTATATGCTCGATGGCAAATCCGTGGCCTTGGATAAAACCACGGTGACGGTGCGGGTCAAGCAAGCCGATGGCAGCCTCAAGGGCCAGTCGCACATCGTCTATAGCTCGCAATTCGGCCCGGTGGTGCAATGGCCAGGCAAGCTCGATTGGAACAACCGCTACGCCTTCAGCCTGCGTGACGCCAACCTCGGCAACGACCGCGTGCTGCAACAGTGGTACGCGATGAACCGCGCCGGCAGCCTCGACCAACTGAAAACCTCGGTGCACACCCTGCAAGGCATTCCGTGGGTCAACACCTTGGCCGCCGACGACCAGGGTCAGAGCCTGTACATGAACCAGTCGGTGGTGCCCAACGTCAGCGCGGCCAAGCTGGCGCAATGCAGCGACCCACGCGCCGGTCTGCAACTGATCATGCTTGACGGTGCCCGCAGCGCCTGCGCCTGGGACAACGACCCACGCGCGGCCCAGGCCGGCATCTTCCCGGCCGACCAGTTACCCCAACTGGAGCGTACCGACTACGTGCAGCACTCTAACGACTCGGCCTGGCTGGCCAACCCCAAGGCCCCACTCACCGGCTTCTCCCCGGTCATCAGCCAAGACCCCATAGGACTCGGCCCACGCGCGCGTTTTGCCCTGCAACGTCTGCAATCCCTGGATAAACCAATCAGCGTCACCGACCTGCAGAACATGGTCATGGACAACGAGGTATACCTGGCGGGCCAAGTCATGCCGGATCTGCTCGCGTTCTGCGCCAAACTTCTCGACGCCGATGCCACCACTCTGCAACCCCTGTGCACCAGCCTGAAAAACTGGGACCAGCACGCCAACCTGAACAGCGGCATCGGCCTGGTGCACTTCATCAACCTGGTGGAGCGCCTGCAGCAAATCCCCGACGCCTGGCGCGTCGCCTTTGACCCGGCCCAGCCCCTTACCACCCCACGTGGCCTGGACACCAACCGCACCGATGTCGCCAAAGCCCTGCGCGAAGCCATGCTGGCGTCCACCGCCGACGTCGCCAAACTCGGCCTGACCGCCAACAGCACCTGGGGCGACCTCCAGGTCTCCGGCCAAACCCCGATCCACGGTGGCCCGCAGGAACTGGGGATCTACAACGCCATGCAAACCGTGCTCCGCGCCGACGGCAAGCGCGAAGTGGTCAGCGGCACCAGCTACCTGCAAATCGTCACCTTCGACGACCAGGGCCCGCATGCCCAGGGCGTACTTGCGTTCTCCGAGTCCACAAACCCGACCTCCTTGCATTCCAAGGACCAGACCCAAGCGTTCTCCCAGAAAAAGCTCAGCCCGCGGCCCTTCACAGAAGCGCAAATCAAGGCAGACCCGCAGTACCAACAGCTGCACATCGAAGAGTAGGGCAGGCGTGCAACCCCTTGATGCCAATACGAAATATTTTTGAAATCAAGGGGTTGCACGCCTTCGCAAATACGTACATAATGGCGCCCATCGAACGCAACGAAGCATTAAAAACTTCTTTGTATTCAATGAGTTAGAGTAGAGGCAGGGTTTTATAGCCCACTCAAGTTTTTATGCGGTGAGTGTCAGCAGTCAGGACATTGATCGTTTGAGGCCGAGTAGCAAAATGGTTATGCAGCGGATTGCAAATCCGCCTACGCCGGTTCGATTCCGACCTCGGCCTCCACTCTTAGAAACCCCGTAGATTAGCGTCTACGGGGTTTTTTATTGCCTGTGACAAGGTGGATTTACCAACGCGGTTCCAAACTCGCACAGCGACTAGCGTTGTTTCTCAGCCCCAAACAATCGATCAGCTACCTGCCGACCTCGCTCAAGCCCTTCCGCCGTCAACCAAACCGATTTGTTCTTGTTGACTGGGTTACTGATGAAACCGTGCTCATGTAAATGATTCATTATCGAAATCGAACCCTTTCCAAGCATTCCCGTCGTCGGAACTGAACGCTACCAGCAGGGCAGGTACAGCGTCTTCAATCAGCTTTTCGTCGTATTCCATGATCACGCGCTCCACGTAGTGTGAATGCTGATTCATTTTCCTTGTCTGTAAGCGAGCGCGTTTACAGAACGTCAGACCTGACGACCCTCTGGTCTTTGACCTCACCTGCATACGCTTCAATTCTCTCCTGTTGCGCCGTCAGCAAGGCGCATATTTTCATCAATGCTATCGCCTCATCCGGCGTCCTGCCGCTGGCCGCCAACGTGGTCAATTCAACCACCGACCACCCGATCACCGCCGCCGCATCTTCCAGGTCATAGAACAATTCCTGCTGAGCCGTCCTGGGCCCGTCGAGGCCTTTTATCAACTCATCCATTTATGCTCCTTGCCGCTTCAGTTCAAGCGCCATCACATTTACCCCTATTGCGACATTCCCGCTTACGGAGCGAGATTATCATCGAAGTCTTCACGCTCGATGTTTGCATAAGCCTGCGCGCGAATCCCGCCTTCGGAATAGGTACAGAGTCGCCGTGTCGCTTTCTTTCCCTGTGGACGCACGACTATTCCCTCGCTCATCTCGGGGTCGTTGGGCTCACCGGGTGTAAAGTTTGTGCGCACCATCCGGTCGAAAACGGCGTAGGTCACCCCATGATTGATAAAGCGCAAACGAGCTTCGCCTCCACCGGAGTAGGCCGTGGAACTAAGCCAGAAGTGACCCTTCGGTGGGTTAAGCGTCTCGGGATAGGACAACTCAATTTTGCCGGGCGTGCCGAATCGGTATTGCACATAGCCGGTTGTCGCTGAGAAACCTTGCGATGCGCAAACCGAGATCATCTTGGGCCCGGAGTCGCAGCCGAATAACAGCGTTTCTTGCGTTTTACACAGATAGTTCTGTTCCGGCGTCTCGGCAAGCGCGTCGAGCGTTATGGCAGCCATCGTCAGGAAGCAAATTTCCTTTAGCGTCGTGACTTTAATTCCCATCAGGGTTCCCGTTTTTTCATTGGAAAATGGATCAGTACTTATTCTGACTGGGTGCTTGGCAAGGCAGTGTGTCTTCCCCGTCACGCGTGTGTAAATACCTCACTTGCCCCCAGTCACATCCAGAAAAGTCCCGGTAATAAACGACGCCTCCGCCCCCGCCAACCACAGCACGGCCCGCGCCACTTCTTCGGGTTCGCCACCCCGGCCCATGGGAATGCTGTCCTTGACGCGGTCTACGCGATTCGGTTCTCCGCCGCTGGCGTGCATTTGGGTGTAGATATGTCCTGGGCGAACGCAATTGACGCGGATGCCTTCGCGCGCGACTTCCTTGGACAGCCCGATGGTGAAGGTTTCCAGGGCACCCTTTGATGCAGCGTAGTCGACATACTCGTTCGGGCTGCCCAACCGCGCGGCGCCTGAGGAGACGTTGATCACGCTGCCACCCTTACCTCTGTGTCGAAACGACATGCGCTTCACCGCTTGCTGCGCGCAGAGCATTGGCCCTATGGCATTGATCGCGAAGATGCGCTGCATTCGGGCAAAGTCGAGGTCTTCGAATCGGGATTGAAGCGCAATGATTGCGGCGTTATTGACCAGAACGTCGATGCGGCCGAATGTTTCGTCGATGGCATTGAACAGATGCGCGACCTGTTCGGGGGCGGCACTGTCGGCGCATATAGCCAAGGCGCGTCGTCCCAGTGCTTGCACGTCAGCCACTACGCCGCGTGCGGCGGCCTCATTGTTGATATAGCTGATGGCGACGTCATAGCCTTGCGCCGCCGCGAGCCGCGCCGTTGCCGCGCCTACACCTCGGCTTCCGCCGGTGATCAGAATCAGGGGGGCTGAAGAGTCGGTAGCCATATCTTGAACCTTTTATGAGGGAGGTGAGTTTAGCCAATTAACATCGTGCCAGTGGCAATGACCGCGCACGCCAAGGCTTTGCGGACAGTCAGTGACTCGCCCAGGAAGAAATATCCGATCAAGGCCGCAAAGACCACACTGGTTTCGCGCAGGGCCGAAACCGCTCCCATGGGCGATTCAGACATCGCGTAGATGACGATGCCATAAGCCAGCAGGGAGACCAGCCCACCCATCAAGGCGGTGATGAGCCCTGGACGCGGGGCAAACAGGCTCCGTGCGCCGCGCAGGCCGATGTAGACCAATGGCATCAGTACACCCCACAGGGCGCACATCCAGGCGGTATAGGCCAGCGGTGCACCGGAGAGACGCGCGCCTATGCCGTCGGTCACGCTGTAGGCTGCGATGAAAAAACCCGTGCCCAAGGCGTAAGGCAAGCTGGGGACGGCGAGCCTGCGCTGCCTGAAGGCCAGTGAAATAATGCCGCCCGACACCAGCGCAATGCCGAACAGGGCGCTGGCGCCAAGGGTTTCGCCAGCAAATGCCAAGGCGAATAACGTGATCAGAACGGGCGAAGAGCCGCGGGCGATCGGGTAGGTTTGCCCGAGATCACCCACTTTGTAGCTGCGCACCAGAAACAGGTTGTAGCCGACGTGCAAGACGCCCGAGAGCACGGCGTAAGGCCAACTGGCCGCGGCAGGCGCGGGGAGATACAGCGCAAAGCCAATGCTGACGATGGCGACCGACAGGCACATGACGGTCATCGACCAAAGCCTGTCGCTGCCGACACGCAACAGCGCGTTCCAGCTGGCGTGCAAGAGGGCAGCGAAGAGGACGAGTAATACGATAGGAAAGGGCATGCCTCATGGTAAGCAAGCTGGCGGCCGGACAACAGCGAAGTTCCCTCATCCTGGCATGAGCCGTTACTCATACCATCAACGATAATGCTGTTGGGCCTGAGTCGACTCCGCCAGCAGCCAGTCACGAAAGCTGATGATGTGAGGCTGTGTTTCGATCCCTTTGGGGCAGACAAAGTAATAGGCAACCGGAGAGGCGAACGGAATATCGAACAACCTTATCAGGCTGCCGTCGTTGATTTGGGCCTCAACGTGGCCGCTACGGGCCAAGGCAATGCCCTGGCCCAGCAAGGCGGCTTCTATGGTCATGTTGGTGTCAGCGAACCTGACGCTTTCCTTGAGTGCCGAAATGCCCACGCCGACGTGCTCGAACCAGGCTTCCCACTTGGGCACCAGGTCTGCGCCGTCACGCGTCAGTAGCGGGTAACGCAACAATTCGGCGGGCTCGTTTGGAGTGCCAAAACGGTAAAGCAGATCAGGGCTGGCCACCGGGAAAATCTGCTCCCTGAGCAAAAACTCCGAATGCAAGGCGGGGTAATGACCGTTGCCCAGGCGAATCGCGACATCTGAATCCGTGCTGGAAAATTTGATCGCCTTATCACTGGTCTCCAGCGTGATCAGAATTTCCGGATGCTGCTGCGACAGGCTTGGCAACCTGGGCAGCAGCCATTTCAGTGCGAAAGAGTAGGTGGTGCTGACCTTGAGCCGGACCCTGCCTTTTTGCTCCCTGAGGTCCGTCAATGTGGCTTCCAGGTTCATGAAAAACTCGCGCACGATGGGCGCCAGTGCCGCGCCGGCCGGTGTCAACCGCAAAGACTTGCCGCGTTGGAAGAGTTGTAATCCCCACAGGTCTTCGAGGTGCTTGAGCTGGTGGCTGACGGCGCTCTGGGTCACATGCAACTCTTCTGAGGCAGAAGTGAATGTCCCATGGCGGGTCGCGACTTCGAATGCGCGAAGCGTGGCAGTGGGGGGAAGATCTCTCATTGGTGCGTCCCGGCGAACCTTCTTGTGATCAGTTTCCATGAGCGGAGGCTCATGCTAGTCGAAAGGTATGCTTTCATCAAAGCCGGACAGCCCGGCGTTGTGAATTGTTGTGAAGCCAGCATTAATGGCCCATTGCCCATGCTAACGTCCGCTTCGGGCTATCGTCAGCACGACGATTTCATTCGTTCCATCAGGGGAGCAGCGCCGATGTCTACAACCGTAACGCCCGCCGGCAGCGGGGCAAACACGCCTAAAGCGTCACCGTCGGTGTTCGATGACAAGTTGAACATTGCCAAGTCCAGCAAGGTGATTGCCGACTACATGCGCCAGACCGGCAAGTCGGCCATTACCAAGCAGGAACTGACCCAACTGGCCAATAACGCCTCGGGCAAAGTACCCACCGAGGTCTCCGATGCTGCCAAGTACATGGAGCGTCACCCCGATGTGTTCACCGCCATCGAAACCCACGACGTGCCCGGTGCCGATAACCTCTCGGGCGTGTGGAACTTCGATTGGGCGGCTAATGGTGGACTGAAAGGCACCGCCACCGATGCCATTGCCAAGATGCAGGATACATTCGACTTTGCGATTGCAAAGTCTGCGCAAATCACCGAAATCAGCACCGCCAAAAAAGCCGAGCTGGACTCGACCAAGCAGCGGCCACAGAACTGATGATGGCGGCCCGCGTTGACGTGTGAACACTGAAGGCAAGCCATATGCAATGGCTTGCCTGTTTTTTGGGCCCAGAGAAATCCCAGGCAAAGAAAAGCCCGCGTGGGGAGCGCGGGCTAAAAAGGATGTTCATTAGGAGCTGGATTCACCATAGGCCTCTATCTGTGAAAGCTTTGTGAAAGCTTTGGCAAAAAAGTGTATGCCTCAATCGTGAGGTGGCTGTACGGGGCAGGGCAGTCCATAACCCTTTACTGTCGCTGGCATACCCCTGCGTTTGGATGCCGCGTCATGTCTATGTCTACCAGCCTGTTATCCGCCTTTGTGCTGTTCGCCTTTGTGTCCTCGATCACTCCGGGACCCAATAACACCATGTTGCTTGCCTCGGGCGTGAACTTTGGGTTTCGCCGATCGATGCCTCATGCCCTGGGGATCAGCATTGGTTTCATGCTGCTGGTGATTTCAGTGGGCCTGGGGCTGGGCGAGGTGTTCAAGATCTTTCCGTGGGCCTACACCGTGTTGCGCTACGTGGGTGCGGCCTATCTGTTGTACCTGGCGTGGAAGATTGCGACGGCGGGCGGCATGTCCGACAGTCCTGATGAGCAGGGCAAGCCCATGACCTTTCTCGGCGCGGCGGCGTTCCAGTGGGTGAACCCCAAGGCCTGGATCATGGCGTTGGGGGCGATCACCACCTATACACCAGCCGAAGGTTACGTCACCAATGTGCTGGTGATTGCGCTGGTGTTCGCCGTGGTCAACCTGCCCAGCGTCTGTGTGTGGGTGGGATGCGGCAGCGGCTTGCGCAATGTGTTGCGTGAGCCGCGCTGGTTGCGGGTATTCAACTGGTCGATGGCGGGGTTGCTGGTGGCGTCGTTGTACCCGATGCTGTTTGCTGGCTGAATGTCAGACCGGCGAGATGGTTGCCAGTAGGCCGATACCGATGGTCAATACCAAAAAGCCGAACAGGAAAAGTGCCATCTTGGTCATGAGTCCTCCAGAGGGAAGGAAGTGGGGATGGCGCTATTGTCAGCCCAGGCGGCGTTTCGATACAGATGCAGGTAGTAAAGAAAAAACCGTATCAGATGCGGCTGGCCCTGTTAAGCCGGAGGCTTTGGTCGCTTACGGTTTTTTCAAGATCAGTGCCTGAGACAGCCAACGCATTTGCCCCTAAGATGGCGCCCACTGCATCAACAATAAGAGTGGGCCAACCCTCGATGGAAAGACGTCAATTCAGCGGTGGCATGAAAGGCAAGAATCTGCGCTACCTCAACGAAACCCAGCAGCCGGCCTCGGTCACCCGCGTCGGCTTCCTGTTGCTTGAACATTTTTCCCTGCCCGCATTCACTCAGACCCTCGACACCTTCGTCACCGCCAACCTGCTGCGTCCCGACCTTTTTGCCTCGCGCACCTTTGGCTGTGACGATGGCGAAGTCATCAGCGACCTGGGTCTGGTGATCCGCCCGGATGCCCGTCTCGACGTGGCGGCTTTGCACGAATTGGAGCTGCTGGTGATCTGCGGCGGCTTTCGCACGGAACTCAAAGCCAGCGAAGACTTTATCCACCTGCTGCGCACCACTGCCGAACACGGCATTGGCCTCGCCGGCTTGTGGAACGGCGCCTGGTTTCTCGGTCGGGCTGGCTTGTTGCAGGGCTATCGCTGCGCCATCCACCCTGAGCATCGTCCGGCGCTGGCGGAAGTTTCAAAAGCCACCCACGTCACCAGCGAACCCTACGTGATCGACCGCGACCGCCTCACCGCCTCAAGCCCGTCCGGTGCCTTCCACATGGCGTTGGACTGGATCAAAGGCCTGCACGACAAGGCATTGGTGGAAGGCATTGAAGACATCCTGGCCTTTGAAGAGTCCCGCTACCGACGCATCAAACCGACCGAAAACGTCAGCGTCAGCGCGCCCCTGCGGGAAGTGGTGAAACTGATGGACGCCAACCTCGAAGAGCCCCTGGAACTGGACCAGCTCGCCGTCTACGCCGGCCGTTCCCGGCGCCAGTTGGAGCGCTTGTTCAAGGAACAACTGGGCACCACGCCGCAACGTTACTACATGGAACTGCGCGTTACCGAAGCACGACGGTTGTTGCAGCACACGGAGCTTTCACAGGTGGAAGTGCTGGTGGCGTGCGGATTTGTTTCGCCGAGTCATTTCAGCAAGTGCTACAGCTCCTACTTCGGATATCGCCCCTCGAAGGAGAAGCGGTTGGTCAAGTAAAGTGCTGACTGACTCATTTTTTTCAAGGAAGGCGGATGTCTCTTACATTATTGGATCGTTATCGCGGCAGCCTGCTGGGCCTGGCTTGTGGCGACGCAGTGGGCACCACCGTTGAGTTCATGCCGCGCGGCACATTCACACCGCTCACCGATATGGTGGGGGGAGGTCCTTTCAACCTCAACCCGGGCGAATGGACGGACGACACTTCGATGGCGTTGTGCCTTGCCGAAAGCCTGCTGCGTAAAGGTGGTTTTGATGCCGCTGACCAGATGGGGCGCTATCTGAACTGGTGGAAGTGGGGTCATCTGAGCTCCACGGGCGATTGTTTTGATATTGGTATGACGGTGCGTGCGGCATTGACTGCGTTTGAGCGACAGGGTGATCCATTTGCCGGTTCAACGGACCCCTTTTCCGCAGGAAACGGTTCGATGATGCGTCTTGCGCCAGTGGTATTGTTTTACTTTCCAGACGTTCAACGTGTCGACAAATTCTCTCGTCAAAGCTCCCTCACGACACATGGTGCCCAAGAGGCTGTCGAATGTTGCGTTGTGCTAGCGCGTGCAATCAGTAACGCCTTGAGTGGGGCGACAAAAGAGCAGATGTTGAAGGTTTCATGCGCCGGCCTTTCTGCGCCAAAGGTCGTGGCAATTGCCCAAGGGGATTATTGCAGCAAGAGGCTCGCAAAAATCACTGCTTCCGGTTACGCAGTCGCCTCATTGGAAGCAGCACTTTGGTGTGTATTTCAAACGGACAGCTTCGCCGACGCCGTATTGGCGGCCGCGAACCTGGGCGATGACGCGGATACCACGGCCGCCATCGTTGGCCAATTGGCGGGTGCGCATTATGGTGTGCAGGGTATTCCGGAGGGATGGCTGGAGAAGCTTTGCATGCGTGATGCCATTGAGGAAATGGCCGACGCATTGTTCAAGGCCTCTACTGAAGATCACGTGTCTATCAACTAAGGGAAAACGAAGCTCCCTGTGGCGAGCAGGCTTGCCCTGCGTTGGGCCGCGAAGCGGCCCCAATACAGTCGCCCCGGTTCTTCAGTTAGAAATCGGCCGCCTGCGGTTAGGGCTGCTTCGCAGCCCGGCGCAGGGCAAGCCTGCTCACTACAAGGGATATCAGAATCGATCCAGACGATAGGGCGCCACTAACGCTGTAAGACGCTTGCTCGCCAACGCCCCAACCCACTCCGCCGTCACCGCCGCCTGTGTCAACCCCAAATGCTGATGCCCAAACGCAAGCAGCACCTTCCCGTCACACACCCGGTCAATCACGGGCAGCGAATCCGGCAACGACGGCCGAAACCCCATCCATGGGGTTGCGTCCTGCGCACTCAGCGCCTCCCGGAATAACCCTTTGCTCAACCGATGCAGCTGCCAGGCGCGTTCCATGTTCGCCGGGCGGTCGAGGCCGGCGAACTCCACCGTGCCGGCCAGGCGCAAGCCGTCGGTCATGGGGGTCATGATGAATTTGCGCTCCAAAGAAGTGACGGCAAACGGCAAGCGATGTTGTTCGTGGGGCAGCATCAGGTGGTAGCCGCGCTCGGTGTCCAACGGGATTTTTTTACCGGTCAGTGCAGTGGTGAGCTTGGCCGAGTGCGCACCGCAGGCGATCAGCACCTGGCGTGCGGTCAGGATGCCTTGGTCGGTGGTGAGAGAAACGCCGAGCGCATCGACGCGTCCATTCAGCACCTGGCGTGTTAGGAATTTTACCCCACTGGCCTTGGCCGCCTGGACCAGTTCGCGCACCACCTTGTGGGGGTCAAGAAAGTGCCCGGTGCCGGGGAAGAACAGCCCGCCCTGGAGGGTGTCGCTCAATTGCGGTGCAGCCTTGCGTATGGCATCGCCGCACCAGAAATCCACCGGTACCTGTTGTTGATGCATTCGCTGCTGCAAGGCGATGAGGGCATCCCGTGATTCCGTCCGCTCAAACACAAGTAACGAGCCATCCTCACGCAGCAACTCCGGCTGTCCGATGCTGTGCAGCAGGCGCTGCCACGCACCCAGGCTGCCTTCATTGAGCGTGCGGATACCCGCCACCGTGCGCTGATAACTCGCCGGACGCAGGTTCAGCAGCAAACGCACGAACCAGGGCAGGGCGTGTGGCAGGTATTTCCAATCCAGGCGCAGCGGGCCCATGGGATCGAGCAGCATGCCGGGCAAACGCTTGAGGATCGACAGGTCGGCAATCGGAAACACCTGCTCGGTCGCCAGGTGCCCGGCGTTGCCATAAGAGGCACCCATGCCGGGCGCCTGTTGGTCGACCACCAGCACTTGGTGGCCCTGACGCGCCAGTTGCAGCGCACAGGCCACGCCGATGATGCCGGCGCCGACCACTACGATATCCGGATCGGACATGGCCTACGCCTCTCTCTGGCCATCGAGCAGGCGCCGCAGCTGCAACGGGTTGCCGTGCTGGAGTGCGGCAGGCAACCTTGCATCGGGGAAGTCCTGATAACACACCGGTCGCAAAAACTGCAGGCTTGGACCGCCTGCGCCACCGCCCGGCCCACCAGCTCACTGGTGCCCGGATGCGCGCCATGGGCCTTGACCACCACCGGGCAACCGGCAGCCAGTGCGGAGGCGGTGTCGCCACCAGCCACGGAAAACGCCAGGGGAAAGTTGCTGGCGCCAAACACGGCCACCGGGCCCAGTGCGATGTGGCGCTGGCGCAGGTCTGGGCGAGGCAGCGGCCGGCGTTGCGGCTGAGCAGAGTCCACTCGCACATCCAGCCATTCTCCGGCGCGCACGGTGCGCGCGAAGGTGCGCAGTTGACCGCAAGTGCGTGCGCGTTCACCTTGGATCCGCGCATGGGACAGGCCAGTATCGATCTCGGGATTGATCGCCCGGATCGCCTCGCGATTGCCGGTAATGGAGCGCTGACCGATCAGCATCTTGCCCGTGAGAGTCATGGGGTCGTCCTGGTAGAAAAAGGGCTGGCCGCGGCGAGAACCGCAGCGGCGCGCAAGGGTGTCAGGCGACGTTCTGTTCCGCCGACCAGCTGGCATACCACTGGCGGAACAGTGCGTACTGGTTTTCGGCGTAATGGCGTTGCGCATCGCTGAGTGCGTCGGTCTCGTTGAAGTGCAGGGCGTAGCCTTGGTCACCGTTCAGCACCATCAAGTGCTTGTAATACAGCACCAGGTCGCAACCTTCATCGAAGGACGACAGCACCGCCAGCGCGGCCTCCAGTTCACAGGCCTGACGGCGGGCCTTGGCATCGCCCTTGGCGGCTTTTTTGCTCAAAGCCACCAGTTGCAGCACTTCCCGTGGCAGAGCGTTGCCGATGCCGGTGATGGCGCCGGTGGCGTTGCAGTTGACGAAACCGTGCACCACCTGGGTATCGACGCCGACCATCAAGGTCACGTTATCGTCGTGGGAGGTGATGTGTTCCGCGGCATAGCGCAGGTCGGCACCGCCGCCGAATTCCTTGAAGCCGATGAGGTTCGGGTGTGCGCGGCGCAGTTCGAAGAACAGGTCGGCGCGGGTGGCGAAGCCGTAGTAGGGGCTGTTGTAGATCACTGCCGGCAGGTTTGGCGCGGCCTTGAGGATGGCCGAGAAGTGCGCCTTCTGTGCGGTGGCCGACGCACCACGGGACAGCACCCGCGGAATCACCATCAAACCATGGGCACCGACCTTGGCGGCGTGGACGGCATGGGCCACCGCTTCACGGCTGTTGACCGCACCCGTACCGACGATGGTCGGCACTCCCGCCGCCGCCAGGCGCGCCACGCCTTCCTGGCGTTCGGCTTCGCTGAGCAGCGGCCAGTCGCCCATGGAGCCGCAGTACACCACGGCGCTCATGCCGATATCGATCAATTCTCGGCCTTTGGCGACCAGGGCGTCGAAGTCCGGTTTTCGCTCGGCGGTGCACGGTGTCATCAGGGCGGGAATGCAGCCGGTGAAGATGTTGTCGCTCATTGTTCTAACTCCTTGGAACGTTCAGTACAAATGGAGGAGGGCTCAGATGCCCCAGGCAAAAGGATCGTGCTCGTCGATCAGCAAGGTGCTGTCGGCGGTCATGTACGCGCTGCCGGTGATAAAGGGCCGTATGAAGTCGCCGTCCCACTCGTAGCGGCCTCCGAATTGGCTGCCGGTGATGCTGGCTTGCGTCCAGGTTTCACCGGGCTTGAGCTGTCCGTCGGCGGCCAGGCAGGCCAGCTTGGCGCTGGTGCCGGTGCCGCAGGGCGAGCGGTCGTAGGCTTTGCCGGGGCACATGACGAAGTTGCGGCTGTTGGCCAGGTCGTCATCGGCGAACAGTTCGATGTGGTCGATCAGTGCGCCGTCCGCTCCGTGAATGCCTTGGTCCTCCAGGGCTTTGAGCATCGCCCAGGTGTAGTCGGTGAGCGCACCCACGTTGTCCATCTGCAAGCGTTGGCCGTGGTCCGAGACGAGGAAAAACCAGTTGCCGCCCCAGGCGATGTCGCCGTAAACCACGCCATGCCCCGGCACATCCACCGGCACCTGTTGCTGCAAGCGATAGGCGGGCACGTTGCGCAGGGTCACCGCGCCGTCCTCGTGCAGCGTGGCGGTGACCGGGCCGACGGGCGTGTCGATGCTGTGCACGCCCGGCGCGATGCGACCCAAGTGGTGCAACGACGTTACCAGGCCGATGGTGCCGTGGCCGCACATGCCGAGGTAGCCGGCGTTGTTGAAAAAGATCACGCCGCATACCGCGCCGGGGGTGACAGGCTCGCAATACAGCGCGCCGACCAGTACGTCATTGCCACGCGGCTCCAGCAGGCACGCACGGCGCCAGTGGTCGTGCTCGGTACGCAGGTTGTGCAACTGATCGGCAATAGTGACGCCGTTCAGCGTCGGGAAACCGCTCATGACCAGGCGCGTCGGTTCGCCGCCGGTGTGGGAGTCGATCACGTGCAGTTTCTTGAACTTGCCTTGAGCTGTCATAGCGTCGCCTTCTTGTGAGTTATAGGACAGGCATGCGGTGGCCATACAGTGAACGCATGAAAGGCGGCGCGATTGATGTTTTTTGCCGGCATCGATGACGAAATCAGCACAGTTTTGCTTTCTCGACAGGGCGCGGGACATCGGGCAATCTGCTACGCGTCAGGCCACCAGCGGGGATCAACCGTCATGATGCAGAGCGCGTTCGCGACCCTTTGCCAAGGGAGCAGCCCCCAAGACATCGAACAGTTATTGGCCAGTGTCGCGCAGCTATTGCCGATGCTGGACGTGATCCCCAATGCGGCGATTTTCATCAAGGACACCCAGGCCCGCTATGTGCTCGCCAACCGCACCCTGGTGCAGCGCTGCGGCCTCAAGCAGCTGCAACCGCTGCTGGGCAAGACCAGTGCCGAAGTCTTCCCCGCGCAATTGGGGCCGGGCTACACCGAGCAGGACCGGCGCGTGCTGGAGCAGGGCTTTGTGCTGGAAGATCAGTTGGAACTGCACCTGTACGGCACCCGCGAACCCGGCTGGTGCCTGACCCACAAGTGGCCGCTGTACAACCATTCGGGCGCGATCATTGGCCTGGCCGGTATCTCGGTCGACCTGCAAACCGCCAGCGAAAGCCACCCGGCGTACCAGCGCCTGGCCGCCGTGGACGCGCACATCCGCGCGCACTTCAACCGCCGTGTCACGCTGGGTGAATTGACGCGCATCGCCGGGATTTCAGTGGCGCAACTGGAGCGCTACTGCAAGCGTGTGTTTCACCTCACGCCACGGCAGATGATCCAGAAAGTGCGGCTGGAGCATGCGCACCGGCTGTTGCACACCGATCTGCCGATCACGGACGTGGCGCTGCAGTGCGGGTATACCGATCACAGTGCGTTCACCCGACAGTTCAAGGCGTCTACCGGCTTCACACCCCGGCAATACCGAGACACCTGAGGTGAGCGGGCAAGCCCTCACTACGCTAGTCGGTGGCGGCCTTCAGGACCTCTTTGATGGGTCAAGTTACGGGTTGAGAGTATCGTGGTCGGGTCTTCAACGGTTTCGGAGAACCCCATCAAACGTTGATGGTTTCGGCCGGGGGTAACGGCCGTGGCACCGGAACAACAGGCACTGCCGCCGCTTTGGGTTTGGGCTCGGCCTTGTAGCCATGGGAGTAGGGCTCTTTCGGCTCGCGAATCAGCGCATCTAGCCATTTTTGGTTCGTCGGGCTCATGGCTTGGTCTGTACCGATTCGAATCACCCAGCCGTCTGCGGCCCATTTGCTCATGATTTGCTGCAGCTTCTGAGTGTATTCGGACGCCGGACAAGCAATGCCTGCCCACGGGTCGACCACCCACGCGTCTGCCCACTGCGGCTCTGTGAAGTTGATACTGCCCTTGGGTTTTACCGGAGGGCCGCCGACGACAGTAAAAACATGACTGTCGCCCGCGTACCAATCGTAGGCAGATCCGCCGCTATTGATGATGGTTTCCCTAGCGAGCGCCGCCATTTCTCCGCAATTGCCGGCGCCTGCCTTTATCACGATGTTTCCAGAAATGAGCGCATTGGGGTTGCGGGTTTCGCGCAGCCAGTTGTTCACACTGTTGGCGGCATCTGCCCGCGCGCGGTCAGCCGCCGAACGCACCAAGTTGCCAGGCCCCAGGCCGGTCGCCTGCATATCGTCATGTACGGCCTGCAGGGTCTGCTCTGCGTAGAACCTGTTCTGTTGTGCCAGTGTGAACGCGTTGAAATTTGCGGGCTTGACCAATGTGCGCACTTCACCAGGGTGCAATGCAATAACGGTCTTGCCGGTCGCACCGCGTCGCTGCAACTGGTAGGCAACTTCACGTTTTTGTTCGGCAGTCATGTCGGCACACCGGGCTTTCAGCGCGTCGACATCTGTTTTGGCATAACCGGCCTTTTCCAGGTCCTTGTACACATCCTCAAGTTTGGGCAGGGCCACGAATTTATTGTCCATGGCGGTACCTGCAGGCCTCTGACGCGTGTACAACTTGTTGCGATAACTTTTGGCGAGGGCGACGTCGAATTTCTCGGGCGTACATTTTAAAAATACAGCGTCAGGGTGTTTCAGGCTGTCGAGTGTGGCGTAATAGAATTCGCCCACGTCGGCTTCAATGACCAAGTATTTGGTCGAGGAACCCTTGCGCGGGCTGGCAACCACCACGCCGCGCACGTCACGACTGTCGTTGCACAGGTCGCTGATGGGGCCAAGCTTGACCACGCGGGTTTCCGTGTCAATGAAGGGGTTGCTGGTGCCGTCATAAAAGCCAAAGTTCTTATCGTTGACCACGCTCCCGCGTATGGTGCTTTTATAGGTGACGGGATCTTTACGGGCAACCGAGACCAGCTTTTCACCATTGACTTTGTAAAGGCGCCGTTCAAATACGGTGAAGCGTTCACGCTGTAGCAGTCGTTTGGCGCTCGGGTACAGGCGCACATGCTCAAGGGCTTGCAGCTCCTGTTGCAGCTCGCCCTGCACCTCGTTGACGGTGCGTACAAAGCAGGTATCACTGTCGCCACGCTTGACTCTGCCGGAAGACGGTGCGGGGCAATAGGCTTCGAATTGTTCCAGCTCCTTGTATTCATCCGCGGCTTGCAGGTCGCTCATCACGCCGGGGGTCTTTGGATCGTAGCGATAAACCCGGTCATCATCGATCACGTCGAAACCGTTGGCGCGGGGCAGGGTGTAGGCGTGCTCCGACATTGGGGTTTCGGTGGTCAGGGCGCGGGTACCGTCGGCGAAAGTCTCGGTACGTAACGGCAGCGTGGGCTTCACCGGTTGGCGGGTAAGCCCTGTAGTGGCCGGCGGCGTTTCAAACGGCAGTGCGAAAGGGTCCTCGGCGACGCGTTCGCTCGCACCTGTGATGGAAAACAGCGTATTAACGGCGCCGTCGATGGCCGCCGAGACGCCTTGTTGGCGCTCCGTGGAGGTGTCGCCGGACGCGGCTTTCTCGGTGCCCAGCGCAAATTCGGCCAGACCCGTGCCTGCAGCCGCCGCCAGCACCAGTGGTTCCCCAACCGGCGCAAATTTGGCTAACAGGCCCGCTGCGGCAGTCATGTCGTTCAGCCAGGTATCGCGGGTGATTTCGCTGTTGGACTTGATGGTCACATCCGCGTCGCTGGTCATGCGCTCTTCGGCAATGTCGGTCAAGGCGCTGAATACATCACCTCTGAGCTTTATATTCTCATCATCGATAACCACATGTTCTCGGTTGCTCCAGTAGCCGGAACCGATGTTTTTCAGAGCAGTGTCCACCCCTCTGCCGGTCTTCTCACTGCGGCCGAAGAACACGCCGACATCCCGCCAGAAACTGTCGTTATCCTGGCGGTCGATGAGGCGAAAATGCGACGCGAATTGTTTGCGTTTTTCGGGATCTTTACCCTGTTCTGCAATCCACTGATCCATTTGCGCGACGGAATTGAAATTGAGAAATGCCGGCTGACTACCGGGGATATATAGAATCTGCTGCCCACCCTTGAGCTTGTTCAACCGCAGAATATCGCTGGAAATTGCGCCGTTGATGACCAGTGCATGCACGGATGCATGGGACGCTTCGACGGGGGCTTCGGCCCTCAATTGGTCGAGGTTCAGTGGTTGTGTTTCATCCAGCGGCAGGTTGGCAGCCACCGCCGACAGGATGTGACGGTAGTCATCTCGAGTCAGTCTGTGTTCCATCGGGATTGCTTGTCGCTCTTCAGGCGTCGCGCTTTCGTAAGCCTTGAGCTGTTGGCGTGCCTGGTTGACGAATTCGCCTTTGAGGGTGGCGCGATAGTCGAGATTGTGGTCTTCCCAGAACCTTTCCAGTTGCTCTGTGAACTGGGCCTGGAAGTCGGTGTTTAAGGCAGCCTTCATCAATTTCGAGGGCGCCAACGGGAACTGGTTGTGGGCACCGTAACCCTCTTTGCCATGGCCTTTACCAACGGTGTACAGGCCCGAGAGCAAGTCCAGGTCGCCGGGAACCCGGTCCTTCTCGTTAAAGTTCTTCAACAGTGCATCCGGCAGTGCAAGGGATGAGGAGGGCTCCTGTTCGGTGTGCTCCCAGCCGGTCGCTGTGGGGGCTAATGTGGCTGTTCCTTCGAAGCGGTTGAGAAAAATCTTATCCGCGTCTACGGTCTGGCCGGTTTGTTCAAGGATAATTTTTTCGGCCCACTTTTTGGCTTCGTTGCGTAGCACCGGCAGGGCCTGGCCGGTGTTGAGCATCAACTTGAGATAGCGTTCCTTTTCTCGGTTGGCACGGGCTTTTGCCACTGCCGCCTTGTTCTGCACTTCGTAATGCGCAGTTGCAAGGTGTTCATGCCGCTCAAGGGATTTGAGCGAGCGTGAGGTCAGTTGCGCGGCTGTGTCTGGGGCAGGGAAGTCAAATCCGCCCTGAGCCTTCAACGTGGCAAGCCTTGCCGCGTCGGGGTTGGGGCCTTCGCCATAAAACGCGCCGATCTGATCTGGCGTGGCGGTGAATCCAGGGTTGCCCACAGGGCGAGCGAGCTGCTGCTCAGGGCCAGGAGCGATCACCTTGGCTGCGGCGATCAACGGGCTGGCAAGGGGGCGCCATCCGGAATCATCGTCCAGGGTGAACTGTTTGACCTGGCCCTTCACTTTTGCCGATAGGACACCCGTTGCCGGGGTAATGACCACTGTTGACGGGTCGATACCTTGGTCACGCATCCATTGCGTCACCACCGGTTGTTCCAGATGGGATCGGTAAAGCGTCAGCCAAGCGCCCATCACCGAGTGTGCGGGTACTTCGATCCGCGGCGGCATGGAGGGTTTCGGTTGCTGCTGTACCGCGCGGCTGTATCCTTCGGCGAGCATTGCGTCTGCAAGCAGAATGTCCGGGCTCCCGCTCATTTGCTGTTGAAGATCGAGTAATGCTTCACGGGTATTTGGCAGGGCCCTGCCCGTGGCATGGATGAACTGCGCGAGGCTGACGGTGGAACCTGCTGGGCTATGGTGCGCCTGGCTGTAGGATGAGCCTGGGCTGAGGGGCATCCGGGTATCTTCGAGCGATTGCTGTAGGGTGTATTCGCTGAGTTGACCTGCATCCATGCGGCCGATCAGGACCTGAAGCTGATTGCCCAGGTGTTGGCGGTCGTAGGTATCACCCACTAGTCGCTGATGATTCAGTAGGGTGCGTGTGCCACGGGCCTTATCCGACTGAACAGCACGCGGGGAAGTGATGGGTGCGAATGTCTTGTCTCGTCCCAGGGCGGCAATAACGTCGGGGTCATTGCGGTCCACACCATAGAACGCCAAGACCGTTGCCAGAGGTAGTGTGGTCTTGTCGGCGTCGGCGGCAGACAATCCCCGGTTCATACCGCTGTCGATAACTGTTGCGGCGGCCATGACCAAGCCAAGGATCGCCGGTTGGTCTTCACTGCCGGTGAGCTTGATTTCTTTATTCTGATTGGCGTTTGTGCTGTTGACTAGTTTGACTAACGACTTGAATAGGGCACGGAATGGAGACTCCTCTTCATTGTCTGCAGGTTCGATTGACGGGTGCAGTTCAACCTCAATGCCGACTCCATGAGCGCTGCTACGGAAGTTAAGCTGGGTCTGTTTGGCATGATCAACCGGACGCCAGGTGATGCTGCTGTTGCCCGTATGAAAATCGACTTCACCCCCGTCAAACTGCTGGCTCTCAAGCCACGCCTTGAATGCCGGGCTGTGTACCGCCTGCTTGAATTGTTCGAACCACATACCCAGCGTGGAGTGCGGCGAAATGTGCAGCGGTTTGTCGTTGTGCCGGTCAAGCAGTGCCTTATGGACCTCGACGGCCAGGTCGCCGTCCGCCTTTGCGGTGGCGGCGCGGTTGTCGGCCTCAGGCTGCTTTTGGAGGTTACGATCTGGCGTGGAGGCCAAACGATAAATGCCCTGGGCCTGTCCGGATGACTGCTCAGGGGCTGGGGCTCGGGCATCGTTCGAGAGTGGTATGAATATTGTTTGTAACGACGGGGTGATGCTCATGGATTCGCACCTTTGCTCAGCTATTGAGTGCGCACACCAGTCGACAGTAGGACCGGCAAGGCGCTAGCTGAGTGGCGGCGGGGTGAGGATGGTTCCCTGCCTACAGTTACATTGCGATGCAACGAATGGCACCTGTGCCCCTCATATGTCTACAAGCAACTTTTCACGATCTCGGGGCAAGGCATATGACGGCGGCTGAAAACAACCATGTGAACTGGCTGGTGGAACAATCGATGCTGCACGCGGCCCGCCAGCGGGCCAAGCTCTATTCCGGGCAGGGGCGGTTGTGGCAGCAGCCATACGCACAGACCCGGCCCCGCGATGCCTCGGCCTTGTCGTCGGTGTGGTTTACCGCCTACCCGGCGTCGATCGTGACCCGCGAGGGCGGCACAGTGTTGGAGGCGTTGGGGGATGAAGCGCTGTGGCAGGCCTTGTCGAAAATCGGCATCCAGGGCATCCACAACGGCCCGCTGAAAAAGTCCGGCGGCTTGAGTGGCACGCAGCACACGCCGACCATCGATGGCAATTTCGATCGCATCAGTTTCGAGATCGACCCTCAGCTGGGCACTGAGGCGCAGTTGCAGGCGTTGACGCGCATGGCGGCGGCGCACAATGCGGTGATCATCGATGATGTGATCCCATCCCACACCGGCAAAGGGGCGGACTTTCGCCTGGCCGAGATGGCGTACGAGGACTATCCCGGCCTTTACCACATGGTGGAAATCCGCGAAGAGGACTGGCCGCTGCTGCCCGACGTCGCCGAGGGCCGTGATGCACAGAACCTCAGCCCCGTGCAGGTCGATGCGTTGCGAGACAAGCACTACATCGTCGGTCAATTGCAGCGGGTGATCTTCTTCGAGCCTGGCGTCAAGGAAACCGACTGGAGCGCGACGGACATAGTGCTGGGCGTGGATGGCAAGCCACGCCGTTGGGTGTATCTGCATTACTTCAAAGAAGGCCAGCCGTCGCTGAATTGGCTGGACCCGACCTTTGCCGCGCAGCAGATGATCATTGGTGATGCGCTGCATGCCATTGACGTGATGGGCGCGAAGATCCTGCGCCTGGACGCCAACGGTTTCCTCGGTGTGGAGCGCAAGCTGGACGGCACGGCGTGGTCCGAGAGCCATCCGCTGTCGATCACTGGCAACCAGCTGCTGGGCGGGGCGATTCGCAAGGCGGGTGGTTTCAGTTTTCAGGAGTTGAACCTCACCGTGGACGACATTGCCTCGATGTCCCATGGCGGTGCCGACCTGTCCTATGACTTCATCACCCGGCCCGCGTACCAGCACGCGCTGCTGATGGGCGATGCCGAGTTCCTGCGCCTGATGCTGCGCGAAATGCACCGCCAGGGCATCGACCCAGGCTCGCTGATCCATGCGTTGCAGAACCACGATGAGCTGACCCTGGAGCTGGTGCATTTCTGGACCCTGCACGCCCATGACACGTTCCTGTACCAGGGGCAGACCTTCCCCGGCAATATCCTGCGTGAGCACATTCGCGAGCAGATGTATGAGCGTCTGGCCGGTGAGCACGCGCCCTACAACCTCAAGTTCGTGACCAATGGGGTGTCGTGTACCACCGCCAGCATCATCACGGCGGCGTTGGGTATTCGGGAACTGGATGCGATCACCGCTGCGGATATCCAGCAGATTCGCCAGATCCATCTGCTGCTGGTGATGTACAACGCCATGCAGCCCGGGGTGTTTGCCTTATCGGGATGGGATCTGGTGGGCGCACTGCCGCTGGCGGGCGAAGAGGTCGAGCACTTGATGCAGGATGGCGATACTCGCTGGATTCATCGCGGGGCTTATGACCTGGTGGACCTGAACCCGGATGCGGAGCTTTCGGCGGGTCACATGCCGCGCTCGAAAAGCCTGTATGGCAGCTTGAACACCCAGTTGCAGGACCCGGAATCCTTTGCCTCGCAACTGCAGAAAATCCTCGCGGTGCGTCGCGCCTATGACATCGCCGCCAGCCGCCAGATTTTAGTGCCGGAGGTTGAAAACTCGGCGCTGCTGGTGATGGTCCATGAATTGCCGGCCGGCAAAGGCACACAGATCACCGCGTTGAATTTCGGTGCTGCGCCTATCACTGAAACCCTGCATTTGACGGATATTGCCGCTGGGATGGTGGTGGACATCATCAACGAGAGGGTGGAGGGGGACCTGACGGCGGAGGGCGAATTCACCATCACCCTGGATGGGTACGAAGGGTTGGCATTGCGGGTGGTCAGCAGTTCACCACTGTGACCACCCCCACTACATCAATAGAGCTGGGGCACGATCAACTCTGGCGGGGTCGGGTTACGCGAGTAATCCTCCTGCCGTACGCGCTGCGGCAGTTCGATCACCGGTAGCTCGACTTCTTCATACGGCATCTGCCCAAGCAAGTGGTGGATGCAGTTGAGCCGGGCTTTCTTCTTGTCATCGGCCTGCACCACCCACCACGGTGCTTCGGCAATGTGGGTGCGCTCGAGCATGATCTCCTTGGCCTTGGTGTAGGCTTCCCAGCGCCGACGCGACTCCAGGTCCATTGGGCTGAGTTTCCACTGCTTGAGCGGGTCGTGAATGCGACTGAGAAAACGCAGGTGCTGCTCCTGGTCAGAGATGGAAAACCAGTACTTGATCAGTTGAATGCCGGAGCGAGCGAGCATGCGCTCGAACTCCGGGACGGTGCGGAAGAACTCCTCGTACTGCTCGTCGTTGCAAAAACCCATGACTTGCTCGACACCGGCGCGGTTGTACCAACTGCGGTCGAACAGCACAATTTCGCCCGCGGCCGGCAAGTGCGAGACGTAGCGCTGGAAGTACCACTGGGTCTGTTCGCGGTCGTTTGGAGCGGGCAGGGCGGCGACCCGGCAGACCCTGGGGTTGAGGCGCTGGGTGATGCGCTTGATCACACCGCCTTTACCGGCGGCATCGCGCCCCTCGAACAGGATCACCACCTTGTGGCCGGTCTTGACTACCCAACTCTGCAATTTCACCAGTTCGCCCTGCAGGCGGAACAGCTCGCTGAAGTAAACCCTGCGCGCGGCTTTCTCGGCGCTTTCACCAACGTGCTCGTCAAACAGGGTGTTGAGATCGTGTCCATCTTCGGATAATTCCAGTTCCAGCTCTTCGTCACTGTGATCCAGCAATTCACGGTGGATGCGTTGCATCAAGGCGTCTTCTACTGATGACATGGGCGGAACTCGCGTGGTGGGGATGGCAAAGTCTTAGTCGCATTTTGTTACTAAGCAATGACATCAAAAACCCAGATTGCGGCGGGAGAGGGGGACAACCGGGCGTTTTGCCACTGCACGTTCATAAAACCGTAACAAGATTGTTGCAGAGTTGCCGAGCCCGAAATCACAAGGATTTTCCTTAATGAAACGTCTGATGAAGTCTGCTGCACTCGCCGTTGCGGTTTCTCTCAGTGCCACCTCGGTGTTTGCTGCCGAGAGCATCCGCCTGACCGGTTCCGGTGCGAGTTTCCCAGCGCCGATCTACCTCACTTGGTTCAAGGATTTCAGCAAGAAAACCGAGGGCGTCACCGTTGACTACCAATCCAAGGGTAGCGGCGCGGGTGTACAAGACTTCCTGAACAAAACCGTCGACTTCGCCGCCAGCGACTCGGCGATGAAAGACGAAGACATCGCCAAGGTTGCCGAAGGCGCACAACTGCTGCCGATGACGGCCGGTGAAATTGTGTTGGCGTTCAACTTGCCAGGTAATCCTAAAGAGCTGAAATTGCCGCGCGACGTGTACTCCAACATCTTCCTGGGCAAGATCACCAAGTGGAACGATCCGAAGATCGTCGCGGCCAACCCAGGCGTGAAACTGCCTGACATGCCGATCACCGTGGTCGTGCGTGCAGACTCCAGCGGCACCACTGCCGTATTCACCAAACACTTGGCCGCGATCAACCCTGAGTTCCAGAAAGACTTGGGCGAAGGCAACACCGTCAACTGGCCTGCCAGCGACAAGTTCATCAAATCGCCGAAAAACGATGGCGTGACCGCCACCGTACGCCAGACCCCAGGCGCAATCGGCTACATCGAATACGGCTTCGCCAAATTGGCCAAGGTTGACTTTGCTCAACTGCAGAACAAGGCCGGCAAGTACGTGGTACCGAACGCTGAAAGCGGTGCCGAAGCCCTGGCTGCGGTGAAAATGCCGGAAAGCCTGGTGGCCTGGCTGCCGGATCCGGATGGCGCCAAGTCCTACCCGATCACTTCCTACACCTGGATGATTTTCCGCAAGGACAACGGCAACCCAGCCAAGGCCAAGGCCATGCGCGAAATGGTTGAGTACAGTTTGACCGAAGGTCAGAAAATCGCCGACTCGATGGGCTACATCCCGCTGCCGCCATCGGTTGTTGATCAAGTTCGCAAAGCTTCCGCCAACATTCAGTAAGGCTTGCCAGGCCGCTTCCGGCATGGGCTGTCCGCCATGCCGGGAGCGTTCCCCCCTTGTTCCGGAATTAGCCAATGAACACACCTTTTGTCGTACCGGTTAACCCGGACTCTGCGTGCCAGCCACCCTCTACGAAGGACTTCCTGGTTGATCGCACCTTCCGTGCACTTGCACGCATTGGCGTGGTGCTGGTGCTGGCGCTGGTTTTCGCGCTGGTCTTCGAAGTAGGGCGCAAGGCACTTCCCGGCATGGAAAAGCACGGTTTTGACGTGCTGTTCGGCAGTGTCTGGGACGTTAACCAAGGCAAATACGGCATTCTGCCAGCTATTTGGGGCACGCTTTACAGCGCCCTTATCGCGCTGCTGATCGCAGGCTTTTTTGGCGTCAGCATGGCGATTTTTCTCACCCAGGATTTCCTGCCAGCCAAACTGGCGGCGGTGTTTCGTACCATCGTCGAATTGCTCGCCGCTATTCCCAGCGTGGTCTACGGCCTCTGGGGCATTTATGTGGTGATCCCGGCCATCCGCCCGCTGACGGCGTGGCTGAATACTGAACTTGGCTGGATCCCTTTTTTCGGCACGTCCCTCAGCGGGCCTGGCCTGCTGCCGGCCGCGCTGGTGCTGGCCATCATGATTCTGCCGACCATTGCTGCTGTTTCACAGGACGCCCTCACCGGTGTGCCGATGAAAACCAAGCAAGCCGCCTACGGCATGGGGACCACCCACTGGGAAGCGATTCTCAAGGTGATGGTGCCCTCTGCCGCTACCGGCATCTTCGGTTCGCTGGTACTCGGCCTGGGCCGCGCACTGGGTGAAACCATGGCCCTGGCGATGCTGGTGGGTAACGCCAACAACATTTCTCTTTCCCTGTTCGCGCCGGCCAACACGCTGGCGGCCTTGTTGGCGCTGAACTTCCCCGAAGCCGGCCCGAACGAGATCGAAGTGTTGATGTACGCCGCACTGGTCCTGATGTTTATCACGCTGCTGGTAAACGTCATCGGTTCGATGATCATGGTCTACGCCCAGCGGGGTACTAAATAATGACTGATCTCTCTACGCCTATCACGGCCATGCCGAGCCTGCAGCGCCGGTTCGAAGGCCGTGCCCTGCGCAGCCTGGTGCTGACTACACTGGTGTGGTTCGGCGCGCTGCTGGCCAGCGTACCGCTGATTTCCGTGCTCTACATGCTGATCACCCGGGGTGGTGCGCGCTTGAGCCTGGAAGTGTTCACCGAGCTGCCACCCACGGGGTTCGAGACTGGCGGTGGTTTCGGCAACGCCATGGCCGGTACGTTCGTCATGGTCGGTATCGCTGCCGCCATCGCCGTGCCGGTCGGCATCCTGGCTGCAATCTTCCTCGCGGAGCTGGGTCCGGACAGCAAACTGGCCAACGCCTCGCGCTTTGCCGCCAAGATGCTCACCGGCTTGCCATCGATTCTGGCGGGTGTTTTCGCCTACGCCCTGGTGGTGATGACCACCGGGACCTACTCGGCCCCGGCCGGTGGCGTGGCGCTGGCGGTGCTGATGCTGCCGATCGTGGTGCTGACGGCTGAAGAGTCGATGAAAATGGTGCCCAAGATCATGAAAGATGCGGCCTACGGCATGGGCTGCACCCGCTCGCAGGTGATCTGGAAAATCGTCTTGCCCACCGGCATGCCCGCGATCCTGACCGGCGTGATGCTCGCAGTAGCGCGTGCCGCCGGCGAAACCGCCCCTCTGTTGTTTACCGCGCTGTTCAGCAACTACTGGATCTACCACGACGGCAGCCTGGCGGTCATGAATCCGACGGCGTCCCTCGCCGTGTTGATTTACAACTTCTCCGGCATGCCTTTCGACAACCAGCTCGAGCTCGCATGGGCGGCCTCGTTGGTGCTGGTAATGATCGTGCTGGTTGTGAATATCGTGAGCCGTATTTTCGGCAAGCCCAAGTACTAAGAACGGGAGCACCTGAATTTTGAACGTATCATCTGCGCAAATCGCCGCTCCGTTTGTCACCCAGGCGCCTGTGGTCATGGACTGCAAGCTGGACAAGATTTTCTACGGCAACTTCATGGCGGTGCGTGATAGCCATGTGCCAATCGAGAAAAACAAGATCACCGGCTTCATCGGCCCGTCCGGTTGCGGCAAGTCTACCGTGCTGCGTAGCCTCAACCGTATGAACGACCTGGTGAAGGGTTTTCGTTTCGAAGGCCATGTGCACTTCCTTGGCCAGGACGTGTATGGCAAGGGCGTTGATCCCGTTGTCGTGCGCCGTTACATCGGCATGGTGTTCCAGCAGCCAAACCCGTTCTCGATGAGCATTTTCGACAACGTGGCCTTTGGCCTGCGCCTCAACCGCTACAAGGGTGACCTGGGCGACCGCGTCAAGCACGCCCTGCAAGGTGCCGCGCTGTGGGATGAGGTCAAGGACAAGCTCAAGGTCAGTGGCCTGTCGTTGTCCGGCGGCCAGCAGCAACGCCTGTGCATCGCCCGCGCTATCGCGACCGAGCCGGAAGTGTTGTTGCTGGACGAACCCTGCTCGGCGCTCGACCCCATCGCCACCCGCCGTGTCGAAGAGCTGATGGTCGAGCTGAAAAAGGACTACACCATCGCGCTGGTCACCCATAACATGCAGCAGGCGATCCGTGTGGCTGATACCACCGCGTTTTTCTCGGTGGACATCTCCCAGGGCACCCGTACCGGTTATCTGGTCGAGATGGGCCCGACCGCGCAGATTTTCGAAAACCCGCGTGAGCAGATGACCGGGGACTACATCAGCGGCAAATTCAGCTGACCCATGCACCGTTTTTCAGGATTGCCAATGCCTGCAACACATCGTCTTGACCTGGCCGCGATTGAACGCGCACTGCGTGAGGTACAGGCCCGTTTTGCCCAGCTCAGCCAGGACTTTACCGAGCCGCGCGACCCACTGACAGACGAAGTGCTGCAGAATGTGCTTGAAGGCTACGCCCTGATTGACGACTATGTTGCGCGCGGTGTCGACCTGTTCGACCTCCAGCAACTGAACCTGATGCTGGAGATCAATGCCACTGTGCTCTGTGGCAAAGACCCGGTACGCCGGCAGGAATACGCCCAGCACCTGGCGGCTACCGAGGTGCACTTTTTCAACAATGTCGAAGGTGGCATCAAGGACTTGTATAACTGGTATTGCAAGCACCATAACGAATCCGTTTGGAAGCGAGCTGCCGGTGTCTATGTGCGAGTTCTCAGCAAGCCGCAGTTGTTCATTGAAGGCAATCACCGCAGTGGGTCGCTGATCGTCAGTTACCTGCTGATGCGCGAGGGGTTGGCGCCGTTCGTGCTGACGCTGGACAACGCCGAGGGCTACTTCAACCCGTCCTCGGTGATACGCAACTCCGCCAAGCATGGCGTCATGGCGTTGTACGAGTTGCCCAAGATCAAGAAAAAATACGCAGCGTTCCTGGAAGATAACGCCGCTGATCCGACAGGTTTTTTTCTGAGCGACACACCCGCGCCCGCCCACCAGGGGGCCCATTGATGGGAAGGTACCCAGTGCTAGACACGATCAAGCGTGTGTTCAAGCGTCAGCGAATCCGTATTTCGTTCGACATCGATGACACACTGGCCTGCCAGCTCCACCACAGCGCGACCGAGCACAGCCGCTTGCCGGCGTGTGTGCACCGTTGGCTGGGCGAACCGCTGCGCAGTGGCACCCGTGCACTGACCCGCGAACTGCGTCGCCAGGGCTGCAGCGTCTGGGTCTACACCTCGTCTGGCCGCACCCCGTCCTACATCCGTCGTTGGTTGCTGCTGTATGGTATCCACGTCGACGGCGTGGTCAATAGTGTGCGGCATAACCAGGCACTCACGGAGCGCGGGTTGGCCAGCACCCCGTCGAAATTTCCGCCGGCCTTCGACATTGACTTGCACGTCGATGATTCTGAAGGCGTTCAACTTGAAGGTTTCGATCACGGGTTTCGCGTGGTGGTCGTGGACCCGGAAGACGAGCAGTGGGCGCAGCGTGTGCTGGAGGCTGTTGCGCAGGTTCAGTCGCAACTTGCGCGGCAGCAACCACAGCGACACAAGGTGCCGGTGCCGGCTTATCCGGGGCTGACGTTGAACGGTTGAGCGCATTGATTGTTGCCACTCGTCTAATGCTTGGCACTCTGGCTGTGGTGCTGTCTCTCACAGGTAAGCGCGGACAAACCGAGCGTACGAATGGAGAGCCAGTATGGACATCAATGAAAACGCCCCAGGCAATATTTCGCAGCAGGAAGTGACCCGCGGCACAGACAACGAGACCGGGCATGATCCAAAGCGCAACGAGGATAATATCCCGCTACCGCCAGACGAAGAGGCACCGCTTGAAGAGGACATGTCTGACGTAGAGGCTGCCGATTCAGTCGCGAGCGAGCATCCTGACAACTGATAAGCCTCCAGGTACAAAAATCCCGACCTTTGCGTCGGGATTTTTTGTTGGGGAAGGGTGAAGGCCATTCAGGCGTCAGTCATCCACGGTAAACGTCACCCAGCCAGGGCCATCGGTTGATTTTTCAATGTCGGCGATCACACCGCCGACCGACGAGCCGTCCGGCAAGTTGACCGTCACATAGTTAGGGTGGGGAGGCCATTGAAGAGGGTCGTCGAAACTCAAACGGGCGAGTGTCGGCTTGCCGCTGCTGGTCAATTGAATATTCGCCGATTCATTCAGCTGTTCATCGGGGGGCGTACCCATGTGCCGGGAGGCAGTGATGACGCTGGCAATACCCTGGTAATCGTAAGACATGACGGCTGACCTTTCATGAGTAGGGCGCGGACTCATCCGCATGGGGTGTCCTGGCAAATGCAGCGGATGCGGTCTGGGCATTTGGCTGCTGATTGAGTAGAGGGTGAAGGGCTGCACATCGTTCCCTTGCGCAGCTCTGCACATCTTCATTTAAGCAGCGAGAGGCTTTGACGACGCCTATAACGCCACCACGGGCAATGTTCGAAGCCAGCGAGGAGGCATAAAAAAGCCCGCAGTCGCGGGCTTTCACGGGCCTTTGCGGCCTATTTGAAAAGGCCGCCAATTGCATTGATGGCGTCTGCTGCCTTATTCACGTTTTGCTGGCGCTGGGGGTTAGTGTCTACCTGTGCCTGGGCGTTGTAGCTGGGCGAGCCACAGCTTTTGTTGGTCTGCGTCAGGGCCGCTTGAAAGGCAGTAGCGCGTAGCGTATCGCCTTTGGCATTGGCCGCATTGATGTTTGCCTGCAGGTCACGGATCTGCTGCTGACAGGAGGCGGAGTTGGCGTTATTGGTGTTGTTGTTTGCTCCACCCAGCGCAGCTGAAAGAGCACCCGTCAGGGCAGTCAAGTCAGCGGCATGGGCCGACAAGGACATCAGGCTAAGGAGCGCGGCGGATGGAGCGAGCTTGGAAAGACGCATGGCAAACCTCAATGTTTTATCGTCTGCACACGGACGGAACCCGAGCTGGTGCAGAACAATATCCGTATAAAAGGTGGGTGCTCGGTTGCGACAAAATATTATTTGGTCATTTTTTGAGCTTCAACATTCGATTTCTCTAACTGTGAATGCCTTCACGTTGTGCGTCGATTTCCAGGCGTGAGGATCGAACGTGCCTTGGGTGGGTCAGCGTTTTTCAACAACGACTCGCTGCTGGCGCGTTCTCACCACCCACGGGTGCGCCGCTGACGCTGACGCGCTCGCGAATGCTTTTTTCGACGAGTGACGTGTCTAGCTCAATGGTTCTGTGAATATTGGGGTTGTCACCTCCACTTTTGGCGTCTACCCTGAAAATGTATGAATTATTACGAATTATTTCGAAGGCGCCTGTTTTCGAGGTGCGATACTCCAGGACGAGGAACGAAACATGTTTTCACACGAAGGTCCCGCAATAGAGCTGTTGGTGTTCGTTTTTGGTTTGGCTGGCGTACTTCTGGTTGCTTGGTTTATTCACCATCAATACGAACGCAAAGCCGGGAAAGGCGTAAAAAAACAACAAAATCGTAACGAAGGTCGCTCAGCCTGAGCTATCTACAAGACCGATGGCGACTTGGCGGAGGTTGATCGGGTCGACATCGCGTTGTCCGCGGAGAGTTTTGAGGTCAAAAGCCTCAGCAATGCGCTTTCTGTCAACTCGGTGGGACCGACTGACAAGCGGAAAAGATAAGGGCCTGCCCAGGTTTCCCAAGGGCCAGGAACTTTCCTCTCGATCTGGCCGGTGTGTTCCCAGTGACTGCCCAGGGATAGGTTGCTCTCGCTTTGAATCATCGCGCTTGAAACTATCCCGCTTGCTGCGCACCACTTTCATTGGGCCGTTCGACTTTCCGGGCACGCGATCACTCCCGCGCTGTTGCTCGAGATCCTGCGCCATTCGCACTATAGAGCTGAGCGCTGCAGGTTCCTTGATCGCATTCTGGTCGTAGTAATAACGTGGTGACTTGCTCAGAAGAAACAGGTACTCGTGCGACTTTGTGCACCGGTCCTTGGTGGATTCAGGCATGGGATTCGGCTTGCTCCAGATAATGTCCTGGCGCAGATACCAACCATCATTTTGAAGGACAAAGGCCAGGCGCCACGGCATGCCCATCAGGTTTTTATCCGGGAGGCCAGTGCGTGTCCGAGTCCTGCCGATGCTGCCATCGCCATGAAGGGCTTTGACGTGCTTGCCACCTGTCGATCCTCCCCACTTACTGTCGGTTGCATAGCTGTCGCCCATGTTGACCCAGGCTGTACCGTCATCCTGTAGTACTCGTCGCACCTCGCGGAACACCTCGACCAGTCGCCCGATGAACTCCGCTGGTGTTTCCTCCAGGCCAATCTGGCCGTCGACACCGTAATCCCGCAACCCATAATAGGGCGGGCTGGTCACGCACATATGAACCGATTTGTCTGGCAGCGTCCGCATCGACTCAATGCAGTCGCCGATCAAGACACGATGCTGTTTCATGGCCTGGGCCCTCGGTAGATGAAGATGTAGGCGAACCAGAGGGTCGCGATCATGGCGTCACCTCGCGGCGTGCCCACCAGCAGACAGGGCCGTCGTCGGTGTCGTGAATGGCCAGGCAGAACCAGCCTTCGCCATCAGGCCGATCCGGCTCCCAGTAGCTGCAATCGGGGTCGCCAGCCTCGAAACGCTCAGAGACCGCTTCGTCGCTGTGGTATTCGAGTTGCACCATCTTCACCTGCAAGCCCTGTTCAGCGATCCAGGCCTTGCACTTATCACCGTCGCCCTCGTCGAAGGGCGGCATATCGGGATGAGCGAACATGCCGTATTCATCGCGCGCGACTGGAGCTGGCTGGATCAATTTGATTTCTTCAGGCATGACTTCGTCCTTGCCGCTATAGCGGCTGACTTTGAAGGGGGAGGGGGGCGAAAGAGTGAGGCGCTAATTCCAGCGAACGTTGAGTTCTGAAATTTGTTCGTGCAGCTGCTCTATGAGTTCAAACCAAGAATCGAAACCATTTGATTCGTTCTGGATCAGGAACAGGTAATAACCTCCGGTTTCACCTGCGCGGTCATCCCGAATTTCTATCGCCCAACCGGCGTATTCGCCAGTCAAAACTGTTCCAGTACGAATGATCAGCATGGGTTGGTCGGAATCCAGTGAATGTCTTAAATGGCAGCTGTACTTTTTACATCAGCTTGGAAAATGTTGGTACTGCGGCATTCTCCCTCGTTACCAGTTCATGGGCATTCACAACCGTCATGCCGAGGCGTTCGGCGATCATGACTTCCAGGCGTGCACCCTTTGAATGCTCCCACCCTGGGAGAGTGGCCACGGTGTCACAGTCCATCAGCGCCGCAATGTCGCGCCGCATGCAGTCGTTCCAAGTGCCGCCGTCGGTGTTGATCTCGGCGGGGTTGGTAACGGTGTTGCCGCCGGCGCGCAGGTTGGTGGTCATGGCGTGGAAAGCGGCTAAGTTGAGGCCGGGCAGTCCGGTCATGGGACCACTGAGGTAGATGCGCTTCATGCGGCCACCTGCTGCTGTTCCTGGCGCAGCGCGTCCTGAACGGCCTCAACAACGCGGCGCAGGTATGTGAATTCGTGGTTTTCCTCGATCGCCTTTTCGTCGACTGGGTAATGCCATTCATCACCAAACAACTCGGTCAGCAGCCTGCTCTGATGCCAGCACTCATTCGGGCTTTCGATACTGCGCAATGAGTCGATGTCGTGCCAAAACTCGCGGGCCTCGCCCTTACTCAGTTCGCCCAGTTCCCAGTCGTGTCGCCCGGTCTGTTGCCGGCGGCGCTGGACGATGCACTTCTTGGCGAAGGCATGGAGCGCGTCCCCGCTGAACCGCGTGCTACTGATCCCGCGATCCAGGCAGTTCAGAACATAGGGCCAATCGCACTTGGCCACAAACTCGGCAACCGTGCGAGGTCCCATTCCACCCCAGTAGGCGTTCCAGCTCTTGTCCCAGCAGTTGATCGTGATCTTGCCCTGGGCAGTCTGGTAGTTTGGGTCGAATTCAGTCGGGCAGTCGCGGCGACCGAAGTCCTCGAGGAAAACCGTTATCGGGTCGAGCCGCGCCGTGCCGGTGATCACCAGCTTCGTTACTGTCGAGCGCTCAACCTTCAGCGGCTCGGCCGTTTTGTTTCCTGTGGGCATGGGAATTCTCCATGTAGCGACAAAGCTACGATTGGGATAACGTTTCGTCTTTTGGAGGTGGGAATGTTCGGGATAACCGCTGAGCAGTGGGGAATCATTAACGGATTTGCAAATTGGCTGGCTGCGATTGGAACCATCTCTGCCGTAGCTGTTTCGCTCTATCTGTCCATGAAATCTGGAAAGAGGACAGCCAAGTTATCTGCGCGACTAATGCTGATGGCAGAAATTGGATCTGAATATCATCCAGAACACATAATTTTTAGTTTGGTAAATACGGGTGATCGGACGATCAATACTGATTCTATCGGTTGGGTTGTGGGGAAAAAGACAAAGCAATATTTCATACAGTTATGGGATCGTACTCTTAGTCATCCAATGCCATTAATGCAGGCTTCCGGAGTTTCGGGGAAGTGGCTATTTAATGTCGATGATGGAAGATGGTTTTCCCAAATGGCTGAGTCGTTGGGTGCGAATTGGAAAAAAGACATAAAAACATTAAAAGCTCTGGCTACAACCACTACAGGCGAAGAGTTCTTTGCTACCCCAAGCAAAGAACTTTTTGAAAAGCTGAAAGTTGCGTGCGAGCTTCGAGCCACTACTTCTGCGTAATAATTAGGCGGCCTTTCTTAGAGCCTCGATGATGCGCTGGCCCGCAAGCGGTGGAACTGCATTGCCAGTCATGTGCATGGTCAGCCGATGGTTGTCTGGGCGCTGCGTGTCTTTCGGGAAGGATTGCGCGGCCATGGCCTCATCGGCGGTGATCATGCGCATCCGGTCACCGTCGACCACGGCCCAGCGATCGAGGGTAGTTATGGTGCCGATAGGGCGGTCTAGGCTGCGGCCTGTGAGGCCTGACCCTGAGCCGTAATAAGGCATCACGAATCGCTCGCCGAACCGTTCCCGGCCATTCTTCACGCGGATCAGCGTCGATTCGGCACGGCCTGGCTTGATGATCGGCGACCACTTGCCGGCGTTGAAATCGATAATGTCGCTGGCCGGCACATGCTGGTGCTGCTGGAGCTGCAGGTGGAGCGGTGCCTTGCTGCGAGAGCAGACCATGAAGAGGCGCACCCGGTGCTGAGGCACGCCGAGGTCTGCACAGTCCACGATGTGCGGAGCCAGCGAGTAACCCAGGCGCTGCATCGCGTCGGCCCAGGCCGGGTAGAGAATCCAGTCCATGAACTCCGGCACGTTCTCGATGATTGCGAAGTCGGGCCTGTTGACCTCTGCATTCGCCACCGGCGCCCAGGTCGTCAAGCGCGAGTTGTCGTGCTGAGGATTGCCGGCAGCCTTGCCGCGTGCCTTCGCGTGGCCCTGACAGCAAGGAGAAGCCAGCATCACATCATGCTTTGGGACCTGCGACCAATCCGCCTGGTGCAAGTCCTGGCAGACGTGCTGTGTGTCCGGGTTGTTCCTAGTGTGCCACTCTACGGCAGCGGGCCAGTGGTTTGCAGCCCATAGAACATTGAGGCCTGCTGCCTTTCCGCCAGCAGTCCATCCGCCGAAGCCGGCAAATAAATCGATAGCTGTGAGCATGTGATTTCCTTTGTGATGGCGAATTGGTATCTTTTGTCTTTTATCGAACTGGATTTCAGACGTGGGTGTAATGACTTTTTTCGCGGATCCGTCGTGGTGGGTCTCAGTGGTGGTCGTTGGGATAGCAATTAACTTTTTTTCCTCTTACTCTAAGGGGTGGATTGATACCGGCCTGGGAAAGCTTTCTGAGAAATGGAGGAGTTCGTCCGATAGGAGAAAGCAAGCCCAGCAGCGCAAGATTGAAGAGCTGGCGCACAGTGAGTACTTACGAATGAAGGCTATGGGGACCGCGACTTATGTACTCATTCGAGGTGTCAGCTTTCAGGTATTGGCTCTTATTGCAATTTATATGTCCGTATCTGCAGAAAAAATGCTCGCTAAAGAGCTTTTTTTAGGAATCGGGTTTGTAGCGATAGTGTGTCTGTCCATGTCCATGGCCTCGGTAGTGACTGCTGCAAGCATTAGGAAAAATATCGAATCTGCAGATAAGATCAATCGAAGCTAAGTGTTATTTGTGACCTGTACTCTGCTGTTGCAGACTGGCTTGATATGGTTGATATGGGTTATTTGTTAAAGCCTCTACATGCAACTATATGGGGAACTGAGTGACCATTGAAAATGTAATGCTGACCCTCAACAGAGTTCCTGAAATCGCTCTGAATACCGGCACTGATTACAAAGTGCTTGGGGGATTTTTTTTGACGGCGTTCGCGGTAGCAATCGGTTCGTGGGCCACTATCTATACGTTCAAACGTACTGTCAGGAGCCAAGAAAAAATCGCTACAGCTGGGGCCATCCGAGCAAGCAGGCAGGCTTGGATCAATGAGTTGAGAGATTGCAGTGCTAGCTATGTAGCTGCGGTATTGCAAATTTCTGACTTGCGCGGGAAGCGAACTAGGTGGTTGAAAGCAAAAAATATCCACATGGAAGAATGGCGGGCGTTTCAGTATTTTGAAACTGAGAATCCTGCTTGGGTTGAGCTATCACTAAGCGCGGTCAATGAGGCGAGGATTTATCGTGCAAAAGTTGAGATGCTTTTAAATCCTGGGGAGGAAGCAACGGTCAATCTTCTCAAAGCAATGGATGTGGCTTACGAAAGCGAGGGGCAAAGCACCAATAATTTGCCCGATTTATGTGACGAAATTGTCAGTAGCGCCCAGAAAATACTCAAGGCTGAATGGGTTATTACAAAGCAGGGTAGATAAGATTTGCCCCTCAGATGCCTGATAGTTTCTATTGTTGGCAGCTTTCTCAATAGCCTGGCGTGATTCGTTGATATGGGGTATCACGGGTAACCGGCATGGAGCCGGATCAAGGAGGAAAGAGTGGACAGAAAACCTTCTAATAAGCTGCTAGCAGAGCAAAGTGGACTGACCGTGGCTGAAGTCGGCACGTACTTGACGGAGCTAGTGTTGCAGCCTGACGGAAGCTGGATTGCTTACTTCGGCGCTGAAATCGAACGCTCACCAGATGCCAGCACAAAGTTGGATGCATCGCGAACGCTGTTGATTCCAGCCTGGCTTGCCAAGCACTGGGTGGATCGAGATATTGGGTAGGCGCCGCCCTTCAGTGTCCGGTGGTGGCGATTTGGTTTTGGTTGGGGTATTACGGGTGAACCGCGTGGAGTCGCGCTGAATCTAAATAGGGACTGCTGAATGAAATATCTTGCAGAAGTGCTTACAAAGAACCCTCTGATAGTCGTAGCAATGTTTCTGATTACATTGCTTGCCTCGATTGTTGGTCTATTAGTCAGCTGGGAAGTTCTCTATAGAGACTATCTTTCAAAAACATTTACGGTTCCGTCTTGGCTGGTGCTGCTGATTATCCCAATCGGTTTCTTCGGATGGATATTATATAGCACTCGCAAGAAGAACCAGAACGACGGACCTTTAGAGCTAATAGCCGATAGAGAATACGGTGTTGAAAGGATCTATGCGTGTGGAAAAAGGTTTTTGAACTGCAAGTTTAGCGGCACTGAAATTGTAATCGACGCTAGCTCTGGATTGAGTTTTGAGGCCTGCAATTTTGAAAATCAAAGATTCACATTTGATGGCTCTGCTGCTAGGACACTCGCTCTTTTAACCGGGATGTACAAAGATCCAAGTTTTCGGCCTATGGTCGACAGAACAATACTAAATATGAAATCTGGAGATATGCCTGTTTCCAAAGCTCCTTACTCCGGTTCTGCTCGTTGAGAGTATTTGCCAGTTAGTCAAACGATGTCTGGCGTGATTCGTTGATATGGGGTATTAGGTAGGGTTATTTTGAGCGCTATTAGGGACAAGTCATGCAGGCGCTAACGGATAATCTGTATAAGTTTCTCTCGATTGTAGGGATGATATGTTTTGTATTTTTCTTTTTTGATTTGAATAAGAGATCAGATGATCTTGAATTGAAAATTGATAGTTTAACCATTCAACAGGTCGAGTTCTTAGCGACTCTAGACGCGATTAAGACAGATTCGAATCGCCTTTCTAAGGTTATTGCTGACCTGAATTCTGGAACGACAACACTCAAGAAGCTAATGGGGGCTATGCCGAGCCTGGAGGCGACTAGAGATAAGATACAGTCAAGATTTGATGAGGCAAAATTAGTAAATGCAAAACTTAATGCTAATCTGGAATTGGTCAAAAGCTACTTTGAAAAGCTTAAAGGTCTGGCTTATCTATACGGCTGGCTGCAGTGCGTTTCATTAATAGTTGCATTTGTTGGTATGCTGTTGTGGTATTACAGAACCCAAAGATATCTAGACTTAAAGGACAAACAGTCTGTCATTTGATTGAGTGTCTTCACGGAAACAGTTATCGTATTTTCATACTGATTTATTTTGATTGACCGGCATGGAGCCGGATCAGGCGGTGAGGCGTTCGCCAATCACCGTGGTTGTGAACTGAATGGTGTACTCGGTGACCAGCTCGAACGCGCCGCCGCAGGTATCGCACGTCATCTTCTTGTCACCGTAATCTTCAGACTCGATGTGGATGACCGTGGCGCAATGCGGGCATTTGCATTCGTCCTGGCTGCGATAATCCCACTCGTCATAGTCTGTCTCGGCGACCTTGGCCAGCGCTTCGGCCTTCGCAGCGGCGTCTTCTGCGGCCTGAAAAGGCTTACAGGTGAACCCGTCAGGATGTCCCCACGGTGTTTCCGTGAGCTTCGAGCGGTGGGTGCTGCACAGGCGGCAAACGTTGTGCTTATCGCACACCACGTAGCTGTACTTCTCACCGGTTCCATTGCACTTGGCACAACCAGAAACCCAGTACCATGAGCCATCGATTCGCTCGGCGTACAGGCCGTTTTCCGGTGGCCGAAGGCTGACTTCAGGCAGGTCAGTAGTGGTTCGGTGAAATCTGTGATGATCCGCCCCGTTCCACACGTTGAGGCTGCCATTGCGCTCGCGCTGGGTCCACTCTCCCGGGATCTCCGTGATCAGGATCTTGGTGTTTTTGTCCATGGATTATCTCCAGTCAGGCGCCGCCCTACGGTGGCCGGTGGTGGCAATTTGGCTTGGGTTGGGTTAAACAGGTGTCGGCAATTTGCCACTAACAGATGGAGCTGAAAGCGTGGAAAAAGCAGATTTTGACTACGACTATGACCAATTTCGTGGTGAGTTGAACAAGGTGACATATGCGTACAAACGCATAAAAGACAAACTTATGCAGAATTTTGAGCATTGGAAGGAGCTCGGCCCAAAATTTCTCAGCGATCAACTCTCTGTAGAGGTCGGAAAGGATGGTGAAAGTGTCGCCGGCGTCGTCGTCGGCAAGCGTTTCTCCATCTCTTTAACGCCTCTAGCGATAGAAAATGATAACTACGCTCTTGCCGTTCTAACCACTGTCAATTTAGTAAGTAAGCTTCCTGTAGAGATTGATCGTTTCCTCGTATCGATAAACGGGGATGTTCTATCTATGGAAAGAGAGATGCTTTTGGACTGGGATAACGAATATCAGAGCCTAAAGCTGTTGGTCGCTGTGGCTCGGCGCGTCATTCGAGCCGATTCGGTGCCTGTACAGTCTCGTCTCCCGGCTCCCTAATCAACTCGCGCATACTATCGCTGTAGAATTTACGCGCCACGTTTTCGCTAATAACGATTTCGTGGCGCGGATAACGTAAGAACGCGATCAGCTCGTCGTCGGGCATCAAGTCCATCTTCATGATGGCGATCTGCAGGACCTCGCTGATGATCGGCACCTGGCCGCGAAGCCGGATACGCTCCATGGCCTGCTCGATTCCGGGCCTGACCTTGTGCCGCAATTCCTTCTCGGCGACCGCCAGCCGCTTCTGCGCAGCCTTGGCCGATCTTTCCTGCACAGTCTTGGCCATGACCTACCTCTTCTATTCCGCTGGCCGGCAGTGCTAGCCAGGTTTGTCGTTTGCGTTGCTGGATACGGGCTATGCGACGCATGAGGTGCTTCCACGCCGCGCTTTTGGGTAGTCGATGCCGTGGGTGGTGATGATCCGCTCGAAGGCCTTATTGCCGATCGCCAGCTTCCCGCAGCACTGGCGCCGGGTAATGCCCAGCTCCAGGAAGGCCTTGATTCGCTCGGCGAGCTTGGCGTCGCGCGCTTCGTCAACTTCCTTGCGCACCAGGTTCCGTGCACCTCCGCGGGTTGGCGCCTTGAACGTGATGTCGTACCGCGCGGCGTAGTTGTAGATCAGCCGCCGACTGACACCAAGCTCGGCGGCCACCTCGGTCTGGGTGAGTGTTACGCCCAGCTGGCGTATCTGCTCAGCCAGCTCAAGCCGGTCCTGTGATCGGATGTCGGTCTTGTCGAGGGGGAGGGGATTCGCTTCAACCTTGCGCCGAACGAATGGCTTCGGCGGTGGCGGCATATGGTTGCTGTAGGTGATGGGCTTGGGCTTATAGTGGTATGGCTCGGCTACTTCGATCTTGCCGCCGGCCGCAACAAACTCAGCGATCTGATCGGCCAGCTCATTGGATTTTGGCCGAAGCGCCTCTACCAGGCTTAGGTGGTTGCTGATCATGCTGACTGCCTCGCTTTGTTCAGTTCAGCCTTACGGATATCCTTCGCGGCGACCAGTGCCGGCTTGAGGCTGTCGAATCCGTGAACGATTACGCGGCCGGCGTTGTAGGCCGACTCAAGTGCCGCCATGTCCACCGCCTGATGGATATCGGCGATAGCATCCACCAGCAGTTCTTTGGCGCGATCCTCTGGATTCAAACCGGAGTTCAGCCACGCCAGAAGGCGGCGACCGGTGTCAGCGCTGATCAGCTCAGGTTGATCGAACAGCTTCGTCCGGTCCTTGCTGGCCGTGGCTGTGTGGCCGTCATGGGTCAGGTCCAGCACCACGGTGAATTCGTAGTCGGTGCCGTCGCGCTGCTCGGACTTCATGCCCAGCTTGAGGATCTTCTTGCCCTCGCCTTGAACCGTCTCAGTCTTGCTGCGCATGGTGCAGATGATGTGCATCGAGCTGGTGAGGATCTTGTCCGTCAGCTTCCGGTGGCGCGGCGTGGTCTCGTTCCAGGCCGCCCAGGTGTTGCCCCGGAACTTCTGGTGGGCCACGGTCTCATTCTGCTCTAGGCATCCCCCGGAAGCTACGCGAGCGCCGAGGACCTGGCCCTGTATGCCGTGAAGTTCGGCACGGTCATCCCTGCGGGCGCTCCCGAGCAAGAGGCGTTGCTGCGCCGGGCCGCCTTGGTGATGGATGGCATGACCTGGAAGGGGCGCAAGACCCGCAGCGAGCAGGCCTTATCCTGGCCGCGCCGGGAAGTTCTGCTGGATCAGGAGATCAAACCGAACAACTACCTTCCGGCGCGCATCCAGTACGGCCAGATGGCCCTGGCCGCTGAGATCCATCAGGACGACATTGACCCCATCGACAAGCGAAAGGGTGCTGTGACGCTGGAGCGCGTCGAAGGTGCTGTAACCCGCGAATACGCGACGATTTCCAACACCAGCAATCGGCTATTGCCAGCGGCACCTGATCGACCGAGCGCTACGCAGTTTGCCGACTATCTGCAAAAGCGCGGGCTGTTCGCAGTGCGCGCGTAATGGTAGCTTTGTGCCTTCATCAAGTGGAGGTAATTATGGCGACGATGCTTTTTGGCAATGACACGGGTACTTGGGATGAGTTTGCAGCTTCTGCACTCAATGCTCTGATCATTAAGGGGGACTATTCATTGGCGCAAGCCGCAGCGAAGGCCGCCGAGGCAGCTGACCAGTTGCTGCTTGAGCGTAAAGCACGAACTGATGCCGCCAATGAGTACCAGTTCGGTAAGTCTGCGTCACGCTAGCCATTATTAAAATTGGAGCCACCATGGCCTTTTACGATGAAATGGCCGTGATGGCTCTGGAGATGATCACAGAGTTCGGCCAGCCCGTGACCATCAGCAAGACGGTGCCGGGCGAGTACGACCCTGAGACGGGCGGCGAAGCGCCGGGCGCAACCGTCGAGCAAACAGCCCAAGGCATCCTGCTCGACTTCACCGGCATCGAATTCCAAAACAATAGTCTCATCAAGCAGGGCGATAAGAAGCTCAAGATCGCCGCGCAGGACATGGCCTGGGTGCCGGATCTGCTCGACAAGGTCGTTGCCCAAGGCCGCATCTGGTCAATCGTCCCTCCACTGAAAGAGATCAATCCCGCCGGCACGCCGATCCTGTATGAGCTGCAGGTGCGGTCGTGAGCCGCGCAGCCGCCGGACAGTCCGGAAGTTTCGCCCTAAGCCTGGCCGAGTTCGCCGCCCAAACCAGCGAAGCCATCGACACCAGCGTGCGCGAGATCATCATCGAGGTCGGCAGCAGCCTGATTCGGATGTCTCCCGTGGGTAATCCGGAGATCTGGGCGCAGAACGCTGTAGCTACTGAGTACAACAAGGCTGTCGACGAGCACAACAGCACGCTGCGCAGCGATCCCGCTAACCTGACCAAGGGCGGCAGGCTCAAGAAGGGCCGCAAGCTCAACGACGGCATGGATATCGTCGCGCCGGAAGGCTACGTAGGCGGCCGGTTCCGTGCGAACTGGCATATCTCGCTGGGCGTTGTCGAGAGCGTCACCTTCGACGAGGTGGACCCAAGCGGTGCTGAAACTACCGCTGCGCTAGTCGCCGCGATGAGCGATTTCACTGCCGGCCAGATGGCCTACATCATCAACAATTTGCCCTATGCGATTGAACTGGAGTTTGGTCACTCGACCCAGGCGCCCGGCGGCATGGTTCGGGTAACCGTGGCTCGCTTTCAGCAGATCGTGCTGGAGGCCATCAGGAACAACCAGGTATGAGTCACGCAATCATCGCCTCGATTTACGAGGCAAAGCTCATCGCCTGGAACGCTGCCAGGTCGGAGAAGCTGAAGATCGTGTTCGAGAACACGGCCTACGCGCCCGCTGAAGGCGAAACATACCTGCGTGCCTTCACCATCCCTGGCGATACCGCTAGCAACACGCTCGGCGGTGATCACCGGCTGTACACCGGCGTGTTTCAGGTGAGCATCATCGCGCCGGCGGGAAGCGGCAAGACCAAAACAAACCCGGTTGTGGCCGAGTTGACGGCCCTGTTCCCGCTATACGCCCATGACACGAAGGCTACGCTCACCGTGGTAACCATGTCGCCAGTTGACCCTGGGCCAGGCATCACCGGCGATTCCACCTATGCCGTCTCGGTCTCGTTCTTATATCGAGCCGACACCAATTGAGCGGCATCGCGCTAGAATCGATGCACGTATATGGGTAGGTAGGGGGGATACCATGGATGAAGATACAAAGGCACGATTGCAGTGGCTGGATGAATCTGCCGACGATCACGGCTGGAACAACCGAGACGAGATTAGTGCCAGCGAAAGGTGCATCTGCACTGCCTGCGGACAATGGTCTACTCCGAGTCAAATTACGAGGTGGTATCTGGAAAAGCATGCCTGCTGCCCTTCCTGCGGCCTTACCGGCGTAGTTGTTGGTTCCAAGTCTGGGCTGCCGCTTGAGGCTTACGAAAACTGTCGTATTCCTGAGTAACTAAAAATTCGCCCATTGGGCAACCCCAAAGACCCGCCATCGAGCGGGTTTTTTCATATCTGCAAAGAGGAAATACCCATGGGCTACAAAATCCCGAACGGCGGTACTTTTCAGCACGCCGCCACGTACGCTGCGGCTCTGCCATTTGGCCTGGAGGCGCCCAGGCGTCTCTCGATAGAGCATTGCCGGGTTAGTGGAGTTCGGTTGGAGTTATGAGCGGTTAACTATCGGCAGGACGCCGGAGATGGGAATTGCGGAACAACTTACAAAAATTGCGGAACAAAAAGATAAGGGCCTGCATGAAGTTCATCATGCAAGCCCTTGATATCGTTGGTGCCCGAACCCGGAATCGAACCGGGACGCCCTTACGAGCGGGGGATTTTAAGTCCCATGCGTCTACCAGTTTCGCCATTCGGGCGGTAGCGCCGTGTTGCAGGGTTGGGAATATATAGACCCGCACGCTTGGATGCAAGGTCGCAGAGGGGCTTTATTACATTCGGTGGCGGGCGAAAAAGCTTGTCAGATCAGCGATCTAGGAAGGTTTTAGCGGCTGACCGGAGGTTCCTCATTGTCCCGATAAGCCGTGCCGCCCGGCGGTCATGGTGTTCCGGCAGTGGCGGGCTATGGTTGTTAGACGCCAACGTTGCGCCCTCGGAGGGTGACACCATGAACACCAGTGATTTACTCGAACAACTCTTGCGCGCCGGGCAAGGCGGCAGTACCTCATCCGGCGGACTGGGTGGGCTCCTCGGCGGATTATTGAAAGGCTCTCGCCCTGGCAATGCATCGGCCGGTGGCGGTCTGGGTGATTTATTGGGAGGGCTGGGTAGCATGTTGGGTGGCACAACGGGTACTCGTCCCACGCAAGGGCGTTCCGGCGGCATGAACTACGCGGCGTTGGCTTCTCTGGGAATGGCGGCATTCCAGGCCTATCAAGCCTGGCAGCGCCAGCAAACCAATGCGCCGCAGCAAGCGTTCCACACAGTGGATCAGCTCGACGGCCCCGCAGCCGAAGCCCACAGCCACGCCGTACTGCGCGCCTTGATCGCCGCCGCCAAAGCCGATGGCCGCATCGATGAACAAGAACAGCAGTTGATTTCCAGCGAGCTGGGCCGCCATACCGACGACCCGCAACTGCAACAATGGCTCGACGCCGAAGTCGCCAAGCCCCTGGATGCCGCGGATTTCGCCGAGTTCTCCAGCGACCCGGCCGTGGCGGCCGAGGTGTACCTGGCCAGTGTGATGTTGGTGGACGATCAGCAGGACGCCGAACGCAATTACCTGGATGACTTGGCGGGGCAGTTGCAAATCGACCCGCAATTACAACTGCACCTGGAACAACAGGCCAAGGCCTAGAACCGCAGCGTGGCCCCGGTAGTGAGCCAATGCGGGCGGTCACCGATCAGGCTGCGCCCGACCACCAGATCCACGTCGATCAGCTCGCCGACATGAAACCTGGGCCCTGCCTGCCAGGCCTGGTCGCCGCCACCCTGGCCGTAACGCTCGGCGACCAGCGTCAATGAACGCGCCACCTGGTATTCAAGACCGGTACCCCAGGTCAACCGGTGTTTCTGATTACCGTCGTTGTAGGCATGGGACCAGCCGGCATTCAGGTTCAACCGCAGGGGCTCCATGGGTTGCCACGTCAACGGAATGTTGAAGTCTGCGCCATCAAATCCATGTCGGCGGTCCAAGGCAAAGTGCGCACCGGCAGACAGGGCCAATTCGAGCCCGAGGTCTTCTCGCGACCACGCCTGCGCCTTGAGCTGCGGGTTCACCTGGGTTTCACCCTTGTCGGCACTCATGGCGCGGGACAGGGCCGCGCCCCATTGCACCGAGGGTAGCGCGGCAAAGGTGCACGCGGGCGACAGCGTTTCATTATGGGTGCTGCCATCATGACGGTTGGCGGTGTACCAGGCGTCGACGTTGCACTCGCCGGGCGCATTGATCGCGCCGTCGTCAACCACATAGGATCCACCGGCTGCGTTGGCCTTGGACAGCAAAGCAATCGTCAACAGGATGCCCAGGGCCAACCCGATAAAGATCAGGTTGCGCTGTAACGCGCGACGCTTGGCGGGTGGCAGCAGCAACAGAGTGTGGCGTGCGCCGCGGTATTGGCGCGCACGGTACTTGGCAAACCCATCCTGGCGGAGTGGGGTGTGTTTTTTGTGCATGATGCACCTCGCATGAATTCAGCTTTCTACGGTCAGCACCGAAATACCGCTGGCTTTGGCCTGGCAAACCAACTCGCAGGTGTCGTCGCCGCCGGGTAGGGCGATGACCACGTCTGGGCGGCTGTCGGTCAGCATGAAATGGTTGCGCTGGCGTTCCGCCTGTTTGCCGTGGCGTTGCCAGTTGGGCGGGTAGCGCACCACATCGATGCCCAGTTCCCGTGCCCAGTCCTCGACGTCGCTGCCGAGGAATTGGTTGCCGCCGTGGATCAAAACCTGCACCGGGCGCAGGCGGTGGTAAGCGTCCAGCACTTGGCGGGACATTCTGGTGTCGGCGTAATGACGACCTGCACAGATCAAGACGCGCATAAGGTGACTCCTTGTGTTGCACGGTGGCGGCCGGGCGACCGCCACCGCTTGAACGGCGGGAGAGATCAGTACCACTGCTTGAAGCGGCGGATGTAGATCGTCTTCATCAGTTGGGCCACACAGCAGTAGCTGAGCAGGGTGCCCACCAGCCATGGGAAGTACGCCAGCGGCAGCGGCTGCAAGCCCACCAGGGTGCCCAGTGGCGAGAACGGCACGTAGATCCCCAGCACGATCACCACACAGGTCATCATCAACACCGGCCAGGCGGCGGTGCTCTGGAAGAACGGGATCTTGCGGGTGCGCAGCATGTGCACGACCAGGGTTTGCGAGAGCAACCCCTCAATGAACCAGCCGGACTGGAACAGGGTCTGCATTTCCACACTGTTGGCCGCGAATACGTACCACATCAGCGCAAAGGTGGTGATGTCGAAGATCGACGAGGTCGGCCCGATCCAGATCATGAAGCGGCCAATGTTTTTCGCATCCCACTTACGCGGTTTGGCCAGGTACTCCTTGTCCATCTTGTCCCACGGCAGGGCCAGCTGGGAGATGTCGTACATCAGGTTCTGCAGCAGCAGGTGGATCGACAGCATTGGCAGGAACGGAATGAACGCACTGGCCACCAGTACCGAGAACACATTGCCGAAGTTGGAACTGGCGGTCATGTTCAGGTACTTCATGATGTTGCCGAAGGTTTCGCGGCCCTTGAGCACGCCTTCTTCCAGCACCATCAGGCTCTTTTCCAGCAGGATGATGTCGGCCGATTCCTTGGCGATATCGGTGGCCGTGTCGACCGAGATACCCACGTCAGCGTCGCGCAGTGCCGGTGCATCGTTGATCCCGTCACCCAGGAAACCCACGGTGTGACCGTTGGCTTGCAGCGCCTTGAGCACGCGGGACTTCTGAAGCGGCGTCAGCTTGGCGAACACGGTGCGTTCTTCCACACGGCGCAGCAGCGTCGCGTCGTCCATCGCTTCAATTTCAGCTCCCAGCAGCGGCAGGCCTGGATCGAGTCCGACCTGGCGGCAGATCTTGCTGGTGACCACGGCGTTGTCGCCGGTCAGCACTTTGATCGCCACGCCGATCTGTTGCAGTGCCGCAATCGCGGGGCCGGCAGTTTCCTTCGGTGGATCGAGGAAGGTCAGGAAACCCTGGATCACCAGGTTGCGCTCATCAGCCGTGGTGTACTGCTGGCGCGCCATCGATTTAGGGATGTGACGGGTGGCCACCACCAGCACGCGGAAACCGTCTTCGTTGTAGTCGTTGGCAATCGCCAGCAATTCTTCGCGGCGACGCTCATCCAGGGGCACGGCAGCGCCAGCCTCCATCATATGCGTAGAGATGCTCAGCATTTCTTCCACGGCGCCTTTGCACACCAGCAGTTGGTCGTCGGCGGCATCCTTGACCACGATCGACAGGCGACGGCGGACAAAGTCGAACGGCAATTCATCGACCTTGCTGTAGGCGAACGGCAGCTTGAACTTGGGGTTCTGCTCCGCAAACTGCACCACGGCCTGGTCCATCAGGTTTTTCATGCCGCTCTGGTGGTAGCTGTTGAGCCAGGCCAGGGACAGTACCGCCTCATCACGCTGGCCGAAGGCGTTGACGTGATGTTCGAGGATGATCTTGTCCTGGGTCAGGGTGCCGGTCTTGTCGGTGCACAGCACGTCCATCGAGCCGAAGTTCTGGATCGCGTTGAGACGCTTGACCACCACTTTGCGCTTGGCCATGGCGGTGGCGCCCTTGGCCAGGTTGGCGCTGACAATCATCGGCAGCATTTCCGGGGTGAGGCCGACGGCAACCGCCAGTGCGAACAGGAACGCATCGCCCCAGTCGCCTTTGGAGAAACCATTGAGGAAGAACACGATCGGCACCATGACCAGCATGAAGCGGATCAGCAACCAGCTGACGCTGTTCACCCCGCGATCAAAAGCGGTTTGCACCCGCGAGCCGACAATCGCCTTGGCCAGGGAGCCGAAGTAGGTGCGCGGCCCGGTAGCCACCACCACGGCCTTGGCACGGCCGCTGACCACGTTGGTGCCCATGAAGCAGATATTCGGCAGGTCCAGCAGGTTGCCTTGGTCGGCAGCCACCGGCCCGGCAGATTTGTGCGTGACATCACCGAGGGTGTCGTACTTCTCCACCGGCAAGGCTTCGCCGGTCAGCACGGCTTGGCTGATGAACAGGTCGCGGGACTCGATCAGGCGGATATCGGCGGGGATCATGTCACCGGCCGACAGCTGCACGATGTCGCCCGCTACCAGATCGCGCATCGGCACTTCGCGCAGGGTGGGTTGCGAACCGACTTGCTCACGGCGCAGCACGGTCGCCGTGGTGCGCACCATGGCTTTCAGCGCTTCGGCGGACTTGGCCGAGCGGTGCTCCTGCCAGAAGCGCAGCAGGCTGCTGAGCAGCACCATGGTCATGATGATGATGACTTTGGTCGGGTCGGCGTCTTCACCTTCCTGCATTGGCAGCCAGCAATCGGTGAAGAAGCTGATGCCGCCGAGGGTCAGCAGCACATAGATGAACGGGTTGTTCAGTGCCTGCAGGAACTGGACGATGGCGTGAGGTGGCTTGTCATGGGCAACTTCGTTGTAGCCTTCGCGTTGCAGCCGGGCGCTGGCATCCAGTTCGGTCAGGCCGTCCTGGGTGGCACGCACGTTGGCCAGGGTGGCCGACAGGCCGTTATGGGCTTCGCGGGCGGCACGCATCGACAGCTTGGTGTCGGCGTCGGTGCCATTCTTTTTGTGCAGCGGCGGGTTTTTTACGGCGCTCATTGTGTGTACTCCTGTCGCCAATTTTCGACAAAACATACCCGGTACTTACCTGCAAACAGGCGAGCGAAAGCATGCCGAGTCGCTAACTTCGCGATCGGTTTAAATAAGGTGCTTACATAACGTTTACTGCGGCGTTAGTTAAAACGCGCGCAGCGAGTTACAACTGGAAGTGTTCATAAAGAACTCCAGGTTTTAATGGAGAAGTTGCTGTTTCCAGCCGGTTCAGGCGGCGCGAGCGCTCAGGTAAAGACCGAGCAGCAGGCCGGCTTGGGCCAGTCTGGAAACCTGCGGTCTTTGTGGGTCTTGAGGGTCGGCGTGATCCCACTGCTGCACCAGGTGGCCGGTGGCAGGGCAGACACGCCAGTGCGCCAGCGGAGGGGCCGGGCGCACTTGGGGGGAGGGTGCAGCAAAGGCTGAACGAGTTGGCGAAAAGCCAACAGGCTCGCGGCACAGCTTGGCGCGCAGGGCGGCGGCCAGGGTGCGTACATCGGGCAAAGCAAGGGTTAGCAAGGTCATAACACACCTCGGGACCGGACGGGCGACCGGCGAGGCAGTTACGGTGGAGCGTCGAGCTCTAGCGCAGCTTACCGGACCGGGGAGGCGAGTCCTGTCATATTCTGGGTTTGGCGCCCGATGCCCGCGTAAGCGGTGCTCGGACAGCGACTAGATACTGTGTCCATTGGCTTCTTTTGTGAGGTTTAAAAAAGGCCCCAGTTGCGGGCACGGGCAATCTACTCAGACGGTTACAAAATGTCAACGCATGATTAATCAAATTCTCCGGTGTTCAGAGTTTATTCAGGCAAGAGGCACTCGGAAGTTGGTGGGTATATAACTTTATATACCCTGTGCGGCCAGAACTGCCAGATAGATCAATACTGCCCCGCACGCGCCGTAACTGATACGTTGCCACAACGGTGAGGCGTTCTGGCGCAACACGTTCACCAGCCCTGCAATCAGGAAGCATGACACCACCGAGGCGAGCATGAACCCGGCAAAGAACATCAGCGTCTGTCCGTGGCTGGGCGTGGTGCCGACGATGCCTGACAGCGCGCTGCCCAACGCTCCCCAGTAAACGATGTTTTTCGGGTTGGCCAGTGAAATCGCTGCGCCAACCACCAGCGCATTTTGCCGGGTGCTGGCGGGTGCATCGTCCGATTCGGGTAACTTCCAGGCGTCGATCAGGCTGCGAATGCCGAGCCAGGCCAGGTACACCGCACAGACCACCGTCAGCGGCATGCGCACGGCATCATGCTGGATGAGCAGGGCAATGCCAGTCAGGCCAATCACCGCCCACACTGCATCGCCCACCAGTGAGCCAAACTGCACCAGCAAGGCCGGTGTGAAGCCATGCAGCAAGCCACGGCGCAGGGTCTCCGCCAGCACCGCGCCGGGGGATAGACAAAACACGAAACCGAATACCAGCGCGTAAAAGAAGATCGTCAGCATGCCCGCGTCCTTTCAGGAAAGTGCGAGAGCATACGCTGGCAAGCGGGCTCAGATCGACCGTTGATTGACGCGTTGCGAGAGTTCGTCGGCGCTTTCCTTGCGCTCCGAATAGCGGTCCACCAGGTCCGGACGTTCGCGCAGCAGCAGGGTGAACTTCACCAGTTCTTCCATCACGTCGACCACGCGGTCGTACAGGGCCGAGGGCTTCATGCGGTCCTGATCGTCGAACTCCATGAACGCTTTGGGCACCGAGGATTGATTCGGGACGGTGAACATGCGCATCCAGCGTCCCAGCACGCGCAACTGGTTAACCGTATTGAAAGACTGGGAACCGCCGGACACCTGCATCACCGCCAGGGTTTTGCCTTGGGTCGGGCGCACCGCGCCAAGGGCCAGCGGCACCCAGTCGAGTTGTGCCTTGAACACCGCCGACATCGAACCGTGCCGCTCGGGCGAGCACCACACCTGGCCTTCGGACCATTGCATCAGTTCCAGCAGCTCTTGCACCTTGGGGTGATCGCCCGGCGCGTCATCCGGCAGCGGCAAACCGCTGGGGTTGAAGATGCGCGTTTGTGCGCCAAAGTGCTGCAGCAGGCGCGCGGCTTCTTCCACCAGCAGGCGGCTGAACGAGCGCTCCCGGGTCGAGCCGTAGAGCAGCAGGATGCGCGGTGGTTGGGCCAAACCGTCCGGTTTTGACGGGATCAGGGACAGATCCAGATTGGGCAGGGTGGTCATGGAGCCTCCGATTACAGCTGGGCGATACGAGCAAGTTCTACCTTGAGTTCGGCAGGGCTGAGCTCGGCAAAAGGCAGGATGAAAAACGCCCGACAGCGTGTGGCAATGGTCTTCAGCGTGGCATCGAATGCCGCTTGCACACTCGCGTCGTCACCCTGGACATCCGAAGGATCTTCCAACCCCCAGTGCGCCTTCACCGCCAGCCCGAAATACACCGGGCAAGCTTCGCCGGCCGCCTTGTCGCACACGGTGATCACCACATCCGGCGGGCTGCCTTCGAAGGCGTCGTTGCCTTTGCTATACAGGCCTTCGATGTTGATACCGGCAGCCTGCAACGTGCTCAGGCTGCGCGGCAGGACCTGGCCCTTGGGAAAGCTGCCGGAGCTGATCGCTTCGAAACCTTGCGGCGCCAAGTGGTTGAACATCGCTTCGGACAAGATGCTGCGACAGCTGTTGGCGGTACACATGAACAGGACTTTCATCGTTAGATACTCAGGCGCAAGGCAAGGGCGGCGAGGGTGATCAACAGCACCGGCAAGGTCAGCACAATGCCGACCTTGAAGTAGTAGCCCCAGGTGATGGTGATGCCCTTGCGCGCCAGGATGTGCAGCCACAGCAAGGTGGCGAGGCTGCCGATAGGGGTGATTTTCGGGCCCAGGTCGCTGCCGATCACGTTGGCGTAGATCATCGCGTCCTTGACCACGCCCACGGCATGGCTGGACTCGATGGACAGCGCGCCGATCAATACGGTCGGCAGGTTGTTCATCGCCGAAGACAGCAGTGCGGTCAGCACCCCGGTGCCCATGGCCGCGCCCCACACGCCATAAGTGGCGAAGGTGTCGAGCCAGGTGGCCAGGTAGGTGGTGAGGCCGGCGTTACGCAAGCCGTAGACCACCAGGTACATGCCGAGGGAAAAGATCACGATCTGCCAGGGGGCTTCCTTCAGCACTTTACGCGTGGAGATCGTGTGGCCCTTGGCGGCGATCACCAGCAGGAGCACGGCACACACGGCGGAAATTGCGCTGATCGGAATGCCCAACGGCTCAAGGGCAAAACAGCCCACCAACAGGATGCCCAGCACCCACCAGCCGGCGCGGAAGGTGGCGCGGTCGTGGATCGCGCTGGCAGGATCTTCAAGGTCGGCGGGGTCGTAGGTCTGCGGGATGTCACGGCGGAAGAACCACAACAGCACCGCGAGCGTGGCCGCGACGCTGACGAAGTTCACCGGCACCATGACGGCGGCGTATTCGTTGAAGCCGATTTTGAAGTAGTCGGCCGAGACGATATTCACCAGGTTCGACACCACCAGCGGCAGGCTTGCGGTGTCGGCGATAAAGCCTGCGCCCATGACGAAAGCCAGGGTCGCCGCCGGGGAAAAGCGCAGCGCCAGCAGCATCGACATCACGATCGGCGTCAGGATCAGCGCCGCTCCGTCGTTGGCGAACAGCGCCGACACCAAGGCGCCGAGCAACACCATATAGGCAAACAACCGTCGGCCGCGCCCTCGTCCCCAGCGCGCCACATGCAGGGCAGTCCAGGCAAAGAACCCGGCCTCGTCCAGCAACAGGCTGATGATGATCAGCGCGACAAAAGTCCCCGTGGCATTCCAGATGATGTGCCACACCACCGGGATGTCCGCCAAGCTGATCACGCCACAGGCCAAGGCCAGGATCGCGCCCATGGTTGCGCTCCAGCCGACGCCCAAACCTTTGGGCTGCCAGATGACCAGGACGATGGTGAAGATAAAAATGGCAATTGCGACAAGCATGAATAAAGGCTCCGATGGCTCAGCAGCAGGTGCCGGCCCGTTGTGGTCTGTCGCCCATTGCATCCAGACGCTGTGCGTCGCTGTGCAACCATGGCTGGTTGGCTTGCAGGGTGATGTGCAGCACCTGTGTCGCCCACTCGGGCAACGCAGGATTGATGCGGTAGTAGATCCATTGACCCTGACGACGATCCAGCAGCAACCCGCCACTGCGCAGTTGCGCCAAATGCCTGGAGATTTTCGGCTGGCTGTCGTCCAAGGCATGGATCAGTTCGCACACGCAAAGTTCGCCTTCACGCAGGATCAGTAATGTCAGGCGTGCGCGGGTGGCATCGGCCAGGCATTTGAACAGGGCGGGTGGAGAGAGGGAGTCCGACATGGCCAAGGCCTGCATATATATGGTTATACGAATATACGTATTTCCATATATTACAGTCAAACCTTGTTTCAATTGACATGGATCAAATGCCTTGAAACTCGCCACAAGTGTTTGAAATTAAAATGAAACACGAATGTCCTAAAGTGCCTGTCCATTGCTGACGAAGGAAGAACCCGCGTGACCCGTGCCACTCGCAACCTGCGCAAGACCCTGGATTCCGTCGCGGAAAATAACGAAACCGCGGCGTTCGACCTGATGCGCGCCGTCGAAAAACTCGGTGACGAGGTGCTGCGCCAACGGCTGCTCAATACCATTCACCGGCTCAATCAGGACGCCTACGAACTGCGCGAAGCGCGTGATTCGGTGGAGCAGGTGTCGGTCAGGCTCGCCTGAGCAAGATCGTTCAAGACAAGTCCGTTGTTGCGCTGGCATGCTTGTCGACTGTCTGTCGACGAGCCGTTTCCATGCCTACCGCCTTACCTCACTACGCCTTCGTTCGCGGCGCCATCGCCGTCATCCCCTTGTCCCTGGCCTGTGCGCCCTGGGGGCTGTTGGCCGGTTCCATGGCCATCGATGCGCAATTCAGTCCGTTGCAAGCCCAGGGTTTGTCCGCCATCGTGTTTGCCGGTGCGGCGCAACTGGTTGCTATCGGCATGGTCAAGAGTGGCGCCAGCCTGATTTCCATCGTGCTGACCACCTTGCTGCTGACTTCCCAGCATTTACTGTACGGCATGCACCTGCGGCCGATCCTTTCGCCGCTCAAGACCCGCTGGCGCATCAGTCTGGGCTTTCTGTTGACCGACGAATTCTTCGCCCTGATCAGCCACCATGACCGCGAAACATTCAATCGCTGGTATGCCCTTGGTGTTGGCTTGACGTTCTATATTGTCTGGAACCTGTTCACCCTGGCCGGCATTGTGCTCGGCAAGAGCATTCCAGGCCTTGACCAGCTCGGCCTGGAGTTTTCCATTGCCGCCACGTTTATCGCGCTGATCACGCCGGTGGTGCGGGACATTCCCACGGTGGTCTGCGTGGCGGTGTCACTGCTGTTTTCGGTATGGCTGAGTTTTCTGCATTGGGAATCGGCGGTGGTGGTGTCCGGCTTGCTGGGCATGAGCGCGGGTTATGCCTGCAAGCGACTGGGGGTAGGGCAGCCATGATCTACATCATGATTGTGGCCATGGGCCTGGTGGTATTTTTCAACCGTTACCTGTTTATCGAGCCGCGCCTGCCAGTGCGCCTCAACCGCGGGGCGCGGGAGTTTCTGGGGTTTGCAGTACCGGGCATGCTCACGGCGATTTGCGGGCCGATTATTTTCCTGGCAGACCATCATCTGAACCTGAGCCCTGCCAACCCCTACCTGCTGGCGGGTATCAGCGCCGTGGGCCTGATGTTCTGGACCCGCAATGTGCTGGTTACCGTACTGCTGAGCATGACGCTGTTCTATCTGTTTCGCTGGTTGCTCTGACAGTGAAAGCAGTGGCAATGATACAGTCGCGTTTTTTCAACGGAGCAATGGCATGCACAAGGTGGTAATAGGCGCACTGGTACTGGCGGCCCTTTCCGGTTGCGCAGGTTCGAAGATGAAAGAGGCGCGCGCAGGCACGCCCTACAAGACCCTGGCTTCGGACAAGGCCACCCTGGTGGTTGCCGAATGCGTGCAATTCGGCTGGCAGGACGAAAGCGTATTCGGTGTTGACGCCGGCGGCTTCAAGGAGTCGATCGAGGCGGGCGGTTATACCGTCTACACCACGGCTGGCGACTACTTTGTCGATGTGCAAAGCGCGGGTGCCGGTTCTACCATCAAGTACTACGCCGCAGAAGACAACATGCCGGCCAAGCGTCGTTTGGCCGCACTCGCGACCTGCCTGTAATCCATTGCCTTAGCCGATTTAGGAATTGCCTGGCACGACAGCCGCCAGGCATTAGCTTATGATTCATCCGCTCGCCCGGCATGATGGCTCTTTGCCAGTACACGGATGTCGAGGCCTGAACGTCGGGCGAGCATCCTCTTTCTCAGCGCGGCATATAACCCAAATGCCAGCGACGAGGGATCTTCAGTGACACCAACCCCAGCACTCCCGCCAGTACGCCGCTGACCAGCAGCGCCTTCAAGCCCATCTGTTGCTCGAGCAGCGCGCCAATCACCGCGCCTACGAACATGCCTGCCCACGGAATCAACTGCACGCGCCAGCCGCTGCGGCGTTCCCCCAGCAACCAACGTCCCAGTCCGCGACCAAAGCGTGAAAGCGCGCCGGTGACGTAAGTCAGCCCCACGGGCAAGCCGTTGACCTCTTCCACGGCGGCATTGAGCATGCCCATTGCGATGATAGCCGCCAGCAGCGCGGGCAACGTATCAGCGAACGGTAGCCATGCCGCGCCGCACAACAAAGCGGCAATACACAGCAGTAAGGGCAGGGCATGGCGACGGCTCAGCCGACTGACTACCACGCCCAAGGCGTTACCCATCACAAATGTCGCGACCAGCAACAGCAGGCGCCCGGTCAGTCCAAGGTCCCCCGCGCTGATCGCCACCGCCAGCCGTGTGGTGTTGCCACTCATGAACGAAACGAAGTCACCACTCGCCATGAAACCGATGGCATCGGTCATCCCTGCCAGCACCGACAGGCTGGCTACCAGCATCAGCCCGACACGGCCACGCCAGCGCTGTCGATGGGCCAATACGGCATTGGCGTAAGGCTTGCGGGGCGAAGGCAACATGGGGCCGGGCTCCTCGGTGAGATTATCCGGCCACTACCGTAGGACGCTTTCAGCGTGCGCGCAATGACCTCAGGCAGGCTTCAATGACCAGCCTGTACGATGCCAATCCAGGTAATGCGTTGGCTTGATTGATTGAATGAACGCCGCGTCATGGGACACCACCAGCATTGCCCCGGTAAAACCGCGCAGCGACTGTTCAAAGGCCATCACCGATTCCAGGTCCAAATGGTTGGTCGGTTCGTCCAGCAACAGCAGTTGCGCCGGCACTTCGCGCCATAAGGCAATCGCCATCGCGGCCTTCAGGCGTTCGCCACCACTGAGCTGCCCAGTGGGTTGAGTCACGCGCAAGGCGTCCAGCTGCAGCAAGGCCAGGCGCGTACGCAATTGGCCTTCGGCCAGCGGCGTGTCGAGCAGGCTCAGTTGTTCGATGATGGAGCGTTGATCGTCCAGCAGCGCGAGGTGCTGGTCGATGTAGGCGCTGGGCAGGTGCACATTGCATTCGCCCTTTGCAGCGTACCATTCGCCAGCGAGCACCTTGAGCAGCGTGGACTTGCCGCATCCGTTAGGCCCACGCACGGCGACGCGCACGGGACCTGCCAGATGCATAGTGAGGCGGGTCGACGGCAACCATGGCAGCTGTGCGTCGACCATCGATAGCACCTGTCGGCCGTTGGGCACCGCAGACGCGGGCAATGCCAGCAGCGTCGGTGTTTCGTCCTCGACCCGCTCATAGGCCTGACGCACTTGGGCATCCAGTTCGTGTTTGTGCTGCCAGTGCGCACTGCGCACAGTGCTGACGATCTGCGTGGCGGCGCCTTTCCAGCGCGCCTTGGTGAAACGGTCGACGTTGGCGGTTTCTGCGTGTTTGCGGGAGCGCGCGGCGTTGCGTTGCAGGCTGTCGTGGTCCTTTTGCAGGCGCCGCCGTTCGCGGCTGCGCTCCAGTCGTGCATGGTCCAGCGCAGCGATAGCGGCTTGTTGTTCGGCATCGCGCTGCAGGCGATAGGCATCGTAATTGCCGCCATACAGGTTTACGCCGAGGGGCGACAGTTCGATGATGCGCCCCATGGCGTTGAGCAATTGGCGATCATGGCTGACGACTACAAGACCACCAGGCCAATCATCGAGTACACGCAACAGCCAGGCGCGGCCGTCGCTGTCGAGGTGGTTGGTGGGCTCATCGAGCACCAGTAATTGTGGCGAGGCCAGCACCGCGCCGATGACCGCGACCCTTGCCAATTGGCCGCCGCTGAGTTGGTCGGTTGGAGTCTCAAAAGACAGCCGGGACAATCCGGCTACGTCCAGGGCGCTGCGCAAACGCTCGGCCAGGTCCCAGCGATCATCGATCAATGCCAGGTCATCGACCTGCGCTGCGCCTTCGGCCATACGGTCAAGGGCGGCCAATATCGCAGCAGTGCCAGTGAGAGTGGCGACCGTTTCCCCCGGCGCAACCACGACGCTTTGCGCTACATAGATCGTATGAGTGGGGCCAGTCAGTGAGCCAGAAGAGGGAGACAGCAGGCCGGCGATCAATTTGGCCAGGATACTTTTACCGCGGCCATTACGCCCTACGATACCGGTAGGCGTGTGATCGATGGACAGGGTCAGGTCATCCAGCAGGATCTCGCCATTGGCGAACTGGAAACTCAGGTGTTGCAGGGAAACAAGCGTGGGCAGCCGGTTGACGACAGTCATCAGCACCTCCAAAAAAATGTCAGAAAGGCCAACAAGCGCGCTGGGCGGCCTGTTGCAGATACATTTTGGAAGGCTTAGTTGTTCACGTCGGCGGTCGTCCCGTTAGTCAGAAGGGAGGCACAGCCTAACCCGTCTTGGCTTTTTTCGGCAAGTCTGCCGCCAGTTGTTCAAGGAACATTGCCAAGGCCACTTCTTCGGCCTTGAGCCCCTTGCGCATGCGCGGCTTGGGCAATTTGGAAAGTTCGCCCAGGCTGAAATGCTCCAGCACGGCGGGGTGGATGTAGCACTTGCGGCACACGGCTGGGGTATTGCCCAACTGCTTGGCGACGTCCTTGACCATCGCCACCACGTGCCTTTTGGCATCGGACTCGGGCTGCCACTCCAATTCGCGCAATACCGCCAGCGCCATGGCGGTGCCGGCCCAGGTGCGGTAGTCCTTGGCCGTGAAATCGGCGCCGGTGAGGCTGTGGAGGTAGTCGTTAACGTCGCTGGAGCTGACGGTGTGCCGTTCGCCGTCTTCATCCAAGTACTGGAACAGGTTTTGCCCCGGCAACTCCAGGCAGCGCTTGACCACCGTGGCCAGGCGCCGGTCCTTGACGCTGATCTGATGCTCGACGCCGCTCTTGCCGCGAAACTGGAACTGGATCTCGCTGCCTTTGACGTCCACATGGCGGGTGCGCAGGGTGGTCAGCCCATAGGACTTGTTGTCGCGCGCATACTGGGTATTACCGACGCGGATCAGCGTTGCGTCCAGCAACATCACCACGGTGGCCAACACCTTTTCACGGGTGAATCCCGGCTCGGCGATTTGCGCTTCCAGCTGCTTGCGCAGTTTTGGCAGGGCTTTGCCAAACTCTTGCAGCCGCGAGTATTTATCCGTATCACGCACTTCGCGCCAGCGCGGATGATAGCGGTATTGCTTGCGGCCGCGCGCATCGCGTCCGGTGGCTTGCAGATGGCCGCGCGGGTCGGCGCAGATCCACACATCGGTGTAAGCCGGCGGTACGGCGAGAGCATTCAGGCGCTTGATTTCGTCGGCATCGGTGATGCGCTCGCCTTTGGGGTCGAAGTATTGGAACTTGCCCCGCAGCGTCTTGCGGCGGATGCCGGGCTGTGTGTCGTCAACGTAGTGCAGGTCGCGGGGCAGTGCAGAGTCGGACATGGGGCGATTTCCTTGGCAACAAATCAGGCCGGTATGTCTGATGGACCGCAGCCGTTTGCGGTCGTGCCAAAAGGTTGCTTACGCCAATACAGCGACAGCCTTGATCTGTGCCCACAGCGTCTGGCCGGGGTGCAGTTGCAACTGGTCGCGGGAGAAACGTGTGATGCGGGCTAGCAATGGCGTGCCAGCGGCGTCCAGGCGCACCAGCACGTGGGCACTGTTGTCCGCCGCAATCTCCTGGGTGACCGTCACCGGTAAGCGGTTGAGGATGCTGCTGTGTTCCTCCGCTTGCAGACTGAGGCTCACGTCACGTGCCTGCACCTTGATACGCAACGCTTTGCCTACTGTCAGCGGCGCATGGGCCACGCGCATATGCAGGGTGCTGGCGGGCAGTTGCAGGGTGAGCAATTGATAGTGATCGTCATAGGCACTGACCGTACCGTGGATAACCACGCCCGCGTCGTCGCCCAGCGCCAGGGGCAGGTCGAGCCGCGCCAGGGTTGCAGCGATGGGGCCGCTGGCCAGGGCCTTGCCGTCGCTGAGCAAGACAACGTGATCGGCCAGGCGCGCCACTTCATCCTGGGCATGGCTGACGTACAACAGCGGGATATCCAGCTCATCGTGCAGGCGTTCTAGGTACGGCAGGATCTCGCCTTTGCGCTGGCTATCGAGCGCGGCCAGGGGTTCGTCCATCAGCAGCAGGCGGGGGCTGGTGAGCAAGGCGCGGGCGATGCCGACGCGCTGGCGCTCACCGCCGGAAAGGCGCTGGGGATGTCGGTCAAGCAAGTGCCCGATGCCAAGTAATTCGGTGGCCTGGGCCATATCCACACGGCGCTGCTGGCGGGGAATACGCTTGAGGCCAAACGCCAGATTGGCCTTAACTGACAAATGTGGAAACAGGCTGGCTTCCTGAAACACGTAACCCAGGGCGCGTTTATGGGGAGGTACGAACAGCCCGTTGCGGCTGTCCTGCCAGACTTCGTCATTAATCTGGATAAAGCCGTCTTCGGCGCGCTCCAACCCCGCGATACAGCGCAGGCAGGTGGTTTTGCCGGAGCCGGAATGCCCGTAGAGCGCGGTCACGCCGCGACCTGGCAAGTGCAGGTCCACATCCAGTGCAAAGCCCGAGTACTTGAGGTGCAGGCGTACATCAATCATCGACATCAGCTCCAGCCCATCCTGGTTTTACGGCTGGAATAGAGCGCCAGCAACACCAGGAACGCGAACACCACCATGGAGCCTGCCAGCCAGTGGGCCTGGGCATATTCCATGGCTTCCACATGGTCGTAGATCTGCACGGACACCACCCGGGTCTTGTCCGGGATATTGCCGCCGATCATCAGCACCACCCCGAACTCACCGACGGTGTGTGCAAAACCCAGGATGGAGGCGGTGACAAAACCTGGCCGCGCCAACGGCAGAATCACCGTGAAGAACGTGTCCCAAGGATTGGCGCGCAAGGTCGCGGCCACTTCCAGCGGGCGAGTGCCGATGGCGCAGAAAGCGTTCTGCAACGGCTGCACCACAAACGGCATGGAATAGATCACCGAGCCGATGACCAGCCCGGCGAAGCTGAAGGTGAGGGTGCCCAGGCCCAGCCATTGGGTGAACTGGCCGAAGTAGCCATTGGGACCCATGGTCAATAACAGGTAGAAGCCGATCACCGTCGGTGGCAACACCAACGGCAAGGCGACGATGGCGCCGATCGGGCCGCGCCACCAGGAGCGGGTATGCGACAGCCACAGGGCAATTGGAGTGCCGATGACCAGCAGGATCGCGGTGGTCAGTGACGCCAGTTTGATGGTCAACCAGATAGCGGAAAAATCGGCACTCGATAACGGCATTTACTTGGCCAACTCGTAACCATAGGACTTGATGACGGCAGCGGCTTCAGGCCCCTTGAGGTAGTCGACCAGCGCTTTGGCGGCGGCGCTGTCCTTGCCTTTGTTGAGGATGACCGCGTCCTGTTTGATCGGGTCGTGCATGGCGGCGGGAACGATCCACGCCGAACCGCTGGTGACTTTGCCGTCTTTGTAGATCTGCGACAAGGCCACAAAGCCCAGCTCGGCGTTGCCGGTGGACACGAACTGATAGGCCTGGGTGATGTTCTGGCCTTCAACGATCTTGTCCTTGACCTCCTCGGTCAGGCCTTTCTTGGCCAGCACTTGGGTGGCGGCGAGGCCATAAGGTGCGGCTTTCGGGTTGGCGATCGACAAATGTTTGAATTCGTTTTTCTTCAGGACTTCGCCTTTGGCATCGACATAACCTTCTTTCGCCGACCACAGGGCCAGCGTGCCGACGGCGTAGGTGAAGCGCGAGCCTTTGACGGTGTCACCTTCGGTTTCAAGCTTTTGCGCGGTGGTGTCGTCAGCGCTCAGGAACACTTCGAAAGGCGCACCGTTCTTGATTTGTGTATAGAACTGCCCGGTAGCGCCGTAGGCCGCGATCAGTTTGTGGCCGGTGTCTTTTTCGAAGCCGGCGGCAATCGCCTGGATCGGTGCGGTGAAGTTGGCGGCGACGGCCACCTGGACTTCATCGGCGTGGGCCGAGCCAAAGGCGAGGGCGGCAGCCAGGATGATCAGGCGTGAGGCGTGAATCTTCATGAAGCAGCTCCTTTGAGGGTGTACGGCTTGTTATAGGTAAAAGGCCTAACCGCTATGTATGGGAATATATAGCGGTAGGCCATTGCCGGTACAGTGCAAAGTTGCCACGGGTTCTACGGGTTGAGTTTGGCCAGTGCCTGCTCAGCCAGTTTGCGGGTTAACGCATAGGTGGTGGTGTCTTTGCCCAGGCGCAGCGCCTGGCCAGCCCACAGGTTGCTGAAGCCCGCTTCATCCTTGGCCTTGAGCGGTATCAGCGCACCACCGGCGGTTGGGAATGCGGGAGCTGCCGGGTTGATGGCACCCAACTCACGCATCACGCGGTTGACGATACCCCGTGCCGGGCGACCGGTGAACAGGTTGGTCAGCGCGGTTTCGCTGGCCTGGGCATGGCGCAACGCATGGTGGTGGGACGGGGTGACATTGGCTTCAGGGGTAAACAGGTAAGCCGTGCCGATCTGCACTGCCGATGCGCCCAAGGCAAAGGCCGCGACAATCCCGCGCGCATCACCGATACCCCCGGCGGCAATCACCGGCACGCTCACGGCGTCGACCACTTGCGGCAGTAGAGCGAACAGGCCGATCTGGGTATTGAGGTCATCGCTGAGAAACAAGCCGCGATGCCCGCCCGCTTCACTGCCCATGGCGATGATTGCATCGCAACCCTGTTGCTCAAGCCAGATGGCTTCTTCCACCGTGGTGGCCGAGGACAACACTTTCGCCCCGGTAGCTTTCACCCGATCCAGCAACGATTTTTCCGGCAGGCCGAAGTGGAAGCTGACGACCTCGGGGCGGAACTCTTCGACGACCCGGCAAGCCGCTTCGTTGAACGGCTCACGGTTGGACACCGGCGTTGGGGCTTCAAAATCGGCACCCAATTCGCGGTAGAAGGGTTCCAGCAGGTCCTTCCATCGGCGGTCCCGCGCGGCGTCGGGTGCTGGCGGTTGGTGGCAGAAGAAATTGACGTTGACCGGGCGGGGGCTGGCCTCGCGGATGGCTGCCAGCGCTTCGCGCAGTTGCTCAATGCTAAGCGCGGCTGCCGGCAATGAGCCCAGCGCTCCGGCTTTACTGGCCTCGATGACCATCGCCGTAGTAGTGCCCACGGCCATGGGTGCCTGGATGATGGGCAGTTCGATCCCCAGCAGGTTGATAATGCGGGTGTCTGGCCAGGTGCTCATGGAATGTCTCTCCAGCGTTAGTGAGGCTTTTCGCTGTTTTAACAGGGCCCATGACACCCGGCCACTCTGTTTTATTCACTGGACGAACGGCGCGTTTCGTGGTGTGCCATCAGTTGATGGCGTCTCCCAGTACCGCGTGAATCCGTTCGGCAATGTGGGCCGCATGGGTTTCCAGGGCGAAGTGGCCAGTGTCGAGCAGTTCCACCACGGCGTTCGGGTTGTCGGTTTTATAAGCGTGGGCACCCGGCGGAATGAAAAATGGATCGTTCTGACCCCAAATCACCAATGTCGGCACTTGCTTGGCGCTGAAGAAGGCCTGAAACGCCGGGTACAGCGTCAGGTTGTTACGGTAGTCGAGGAACAGGTCGAGTTGGATCTCGTCGTTGCCCGGACGCTGCATGAGCAGTACATCGAGCATGTAGGACTCCGGCGCCACCCACTCGGGCTGATTCACTCCGTGCAGGTACTGATAGCGCGTGCCTTCCAGGCTGATCACCGCAGTGCGGATCACTTCGCGGTTGGCCTGGCTTGGTTCGGCCCAATAAGCACGGATGGGGTCCCACGCATCTCCCAGACCTTCCAGGTAGGCGTTACCGTTTTGCGACACCAGCGCACTGACCCGTTCAGGGTGAGCCACAGCCAGGCGCAGACCGACGGGAGCGCCATAATCGAAAACATAAAGCGCATACCGGCTCAGTTCCAGCGCCTCGACAAAATGCCCGACGGTGATCGCGAGGTTATCGAAGCTGTAGCGGTAATCACGTTCGGCCGGTACTTCGGTGAAACCGAAACCAGGCAAATCCGGCGCGATCACTCGAAAGCCTGTGGCAAGCAAGGGGATCAGGTCGCGGTACATGTGCGACGAACTGGGAAAGCCGTGCAGCAGTAAAATCACGGGGGCAGAGGGTGCGCCGGCTTCGCGATAGAAGGTCGCCGAGTTTCGCAAGCGCAAGCTGGGTTAAACCTTGTTTTCTCGCTCCAGCAATCGTTGCTTACGCTCTACGCCCCAGCGGTAGCCCGAGAGTTCGCCATTACTGCGCACCACGCGGTGGCAGGGGATGGCTACCGCGATGCTGTTAGCACCACAGGCCTGCGCCACAGCACGGAAAGATTTCGGTGCGCCAATTCGCTCTGCGATTTGCGCGTAGCTGGCCGTACTCCCCGGTGGAATCTCGCGCAACGCTTGCCAAACGCGCTCCTGGAACACTGTGCCGCGTAGATCCAGTGGCAAGTCCAGGCCAAGCGCAGGTGCTTCGACAAAACCGACGACCTGCGCAACCAGTTGTTCGAAACGCTGGTCGGCGCCCACCAGTTCGGCCTTGGGAAACTGATCCTGCAGGTCATGTACCAATTGATCGGGATCATCTCCCAACAGAATCGCGCACACGCCACGGGCGCTTTGTGCCACCAGGATCGCCCCCAGCGAGCATTGCCCGACGGCGAACAGGATCGCAGTGTTGGAGCCGCCGGCTTTGTAGTCGCTGGGTTTCATGCCGAGAAGCTGGTCGGCCGACTCATAGAAACGGCTGTTGGAGTTGAAGCCTGCGTCATACAGCGCATCTGTAACCGAGTGCGATCCCTTGAGCCCATCCCGTACTTTGCGCGAACGGTGGGCCCCGGCGTAGCCCCTGGGTGTCAAGCCGGTAATGGCTTTGAACACGCGGTGAAAGTGAAAGGGGCTCAGCTTGGCTCCCGTGGCCAGTGTGCTCAGGCTGGGGGGCGTGTCAGCCTGTTCGATGTGTCGGCAGGCGTCTGCCACCAGTTGCGCGTAGTGCGCCGCCAGTTGGGTCTGGTCCCCGGCGGCGCGCTTGCTGGCGCGATAACCCGCGGCTTCGGCCTGCGCCGGAGTGTCGAAGAACTCGACGTTTTCCGGGCGCGGCAAACGCGAAGCGCTGCTGGGGCGGCAGTACACACCGGTGGTCTTTACACCGTAGACGAACAGCGCATCAGCCTTGGAGTCACGGGCGAGAATGGCGGCCCAGCGGGGGTCTTGTTCGGTAGTCATGGTCGGCACTCTTGACGGATCCTGGCCAGATTAACCCTGCCACGAACGCCTGGCACTCTGAAGCTTGCGGTCAAATCAGCCGGCGGTGCGAAACGTGAGATTGATACGTTGCGGGCCCATGATCGGATGCACACCTTCCTTGATCGGCATCACTCCGTGAAACCGCAGGCGATCCACGCCGCCCCAGACCACCACGTCGCCATGGAACAGCGAGACTTTCTGGGGCTTGTCACTGCGCTTGTGGCCGCCAAACTGGAAAGTCGCCGGCAAGCCAAGTGACACAGATACCACCGGTTCGCTATAGCGGCGTTCATTCTTGTCTTGGTGCAGCGACATTTTGGCGCCGGGCACATAGCGGTTGATCAGGCAGGCGTCAGGGACAAAGTCGGGAAAACCGGCCTCTGCCGCCGCGAGTACAGCCAGTTGGCGCAATATGTCTGGCATCTGCGGCCATGGCTGCTGGCTGCGTGGGTCAAGCGGCGAGTAGCGGTAACCGGAGGTGTCGGTGGTCCAACCAAGATCGCCACAACTGCTCAATGCCGCCGACATGGTAAAGCCACCGGGCGTCACCATCTGCCGAAACGGTGATTGCGACAACACCCGCCGCAGTTCCGGTAGAAGGCGCTCAATCCAGGGCAGGGCGTAGCCTCGTAACACATATGACTGCTCGCCAATTTGCTCACGCCCTGCAGGTTGCCGCAGGGCGTCGTCGGCGAACAGGTCAGCGGTGGGGCCTGGCATCGGCTTACAGCGCCTTGCTCACATTGATGTCGGTGATTTCATCACTGGCATCGTGAATTTTCGCTAGGGCTTGCATGGCTTCTTCCACGCTATTGGTGTGCAGTTGGGCGAACTCAAAGCGGCGTTCGCCGTTGAGCTTGTACTTGATCACGTATTTGGTGGTAGTCACGGCTATTTCCTGTGAAGTGTTCCAATCAGCTCAGTTTGGAGCTGGTACGACGCACAATGCGGATCTTGTGGGACAACGCGGGCTTGCGGGTCACGCTGATAGCGCGGCGGGTGACGACATCCAGGGTGATGTTCCAGAAACCGGTGCTCGGCGCGGTGATTTTGGCGGGAAACTTGTCGAAGGCGCCACCGTGATAAGTGTGACGGCCGCCATTTTTGAAGCTGCGAAAATTTGCATCACTCATCAGACGGATATTACAAGTCTGCGAGCATTCGATGACGACAATGTCTCCCTCGTTGAGGTGCTCGCGCTGGTGGATGAATTTCATGGGGGGTGTCTCCAGAAGGGCTTTTTCTGAAAAATCAGAACGATACGTAGGTTAAGATGGAGTTTATCAGCCCCAGCGCGTTTATTATCGGCCCGTCTTCAATGACGTCGACAATTTAAAACAGTTATTTACCGAGTTATCAGGGATAAATCCTACTTGGGCGGGAGAAATTTACCATCCCCGCTGTCGTAGGGTCTTTATCGGAGGTTTTAGTATGAAGTGGAGTGTGTTGGTTCTGGCCCTGGCGATTGGTGGGTGTGCTTCGGTTGCAGATATCAAGCAGACCCCTCCGACCCTGGCGGTCATTTCTGGGAAGAAGCCACAGGAATACGCCGCCTGTGTGGTTCAGAAGTTGTCGGCGACCCGCCGTCCGCCGCAGATCGAGCCCCATAAGGATGGCGGTGTGCAGGTGATTGTGCCGCAAAAATTCTCGGCCGATCCGTCGGCGATTTTCGAAATCGATGAACGCTCCAGTGGTAGCAGCATCAAGCTCTACGAGAGCATGTCCAATGTGCCGATCCGTCCTGGTGATGTGAAGAAGGCTGGCGAAGAGTGCATTTCCGGCTGATAGAGCCTGCTTCATGCCGCAACGTCTAATCCGATAAAAAGCCTGGCCCTGCGTTCGCGGTGCCAGGCTTTTTTGTTGCGCGTTTTGGGAGTTGTCGCGGCTCGATCATTCCCCTACTATTTGTAGGCTTATGCCATATATGCCTAAGCATATAACTATAAGGATGGAGCCGTGATGATGTCTTTGGAACGAGTATTGATGGGCAGTGCGCTCATGTTGCTATTGGGTAGCGCCCACGCGCTGGATGGGAAGAAGATCTTTACCGAGGGGGGCTCGCAACCAGGTGCCATGCCCTGTGTGGCCTGCCATGGCGCTGATGGCGCCGGGATGGCTGCGGCGGGGTTCCCCAGGTTGGCGGGGTTACCCGCGGGGTATGTGCGTAAACAGCTGGAAGACTTCAAAAGCGGCAGTCGCACAAACCTGGTGATGCAACCGCTGGCTAATGCGCTGACTGATGCCGAAGTCGAAGCGCTCAGTCAGGCGCTGGCTGCAATGTCTAGCCCTGTGCCGCAAGCGGTTCATCGCAGCGAAATGCCTGCCAGCGCCGCGCAGAAGCTTGCGCAACAAGGTGCGTGGGAGCGCCAGATTCCAGCCTGTGCCAGCTGTCACGGGCCGTCAGGTACGGGCGTCGGGGACGCCTTTCCACCCTTGGCCGGCCAACCCGCCGTCTACCTGGTGGCGCAGTTGACCGCTTGGCAAAACGGAACCCGCCACAACGATCCGAATGACTTGATGGGGCATATTGCAAAATCCCTCACGTTGGAAGAGGTGCAGGGCGTGGCCGAGTATTTCGCGTCACTGAAAATGGAGGCCAAGCCATGAGCCCGTTCATGTGGATCATGGGCCTATTGGCGATGCCGTCAGCCCACGCCGCCCAGATCGCCATGGAGGACCAGTCGCAGCTGCAGCCTTCCGCGAGCCACGCGGCTGTCACGCAGTTCCAGCCACCTCAAGAGCGTGAGCTGCCTGACAATGCCTACGGCAAGCTGGTCAAAGAAGGCTACGCATTGTTCGTCGATACCAAGCGCCTGGCACCGAAATTTGTCGGCAATGGGCTCAACTGCAGCAACTGCCACCTGGATCAGGGCCGCCTGGCCAATTCGGCCCCATTGTGGGGTGCTTACCCGATGTACCCGGCTTATCGAAAGAAGAACGACAAGGTCAACACCTTCGCAGAGCGGTTGCAGGGGTGTTTCCAATTCAGCATGAATGGCGGCACACCTCCCGCCGCTGATAGCCACGAAATTACTGCGCTGTCGGTGTATGCCTACTGGTTGGCCAGCAAGGCGCCATTAGGTGTGGAGTTACCTGGACGCGGTTATCCGGACGTCGCGCAGCCTGCCAAGGGTTACGACTTGACTCAGGGCGGCGAGGTTTACAAAGGGCAATGCGCTGTTTGCCATGGTGTCGAGGGGCAGGGCCAGAAGGTGGGCGACAGTTACGTGATGCCGCCGTTGTGGGGTAAAGACTCCTACAACTGGGGTGCCGGGATGCACCGCATCAACACGGCCGCGTCCTTCATCAAGCACAACATGCCACTGGGCAAGGGCGGCAGCCTGAGTGACCAGCAAGCCTGGGACGTAGCGGCCTACGTCAACAGCCACGAACGGCCACAGGATCCGCGGCTGGTTGACGGTTCGGTGGAAAAAACCAGGGTCAAGTTCCACGCCAATGACGGTGTCAATCTCTACGGCCAGACCGTAGAAGGCGTGCTGATCGGACAGGGCATCCGTTAAACTGTTGCCCGATCAATGCAAGAATGCCGCGCAAACCCTCGGTTTGTGTGGCATTTGTCTTTTTGGGGAAATCTTTCATGAAGCGTGAACACGTCAGAGCTTGCCAGGCCGAAGGCCAGATATCGGCCACTCACATCATCCAGAACCCAGCCGATCTGGAGGAATGGATCGTGTTCTTCAAGAAAAGCGGCGGCCGCAGTTTTTTCCTGGTGGATGATCAGGACGAAGTCGAGTCTTTCCCAAGCCTGGATGACCTGGTGGAGACCATCCGTGGCCTGGGTATCAAGTTTGCCGATATTCAGCTGTAGGCTCGACGCTTACTTGCAGACCACCACCACACTGCGGCTTTTGAAGTTGCCCACGTCCTGGCCGAGGGTTTTTTCACTTTCCATGAGCGACGGCGTGCCTTCGGTGCCGACGATGCGGTAACCGGTGCCTGCGCAAGAAGCATCAGCCTTTTCGTAGCAACTGGCCCAGGAATTGGCTTCGCCGGAGCAGTCGATGGTCAGGCCTTGCTCACCGTTTTTCAGGTAGACGTCAGACGTGGTGGTGCATCCGGCCATCAGTGCCAGTGTTGCGGTCAGTGCCAAGGTCTTGTTCATAGTGAGGTCATCGGGGTAAGGGAGGGCGCTGACACAGGTGTGAGGCGGCTGCAGGCAATTATAGCGAACTGCCACTTGTGCAGTCTCACAAATAAATAGCGAGACTGCACTGTCCTTCGTCCGAATAGATGATTGCGGATTTTATGGCACACCCATTACGAGCACCCCACTTCCGGTAATCGACCCAGCGGCAGGTAGGGATCCGGCTCGTCGAACCAGCGAAAAGGTCACGTCATCTCCGCCCACGCTGTTGGTAATTTGAGTCAGGAAAGAACCATTGACTGGAACCGCAGTCCCCCCACGAACCATTGCTGTGCCGACGTCCGCATTGGTCATCCGCAGGAGGCGTGTATTAAAAGTGGAGGGCGTGCCTTTGTAAGTGATAGTGATCGGCGAGGTAATCCCGCCGTCCGGACATGAATAGGTGAGTCGGCGGTTATGGGTGATGGGCGTTGTCAGCGGGTCAGTGCCTATAGCCCTCTGGGCGACAGTGCCGAAGTTTACTTCGATCGGATTATTGTTGTTGATCGTGCACGTTGAGGGTGAGATGGAGAAGTTGTTGGCCGCGGTGTACGTCAGCGCAAGCCTTGAACTGCCACCGCTGTAATTGTTGGTCTGGAGGAGATTTAACCTGCCCAGGACATCCCCGATTCGAATATCGATAGGGTTTGTCGGGTTGTTGCGTACCAAAATATAGGGCGTTACATCAACCGGGACGCCCAGGCGATTGTTAGGCATGCTATTGATACGGATGTCATTCGGTACGGGGGTGTTATGGTAAGACCCATTGATTCGCAAGCCGGTGCCCTGGCCAGTGAATTTCGGACCGGGCACCCAAGCCGGACCGACCCTTGCCGACGTGTTCCAATAGTCGGTATACCAAGGTTGACTGGCAGGAAAGAAGGAAAATCGGCACTCAAGCCTTACCCCTTCGAGCATGATACGGGCGCGGTCCGCACTTTGTTGTACGGTGACGGGGACCTGCAGGTTTATCGTGCCGCCATCACCTACCACTATCCACGTTCCGCCATTCACACGGCAATCCGTTGCGTTAGCGGTGGTCGCCGAAAGCATCGATATGAGGAGCGCTGTGGCTCCGTAGAGTCGTTTCATTTTTATATCTCATGGCCTATCTATCCGGACTTCGCCCACGAACAGGCTTTACCGTTGCCCAGAACAGATGTGAGGTTTGTCTGAGCCGGTCAGGGATAGTCCAGCGTGAAAGTTGAGGTCACTGTGTACGCGCCATGACCAATGGTTTGATCCCTGATGGCCTCCGGCTCACCCTGTACGTAGGCTTTGAGTTCAATCACATTGCTGCCATCGCTCAACACCTGTTCATCGCTGACGGTATTCACGGGCAGCGGCTTGTTGTTCGGCGTTTCCAGGCCGATCCCGATGCCCGAGGCGCTGCTTCCTCCATCCAGCGCGAACAGCCCAGGCAGTGCCATGTTTTCGCGACCGCCGAGCGTGATGGTGACTGTCTTGCCAATGGTGGTATCGCAGTCCTCCAGGTGCACCTTGAAGTCCTTGCCCTGCGTGCGGGTGTTGATATAAAGGTGCTTGCTGGTCACGTCCCAGATTTCCAGCGTGATCGCATCGTCGCCCGGGCGAATGGTGCAAGCCTCCTCAACCAGGTTTCCCTTGAAGCGAAGGTTGTCCGCAGCATTCGCGCTGGGCGCCAGCCCGAAGGTCAGCAGTAACGCCACCCAGGCACATGTCCAGCCTTTATGAACCGTTTCATGTTGCATAAACGTGGCTCCTACTCGTATTCAGCCAACAGTGTGGCCACCGCTGCAAACGGCGCAGGGGGAAGCGTTGCACCCGGTTGTTTGATGGGTACAACTTCCAATCTCGGCGGAGACGAGAGGACGATGTCCATTGTCGTATTGAGCGGGAACGGCACGTTATTCTGGAAAACCCTGATACCCAATGCCGGCACGCTGCTCTGCACTGCTGTGCCATCAAACGCCGTGGGCGTTCCGTTGACGCTCAGCTTCAGCGCCCAGGGAAGGGTGGACGAGCCACAGTTGATGACGTAGGGAACCGCTTTGCGGTACTGCACACCGTCTACCCGCTTTACGCCCACGTCGCCAAAGTCGACTTCAATTGTGTTGCCTGCATCAATGGTGCAAGGCGGCGGTTCATTCAGCGTTCCGCTGAACGTCAGGTTGGCCGACGCACCATTGCATAGGCCCAGGGAGCACAAAGCGAGCAACGCTCGCTGCTGCCAACCAGTCATTGATCATTCCTCTTCATTGATAATCGACCACCAGAGTGGCGGCCGCATCAAAGGCGCCTCCGGTCAATGTGCTGCCCGCGCGTTTGACGGGCACCGCCTGCACCACCGGAAAATTCGGGTGGGTAAAATTGACTGCGGTATTGAGCGGCCAGTCGGCGCCATTCACGAACAGCTTTACCCCCAGGTCCGGTTTGCGGGTGACCAATACGCGATTGTCGAACGCGGCGGCCGTGCCCCTGAGTTCCAGCGTCAACGCGTTGCTGGCGGGCGAATCGCAGGTGACGGTGTAAGGCACCCCCCGACGATAATTGACGCCATCAACCCGTGAGGTTTGAAGGTCATTACCGAAAGGCACATCGAGCGTACTGCCGCCGTTAATCACACAGGGCGGCGGCGCGACGATCACCGCACGGATGGTCAGGTTGGTGTCGGCCTGCACACACTGGCTAACGGCCCAAAACAACCCACTGCTGATAAGAACGGCCCACGGGCCGGTTGTCTTAGCCATTGTCACGCCCTTACTCATAGTTGAGCTTGAAATCCACCACGGCCCTAAACGCCCCGCTGGTCAACGGTGCGGCGGTACGTGTGGGCTGAACGGTCCATGTCTGGGTGTTACTGCCAAGTGGCAACAACAGAGGTTCGCCCCTCGATCCCAGGTGTACATCCCGCCCCAGGGCGTCGGCCAAGCGCAGCCCCATCCCGGTGATGCCCTGCACTTTGATGAGCCGCGGGTCATCGGCATCGGCGGGTGCAACAAACATGACCGACAGCACTGGTTGAAAGGCGCTCCAGGTCAGGTTGCCCGTCCGTTCGCTGCGGATGCTGCCGGCGGTACGTTGGCAATCGGCAAAACGCAATTGGAAGGCTACGGGCCTTGCTTGATCGCCGGGGCGCTGTAACTGGCTGGCCGATACGGCCCCGAGGTCGATGGTTTGATGCAGTGAGTTCATTTCCAGTGCACAGGGAATTTCATGCATGCTCCCGGAAATGTTCAGCATCCCATTCATGCCCTCGACATCCTCGGCCTGTGCCCCCCACGGCGCGGCCAATAACAGTCCGCTCAAACCCTTAACAATGTGCCACTTCATGGTCTTCTCCAGCGGCCGGCGCTACTGATTGGACGTGGAGGCTTGCGCGTCCACCGTGCAGGTGTCGCCATTGCAGGTGAAGGCCATCAATGGACGTCCGCCGTAATCATTCACGTAAGCCAAATGTGGGGTTGTGCCGAGCGCTTTGGCCGTTACACCCAGAGTCAACTTGCCTTTTGGCGGGACCATCAGTGGCTCGAAGCCCGACACCGTCTTACCGTCTTTGGAACTGCGCGCATCTACCAGGGTTACGTAGTACGGCGTAGGGTTATTCACCTGGTAGCGCTCGCCATCGCGGATAAGGGTCAGCTTTTCCTGCCAGGGGTTGGACAAGTCTTGCTGGCTGGGAGCAATGGCCTGCGGCCGGTAGAACAATTTAATCCGGGTCTGCAGCGCAATTTGCAGGGTGTTGGCTTTATCGCTGCGCGGCGGAATTTCTCGCAAATTGAAGTAGTAGACCGTCTCTCGGTCCTGAGGCAACGATTTGGCCGCCGGTAGGGCCTGAACCTTCACCTGGCTTTGTTTGCCTGGTTCCACACGCTGAACTGGCGGCAGCACGATCAAGGGACTGGTGATTTTTTCGCCGGCTTCGTCTTCGATCCAGCCCTGAGCCAGATACGGTAACTGGGTGTTGTTATTGGTGATGCTTACGCTGGTGGCATCTTTGCTACCATCAAATATCACTCGGGTACGATCCAGACCAATGGCAGCGTTGGCGCTCTGGTTCAAGGCAAGGGCCAGCAGTGCGCAGGTCTGGATAAGGCGCGTGTTGAGCTTCATGAGGATGTTTTCTCCGTATCGGTGCGCTTCCCGGTCAGTTTTTCTTGCTCGGGCAGGGATTGATCTTTGGCTACCAGTTGGCAGCCCAGTTGCAGGGCCTCGGTCAAGGCGTCAGCGGGTAAAACGGCAGGGAGCGTGAGGGTGCATCGCTCAGCGCCTCCCCAACTGACGGTCATCTCTGCGCCAGGCTGTATGCCACTGAGGTAGACATTACCGCCGTCATTCACAATGCCGGTGTCCTGCTGTTTCAGGTTCTTCACCGTTGCGCCGAAGGGCGGTGCACTGCCATCCGGCAGGCGCAGCACAGCCATGGCTTTCTCGCCGGCAATCACAGGCAGGGATCGATAGCCAATAGCGCCTTCGGTCAGTGTGAGTTGCGTGACGGATTGGGTGGCTTCGACATTGCTTGGCAAATTTTCCAGATCGACACTGGCCGCCATGCGTTGGTAACTGCCGATGTCGGAAATGACCGCTTTGCCAAAGGCGTTGCTGCGCGTCGGTGCGCCGTAACCGCGTACAGGCACGTCGGCCACGCCACCGGTGTCGACCATCAGGCGAGTGCCACCCATGCTGTTGGTCCGATGCAGGGCCGCCCCCTGGGGGGTGAGTGTGGCGCCGCCGCGAGCAGACACACTGAGCGTGCTGTAGCCGTCCTTTTGCTGACTGGCAGCAAGATCGATATCGGCCTGGTCACCGATGTGATTCAGGTAGCCACTGGCGGATTTGTCACTGGCACTGAGCTGGTAACTATTACGTTCATCCAGGCGATCGCTGTAACGCGTTGAAAAACCGTTGTCGCCACCGGTTCTATTGGCGTCCATTGACAAAGTGCCGGTGCGTCCCAGCGGCAGGCTGACGGTCAATGCAACACCGTTATCCTTATAGTTGTAGTCCAGGGTGCGGTGTATGTTCAGGGACAGGCTCATGTTTTTGACCGTCCCAAGATTGAAGTAGCGTGACACCGCCAGATTCCAACGTTGCGTGGCCGCTCGCTCCCAATAAGTCTGTTTGTTGTAACTCAAGTAAACGGTGGTGCCCAGGTCGCGAAATTGCTTGTTGATCGTCGCCGTATACAAAGCTTTATTTCCACCAATAGGCTTCCAATCTTCTGTGTACCCGTCGTATCGGTAGCGTCCGGCGAGCTCACCGTTCTTGCCGTAATGGCGAGCGTCCAGGTATTCGCTCATACTCAAGTAGTTCTTTTCAGAAAACCGGTAGCCGGCAAATGTTATCTGGCTGTCGTACTGTTCGAAGTGCTTCGAATATTGCAGACGGTATGATTTACCCGACAACGTGTCATTCCAGACATTGGCATGAGCCTGGGTTGCATCCAGCGAGAGGGCGCCGAACGACAACAAGTCACGACCCACCCCGACCGATAACGCACGGTAGTTGTTATCGGTGATTGCGCCGCCAAACAACGACCACCCATTACTGACACCCCACGAGAACTCACCGGTACTGAAAAAGTCGCCATCCGCGCCATATTGAAGATTGGACGGCCGTCCCGCCGCGATCTTGTAACGAATGTGGCCCGGGCGAGTCAGGTAAGGCACGCCGGCGGTATCCACCTGGAAGGTATGGACCGAACCGTCCTGTTCTTCTACCCGCACGTCGAGCCTGCCGCTCACCGCGTCGTTCAGGTCCTGGATGCGAAAAGGTCCCGCAGCGACCAGGGTTTCGTACAGTACGCGCCCCTGCTGGCTGATGATGACCCTGGCATTGGTCTTGGCGACGCCGACCACTTCGGGTGCATAACCCCGCAGATTCGGAGGCAGCTGACTTTGATCTGAATTAAGCGCGGCGCCGGTAAAGCGAAAACTGTCGAACAGGTCTGAATACAGATAGTTTTCTCCCACAACCAACCGTGCTTTCAGCGCAGGAAGAGCTCGATACGCGTAGTAACGACTCCATTCCAATCGCGAATTCCGGGCCGACGCGTCGCGCTCCCGGTCGACCCGGCCCTGCCAGTCCGCCCTCAAGCGCCAAGCACCGGCATTGGCACCAAGCGTGCCGTTACCACTGATGTCGTTACGCGTCCGGTCATTCCTCTGGTGGCTTGTCTGGGCGGTCATGTTGTAGTCGAGCAGCAGCCCTGGGACCCCTTCATCCCAACGCGAAGGCGGGTCCCAGTTGATCGCGCTGTACTCAAGGTAAGCTTGCGGAAGGTTGATATTCAGCGTGCCAGTGGCCAGGTCGCCACTCACCTCCATGCCTGGCAGTGTCCGTACGTCAAGGCATTCCCCGCCTTTCCACCAAGTCAGTTCAGTGGCACTGGCTTCCTTGAGGCCCAGTTGTTCCACGATAGTGCGAGACAAGCAGGCTTCACTGCCTTTTGGATCATTATCGGGGGGGTAGAAAGCGACCGATTGCTCAGGAAGAGGCTGGTTGTTTAGTTGCACCACCATTGAATAAGTGCCAGGCAGAATAAAGCCGCTGCGGGCAAACTGCGACAAGTCAATATTAGTGCGATCATTCAGATCCAGAACATCAGTATTAAACTCAATATCCCCGGCACCCAATGCCGTGCCTGCTATGGACATTAACCCGCCAAACAACGTAGGGCAGAGCGTATGTTTGATCTTCAAAGCATTCAACATGAAAGCCATCCACCAATGTTCAAAAGTATTCCAACTTGAACCGTACTGCGGCACGGTGATCCCCAGGCATCAACTGCAGTCCGTTACCGACCAGACGGACCGTGTAATGAAGGGTCATGTCACCTTCCTTCAGCGGAAGCAGCGGCATTCGTTCTCCCGGCACACTCTCGTGACCCGCCGCATCCCAGATATGAAACGCGACCCCTTGGGAGAGGCCCGAGGCGGCAAAAGAGCGGCCTTGTCTGTCGCTGGCCCCGTCAAACGTCACTTGCAAATGCTCCCAGTCGGGCAAGGTTTCCCCTGGACGCAATGGATCCGGTCGAGTCAATGAACAGTTGACCAGGCGCAACTGGAAGGGATGAGGTTCTCCAATCGTATTGCGCAAGAGCCGGCCGATGGGTTCGGGCGGCATCTCGATGGACTGGTCGGCGCTCGCCAATTCCAACCCGCACGCCGAGTCAATGACCTCTCCCCCCAGTGTGACCACCCCATCGCCTTGTGCAGGTGTGTTCTCGGCAACCGCGGGGCTGATGACTGTCAACGAAGAGGTAATAGCGAGGCTTATTAATGTTTTCACCGTTATCTCCCACCAGTCCCCCGCCACACTGGGTGGCGGGGGAAGTTGCTTACTGATAAGCCAGGGTGAAATTGGTGACCGCGCTGAAATCGCCAGGCACGATTTCGCCCGCCGCCGCACCTTGGACATAGGCTCCGAATTCCAACGTGTTATCACCGGCAGCGATGGCCTGCGGGGTGGTAGGAACACCCAGCTCAACGAGCTTGCTGCCGTGCGTCATCATGATGCCGATGTTCCCCGCGCCACCGATGGTGCCGATGGCGCCCGGAACAACAGAGGATGGCGCAGCCGTGAAGGTGGTGGTTACGGTGTTGTCGGTCAGGCCTGTGAGATCGCAACCTTCAAGCTCGATCAATACGCGGCGGGCTTCGGACTTACCTCCCGTCTGCAACTGATGCTTGGCGATGGCACCCAGGTGAACGGATTGATCTACAGAGTCTGGCTTGATAGAACAGGCACCCGAGTGGACAGATCCCAAGAAGGTGATAGTTCCATCCGCGGCTTGTGCAATGGACATCGAACCCATCAGCAGGCCGATAGACAAAAGCGCAGTTTTCATTTCAATTTTCATCAGCTAAGACCCATTTGTATTAATGAACACCATAAAGAAACCCCGCAGGCAGGTATGGAACCGAACCTTCATTGATTAGATGTAAGGCGCGCAGGGAACTGGGTTCGATGCCGACCAGGTTGCGGCGATGGAAAATCTGAATTTTCCAACTATTTGCATTGCAAACCGTGGCTGCGTTCGAACTGGGGTAATTATTAGGTCTGCGAGATCGAAAGTAAGTCGCCCGATTCGTTTAGTTGCGTAGTCGGGTTATGTCTGGATGTGTAAGAGAGAAATGGCGTTTTGCCAAATATCAATAACTGGCTGTAAGAGTTGGACTACATTTTTTTTAAGATGTTGATTGGTTATGATGTCTGTAAGAATAGAATTACATTCGTTAATGGCACAACCTTGTTGAATGTCACCATGTAACGGCACGCGCACGGCTTAAGAGGGGGGCCTATATGAGCGCGCACAAAAAAGCCCCGTGGAACGGGGCTTGATGGCAGGGCAGCGGCGCTTACTTGGTTTTTGGTCGTTTGCTCGACGCGTGGCCTGCTTCGTCCACAAATACTTCGGCTACTGCAATCGCCTGGCTCTCGGTGGAGAAGACCCCGGCGACGCTGTCACCGTGGAAGTTGATCAGGTGCCAACCGTCCGCACGCTGGGTGATCAAGTAGCCGTTTACGCCTTTTGGTTCTGACATCTATGCATCTCGCGGTGTAGTTCAAGGGGTAATGATAGCGCCAAATGCGGCAGGAGCGCGCAGGTTATTCCAGCTGGGTGTGCTGAACGCAATAGCGTGAAAAAAGGGTGCAGCCCCTTGAAATACCGAGGTGCAGAGCATTTTTGCGGTGTCGGCGAAGATTCTCTTGGTGAGATGGGCGGAACTTACGCCGAGATTTTTTCTCTATGATGACATCGCAACGCCAGCAGGACCCATTGTAAGGTGACTGCAGCCTGATTAGACTGCGCCGAATTCCGTACGCACAGCCCTTTATAAGGACCCATATGATCAAGAAATGCTTGTTCCCAGCAGCCGGTTACGGCACTCGCTTCTTGCCAGCGACCAAGGCCATGCCCAAAGAGATGCTGCCGGTGGTGAACAAGCCACTGATTCAGTACGGCGTCGAAGAGGCTCTGGATGCCGGTCTCAACGAGATCTCCATCGTCACTGGCCGTGGTAAGCGCGCGCTGGAAGACCACTTCGACATCAGCTACGAGCTGGAAAACCAGATCAAGGGCACCGACAAGGAAAAGTACCTGGTCGGTATCCGCAAACTGCTCGACGAGTGCTCGTTCTCGTACACCCGTCAGACCCAGATGAAAGGCCTCGGCCACGCCATCCTGACCGGCCGCCCACTGATCGGTGACGAACCGTTCGCCGTGGTGCTGGCGGATGACCTGTGTGTGAACCTGGAAGGCGACGGTGTGCTGACCCAGATGGTCAAGCTGTACCAGAAATACCGTTGCACTATCGTAGCGGTCATGGAAGTTGATCCCTCGCAGACCAACAAGTATGGCGTCATTGCTGGTGACGACATTGGCGATGGTCTGATCCGTGTACGTGACATGGTCGAGAAGCCGGCTCCTGAAGATGCGCCATCGAACCTGGCGATCATCGGGCGTTACATCCTGACCCCGGATATCTTCAAACTGATCGAAGAAACCGAGCCAGGCAAAGGTGGCGAGATCCAGATCACCGACGCGCTGATGAAGCAAGCCAAAGACGGTTGCGTGATTGCCTACAAATTCAAAGGCCAGCGTTTCGACTGCGGCGGCGCTGAGGGTTACATCGAGGCGACCAACTTCTGCTTCGAGCACTTCTACAAAACTGGCAAGGCTTACTGATTTACGCTGTAAGCTGCCCGCTCTAAAAAAGCCACCTTCGGGTGGCTTTTTCGTTTTTCAGCCCCATGTAAGTCGGTATGCTGGTGTCCTGCCGAGGAGAGTGAAATGGCCTACGATTTTGACCTGTATGTGATTGGCGCCGGTTCTGGCGGTGTTCGTGCGGCGCGTTTTGCCGCGGGTTTTGGCGCCAAGGTGGCCGTGGCTGAAAGCCGCTACCTGGGTGGCACTTGCGTCAACGTCGGCTGCGTGCCGAAGAAACTGTTGGTGTACGGCGCACACTTTGCCGAAGAGTTTGAGCAGGCCAGCGGATTTGGCTGGTCGCTGGGCGAGGCAAATTTTGATTGGGCCACCCTGATCGCCAACAAAGACCGTGAAATCAACCGTCTCAATGGCATCTACCGCAACCTGCTGGTCAACAGCGGTGTGACCCTGCATGAAGGGCATGCGCGCTTGGTTGATCCGCATCAGGTCGAGATCAATGGCGAGCGTTTCACTGCCAAGCACATCCTGATCGCTACGGGCGGCTGGCCACAGATTCCAGAGATTCCAGGGCGTGAACACGCGATTGGTTCCAATGAAGCATTCTTCCTCAAGGCGCTGCCTAAGCGCGTACTGGTTGTCGGCGGTGGTTATATTGCCGTCGAGTTCGCCGGGATCTTCCACGGCCTGGGTGCACAGACAACCCTGCTGTATCGCGGTGATCTGTTCCTGCGCGGCTTCGACGGCTCGGTGCGCACGCACCTGAAGGAAGAGCTGACCAAGCGCGGCCTGGACCTGCAATTCAATGCAGGCATCGAGCGCATCGACAAGCAAGCTGACGGCAGCCTCAAGGCGACGCTGAAGGACGGCCGCGTGCTGGAGGCCGACTGTGTGTTCTACGCCACCGGGCGACGTCCGATGCTGGACAACCTAGGGCTGGAGAACACCGGCGTCAAACTCGACAAGCGCGGCTTCGTTGAGGTGGACGACCAGTATCAGACCGCCGATTCATCCATTCTGGCCATCGGCGATGTGATCGGTCGTGTGCAGCTGACACCGGTTGCCCTGGCAGAAGGCATGGCTGTGGCACGTCGCCTGTTCAAGCCCGAACAGTATCGCCCGGTGGACTACGCGATGATCCCGACGGCGGTGTTCAGCCTGCCGAACATCGGCACCGTGGGGTTGACCGAGGAGGACGCGAAAGGGAAGGGCCATAGGGTTCAGATCTTTGAGAGCCGGTTCCGGCCGATGAAGTTGACCCTGACCGAGTGCCAGGAAAAGACCCTGATGAAGCTGGTGGTCGACGCCGACACCGACAAAGTACTGGGTTGCCACATGGTTGGGCCGGACGCAGGTGAAATCGTGCAAGGCCTGGCGATCGCGATCAAGGCGGGCGCGACCAAGCAGCATTTCGATGAAACCATCGGCGTGCACCCCACGGCGGCGGAAGAGTTCGTCACCATGCGCACGCCCGTAGCAGGCTGATCAGCCGTTGGGGCTTCCCTCTGGCGCCGCTGCAACGGCGGCCGCCAGGCGCAATGCCTCGATACTGGCCTGGGCCTTGATCAACTCCAGTTCCAGGCTCTTGTTGTTGCGCTGGTGTTCGGTCAGCGCTTCCTGGCGTGACTGGCTCTCCAGCAAGGCAACACGAAGACGCTCCTGAAGCAGGGTGCGTTCGCCGTCAATCAGGCTCACCTGTTCGTTCAACTTGAGCAGATGGGCCTGGTCTTTGCGGGATTGTTCCTGCAGCGCCGTCAACTCTTTCGCTGTCACCCGATGTTCAATCAACAGTCGCTCATTGTCGCGATGCAGTTGGGTGATTTCATCCTGGCGCACCATGGCGCTCTGCTGGGCTTGGCGCAGTTCCGCCTGGACCTGTTGCAGTTGACCTTCGTGGCGACGTTGTTCCTGCTCACGCTGCTCCTTGATTGCAGTGCGGTAATGTTCCAGAGCATCGCGGGCGTGCAGGTGCTTTTCTTCCAGCGAACGAATCTGTTCGTCCTTATCGCTGATCCGTAACTCGTAATCACTGCACGCCTGGCTCAGCCCGGCGTTACGGGTTTGCTCGGTCTGCAAGCTGGCGCTGGCGGTTTGCAGGGCGGCGCTTTCTTCTGCCAGTGCGGCGGCCTGGATATCGAATTGCTGCTTAAGATCGCTGTGAGCTTCTTCAAGGGTTTGCACCTGAGCGAGCAGGGCGGCTTTCTGCTGTTCGAATTGCGCCAGGGCCAGATCGATGGGTTCCTGAGCTTTCTCTTTCAAGCGCTGGGCCAAGCGAGCAACCAATTCGCCGAGTTCGTCGTCGATCGGTGCCTCGGTAATGGTGAGGCGGGTTTCGCTCTCATCCAGCTCCTTCAGATAGCGATGAATCGTGGTTTTCGAACCGGTGTTGCCCATTTCGATGCGTACGGCGTCGATGCTGGGGTTCTCGCCGCGGGCGAGGATCGCCAGGCGAGCTGTTTGAACTACTGCTTTGTTGATGCCGCCGCGAGCCATGGTGTCTCCGTCGATTACGTAGTGTGGTACGTGGTATGTATATACGTACTATAACATGAACAAAAATCTGTTTAAATTCGTCATTTAACAGATGGGATATTGGCGTATTATCCCGTGTCATACGTGTTTAATCCGCGAAAGCAGCTGCCAGCAGTACGAATAGGCCTCCCATGAGCGATCTGGACCGTTACCTCAATGCCGCCACCCGCGATAACACCCGGCGTAGCTATCGCGCAGCCATAGAGCACTTCGAAGTGAGCTGGGGCGGGTTCCTGCCCGCGACCAGCGACAGCGTGGCGCGCTATCTGGTTGCTCACGCCGGGGTGCTGGCCGTGAACACCTTGAAGCTGCGGCTCTCGGCGTTGGCGCAGTGGCACACGAGCCAGGGGTTTCCCGACCCGACCAAGGCGCCAGTGGTGCGCAAGGTGCTCAAGGGTATTCGTGCCGTGCACCCGGTCCAGGAGAAGCAAGCCGAGCCTTTGCAGCTCAAGCATCTGGAGCAGGTGGTGGCATCTCTTGAAGTCGAAGCGAAACAAGCGGCCCAGGCACAAGACCAGCCGCGATTGCTGCGCGCCAAACGTGACACCGCACTGATCCTGCTGGGTTTCTGGCGTGGCTTTCGCAGTGATGAGCTGTGCCGTCTCGAGATCGAGCATATTCAAGCCACGCCTGGTACGGGCATCAGCCTGTATCTGCCGCGCAGCAAAAGCGATCGTGAGAACCTCGGCAAGACCTATCACACCCCGGCACTGCTGCGCTTGTGCCCGGTGCAGGCCTACAGCGAGTGGCTCAGCGCCTCGGCCCTGGTGCGTGGCCCGGTGTTTCGCGGTATCGATCGCTGGGGCAACCTGGGGGAGGAGGGGTTGCACCCCAACAGTGTGATCCCGCTGCTGCGCCAGGCGCTCGAGCGCGCTGGTATTCCCGCCGAGCAATACACCAGCCATTCGCTGCGCAGGGGTTTTGCCACCTGGGCCCATCGAAGTGGCTGGGATTTGAAGTCTCTGATGAGTTACGTCGGCTGGAGCGACATGAAATCCGCCATGCGCTATGTTGAAGCGACACCCTTTCTTGGCATGACCTTGGTGACGCAACCGCTGCTTTGAGTTTTTTCTATTAATACAGTCACCTGATAGGGAAAACCAATCGTCAGCATCAGGTTTGCCAATGAGCCATCGGCCGAGAGAGTGGGTAGGATTCATTTCATCAACTTCTTCACCCCTTTTACAAACCTGACGGAGAGTCAACGATGCCTATCATCAACAGCCAAGTAAAACCGTTCAAAGCTACCGCCTACAAAAACGGCAACTTCGTAGATGTGTCCGACGCCGACCTGAAAGGCAAGTGGTCCGTTGTATTCTTCTACCCGGCCGACTTCACCTTCGTTTGCCCAACCGAACTGGAAGACCTGGCTGACAACTACGCCGAATTCCAGAAGCTGGGCGTCGAGATCTACAGCGTTTCCACCGACACCCACTTTGCTCACGCTGCCTGGCACAACACTTCGCCAGCCATCGGCAAGATCCAATACACCATGATCGGTGACCCGACCCTGACCATCTCCCGCAACTTCGACGTGCTGATCGAAGAAGCTGGCCTGGCTGACCGCGGTACTTTCGTGATCAACCCAGAAGGTCAGATCAAGATCGTTGAGCTGAACGACGGTGGTGTTGGTCGTGACGCTTCCGAGCTGCTGCGCAAAATCAAAGCGGCTCAATACGTTGCTGCTCACCCAGGCGAAGTGTGCCCAGCCAAGTGGAAAGAAGGCGAAGCTACTTTGGCTCCGTCCCTGGACCTGGTCGGCAAGATCTAAGTCTGTGACGTCTCAAGGGCGGGAATCCGCACTTAAGTAAGCTGCATCCGCCCCCAAAACGCCCGGGCGAGATTCGCTCGGGCGTTTTTTTGTCTGCAATAAACCGAATGAACAGGAAATCGCCCGTATGTTGGACGCCAATCTTAAAGCTCAGTTGAAGTCATACCTGGAACGGGTCACCCAGCCGATCGAGATCGTCGCCTCCCTCGACGACGGTGCGAAATCCCAGGAAATGCTTGCCCTTTTGCAGGACGTTGTCAGCCTCACGACGCTGATTACCCTGAAAACCGATGGCGATGATGCGCGCAAGCCATCTTTCTCCATCAACCGCCCGGGTGCCGAGATCAGCCTGCGTTTTGCCGGCATCCCCATGGGCCATGAATTCACTTCGCTGGTGCTGGCCCTGCTGCAAGTCGGTGGCCACCCGTCGAAGGCCAGTGTCGAAGTGATTGAACAGATCCGCGCCCTTAAAGGCGAGTTCAGCTTCGAGACTTACTTCTCTCTGTCCTGCCAGAACTGCCCGGACGTGGTCCAGGCGCTGAACCTGATGGCCGTGCTCAACCCAAACATCCGCCACGTTGCCATCGACGGCGCGCTGTTTCAGGCTGAAGTCGACGAGCGCCAGATCATGGCGGTGCCCAGCGTGTACCTCAACGGAGTGAACTTCGGCCAGGGCCGCATGGGCCTGGAAGAGATTCTCGCCAAGCTCGACACCAGCGGCATTGAAAAAGCCGCCGAGAAAATCAGCGCCAAAGACGCCTTTGACGTGCTCGTTGTCGGCGGTGGCCCAGCCGGTTCGGCGGCGGCGATCTATGCGGCACGTAAAGGTATTCGTACCGGCGTCGCTGCCGAGCGTTTCGGCGGGCAAGTGCTGGACACCATGTCGATCGAGAACTTTATCTCGGTACAGGAAACCGAAGGTCCGAAACTGGCCAGCGCCCTGGAAGCCCACGTACGTCAGTACGACGTAGACATCATGAACCTGCAGCGTGCCAGCAGCCTGGTCCCAGCGAAAAACGCCGGCGACTTGCACGAAATCCGTTTTGAAAGTGGTGCGACCCTCAAGTCCAAGACCGTGATCCTGGCCACTGGCGCCCGTTGGAGAGAAATGGGTGTACCGGGCGAGCAGGAATACAAGGCCAAGGGCGTGTGCTTCTGCCCGCACTGCGACGGCCCGTTGTTCAAAGGCAAGCGTGTGGCGGTGATCGGCGGCGGCAACTCTGGCGTTGAAGCGGCCATCGACCTGGCCGGTATCGTCAGCCATGTGACCTTGCTTGAGTTCGACAGCAAGTTGCGCGCCGACGCCGTGCTGCAGCGCAAGCTCTACAGCCTGCCGAACGTTGATGTGATCACCAGTGCGTTGACCAGTGAAGTGAAAGGCGATAGCCAGAAAGTCACCGGCCTGGCGTACAAGGATCGTGACAGCGGCGAGTTCAAGACCATCGACCTGGAAGGGATCTTTGTACAGATCGGCTTGCTGCCCAACACCGACTGGCTCAAAGGTACCGTAGAACTGACGCCGCGCGGCGAGATCATCGTCGATGCGCGGGGTGAGACTTCACTGCCGGGTGTGTTCGCCGCCGGTGACGTGACGACGGTGCCGTACAAGCAGATCGTGATTGCGGTGGGCGAGGGTGCCAAGGCTTCCCTGAGTGCTTTCGATCACTTGATCCGGACTTCCGCTCCGGCGTAAATCCTGAGCCGGAAATGAAAAACCCCATGGGCGATCATGGGGTTTTTTCGTTACAGCGGTGCGGGCTGGATAATCTCGACCCAGTACGCGTCCGGATCCTTGATGAAGGCCAGGCTCTTCATGCGGCCATCGGTCAGGCGCTTCTGGAAGTCGCAGCCCAGGGCTTCGAAACGCTCGCAGGCAGCGACGATATCCGGCACAGAGATGCAGATATGGCCGAAGCCGCGTGGGTCGGTGTTGCCATTGTGGTAAGCGAAGTCGGCGTCGTTTTCGGTGCCGTGGTTGTGGGTCAGTTCCAGGATGCCTGGGATCGACTTCATCCACTGGGTGCGTTCGGCGGCGTCGGCCGGGATCTGGGACTTATCCACCAGGGCCAGGAAGTACAGGCTGAATTCGGCTTCCGGGAAGTCACGTTTTTCAACCAGGGAGAAACCCAGGACGCGGGTGTAGAAGTCCAGCGACTTGGTGATGTCCTTGACCCGCAGCATGGTGTGGTTGAACACGAAGTTCGTGGTGGCGGTGTCCGGTTGGGCAGTGACGCCCGGGAAAGTGTTCAGTTCGTGCAGGCTCATGGGCCCTCCAGAAAAAATGGGGCAAACGCGGCTCTGAAATGTGAGCGGTTCCTTGGCTTGCGGCGGGCATCCGTGCAGCCGGTCCATGATACGCAAGGCTCGCCCCAGGCGCCAAATGAAAAAGCCCATGCAGGCCTTGCGACACATGGCCGCCGGGGCTCAAACTTTGGCGCTTGAACCTTGGGTATTTTTCGCAATGATCGCATTTCATAAACCGCTGTTGAGTGCTGTGTGTTTGCTGGTGGGCAGTCCTTTCGTACTGGCGGCCGACCCCGAAATTCACTGGCCCAGTGGCTGGCAGGTCGAAGAGGTTGTCCCGGATGGCGAAGCACCTGCCAAACCCCAGGCTGTTTCGCGTCAGCGTGCAATCAAGAATGATGAAAATGGCACGACCTTGATGGTGATGGAGTTGACCGGCACCCCGATTGAATCAGGGCATAAGGTTAATCTTCAAGGCGTACTGCTGGAAATGCGCAAGTCCATTCAGAAAGATTTTGCCCAGGGTGGTTATCAAAGTGTGTGCAGCAAGATGCACGCTACAACATTGAGCCGTCTTGATGCACTGGAAACTACTTGTGTGATAACCGAAAACGGGCGTCACGTGCTTTCGCAAACATTGGTGGGCGCGGTTGATGCCGACAAGGCCTATGTTTTTTCATACGCGGGGCAGGCTGACGCTTACGAAGCAAGCAAAGACGAAGTCAGTTCGGTGCGTGATAGCCTCAAACTTTAAGTGTGTAATATCGGACGATTCTGAACATTATGAAATGCTCTTTAAGTTCGGTTTCGAACCGTTGAATAAAAAAAGCCCCGCATAAGCGGGGCTCTTTGTTAGTGCTGTGCGATCAGCCGCGAAGCCAGGAATCCACAGTAGCGGCGCCGTACTGTTCTTTCCATGCCTTGAGACCGCGGTGGTTGCCGCCCTTGGTTTCGATCAGCTCGCCGGTGTGCGGGTTGTGGTAGACCTTGACCACACGAGCGCGGCGCTGTTTTGGTGCGTTAGCGGCGGCAGCACTGGACTTGCCCGGGTTTGGATCAAGGATGGAAATGATGTCGCGCAGGCCTTTGCCATAGGACTTCATCAGGGCTTGAAGCTTTTCTTCGAATTCGATTTCTTTTTTCAGGCCGGCATCGTTCTTCAAGGATTCCAGCTGGGCAAGCTGCTCTTGAAGGGCTTTTTCTGCTGCGCGAAATTCGGCGAGTCTGGACAAAATCTGTACTCCAATAGTGTATTTGGCTGATATCAACGGCAGACAAAGCTATAAGCCAAGCGCTTTAAGGCGACTCGAAAAAGCCGTCTCGCGAGTTCTGCACAGGCAGGAAAAATTGTAGTAGTTAAATGGCTACGAGTAAATCATGTCTTTTGTCTAAACAAAATTATTTCAGCGCAGGTAGTGCATAGCTATTCAATGGCTGTCCAGTGATTTAATAAATTCATCGCAGGGCAACGGCTTTCCGAACAGGTAGCCCTGCAGGAAGTCCACGCCTTGAGCGGCCAGGTAATCACACTGTTCGGTCGTTTCCACACCTTCTGCAACGATGCCCAAATCGAGTTTGCCGGACAGTTCTATGATGCTGTCGAGAATATGCCGTGATAGTGCATCGGCACCGATCATGGCGACAAAACTTTGATCGATTTTCAGGTAGTCCACATTGAAGTTGCGCAAGTAGCCCAGGCTGGAGTGGCCGGTACCAAAGTCATCAATGGCGATCATCACCCCCAGTTGATGCAGAGCGTCGAACAGCCGGCGCGTGATATCGGTGGGCACGATCAACTCGCGCTCAGTCAACTCCAGCACCAGGGTCACTTGACCCACGGGAAAAGCAGCGAGGAACTCACGGCAGTCATCCACCAATGCCAGGTCCTGGCAATGGCGCGCAGTGATATTCACCCCGATATGGAATCCAGGTCTGAAGCACGCCGCATGGGGCGACAATTGCACGGCGGTCTGGCGTAGCAGGGCACGTGTCATCGGTACGATCAGCCCTGAATGCTCGGCCAGTGGGATAAACAAATCGGGGCGCACCAAGCCTTCTTTTGGGTGCTGCCAGCGCATCAGCACCTCGCATCCCGCCCACTCACGGGTGTCACCCCGTACCACTGGCTGGAAATACGGGATGAATTCGTTAGCCTCCAGTGCCCGTCGCAGTTCATGGGTTGGTGCCGACGAGCGCTGTTGCAGCCAATGCGCCAGCACGCCTGCCAACACGCCAAAGAACACCACCAGGCTGAACAGCGCCGGGTAGCGGGCCAGCATGTAGCGCCACACTTCGCCGGATGGCATGCCAGCGTCAACGCTGTAGTGATAACGTTCAGACGCCAATTGGTGATGAGCCACCGCAAACACCGGCACGGCGGAGTCGTGCACTTTTCCATCAGCCCCCAACCAATTCGGGCCTACTTTCAGTACCAGATGGGTGTAACGGCTGATCAGGCGCAGGGCGTTGGTCAGGTGGTAGCCATCGATGGACGCAAACGCGGCCTTGTCACCGTCCACCAATCGGTAGACCAGCAAGGCAGTATTGGGCGTTACCGGGTTGCCATTCATCAGCCATAACCGGCCATCCACATAGTCGTCCGGGTTGACTGGCGACTCGTAGCTGCCGCCGAACAACGAACTGCAGTAGATGTTTTTTTGCCAGGACAACGTGGTTGCGCGTACAAACGGCCGGCGTGTGACTTGTTCGCGCAAGGCGAGCTGCGCGCCGTTATCGCAGGGCTGTCCCGCCAGGGGGAGCAAGGCCTGGGCGGCGAGGGCTGTGTTGTCGAGCATCAAGTCGAACTGGCGCACCGCCTCTTGGGCGGTCTGGGCCGTGCTTTGTTGCAAGGTGCGTTCGGCCTGCCAGTGCAAAATGACCACCCCGAGTGCAATTGGCAGCAGTGCGCTGAGCGAAGTGAACAAGTAACGAGTGGCGCGTTTTCGCGGGCCGTTGACGGTCAGGGGCATGAAGTGAACGGCCTGTTGCAAGGATCAGAGTCAGTCGATGATAGATGGCTCGGCCCAAATAAGCTCGCGGTACCCGGCCATTTTGGCCAGGTCCATGCTGACTGGGCATCTACCTGTGCAACAAACCCCTTGCACGTGCAAGGGAAATGAGGATTTGATAAGAGTACGGACAAATACTGTTACGCTGTGTAGAATCGATTTACGCATACAAGAATATGGACTTGCGCTCACGCAAGCCTAAGCCGTCAGAGACTGATGACCCCATGAAGCTACTCGGCTCCCCCCTCATCTTTGGTGACTTCCTCGCCCGCAGTGTGCGAGGCCTTTCCTGTGCGCCACCCAGCAACCTCATCCTTGCTCGCAATTAATGCTGTATTTATGACAAGAATGATGAGGTGCCACCATGGCAGATCTACACGAAAACCCAATGGGCCTGATGGGCTTTGAATTCATCGAGTTCGCGTCGCCGACGCCGGGCACCCTGGAGCCGATCTTCGAGATCATGGGCTTCACCAAAGTGGCGACCCACCGTTCCAAGAATGTGCACCTGTACCGCCAGGGCGAGATCAACCTGATCCTCAACAACGAGCCCAACAGCATCGCTTCCTACTTTGCGGCCGAGCACGGCCCGTCGGTGTGCGGCATGGCGTTCCGCGTCAAGGACTCGCAAAAGGCCTACAATCGCGCCCTGGAGCTGGGCGCCCAGCCCATCCATATCGAAACCGGTCCGATGGAGCTGAACTTGCCAGCCATTAAGGGCATCGGCGGTGCGCCGCTGTATCTGATCGACCGTTTCGGCGAAGGCAGCTCGATCTATGATATCGACTTTGTGTACCTCGAAGGCGTAGAGCGCAACCCGGTCGGTGCGGGCCTTAAAGTCATCGATCACCTGACCCACAACGTTTACCGCGGCCGCATGGTCTACTGGGCCAACTTCTACGAAAAACTGTTCAACTTCCGTGAAGCGCGCTACTTCGACATCAAGGGCGAGTACACCGGCCTGACCTCCAAGGCCATGAGTGCGCCGGACGGCATGATCCGGATCCCGCTGAACGAAGAGTCGTCCAAGGGCGCAGGGCAGATCGAAGAGTTCCTGATGCAGTTCAACGGCGAAGGCATCCAGCATGTGGCGTTTCTTACCGACGACTTGGTCAAGACCTGGGACGCGCTGAAGAAGATCGGCATGCGCTTCATGACGGCGCCGCCGGACACTTACTACGAAATGCTTGAAGGCCGCCTGCCGAACCACGGCGAACCGGTGGATCAACTGCAAGCCCGCGGTATTTTGCTGGACGGCTCTTCCGTGGAAGGCGATAAGCGCCTGCTGCTGCAGATCTTCTCGGAAACCCTCATGGGCCCGGTGTTCTTCGAATTCATTCAGCGCAAAGGCGATGATGGGTTTGGCGAGGGCAACTTCAAGGCATTGTTCGAGTCGATTGAGCGCGACCAGGTACGGCGTGGTGTATTGACTGCCGACTAAGCGTAAAAAAGCCCGGCGAGGGTGAATCCTGCCGGGCTTTTTAGTGCCTGCGCCTCAGGCTTTGCGTTGACGCACCAAGTGTTTGCCCCCCTCAAACACCAGCACCGTCACCGCTATCCAGATCGAGATGTAGGTCAGCCATTCGCCGCCTTTGATACCCTCGCCGAGGATCAACGCCACGCCCAGCAACAGGACCGGCTCAACATAGCTGAGCAATCCGAACAAGCTGAACGCCAACATCCGGCTGGCAAGAATGTAGCTCACCAGCGCGGAAGCACTGATCAGGCCTAACATCGGAATCAATGCGTACAGTTTCGGGTGGCTGTCCATCACTGCAAAACCTTGCTCGCCACTCTGCACGAACCACCAGGCCACCGGCAGCATCAGCGCCATGTCCAGCCACAGCCCGCCCAAATGGTCGGTCTTGAGGTGCTTGCGCACGACGAAATAAACCGGGTAGCCGATGATCACCACCAGCGTCGCCCAGGAAAACCCGCCGGCTTGATACAGCTCGTTCAGTACGCCAAGGGCGGCAAATACCACGGCAATCTGTTGCAAACGCGACAGCTGCTCGCCGTACACCAGGCGTCCAGTCAGAACCATGGTCAGCGGCAGCAGGAAGTATCCCACCGATACATCCAGGCTGCGCCCATTCAGCGGCGCCCACATGAACAACCACAATTGCACGCCCAGCAGAGCGGAAGACACCAGCACCCCGCCGATCAACCCAGGCCGGTCGGCCAGCCTGCACAGCAACTCCCACCCCCGTCGCCATTCGCCACTGACGACCATGAAGACGGTCATGCAGGGCACGGTGAGCAACATGCGCCAGCCGAAAATTTCCAGGCCGCTCAGGGGCGTGAGCAATGATGTGAAGTAATACATCACCGCGAACAGCACCGAGGCCAAGACCGATGAAACAACACCTTTAGACACACTGTCCTCACGAAAAGCCATAGGTACAAAAGAGGGGGATTATGGTGCTTTTGAAGGCAGAGGGGGGCACTGTTCTGGGGCATTTTCAGAAAAATTTCTCGCCGCTGCCTGTAGAAGCGAGCAAGCGCGCTCCTGCAGGGTTGGCGGTTATGCGCGGGGGATGCGACCGGAGACGAAGTGCCCCACGTCATTGAACCCTGGCGTGGATGAATGTCCCGGCACCACCAACGAATCGATGAACGCCTCATCCTCTGCGGTGATCTTTACCTCCAGCGCGCCGATATAGGCATCCCACTGCGCCTCGGTGCGTGGCCCGACAATCGCCGAACTGACCGCCGAATTGTTCAGTACCCAGGCAATCGCAAACTCGACAATCCCCACACCACGTCCTTGGGTGTACTGCTGAATCTGTTGAGCGATGCGCAGCGATTCCACGCGCCATTCGGTTTCCAGGATGCGTTTGTCCTGGCGCGCTGCACGGCTGCCGGCCTCGGGGGTAACGTCCGGGGCGTACTTACCGCTGAGCACGCCGCGGGCCAGTGGACTGTAAGGCACCACACCCAGGCCGTAGGCTGCTGCCGCGGTAATCTGCTCCACTTCGGCCTGGCGGTTGACGATGTTGTACAACGGCTGGCTGATCACCGGTTTGTCGACGCCCAGGCGCTCGGCGACGCGAATCACCTCGGCTATGCGCCAACCGCGATAGTTGGACAAACCCCAGTAACGGATCTTGCCCTGGCGGATCAGGTCGCCAATCGCCGACACCGTCACTTCAAGCGGCGTGTTGTGGTCTTCGCGGTGCAGGTAGTAGATGTCCAGGTAGTCAGTGTCGAGGCGTGCCAGGCTGGCATCCAGCGCATTGAAAATGCGCTTGCGGCTCAAGCCGCTGCGGTTGGGTAAACCGTCCACCGGGCCGATGCCGACCTTGGACGCCACCACCCAATCCTGGCGATTGCGCACGATGGCTTCGCCGACGATTTCCTCGGAGCGACCACCGGTGTAGACGTCCGCCGTGTCGATAAAATTGATGCCCTGGTCCCAGGCTTTGTCGATGATACGCAGCGAGTCCTCGGTGTTGGTCTGTTCGCCAAACATCATGGTGCCCAGGGTCAAGGCGCTGACCTTCAACCCGGACTGGCCCAATGTGCGGTAAATCATGGATAACTCCTCAAGACGGGGAAACGTGCCCCATGCAATACCAGACTCGGAGGCTCTGGGACAAGCCCTGCACGCGTTTCTTCAAGGACTCAGCAGCACCTGACAACGCTGCTGCAGGAAACGGTGCAGCACCTTCACCCGTTCCGATACCTGCAGTCGGTGCGGGCACATCAGGTTGAACGGCGTCGGTTCGCCTTGCCAGTCAGGCAGCAACGGCACCAGCCGGCCGGCCTTGATGTCCTGGGCAATATCCAGGTTGGCCTTGTAGGCGATGCCGTGACCGGCCAATGCCCAGCGTCGCACGATTTCGCCGTCATCGCTCAAGTAGTCCCCCGACACTTCGACCTCCTGCAACACCGCGCCCTGACGGAAATACCAGGTGTTGTTGGCACGGCCCCGACGCATGTAGCGCAACGCGTTGTGTTGCGCCAGGTCGGCTGGAGCCCGTGGCATGCCGTGGCGCGCCAGGTAATCCGGGCTGGCGCAGGGGATGCGGTGGTGGTCGGGCACCACCGGCAGCGCCACCAGGCTGGAGTCCCGGGGGACGCCAAAGCGCAGGGCAATGTCCACGGTGTCGCGGAACAGGTCGGCATTGCTGTCGTTGAGCAGCAATTGCAGGCGGATATTCGGGTGTTCGAGCTTGAACTCATCCAGCCAGCCCAGCAGTACGTTGCGCCCGAAGTCCGAGGGCGCCGCCAGTTGCAGCAGGCCACTGAGGCTCTGACCCTGCTGCTTGATCGCCTGCTCGCCCTCGGACAACGCTTCCAGTGCGACGCGCACGCTCTCCAGGTAGCGCCGACCTTCTTCGGTCAAGCGCATGCTGCGGGTCGAGCGCGCAAGCAGGCGAATGCCCAGGCGGGTTTCCAGGCGCTTGAGGGCGATGCTGGCGGCGGCCGGGGTCAAGCCGAGGCCGCGGGCAGCGGCAGACAGGCTGCCGGTGTCGGCGGTGCGCACGAAGACTTCAAGGTCGAGGGTCGAGCTCATTTGTAAAAATCCTTTAAAGATCTTGTCGTTTTACCGGGATTTTTCGTCGATTGCCAAGCTGGGAAGATGAACCCTCACTTTCTCAATCAGGAATTTCCCATGACTTCTTCCCTCAACGGCAAAACCGTCATCGTGATTGGCGGCAGCAGCGGAATCGGCGCAGCCGTGGCCAAGGCCGCCGCTGCGCGGGGGGCGCAGGTGGTGTTGGCCGGGCGGCGTGTGGTGTCCGGCGTCGAAAATGGCTTGCGCAGCGAACCGGTGGACGTTACCGATGCGGCTTCCCTGCAACGTTTGTTCGAAACGGTGGGGCGCTTCGATCATCTGGTTTACACCTCGGGGCCGAACGTGCGCGCCAAGACGCTGATCGAGACGGACCTGGTCGAGGCCCAGGACAACTTCAACGTAAAACTCTGGGGCTCGTTACGGGCGATCCAACTGGCGCTGCCATTCCTGGATAAGCACGGCAGCATCAGCCTGACCTCTGGGCAATTGGGGCGTAAATTGGCGCCGGGCCAGTTCATCAAGACTGGGATCAACGCGGCGACCGAAGCTCTGGGCAAACAGTTGGCCAAAGAACTGGCCCCGCGTCGGGTCAATGTGATCAGCCCAGGCGTGATTGATACGCCAGCGTATGCGGGGTTGCCTGAAGAACAACGTCTGGCGATGTTCGCCAAGGTGGGAGAGGGGGTACCGGTAGGGCGAGTGGGGCAGGCTGAAGAAGTAGCGCAGGTCTATGTGTTGGCGATGGAGAATGGGTTTATGACCGGTGCTGTGATCGATATCGACGGCGGCGGTAAGCTGTAGCCTATTAAGAAAGGTGATTGAACGAAATCTTCCGGCAGACCACATAGCCCATGAGGGCTGCTCGAGCCGAGCGGCCCTCCACGATCATTTTCTGGAGAGAGCCCATGTCAACAGTGAATCACCCCACACCGTTCCCGACGGCCAACGCCCTCATCGAGTCGATTATCGGCACGATTCAAGGCCGGCAGCCCACCGAAAAAAGAACTCTGACGGATGACCAGAAGCGAGTGCTGGAGGGAAAACCCATAGCACCCGATTCGAAAGTCACTTATTGACGCAGGCCGCTTAGCCCTTAAGGGTACGCGTCATCCGCAATGCTAATACACTGCCTGCCACAATCACCGCGGCCAGCAGGTACAGCGCCACATCCGTGGACCCGGTGGCATCCTTCACAAAACCCACGATATACGGGCTGAGGAAGCCGGCCATCTGGCCCATGGAGTTGATCAACGCCAGGCCACCCGCCGCTGCGCCCGCGCTGAGCATGGCGGTGGGCACCGGCCAGAACATTGGCAGGCCGGTGAGGGCGCCCATGGTGGCGATGGTCAGGCCAAGGATCGCAATCGCCGGCGTGGTGGCGAAGTTCACCGCGATTACCAGGCCGATCGCGCCCATCAGCATCGGCACCACCAAGTGCCAGCGACGCTCCTTGCGCAAGTCGGCGGAGTGGCCCACCAGCAGCATGAACACCGCCGCCAACAGGTAGGGGATTGCACTGAGCCAGCCGATCACCAGATTATCGCTGAACCCCAGGTTCTTGATGATCGACGGCAGCCAGAAGTTGATGGCGTACACGCCGCTTTGGATACAGAAGTAGATCAGACCGAACGCCCAGATCGCCGGGTTCTTGAACACTTCGACGAGGGAGTCGCTGGTGGTCTTCGGCTTGTTGGCCAGGTCAGTCGCCTGGTCGGCTTCCAGCGCTGCGCGTTCGTGGGGCTTGAGCCACTTGGCGTTGGCGAAACTGTCGCTGAGCAGGAAGTAGGCGAGGGCGCCCAGGATCACGGTCGGGATGCCTTGCAGCAGGAACATCCACTGCCAGCCTGCCAGGCCACCCTGGCCGGCAGCGAAGTGGTTGAGGATCCAGCCGGAGAACGGGCTGCCAAGTAGGCCGGAGACCGGAATGGCCGACATGAACAGCGCCATGATCCGCCCACGGCGGAAGGTCGGGAACCACTGCGAAAGGTACAGCACCACACCGGGGAAGAAGCCCGCCTCAGCGGCACCAGTAAACAGGCGCAACGTGTAGAAGTGCGTCGGCGTAGTGACGAACAATAGGCAGGTGGACAGCGTGCCCCAGACGATCATCATTAAAGCAATCCAGCGCCGCGGACCGAATCTGGTCAACGCCAGGTTGCTCGGTACGCCACACAGTACGTAGCCAATGAAGAAAATCCCGGCGCCGAGGCCGTACACGGTTTCGCTGAATTTCAACGCATCGAGCATCTGCAGCTTGGCAAAGCCGACGTTTACCCGGTCAAGGTAATTGAACAGATAGCAGATGAAAATGAAGGGGATCAGGCGCAGGGTGATGCGCTTGTAGATGGCGTTTTTATCGTCATCGGTGGCCAGTGTGGCTGCGGCGCTCTGTGACATGGCGGTCTCTCTTTATTATGATTTTTCGCGATGCGAGGGTAACGTTGATCGCCCACTGAGTCTCGGCCACCTGGCAGGCCGCTGTCTTTGTGCTCGCGCACAGCGAACCCGGCTTTGCGCTGTGCCTATGAACAACCCCGCTTTCCAAGGAATTTAGCCCATGTTCGAGCTGGATCATGACCTGGCGCAGAATATCGTTGATCGCACCATGGCGATTCTGCCCTACAACGTCAACGTCATGGACAGCCAGGGCCTGATCCTCGGCAGCGGTGAGCCTGAGCGTATCAATACCCGCCACGAAGGCGCGCAACTGGTGCTTGCCAATGGCCGCGTGGTGGAAATCGACGGGCAGACCGCCAAGCACCTCAAGGGCGTGCAGCCGGGCATCAACCTGCCATTGCTGCATGACGGTCGTCTGATCGGCGTTCTCGGTATCACCGGCGAACCGGAGGGCCTGCGCACCTACGCCGAACTGGTGCGAATGACTGCCGAAATGCTGGTCAGCCATCGCCACCAGCAGGCCGAGCAACAATGGCGGCGCCAGCGCTGTGACGATCTGCTGGCCCTGTTGCTGGCTGAAACCGGTGGTTCCCCGCGCCTGGTGGACGAAGCCCAGCAAATGGGACTCAAGCCGCAGCTGCCGCGCACGCCCTACCTGTTTGAACTGGGCGCGGGGCAATCGGCGCAAGCCTTGAGTGCCTGGTTGACCTCGCGTTATCCGGACAGCTGGTGTGTCAGTTCGGCGCAATACTCATTGTTGTGGTGCAGGCCGGCGTCGGTGCAGGTCGACAACCCGCGCTTGCTGGAAAAGCTCGAGGGCCACGGCTGGAACATCCTGCGGGTCGCCGTGGGTGGGCAAGCGGACGGCCTGGCGGGGCTGCGCCGCTGCTATCGGCGCGTAGGTGATCTGCTTGCCTATGGTCGTGATGTGTTGCCGCAGTCGCGCCTGCTGACCCTCAACCGTTATCGCTTGCCCGTCATGCTCTGGCGCCATCGCAATGACGATGCGCTCGACGAACTGCTCAACCCTCTGCGCAAAGTGCTGGCCAAGGACGGCAATGGACAACTGCAGGCCACGCTGCGCAGCTGGTGCGAACACGACGGGCAAAGCCAGGCCTGTGCCGATGCGCTGGGTATTCATCGCAACAGCCTGCGTTACCGCATGGAGCGTATTGCCGACCTCAGTGGCGTCGACCCTCTGACCCTGGACGGCATGCTCGCCCTCTACCTCGGCGTACAGCTGTTGCCCCAGGCTTTGTCGGAATGAACAACAAAGTGCGTCCGCACTTGTGCATCTGACTGGCGTCAGTAGCCATGCCAACTGGCAGCATGGGCGTTATAAAAACCGGAGAAAGCCCATGAAAATCGTCATCGCCCCCGACTCGTTCAAGGACAGCCTGAGTGCCGAAGGTGTCGCCCAGGCTATTGCGGCCGGGTTGGCCCAGGTCTGGCCGGATGCCCAGTTGATCCAGTGCCCCATGGCGGATGGTGGTGAGGGCACGGTGGATTCGATCCTGGCGGCGTGCGATGGCCAGTGGCGCCATCAAACCGTACGTGGCCCGCTTGGCACAGCGGTTGACGCGCATTGGGGCTGGTTGGCCGACAGCCACACCGCAATCATCGAAATGGCCGAGGCCAGTGGCTTGCAGCTGGTGCCGCCAGAGCAACGCGACGCCTGCAACACCACCACCTATGGCACCGGTGAACTGATCCACGCGGCCCTGGATGCCGGCGCCCAGCGCGTCATCCTGGCGATTGGCGGCAGTGCCACCAACGACGGTGGCGCGGGTGCGATGCAAGCGCTCGGCGTGCAACTGTTCGATGCCGAAGGCCAAGCGCTGCTGCCTGGTGGCCTGGCCTTGGCCCGCCTGGCACACATCAGTCTTGAAAACCTGGACCCACGCTTGTCGCAAGTGCGTTTTGAAATCGCCGCTGACGTCAACAATCCCCTGTGTGGCCCACACGGTGCCTCGGCGATATTCGGCCCGCAAAAAGGCGCCAACCCCGAGCAAGTCCAACAGTTGGACGCCGCCCTCGGCCACTTTGCCGACCACTGTGGCAAGGTGCTGCCCAACGATGTACGCGACGAGCCTGGCAGCGGCGCTGCCGGCGGCCTGGGTTTCGCCGCCAAGGCCTTCCTGGGCGCGCAGTTCCGCGCCGGTGTGGAAGTGGTGGCCGAACTGGTCGGCCTGGACGAAGCGGTAAGCGGCGCCGATCTGGTGATCACCGGCGAAGGCCGCTTCGACGCCCAGACCCTGCGCGGTAAAACCCCATTCGGCGTGGCGCGTATTGCCCAGCAACACAATGTGCCAGTGATCGTGCTTGCCGGCACATTGGGCGATGGCTACGAACAGATGTACGCCCACGGTGTGGATGCCGCGTTCGCCTTGCCTTCCGGGCCGATGAGCCTGGAGCAAGCGTGCAGTGAGGCGCCGCGTTTATTACTGGAGCGGGCGGCAGATGTTGCGCGCGTGTGGCGCGTGGCAACCCGCCGCTGACGTAAAACCCCGAATATGGGACAATCCGCGCCTTTTCGACACGGAGAGTCCCCATGCTGCGCCCCGTTCTCCTGGCCTTGTTATTCTCAAGCGCCACCGCCCCAGTCTTCGCTCAACCGCCTTCCGAAACCGTGCCGCTGCTGCGAGAGATCAAACAGTGGGTCATCGGTTGCGACAACCTGCGCAATTGCCACGCCCTCAGTGCGCCCAGCGGCATGGATGAAGAGGATTACAGCTCGCTGACCTTGCACCTCTGGCACCAGGCCGGTCCTCAAGGGTATCTGCGCCTGCGTTTTGATCATCGGGGCCAGGACGTGGACCTGTCCACGTTGCTGCTGGATGGCAAGCCGCTGGGCCTGGAACTGACGCAGGATTTGCACGTTGAGCTGGACGACCAGGGTGACGACCCCGAGGTGCAGTCCTTCGGGGTGATTGAGGATGCGGCCGCGCGGCGCTGGTTGCAGCGTTTGCGCAATGGCCAGCGCTTGCAGTTGCCGGGCGACGAGACGGCCCATGTATCGCTCAGCGGCTTGAGTGCTTCGTTGCTGTTGATGGACGCCGTGCAGGGGCGCGTGGACAACGTGACGGCACTCGCCCGACCCGGCAAGGGCGCGGCCAGTGAGGTTGCGCCACGCGTGCCGGCGCCGGTGCTGCGCAGGTTTACCACCGCACCGCCGTTGACCGCCCAGGAGCAGGCGGGGCTGATGGCCGCTGCGTTGCAGGCCGTCACGCCGGAAGAGGGGGAGCCCGAGGCAAACGTCGGTGCCCTGACGGCGCAACAGGCAATGACGGTGACGCGGTATGACTGTGCGGCCTATAACTGTGAGTTCGACGTCAGCAGCCGTGAGCGCCAGGCGCCTTACACAGAAACGCCGATGAATCTTCAGCCGCTGCCGCTGGAAGACGCCGCCTTGCAAGGCTCGGTCAGGTATGACGAATCGTCCGGGACCCTGAGTTATTTCTACAAGCAGCGTGGGATCGGGGACTGTGGCGGTGGGGCGTCCTGGGTGTTTGACGGCAAGCGCTTCCAGCTCAGCGAGTTTCACCGAATGCCGCGCTGCACCGGGGTCGGTTACGGTGATTGGCCAGCGTTGTGGACGACCGCGCCAGCGCCCTAGCCATCTGGCTCACATCGCCTCTACACTGGCCGGCCACTTGTTTTTCAAAGGATGAAACACAATGCACACACCTGAACCCCATGTCGGTTCCTTCGGCATGGGCGTGGCGACGGCGTGGCAGGGCAAAGGGGTTGGCTCGCGTTTGTTGACAGCTGCGCTGGATGTGGCCGACAACTGGATGAACCTGCGTCGGGTGGAACTCACGGTGTACGCCGATAACGAAGCGGCACAGCGGCTGTACCGCAAGTTCGGCTTTGAGGTCGAAGGCGTGTTGCGCGATTACGCCCTGCGTGACGGCCAGTTCGTCGACACCGTGAGCATGGCACGCCTGCGCCAGTCGGCTTAGTCCAGGGCAAACGCCACCGCAGCCTGCGCGTGCAGCTCGGTGGTGTCCAGCAGCGGCAGGTCGCTGTGCTCGGGTTTGATCAGCAGACTGATTTCCGTGCACCCCAGGATGATTGCCTGGGCGCCGCGTGCGGCCAGCGATTCGATCACACCTTGGTAAACCGTGCGTGATGCATCGCTGATCACGCCGACACACAATTCCTCATAGATGATCCGGTGCACGGCCTGGCGCTCATCCGCCTCGGGCACCAGCACGGTCAAGCCCTGGGCCGCCAGGCGCGATTTGAGGAAGTCCTGTTCCATGGTGAACGCGGTGCCGAGCAGTCCGACCGTGAGCGTGCCGGCTTCCAAAGCCGCCGCACCCGCCGCATCGGCGATGTGCAGGAAGGGAATCGAAACCGCCGCTTCAATACGCGGTGCCACCAAATGCATGGTGTTGGTACACAGCACTACACACTCGGCGCCACCAGCCTGCAGGCGGCGCGCGGCATCTTCCAGGATCAGCGCGGTGTCATCCCAGCGACCGGCGTGTTGAGCCTGTTCCACCGGCCCGAAGTCCACGCTGTACATCAACAGTTTCGCTGAGCGCAGCGGGCCGAGCTGGTCGCGCACGGTCTGGTTGATGATGCGGTAGTACTCGGCGCTGGACTCCCAGCTCATGCCGCCGATAAGGCCGATGGTGCGCATGCGATGCTCCTGACAGGGAAAGTCGCTTTACCTTACCCATCGCCCGTGGATTAGTCATACGCAGTTGGCCGCGAAATGACCGGTGCAGTTTTAGTTTTAAGTCGTACGCCGAGGGGCTGCATCTGCCATGCTCGTGGTACGCAACCTGGCTCACCCAAGGGGATTGGCAATGGACGATGTACAGCAACTGGGCGAGATGCTTCGTCATTACGCCGACAGCGAAGCGCATAAAAAACAGCAATTCGATGTGCAGTCGGCGCGTTGGGCGCAAAAACTCGATGAGGTGTTCGGCCAGATTGAGCAGTGGCTCGAACCGGTGAAGCGCGTGGGGTTGCTGGAGGTGTATCGCGAGGCCCATATCGCCAGCGGCCCCGGCATGCCGGTGGAAACATCGACATTCAAGACCGATAAACTCACTGTGCAGATCACCGGCAAAGCGGTGGATTTCGTGCCGGAGGTGATGGGGGTGGGCGGGTTTATCTCTGTGTCTGTCATGGGGTTGACCGCCGCGCGGCACGGCAGCGTTTCGCTGGTGCTACCGGCGGATAAAAACGATTGGCTGTGGAAGAAGACCAATGGGCTGAAAGACCCGGATACCTTTGGTTTCGACGCTAACTTCCTCGCCTCGCAATTGCAGAGCCTGATTCCGCGCGAACGCGCCTGACCTGTCGGTTGTAGTGAGCGGGCTTGCCCCGCGCCGGGTGGCGAAGCCGCCCCCGTCAACGTCCGTTGTCTGTCAAACAGGCAGCGTAAATGAGGTTAATTCCCCAGGATTGGCTATACCTACAGCTCACTGTTCTGATGATGATTGCCAGGGAGTTCAATGATGAAACTAAGGCTAATGATCAGCACGCTATGCGTTGCGTCAGTCGCAATGGCAGGCTGTGCCAGCAAGGTCACGCAACCGGACGAGTATTCCGGGTTTCTCTCGGACTACAGCCAGCTCAAGGAAGCCAAATCGCCCTCGGGTGCCGAGGTGATGCGCTGGGTTGATCCCAAGCTGGACCTCAGTCGCTATCACGCGGTGTACGTCGAACCTACCCAGTTCTACCCCAAACCCCAAGCCACCGCGAAAATCCCCGACAGCACCCTCAACGGCATCAATGCCTACTACAATCAGGCCCTCAAGCGTGAGTTGGAAAAAACCGTGCCCCTGGTCAGTGCGCCTGGCCCTGGTGTGATCGTGGTGCGCGCAGCGATAACGGCCGTGAGCAGCAAGACCGAATCCCTCAAGCCTTATGAATACATTCCGGTAGCTTTCGTTATGGCCGCAGTCAGCACCGGCACCGGCATCCGTGATCAGGAAACCACCCTGGGCACCGAGGCGCAGTTCCTTGATGGCGCCAGTGGCAAGGTGCTTGCCCAAGTGGTCCGCAAAGGCACCGGCAAGCCACTGTCCAATGACTCCCAGGTGATGAAGGCCGATGATGTGAAGGCTGTGATCGATGGCTGGGCATCGGACCTGCACCAGTCGTACGTCAAGCTCAAACGCGAGTAACGCCCTGCGCTGGAGAGGGCATCGGTACCGGGCCAGGACCTAGATCGTGCGGGTCTTGGCCGGGCACGTGGTCTTACTTGAGCGGGGTCAACGGTGGCAGTTTCCATTGGCCATTACCGACCTCAGGCTTGGGCAGGTAAATGCGCAGTACGGCATAGAATGGGCCCGGCGGGGCCGGCAACCAGTTGCTCTGTTCGGCTTTCGGTGGCTCGTGGTGCTGCAGGGCCAAGGTCAAGCCGCCATCGGCGTCGCGCTTGAGGCTGGAAAGCATCCGTGAGTTGATCAGGTAGCGTTTCTTGTGGTTAGGCACCAGAAGTTTGGTCTTGGCGTCGTACATGGTCAGCGACCAGAACGCATCGGCGGGCGGCAGTTGGTCCTTGGCGAAGTGCACGGTGTAGCTGTGGCGCGCGCCGTTGGCTGGCTTGCCTTCACTGTCGACGAAGTAGCTCAGGTAGGCGGCTTCATCGGTGGAATTGCCGAAAATACCCATGTCGGCACCGGCGTAGCGGTACAGGTAATTGTTTTTCAGGTGGTCGCGGCTGCCGAACAAGTCGCCGCTGGTGACTTGGTGGGAGTCGACCTTATCCTTCTTGAACGCCGCAAATTCAGCGCGGGCGTCAGAGATGCCGTCTTCCAGGGCCTTGCGTTGTTCGGCGGTCAAGTCCTTGACCTTGAACGGCGCGCCTGGGGCGATACCGATCTTGGCAAAGCGCGCCAGCAGGTCTTTTTCGCTGTCCTGGGGTGCGGCGAAGGCCAGCATGAAGTTCAGGTAACGAAACAGCTGCGGCCCTTCGGTCATGGTCGCCATAGGCTTGGGCCATTCAATTTTCGGCGCCTTGGTGGGTGCGGCTTGCTTCACATAGCTGCTCAGCGACTGAACTTTATAGCCGCTCTGGATCTGTTTGACCTTGCTCAAGTCTTTTTCATCGAACAGCTGCGTGCGGTACAGGGCATAGGCAATATTGCTTTCGCTGTAGACCACGCGATCCACATTCACCGGCTGCTGACCTTTCCAGTCCGGTCCCGCGATCATGTAGTGACCGCCGTTGTTGCCGGTGCTGCGGGTGCCCAGGTAGGCGAAGTTCTGTGTGTACAGGTCGATCAACTGCACCGAGTAGTAACGGTCGTCTTCGATCTTGGGCAAGGTCAGAATCAGCGGCTCGCTGCGCAGGTCCATCCACACGAAGGAATACGGTGTGTCTGAGTTCGGCGTGATGAAGGCGGTGTCCTTGGGGGTGAACACTTGGGCGGCATTGCCGATATGGTTGATCGGCGCCCTGAAGTTTGCCCCGCCCTTGTCAATGGCTTGGGTGTAGAGCGTCTTGTACATCTGCACCACGGGAAAGCCGTACAGGTAGGCTTCCTTTGCAATCGCCCTGGCTTCGCTCGGAGTCGCCGTAAAATCGGCCCAGGCGCCGGTGCTCATGAGTATCGAGAGGCTCGCCAACAGCAGGCGCGTCGGTTTTCCAATCATGTTGTTGCATCCTTCCAGAGATCTTTTTTAAAGGCGTGGGATGAAACCGTCGAGTTAACCGGTTTATTTGCCGAACGTCACGTTAATCCCTGCGAACAATGAGTTGAAAGGCTTGGGTTGTTTCAGACGTGTGCAAATCGGCGCGAATCACCGTCCTGACTGAACGGCGAAGGGCGAAAGAAGGGTCAGGCGAGGGGAAGCATCGATTTGACTTTATCGCGTAATTGATCGATCGAGAACGGCTTGGCAATCACCTGCATGCCGGCAGGAACGTCGATATTCTCGGCGTAGCCGCTAGCAAACAGGATGGGGAGCGCAGGACGAAGTTCGCGCACCTTGGTCGCCAGTTGCTTGCCGTCCATGTCCGGCAGGCCGACATCGGTCATCATCAGGTCGATCACCTGTTCCGTGTCCTGCACCTGCTGCAGCGCTTGTTCGGCGTCTGCAGCCTCAAGCACCTGGAACTCCAATTCTTCGAGTACGTCGACGATCAGCATGCGCACGATGGCGTCATCTTCGACTACAAGGATGATGGAGGCGGGAGAGGACATAGTGAACATTCCTGAAAATAGAGGTGCGGAAGTTGTTGGCGGTGACTGCAACTCAACCAGTGAGTCCAGGTGATACCGGCAAGTTCCAAAAAGTTGCCGGTATTGTGACCTCAGGCGATATAAATGTCCCGGTGCTTCTTATACTGCGACGCTTGATAGCTTTTTCACAGCGTCAGGGTCGATGCCTGGGCGATTGACGTCATTGGGATCAAATACACTGATCGTGTAGGCGCGATGGCCTGTGAGCGTCCTGTCTGTGTTACGCAACGCTGCGGTCGGACCGCTGTTCAATAGGCTTTCCATGGCGGCTTCCATTGACTTGAGGTTCGTGAACTTCACCAAGCCCATGTTGGGGTCGTAAAAGAACCACTCGGGTTTACCGTTCGTGACGCGGGTGCCGGCCAGCATTGCGTGATCATGGGTGCCGATCCTGATGGTCGTCGACTTTGGAGACCTGAGCATTTTGTCGATGATCTCGTCGTAGCCCACCAACGTGGCCGGTTTGCCGTAATGGAAAGCGTCGAATTCTTTGACATTGTCTTGTAGGTCCCGCAAGTCGGTGACGAACTTTGCAGCAGCCGGGGTCTTGGAGTCGTTGGCCGCCTTGAGCATGTTTTTCAAAAACTGATCTTCGGTACCGAGACTCAGCGCGAGCGCCATGGCGTACGACATACCTGCACACTCGCCTACAGAGGGTAAATCTACGTGTGCGTTGTAGGACATTTGCGAACTGGGGACCACTGATACACCCGGTCCCACCGCGTCATGGCGAAGCAACGCGACCGTGTAGTCGGCGTCGCTGATGTAAGCGCGCTTTAATTCCCTGGCCAGAATGCCGAGTTCTTCCGGGGGCCGATTAGGCACTTCAGCCAGCTGCCTGAGCTTGGTGCTGCCCATGCCGGATTGATAATCGGGCAGTGATTCAAGCTGCCCGGACAGGTAACCGCGATTGAAGGCGGGAAGATTCGCCGGAGAGCGTGCGTGCGTCAGGTTTCGGAAAAGCTTCAAAAATTCAGGTTCGGTTGGGCCTGCAGTGAGAGCACGAAACAACGGTGCTCCCTTCGGCACGAAATCGTCGATGGGCAGGCCAAAGGGTGTGTTGGTGACATGATCGTATTTATACCAACGATCATTCTTGAGCACCGCAGCACCTTCAATCTCTCGCTCCCCCACCTTGTAGCGACCGATCAGGGTGGGGCCATGCTCCTTATTGGCAGCTTTCAACAGGTCATAACTGCCGTTTGCGCCACGCAACTTGTTGACACCTTGCAGCGCGTGAGCGCCAAGAAATTTCAGGCCATTGCCGGTCAACCGAGTCGTACCGATTGCCAGGTCGCCCAGGCCATTGAGTGGGCTGAGTTCACTTATTGCCGCGACGCCGATCACTTTCGCGACCTTGAAAGCCTTGCTCACCGCCGAAGCCGCAGAGCCGGCAGCCTTTGCGACTTTTCCGAGAGTGCCTGCACCGGCGGTGAGAAAACCAAAGACGTCCAACGCGAGGTCGAAAGCCCCCTCGCCATATTGACCCTTTTGAAAGTTGACGATGGCCGAACGAAAAGGAATAAGGTCCAACAGAAACTCACCCGCGCTTGTGGCCAGTCCCTGACGCCTGTCTTCGGTCGTGATACCGCTTGCTTGGGTCTTTATCTGGGGGTTGTCGAGGTCCAGATGTTGCACAAAGGTATCGGCAATGGCCTGGGTGCGTGGCGAGCTGAACGTGTTCGGTATCAGCCCTTCAGGCTGCGCTTCTGTACGTTCTTTGAAGGCCTCACTGTCAGAGGCCTTGAACGCTTTGGTTTCACGCACAATCCTGCCATCTCGATTTTCGCCAACTTTCGTTAGCACGTTGGGAATTTGCGCAATCACGCCGTTGCTGAAGTCGATTTTATACGCCGTGGTGATGCCGTTGCGGTTGATGCTGACCAACAGGGGTTGTTCAGGAGGGTGCTGGGTACTCCCCGTAAACCCTGTGCTCAACGTGCGGGACGAGGTCTGGTAAAAGCTGACCGCGCCGTACTCGAAGTTATTGCGGTCCTCCACTGGCAACTGGCTGATCAGGTGCTTGATCGTGGTGCTGACCGCGTTTTTTTTGTCTTGGATACTTTCGGCAAACTGCTTGTTGAACGCATCGGCAACACCGAACTGATTGTTGGCATTCAGCGCTTCTACGGGGATGCGGCTGTCTTTGCTCCGGAAAACCAGGTTGGGATGCTTCAAGTCCATCATGGCGATGTCGAGCATAGAGTGCTGCCCGGTGAGCAAATAACCATAGCCCACACCTTTGCCGCCTTCGGCATGGGTGACGTGCGAGGTCATGACTGAAATCACCTTTTGCTCAAACAGTTCCTCTTTATCAGGGAAGCGTTCTTTCAAAACGGCCAGGGCCATTTCCCTGCGCGAAGGAAGCTCCTTGTCCATAGCCTGCGAGGCCGCCATCATTGACGTATTTCGTTGGTTGAACGTGTCGATCAACGTCGCCAGGTCTTCGGAGGTGTAAAGGGAAAAATCTTTTGGGGGAATGACCCCGTTGGCTACTCCCCAGTCCACCAGGGCGACCTTCTGCGCGTTTTCGGTGACCGTCAAATCGGCCAACCCGGCTGACTTAGCTTCAAACATGACTTGGGCAAAGGTCATGTTGGCAAGCTTTCCCGGGGTCTGGGCCTCAATGGTCGCCGCCGCGACCGCCAAATGCAGCCATGCCGGGCTGCCGTAGGTGACGTTGTCAGGGATGTCTTTAATCAGGAACATCGGGGCCTTGCCGGCCAATAAAAGATGTGTGCCCGCTGCGGCCATCGCTGGGCTGACCTTACCCTGGCTGATCAAGTGTTGGCGCAGGCGCTCAACCACCGCCGAGGCGGGCTTGCCAAAGTGCTGCGGGTTTGCCAGGCCAAACCCCGCAACACGATTGCGATGAGGTGACGTGATGGATTCCGGGTCCAGTTGCAATGCCAGGGCGGCAAGCAAGTAGTCGGTATCGCTGCTGGTGGAGGCAACGCCTTGCATTTTTTCCTGCAAGGTTTGGCCTATGGACTGTGCCTGTGGGCTGCCGAGCAGGGCATCCAGGAGGCTGGCGGGGCTGTCGGAGCGGTGTGCGGATGCAGGGCGGTGGCGTTCTAACAATGCCCAGAGACCACCGTTGCGCGGGACATCCAGAGGCGGTTCACTGGACGTCGTCGCAAAATTGCGCAGACGCTCCTGTTCATCGGCATTCAATGGCACGGGCCAGGACAAGGCACCGCCCAGATTCCCCAGAGGATGCTCCATCGACCGGTCGTTCACTGATTTGGCCAACCCGGTCAGGGAGAAGTGGTCAGTCGGCGGTGGCAATCCCATGCCTTGAATGAACGCAGCGATCGAGATGCCCCCACCGGCCGTGGTCTCATGTGATGAATCCGGGTGCAGGTCCATCAGTGTGGCGGTGAGCGCGCTGGCCACTTGCGTCGGGGTAGCGCTCTTACCGAGTTGAGTGGCGATCTGATTGAGCTTTTGGCCAAGCGTTTTCAGATCCTGTTTGTGGCCCAATTTCGTCCTGAGCGGTGAGTCGGTGACTTCAGACGTCGAGGTAGGAGTGTTCTCTGGCGTTTGTGTTGACTCAACAACTGAAAAGGTAGGGGAAGCGGGAATACGCGTGTTCAACGCGACAGTGTTCGACATGGCAGGCACCTACTCGTAGAAAGTGTTTGCGTCTTTATCTACGCGGACTCCCTGTTCCAAGACGCGTTGATTGGGTGACTTGGCGCACCACCTGGGTTCCTGAAGCGCGTCAAAGCGGTGTAATAAATTGAGTCAATCGCAGTGAAAAGCAGGCTAAAACATGGCCTCGGCACGGTCTTTGGGGCAAACTCCCGGTTTTTCCACCTTTGGCCAAGGCATGCCCATGACTCCTGCGTCGTCCGTCGATGAAAAGAGCTTTCGTAACCTACTGAGCCGAAACGTGGCATTGCCCCTGGGTGTGGGCGTGCTCAGCGCGGTGTTTTTCGTCTGCCTGATCACCTACCTGTTGTCGGTGATCCAGTGGGTCGAACACACCGACCGGGTGATCAATAACCTCAATGAGTCCTCCAAGTTGACGGTTGACCTGGAAACCGGCATGCGCGGGTTTCTGATCACGGGTGACGAGCATTTCCTCGACCCATACGAAGTGGCCAAGCCACGCATCATTGCGGACCTGCGTAACCTGCAGGGTCTGGTGGCGGACAACCCGCAACAGGTCGATCGCCTCAAGCGTCTGGAAGCCCTGCAGGCCGAGTGGAATAAATACGCTCAGTCGATGATTGATATGCAACGCACCGCCGGCGACTATCGCGGTGCGGTCAAGGCTGGTCGTGGCAAGCGCCTCACCGACGAGATTCGCAAGGAATACGACGACGCGGTGGCGATGGAGCAGCAGTTCCGCATCACCCGCAATGAAGAGGTCACCCGCACCACGGTGATAAGTGTCACCCTGTACTTGGCGTTCGTGCTCGGCTTGAGTGGTTTTCTGGCGTATATAGGCCGTAGAAACTTACTTTCTCTATCAGTGAGTTACAGCGAAAACCTCGCGTCACAACAGAAGATCGCGCGACGTCTCGAACGACAGGCC